>OZ255824.1:1390000-4588375 GCA_965277495.1 Acetobacteraceae bacterium | reverse complement strand
GGTACAGCGGCACGCCCAAATCCGCCGCCGCCGCCTTGGCCAGCGCGAGCGACACCGCCAGGATCGCGTTCGCCCCCAGCCGCGACTTGTTGGGCGTGCCGTCCAGGTCGATCATGATCTCGTCGAGCCGGACCTGGTCGGACGGGTCCATGCCGCCGATAGCGTCGAAGATCTCGCCCTCGACGCTGGCGCAGGCGGTCAGCACGCCCTTGCCGCCATAGCGCGCCTTGTCGCCGTCGCGCAGCTCGACCGCCTCGTGCGCGCCCGTGCTGGCGCCCGACGGGACCGCGGCGCGGCCCATGACGCCGCTATCCAGCACCACGTCGACTTCGACGGTCGGATTGCCCCGGCTGTCCAGTATCTCGCGGGCGGCGATGTCGGCGATGGCGCTCATGGCAGGTCCGTCCAATCGATGAGGGTGGCGGCTTTGCAGAAATCATCCAGCGCCCGCAGCCGCGCAATCAGGGCCGGCATGGCGTGCAGCGGGATCATGTTGGGTCCGTCGCTCGGCGCATGGTCTGGGTCACGGTGCGTCTCGATGAACAGCGCCGCGACGCCGACCGCCAGCGCCGCGCGGGCCAGGACCGGGGCGAACTCGCGCTGCCCGCCGGACGAACCACCGTGCCCGCCGGGCTGCTGCACGCTGTGGGTCGCGTCGAACACGACGGGGTAGCCGGCCTGCGCCAACACCGGCAATCCGCGGAAATCGGTGACGAGCGTGTTGTATCCGAAGCTGACGCCGCGTTCCGTCAGCAGGATGCTCTCGTTGCCGGTCTCGGCGATCTTGGCGGCCACGTGCGCCATATCCCAGGGCGCCAGAAACTGGCCCTTTTTGACGTTCACCGCCCGCCCAGTCTCCCCGGCGGCGGTCAGCAGGTCGGTCTGGCGGCACAGGAAGGCCGGAATCTGCAGGATATCGACGGCCTCCGCCGCCGGGTCGCACTGGTCGGCGGAGTGCACGTCGGTCAGCACCGGGATGCGGAACCGCTCGCGCACGCCGGCCAGGATCGTCAATCCGCGGACGATGCCGACGCCCCGGGCGGCGCTGGCACTGGTGCGGTTGGCCTTGTCGAAGCTCGATTTATACACCAGCGGCACGCCGGCCGCCTGCGCGATTTCGTGCAACGCCTCGGCGGTCTCGAACGCATGCGCCTCCGACTCGATCTGGCACGGCCCGGCGATCAGCACAAACGGCAGCTCGTTGCCGATCTCGATGTCGAGCACGCGGACGATGCGGCTTTCCGGCAGGCCGGACTCGGACGACATGCATTCGGTCTCAGACAAGGCGGGATTGCTTCACGGCGGCGGCGATAAAGCCGGAAAACAGCGGATGCGGATCGAGCGGCTTCGATTTCAGCTCGGGATGGTATTGCACCCCGATGAACCACGGATGCGCCGGCAGCTCGACGATCTCCGGCAGGATGCCGTCGGGCGACATGCCGGAAAAGCGCAGCCCAGTGGCTTCGAGTTGCTCGCGGTAGTGCACATTGACCTCCCAGCGGTGCCGGTGCCGTTCATGGATCGTCGCGACGTTGCCGTAAATCCGGCTGGCCAGCGAGCCGGGCTCGAGCCGCGCTGGGTACGCGCCCAGGCGCATGGTGCCGCCGAGGTCGCCGCCTTCGGCCCGCCGCTCGACCTCGTTGCCGCGCGCCCATTCGGTCAGCAGGCCGACAACCGGGTTGCCGCACGGCCCGAATTCGGTCGACGAGGCGTCCGGCAGCCCCGCCATATTCCGGGCGCACTCGATCACCGCCATCTGCATGCCGAAGCAGATGCCGAGGAACGGCACCCGGCGCTCGCGGGCGAAGCGCACTGCGGCGATCTTGCCCTCGGTGCCGCGCTCGCCAAATCCGCCGGGCACCAGGATGCCGTGCACGCCCTCGAGCCGGAGCACGGCGTTGGGCGTCTCGAAGATCTCGCTGTCGACCCAATCGAGTTGCACCCGGACGCGGTTCTTGATCCCGCCATGGGTCAGCGCCTCGCCCAGGCTTTTATAGCTGTCGAGCAGGTCGGTGTACTTGCCGACGACGGCGATCCGCACCTCGCCATCGGGGCCGCGCACGATGTCGACGATGCGCTGCCACGGCGAAAGGTCCGGCTCGGTCTCGAACGGCAGCTCGAAGTGGCGCAGCACCTCGCGGTCCATGCCCTCGGCGTGATAGCTGATGGGCACGGCATAGATGGTGTCGACGTCGAGCGCCGCGATCACCGCCTGCGGGCGCACGTTGCAAAAGCTCGCGATTTTGCGGCGTTCCGCCTCGGGGATTTGCCGGTCGCAGCGGCAGAGCAGCATCTGCGGCTGGATGCCGACGTTGAGCAATTCCTTCACCGAATGCTGCGTCGGCTTGGTCTTCAGCTCGCCGGCCGAGGATATGTACGGCACCAGCGTCAGGTGGACGAACATCGTCCGCTCCGGCCCGAGGTCGTTGCCGAGCTGCCGGATCGCTTCGAGAAACGGCAGCCCCTCGATGTCGCCGACCGTGCCGCCGATCTCGATCAGGGCAAAATCCACGCCGTCGGCGTCGCGGGTGATCGCCTCCTTGATCGCGTCGGTGATGTGCGGGATGACCTGGACGGTGGCGCCCAGATAATCCCCGCGCCGCTCCTTGGCGATCACGTCGGAGTAGATGCGCCCGGTCGTCGCATTGTCGGTGCGGGCCGCATGAACGCCGGTGAACCGCTCGTAATGGCCAAGGTCGAGGTCCGTCTCCGCCCCGTCGTCGGTCACGAACACCTCGCCGTGCTGGTACGGGCTCATGGTGCCGGGATCGACGTTTAAATAAGGGTCGAGCTTGCGCAGCCGCACCGAATAGCCGCGCGCCTGCAACAGCGCGCCCAGCGCCGCCGAGGCCACGCCCTTGCCCAATGAGGAGACCACGCCGCCGGTGATGAATACGAACCGCGTCATGGGGGCCTGTGATACCGCGGAAGCATCCCGAACGGGAACCCCCTCACGCGCAGGTCAGTTCGTCGGCACCGCCGGGCCTTTTGGCGCCGGCGTTGGCACGGCATCGCCCGGCGTCGCCGGCGCAGTGACCGGCGGGTTGTCCAGCAACGACCGCCCGACGCCGGACGTGCCGCGGTTGAGCAGCGCGAGCGTCAGGGACAGCGCGAAGAACGCCGTGCCGAGCACCGCCGTGGTGCGGGTCAGCAGGTTGGTGGTCCCGCGCCCGGACATGAAGCCGCCCATGCCCTGCGTCGTGCCGATGCCCAGGCCGCCGCCCTCGCTGCGCTGGATCAGCACGACGCCGATGAGAGCCAGGGTGACGACAAGGTGGATGATCAGCAATCCAGTGGCCATGGTTTCGGTTTCCATTTCGACGGAAGCTGTCTAGCCGGGCTGGCCGGCCTTGGATAGCGCCGCGGACGCAATCGCCAGGAAGTCCGCGGCGACTAGGCTGGCGCCGCCCACCAGCGCGCCGCCGACCTCCGGAAGCGCAAGGATTGCGGCGGCGTTGTCGGCCTTGACGGAGCCGCCATACAGGATACGGATTGCCTCGCCATTCCCATGCCGCGCCACCAGGTCGGCCCGTATGGCGGCGTGCATGGCGATGATGTCCGCCTCCGTCGCGGTCTGGCCGGTGCCGATCGCCCAGATCGGTTCGTAGGCGATGGCCCCGGCGTATTCCAGCGGCAGGCTGTCCGCCAACTGACGCGCGACGACGGCTTGCGCCTGTCCCGTCGAACGCTCCTGGTCCGTTTCCCCGACGCAGACGATGGTCTGCAGCCCGGCCGCCTGCGCCGCCGCCGCCTTGCCTCGCACCTGCGCATCCGTCTCGTGGTGATCCCTGCGGCGCTCCGAATGTCCCAGGATCACCCACCGGGCCCCGGCGTCCCGCAGCATCGGCGCCGAGATGTCCCCGGTATGCGCGCCCGAGGGGTCCGCATGGCAGTCCTGCCCGCCGACCATCACCGCGGTGCCGGCCAGCGCCTCCGCCACCGCGGCCAGCACGGTCGCGGGCGGGCAGACCAGCAGTTCGCACCCCGCCGCGCCCCCCCGCAATGCCGCCGCGAGTGCGAGCGCCTCGGCCCGCAAGCCGTTCATCTTCCAGTTCCCGGCGATCAGTTGCTGCAACGCGTGTCCTTTCATCGGCATCCGCCATTCTCATTGCTAACGGCAAAAACCGCCATCTGGCAAAATCTTCCGGGCCTCCCTATGGTGCGGCCCCGTTCACTGGATGCCTGACGCATGCTTTCCCTGATCCGCAGTTTCCTCGGCACCTGGGTCGCCCGGGCGTTCTTCATCGTGTTGATCGCCTCGTTCGGACTCTGGGGCGTCGCCGATGTCGTGCGCAATGTCGGCCATGACAACGCCGTCGCCACCGTCGGCGGACGCAGCATCGAGGCGCCCGAGTTCCAGGCGGCGCTGCGGACGCAGTTGGCGCAGGTCACCCACATGCTGGGCGGCAAGACGGAGCCGACCCCGGCCATCCGCCAGGCGGTAGCTGGGCAGGTGCTGGACCGGCTGGTGGTGCAGGCCGCCATTCAGAACGAGGTCGACCGCCTGGGCCTGACGGTGCCGGACGACGCGCTGCGGGCGGCGGTTTTCAGCGTCCCAGCCTTCCGCGGCGCCAACGGCGCGTTCGACCGCCAACGCTTCGAGGCCGTGCTGCGCAGCAATAACCTCACCGAGCCGCACCTCCTCGACCTGATGCGCTCCGACCTCGGCCAGCGGCAGCTCATGGAGGCGATCCAGGTCGGCGCCGCCCCGCCTGCCGTCGTGACCCAGCAGGTCTTCGCCTTCCAGCGCGAGACCCGGGTGGCGCAATATGTCGAGTTGCCCTTCGCCGCCGCGGCCGAACCGCCTGCGCCGACCGAGGCCGACCTGCAGCGCTTCTACGGCAACAACGCCGACCGCTACAGCGCCCCCGAGTTCCGCCGCATCAAAGCCGTGATCCTGTCGCCTGAGACGGTCGCGCGCGACATCGACGTGCCCGACGCCGACATCAACGCCTATTACAAGCAGCACAAGGCGGAATACGTGACGCCCGGCAAGCGCTCCGTCGAGGTGGTGGTGGCGCAGGATGAGGCGCGGGCAAAGGAAATCGCGGCCACCTGGACTGCCATCTCCGACTGGGACGCCGTGCAGAAGGCCGCCGCCGCCGCCGGCGCGTCCTCGGCCTCGCTGGACGACGCCGCCACGTCCGAATTCCCGTCCCCCGAACTCGGCGCCGCCGTGTTCGCGGCGCCTGTGGGCACCGTGACCGGCCCGATCCAGTCCGCGCTCGGCTGGCAGGTGTTCCGGGTCACCAAAATGACGCCAGGTTCCGACCGCACGCTGGCCCAGGCCACGGACGAGATACGCGCCAAGCTGGCCCGCGAGCGTGCCCTGGACCAGGTCTACGCCCGCGCCAACAAGCTCGAGGACGCGCTGTCCGCCAGCCCGAGCCTGGACGACCTGCCTGCCGACCTCGGGGTGGCCGCGGTGACCGGCACATTGAACGCTCAGGGCATCACGCCGGCCGGCATGCCTGCGCCGATCCCAGGCTCCCCGGCCCTGCGCCAGGCGCTGCTGACCGCAGCCTTCGCGGCATCCAAGGGCGATGCGCCGAACATGACGGAAGGCCCCGACCAGTCGTATTTCGCCGTGACGGTGGAAGACGCCACCCCCGCCGCCTTGAAACCGTTCGCCGAGGTCGAAGCGCAGGTGCGCGAGGACTGGACGCGCGACGCCCGGCGGAAGGAGCAGGAACGGGCCGCCGCAAGCCTGATGGCCGCCGCGAAAACCGCTGGCAGCCTCGATGACGCGGCGACGGTCGCCGGGCAGCGCCTGCAAAGCTCGCCGCCGGTCATGCGGGCGCAGCCGACGCCCGGCGTGCCGGCGCAGATTGTCGAACCGCTGTTCAGCCTGAAGCCGGGCGAAACGACGATGATCGAGACGCCCGACGCGTTCTATGTGTTGGCGTTGGGCGGGGTCAAAGAGCCCGACCCCGCCGCCGATCCGTCCGGGATGGCGCAGATACGGACGGCGCTGACCCAGGCGATCGGCCAGGATATCGAGATGACCTTCGCCGCCGCCCTGCGCGAGCAGGCCAAGCCGCAGGTGAACCGCACCGTGCTCGACACCGTTTTGCAACCTTGAGCGAACCAGCATGAACGCCTCTGCCTCGCCGACCCAGACCGCATTCAGCGCCGCTTATGCCGCCGGGCGCGGCACGCTGGTTTGGGCCACCGGGGTCGCCGACCTCGAGACCCCGGTCGCGGCATTCCTGAAGCTCGCCGCCGGCCGTCCCAATGCCTTTCTGCTGGAAAGCATCGAGGGCGGGTCCGCGCGCAGCCGGTATTCGATCATCGGCATGGAGCCGGACCTGGTTTGGCGCTGCCGCGGCGGCCGTGCCGAGGTGAACCGGCACGCCAGGTCCGCCCCGCACGCCTTCGTGCCGGACGAGCGCCCACCGATCGAGAGCCTGCGCGCCCTGATCAACGAGGCCCAGCTCGACCTGCCGGAGCACCTGCCGCCGATGCTGGGCGGGCTGGTGGGCTACCTCGGTTACGACATGGTGCGCCTAATGGAGCGTCTGCCGGAGAAGAACACCGACGCGCTGGGCATGCCCGAGGCCATACTGATCCGTCCGACGATCTTCGCCGTGTTCGACAACGTGCTGGATGAACTGACGCTCGCCGCGCCGATCTATCCGCAACCCGGCGTGTCCGCCGCGCAGGCATGGGGCCTCGCGCAAGCCGCCCTGGCGCAGGCCGACGCCGCGCTGCTGCGCCCCCTGCCCCACGCCGCGCCTCCCGTCGCGCTGCCGCCGCAGCCGGAGCCGGCGTCGAACATGACCCGCGACGAGTTCATGGGCATCGTCGACCGCATGAAGGAGTACATCACCGCCGGCGACGCCTTCCAAGTCGTGCCGAGCCAACGCTTCTCGGTGCCGTTCGCCCTGCCGCCGTTCTCGCTGTATCGCGCCCTGCGGCGCATCAGCCCGGCGCCGTTCCTGTTCTTCCTCGATTTCGGCGGCTTCGCGATCGTCGGCAGCAGCCCCGAGGTCCTGGTCCGCCTCCGCGACGGGATCGTGACCATACGGCCTCTCGCCGGCACGCGGCCGCGCGGCGTCACCCGCGCCGAAGACCTGCAATACGAGGCCGACCTGCTGGCCGACCCCAAAGAGCGCGCCGAGCACCTGATGCTGCTCGACCTCGGACGCAACGACGTGGGCCGGGTGGCCGAATTGGGCAGCGTGCGGGTGACGGAGTCGTTCGCGGTGGAGCGGTTCAGCCACGTGATGCACATGTCGTCCACGGTCGAGGGCCGGCTGCAGCCAGGGCTCGACGCGCTCGACGCGCTGATCGCCGGCTTCCCCGCGGGCACGCTCACCGGCGCGCCGAAAATCCGCGCCATGCAGATCATTGAGGAGCTGGAGCCGACCCGGCGCGGCATCTACGCCGGGTGCATCGGCTATTTCGCCGCCAACGGCACCATGGACACCTGCATCGGGCTGCGCACCGCGGTGGTGAAGGACGGCACCATGTATGTGCAGGCCGGCGGCGGCGTGGTCGCCGACAGCACGGCCGCCGGCGAATACGAGGAGACCCGGCAGAAATCCCGCGCCCTGTTCCGCGCCGCCGACGAGGCGGTCCGTTTCGCAGCGTTGAAAGCCTGATTCCATGATCCTACTGATCGACAATTACGACAGCTTCACCTTTAACCTGGTGCATTTCCTGGGCGACCTGGGCGTGCGCTGCACTGTCCGGCGCAACGACGCGATTTCGGTCGAGGACGCGCTGGCGCTGGCGCCCGAGGCCATCGTGCTCTCGCCGGGTCCCTGCACCCCGGACCAGGCCGGCATCTGCCTGGACCTGATCTCGGCAGCCGCAGGGCGCATTCCATTGCTGGGCGTCTGCCTGGGGCATCAGGCGATCGGGCAAGCGTTTGGCGGACGGGTCATCCGCGCCGACAAGCCGATGCACGGCAAGCTCAGCGCCGTCAGGCACGACGGCACCGGACTGTTCGCCGGTTTGCCCAGCCCATTCCAGGCCACGCGCTATCACAGCCTGGTCGTCCAGCCCGGCACCCTGCCCGATGCGCTGGTCCCGTCCGCCTGGACGGAGGACGGCACCATCATGGGCCTCCGCCATCGCACGCTGCCGCTGTTCGGCGTGCAGTTCCATCCGGAAAGCATCGCCTCCGAGCACGGGCACGACATCCTGGCGAACTTCCTGGCCCTGGCGCGCGGATCGAACATGCCTGCGCAAGCCGCCTAAATCCCACTCCGCATGTCGTCCCTGAAACCAGTCCTGGCCCAGCTCGCAGCCGGCGGCACGCTGTCGGCCGATGAGGCGGAGGCGGCTTTCGGGATCATCATGTCCGGAGAGGCGACCCCGGCGCAGATCGCCGGGCTGCTGATGGCAATGCGAGTGCGGCGGGAAACCGTGGCGGAGCTGACCGGGGCGGTTCGGGCGATGCGCTCCCGGATGACCGCCATCGAGGCGCCGCCGGGCGCTGTCGACGTGTGCGGCACCGGCGGCGATAATTCAGGCACCCTGAACGTGTCCACGGCGGTGACGTTCGTGGTGGCCGGTTGCGGGGTGCCGGTCGCGAAGCACGGCAACCGCGCGCTGTCGTCGCGGACCGGCGGGGCGGACGTGCTGGCGGCGCTGGGCGTGAATGTCGACGTGCCGCTCGGCCGGCTGCAGGGCGCGCTGGCCGCCGCCGGCTGCGTGTTCCTGTTCGCGCCCCGGCATCACGCGGCGCTGCGCCATGCCGCGGGTCCGCGGGTCGAGCTTGGCACCCGCACGATCTTCAATCTGCTGGGCCCGCTCGCCAACCCGGCCCGGGTGCGCCGGCAACTGACGGGCGTTTATGACCCGAGCTGGCTGCGTCCGATGGCCGAAACCCTTCATGCGCTCGGCACCGAACGCGCCTGGCTGGTGCATGGCCAAGGCCTCGATGAACTGACCGTCGCGGGCGAGAACCAGGTCGTCGCCCTGCATGACGGCGAATGCCGGGACTTCGTCGTGACGCCCGAGGATGCCGGGTTGTCGCGCGCGCCGATCGGGGCGATCCACGGTGGCGACGCCGCGGTGAACGCCGCAGCCCTGGGTGCTTTGCTGCAGGGGCAAGCCGGGCCATATCGCGATACTGTGCTGCTCAACGCCGCCGCGGCGCTTATAATTGCCGGTTTGGCGCACGATTTGCGGTCGGGCGTGGCACTTGCGGCGGCGGCGATTGACAACGGGGCCGCCAGCGCTGCGTTAGACAAATTGCGGCAGGCAACTGCCTGATGCCAGTTGGAGCAATGTGATGGATGTCGCCCTTCCCGACGCATTGGCCCAAATTTGTGCGGAAACCTTGACCGAGGTCGAGCGGCGCCGCGCGGAAACGCCGACCGCGTCGCTCGCCAAACGTCTGAAAATAGAGCGTAGTTCAACCCGCAACTTCGGCCATACGCTGAAGGCGGCGGTCGCCAAAGGGGATTATGGGTTGATCGCCGAGATCAAGCGGGCGTCGCCGTCCGCCGGGCTGATCCGGCCGGATTTCGACCCTGAGGCTTTGGCCCGAGCCTACGCCGATGCGGGCGCGGCCTGCTTGTCCGTGCTGACCGACGCGCCGTATTTCCAAGGCTCGGCGGAGCATCTGAAACAGGCCCGGGCGGCGGTGCCGCTCCCGGTATTGCGCAAGGATTTCATGCTGGACGCCTGGCAAGTCTATGAGAGCCGGCTGATGGGCGCCGATTGCATCCTGCTGATCATGGCCGCGCTCACCAACCATCAGGCGCGCGAGCTTGAGGAGCTGGCGCGGGCGCTCGACATGGATGTGCTGGTCGAGGTGCATAACCGCGCCGAGCTGGACCGCGCTTTGGGGTTGGAAACCTCGTTGATCGGCATCAACAACCGTAATCTCAAGACGTTGCAGACCGATTTGGAAACAACGGCGGAACTCGCGCCGCATGTGCCGTCCGACCGGTTCCTGATCGCCGAGAGCGGCATCCGCACCCATGCCGACGTGCGGCGCCTAGCCGAGGCCGGGGCGTCGTGCTTCCTGGTGGGCGAAAGCCTGTTGCGGGAACCAGACGTGGGCGCTGCGACGCGTGCCCTGCTGGGCAAGGCGTGATGGCCGGGTTGACGCATTTCGACGTCGAAGGCCGTGCCGTCATGGTGGACGTGTCCGGCAAGGCCGAGACCGCCCGGACCGCGACCGCCCGGGCCAGCGTGGTCATGCAGCCGGAAACGCTGCGGGTCATCATGTCCGGGGAAGCCAAGAAGGGCGACGTGCTGGGCACGGCGCGGCTGGCGGGCATCATGGCGGCGAAGCGCACGGCGGATTTGATCCCGCTCTGCCATCCGTTGCCGATTGCCGCGGTCACGCTCGACCTCGGGCCATCGGCGTCCGGCGGCGGCGTCGACATCGCCGCGACCGTCCGCACGACGGGCCGCACCGGGGTCGAGATGGAGGCGCTCATGGCCGCGAGCGTCGCCGCAATGACCGTGTATGACATGTGCAAGGCCATCGACCGCGGCATGCGCATCGACGGGCTGCGCGTGGTGCACAAGGCGGGCGGCAAATCCGGCGATTTCCGGCAGGACTGAGGCGATGCTTTCGGTCGACGAGGCCCGTGCGCGCGTCCTGGCGCTCCTCCACCCCACTCCGGCCGAAGTAGTCGCATTGCCAAGCGCTTGGGGCCGTGTCCTCGCGTCGCCGATCATCGCCCGGCTCACCCAGCCGCCTGCGGATATGTCGGCCATGGACGGCTACGCCCTCCGTGCGCCGGACGGGATTGCCGGAGGGCGGCTCAAGGTGGTCGGCAGTGCCCCGGCAGGCCGGCCATACGCAGGCCGGGTCGGCGACGGCGAAACGGTGCGGCTGTTCACCGGCAGCGTCGTGCCCGGCGGCGCGGACGCCGTGCTGCCGCAGGAGGACGTCGACCGCTCGGATGACTGGATAGAAGTCCGGGAGGCCGCGCAGCCCGGGCGGCATATCCGCCGGGCCGGCCAGGATTTCCGCCAGGGCGACACCTTGATTGCAAGCGGCACGCGGCTCGGCGCGCGGTCGGTCGGGCTCATCGCGGCGGGCAACCACCCGTGGGTCGAAGTGCACCGGCAGCCCTGCATCGGCATCCTCGCGACCGGCGACGAAGTGTCGCTGCCTGGCGAGCCCGTGGGCGCCGGCGGCATCGTCAGCTCCAATGCGCACGCGCTCGCGGCATTGGTGCGGGCCGGCGGCGGCGTTCCCGTCGTGTTGCCGATTGCGCCGGACGACCCCGCCGCCATCGCCTCCGTCGCCGACCAGCTCTCGGGCATCGACCTCCTGGTCACGACGGGAGGGGCCAGCGTGGGCGAGCACGACCTAGTGCAGGCCAGCCTCGCCAGCCGCGGGTTCGCACTGGATTTCTGGCGCATCGCCATGCGGCCCGGCAAGCCGCTGCTGTTCGGACGGCTGGGCGGGGTGCCGGTGTTGGGGCTGCCGGGCAATCCGGTTTCGGCATTCGTCTGCGCGGTGCTGTTCCTGCTGCCGGCCCTCGCCCGGCTTGCCGGCCTGCCGGATGGCGGCCTGCCCACAACCGAGGCGCGGCTGGGCGCGCCGGTCCCGGCGAACGACCACCGGGCCGATCACCTGCGTGGCACGCTCCTGGACGATGCGGCCGGCGGCCTGGTCGCGACACCGTTCGAGCGTCAGGACTCATCCCTGTTGCGCTTGCTGTCCCTCGCCGGTTGCCTGATTTTGCGTCCGCCCCATGCACCGGAGTTGCCGGCGGGGGCGATGGTCCCGGTCGTGCGCCTCGACACGCTTGGGCTGTAATCTGGAAAGCCGTTGACGCGGTGCGGCGAACCAATATAGAACAAAGTGGGTTGCTGCTTTGTTCTAGATGTGTTTCACTGTGTCTGCTGCCCCCATGCCGGGAGCGAAAGAGAACTGCCATGTTGACGCGTAAACAGCACGAGCTGCTGAGCTTTATCGACGCCCATTTGAAGTCGACCGGATTTTCCCCGAGCTTCGAGGAAATGAAAGAGGCTTTGCAGCTTCGGTCGAAGTCCGGCATCCATCGGTTGATCTCAGCGCTTGAGGAGCGCGGATTCCTGCGCCGGCGCCATCATCGTGCCCGGGCGCTTGAAGTGGTGCGGCTGCCAAACGAGAACGGGCGGGACATCATGGAGGCGGCTGCGCCGGCGCCATTTGCCCCGAATGTCATCCGCGGCGATTTCTCGGGGCGCTTCCCCGCCGTCCGCGCGGCCAACGAGGCGGCGGCTGTGCATCTGCCGCTGTATGGCCGCATCGCCGCCGGTTTGCCGATCGAGGCGTTGCGCGACCAGGGCGCGCAGATCGAGGTGCCGCTGGCGCTATTGGGCAACGGTGAGCACTACGCGCTCGAGGTCGCGGGCGACTCGATGATCGAGGCCGGCATCCTCGACGGTGATACCGTCGTGATCCGCAAGGGCGACACCGCGGATAATGGCCAGATTATCGTGGCGCTGATCGACGATGCCGAGGTGACGCTGAAGCGGCTGCGCCGGCGCGGCAATTCGGTGGCGCTGGAGCCTGCGAACCAGCGGCATGAGATACGCATTTTCCCCGCCGACCGGGTCAAGGTGCAGGGCAGCCTGGTGGCGCTGCTGCGACGGTATTAGTTATTCGGCCGTGGCGGGCGGCAGGTCGTCCGCCGGCGCCATCGGCAGATTGGGCACCGACCGGCTTGGTGTCGGCAAGCCCGGGACCCATGGCCGGGAGCCGCGGTCGGCGCGGTCAGACAAAATGCGTGGCCCGGCGTCCGTCAGCCACACGGCGAAGGCGCCGTCCCGCCAGACGCTGAACCGGTCGATAGTGGGAATGCTCGCCGGACACTCCCCACGCGCGGGTTCGGCGGAAATCAGCAGCGTGATCCCCGTGCAATCCGGCCGGACGGTGCTGCGCAGGACCAGGATCTGATCGCGCCCGTGCAGAAGGCGGCATGCATCGGGGCCGCATGACGGGGGTTCGCCGGTACGCAGCGGCAGCAGCGGCCCGGACGCGAGATGGGTCTCCCAAGCGTCCCGGATGAAGCGCGACGCGCCCGAGTGGGACTGCAGGTAATAGTGCCCGTCCCAAACGGCGATCAGCCGGGCTTCCGACGAGATCAGGATATCCGGTGCGGGGGCCATGACCGGCGACAGCAAGCCGAGCAGCATGACCGGAATGCCGGCCAGCCGCATGCGCGAGCGCCAAAGCCCCAGCCAAGCCAACCCAACGCTGAACGTGCACAGGCCCCAGCCAGGCATGTGCGGGACGGCCATGGTCGCAGCCGGCCACGCCGACACCATCCGCGCGATCCACAGGATAGCGTCGATCCCCCACCCCATCGGCGCCAGCGCCAGCCATTCGAGCCCGGCCGGCATCAGCAGCAGCGCGATCAGTCCGAGCGGCATCACCCAAAACGCCGTGAGCGGCACGGCAGCGATGTTGGCGATGATGAAATACAGTTGAAAGTGGCCGAAGTGGTAGGCGCCGAACGGGGCCGAGGCGGACCCCGCGAGCATGCTGGTCAACGCGAGCGCCACGACATGCGACGCCATGCGCCGGCGCCACGTCTGGCCGTGCAGCCGGGTCAACAGCGGGCGCAACGCCTCGTAGCCCGCGATCAGCGCGAGGACGGCGGAGAAGCTCATGCCGAAACTCACGCCCACGACCTCGTTCGGCGCGATCAGCATCAGCACGGACGCCGCCAGCGCCAGGCCCCGCAGCGATAGCGCCCGGCGTCCGAGCAGCAATCCCAGCGTCACCAATGACGCCATGGCAAAGCTGCGCATGATCGGCAGATGCGCCCCGGTCAGCAGCAGGTACGCGCCACCGGCCGCGAGCGCCGTCCCGGCAGCGATGGCCTTGGTCGGCCAATGCAGGGCGGCACGCTCGGACAGCGCCAGCGCGAACCGGGTCGCGCCCATCACCAGGCCCATGACGATGCCGATATGCAGCCCGGCCACTGCCAGAAGGTGCGCCAGGCCCGAGTCGCGGAACGCCTCGCGGTCGCGCTGCGGGATGGCGGTCGTCGTGCCGGTCAGCAAGGTGGCCGCAATCGCGCCCGCCGGACCCGGCAAGCCCGCGATCGCCCGGCCCGCAATCCAATCGCGCACGCCCTGCAACATGGCGGATGTGCCCTGCGGCGGCGCCTGCTCCAGGATTTCGGATGGGTTCAGCGCATAGCCGGACCCGCCCAGCCCGGAAAAGAACGCGTCCCGCTGCAAATCCCAGCCGCCGGGATACGCCGGCGAGGAGGGCGGACGGATCAAGGCCCGCACGCGCACGCGGTCGCCCGCAGCCATCGCGGCCATATCCGCCCGGTGCAGGCGCACCCGCAGCAGCCGGGCTATCGGCGGCTTGTCCGGGTCCAATCGCACCCCGGCGAGCGTCACGCGGCGACCCTCAGGCAGCAGGTCCACGCCACGCACGACGCCGGTCAAGACGGCCGCCCGGGTCGGCAGCGCCTCGAGCGGCAGGGCGCGCCAGGTTGCCGCCTGCGCCGACATGAACCCAAGTGCCGCCGCAAGCCCAGCCAACGCGAGCGCCCGCCCGGCCGGCGCACGCCAGGCCGCGACGCAGGCCAGCAGGGCAATCAGTACAGCGGCAGCGCCCGCCCAGGCGTTTGGCTCGGCGCGCTGATCGAAGTACGCGAGCACCCCGGCACCCATGAAAACAGCCAGCCAAGGGACGAAGCGGCCCCGCTCCGCCTCGATCCAGCTATGCCACCGGGCAAGCAGCCACGTCGCCCGTAGCGCGCCATACGCCGCAATCGCCTGTTGCAATGGACCTCCTTGCGTTATCGTATAGACATTGCACTCCCGGCGCCATCACTGGGCGTCCCGTCACTGGGCGTCCCGTCACTGGGCGTGTTAGGAAGCGCACATGCCCGTCCGCACTCGTTTCGCCCCCAGCCCCACCGGCCAGCTCCACATCGGCGGCGCCCGCGCGGCGTTGTTCAATTTCCTGTTCAGCCGGCATCACGGCGGCGAATACCTGCTGCGGATCGAGGACACCGACCGCGAGCGCAGCACCGACGCCAACACGCAGGTCATCCTCGACGCGCTGGCTTGGCTGGGCCTCTCGCCCGACCAACCGCCGGTGTTCCAGTCCACCCGGCAGGCCCGCCACGTCGAGGTCGCCCAGCAAATGCTGGCCAGCGGCCACGCCTATTTGTGTTTCTGCACCCCCGGCGAGCTGCGGGACATGCGCGAGCGCGCCGTCGCCGAGGGCCGTGCGCCCCGCTACGATGGGCGCTGGCGGGACCGCGACCCGGCCGAAGCGCCGCCGGGCGTAAAGCCGGTCATCCGCCTCCGCGCGCCGCAGGCCGGGGAGACGGTGTTGGACGACCTGGTGCAAGGCAGCGTCCGCGTCGCCAACTGCGAGCTCGATGACATGATCATCCTACGCAGCGACGGCTCGCCGACCTATCTGCACGCCGTCGTCGTCGACGACCATGACATGGCCATCACCCACGTGATCCGCGGCGACGACCACCTGACCAACACGTTCCGGCAAATCCAGGTCTATCAGGGCATGGGCTGGGAGCTGCCGCGCTTCGCCCACCTGCCGATGATCCACGGCGCGGACGGCGCCAAGCTGTCGAAGCGCCACGGGGCCGTCAGCGTACTGGAGTACCGCGAGCAGGGATTCCTGCCCGAAGCCTTGTGCAACTACCTGCTCCGCCTCGGATGGGGCCATGGCGACGCCGAGGTGCTGGACCGCCCCGAAGCCGTCAGCCTGTTCGACCTGGACGGGGTCGGCAAGGCCGCGAGCCGGATGGATTTCTCCAAGCTTCTGCACATCAACGGCGTCTGGCTGCGGCAGGCCGACGATGATCGGCTGACGCACGAGGTGGTGCAGCGGCTCGCGGCGATGCATGGCTTGCATGCCGGCGAGATCGGCGCGGCGCGCATCCGCATGCTCATGTCAGGGTTGAAGGAGCGTGCGAAGACCTTGGTCGAACTGGCTGAAAGTGCAGCGTTCTTGCTCCGGCCTACCCCTTTGCCATTTGAGGCGAAAGCCTTGGCGCTGCTGACGCCCGAGGCCAAGGCGACGCTGCAGCAGGTCGCCCCCGCACTCGCCGCGACCGATTTCACCGCAGGCGCCCTCGACGCCGCGCTCCGGAGCTTTGCCGAGGCGGCCGGACGCAAGCTGGGCCAGGTCGCGCAGCCGCTGCGCGCCGCATTGACCGGCAGCACCATGAGCCCTGGCATCGACGCGACGCTCGCCGCCCTGGGCCGTGACGAGGCCCTGGCCCGCATCGCCCTAGCCGCAAGCTGATGCACTACCCGCACCGCCATCTGCTCGCGATCGAGGGCATGCATCCGCCCGAGATCGCCTATCTGCTCGACCTCGCCGAGAGCTACGTCCTGCTCAACCGGTCCGGCAAGACCCAGCGCGACCTGCTGCGCGGGCGCACCCTGATCAATCTGTTCTATGAGGACAGCACCCGCACGCGCACGAGCTTCGAGCTGGCCGGCAAGCGGCTCGGCGCCGACGTGATCAACATGTCGGTCTCCACCAGCAGCGTGAACAAGGGCGAGACCCTGCTCGACACCGCCGCCACCCTCAACGCGATGCGCTGCGACCTGCTGGTGGTGCGCCACGACCAGTCCGGCGCGCCGAACCTTTTGGCGCAAAAGGTTTCCTCGGCCGTGATCAACGCCGGCGACGGCACGCATGAGCACCCGACGCAGGCGCTGCTGGACGCGCTGACCCTCCGCCGCCGCCGGGGCACGCTGGAGGGCTTGCTGGTGGCGATCTGCGGCGACGTGACGCATAGCCGGGTCGCGCGGTCGAACATCCATTTGCTGGGCGCCATGGGATGCCGGGTGCGGGTGATCGGGCCGCCGACCTTGATCCCTGCGGCCGTTGCCGCCCTTGGGGTCGAGGTGTTTCACGACATGGAGGCCGGGCTGCGCGGCGTCGACGTCGTCATGATGCTACGGCTGCAGCGCGAGCGCATGTCGCGCGGCCTGGTGCCCAGCGCCCGCGAGTATTTCCGCTTTTTCGGCCTGGACGCGGCGAAGCTCGCCTGGGCCAAGCCCGACGCGCTGGTGATGCATCCGGGCCCGATGAACCGCGGCGTCGAGATCGACAGCGCCGTCGCCGACGACCCCACGCACAGCGTCATCGGCGAGCAGGTCGAGATGGGCGTCGCCGTGCGCATGGCGGTGCTGGACGTGCTTTCCCGCAGCGGACGCCGCAATGGCTGACCTTTTCTTCACCAATGTCCGCCTGATCGATCCTGCCAGCGGCCTCGACCAGCCGGGCCAGTTGCTGGTGCAGGCCGGACGCATCGCCGATTTCGGACCCGGGCTCGGGCGCCCCGACATGCCTAGCATCGACGGAGACGGCGCCATACTCTGCCCGGGCCTCGTCGACATGCGCGCCGCCCTTGGCGAACCCGGCTACGAATACCGCGAAACCATCGCCTCGGCGGCCGCCGCCGCGGCTTCGAGCGGCATCACCACCCTTGCCGCCCTGCCGGACAGCCTGCCCGCCATCGACGACCCGGCGCTCGTCCGCCTGTTGCGCGCCTGGGGCGAGGAGGCCGGCAGCCTGGACATCCTGCCCTATGCCGCCGTGACCCGCGGCTGCCAGGGCAAGGAGATGGCGGAAATCGGCCTGCTGCGCGAAGCCGGGGCGGTCGCCTTCACCGACGGACGCCGCGCCATCGGCGACGCCCGGATGATGCGGCTGGCCCTGTCCTACGCCCGCGGCTTCGGCGCCCGCATCGTCCAGCACCCCGAGGACCCGGCCCTTGCCGACGGCGGCGCCGCGACCGAGGGCGAGCTCGCGACCCGCCTGGGCCTCCCCGGCATTCCGGCCGCGGCGGAGGCCATCCTCGTCGCCCGCGACATCCGGCTCGCGCAGCTCACTGGCGGGGCACTGCACTTCGCTCATGTGTCCACCGCGGAGGCGCTGTTGCTCATCCGCCGGGCCAAGCAGGACGGAGTCGACGTGACCTGCGACACCGCCCCGCCGTACTTCGACCTGAACGAGACGGCGATCGGCGACTTCCGCACCTACGCGAAACTGTCGCCGCCGCTGCGGCCGGAGTCCGACCGGGTCGCGGTCTGCGAGGGCCTGGCGGACGGCACGGTCGACGCCGTCGCGTCGGACCACCAGCCGCGGGACGCCGACGACAAGCGGCTGCCCTTTGCCCTGGCGTCCCCTGGCGGCGCCGGGCTTGCGACCTTGCTGGGCGTGACGCTGGCCCAGGTGCACGGCAACGGCTTGCCACTGCTCAGGGCGCTCGATCTGCTGACGGCGCAGCCGGCGCGGGTGCTGGGCATCGACGCCGGCCGGCTTGCCAAGGGGGCCATGGCCGACTTGTGCCTGTTCGACCTGGAACGCATCTGGAAGGTCGAGGCCGGTTCGCTGCCGGGCAAGGCGCCGAATACCCCGTTCGACGGACGCGCGCTGGAGGGCCGGGTGGCCGGCACCTGGAAGGCCGGGCGGCGGGTGTTCGGATGACCGGCGGTGCAACAGCGGTTGCGGTCGTGACGTTCGCCTATCTGCTCGGGTCCATCCCGTTCGGCTGGCTCCTCGCGCGCGCAGCCGGGCTTGGCGACATTCGCGCCATCGGATCGGGCAACATCGGCGCGACCAATGTGCTGCGGACCGGGCGGAAAGGCATCGCGGCGCTGACGTTGGCGCTCGACGCCGCCAAGGGAGCGGTTGCGGTGCTGGCGGCGTGGTCCCTGGCCGGTCCGGCCTGGGCATTGGTCGCCGGCGTTGTCGCGGTAATAGGGCACTGCACCTCGATCTGGATGCGCGGCCAGGGCGGCAAGGGCGTCGCGACCGGGCTCGGCGCGATCGCCGCAATGGCTTGGCCGGCGGGCCTGGCCTGCTGCGCCACGTGGCTCGCGGTGGCGCGGCTCAGCCGGCTGTCCTCGGCCGGCTCCCTCGCCGCCTTTGCGCTGGCGCCGATCTTCATGCTCGCCTGGCGCGATGCGGATGCGGCCTTGGCGGCCGCGGCCGTCGGCGTGATCGTGTTCTACCGCCACTCCGGCAACATCCGCCGCCTAATCGCCGGCACCGAACCGCGCATCGGCCAGGGCCGGTGAGCCCGGGCGAGCTGCTCGACCGGCTGCGCCTGGCCCGCACCGATGGGGTCGGGCCGGTGACATATCGTCGCCTGCTGAGCCGGTTCGCGACCGCGGCGGAGGCGCTGGACGCCCTGCCCGGCCTCGCCAAATCCGGCGGACGCGCCTCGCCGCCGGTGATCCCAACCGCGGGCACGGCACAGCGGGAAATCGACAGCGTGGCCAAGATGGGCGGACGCATCTTGGCCTTGGGCGGGCCGGACTACCCGCCGCTGCTGGCCTTGCTGGATTCAGCCCCGCCGGTGCTCACCGTCTTGGGCGACGTGGGGGCGCTCGCCGCGCGGGCCGTGGCCATGGTGGGGGCGCGGAACGCCTCGGCGAACGGCCAGCGCATGGCGGAAGTGCTGGCCGCGGACCTGGCGCTGTCTGGCCTGGTCGTGGTGTCCGGCATGGCGCGCGGGATCGACGCCGCCGCCCATGCCGGCGCATTGGGCACCGGACGGACCGTAGCGGCCATCGCGAGCGGGATCGACATCGCCTATCCCCCGGAAAATGCGGCGCTGCAGCGGCGCATCGCCGAGGGTGGCGCGGTGGTCGCCGAAGCGCCGTTCGGCACCGCGCCCCAGGCCCGCCATTTCCCCAGGCGCAACCGCGTCATCGCCGGGCTGTCGCTTGGCGTCGTGGTGGTCGAGGCCGCGCCGCAATCCGGCAGCCTGATCACCGCGCGCATGGCGCTGGACGAGGGCCGCGAGGTGTTCGCCGTGCCCGGCTCCCCGCTCGACCCGCGATGCCGGGGGTCCAACGACCTGATCCGGTCGGGCGCCCACCTTACTGAAACGGCCGCGGACGTGCTGGCCAACCTGCCCGACCATCCAAGCCGGGCCGGCCTGGCAAGGTCGCCGATGTTTGCCCAGGGCGTGGCGCCCGGCATGGCGGAACCGCCGCCCGAGGTGGTCAGCCCGGCGGCAAATCCCGATGCCGTGCGAAACCGGGTGATAGAGTTGCTGGGTTATTCACCTACGGCGGTTGACGATCTGGTTCGGCGCTGCCAGTTCTCGGCATCCGTGGTGGTCACGGCGTTGCTGGAACTCGAGCTGGCCGACCGGGTGGAGATGCTGCCGGGCAACCAGGTCGTATTGGTCGGATAGGGCGGGCGCCTGGCCGTCATCGTTCGCCTTAGGGCTTCAATTCCGTGTCCTCCATCGCCATAAAGGATGCCATGACTGACGTCGTCGTCGTCGAATCGCCCGCCAAGGCCAAGACAATAAACAAATATCTCGGGGACGGGTTCACCGTGCTCGCGAGCTTTGGCCATGTCCGCGACCTGCCGCCCAAGGACGGCAGCGTGCGTCCGGAGGAGGGGTTCGCGATGGACTGGGCCGCCGATGAGCGCGGCAACCGGCAGGTCTCGGCCATCGCCAAGGCCTTGAAGGGCGCGCATACCCTCTATCTCGCAACCGATCCGGATCGGGAGGGCGAGGCGATAAGCTGGCATGTCCGCGCCATGCTCGAAGACAAAAAGGCGCTGCGCGGCGTGAACGTGCGCCGCATCACCTTCAACGAGATCACCCGCAGCGCCATCGAATTCGCGATGGAGCATCCGCGCGAGCTGGACCAGCCGCTGATCGAAGCCTATCTGGCCCGACGCGCGCTGGACTATTTGGTCGGGTTCACCCTGTCGCCCGTGCTGTGGCGCAAGCTGCCGGGCAGCCGCAGCGCCGGGCGGGTGCAGTCGGTGGCCCTGCGGCTGGTGTGCGAGCGCGAGGGAGAGATCGAGTCGTTCCGCCCGCGCGAGTACTGGACCGTCGAGGCGCATTTCCTGACCCCGGCCGGCGCGCCGTTCGTCGCCCGGCTGACCCACCTCGACGGCAAGCGGCTGGACCAGTTCGACCTGAACACCGAGGCGCTGGCCCACAGCGCCAAAGCCGCCGTCGAGGCCGGCCAGTTCACCGTCGCCACCGTCGAGCGCAAGCGGGTGAAGCGCAACCCGCCGGCGCCGTTCACGACCTCCACGCTGCAGCAGGAGGCCAGCCGCAAGCTCGGCATGGGCGCCCAGGCGATCATGCGCTGCGCCCAGCAGCTTTATGAGGGCGTGGAGCTGGATGGCGAGACGACCGGGTTGATCACCTACATGCGGACCGATGGCGTGCAGATGGCGCGCGAGGCCACCATGGCGATCCGCGAGCACCTCGGTGAGGCATACGGCCCGGCTTACGTGCCGGCGACGCCGCGCGAATACACCAGCAAGGCGAAGAACGCGCAGGAGGCGCACGAGGCGGTGCGTCCGACCGACGTGGCGCGCACGCCGGACAGCGTCGCGCGCTATCTCGACCCCGAACAGCGGCGGCTCTATGAGCTGATCTGGAAGCGCGCCGTCGCGTCGCAGATGCAGTCGGCCGAGCTGGACCAGGTGGCGGTGGATATCGCCGGCGGCCAAACCCGGCTGCGCGCCACCGGCTCCATCGTGGCGTTCGACGGCTTCCTAAAGCTGTACCGTGAGGACGTGGACGACGCGCCTGAGGGCGCCACCGCCGCGGACGAGAGCCGGATGCTGCCGCCAATGCATGAGCGGGACCCGTTGACCCGCGGCGCAGTCGACGCCGGCCAGCATTTCACCCAGCCGCCGCCGCGTTATTCGGAAGCGAGCCTGGTCAAGAAGATGGAGGAACTGGGCATCGGACGGCCCTCCACCTATGCCTCGATCCTGACGGTGCTGCGCGACCGCAGCTACGTGCGCCTGGAGAATAAGCGCTTCCTGCCGGAGGACCGCGGCCGCCTGGTCACCGCGTTCCTGACCAGCTTTTTCGAGCGCTACGTCGACAGCAACTTCACGGCGTCGCTCGAGGAGCAGTTGGACGACATCTCCGGCGGCCGGGCGGACTGGCGCGCGGTGATGCAGGCGTTTTGGGAGCACTTCTCCCGCGCCGTCGAGCAGACCCGCGACCTGAAGATCAGCGACGTGATCGACGCGCTCGACCACGATTTGGGCCAGCATTTCTTTCCGGCGAAGGTCGATGGCAGCGACCCGCGGCTGTGCCCGGCGTGCCACGAGGGCCGGCTCGGGCTGAAGCTCGGGCGGCATGGCAGCTTCATCGGCTGCGCCAACTACCCGGAATGCCAATACACCCGGCGGCTCGCGATCGACACCGGCGAGGACGGCGAGACCCTCAAGGAGGGCATGCGCGAGCTGGGCCACCATCCCGATACCGGGGAGGCGGTGACGGTACGGCGCGGCCCCTACGGCATTTATGTGCAGAAGGGCGAGGCGAACCCCGAGGACAAGAAATACAAGCCGCGCCGCACGTCGCTGCCCAAGGGCGTCGAGGGCGACCAGTTGACGCTGGAACACGCGCTGGCATTGCTGTCGCTGCCCCGGCTGGTCGGCATCCATCCCGACCGGCAGGAGCCTTTGGAGGCGGGCATCGGACGCTTCGGCCCATTCATCCGCATGGGCAACGTGTATGCGTCGCTCGACAAGGACGACGACGTGCTGTCGGTCGGGCTCAACCGCGCTGTGGACGTGATGGCGAAAAAGCTGGACAGCGTGCGGTCGCTCGGCCCGCATCCGTCCGACAAGGAGCCGGTGATGGTGCGCAAGGGGCGGTTCGGCCCCTATGCCCAGCACGGGCTGCGGGTTGCCAACCTGCCGCGCGAAGTGTCGATGGACGACATGACGCTGGAGAGCGCCGTCGCCTTGTTGGCCGAGAAGGGCAAGGTGCTGAAGGCCAAGCCGGGCCAGAAGGGGAAAAAAGCTGCGGCGGTCAAGGTTCCGAAGGCACCAAAAGCCACAAAAGCCGGCAGTGCGCCTGCGCCGAAGCGGCCAGCCAAGAAAGCTGCCAAGAAGCCTGCGGCAAAGAAGCTTCCCGCCAAGCCTGCCGCACGGACGGGGACCGCCCGCGAGGCGGGTTAGCGTGGCGCGGCGTCCACCGCCTGACCGTCGAATGGGCGCACTGCCGTCGCGGGACGCGATCCGCGAATTCGTCCGCGCCGCAAACGGTCGGGTTGGCAAGCGTGAGATCTCCCGCGAATTCGGCATCGGCCCTGAACTGCGCGCTCCACTGCGCGCTTTGTTGCGCGAACTCGCCAAGGAGGGCGTCATCGCACCAGCCGGACATCGCCGCTTCATGCCGCCGGGGCGCTTGCCGGACCAGATGGTCGTGCGTGTCACCGGCACCGACCGAGACGGTGATGCGGTGGCCCGTCCGGTGGATTGGACCGGCGACGGACCCGCACCCATGGTGCTGATGACGCCCGAACGCCGCGGCGTGGCGGCGCTGGCGCCGGGCGAGCGCGTGCTGGCCCGGCTCAGCCCGATCGGCGAGGGTAAGTACGAGGGGCGCACGCTCAAGCGCCTGTCCGACGAGCCCGGACGTATCCTGGGCGTGTTCCGTGCGCCCAACCGCCTGGAGCCGACCGACCGCCGCTCCAAGGCCGAGTGGCTGATCCCGCCCGGCGAGGCCGGCGACGCCGAGAGCGGCGAGATCGTCGTCGCGACCCCGCTGCCCCACGCCGGCCTGGGCCTCAAGCCCGCGCGCATCACCGAGCGCCTGGGCCGCATGGGCGACGCCCGCGCCGTCAGCCTGATCTGCATCCACGGCCATGACATCCCCCAGGACTTCCCGGATGACGCGTTGAAGGATGCCGCCCGTGCCCGGGCCGTGCCGCTGGGCAAGCGCGAGGACCTGCGCGAAATTCCGCTGATTACCATCGACGGCGAGGACGCCCGCGATTTCGACGACGCCGTGTTCGCCGAGCCGGACGGCGACGGGTTCCGCCTGATCGTCGCCATCGCCGACGTCGCCCACTATGTGCGGCCTGGCGCGCCGCTCGACCGTGCCGCCTGGACCCGCGGCAACAGCGTGTATTTCCCCGACCGCGTGGTGCCGATGCTGCCGGAGGCGCTGTCGAACGGATGGTGCAGCCTGCGTCCGAACGAGGAGCGCGGCTGCCTGTTCACCGAGATGCGGATCGACGCCGCCGGGCGCAGGACGGCGCACCGCTTCGGCCGCGGCCTAATGCGCAGCGCCGCCCGCCTCACCTATACGCAGGTGCAGGAGGCGCACGACACCGGCTCGGACCTCGGGCTGCCCGGCGTCGTTGCCCCGCTATATGCCGCATTCCGCGCCTTGCTGGGCGCGCGCCAGGCTCGCGGCACGCTCGACCTCGATCTGCCGGAGCGCAAGGTGGTGCTCGAAGCCGGCAAGGTCGTGTCCGTGGCGCCGCGCCCGCGCCTCGACAGCCACCGGCTGATTGAAGAATTCATGGTCCTCGCCAACGTCGCGGCGGCCGAGGAACTCGAACAGCGGCATCTCCCCTGCATGTATCGCGTGCACGCGCCGCCGTCGGAGGAAAAGCTCGCGGCGTTGCGCGTGTTCCTGCACGGCCTCGGCATCAGCCTGGCGCCCGGCAACGACCTGCATCCGCGCGACCTCGACCGCGTGCTGCAGAAGGTCGCGGGCACGGAGCAGGCGCCGCTGGTGAACGAGGTCATTCTGCGCAGCCAGTCGCAGGCGGCCTACAGCCCCGACAACATCGGCCATTTCGGCCTGAGCCTGCCGCGCTACGCCCATTTCACCAGCCCGATCCGCCGCTATGCCGACCTGCTGGTGCATCGCGC
Source organism: Acetobacteraceae bacterium (assembly GCA_965277495.1). Taxonomy (GTDB): domain Bacteria; phylum Pseudomonadota; class Alphaproteobacteria; order Acetobacterales; family Acetobacteraceae; genus CAHJXG01. Next base: position 4,563,774 of record OZ255824.1, on the reverse strand, counting down.
GCTGGTCAGCGGGCTCAAGCTCGGCCTCGGCGGCCTGGCGCCGGACGAGGCGGCGCGGTTCCCGGAAACGGCCGAGCACATCAGCGCCACCGAACGCCGCGCCGCGCTGGCCGAGCGGGAGGCGATCGACCGCTACCTCGCCGCCTACATGGCCGACAAGGTGGGCGCGGTGTTCGCGGCGCGCATCTCCGGCGTCCAGCGCTTCGGCCTGTTCGTGACGCTGGCCGAGTCGGGCGCCAGCGGGCTGATCCCAATGTCCGCGCTGCCCGACGACTATTGGCTGTATGAGGAAGCCACCCAATCGCTGTCGGGCCGCCGCACCCGCATGACCTACTGCCTCGCCCAGGATGTCGAGGTGCGGCTGTCGGAGGCGAGCCCGGTCACCGGCGGCCTGCTGTTCCAAATGGTCTTGCCTGCGCGCCCGGCCGCGTCCGAGGCGCCGTCGGCGCGTCCGGCTTCCATCCGGGGGCGTCGGTTCCGGCGCGCATGAAGCCCGCGCTTACCTTGATTTTCCTGCTGCTGGCCGGGCCGGCGGTCGCCCAACCCGGCACGTCCATGCGCCGTGGCTTCGAGGCCGGCCTCGCCACCGCCGTGCTGACCGCATCGTTCGAATTCCTGGGTCCGCGAACCTTGGAGCCGGTATCGGTGCAGCAGTTCCTGCTTTGGGGACTGCGCGGCATCACGACCCTCGACGCCGGACTGACGATCGAGGAGCGCGGCGCGATCCTCGACCTGCGGCAGGCCAACCGCAGCGTTTACCAGCGGCCCGTCCCACCCGCGCCGACGCCAGAGGCCTGGGGCAACGCCGGGGCGGACATGATGTCGGCGGCCTGGGAGGTGTCCGACGTCGTGCGCGACGCCGGGACGCAGGGGTTGATCACCAATTTTTTCGACGAGCTGTTTAACCATCTGGATCCTTATTCCCGCTACGTGCCGCCCGGCGCCGCGGGTATCGACCGCGCCCGCCGCTCAGGCGAGGCCGGCGCCGGCCTGGTGGTCGCGAAGGTCGGCGGCGCATTCGTCGTGCAGACCGTCAACGCCGATGGGACCGGCGCCGGCGCCGGCATCGTCCCGGGCGACCGTATCCTGGCCGTGGACGACCAGCCGACCCGCGGCCAGGACTTGCCGGCGGTCCTGGCGCAAATCGGCGGCCTGGAAGGCACCGATGTCAGCATCAGCCTGCTGGGCCGCAACGGGCGGACGCGTACGGTCGCCGTCGAACGCGCAGTGATCCCGCCCGAGACGGTGTTCGCGCAATGGGACGGGGACATGCTGACGGTCCGCATCGCCGGGTTCAGCCAGGACACGGACCAGCGGCTTGCACGCGAATTGCAGCGCTTCGTCGACGCAGGCGCTTCGGTGCGCCGCCGTCGCGGGGTGGTGCTCGACCTGCGCGGCAACCGCGGCGGGCTGCTGCGGCAGGCGGTCACGGCGACGGACCTGATCCTCGACACCGGGATCGTCGCGACGACCGCAGGGCGCGACCCGAATGCGACCCGCGAATGGACCGCCGGCGCGCACGACATGATCAACGGCGCGCCGGTGGTGGTGCTGGTCGACGGACGCTCGGCGAGTGCGGCCGAGATCATGGCTGCGGCCCTCGCCGACCAGGGCCGTGCGGTCGTCGTCGGCAGCTCGACGCTCGGCAAAGGGCTGGTGCAGACCATTGCGACGCTGCCAAACGGCGGGGAGCTGTTTGTCACCTGGAGCCGCGTGCTGGCGCCGTTGGGCTGGCCGATCCAGGGGTTGGGGGTCCTGCCACAGGTCTGCACCAGCCAAGGCCAGGACGCCACCATGCAGCAACTTACCAGCTTGGACCACGGTAAGCAGCGCCTGGCGAATGCGCTCGCCCGGCACGATGCGGCCCGCGCGCCGTTGCCGAACGCCGAGATCGTCGCCTTGCGCAATGCCTGCCCCGCTGCGGAGGGCCGCGATATCGACCTGCTTGCAGCCCGCTACCTGCTGGATCATCCGGCCGCCTATGCGACGGCACGGCTGCCACGGCCGAGGTTCGACGAGGCGAAGCCTTGAAGCCACGGCGTGCCGTCCTGGGGGCACACACAGGGCAATCGCTTGAACGGTTCGGGGATTTTGTCGCGGTCTGAAGTCTGATTCATAGGGGACCTCTCGTTGAGGAGGTTTCCCGATGTCCGGTGCATCGCTGATCGAACACTTTGCTGCGTTGGAGGACCCGCGCCAGGCCTGGAAGGTTCTGTTTCCGTTGCCGGAAGTCCTTCTGTTGGTGCTGTGCGGCACGCTGGCCGGGGCTGAGGATTTCGTGGAGATCAGGCGCTGGGGTCAGATGCACCAGGACTTCCTCCGCCGCCTGCTGCCCTACAAGGCCGGGATCCCCAGCCACGACACCCTGAACGACATCATCAACGCCATCGACGGGACGCTCTTTGCCCAGTGTTTCACCGCCTGGGTCGAGGGCTTGCGCGAGCCAGCCCCGGCCAGCACCGCCCCCGAGATCGTCGCCATCGACGGCAAGACCTCGCGACGCACGCATGACCGCAGCAAGGACCGTGGGCCGCTGCACATGGTGTCCGCCTGGGCCAGCAGTCAGCGTCTCGTGCTCGGCCAGCAGGCGTGCGAGGCCAAGTCGAACGAGATCACCGCTATCGGCCTTCGGCCGATCCCCCGGAGGGACAGACCGCGAAGCGGTCTGAAGGCCGCTGCTGCTCGAACGCCTCGCCCTTACCGGCGCGCTCGTCACCATCGACGCCATGGGCACCCAGACCAAGATCGCCCAAGCCATCCTCGACCGCGGCGGCGACTACCTGCTCGCGGTCAAAGACAACCAGCCCAGCCTGCACGACGAGATCAGGCGCTACCTCGACGACCCGGCTGCTATCATTCACAGCCGCTTCGAGACGACCGACGGCGACCACGGCCGGATCGAGGTCCGCCGTCATCGGATCAGCCACGACGTGGGCTGGCTGACCACCGCACGGCGCTTCCCAGGCGAGCCGCGCTTCCCCGGCCTGCGCGCTATCGCGGTGGTCGAGGCTGAGGTCGAGCGCAACGGCAGCACAAGTCTGGAACGGCGCTACTTCCTGTCTTCCATGCCACTCGAAGCCAAGCTGTTCGCCCACGCCGTGCGGTGCCACTGGCATGTCGAAAACCGCCTGCACTGGGTGCTCGACGTCGTGTTCCACGAGGACCTCAACCGCCTGCGATCCGGCGCCGGGCCGCAAAACATGGCCACCGTCCGGCACATGGCGATGAACCTCCTGCGCCGGCCAAAGGACAAGCATAGCCTCAAGGTCCGCCGGAAATCCGCCGCTTGGGATACCGCCTACCTCGAAGCTCTGCTCCGGCAATCAGCGTGATCGCCCTTCAAGCGATTGCCCTGCGCTGCTCCTCTGCCGAATGATCACAGCTGGTCGGGAACGGTCATTCGACTGGGCCGCCCGTAGTCATCAAGCCTGTCCTAATCCGGATACAGCCCGGCCGCCCGCGCCCGCGCCCGGACCATCGCAACCAGCAAATCCAGCATCGGCGTCGCTACCCTTTGCATCCGCGCGAAATCCAGCGGGATGCCATACAACGCCTCGATCTCCATGGGCCGGCCCAGCTCCAAATCCTGCAAAATGCTTGGCTTGTGCTGCGACTTGGCGCCGTTGGCGATCTGGCCCTCGGCGTTCGGCTGCACCGCGCAGCCCATCGCGGCGGCGATGGCGGCGCCCTCGGCCAGGATGCGCCGTGTCGCGTCACGGCAGGCTGCCTCGGCGAAAATGCGACTTGGGGCGCAGCCGGTCAGCACCGCGAGCGGCCCGGTGCCAAGATTAAGCAGCAGCTTCGCCCAGACCGTGTCGCGGATGCGGTCGGTCACATCCATCTGCAACCCTCCGGCGCGCAGGACCGCTGCCAGCGCTTCGGTCCGCTCGGACCTTCGGCCATCCGGCTCCCCCAGCACGATCCGGCTGCGCGGGTTCTCGACGTGGACCACGCCGGGTTCGGTGACGGTGGAGGCGGAATAGACCACGCCGCCGATGACGCGGGCCGGGTCCACGGCCTGGCGCAGCGCATCGCCTGGGTCGAGCTTGGGCAGGCGCTGGCCGTCCTCGGCGCCGGCGCCTTGGAAGTACCACCATGGAATGCCGTTCATGCCGAAGGCGACGGCGGTGTCCGGACCCAGCAGCGGGCCGATCCCGGCCGCGACCGACGGCAGCGACGGCGCCTTCACCGTCACCACCACCACGTCCTGCGGCCCGAGCGCAGCCGCCTCGGCGCTGGCCGCCACGCGAGCATGAATCTCCCCGTCCGCCGCGTGCACCCGCAGGCCGTTCGCCTTGAACGCCGCAAGCTGCGCGCCACGGGCGATGACCGAGACGTCGGCGCCGCCCTTCGCCAGCCGCCCCGCGACATGGGTGCCGATCGCGCCGGCGCCGAACACGCACACCTTCATGGGCTGGGGAGCATCATGGGGGCAGCCAGCCCATCGTTGCGCGACATGGATATCGGGTCCCCTCGCCTGTAGGAGGGCATCATGCGGACCCATGCGTCCCGCCGCAACTGGACACCGGGCCGGCACGACTGTAACGAGACGCGCCGAGCCTCCCATCCCACATCTAGGGCCTGCATGACCGATATATCCGCCGCGCCGGACGCAGGCATCGTCCCGGTCATCCTGTCCGGCGGCACCGGCACCCGGCTGTGGCCAGTGTCGCGCGAGAGCTTCCCGAAGCAGCTCTGGCCGTTGGTGTCGGACCGCACCATGCTGCAGGACACGGCGCTGCGCGGCGTCGGGCCGGGCTTCGCGCGCCCCATCGTCGTGTGCAACAACGAGCACCGTTTCCTGATCGCCGAGCAGCTCCGCGCCGCCGGCATCGCCGATGCCGAGATCGTGCTGGAGCCGGTCGGACGCAATTCCGCCCCGGCGATCACCGCGGCCGCCCTGCTTGCCGCCGAGGCGGACCCAGACGCCGTGTTGTGGATGATGGCCGCGGACTCGGCGATCCAGCGTCCGGAGGCGCTGCATGCGGCGCTTGGGCGCGCGGCGGTTGCGGCCCGCGCCGGGCGCATCGTGATGTTCGGCATGCAGCCGCACCGGGCCGAGACTGCGTATGGCTACATCGAGGTTGGCCTGGAACTCGAAGGCGCGCCCGGCGTGCACGACCTGGCGCGCTTCGTGGAAAAGCCCGACGCGGCCACGGCGGCGCGGCTGGTCGCGGCGGGCGGGTACCTTTGGAACTCCGGCATGTTCGTCTTCACCGCCGCCACGCTGCTGGCCGAGATGGAGCGTTACGCGCCCGAGGTGCTGGCCGCCGTGCGCCGGGCGATCGACGCCCGGGTGCATGACCTCGACTTCACCCGGCTCGACCCCGCCGCCTTCGCCGCCTGCCCGAACATCAGCCTCGACTACGCCGTCGCCGAACAGACGGCCGTCGCCGCCGTGGTGCCGGCCGACCTCGGCTGGTCCGATGTCGGGAGCTGGGACGCCCTGTGGGAACAGGCGCCGAAGGACGCGGACGGCAACGCGACCGTGGGCGACGTGCTGCTGGAGGGATCGGGGAATTGCTACGTCCGCAGCGACGGTGTGCTGACGGCGGTGGTCGGCCTGCAGGATGTGGTGGTGGTCGTGACCGGCGACGCCGTGCTGGCGATGCACCGGGACCGCGCGCAGGACGTGAAGCGCGTGGTGGACCGGCTGCGCAAGGCCGGGCGGCACGAGGCGGTGGCGCATAACCGGATGTACCGGCCCTGGGGTTTCTACGAGAGCCTGATCCATAGCGACCGCTTCCAGGTCAAGCGGATCGTGGTCACGCCGGGCCACAAGCTGTCGTTGCAAAAGCACTTTCATCGCGCCGAGCATTGGGTGGTGGTGAGCGGCAGCGCGCTGGTCACGCGTGACGGCAATGAGGTGCTGGTGCGGGAGAACGAGAGCATCTACTTGCCGCTCGGCTGCACGCACCGCCTGGCCAACCCGGGGCGCATCCCGTTGACATTGATCGAAGTGCAGTCCGGCAGTTATCTCGGCGAGGACGACATCGTCCGGCTGGAGGATACCTATGGCCGCGCTTAGCCAACAAGGACGCTCATGCCCACAGCCCTAGTCACCGGCGTCACCGGCCAGGATGGCGCGTACCTGAGCCAGCATCTGCTCGCCAAAGGCTACGACGTCGTCGGCCTGATGCGCCGGTCGGCGTCGTCGGACGTGATCGGCGAGCGGCTGCGCTGGCTCGGCGTGCTGGACCATGTGCAGCTCGTGGACGGCAACCTCACGGACCTGTCGAGCCTGATACGCATTCTGCAGGCGCATAAGCCGGACGAGGTGTATAACCTGGCGGCGCAAAGCTTCGTCGCCGCGTCGTGGCAGCAGCCGTTGCTGACCGGATCGGTGACGGCCTTGGGCGCCGGCAATGTGCTGGAAGCCGTGCGCATCGTGCGGCCCGAGGCGCGGTTCTACCAGGCGTCGTCGTCCGAGATGTTCGGCCTGATCCAGGAGCCCATGCAGTCGGAGCGCACGCCGTTCTATCCGCGCAGCCCCTATGGCGTGGCGAAGCTGTATGCGCATTGGATGACGGTGAACTACCGCGAAAGCTTCGGCCTGCACGCCAGCAGCGGCATCCTGTTCAACCACGAAAGCCCGTTGCGCGGCATCGAGTTCGTGACCCGCAAGGTGACGGACGGGGTGGCGCGGATTAAGCTCGGGCTCGCCACCGAACTGCCGCTGGGCAACCTCGACGCCAAGCGCGATTGGGGCCATGCGCGCGATTATGTGCGGGCGATGCATCTGATGCTGCAGCAGGACCAGGCGGACGACTACGTGATCGCGACCGGCGTCACGACCAGCATACGCGACCTGTGCCAGGCGGCGTTCGCCCATGTCGGCCTGAATTACGAGGACCACGTGCGCCAGGACCCGCGCTTCATGCGCCCGGCCGAGGTGGACGTGCTGCTGGGCGACGCCGGCAAGGCCCGGCAGCGGCTGGGCTGGACGCCGGAGGTGCCGCTGAACGAGATGGTGGCGGAGATGGTCGACGCCGACCTGGCCCGGCACCGGGCGCGCATGGCGCGATAGGCGATGCCGCCGCGCCGCATCCTGGTCACAGGGGCTGCCGGGTTCGTCGGCCAGCACCTGCTGCCGGCATTGCGCGCCGCTTTCCCCGACGCTGCGCTGCACACGCCGGCGTTCGACGTGACGGATGCTGCCGCCGGCAATGCCGCCATCGACGCCGTGCGGCCCGACGCCGTGGTTCACCTGGCCGCCATCGCTGCCATCCCGGAGGCGCGCCAGGACCCCGTCCGTGCCTGGCGGGTGAACCTGCTGGGCACGCTGAACGTCGCACGGGCGATACTGGCCCAGGCGCCGGCCTGCACACTGCTGTTCGCCTCCAGCGCCGACATCTATGGCGCGTCGTTCCGCGCCGGGACGCCGTTGAACGAGGAAGCGCTGCCCGCGCCGCTCAACACCTATGCCGCGACCAAGGCGGCAGCCGACCTGGCGCTGGGGGCGATGGCGGCCGAAGGTTTGCGGGTGATCCGGGTGCGCCCGTTCAATCACACCGGCCCAGGCCAGGCGCCCGGTTTCGTCGTGCCGGCCTTTGCCGAGCAGGTCGCGCGCATTGCCGCCGGCTTGCAGGCGCCGGTGCTGCGGGTGGGCGCGCTCGACCCCATGCGGGACTTTTTGGACGTGCGCGACGTATGCGCGGCGTATGCGCTGTGCCTGGCCCATTCCGACGCGCTGGCGCCGGGCACGGTGCTGAACGTGGCCTCGGGCCAGCCGCGCCGGGTCGGGGACATCTTGGCGGCGCTCATCGCAGCGGCTGGCGTACGGGCGGAGGTCCTGACCGACCCCGGCCGCCTGCGCCCGACAGACATCCCCGTGGCGACCGGCGATGCGGCGCTGGCCCGGCGGCTGCTGGGCTGGGCGCCGGCCATCCCTTGGGAACAGACCATCGCCGACGTCCTCGCCGACTGGCAGGCCCGCATCCGCAAGGCGGATTAGACAAAATATTTTATTAACAGGAGCAACCATGCCCGAACTGACCCTGGCGCAAGCCCAGAGCATCGTCACCGCCGCCCTCGCCGAGGCCCGGCGCCTCGCGCTGAAGCCGATGGTCGTCACCGTGCTGGACACGCGCGGCGCCTACAAGGCGTTGGCGGCAGAGGACGGCACCAGCCTGAAGCGGGCCGAGATCGCCCACGGCAAGGCGCATGGCGCGCTGGCGTTGGGCATGGGGTCGCGGGCAATCGCCAAGCGCGCAGCGGAACAGCCGTATTTCGTCGCTGCGGTCAGCCACGTGGCGGGCGGCGCGCTGATCCCGGTGGCCGGCGGCGTGTTGATCCGGAACGGCGCCGGCGATCTGATTGGTGCGGTTGGGCTGTCGGGGGACACGTCGGACAACGATGAGGCCGCTGCGATGGCGGGCATCGCCGCCGCTGAGTTGGTCGGCGATCCCGGCTAGCGGCGCGTCGAGGACGTCAGGCTTGCTGCATCGGAATGCGGCTTGAAGGCTCCGCACCATCCGGTGGATTGCCTCGGCGCAAGCTCGTCGTGAGGCGTGTCACGACCCAAGCGATCATCGGCGTGCCGATCAGCGTTGGCGCGATGAACGTCACCGGCGCGGGCAGGAAAGTCAGGGTGACGACCGCGAAGGCGCTGACGGTGGCGATATACGCGGCCGACATGCCGAGGACGTGACGGATTAGCCACTCGCCGGGCCGGGCCCGCCCGGTGAGTTGCCGCATCTGCCGCACCGCGAGAAAGCTGCCGCCTGCTCCGAAGAATAGCGCGGTCACGTCTCCGCCCCCGGCCATGCCCACGGCGAGCAATCCAGCGCTGAACGATAGCGTGAGGGCTGCCGCGAGCCAGTCGAACCAGCGCGCGCCAAGCCCCTCGTGCAACCGCTTCTGGCTCAGCGCCCGCCAGCCGCTGAACACCAGGAAAAAGCTGAATGCCGCAATCACGAGCAGCAGCAGGTTGCGCGTGGCAATCGCCAAAACGAGCGCCGAGACCGCTGTGACGGCCATGGCCAGGGCGTAAACGCGCCCAGAAAGTCGGTGCAGGCGCAGGCCCTTGCGCGCTACCATGGCGACCGGCCCCGCGAGCAACGCGGTCGCGCCGCCCATCGCATGCAGACCCAAGACTGTCCCAAATAGGATATCTGCCAAAGCGCCACCTCACCATCTTTACAGTGAAAAGATCACGGCTAGCCATCGTCGTCAAGCGAATCTTGTCAGCGTCAAGACGTTCCGGCACAAGGGGGCGGTGCACATCAAACCCCTATCGGCTCCGCAGCCCTATCACCACGGCGCCCTGCGCGAGGCTTTGCTCGAAGCCGCCGAAATCATCCTGGAGCGCGACGGCTTCCAGGCGCTGACGTTGCGCGCCGCAGCGCGTGCGGCCGGCGTGTCGCACGCAGCGCCGGCACATCATTTCGGCGACCTGGTTGGATTGCTGAGCGACCTCGCGGCGACGGGGTACACGCGCTTTCACGCCGCCGTGCTGGCCGAGATGGCGGCGTCCGGCCCGACGCCGGCGGACCGCCTGCATGCCATGGGCCGCGGTTATGTGCGGTTCGCCCGCGAGCACCCCAACCTGTTCCTGCTGATGTTCCGGAGCGAGCGGCTCGACCCGCAACGTCCGGCCCTGCGTGCCGCGATGGACGCCGCCTACGGCGCGCTCGCCGCAGCCGCGGGCGACGCGGCCGGTTCGCCACGGACCGCGACCACAGCGGACGCGCCGCCGGGCCGCCTCGCCGACATCACCGCTGCCTGGGCCATCGCCCACGGCCTGGCGTTGCTGGTGATCGATGGGCGGCTGCGCAGGTTCGCGGACGACGCCGGGCTGGACGCCCTGGTCAGCGCCGCCCTTTCGCGCCTGGTGCTGTGAAGACCCGCCGTAACCCGGGCCGTCCTGCCATTTACGGTTTTGGTTGCAGTGCCTCGGCGACATAGGGGTTGCTGCGGCGTTCCGCGCCGATCGTCGATCCCGGCCCGTGGCCGCACAGGAATGACACGTCGTCGCCCAGCGGCATCAGCTTGTCGCGGATCGACGCGAGCAGGGCGGCCGTGTCGCCGTACGGGAAGTCGGTCCGCCCGACCGACCCCTTGAACAGCACGTCCCCGACCAACGCCACCCGTGCGGCCTCGTTCACGAACACGATATGGCCCGGCGTGTGGCCGGGGCAGTGCAGCACGCCAAACCGGTGCGCGCCCAATGCCACCGTGTCCCCCTCGTTCAACCAGCGGTCCGGGCGCACGTTGCGCGCCCCGGCGATGCCGTAGGCGCGCCCCTGTTCCGCCAGTCCGTCGAGCAGGAAGGCGTCGCGCTCGTCCGGACCCTCTAACGGCACGCCCAGCGCCTCACGCAGTTCCGCGGCGCCGCCGGCATGGTCGATATGGCCATGGGTCAGCAAGATACGCTCGACCGTCAGGCCCAGCTTGCCGACAGCCTCGGTGATGCGCGGCACGTCGCCGCCGGGATCGATGACCAGGGCATGCTTGCTGGCGTCGTCCCAGATCAAGGCGCAGTTCTGCTGGAATTGCGTGACCGGGATGATGGCGGCCTGGAGTTCGGTCATGCCCGCTACTTCACGGTCGAGAACGCGGTCGGCTGCAGCAGCGAGCTCTCGATGTTGGCGACGATCTGCCCGTCTTTCTCGGTCTCCGCGCGCTTGCTGATCCACTCAGGATCGGCTTGGAAGGCGGTCCACTTCGCCTCGCGCTCGGCCAGGCTCTCCCAGGCCAGCAAATAGGTCAGCTCCTGGTTCGACGGGCCGATCAGCGTGGTCCAGAACCCGGCGGGCTTGATGCCGTGCCGTGCCCAGATCGCCAGCGTCGTCGTTTCGAACCGGGCCAGCAGGTTCGGTAGCCTGCCCGGCAGGCAGCGGTAAATGCGGAGTTCGTGGATCAAGGCTGGGCCTCCTGGACGCGGGTCGCCGCAGGATGCCGTCCGATGCCGACATCGGCAACCCATGGCGGCGGAACTGGAACGGCACGCGCATCGTTAAAGGTGCATGTCTGCAACAAAGCGCCGCCGCAAATGGCCGTTCGTGGTGGGGGGCCTGGCCCTTATCCTCCTCGTCGCGGTGGCGGTTTTCCGCTGGGATTGGCTGATCCCGATGGTGGACGCCCGGGCCTCCAAGGCGCTCGGGCGTCCGGTGACGATTGCGCATCTGCACGTGCGGCTGGGCCGGGTGCCGCATATCGAAGCCGACGGGGTCACGATCGCCAACCCCGACGGCTGGCCCGGCGGCGGCAATTTCGCCACTGCCGACAAGCTCACCGTCGACGTCGATGCGATGGCCTATATCCGCAACCGTGCGGTCGTCATTCCCGACATCGCCTTGGACCATCCGCAGGTCGACGCCCAGCAATTGGCCGATGGCCGCGCAAACTGGACGCTGGCCAGCAGCGGGGATAGCGGAAGTTCCGGCCCGGCGCTGAAGATCGGCAACCTGCGCATCAACGACGGGCACGTCCACGTCGTCTCGGCCAAGCTGCGGTCGGACTTCAACGTGGACATCGCGACCAAGGACGAGGCGGGCCAGCCCAGCCAAATCGTGGCGACGGCCACGGGGACCTATGCCAAGCAGCCCATCAACGCCCAGTTCACCGGCGGCGCGCTGCTGTCGCTGCGTGACGAGGCGCAGCCCTATCCGTTGAACCTGCAGGTGGAGAACGGGCCGACCAAGGTTACCCTGGCCGGCACCATCAAGGACCCGCTGGCCTTCGCCGGCGCAGACCTGAAATTGGACCTGTCCGGGCCGAACATGGCGCTGTTGCTGCCGCTGACGGGCGTCGCCATCCCGCAAACGCCGCCCTACCGGGTGACCGGCACGCTGGATTACGTAAAGAACCTCGTGAAGTTCAGCGGCATCACCGGGAAGGTGGGCAGCAGCGACCTCGAGGGCAATTTGCAGGTCGACACCGGCCCGGAGCGCCCGGTGCTGACCGCCGACCTGCAATCGAAGCTGGTGGACCTGCGGGATCTCGGCGGCTTCATCGGCGCCGAGCCGGGCGACGCCGACAAAGGCACCAAGCTGCCCTCGAAGCCGACCGGGCGCGTATTGCCGACCGAGCCGATCAGCCTGCCGAAGCTGAATGTCGCGGACGTGCACCTGAAGTATCACGCCGGGCGTATCCAGGGCCGCTCGCAGCCGCTCGACAACATGCAGGCCAATCTGGACATCGTGAACGGCGGCGTATCGTTGGCGCCGCTGAGTTTTGGCATCGGCAAAGGGCAGATCACGTCGAACGTCCAGTTGGCCGAGCAGAACCAAGGCGTGCGCGCGAAAGCCACGATCGATTTCCAGCGCGTGGAGGTCGACAGGCTGCTGGCGGCGACCGGTGCGGCACGCGGCGCCGGCACCATCGGCGGACGTGCCGTGATCGACGGGAGCGGACGGTCCATGGCCGATATCCTCGGCCATGGCAATGGCGAGCTTAAGCTGTATATGGGCTCGGGCGGCAACGTGAGCGCGCTGTTGGTCGACCTCTCGGGGCTGCAATTCGGCAATGCGGTGCTGTCGGCGCTCGGCGTGCCGAATCGCGCCAAGATTCAATGCCTGATCACGGATTTCGTGCTGCAGCAGGGCGTCGTGGACGCCCGCACCCTCGTGCTCGATACGGACGAGGCGCGGGTCTTGGGCAAGGGCGACATCAACCTTCGCGACGAAACGCTCAAGCTCGTGCTGAACACCGAAAGCAAGCACTTCAGCATCGGCTCCCTGCCCGCTCCGGTCGACATCACCGGCACATTGGGCAAGCCGAGTGTCTTGCCGGACCTGGCCGTGGTCGGCGCGCGGGCCGGGGCGGCGGTGGCGCTCGGTGTCCTGCTCACCCCGCTCGGCGCCCTGCTGCCGACGATCCAGCTTGGCACCGGCGAGGATGGGGCCTGCGCGGGGCTGCTGGGCGCCGCCAAGATGCCGCCGAAGGTGCCGCCCGCCAAGACGAAGCGTTGACGTCCGCTTCGGCCCCGCTGTCAACCCGCCCGTTGCCGGCCCGCCTGGCGCCAAGCGAGGCTTTGTGCATTGAGGCCCGGCAAGGCGGATGGGTCGGCGGCTATCCGCTCGGCGACGGCGATCGCGGCGCGCAACTGGTCGTTGGTCAGGTGGCGGATGGCGGGGCGGCGCACCCGTTCGTGCCACGGCTGGCCGACCGCATGGTCGAGGCACACCCGCATGAAGCAGTGATCGAATCGTATGGGCCAGCGCGAAGCTGGAGCCATACCCGGGAGGATACTGCGCGTCAGGTCCTGCCATTGCGCGACCAGTTGCTCCCGCGTCATCGGGGTGACGCGTGACCAAGGCGCCGCTCATTTTGACCCTGGCGTTGTACGCGGACGATCAAGCACGGTTCGAACGGCTGCGCAGCTTGCATTTTCCAGCGGAACGGAACCTGATCCCCGCGCATGTCACCCTGTTCCATCACCTGCCTGGCGCGGAGATCGAAGCTGTCTCGGACGCCATTGAGGCTCGCTGCACGATGCCGCCGTTCGCCGTCGCCGTCTCTGGCCTGCGCTTCCTCGGGCGCGGAGTCGCCTATACCCTGGAGTCGGCCGAACTCCTCGCCCTGCGGGCCGGTCTCGCCCGCCATTGGGACGGATGGCTGACGCCGCAGGACCGCCAAGGTTACCGCCCGCATCTCACGGTGCAGAACAAGGCCTCGCCCGAGGCCGCCCGGGAGCTGTTGGCTCATCTCCAAGCCGCCTTCACGCCGTTCACGGTCCGAGCCGAGGCCCTGCTGCTGTGGCGCTATCTCGGCGGCCCGTGGGAACAACAGAGCCGCCACCGGTTTTGCGGCTAGTCGTCATCCAGTGCCGGTGCGCCCGCCAGCACCCCGCCGTCGATGACGATGGTCTGCCCGGTCATGAACGTGCCGGACGCCGCGGCCAGAAACACCGCAGCGCCGGCGATCTCATCGGGCTCGCCGATCCGGCGCAGCGGCGTGTCGCGCGTGCGCTTGTCCAGGTTGGCCGGATCCTCCCACAGCGCGCGGGCGAAGTCGGTGCGGACCAGGCCGGGGGCGATGCAGTTGGCGCGTATGCCGCGCGGCCCCCACTCGACGGCGAGGTTGCGCACGAGCTGCATGTCGGCCGCCTTGCTGACGCCGTATGCCCCCAGCGTCGTCGACCCGCGCAGCCCGGCGATCGACGACACGATAGTGACGGAGCCGGCGCCGCGCTCTGCCATGCCGGGCAGCACCATGTTGGCCAGCCAATGGTTGCTGCGGATGTTGGTCCCCATGATGCGGTCCCAGGCGTCGTCGGGGATGTCGAGCGACGGCCCGAAATACGGGTTGACGGCGGCGTTGCAGACCAGGGCGTCGACCCGGCCCCATTCGACCATCGTGCGGTCGACCAGCGCCCGCAGTTCCTCCTTGCGCCCGATGTTGCAGGGCACGACCAGGGCCTCGCCGCCGCGGGCGCGTATGCCGGACGCAACCTCCTCACAGGGATCCGCCTTGCGGCTGCTGACCACGACCCGCGCGCCGTGTTCGGCCATGCGCTCGGCGATGGCGCGGCCGATGCCCTTGCTCGATCCGGTAATGATCGCCACTTGGCCTGATAGGTCGAATAGGTTCGCCATGTTTCCCTCCGTTTTACCCGCACCCTGCCGTCTCGGCCGCGCCGCCGCAAGCTGGATACTGGCGTGCGCATGATGATGCCGCTCACCCGTCGGCTGGCGCTTATTGGCGCTGCGGCGGCGCTCGGCGCGGCGGACCGGGTGCCAGTCGCGGCCGTGCCCCTGGCGCGGCAGGACACGCCGTGGTGGCGGGCCCGGCATCAAGACAAGCTGGCGGAACTGCGCAGGGGCCGGGTCGACTTGATCTGGTTGGGCGACAGCATCACCGAGGATTGGGAAAAGCGGGGGCCGCCGGAATGGCAGGATTTCGCGTCGGTGTGGCAGCGGTTCTATGGCGACCGCAACGCCGTCAACCTGGGGTTCCGCGGCGACAACACCGCCCACTTGTTATGGCGCATGCGGAATGGGGAGCTGGACGGCATCCATCCGCGCGTGGCCGTCGTGCTGATCGGCGCCAACAACCTGGGCCGCGTGCACTGGAACGCGTCGCAGACCGTGGCCGGGATCGTGGCGGTGGTGGACGAGCTCCGCAGCCGCCTGCCGGCGACGCGCGTCCTGCTGCTGGGCATCCTGCCGAGCGTGCGGTCGAAGTACGTGACCCGCACGGCCAATGCGGTGAACCGGGAACTGGCGGAGCGCTATCCGCCCGGCAGCCCGCGCGGAGGCGCCGCCGGGGACGACGTGATGTTCATGGACCTGTCGCGGCTGTTCCTGCACGACGGCCAGGCGGACCGCAGCCAGTTTTACGACGACCAGTTGGATCCGCCCGACCCGCCGCTGCACCCGACCGCGCAGGCGCAGGCGCGGATTGCGGAGGCGATCGAGCCGACGTTGGCGGCGATGCTGGGCGACCGGTCGAAGGTGGCGGCGCAGGCGGCTGGTGCGGCTGGCGGGGATTGAACTCTCGACCTCTCTTTTGCCAAGGGAAATTCCTGTGCACTGCGCACCATGCGTCCTGCCCGGCAATTTGCTCCAGTTACGCTCCGGTTGCCTTAAGCTCCAGTTCCGAGTGGCAGCGGAAGCCGGCTGCCCAGCTTCCGAAGATGTTTGCGGACGATTTTTGCCGTCCTGACCCACCCCGGCACGTCGGTCTCCCACGATTTCGCCCAGAAATGCACCGCCAAGGTTTCGGGGGTGATGCAGGACGGCTGAAACGTCTCGCCATACGCATAGGGGTAGAAGACTTCGGTCGGACAAAGATAGATGTCCCGGACGCAGGTGCCCAGTGGCGAGTAGGTTTTCAGCCCCTCCTCGACCAGCAGCCGGGTGATGAGCTTGGGTCCGAACGTCGTCGGCCGTTCGAGCCCGCCGGGGAGCGGCCTGATGCTGATAAGCCGGGCCAACGCTCGCGCGATGAACCAATGGCCCGGCACGGCACCGAACGCGCCATTCGCTACCCAGTCCTTCGAAGGCTCCTTTGTTTGGAATCCATAGAAGCATCGGTGACGGAGCAGGCTGTCGAGTGACTTATAAAGCTTGAAATCCGTGTCAAGATAAATGCCGCCATGCTCGAGCACGGCATTAAGGCGCACGATGTCGGCAACCTTGGACCATTTCTTCTGATCATAAGCCTCTCGTATGCGCTTGATCGAGAAATCGATGTTGCTCTCGTTCCAAAGCGTGAATTGATAATCCGGATTCGTCTGACGCCAGGTGTCGACATAGGCGCGCTGCTCCGCAGGTAGCGGGCCGCCAACCCAGACATAATGGATGTGCTTGGGGATCATCGCACCGTCTTCTTTGTTAGCTGGTGGTTAGGCTGAGATGTCTGGACGCGCGCGCAAGGTGCAGGTCATTGGTGGTGATCTGCATGGCTACGTCCTCACTTATGCTGGTCCGCACTGTCCCAGAGTTCCAGCACTTGGCCCAGCGCGGCTTCAACGCTGTCGAACTCGCACCGTCCGGCATACGGCCTGGCCAGAGTGACAGCGCCGCAGTCATTGGGTTCCAGTGAATAGAACACCTCGCGAGGGTCGCAGCGTGTGACTTCGGCCACCTCCAGGAAGCCCGGATGATCGAACGCCAGGCTGATGCCCAAACCGAAAGGTTCCCGGCGCTCCAGGTTAGGAGCGTGGCGAGTTGTTCCAGCGTGAATGCAAGGTCGGCGGTAACGGCAGGCTGGTCGACGGTGCTGGACATTGAGGGATCCATGGTTTCACCGCGTGGTTGAATCACAATGGCCCGATGTTGTCTCGTTAGCTTGTGTTGGGAAGGGTTTGCGATCGTTCATCTCGATTGCCGCTGGTCCAGAACTGGAGCAGCAGCGTGGCGTGCGAAGAAACCGGCGTGGCCCTACCCGGCTTGCTTGAACAGCAAGCGCATGAAGGCATGTTGCGGCACGCCATCACAGCTCCCGGCTATGATGCTCGCTGCGCCGCTCTCGGCGCTTTCGCATGGCAATCCCGCACAGGCTTGCGCCCGCATCAGATCACGCCTTTCTGCGAAGCCCGGGGCTGCGTCGTCGGCCATTGGGTAGAACGAGCCTGCCGGGTCGCACGATGCCGGTTCGTAGCAGACCCCGGCGCCCTGGATTTCGATCACAGCCACGCCCGGCTATTCGAAGCGGCAGGTGGCTTGGCTGAGGCGCCGCCGTGTTTCGGAGGCGACCGCAGCCGTTGCGCCATACGCGCAGGCGCTCGCGACACTGTGTGCACCCAACCAGCGCGATTATGCACGTTATTGTATCAATTATGAAGATTTTTTCTTAAAAAGATACAGTTACACTTTCCCGCCCAGGTTGTAGGAGGCGGAGTTCGCCCATGACGTCCCGAAACAATGACCCCCAATGTGAGAGAACACTTGAAAAGTTTAAAGAACAGCCTCCTCGCCGCCGTGTGCCTGACGACCGGGAGCGTCGCCCATGCACGGGCGGATGTCCTCACCTACACCGGCTACACCGTGCTGAACAATCAGAACGTCACCGTGCAGTTCGGGCCGCCCGGCCAGCAGGTCACCGAATACAGCGGAGCCGGGCAGATTACTCTCACAGGCGCCAATACGCCGGGTGGCTCGCTCGCCACTTGGTGCATCGATCTCGCGGATAACCTGCTCGCGTCCGGGCAATTCAATCAGACGGACATCGGCGGCGTCGCTGACGGCATCAACGCCTTGATCAGTCACTTCGACCCGGCGAATTATGATGCATCCGCCGCGACGCAGGTCGCGATCTGGCGTCAGGAATACGGCCCGTATGCAACGATCACCCCGGACAACGCGAATGTCTCCATGCTCGCCGACAGCTACATCAGCAACGTGAATGATGGCACATGGCAGCCGGATCAGGGCATGCAAACCGTTCGGTTGACCGGCGTCGATGGCAACCAGGACCAGGCTACCTTGGTCCCGGTTCCTGAGCCGGCTTCGATGGCCATCCTCGGCGCGGGCATGGTCGCCATGGGCATGATCCGCCGCAAGCGGGCCTAGAATCCTTGCGGCCCGCCTCTGATCGGGCGGGCCGCTTACGTTTTCGCCCAATTGCAATGGAGCATTATGCGACGTTTGCCGGCGGCCGGGTTTGAACCTGGCCCAGGATACGGTCCGTTCCTAATGGCGTGAGTTTTGGAAAAGGCTGGTGCTGTTGGAGGGGATTGAACTCTCGACCTCTCCCTTACCAAGGGGTAGGTTCATGGCCAACCCGTTGATATACCAATGCCTTTTCGGTGCGCTTTGTCAACATAACCCACGGTTTATAGGTGATTGCGGGAGTTTACTAGGCAACTGGCCTAGTAAACTCTGCCATTCCCTATCGCTGGGCGAGGCTCCGAGAACGTTCTTGATGTGTTCTTCAGAATTTTCCATGCTGGTCAAATGCATCTGCCGCAATTCTCAACCGCCCAGAGACTCAGCGAATGGCCGGAATGCCGCCTCGAAATTTGCTGCACCTGTTCGGAACGGTCTGTCTTATACCAGCGGCCCTGACTGCTGACTCGTATGTGATCCTATTCTGGCCGTGTTTGTGATTCGCTCCTCCGAGTGGTTTGGATTGGAGGTGATCATGACGGTGGCGATTACGCGGCAGGATGTGTCGGTGGGTGATCTGCGGCACGAGGCCGGGCGGACGCGGGACGCGAAAGCGGCACGCCGGATGCTGGCGATTGCGTGCGTGATGGAAGGGCAATCACGCGAGGCCGCGGCCGAATGCTGCGGCATGGACCGGCAAACCCTGCGCGACTGGGTGCATCGCTTCAACGCGGACGGGCTTGCTGGCTTGGCCGACCTGCCCCGCTGCTGCGGCCCGAAGCCGCGCTTGTCGCCTGAACAGGAAGCAGTCGTGGCCGGATGGGTTGAGCAAGGGCCGGACCTCGCGCGCGACGGCGTCGTACGCTGGCGCTGCGTCGACCTGCAAGACCGGATCGGGCGCGAATGGGATGTCAGCCTGCACGAGCGCACGGTGGGCAAGCTGCTGCGCAAGCTCGCCTTCCGGCGCTTGTCGGTCCGCCCGCAGCATCCGAAAAGCGATCCCGAGGCGCAGGCGCGTTTCAAGGCGAGTTCACCGGCCTTGTAGCGGCCAGCCTGCCCGCGCCAGCCCAGCACAGGCCCGTCGAGGTCTGGTTCATGGATGAAGCCCGCGTCGGCCAGCAAGGCACGCTGACCCGCGTTTGGGCGAAGCGGGGCACCCGCCCGCGTGCGCTGCGCGACCATCGCCGCACCTCGGTCCACCTGTTCGGTGCCGTTTGCCCCGAGCGCGGAACGGGCGCGGCTGTCGTGCTGCCGGACGTCAATGTCGAGGCCATAACCATCCACCTGGCCGAGATCAGCCGCCATGTGACCGAAGGCGCGCACGCCGTCCTCGTGCTCGACCAAGCCGGCTGGCACACCTCGCCCAAGCTGACGGTGCCGGAGCCGCGCAAATCGCGATGCGATTTCGCTGACATCACCCTGCTGCCGCTGCCGCCCTATGCACCGGAACTGAACCCGGTGGAACAGGTCTGGGCTTATCTGCGCGCCAACTTCCTCAGCCACTGCGTTTGGAACAGCTACAACGCCATCGTGGACGCCTGCTGCAATGCTTGGAACAAGCTGATGAGCACGCCAGAGCGCCTCGCCTCCATCACCCAGCGAACCTGGGCTAAAACAGTCAGCGGATAGGGCGTTTGGTATTATACCCAGTACGGATGCTGATTGAACGATACGGCGACCAGACGTTTGACGACCTGCTTTTGAAGCTGCGCTGCTCGAAGTGCCGGAAGCGCTCGGCGAGTGTTCACCTGATCGCCGGGCAGTCGCGCTGCGTTCAACCTGGCCCTACTCCGTCATGGGCGGTTGAACTCTCGAACCCCTCGAAGCCGTGATCAAGGCGTATCTGCCGCCTGCCTAGCTGCTGCTGCACCGCCGCCAACGAGCCCACCGATCCCGTACTTACGCAAACTCGACAGCGCCTCGTGCAACACCACAAAGTTATGGCTGTCCTCACGCGCTGCCGGCGATCCACTATCCAGATACTTTCAACCGGGCACGGCAGCCGCTTGCAGGTGGGCAGCAGCCCCAGCGCTTCCGCTGGAGCGCCCGTCGCCCAGCCCAGCGCAGCCCGGTGCAGGGCCTCGTTGCCGGCGCTGCCGGTCGGGTTGGCCGACGCACAAAGTTGTCACTTGGCGCTTGCCCGTTCGCCCGCCAGTCATCGGCCGGCGTCATCTAGCTTAGGTCGTGCGGCTGCATGGCATAGGCGAGGGCATTGGGCGATGGCTCGTTGAACATCTGCGTAAAGTGGTTGGGCGGCATACAGCAATTTTCCAGCCGAGGTGTGGGAACTCCTTCAGCCGGGCTGGCGAGGAGCAGCCTTCCATCTTCCGCCGGGCGTTCGATAGCGCTTCACGACCTTTGCCCCTAGCTGGTCGTAGTCCTCGACGCCCCCATGCTGCCGCAGGTACTCTTCTCGTCCTTCGACGGCGATGGTGCGCAGCATATCCCGGACTGCGGCCAACTCTCCGGCTACTCGGAAAGCGGGATCACCATGCATTAGCGCCTCAAGACGGTCGGCTGCTAGGGCAGCGACATGGCTGAGACTTGCCAATCTGCCGTGGGTTTCTCGTACGCCAGCGCGGAGGGCTCTAGCGACAATCCCTGCCCTGTAATCCATTGCTTCAGCTTTGGCGTCGGTCATCGTAGTCCTCCCAGTCGGCCTCATCCGTGGCTGCGGCGGCTTTCGAGGCATCGGTCAGCCTCCCATCGCCATAAGCAGCCGCAGCATCTCCAAACCAGCAGCGGTCGGCGCGGCACTGAAACTCTGTAATTCGAATTCGAAGGTCGGCGTCGGGTCCGGCACAATGCGCCGCCAGTCGTCCATGGCCTCACGTTTGGCGGCCGATCCGCGCCGAGCCGGTAACAGATGAGCATCGGCGAGGACGCCGTTGAACTTGTCGGCGAAGACAATCTGTCGCCTTCCCCGGATGCCTTTGGTGTAGTTGACGCTGCAACCGCCTAGCAGGTCGATCACCAGCTTGAGGCACTGTGGCGTGATCCCCACATAATACGGCATCTGGTACGCTGACTTTGCTACTTCCAGGGCATCGGCGGGCGTCTGATACGTTTCCCCTTGATCGCTGAACGGATGGTGGCCAAAGCCAGCCGCGATCAAGCGAGTCAGTATCTCGGCCTGGGTCGCCCCGTAGAAGTGCTGGCCATTTATTGTGGTCCGGCACGAACCGTCCGGATACCGCCGATGTAGGTTGAGCTTGCGCGGGCTCGCCAGGACTGAGGCGGACGAGCGGTCAGGGGGCTCGCTGGGCTCGCCCATGATCAGCCCTCCACCGGCTTGTTGTCGTCCGGCATCGCGTCGAGCATCTCGATGACCCCCATGAACGCCGTGCGGGTCAGTTCCTTGTCGAGCAGCCGAATGGAATGATCGGCGCTTGAGGCGAGCATTGCGCTGATGACCTCCGCCGGATGCCAGCCGGCTGCGTTGGTGTCACGCAACAGCGTGTCGAGAATCGGGTTGATCATCTCCTCGCATACCGCCAAGCGATCCGGTGCTTCGTTCCGACCCGTAGGCGGGGGCGTGATGCCGCTCCCCATAACCTGGAAATTGGGCATATTTAGAGTGTCCCTAGACAAGGGGTTGAAAAGCGGTAGCCAATAATTGAGGCACGCTTTAAGCGGCTGCTTACGCAGGCTCTGCGGGCCTGGGACACAACCTGAATGCCGTGTGCGGTCGAAGCCCGGCTTCGGGCCGCAAACCCTCCAAAAGGTCGAGCACCAGCGTCAGTATCCCGCCCCATCGCAGAGCGCCGTGTAACAAACGACCAGCAGGGCGGCGTGTTGCTCGGGGTCGGCGGCAAGGGCACGGGCTGGCCATGGGGGTCCATGACCATGGGGCTGGGTCCTCGTGATGGAGTGTTTCGGGTCAGGTCTCGACTATGGTTTTTCGGGCTTGGGCCGCTCGGCGACCAGCCGCAGATGCGGCTTCCCAGGCGCGGCCCACTGGCGCATCGCCGCCCGTGCGTCGTCCTGCTGCTCCAACATATCCGCATAGGCTTACGGGTACTCCAGGGAGACATCTAGGAGATGCTCGGCCAAGATCGCCGCCCAGGCTTCCGGGTCCACGACGGTGCTACTCGCCAGCCCCGTCAACTGGTCGGCGATTTTACTGCGGTATTCCCTAAACCAGGACGACTGGAGCATGTTCGTCACATAGTACCGGAGCAAGTGGTCGCCCGACTCCAGCCGCACCACGAAATCGACAAACATCCTGGCAGCGCGCTGGCAAGCACGATGGCGCAGATCGTCAGGCCCGCTGCCTGGGGTGCGAAGGTCCGACAGAGGCTCCCACTCCCCATTTGCGGCAGCCTGGTCGAACATCTCCTGGTCGGCGCGCACCATCTCGCGGCGCAGCGAATCATGCCACCCGACGGGCGACCCGGCTGCGGTCTCCGCCAACCGCATCAGGCCGTTCACCAGTGCCGGGGCGTCCGCCGCCCGCAGCTTGGTGACCATGACCCGCATGGCGGCCAGCGTCTCGTCCGTGGTGAGCGAGGAGGAGCCAGTAGGCGTGTCGCGGTCAATGGCGGCAGGCAGATCGTTGGAAGGGTGTTCGGGCATAACTAAGGGTTCCCTGTATTGGGGTGCAGCCGGTAAGTGATTCGTAACGAACATGCGGGCTGACCGGCCGGAGCAAATCCCCTCGCGTCAAGCACGATGCACTACGTAGTTATCGGCACTTTTCACACAAGATGTCTGCGCAACATTGATAAATTGACAATAAGCAACTCGTAATGAAGTACGCGGGTAGCATTTTAGACCGTTCAGCCAACCAATAAGTCTCCTTCAGGCTGGCCGATCTACGGATGTCCGCTTTCCAGCAATTAAACAATTCGTATTTGGCTACTAAACAATCCGTAGCTGGCTACGCTTTTGCCACCCTTTGCTCTCTTAAATTTACTGTCCGAAGTTTGGCCGTATCTATTCGACAGGGACCCTGCACGCTGCTCGAAGCATCTCGACGATGCCTACCAGCAGCCGGCGGTGGCCCAGCCGTTGTTATGCCTTCTGAAACTTCCGGTCGGCATGCCGCCCGACCCGTAGCTCGGCCAGATGGATGCATGACCACCGTGCGATCCTGTGATCGGCGCACCGATGCGAACACCGCGACAAGCTCGGCCACATAGAACTCAGGCGTCGCCTCGACCCCAATCTGGTCGGCGTGGTTGTGGTCGCGAAGATTAAAGTAGGGCGGGCTCGTGATGCAGGTCTGTGCGGAGCCGGCCGGAAGGGTCGCGAGCATCGAGCGGGCGTCGCCCGTGAGCAGGGTGGTTGTCCTCATGGGGAATATAGGTTCCGGATAGCAAATCGGTATTCACTCGGCGCTTTCCTCCACCTCCTCCGCGTCCCACGCCGCCTCCGCCGCCGCGCCGAGGACCCTGCGCGCCTCCAACCATGGGTTACGTCTCGGCAGCCCCGTCCTCGGCTTGGGCTGCCGTCGATAGGTCCCGCCGACCGCAACGATCATCAACACGGCGTCGGTGTCGCGGGCAAACCGGACGTAGCAGGTCTCCGATGTGTATCTTAGATTCCAGCCGTGCGGCTCGACGTTTTCCGCGCACCAGGCGCGCGCCTGGTTAACCGGGCCATCCGGGTCATCACCGGGATCGCGGTTGGGACGCCAATCGAGTTTGATGACCACGATGTGGTCGAGCCCGGCGTCGCGGGCAAACAGGCGCGGCATCGAGGCCTCCATTGGTCAGTTGACGGGGGATGGCGAGCGTGTTTGGATCAATGGGCTCAGCCGCCCTCGGGGGGGCTATTGGAACGCAGCCGCCTTTGATTTGGGTGGGTATTGCAACGCAGCCGCCTTCGATTTGGGGGGCTATTCGATAGGGGCCGCTCCGGATTGGAGCGGCCCCTTCGTTATGGCGTATGCTAGGCAGAGCCCGGACAACGGACCCAGGAAAGGTGCCGCGCTGCGGTCGTTGCGAAAGGACTCTTCGCCTCGGCCCGCCGCAGCGCAGCCTTGGTCTTGTTCCTTTCAAGCTCGGCCGCATAGCCAAGAATGGTGCCCTCAAGCGGGTCAACTCCTAACTCGGCCAGCGCGTGCAGTGCCTCCGTCACGATGGAGGCGTTAACCGGCCACGTGCTCTCACCGTATGCGCCAAAGCACTCCTCAAAAAAAACCCGCGCCCACGCATGCGCCCCCAGGTCGCTCTCAAACACAACCACAGCATCGGCGGCATCCTCAAATTCGATGCGGACGCGCAAGCCCTCGGGGGTGATCCCAATCACGTCGTTGAGCGCGATCATCCTGCCGTCCGGCAGCGAATATAGATACTTCCCGGAGGTGGGGTCGGGACCGGCCTGGCCATCGCTGTCATTCGGCGGTTTGATGTGGTCGTCACGACCGGTGAAGTCGGTCATACTGTCAGCCCTCCTCGGCGCGACGTTGATGCTGTTGATGCAGTAGCTTCAGGTGACCGTTAGGTCCCGCCTCATTATCGAAGCCTAGAATCACCTGCTCGGTGCGGTGCCCGGTCAGAATTTTGTCGCCCGCGCGCCACAGGTCGATCCAGCGTTCTCCTTCGATACGCGCGGCATCGTTCGACTGCCCGGAGTACAGCGTGTGTGCGCCACCATAGGGATGCGTCGCCGCGAGGTCATCGGGGATGTCGCACCCCCAAATCACCCTGATCCTATGCTGCCGGCCGAATTCCGCCCAGCGCTCGCGGGCGAGTTCGGCGAGATCCAGATCATACAGATTGAGCATGATCCGTGTCTCCTCTGCGGTCACATCCAGGCAGTCATCATGCAGGGTCATTCAGCCTGCCCCAGTTCCAGTTCGACCTCGGAGTCGGCGCGGGGCATCACGCGCCATTCAAGGTCATCGTTGAGCGCCAGCTTCGAATCCGTATCCCAGGAGTAAACGATTCCATCGTGTGGCTCGTCGCCACCGTAGTTCGGCAGCGTTCGTAGATCATAAGCCGGCCAGGCAAATGCGGTAAGCTTGCAGGCATGATCGATGAGGATGAGCGCATCCCGCAACTCCTCCACAGCCTGGGCGGCGGCTATATGATCGTCGGCCATTTTGATGTCGCGGCGAGCATAGTCGAGGTTTTGTTCATCCTCGGCGGCAATGGCAGCCTGGGTGTCGGCGTCATCAATAGCAGCCTGCGTCGCGTCGTCAGTCAGGTCGTGGGAGGTCGGATCGGACATGATTGTGGCTCCATGTTGCGGCGAACAGGCCCGAATACAACATGTAATCATCGGCGGTTTTCAAGCAAGCAAAGTTATGATTTCAGCACAAACAAAGCACGCCGGCAATCGAGACAGTCCCAGTACTGCGGGTTGTCTCGTGTTTTGCCATTCTGCGCTGAATCGGTCACCTTTTGGCGGATGTCGATTATCAAACAATGACTTAACTATCTAATTAAAGCGCCTCGATCAACCTGCACAACAAGCCGCGCCCGCCCAGCCGGTCGTACTCCGCCTGCACGGCGGCGTCGGCGTGAGTGCCCGCCTTGAGCGCGGCTTCGTGCTTGCGACGTCGAGACCAACAGGTCGCTGGCGGCGCGGCCATGCAGCCGGGCGTCCGACCTTTGCAGGACGGTCCCGCAGCGGACAGCGGGCCGCGCCGCGATACAAGGCGACCAGGGCGGCAGCACGGCGCGGCGCGACATGGACCCGTTGACGCGGGTCGGCACCGCGCTGCTTGCGATCAACGCCGCCATGCAGCGGGCGACCACCGCCCGGTTTTCAGGGCTGCCGCCGGATGACGACGCGGGCTGATTTTGATATTGACCGGCCGGCGGCCAATGAAGGATAAATCATGCTGGCGGCGCACACTGCCAGACAACCTCCTAGATATCTTCAGTCAAACTGAACACCCCGATAATAATGGGGAGGTATCTACAACTGAGCCTCAGCAGAGTTGTGCCTGCTGAGGCTTTTTGTTTTTTCCACGACCTGTATTTCTATATCTTCTCAAGCAAACGGCCCGCATCGGGTTGCATCCCATGCGAGCCGCCACTCAGAATTTAAACCAGACACGATAGCCCTTGCAGGGGCGGACCGTCACAACAACCGAGCTATTTATCGGACGGGGCCGCCAGCAGCGCAAGATTTTCGTGTCGCCATCGAAAGCGACATCATGCCCGACATCCAAGCCATTGTGGCCGCAACCCAGATCGCGAACAAACTAGCCCATCTTATTCAGGGCATGGCTGGGAGTCGGCGGCGGGTGTCGCGTAAGCTGCTGATCGTGTTTATGGATTGGGTGTCGAAGCCATCCATTCACCCGATCACGCCGAGCCACACCCGCCATGTCCGACGATACGGCCGCGCCGTTCCTGTTTCCAGCCGTGGGCCGCAAGAAAGTCATCGCTGACTTCGATGGCGGACGTCTCACCTCCGATGGCGGCGTGATGCTGTTGGCCGCTGCCGAGCGCCGTTTGGGGATCGCTGATCGGCTGGCAGAGCTAATTGCCGATCCGCGCAACCCATTGTTCGTGACGCACAGCATCGCCGATATCTTGCGCGCCCGCATGCTCGCCATCGCTTGCGGCTACGAGGATGCCGACGACCTCGACCATCTCCGCACCGATCCCGGCTTCAAGCTCGCCTGCGGACGCTTGCCCGACAGCGGCCGCGACCTGTGCTCGCAGCCGACCGTATCGCGGTGGGAGAACGCGCCGACCCTGCGCGAGGTGGTGCGGCTGAGCTACACCATGGTCGACATCTATTGCGCCAGCTATGCCAGGCCACCCAAGGCGGTGGTGCTGGACATTGATGACACGGTCGACGTCGTGCACGGCCATCAGCAGCTTGCTTTGTTCAACGCGCACCACGACGAACGCTGCTTCATGCCCATCCACGTCTACGATATCGCCAGCTCGCGGCCGGTCGCCATCCTGCTGAGGCCCGGCAAGACGCCGTCCGGACACGAGGTTCGCTGCCACGTCCGCCGCCTGGTGCGCCGCATCCGCAGCCATTGGCCCACCACGCGCCTGACGATCCGCGGCGATGGCCATTACGGTCGTCCCGAGGTGATGGCGTGGTGCGAAGCCAACGCCGTCGACTACATCTTCGGCCTGCCGGGCAATGCCGTGCTGAGCCGCTTGCTCGACGAGGCCGCCGACGATGTCCGGGTCCGGCGCGCCGAGGAACAGCTGCCCGTGCTGCGCCGCTATGCCGAGGTCCGCTACGGCGCCAAGTCGTGGGGCTGCAAACGCCGGGTCTCAGCCAGGATCGAGGCCACGACGCTGGGTCTCGACATACGTTGCGTGGTGACCAACCTGCGCGCCGGCAGCGCCGAATGGCTCTATGACACCCTATACTGCGCGCGCGGCCAGGCCGAAAACCTGATCAAGCTGCACAAGAGCCAACTCGCCTCCGACCGCACCAGTTGCCGGTCCGCCCTGGCCAACCAGGTCCGCCTGGTGCTGCACACCGCCGCCTACTGGCTGATGCTGACGGTGCGCGATGCCATTCCCAAACCCCAACCGCTCGCCACAGCCGAGTTCGCCACCTTGCGCATGCGGCTGATCAAGATCGCCGGGCGCATCACCGAGACCGCCACCCAGATCCGCGTCGCGTTCGCCGCCGCTTGCCCGGAAGCCGAGCTGTTCCGCGGCGTCGCGCGCAGCCTCCAACTCGCCGGGCCATAAACGCCGGGGCCGTCGCCCCCGGAACCGCCCCGTCTCGCCAACCCCAACGCCCAGCACCTCTGGACTGAAATCGCGATGAAACAGGCGTATCGTCGAACCGTGTCCACCGCTCAGCTTGTAGAATAAACCTTAGCACGCTGAATAGGATGGGCTAGGTCGTGTCCGCCTCGACCACGCCAAGCTGCTGGCATTCATCGGGGCGAATGATTTCCTTATCCCCCGAGTTCGACACATGTCGTCCGTCGAGGCGAACGAATTGCTCGACCTGGCCGGCATCGAGAGATATGCGGTCGAGCCGGACCGCGAAGCAGCGATTACCTCAATCGAGCAGGACCGGGAACCGGGAACTCGACCCGCCGAAGGCAGCATGGCACCCAGTACTCCACTCGACGCCAAAGGCGAGGAACCCAATACCCCAACTCGTGACGCAGATGTGCCGCAGATATTGAATCCCTTTACTTGCCTTAAGGGTGTAACCCCAATTGATTCAATATCTGCGTCACCCGCAGATGTCGAGACAAAGGGCTTTCCGCCTGAAGGGAAGGAAGCAAGCAAGCAAGCGAGCAAGCCAGAAAGAGGCGGATTTATCCCGGCTTCATTGGAGGTGCCTCCCGCTGACGATGCCAGACAGTGTGTGACGATGGGCAGAACGTTTAACTGGGCCGCCCCCGCCTCTGCGGAGGTATCTGCGTCATCTGCGTCATCTGCGTCATCCGAGGTATCTGCGTCACCCCAACGGCTCGACATAGACGACATCTGGCATATGGGCTTCCAGCTTTGGCACAACTCGACACCGGGCAAATCACGCAAAGCACAATGGACGCTCAAGCTGCGAGCCACGCTGCATTCGAGGCCGGACGAACCCCCGACCGAAGTGTTCATCGGGTTCCACGGATCGCGCCGTCGCCAGCGTGCAGCCATCCACCGCTACGAGCAAGAAGGCAAGATCACCCCGCAGTGGAGCGCAGAGGTCTTGGCGCTGATCGCCAAAGAAGCCGATCACGAACTGGTTGGCCTGTTTTGCATCCCGTGCGCCTACATGCCGAACACCAAGATGAGCCGGAACGCTCGCGATGTCGTCCCTGGATGCTGGGCCACGATGACGCTGAACGCGGACGCTTCCGCGCCGCGTGAGATCGTTCTGCATCTCGCCGACCGAAGCTTGGTGAACGACAAGTTCGAGCCCGCGAACGCGACAAAGGCGAACGGCCCGAGGTGGATCGCATTGTTCGACCCGGACAACGTGCATGTCACCAAACGCGAGATTGCCCACGTCACGCAGACGCTGCGGCGCGGCGAACAGGTCAAGGAGCATCAAGTCACGACCAAGCTCGCCCGCATGTTCCTGGACGATCAGCAGAAGATCGCCGACCTCGAACAGAAGGTCGTCAAACTTCAAAAAGAGCGAGATGACGCGCACGCATGGTTGAAGGAGTTAAATTACGGGCGGCCACGACCCGTCTCTGAAAGAAACCCTGATGGCGCGGTGGCTTTAAATTCGCGGCGCAACGCCGCGCCGTAATGCTTCGATACCCCTAAATAAATCCATGCCCTATTCGATCATCCACACCGCCTGGCCCAACACCAAGCCTGAGCGCACCACCATCATCAACAGCACCGAGACGTACGCCTGGGCGCAGCCGACCCCACCCGCCGTCTCCGTGCTGTGCCATGAAGACGCCGCCCCCATCGGCCATCGGCGAAGCTGCCAGAGGCGTTGCTGCGGCGCTCTAGCAAGCTGCCAGTGGCATACCTGTTGACGCAAGCTGACAAGCTGACAACAGGAACAAGGGCATGGCCGTCTACACCTACTGCCGCGTAAGCACATCGCGCCAAACCAGCGAGGGCGAAAGCCTCGACGTGCAGGGCCGCACCAACGCCGGCTATGCCATGATACATGGTCTCCAGATCGACCAGAGCTTCGTGGAAAGCGGCGTGTCCGGCTCGGTGCCGCTGATCGACCGCCCCGAGGGCAAGGCGCTGCTGGCCATCCTCAAGGCCGGCGACGTGGTGATCACGGCGAAGCTCGACCGCATGTTCCGTTCCGCCCTCGACGCCCTTAGCGTCCTCGCCGACCTCAAGGCCCGCAACGTCTCGCTGCACATGATCGACTTGGGCGGTGACGTAACCGGCAACGGCATCTCCAAGCTGGTGTTCACCATCCTCTCCACCGTCGCCGAGGCGAAGCGGGACCGCATCCGGGAGCGTATCAGCACGGTGAAGGCCGACCAGCGCAGCCAGGGCCACTATCTCGGCGGCAAGGTGCCGTTCGGCTACACCGTCGTTGATGGCAAGCTGGTCGCCGTGCCTGAGCAACAGATTATCATCGCCGACATTAAGAAGTGGCATACCGGCGGCTCCTCACTGCGGCTGATTGAGGCCGAGGTCGAGAGCCGCCACGGGCAAAAGATCAGCCGCGACGCCATCGCCCGCATCGTCAAGCCAGCCGCACCCTAGCCATGCGCCACCGTGCCCCTAGCAGCCCCTCCACCGCTCGGCCCGTCACCCCACTGACAGCCAACCCCTGCCCCCGCTCCTAGCCCCCTCCACGCCCCGCGCTTGGGTCCTGGAAAAAGCCCCGGCTGGCCAGGTCGAGGCGGGGGTAGGGCCATTGACCTCGGCGAGGGCGTCCGCGCCGATGGCGTAATGATACGGGGCACCTCCAAATGCTTTGATCAGTTTTGCCAATAACCGACGTTGTCCCAGGCGCTGCTGATCATGCTGGGGTCGAAACCGGGATCGCCGGGCTTAACGGGGGTGACTTCGTGTTGATAGCCGAGCCTGGCCGGCACACGAGCCGCAACGTCCCGATAAGCCCTTTGCATCCATTCGATGCCGCCCATGGCATGCAGGCGTTCCCCAATGCCGACTACCTCCTTTTTGTGACGGAAGATATTGTCCTCGCAGATGGCGGCAAGCCGCGTCCGCATCTCGTCATATTCGCGAGCAAGCTGAATTAGGCATTGCACCACCCGGCTATCGGTCGCTTGGTCGATATGCTTCCAGATCAAATCCGAGATCACGCCCGCCTCCCACGCTGTTCGTTCGGCAGCGGTCATGTCCTCCATCATGATGAGTTCGGTCGCGCGGCATGTCAGGGCGGTGATCAGGGCGTCGCTGTCCCCGGCAGGAGCTAACTGATGCGAGATGTAGTCTCTTTGAGCCGCCGGCAACTCGTCTTCCTCGCCTGATACGACTGCCTGTATGGCTGCCCACCAATCCTCTCGACGTTCCGGCGGCAGGGATAACGCCCATACGATGAGGGCGGCGTCTCCCTCGCATGTTACGACTGCGGCAAGCTGTTTGTGCATGTTTCTCTCCTGGCGTAGCTACGCTGGAGGCCGATCCAACTCGGATCGTCCTGTTACAGCATAGCCCCCGGAGAGTCGGCGGCTGCGGTCGGGTCCGGGGGCTGCGGTCCCGGCCGACTGCCCGGTTGCCCGAGCGCGATCATCTAAAATTCCGCGCCGTCCGCCGTCAACCATAAACCCGCCACCAAGCTAAATCCCCGAACGTGCTGCGGCGGCGCAACCGTAACCGCGTCGGCGGCTGAAACGTCTAGCCCGCCGAGGTGTCGGCCTCCGTGTGGGATCGAGTCTTGGTGCCGCAGCACGCCATCGCCGGGGACAGCGCCCGCCTGATCACGGCGCTCAGTGGCTCGCCGCAACGATCAGCCTCGGCGATCAACGCCTCCAGCATGGCGCGCGGCACCCTCACCGCCGGGATCGTGGCATCGTTGGCGGCCGTTTCACGCCGTCTGGCAGCCAGCCGTACCCTGGCCGACGTAACAGCAGCTTCGGCGAGTTCGACCCCGACGTATTGGACCCTATCGGCGACCACAGCGCCGATCACGCGCAGCTTGACCCCATCACGCGACAGCTTGTCGCCGACCTGGCGCGCAGGCGTTGGGGTAGGGCCGCCGATCCATAACAGCCGGCCGTTGACGTTGGAATAGTGAGTCCACGTCCACTGCCTTCTGCCGCCATCGGCTAGGCGGGGCACATCCTCGGGCGTGAGTTTCCGATCATGGACATAGACGTACACAGCCGCTATCTCCCCAATTGTGCTACGTTGTGCTACATCGCGCATCTGGTTGCCGCAATCAGGGAGGTAAACCCCCGACCGCTGAGACCGATGACGACATGACGGAGCGGATCATAGAAGCCGGGCAGACCGTGGCCGGAACCTTCCCCGTCGGGCGGTCGAAGGCGGAGTTGAGCGCCTGGATCATGGATTTTATGTTGACGATAGCGATGGACCGCCTGCCGGCCGAGGGCAAATCCGAAGCCGAGGCGCGGGAGATCGCCGAGCATGTTCTCTCTATGCCATCGCCATTCGTCAGCCCGACGATAGACGAATTAAGCAACTAAGGGCCGGCTCTCCATACCCCCGACATCCTGGCGGCCAGCGCACCGTCTCTCGGCCAGCAGCGCTCTCGCCTATGGCCACAAGCAGACGGCTGTGGGTCATTCGACCGTGATGCCGCCTGGAAGTTGTTGCCGACGTGCGTGCTGTCCCGCCGGAGGGCGAGCACCAACGTGGTCGAGCATGCAACAGTCATATGCTTTGACGCGATGACCGAGGATCGTGAAATGGCACCGACGGAACCGGGCGAAGACGTGACGGCACCCACGGCGGACACGCCCAGCACTCCTTTGCGATGGCACTATGCCGCCATGATTGAGCGAGCACTGGACCAACGGACTCGGGCGCAGGCAAAAGCCTCGGCGATGGCGGCTGGGACCGAGGACAACCTACATGCGGCTCATGTACGCTCGTTGAACAATCGATCCGTGGTGGAGGCAGGTGGACCATGCGGCTGCCTTTACTGCCAGGAGACCTTTGACGGTTTGGAGGTGGTCGAGTGGGTTGATGCGTCCGAGACGACCGCACTGTGCCCACATTGTCACATCGACACCGTGTTGTCGTCGAGAGCCGATCCGATTAGTGCGGGCTTCCTGCGTAGGATGCATGACTACTGGTTCGAGCAGGACGGTGTATAGTCCCGAAGTGAGATGGTGCGGGTTGATCTTGAACGGTGCGGGATCGGTTTTCCAGGCGTCGCAGATGGTTTGGA
This sequence comes from Acetobacteraceae bacterium, assembly GCA_965277495.1. Classification (GTDB taxonomy): domain Bacteria; phylum Pseudomonadota; class Alphaproteobacteria; order Acetobacterales; family Acetobacteraceae; genus CAHJXG01. The sequence continues at coordinate 4,531,075 of OZ255824.1, read as the reverse complement.
ACGGTGTTTGCCATCGGAGTGCTTTGAGGTGTTTAGCGAAGTTGTAGGCAGCGACGAACGCCAGGACATGGGCGCACAGGGCCTTGGTGGTTTCGTAGTGGAACGCCTTGACCGTGGCATCCTTGACGGTCCGGTTCATGCGCTCGGCCTGGCCATTCGTCCAAGGATGGTAGGGTTTGGTGAGTCTGTGCTCAATGCCGTGCTCGTCGCACACGCGGTCGAATACGTGGCGCATGCCGTCCCACTTGGTTGAGGCGTTCTTGGTGAACGCGACGCCGTTGTCGGTGAGCACGGTGTGGATCTGGTAGGGGAACGCTGCGACGACGCCACGCATGAAGCTGCCGCCGGTGGCCATTTCGGCGGTCGCGTGGAACTCGACATAGACAAACTTGGACATGCGATCGATGGCGAGGAACATGTGTGTCTTGCCCTCGGCCGATCTGAACTGGGCGCTGTCGATGTGGACGTAGCCGATCTTGGTTTCCTTGAACGTCTTGCGTTTTGAGCTGGTATTCTCGTCTTGGGGCAGACGGGAGATATCATGACGGACGAGGCAGCGATGAAGTGAGCTCCGGGTAAGCCTGGGGATGGTATCACGCAGGCAGCCGAGCACGTCATCGAGCGGCAGCAGGGTGCGGCGCCTGAACTCGACGATGATGGCCTCCTCGGCCTCGGTCAGCACGGTGCTGCGGGGTTTTGGTCCCATTGGGGCATCGACGGTGATGGTGCGCTTGCGCCATTTCAGCACGGTTTTGGGGTTGAGGCCGTATTGGGCGGCGAGGGCGCGAGACGACGTTTGCGCTGCTTGGAGTTCGGCTCGAACGCGCGGCGTTGTTCGGGCGCTGCCGTGAAGAACTGCTGCCATGCTGCATCTTCCTGCTGACGGGTCAGGGATAAGCTTGCACCACCATACTCCGGGACTGAACACCTAACGGCCGGAGACGGTGCCGCCGGATGTTTCATGGGCTTCACGGTCGTGCGGACGGCGGCGATGGACACCAAGCAGTGTGGCCCCCACACGAAGCCACCCACGCCAAGCCGGGCAATTGACCCGAGTGATCCAAGCCCGGCCCTAAGAGAGTAGTCGGACCGGCGCAACGGCATATTGCAGAAACACCTCGCTGCCGCCATCGATCCAAAGAACCTCGGACAGCGCCAAAGCTGACCGACCAGATCATTGATGGAATGATAGCGGCTACACTCCGCGCCGATGGCAGCCGAGTTCACCCGCTGGTTGGATGTGCCGTCATAGACGGGATGCCCGAGTATTTCGGCAAGCTGGTCGGTCGGATAGTGCCGGATATGCCTTGTCAGTAACCTAACGAGCGGCGCTTGCCGTAGTCACTGCTCTGGCCCACGTCGACCGACGTTGAAACTGCCGGTCCTGCCGCGCTGCCCGGCTACAGCTACGGCCCGGCGTTTTTCACCTTGCTGATCGGCGTTTTCTGCATCTGCCTGCATCCATGTCTCGCATACGACCGTAACCGAAGGAGTGCGGCACGGGTTGGACAACGGCATAAGATCATTTTGCATATTTCCCTTTTGAATGTAGCCGTGTATCGATCAGGAAGGTAGAAGGACATTGCTGGAGTTTTCGCTGAAAGCAACCAGCAAGGCATACGTACTTCATAGCAACATATTATAATGTGCAATATTTACTCTGTCGAGTGTTCGGGCATCGAGCCATCGTCGGAGGCGTGATCTTAGTGTGTTGTGTTCTACTTCTTGATTGAGAAAACGTAATGAGGAAAGTCCGGTTCATTGCCTTAGCTGGCGTTGCGGTGATTGCCAGCAATGACGCCCGCGCACAGTCTTTTCTACAAAGCCAGGGCGGTATCGGCGGCATTGTGGGGAATTTGCTTAACAACATTCGTCCGCAACAGCAGCCGTCCTACCAGCCGCAACCGCAATACCAACCACGTCCGCAATATCCGCCTTCCTATGCTCAACCTCAGCAGTATGCTCCGAGTCAGCCGGTTTACCCACAAGATCAGCGGCGGACGCCAACGCGGCCGGCACAGTACGCGCCGCCGCAGCAGCAACCCCCGGCCACGCGCCAGCGCGCCGTTGACCCGACAGGCGATGACACATTCACAACACCCCCCGCAACCACGCGCGCGAACCCTCGTGCCGCCGCCGGCCGCAACAGCCGGATACCGAACCCTACACCGATTGAGTCCCTTGCCGCAGACAGCGACGATCCATTCGCAAATCAAGCGCCGCCGCCCAATACACCTTCACCGGCCGCCCATGCCGTCGTGGAGCTACAACCCGTCACGACGCCACCGCCCAATAAGACGGTGCATGTCATCGGTCATGGAGCCACGACGAGCGAAGCCCGCACTGATGCGATCCGCCAGGCGCTGCAACAGACGATGCAGCAGTTGATTGTGGTCGACCGGGCCATCAGCAACGACGACGTCACACGAAATAATATTCTCAGTACGATGAACGGCTACATCGAGGCGTTCAACGAAACCCACAGCTTTGTCGAGAACCGGCAATATGCCGTGGAGGCCGACATCACCGTCTCCGCCTCGCGAATGGTCAACTTCATCGGCATCACGAAGGGCGGCTCTGCCAGCGTTTCCGGCCAGTCCATCGCCGCCAACCGAGACAGCATCGCCGCCAACAGGAAAGTCAAAGGCGAACTGTTCGACCGGCTATTTCGTGGCTATCCTGCTGATGATCTCGATATTGCGATTAAGAAAGTCAGCCTGCCCGAGAACGACATCGATCACCTCTATATCGACTTTGCCATCCGGTTCTCACCCGCCTTCATCAACAGCTTGAAGTCAGGGCTTGCTGCCATCGCTGAGCATAGAACACGTAATGCCTATGGTCGCGAGAAGACATTCGCACCAACAATCAATCCTCAATGCGGACTAAAGACATGCTCACCAGAGACCACTGAGGGTACACAAGCGGTGTTGTTTGACACCTATGAGGCTCTCCAAAATAACTTGCGGCCGGGAACCGAGCGCGGTGTAAATCAATCTGCCAGATTCTGCATCTACGGGCAGACTGCGGACTGCTATGAACTGCCTCTCGGCGAATATGGCACATCGTTCATCTTTCCCAAGGCTCCTAACCTTGCCTATGGTCTAACCACTCTGGTGATCCGTTTCCTTGATAAAAATGGCCAGCCGACCGGCACGGATGGAGCGGACTCTCTGTGTAGTGTCGTACCCGCGATCAACGTGACCTTCGTGCCGCCATACTATCCGGAAATACGGCTCAATTCGACTGGACAAGTAAGGCCACCTTCCGTCGCTTATGACCTTCTTCCGCTAAAACTGGACCTCAAAGGTCCGTCCGTCCTGGAGAGTTATCTCTTCGACTCCACCAGGATCGTGCGCGCAATCGTCCCAATCGCATCGATCAACTTGGACAAGACTGACCGTATTGCTGCTTATGCCACGCAGACCTTCACTGACCGCAGTGCCCGAGGCAAGTCTGGCGTGCTGCTTGACCTCTTTCATGGTCCCGTCGACCAGGGCACCGCTTGCGACAAGCTGGATCAATCCGCTCAACTCACCATGCCAAAATAGGAGCAGACAATGCGCTATCCTTTCATTATTCTTGGTCTCCTGCTCGCATCCCCACTTCATGCGGGCGAGGTGACAGCGACGGGTCCTGGCTCTTTTTTTTGGGAAAACGATCCAGTAGACGGTCCTACCTATGAGCAAACCCCGCAAGGCTGGCGCATCTACACCCACATCAGCCAACCAGTGCGCATCGCTGACCAGCGTGGCATCGAAAACGCCAAAGTAATCGCCGAGGAACGTGCCAAGGCAAAGATGGTCGCTTTCATGCGCCAGAGTTCCACCAGCTTCGTCACACATGTTCAGTCCGACATGGAAAAGAGCAAAACTACGGCTGGTGCGGATGGAGCCCCCGTCGACGACGCGACCACACGCGATTCCGTTGATATTTTGACCCAAGCTCAGTCCAGCTTTGCATCGGGCACATTGTATGGCGTGATGGTGCTGGCCCAGGACTATGACGCGAGCAAGAAAAGAGTCACGGTGACGGTGGGCATGAGTAGCAAGAGCGCCGATCAGGCGCGCAGCATGCGCCGGGCAATGGAAACGGCCGGCTCCGACGAGACGCCTGTAGCCCCGCCCGCCAACCGAGACATCGCGACCGTGCCTGGAAACCGCAACCTGCCGGGCAGCGAGACGCACCACCGGAAAAGCGACGATTGGTAAGCAACCTCAAAGCCGTCTGCTCGGGCCAACATGGGCGATCTGCGGCGGGCGATCCATGAATGTAGCAGCGGTGGTCGAGGCTGCCGGCACAAGGAATTCTGCGTCACGCGCCGCCTTGCCTCTTTGCCGGATGCATGGGGGTTAGAAACGCATGGCAGACGGGCGGAGTTGGCCTTTGGGGCTTCTCCCGCTAGGTTCGAGCATCGGTCACCGAAACATATTGCAGGCTGTTACGCACTACGACTAGCACTGATTCGGACACAACTGCCGGGCTTGGCGGGGTCAGACAGTTGCCTACCTCGTCTCACCCTCCGGGTGGCCGTCCCTATCGTAGTGCCGAGTGACTCCGCCTGGACCAATCTCGGACCGGCCAATCGGGCGACCATCGGCACCGTAATAGCGGGTGACCTTGCCCTGGCTCTCGGACCGCCCTTGTGTGTGTCCGGCAGCGTCGAAAAATCGCCGCGTTTCTGCATGGGCGCTGCCTGCCGAGATGACGGTGATCAACAAAGCCATTCTGAACATTCGGAATTCCCTTACCGGCTTTGCGTCGCCCATGCTGCGGAGCCTGCATGCCGAAGCTATATGACGATGCCCGCCGCCTTGTTGATCCCGGCCTACACCATGCGCTGGCCTCGCCCGATCACAACATTGATATCGGGAATGCAATGAGACTAGACAGATTGGGAATCCGTTGTAGCCAAGGTGAATGGCACACCCATTTGGCACTTCTACCGAGACCTCTCCTATGATCACGGCCGTGTGGGGACCGCATTCATCTGCCGTCGCCGCCCTGATCCTCGCTCGTCCAAATCTCGGCTACCGCTTTGCCCTGGCACCCCGCAAAGTGGTTCATGGCCTTGCGGCGTACATCTCCTCTGCAATTGAGCAGGGCCTCGACCAGCAAACCATCGCGGCTCATGTCGATGTCCAAGACATCCGCGATCTTGTCGCACGGGCCATACCGAACGTTCACGCTCGCCTATACGGTTCGTTCGAGCGCCTCGGCGATCAGGCGATGCCCCATGCGTTTTACCGACGTTTGAACGAATGTCTTTGCGGACCAGCGTCCGATCTGCTGCTCAGTAGCACCGAGCCGGTGAGCGAAGCCTTTCTGCGGATAGTCGAAACCGTTGTCGCCGATCCTGTCCTGCTAGCTTTCCGGACGACCATCGGACGGTCCAATGACAGCCTGAACGTCGTGCGAAGCCTGGTATCTTTCCTCCGTGCGACTGGGCTATCGGTCGACCTCGAAGCGCTTCCGCTGGGCTCGGGATGGCGCGCGTTGGCTCGTCGGATCACGAGCGACCTCGGACGTGCTAGCGCGCCGCCGCAGCCCTTCCGCTGCCCGGACGGGTGGCGGCACGTGCAGCACCTGGCCGAGCTATTCCGCCTCGGCAAGCAGTTGCAGAACTGCCTGGCCGGGATCGGCGACGGCGGCGAGAGCCATATTTTCCAATTCATATTGGGACAGGAGGTGTACTTCGTCCGCGACAGCGAGCCGTTGATGCTGGCCGCAATCGAGAGCGCCGGGCCGGGCCTGTGGCGAATTGCGGAAATGGCGGGCGCGACGCGCCGCTCGGGACGGCTCCTTCAGTGCAATGAGCTTAGCAGTCCGTTAGACGTTGTCCTGGCCGAGGTCGGGCATGCTCAGTTGGAAACTGCGCCGGTCTCGGCCCTCCAAGCCCTGTCGTGGCGCAGCGGAAGCGGGGCCGCCGACCTTGGCGAGGATGAGGTTGACGCGGCTGCCTGAGCGGGCCCTGAACGCGGGATGCCGGCGTTGGGTGGGCGTTCGGCAGGCGATGTTGTGCAACACCCAGTGCCATATGATGTCCAACGATCCGCAAGACTTGGATCGCGGGCGTAGTGCGGCAGCGGTTTCCAACCTTCTCCGGTAACGCTACCCCAGGAAGATGACGCCCGAATCGTTCATCTCCACGTGGCAGGCTAACACGCGCAACGAGGCTGCCGCGTCGAAGGCGCACTTCCTCGACCTCTGCGTGCTGCTCGACGTGCCGCCGCCGCACAGCGACCCGACCGGCGCGATCTACGCCTTCGAGAAGGGGGTCAGGAAGGCTGCTGGCGGCGGCGGCTGGGCCGATGTCTGGAAGCGCGGCTGCTTCGGCTGGGAATACAAGTCGCGCGGCGGCGATTTGGAAAAGGCGCATGAGCAGCTTCTTCGGTATGCTGGCGCGTTGGAGAACCCGCCGTTGCTGATCACGTCCGACATGCACCGGATCATCATCCGCACGAACTGGACGAACACGGTCGCCGAGCGCCGCGATTTCAATCTCGAAGACCTGCGCGACCCGCAGGCGCGCATGCTGCTCAAGGCGTGCTGGACTGATCCCGACAAGTGGAAGCCGGTGGTCACGCGCCAGGGGTCGACCGAGAAGGCCGCTGGTGAGTTCGCGGAACTCGCCCGCCGCCTCCGCGAGCGCGGGTATGACCCGCAAAGTGTTGCCCACTTCATCAATCGGCTGGTTTTCTGCTTGTTCGCCGACGACGTGGGCCTGCTGCCGGAGCGGCTGCTGTCCGAGATGCTGGACTTCGCTGCGCGTGCGCCGGGCAACTTCGCGGCAGCGGCGTCCGAGTTATTCCGGGCGATGCAGAACCAGGGTGGCAGGGTCGGTTTCCAGCCCGTGCAGTGGTTTAACGGCGGGCTGTTCGACGATGACGCAGCGCTGCCGCTTGAAGGCGCGGACATCGCCCTGCTCGCCCGCGTGGCCGCGTTAGACTGGGCGGAAGTGGACCCGTCCATCTTCGGCACGCTGTTCGAACGCGGCCTCGATCCCGACAAACGCAGCCAGTTGGGCGCGCACTACACCGACCGGGAGAAGATCGGGTTGCTGGTCGATGCCGTCGTCGTACGCCCACTGCTGGACGAGTGGGATGTGGCACGCGGGTGGATGTCAGCCGCCATGGACGAGCGGGGCAAGCTGCTGAACGAGGCCAAGGCGACCGGCACGTCCAGTGTCGAAGCCCTGGCCTTGGCGGGTGCCGGCGGCATCACGGCGGAGAGCCGGGCGGCCAAGACGACGTTGCGGCGCACCGCTGACCGGCGCTTGAAGCGGATGGCGAGCCTGCTCGGCGAGGCGCAGGCGAGCTACAACGGCTTCCTGGACCGGCTTCGGGCGTTCCGCGTGCTCGACCCGGCGTGCGGCTCGGGCAACTTCCTCTACTTGTCGCTGCTGGCGCTCAAGGGCATGGAACGTCGCGTTAGCATCGACGCCGAGGTGTTCGGCCTCGACCCGGCGCTGCCGCTGATCGGGCCGGAATCGGTGCTCGGCATTGAGATCAACCCGTATGCGGCGGAGTTGGCGCGCGTCAGCGTTTGGATCGGGCACATCCAATGGGCGCGCCGCAACGGGTTCCCGCCGCCCTCGAACCCTGTCCTTCGCAGTTTGCACACCATCGAATGCCGGGACGCGATCCTGGCGCTCGACGGCACAGTGGCGGATTGGCCCGCCGCGAACGCCATCATTGGTAATCCGCCGTTCCTTGGTGGCAAACGCCTGCGCAACGTGATGGGGGATGCTTACTGCAACCGGCTCTTTAACGCCTACGCCGGTCGAGTTCCAGCCGAGGCCGATCTGGTGTGCTACTGGTTCGTGCGTGCGGAGGATGCGATGGCCGCCTCATCTGCTGAACGTGTCGGGTTGGTCGCAACCAACAGCATCCGTGGGGGCGCGAACCGGCGCACGCTGGACCCGATAGCGAGCAGAGCCGCAATCGCAGCGGCGTGGTCGGACGAACCCTGGGTGTTGGACGGCGCGGCGGTTCGGGTGTCGCTGGTGTGCTGGGGACGGGGAGCAGCGAACGCGCCGGTTCTCGATGGCGTGCCGGTCGGGACCATCCACGCCGATCTGACAGCGGGTGCGGCCAATCTGACCAGCGCGCGGCGGCTGCCCGAAAATGCCGGAGTTGCATTCATGGGTGATACCAAGGGCGGCGCGTTCGACGTTCCGGGCGAGCTTGCGCGTCGCTGGCTGTTGCTTCCGACGAACGCAAATGGGCGTTCGAACGCGGAGGTGCTGCGACCCTGGGCCAACGGCATGGACGTGATGCGCCGTCCGTCAGACACCTGGATCATCGACTTTGGGTGGATGATGAAAGAGGCCGACGTGGTGTATTTCTCGCCGCCGTTCGCCCACGTAGCAGAGCAGGTGCGCCCGGTGCGCGCCAATAACAAGCGGGAAGCCTACGCGCGAGAGTGGTGGCGGCACGTCGAGGCACGTCCGGGCATGCACCGCGCGCTCTCGGGTTTGGCGCGGTTCATCGTGACGCCGACCGTAGCGAAGCACCGCGTCTTCGCCTGGATGAACAAGCCGATCTTGCCGGATCACCAACTGATCGTCATCGCCCGAGATGACGACACGACGTTCGGCATCCTGCATAGCCGGTTCCATCAAGCGTGGTCGCTGGGACTATGTACGTGGCTGGGCATCGGCAACGACCCGCGCTACACGCCCAGCACGACGTTCGAGACCTTTCCGTTTCCGGACGGCCTCACCCCAAACGTGTCAGTCGCCGCCTACGCGGACAACCCGCAGGCGCAGCGCATTGCTGGCGTCGCTCGGGCGCTGGTCGAGGCGCGCGACCGCTGGCTGAACCCGCCCGATCTCGTGGATCGCGTGCCCGAGGTGGTTCCTGGATTCCCCGACCGGCTGATCCCCAAGAGCGACACCGCCGCGTCCACGCTGAAGAAGCGTACCCTGACCGCGCACTACAACACGCGGGACACATCAGAGGGCGCGTGGCTCGACAACCTGCACGCCGCGCTCGACGCGGCTGTCGCGGCTGCTTACGGCTGGCCCGCCAACATTTCAACGAATGACGCGCTCGCCCGCTTGCTGGCGCTGAACCATGAACGTGCAGGCGACGGCGAATGACCTATGGGAGTAACATGTGACCGTCATCGTATCCGTAAAGATCAACGACGGGGTGGTCATGGCATCCGACAGCGCCAGCACCTTCGGCAACGGCCAGACCTACTTGCACGCGGATAAAATCGTGAACTTGGTTAAGGGGCTACCTGTTGGAGTTATGGTCACAGGGGCAGGCGGCATCGGCGTTGAATCGGTCGCCACGTTGCTGAAAGAATTGCGTTCAAGGCTCGACGGCAGCGCCGACCACCCGTGGAAGCTAGATTGCGACAACTACTTTGTGCAGCATGTAGCCGAGCGCGTGCGGAGCTTCTTATTCGAAGAAAAGGCGCTTGTCTTCGAAACGGAAACTTGGATGCAGCTTCGCATCTGCGGCTATTCGACAGGTCGCCCACTCCCAGAAATCTGGGAGGTCCTGCTGCGAGGCAAAGATTGCGACGCGCCCAAGCTGGTACGCTCGGAGACGAGCTTCGGGGTCAACTGGGACGGCGAGTACGACGCGCTGAATCGCCTTGTCCTTGGCTTCGGCACGAACTTCGAGCAGGCCGCGACCTCCATGGGTGTCGCTCCCGAACATGTGTCAGAAACTGCCCGAAATCTGTCGAACCAGCTTTACGAAAACTTGGTGCTGCCAGCAATGCCGATCCAAGACGCCATCGACCTGGCTCGCTTCCTCGTCGAGACAACAGTGGGTTTTGTGCGCTTCTCGGTCCTGAAACAGCCGAAGACCGTGGGTGGACCGGTTGAGATCGCCGCCATCACCAAATATGAGGGTTTCCGTTGGGTTCAGCGGCGTCACTTCTTCCCGAGCAGCCTAAACGTGACTTGATGCCCGCAAGGTTGCCCCGGTCCCAATAGACCCTGCTCCTATGATGCAGCCGAAACAATCACAAAGCCGTACCACACACGTTGGTTGCTGGATTTTGTTACAGTTTCCGTCTAGGGTCCTTGAGGTCAAAGTGACACAAAGGGCGCAATATGGCGGTATGCGGATATGGACGGACGTCGACGACTGACCAAGTTGCCGGGCTCGACGGTCAAGAGCGGGACCTGAGTGCCGCAGGCTGCACCAGGCTTTTTCTGGAACAGGTCTCGGCGACGACGGCCAAGCGTCCGCAGCTTGAAGCCGCGCTGGACTGGGCACGGGACGGCGACGTGTTCATGGTGACGAAGCCAGACCGCCTCGCGCGCTCCACGGCGGACCTGTTGAACATCGTGGCCCGGCTTGAGGCGAAGGGCGTGGGGCTGGTCGTGCTGTCCATGGGCGGCCAGCAGGTCGATACCCGGACGGCGACCGGCAAGTTAATGCTGACCATGTTGGCGGCTGTCGCGGCATTCGAGCGGGACCTCATGCTTGAGCGCCAGCGCGAGGGGATCGCCAAGGCGAAGGGCGAAGGAAAGTACAAAGGACGGGCACCAACCGCTATGCGCCAAGCCGGCGAGCTTGCGCGTTTGCGCGCTGCCGGCGTGACGCCGACGGAGATCGCCAAGCGGCTCGGTCTGTCTCGTATGAGCGTTTACAGGGTGCTGCGGGCGCACGAGCAACGGGCCGCGTGAGGCCGGCTGGCTGCTGGTGAAGTCGCCATGCGTGTGCTCATCGATACCGAGACATAGCGCGAGGCGTCCGCTGGATTTCGCGCGCCTTGAGGGTGGCTGCGGTTATGACCAGGACGCGAAGTCGTCCGGCGAGGTTGGCCGGGCCGCGACATGGCATAGGCCAGGGTCGAGCCGATGGTTTAATCTAGCCCATCCTATTCAGCGTGCTAAGGTTTATTCTACAAGCTGAGCGGTGGACACGGTTCGACGATACGCCTGTTTCATCGCGATTTCAGTCCAGAGGTGCTGGGCGTTGGGGTTGGCGAGACGGGGCGGTTCCGGGGGCGACGGCCCCGGCGTTTATGGCCCGGCGAGTTGGAGGCTGCGCGCGACGCCGCGGAACAGCTCGGCTTCCGGGCAAGCGGCGGCGAACGCGACGCGGATCTGGGTGGCGGTCTCGGTGATGCGCCCGGCGATCTTGATCAGCCGCATGCGCAAGGTGGCGAACTCGGCTGTGGCGAGCGGTTGGGGTTTGGGAATGGCATCGCGCACCGTCAGCATCAGCCAGTAGGCGGCGGTGTGCAGCACCAGGCGGACCTGGTTGGCCAGGGCGGACCGGCAACTGGTGCGGTCGGAGGCGAGTTGGCTCTTGTGCAGCTTGATCAGGTTTTCGGCCTGGCCGCGCGCGCAGTATAGGGTGTCATAGAGCCATTCGGCGCTGCCGGCGCGCAGGTTGGTCACCACGCAACGTATGTCGAGACCCAGCGTCGTGGCCTCGATCCTGGCTGAGACCCGGCGTTTGCAGCCCCACGACTTGGCGCCGTAGCGGACCTCGGCATAGCGGCGCAGCACGGGCAGCTGTTCCTCGGCGCGCCGGACCCGGACATCGTCGGCGGCCTCGTCGAGCAAGCGGCTCAGCACGGCATTGCCCGGCAGGCCGAAGATGTAGTCGACGGCGTTGGCTTCGCACCACGCCATCACCTCGGGACGACCGTAATGGCCATCGCCGCGGATCGTCAGGCGCGTGGTGGGCCAATGGCTGCGGATGCGGCGCACCAGGCGGCGGACGTGGCAGCGAACCTCGTGTCCGGACGGCGTCTTGCCGGGCCTCAGCAGGATGGCGACCGGCCGCGAGCTGGCGATATCGTAGACGTGGATGGGCATGAAGCAGCGTTCGTCGTGGTGCGCGTTGAACAAAGCAAGCTGCTGATGGCCGTGCACGACGTCGACCGTGTCATCAATGTCCAGCACCACCGCCTTGGGTGGCCTGGCATAGCTGGCGCAATAGATGTCGACCATGGTGTAGCTCAGCCGCACCACCTCGCGCAGGGTCGGCGCGTTCTCCCACCGCGATACGGTCGGCTGCGAGCACAGGTCGCGGCCGCTGTCGGGCAAGCGTCCGCAGGCGAGCTTGAAGCCGGGATCGGTGCGGAGATGGTCGAGGTCGTCGGCATCCTCGTAGCCGCAAGCGATGGCGAGCATGCGGGCGCGCAAGATATCGGCGATGCTGTGCGTCACGAACAATGGGTTGCGCGGATCGGCAATTAGCTCTGCCAGCCGATCAGCGATCCCCAAACGGCGCTCGGCAGCGGCCAACAGCATCACGCCGCCATCGGAGGTGAGACGTCCGCCATCGAAGTCAGCGATGACTTTCTTGCGGCCCACGGCTGGAAACAGGAACGGCGCGGCCGTATCGTCGGACATGGCGGGTGTGGCTCGGCGTGATCGGGTGAATGGATGGCTTCGACACCCAATCCATAAACACGATCAGCAGCTTACGCGACACCCGCCGCCGACTCCCAGCCATGCCCTGAATAAGATGGGCTAGTGACGTTGCACGGAGATTGTGATGAGTTGAACGGTGGGCTGCACTCGACCCAGCCCCAACGGTAAACGCCCGATCAGCAACGCCCGGAAGCCGACATCTGGAGAAGTAGTCGACGTGTTTCGGTGGGTGTTCAAGTGGTGCCTTAACATGGCTCAGCGCGCGACTCGTGCGTCTGGGGTGGAACTGGCAGAGGTCAGCGTATGGTCGAGCACAAGAAGCAGCATACTGTTCCACGCTGCTATCTCAACGCATGGGTCGATCCAGAAACGCCGCTGGATCAGACGCCGTATGTCCATATGTTCGACCTTCACGGCTGCAATGCACGCCGCAAAAGTCCCGCGAAAATCCTCCGAATGCCCGACCTTTATACGATCTTCCGGGGTGGTGAGCGCGATTTGCGGATTGAACGTGCTTTCAGCCAATGGGAGGGAGATTTTGCCCGTGTGCGAGGCATTTTTGAAGCTGGGCAATTCGGGACTGGTGACGACGCAGCGGACCTATACGCCTTCGTCGGAGCCATGCTCGCGCGCCCTCCTCACCGTATCAATTTCATGAAGGACCAATGGGCATCGATAGCTGGACGTATGCGAGAAATGCGCGCAAGCCTCAATCCTGCAATCCCGCCAATCCGATCTTTTTCGAGCGATGGCCCGAACATGAATCTGGCACAAGTGCAGGAGATGGCGAACAATCCTATGGGAACGTGGTTCCCCGACACTGTGGCGGCCTATGTCGAGACGCTTTCAACGACGTTCGGGTGCGACGTGCTCGTAAACGAGACGCCGGACCACTCGTTTCTAACAAGCGACGCGCCGGCTGTCATACATCATCGGCCGAGCGCCAATCCGTCTTCCCCCCGGATGCCACGTGGTCTCGCGTCGCCCGGCTGTGAAATTACGCTGCCGCTGTCGCCGCGTCTGGCGCTACTCTTTCGGCACCAGACCCCAGGTGTTCATGCCTTTATTGCGGCAGATTGGGAAGCCGTTTTCGAGGTCAATCACCGGACGATAACAGGAGCGCAAAGAATCATCATCAGCGACAAGCCGGACATATTCTTTGTGCGCGCGATCACCGAACATATTGCAAAATACGATGCCGAACACCTTTTGCCTTCATGAACCGGGGCAAGCACTTGCGGCTCAGGCGGCCCGGTCTGGCCGTGAACCGGATGTCCGGTTTGTCGTCGGGGCTGCCGGAAAACCGACAGGCCGCCTTCACCCAAGGCCGTCCATCCGAGAAAAACCTGAAGCCAGCGGCATCTGTCCGGGGCAGCCATGGTAACTATCACCGGCAACTCGCCGATACCACTGGCAGAGCTATTGGATCAGAGCCAGGATTCGCCACCCAATCGCCCGCCTCAGAAGATCATTGGCATCGGCTCATCCCATTGCTCCCGCAGGGTCGACACTATCATCTGCGCTGGGACCGTGACCCGGATCGGCTCGACGCCCCGGCGTCGTCGCGCAAGGGCAGCCGCATCCTTGATCGTCAGCCACGCTGATGGCTCGGCCTTGGCAATGTCGCCAAGGGCGATATCAGGCCACCTTCGCTCCAGCATTGACCAGGTTGCCGCACGGGTGATGCCGACGTGCTTGATCAACAGCAGCAGGTGATCCCCATTGAACATCCCGGCCATGGCTACGCCCTGCCAGCGCCGATCACGCCGGGCAGCCCGGTCTCGAACGTCGCGCAGACCTTTGCGAAGCGTCCGAATGGCGGTCATCGGATCACCATTCAGCGGGATGGTTGCAATGCTGGTATCGGCGTCTTCAAGCCATATCCAAAACCCACGCCACCACCTCCGCGTGGTCGCCCGGCCGCAGGCCCAGCATGCAGACGAGCGGCACTGCCACGGCCATCCTTCCACTCGGTGCTGCCGTTCAAATTGGCAGCGCGCAAGTCGGATCGCGAGATCAACGTCGCCGCTCGCAACCAGTGTATCGATCACCGCTGATTGGTGAAGCTCAGCTTCAAGCAGGGCCGCACGTGTTGAACGTAGTGCTCTCGCCACGGGTGCTCCAGTAAATCGTTGAACACGTATTTAAGTGCTGGTGACGCCTGCGCCTAAATAGCATTGCGTTCAATCAGGAGCGCAGAAGATCAGGCCCGCAGCACATGAAATGCTACGAAATTATTAAGAACCATCCACGGCAATGGAACAAAGACACCCATCCGGTTATTGCCCGTATCAAGGTAGACGCTCAACATCTCGATCAGCTTGAACGTGTTGCCGGCGATCTGACCCTGTATCGCTTTCTCGGCCATGATCTGGCCGATCATGGCCAGATCATCGTCCACGTCGCATGCACCAGCGCCGACGCGAAAAGCCGGCTTGAAGATCGGTGGGCATAATGCGGTTTCACGAGATCATTCAGCCATACCCGACGCCTGACGCTTTTCCGTTCGCCGTCGTCGCATCCATCCACCCAAGTCTTTGGAGCCAGATGCGCAAGTTCATCATGGCGTCCCCTGACGACTTTCACCTGCTCGACAAAATCGAGCCTCAACTTGATAGCTGGGTTATTCACGTCGGCTGTGCATCAGAGGCCGCGCGAAACCAGTTCGACGCGGCGTGGGGCTGATTGCTTCGTAGGCATCGGCATAATGGCGGAGAGCTTGGGCGTTCGATCCGCGTTCGTTCAAACCTCCTGCTGACCATTCTCCATCGTCGCCGGAGACCGGTGCCGATTGTATTGCGAGCAGATTACGCGCCATCGTCCGCGTCGCTTTCGCAAGTTGGACGGGCATTCCGCGACATTGTAGAGGAATGGCCGGGCGATCCAGCGCGTGCGCCGTTTGGTAGCCGACTGGTGCGCGAGCCACGTCAGCCTGATCGGGGTGACTGAAACCGAGGTGTAAATGCATTTCGGTTTCGGATTGGTTTAGCTTGACAACGTTATTCCCACGGGATCAGCCTTTGAGAATGGGATGAGCTTGACCGAAGGGAACAAAGATCATGGCAAACGCCGTCGTCGACCTGGCTTACCCGACGATCCCCGCCGATCTACTTGATCCCATCTATCCCAATCCCGCCCTTGCCGGAGACCTGGTGTTCGGCACCGCCAGCACCAGCGGCACAGTAGGGGCCAACTTCAATCACACAAACTCGTTGACGTTCTTAGCGAACAGCGGTCCTTGGGTCGTGACCGGCGACCAGCAAAGCGGCATGGTCACTGACCGCACCGCGCTCGGCGTCATCTTCCTGGGCGATGACAATTTCAATATCTTGAACGTCGGGCTGCACACCGTCATCAACGCCAACACGGGCGTCGGTGTGGTGCAGCAGAACTTCGGCACCGACAGCACCGTGGTGCTCGGCATCGGAGCCACCCTGACGGTCGGGGATCAAATCGCCGCCGGGACGGTGGTGGACTTCAACGGCGCAAATAGCAGCTTCGCCTACAACGGCCCGGCGCAACTCACGCTGACCGTGCAGGACTTCGTGGCCGGGGACAGTATCGACCTGCCGCAGCTTGCCGGCGATACGCTCGGTCCGGGGAACGAGACCACGGTGAGCGTGGTCGACGCCAACGGATCGGACAACGCCATCCTCAAGTTCGTCGGCGGCGTGCCCGTAGGACTCACGGCCAGCGACGACGGGCACGGCGGCATCCGAATCAGCAATGCGGCGGTGACGCCGCCGGCCAACAGCGGCAACTTCGTCGTCGGCAACCAGACCACCGGCCAGCAGACCTCTCCAGGCGGCGACAAGTATGTCGGTCCGGTGGCCGGGGTCGACACGCAGTTGCTGCTGATCACCCCGGACAACCTCAACATCTCCGCCACCGTCCCCAACGTGTTCATCCACTCGGGGTCAGGAACTGACGCCATCGATGTGAGCCGCGTCAACGGCAACAACATCCTCGATGGGTCCACCGGGTCGAACTTCCTGGTCGGCGGCACCGGGCGCGACACCTTCTTCCTCGACGACCGCAATGCGGCCTCGGACGTATACTCGACGGTGGTGAATTTCCATTCCGGCGACAACGCCACCATCTTCGGCGTCGATCCCGTGAGCTTCCACGTGGCCATCCAGGACAGTCTGGGCGCGGTCGGGGCAAAGGGCCTCACCTACACGTTCAGCGCTCCTGGCAAGCCGAACGCCAGCATCGTGATCGTAGGCTTCAGCACCGCCGACTTGGCCAATGGCCGCCTGACCGTATCGTACGGCACCAACGCCGATCTTCCGGGTCAGCCAGGCAGCGGCGGCGTGTATCTGAACATCCACGGCAACTGAAGGGCCTGGTAGATACAGTTTTGTCGGGGTGGTGGATGTCGGCCCGCAGGCGTATGCTGGTGAGGCCCTGGGCACGGTGTCCACACGGTCCCGCCCGCGAGCCATGCCACACCGCTTGCTGTGCCGGTCGAGGGCTACAGTCCGTCGCCAAGTGGTTCGTCGAGCGTAAGCGGGCAGACCCCCGGCACCGGCAAGGGCAGTTGGTCCTTCATACTCTCGGGTACGCCCTCCAGTGCAGCGTTATAACACCCACGAACGCTGGTATTTAACCGCGTCAGGCGGGCAGCCGCTTGAGCACCACCTACGACAAAGAGTTTCTTTCCGCATAGGCACGGCTATGCTGCTTGCCATGAGCAGCGCCCTCCGCATCCCGCACCGCATGACGGTCGCCGAGTTCCAGGACTGGCTGCCCCCAGCCGGTGAGGAAGACCGACGCTGGAACCTGGTCGACGGCGAGCCGGTCTGCATGGCACCGACCAGCATCACCCACGGGCTGATCCAAAGCGAGATCGGTGGACTTATCTGGCAGCATCTCCGCCGCATTGGGTCGCAGTGCCGCATCGTCACAGCGCCCGGCGTCATCCCACGCGTCCGCGCAACCAACAACGAGCGTATCCCAGACCTCGGTGTCACCTGCTCGCCGCAGACCGACGGCAGAGTGCTGACCGACCCAGTCGTGCTGATCGAGATTGTCTCGCCGAGCAACGAGGCGGACACCCGACGCAATGTTTGGGCCTACACCAGCATTCCGAGCGTCGTCGAAATCCTCTTGCTGTCGAGCACGTCGGTGTCGGGCGAACTGCTGCGCCGAGACCCGCAGGGCGAGTGGGCCGATGATCCCCTGATGCTCGATGTGGACAGCCACGTGCATCTGGCCAGCATCGGTTTCAGTACCCCGCTTCGTGACATCTATGCCACGACGAGCCTCGTCGCCCGTTGAAGCGCGCCGCCGTCCATCTTCGGCCCCTCAACAGACGAACAAAGCGTCGAGAACCAGCGCCACGACCTGGAAGCAACCGCCATATGAGCGAGAGAGCGGCGGTCGCAAGTATGAGGTCGGGGCCAACAGAATTGGAGGTTCGAGTTCGGTCACTCGGCTGCATCGGAGTGCCGAGTTAAACAAATTGCCGACTGTCCCACCCACATACAACTGTGCCAGCTAATGAGTAATGCCAAGCCCAGTTCAAGTAAGGTTAGGCCCCTTGATCACCGTATCCGTCGAGCGTCTTATTTGGCGGCGCGGGCACGGGTGAATCTTGACCTTTTCGCCTTTCTGACGTGGCAGGACAACTTGGACAAGTTCAAGGATGCGCTTACCGAGCGATGAGACCTCTTCGAGTTCGTCCGCACTGCTAACGAGCACGAATTTCTGGCGCGGATCGTAAACCTGTTTGCACCCCGACGTGACACCGACAATTTCCCAGAGTTGGTGGCGGAGGCCGAGCGCCTGGGCGCAATTGACGCGGCAACTTGCGCCACCATCAAGGCGCAGATTGACGCCGCAGACAATGCCTACAATGTCGCGCGAACTATCCGGCACAAGGTCGTCAGCCATCAGGATGACACTTATACCAAGCCCGACTTGTACAACCAGTTGAGGCCTACTTTGCCGATGTTCATCGGATTGAGTGATCAGTCACTGGCCATCGCTGCCGCGCTTTGCTCCGCCCGAGGATTGCAGACCCAGGCCATTGTTGCAGTGCATACTGTGCAGCTTGAAAGCATGCTGGCCGAACTGCAACGCAATGCGCGAAAGGTCCCTTGATCTGGCGCATCGGGGTGCTTCACCGACCCGCACAGGAGTCGGGTCTTCCCTGGGTTTGCTCTACATTTTGTATACCTGCGAAGGCGCGATGTTATGCAAAGTGACGAATAGATGGACGACCTAAAAGCGATGCTCGACGCCATCGGATGGTCGGGTGCGACTCTCGCCTGTAAGCTTGAATGTCACCGCACGTTGCCCCAGGCCTGGCTTTCGGGGCGGGCTCAGGTTCCGGCAGCCGTCACGGCGTGGCTGGTCGATGTCGCGCGACTCCATGCGCGAAATCCCCCGCCTCCCAATTGGCGCACACGATCATCAATAGCGCCAACTTGCACCCTGCATGTGGGCGAATGCCTGACCCTGCTGCGGGAGTTCGCTGCCGAGAGCATCGATCTGTGTCTAACCAGTCCGCCGTTCTACTTCGTGCGCGATTATGGTTGTCCCGAGCAGATCGGCCTGGAGCCTAGCCAGGAGGGCTACATCGCCCGGCTGATCGAGGTGTTCGAGCAGGTGCGTCGGGTGCTGAAACCGACCGGCAGCCTATGGCTCCATATTGCCGACAACCGCTGCACGCGGCGCGCGATACGCCTGGACGGGATGCGGTCCGTGGCAAAGGGCGTGCAAGTCCGTACCTGGAAGGAGGCGGCCGAGGCGGGCCATACGATCACTGGGGCGCAGTTCCGCCCGTTCGGAATCAAGGATGGCGACTTGTTCCTGACGCCGAGCGAGCTAGCCATCGCGCTGCGCAAACGCGGCTGGCACCTGCGCGCCGAGATTATTTTGAAGAAGCGCAGCGTGGTGCCGGAGAGGCAGAGCGGTCGGCCCACGCTGTCGCACGACTACCTGTATCTCCTGACGAAGCAAGCAGCCGGCTACATCTACAATCATGCGACCGGCGTCGCGGACCGCACGGTGTGGGACGACATCGCCCCGAGCAGCTACCGGTCGGAGCACACGGCGGCGATGTCCGAGGCGTTGGCCGCACGCTGCATCCTGACCGGCTCCAATCCAGGGGGGCGGGTGCTCGATCCGTTTGCCGGGGTTGGGACGACGGGCTTGATGGCCCGGCGGCATGGCCGGCACTGTGACCTGATCGAACTTAACCCAGTTTATGCGCGAATCGCGCAAGAGCGGATCGATGCGCGTTAGGTTTCAAGCGAGGTCATGAACGACGCTGCACCCTCGTGACCAAGGCCGCTTTGCTTCCAGGGCCGTTATCGGTGGCCTGCTTGTGCCCTTCAATGGGTTTGATGCGTATTCTGATTGTCGAATGCCCGGCGGCGGGACGGAACCCCCGCGTGTCAGTGCGAGACCACCCATCAGGGTGGAATAGCAGCGTAGGCCGTCACGACTATCCCCACGGTCGCTTCCGTGTCCCCAGGCCCCTCCACGCGTCTCACGGCGCGCTTCAACCAGTCCGGTAATCATGGAGGCCAGGAGAGCTATGCCGGCAAGTCAGCTTGTATGCCAATGGTGGTCACACCGTGGAAAACGTTTTGCCCTACACGGTGCTGCTGCCCATTGGGATGGTCGCGTGCTATGTTGATATCCCATTTGAGCCTTCCAAGGCGACCGTGGATTGGCTGCTGACGCCGGGACGTGGGCGCTGGTCAGGCCGACTGCTCTTGCGGGATGCCGATGACGGCGTCTGGTACGACTGGTTCTACAACTTCGAGCGCCACGATGTCGCGATGCTGTTCACGCTACTGTTCTACCCCACGCCCATCTGCCATTAGGTTCTAGAATCCTTGACGACCGATCCTGACAATCCGCCGCTGGCCGACGACGCCGTGCTGGTCCCGGCCAGGCCGCACATCCTTAAACGGATAGCGGAGCATCGGGTGCGCTGGCACCTCCGGCAGGCTGCTGACGAGCAGGCCCGTGTCGACGCGCTTGAGCGCGTGATCCAGGAGGACTTGGCTGAAGCTCGGAGCCGTCCGGCGGCCCCGGAGGGTCTGCACGATGTTTGAGGCATATTCCCGTGTCCGTCGGCGGTAGGCGATTGTATCCGAAGGCGTCGCGATACCTGCTGGGACCGTGGGTGTGATCGTCGGCATCCACGGCGCTCGCCTTGCCTACGAGGTCGAGTTTGCTGATCCCGAGAAGGTCATCAGCCTGACCCCCGTCAGCTTGAAGTTGTCGCCCGGCCACCCCTGACCGATCATTAATCTCGCGCTGCGACATCAGGAGCATGACCGGCGCTCGACTAACGAGCGCAGCGCAGCGCTGACAGCCGCTCCGAGTGTCGGAACAACCCCGATGGCGATGGTGCTCGGCTGGCCGTGCTTGGTGCTCGTTGATCGACCTGGTGCAGCAGACGGGGCTGCTGGTGTACGTCGACTTGGAAAATGCAGCATCAATCCAACCCTTGCGAGGTGGATGAGAAACAGCGCGGATCGGAAGTTTACGCCATCCTCGCTGTTCTCGCTAGTCAAATACCGCCGACTTGCAGGCAGATCATCAAGGAGGTGTAGAACAGCTTTCTTTCACCATACACAAGACAGTTATACCGTATCTTCGGCTCAAATTCGCGCCAATGGCCGACCAACCAGCTTTTATTCTCGGCCTCGCCGTCGAGGCAGGCTGATTGCTGATCGGCGGCGGAGCCCAACCAATTTCCGCGCTGGTTGGACGCCATGCATTGTAAGACCGTCGGGTAATCGGGAAGCCCAGGCAATGGCGAGAAGATTGGTGGCTTGTCTTTGGGTATGAGCGAGGTTCCGGTTACGACATGGCAATCCACGAGTTCGACCGCGTAAAAGCCCGTACCATCCCCGACACAGCTAAGGACGACCAACTGTCCGGCCTTAATCGCGCGTGCGTCGGAAACGCCTTTGGCATCAAGCTTCGCGCGCACTCGGGCGACGTTCCCGACGACTAATCCAAGGTAGTCGGGCTTCACGCTTTCTACGTGCCCGCCGACTCCGAAGCGCCTGGATTTGAACCGCCTGTCGGCATCCGCCGCGTCCTTTTTGTAAGCTTGCGCAATGTCTGCAAGCGCGAAGTGCATGTTTGGCGGGGAGGCAGGCGGGAGAGAAAGCACAGTCGGCGCGGATGTGACTTCGAGCTTGTGACTCGCCATAGTGGGCGTGATCGCTTGAGTGGTGTCCTTCCCGACAATCATCGATTTCAGCAATCCCACAAGGAAAATCAGCCCGACAATCGTCACAAAGGATCGGTTCAAGAGAGTTATCCCTCACACACGCGTTTTGAGTGTCTACCCCTTCCTGCCCAGGTGCGAACTTTTAGCACACACGTATACTGCTTGCTTTGAGGCGAGCCTGGGATATCCGTGTTGATGACCTATCCTACCAGCCTCACCCTGACTGATTGGCGGCGCTCCATCTAGGGAGCGGCCTGTCGTCATCATCAACGACCGATGCTGCCGTCTTTGGCGGGCACGGCTGTTCCAAGCACCTGACATTGCGGCGGCTCTTTTCCAGGATAGCCCATGTCCATGCAACCTGATCTTGCTGCCGAACGCTCCGTCATCCTTAACTGGCGACCGCACGACCGGCCCGCTCCACCTCGGCCACTACGTGGGGTCGCTGCACAACTGCGTCGCGCTCCAGCACAGCCTCCGCCAGTTCCTGCTGCTGGCCGACGCCTAGGCGCTAACGGACAACGCCCACGACCCGGCCAAGGTCCGGCGCAACGTCCTGGAGGTGGCGGCCGACTACCTGGCCGTCGGCATCGACCCGGATGTCACAACCATCTGCGTGCAGTCCGCCCTGCCGGTGCTGGCCGAACTCACCGTATTGTATTTGAACTTCGTCACCGTCGCCCGCCTCGAACGCAATCCGACGATCAAGGACGAAATCCAGGCCCGCAACTTCGGCCGCGACATCCCGGCGGGGTTCCTGTGCTATCCGGCCGCGACATCACGGCCTTCAAAGCGAGCGTGGTGCCGGTCGGCGAGGACCAGGCACCCATCATCGAGCAGACGAACGAGATCGTCCGCCGCATCAACCGGCAAGCCGGCCGCGACATGCTGCCCGAGGCGCGCGTCCTCGTCCCCGCCATCGGGCGACTTCCTGGCGTCGATGGCCAGGCCAAAATGAGCAAGTCCCAAGGAAACGCCATCCTGCTGTCCGCCTCGGACGCGGAGATCACGGCAGCCGTGTATGCGATGTACACCGACCCCGGCCACCTACGGGCGGGCAACCCCGGCCGCGTGGAGGGAAACGTCGTGTTCAGCTACCTCGATGCGTTCGACGGGGACCGCGATGCCGTGGCGGACCTGAAGGTCCACTACCGGCGCGGCAGCTTGGGCGACATGATGGTGAAGCATCGGCTCGACGCCGTGCTGCGCGGCACCGTAGGGTCAATCCGCGAACGCCGCGCTGCCCTGGCTCGTGACCCCGGTTTTCACATTGACGTTCTTCGTGCTGGAACGTCGCACGCCTGCGATGTGACGGCCGCAACCCAGGCCGAGGTGCATGCCGGCTTGGGGCTGTTCACATTGCCCTAGCGGCCAGGTTCAAGCTAGCATCGGATCGCTTGCAGTCCGTCGAGAACGATCCTCGATCCGGGAGAGCTACGGCAGCCCCCAGTCGGCTGATGCGATGACGCAGAGGTCAGAGCGGCTGTGCTGGGCCACCAGAGCACGGGCGAGGAGGTTTGACGGACAGGTATCCGGTGTGTCACCAGGCCCTACCTGGGCCGGCTTGAAGTTTGCATCAGGCTTGTGGCCGCACCTGGCGAAATCCGAACATAGGTGTCCGACTCCGACTAAGGTATCCAGGTGAAGTGTTCAAGCCGGAGGCAGACAGCCGAGTGGAACTAGCCCCGAAGAAGTTGCTTTTGCGCGCACTGGCAGGTGAGCGGACTGAACGCCCGCCGATTTGGCTGATGCGCCAGGCTGGGCGCTACCTGCCTGAATACCTTCTCACTCGTGAAGCCGCCGGCGGCATGCTCGCCCTGTGCAACTCGCCGCAGCACGCCGCCGAAGTCACCCTCCAACCGATCCGGCGTTTCCAGCTTGATGCCGCCATCCTGTTCGCCGACCTTCCTCAACTCGCAGCCGCACTGGGACAGACCCTCGAATACCGAGAGGGCGATGGCCCGGTCCTCACGCCGCCGATCCGCTCGTCCCAAGACATTCAGCAGCACCTAAGCCTGTCCCGTCTTCACGATGAGCTAGCCCCGATTTACGAGACTGTTCGGGTGCTCTCGGCTTCCCTGCCCACCAACGTGGCCCTGATTGGCTACGCGGGTGCGCCCTGGACCGTCGCGACCTACATGGTTGAGGGCAGAGGTGGGGGTGCGTCCGAACACGCCGCCATCAAGCAATGGGCGCTGAGCGACCCTGACGGGTTCCAACCGTTTATAGACCTGCTGACGACGGCCGCGATCCAGTTCTTGGACCGGCAGATCGAGGCCGGAGCGGAGGCAGTCCAGCTTTTCGAGAGTTGGGCCGGCATCCTGCCGGAGCCGTTCTTCCAGCGATGGTGCGTCCAGCCGGTCGCCAGCATCGTGCAGGCGTTGAAGCTCAAGCATCCAACGGTTCCCGTCATCGCCTTCCCTCGGGCGGCAGGTCTCCTCTACAACGGCTATGCCCAGGCAACTCGGGCTGCCTGCATCGGACTCGACAGCACCGTGCCCCTAAGCTGGGCCTCGCAAGCCATCCAGCGTTCCCTAGGGCG
Organism: Acetobacteraceae bacterium; assembly: GCA_965277495.1. GTDB lineage: Bacteria > Pseudomonadota > Alphaproteobacteria > Acetobacterales > Acetobacteraceae > CAHJXG01. Next base: position 4,506,970 of record OZ255824.1, on the reverse strand, counting down.
CTGCATCCAGGGCAACCTCGATCCGCTGATGCTTGTCGCTGGGGGCGAGCCGATGGCGGCCGAGGTCGAGCGTATCCTTCACGCAACAAGCCAAGGACCGTTCGTTTTCAATCTCGGGCACGGCATCCTGAAAACGACGCCACCGGGGCACGTGGCTGCGCTGGTGAAGCAGGTGCAGGCATGGCGCTCATAGCTGTTTGTAGGGTCCACAAAGGGTTGTGGGTCGCTGTAGCCGGCCGCTGACCCGCTCTAATAGGCTTTCAGTATGGAACTCGCGATCCGGCAATCCGTCTCGTCCACCCGTGAGGTCATCTACTGGCCTGGCGACAGGCCGCCGCGCGGCGGGGTGGTCTGCCTGCACGGCAGCGAAGGCGGCTTTGCCGGCTGGAACGATCTCAATTGCGCTCTGCTCGCCGCCAATGGTTTTGCCGCACTGGCCCGCAACTACACACGGAACGCCCGCTGGCTGACGCACCCCGATATCGACGACGTGCCGCTGGACGGAACCGAGGCGGCGCTTGTGGCTTTGCGTCAGGAGCTTGCTCCTTTTCGCTGCGGCGTCGGCTTGTTCGGGTCATCAAGGGGCGCGGAGCACGCGCTGTTGCTGGCGCAGTTGCTTGCTGAGGACGGCAGTGCCGTCCTTCCAGATGCAGTCGCTGTACACTCGCCGCCGGATGCAACATGGCCAGCCTTCATCGTGGCCGACTTTCAGACGGGTCAGCCGTGGGCGGGCAACAACGAGCGCCATGCATGGACGTGGCGTGGTGGGCACGAACGGACCCGAGCGGGGACACCGCTGGGAAGTGCGCCGCCCCCATTCCCCGTGTTCATCACGCAAGGCACAAACGATAGTGTGTGGGGAGACGAAATGGCGCGGCGGCTGGTGGCCCGAATGACCGATGCTGGCCGGCGTCCAGAGGCTCACTTCTTTGAAGGCGAAGATCATACCTTCCGGATCGAGGCGCGGAACCGCGAGTGGGAGTTGCTGCTCGATTTCTTCGACCGGCATCTCGCTCCTGCGTGATGACTGCTTGGGGTCGCGCATCAGTTCTCGCGACGCTGGCCCGGCGACAACCGGGCCTGGCGGACAGGGAACCTACACCACGCCAGGTCGCGCCGTGGTCAGGTACCGGCCAACATGGCAGCGTCTACGGTCTGGGTATGTAGGGGATCGGCTCGGGATGACCGGCACATGACGTGTCCAGCGCTTCGGCGGGATGATCCACGAACTCTGCGACGATCCGGGACGCACATGCGCTGAAGGCTCGTGCGCTATGGCCGATCAGGGGGAACTCCACCCAATGGGCTTGGCGGCCGATGAGGTCGGCGACATGACGACTGTCGGCTTGGTCAGCACCAACGAGCAGAAGCCCTGGCGGGCTAATTCCTTGACACTAAGTGATGCGGCCGATCTGCAACCGACCGATGATCTCACCGCCACTCCACTTGCGACCATTGACGCGCTCGATCCTGATGCGTTGCCCAAAGTGACAAGGTGACGTTGCGCGTGCTCGTCGCCATCGTCGGCTGCCCTGCGCACGACGAAGGCACCGGCACGGGCGGTCGTGACGACAGGTTCGGGTCGGCCCGGTGAAAGGTTCAGGGCACCCCAGAGAGGTGCAAAACCAACTCGCGCTGGTGGTCGCCGTTCCTGTGCTCGAACAGGTAGAGGGACTGGAACGTGCCGAACACCGGACGGGCGTTCTCGACAGGGACGGCAACCTGCACCTGCGTCAGCGCCGCGCGGAGGTGCGCCGGCATGTTGTCCAGTCCCTCCTCCTCGTGCCGGTAAAGGCCACGGCCCTCGGGAGCGAGCCGCGTGAAGAATGCTTCCAGGTCGGCCTGGACTTCGGGATCGGCGTTCGCCTGCACCAACAGCGACGCCGAGGTGTGGCGGCACCAGACCGTCAGCAGGCCCGTGCCGATCCCTTGTTCCTTGACCCAGGCGCAGACTGCTTCTGTCACGTCAAAGAGGCCCTGCCCAGTGGTCGGCACGGTCAGGTGGTGCAAGGCTTGCTTCATGCGGCAGTTCCGATGCGACGCCCGGATCGGGCGGCGGACAAGGCTGCCCAAACGGGGGCTCGTTGCCAACGATCATGTGAGATCAAAAGCGGCGGTTGCATCACGACGACCTCACACTTCCGCGTCTGGGGCACGTCACAGCCGAGGGTGCCCCGTCCGACGCAACGCGCTAGCTCTTGCTCCGGCATGCCAGCCATGCATGCAAGATGTTAGGTCAGGTCGATCCGCAAGCGGATCGCCTCCCCGTCGCCGTAAGCGGCTGGTTGCCGGAAGCGCTCGACAGGTTGGCCGCCGCACGCCTGGATGACCCGTTGCGAGGCGACATTGCCGGGGTCGGTAGTGAGTTCGACGTAAACAAGCCCACGGTCTCTGGCTTGCGGCAGAAGCAGCGCCAAGCCATGCGTCGCGCGACCCATGCCCCGCTTCCACGGCACCACCGCGAAGCCGATGTGGCCCAGGACGTGCTCGGGCAGCGCCGAGGTGCCGGGCTGCCACCTCAAACCTATGGAGCCGCAGAACTCGCCGTCCCAAATCCACTGAACCATGCCAGGGAGACGCGCCACCATCGATCCGGCAGGCAGTTTGACAGGGCCAGCCCTCGCGTTGGGATCGTGCAGGCTACCGACAAATCCGGCGGCATCAATGCGGATGAGATCGAGTTGCTCGTGTGCGGTGTCTGCGCCACGGACGTTGTCTGGCGACCAGCCCCTGCTCAGAGCGTCGATGTAGGCGGGTACTTCCGCCAAGCTCGGGCGTATCAGGGTCACGTTGACCATGGGCACACGCTAACCTGGGTGCGAACGCAACCTAAGTGCTTTCGCAACTGGTCGGATACCGTTGGCCGACGTGCCCATGATGCTCTCGGATGGCATCATCACCATGAACTCGTCGGCGACCCGGTGCGCATCGGCCTGGTTGCGGGATGGCATAACGCGTTCGCTCGGGTTCGTCATCGAGGCCCAGACGGCAGGGCCGCCATCGACGCGGCCGGCATCCTCGCTGCGATGGACCCGCGCAACCTATAGCTTCCGGCCCAGTGGCGTCCTACCCGGCCAGTCCCACCCCATCATGGAGAATGAACTCCGGATGCCCTTATCGAATTTGAATATCGCCATGGCGATGCCGGAAAGCCGATAAGACGGGATGGAAATCAAGCCCCCCACTCGCGCCCACCCAAACCGCATGCAGCAGGCTGCTAAGTTCATGCTTGCCTCGCAGCTTACCGTGTCGCCCCAAGAGCACAACGACACCCTTGAGGCCACGGCATTGTTCCTCGACACGTTGCCGGAAGACGACAGTGCTGACCTCATCGCTTGTGCCGAGTACGGCATGGTTTCGCCGGAGGAGGCGCAAGACCTGATCGACCTAGCGATGGCCGCACAGGAACCCGCCGACAGTGCCCGACATGCATTGAATACCGGTCGGTCCCGAGAAGGCGACACCTCGACCTGCCCGCAGACCCCGGCAGGTAAGATCATATCGGGATCGAGCGCGCAGGACGCCGTTATACCGGCTGAAATCGCCCGACATATATTGGAAGACTCACTTCTACTTATTCCTGCGCAGCAGATTGATTCAATACATGTCGGAAGCTGCGCGCTCGAACGCGCAGCTTCCGACCCGGTGCCGATGCAAGAGGTTACACCGGGAAGGGAAGCAAGCGAGCACGCCGCGCCCTCCGGGACGCGGCTAGGCCACGCGGCTGCCGCTGGTCTCGATCCCGGTCCTGATCTCGATCCCGCTGCCGATCCCAAAGTCGATGCCAGCCACGGTGTGACCCCGCCGCTGCTCGATGCCAGCCATCCCGCGACCCCGCCGCTGCTCAGGGCCAACGATGGTGCGGACGACGCTGCGGAGGGCACAACTGCGCCTCACCGGCCCTGCTACATGAGCGTGCAGATTTGGCACAACGAGCAATCGGTAACGCAGCCCGGTGGGGCAGCGGGGAAGCGAACCAGTCCCAAAGCCGAATGGGTGATCAAGCTGCGCTGGTCCGACTACACCGACCTCGATGTGATCCACGAGTGGGAAGTCAGCACCCAGGCGACACCCAGCAAGGCACGCGAGAACATGACGCGCCAGGCGAAGAACGGACGGGTCTCAGCCGAATGGGCGCAGACATTCGCCCGGATCACCGCCGACCTGGACGGCGATCTCCGGGTCGGCTCCATGAGCGAAAGTCTTTACAAGACCAGCCGACGGCCCGCAGGCAAAAGCTCGAACGAGCGTGAGGTGTTCGAGGGATGCTGGGGAACCTTGGCACTCAACTCGCAGCGGACCGCACCGCTGTGCCTCACCCTGCACTTCCCCGCACACGCGCCGATCATCCTCACCAAGTTCAACACGCCAAACGGCACGGGTGTGAACGCGCCGCGATGGATGGCGCTGTACGATCCTGATGGATTGACGGCAGCGAAGCGCGAGCTAGCCGAAATCCGCCGGCATCTCGCCGATCAGCGCAAGCTCGTCGAACACAGCCCGACGACGGCGCTCGGTCGCCTGCTCGAAGAGTTCTGGCGTCCGATGGCCGAGGACATGGAGCGCCTGGTCAAGGAGAACGTCCGCCTCGCTGCCGAGAACCTCAGCGTTCTGATCAGGCAAGACGAACTGATGCGGAGAGTGGAAGAGTTGGAGCAGGATGTGGCAGGTATTCTATCGGCCAGCAGGGCACAGAATGAGGTCGAGTGGCGATCTCGCGAGCTTCGATGACCTGGTGTGACCGATCATGTTTAGGTCCGCCTGGGTCTGAGTATCGACCGCTCATTCGCTCCGGTGCTTGAACAGGGCCACACTCGGGTAAACGCCTTGGCCTTTGTGCCCTATCTCAGCCGGGGTCAAGGAGCATGCGCGCGGCTCAGGGCAATCGCTTGAAGGGCGATCACGCTGATTGCCGGAGCAGAGCTTCGAGGTAGGCGGTATCCCAAGCGGCGGATTTCCGGCGGACCTTGAGGCTATGTTTGTCCTTTGGCCGGCGCAGGAGGTTCATCGCCATGTGCCGGACGGTGGCCATGTTTTGCGGCCCGGCGCCGGATCGCAGGCGGTTGAGGTCCTCGTGGAACACGACGTCGAGCACCCAGTGCAGGCGGTTTTCGACATGCCAGTGGCACCGCACGGCGTGGGCGAACAGCTTGGCTTCGAGTGGCATGGAAGACAGGAAGTAGCGCCGTTCCAGACTTGTGCTGCCGTTGCGCTCGACCTCAGCCTCGACCACCGCGATAGCGCGCAGGCCGGGGAAGCGCGGCTCGCCTGGGAAGCGCCGTGCGGTGGTCAGCCAGCCCACGTCGTGGCTGATCCGATGACGGCGGACCTCGATCCGGCCGTGGTCGCCGTCGGTCGTCTCGAAGCGGCTGTGAATGATAGCAGCCGGGTCGTCGAGGTAGCGCCTGATCTCGTCGTGCAGGCTGGGCTGGTTGTCTTTGACCGCGAGCAGGTAGTCGCCGCCGCGGTCGAGGATGGCTTGGGCGATCTTGGTCTGGGTGCCCATGGCGTCGATGGTGACGAGCGCGCCGGTAAGGGCGAGGCGTTCGAGCAGCAGCGGCCTTCAGACCGCTTCGCGGTCTGTCCCTCCGGGGGATCGGCCGAAGGCCGATAGCGGTGATCTCGTTCGACTTGGCCTCGCACGCCTGCTGGCCGAGCACGAGACGCTGACTGCTGGCCCAGGCGGACACCATGTGCAGCGGCCCACGGTCCTTGCTGCGGTCATGCGTGCGTCGCGAGGTCTTGCCGTCGATGGCGACGATCTCGGGGGCGGTGCTGGCCGGGGCTGGCTCGCGCAAGCCCTCGACCCAGGCGGTGAAACACTGGGCAAAGAGCGTCCCGTCGATGGCGTTGATGATGTCGTTCAGGGTGTCGTGGCTGGGGATCCCGGCCTTGTAGGGCAGCAGGCGGCGGAGGAAGTCCTGGTGCATCTGACCCCAGCGCCTGATCTCCACGAAATCCTCAGCCCCGGCCAGCGTGCCGCACAGCACCAACAGAAGGACTTCCGGCAACGGAAACAGAACCTTCCAGGCCTGGCGCGGGTCCTCCAACGCAGCAAAGTGTTCGATCAGCGATGCACCGGACATCGGGAAACCTCCTCAACGAGAGGTCCCCTATGAATCAGACTTCAGACCGCGACAAAATCCCCGAACCGTTCAAGCGATTGCCCTGGCGCGCGGCTTTGACCGTGTGCCGTTCGTCGCTAACTAGCCCCTTGTGAGCGCCAGTCTCGTCGTCCACAGCGCACCCAATCATATAGCGTAATGGCCGGGTTGGAAGGGCGGCCTGAGCCGCGCGATGACCCTGCCGCACCCTTCCCTCGCCAACCGCGCAAGGCGTTGGCGACCCCTCTAAGCTCTCGCAACTACGGGCCATAGTCGAGACGTTCGGCTTGACCTGCGCCAACCCTTGCTGCACCGAGGCAGCCGCTCCTTGCCGAGGCCTTGTAGCGCCACGGGGCCGACGCCGTCGAACGCAATCCGGATTCCTGGTGATCACGCCCGTTAGCGTGGACGTGCTTATGGTCGCGATGGCGATCCTTGTCGGCTGGTTGAGCCACCGATGATCGCCGGCCGACCCATGCAGACCAGCGCCGACGCCCTCCAGGCGGTGCTGTCCAGGCTACTGACTGGTTGCCCAGGCTCGGTGCTGCGCGTCGGTCTCCCCAGCATCGAGTTTGAGAACCCCTGGTTCGTCGCGTCACCCGATACCGGCCAGCAGGTCGGGCTGACGACGCGCACCGCCGCCAAACTGGTCATCGCCGCCCACCGCAAGCGATGGCGAGCAGCAGCACAACGAGCACGTGCTGATCAGCCTGATCGACGGTCCTGGATGGGGCATGGGACGGCCGAGCCACGCCTGCCATGCGCGACCGAGGTCCACGACGAAGCACTAGCCCTCGGGTAGCCCGACCAGCACGAACCCGGCCTTGGCGTCGGTCAGTTCAGCCACTCGCTCAAGGCGAACTCATAGGAGCCTAGGGGCTTTCAGCCGGCATAGGAGACCAGCCTCGACGATCATCCGCCGCTGGGCGATCTCGACGTGGGTATGCACGCACCTCTCGATGCCTGATCCTGGCACAGCCTGTATGGGGCGTCGGTCTCGTCGCGGTCATAACGAGGCAGCACAAGCGTAGGTCAACGCCTCGCTTTCCGTCCGACCTCACGCCGGAAGAATTTAGGTGGGCGGTGCCGACCCTGGTAAAACCAATGGTTCAACCCGGATGCCCGCCATGGATGACCACTGCCCCCCGGCTTTTACGAATGACACTAGGCTGTCCGTGGCGCAGTTGGCGGAGCATTGGGGGTGTTCGCGGCAGCATATATATAATTTAGAATCACGAGGAGATATTGTCGCCATACGTGTGGGCAACCTGCTGCGTTTCCGCCGGGAAGATGTCCAACTATACGAGGAACAGCAATGCCGCGTCCCCGCACCGATCAGCCCACCTACTCCCTCACGCTCCGCAACGCTCGCTATTACGTCCAATGGTGGGAAGCCGGCGCGGCGCGCCGGATTTCTTGCAGGACAGGCCAGCTTGCGGCGGCGCGTCGCTTCTTAGCCGAGTTCGAGGCAGGCCGTGGCACGCCCGCACCGCCGGATGCCCCTACTGTTGCAGCCATCCTGGACGGATACCGGGCAGACCGGGAGCTACGGCCTTGTAGCCCGACGCTGGGCTACAACACGACCCGGCTGAAATCCATATTGGGTGATCTACCGGCTGACATGCTTACAAAAGAGCGGGTCCGGCATTACCTTGCCGCCCGCCGCAAGGCCGGGGCTGGAGGTGCGCCCGCAGCGCATCGCAAGACGCCTAGGCCGCTTGCAGATGCCACGTTGTGCCGCGAGGTGCTGACCCTACGGGCTGCCCTGGTATGGGCGCAGCATGAGGGTTGGATAGCCACCGTTCCGCACATCGAGGCACCAGGACAGGGTAAGGCCAGAGACCGCTGGCTTACCCGCCCAGAAGCCGCCAAGCTGTTGGCCAGCGCACGGCAACTTCATGTTCGCGTGTTCTTGGCCTTGGCGCTGTACACCGCAGGCCGGGCGGGTGCGCTGCTAGACCTGACATGGGATCGCGTGGACTTCGCGGGAGGCGTCGTTGACCTAGGAATTGGCCGAGGAAACAAAAAACGGGCGTCCGTTCCGCTACACTCGGCGCTGCGGCCGGTGCTGCTTGAGGCGATGAGAGCACGGACATCCTCGCACGTCATCGAACACGGCGGAGTCCCAGTCGCGAGTGTAAAAACCGGATTTCGCAATGCCGCCGGCCGGGCCAACGTGGCGGGCGTCACTCCTCACGTCCTGCGACACACGGCCGCCACCTGGATGGCCCAGCAGGGGGTGAGCCTTGAGCGCATAGCGGCATACCTGGGGAACAGCGTCGCTACGGTCGAGAGGGTCTATGCTCACCACACGCCGGAGTACATGACCCAGGCGTCGGCCGCCCTGGACGAAGTTTCCTAGGCAACTGGCCTAGTAAACCGTTCGTTCCTAAACCCATAAGTGCTTACGAAGGTTGATGCTGTTGGAGGGGATTGAACTCTCGACCTCTCCCTTACCAAGGGAGTGCTCTACCACTGAGCTACAACAGCGCCGGGCCACTCGCGACGCGCCGTAACTAAGCGGTCGCCCTTATGAACGCAAGTGCGGGTGCCAAGCCCGAAGAACGCAAGCCCGGAACCAGCTTGACGGCGCGCCCGGCCGGGTGGTTGCTTCATGCCATGACCGAGCCACCGCAGAAACCCGCAACGACGCCGCGCGCCGACGCCGCGCACAAGGCCCGCCTCGAACGCGAGGCAGCTGCCCTGCGCGAGAACCTGCGCCGCCGCAAGGAACAGGCGCGCGCCCGGACCCCGTCGCCCGAACCGCTTCCAAAAGCAAATTGAAATTTGCCGCCCGGCTCGGGCTGGGCTAGACGCGGCGTCCAGCCAACAGGTGCCCGCATGCCCGTGATGCCCGACCACTGGATTCGCCACATGGCGCAGGACCATGCGATGATCGAGCCGTTCGTCGAAACGCAGCAGCGGAATGGCGTCATCAGCTTCGGCCTGTCGAGTTATGGCTACGACGCCCGCGTCGCCGACGAGTTCAAGGTGTTCACCAATGTCGACAGCGCCGTGGTCGACCCAAAAGCATTCAGCCCCGACAGCTTCGTCAACCGCACCGGGCCGACCTGCACGATCCCGCCAAACTCCTTCGTCCTGGCCCACACGGTCGAGTATTTCCGCATCCCGCGCGACATCCTGGTGATCTGCCTGGGCAAAAGCACCTATGCCCGCTGCGGCATCATCGTGAACGTGACGCCGCTGGAGCCGGAGTGGGAGGGCCAGGTGACCATCGAGATTAGTAACACCACGCCGCTGCCCGCCCGCATCCACGCGCATGAGGGCATCTGCCAGTTCCTGTTCCTGCAGGGCGCCAGTCCGCCCGAGGTCAGCTATGCCGACAAGGCCGGCAAATACATGCGCCAGCGCGGCGTCTCATTGCCGCGTATGTAAGGAATAAGCCGTATGGACCGCATTCGAATCCGCGGCGGGCGTCCGCTGCACGGCGACATCCCGATCGGCGGCGCGAAGAACGCGGCGCTGCCGCTGATGACGGCCGGGATGCTGACGGACGAGCGCCTGCTGCTCGGCAACGTGCCGCAACTGGCCGATATCGCCACCATGTCGGCATTGATCGCGCAGCACGGCGTCGCGGTCGAGCCGGACGGACGCACGTTGTCGATCGGCGGCCCGATCGCCAACAACGAGGCGCCGTACGACATCGTCCGCAAGATGCGCGCCTCGATCCTGGTGCTGGGGCCGTTGCTGGCGCGGGTGCGTGAGGCGCGGGTCTCCTTGCCCGGCGGCTGCGCCATCGGCACGCGCCCGGTCGATCTCCACCTCAAGGGCCTGGAGCAGATGGGCGCGGTGATCCGCCTTGACGGCGGCTACGTCAACGCTGCCGTGCCGGGCGGGCTGCACGGGGCGGTGATCGTGCTGCCCTTCGCCTCCGTCGGCGCGACCGAGAACCTGCTGATGGCCGCGGCGCTTGCCGACGGACGCACCGAGATCGCCAACGCGGCGCGCGAGCCGGAGATCGGCGACCTCGCCGCCTGCCTGAACGCCATGGGCGCCCGCATCACCGGCGTTGGCACCGACAAGCTGGTGATCGAGGGCGTCACGCGGCTGCACGGCGCCGAGCACCCGATTGTCGCCGACCGGATCGAGACCGGCACCTACGCCTGCGCCGCCGCCATCACCGGTGGCGAGGTCCGGCTGCTGGGCGGACAGATGGCGCATCTGGGCGCGGTTGCCGCAGCATTGCAGGCCGCGGGCGTCGAGATGACGGAACAGGACGGCGCGCTGGCGGTCCGGCGGCTCGATGGCCTGCATGGCGCCGACGCGATGACCGAGCCCTATCCAGGCTTTCCCACCGATATGCAGGCGCAGTTCATGGCGCTGATGTCGGTGGCCGAGGGCGCCGCGATGGTGACGGAAACCATCTTCGAGAACCGCTTCATGCACGTGCCCGAGCTGAACCGCATGGGCGCCAATATCAACGTGCACGGCGCCAGCGCCATCGTCCGCGGCGTGCGCGGGCTGTCGGGGGCGCCGGTGATGGCGACCGACCTGCGCGCGTCGGTCTCGCTGGTGCTGGCGGGCCTGGCGGCGCGCGGGGACACGGTCGTGAACCGGGTCTATCACCTCGACCGCGGCTACGAAGCGCTCGAACAGAAACTGGCGGCGTGCGGCGCGGACATAGAACGCATCCCCGGTTGAGGGTTCCGGCCACGGGGCACAGGTGCTAGATGGCCGCTCCGTGCATTCCGCACGGCATGAAGAACAGGGGCAGGAGCCCGCATGACCGCCCCCTTCCCGGCAGCGTCCTTCGCGCCGGAGGCCCGCAACCCCATCATCCTCGCCTTGCCCAAGGGCCGCATCCTCGCGGAATGCGCGCCTTTGCTCGGGCGGGTGGGGGTGCGTCCGGCTGCGGACTACTCGGATGAGGATAGCCGGCGGCTGCGGTTCCCGACCGACGACCCAATGCTCGACGTCGTGCGCGTCCGTCCGTTCGACGTCGCGACCTTCGTCGCTTTCGGGGCCGCGCAGCTCGGCATCTGCGGCGCCGACGTGCTGATGGAGTTCGACTACCCGGAAATCTACGCGCCGCTCGACCTCGGCATCGGGGCCTGCCGGGTGAGCGTGGCCGAGCCCGCCGCGACCGCCGGCAGCGACGACCCGGCAACCTGGTCCCGCGTCCGTGTCGCGACGAAATACCCCAACACCGCCCGCCGGCACTATGCCGCCCGCGGCGTGCAGGCCGAGATCGTGCACCTGAACGGCGCGATGGAACTGGCGCCGGGGCTCGGCCTGTCGCGGCTGATCGTCGACCTGGTGCAGACCGGCAGCACGTTGCAGGCGAACGGGTTGCAGGAAACCGAGGTCATCGCCCACGTCACCAGCCGCCTGATCGTGAACCGCACCGCATTGAAGACGCAGCCCGAGGCCGTGGGCGCATGGATCGCCCGGTTCCGCGCGGCCCAGTTGGCAGCCGGGGCATGAGGCGGCTCTCGACCGCCGACGCGGGGTTTGCCGAGGCGTTCCGCAGCCTGTTGCTAGAAAGCCGCGACACCACGACGCGGGTCGACGGCGTCGTCGCAGCCATTATCGCCGCCATGCGCGACCGGGGCGATGCGGCGCTGTGCGAATACACCCTGGAATTCGACCGGCTGGAGCTGACGCCGGCTTCGCTGCGGGTCACCGCGGACGAGATCGCCGAGGCGTCGGCCGGCATCCCCAAGGAACTCGCCGCCGCGCTCGACTTAGCAGCGCATCGGATTGAGGCGTTCCATCGCGCGCAGATGCCGTCCGACCTGCGGATGCAGGACGCGGCCGGGCTGACGCTCGGCATGCGCTGGACGGCGCTCGACGCGGTTGGATTGTATGTGCCGGGCGGCAAGGCGGCGTATCCATCCTCGGTATTGATGAACGCGCTGCCCGCCCGCGTCGCCGGCGTCGGCCGCATTGCCATGTGCGTCCCCTGCCCCGGCGGCGTGCTGAACCCGCTGGTGCTGGCCGCCGCACGGCGCGCAGGCGTCGATGAGATCTACCGTGTCGGTGGCGCGCAGGCCGTTGCCGCCTTGGCCTTTGGCACCGCCAGCATCGCCGCCGTCGACCGCATCGTCGGACCCGGCAACGCCTACGTCGCCGAGGCCAAGCGCCAAGTGTTCGGCCGCGTCGGCATCGACAGCATCGCCGGGCCGTCCGAGGTCGTCGTGCTCGCGGATGCCGACAACAACCCGCGGCATGTGGCGGTCGACCTGTTGGCGCAGGCGGAGCATGACGAGGCCGCGCAAAGCATCCTGATCACGATGGACAACGCCTTCGCCGACGCGGTGGCGCTGGCGGTCGAGGCGGAGTTGCCCACCCTGCCCCGCCACGCCATCGCCGGCGCAAGCTGGCGCGGCCGCGGCGCAATCATCCTGGCCCGCGATTGGAATGAGGCCGTGGCGCTCACCAACGACCTCGCGCCCGAGCACCTGCAGATCATGGTGGCGGACCCGCAGGCGCTGTTCGCCCAAATCCGCCATGCCGGGGCGGCGTTCCTGGGCCGCAACTGCCCGGAGGCGGTCGGCGACTACGTTGCCGGCCCCAACCACGTGCTGCCGACCGGACGGACCGCCCGGTTTGCTTCGGGACTGTCGGTGTTCGACTTCCTGAAGCGCACGACCTGGGTCATGGCGGACCAGGCCGCCCTGGGCGAAGTCGGCCCGGCCGCCGTCGCGTTGGCGGAGGCGGAGGGCCTGCACGCCCATGCGCGCAGCGTGGGGTTGCGGCTGGGCAAGGGCGCCGTGGCTTGACCACCGGGCGTGCCGTCATCACATTCCGGCCCGAAATCAAATCAAGCATAGTCGCAACCAACTAAGGAACCTGATGTCAAAAGAAGACATGATCGAATTCAGCGGCACGGTGCTGGAGCTGCTTCCCAACGCCATGTTCCGGGTCAAGCTCGACAACGAGCACAGCATCCTCGCGCATACGTCGGGCAAAATGCGCAAGAACCGTATCCGCGTCCTCGCCGGGGACCGCGTGAACGTCGAGATGACGCCCTATGACCTGTCCAAGGGCCGGATCACGTTCCGGTTCAAGTAACCCCCGGGCTTTGGCCCATGTGACGCATCCGCTTGTCTTGGCGTCGGCCAGCCCGCGGCGACTGGCGTTGCTGGCGCAGATCGGCATCGTCCCCGTCCATGTCGTGGCCCCAGACATCGACGAGACGCCGCGCCGGAACGAGGCTCCGCGCCTGTATGCCGCCCGCATGGCGCTCGAAAAGTCGCGGCGGGCGTCGGAACCCGGGTTCTTCACCTTGGCCGCCGACACTGTGGTCGCCTTGGGGAACCGCATCATGCCGAAGGCTGCCGACACCGAAGACGTGCGGGCGTGCATGGCCCTGCTGTCCGGGCGGCGGCACCATGTGCTGACGGCGCTGGTGCTGGTCGGGCCGGATGGCCGGGTCGGGCAGCGCATGTCCGATAGCGTGGTCGCGTTTTCCCGGCTTTCGCCGCAGCAGCTCGACGCCTACTCGGCCTGCGGCGAGGGCATCGGCAAGGCCGGCGGCTACGCCATCCAGGGCCGTGCGGCCGGCTTCGCGCGCTTCCTCTCCGGCAGCTACAGCGGGGTCGTGGGCCTGCCGCTGTTCGAGGTGGCGCAACTTCTGCGCGGACGCGGCTACCCAGTGCCGTGACGACTTGGGCCTTGAAGACGCGCATCCTGGTCGCGTGCAGCCCCGGGGAGTTGCGGGTGGCTGCGGTACAGGACGGCGCGCTGATCGACTACGCCGTATGGCGGCCGGGCGCCCCGGACGGCATGGGCGACCTGTATCGCGGTCGGGTCACGGCCCGGGTGCCCGCCATGGCCGGTGCGTTCGTGGCGCTGCCGGGCGGCGAGGGCTTCCTGCCGGACAGCGCGGGTGCCGACGCGGTGTCGGACGGCATGGCGGTGGCGGTCCGGGTCACCCGGTCGGCCCAGGGCGGCAAGGGGCCGCGCCTGACCGCCCGCGTCTCGGACGCTGAACGCGCGCTGGCCGGCGCCGGGCCGCCCGCGTTGCTGGCGCGTGGGCCCGGCGCGGTCGAGCGGCTAGCTGGCCTGCATCCCGCGGCGCCTGTGGTGGTCGACGACCACAGGACGGCCGCGGCGCTGCGGCCCTTGCTCGGGGAGCGGCTCGCCGTCGGGGCGGTGCTGGACGACGAACTGGCCGGGTGGATCGACGCGCTGGCGGACCACAGCGTCGCCCTGCCCGGCGGCATGCGCGCCAGCATCCATCCGACGCCGGCCCTGGTTGCCATCGATGTCGATGCCGGCGGCGCCAGTGCCGACCGCAGGCCCAAGCGCGCCGCGCAGTTGGCGGCAAATCGCACCATGCTGCCGGCCCTGGCCCGGCAAATACGCCTTCGCAACCTGTCCGGCGCTGTCGTGGTCGACGTGGCCGGGCTGGCCCTGCAGCATCGGGGCGCACTGGCGCCGGATTTCACCGCGGCGCTGGCCACGGACCCGCTGCGTCCGCGGTTCCTCGGTTTCTCGGCGCTGGGCTTGGCCGAGATCATGCGCCCGCGCGCGCATCCGCCGCTGCACGAATTGCTGGCCGGCCCGCACGCAGCCGGGCTGGCGGCGCTGCGGATGGTGATGCGGGCCGCCGCGGCCGAGCCTGCGGCGACCTTCTCCCTGCGCGCCGCACCGGATGTCGCGGCCGCGCTGGCCGATGATCCCGTCGCGTTGCCGGACCTTGCGCGGCGCACCGGGCGTACCCTGATTGTTACGTCCGACCCGGCGTTGCCGCCGGGCGGCACTGCGGTCGAGAGGACAGCCCGTGCCTGAGCCATCATCGCCACCCTCCTGCCCGATCTGCGGCAAGCCCGTTTCCGCCGATAGCCCGCAAGGCGCCCGGCTGCGTCCATTCTGCTCGGTGCGGTGCGCCGACGTGGACCTCGGAAGATGGTTCGGTGGCGCCTACGCGATCCCTGGCCCGCCGCCGGAACTCGACGAGGACCCGCCGGAAAGCAGCTTAACGGGCTTGATTGCTGGCCCCCACTTGATCCCAGGGAACGGCTGAGGTAGCAAGCCGCTCCGGCGGTACGGCGTCCGCACGGACAGAGCCCAGGTAGCTCAGCTGGTAGAGCATGCGACTGAAAATTGCAGTGTCGGCGGTTCGACTCCGTCCCTGGGCACCATTTCCCTTCCTCTAAAATACGGATGTCACATTGACCCGCACCTTATTGCGAATAGGCATTCTTGCGCTCGCGTTGACCTCGGGCCTGGATGCGGCGGCGCAGACGCCGCGCTGGGTGCGCGGCACGGTCGAGCAGCTCGACGGCAACACGCTAATTGTGCAATCGCGGCGCGGCGAGGAGGTGCGTATCGCGCTCGCGCCGAATTTCACGGTCGGGGCGCTCAGCCAAGGCGACCTATCGGCGGTGAAGCCCGGCGCCTATGTCGGGATCGTCAGCACCGGCCCGCGGAACCAAATGCGCGCCGCCGTCGTGACGGTGTTCCCAGAGGGCGCGTCGCGCGCCAATGAGGGCCAATCTGCCTGGGACACGCTGCCGAACAGCATGATGACCAACGCCCCGGTCGACCCCGAGGTGACCGCGAACAACGGCCATGAACTCACGGTGTCGATCAAAGGCGAAAAGCTGGCCGTGGAGGTTCCGCCCGATGCGGTCATCGTCGTGACCTCACCCGGCACCCCGGCGATGGTTACGCCGGGTTCGAAGGTGATCGTCTTCGCGCAGGCAGCAGCGGACGGTGCCTTGTCGGCCGCACGCGTCAACGTCGGCGTCGACGGCTTCACCCCGCCGATGTAGCCGCCCGGATTTCTGCCAAGCCGCGCCGGGCGGTGCCGTCCGGCGCGAAGTTCGCCGGGTCCAGCCACGCCAGCAGCGCGTCCCGCCGGGCGGGCCATTCGTCGCCGACAATGCTGAAATATGCGGTGTCCCGCAACCTGCCGCGCGCGATGAGGTTTGCCCGCAGCGTGCCCTCGTAAGTGAAGCCCAAGCGTTCCGCCGCACGCCGCGACGGCGCATTCAGCGCGTTGCACTTCCACACCAGGCGCCGGTAGCCGAGGTCGTCGGCGGCGAGGCGCAGCAACAGGAACATCGCCTCGGTTGCCGCCCGGGTGCGCTGCATGCGCGGCGCGAACCAGATATGGCCAAGCTCGATCGACGCATGGGCGGGCAGGATGTCCATGAGCGTGAGCCAGCCCGACACGGCGCCGGTTGACACCGGGCGCACGGCCCAGGCCATTGGGTCATGCGTGCTGGCAAACCCAGCGACAAAGCTTGCCATCGCGTCGGCAGAGGGGAACGGGCCGTAGCCCAGGTAATCCCACGAGCTTTCGCCGGCCGGATCCTGCGTCGCCGCCTGCCAAAGCTCGTCGGCATGGCGGCGGTGCAGCGGCTCGAGCACGGCATACTGGCCGCGCAACGCGACACGGGCCGGCAGCGGCCGGGGGGTGGGGTCGACGGGCGGTCCAAGCGGGCGATCGGTCATGGCGCGCATCTTGCCACAACAGCTTCGGCCGGCGCGCGGTTCATTTTCGTGCGGATCATGCCAGGATCGAAGCGCCCCTTGAAGGCGGGCGCCTGGCGTGTTCATGGTTTGGTAACGCCAAGCGCGGTAAAACAGCGAGAGGGGAGAACGGCCTGTGAGCAAAACCGCGCCAATCAACGCCTATGCCGCAGCCTACTCCAGTTGGCAGGCCGACCCCGAGGCATGGTGGGCCAAGGCGGCCGAGGGCATCGATTGGAGCCGCCGCTGGGACCGGGTGTTCGACCCGGCAATGAGTGTGTTCGGCCAATGGTTTGCCGGCGCGACGCTGAACATCTCGCAAAACTGCCTGGACCGGCACGTCGAGGCCGGGCGCGGCGCGCAAACGGCGCTGATCTGGGACAGCCCGATGGCCGGCGAGCTGCGGTCGTTCACCTACGCCGAATTGCGCGCCCGTGTCGCCCGGGTGGCCGGGGCGCTCGCGGCCTTGAGCGTCGTGGCCGGCGACCGCGTGGTGGTTTACATGCCGATGGTGCCCGAGGCGGTGATCGCAATGCTCGCCTGCGCACGGCTGGGCGCGGTGCACTCCGTCGTGTTCGGCGGTTTCGCAGCCGCCGAGCTCGCCAAACGGATCGAGGACGCCGAGCCGCGGGTGGTCATTTCCGCCTCCTGCGGGTTGGAACCGGGCCGCATCGTCGCCTACAAGCCGCTGCTGGACGCCGCCATCGCCTTCAGCGCGCATAAGCCCAGCGCCTGCCTTATTTTGCAACGCCCCATGCTGGCCGCCGCTATGGCGCCGGGCCGCGATCATGATTTTGCCGACGCGGAGGCGTCGACCGCCCCGCACGATCCCGTCCCGGTGCGCGCGACCGACCCGCTGTATATCCTTTACACGTCCGGCACGACCGGGAAGCCGAAGGGCGTGGTGCGCGACACCGGCGGCTATGCCGTGGCGCTGCATGCGTCGATGCACATGATCTATGGCATGAAGGCCGGCGACGTCTATTGGTGCGCCAGCGACGTCGGCTGGGTGGTGGGCCACAGCTACATCGTTTACGCGCCGCTGCTCGCCGGCTGCACCACGGTTTTGTATGAAGGCAAGCCGGTCGGCACGCCCGACCCCGGCGCGTTCTGGCGCGTCTGCGCCCAGCACGGCGTCCGCGTGCTGTTCACCGCGCCCACCGCGCTGCGCGCCGTCAAGCAGCAGGACCCGGACGGGCTGCATATGGCACAGCATGACCTTAGCCGGCTCGATACGCTGTTCCTGGCGGGCGAGCGGTGCGATCCTCCGACGGCGCTTTGGATCGCGGGCAAGCTCGGGCGGCCCGTCGTGGACCATTGGTGGCAGACCGAAACCGGCTGGCCGATCACGGCGGGGTTCCGCGGCTACGGGCTGTTCCCCTTCAAGCCCGGCGCCGGCGGACGCGCCTGCCCCGGCTATGACGTGCAGGCGCTGGACGATGCCGGGGCGATGTTGCCGCAGGGCGAAAGCGGCTACCTCGCCATACGGATGCCGCTGCCGCCGGGCTGCGCGCCGACGCTGTGGCGCAACGCGGACGGGTATCGCGCCGCCTATCTGCTCGACTATCCCGGCTGGTATCGCACGGGGGATGCCGGCCAGGTGGACGCGGAGGGCGACGTTTGGGTCATGGGCCGCACCGACGACGTGATCAACGTCGCCGGGCACCGCCTGAGCACCGGCGCGATGGAGGAGGTGCTGGCGGGCCATCCGGACGTGGCGGAGTGCGCGGTGGTCGGCGCGGCGGACGCGCTGAAGGGTCAGGTCCCGCTTGGCCTTGTCGTCCTTAAGGCCGGCGCGGACCGGGACCATGCGGAGGTTGCGCGCGAGCTGGTGGCCCTCGTTCGCGACCGGATCGGGCCGGTGGCGGCATTCAAGGACGCCCGCGTGGTGGCGCGCTTGCCCAAGACCCGGTCCGGCAAGATCCTGCGCAATAGCATCCGCAAGCTGGCCGATGGGGACGACGCCCCTGCCCCGCCCACCATCGACGACCCGGCCATCCTGGACGAGATACGCGCCGTCCTCGTCAAATGAATTTCAACAGCAAGATGCCGCCCACGATCCCCGCTGCGGTCAAGCTGGTCACCAGCGTCAGCCGGCGTTCGATGAAGGCGCGGACGGGTTCGCCGAACTGCCGGATCAGCGCGGCCACCAGGAAGAACCGCACGCCGCGGGTGAGCGCGCTGGCAGCGACGAACACGCCGAAGTTGAAGTGGGCGAGGCCGGACGTGATGGTGACGATCTTGTAGGGGATCGGGGTCAGGCCCTTGATCAGGATGACCCAGAGGCCGTACTGGTTGAATTTGGCGACGAAACTGTCCGCAGCGGCCTCGTAGTGGTAGAAGTGGATCAGCGGCGCAGCGACCTGGTCATAGAGCGCATAGCCGATCAGGTAGCCCAACATGCCGCCGGTCACGCTGGCCAGCGTGCATATCAATGCGAAACGGTAGGCCCGGTCCGGCCGGGCGAGCGCCATCGGCACCAGCAGCGCATCCGGCGGCACCGGGAAAAAGCTGCTCTCGGCGAAGCTGATCAGCGCCAGCCAGGCCGGGGCGCGCCGGTCGGCAGACAAGGCGAGCACGCGGTCGTAGAAGCGGCGGAGCATGATGATTCCCAAAGGCTTGGGCCTGCCATGCCACGCTGTGTGCCCGGCAGCAATCGCCAGTTGCAGGCACTGCCGCTTCCGTGCGGCGTGCGCTGCGGCTAAGCTGCGTTATATCTTCCGCATGGGATTCCTTTGATGCGCCGCTTCGCCGTTCATTTCGCCGCCGTGATGCTGGCCTCGGCCATGCTGCCCGCCAGCACCCCAGCCGCCGCGCAGGGCGCCAACCTGCCGCCGCACGCCTGGCTGTTCGGCACCTGGACCGGCGGAATCTTCCCAGTGCCGAATGGCCTGTCGGACCAAGCCTGCCTATCGCAGCCGGTGGTGATCTTCACCCGCGACCTCGTGCTCCGGGCGACCATCACCGAGCAGACATTGATCCAGCGCGAGGTCGAGACGGCGCGCGCCTCGCCACAGGGCGCGGAGTTCCGCTTTGCGGCGGCGCCCGGTGCGTCCGGCCTGTTCGGGGCCGGGGCGAACCCCACGATCGGCTTTGGCTGCGAGTCGGCGGATGAGCTGCACGTGCAGCGCCGCGGCGAAAACGAGATTGCGTTCCCGGGCTGCGCCGATTTCCCCAACCCGCTCGTTCGCTGCCACCCGCGATGAACCACGCGCGCCGCTTGGCCCGGCCCGGCTGACCGCGTTTCCGCATCCGCCCGCGGCCATGCGCGCCGCACTGGATTTGCTGGTCGGCCGCGATCCGCGGCTGGCACGCATCGAACAGGTGGCCGGCCCGCTGCCATGGCGGGTCCGCGCCGACGGCTTCCCAGGCCTGCTGCAGATCGTCGTCGGACAGCAGATCAGCAACCAGGCGGCGCTCGCGATCTGGCTGCGTCTGGCTGCGCTGCCAGGCGCGCTGGCGCCGGAGGGGCTGCTGGCGCTGGACGACACGGCGCTGCGAACGGCCGGGTTGTCACGGCCAAAAGTGGCGCATGCCCGCTCGCTCGCGGCCGCCTTCGCCAGCAACGAGCTTTCCGCCGCGGCGCTGGAGCGGCTTCCGGATGCCGAGGCGATGGCGGCCATCACCGCGGTGCGTGGGCTAGGCCCCTGGACGGCCGAGGTTTACTTGCTGTTCGCACTGCAGCGCGAGGACGTGTTCCCCGCCGGCGATATCGCGGTTGCGGGCGCGGCGGCCGATATCATGGGCCTGTCCAGCCGGCCGGACCCGAAGGAGTTGCGCATGTTGGCCGAAGCGTGGCGTCCGCATCGCGCCCTGGCGGCGCGGCTGCTTTGGCACCATTGGCGGCACCTGACCGGACGTCCGAGCTTCGACGATGCCCTGATCGCCTGAAACCGCGTTTACGTTATATTCACCAGTCGCGTCTAAGATTGTCCTGTTCACACAGGGCTGCGCCGCATGGATCTGCCATCACCAACTGCCCCGCACCAGTCCGCCACCTTCGAGGAGCGGGGCGCCAGCGTGCCGTTCACGACGCCGGCGCTGGCCGGGGCGCGCGTCCGGCGGGATGTGCGGCATGGCCTGGCGCTCGTGGTGCCGAACCCGGCGGGCGGGCGCGGCGTCTATGTGCTGTCGTGGTCCGGCGTGCGCGACATGTGCCAGCCCACGCTGCATGACACGATGTTGCACGATTACATTTCGGCTTCCAAAAACAGCCTGCTCACCCCTGGCACGGTGCGCGCCGCGGCTCGAAGGGTCGCCACCGATGGTGCGGCGGGCCGCCCAGCATACGCGGCGGCGGTGAAGGCCATGCGGGCCGACATCGAGTCGTGCCAGGCGACCACCCAGTTCCTGCTCAGCGTCCTGGCCGCGCAAACGACGGTTCAGTTTGATCAGACGGAAGTGACGACGCTCGCCGGCATGGTGGACGAAATCGGCGTCGGGCCGCACGCGGCACGGGCCAGCATAGCCGTGCGGCTAGCGCAGTTGCGAACCCTGCACGAGGAATTGGAAACCTTCTCGCGCATGGAAGTGGACGAGACCGGTTATGTCTCGATAGTGTGCGAGATGGCGGCCCTTGCCATCCGCTGCGCCGGAACAGTGCTGTCGGCAGCCCGCGCCGGCGTGGCCGATATTGGCGGCCTGCTCGTGGGTTTTCGCACCCGCGCGGCCGATGTCGCGGCCGTCATCGGCCGTCCCGCTTGGGTGCTCGACGGCTGGGAGTTGCCGTGCCTGCTCTGGAGCGCCGCATCCGGCGTCGCGGGCCGGCGCACCGCGCTCATTGAAATCGGCCAGACGCTGATGATGCTGCCAAAAGAGGCCGAGCAATGGATTGGCATGCCGGTCGACGTCGAGGCGAGCCAGGCTATCCGCCGCACGGTGTGCATCAACCAGGACTGGCGCACGGGGTTCAGCACGCTCGACGTCGTCGCCCGGAACGAACAATTCCGGGCGTTGGCTGCCTAGCATGATCCAACTTGCGCCGTCTCAGCATCGTCCGGTCATCGAGGTGCAGCGCAAGCTGCATGGGGCGGCGGATGAGCAGCTTGCGCAGGTCCTTGCCCTGGTGGACGCGATGCCTGAGCGCGGCGCGGCCGATGCGCTGATCGCACCGCTGCGCCCGCGGCTGGCATCAATCGCAGCGGTGCGCCCGCTATCAATCACCCGCCTGTTGTTCCGCCCGCTGGACCCAATCATCACGACCGGCCCGCGTTGGAGGCCCGGCGCCCCAGCCGTGCCGCGGACGGCGCTTTCCAGCATCGGCAACGCGGCAGTCGCCTGCCTTGGCCCCATAGGAGCGCCGATCAAGGCGATCCTCGCCGGGCATAAGGGCAAGGACCAAGCCGTTGTGGACCAGGCCGGGACCATACTCTGGCCAAAGGCGGCCGCCGCGGTTGCGGATTTGCCGATACCCGGTGATTGGGGATCTGCCACCGGCCTGCCCGAGAGCTGCTACCCAGAGATTCGGGCCAACGTCGCTGCAGTGCTGCGCCAGGCCGTCCCGCTCAGCCAGTGGACCCACCGCGCCGGTGCTGCCGATCCGGCGCCCGTCGTCAAGGCGATTTTGGCCGGCGCGCAGGCGACCGACCCGGCGGGTCTCAGCGTCGTCCTGGCCGTGCTGCTGGCAGACAGCAGTTTGGCAGCCTCGGCGCTGCTTGCGGCGCTCAAGCTGCCAGGGAAACAGGTTGATTCCGCGGTCGAACAAACCTTGGACCGGGCGCAGCACGCGCTGACCGCTATCCTGCCCTCGGTCGGGCTTGCCGCCGCATCCGTTCAGGTCATGCAGTTGGCGGCGTTGCTCGAAGCGGTCGAGGGTCCTGGCGCCCGCCCAGCCCTCCGGTCCCAAGCGCAGCGCACCCGTCAGTTGGCCGACGCAGCCTGTCAGGACCGCATGCTGCAAGCGCTGGATCACGATTTCCTGCCCAAGCTCGCCGCCGGTGCCGACGTTATAGACGATGCCGCGTTGACCGGGCTTGAAACAGCGGCGCGCGGCTTGCGCCGGTTGTCCGTTGCGGGCCGCCGGCTTGGCGCTGGCGCGGTCTATGACAAACTTTTGGGCCGGACCGCTTCGCGCGCCTGCGCTCCCGACAGCAGCCTCACCCGCATGGAGCGGCTGCGCCTGGCCGAACTGCTCGTCGGCTCCGACGCTGCCCTGCGGCTCGTGACGGCCTAACCGGGTTTGGCCTTAGCCGGCCGGCAACCTTGTTCAAAGACGATGAGAGCAGAGCGGTCATGACGGCCGAGTTGACCCGTTGCGCCCTGCTGGGAGTGGCGTTTGCTGCGCCCGCTGTCCGGCACGCACGTGCCGCGGCGAGCAAAGCCCCTATCGCGAAGCAGGTCGGCACGCCCCATCCCTAACACGATACCGAAGCGCAACAGGCGCTTCTTAATACGCGGCGTTCCGCCCGGCTTGCCGAACCTGTGCGCTCGTTACATCCGGTTTGCTCGAACGGGCCCGCTTTCCGAGGCACTCCTATCCGTCAACCTGCGCCTCGGTAACGGCGGCGCTCGCCGAGGCAACCGATTCGCGCGGCGCCGGTCCGATCACCTTGCCTGCCTGTCCTTCAACTCAGCGGAACCCTGGCGGGAGCTGATGTGCCCGTGGCTCAAGTGATCTGCACGGTCTGCAACGCGGTCTCCAATTCGGCGAAGCCCGGCATATGCTGGTTTGGCGCCATCTTGCGTCCGGTCTCGACGCTGATCTGTGGGGCGTTCCCGTGCAGATGCGCCACCAGCACGGCGCGGATCACCTCGAAATACTTGCTCTCCTCCTCGACGACGCCCTTCAAGCGGGCGGCGAACGGCCCGGCCATGCCATAGGCCAGCAACACGCCGAGGAACGTCCCCACCAGCGCGCCGCCGATCATGGCGCCCAGCACCGCCGGCGGCTCGTTGATGTGCGACATCGTCTTGATCACCCCCAGCACCGCCGCGACGATGCCAAGCGCCGGCAAGGCATCAGCCATGCTCTGCAGCGCGTGGGAGCCGTGCAATTCCTCATGCAGGGTTTTCTTCAGCTCTCGCCCCATCAAGTCCTCGATCTGGTGCGGGTCGTCGGCGTTCATGCCCATCATTCGCATGTAGTCGCAGATCATCGCCGTCGCGTGATGGTTCGCCAGGATACGCGGGAACTTCTGGAAAGCGGTGCTGCTGGCCGGGTTCTCGATATGCGGCTCGAGCGCCATGGCGCCCTTGGTGCTGGCCAGGCGAGCGAACAGGAACAGCAGGCTCAGCAACTCGATATAGTGCGGCTTTTTGAACTTCGCGCCGCCCAGGATCTTCTTGAAACCGGCCAGCGTGTGCTTCACGTCGTGCATGCTGTTCGACATGATGAAGGTGCCGATCGCGGCGCCGAGAATAGTCAGCAGCTCGAACGGCATTGCCTCGATCAGCGGCTCCAGGCTGCCACCGGACATCATATAGCTGCCGAACACGCACGCGAGCAGGAATCCGAGGCCCCCGAATGTCAGCATGACCGGTCAACGCCCCGAGGCTGCGGCCCGGTCCCGCAGGACCAGGATGGCGATGCGACGGTTCGCCGCGGCCATTGGGTCGGCCGGCAGCAACGGATCGCGGTCGGCATGGCCGGCTACGCTGCGGAACCGGGTCTCCGGCAGGCCCGCGTCTGTCAGCAACCGCCGGGTGGCATTGGCCCGCTCGGCCGAAAGCTCCCAGTTGCTGCGGTCGCCGCCACGGTATGGCGCTGCGTCGGTATGGCCATCGATGGCGATCGCCTCCGGCAGGCGCAGCAAGACCGGCGCAACTTTGGACAACAGCGCCCGTGCACGGTCGTTCAATGCGGACGCGCCGAACGCGAACATCGGCTGACGTTCCTCGTCCATGATCTGGATGCGCAGCCCCTCGGGCGTCACGTCGATCGCGAGCTGTTTCGCGAGGCCCGCGAGCGCCGGGTCGGACCGGACGGCCTCGCGGATCTGCTCGGCGGCCCGTTCGAATTCCATGCGCTCATGCTGCTCGCGCTCGGCCTGTGCGGCGGCCTCCTGGGATGCGGGCAGCGGCGGCGCGTTTCGGTTGGCCGGCGGCTGGTTGACCAAGGGCCGCACTTTATCCGGCGCGACGGCCTGGAATGGGGCGGCCTGGGCATTCGCAGCCAAAAGCGGGGCGGGCGCAACGCCGCCGTCTTCGGCCATCGTGAGCAAAGATGGCCCGCTCGTGGGGTGTTTAACCGGAGTCGCGGGAACGTCGCCTTCATTGTCGTCGGCGTCGATATTGGGGTGGGTCGGACCGGTCGTGAGCTGGACCGCGCCGCGATCCGACGCCAACGAGCCGTCGACGTTCGGCGTGGTGCCGCCAAACGGCGCGCCGAAGCCCGAGTTGGTGCGCGCCATGAGGTTGTTCGGGCTGAAATAGTCGGCCAGGCCGCGCTTCTGCTCCTCCGTCGTCGCGTTCAACAGCCACATCAAAAGGAAAAACGCCATCATGGCCGTGACGAAGTCGGCATAGGCCACCTTCCACGCGCCACCATGATGGCCGCCCTCGACAACCTCCTCCTTGCGGATGACGATCATCGGCTTCACGCTTTTCGTACTGCCGCTCATAACCAAACCCCGTCCATACCAGGCTAGAATGGCAGCAAAGACTTAATGGCGGGCTAAGATGGCTGCGGCGGCACGGACCATGCGCGGGAAACTTCGGCCTGGCGGCCGATGCGACAGCTCAGGCCGCCAGCGCGCGCGCGAACACCCCGGGATCCACGTTGCCGCCGCTCAGCACGATGCCCACCACGCGCCCACGCGCGTCGAAACGGCGGGACAGCAAGGCGGCCAGGCAAACCGCCCCGCCAGGCTCGACGACCAACTTCAGGTGGGTGAAGGCGAAGGCGATTGCGGCCAGCACCTCGGCATCCGTGACTGCCACGCCACCCGCCAAACGCGGCTGGTTCACCGCAAACGTCAGCTCCCCCGGGGTTTTGGACAATAAAGCGTCGCAAAGCTGCGAACCGCCGGGCAGGTTCACCTCCCGCCGGCCGCTGTGGAGCGAGCGCAGCGTGTCGTCCGATCCCTCCGGCTCGACGGCGATGATCTCGGCGCCAGGCAGCACACCTTCAGCCGCCAACGCGCAACCGGCGATCAGGCCGCCGCCGCCCGTGCACACCAGCATCACGTCGAGCGGCAACACAGCATCCGCGAACAGCTCCAGCGCCAAGGTCCCCTGCCCGGCAATGACGTGGGCGTGGTCGAACGGCGGAATAAGCGTCGCGCCGGAACGGGCGGCATAACCGCCCGCCAAGGCGTCCCGGTCGTCCGTGAGCCGATTGTAATGCACGATCTCGGCGCCCCAGCGCCGGGTGCTGTCGACCTTCACCCGAGGCGCGTCCTGCGGCATGAAGATCGTGGCCGCCGCCCCAACCGCCTGCGCGGCGCAGGCGAGCGCCTGGCCATGGTTGCCCGATGAATGCGTCACCACCCCCGCCCGCCGCTCGTCCGCGGATAGCTGCAGCGCGGCGTTCATCGCGCCACGCAGCTTGAAGCTGCCGGTCCGCTGCAGGCTCTCGGCCTTCAGCAGCACCGTGCCGCCGGTCAACTCATCCAGCAACGGGTTGCGCAGCGTCGGCGTCCGCACGACCCGCCCGGCGATGCGCGAGGCGGCCGCCGCTACGTCGTCATAGGTGGGGAGCTGCATCGTCGTCTCCTGCATGCGGCAATACGGACGCGTCGGCGCCGGGCCAGCGCACGACACGGTAGACGCGGAACCGCTCGGCCTCCACCCCGTCCGTCCGGCCGCCGCGGGTGCGGACCAACTGGCCGACCTGCTCCGCTGCCGACCAATAGGCCGGGTCCGGCGGCGCGGAACGGCGCTGGCTCACCACCAGCAGCCCAGGGCCGGCGCTGTCGGCGTGCGGCAGGCGGAACAGCGCCCAGCGCGCCTCCGCACCCAACACCGTCACCCCGCGCGGCGCACGCCATGCCAGCAGGCTGGCGACTTCATAGGCCTCGGACGCGACCCAACCCACGCCTTGCTCGCGCCGCATCGCCTCCAGGTCGCGCGAAAAACCATCCCAGCCGCCGATGCGGATCAATATCGGGTCGAGCCGGCGCGGCAGCGGGAACGGCGCGGCCACGCCCTGCACATAGGCCACGGCGGTGATGGCCAGGCCAAACGCGACCGCGGGCCGCCATACGCGCCATTCCAGCCCGGCAGCGCAGATCGCGGCGGCGGGATAGACGATGGCCGGCCAGTTCGCCTGCACCCGGTCGCCAACCGCATGCTGCACGAATACCGCGAGGCCCGGCACGGTCATCGCCGCCAACAGCGACCACGCCGGGTCCCGCATGGCGGAGCGCCGCGCCGCAAGCCAAATGCCGGCCGCGAACAGCGCAAACACGATCGGGGTGGCAAGCCCGGCCTGCCCGCCGACCAGTTCCGTCAAATGCTGCAAGGCTGCGCCAGGGTCCCAGTCGCCGTTGCGGCCACCCTGGCGGATGAAACTGGCCCAGGCGTGGCCCGCATTCCAAGCGACCACCGGCGCGAACACGGCAGCCGCCACCACGCCGCCCAGCCAAAGCCACAGGCTGCGGAACCAGTGGCGCAGGCCCGGCACCCACGCCAGCCAAAGCACGATGCCGACGCCGAGGAAGCCGCCGGTGTATTTGCTGGCCATTGCGCAACCGGCGGCAAGGCCGGCGGCCAGCCACCAACGGCCGTCGCCGGACCGCAGCAGCCGCGCCAGCGCCCAAAGGGTTGCGGTCCAGAACAGCAGCAATGGCGTGTCCGGCGTCATCGTCACTGCGCCCACCCCGACCAGCAGCGTGCCGTTCAGCAACGCCGCCGCCGGCACGCCCAGGCGACGCCCCGGAAACAGGTCCTCCGCCGCAAGCGCCAGCAGCACGGACCCCGCCGCAGCCGATAGCGGCCCCAGCAGCCGCACGCCCAGCGCGCCTTGGCCGGCCAGCCATGTCCCAGCCCAAATCCACAAGGCCACCATCGGCGGATGGTCGAGATAGCCCGGCGCCAATGCGTGCGACCACACCCAGTAATACGCCTCGTCGCCCGAAAGAGGCGTAAGCGCGGCCACAACGAGCCGCACCATGGTCAGGGCCAACAGGGCGAGGACCGGCATGGCCGCGGGATGCGCCGCCTTGCGCAGATGCGTCAAACGATCCATTGCCTTGGTGCAAGAATGCCGGACCGCCGCAGGCCGAGGCAGCCGCGCCGCTACAACGGCACGCCGGCCAGGTTGCGGCTGGTGCGGATCGTCTGCAGCGTCTGCACGCGGCTGACCGAGGGCGCGCCGGTCAAGCGCCGGGTCAAGGCATTCTCATGCGCCGTATCCCGCGCGACCAGGCGCAGCAGGAAGTCGCCACCGCCGCGTATCATGTGGCACTCCCGCACCTCGGGCCACTCCGCCACCTCGGCCTCGAACGCCGACAGCACCGCGTCTTTCTGGCTATCCAGGCCGATCAGCGCGAAGAACTCAATCTCCCATCCCAGCCGCGCCGGATCGGTGTCGGCATGATAGCCGCGGATGATGCCGGCCTCCTCGAGCCGGCGGACCCGGCGCAGGCAGGGCGGCGCGGTGATGTCGGCGCGGCGGGCCAGCTCGACGTTGGTCATGCGGCCATCGACCTGCAGTTCGGATAGGATGCGCCGGTCGATCTCGTCCAACTCCGCAACTTCGCTGTCTCCAAGCTTCATCGAACCGATCATCCCATCCACCGCGCAACAATATTACGGATGTCCCAGCGTGAACACCCTTTGGGTCAGCGTCGCTTGCACGGCGCGTCCCGCCGCCGATATCGTTAGGGCATCAAGGGAACCAAGCCGCTATGCCGCAGACGATTCGCACGCAGGTCTTGATCATCGGCGCCGGACCGGCCGGCTATACCGCTGCCATCTACGCGGCGCGGGGCGGGCTCGACCCGGTGCTGGTGTCGGGCATGCAGCCCGGCGGCCAGTTGATGATCACGACCGACGTCGAAAACTACCCGGGGTTCGAGACCGCCATCCAAGGCCCATGGCTGATGGAGCAGATGGCGAAACAGGCCGAGCACGTCGGCACGCGGGTGATCAACGATCTGTTGATGGCGGTCGACTTCTCCCGCCAGCCGTTCCGCTGCACTGGCGACTCGGGCGACGTGTATGTCGCCGACACCGTCGTGATCGCGACCGGGGCGCAGGCGCGTTGGCTCGGCCTGCCGTCCGAGAAGCGGCTGCAGGGCGCCGGCGTTTCGGCCTGCGCGACCTGCGACGGGTTCTTTTACCGCGGCAAGCAGGTGGCGGTGATCGGCGGCGGCAACACCGCGGTCGAAGAGGCGCTGTACCTGACCCACCACGCCGACAAGGTGACGCTGGTGCACCGCCGCGACAGCCTGCGCGCCGAAAAGATCTTGCAACGCCGGCTGTTCGCGCATCCCAAGATCAACGTTTTGTGGGACAGCGCCGTCGAGGAGATCACCGCCGGCGGCCAGCCCGAGGTCGTCACCGGCGTCACCCTGCGCAACATCCGCAGCGGCGCCACGAGCCACCTGCCGGTCGACGGCGTGTTCATCGCCATCGGCCATATGCCCAACACAGTCATCTTCCGCGGCCAGGTCGAGCTGGACGACGAGGGCTATGTCGTCACCAAGCCCGGCCTGACCCAGACCTCGGTTCCCGGCGTGTTCGCGGCCGGCGACGTGCAGGACAAGCTTTGGCGCCAGGCGGTCACCGCCGCCGGCACCGGCTGCATCGCGGCGCTCGAAGCGGAAAAGTATCTCACCTTCCAAGTCCAACCGGCGGCTGTAGCGGCGGAGTAGGTTTTCCGACCGCTGTAGCGGCGGAGTAGGTTTTCCGACCGCTGATGCGGCGGAGTAGGTTTTCCGGCTGCTGTAGCGGCGGAATAGCCTATTGCCTGATTTGCTGTTTAGGTTGTGAGGTATCCCCGGGCCGAGTCGTTTGGGGCCGGATCAACGGGGGAACAGGGTAGGCATGGATTGGGATAAGCTGCGGGTGTTCCACGCCGTTGCCGAGGCTGGCAGCTTCACCCATGCTGGGGAGACGCTGAACCTCAGCCAGTCCGCGGTGTCCCGCCAGATCTCGGCGCTTGAGGAGGCGCTGCAGGTGCCGCTGTTCCACCGGCACGCCCGCGGCCTGATCCTCACCGAACAGGGCGAAAGCCTGAACCGCACGGTGCGGGAGGTGTTCGCCAAGCTGGCGATGACCGAGGCCCTGCTTACCGAGAGCAAGGAAAAGCCGGCGGGGCGGATCAAGGTGACGACCACGGTCGGCTTCGGCTCCAGTTGGCTCGCCCCGCGGCTCCAGGGCTTCCTAGACATGTATCCCGACGTCACCATGACCTTGTTGCTGGACGATGCCGACCTCGATCTCGCGATGCGTGAGGCCGACGTCGCCATACGCATGCACGCGCCGAAGCAGCCGGACCTGGTGCAGCGCCATTTGCTGCAGATCCATTGGGTGGTCGTGGCGCATCCGGATTACCTGGCGAAGCACGGCACGCCGACGCGGCCGGAGGAGCTGGACGACCACAAGATCATCCTGTTCGGCGATTACCGCCCGCCGGTCGCGGATATCGACTGGCTGGCGGAGGCCGGACGGCGCGCCGGGCAGCCGCGACGGGCGTTGCTGGAGGTGAACAGCCTGCATGCCATGGCGCTGGCGATCCGGTCGGGCATGGGCATCGGCGTGCTGCCCGACTGGATGGCGGACGATATCGACGGCCTGACCCGGCTGCTGCCGGACCTGAAAGCGCCAAAGGTGGACGTTTACTTCGTGTATCCGGAGGAGCTGCGCAATTCCAAGCGGGTCGCGGTGTTTCGGGACTTCCTACTGGCCCGGCTGCAGGAACTGCATTGACGCGCTAGCGCATAGGCCGGCTTCTCGTGCCTTAGCCAAGACGCCGCCGACGTAAGCGGCTTTCGCAGCGGTGTAGGCTTCGCGATCATTGCAATGCCGGCCCGCGAGGTCAAGCTTGAGTTCTTGGTATCGCCTCGCCTCATCCGGGTAGGCGCGCAAGTAGTCTCGGAATGGCAGCCGTTCCCACATCTCGCTGCCGGGTTCCGCCATATGGACGTGGTGGGTGCGTTGTGGTGCCGCCGGCGGCAGGCCTTTGACAAAGAACAACCGGTCCCGCTTGGGGTTATCCGACCAGAATGCGTACCCAAGCGCTTCCAAAGGCGAGACGGCAGTTGCACGGGCTTCTGCAACCGAGCGGACGGCGACGAGGATGTCGATGACCGGCTTGGCCATCATTCCGGGAATAGCCGTACTGCCAAAATGCTCGATTGCCCCGACAAGATCGGTTGGAAAAGCAGCCCGCAGGCGTGCCGCCTCGACCGCATACAGTGCAGGCCAGCGCGGGTCATAGTCCGAGAGGCGAATCTCATCCATCGCTGCACTTGCTCTCCAGCAACCGGGTAGCGGCAGCTTCGCCGCTCAGGAACGCGCCGCCCACGGTGCCGGCCAGCCCGTCGGTGCGGCAGGCCTCGCCGGCGAACAGCAGCCGCTCCGCCGGGAACGCGGCCTCCAGTTGCCGCCGCATCCCGGCCTGGCCCGGCGGCGCGTAGGCATAGGACCCAAGCGTGAATGGGTCCGTGCCCCAACGTGTCACCACGGCGCCGTCGGCAAACCGTTCGGCCGCGCTGCCCAGCATGGCGCGCAACTCCGTCCGGGCAAACGCCTCGGCCGCAGCAGGGTCGGCTGCCAATGCCCATGCGGCCCGCCCGCCGAAGAAGCCAATGACGTGGTCCATGCCGCGGGGCCAGGCGATGAAGGCGCTGGCCGGGCCGTCAACACGCATTTGCCGGACCAGGCTTGTGTTCGGCGCAAGTCCAAGCCGGTCCGGCCCGGCTGCCCGCAGCGCGACCTTCGACAGCAGTCCCATGGGCAATCCGGCGATGGCGGCCTGCACGTCATGCGGCAGCGCCGGGGCGAAGCGGATCGAACCCGACGCCAGCACGCCCGTGGACACGGTGACGATGCACGCCGCGGCGCGGATTGTGCCGCGCGGCGTCTCGATGCGGACGCCGGGCGCGCCGTCCCAGGCAATCGCGCTCACCGTGGTCGCCAGCTCAGCATCGGTCGCGAGGCGCCGTGCGACGAACGCACCCAAGCCTCCGCTTACGGTCAGGTTGGGGCCATCAAGGCGGTTCTGGCGCCAGTCGCGTACACTCAACACGTCCGCATCGGCGGCGGCGATGATGGCTCCCTCCCATCCCGCGACCGTGGCGGCCCAGGAATCGTCCAGCATCGACGCCATCGCCTCGGCGAGGCTGCGGTCCGGCTGGCCTGCGGCCAAGGCCGGCGCCACCGCCGCATCCAATCGGTCCCAAGCGGCTTCATAGGCCGCGGTTTCCGTTGCGTCGGCGCGACCGCGTTCCGCGAAAAGAAGTTCGGTCCGTGCGTCATCGGAGTTCGCCAGCGTGTCCTCGGCCGGGTCGGCGAGCGCCACCAACGGATTGCGTTGGGCCGCATGCAGCCAGGATGCCCCGTGGTCGAACGCTGCGAAACCAAGCGCTGCCGGTTTTTCGGTGAAAGCACGTCCACCGATCCGGCTGGACGCTTCAAGAAGCGTGACCGGCACGCCCCGCTGGCGCAGGTGGCACGCCGCAGCCAGCCCCGCCACGCCTGCCCCAATGACCGCAACGCCCTGGTCCCGTAGCGAGCCGCTCATTGGGCGGGTCGGATTTCAGCAAGCAAACGTCTCACCCATACTCCTTATATTTGTTACGCTACGCTCTTGATACCAGCCGGGCGCAACCCTGCCAATGCTCAGCGGCGCATTGCGCCTGCGCTGCCCTGGAAATCCGCCCGGCGCCATCCGATGTCTTGGCAAGCTGGCGGCGAGGTTGCGATGGCAGGCTTCTTCGAGGGATTCGAACTCACGACCATGCAAGTGAGCGACGGCGAGCTTCGGCTGCGCCGCGGTGGCTCCGGCCCGCCATTGCTGCTGCTGCACGGCAACCCGCAGACCCATGCGATGTGGCATGCCGTCGCTCCGGCATTGGCCCAACGCTACACCACGGTCTGTCCGGACCTGCGCGGCTATGGCGGCAGCTTCAAGCCCGCGCCGAGCGCCGACCATGCGCCATATTCCAAGATGTCGATGGCGCGTGACATGGCGGAATTGATGCATTCGTTGGGCCACAGCCGCTTCGATGTCATCAGCCATGACCGCGGGGCGCGGGTGGCGCATCGGCTGGCGATCGACTACCCGGACCGCGTGAAGTCGCTCACGACCATGGACATCGTGCCGACGATCGAGCATTTCGAGCGCGCCGACATGGCCTTTGCGCTCGGCTATTACCATTGGTTCTGGTTCGCCCAGCCGCATCCGTTCCCCGAGGAGCTGATCAATGCCGCGCCGGACATCTGGTTTCGCGCCCATACCTCGCGCGAGCCGAAACCGCCGGGCTTTTTCCGGGAGGAGGCGTTGGCGGACTACATGGCGGCCGCGAGAAACCCCGAGGCGATCAGCGGCATGTGCGAGGACTACCGCGCCGCCGCCTCAATCGACCTGATGCATGACCGCATCAGCCGCGCCGACGGGCGCCGGGTGCAATGCCCGATGCTGGTGTTGTGGGGAGCCAAGGGGCGCATCGGCGGCTGGTATGACCCGGTGGCGATCTGGAGCGCGTATTGCGACGCCAAGGTGACCGGCGCCGCCGTCGACAGCGGCCACTATTTGGCCGAGGAAACGCCTGATGAGGTCCTCGCCCATGTGCGCGCCTTCCTCCGCGCCAACGAGGGTGTATCCTAAGGCCCGAGGAGACGACGGCATGTCCAACGAAGCGCTTGTATTGCGGCAGGACCAGGATGCGGCCGCATGGCTGACGCTGAACCGCCCGGGCGCGCGCAACGCTTTGTCCGTGCCGTTGATGACGGCGCTCGAGGCGGCGCTGGCGGAGGCTGCAGCCGATCCCGCGATCAAGGCCGTGGTTATCGCCGGGGCCGGGCCGGCATTCTGCGCCGGGCACGATCTTCGCGAAATACGCGGGCTGCAGCAGGATGCGCACGCGGCGCTGTTCGCCCAATGCTCCCGCCTGATGCAGCAGATCGTCGGGCTGCGGGTCCCGGTGATCGCCCGGGTGCATGGCATTGCCACCGCGGCCGGATGCCAGTTGGTGGCGAGCTGCGACCTCGCCATCGCCGCCGACACCGCCAAGTTCGCGACGCCCGGCGTCAACATCGGCCTGTTCTGCTCGACCCCAATGGTCGCGTTGTCCCGCGCCGTGGGCCGCAAGGCTGCGATGGAGATGCTGCTGACCGGCGAGATGCTGGATGCGCCCCGTGCTGCGGCGCTCGGCTTGATCAACCGCGCGGTGCCCGAAGCTACCCTCGACGACGCCGTGCGCAAGTTGGCCCAGGACATCGCATCCAAGAGCGCCGTCACCGTCGCCTTGGGCAAGCCCGCGTTCTATGCCCAGGCGGAGATGCCGCTTGGCGACGCCTACGCCTATGCCTCCGCCGTCATGGTGCGCAACATGCAGCAGCGGGACGCGCATGAGGGGATTGACGCGTTCCTGGAGAAACGTCCACCGGTTTGGGGCGGCTAATTCCCGATGCGTTTGTAGAATAGCGTGGTCGGCTCGGGCCGCCCGGCGGCGTCGACGCTGTAGCCGGGTATCACGCCAACCTCGATCCAGCCCAGCCGCCGATACAGCCGCTCCCCTGCACCGCCGCTGAGCGTGTCGAGCGTCAGCAGCGTGCGCCCTGTTGCCGCCGCGGCCTCTTCTGCCGCCAGCATCAGCTTGCGCGCGAGGCCTTGGCGGCGCGCGTCGGGATGGACGAGCATCTTGCAGATCTCGGCCCGGTGCGGCTGGTTCTGCGGCGTGTCGAGCTGGACCCGCACCGTCCCGGCCAGCACGCCGCGCGACCACGCCGCCAGCAGGATGCATTTCCCGGCTGCGGCCTGACGCGCCGCGTCGCGCATGAAGGCCCGCGCCTGATCGAGCGCCAGCGGCGCCAGGAACGACACCGACGCGCCGCCGTCGACGCAGGCGGCCAGGATGTCCGCCAATCGCCGCTCGGCAGAAGCGGCGCCGGACGCGCTGAGGACCGCAACCCCATCCAGCGGCTTTGCATAGGCAAACTCCAGCGTATGCGACAGGTCGTCCAAGGCGCGGATCGGCCCGTCGCGCACCCAACTGCGTTTCTCGTAGAACCGATGCGCCCGGGTGAACCGCGTATCCGACCACAACGTCAAGCGGACTGCCCCCGCCGCCGCCGCGTGCGCCTCGGCGGCGTCGAGCAGCCGATGCGCAAGGCCGGAGCCGTGCAGGCCCGGATGGACATAAAGCTTCTTCAGTTCCCACGCGCCGCCATCCGCCGGAAGGATCGCGGCCATGCCGACGACGCCGCCCGCATCCTCCGCTGTCCAAAGCGCCCCGCCGCGCCCGGCGCAGTAGGACGCGAGCGCGAATAGCTCCTGTTCCTCGTGCTCCATCTCGAGCACGCAGCCAGGGTAGTCCGCCCAGCAACGTCCGATCAGGGCGATGAACCCGTCGGCGTCGCTGTCCCGGCCTGGCCTCAGCAACACGGACGTAGGTTCACCGAAGGCCGGCGCAGAACGCGACGATGCGGCGGCAGGCCTCGGTCAGCGCGGCATCGTCGGTGGCGTAGCTGATGCGCAAATAGGGCGACATGCCGAACGCCGCGCCATGCACGGTCGCCACATGCTGCTCGTCCAGCAACGCCAGCGCGAAGTCCTCATCCGTGTCGAGCCGCGCGCCCGCGGGTGTCGTCTTGCCCAGGCAGCCCGCCACGTTGGGATAGACGTAGAATGCGCCCTCGGGCCGGTGGCAGACCATGCCGGGCGCCTGGTTCAGTGCATCGACCACGAGGTCGCGGCGGCGCCGGTATGCAGCCACCATGCGGGGAACCTCGTCCTGCGGGCCGTCCAAGGCCGCCGCCGCCGCTGCCTGGCCGATGGTCGATACCCCGGCCGCAACCTGCCCCTGCATGTTCACCATCGCCTTGACCAACCCGCGCGGCCCGGCGCCGAAGCCGATCCGCCACCCGGTCATGGCATAGGTCTTGGACACGCCGCTGACCGTCAGGGTCCGGCCGCGCAGCCGCGGCTCGACCGCTGCCATCGTGCTGTGCTCGAACCCGTCATAGACCAGGTGTTCATACATATCGTCCGACAGAATCCAGACATGCGGATGCCGCAGCATGACCTCGGCGAGGGCCGCAACCTCCGCCCGCGTCGCGGCGGCGCCGGTCGGGTTGTTGGGGAAGTTCAATATCAGCCACTTGGTGCGCGGGGTGATCGCCGCGTCCAGGTCCTCAGGACGCAGCTTAAAGCCGTTGTTCTGCGGGCAGTTTACGACGACGGGCTCGCCGCCGACCACGCGGGTCATCAGCGGGTAGGCGCCCCAATACGGCGCCGGGATGACCACTTCGTCGCCGTCGTCGACCGTGGCCAGCAGCGCGTTGAAGATGACCTGCTTGCCGCCGTTGCTGACCATGATCTCGTCCAACGCGAACTCCAGGCCGGAATCGCGCTGGAACTTGCGCTGGATCGCCTGTTTCAGCGCAGGCTGGCCGTCCTGCGGCGGATACTTGGTGTCGCCGCGCAGCGCCGCTTGATACCCGGCCTCGATCGCATGGCGCGGGCTAGCGAAGTCGGGCTCGCCGATGGTGAGCGCGATGACTTCGATGCCCTGCGCCCGCATCGCCCGGGCCTTCATCGTCATCGCGACAGTCGGCGCCACCGGCGCCCGTGCCACGCGCTGCGCGAGCGCCGGCATGGCCTAGCGCAGCCCCTCGCAGAAATGCTGAATGCGCTCGCAGGCCTTGACCAAGCTTTCGGTATCGGTCGCGTAGCTGACGCGGAAATGGCCGGGATACATGAACGCCGCCCCCTGCACGGCCGCGACGCCCTCCTCGTCCAGCAGCGCCGTCACGAAGCTCTCGTCGTCCTTGATCGCCATGCCGCCGCGGCTGGTCTTGCCGATGCAGCCGTGCATGCTCGGGAACACGTAGAATGAACCCTCCGGCAAGTGGCAGTTCAGGCCGGGCGCCTTGTTCAGCATCGATACGACCAGATCGCGCCGGGCCTTGTACACGGCGACCATCTCGTCGATGAAGCCCTGCGGACCCGTCAAGGCTTCGACGGCGGCGGCCTGGCTGACGCTGCTGGTGTTGGACGTGCTTTGCGACTGCAGCTTGTCCATGGCCTTGGCCAGCTTGACCGGCGCGCCCGCAAAGCCAATGCGCCACCCGGTCATCGCATAGGCCTTGCTGCAGCCGTTCATTGTCACGGTGCGGTCGCGCAGCCGCGGCTCGACCTGCACGACCGTCGCCGGCTTGAACCCGTCATAGACCAGCTTGTCATAGATATCGTCGGTGAACACCCACACGTCGGGATGGCGCAGCAGCACGTCGCAGATCGGACGCAACTCCTCGGCGGAGTAGGCGGCGCCGGTGGGGTTGCACGGGCTGTTCAGCATGAACCATTTGGTCTTAGGCGTGATCGCCGCCTCCAGGTCCTCGGCCCGCATCTTGAAGCCGTTGTTCTGGCCGCACGGCACGAATACCGGCGTGCCATCCGCCAGCGCCACGATGTCGGGATAGCTGACCCAACATGGCGTCGGGATGATCGCCTCGTCGCCGGGGTTCATCGTCGCGACCATGGCGTTGAAGATCACCTGCTTGCCGCCGGTCGAGATGATGATTTCTTCCGGCGCGTAGTCCAGGCCGCTGTCGCGCTTGAACTTGTCGGCGACGGCCTGCCGCAGCGCCTTCGTTCCGGCGACGTCGGTGTACTTGGTGTCGCCGGCCTGGATGGCGCGGATCGCCGCGTCCTTCACGTTCTGCGGGGTATCGAAGTCCGGCTCCCCGGCCGAAAGGCTGATGACATCCCGGCCCTGGGCCTTCAGCGCGCGCGCCTTGGTGGAGATGGCGATGGTCTGGCTCGGGCTGATGCGGTCCAGGCGTTCGGCAATGAGCTGCATAGGAAGGTTTCCGGTACTGCGGTCAAAAGACATTATGCCCCCGGCTCGCTCCGGGCAATCGCGCCGCCGAACCGCTGCTGCAGATACCATAGCGAGATTAACGAAACGGAAACGGCCGCCAGGATCACGGTCGCTAACGCGTTCAGCTCCGGCGTCACCCCCAGGCGCAGCGTCGAGAACACCACCATCGGCAGTGTGCTGGCGCCAGGACCCGACACGAAGGTCGCGACCACGAGGTCGTCGAGCGACAGCGTGAAGGCCAGCAGCCAGCCCGACAGCAGCGCCGGAGCCAGCAGTGGCAGGGTCACCAGGCCGAACGCCGCCCAGGGCGATGCGCCGAGGTCCATCGCCGCCTCCTCCAGCTCCGACCCGGCGTCGGACAGCCGCGCCTCGATCACGATGGCGACATAGGACAAGCTGACTGACACGTGGGCGAGCGTGATGGTCAGGGCGCCGCGGCCAGCGGGCCAGCCAAAGCTCTGTTCCATCTGCACGAACAGCAGCAGCAACGAGAGCCCGACCAGCACATCCGGCAGCACCAGCCGCGCGGACAGCAACGCAGCGAAAGCGCCACGTCCGTGGAACCGCCCGAACCGCGCCAGCGCGAACCCGGCCAGCGTGCCCAGCACCGTAGCGCCGGTCGCCGACAGCGCCGCGATGCGCAGCGACAGCAGCGCCGCATCGATCAGCTTGTCGTCGGCCCACAACGCCGCATACCAACGCAGCGAGAAGCCCGAGAGCACGGTCGTAAGCCGGTTCGGGTTGAAGCTCGTGGCGACCAGCAGCAGCACCGGCACATAGAGGAAAGCATAGCCGAGCAGCAGGCACAGGGTGAGAAACCGGCCCCGCCTCATTGCCGTGCCCGCAACGCCACCATGGGGACCAGCAACGCCAGCAGCAGCGCATTCGCCACCGTTGCCGCCATGGGCCAGTCGCGGTTGGAGAAGAACTCGTTCCACAGCGCGCGTCCGATGGTCTGCGCGCCGGGGCCGCCGAGCAGTTCTGGAACCACGTATTCGCCCACCGCGGGAATGAACACGAGCGCCAGCCCGGCCGCGATGCCCGGCAGCGACAGCGGCAAGGTGATGGTGCGGAACACTGTCCAGGGGCTTGCGCCGAGGTCGGCAGCCGCCTCTTCCAGCGCCGGGTCGCGGCGGGATAGGCGGGCATAGAGCGGCAAGATCATGAACGGCAGATAGGCGTAGGTGACGCCGATATACATCGCAGAATCGGTATACAGCAGCCGCATTGCTGGAAGCCCAATGGCTTGCAGGGCAGTGTTGATCCAACCTTCGTCGCGCAGCAGCCCGATCCAGGCGGTGATCCGCAGCAAAAATCCGGTCCAGAACGGCAGCATGACGGCGAGCAGCAACAGCGACCGCCAGCGGTCCGGCGCACGCGCGATCGCCAGCGCCATGGGATAGCCGATCAGCAGGCACGCCGCAGACGACACTCCGGCGACCGCGAGGCTTTTCAGCGCGGCGTCCAAATAGAAGGCATCGTCGGTCAGCACGGCATAATTCGCGGTGTCGGGCGATTGCAGCAGCGGCGTGTAGGGCGGCACGCCGGCCACCGAGGTCGAAAATGACAGCGCGGCCACGATCACGACCGGCGCCGCCACGAACAGCAGCAGCCAGAGCCAGACCGGGGCCAGCACGGCGGAGCGGTTCATTCCGGCAGCAGCACGCAAGCTTCCGGCGGCCACGACACCGCAACGGCGCTCCCCGGCGTGAGCAGCGCGGCGCCCATGCCATTGGTCAGCGGCAGCGACACCAGCAGCATCGCCCCGCCGCGCAGCCGGACGTGGTGGTCCATGACGCCGCCGCGATACGCGCTCTCGGTCACGGTGCCCGGCGCGACGTTGGTGCCCTCGTCCGTGCCCGGCGCGATGCGCAGCCGCTCCGGCCGCAGGGCAACATGCACGGCGCTGCCGGCCGCCAGGGGCGCTGGGCCAGCCGCCTGCGCCGCGCCGATGCCGTCGAGCTCCAGCACCGCATCCGGCCCGGCGGTCCGTACGGTCCCCGCCAGGATGTTCGCCGCCCCCATGAACGCCGCCACGTACCGGCTCGCCGGACGCTCATAGATGTCGGCGGGGGTGCCGACCTGGGCCAGGCGGCCCTGATGCAGCAGGCCGATCCGCGTGGCCATCGCCAGCGCCTCGTCCTGGTCGTGCGTCACCAGCACGAAGGTGGTCCCGGTTTCCCGCTGCACCCGCAGCAGCTCCTGCCGGGTCTGCTCACGCAGCGAGCGGTCGAGCGCCGAGAGCGGCTCGTCCAGCAGCAGCAGCCGGGGCCGCGGCGCCAGGGCGCGGGCCAGCGCCACCCGCTGCCGCTGCCCGCCCGACAGCGCATCCGGCCTGCGCCCGGCGAATTCCGCCAGCCGCACCAGATCGAGCAACCCTCCCACCCGCTTGGCGATCTCGCCCCGCGCCATGCCCTGGCGGCGCAGGCCAAAGCCCACATTGTCCGCGACGCTCATATGCGGGAACAGCGCGTATGACTGGAACGTGGTGTTCACCGGACGCCGGTGCGGCGGCAGCCGGGTGATGTCCTGGCCCGCGAGCAGGATCCGCCCGGACGCCGGCTGGATGAACCCGCCCAGCGCACGCAGCAGCGTGGTCTTGCCCGAGCCGGAGCCGCCGAGCAGCACGAACATCTCGCCACTCTCAATGGCGAGGTCCAGCCGGTCCAGTGCCACCGCCGGGCCATAGCGCACGGTCAGCGCGGCGATATCCAACTCGGCCAATCAGTTAATGCCCGGCCTTGAACCGCGCCCACATGCGCGTGCGTGCCCGGTCCGCCGCCTGAGGGATCGCACGCACCGTGAAGAACCGTGGCGACGCGGCATCCGGGAACACGTTGGGGTCATTGCGCACAGCCGGCACGATCATGTCGCGGCTGGCCGGCACGGCGTTCGGGTAGTGCACCTGGTTGGTGATCGCGGCCATGATGTCTGGCTGCAACAGGAAATTGATGAACTGCATGGCCTCGTTCGGATGCGGCGCGTCGGCGGGCACGGCCAGCATGTCGAAGGTGAGCGCCGTGAACTCCTTCGGCGCCACATAGCGCACCTCTTTCTGCCCGGCCTCCTTCGCCCGCACCGCCGCCTGGATCACGTCGCCGGAATAGGTCATCGCCAGGCAGGTCTGCCCGCCGGCCAACGCCTCGATCGCACCGCCCGACGAAAAGGTGCGGATGTAGGGGCGGACCGCCATCAGGGTGCGCTCGACGTCGGCAAGGTCCTTGGCATCGGTGCTCTCGGCGCTGTGCCCCAAGTATTTCAGCACGGTCGGGATCGTGTCGATCGCGCTGTCCATCACGCTGATGCCGCACGCGGCGAGCTTCTTCGCGTGCTCCGGCTTCAGCAGCAGGTCCCAGCTATCAGTCGGCGCGTCGGGCTCCAGCGCCTTGATTTGCTCAGGAATTTCCCCCAGACCGACGGTTCCCCAAAGATAGATGACGCCGAACCGGTTGCCGGGGTCCGACACTTGCACCCGCTGCATCAGCGCCGGATCGAGGTTCGACCAGTTCGGGATCTTAGCCCGGTCGAGCGGCTGCAGCGCCTTGGCGGCGATCAGCCGGGAGAATGTCGGCTCGGCCGTGGGCACGACGACGTCATAGCCGGACTTGCCCGCCAGCAGCTTGCCCTCCAGCGTCTCCAGGCTGTCATAGACATCGTATTGGACCTTGATGCCGGTCGCGGCGGTGAAGCGTTCCAGCACCTTGGGGTCGATGTAGTCGGACCAGTTATAGACATTCACCACGCGTTCCTGCGCCAGGGCGGCATGCCCCGCCAGCAACAGCAACAACGGAATAAGCCTCCGACCCCAAGCCATTGCAGCACCTTCCCAAACCTCGCGCGAACCTAGCCAGCGCGCGGCGCGATTGAAAGACCGCCCCGGCGCGCCAAGGTAAGATGCCGAGGTTAAGAAAAGATGTGCGGACGGTATCTCTCGACGACATCGCCTGATGAGCTTCACCGCATTTTCAATACGGTGAATAACACGCCGAATTGGCAGCCAACCTGGAACATGGCGCCAACGCAGGACGGCCCGGTCGTGCGGCTGCATCCCTCGACCGGGGCGCGGCAGCTCGACCTGCTGCGCTGGGGCCTGCTGCCGCACTGGGCGCGGGGCGACCCGAAAAAGGTGCGGCAGCCCATCAACGCCCGCGCCGAGACCGTCGCGACGTTGCCGACCTTTCGCGACGCCTTTGCCCGGCGCCGCTGCATCGTTCCAATCGACGGCTTCTACGAGTGGCAGGTCCGCCCGGACGGCAAGCAGCCGCACGCCATTGCCCGCGCCGACGGACGCATCATGGCGCTGGCCGGCATATGGGAGGGCTGGCGCGGACCGGACGAGCAAACCATACGCAGCTATGCCGTGGTGACGACCACCGCATCGGACGCGCTCGGCCACCTTCATGAACGCATGCCGGTGATCTTGGAGGAGGCGGATTGGGCCGCCTGGCTCGGCGAGACGCCGGGTGACCCGGCGGCGCTGCTGCGCCCATCCCCGGTGGCGCTTTGCGTCTGGCCGGTGTCGACCCGGGTCAACAGCGTCCGCAACAACGGGCCGGACCTGATCGAGCCGCTGGCGCCCGGGCATGTCGAGGTAGTGGGGGCGCGGACCCCATCGGGCGCGCTGGCCGGATGAGCGCAGGGGGCAGCATGGCCGGGCTTGCAGGATTGCGCTGGGGTCCCGCGTCCAAAGGCCCGCCGCGTCAGCTTGTCGTGCTATGCCATGGCGTGGGCGCCGACGCGCACGACCTGATCGACCTGGCGCCGGCTTGGTCCCATGCGCTGCCGGACGCGCTGTTTGTCGCGCCGGACGCGCCGCTGCGGTATGACCAGGGTCCGACCGGGCGCCAGTGGTTCAGCTTGCAGGACCGCACCCCGGCGGTGCTGGACGCGGCCGCGCGCCAGGCCGCTCCGTCGCTGCTGGCCTATATCGACGCCGAGCTGGCGCAAGCGGGCCTGCCGCTCGATGCGGTGGCGATGATGGGCTTTAGCCAGGGCGCCATGATGGTGTTGCACGCCGGCCTGCGCCGCCGTCCGCCGCCGCGCGGCATCCTGGCCTACTCCGGCGCGCTGCTCGACACGCCAGACCTGGCGACGGAGTGCACGGGTCATCCGCCGGTCCTGCTGGTGCATGGGCAGGAGGACGACGTGGTGCCGTTTGGCCGGGCGGGCGCGGCCGAGTCGGCGCTGGTTCGCCTCGGCATCCCCGTCCAGGCGCTCTGGTGCCCGAAACTGGGCCACGGCATCGACGACGCCGGCTTGTCGGCCGGGGCATTGTTTCTACAACGTTTGTTCGCGTGACGAAGCGATGACAACCGCCGGCCTGGCTTGCCGGTCCAGGTTTACGGTGCAATAACAAGGCAAGGTTTGGCGGCGCACACGATCTGGCGGCTGGTCTTCCGACATTGGCCCTAGGTGTTGCGCCTGCCGTAGAGGAGCGCGATTTGCCGGACGGAGGTTTGCATTTCCCTGCACTAGTTTTGAACGCCGATTTCCGGCCGCTTTCGTATTTCCCGCTCTCGGTCTGGTGCTGGCAGGACGCGGTGAAGGCGGTGTTCCTCGACCGGGTCTCGGTGCTCAGCGAATATGACGACGAGGTCCACTCGCCCAGCATGTCGATGCGGCTGCCAAGCGTCATTGCGCTCAAGGACTACATTCCGGCAGCGCGCAAGCCGGCGTTCACACGATTCAACGTTTTCCTGCGCGACGCATTCAGTTGCCAATACTGCGGGGACCGCTATCCCACGCACGACCTGACGTTCGACCACGTGATCCCGCGCAGCCGCGGCGGGCGCACGACCTGGGAAAACGTCGTGACTGCGTGCGGCGGCTGCAACCTGCGCAAAGGCAGCAAGCTGCCGCGCGAGTGCCACATGCACCCGCGGATGAAGCCCGCGCAGCCCTCCACCTGGGAGCTGCAGGACAACGGACGGGCGTTCCCGCCGAACTATCTGCACGAGAGTTGGCGCGATTATCTATACTGGGACAGCGAACTCGAAAGCTGATGCCACGCCCCGCCTGCCCAGGGCGTGGCGACTGCTGTTAGCGCGACGCCTTGTATAGCTTGGTCGCGATCTCGAACATCTCCTCCGGGGCGTAGTCCGGAGAGAACGCTGCGGTTTGGCCCATCAGGTCGTGGATCTTGCCACCCTCCGGATGGCCGTCGACCACCTCCAGCTCACCCGGCGGGTCGCCCGGCAATGCCTTCTCGCCGCCGCCCCAGATGCCCGCCATCTCCTTGTAGTCGTCGGGGCTGAAGCGGTACAGCCGGCGGTGTGAACCCTCGGCCAGATACTTCTGGCATTCGGGAATCTTGCCAAGCTCGATATTCGGCGTCGGCAGCATCTGCTCGATGGCAACGCCCGTCAGCTTCTTCAGCGCCAACGCATACGCATGGGCGTGCACCGACCCGCGCACCAGCAAATAGCCGCAAACCTCGCGCCCGGTCGGCTCCGTCATCGTCTCATAGACGCGCAGCTTATGGATGCGCGCGCCGCACTCCAGGTGGAAGTTGTGCAGCAGGTCGATGATCACGTTGCCGGTGGTGGTCACGAAATCCATGTTCCAGGACGCGCCGTTGCTGTTCATCGGCATCGAGCCACCGCCATTGGACAGGAACGAGGCCGCGAGGCGGATATCCTGCATGCCCGAGAATGGCGCGTCGTTGATGTTCGCCCCGCCCTTCTCGTTCGCCGGCACGTCCGGCCCGGCATTCAGCATCGACACGCCGTTGGAGACCAGCTCGATATGGCCGAGCTCCTCGGCGGTAATGCTCGCAACCAGGCTGTAGAACGGGCGCAGCTTGGATTTGCTGCGGAAGTTGAAGCTCTGGAACATATAGTTGCCCAGCGTCGACATCTCGCCGTACTTGCCGCCCAGCAGCTCCTGCAATGCGGCCGCGGCGTTCGGATCCTGCTTCTTCGGCGCCGGAAGCTCGGCTTGCAGCTTGTCAATTCGTAAGAACATCGTCGGTTTCTCCGTCGAGTATGCGGCATACGCCGCTTCTCCCAACGGACGCACGGCGACTGGGTTGCCATGCACGCGCCGATTCATTGCGTCGTCTAAACCAAATTGGCCGCCGCCCGAAACGCATGGCCCCTAGCCCTCCGCGCCGTCTCTGGCCACACTGCGCCCATGCAAACACAAGCCGTGCTCGACCATATCGACGCCACCCTCGACGACGCGCGCGAGCGCTGGTTCAGCTTCTTGCGCATCCCGAGCGTCAGCGCGCAGCCGGCCCATGCCGCCGACTGCAACGCCGCCGCCGCGTGGGTGCGGGATCAACTGGCGTCGATGGGGTTCGACGCCGCGCTGCATGCGACGCCGGGCCACCCGATCGTGATGGGGCATCACCCGGGGCCTGGCCCGTACGCGCCGCATCTTCTGTTCTATGGCCACTACGACGTGCAGCCAGCCGAACCGCTGGAACTATGGGCCAGCCCGGCGTTCGACCCGGTACTGGCTGCGGGTCCGCACGGCCCCCGCGTTGTCGCCC
Source organism: Acetobacteraceae bacterium (assembly GCA_965277495.1). Classification (GTDB taxonomy): domain Bacteria; phylum Pseudomonadota; class Alphaproteobacteria; order Acetobacterales; family Acetobacteraceae; genus CAHJXG01. The sequence goes on along the minus strand of OZ255824.1, from coordinate 4,461,995 downwards.
GCGGCGCCGTGGACGACAAGGGGCAGGTGATGACCTGGCTCGAGGCCCTGCGCGCCTGGCACTCGGTATATGGCGCCCTGCCCGTCCGCGTGACGGCGCTGGTCGAAGGCGAGGAGGAGGTCGGCAGCCCGAACCTCGAGCCGTTCCTGACCACGCACCGCGACGCGCTGCGGGCCGACGTGGCGGTCATCAGCGACACCAACATGTGGGACATCGACACCCCGGCCATCACGACCCGGCTCCGCGGCATCGCCTATGTCGAGCTCGTGGTGCACGCGGCGCAGCGCGACCTGCATTCCGGGCTGTATGGCGGGTCGGCGTTGAACCCGGTCAACCTGCTGACCCGCATCTTGGGGGAGCTCACCGACACCGAGGGCCGCATCCAACTGCCGGGCTTCTATGACGGAGTGGCGGAACTGCCGCCCGGCCTTGCCGCCGAATGGGCCGGCTTGGGCTTCAGCGAGGCCGCGTTCCTGGGCGGCGTCGGCCTGTCCGTGCCCGCCGGGGAGCATGGCCGGCCCGGGCTGGAGCGGCTCTGGGCGCGCCCGACCGCCGACGTGAACGGCATCTGGGGCGGCTACCAGGGCGCCGGCAGCAAGACCGTCATCGCGGCGGAGGCGGGCGCCAAGGTCTCGTTCCGCCTGGTCCCCGGGCAGGACCCGGGCGCCATCGTCGCCGCCTTCCGCGCCTTCGTCGACGCCCGGCTGCCACCTGACGCGCGCGCATCCATCGAAGCATTCGGCACCGCGCCCGGCATCGAGATTCCCTCAAACAGCCGCTTCATCCAAGCGGCGCGGGACGTGCTGGCCGACGAGTATGGCCGCCCCGCCGTGCTGATGGGCAGCGGCGGCAGCATCCCCGTCGTGGAAAGCATGCGCCGCCTGCTGGGCGTGGACAGCCTGCTGATGGGCTTCGGCCTCGATGACGACCAGGTGCATAGCCCGAACGAGAAATTCGAGTGGAAGTGCTTTCACAAGGGCTTACGGGCTCACGCTCGCCTGTTGGGCAAGCTCGCGGACCGCTGACGCGCCATGCCCGAGCTTATCATCGCGCTCGACCAGGGGACGACCAGCACCCGCGCCATCGCCTTCCGCGGCCCGCATCTGCACCCCTTGGCCACGGCCCGGCGCGCCTTGGCGCAGCACTTCCCCGCCCCCGGCTGGGTGGAGCACGATCCCGAGGACATCGCCGCCGACTCCATCGCGGTGTTGCGCGAGGCCCTGGCGCTGGTGGGCGCCAAGCCGCATGAGGTCGCGGGCATCGGCATCACCAACCAGCGCGAGACGACGCTGGTGTGGGACCGCGCCACCGGACGTCCGATCCATCGGGCGATCGTCTGGCAGGACCGCCGCACCGCCGACGCCTGCGCCGCCCTGCGCCCGCACGAGAAGCTGGTTGCAGACCGCACCGGGCTGCTGATCGATCCGTATTTCTGTGCGACCAAGATCGCCTGGCTGCTGGACAACGTCCCCGGCGCCCGGGCGCGCGCCGACCGCGGCGAGCTGGCGTTCGGCACCGTCGACAGCTTCCTGCTGTGGCGCCTGACCGGCGGGCGCGTGCACGCGACCGACGCGACCAACGCCAGCCGCACCCTGCTGTTCGACATCCGCCGCGGCGCATGGGACCCGGACCTGCTGGCGCTGTTCCGGGTGCCGGCCTCGTTGCTGCCTTCGGTGCGGGATTGCGCCGGGCTGTTCGGCACGACGGATGTGCTCGGCGGTTCAGTGCCGATCCTCGGCATGGCCGGCGACCAGCAGGCGGCCACCATCGGGCAGGCGTGCTTCCGGCCCGGCATGATCAAGGCGACCTTCGGCACCGGCTGCTTCGTGCTACTGAACACTGGGCCAAGCCCGGTCGCCTCGTCGCACCGGCTGCTGACGACGCTGGCCTACCAGTTGAAGGGCCAGCGCACCTACGCGCTGGAAGGTTCGATATTTGTCGCCGGGGCGGCGGTGCAGTGGCTGCGGGACGGACTGGGCATCCTGCCCGACGCGGCGGGCTCCGGCACGCTGGCGGCGCAGGCGGACCCGCAGCAGGAGGTCTATCTGGTGCCCGCCTTCACCGGTCTCGGCGCGCCGCATTGGGAGCCGCACGCGCGCGGCGCATTGTTCGGCCTGACCCGCGGCACCGGGCCCTCCGAGTTGGCCCGCGCCGCGCTGGAAAGCGTCGCCTACCAGGCCCGCGACCTGATCGAGGCCATGCAGGCGGATTGGACGGGCGGTGGCCGGACGGTGCTGCGGGTCGACGGCGGCATGGCGCAGTCGGATTGGGCCATGCAGTTCCTGGCCGACATGCTGGGCGCGCCGGCCGACCGTCCGGAGGTGACGGAGACGACGGCGTTGGGCGCCGCATACCTGGCGGGGCTTGCCGCCGGGCTATGTCCGCCGCCGTCGCAGTTCGCGGATGACTGGCGGCTGGAACGGCGGTTCACGCCGGGGATGGACGAGGCCAGCCGCGCACGCCGCTATGCCGGGTGGCAGCGTGCGGTGCGCCAGACGCTGGCGGGCTGACGGAGGTTCAAGGATTCAGCAGCGCCGCCGCGATCATTCGCCATTCTTGGTCGAGCGGCGTCGTGGCCACCGGCTTGCCGGCCCGGGCATACCAATATTTGGCATTCTCCAGGTCGCCCTCCACTCGATGCAGATAGGCATGGACCCAGGCCGCCGGAGCGTCGTGGCCGGCCTGCGCAGCGTCGTGCGCGTGGGTCCAATCGTCGCGCGCGGCCCACCATAGCGCCTCGATGGCGGCACCCTTGTCGGGGGCTTCCGGTGCGGCATGCAATTCTTCAGGAGTCATTCGGATTTCTTCTCGGGTTTAAAGAATGGGTGTCCGAAAACAGGCTGAGTTCAACCTTGAGCCGAAACCCAATGTCGTGAGGGCGCAGGAATCGAGCGGCCGAGGGCGGCGGCCTCCTCGATCCAAGCATCGATCGCCTCACCCACGTTGCGGGCAGCCAGTTCCCGCGTCTCGCCATCGGACATGCAGCCTGGAAGATCAGGAACAGTAGCCAGGTAGCCGCCACCGTCCTTAGGAGCCAGAGGCTCGATCAGGATTGAATATTCAGGATGGGCGCGCAAACCGCTAATTGATTTAGCTGGCATCAGCTTCTCCTTCAACGGCTTCGATGAACTTTACTAGCTTGCGGATATACACCGGCTTGACCGGACGTGCGCGGGGAATGGTCAGGATGTCCTGCCGCGAGGGATGCGAGACTTTATAGTGCGATCCTCCGCCTGAGGGCGGGCTGCAACGCACGCCATGGCGGACGCAGGCGGCTACATGATCCAGTCTGCCGCCGGGTTTCTGCGCATGCGGTCGAGGGTGTCGGACATGTCGAATTCCTATGCTGCGAGAAGCGGCGTCACCGGCTGATTCCCACATGAAGGGTCTCGTCACGACTCTCTGCCCCCCTTCTCAGGGCCTGGAGCACTGTCAGCATGTGACTACGATAGCGGCCCGCCTCAAGCCTCTTGCATGGGGCACGCGGCTGGACTATCTAAGAACAACAATAAAAACTTCCGTCGACTTCGGGGGTGGCCTTCATGGGCCGCCTTTTTTGTTTTTGGACCCTTTGATGGCACGCCCAATCGCCGGCGATGAGCCGAACCATTCCGGACTGGAAGCCAAGATCGCCGGCATGATCACGGCGCAGCTCATCCATCTCGGCTACGACCTGGTGCGGGTGGCCGTGCTGGGCCGCGAACGTCCGACGGTGCAGGTGATGGCCGACCGCGCCGATGGCTCGCAAATCAGCGTCGACGATTGCGAGCGCATTACCCACGCCGTGAGCGCCGTGCTGGACGTCGAGGACCCGCTGCCCGGCGCATGGACGCTCGAAGTCAGTTCGGCCGGGATCGACCGGCCCTTGACCCGGCTGAAGGACTGGGTGCGCTTCGCCGGGCACCAGGCCCGGGTCGAGATGCTGATGCCGCACGAGGGCCGCCGCCGTTTCACCGGCATCATCCTGGGCGCGGACGCAACCCACGCCCGGCTGCGGCTCGATGACGGCAGCGACGTATCGTTACCGCTGAACGACGTGCGACGCGCTAAGCTGCTGCTGACGGACGCGCTGATTGCCGCCACCACACCGACCCAGCCTGAAACCGACGTTGATCCGAAACTGGCGAATTAGGAGAGCACCCATGGATACCTCCGTCTCCCGCCCCGAACTCCTGCTGGTGGCCGATGCGGTCGCGCGGGAAAAGATGATCGAGCGCGACGAGGTGCTCGAGGCGATGGAGCAGGCCATCCAAAAGGCCGGGCGTGCCAAGTATGGCCACGAGAAGGACATCCGCGCCACCATCGACAAGAAGACCGGCGACGTGCGGCTGTCGCGCTGGACCGAGGCGGTGGAGACGGTGGAGAACGAGGAAACCCAAATCCCCATCCACATCGCCCGCAAGTTCCAGCCCGACATCCAGCTCGGCCAGCACCTGATCGACCCGCTGCCGCCCATCGATTTCGGCCGCATCGCCGCGCAGACCGCCAAGCAGGTGATCGTGCAGCGCGTGCGCGAATACGAGCGCAAGAAGCAGTATGACGAGTTCAAGGACCGCATTGGCGAGATCGTCAACGGCGTGGTGAAGCGCACCGAGTACGGCAACATGATGGTCGAGCTCGGCCGCGCCGAGGCCCTGCTGCGCCGCGACGAGCTGATCCCGCGCGAGAGTTTTCGCAATGGCGACCGGGTGCGGGCCTATATCTACGACGTCCGCGAGGAACCGCGCGGGCCGCAGATCTTCCTGTCCCGCACCCATCCGGCGTTCCTAGCCAAATTGTTCGCGCAAGAGGTCCCGGAAATCTACGACGGGATCATCGAGATCAAGGCGGTGGCGCGCGACCCCGGCAGCCGCGCCAAGATGGCGGTCATCAGCCGCGACCAGAGCATCGACCCCGTCGGCGCCTGCGTCGGCATGCGCGGCAGCCGGGTGCAGGCCGTGGTGCAGGAACTGCAGGGCGAGAAGATCGACATCATCCCATGGTCGTCGCAGCACGCGACCTTCGTCGTGAACGCGCTGGCGCCGGCCGAGGTGACCAAGGTCGTGATGGACGAGGAAGCCGGACGGGTCGAGGTGGTGGTACCGGACGAGCAGCTCTCACTCGCCATCGGGCGCCGCGGCCAGAACGTGCGGCTCGCCAGCCAACTGACGCGGTGGGACATCGACATCCTGACCGAGGCGGAGGAGAGCGAGCGCCGGCAGGAGGAATACCGCCGCCGCACCGGGCTGTTCGTGGAGGCGCTGGACGTCGACGACGTGATCGCCGGGCTGTTGGTCACCGAGGGCTTCAACACCATCGAGGAACTAGCGTACGTGGCGCCGGAGGAACTGGCCGAGATCGAGGGTTTCGACGAGAGCGTGGCGGACGAGCTGATCCGCCGCGGCCAGGCGTTCCTGAACCGGCGTGACGACGAGCTGACGGAAAAGCGCGTGGCGCTCGGCGTGACCGACGACGTGGCTTCGATCGACGTGCTGACTCCGGCCATGCTCGTGGCGTTGGGCGAGAAGGGCGTGAAGACGCTCGACGACCTGGCGGACCTGGCGTCGGACGAGTTGGTCGAGATCGTCGGCACCGCGATGGACGAGGGGACCGCCAACGAGGTCATCATGGCCGCCCGCGCCCATTGGTTCGACGGCGAGGACGCTCCGGCCGAAGCGGACGCTGCCGAGGAGGCATCCCACGCCTGACGACCCCAATCCCGCCCCCGGCCTCACGCCCGAAATCGAGGACGAACCGGAAACCGGTCCGCTGCGGCGCTGCGCGGTAACCCGGGAACGGGACTACCGTGGGCGCATGATCCGCTTCGTCGTGGCGCCGGACCGAAACTTGGTCCCCGACCTGGTTGCAAAGCTGCCTGGCCGGGGAATCTGGTTGAGCGCGCGCCGGGATGTGTTAGAAACCGCTCGCACCCGGGGCGCGTTCGCCCGGGCTGCGCGTGGACCCGTCACCGTGCCGGCCGATCTGGTCGAATTGGTACAGTCTGGCCTAGCCCGGCGGATCACGGAGCTCTTGGGGCTAACCCGGCGCGCGGGCCAGGCCGTGTGCGGATTTCAGAAGGCGCGCGAGTGGCTGCTGGCCGGACGGGCAGGCTTGATCGTCCAGGCGACGGACGGCAGCCGGGATGAGCGGACGCGCTTCTTGAGCGGCGCGAAGCACATCCCGGTGGCGGCGCCGCTGTCCGGGGCGGCCCTGGGCGCGGTTTTCGGCCGTGACCATGTGGTGCACGTGGCGATCGCGCACGGCCGGTTGGCCGAGGCGCTGAGTATTGAGACACACCGCCTGTCCGGCATCGCCGGGCAGGACGGATTGATTGAACGGGCGGAAGCATGAGCGACACCAACGACCAGGATGCGGCCAAGGGCCGGCTTTCTCTGCGGCCTGCGGGCCGGCTGGAGCTGGGCCGGACCGTTGATGCCGGATCGGTAAGACAGAGTTTCAGCCACGGCCGGTCCAAGGTCGTCCAGGTCGAGGTGCGCAAGAAGCGCGCCACCCTGACGCCACCCTTGCCCGTCACCGCCACGCCGATTGCCCCGGTGATACCCGGCGCGCCGCCAAAGCCGCCGGTCGCTGCCCGTCCGCCTGCCGGGGCCGGCCGGGCGTTGACCGCGACTGAGGTCGCCGTGCGCCAGCGCGTGCTGCAGGAGCAGGCGCGCGAGCAGGCCCGGCGCGACGCCGAACACCGCGAGCAGGAGAAGATTTCGATCCTCTCCGCCGCCGAGGAAGCGCGCCGCCGTGAGGAGGACGCCCGCAAGGCCGCCGAGGAAGCGGTCCGCGCCGCCGCCGAGGAGGCCACCCGCGCCAAGGCCGAGGAAGCCGCCCGCGTCGCTGCCGAAGCAGCCGGTCCGGCAGCTCCCGTGGTCGCCAGGGCCGCCGAGGAGGTTCGCCGTCCGGCGCGCCCGGCCACGCCAGCGGCACCCGGCACTCCGGTCGAGACGCTGCGCCTCAAGGCCGCGCGCCCCGGCGAGGACGACGAAGCGCCGCGCCGCCGCCCCGGCGCGCTGCTGCCGGGACGCAAGCCGGCGCTGCCCGTCGTCAAAAAGGTGGTGGACGACCGCCGCCGCCCCGGCCGCATCGACGTGCAGGCCGCCATCGAAGGCGATGACGACAAGTCGCGCAGCCTCGCCTCCGTCCGCCGCCAGCGCGAGCGCGAGCGGCGGCAGGCCGAGCTCGAGTTGCTGCGCAGCGACCAGGTCAAGGTCGTGCGCGACGTGATCCTGCCCGAGGCGATCACCGTGCAGGAACTCGCGAACCGCATGGCGGCGCGGGTGCCGGAGGTGATCAAGTCGTTGATGCGCATGGGCGTCATGGCGACGGTGACGCAGGTGCTGGACGCCGACACGGCCGAGCTGGTGGTGGAGGAGTTCGGCCACCGCAGCCGCCGGGTCAGCGAGAGCGACGTGGAGCTCGGCATCGACGGCGAGGTGGATGTTGACACCGCGCTGCAGCACCGCGCCCCGGTGGTGACGATCATGGGCCACGTCGACCACGGCAAGACCAGCCTGCTGGACGCGCTGCGCAGCACGGACGTGGCGGCGGGCGAGGCTGGCGGCATCACCCAGCACATCGGCGCCTACCAGGTGCAGTTGGTCGGGCACGAGGACAAGATCGGCGGCGACAAGAACGGCCCGCGCATCACCTTCATTGACACGCCGGGCCACGAGGCGTTCACCGCCATGCGCAGCCGCGGCGCATCTGTGACGGATATCGTGGTGCTGGTGGTGGCGGCGGATGACGGCGTGATGCCGCAGACCATCGAGGCGATCCGCCACGCGAAGGCGGCCAATGCGCCGCTGATCGTCGCCATCAACAAGATGGACAAGCCCGACGCCAACCCGTCCCGCGTGCGGCAGGAATTGCTGAGCTACGAGGTGGTGGTCGAGGAGATGGGCGGCGAGACGCAGGACGTGGAGGTTTCGGCCACCCAGCGGACCGGGCTGGACAAGCTGGAGGAGGCGATCCTGCTGCAGGCCGAAATCCTGGACCTGCGCGCCAATCCGGACCGCGCCGCCGAGGGGTCTGTCATCGAAAGCCGGCTGGACCGCGGGCGTGGTCCGGTGGCGACCATCCTGGTGCAAAAGGGCACGCTGAACCAGGGCGACATCGTGGTGGCCGGCGCCGAGTGGGGCCGGGTGCGCGCCATGCTCGACGACAAAGGCAAGCAGATCAAGGTCGCAGGCCCGTCCACTCCGGTCGAGATCCTGGGCCTGAGCAGCGTGCCGACCGCGGGCGAGCCGTTCGTCGCGGTAGAGAACGAGGCGCGGGCGCGTGAGATCAGCGAGTTCCGCCAGCGCAAGCTGAAGGACCGGTCGGCCGCCGGCGCCACCGCCGCGCGCGGCACGCTGGAGGAAATGCTGGCCCGGGCCGTCGCCGGCGAGCTGAAGGAGGTCGCCATCCTGGTGAAGGCCGACGTGCAGGGCAGCGCCGAGGCGATCCAGGGCGCGGTGCTGAAGCTCGCGCACGAGGAGGTGAAGGTCCGCGTGCTGCTGTCGGCCGTGGGGCAGATCACCGAGAGCGACGTGCAGTTGGCCCGCGCCAGCGACGCCGTGATCATCGCCTTCAACGTCCGCGCCACCAGCCAGGCGCGCGAGCTGGCGCAGCGGGACGGCGTGGACATCCGTTATTATTCGATTATCTACGACGTGTCGGACGACATCGAGAAGATGGTCAAGGGCAAGGTCGCCCCGAAGGCGCGGGAGAACTTCCTGGGCTACGCCGAGGTCCGCAAGGTGTTCGACATCACCAAGACCGGCAAGGTCGCCGGCTGCATGGTGACCGAGGGCCTGGTGAAGCGCGGTGCCGGGGTGCGGCTGCTGCGCGAGGGCGTGGTGATCCACAATGGTGAATTGAGCCAGTTGAAGCGGTTCAAGGACGACGTGCGCGAGGTGGCGCGCGGGTACGAGTGCGGGCTGAGCTTCGCCGGGTATAACGACCTGCGCGAGGGCGACATGGTCGAGTGCTTCGAGATCGAGATGGTCCCGGGTTGAGCAAGCAGCCGCTTTCCAGACCGGGGCTCAAGCCTGGCGCGACGGCGGAGCAGGCCAAGCGCAAGGCTGCAAGCAAGCCGCGGGGCAAGCCGTCTGCCAAGGCGCCAACTCAGCGGCAACTGCGCGTGTCGGAGGAAATCCGCCACGTGCTGTCGTCGCTGTTCTTCCGCGGCGAGTTTCGCGACCCGGACCTGGCCGACGCCAAGATCACGGTGACGGAGGTCCGCATCAGCCCGGACCTGAAGAACGCGACCGCCTTCGTCGCCCGGCTGGGCCGCAGCGATATCGACGCGCTGTTGCCGGCGTTGAAGCGCGCCGCGCCGTATTTTCGCATGCAACTCGCGCATGAGATGCGGCTGCGCGTTGCGCCGCAGGTCTCGTTCCAGCCCGACACGACGCTGGACTACGCGATGCACGTGGACAGCCTGCTGCGAGCGCCCGAGGTGGCCCGCGATTTGGTGCCGCCGCCACCTGCGGAAATTGATCCGTAGCCCCGGCCTAGACTTAAGGACTGCAAATGCGACGCAAGCGTGGCCGCCCGCTTAACGGGTGGCTGGTTGTCGACAAGCCGCCGGGCATGACCAGCACGGATGTGGTGAACCGCGTCCGCCGTGGCTTCGACGCGCAAAAGGCCGGGCATGGCGGCACGCTCGATCCGCTGGCGACGGGCGTGCTGCCGGTGGCGTTCGGCCATGCGACCAAGACCGTGCCCTATGTCATGGACGGCACCAAGCTGTATCGGTTCACGCTGCGCCTGGGCGATGCGCGCGACACCGACGACTCGGACGGCCAGAGCATCGCCACCTCTGACGCCCGGCCGACGGATGCGCAGATCAACGCTGCCCTGCCGGCCTTCATCGGCGACATCATGCAGGTCCCCCCGGCCTATTCCGCCATAAAAGTCGCCGGCGAGCGCGCCTACGACATGGCGCGCGAGGGCCGAGCGCCGGTTTTGGAACCCCGCCCGGCGCGCGTGGACCGCTTCACCCTGGTCGAGCGCACCGACGCCGACACAGCCGTGTTCGAGGTGCAATCGGGCAAGGGCGTGTATATGCGCAGCCTGGCCCGCGACCTGGCGCAGGCGTGCAGCGCGCTGGGCCATGTCGCCGCGCTGCGACGGCTGCGTGTTGGGCCATTCACGGCGGCGCAGGCGATTTCGCTGGACAAATGCGTTGTGCAGGCGGACAACGCGCCGGCTTCCCCGGACCTGTTGCTTCCGGTCGCGACCGCGCTGGCCGACATCCCGGCGCTGGCCTTGACTGAAAGCGAGGTCTTCGGCCTATCAAATGGCCAGGCGATCAACCTGGTTGACTTGATGGGCCGCATTCCACAGACGGCCAACCCCAATGGCGGGTTGGCCCGTGCCATGGCGGGGACGCGCGTGATCGGTTTGTGCCGGCTGAGCGATGGCTGGCTGAAACCGGAACGCCTTCTGTAACCCCCCCTCACGGAGCACATCCGATGTCGATTACCGCGGAGCGTCGCACGACGCTCGTTGCCGAATACGCCACCGGCGCCGCCGATACCGGCAGTCCCGAGGTCCAAGTTGCGCTGGCGACCGAGCGCATCGTGAACCTGACCGAGCATCTCAAAACCCATTCCAAGGATTTCCACAGCCGCCGCGGGCTGCTGATGCTGGTTGGCCGCCGTCGCCGCCTGCTGGACTATCTCAGCAAGAAGGACAACGCCCGTTACCAGGCGCTGATCGGACGGCTCGGCCTGCGCCGCTAGAACGCTATCCCGGCGCTATGGTGGCGCCGGGCGACCGCCGCGCGATGCGGCACGAGCAGCCGAACCCGTCCGCGACGGCGCCTCCGGCCACATGGAATCCGCGGGCTGCGTTTATGGCCCGCCGCGGCTGCACCGCTGGCAGTCCGCTCCCATGTCGCCCGAGTCGCCGGTCCACCGGACCCAGGCATCGTCAACTCGTCGCCGGTCCCGCGCATTGAGGACACGAAATCCATGTTCAATTACTTTCGCAAGGAACTTGACTGGGGCGGCCGCAAGCTGATCCTGGAGACCGGCAAGATCGCCCGGCAAGCCGATGGCGCGGTACTGGCCCGCTACGGCGACACTATAGTACTATGCACCGCCGTCGGCGTGCGCTCGGCCAAGCCCGGCCAAGACTTTTTCCCGCTGACGGTGAACTACCAGGAAAAGGCGTTCGCGGCCGGCAAGATCCCCGGCGGATTCTTCAAGCGCGAGGGCCGTCCGTCCGAAAAGGAGGTGCTGACCAGCCGCCTGATCGATCGCCCGATCCGTCCGCTGTTCCCGCAAGGCTTCCGTAACGAGGTCCAGGTCGTCGCCACCGTGCTGAGCCACGACATGGAGAACGACCCGGATGTCGTTGCCATGATTGGCTGTTCGGCGGCGTTGACACTGTCCGGCATTCCGTTCTTCGGCCCGGTCGGCGCCGCCCGCGTCGGCTTTGCCAATGGCGAGTATCTGCTCAACCCGACCGCCGAGCAGCTCGCCACCAGCAAGCTTGACCTCGTGCTCGCCGGCACCGTCGAGGGCGTGCTGATGGTCGAGAGCGAGGCGCAGGAGCTGTCGGAGGAGGTGATGCTCGGGGCCGTCACCTTTGGCCACGCGCATTTCCAGCCGGTGATCCAGGCGATCATCGAACTGGCTGAGCACGCCGCGAAGGAGCCGTGGACCATCGCCGAGCCGGCCCCCGAGCTTGCGGCCCTGACCACCCGCGTCGACGAACTGGCGCGCGCCAGCCTCGCCGAAGCGTATCAGGAGCGGCAGAAACAGGTTCGGCAGGAGAAGGTCGGCGCCGCCAAGAAGGCCGCCATCGAGACCCTCACGAGCGAGGGACAGGACGCGGACAAGGCTAAGCCGTTGTTCAAGAAGCTTGAAGCCGATGTGGTCCGCAATGCGGTGCTGGACACCGGGCTGCGCATCGACGGACGCGACCTGAAAACCGTCCGGCAGATCATCGCCGAGGTCGGCGTGCTGCCCCGCGCGCACGGCAGCAGCCTGTTCACCCGCGGCGAGACCCAGGCGTTATGCGTGGCGACGCTCGGCACCGGCCAGGACGAGCAGATCATCGATGCACTCGAAGGCGAGCGCCGCGAGCACTTCATGCTGCACTACAACTTCCCTCCCTATAGTGTTGGAGAGGCTGGGCGCATGGGGAGCCCAGGCCGCCGCGAGATCGGCCACGGCAAGCTCGCCTACCGCGCCGTTCGCCCGGTGCTGCCTGGCAAGGATGTCTTCCCCTACACCATGCGGGTCGTCAGCGAGATCACCGAAAGCAACGGCAGCTCGTCGATGGCGACGGTATGCGGCACCAGCCTCGCGCTGATGGACGCCGGGGTGCCGTTGACGCGCCCGGTGGCCGGCATCGCCATGGGGCTGATCAAGGAGGACCGCGGCTTTGCCGTATTGTCCGACATCCTGGGCGACGAGGACCACCTCGGCGACATGGATTTCAAGGTGGCCGGCAGCGAGCAGGGCGTCACCAGCCTGCAGATGGACATCAAGATCACCTCGATCACGCCTGACATCATGAAGGTTGCGCTGGAGCAGGCGCGTGACGGACGGCTGCATATCCTGGGCGAGATGGCGCGCGCGATCCAGGGCGCCCGGTCGGACGTGGCCGCCACTGCGCCGCGCATCACCATTATCACCGTGCCGAAAGAGAAGATCCGCGAGGTCATCGGCACCGGCGGCAAGGTGATCCGCGACATCGTGGAGCAAAGTGGCGCCAAGATCGACATTGAGGACGACGGCACGATCAAGATCGCCGCCACGACCGAGACGGCGAGCCAAAAGGCGATCGACATGATCCGCGGCATCGTGGCGGAGCCTGAGGTCGGCCAGATCTACAACGGCAAGGTAGTGAAGACGGCCGATTTCGGCGCGTTCGTGAACTTCCTCGGCGCCAAGGATGGGCTCGTGCACATCAGCGAGCTGCAACAGGGCCGGGTCAACAAGACGACGGATGTCGTCAATCAGGGCGACGCCGTTAAGGTCAAGGTCCTCGGCTTCGACGACCGCGGCAAGGTCAAGCTGTCGATGCGCGTCGTCGACCAGGCGACGGGCGCCGACATCACCGAGCAGGTCGGCAGCAAGGCCGGCGGCGGCCGGGATGGCGCTGCCCGTGAGGGGGGCCGCGAAGGCGGACGCCGTGAGCGGTCCGAGTCGGACGCAGCCGAGTAACCCCAACGCCCAACAATCGGCAGGCCGGGACTAGCAAAAGCTGTCCCGGCCGCTAATGTTTCAGACTGTTGCAATGAGGGTCCGGCGCGGATGAAGGCAGTCAACGCGATACACATGGGTGGCGTCGATGTGCTTCCGCTGATTGAAGGCGGCAAAGGCATCGGCGTGTCCACCGGCGTAAGCTCCGGCCATTGGGCGGGCACCGGCGGCGCCGGCACCTTCAGCGCCGTCAACGCGGATTTCTATGACGACGTTGGAAACCCGCTCGACCAGACCTATTTCGGCCGCACCCGGCGCGACCGCCACGAGGAGCTGATCCAGTTCGGCATCCAGGGCGGCATCGCGCAGGCACAGCGCGCGCACGACATCTCCGGCGGGCGCGGACGCCTCCATGCCAACATTCTGTGGGAGATGGGCGGCGCGGAGCGGGTGATCACCGGCGTGCTCGAGGGCGCGAAGGGCCTGATCCACGGCCTGACCTGCGGCGCCGGGATGCCGTATCGCCTGTCCGACATCGCCGCGCGGTTCGGCGTGCACTATTACCCCATCGTTTCTTCATCGCGCGCCTTCAGCGCCTTGTGGAAGCGCGCGTATTCCAAGGCCGCCTCATTGCTCGGCGGCGTCGTTTACGAGGACCCCTGGCTCGCGGGCGGGCACAACGGCCTGTCCAATGGCGAGGATCCCACCAAGCCCGAGGACCCCTTCCCCCGCGTGCTCGCCCTGCGCAAGCTGATGCGGACCTTCGGCCTGGACCAGACGCCGATCATCATGGCCGGCGGCGTTTGGTGGCTCGAGGAATGGGAGCATTGGATCGACAATCCCGAGCTCGGCCCCATCGCCTTCCAGTTCGGCACCCGGCCGTTGCTGACCAAGGAAAGCCCGATCAGCGACGCCTGGAAACAGCGGTTACTGAGCTTGAAGGAGGGCGACGTCTTCCTGAACAAGTTCAGCCCGACCGGTTTCTATTCCAGCGCCGTCAACAACGGCTTTATCGCCGAGCTCCGCGAGCGTGGCGAGCACCAGGTCGCCTATACGACGGAGCCGATGGGTGAGCACGTCGCCGTGCTGGGCATTGGCCCGCGCAAGCGTGCAGTCTATCTCACGTCCAACGACCTGTTCAACGTCGAGGGCTGGATCGCCGCCGGCTTCACCGAGGCGCTGCGCACGCCCGACAGCACGCTCATATTCGTGACTCCGGAGCGGGCGGCACGGATCACCGACGACCAAGTGTCCTGCATGGGCTGCCTGAGCCAATGCCGGTTCAGCAACTGGAGCCAGCACGGCCCCGACTTCGACAACGGCAAGAAGGCCGATCCGCGCAGCTTCTGCATCCAGAAGACCCTGCAATCGGTGCGGCGTGAAGATCAGACGCCCGAGGCGATCGAGCATCAACTGATGTTCAGCGGTCACAATGCCTATCGTTTCGCTAATGATCCTTTCTACTCCAATGGGTTCATCCCGACCGTTAAGCAATTGGTCGAGCGGATTATTTCCGGCCGTTAAGCCTGGTTGAGCGCCAACGCCCGTGCATACACGACCTTGCGCGGCAAACCAGTCGCCGCTGAAACCAGGGCCGCGGCGTCCTTGAGGCTGTTTTGCTCCAGCGCCCGGCGGAGTTGCCCATCCAGCTTCTCGGCATCGGCGATTTCGGCAGGCGCTGGGCCGACTGCAATCGTGATCTCTCCGCGCGCCGCCGCAATGGCGTAATGCGCGGCGAGTTCCGGCAAGGACCCGCGGCGGACCTCCTCGAACCGCTTCGTCAACTCGCGCGCGACAGCGGCCGGGCGGTCGCCGAACTGGGCGGCAAGGTCAGCCAGCGACTCCGCCAGGCGGTGCGGCGCCTCGTGCCACAGCAGCGTCGCGGACAACCCGGCGCGCTCGGCAGCCCGCAGCTTGCCGAATGCGGCCAGGCGCGCCGCCGACCGTGGGGGCGGGAAACCCAGGAACAGGAACGGCTGCGGCGGCAGGCCCGACAGCACCAGCGCCATCACGGCCGCATTCGGCCCCGGCACCGCCGAAACCGGCAGCCCGGACGCCAACGCCGCCCGCACCAGCCGGTAGCCGGGATCGGACACCAACGGCGTCCCGGCGTCCGACACCAGCGCGACCCGGCTGCCATCACGCAACGCGTCGAGCAGCGCTGGAATACGGCCCTCCTCGTTGTGGTCATGCAGCGGCGACGTGCGCGCCGTGATCCCGTAATGCAGCATCAGGCGTGCCGTAGTGCGGGTATCCTCGCACAACACCAGGTCGGCTTGGCGCAGGGCCTCCAGCGCGCGCGAGGACATATCGGCCAAGTTGCCGATGGGGGTGGAAACCAGCACGAGTCCTGGTGCTATAGACGACGCATGGTCCGTTGCTGAATCATCAGGGGCTGGATCGCCAACAAGGGGTTCGGGACATGGTTCGTCGTCGGGAGTTCGGTCGGGCATTCACGCTCCTTGCCGCCGCAGCCGGCCTGGCTGCCTGCGTAGCCGACCCCGGCGGCGCCGGCTATGGCCGTCCAGCGCTGGTCACCGGCGGGGCACCGTCCGTGCCGCCTGGCGCGCCGGGCGGCGGCGTGGCGATCCTGCTGCCGCTCACCGGGCCGAACGCCGAGGTGGGCCAGGCCCTGCTGCGGGCGGCCCAGCTCGCGCTCGACCAGCCCGGCGCGCCCAAGCTCGATGCGCGCGACACCGGCGGCACGCCTTCTGGCGCCGCCGATGCGGCCAAGTCCGCGCTCGCCGCCGGCGCTGGATTGATCCTAGGGCCGCTCACCGGCAGCGAGACGGCGGCGGTCGCCCCGCTTGCCAAAGCGAGTGGGGTCCCTGTCCTCGCCTTCACCTCCGACGCCGCGCTGGCGCAGCCAGGCGTATGGGCATTGGGGATCACGCCCGGGCAGCAGGTTCGCCGGCTCGTGCTGGCCGTCCAGGCCGATGGCAAGACCCGGATCGCGGCCGTCCTGCCCAAGAATGCGTTTGGCGACGCGCTGGCCCGCGGGCTGACGGCCGCTGCCGCCCCCGCCGGCCTGCCGGAGCCGAAGGTCGTGCGATACGACAACAGCTTCGCGGCCCTCAATGCCGCGTTGAAGGACGCGTCGGACTATACCGCCCGGCACGGCACTGCGACTGGCCGGCGGG
This sequence comes from Acetobacteraceae bacterium, assembly GCA_965277495.1. Lineage (GTDB taxonomy): Bacteria > Pseudomonadota > Alphaproteobacteria > Acetobacterales > Acetobacteraceae > CAHJXG01. Next base: position 4,445,725 of record OZ255824.1, on the reverse strand, counting down.
AACCGGCGGACGCTGCCCAGCAGGCGCCGCCGCCGCCGCCGCCGATTGATGCGCTGCTGCTGGGCGCCGCGGGCGAGTCGCTAGGCCAGGCCGTGCCGCTGCTGGCCTTCTACGACGTTGGACCCGAGCAGGTCCGCATATTGGGCCCTGCGCTGTGGGCACGCGAGGCATCCAAGCTGTCCGCGCTCGCCGGCGCTTGGTATGCCGCCCCCGATCCGGCGCAGCACGCGGCGTTCGAACAGCGGTATGCCGCCAAATACAACGCAGCGCCGCGCGAACTTGTCAGCCTGGCCTACGATGCCGCGGGCATCGCGCGGGTTGCGGCCGAAAACGGCGGTTTCACGCCCGCCGCCCTCGCGCGGCCCGAGGGCTTCACGGGGGCCGACGGATTGCTGGCGTTGCTGCCGGATGGCCAGGTGCGGCGAGGCCTCGCGCTATTCGAGATCGACCATGGAGGTTCGCATATCGTGCAGCCTGCCCCGCAAAGCCTGTCCGCACCGGGTGCCTAGCGCGCGCGCCGCATGAGCGCGAGCTTGCCCTTCCGCACGACAGCGCTGCTCGCCGCCCTGCCCGTTGCGGTCCTCGTGGCGCTGGCGGCGCTGGGGGAGCTCGGGTGGCCGCCGGCGTTCGGCGCGGGCGTCGTCGTCGTGGCCGGGTCGGCCGCACTGGCGCAGCTTTGGACGCGGGACCTGCGCCTTGTGCTGTCGGCATTGCGCCGCTCCGGCGCCGACCAGGCGTCCGGGCCGTCGCAACGGCCATACCTTACCGCGACCGCCAGCATCACGCGCGAGGCGGAACAGCTTTCGCGGTCGCTCGCGGCACGGGCGGCGCAGGTGGAAGGCTTGCTGCGGGCCGAGCAGATGATCATCCAGCGGCTGCCCGACCCGCTGATCGTGCTGGGCGCGGACCGGAGGGTGCAGCGCGCCAACGTAGCCGCCCTGGCGGCGTTCGGCGCCGAGATGGCCGCCGTCCTGCGCCATCCCGGCCTGCGCGCCGCCATCGACCGGGCGCAGAGCCACGGCGAGAACCAGGCTGCCGAACTCAGCCTGCCGGTCCCGGTGGCGCGGGAGGTGTATGCGACGGTGATGGCGCTCGATCCGCCCCTGTCGGACGGCGGACGCATCGTGGCCGTGCTGTCCGACCGCACCCGGGAGCGCGCCATCGAACGCATGCGCGCCGATTTCGTAGCGAATGCCAGCCACGAGCTGCGGACGCCGCTGGCAAGCCTGATCGGCTTCATCGACACCCTGCGTGGCCCGGCGGCGGACGACCCTCCCGCGCAGACCCGCTTCCTTGGCATTATGGCCGAGCAGGCGCAACGCATGAACCGCCTGATCGACGACCTGCTCAGCCTATCGCGCATCGAGCTGACCGAGCACCAGCCGCCCGCGGCGCGGGTCGATTTGGAGGGCCTCGTGCAACGCCTCGCGCCGAGCTTCGAGCCGCAGGTCGCTGCCCGGCGGATAACGCTGGAAGTCCGCGCGCCGGCCGACCTCCCGCGTGTGCCGGGCGACGACGGCCAGTTGGAGCAGGTGCTGCAAAACCTTTTGGACAACGCGTTGAAATACGGGCGTGAAGGCGGCGTCGTCACCGTGACCGCCGGGCGCACGACGCCGGGCGGGCGCTGGCCGAACCGGCCCGGCGTCACGCTGTCGGTATCGGATGACGGCCATGGGATCGCCCGCGCCCATATCCCGCGGCTGACCGAACGATTTTACCGCGTCGACAAGGGGCGGTCCCGCGCCGTGGGCGGCACCGGCCTGGGGCTCGCGATCGTCAAGCACATCGTCAACCGCCACCGCGGGCAAATGGTGATCGAGAGCACCGAAGGCGTTGGCACCACCGTCACGATCTGGCTGCCCGAGGGCGATCCGGTGGGAACCGCCGCAGCAGCCCTAGCATGAGCAGCATGGCCGGAAGCGCCGCGAATATGGTCAGCGCATAGAATGCCACCCAGCCGACCGCGGCTGCGAGCACGCCCGATAATCCGCCCACGGTGCGCAGCCCCACCGCCGCCAGCGACGACAGCAGCGCATACTGGGTGGCGGTGAACGCGCTGGAGCACAGCGCCGAAAGGTAGGTGAGGAACGCAGCGTCGGCCATCGCCTCGGCGAAGTTCTCCAGCATGACCTTGGCCAGCAGGATGCGCGTGTCGCCGCCGGAAACGGCGAGGGCAAAATAGAGCGCCATCGACGCCATCTGCACGAAGCCGGTCAGCACGAGTGCCCGCCCGGTGCCGATGCGCACCACCAGCCAGCCGCCCGTCGCCGCGCCAAGCAGGCTGGCCACCAAACCCGGCGGGCCGGTTGCGAGCGCGACCTGGGCGCGGTTGAAGCCCATGTCGCGGTAAAACGGCACCGCCATGGTATGCGCCAGCGCCTCGCCGAGCTTGAACAGCATGACGAACGCCAGGATCTGTCCGGCGCCTGGCCGTCGCCAGAAATCGCGGAATGGCTCGATGACGGCGGTCCGCAGCCGGACGCGCAGGGTTTCAGGCTCGCCCAGTATCGCGCGCTGCTCCGGTTCGGCCGCCGCGAGCGTCGCCAGCATGCCGACGCCGACAAGGCCCGCCATGGTGGACAGCGACCAGCGCCAGCCGATGACATCCGCCAGGCCGATGGCGCCGGCGCCGGAGATCAGCAGCGCCAAGCGGTAGCCCCAGATATAGGCGGCGAGCGCGATGCCTTGCAGCCGCTCCGGAAACGTCTCGATGCGCCAGGCGTCGACGACGATATCCTGGCTGGCGGACAGGAAGGCGATCAGGACGGCGGCGGAAACCAGGAGCGCCGGTGTTTGCTGCGGGTCGGATAATGCGAGCGCCAGGCACGCCAGGGCCAGGCAAGGCTGTATGGCGAGCAGCCAGCCGCGCCGCCGCCCAAAGCCGGCAAGGCTGCCTGGAGGGCGCACCTGGTCGAGTAACGGCGACCATAGGAATTTCAGCGTGTAGGCCAGGCCGATGTTGGCGGTGAGGCCGATTGCCGCGAGCGAGGTGCCGCCCTCGGTGAGCCATTGCCGCAAGGTGAAGCCCGAGAGCGGCAACGGCAGCCCGGCGAAAAAGCCGTAGGCGCCCATGATCCAAAGCGCGCGGCTGCGAAATGGCCGGAACGGCTCGGTCATGGCCGGGTCATGTCAGACCCGCTGCATGCACGCCGGCCCGGCAAGCAGCATCCTGCCGGGCAGACGCGGGTGGCTTAGCGGGACGGGGCGTTCGAGCCGTTCAGGCCGGCGGCAGAACCTGTGTCGTTCATCGCCGGGCGCGCGGCACGTTGGGCGCGATGGCGCGCGTGGTGGCGGTGGCGGTGGCGCCGGACCCGGGCCGGAGTGGCGGCATCGCCGCCCGGGCCGACGCGCGTCGTGCTGATCACGCCGGTGCCGCCGGCCGGCGTGCCCTCGTTGTTGCTTGGCGCGGTGGTGCTGGCGGTTCCGCCGGCGGGGCCGACGACCGCGCCGCCCGGCGTGACCTGCGCGAGGACGGGCTCGGCAGCCAATCCGCCGGCCAGTGCGGCCGCGAGCAACGCAAGGGAAAACCGTCGGGTTATGCTGGCCATTGGGGTCTCCGTATCAGAAAGCAGGACAGAGTCGCCGTGCTAGGTTGAAATGAACTCAGAAACGGCAAGTTCTCCGACAATCAACGAGGCGTCAAGCCGCCTCGCTGTCCGACCTGCGCTCCGCCCGCTTGCGCTCGTTCGGGTCCAAATAGCGCTTGCGTAGCCGAATTGCGCTCGGCGTCACCTCGACCAGTTCGTCATCTTCAATGTAAGCAATGGCTTGCTCGAGCGACATCCGGCGTGGCGGGATCAGCAGCATCGCGTCGTCCTTGCCCGATGCGCGAACGTTGGTCAGCTTTTTTTCCTTGATCGGATTGACGTCGAGGTCAGCGCCACGGCTGTTCTCGCCCAGGATCAGCCCGACATAGACCTTATCGCCGGGATCGACGAACAGCGTGCCGCGCTCCTGCAGGTAGAATAGCGCGTAATGAATGGCCGCGCCGCCCTCGCTGCTGATCAGGCTGCCGTTGCGCCGGCCTTCCATGGTCCCGGACCACGGCTCATAGCCGGTGAAGATGCGGTTCATGATCCCGGTGCCGCGCGTGTCGGTCAGGAACTCGCCGTGGTAGCCGATCAGGCCGCGGCTCGGCATGTGGAACGTCAGCCGCACCTTGCCGGCGCCGGAGGGCCGCATGTCCTGCAGCATGCCTTTGCGCCGGCTGACCTTCTCGACCACGATGCCGGAATACGGCTCGTCCACGTCGACCAGCACGTCCTCGAACGGCTCCTCGCGGTCGCCGGTCTCCGGGTTTTTCTGCGTCAGCACACGCGGGCGGCCGATCGTCAGTTCAAACCCCTCGCGCCGCATCTGCTCGATCAGCACGCCAAGCTGCAATTCGCCCCGGCCCGCGACCTCGAACGCGTCGGTCTCGTTGCTCTCGGTGATCTTGATGGCGACGTTGCCCTCGCCTTCGCGCAGCAACCGGTCGCGAATCTGGCGCGAGGTGACCTTCTTGCCCTCCTTGCCGCCGAGGGGGCCGTCGTTCACCCGGAACGTCATCGCCAGGGTCGGCGGATCGACCGGAATGGCCGCCAGCGGGTGGCCCAGCTCCGGGGCGCCGATGGTGTCGGGGACCGTCGCGTCCTCCAGCCCGGCCACCGCCACAATGTCGCCCGCCTCGCACTCGTCCACCTGCACCCGGTCCAGGCCGCGATAGCCCATAAGCTTCGTCAGCCGCCCGCTTTCAACGACCGAGCCGTCCTGCCGCAGCACCTTCACCGGCATATTGAGCCGCGCCCTGCCCTGCTCGACCCGGCCCGTCAGCACCCGGCCCAGGAAATTGTCATAGTCGAGGATGCTTGCCACCATGGCGAACGGCGCATCCTTGTCGAGCACGGTCGGCGGCACGTGGCTCATGACCAGGTCGAACAGCGGCGCCAGGTCCTTGCGCGGGCCATCCATCGTCGGATCGGCCCAGCCCTGGCGGCCCGAGGCATACAGCATTGGGAAGTCGAGCTGCTCGTCGTTCGCGCCCAGCGCGGCGAACAGGTCGAACACCTCGTTATGCACCTCGTCCGGACGCGCATCGCCGCGGTCGACCTTGTTCACCACCACGATCGGCTTGATGCCGCGGGCCAGCGCCTTGGTCACCACGAACTTGGTCTGCGGCAGCGCGCCCTCCGCCGCGTCGACCAGCACCAGCACGCCGTCGACCATGTTCAGGATGCGCTCGACCTCGCCGCCGAAATCCGCGTGGCCCGGCGTGTCGACGATGTTGATCCGGCTGCCCTTCCAGATCACGCTCGTGCACTTGGCGAGGATCGTAATGCCGCGCTCGCGTTCCAGGTCGTTCTTGTCCATCGCGCGCTCGGCGACCTGCTGGTGCTCGCGGAACGAGCCGGATTGCCGCAGCAACTGGTCGACCAGCGTGGTCTTGCCGTGGTCGACGTGGGCAATGATGGCGATGTTGCGGATGTCCATGGGAACCTTGGCGCCTGGCTTGGTCGCAGATAGAGTTTGCGCGGGGGCACGTCCGCGCCCTGCGTTTCGCAGCGCACCCAGGCAATCCCGGGTGTTGCACCGCACACATAGGCGGACCGCCGCATTGTTGCGAGCCAAAAATCCTCATGCCCACCTCGCGCCGCCCCTTCATTGCGAAGAACTGGGGCGCAAGGCGGGCATGGTTAGGCGTCCAAGGGCCGTGTCGGCGAAGTCGGGCCGGCCCTGAGCCGGGCTAGCCGCCGTTGCCCATCGCGGCGCTGATGGCCGACTTCGCTGCCGCCGTGTCGTGGCCCGCAAGCGCGCGGCGCGCCGCACTGATATGCTGCACCGTCGGCATATCCGCCGGGCTGGCCGCCATGGACGGATCGGTTGACCGGCTCAACAGGCGGGTCTCGGCGCGCTCGAGCGCCTCCTGCGCCGCACCGGTCTGCCCGGCATTCAACGAGCGCTGCGCCGCGGCCAGGTAGCCCTCTGGCGTGCTGGACCCCGCAGCCGGGTCCGGCAGGCGCGGGGCAATCTCGGAGCGCGTATTCGCCTGGTCGATGTTGCTGGCGCGGGTGGACCTCGGCGACCCGGCGCCGCCGCGATACTCGCGCCCGTGCTCCATCTCCTCTCCGGCAGCGCCGCCGTCTTGCGACATGCCTTGCCCGCGGGCCATGTGGCCGTGCTTGCCGGCGCCTGCGCCATTATGTGCCTGGCCTCGCATGGGCCGTATGCCGTTCATGCTGTTGTTGGTCGGGCTGTCGGTCATCGGGCTGGGACCGCCCGGCGCGTAGTCGGTGGAGGCGGCGTCTTTGCCCGGTGCCATGCGGGTCGTCGCCTTGGGACTGGTTGGAAGCATGGTGGTCGGCTGGGGCATGCCGGGATGGGCATTCGGCGCCGATGGGCTCAATGGAGGCGACATCGAGTTCTGTGCAAAGGCCGGGCCACAGGCGAGCCCAAGCAGCGCTGCCGATGCCAACAATGTCTGACGCATCCGTGTTTCTCCTGAACTATGATCGCGTCGTGCATCATGGCCGCACGTCTCGCTTAGGTAACAACATACACGGTCGATAGTTCCGCCCCTAGTGTTCTGAGGCCCCCATCATCGCACGCAGGTCGGCCTTGGGCCGCGCGCCGAATTGCGCGATGGCCGCCGCCGCCGCTCGGCTGCCAAGCTGCCCGCATGCCCGCAGCCCCCGCCCGGACGCATGCGCCGCCAGGAACCCGGCCGCGTAGGCGTCTCCGGCGCCCGTCGTGTCCACCACCCGGACCGCTGCCGCCGCCACCTCCACCCGCTCGGCGCCGCGCAGCACGACGCTTCCTGCCTCGCTCCGCGTCAGCGCCGCGAGCGCAACCTCCGCGCCCGCCCGCTGCGCCGCCTGTTCGAACCGGTCCTCCTCATACAGGCTGCAAACCTCGGTCTCGTTGGCGAACAGGATGTCGACGTGGCCGCGCACCAGGTCGCGGAATGCCGCCCGGTGCCGGTCGACGCAGAACGCATCGGACAGCGAGAGCGCCACCAGCCGCCCGGCCCCATGCGCGACCGCGGCAGCGCGGTGGAACGCCGCCTGCGCCAAAGGCGGGTCGAACAAATAGCCCTCGAGGTAGGTCACGGCGCTGTCCGCCACCAACGCCTCGTCCAGGTCCGCGGCGCCGAAGCTGACGCAAGCGCCCAAATAGGTGCTCATCGTGCGCTGCCCGTCAGGCGTCACGGCGATCAAGCAGCGTGCGGTGGGCGCCTGGCCCTGCAGCGGCGCGGTCGGGAAATGCACCCCGGCGGCGGTAATGTCGTGACGGAACACCGCCCCCAACTGGTCGTCCGCCACCTTGCCCATGAACGCCACCCGCGCGCCCAGCCCAGCCGCCACCGCGCACGTGTTGGCGGCCGACCCGCCGCTGCTCTCCTGGCCCGGCGGCATCGCGGCATACAGCGCCTCCGCCTGCTCGGTCGAGATCAGCGTCATGCTGCCCTTGCGCAGGTCGTGGCGGGACAAGAAGTCCTCCCCGGCCGGCGTCACTACATCCACGATGGCGTTGCCGATCCCCAGGATGTCGAATCGGGCCGGACGGGCCGCGGCTTGGGACGTGGCGCCTTGGGACATGGTCGCTCCTGATGTGAAACCCTGGCGTGCGCCTAACATCCGCACTACCTGCCCGCAACCCGCGGCGCTCGTTCCCTCCCAACGCCTTTCACCGCCAGGACGCCTGCATGCTGTCTCCGATCACGCGCGCCATCGCCCAACTGCAGGACCCGGTGTTCCTGGGCGTCGTTTGGCGCAGCCTGCTGCTGTCGGCGGCGGCGTTCCTGGCGTTGCTGGCCGGCAGCGTGTGGGTGATCAACCACGTCGTGGCGCGTCCAGGCTGGCTGGGCTGGCTGGCCGGGGCCGCGGGAGGCATCGGCGCGGCGCTGTTGGCGCTCTGGCTATTCGTGCCGGTCGCGCTGCTGATTTCGACGCTTTACATGGACCGCATCGCCGCGGCGGTGGACCGCCGGTTCTATCCGGACCTGCCGGTGCCGCTCGGCGCGCCGATCGCTGCGCAGGCGTGGGACGGCCTGGCGCTCGGCGCGCAGGTGCTGGGTCTCCAGGTGTTGGCGCTGCTGCTGGCAATCCTGCTGCCCGGGGTCGGCCTCGTGATCGGCTGGCTCGTTGCCGGCTGGGCAATCGGGCGCGGCCTGTTCATGGGCGTGGCGATGCGCCGCATGGGACGCCCGGACGCTTTGCGGACCTACGCGGCGCGGCGACTGCCGGTGCTCGTGCAGGGTGTCGCCTTGGCGCTGGCAGGCAGCCTGCCGGGCCTCAATTTGCTGGTCCCGGTCGTGGGGATCGCGGCCATGGTCCACGTGCTGAACCGGCCGAAGTCGCGCGCCTCGATCTTATACACAGGGTTGTGATCGTGTATCGGCCTGTGTTAGGAAATGTCTACCGACCCTACCCGCACAGGGCGCGCGCAACCGCAACGAAGGGAGGTCCGCTTGTTCAAGCGCCGTAAACCGGAAAGCCCGATGGGCGAAGAAAGCTACGCCACCGAACCCGGCGTCACCGAGGGGCTGCTTGCCGGCGACAGCATGGCCGACCAGCCGCGCATGCCCGCCCGTCCCATGAAGCCCCGTGCTTTCGACGATAGCGGCCTCGGCGTTCCCCCCTACCGTCCCGCTCCATCCAAGGAGGCTCCCATCATGGGCCGCACGCCGTTCCCAGTTCCGAACCCTGTCCCGCCGGTACCGGGGTCCAATGGATCCGCGCCAACCCTCATCAGCCCGCCCCGCCCCGGCATGCAGCCCGGCGTGCAGCCGACCCGGGTGCGCGAACCGGCGGAGCGGCGCACGCTGGTGGTCGGACGCGGCATCTCCGTCCAGGGCACCGTGGCCGACGCCGAGCGCCTGGTGGTCGAGGGCACGGTCGAGGCCAGCATGATCCACGCGACCGAACTTGCCATCGCCCAAGGCGGCGTGTTCAAGGGCGAGGTCGAGGTCGAGGACGCGGAGATCGCCGGCGTGATCGACGGCACCTTGACCGCGCGGGGCAACCTGGTCGTGCGCGCCACCGGCAAGGTGCTCGGCACCGCCCGCTGCCGCCGCCTGCAGGTCGAGGATGGCGGCCAGATTACCGGACGGATCGAGATGCTGACCGACGGCGCATCCAAAGCCGAGTCGCCGCGCCAGGCCGAAATTTCCAACTAGAAACGTCACCGCCGTCCCTGTTCCCTGCTGCAAGGCGGGCGACAGGGCGGCGGAATGCTTCAGCTTTCCATGCGCGTGTTCTTCTTGGTGTCCCGCATCAGCGTGTAAACCAGCAGCGACAAGAAGGTCAGGCCGGTCACGTACCAATAGAACCAGCTTTCATGCCCGGACGCCTTGAACTGCAGCGCGATCACCGGGGCGGTGCCGCCAAAGATCGACGCCGCCAGCGCATAGGGCAGCCCAACCCCCAGCGCCCGCACTTCGGCCGGGAACAGCTCCGCCTTCACCACCGCATTGATCGACGTGTACCCGGACACGATCGCCAGTGCGGCTAAGATCAGCCCCAGCGCCGGCCAAAAGCCCGTGGCAGCGCCCAGCGCCGTCAGGATCGGCACGGTGAACAGGGTGCCCATCACGCCGAACCACATCAGCACCGGGCGCCGCCCGATCCGGTCGCTGACGGCGCCGAACACCGGTTGCATCGCGGCATAGAGGATCAGGGTGATGAAGCTGATTTCGGCGACCCACTCGCGCGGGAATTTCAGCGTGTTGGCCAAGTAGGTCGGCATATAGGTGCTGAAGGTGTAGAACGCGGTCGTGCCGCCCATCGTCAGGCCGAACACCAGCAGCAGTTCCTTCGGGTGCTTCAGCAATTCCTTGAACAGGTTCTGCCGCGGTTCCCGGCTGACCCGCTTCCATTCCTCCGTCTCGGCCAGGTTGCGGCGCAGATATAGCCCATACAGCGCGCCGAACGCCCCGATGGCGAACGGGATGCGCCAGGCCCAGGCTTCGATCTCCTTGCCGGTAAAACCCTGCTGCATGACCAACAGAACCAAGGCCGCGACCACCTGGCCGCCGATCAGCGTCACGTATTGGAACGAGCTGTAGAAGCCACGATGCTTCGAACCGGCGATCTCGCTCAGGTAGGTCGCCGACGACGCATACTCGCCGCCCAGCGACAGCCCTTGCAGCAGCCTGGCCAGCAGCAACAGCAGTGGGGCCCAGACACCAACGCTGGCATAGGTAGGCAATATGGCGATCATGCCCGAGCCAGCGCACATCAGCAGCACCGACAGCGTCAGCGCGGCGCGGCGGCCTTTCCGGTCCGCGTAATAGCCGAGAATGAAACCGCCGACCGGCCGGATGATAAAGCTCACGGCATAGATGCTGTAGGCCGTGATCAGTTGCACCGTCGGGTTGGTGCTGTCGCTGAACGACTGGGCGAAATAGATCGCGAACGAATTGTAGACGTAGAAATCATACCACTCGATCAGGTTGCCGATCGACCCGGCGAAGATGCTCTTCAGGCGGTTCGCAACCTCGGCCGGACGCTCGTCGGCCAGCGGATTGGCGCTTGGATGACTCAATGACTTTCTCTCAACCGGGGCTTCAGGCGGCGCCGACGGCTTGATAGGCGGCCAGCCCGGCCAGGTCGACGATCTGGCTCACCGAGGCGTTCAACGGCACGATCTGCGCCGGGTGCGTCAGGCCAAGCAGCAACGGCCCGATCGTGTTCGCCTGGCCCAGCCGCGGCGCCAGCCTCGACGTGATGTGCGCCGAATGCAGCCCAGGCATCACCAGCACGTTCGCATTCCCCGTCAGCCGGCAAAACGGATACAGCGCGCGTATCGCCGGATCGAGCGCCACGTCCGGGCTCATGTCGCCGTCATATTCAAAGTCGACCCCGCGTCCGTCGAGGAGCGCCACCGCCGCGCGGATGCCGTGCACGGTCCGGTGCATCGGATTGCCAAAGGTCGAGTGCGACAGCAGCGCGACCCGCGGCTCGTGGCCCAACTGCCGGGCGGCGGCGGCGCTGCCCATGGCGATATCGGCCAGTTGCTCCGGCGTCGGACGCTCATGGCGCAGCGTGTCGCTGATGAAGATCGTGCCTTGTGCGCCGACCATCAGCGTCAATCCGAAGCTGATTCTGCCCGGCGCCGTGTCGATCACCTGGGCGATGTCCTCCAGGCACACGGCAGGGGAGCGCGTCAGCCCGGTCAGCATCGCATCGGCGTCGCCCGCCGCCACCATGCAGGCCGCGAACACGTTGCGGTCCTGGTTCACCATGCGCTGGCAGTCCCGCGCCAGCGCGCCCTGCCGCTGCAGCCGGGCATACAGCAGGTCGACATAGCGCGCGTTGTGCTGCGAAAGCCGGGCGTTGTGCACCTCGATCCCGTCCGCGATGCCCAGGCCCAGCCCGGCCATGGTCTGCCGCACCCGGTCCTCGCGCCCGATCAGCACCGGCGTGCCATAGCCCGCATTGCGGAACGCCACGGCGGCGCGGACCACCTTTTCCTCCTCGCCCTCGGCGAACACCACGCGCTTCGGCGCGGCGCGCACCCGCTCCATAATGGCGTCGAGCGCGTTGGCGGTGGGATCCAGCCGTCCGGACAGGATGCGGGCGTATTTGCGCAAGTCCTGCAACGGGCGCCGGGCCACCCCGCTATCCATCGCCGCGCGGGCCACGGCGGGCGGCACGTGGCTCATCAGCCGTGGGTCGAAGGCGTTCGGGATGATGTAGCCGGGGCCGAAATGCAGCCGCGCGCCGCCCGCCGATGCCGTGTGCACCTCGTCCGGCACGTCCTCCCGCGCCAACGCCGCCAACGCCTCGGCCGCCGCGACCTTCATCGCGTCGTTGATCGTGCTGGCCCGCACGTCGAGCGCGCCGCGGAAGATGTAGGGGAAACCGAGCACGTTGTTGACCTGGTTCGGGTAGTCGCTGCGCCCGGTGGCGATGATGGCGTCGTCCCGCACCGCGCGCGCCTCCTCCGGCGTGATCTCCGGGTCGGGGTTGGCCATGGCGAAGATGATCGGGCGCGGCGCCATGCTGCGCACCATGTCGGCGGTGAGCGCGCCGCGCACGCTCAGGCCGAAGAACGCATCCGCGCCCGCCACCGCCTCGGCCAGGGTGCGCGCCTCGGTCGCGGTGGCGTGGCCCGACTTCCACTGGTTCATGCCGGTGGTGCGGCCCTGGTAGACCACGCCGCGGGTGTCGCACATCGTCACGTGCTCCGGACGCACGCCCATCGCCTTCAACAATTCGATGCAGGCGATGGCGGCGGCGCCGGCGCCGTTCACCACCAGCTTGGTGGCCGCCAGGCTGCGCCCCGTCAGGTGGCAGGCGTTGATCAGCCCGGCCGCAGCGACGATCGCGGTGCCGTGCTGGTCGTCGTGGAACACCGGAATGTCCATCAGCTCGCGCAACCGGCTTTCGATGACGAAGCACTCCGGCGCCTTGATGTCCTCCAGGTTGATGCCGCCAAAGCCTGCGCCGAGGAATCGCACGCAGTTGACGAACTCGTCCGTGTCCTCGGTCGAGATCTCGAGATCGATGCCGTCCAGGTCGGCGAAGCGCTTGAACAGCGCGACCTTGCCCTCCATCACCGGTTTGCTGGCGAGCGCGCCGAGGTTGCCGAGGCCCAGCACCGCCGTGCCGTTGGAGATGACGGCGACCATGTTGCCCTTGGTCGTGTAGTCGTAGGCCAGCGCCGGGTCGCGCTGGATGTGCAGGCAAGGCTCGGCGACGCCGGGCGAGTAGGCGAGGCTGAGGTCGCGCGCGGTCACCAGCGGCTTGCTGATCCGGGTTTCGAGTTTGCCGGGCCGTCCGGACGAGTGCAGCGCGAGCGCCTCTTCGGCCGAGACGCGGCCTAGGCGCGGTTCGATGATGCCGTCAGCCATGGGGGGGATCCTCCTCGAGCAAGCCGGGCTTTTGCCGGTTTGGCCGACCTGCATAAACCAGCCGGACGCCCCGTGAAACCCAGCCGCTTCGCAGGTGCGGCATGTTTCGCTAAGATGCATCGATGGACATCCCCAGCGCCGGAAGCGCGTCCCCCATCCCAAGCGCCGCAGGGGCGTCGCCCGCCATCGCCCAATGGTTCCTGCTCAAGGCCGACCATCCCGACGCCCTGCTATTCCTGCGTATGGGCGACTTCTACGAGCTGTTCTTCGCCGACGCCGAAGCCGCCGCCAGCGCCCTAGACATCGCCCTCACCCGGCGCGGCGAGCACGCGGGCGCGCCGATCCCGATGTGCGGCGTGCCGGCCCATGCCGCCGAAGCGTATTTGTCCCGCCTGATCCGCCGCGGCTTCCGCGTCGCCGTGGCCGAACAGATGGAGCCGGCCAAGGGACGCACCGGCAAGGCGCCGCTGAAACGCGCTGTCGTCCGCCTGGTCACGCCGGGCACCTTGACCGAGGACAGCCTGCTGGATGCGCATCGCCCGAACCTGCTCCTGGCGCTGGCCAGCGCTGGCGGCGCGCTCGGGGCGGCATGGCTCGATGTATCGACCGGGCTGTTCGAGACCGAGGCCACGTCCCCTGCCGGCCTGCCGTCGCTGCTTGGACGGCTGGAGCCTGCCGAGATCCTGGCGTCTGCTGACCTCGCATTGGGTGAATGGTCCGACCGCCGCGGCCCGGCCACGGCGGCACTCGCGCCCGCGGCCGCCCGGCGCCGCGTCGCCGAGGCATTCGGCGCGGCCGATCTCGACGCGTTCGGGACCTTTACCGAGGCGGAAGCCGCCGCCGCGGCCATGGCGCTGGATTACGTGCGCGCGACGCAGGCTGGCGCGATGCCGCGCCTGTCCCGTCCGCAGCCGGCCGGGCTTGGGGCGCAGATGATGCTCGACGCTGCGACCCGCGCCAGCCTGGAGATCACCCGCGCCCGCGATGGCTCGTCCGCGCACAGCCTGATTGCCGCCGTCGGCCATACCATTACCGCGGCCGGCGCGCGGAAGCTGGCGGCGTGGCTCGCCGGGCCGCTGCTGGACTGCGCCGCCATCGCCCGGCGCCAGGATGGATGGGCTTGGTTGCTGCTGCAGCCGGAAGCGCTGGCCGGCCTGCGCGCCGCCCTCCGCGCCACGCCGGACGTTGCCCGGGCGCTGGGCCGGCTGTCTGTCAACCGCGCCGCGCCGCGCGACCTTGCGGCGGTGGCGCAGACCCTGGCGGCGGCCCAGGCTGCCAGCCTGGCGCTCGCCAATGCGCCCGTGGATATTGCGGCGCTCGATGCCAACCCGGCGCTGCTGGAATTGCTCGCCCGCGCCCTCGCCGACCCCTTGCCCGCGCGCCTCGACGATGGCGGCGTGATCGCGCCCGGCTTCGACGGCGAGCTCGACGCGGAACGGCGGCTGCGCGACGACAGCCGCCGCGTGATCGCCGGGCTGACGCTCGACTATGCCCAGCGCTACGGCGTGGCGTCGCTCAAGATCAAGCACCACGCCCAGCTCGGCTATGTCATCGAGGCGCCGGCGCCGTCCGTCGAGCGGCTGCAGGCGCATCCGGAGCTGACCCTGCGCCAGGGCATGGCCAACGGCGCGCGCTTCGGCAACACCGAGCTTGCGGACCTCGACCGCCGCATCAGCGAGGCCGCCGACCGGGCTGCGGCGCGCGAGCGCCTGGTGTTCGCGACCCTGGTGCTGGCCGTGCTGGCGCAATCGGACGCCCTTGGCGCCTGCGCCGAAACGCTCGCCCAACTCGACGTATTGCAGTCGTGCGCCCGCCTGGCCGAGGGCGGGCGTTGGTGCCGCCCGGTCGTCACCGGCGACGAGCAGTTCTGCATCCGCGCCGGACGCCACCCCGTAGTCGAACATGCGCTGCAGGGAACCGCCGCCTTCGTGCCGAACGATTGCGACCTGTCCGCGGCGCAGCGCGTGTTGCTGCTGACGGGACCGAACATGGCGGGCAAGAGCACCTACCTCCGGCAGAACGCGCTGATCGCCATCATGGCGCAGGCCGGGCTGCCGGCGCCGGCCGAGAGCGCCCGCATCGGCGTGGTCGACCGGCTGTTCAGCAGAGTCGGCGCGGCGGACGACCTGGCGCGCGGACGCAGCACCTTCATGGTCGAGATGACGGAAACGGCGGCGATCCTGCACCAGGCGGGTCCGCGTTCCCTGGTGATCGTGGACGAGATCGGACGCGGCACCGGAACGCTCGACGGCCTGGCGATCGCCTGGGCGGTGCTGGAGGCGCTGCACGGCCAAAACCGCTGCCGCACCGTGTTCGCGACCCACTTCCATGAATTGGGCCAACTGGCGGCGCAATTGCCGCGGCTGCGCCCCTGCACCATGCGGGTCAAGGAATGGCGCGGCAGTGTGGTATTCCTGCACGAGGTCGCAGCCGGCGCCGCCGGACGCAGTTGGGGCGTGCATGTGGCGCAGTTGGCCGGGGTGCCGCAAGCCACGGTGCGCCGGGCGGCGGCATTGCTCAATGCGCTGGAAAAGCACCGGCATGGCAGCCCGGCCGAGCTGCCTTTGTTCGCCGAAGCGGCGCCCGAAACCGCCGCCGCGCCCGTCGACGCGCCGCCCGATCCGCTCAGGCAGGCGTTGCACGAGGTCGAGCCGGACGGGATGTCGCCCCGGGATGCGCTCGAAACTCTCTATCGTATCAAGGCACTCGCTGCTGTTCCCGCGGCGATTAGCGGGCTAGCATCATCGTAATGTCGAATCCGCTCCCCCTGCCCGACCGGCCCGAGGACGCCATCAAGCTGCTTGACGCAACGCTGCGCGGCATCGCGGACGGCGGCAGCTCACCCCCGCGCGAGGCGGCGCTCAGCAGTTTCCGCCGCTACCTGGGCCGCGTGCAGCACCATGTGCAGGAGCGGTTCGAGGCTGGCGGCATGAGCGGCCTGGAGGCCGGACGGCTGTTGGGCCACCTGATGGACGGGGTCATCGGGTCGCTGCACGGCTATGCGCGCGGCCACGTAGCCGATCCGGATGCCGCCAGTTCGCAGGCGATGGCGGTCGTCGCCACCGGCGGCTATGGCCGCGGCGTATTGGCGCCGTTCAGCGACATCGACCTGCTGTTCGTTACCGAGGAACGGCCCGCGGCGGCGACGCTCGCCGCCGTCGAGTTCATGCTGTATTTCCTGTGGGACCTCGGCCTCAAGGTCGGCCACGCCACAAGGTCGATCGACGAGTGCATCGCCGAAGCCGGACGCGACCTCACGATCCGCACCTCGATGATCGACGCCAGGCTGCTCGCAGGCGACCCGGGCCTGTTCGACCCCTTCATGGCGCGCTTCCTGCAATCCTGCGCCGAAGCCGGCGCCGGCACTTTCATCGCCGCAAAGCAGGCCGAACGCGACGCCCGGCACCACCGCTATGGCGAGACGCCGTTCCTGGTCGAGCCCAACATCAAGGAGGGCCGCGGCGGCCTGCGCGACCTGCAAACGCTGTATTGGATGACCCGCTACGTGTTCGGCACCCAGGTCATGGGCGAGCTCGTCGGCCCCGACAGCCCCGGCGGCGGCATCCTCACCCACCAGGAGGCCAAGCACGCCCGCCGCTCCTGGGAATTCCTGTGGACCGTGCGGTTCCACCTGCACTACGTCGCCGGACGCGCCGAGGACCGGCTGACCTTCGACCTGCAGCCCGTCGTCGGTGCGCGCATGGGCTATACACGCCACGGCCGGCAGGACGGCGTCGAGCGCTTCATGCGCCACTATTTCCTGACCGCGCGGGAGATCACCCGGATCACGACCGTGCTGGAGCCTGCGGTGGTCCGCGCGGCACTTGGCCCGCCGGCGCTCGCCGCCACGACGGATGCGGCACTGCTGGAACAGGGTTTCGTGCTGGCGGACGGCAAGCTGCTCTCGGCGCCGGGCAACGACTTCGGCCGGCATCCGATCGCCATGCTGCGCATCCTGCAGGTGGCGCGCGACCGTGCGCTGGAAATGCACCCGCTGGCGTTGCGCGCGCTGATCCGCCATGAACGCGGCGCGATCGAACTGCGCGGCAGCCAGCTGGCGGCGGACGTGTTCCTCGACCTGCTGTGCGGGCGTGACGGCGAGCACAGCCGGGCGGACGGCGCCAAATGGCTGTCGGTGCTGAACGAAACCGGCTTCCTCGGACGCTACATCCCGGACTGGGCGCGCATCGTGGGGCAGATGCAGTTCGACACCTACCATGTGTTCACCGTCGACGAGCACACCATCGAGGCCATGCGCGTGCTGAACGCCCTGGAACGTGGCGAGCTCGCGGACGTGGCGCCGATCGCCTCCAGCCTGGTGGAGGACATGCAATCGCGCCGGGCGCTGTATGCCGCCATGCTGCTGCACGACATCGCCAAGGGCCGTGGCGGCGACCATTCCGAGCTGGGGGCCGAGATCGCCACCCAGGTCGGCCCGACGATCGGCCTCTCGGCAGAGGAGACGGAGACGGTAAGCTGGCTGGTGCTGCATCACCTCATGCTCAGCCAAACCGCGTTCAAGCGCGATATCGACGACCCCAAGACCATCCTGGACCTTGCCGACACGATCCAGTCGCCCGAGCGCCTGAAGCTGCTGCTGGTGCTGACGGTCGCCGACATGCGCGCGGTCAGCGCCAAGGTTTGGAATGGCTGGAAGGCAACCCTGCTGCGCGAGCTGTATGCTCGGGTTGCCGACGTGCTGGCCGGCGGCCTCGCCACGACGGAGCGCGACGTGCGGGTGGCGCGTGCCAAGGAGGCGGCCGGGCACTATTTGGCCGACTGGCCCGCGCCGGACCAGGATTTCTTCTTCGGCCTCGGCTATCCCGGCTACTGGCTCAGCTTCGATCCCGAGACCCATGCGCGGCACGCCCGCCTGATCCGCGACGCGGAAAGGCGGCACGCGCCGCTGACCGTCGATACCCAGCCGCTGCCGTCGCGCGCGGTGACGGAGGTGACGGTTTACACCGCCGACCACGCCGGGCTGTTCAGCCGGATAGCCGGGGCGCTCGCGGTGGCGGGCGCATCGATCGTGGACGCGCGCATCCATACGCTGACCAACGGCAGCGCGCTCGACACCTTTTGGATTCAGGACGCGGCCGGAGGGACCTTCGATGCGCCGCACCGCCTGGCCCGGCTGCACGTGCTGATCGACCAGGCGCTGTCTGGCCGCCTTGGGCTGGACGGAGAGATACGCCGGGCGTCGCGGGCGCTGATGGGCCGGCGCATGCGGGCGATCCACGTGCCGCCGCGCGTCGTCGTCGACAACCGCGCCAGCAACACGCACACCGTGCTCGAGGTGAACGGACGCGACCGGCCCGGCTTGCTGCACGACGTGACGGCGGCGATCAGCGAACAAGGGCTGCAGATTGCATCGGCGCATGTGACGACCTATGGCGTGCGGGCGGTCGACGTATTTTATGTGAAGGACGTGTTTGGATTGAAGGTTGAGAACGAGCGCAAGCTGGCGTTGCTGCGCCAAGCGCTGCTGACGGCGTTGCAGGCGCCGGACGACAGCACCCCGGAACCGGCGCCGTTGGAGCGCCGCAAGCGCGAAGCGGCCGAATAGGTCCGCACCGAGACGTGGGAAGCTAATGCGGCCACCGGGCGTTGCATCGTTATGAGTAGGACACGAGACGTCCCCGAGACCCACGGCGACCGGCGTTCGTTAGCCAAGGCGTGGTCCGTTGTCGTGCCTGCCGTGCTGCTGTTCGGCTGGCGGGAGAGTGGCCGGCTGAAGAATGCGCTGCGGCGGTCCCAAGCGGCGTTGCGCGCGACGCATGACCATCTCGGCGCCATCATCAGCCGCGCGCCGGTCGGCATCGTGCAGGCCGATTTGAACGGGCGCATCCTGCTGGCAAACAATTGCTTTTGCAGCCTGGTCGGGCATAGCCCAGCGCACCTGCATACGCTGAAGCTGCACGACCTCACCCATCCCGAGGACAAAGCGGCGCACCTTGAGGGGCATGCGGAAATGCTGGAAACGGGCCAGCCATTCCAGATCGAAAAACGCCTGGTCCGGGCCGATGAGAGCGAGGTGTGGGTCATCAGCCAGATGACCATGATGCACGACGCCGACGGCCGGCCCATGCACGTCATCGCCGCCGTGCAGGACATCTCGCATCGGCGCGCGGCCGAGTCGGCGATGCAGTCGCTGACCGCAAGCCTGGAGCAGCGGGTCACAGAGACGGTCGCCAAACGGATTGCGGAACAGGAGAACATTTGGCAACTGCAGCGCATGGAGGCGCTAAGCCAACTGGCGGGCGGCGTCGCGCATGATTTCAACAACGTGCTGCAGGCGATTGCGGGCGGCGCACGGCTGATCCAGCGGCGTCCGGACAATGCGGCTTCGGTGGAGCGGCTGGCCGGCCTCGTCGTGGAGGCGACCGAACGCGGCGCATTGGTCACGCAACGCCTGCTGAGCTTCGCCCGGCGCGGTCCTTTGGAGCCGGGGCCGGTCGAGGTGGCTGCGCTCCTGACAGGATTGCGCGATATCCTCGCTGGCACCTTGGGCGATGCAATCAATGTCGAGCTTGCAGTTCCCGGAACGATGCCGCGATTGATAGCAGACCGCAGGCAACTCGAGGCGGCATTGGTCAATCTTGCGACGAATGCACGGGATGCGATGGCGGACAACGGGCCAATGAACGCCGCGCCCGGTGCCGGCCACACGCTGCGGCTCTCGGCATCGGTGGCTGATGGCGCCGCGGTTGGCCTGCAACCGGCGTCCTACGTCAGGATCGACGTCCGTGACACCGGCTGCGGCATGGACGCAGACACCTTGCAGCGCGCGGCCGAGCCTTTCTTCACGACGAAACCGCGCGGACGCGGCACGGGCCTGGGCCTTGCGATGGCCCAGGGTTTTGCCGAACAGTCGGGCGGAAAGCTGCTGCTGCAGAGCGAACCCGGCAAGGGCACCACAGCCAGCCTGTACCTGCCCCAGGCGGCTGCACCGGAACGGCAAATGCCGGGCGACACTGTCCCGAGATTGGAGCGGCGGCCGCAAATCGTGCTCGTCGATGACGATCCCGAGGTGCTGGAGGCGCTGGGTGAGGTCTTGACGGCGTGCGGCTTCGGCGTTGGGAACTACGACAGTGCCACGGCTGCGTTGGACCACTTGGCCGAAATAAGCCGGGCCGACCTCCTCATCTCCGACCTTTCCATGCCGGGAACCGACGGCTTGGAGCTGATCCGCGAGGTGCAGCGCCGGGTGCCGGGCCTGCCGGCCATCCTGCTCACCGGCCATAGCGAGGAGGAGCTGGGGCTGGCCACCGGCAAACTGGCCGGCGGATACCTGACCTTGCTGCAAAAGCCGGTTCGCGCCACCGAGCTGATGAAGCAGGTGAAGGCGGCGTTGCCAAGTGCCGGGGCAACGCTGTCTTAACCCAGGCTGATACCGGCCTGAACGTTACGGCCGTCGCCATGAGCCGGCGCGATGCAGGCCGCCGGCATAGGGCACTTGACCTCGTCCACGTTTGAGAACATATAGCGAACATTAACCGGTGCTCGCGTTTTCAACATTCTTCGCTATCAACCTAGAACGAAAGGTGTCCAACATGCACGTGGGCAGCGCATTCCCGGCAGCTTCTTTCACAACCAACGTGTCTTTTCGGCACCTCAAGCAAGCTCCATCCGGCCGGCCCGCAGCCTTCGTCCGAACGGCGGCGGAAATCCTGCGTGCAGCGGGCCAGGCATTGGGCCTGGTGATGCAGGGCCTGATGTTCGCGTTGGCGATGTGGCTGCTGGTGGCGGCGCCGGGCTTCATGTCCGGGCGGGATGGCCCGGTTCGGGTGGAGGCGGCCCGTCAGGCTTCCCGGTAGTTCAAAAGTATCATCCCGACTACCAGGAAGCACACCGGCCAAACCCAGCCGGCCGCCCGCCGCACCGGGCCATCGGCGCGCAGCTCGAGCCAGCGTGACCCGCCAGCGCCGATGCCCGCGAGCGCCAGCGGCGTATGCGACATCTCGATCAGCAACTGGTCCTTCACGTTGGCGATGGCGTGGCTATGGGTCAGCAGCAGCGCGCCGCCGCACGCGGTCAGCAGCGGGAACACCAAAGCGGCCCCGGGGCGTCGCAGCCGCCCGGTGCGCACCCCCCACTCGAACAGCGCGAACGCCACGATCAACACGACGAAGACGCGGTGCTGCAGGACTTCCACGTCCCGGA
Source organism: Acetobacteraceae bacterium (assembly GCA_965277495.1). GTDB lineage: Bacteria > Pseudomonadota > Alphaproteobacteria > Acetobacterales > Acetobacteraceae > CAHJXG01. The sequence continues at coordinate 4,424,730 of OZ255824.1, read as the reverse complement.
AGCTTTCGAAGAAGCCGATCTGGCCCAATGGCCAGGTCTCGGGATCCGACCGCACGAACAGGAAGGCCGCGAGCCCGAGCAGCAGCAACGGCCAATGCCGGGCCGCGCGCAGGCCCGCACGCTGCAACAGGCCCAACACACCGATGGCCGCCACGAACAGCCCGGCCCAATGGTGGTTGTATTCGCTCCAAGCGACATCGGCAGCATTGCGCGCCGGCAGCTCGCCCGACCCCGGCGTAAAGGCAGCCGGCGGCGCGGTGCGTGCCTGCGCAGCCTCGGCGTCCAGTTGTTCCTGCAGCGCCGGCAGCGCCAGGCTGTCGTGGTCCGGAGACGTGAGCCGTGGGACTTGCGGCGTGTTCCGCTCGGCGATCTCGGCCCAGGTCACCCGGTCGTGCACCAGATCGACCGCCGGGGGCACGGAGGTCAGCGAGGCGGCGGCGAAGAATATGCTGAAGCCAATGCCGGCCTCCACCTCGGCGAACCGCCGCAGCCGCAAGACTGGAGCGCCGGGATCAGCGCGCAGCCGCTCGATGACGAGGAAGTTGCCAAGCCCGAGCAGCAGCAGCGCGCCGAACATGGCGGCCTTGGCGCCGACCATCACGCCATAGGCGGTGCCGTATGCTGCGCCCCACGAGCCTACGTAGAACCACGTCATGGCCGCGGCGGAGACCAGGATGCAGCCGACGCCGGCCATGCTCATCCGCGAAAACCGCGCGCCGACCCGGCGGAACGCAGCCCCGTCATGCAGCCGGCCCAGCGCCATCACGAAGAATGGGATGCCGCCGATCCAGATCGCGGCGCCGAGGATGTGCAGCGCGGTTGCGGCCATCAGCACCGGGCCATCGGCGAGCCGGGCTGCGGCGTGGGTCGTCATGGTCGCAGCCGCCAGCACCACGGCGCAGGGCGCCAGTATCGACGCGGCCGGCATGGGACGGCGCGCGAACAGCGCCGCGGCGAGCACCCCGGCCGCGACGGCCTTGACGATGCCGGCGACGGCGAACTGCGCGGTCAGCGTCTGCTGCAGGCCGAGGCCCATGGTGTCCATCAGGACCGCCGCCTGCATGCCGACGGCGAGCGCCTCGCACGCCACCAACGCCAGCGCGCTCCATCCCGCGATGACGGCGGTGCGGCGCACGAGCTGCAGGCCGTCAGGAAGGCTCGGCGCAAATGGCCGCGCGAGGAAGGCCAGGAACAATGCGCCGCCGACCGCCATGCTCTGCGCGACGATGGTTAGGCCATGCAGCACGATGGATAGGTAGCCGAACAGGTCGACCAGCAGGGACATGCTAACGCGCCGAGGCGTTAAGCGCCTGAAGGTTCGGCGCCTGCACGGTGAACGGCACGTCGCCGCGGGTGATGTGCCCGTCCACCGCCAATACCTGCCAGCGCACGACATAATTGCCGGGCGCGAGCGTGGTCGCTGCGGCCAGGCTGTCCGCCGCGCACGCGGGGTCGACCGCCAGCGGGATCTCGGTTCCATCGACCCGGAGCGCCAGGCGGGAACGCGCGTGGTCGACCCGGCTGTTGAACCGGAGCGTGACCACCGCTGGACCCGGTGGCACCGTGGCCCGCGCCGCCGGCTCGCTGTCCATCAGGATCGCATGGGCGCTGGCATGGCCGGGAACGATGGCTGCGGCCGCCATTAGGACGAAGGCTGCTAGGCGAAGGCGAGGCATAGGCGTTGATCCCGTTATCCGACGCCAGCCTCCGGCGTTGCGGAGTTCCCTGGCTTAGCCCGGCCACCATGCGCCACATGAGCGCCAGTGCCGGACGGCTGCCTGATAATGCGGTCACCGGCGATTTCGGCGACAGGCCGCCGTACAACTTTTTGTGCAGCATGGGAGGTTTAACGGGTGCGGCAGCGAACTCCTACTGGCAGGATGCCGGCACGGCCTCCCGCTTCGTCTGCTGGCGGGCGGCGCAATGCACGGCAAGTCCACTCGCCGCGCACAATCTCAATGGAGGATCGACCGATGGATATGGGTCTGCATGGCAAGCGCGCCTTGGTCTGCGCCGCGAGCAAGGGGCTTGGACGCGCATGCGCCATGGCCCTGGCGCGCGAGGGCGTGGCGGTCACCATCACCGCCCGGACCGCGGGTCCGCTGGAGCGCACCGCCGACGAGATCCGATCCGCGACCGGCGCCATGGTGACGGCCGTGGCGGGCGACATCACGACAGCGGACGGACGCGCCGCCGCCCTGGCCGCCTGCCCCGATCCCGACATCCTGGTGAACAACGCCGGCGGCCCGCCGCCGGGCGACTTCCGCCAATGGGAGCGCGAGGACTGGATACGCGCGCTGGACGCCAACATGCTGACGCCGATCATGCTGATCCGCGTCGTGGTGGACGGCATGGCGGCGCGCCGCTTCGGCCGCATCGTCAACATCACCTCGGCCAGCGTGAAGTCGCCGATCCCGACGCTCGGCATGAGCAACGGCGCGCGGGCGGGGCTGACCGGGTTCGTGGGCGGCCTCTCGCGCCAGGTCGCCCGGCACAACGTGACGATCAACAACCTGCTGCCCGGCCCATTCCTCACCGACCGCTTGCGCGCGAACTCGGCGGCAGCGGCGGAAAAGGCCGGGCGGACCGTGGAGGAGGAACTGCGCGAGCGCGCCAAGCAATCCCCGGCCGGACGCGTGGGCGACCCCGCCGAATTCGGCGACGCCTGCGTATTCCTGTGCGCCGCGTCCTCCGGCTTCATCGTCGGCCAGAACCTGCTGCTGGACGGGGGCGCGTTCAATGCGACGATGGGCTGAGGCGCGATGCGGTGGCTCCCGAATTGCACCCCGTTGCGCACGCGCCTAGCGTTTCGGCGTGACAAGGTTGGGGACCGGATGATGCGGAAGCGCCAGTTGCTGAGCGGCTTGTTCATTGCGGCCGCCCTGCTGCCAAATGCACCGGCACGCGCGCAAAAGGCACAGGATACGCTGCGCATCGCATGGCGGGACGCGGTGCCGAACGTCGATCCCTATTACAATGCGCTCCGCACCGGCCTGGTGGTGGCGCATGAAGCCTGGGACACGCTGATCTACCGCGACCCCGAGACCTTCACCTTGAAGCCGCTGCTCGCCACCTCGTGGCGCTATGCCGACGACACCACGCTCGAGTTCGAACTGCGGCAGAACGTCAAATTCCACGACGGCAGCCCGTTCACCGCCGACGACGTGGTCTATACCGTGACGACCATCCTGTCCGACAAGCAGGTCTCGGTTCCCAGCAACTTCAGCTTCATCGCCGGGGCCGAGAAGATCGACGACATGCACGTCCGCATCAAGCTGAAACGGGTGTTCCCGGCGGCACTCGAATACTTCGCGATGGTGCTACCGATTTATCCCAAGGCCTATCGGGAGCGGGTCGGCGGCGAATACTCCAAAATGCCGGTCGGCACCGGCCCCTACCGCATCACCAAGGTCGACGGCGCGACACAAATAGAAATGGAGCGCTACGAAGACTATTTCGACGGGCCGAAGGGCAAGCCGGCGATCCGACGCCTGGTCATCAAGGAGGTGGCGGACGCGACCGGCGAACTGACGGCGATATTGGGCGGCCAGGCCGACTGGATCTGGATGTTCAGCCCGGACCAGATCGATAACCTCAGCCGCATGCCGACGCTGCAAACCCAGCGCAGCGAGAGCATGCGCATCGCCTACATGAACATGGACAGCGCCGGGCGAACCGGGGCGGACAACCCGCTGACCAACATGAAGGTGCGCCAGGCGATCATGCATGCCATCGACCGCCCGACCATGGCCAAGCAGTTCATGTCCGGCGGCTCCCGCGTGCTCGACGCGCCGTGCTACCCGACCCAGTTCGGCTGCGACCAGGCCATCGCCACCAAGTACGAATACGACCCGGCGAAGGCGAAGGCGCTGCTGGCCGAGGCCGGATACCCGCAGGGCTTCGAGACCGAGATCGTCGGCTATCTGCTGCCGCAGTGGCAGGGCGCGATCCAGGGCTACCTCGGGGCCGTCGGCATCCACGTGAACATCCGCCAGTTGCAGGTCGGCGCCGTCGTCCAGCGCAGCATCGAGGGCAAGAACCCGATGGAGCTCGGCAGTTGGGGCAGCTACTCGATCAACGACGCCTCGGCCTACATGCCGTATTTCTTCGGCGGCGGCGGCGCAGATTACGCGCGCGACCCGGAGCTGCAGGCCATGGTGGAGGCCGGCGGCAGCAGCACCGACCCGGACAAGCGCCGCGCCGCCTACAGCGCCGCCATCAAGCGCATCACCGAGCGCGCCGACTACATGCCGCTGTTCACCTTCGTCACCACCTATGCGATGTCGCGCACGCTGAGCTTAAGGACGTTCCAGGACGAGTTGCCGCTGTTCTATCTCGCGAGCTGGAAATAACCGTGACCATGCGCGAGCGCATGTTGGCCGGCGAGCTGTACCGGGCCGGCGACCCGGAGCTCGAAGCAATGCGCATGCTGGCGCGGAACACGGCCTATGCGGCGAACATGCTGCCGCCGTCGGAGCGCGGCCGGCGAATGGCGCTGTGGCGCAGCCTGTTCGGCGCGATGGGCGAGGACTGCGCGATCTTGCCGCCGTTCCTGTGCGACTACGGCTGCAACATCCGCGCGGGCTCGCGGCTGTTCATGAACTTCGGCTGCATCGTGCTGGACTGCGCCGAGGTATCGATCGGCGACGACGTGCAGATCGCGACCGCGGTGCAGATCATCACCGCGACGCACCCGATCGACGCTGCCGAGCGCGCATCCGGCTGGGAAATGGCCCGCCCGGTCCGCATCGGCCACCGCGCCTGGATCGGCGCCGGGGCGATCCTGCTGCCGGGCGTGACGGTGGGGGACGACGCCGTCGTCGGCGCCGGCGCGATCGTGACCCGGGACGTGCCGCCCGGCGCCGTCGCCGCAGGGAACCCGGCCCGCGTCATTCGCCAACCGCCGGTCAATCCGCCGCCAGCAGGCACTCCACCAGCCGGCCCTGCGCCCTGATGCCGGCCGGGTCGGTGCTGCTGCATTTTGTCGTGACCACCGGGCAGCGCGGATGGAAGCGGCAGCCCGGCGGGATGTTGGCCGGGTCGGGATAGCTGTCGCCCAGGCCCGAGTCCGGGATGCCGAGGCCAGGCTCGGGCGTGAGCACGCTCGCCAGCAAGGCGCGGGTGTAGGGGTGCTGCGGCTGGGCGAACAGCGCGTCGACCGGGGCGTGCTCGACGATGCGGCCCAGGTACATGACCGCCACCTCGGTCGCGATATGCTCGACGACGGCCAGGTTGTGGCTGATGAACACGAGCGTCAGGCCCATCTCCCGCCGCAGCTCCGCCAGCAGGTTGAGGATCTGCGCCTGCACCGAAACGTCGAGCGCGCTGGTCGGCTCGTCGCACACCACGATGCGCGGGCGCAGCACCAGGGCACGGGCGATGGCGACGCGCTGGCGTTGCCCGCCGCTGAGCTGCCCCGGCAACCGGTCGGCGAGGCCGCCGGGCAGGCCGACGCGGGCGAGCATGTCCATGACGGGGCCGCCGATATCCCGGATGCCCTGGATGCCTTGGGCCCGCAGCGGCAGCGCCACGATGTCCCGCACGCGATGGCGCGGGTTCAACGAGGAATATGGGTCCTGGAACACCGGCTGGATCAGCCGGGCGCGGGCGCGGCGGTCGAGGCCCGATAGGCGCTGCCCCTCCACCAGCACGGTGCCGGAGCTTGCCGGCAACAGGCCGAGGATGATGCGGGCCAGCGTGCTCTTGCCGCAGCCGCTTTCGCCGACGATGCCCATCACGCCGCCTTGCGGCACCGCCAGGCTGACGCCGTCCACCGCGCGCACCCGGCCGAAGCTGCGGGTTATGTCGCGCAGCTCGATCGCCGGGGTCATGGCGGGAGCTGGCACAGGTACGTATGCCCCGGGGCGCGCTCGCGCAGTGGAATGGCGGCGGCGCATTGCGGCATGGCGTGGGCGCAGCGGTCGCGGAACCCGCAGCCGGCGAACCCGGGCGGGATGCGCGGCACGGTGCCGGGAATGCTGCCGAGCGGCTGATCCCGCCGCACCTTGCCGGGCACCGGCACGCTGGCCAGCAGGCCCTGGGTGTAGGGGTGGCTCGGACGGGCGAACAGCGCCGCGACGGGCGCGCTCTCGACCACCTGCCCCGCATACATGACGCTGACATGGTGCGCCACGCGGGCCACGACGCCGAGGTCATGCGTGATCAGCAACAAGGCCAAACCCATCTCCGCCTGCAGCGCCGCCAGCAGCCGCAGGATGCCGGCCTGCACCGTCACGTCCAGCGCCGTCGTCGGCTCATCGGCGATCAGCAGCTCCGGCCCGCACATCAGCGCCATGGCGATCATCACCCGCTGGCGCAGCCCGCCCGAAAGCTGGTGCGGGAACTGGCCCAGCCGCAGGCCCGGCGCGGTGATGCCCACCCGGCCCAGCAGCGCCGCCGCCCGCTCGGTGGCGCCCGCACGGCTGCCGCCCCGGTGGCGCCGGTACACCTCGGTCATCTGCGAGCCGATGGTGTAGGCCGGGTTGAGGCTGGTCATCGGCTCTTGGAAGATCATGCCGATGCGGTCGCCGCGCAGCCGGCCCATGGCGCGGTCGGACAGCGGCATGAGATCAACGCCTTGGAACCGGATATGCCCGGCGCTGCGCTGGGCGCCGCGCGCCAGCAGGCCCATGACCGCCAACGCCGTCACCGACTTGCCGCAACCGCTTTCGCCGACCAGGCAATGCGTCTCGCCACGCTGGATTTGGAGGGAGACGCCGCGGACCGCCTCGGTTGCGCCGAAGGCAACCCGCAGGCCGGCCATGTCGAGCACGGGGACGTCAAGCACCGCGGGGGACCGCCAGCAGGTCGCGCAACCCGTCGCCGAGCAGGTTGATGCCCAGCACCAGCACGAACAGGCTCAGGCCCGGCACCATGATGACCCAGGGCTCGAAGAACATGTAGTCCTTGCCCTCGGCGATCATCAGCCCCCAGCTCGGCAGCGGCGCCGGCACGCCGAGGCCGAGGAAGGACAGCACGGCCTCGAGCAGGATCGCCAGCGCCGCCTCGAGCGTGGCGACGACGATCAGGTGGTGCGCGATGTTGGGCAGGACCTCCCGCCACAGCACGTGGAAGGTGGACGCGCCGGCCGCCTGTGCCGCCGCCACGTAGTCGAGCGTGCGGACCTGCATGGTGGTCGTGCGCGCCACGACGGCGAACCGGTCCCATAGCAGCAGCCCCAGCGTCAGCACGACGACGGTCAGCGAGCCGCCGACTGCGGAAACCACCGCCAGCGCCACCAGGATCAGCGGAATGCTCAGCCTGCAAGTGATGGCGAACATGACGATGTCGTCGACCCAGCCGCCGAAGAAGCCGCCCAGCACCCCCAGCGTGATGCCGATCAGCCCGCCGGTCAGCGCCGCGACGGCGCCGATGAGCAGCGAGATGCGCGCGCCGTAAACCAGCCGGGCCAGATAGTCGCGGCCGAGCTGGTCGGTGCCCATCAGGTGCTCGCCGCTGCCGCCCAGCCAGGCCGGCGGCACCAGGCGCTGCATCAGGTCCTGGGTGAAGGGGTCATGCCGCACGAGGCCCGGGCCAAACAGCGCCACCAGCAGCGTGCCGCCCACGATCAGCCCGCCCAGCGCCGTCGTCTTGTGCCGCAGCGCCATCAGGCCGTCCGCAGCCGCGGATCGAGCGCCGCGTTCAGCAGGTCGGCGAACAACGTCAACGCGATGTAAACCACCGCCAGCAGCAGCACGACGGCCTGCACGACCGGAAAGTCGTTCTTGCTGATGCTTTCCCACGCGAGGAAGCCAACGCCGGGCAGGCTGAACACGCTCTCGATCACGATCGAGCCGCCCAGCATGAAGCCGAGCTGCACCGCGGCGATGGCGACGACCGGCATGGCGGCGTTGCGGGCGGCGTGCTTGAGCACGATGCTGGCGCGCGACAGGCCCTTGGCCCGCGCCGTGCGTATGTAGTCGGAGCGCAGCGCGTCGACCATGCCGGACCGGGTGAGCCGCATCAGCGCCGGGATGGCGGAGAACGACAGCACGAGGCCCGGCAGCACGTAGCCCGTCCAGTCGTCGAGCCCGCTGATCGGCAGCCATTGCAGGCGCAGCCCGAAGCCGATGATCAGCAACAGGGCCAGCCAGAAGGACGGCATCGCCTGGCCCAGCAGCGCCACCAGCATCACCAGGCGGTCGGTCGTGGTCCCCTCGTTGAGCGCGGCTGCGATGCCGAGCGGCAAGGCGATCAACAGGGCGAAGCCGAGGCCGACGAGGCCCAGGGTGAACGTGACCGGCATGCGGGCGCGGATCAGGTTGGCCACCGGCTCGCGGAACAGATAGGACCGTCCGAGATCGCCACGCGCGGCCGCGCCGACCCAGGTGAAGAATTGCTCCGGCAATGGGCGGTCGAGGCCGTATGCCCGGCGGATCGTCGCCACGTCCTCGGCCGTCGCCTGCGGCCCGGCGACGGCCAGCGCAGGGTCGCCGGCGATGCGGGTCAACGCGAAGCTGATGACCAACACCGTCATGCAGACCAGCACGGCGAGGATGGCCCGGCGTAGGATGAACCGCTTCATCGGCCGACCCTATGTGCGGTGGGACGTTGCGGCAAGCGGGCGTCCGGGCCAGGATGCGCCAATGTTCCACGCCCTTGTTCCTGCGGTCCCGCGATGCCGGTGAACGACCATTTCGACGGCGAGCATTTCTTCAACCCCGGCGCGTCGCAGGCTCGTGGCTTAGGCGCGGTCCTGCGATGGCAATTGCACCGGGACCGGGCGCGCTGGCCCGACCACATCCCCAACCTGCCCCATCCGCCGCCGGGCGACGCGGTCGCACCAGGCCACGTCAGCCTCACCTTCATCGGCCACAGCACCTTCCTGATCCGCATGCCGGGTCCGCAGGGCACGACCTCGATCCTGACCGACCCCATCTTCAGCGAGCGCTGCTCACCCGTGCAGTGGATGGGGCCGCGCCGGGTGCGCGCGCCGGGGCTGGCGCTGGAGGCGCTGCCGGCGGTCGACGTGGTGCTCGTGTCGCATAATCACTACGACCACATGGACCTGCCGAGCCTGCGGGCGCTGCAACGGCGCTTCCGGCCGCAGGTCATCACGACGCTCGGCAATGCCCGGCCGCTGCGGGACGCCCGGGTGCCGGATGCGGTCGAACTCGATTGGTGGGGCAGTGCGGCGGTCGGCCCCGTGCGCATTACCGCGACGCCGGCCCGGCACTTCGCCGCGCGCGGCATTCATGACCGCAACAAGACCTTGTGGGCCGGGTTCATGCTCGAAGCGGACGGCCGCAGGCTGCTGTTCGCCGGCGACTCGGGCGCAGGCCCGCATTGGGGCACGATCCGCGACCGGCTCGGCCCGCCTGGAGTCGCCCTATTGCCGATCGGCGCTTATCTGCCCCGCAGCGTCATGCAGCCCGTCCACATGGACCCGGCCGAGGCGGTGCAGGCCCGCGCCGACCTTGGCGCCGAGCGCGCCATCGGCATGCATTTCGGCACCTTCCAACTCACGGACGAGGCCGTCGACGCCCCGCTGCGGGCGCTGGAGCAGGCGCGTGCCAACGCCGGCCTCGCGGTCCAGCAGTTCGACGCGTTGGAGTTCGGCGAGACCCGGGACATTCCGCTGTAGCGCGACCCACCTAGGTTTCGGCGGTGATGCCGCCCGCGTCGGCCACCAGCGCGCCACTGCCAGCATGATCGAGCATCGGCACCTGCCGCACGACGATGCCATGGCTGGGCTGCACCCAGGCGATCTTGCCCGGCGTGTTGCAGGCGTCGCAGACCGGCTTCCACGTGGCATGGGCCGTGCCGCACGACGCACAGCGCCAGAACGGATCGGGGTCGGCCGATGCGAGGTGCCGTAGCGCGTCCTGCGCCTCGCTGCCCCGCCCCTCCTGGTCGGCGATGTCGGCCATCAGCACCCAGACCCGCCGCTGGTTCGATCCGGCCGCGCGCGCGAGGTCGACCTGACGCCGTGCCTCCGGCAGCATCCCGGCATCCAGCGCGGCCTGCGCGACCAACAAGCGGCTTTCGGGGTGGCTGGCATTCTGCTGCGCCAGGCCCTCGGCCACCCGCAGGCGCGACTTCTTGTCGGACAGGTCGGCCATATACTCGGCGGCAATGTCCGGATGCGGCTGCATCGCCCAGGACCGGCGCAGCACGTCGTTGGCGCGGCTGTCCTTGCCGGCGGCGCGCAGGCGGCTGGCGTAGGCGACGGCGGCGGGCGCCAGCGCCGGGTCGGTGGTCCAGGCCTGCTTGGCCAGGCGCAGGGCGGCGGACTGGTCGGGCTCGGCGCCGGCAGCGGCAACGGCGAGCGCGGCGCGGTTCTCCGGCCCCGACAAACGGAGCGCGTCGGTCCACTGGCTGGTCCGCAGCGCCAGGACCTTGCGCTCGTCCTTGAGCCATTGCGCGCCGGGACGCACGCGCTCGGCCCGGTTGGCCAGCTCGGCAGCGGTGGACCAATCCTCGCGCGCGGTCGCCTGGCGCATCAGGCCGCGCAGGCCGAGGAACGCCGTGTCCTTGCGGCTGGCGAGCTGCTGGAACAAATTCGTGGCGTCGTCTTCACGGCCGGCCTGACGCAGCGCCTGCGCGTTCAGCAACAGGGTCAGCGGCGTGTCGCCGAGGAAGCGGCGCCCACGTCCGGCCTCGCGCTGGGCGGCAGAGCCGTCGCCCGCCGCCAGCGCCACCAAGGCGCGCGTCACCGCCTGGTCGCCCCGCGCCCGGTCACGGCGCCGTGCCCGGGCGCGGCCACGGCGCGGCAGGCGGATAATCGCACCGAGCAGCCGCAGGACGACATAGACGGCCAGGAACAGCAGCGCGAGCAGGAGCAGCGCCACCGGCGTGGACATCTCGAAGGTCGTGCCGCTGATGGTCGCCGAGATCATCCCCGGCAAGGCAGCGACCCACCACGCGAACGCGATCAGCGCCGCCGCAACGATGGTGAAGCCAATGACGGCGCGCATCAGCCGCGGGCCGCCATCGACGCGAGCGCCGCACGGGCGTCAAGCAGCGCACGCGCCTGGGCGACCCAATCGGCCATCGCCGCCGCCGCTGGGCCAGCGAGCCCATTCAGCGTAGCGACGGCGCCGGCGAGGTCCCCGGCCTCCAGCGCCTGGCGGGCATGGGCCAACACGCCGGACACCGGATCGCCCAGCAGAACGCGGTCGCCCTGCCGGACGGTGACGGCCTGCTGCGCCCGGGTCCAAAGCCGGGATGCGAACGGCTGGTTGTCCATGATCGCAGGCTGGCTCGCGCGCTCCGCAGCCTCCGCGGCGGCATTGAACGACAGCCGCAACCCGGCCTCCGTCGGTGGCGCGTCATGGGCGAACTGCGCCAGCGCCGGCGGGGCGCCGGGAATGTCGCCCAGCTTCTGCCCGGCCTGCAGCGCCGCAGTCGCCGTCTGGACGCGCGAGATGCGCTGTTCCCGCTCATTGATGCCGCTAATCTGCCCAGCGATGCCGCCGCCTTGCTTCTCCGCGGCCGCCAGCCGGCTATCGGCCGCGTCCAACCGCCCGTTCAGCCGCGTGGCGAGGCCCTGCACGTCGGATGCCTGCTGCTTCTGCGCCGCCGCCAACTGGCCCTCAACCGCATCCAGCCGCGTGGCGATGCCCTGCTGGTCGGATGCCTGCTGCTTTTGCGCCGAGGCCAATTGGCCCTGCATCGCATCCAGCCGCGCGGTGATGTCCTGCTGGTCGGACGCTTGCTTGGACACCGCGCCATCGATTTGCGCCTTGAGCGGGCCGAGGTCGACCGGCGCGGCCGGGGGCGGTGCTGGGGCGGGGGCTGGACGGCGCTCCAACGTTGCGATCCGGGCCTCCAGCGGCGCGAGGCTTGGCGGCGGCGATGGCGCCGGACGCTGCTCCACTTGGGTCAGCCGGTCGTTCAACGACTGGAGCTGGGTTTGCAGGGTATCGACCCTAGCGGCCTCCTGCTGGACGCCGGCCGGCAGGCTCGGGTTCTGCCAAAGGTAGATCAACGAGCCGGCGAGCACCAGGAAACCGAGCAAATACAACAGCGGCAAGAAGTCCGTGCGCTTTCGTTGCGACCGGTCGTCCACCTGGACGCGCTCGGGCACCACCGCCTCGTTGGGGTTGATGGGGTCGGGAGCGCCTGGTTCGGTCATAGCATCGCCAAAATTGAATCCTGCGTCGGCTTAGCCGAGACGCGCACGCGGCGCCAGGGCAAGAAGCGCAGCGCCTCCGCTGCCGGCTGCCCGATCGCCAGCGCCTCGACCTCCGCCAAAGCGGGAAGAAGCTGCGGCGGCAGCAGCCGGGCAAAGGCGCGGGCGGTCTCCGCCGACAGGAACAGCGCCGCCGCCAAGCTGCTGCACTCCAGCGCTTGCACGGCCGCCGGCGGCATACAGGCGACGGGTTGGGCGGCATAGACGGCCCGGCGATGCACCACAAACCCTGCGGCCCGCAACGCCGCCGCCAGGGGCGCACCCTGATTGCGGGCGGCGGCGAGCAGCAATACTGCGCCGGGCCGGCATTCCTGCCGCGTGAACTCGGCCAGCGCCGCCGCATCGCCATCCGCGCTCAGCACGTGGGCGAACCCGGCCGTGCGCGCCCGGCCGGCGGTTGCATTGCCGACGGCCAGCAACCGCGTGCTGCACAGGCTGGCCGGCAGACACGGCACGGCATTGCTGCTGGTGACCAGGACCGCATCGACCTTCGTGGGCAACGCCGGATCGAGCAGGCGAACCCGCAACAGCGGGGTCACAACCGGGTGATAGTTCAGAGCCAGCAGGCGTTGCGCCGTCTCGGAGGCGCCGGGTTCCGGCCGCGTGACCAGAACGCCGGTTCTAGCCAAAGATGTCGCGCGGGCTGTCTGCGCGCAGGCTGGCGCCCAGTTCGGCGCCCAGCCGGGCGGCGTCGTCGGCAGAACCATGGATGCTGCGTTTCAGCAGGAACGACCCGTCCGCCCGCGCCACCAGCCCCGTCAGATGCAGCCGAGGCACGGTGCCCGCGGCCGAGGGCAGCAGGCGCGCATGGCCGCCGATCGGCGTGCGGCAGGAACCATCGAGCAGCGCGAGCAAGCTGCGCTCGGCGGTCGAGACCGCGCGCGCCTCCGGATCCTCGATCCCCGCCAGCAGCTCCCGCAACGCCGTGTCGCTGCGGCGCACGGTGATGCCCACGATGCCCTGCCCGGCCGACGGCACCATCGCGTCGGGATCGAGCGCCAAGGTCGAAGCGTCCTCCAAGCCCAAGCGGCGCAGGCCGGCAAGCGCCAGCAGGCTCGCGGTGCAGTCGCCGCGCATGACCTTGGCGATGCGGGGCTGCACGTTGCCGCGCATGAGGGCCATCCGCAGGTCGGGCCGCGCGTGCAGCAACTGGGCCTGCCGCCGCAACGAGTTTGTGCCGATCACGGCCCCGGCGGGCAGCACCGCGAGCGGGTCGCCGGGCCGGGGCGGCAGGCAGCCGGGGCCGAGGATCAACGCATCGCGCGCGTCCTCCCGCCGCAACGTGCAGGCCAGCACGATGCCCGGCGGCAGCTCGGTCTCGAGGTCCTTCAGGCTATGCACGGCAAAGTCGATGCGGCCGTCGAACAGCGCCTCGTGGATTTCCTTGCTGAACAGGCCCTTGCCGCCGATGTCAGCCAGGCTGCGGTCCTGCACCTGGTCGCCCGTGGTGCGGATGACGTGCTGCTGGAACACCTGCTCGTCGCTGAAGCCGGGCGCCAGCACCGGGCAGAACCGGCTGAGCAAGGACAGGAACAGCCGGGTCTGCGTCAATGCCAGCGGCGACCCGCGCGTGCCGACCCGCAACGGCAGGCTGCGGCCATGATGGGTGCGGGCGGCGCTCGTGCGGCTTTGCGGCAACAGGGGAACAAGCGCGGGCTGGGCGTTGGGCATCCAGGTGTCCTATGAGATCGGGCCGTCAAAGGAAAGCCCGACCCATGCAGACCGGCCATCGCCTCCAAGCACCTGTAATTGGGATTGAATCCTCCTGCGACGAGACCGCATGCGCGATTCTGGCCGGGGACGGGGCGATTCTGGCCGAAGCAGTGCTGAGCCAGCAGGCGGATCATGCCCCGTTCGGCGGCGTCGTGCCGGAGATCGCCGCCCGTGCCCATCTGGCGCACCTGCCCGGCCTCGTGGGTCGCGTCATGCGGGATGCGGGCCTGGATTATGGCGATCTCGGCGGCGTCGCGGCCAGTTGCGGACCCGGCCTGATCGGCGGCCTGATCGTCGGCGCCGGGGTGGCGAAGGGCATCGCCCTCGGGGCCGGCCTGCCGTTCGTCGCGGTCAATCATCTCGAGGCCCATGCATTGACCGCACGGCTGCCAGGCTTGGCCGCGGGCGGCGCGCCGTTCCCCTACTTGCTCCTGTTGCTGTCGGGCGGGCATTGCCAGTGCGTCGCGGTGGATGGCGTCGGCCAGTATCGGCGGCTCGGCGGCACGATTGACGACGCCGTGGGCGAGGCGTTCGACAAGGTGGGCAAACTGCTTGGCCTACCCTGGCCCGGCGGACCCGCGCTGGAGCGGCTCGCGGCCGGAGGTGACCCGGCGCGGCACCCCTTCCCGCAGCCCCTGCGCGGACGGCCCGGTTGCGACTTCAGCTTCTCGGGCCTGAAGACCGCGGTGGCGCAGCGCATCGCTGTCCTGCCGTCGCCGCTGCCGCCGCAACAGGCTGCCGACATCGCGGCCGGCTTCCAGCACGCCGTCGCCGCCGTGCTGGCCGACCGCGCCAACCACGCCATGGCGATGATGCCGGAGGCGCGGCTGCTGGTCGTCGCGGGCGGCGTCGCGGCCAACGCAGCGGTGCGGACGGCGCTGGCGGACGCGGCATCGGCCCGCGGCGTGTTCCTTGTTGCCCCGCCGGTGCGGCTGTGCACGGACAATGCCGTCATGGTCGCCTGGGCCGGCATCGAGCGGTTGCGCCTGGGCCTCACGGACGCATTGGACATCGCCCCACGTCCGCGCTGGCCGCTGGCGGAGCTTTCGACCGCCAAGCCTTCGCCCATATGAACTACCGGCACGCATTCCACGCCGGCAACCCGGCCGATTGCATGAAGCATGCGCTGCTGGTGTGGATCATGCGCGCCCTCGCCCGCAAGCCCGCCCCGGTGTTCGTGCTGGACACCCATGCGGGGGCGGGCCGCTATGACCTGCAATCCACCACGGCGGAGCGCACGGGCGAGTGGCACGCCGGCATCGCCCGCCTGCTGCACGAACCGCCGCCGCCGCTCGTTGATTATGTGACGCTGGTGGACCGGCTCGGGCTTTATCCCGGTTCCCCGGCGCTGATCCGCGCCATGCTGCGCGC
Source organism: Acetobacteraceae bacterium (assembly GCA_965277495.1). Lineage (GTDB taxonomy): Bacteria > Pseudomonadota > Alphaproteobacteria > Acetobacterales > Acetobacteraceae > CAHJXG01. The sequence continues at coordinate 4,409,513 of OZ255824.1, read as the reverse complement.
CGACGACCGCCTGGCGTGCTGCGAGCTGCATCCCGAGGAACACGACAGCCTGGCCCGGCTGTTCCGCAGGGACCGCCAGGTCTCGGTGCATCTGCGCGACGGCTATGCGGCCATCACGGCCCTATTGCCGCCGCGGCAGGCGCGCGGGCTGGTGCTGATCGACCCGCCGTTCGAGGCGCCGGGCGAGTTCGGCCGGGTGTTGGCGGGATTGCAGGCAGGGGCCGCGCGGTTTGCCACCGCAGCCTACGCCGCCTGGTATCCGATCAAGCATCGCAGCCCCGTCCGCGCCTTTCACGATGCCGTGCGCGGGGCCGGGCTGCGCGATGTCGTGTGCGCCGAGCTGTGGTGGCGCGAGCCGACCGATCCCGCCCGGCTGAACGGCTGCGGCCTGCTGGTCCGAAATCCCCCCTGGGGCTTCGAGGCGGCGGCGCCCGGCATTCTCGCGGCATTGCTCGGCCGCCTGGGCAACACCGAACCCGGCCATGGCCACACGCTCGTGCGGCTGACCGATGAGTAGGGTCATGGTCGTGGGCGCCGGCGCGTGGGGAACCGCGTTGGCGCTGCAGGCGGCGCGTGCCGGACGGGAGGTCACGCTTTGGGCGCGCGACCCCACGCCCATCCTCGCCACCCGAAGCAGCCCGCGCCTGCCGGGCCACCGCCTGCCGGACGATGTTATGGTCACGGACCGGCTGGATGGGGCGCGGTTCGACGCCGTGCTGCTGGCGGTTCCGGTGCAGCATTTGGCCGCCATCGCCGCCGGGCTGGCCGGCGACGCGCCTCTGGTGGCCTGCGCCAAGGGGCTGGAGGCCGGCACGCTCCGCCTGCCGCTGGAGATCCTGGCCGACCTGCATCCGGACCGGCCCGCCTCCGTGCTGACCGGCCCAAACTTTGCCCAGGAGGTTGCCGCCGGCTTGCCCGCTGCCGCCGTGCTGGCCACCGCGGACGCGGTATCGCGCCGTGCCATGGCCGAGTTGCTGGCCAGCCCCACCTTCCGCATCTATGGCAACGACGACGCGGTCGGCGCGCAATTGGGCGGGGCGGCGAAGAACGTGATCGCCATCGCCGCCGGAGCGGTGATCGGCGCGGGCCTGGGGGAGAACGCCCGTGCCGCGCTGATTACCCGCGGCTTGGCGGAGCTCGGACGGCTGGTGGTGGCGCTCGGCGGCCAGGCGGAGACGGTGGGCGGGCTTTCGGGACTTGGCGACCTGCTGCTGACCTGCACCGGCCCCACCAGCCGTAATTTCTCGCTCGGCCTGGCGCTGGGACAGGGCGCAATCCTGGCGGAAGTCCTCGCGGGCCGCAGCGCCGTGACCGAGGGCGTCGCGACCGCGCCGGCGCTGGTGGCGCGGGCCGCGGGGATCGACCTGCCGGTGTGCTCGGCGGTCGCGGCGCTGCTGGACGGGCGGCTGCGGCTGGACCAGGCCATCGCGGCACTGCTGGCCCGGCCGCGGCGGGACGAATAGGCCATGCTGCGCGGCATCGTCACTGTCGGCGGCTGGACCATGCTCAGCCGGGTGCTGGGTTTCGGGCGCGACATGCTGCTCGCGGCCCTGGCCGGCACCGGGCCGATTGCGGATGCGTTCTTCATCGCGCTCCGCCTGCCCAACCTGTTCCGCCGGCTGTTTGGCGAGGGCGCGTTCAATGCCGCCTTCGTGCCCGAGTTCAGCGGCATCCTGGCGGCCGACGGCGCCGGCGAGGCCCGGCAGTTCGCCCAAGAAGCCATCGCCGTGCTGGCGTTCTGGCTGCTGCTCATCACGCTGCTGGGCGAAGTGTTCATGCCGCAAATGATGCGGCTGCTGGCGCCCGGCTTCGAGGCGATCCCCGGCAAGGAGCAACTGACGATCGCGCTCGCGCGCATCATGTTCCCCTATTTGTTCCTGATCTGCCTTGCGGCGCTGCTGTCCGGCGTGCTGAACGGCCTCGACCGCTTCGCCGCCGCCGCCGCCGCGCCGCTGGTGTTCAACGGCGTGTCCATCGCGGCCATGCTGGTGCTGACGCCCTATGTCCCCACCGTCGGGCACGCGCTGGCCTGGGGCGTCACGGTTTCGGGCGTGCTGCAACTGGCGCTGCTGGCCTGGGCGGTGCGGCGGGCGGGCATGAAGCTGCACATCCCGCGCCCGCGGATGACGCCACGCATGGTCATCCTGTTGCGGCGGATGGGTCCGGGGCTGGTCGGCGCCGGGGTGACGCAGCTCAACCTGGCGGTGGACGTGGTGATCGTCAGCCTGCTGCCGCCGGGCTCGGCGTCGCTGCTGTATTATGCGGACCGGGTCAACCAACTGCCGCTCGGGGTGATCGGCACGGCGGTCGGCACCGCGCTGCTGCCGCTGCTGTCGCGGCAGGCACGGACGGGGGACGAAGCTGGCGCGATCGCGACCCTGAACCGTGCGCTCGAGATCAGCCTGGTCTTGACCCTGCCGGCGGCGCTGGCGCTCGGCGTGGCGGGCGAGCCGATCATGCTGGTGCTGTTCGGCCGCGGCGAGTTCGGTGCCACCAGCGCCTTGCTGAGTTCGCAGTCGCTGGCCGCCTATGCGTTCGGGCTGCCGGCCTTTGTGGTGCTTAAGGTGCTGGTCCCGGCGTTCTTCGCCCATGGCGACACCGGGACGCCGGTGCGGATCGGCATGGTGGCGATCGCGCTCAACCTGGTGCTGAACCTGCTGTTCATGGTGCCGCTGGCGCATGCCGGCCCGGCCCTCGCCACCAGCATTTCGGCGATCGTCAACGTCCTGGCGCTCTCGGTTGTATTGAGCCGGCGCGGACAGCTCGTGGTGGATGCGAAGCTGCGCCGCCGGCTGCCGCGCATGGCTTTGGCGGCGCTGGTGATGGCGGCGGCGCTGTGGTTCGCCAGGCGCACGGTTTTTGCCGAGATGGGCGCGACCGCCGGGCTACGCTGGGTGGCGCTGGCGGCGCTGGTCGGTTCCGGGATCGCCGCCTACGTCGTGGCGGCGCAGCTTCTTGGGGCGTTCGACCTGCGGGAGTTCCTGGGCGTCATGCGCCGCCGCGGGCGGACGCGGTAGGTTGCCGGTCACTACGGCGAGCGCGATCCCGAGTTTGCCACCACATCGACCCGTCTAGAGATTGCAGTCAGGGTGGATCGCCAAATGGACTTGGACCAGGAGCTACACCTTATTCACTCCAAGTAGTTGCAGGCACAAGTTTAGTCGTACAGGAAGGGTCAGCGATCCCGCTGTTCTTAAGTTCCGCATTTGCTTTAGCTTCGGCAGCAAAGATGATAGCTATGTTGCCACTAAAATTGATGTCGCCGTCATGATCTGATCGTCGCAACGGAGGCGAGCCTTATCCGGCATGGTGATGCTCTATCCAATCGCTGCAATGGCGGGCTTAAGCTATGCCAGCCAATGCTCCACGCTGGCTAAGAAAATCGGGCTGGGCCGGAAGCCCGCAGCGGCCGGACCGCCTGTCGTGGTGATTCCCACTCGTCGTGCGCGCTGCGCTAGGGCCTGAGACCGGCCCGGTTAGACGGAGACCAACTCCAAGCCTTTCCACAACCGTCGATCATCCGGCGCGGCAACGACGTATCCGGTAGCACTCTGGCCTTCATTGGTGCAGTGAGAGAACCGCCAGGAAGCGTTGGCGCATCAACACAATAAACTCCCATCACGACAAACTCAGAAGCACTTACTCGTTAGGCAAGCTGCGAAAACGTAATTTAGCATTTGTTAGAAATTATTGGTGCGCATTGCGCCGGTTCAGCCGACTTGACTAATCTGGTTCCATCATGATGACAAAACTGCCTTCCCGCCGTTCGATCCTGCTGCTTGCAGGCCTGCTTGTTTTCGCAGGAAGCAAGTCGTCCGCACAGGGCGCCTCCGAGCAGGGCCAAAAGCTCAATGGACGGCCGCTTCCGACGGCGCCGAGCCGAAGCGCGTCCGAGGAGCGGGTCCTTATGGCTGACCAGGTGGACGCGACCGGGCATCCAACGGGCATGAAGGTTTTCACGTTCATGACCGTGCGTTCGCAAGGCACGCGCTCGCCCATCCACATGCACGGTTTTGGCGGGCAGACATGCATTGCGTCCGGCGAGATGACCCTGTTCCTGGAAGGGGCGGAGCCGCAGAGGGCTCCGGCGGGCACGTGCTATTGGATGCCGCCGGGGCGCCGGATGGCGGGTGTCAACACGGGTCAAGGAGACGCGCTGATGTTCGACACGTTCGTCGCACCCAACGAGCGGGCCATCTGGACTGTGGTCGAACTCGGGTTGCAGGGCGAGCAGGATCAGTTCAGCGGTGCGGCCCCGGCCGCCCACGAACATTAGGCGTTGGATCGTGAACAAGCGGCGAACCCGGCGCCTTTCCGGAAATGGCTGCAATACGGCCCAGTGACCTCGAAACGGTGCAAGTTGGCGCTTTGATGCCGTGAATGGTGTTACAATTCCTCATTTTTGCAGGCCTGCGCCGTCAAATGTCGGCTTATGACGGCCATGCCGGTTCGAAGCCTTGACCAAGCCGCGCCGGGCAGTGACAACGCCGGCCATGCAACGCATCCTATCAGGCATCCAGCCGTCGGGCGTGCCGACGCTCGGCAACTATCTTGGCGCGATCCGCAATTGGGTTTCGCTGCAGCGGGACCATGAATGCCTGTTCTGCGTGGTGGACCTGCACGCCATCACCGTCTGGCAGGAACCGCGGGCCCTTGCGTCCGCCACGCGGGAGTTGGCGGCGGCGCTGATCGCCTGCGGCATCGATCCGCAGGCGCACATATTGTTCCATCAATCCGCCGTGCATGCACACGTTCGCCTGGCCTGGATATTCAATTGCGTCGCCCGGCTCGGCTGGCTCAACCGGATGACGCAGTTCAAGGACAAGGCGGGCAAGGACCGCGAGCAGGTGTCTGCCGGGCTGTATGTCTATCCGAACCTGATGGCCGCCGACATCCACGCCTATCACGCGACCCGGGTCCCCGTGGGCGACGACCAGCGGCAGCATATCGAGCTTGCCAACGACATCGCGCAGAAGTTCAACCACGATTACGGCGTCGAGTTCTTCCCGAACATCGAGCCGCTGATCTTCGGTCCTGCGACCCGGGTCATGAGCCTGCGCGACGGCAATAAGAAAATGTCGAAGTCGGACCCCTCCGACCAAAGCCGCATTAACCTGACGGACGATGCCGATGCAATCGCGCTGAAAATCCGCCGCGCCAAAACTGATCCCGAGCCGTTGCCGCATGAACCGCAGGGGTTGGAGCATCGGGCGGAGGCGCGCAACCTTGTGGGCATCATGGCCGCACTGCTGGATCAGGAACCCGCCGCAGTGTTGCGCGACCACGGCGGCAAGGGGTTCGGAGCATTCAAGGAGAGCCTGGCCGCCGTGCTCGTTGAAAAACTGGCGCCGATTGCCGCCGAAACACGCCGCTTGCTAGCCGACCCCGGCACTGTGGACGCCGTCCTACGCGACGGTGCCGCCCGGGCTGCTGCGATCGCCAATCCCATCGTCGCAGAAGCTGAGCGCCTAGTCGGCTTCCTTAAAGTTTAAAGCAGGCATCCGGTCCCCGTACGCTAGGGACCGGACCCGCATCACCGGCTCAGCGGCGGCGATAGACCACCCGCGGCGCCGGCTTCGTCGCCATGGCGATCAGGAACCCGATGCCGGCCGCGACCAAAATGGCCGTGATCGGGCGCTGGTCGACCTGCTCGGCGAGGTAATCGCCAGCCTCCTCAAGCTGATCGAGCATCTGCGAGCCGTAGTCGCTCGCCTGGTCGCTCGCCTGTCCGGCCATGCTGCGCACTGCGTCCTTGGCCTGGCCATAGCCGCGTTGCGCGCTGCCGGCGAGGTCGTCCATCTTGCCGCTCGCCTGCATCTTGGTGTCGCCGGTCAGGCCGCCCACCGCGCCCTCGACCTTGCCGCCGACCTTGCGAGCCGCGCCCTCGAAGCGATTTTCGTCCATCATGTGCATCCTTCCGTGTGTTCGATGGGTGATAAAACATTCTCGGGGCATTGCGGTTCCATGACACCGCCAGAAGGACCCGAGCATACGATTGTTTGATCCGGGTGCTGCGAAACCGGCTAGCGACGCCCAAGCGCCGGGTTGACAGCGCCGGCGCCAGCGACGGAACTGCCTTGTCATTTCGCCGGAGCCTGCCATGCGCATCCTGGATGTCCGCGAGATCACCCAGCCGATCGCCTCGCCGATCCGCAACGCCTATATCGACTTCTCCAAGATGACGACCAGCCTGGTCGCCGTCGTCACTGACCAGATGCGGGACGGACGCCGCGTGGTCGGATACGGCTTCAACAGCAACGGGCGCTACGGCCAGGGCGGGCTCATCCGCGAGCGCTTCGCGCCTCGCCTGCTAGGGGCCGCCCCGGACAGCCTGCTCGATGCAGGCGGCGCGCTCGACCCGCATCGCGCCTGGTCCGCCATGATGGCGAACGAAAAGCCCGGCGGCCATGGCGAGCGCTCGGTCGCGGTCGGCACGCTGGACATGGCGCTGTGGGATGCGGCGGCGAAGATTGCGGGCCAGCCGCTGTTCCGCCTGCTTGCGGACCAGCATGGGGTGGCGGCGAACCCGCGCGTGTTCGTCTATGCCGCCGGCGGCTACTACTATCCCGGCAAGGACCTGGGCGCGCTGCGGCGCGAGATGCGCGGCTACCTCGACCGCGGCTATACCTTGGTGAAGATGAAGATCGGCGGGGCGCCCATCGCCGAGGACCGCGAGCGCATCGAGGCGGTGCTGGCCGAGCTAGGCAGCGTGGCGGAGCTCGCGGTGGACGCCAACGGCCGCTTCGACCTGGAAACCGCGATCGCCTACGCGAAGATGCTGCGGGACTACAAGCTGTTCTGGTACGAGGAAGCCGGCGACCCGTTGGATTATCGCCTGCAGGCGGCCCTGGCGGAATTCTACCCCGGCCCGATGGCGACCGGGGAGAACCTGTTCAGCCACCAGGACGCCCGCAACCTGCTGCGCCACGGCGGGATGCGCCCGGACCGCGACTGGCTGCAATTCGACTGCGCGCTGTCCTATGGCCTATGCGAATACCTGCGGACCCTGGACGAAATCCGCGCGGCAGGATGGTCGCCGTCGCGCTGCATCCCGCATGGCGGCCACCAGATGTCGCTCAACATTGCGGCCGGGCTCGGCCTGGGCGGCAACGAAAGCTACCCGGACCTGTTCCAACCCTATGGCGGCTTCCCCGACAGTGTGCGGGTCGAGGCCGGGCACATCACCATGCCGGAGCTGCCGGGCATCGGCTTCGAAGGTAAGTCGGACCTGATCCGCGTCATGCGGGAGTTGGCGGAGTAGCCGCGAGGCGCGTCACCGACCCGTAGGCGATGCTGGCCTGGATGGCGTCGAGGATCGGCACCCCGAGCGCGATGTGCAGCAGGCAGCGGATCGGCCCGGCGTGGGTGACGACCAGGGTCGTGTCGGCCGAGCTGGCGATGCCGGTCCAGGCGCGGCGGACCCGGCGCAACACGTCGGCCACCGCCTCGCCGCCGCCGGGCTGGTAGCGCAGCGGGTCCGCCGCCCAGGCGTCGATCTCGGGGCGCGGGATGGCGGTCCAGGCCTCGCCCTCCCACCCGCCGAAGTCCATCTCCGCCAGGCGGTCGTCGGTATGCATCGGTGCGCCGGTGCGGGCGGCGATGGCGCGGGCCACGTCCTGCGCGCGGGAAAGCGGGCTGGTGACGATGCGCTCGATCGGGTCGCGGGCCGCGGTGATCAGCGCCGCAGCCCCCGTCGCCGCAGGCTCGGCCAGCGCCACGTCGAGCCGGCCATAGCAGATGCGGCTGCCGACGCGGGGACGCGGATGCCGGGCCGCGAGGATCAGCCCGCGCGCCATAACGCCGCCAGCAGGATGGTGATTTCCGTCACCTGTTGGACCGCGCCGAGGCCGTCGCCGGTGTAGCCGCCCAGCCGCCGGCGGAACCAGCGCGCCATGCCCCACGCCATCCCGGCTGCGAGCAGCAGCGCCGGAAGCGCCCGGCTGCCGAGCAGCAGCATGGGCAAGACGCCGCACAGCCCGGCCACGGCCAACTCCGTGGCGCCGACGCCACCCGCAACCGGCCCGGCCTTGCCGCCGGCGCGCGCGTAGGGCAGGCCGGCAAGGACGCACAATACCATAAAGCGGCTGGCCGCGTGCCCGGCAACCAGCGCCGCGCCAGGCTCGGGCAATGCCGACAGCGCCGTGATCTTCAGCCCTAGGGCGAGCGCCAGCCCCGCGGCGCCATAGGTGCCGAGCCGGCTGTCGCGCATGATCCGCAGCGCGTCGTCCCGGGTCGCGCCGCCGAACAGCCCGTCCAGCGTGTCGGCCAACCCGTCCTCATGCAGCGCGCCGGTCAGCAGCAGCGTGGCCATTACCGACAGCACGGCCGCCGCAGGCCGCGGCAGCCCGGCGCCGGCCATCGCCAACACCGCCGCGCCGGCCAGCCCCACGCCGATCCCAACCAGCGGGAGGTAACGCATGGCGCGGTCGAGTTGGCCCGGCCCATACCCAACCCAGCCCGGCACCGGCAGCCGCGTCAGGAACTGCACGGCCGTCAGCGCCAGCCGCCACTCCGTTCGGATCACGTGACATCTCGAAGGTCCGCCATGTCGGACAGCACCGCCGCCGCCGCGTGCAGCAGCGGCAACGCCAGGGCCGCCCCGGACCCCTCCCCCAGCCGCATCCCGAGATCCAACAGCGGTACGACTTCCAGATGGGCCAGCATCGCGTCATGGCCTGGCTCGGCCGAGCGGTGGGCGAACACGCAGGCGGCGAGGCAATCGGGCTGGATGGCGTGGGCCAGGATGGCGGCGGCGGTCACGATCACGCCATCGACCACGACGCAGACCCGGCGCTCGGCCGCGCGCAGGATCGCGCCGGCCAGCATTGCGATCTCGAATCCGCCATACTCCGCCAGCGCTTCGACCGGCGCCAGCCTGGCCGGCGTGCGGGCCGCGCCCTGCATGGCTACCATCCGTTTACGCGCCAGCCCGGCGTCGTCGAGCCCGGCGCCGCGCCCGACCATGGTTTCGAGCGCAAGTCCCGCGACCTTGTGCGCCAGCAGCGCGGCGCTTGCGGTGTTGCCGATCCCCATCTCGCCCAGCGCCAGCCCGGTGCAGCCCGCGTCCGCCAGGCGGTCCACGATGGCGGCGGCCTGCTGCAGGCACACCTCGGCGTCGGCCCGCGTCATGGCCGGGCCATGTAGCCAGTTCTGCGTGCCCCAGCCGGCCTTGGCCGCGATCAGGCCGGGATGCGCGGGCAACTCGGCCGCCACGCCGGCGTCCACCACCAGCACGCGGGCGCCTGCCTGCCCCGCGAACAGGTTCACCGCGGCGCGGCCAGCCAGGTAGGTTCGCACCATCGCCGCGGTGACGACGGACGGATAGGCGGAGACGCCGGACGCCACCGCGCCATGGTCGCCCGCGAACACCAGCACGACCGGGTCCACAACGCGCGGGCGCAGCGTGCCCTGGATCAGGCCGAGCTGGATCGCCAGTTGCTCGATCCGGCCCAGCGAGCCGAGCGGTTTGGCCTTCCCGTCCAGCGCACGGCGCAGATCGTCGCGCATGGTCATCGCGCGGTCATCGCGCGGTCATCGTCCGAACAGGCGTGCCCAAAATCCGGTCTCCTCCTTGCGGCCATGGGTCACGTGCGGACGCCGGGCCGGCGGGCGCAGGGCGCTGCTGATTATATGGCGCGCGGGATCGGCGGCGGCGATGCGCTCGCGTTGGAAGGCCAGGATCGCGGCGCTGTTCTCATCGAGCGCCGCCCGGTCCAGGCGGTCCGCACGGTCCGTGGCGGCGGCATAGTCCCCTGCCCGGCGCAGCATGTCGACAGACCGCAACGCTTCCTCCGGCCCATTGGGCAACCCGAACAGCGCCACGGCCCGGCGGCGCAGCCCGGCCGCATCCCCGCCAGCATCATCAAGCGCCCAGGCTGCGTACAGCGTCGCCTCGGCCGCCGCAACTGGGTCGCCGGTCCGTTCGCAGATCATCGCCCAGCGCAGGAACGGCATGGCCGGCCCCGGCGTGCGCAGCGCGCGGTAAGCGTCGGACTGCACGACCGCGTCCGTGCCCGGCGGCATGTTCGCAAGGTCCGGGCCGGACGCGCCGCAGCGGCGGCAGGTGGCAATCCACTGCGGCAGGGTGGACCGCGAGGGCTCGCCAGGCCGGTGGTCGAGGTCGGGGGCGAGTTCGGCCGTGGGCGCGCGGAATGGCGGACGCGCGGGTGCGCCGCAAACGCTGCAAGCGTGCTTGACTAATGGGGCCGGGCTCAACGGGCCTGCAGCCCGGCGCGCAGCCGGTGCATGGCGCGCTCGATCCGTGCCGGCGCCTGGGCGAAGCAGAGGCGCAAATAGCCCTCGCCCGCCTCGCCGAATGCGCTGCCGGGCGCCAACGCGACGCCGTAATCCCGCACCAGCGACAACGCCAGCGCCAGGCTGTCATGCAGCCCGTCCACGCCGATGAAGGCGTAGAACGCCCCGTCCGGCGCCGCGAGCCGGATGCCGTTCAGCCCCGCCAACCCTTCCAGCGCCAACTGCCGCCCGCGTGCGCAATGGGCGCGGAACTCGCCGACAAAGGCGTCATCCGCCAGTGCGGCGAGGGCGCCTGCCTGGATGAACGGCGCCACCCCGCTATGCGTCACCTCGACGATCTCGGCCACCTGCTCCCGCGCGCCGGCGGGCAGCACCATCCAGCCCAGCCGCCAGCCGGTCATCGCGTAGGTCTTGCTGAAGCTGTTGCACACCATCACCCGGTCGGACGGCGCGGCCACGTCCAGCAACGACGGCGCGATGCCGGTGCCGTCGTAAACCAGCCGCGAATAAACCTCGTCCGAGATCAGCCACACGCCATTCGCGCGGCACAGTTCCAGGATCGCTGCCAGTTTGGCGCGGGCCGCGGTCCAGCCGGTCGGGTTGTTGGGCGAGTTCAACACCAACGCCCGCGCGCCCGGCAGCTTGGCCGCGAGCCGGTCCATGTCGAGGCGGAACCGCCCATCCGGCAATGCGTCGAGCGGCAGCGCGTCGACCGTGGCGCCGCGCAACAGGGTGGCGTTCGCCGGGTTGGGCCAGGCCGGCGTATGCAGCACGACGCGGTCGCCGGCGCGCACCACGGCGGCGAGCGCCACGTTCACCGCCGTCATCCCCGAAGCGGTCACCTGGATGCGGTCCTCGGTGACCGGCAGGGCGTGCAGCCGGGTCAGCATGTCCGCCAGGGCGTGCCGCAGCGCCAGCACGCCGCGGACGTCGGAATAGAGCGTGTCGCCCCGGGCCAGGGCGGCGGCCGCGGCGGCGATGGCGCTGGCCGGGCCGGGCCGGTCACTTTCGCCGAAGCACAGGAACTCCGTGTCCGGGCGCGCATAGGCGGCGCGTGCGACGGTCACGATGCGCGACGGCTGCAGGGTGGCGATGTCCATGCCGCGTTCCTAAGGGTTTGCCGGGGCGGCGGCTAGGCGGGCTCAGCCGATCGAGGTTCCGCCGATCAGGCTGCGGAGCTTGGCGGCGATCACGTCCGGTGCGGTTTCATGGGTGAAATTGGCGACGAAGCGTCCGCGCGGGTCCATGACGTAGATGATGCTGCTGTGGTCCATGTCGTATTCGCCGCCGTCCTTGGGGTGCTTGGCGTAATAGACCCGGTATTCCTTCGCCACCGCGGCGATCTGCTCGGGCGTGCCGCTCAGCCCGGTGATGGGCGCGTTGAACGCAGTGACGTAGTCCTGCACGGCCGCCGGGGTGTCGCGTTCCGGGTCGATGGTGATGAACAGCAAGGCGACTTTGCTGCGGTCGGCTGCGCCCAGGGTGTCGAGCGCGTTGGCCATGTCCTGCAGCGCCGTCGGGCAGGCGTCGGGGCAGCGCGTATAGCCGAAATACACCAGCATCCAGCGGCCCCGGAACTCGACGTCGGTGACGTCCCGGCCATCCGCCGCGCGCAGGCGGAAGGGTCCGCCGATCTGGACGGTGCCGTCTTCGTCGCGGTGCAGCGCCATCCAGCCGGCTGCGCCGGCGAGCCCGGCCGCGAGCACCCCGGATGGCGCCAGCAACAACAGCCTGCGGCGATCGATCAATGCGTATGCTCCATGGGCATGTGCTCCATGGCCGGCCCCTGAGCGCCGATCGGGGCGACCTTGACCTCCAGGTCCATCGGCGGCGCGTGCTGGAAGCGGAGCTGAACGGGGATCATCTGCCCGGCCACCAACGGCTTCTGCAGGCCCATGAGCATGATGTGGTAGCCGCCGGGCGCCAGCGTGACCGGTTTCCCGGCAGGCAGCGGGATGCCGTCCTTCTGTTCCCGCATGCGCATGACCTGGCCGTCCATGGTCATTTCATGCACCTCGGCCTTGCCGGCGACGGGGCTGCTGGCCCCCATCAGCCGGTCATCGACGGGGCTGGTGAGGGTCACATAGGCCGCGCCCACCTTTTGTTGCGGCGCAGTGGCGCGGGCCCAGGGCTGCTCGGCACGGATGCCGGGCGCCTGGCCGTGGGCGTGTGTGGAAACAAGCAGCGCGGCCGTGAGGAGCAATTTGCGAATGGTGGAAATCCTTTTTTAGCTCACGCGCGCTTCCAATAGCCCGGCGGACGGTCCTCTTGCCAGTTTGGGGCGGGCGGCAAGGTTTTCATGCGCTTCAGCCAAAAATCGTTGTGTGCGTCCGGCAGCGACTCGCTTTTCTTTCTTCAGAAACAGCAACGATTATGCCGGGCGCGCACTCGACGCACAGCGGCGGTCACATCATATGCAGAAACGAAGGAAGAACAATGACCCGAATCGACGAGCAGCGCGACGGTAAGCGTCAGTCAGTGCTCAAAAAGGCGAAGCTCATATGGGGCAACTCCGTGGTGGATTGCCTGGTGCTCGAGCAATCCGACGCCGGCGTGCGTGTCAGCACGGCGATACCGATGCACGTGCCGGAGCAAGTGGTGGTGCATCTCGGCGGCGGGGCGGTGCGCGCGGCCACGCAGCGATGGGCGCACGGCACCGAGATCGGCTTTGAGTTTGCGGGAATCGCCAAGCTGGATGCCCCAGGCGCAAACGATGCGCGGGCCATTCTCATGGACCTGCGCGAAATTGGCTTTGACGACATCATCGCACGTCTCGTGGCGTTTCGATTCTTCGACGATGCGGAGCTTAGCTCGACGGCGCTCACGGCTCAGGCAGCGCTCCAGCGGCTTGAGGCGGCGTTGCGGCGACGGGCGGAGGGGAACAAGCCGTAGATCGCCGAGGGCGCCGTCAAGTCCGCGGCACGAACCGGTAAGGGCTGTCGCTCGCCAGCAGCGGATCAAGCGCCAACCGGTGCTCCAACGGCGGAAACGCCCGGCTCCGGCAGCCCTGGCGTTCGCACAGCCGGCATGACAGCCCGATGCCGACCGCAGCGCGCTCCAGCTCGATCCCGTCCGCATAGACCAGCGCGTCCGCGTGCGCCACCTCGCAACCCATCGCGATCACATGGGTCGGCGGCGGCTCGCCCCACGCCGAGGCGCGCCCGACCACGCAGCGGGCGAAGCACAGGAACGTCGCGCCGTCCGGCAACTGCGCGACCTGCACCTGCACCTGGCTCGGCGAGGCGAACGCCGCGTGCACGATCCAGCGCGGGCAGGACCCGCCATAGCGCGCGAACGGGAACCCGGCGGCGGAGAAGCGCTTGCTGACGTTGCCCGCCGGGTCGACGCGCAGGAAGAAGAACGGCACGCCGCGGCTGCCGGACCGCTGCAGCGACGAAAGCCGGTGGCACGCCTGCTCGAAGCTGACGCCGAACCGGGCGGCCAGCGCGTCGACGTCGTGGCGCAGCGCCATCGCGGCTGCCCGCACGGGTTCATAGGGCATCAGCAATGCGCCCGCGGTGTAGTTCAGCAGCGCCAGGCGAATCACCGACCCGGCCTCGGGCGTGCTCGGCGCAATGGCCGCGACCTGCGCCTCCACGGCATCGCGCGCCTCCAACAAGGCGAGCTGGAACGCCAGATGGAACCCGCGGCTCTCACGCGGAAGCTGTTCCGATAGGATCAGGCTGCGGGTGGCCGGGTCATAGCGGCGGAGGGCGCCGTCGGTGGGCGCGACCTGGATATGCAGGCCATGCTCCCGGCGCAGGCGCTCGGCGATGGCGTGGTTCAGCTCGGCCGGCTGCGGCGGCAGGGTCGCGCCGACCGCCTCGGCCGCCGCTTCGAGGTCGGGGAAGTGGTTCGCATGTTCATGAAAGGCGTCGCGCGCCTCCTCATGCGGCAGCAGCAGGCGGCGTCCGGATGGCAAGGCGATGCCGCTGCTGTCCTCGCGCGCGACCCGCCAGGCGCGATACAGCGCGAGCACGGCGCGGCCAGCGGCCGGGCTGCTGGAAGCGAGGTCGGCGACCTCCGCCTCCGGGACCGGCTGGTCCAGCAGCACGTCGGCGAACACCTCGCGCAGCCCGGCCTCGAGCTGCCGCTCCTGCGCGCCAGACAGGGTCGCGAGGTCGACCTGCAGGATTTCGGCCAGCTTAATCAGCAGGCTTGCGGTCACGGCGCGCTGCTCGTGCTCGATCAGGTTCAGGTAGCTGGCCGATATGCCGAGCCGCACCGCGAGCGCCTGCTGCGTCATGGCCTGCTCCTGGCGCAGGCGGCGGACGGTGCGGCCGATGAGGGGTGCCGCCATTTACAACCTTTACTGATTTACGCAAGTTTCTGACAACTTAGCGACAGTGTTGCCGCTTTGTCGAGCGTTCCGGGGGTTGGCCTTCGCAGACGCAATGTAAATATATGACCGACGCCAACCAGGAGAGTTTTTGATGACGCCTACCCTGAATTTCGCGCCCGATGGCATGTCCAGCGGCCCCGCCCCGATCCCCGGCCAGGACCCCGAGCGGTTCGCCGGCATCAAGCGGGACTACACGGCGGCCGAGGTCGCGAAGCTGTCCGGCAGCTTCCGGATCAAGCACACCCTGGCCGAGATGGGCGCCACCCGGCTGTGGCATTTGCTGAAGACCGAGCCGTATGTGAACACCCTCGGCGCCCTGACCGGCAACCAGGCCATGCAGCAGGTCCGCGCGGGCCTCAAGGCGATCTATCTGTCCGGCTGGCAGGTGGCGGCGGATGCCAACACGTCGAACGAGATGTATCCGGACCAATCGCTGTATGCGGTGAACTCGGTGCCGCAGGTGGTGAAGAAGATCAACGCATCGCTGCGCCGCTGCGACCAGATCGCGCAGCTCGAGGGCGACACGTCCATGCATTGGATGGCGCCGATCGTGGCCGACGCGGAGGCCGGGTTCGGCGGCGCGCTGAATGCGTTCGAGCTGATGCGCGCCATGATCGAGGCCGGCGCCGCGGGCGTCCACTTCGAGGACCAGCTCGCCAGCGAGAAGAAATGCGGCCATCTCGGCGGCAAGGTGCTGATCCCGATCAGCCAGCACATCCGCACCCTGAATGCGGCGCGCCTGGCGGCCGATGTCGAGGGCGTGCCGACGGTCCTGCTGTGCCGCACCGACGCGCATTCCGCGCAGTTGCTGACCGCGGACGTGGACGAGCGCGACCGCCCGTTCCTGACCGGTGCGCGGACGCCCGAGGGCTTCCACCGCATCAAGTCCGGCGTCGGCGTCGACTATGCCATCGCCCGCGGCCTGGCCTTCGCGCCGTATGCCGACCTGCTGTGGTGGGAGACGAGCGAGCCGAACCTTGAGGAGGCGCAGCGTTTCGCCGATGCGATCCATGCGCAGTTCCCGGGCAAGATGCTGGCCTATAACTGCTCGCCGAGCTTCAACTGGCAGAAGAAGCTGGCGCCCGAAGCCATCGCCAACTTTCAGCAGTCGATCGCCGCGATGGGCTACCGCTTCCAGTTCGTGACGCTGGCCGGGTTCCACAGCCTGAACCACAGCATGTTCACCCTGGCGCGTGGCTACAAGGAGCGCGGCATGGCGGCATACTCCGAGCTGCAGCAGGCCGAGTTCGCCTCCGAGCCCGATGGGTACACCGCGACCCGGCACCAGCGCGAGGTCGGCACCGGCTGGTTCGATGCGGTGGCCGTTGCGGCGTCCGGCGGCAAGTCCAGCACGACCGCGATGGCCGGCAGCACGGAAACGGAGCAGTTCCAAGGTGATGGCCACCATGCGTCGCATGAGGGCGAGCACGCTCCGGACACGTCGCACGACGAGCCGATGAACCAGGGCGGCACCGCGCACCACGACGACGGCCTGGTGCATAGCCATGCCTGGGCGGTGTCTTCGCCGGACCGGTAACCAGCGCTTCCCAAGCCCTGCCGCAGCTTAAGGATGCGGCAGGGCCTGGCCGTATGCTCCGCGCCGTCATGCCCTGCATGGCGGCGTTGGCGTTTCAGGACTCTTGCGACCCGGCCCGCCCCGGCGCAATGCGGCCCGGCTTGGCGCGCTGCTTCGGGGCGGCCTCCTGCGCCTCCATTTCGGCCTTCGCCTCCTCGATCAGCCGCGCCTCGTGGCGGTGCACGAAGCGTATGGTGAACGCCAGGACCGTCAGCGCCACCGCCCCGACCGCGATGCCTAAAGGCCCGACCAGGCGATGCACCTGGTCGCCGAGCAAGAAGGCCCCGAAGCCGTAGAGGCAGGTCCAGAATATACCGCCCAAAGCGTTCCAGACCAGGAAGCGCCCCCACGGCATATGGTTCGCCCCGGCGAGGAGTGCGGCAAAGGTGCGCAGGAACGCGATGAAGCGTCCGAAGAACACGACCTTGCCACCATGGCGCAGGAACAGGAACTGCGCGAGCCGCTGCCGATCCAAGGTGAGGCCGATCTTCGGGCCATACCGCGCCAGCACCGGCGGGCCGAGCCGCTGCCCAATCAGGTAGCCCGCGTTATCGCCCAGCACCGCGCCGATCGCCGACGCCAGCACCACGTGCTCGATGGTGATGTCGCCGGTCGTGGCGGCATACAGCGCCGCTGCGATCAGCAGGCTCTCCCCGGGCAGCGGCGCGCCCATGCTCTCGAAGAAGATGACGCCGCCGACCACCCAGAAGCCGTGGCGGTGGATCAGGTCGGTGAAATCGATGCCATACAAATCCGCTACCCCGCCCGCCAGCGCCGCCAACCATCGGCGCGCAGCCCGCACGCCGGGCACGCATCACAGCCCCAACCCCAGTCATGCCGGTGGGTGCGGTCGCCGAGATAACACGAATGCGTGTACTCTACGGTGAGATCGACGATGCCGAGCCGGTCCGCAAGCGCCCAGGTGGCGGCCTTGTCCAGCCACATCAACGGTGTTTCCAGCACGAAGCGGCGCTGCATGCCGAGGTTCAGCGCGAGCTGCATGGCCTTGACCGTGTCGTCGCGGCAGTCGGGATAGCCGCTGAAATCGGTCTCGCACATGCCGCCGACGATGCGGCGCAGGCCGCGGCGATAGGCTAGGGCAGCGCCGTACGTGAGGAACAGCAGGTTGCGTCCGGGCACGAAGGTGTTGGGCAGGCCGTCCTCGTTCATCGTGATCGCCACGTCGGACGTAAGCGCCGTCTCACCCATCGCCGCGAGCGACGGCCCCAGGTCGATCACATGATCCGGCCCCAGCCGCCCGCCCCAGCGCAGCGCGCCCCCCTTTCGCACTAGCGCGTCGCGCACGGGTCCGCGGCACTCGAGCTCGACCGCGTGCCGCTGGCCGTAGGCAAAGCCGACCGTTTCCACCCGCGCGAACCGGTCCAGCGCCCATGCCAGGCACGCGGTGCTGTCCTGCCCGCCGCTGAACAGCACCAAGGCGCCATCCTCCATGGCTTTCCGTCCCCCATAGCTTTCCGTCTAAACGCATCCCAAGTGCCCAACATGGACCTGGACTTCACCGAAGACGAGATCACCCGGTATTCCCGCCACATCCTGCTGGCGGAGGTCGGCGGCGTCGGGCAGGCGAAACTGCGTGCCGCCCGGGTGCTGATTGTCGGTGCTGGCGGCCTGGGCAGCCCGCTTGCGCTGTATCTCGCCGCAGCCGGCGTCGGCACGATCGGGCTGATCGACAACGACGTCGTCGACCTGTCGAACCTGCAGCGGCAGATCGCCCACACGACGGACCGCATCGGCCAGCCCAAGGTGCAGTCCGCCGCCGCCGCCGCCCGCGCGATCAACCCGGGCGTGCTGATCGAGGCGCACCAGGCCCGGCTCGACGCCCGCAACGCCTTGGAGCTGATTGCCGGCTACGACCTGGTTTGCGACGGCAGCGATAATTTCGCCACGCGGTTCCTGGTGTCCGACGCCTGCGTCCTGGCGCGCCGCACCCTGGTGTCCGCCGCCGTGCTGCGTTTCGACGGCCAGTTGTCGACGTTTAAGCCGCATGGCGGCGGCCCCTGCTACCGCTGCCTCTATCCTGCGCCGCCGCCGGATGGATTGGTGCCGTCGTGCAGCGAGGCCGGGATCCTGGGCGCCGTCACCGGCGTGATGGGCAGCCTGCAGGCGACCGAGGCCTTGAAGGAGATCATGGGCATCGGCGAGGGCCTGTCCGGACGGCTGCTGATCTGGGACGCGCTCGCCGCCCGGGTGCGCACCGTGGGACTGCGGCGCGACCCCGCCTGCCCGGCCTGCGGCGATCATGCGGCCCTGCACGACCTCTCGGCACATGGCTGAGCGGCTCGGCATCCTGTTGATCTCCGGCGGGCACGAACGGGCGCATTACGCGTTCGTCCTCGCCGCCGGCGCCGCGGCGATCGGCCGCGAGGTCTGCGTGTTCGCGACCAATGCCGGCTGCATAGCGCTGCTGCACGACTGGTCCGCCCTCGATGATGCGGCACGGGACTCGGCGGTGCGCGCCACCGGGGTGGCCGGGCTGGATGAGTTGCGGGAGGCTGCGGCTGAGCTGGGCGTGCGGTTGATGGCGTGCGACGCCGGGCTGCGCATGGCCGGGCTGGACGCGGCGGCGCTATGGCGCGGGGTGGAGGTTGCGGGCGTGCCCAGCTTCCTGTCGGCGTCAGTGGGCGGCCAGATCGTCACGCTCTAGCCTCGTTTGGTGACTGATGCAGCCAACGCCTTGAAGCAGGCATTGGCATCAGGCCACAAGGCTTGACCCGGCGGCTGCCTTGTTGGCAGGGATGGCGCATGGTCGCACGCTTCACGTTCCTGATCGCGTTGCTGTCGTCCGTCCCGGTTGCGGCTCAGCAATTGCCTGCGCCGCCGCCGGCCCCGCCGCACGCCCCGCCGAAAACTGCGGCACAGCCGGCTCCGCACGCGCCGGCTCGGCGGGAGGCTGCGCCCGTCATTCGCCCAAAGCCCGGCGCCCCGCCAAAACGACCCGCGGCCCATCCAGTGGCGCCCACGCCCGAACCGGCGCCGGTTCCGGAAAAGCCGGCCGAGCCCACCAAGGGCAGCGTCACCGGCCAACCGCTGCCCCGGTTCGCCGCCCTCCGCGCCGACGAGATCTACATGCGGGTCGGCCCCGGCAAGCGCTACCCCATCGAATGGGTGTATAAGCGGCGCGACCTCCCGGTGCAGATCGAGCGCGAGTTCGAGGATTGGCGCCTGGTGCGGGACCAGGAGAACACCAAGGGCTGGGTGCATCAGGCGACGCTTGCGCCGCGCCGGACCGGAGTCGTGATCGGCGGCGAACAGGTGCTGCGGCGCGACCCCCGCGACGACGCCGCGCCGGTCGCGCGGTTGAAGCCCGGCGTGATCGTCCGGCTGCGCTCCTGCGATGCGGCGTCGGACTGGTGCCAGACCCAGGTTCAGGATTATCGTGGCTGGATCAAGCGCAACGAGGTCTGGGGCATTCTCCCCGGGGAAGCCATACAATGAACGAGCCGGCGAGCGGGCCAGAAAGCGAAACGAAGCGTGCCCATCACGACATGGGCGGGGTGTCGAAGTTCCTCTGCGAGCCGATCGACGCCGAACCGCATGAGCTGACGCAGTTCGACCGCGAGGTGGACGCGATCCGCGGCATCCTGGGCGCCAAGGGCATCATGTCGGTGGACGAGCTACGTCGCGGCATCGAGGCCATTCCCGAGCACGAATACGCGCGGCTGTCGTATTACCAGCGCTGGGCCCGGTCCATCGCCGGTAACCTGCTGGCCGGCGGCGTGATCTCGGAGGCCGAGCTGCGCGCTGCCTTGGATGCGGCGTGATGCTGGCGCCCGGCGCCCAAGTCCGCGTGCGGAACGATTGGCCAGAGGCCCGCGGTCCCTGCCACATCCGCACGCCGCATTACCTGCGCGGCCGCACGGGCACGGTGGTCCGGCACTTGGGCGCGTTCCGCAACCCCGAGGACCTCGCCTTCGCCCGCCCAGCGGCGACCCTCGCACTATATCATGTCGCGTTCGCACCGCGCTCGATCTGGCCGGACGCCGGCGGGGACGAAATCGTTGTTGAGCTGTATGAGACTTGGTTGGAGGCGGCATGAGCCAATTGATCGAGGCACCGAGCGAGCGTCTGCTGGCCGGGCTCAAGGCCCTGCTCGCGAGCAAGGGCATCGCCACCGCGGACGAGATCGCCGCCCGGGTCGCGCAGACCGACCGCGCCAGCCCGGCCCAGGGCGCCCGCATGGTGGCGCGGGCGTGGACTGATCCGGAATACCGCGCCCTCATGCTGCGGGACGGCGCGCAGGCTGCCGAGGCGGCCGGGATCGCCATGCGCGGCCTGCCGCCGCTCGGGGTGCTGGAGAACACTGCCGAGGTGCATCATTTGGTCGTCTGCACGTTGTGCAGTTGCTATCCGCGGGCGGTGCTGGGCTATCCGCCGTTCTGGTTCAAGTCGCCGGGCTATCGCGCCCGCGCCGTCCGCGACCCGCGCGGAGTGCTGGCGGAGTTCGGCACCGTGCTGCCCGAGGCGAAACGCATCCGCGTGGTGGACAGCACCGCCGACTATCGCTGGATGGTGCTGCCGCAGCGCCCCGCGGGCACCGACGGCTGGGACACGAACCGGCTGGCGGCGCTGCTGCGCGAGGGCGACATGATCGGGGTAACGGTGCCGGCTAGCCCGCCGTATCCCACACCGGCGCCCAGCCTGGGTTGATGAACCGCTGCGTCTTCGGCAGCATCGAAATCACCGCGCGGTCGGTGTCGTCCAGCTCGATCCGCAGCGCGTCCAGGTTGGCCTGCTGGCTCTCAACCCGCATTGCCTTGGGGATCGCCGCGACGCCAGGCTGATCCAGCAGCCACTTCAGCGCCACCTGCGCCGGGGTCGCGTTGTGCTTGCGGGCGATCGCATGCAGCTCCTCATGTTCCGCCAGCCGGCCTTGGGCCAGCGGCGCGTAGGCCGACGCCGCCACGCCATGCGACTGGCAATAGCCCACCAGCGACGCCTGCCCCAACAGCACGTGGTACTCGAACTGGTTGCAGGCGATCGGCGCCTGAACCTCCTCAATTGCGCGGCGCAGCAGCGCCACCGGGAAGTTGCTGACCCCGATCGCGCGGGCTTTCCCCTGCTCTTTCACCCGCATCAGATTATGGATCGCGTCCGGCAGGTCCATGCCGACGCTGGGCCAATGGATCAGATAAAGGTCAACGTAGTCCGACCGCAGCTTGGCGAGCGACGCGTCGATTGAGCGCTGCATGGCGTCGGCGCCCAGGTTTTCATACCAG
This sequence comes from Acetobacteraceae bacterium, assembly GCA_965277495.1. GTDB lineage: Bacteria > Pseudomonadota > Alphaproteobacteria > Acetobacterales > Acetobacteraceae > CAHJXG01. The sequence goes on along the minus strand of OZ255824.1, from coordinate 4,388,104 downwards.
ACCTTGCTGGTGACATGGACCTCGCCGCGCGGCACCCCGGCATTGGCCAAGGCTTCGCCGACCGCTTCCTCGTTGCCATACATCTCGGCGGTGTCGATGTGGCGGTATCCGAGGCCCAGGGCCCGCTGCACCGCATCCGTGCACTCCGCCCCCTTCATGCGCCAGGTGCCCAGGCCGAGCTTGGGCATCGACATGCCCCCATTGGTCAAACGATCCAAAACGTCACTCCGTCAGCGTGAGGTGAAGTCGATCAGCGCGGCGAACCCGGTCTCGGTTCCAAGCGCCAGGCGGGACCCGTCCGGACTCCACGCCAGCGCCGACACCGGGCCATGACCCGGCGGCACCGCCGGCAGGATGCGGCCCGTGTTGATGTCCGCGAGCGCCACCAGCCCGTCGGAGAACCCGGCCGCCACCGCGTCGTGCTGCGGATGGCAGGCGACGCGGGTGCAGGTCACGTTGTCGCCGCCGGCAAGCTCGGTCGGCGCCTTGCCCATGGGTCCGCCGCCGAAGAACGGCCACAGCACGACGCTCTCGGCGCCGGAGGTCGCGAGCCATTTGCCGGTGCGGGTGAACGACATGCTCTCCGTCTTATTGGGGTAGCCGCTCATGCGCATGTGCTGGCCGTCGGCGAGCCGCCACCCGTGCAGGCTGTTCTCCTGCATGCTGGTGACGACGGCTTCGGCGGCCGGGTGCAGGACGACGCCGGTGTGGCTGCCCTTCCATTCCATCAATCGCGGGCTGTCAGTTTTGGCTGCGACGAACCACAAGGTGCAGCCGTTGTAGTGCGATGCGGCGAGGCGCTTGCCCTTGCCGTCGAGCGCCAGGCCGGTGACGGTGGAGGGGTGCGCCAGCGTCTTCAGCGGCTGCCCGGCCATGGTGAACAGATGTGCGGACTTGCCGACGGAGCAGGCCAGCACGCCGGACTTCGCGTCGGCGAACGCCGCCACGTGCTCCACCCATTTCGAGCCATAGCGCGCGAGTTCCATGGCTGCCCCGTCGGGTCCGATGCGCAGGAAGCGCCCGTCATCGCCGCCGGTGACGAAGCCGGGGCGAGCGTCGGCGGCGATGGCGAGAACCGCGCCGTCATGCGCCTCGACGGCCGGCCACTCCGCCGTCGGATTGCGCGGCGTGAGGCGCACGGTGCCGTCGCCCAGGGCAAAGCCGGCGACCGCGCCGGTGCGGTCGAACGCGGCGCCGACGACGAAAGCACCGAGCTCCCGGCTTGAGCCCCGGCTGTCGATCAGGAACTGCCGTTCTTTTGTCTCGCTCAAGCCTTGGAGCCTCCGGCTTGGCAAGCCTCGAACCCGCGCCGCAGTTGCGGGCGGTTCAGGTTGCGCCCGATGAACACCAGCTTCGATTTGCGCTCCGAACCCGGCGCCCAAGGGCCGATGAAGTCGCCGTCCGCGATCATGTGCACGGCCTGGAAGGCGAAGCGGCGGTCGTCGTTGGCGTATGACAAAATGCCCTTGGTACGCAACAGGTCCTGGCCCTTCTCGGCCAGCAGCGTGCTGATCCAGGCGTTGAACTTCTCCGGGTCGATCGGGCGGGACACCTCGAAGCTCACGCTGTTCACGGTGTCGGAGTGCGAGTGCTCGTCCGTTTCCAGGAAGCCGGGTTCACGCTCGAGCACGCGGGCAAGGTCGAACGCGCCCTGGTCGAGCACCTGGTCGAGCGCCACCGCGGCGCGGCTGGTGCGGTGGATGTGCGCGAACCGGTTGATGGTGCGGATGCGCGCCTCCACGGCGTCGAGTTCATCGGGCGTCACCAGGTCCGTTTTGTTCAGCACGATCACGTCGGCGAAGGCGACCTGTTCCTCGGCCTCGTGGCTGTCCTCAAGGCGCGCCAGCAGGTGCTTCGCGTCCACCACCGTGATGATGGCGTCGAGCCGGGTGCGGGAGCGCACGCCGTCGTCGACGAAGAAGGTCTGCGCGACGGGCGCCGGGTTGGCGAGGCCGGTCGTCTCGATGATGATGCCGTCGAGGCCGCCCTTGCGCTTCATCAGCCCGCCGACGATGCGGATCAGGTCGCCGCGCACGGTGCAGCAGATGCAGCCGTTGTTCATCTCGAACACCTCCTCGTCCGCATCGACGACGAGGTCGTTGTCCACACCGAGTTCACCGAACTCGTTAATGATGACAGCGTATTTGCGCCCATGGTTCTCGCTCAGGATTCGGTTCAGCAGCGTGGTCTTGCCGGCGCCGAGGTATCCGGTCAGGACGGTGACGGGGACGAGCGTATCGGGCATGGATGTTCCTTAAAGGCGACGTTGCCCTGATATAGGCGCACGCCGCCGCCAACCCCAAGCCCGGCGGCGCATGGTTTCAGGCGGTGCTGGCCTGCTCGTAATGCGCGAGGCGCCATTCGGGCGGCTCCTGCCCGGCGGCCTGATACCAGGCATCGACCAATGGATGCGCGCGGACCGCATCGCAATAGGCGCGGGTGTCGGCGGCGAGCGGCGGTCCATAGGTCAGCAGCCGGGCGACGACGGGCGCGAACATGGCGTCGGCGGCGTTGAACCCGGCGCCGAACAGGAACGGGCCGGCGGCGCCGAACGCGGTCCGCGTTTCCCGCCACAACGCCTCGATCCGCTTGATGTCAGCCAGCGCATCCGGCGTCTGCCCGGTGCCCGGGGCCGACTTGTTCAGCACCATCGGCATCGCTATGCGCAACGCCCGGAAGCCCGCGTGCATCTCGGCGCTGATTACCCGGGCACGGGTGCGGGCGGCGCGGTCCGCTGGCCACAAGGCCGGCTTGATCTCGGCGCAGTATTCGCAGATGGCCAGGGTTTCCCAAATCCGCAGCCCGGCGTGCTCCAGATAGGGCACGAGGCCGCTGGGCGACACGGCCGCGACCGCCGCCGTACTGCCCTGCCGGCTGTCGCCGAGCGGGATGACCACCTCCTCCACGTCGATCCCGGCCAGGCGCACGGCGAGCCAGCCGCGCAGCGACCATGACGAGTAGCGGCGGGTGCCGATGAACAGGCGGCCTTCGGGCATGGATACGTCCTTTTGCGGTCGGCCGGCGTCACGGCCTCAATTCCATGGTATGGCGGGTGGCCGGCGAGTTCGAGTTGATTTTTACCGGGCGTCCGACACTTCGCCTGGAGCCTCGTGCGCTGTCGACGGCTTGACCGGAGCGCCCCGCCCGCGCTACGCCCGGCGCACTGTCCCGTTCGTCTAGAGGCCTAGGACACGGCCCTTTCAAGGCTGTAACACGGGTTCGAATCCCGTACGGGGCACCATTCTCATGCCGCTCGTGAGCGTCCCCGTTAATCTCGAGACGCCCACGGCAGTGCACAACCCGGCTGTAATGGCTGTCTCGGCCTTCCGCAGTCGCTCGGGCGAGGGTTACATAATCTGCGGTCCTAACGAGAAGTTGCGCCCTCCTTCGGCACAATGTCGGATGCGGCGCAGTGCGGGTGCTGGAACCCGGTCGGCGTCGTTCCGCTGGAGGCATAGAGGATGTTGTCGGTGCCGTTCAGCCCGACGCCGGAAGGAATTTTGTTAAGCTTGAGCAGGATACGCATGGTGTAGGCGATCGCATGGTCAGCACATGCGGTGTCGCCGCTGACGCCAAGCCCGCCGATCACCTCACTTCCCTGCCCGTACAACGCGACGCCGCCGCCGAAAGTGATGATGCCGCCGGGATTGAAGCCGACGCCGTTTCCGCGTGCCAGGCCCATCGAGTTGTCGGCCGTTATCGCATTGAAGAAAGGGTTGAACGGATTTGAGTTGTTCAATCCATAGAGCGAGCCGCCGGGCTGGGTTGCGGCATACAGGTTCGCCGTCGAGAGCGCCAGTTTGTTGTTGGAAAAGTCGTTCGCCGTCTCCGCCTTCGCGATGGCGATGGCCCGGCTGCCGGGCCAGGCATCGCCGACCTTTGCCGTGCCACAGAGCACCCCATTACGGTCGACCACCGCGGCCCACATCATGTTCGGCGTGAAAATGCCGCCATTGCCGCTGCCGACCACCTCGTTCAGGGCGGCCTGGACGGCTGGGATGACGCCGCTGCCCAAAAGGCACCCCTTCATGCCCTCCTCAGCGAATGCTGGCATGCTCGCTGCGCAAAGGACCGTTCCGGCGAGTAGAATTTTTTTCATCCGCACCTCCTTTTATTTTTCGTGGAAGAGCAATAAAGCTTTCCGTGAGAAAACCGTCAAGGACGATGCGTCGACTTGCGACATTTCCATAAATTAAACCTTCATATGTTTTACAACTAAGTAGTTTAGCAACTCAGGGTTTATTATGCCGGCGTATTGCCCGTCCTGCATTCTGGTCCGAGCCAACTATCTGCTCCCAGTCAGCGAGCAACTCGCCGCAACTTGCAAAAGCCAGTGAATTTGTTGCTATTCCGATCTAGTATGCAGTTTCGAGCAGACTGTGGGGGTAAGCGCGATATGTTGACTGATCAAAGAACGCCGGGCGCGCCGGATCAGCATGTGGCCGGAAAACTTGCCCGGCTCATTGAGCTTGAGGCCACGATGGCAGAGCTGCGCCACGACCTTCGTGGCATGCTCTCGCCGGCGCTCCTGGTCGTCGACCGGCTGCTCGCCCATTCCGATCCGAAGGTGGCGAAGGCGGGCGAAACCGTGCTGAAGGCGATCACGCGGGCGGACGAACGTCTGGTCGCGACACGTCCACGCACGACGCAACGGCTTTTTGGCTAGGCCGGCTCGGACGCGGCCAAGCTTCTGGTAGCGTAGCAGTCGCGCACCACGTTGCGGAAGCCGATGCTGGCCAGATGCACGTGGCTGTCAGCATCCAGCATCGGCGGGTCGTCAGCCCACCGCCCCAAGCCATCCCGGCACAGCAATTCACCTGCCATCGACGTGCTCGACAGCAGCAGGTTTTCCACCAGGCTTGGGATTGTCGTGTAGGCCCACACGTTGGCTCGCGTCTGCGCCTCGTTGGAGGGCGGAAGTATCTCGATGAGCACGACGGGATCGATGACGGCCTTGGCCCGAAACGCCTTGTTGCGTATGGCTTTCGCCTCGATTGCTACGCCTCGGTATCGACGATGATCCGTTCCAGCGCATCTTCAAGCGACTCAACCGGCACTTTCCAACCCTCGCGGCCCTGCTCGGTCCGGTCCCCGACGCTGCATAGCCACAGGCGACCGTCGGCGCGGAAGATGGTCCAATGCGCCACGCCCTCGCCATAGCCCACAAAAATCAATCCGTTTGGATGCCCGCCCCCGGCCGGCTGTATAGACGCCTCGAGCCCATTGTTGTCGGCCCATGCTACGAGCTTGGCTCGTTCCTCGGCCCGGAAATCCACGTGGGCAGTCGTGGCGGAGCGGTTTGTGGTGAGCGACATAGCATGCATCCTTCTGGTCTGCCCCAGGAAGACCACAACAGGCCTGCTTGGTAACGTTATGATATGTCAAGTCCAGCGCGTTGCTCGGAGCAGTGCGGCGGCAGGTGCCAAGCGGGCGGTTCGCCTGGCATTCCTCCGTGAAAGATTTGCGCGACGGTTAGAACCAGGTGATGAAATTGGAATGTCTGGATAGCCCCACGCCGTCCCATGCAGCGCGCCATGCGATGCCAACCATGAACGCGCTCCGGACCACGGCTCTCGATGCCAGGGCCGCCGGTGCGCATGGCCGAGCGATCCAGGCCTGGCGCGCCTTGCTGGCGCAGCGGCCTGACGACTGGACCCTGGCGCTCGAACTCAAGCGGGACCTGAAGGCCGCGCTGCACTATCCGGACTCCGATCCGCAGTTCCGCCGGGCGGCGCGGCATCTGCCGGATGCGGAGTGGCTGGCGCACTACACGGCGCTGTACGCGTATCACATGGACGACCTCGATACGCTGCGGCAGCGCGCGTCCGGCCTGCTGCACCGCTGGCCAGGCAATGCAAGCCTACACGCCCTGGCAAGCGACGTTGCCCGGCAGCAACGCGATTGGCCCGGGGCGGCGCAGGGTTTCGCCGCGGCCCTCCAGTTAGACCCCGGCAATGCAGAATACGCCGCAAAGCTTAACGCCGCCCTAATGTATAAGCGCGTCGGCGCCTGGTATGCCGCCCAACCGGCGCACGGCGACGCCTACGGGATCGCCGTCGTGAACCTCGACCGCAACACCGAGCGCCGCGCCTGGACCGAGCGGCTGTTCGGCCACGGACCCGCGCCGCTGTTCCGCATCCCCGGCGTCGAGGGCAGCCGGCTCCCCTTGCCCGCCGTGCAGCGCCTGCTTGGCGCGCCCGACGACCCGGCGCTCCGCGGCACGCTCGGCTGCTTCCTGAGCCACGCCGCCGCTTGGGAAAGCCTGGCGCTGCGAGGCCTCGGCCATCTCCTGGTCATCGAGGACGACGTGATCCCGCTGCACACGCTGCCGGCCCGGCTCGGCCCGCTCGGATTGCCGCCGGGCTACGACATCTGCTTCGTGAATGACCGCCTGGAGCCCCGGCTGGACCCGGCGGCCACCCACGCACCAAGCCTGCATCGCCTGGCGGACGCCATGCTCGGTTTCCCGCCAGACGACAACGCGCCGGGCGGGGACGGCTACATCATCAGCGCCTCCGGTGCGGCAAAACTGCTGGCCTGGGTGGCGCAGGACGGCTTTAGCGGCGACGTGGATTGGCGGCTGTTGGCCTATGGCATGGACCCCGCCGCCATTGCCGCCCTGCCCGACGCCGCCTTTTCCCGGCAGGCGCTCGACGGGCTGCGGCGCCGCATTCCCCGTGGGGAGCGGCTGGACGCCTACGTATTGCATCCGGCGCTGATCCGCACCGTGGGCGTCAGCAGCGACCGCGAGGACGAGGACCGGGAGCGGCCCGCTTGACCGCCCCGCCTTGACCACAAGATCGCGCCAAGGCTTGCTTCGCCCGAAACAGGAGGCGCATGCGTGACGGAACCGGTGGAATGCGTGGTCATGGGCGCCGGCGTGGTCGGCCTCGCCGTCGCCCGCGCCCTGGCGCTGTCGGGCCGAGAGGTCTGGGTGCTCGAAGCCGCCGGCGGCATCGGCACCGGCGCGTCGTCACGCAACTCCGAGGTCGTGCACGCCGGCATCTACTATCTCGCCGGCAGCCTCAAGGCGCGCCTCTGCGTCCAGGGCAAGCACATGCTCTATTCCTATTGCGGGGAACGCGGCATCCCGCACAGCCGCCTGGGCAAGCTGATCGTCGCCGCCGAGGAGGCCGAGGTCCCGGTGCTTGACACCATACGCGCCAAGGCGGCGGTGAACGGCGTCGACGACCTCGAATGGCTCGGACCCGAGGATACGCACCGGCTGGAACCCGCACTCCGTGCCGCGGCCGCCCTGCTGTCCCCCAGCACCGGCATCGTCGACAGCCACGCCTTGATGCTCGGCTTCCAGGGCGACGTCGAGAACGCCGGCGGCGCCGTCGTCTGCCACGCTCCCATCCTATCCGGCGCCGCGATGCCGGGCGGCTTCCTGCTGCAGGTCGGCGGCGAAGAACCGATGGAGCTGGCCTGCGAGGTCCTGGTGAATGCCATCGGCCTGTATGCGCCCGATGTCGCCAGGCACATCGCCGGCATCCCGCCCGAAACCATCCCAAGGCCGCATCTATGCAAGGGCAGCTACTATTCGCTGTCGGGCCGCGCCCCGTTCAATCGTTTGATCTACCCGGTGCCGGAAGCGGCGGGCCTGGGGGTGCACTTGACCCTGGACCTGGGCGGCCAGGCGCGGTTCGGGCCAGACGTGCAATGGGTCGAGCGCGAGGAGTATGACGTCGACATACGCCGCGCCGACGGCTTCTACGCCGCGATCCGCCGCTATTGGCCGGGCTTGCCGGATGGCGCGCTGACGCCGGGCTATGCGGGCATCCGCCCCAAGATCAGCGGCCCCGGCGAACCTCCGGCGGATTTCATGATCTCCGGCCCGGCGCAGCACGGACTGGGCGGCCTGGTGAACCTGTTCGGCATTGAGAGCCCTGGCCTCACCTCGTCCATGGCGATCGCCGAGCACGTCGAGGGCTTGGTGAACCGGCGCAACGCCCCGTAACGTCAAGGCGCTCAATGATGGGAGAACGACCATGCGGGTGTTGTTGGCTGGCCTGCTTGCGGCGTCGGCTTTGACCGGGCCGGCGCGCGCGGATATCGCGCTTTCGTCCAACGATGCGCATACCGTGCTGAACAACGGCGCCCAGGTTGCGGCGGCCGGCGCGCCCGCCGACACATTGAGCGTCATCGACATGAAGGAAAGCCCGCCCAAGGTGCTCGCGACGCTGGACGTGCCCGGCAGCGTCGTCGGTCCGCCCATGGCGGTGGCGATCGCGCGGGATGAGAGCTTCGCCATCGTCGCCTCCGCCACCAAGGCCGACCTGCACGGCCCCGCCGGCATCAGCCCCGACGACAGGGTTTCGGTGGTCGACCTGACCGCGAAGCCGCCGCAGGTCGTGCAGACGCTGCATGCCGGCGCGGGCGCGACCACGGTGCGCATCTCCCCCGACGGCGCGCTGGCGCTGGTCGCGAACCGGTTTGCCGGCACGCTGTCGGTGTTCACCATCGCGGACCGGCGCCTGACTGCGGCCGGGACGGTGATGATTGACCCGAAGTCGATGCCGAGCGGGATCGCCTTCACCGTCGATGGCAAATCGGCGCTGGTGACCCGCAACGGCGACAACATGGTGCAGGTGCTGGAGATCGACGGCGAGAAAGTCACGCTGGTCAAGCGCCCGCTCACCACCGGCGTCGCGCCCTACACCATCGACATCACCGCGGACGGCACGCTGGCGGCGGTCGGCAACATGGGCCGCGGCGACGGCGACGTGGACACCGTGAGCCTGATCGACCTCACGGCGCAGCCGTTCCGGACCGTGCAGACGATTTCCGTCGGCCAGTCGCCCGAGGGGCTGAAGTGGTCGCCGGATGGCCGCTTCCTGGCAATCGGCGCGCAGGATGGCACGACCAAGCCGGACGAAAGTCCGTTCCGCCGCGACCATGGCCGGTTGATGATGTTCGCGTTGGCCAATAAGCAGTTGAAGCAGGTGGCGGAGGCGTCCATCGGCCGCTGGTCGCAGGGCATCGCGTTCTCCCGCGACGGACGGACCGTGCTGGTGCAGAACATGGTGGAGCGCACGATCCAGGTGTTCCGCTGGGACGACACCAAGCTGTGGCCGGGCACGTCGATCGGGCTTGCCGCGGGTCCGGCGGCAATCATGACTTCGTGGCCGTGATCGCCATGTCCGCATTGCCGAGCCTCGAACAGCCCGACGAAGATCCCTGGCTTTGGCTGGAGGACGTGGACGGGGCTCGCGCGCTGGCCTGGGTCGACGCGCAGACGGCAGCTACCCTGGCGCGCCTTGAGGGACCGGATTTTGATCGCGACCGTGCGGCGTTGCTGGCGTTGCTGGACCGGCCCGACAACCTGCCGGCCGTCACCCGGCGCGCCGGGTTGCTGTATAATTTTTGGCGCGACGCGGAGCACCCGCGCGGCTTGTGGCGGCGGACGACGCTGGAAAGCTACCGCCTGCCCGAGCCGGATTGGAATGTGCTGCTGGATGTCGACGCGCTGGCCGCCGCCGAGGGCGAGGACTGGATCTGGCAGGGCGCCGGAACGCTGCCGCCGGACCATGACCGCGCCTTGCTGCGCCTTTCGCGCGGTGGCGGCGACGCTGTGGTGCTGCGGGAGTTCGATCTCCCGTCCCGGACCTTCGCCGCCGATGGTTTCGTGCTGCCGGAGGCGAAAGGCGGGGCCGCCTGGCTCGACCGCGACACGTTGCTGCTGAGCAGCGCGTTCGGCGGCGTGACCCGCTCCGGCTACGCCCGCACCGTCCGGCGCTGGGATCGCGGCGCCGACCCGGCCGATGCGCCGATCCTGTTCGAGACCGATCCCGCCCATCTATCGGCCTCCGGCGGCTATGACCGCGAGTTAGACCGGCTGACCTTCGTCGCGCGCACCGGGTTCTTCGATACGGAGGTCCACATCGGCACGCGTGCCGGACCTGACCGGAAGCTCGATTTGCCAAGCGATGCCTGGATGTTTTGGAGCCACGGCTGGCTCGCAGTCCGGGCGCGGACGGCCTGGACGGTGGGTGGGCAGACCCATCCGGCCAACACGGTGCTGGGCATCGGCTTCGAGGCGTTCCTCGCTGGCAGCAGGGACTTCGCCGTGCTGTTCGAGCCGACCGAGCGGCGGTCGGTGCAGGGGTTTTTCTGGTCGGATGGCCGGTTGGTGCTCAACATCCTCGACGACCTGCGGCCGGTTTATCGGATCATAACACCCGGCGCGTGGACCGACGCCGCGCTGCCGGGCCTGCCGGAGATCGGCACCGTTTCCGCCTGGCCGCTCGACGCCGAAGACATGGAGCAGGACGGCACCCTGCTCGGCGCCGTGCAGGACCCGCTCACGCCGCCGAGCCTGCTGTTGCTGACTGGCGGCGAGCCCGAGGTGCTGAAGCGCGCACCCGTCGCCTTTAACGCGGGCGGCCTGGTCGTGACGCGGCACGAGGCGGTCTCCGTCGACGGCGAGCGCATCCCCTACGTCCAGGTCGGCCCGCCCGGCCTGACCGCGGACGCGCCGGTGCACCTCACGGCGTATGGCGGCTTCAACATCTCGATGCTGCCGACCTACAAGAGCGGCATGGGGCGGCTCTGGCTCGAACCCGGCGGCACCACGGTCGTCGCCAACATCCGCGGTGGCGGCGAGTTCGGCACACGCTGGCACGACGCCGGGCGGCGGAAGTACAAGGCGCGCAGCCACGACGACTTTGCGGCGGTCGCGGCCGACCTGGTGTCCCGCGGCGTGACCCGGCCCGGACGCATCGCCGCCGAGGGCGGGTCCAATGGCGGGCTGCTGATCGCCAACATGCTGACCCGATACCCCGAGCGGTTCGGCGCGCTGTTCTGCACCATCCCGCTGATCGACATGCGCCGGTATACGAAGCTGCTGGCGGGCGCGAGCTGGACGGCGGAGTACGGCGACCCGGATGTGCCGGAGGATTGGGCGTTCCTGCAGCACATCTCGGCGTATCACGTGGCGGCGCCGGGCCGGGCGTATCCGCCGATCCTGCTCGCCACCGCCCGGCGCGACGACCGGGTGCATCCGGGCCACGCGCGCAAGATGGCGGCGAAGCTGCAGGAGATGGGTTACGACGCGTCGTTTTATGAGCCTGCTGCTGGCGGGCACGGCTACGGCAAGGACAATGCGGAGGCGGCGACCTTTGCGGCGCTTGGCATTACGTTCCTGCGCCGGGCTATCGAATGGATTTAAAGCAAAAACCGCCCCAACACCTCCGACGCCTTCACGCGCAAACCCATTGAAATAGACCCACGTCGCCAGACGGCAAGTTCAATCTATCCTGATGGGCTCCACTTGCATCCTGCCGTGTAGCAGCGACGTTGAGCCGCAACTATCAATCGGAGCGTAATATGAGTGGCTCAAACGCAGTGATGGACGTTTATGTAACCGGTCTCCGCAACCAGCACGCCGTCGAGACCCAGGCGATTGGGACCATAAAGAATCAGTTGGGCCGGATGGAACCCTATCCCGACTTGCACGCGAAGATGCAGCAGGAGATGGAGCGCTCGACGACCCAAGCGGGGCGACTGGACACTTTGCTTACGAAGCATGGCACGAGCAAGTCGATCGCGAAGGAAGCGGTGACCGGTGCTGTCGCCACCGTGGCTGGTTTTGCACACGTCGGGGCGGACGACGAGGTGTTGAAGAACGTCCTCGCGGCCATCGGCTTCAAGGCTTACGAGATCGGCTCCTACAAGGTGCTGCTCACGCTGGCGGAGGCGGCCGGTGCGACGGACGACAGCGCGGTGCTGGAGCAGTCGATGAAAGAAGAGCAGGAGATGGGCGATTGGCTCGGCAGCCACCTGCCCGGCTTCGTGCACGCCTACCTGAAGCAGAAGGCAGCGTAGCGGCCTTGGCCGGGCCGTCGGTCGTCATGCGTGGATGATCGACGGCTACGCCGATTTTTGGGCCGTCGGAGTTGGTCGCGGTGCGTAGCGGACGGTCTTGACAGTTCGTCGGATGGTGGACACCGCGGCGGACCATGGAACCGGAACATGCATCATATCCGTCGTCGAGCATGGCACCGAAGTTCAAGGTTTCGAACCGGTCTCGGTGCCGTATTGGAGCTTCTCAAAAACCGTACTGGCTGCGGCTGCCCTTATACTGGTCGCCGATGGCCGTCTCGGCCTCGATACGCCGGTGCGCGGAAGGTCGTTTACGCTTCGCCACATGCTTCAACACCGGGCAGGCCTCCCCGAATATGGGCGGCTCGGGGCGTACCATGAAGCGGTCGCCAATGGCGGAACGCCTTGGACACGCGACGAAATGCTCCGGCATGTCCATGCTGAGAAGCTTATCTTCGAGCCTGGCCAAGGCTGGGCCTACTCGAACGTCGGCTATATGTTCGTGCGCGAACTGATCGAGGACACTGCGGGCCAGGAGCTCGATGCCGCCCTCAATAACCTGGTGCTCGCGCCACTTGGCATTGCCGGCGTCGAACTCGCCCGCGATCCCGCCGACTTGGCGGCGACGGCGTGGGGGAATTCGGCCGGGTATGATCCAGGATGGGTTTACCATGGCCTGCTGGCCGGGCCAGCCGCCAGCGCTGCGCTGCTGTTGCACCGGTTGCTCGCAGGCGCGCTGCTGCCCGCGGCGCTTTTAGGCGAAATGCTGTCGCCGCATCCGGTCGGCGGCCCCGTTCCCGGGCGGCCGTGGCGGACAGGCGGGTATGGCCTGGGCCTGATGATTGGCATCGGCGACATGGGTGCGACCTATATCGGCCACAGCGGCGGCGGCCCGGGCAGCACCGCGGCAGTCTACCAGCGCGGCCCCGAACCACACGGAACCAAGCCGCGCCGGACCGCGGCAGCGTTCGCACGCGTCGAACACCCCGCGCTCGTAGAACAGCGCGCCATGGCCCTTGCCTACGGCTAATGACGCGGCTTCGGCTGCGGTCCGTAAAGGCTCAAACTACTCCGCCACCGCTGCATCAGTGATGAAAAACCCGGCCGTGACGCTGCCGTTCCACTCCTCCGCCCGCAGGTGCCCGGCCAAGTGCAGCGGTCCGCCCCGGGCCAGCAGCGCGTCGGCCAACGCACCATCCTTCGCCCGGAACAGCAAGGTTTTCAGGCGCGGGCCACCGCCCTCCCCCTGCACATAGGCGCGGATCGTCGCGCCCTCCTTGCCGATGCGGTCGGCGCGGACCACCTGGGCGCGCGGCAGCACGAACACCGGCTCCTCGTTGCCGTTGCCGTAGGGCGACAGCCGGGCGAGCTGCTGCGCCAGGTCGACCGTCGCGCCAGGCACGGCCAGCGTGCCCTCCACCGGCAGGTCGGCGACGCACGGCAACGCCGCCGCGTGCGCCAGGCGGCCGTTCAGGAACACGTGGAACGCCGGCACGTCGCGTTCATGCAGCGCGAACCCGGCCGCCATCGCATGCCCGCCGCCCGTCACCAGCAATCCCGCCTGCCGCGCCGCCATCACTGCGCCGCCCAGGTCCACGCCGGGCACAGACCGCCCGCTGCCCCGCACCAACCCATCGGCCAGCGCGCCAACGCAGGCCGGGCGGTTGTGCCGCTCCTTGATCCGCCCGGCCACGATGCCGACGACACCGGGATGCCAACCCGCGGCATAGACCAGCATCGCCGCGTGCCCGGCCGCCGCCTGCGCCGCCGCCTGCGCCAATGCCGCCTCCAGCATCCCGGCCTCGACCGCCTGCCGCTGGCGGTTGGTGCTGTCCAGCGTATCGGCCAGCGCCCGCGCCTCGACGGGATCGTCGCACAGCAGCAGCCGCAGCCCGAGGTCCGCCTGGCTGATGCGCCCGGCCGCGTTGATGCGTGGCCCCAACGCGAAGCCGCAGGTGAACGCGGTCGGCAGGTCGCGCGCAGACGCCGCCTCCAGCAGCGCCGCGATGCCGGGGCGCGCGCGCCGGGCCATCACGCGCAGGCCCTGGGTGACCAGCGCGCGGTTAAGGCCACGCAGCGGCATCACGTCGCACACGGTCGCGAGCGCCACGAGGTCCAGCAGCTCCCGCAAGTCCGGCTCGGCCCGGCTGGCGAAGAACCCGGCCCGGCGCAGCGCGCGCAGCGTGGCGATGGCGGCCAGGAACGCGATGGCCGCCGCGCATACGCCGCCCAATCCGGACGCATCATCCAGCCGGTTCGGGTTGACGGTGGCCAGGATGGGCGGCGGCGGCCCGTCGGTGGCGTGATGGTCCAGCACCACGACATCGGCCTGGCCCTGCACCGCCGCCAGTGCGCCCGCCGCCGCGGTGCCGCAGTCGACGCAGACGATCAGGCTGGCGCCCCCCTGCACCAGTTGCAGCAGGGCCGGGCCGTTCGGGCCATAGCCCTCGAGCAGCCGGTCCGGCACGTGGGTCAGCACCCGGCAGCCCAGGCCGCGCAATACGGTGACGATGATCGCCGCACTGCATGCGCCGTCCACGTCGTAGTCGCCGAACACCCCGACGGTTTCGGATTTCAGCACGGCGCGGGCCAGCCGGTCGGACGCACAGTCCATGTCGGACAGCAGCGACGGGTTCGGCAGCAGGGCGCGCAGCGTGGGGTCGAGGAAATGCGCCGCGGTCTCCAGGTCGACGCCACGGGCCGCAAGCAGCCGGCCGACGATCTCCGGCAATCCCATACGCTGGGCGATGCCGAGGCCGATCCGGTCCTCGCCATTGCGCCACAGCCACCGCCGCCCGGTCAGGCTGGCGGCAATCCCCAGGGCCGCGCCACCGTTCGCGGCTACTCCGGCTGCCAAGTCTTGGTCGCGAAGTTGTGGTGCGCCTCGATATAGCGGACCGTGCCCGACTTGCTGCGCATCACCATCGAATGCGTGTAGGCCCCGGCGCCGAACCGACGCACCCCGCGCAGCATCGCGCCGCCCGTCACGCCGGTGGCGGCGAACATCACGTCGCCCTTCGCCATCTCGCTGACTGTGTATTTATGCCGCGGATCGGTGACGCCCATGCCGCGCGCACGCTCGACCTGCGCGTCGTCCTCGTAAATCAGCCGGCCCTGCATTTGCCCGCCGATGCAGCGCAGCGCCGCCGCCGCCAGCACGCCCTCCGGCGCGCCGCCGGTCCCCATGTAGATGTCGACCCCGCCCTCCGGCAGCGCCGCCGCGATCACGCCCGCCACGTCGCCGTCGCCCAGCAGCATGATGCGCGCCCCAGCCTCCCGGCATCGCGCCAGCAGCTCGGCATGGCGCTCGCGCTCCAGCATGCAGACCACGATGTCGCCGATCTCCCGCTTTTTTGCGCGGGCCAGGTTGCGCAGGTTGTCCGCCACCGACGCGTCCAGGTCCACGACCCCGTCCGGCAGCCCGGGGCCGACGGCGATCTTGTCCATGTAAATATCGGGCGCATGCAGGAAATTGCCGTGCTCGGCCAGCGCCACCACCGCGAGCGCGTTCGGCCCGCCCTTCGCGGTGATGTTGGTGCCCTCCAGCGGGTCCACGGCGATGTCCATGGCCGGGCCGCCGGCGCCGACGCGCTCGCCGATATACAGCATCGGCGCCTCGTCCATCTCGCCCTCGCCGATCACGACCGTTCCGTCGATGGCCACGCTGTCGAAGGCGCGGCGCATGCCTTCGACCGCGGCGCCATCGGCCTCGTTCTTCTTGCCGCAGCCCATCCAGCGGGAGGCGGCGAGGGCGGCGGCCTCGGTCACCCGCACCAGGTCCAGCGCCAGGTTGCGGTCGAGGCTGATCTCGGGATGATTGTCGGTCATGGGGTTTCCTTACGCAGGCTCGATGCGGATGAGGGTCGGCGGTTCCAGCACGGCGTCGAGGGCGTTGATGCGGCCCAGCGCCTCATGCATCGCCGCCTCGTTGGTCTCGTGCGTCACCAGCACGACCGGGACCGCCTCGCCGGGGGCGCGTCCGCGCTGCAGCATGCTCTCCAGGCTGACGCCCGAGTCGCGCAATGCCGCGGTCACGTCGGCGATCACGCCGGGCCGGTCGACGACCATCAGCCGCAGGTAGTATGCGCCGACATGGGCCGACATCGGCACTGGCGGCAGGTCGGCCAGCGCCGCGCCGTCCGCGCCCCATACCGGCGTGGCCCGTCCGCGCGCGATGTCAATGAGGTCCGCGACCACGGCGCTTGCGGTCGGCCCGGCGCCGGCGCCCCGGCCCTCCAGCATCACCCGGCCGACGAAATCGCCCTCCGCCACCACCGCGTTGAACACGCCGTCCACGCGGGCGATCGGCGCCGCCTGCGGCACCATGCAGGGATGCACCCGGCTCTCGATCCCGGCCTCGGTCCGCCGCGCGATGCCCAGCAGCTTGATGCGGTAGCCGAGGTCGGTGGCGAAGGCGATGTCGAGCGCGGAAACGGCGCGTATGCCCTCGATATGCACGGCGGCGAAGTCGACCGGGCGGTTGAACGCCAGCGCCGCCAGGATCGCCAATTTATGCGCGGCGTCGATGCCGTCCACGTCGAAGCTCGGGTCGCTCTCGGCAAAACCAAGGCGCTGCGCTTCCGCCAGCACGTCGGCGAACTCGCGCCCGCGTTCGCGCATCACCGTCAATATGTAGTTGCAGGTGCCGTTCAGGATGCCGGCGATGCGGTCGATGCGGTTGCCGGCCAGGCCCTCGCGCAGCGCCTTGATAACCGGAATGCCGCCAGCGACCGCCGCCTCGAACGCGAGCGTCACCCCCGCCGCGCCGGCCTGCTGCGCCAATGCGCCGCCGTGCACGGCCAGCAGCGCCTTGTTGGCGGTGACGACCGGCTTGCCCGCCGCGAGCGCCGCCTGCACCAAGTCGCGCGCCGGGCCGTCCGCGCCGCCGATCAGTTCGACGACTACGTCCAAGGCCGGGTCGGCGGCAAGCGCGACGGGATCGTCATACCAGCGCAGCCCGGACGTCGGCACGCCGCGGTCGCGCGAGCGGTCGCGGGCGGAAACGGCTGTCACGGCGATGGGCCGGCCAGCGCGGGCCGCAACCAGGTCTGCATTGTCCCGCAGCAAGCGCAGCACCCCCGCGCCAACCGTGCCCAGCCCGGCGACGCCGATCGACAGCGGGCGGGTCATTCCGCCGCCGCGTCCGCTACATTGCTGTCGCCGTGCAGGAATCCGCGGATGTTGCGCGCTGCCTGGCGCAGGCGTTGGGTGTTCTCCACCAGGGCGATGCGCACGTGGGTGTCGCCGTGCTCGCCGAAGCCGATGCCGGGCGCCACGGCCACCTTGGCGCGGGCCAGCAGCAGCTTGCTGAACTCGACGCTGCCCAGATGCGCATAGCGCGCGGGGATCGGCGCCCAAAGGAACATCGAGCCATCGGGGATCGGCACGTCCCAGCCCGCCTGCGCCAGGCCGCGGGCCAGCACGTCCCGGCGTTCGCGATACAGCGCGCGCATTTCCGACACGCACTCCTGCGGGCCGTTCAGCGCCGCCGTTGCCGCAACCTGGATGGGGGTGAAGGCGCCGTAATCCAAGTAGGACTTCATGCGCGCCAGCGCCGCGATCAGCCGGGCGTTGCCGGCGGCGAAACCCATGCGCCAGCCCGGCATGGAATAGGTTTTTGACAGGCTGGTGAACTCGACCGCGATCTCCTTGGCGCCTGGCACCTGCAGCAGCGAGGGCGGCGGGGTGTGGCCAAAATAGATCTCGGCGTAGGCGAGGTCCGAAAGGATGAAGATCTCATGCTTGCGGCACAGCGCCACCACGTCATGATAGAAGGCGAGGTCCGCGCAATAAGCCGTTGGATTGCTGGGAAAGTTCACAATCAGCGCCGTCGGCTTCGGCACGCTGTGGCGCACGGCGCGGTCGAGCGCCTCCAACATGCTGGCGTCCGGCGTGGCCGGCACGCTGCGCACGCTGGCGCCGGCGATGATGAAGCCGAACTGGTGGATCGGGTAGGACGGGTTGGGCACCAGGATGGTGTCGCCGGGGCTGGTGATGGCGGCGGCGAGGTTGGCCAGGCCCTCCTTGGAGCCGAGCGTCGCGACCACCTCGGTCTCCGGATCGAGCGTCACGCCGAACCGGCGCTCATAATATCCGGCCAGCGCCCGGCGCAGCCCCGGGATGCCCTTGCTCGCGCTGTAGCGGTGGGTGCGCGGGTCCTGCACGGCCTCGATCAGCTTGGCGACGATGTGCGGCGGGGTCGGCGTGTCGGGATTGCCCATGCCGAGGTCGATGATGTCCTCGCCGCGCGTGCGGGCCTGGGCCTTCGCCTGGTTCACCTCGGCGAACACGTAGGGCGGCATGCGGCGGATACGGTGGAATTCGTGCGTCATTCGGGGTGGGTTCATCACTGCTGGGGTTCTACTGTTGTAGCAGACGCGCCGCGCCCCCGCGACCCACCGCGGCCGCATCGATGCGGAGCGCCGTCGCCGGCACCCCCGCCGCGACGAGCGCGTCCTGGATCGCCTGGGCGCGCCGGAGCGCCAACGGCAAGGCGCGGGCCTGCGCTTCCAGGCTTGGTCCCGGCGCATCCCCGGCGGCGGCGACCGCGATAGTCGCCCCGGCCCGGCGTCCCGCCAACTCGCGCAGGGCAGCGCCGGCGGTGGCTGGCAACGCCGCCGATCCCCGCCGGAATGCGATGGAAACGCCCGGCGGCTGCCTCGGCACAGCAGGCTCATTGACGCTAGCCGGCATGCCGCCGAGGCGCGGCAGCGACGGTTCCGTGGTGGGCAGGTCTGGCAGCGGCCCAGTTTCCGTTGAGGGTGCGGCTGCCTGCGGCCTGCCCGGCGCCGCCGCGGGAGCAGGGGGCGGCACGGGAGCGGCTGCGGGCACCGGCGGTGACGGCGCGGATCCCGCCGGCGCCGTCGCCGTCGCAGCATCCATCATAGCCGCTGACGCGCCAGGGTCGGGCGGCGGAGCAGGCGGACGTGGCGCAGGCGGGCGCGGCGCGGCGCTTACGGCCGGTTTTGCCGGAGCGATTTTTGCCGGGGCGGGGCTGGGGGCCGGCAGGACCAAGGGATCCTGGATCGCCTGGCGCTCGGTGCGGTCACGCTCCGAGGTCAAGCGGGCGGCAAGGGCGCGGCGGGTGGCGGCATCCGTCATCACCGGCCGCGCCGGCACCTGGCCCAGGTTTGGATACGGATCGGCGACGCCGGGCGGCGGCGGGCGCACGGCGGCGATCTTCCCGCCCTGCAGGCCGTGCCACCACTCGATCGGGGTATCGAGCGTGAGCTTACTGTCGTTGGCCTGCTCGATCCGGCTGCATGCCGGGGTCAACGTTGCGGCCAGTAACATTGCAATCCTGATGCGGCGCAGTCGAAGAAGCGTCACTTGTCCCTTGCCACTCCGGCGCGTAGGTTGAAACCTGTCGAAAGTCGCCATTGTCCGGCCCTGTCCCACGCGTGTTGGCGACATGTAGCGCGGCATCGTGTCCGACGGAAAGGATACCCGTAGCATGGCCGAAAGCGGCAAGGCCCATACCGGCTCGACCGATCCCGCGGCGCTGGTATCGCCAGGTTTCAAGCTTGCCGACCCGGCGGTGTTGGGACGTTCGATGGCCTCCATTGCCGAACGCTCGCAGCGTCTGGTGGCCGACTGGCTGAACCGGCAATCGCGCGACATCCCGGAACTCGACCCGATGAACGTCGGCCACGCCTTTATGGAGATGACGGCGCAGCTCATGAAGGACCCGTCCAAGGTGGTGCAGGCGCAGATCGCGCTGTGGCAGGACTACATGACGCTGTGGCAGAACACGACACGGCGGATGTGGGGCCTCCAATCGGCGGCGGTAGTCGAGTCGGGCCCTGGGGACCGCCGCTTCAAGGATCATGCCTGGAAAGAGAACGAGGTCTTCGACTTCATCAAGCAATCATACCTGCTTTGCGCCCGGTATGTGCAGGATGTCGTGGCCCGGGTCGACGGGCTCGACCCCAAGACGGCGCAAAAGATCGATTTCTATTCGCGCCAGTTCATGGACGCGATCAGTCCATCGAATTTCCTGCTGACCAACCCCGAGGTGCTGCGCAAGACCGCCGAGACCGGGGGCGAGAACCTGCTGCGCGGCCTGGCCAACCTGTTGTCGGACCTCGAGCGGGGGCGCGGCAGGCTCACGATCAAGATGACCGACACCGACGCGTTTCGGATCGGCGAGAACATCGCGGTGACGCCGGGCAAGGTCGTGTTCCAGAACGAGTTGATGCAGCTTATCCAGTATTCGCCGTCAACGGACACGGTGCTGAAGCGTCCGCTGCTGATTGCGCCGCCCTGGATCAACAAGTTCTACATCCTGGACCTGCGCCCGAGGAACAGCTTCGTGCGCTGGGCGGTGGCCCAGGGACATACCGTGTTCATGATCAGTTGGGTGACAGCCGACGCGCGCCTGGCTGATAAGGGTTTCGACGACTACCTGGCCGAAGGATTCCTGGCCGCGCTCGATGCGATCGAACGGGCGACCGGGGAGCGGGAGGTGAACGCGGTCGGCTATTGCCTCGGCGGCACGCTGCTCGCGGGCGCGCTGGCGTGGATGGCGGCGGCGGGCGACGGCCGCATCAAGTCGGCGACGTTCTTTGTCACCATGATGGACTTTAAGGAAGCCGGCGAGCTCGGCGTGTTCATCGACGAGGAACAATTGAGGTCGCTTGAGGAAAAGATAGAGAAACGCGGCTTCCTCGATGGCGGCGAGATGGCGGCGACCTTCAACATGCTGCGCGCCAACGACCTGATCTGGTCGTTCGTGGTGAACAACTACTTGCTGGGCAACGACCCGTTCCCGTTCGACCTGCTGTATTGGAACAGCGACAGCACGCGAATGCCGGCGCGCATGCACAGCTTCTATCTGCGGCGCATGTATCAAGAGAATTTGCTGTGCGAAGCGAATGGGATCGAGTTGTCGGGACGGTCTATCGACCTCGGCCGCGTCGAGCAGCCAAGCTATTTCCTGTCGACCCGCGATGACCATATCACGCCGTGGCGCAGCACCTATCGCGGCACGCAGTTGCTGGGCGGGCAGAACCGCTTCGTGCTGGCGGCGAGCGGGCATATCGCCGGGGTGGTCAATCCGCCGGAGGGCGGCAAGTACAGCCACTGGATCAATAGCGAGCTGCCGGCGGAACCCGACGCCTGGATGGCCGGCGCTACCGAGATGTCCGGAAGCTGGTGGCCCGACTGGCAACGTTGGGTCACGGCGCTGGACGGCACCCATATGCCCATGCGCGTGCCCGTAGACGGCGCGCTGCCCGCGATTGAGGATGCGCCGGGCAGCTATGTGAAGGTGCGGTTGAGCTGAGCGGCTAAAGCGTAGGCAGGTCGAGATGCTCCTCGACCCGCCGTATCCGTGCTTCAAGGTCTGAAATGAGGATGCCGTGCCCGACGATTGAGGAATGATAATGCGTTATCGTCTGTCGCAACTCCGCCAGGTCACCCTTCGTCGCCATAATTCCACGCATTTCAGTCAGCTCCCCCCGCATCGCGACCATGTCACGGCCAAGCGCCTCAAGCGCGCGGTCGTGGCGCGTGACGGCCTCCGCCACCTGCGACAGCAGTTGGTAGATCGCGCCGAGATCGACGCCGTTCCCGCTCATCAGTGCGCCAGATCCTGCACGATCTCGTCCGTCATCTTCTTCGCGTCGCCAAACAGCATCATCGTGTTCGGGCGGAAGAACAGCTCGTTGTCGACGCCCGCATAGCCGGACGCCATGCTACGCTTGATGAACAGCACCGTCTTGGCCTTGTCCACGTCCAGGATCGGCATGCCGTAGATCGGCGACTTCGGATCGGTCTTGGCCGACGGATTGGTCACATCGTTGGCGCCGATCACGTAAACCACGTCGGCCGTGCTGAACTCGCTGTTGATCTGCTCGAGCTCGAACACCTCGTCATACGGCACATTGGCCTCGGCCAGCAGCACGTTCATGTGGCCCGGCATGCGTCCGGCGACTGGATGGATGGCGTATTTCACTTCCACGCCCTCCTTTTTCAGCGTGTCCGCCATCTCCCGCAACGAGTGCTGCGCCTGCGCCACCGCCATGCCATAGCCCGGCACGATGATGACCTTGGACGCATTCTTCATGATGAACGCCGCGTCGTCCGCATTGCCGGCGCGAACGGCACGGTCGGCATGGGCCGGGTTGGCCAAGGCCGCGCCGCCGCTGTCTGTGCCCCAGCCGCCCAGCAGCACGTTCAGGATGCTGCGGTTCATGCCCTTGCACATGATGTAGGACAGGATGGCGCCCGATGCGCCGACCAGCGCCCCGGTGATGATCAGCGCTAGGTTCTGGATGGTGAAGCCGATGCCGCAAGCCGCCCAGCCGGAGTAGCTGTTCAGCATCGACACCACCACCGGCATGTCCGCGCCGCCGATCGGGATGATGATCAGGAACCCGAGGCCAAGCGCCAGCAATGCAATCAGCCAGAACAGCGCCTGGCTGCCCGACAGCACGAATACGACGATCAACACCAGCAGCAGGATGCCAAGCGCCAGGTTGAGCTGGTGCTGCCGTGGGAACAGTATCGGCGACCCCTTCATGGTGCCCTGCAGCTTGGCGAAGGCGATCAGCGAGCCGGAGAAGGTGATGGCGCCGATCGCCAGGCCGAGCGACATTTCGATCAGCGACTGCCGATGGATTGCGCCGGGGATGCCGATGCCGAACGACGCCGGGGCGTTCAGCGCCGACGCCGCCACGAACACCGCGGCCAGGCCGACCAATGAGTGGAATGCGGCGACCAGTTGCGGCAGCGCCGTCATCTGAATGCGGCGCGCGACGACGACGCCGGCGGCGCCGCCGATCAGGATGGCCAGCGCGATCAGCAGGAAGCCCGATCCGGACATGCCGCGCTGCAGCAGGGTGGCGATCACGGCGATGGCCATGCCGATCATGCCGAACTGGTTGCCGGCGCGCGCGGTGACGGGGCTGGACAGCCCGCGCAGAGCGAGCACGAACAGCACGGCGGCGACGAGGTAGGCGAGTGAGGTCAGCGAGGCGCTCATGCTACTTGCGCACCCGCGGCTTGTTGGATTGGAACATCGCCAGCATCCGCTGCGTCACGACGAAGCCGCCGAAGATGTTGACGCTTGCCAGCATGACGCCCAGGAACCCGAACGCCCGCGCCCAGGCGCTGTCGGACAGGCCGACTGCCAGCATGGCGCCGACGACGATGACGGACGAGATCGCGTTGGTCACCCCCATCAGCGGCGAGTGCAGCGCGGGCGTCACGTTCCAAACGACATAGTAACCAACGAAGCAGGCCATCAGGAAGATCGCCAGCAGGAAGATGAACGGCTCGACTGCGGTCGCCACCGGCTCGATGCCGGCGCTCGCGGCACGCAATTGGTCGGCCAGCGCGGCGGCGCGCTCGGCGATGCGGACGGCCTCGTCCGCATATAGGTTGGGGTTCATGGGGCCTCTCTCTATGCCGCGGCTGCGGGCTGGAATTGGGCGTGGACGGCCTGGCCGCCGCGGGTCAGCAAGACGCCGCGCACGATCTCGTCGCTGTCGGGCAACGCCGGGGCGCCGGCCGCCTTGTCCCAGAACGTGGTCAGGAACGTCAGGAGGTTGCGGGCGTAAAGCGAGCTGGCGGCGACTGGGATGCGTCCGGGCCAGTTGGTCCAGCCCAGCACCTTGACCCCATTCTTCGTCGTGCTGGCCTCGCCCGGCACCGTCGCGGCGCAATTGCCGCCGGCCTCCGCCGCGAGGTCCACGATGACGCTGCCGGCCCGCATTGCGTCCACCATCGGCTGGCTGACGATCACCGGCGCGCGCCGGCCCATCACCAGGGCGGTGCAGATCACCAAATCGTTCTTCGCGACCGTGGTGGCCATCAGCTCGGCCTGTTTCTGGCGGAAGGCGTCGCTCATTTCCTTGGCGTAGGCGCCGGTCTGGCCGGCCGTCTCCGCATCCTCGACGCCGACATAGGTGGCGCCGAGCGACTTGATCTCCTCCTTGGCCGCCGGGCGCACGTCGGTTGCGGACACAATGGCGCCCAGGCGGCGCGCCGTCGCGATCGCCTGCAATCCGGCCACCCCGGCGCCAATCACGAATACGCGCGCCGGCGGCACGGTCCCGGCCGCCGTCATCATCATCGGGAAGCCGCGGTCGAACGCCGCCGCCCCCTCGATGACCGCCCGGTAGCCCGCAAGGTTCGCCTGGCTGCTCAATATGTCCATGCTCTGCGCGCGGGTGATGCGCGGCAGCAGCTCCATGGCGCAGGCGTCGATCCCGGACGCCGCGAGCGCCGGCACCAGCGCCGGGTCGCTGTGTGCGCCGCTGGTTGCGACCAGCAACGCGCCGCGGGGTATCATCGCCCGGACCTCCGGCCCCGGCATCTGCACGGCGAATACGACCCCCGCCCCGGCCAGCGCCGCCGCCGCATCCGGTGCGATCTCGGCCCCGGCAGCCTGGTAATCCGCGTCGGCGAACGCGCTTGCCTGACCGGCGCCGGCCTCGACCGCGACGGTCAGCCCCAGCGTGATCAGTTTTTTGACCGTATCCGGCGTGGCTGCCACGCGTGTTTCGACCGCAGCCCGTTCCTTCAGCACCGCGAGGCGCATGCGTCCATCCTTCGTTCCCTCGCGCGCACCATGCCCCGCGCGCGAGGGTCGAGGCAAGGCCCCCTAATTGCTGGGCCTTACACGCTGGGCGGCACGCCCGCTTCCAGCAGCGCCGCCGTCTGCCGCTGCGCGACCGCCTCGGTGTCGAACCCCTCCACCAGCTCGTGGAACAGCTTATACCAGTTCACCTCGGCCCGAAGCCGGGTGAACACGCTGCCCAACCCGAGTGCCGACCGGTCCATCAGCACGAACTCCCGCGGCGGACGCACCGCGCCGGTTTGCTTGAGGCCGGCATGCACCTTTTCCGCCACGGCGCGGCCATACTGCGGGTCGTCATTGTCCTGGATGCGCCGCACGCGGTCCTGCAGCAGCGGCTCATAGACGAAGGCCGCCCACTGGTTCAGGTTGCTGATCTGCTCCTTGGTCAGGTTCTCGAAGCCCCAGCCCTCGTAGGCGTGATGCGCCTTTGCCACGTCCCCGTCGCGTATGGCCTCGTAAAGGTCGATCACGCCGCGCACGAACTTCGGCGGGAACACCCGGATGGCGCCGAAGTCCAGCAAATTGAGGCCCTCGTCGTCGCGCACCTGGTAGTTGCCCAGATGCGGGTCGCCATGGATCACGCCGTAGCGGTAGAACGGCACATACCAGCCGCGGAACAGCGCCGTGGCGATGCGGTTGCGCACCTCGAGCGGCGGCTCCTCGTCGATGCGCTGCTGCATCGGCTTGCCCGCCAGCCACGTCATCGTCAGCAGGCGCTGCGTCGTGTAGCCGTCGATGGCGAACGGCACGCTGACCGTCGGCTCGTTATGCAGCATCAGCGCATAGAGCCGCATCTGCGCCGCCTCGCGCTTGTAGTCGAGCTCTTCGCGCAGCCGTTCGGCGATCTCGGTATAGACATCGTCGCCCTGGATCGTCGCGTCGACGCGCTTGAACACGCTCATCGCCAGCCGAAGCTGCCGCAGGTCAGCGTCCACCGTGCTGGGCATGTCGGGATACTGCAGCTTGCACGCCACCTCCCTGCCGTCGGGCAAGGTGGCGCGGTGCACCTGGCCCAGGCTAGCAGCGGCGGCGGCCTCCTGGCCAAAACTTGAGAACTTGGCCTGCCAGTCCGGCCCCAGCTCCCCGGCCATGCGGCGGCGCACGAACGACCAGCCCATCGCCGGCGCATTGGCCTGCAACTGCGCCAATTCCTGCGCATACTCGTCCGGCAACGCGTCGGGGATGGTGGACAGGATCTGCGCCACCTTCATCAACGGACCCTTTAGCCCGCCAAGGATGCTTTTCAGGTCCTCGGCATGCGCGGCCCGGTCGGTCTTGATGCCGAACACCTTCTCGCCCGCCACTCGCGCGGCGATACCACCAACGGCGCCAGAGGTCCGCGCGAAACGCTTGAATTCGCCAAACAGGTTGGGACGGCTCGCGTCGACCATTAGGCTGCCTCCAGCTCGTCGATGAAGCCGCTGATGATGTCGAGGCCCCGCCGCCAGAAGGCCGGGTCGGACGCATCGAGGCCGAACGGCGCCAGCAGTTCCTTATGCCGCTTGGTGCCGCCGGCGCGCAGCATGTCGAGGTATTTCCGCTCGAAGCCGGGGTGCCCGTTCTGGAACACGCTATACAGCGCGTTCACCAGGCAGTCGCCGAACGCGTAGGCATACACGTAAAATGGCGTGTGGATGAAATGCGGCACGTAGGCCCAATAAACGCTGTAGTCTGGCGTGAAGTGGAACGCCGGGCCGAGGCTCGCGGCCTGGACCTGCATCCACAGCTCGCCGATCCGCTCCGGCACGATCTCGCCCGAGCGCCGTTCGTCATGCAGCAGCGTCTCGAACTGGTAGAACGCTGTCTGGCGCACCACCGTGTTCAGCATGTCCTCGACCTTGCCGGCCAGCATGATCCGGCGGCGCTTCGGGTCGGTCTCGGCATCCAGCAGGGCGCGGAAAGTCATCATCTCACCGAACACGCTCGCGGTCTCCGCCAGGGTCAGCGGGGTGCCGGACATCAAATAGCCATTGCGTGCCGCCAGCACCTGGTGCACGCCGTGGCCCAATTCATGCGCTAGCGTCATGACATCGCGCGTCTTGCCGTGATAGTTCACCAGCAGGTACGGATGCACCGACGGGACCGTCGGGTGGGCGAACGCGCCGCCCGCCTTGCCATCCCGCAACCCAGCGTCGATCCAGGGCCGGTCAAAGAACTGCCGCCCGACCTCGCCAAGCTCCTTGGAGAACCCGCTATAGGCCGACAGCACGCGGTCTTGCGCCTCGCTCCAGGCAATCGGACGGTCGCTGTCGTCCGGCAGCGGCGCGTTGCGGTCCCAATGCTCAAGCTTCTCCAGGCCAAGCCATTTCGCCTTGAGCGCATAATATCGATGCGACAGCCGGCCATAATCCGCCGACACCGCGGCGCTGAGCGCGTCCACGACCTCGTCTTCCACCATGTTGGCGCGGTTGCGCTGGCTCGTGGGCCGCTTGTAATGGCGCCAGGCGTCGATGATCTCCTTGTCCTTCGCCAGCGTGTTCGTCACCAGCGAGAACAGGCGCAGGTTGCCCTGGAACACTGCGCCGATCGACGCGGCGGCGTCGGCCCGCACCGACCGGTCCCGGTCCGACAGCTTGTTCAGCGCCGCGCTGACGGTCAATGCCTCGCCCCGCACCGGCACCCGCAGCCCGGCGATCGTCTCGTCGAACAGGCGGCTCCAGGCGCTCCGCCCGGTAACCTCCTTTTCGTGCAGCAGTTTTTCGAGGTTGTCGTCGAGCTGGTGCGGACGGAACACCCGCAGGTCGCGCAAGAACGGCGCATAGCGGGCCAGCGCCGAGCCGGCCAGCTTGGCACGCAGCGCCTCCTCGTCGATGCGGTTCAGCTCCAGTGACAGGAACAGCAGATGCGAGCTGATGGTCGTCACCCGCTCGTTCACCGACTGGTAGAACTTGCCGATCTGCGGGTCCGAGCTGTCGGCGCTGAACTGCAATTGGGCATACGACATCAGCCGGCCCAGCGTTTCCTCTATGCGCTCATACTCCGCCAGCGCCGCCGTCAGTTCATCGCCCGAAAGCGCCGCCACCCGTCCGGCGTGCTTGGCCTCGAACGCCTGCGCCGCAGCCGCCGCCCGGTCGAGGTCGGCCACGAGCTCCGGGCTGTCAGGGGATGGATAGAGGTCCGTCAGGTCCCAGGACGGCAGCGCTTCGCCGGCGTGCGCGTGTGTTGCTGACTTGGCAGGCTGATCCATCTGGTGCTCGTCCCGTCGTGCTGATACGTCGACACTTAGGTGGGGCGTGGGACCCGCAGGGCAAGCTGGGGAGCGGGCGTGCAAGACACCCGGATAGGGGCATATCCGCAATGGCCCAACCTCGCGGCCATGATGTTCGGCCTGGCGCGCGGATGGCCCGGCCGTCCGATGCTGCGCCATTGGCACGACGGCGCATGGCGGAGCGTGACCTGGGGCGAGTTCGCCCGGCGTGCGGCCTCGGTTGCGCGCGGCTTGCGGGCCGCCGGGGTCTCGGCCGGGGACCGCGTGCTGATCGTGAGCGAGAGCCGGCCCGAGGTGCCGATCCTGGAGACCGCGCTGATGGCGATCCGCGCCGTTCCGGTGCCGGGCTACGTGACCAACATGCCGGCGGACCACGCGCATCTGCTGCTGGACAGCGGCGCCCGGGTCGCGGTGGCCTCGACCACGGCGCTGGCGGACCGCGTGCTGGCCGGCGCCGCGCTGACCGGCGGGCTCGACCGGCTGCTTTGCATGCAGCCCGGGCGCGGCACGCTGTTCGCCACGCTCGAAGCCGACCGCGCCGCGCCCGGCGACATCGCCGCCGAGGCCGACGAGATCGCACCCGGCGCCCTCGCTTGCCTGATCTACACCAGCGGCACCTCCGGCCTGCCGCGCGGCGTGATGCTGCCGCACCGGGCCATCCTGTCCAACTGCGCCGGCGCCTTCGAACTGGTGCGCCCGCTGCGGCTGCGCGACGAGACCTATCTGTCGTTCCTGCCGCTCTCGCACAGTTTCGAGCACACGGTCGGCCAATTCTTCCTGCCGAGCTTAGGGACCGAGATCGTCTATTGCCGCGGCGTCGAGCACCTCGCGGCCGACATGCTGGCCATACGCCCCACGATCTTAACGGTTGTGCCGCGCGTGCTGGAAATGATCCGCTCCCGGGTCTTGCTGCAAGTGGCGCGGCAGCCCGGCTGGAAGCAGGCGTTGTTCCACCGCGCGATCGAGGCCGGGTTGCGCCGGGTCGATGGGCGGATGACGCTTGCCGACCGCGTCACCGGCCCGCTGCTGGACCGCTTGGCGCTGCGCCCGGTGCGCGCCCGGCTCGGCGGCCGGTTCCGCGCCGCCATGTCGGGCGGTGCGCCGCTCGATCCGGAAGTCGGGCGGTTCTTCCGGGCGCTCGGACCCGTGGTCATGCAAGGCTATGGCCAGACCGAGGCCGGCCCGGTCATCAGCGCCAATTCGCCGGACAACCCGGACGTGGGCAGCGTCGGCCGGGCGCTGCAAGGCGTGGACCTGCGCATCGCCGACGATGGCGAGATCATGGTGCGCGGCGACCTGGTCATGGACGGCTATTGGAACCAGCCCAAGGCTACGGCCGAGGCGATCCGGGACGGCTGGCTGCACACCGGGGATGTCGGACGGCTGGACCCCCAGGGCGTGCTGACCATCACCGACCGCAAGCGGGACATCATCGTGCTTTCGGGCGGCGAGAACGTGTCCCCGGCGCGGCTCGAAGGGATGCTGATGCAGGAGCCAGAGATTCAACAGGCCGTGGTCGCGGGGGATGGCCAGGCCGGGCTATCGGCACTGCTGGTGCCAGCCGAGGGCGGCGACGCCCGCAGCGTCGGCGCGGCGGTGGCCCGGCTCAACGCCCGCCTGTCTGTCACCGAGCGTATCCGCCGCCATAGCCTGGTGCCGCCCTTCACCATCGAGAACGGCCTGCTGACGCCGAGCCACAAGATACGCCGCGGCCACGTGCTGCGCACGTACCAGGGCGCGATCGGGCTGCAGTAGCTCTATCGGCCGCCATCGCTCAGCAAACGCTTTCGCATAGCATCGTCCTGGAGGTCGCGTCCAAACTGATAAAGCTTCATGTCCAGTTCATTATGCCGCATCAATTCGTCGTAGAGGCTTTGCCCGATCTTATCTTGTATGTCGGTTAGTTTTTGCTGAGTTGTACGAGTTTCCATGTTGGTTCGGTTCAGCCAAACTGGCTCGAAATTCAATGCAGGAGCTAGCTTGCCATAAGCCGCCTGAAACAGCGCGCATGACTCTGCAAACCTCTCGACGATGCCAACCACGCCCCAACCGGCTAGCAGGCCGCAGCTCTGGCGGAGGTCGTCCGCAGTGGCTTTGGCCCGGTAGAGATCGGCCATGCGGAACGATGCGTCGGAGAGATGGACGACTTGATAGTCGCGTATGACGATCCCGTTTCCGCCGCCGTCCAGTGCCCAGCGGACATAGCCGGCGAAGCTCTGTTGTTTCGCGAACTTGGAATAGGGTTGCGAGGTGTCCTGACGGACGAACTCATAAACCGACCAAGCCCGCAAGATCGGGTGCCGGAGGAAGACGATCGGAAGGCACTCCGGCCAAGGCAGCGGCGGACGCCCGAGATGAGTCGAGACCGCTTCGATTTCCGGCCTGGCTTGCAAGAACTTGCTGAGGGCGGACGAGCTTTGGACGTCGCTCGCGTGGACGCCTTCAAACGGCGACCATCTTTCGCCGTACGATCTCTCCAGCATCGCATCGACGCTGGTGCCGGCGTTCTTGAAAATGTGATAGTGGATTACAGTCGATTTCCTACCCATTGCATGATCTCCTGCGAAGGGGCGTCAAATCGGATTGATGGACAGTAATCAAGGCTCCACCGATCAAGGAAGTTCTTTCGTAGTGCGTTTCAGGCGGAAGGCGCAGCGGCATGTCCGTTGTCATTGCCCTTACGTGCGCTGAGCGCCAACCCCGCGGGAAATTCCACTGCGTTGATCGAGACGGACGTGAACCCGGCGCGCAGCACGTAGGCCCACATATCGGCGCCGAACTCCGTCTGCACCGCGTAGTCGTCCGACCCGGTTTCCGGGGACCCGTGATAGCTCTTGGGCAGGCCCTCCCGGCTGCGGCTCAGGCGCCCGACAATCGTCGGAACCGTGAAGCAGAGCATCCCGCCGGGCCGGAGCACGCGGCGGCACTCCTCCAGGCCGCGTATCGGGTTGGCGATGTGCTCCAGAGTGTCCGAGTGGATCACGAGATCAAACGAGCTGTCTGGGTACGGCATGTCCCGCATGTCCACGGCGGGGTAGGCCGCGAGGACATGGCCGGGAAGCTGTCGCAGGACCGAGCTCAGGTCGCCGGCCTCGTTGATTTCCAATAAATCCAGGCGTCCCGGCTCGAACGTCTTGACGAATTCCTGTAATATCAAGCTGGTGCCGACGGCGGCTCGGATTGCGTCCGCCAGCGCTATGGAGCGTAGGTTCGACCGGCAACCCGTGCAGGACGTGCCTTGCTGCCGGTTGACATAGTCTTCTTCATGGGATGCGAGTTGCCACTCGGATACCAACTGCTGCCAAAGTATGGCGCGATGGCGGAACTCAGTCCCCCCGCACACTGAGCACCTCAACATTTGAAGACCTCCCTATCCGTTTGAGGAAGCCTCAATCAGCGGAGCTCAAGCGGTGCGGCCACCACAGTGGGTTGCGGCCAGGACCCGCCGTTCTCCCACCATCACATCCCCAGCGCGCGCCGATAAACATCCAGCAGCGTCTCCTGCTCCTCGACATCCGCCGGCTCCTGCTTGCGGATGCGGATGATCTGCCGCAGCACCTTCACGTCGAACCCGGCCGACTTGGCCTCGGCGTAGATGTCCTTGATGTCGGACCCAAGCGCCTTGCGCTCCTCCTCAAGCCGCTCGATCCGTTCGATCAGGCTGCGCAGCCGGTCCGCCGCAATGCCGCCGACCTGCGCCTCGGCGGCCTTGCTCTCGTCCAACGGGTCGTTGTCGAGCGAATCGGTGGTGTCCAGGGCCATGGCGTCCCCCCTCGGTAATGGTCAGCCGGGGGGCTTAGCGGCGCCACGAGTCCGGGTCAATGCGCGGGGTTGGACTTGGCAAAAGCCGCTTTCTGCTCCGGCGTGGCCTCGGCCTGATGCAGCGCCTGCCATTCCTTGTAGGGCATGCCGTAAACGATCTCCCGCGCATCGGGATCGCTGAGCGCCACGCCCTGCGCCTCGGCCGCCTCGCGATACCAGCGCGACAGGCAGTTGCGGCAGAACCCGGACAACGTCATCAAGTCGATGTTCTGCACGTCCGTGCGTTCCCGCAGGTGCGCCACCAGGCGCCGGAACGCGGCCGCCTCCAAGTCCGTCCGGGTCGTGTCATCCATCGTCGGCACTGTCATAGCCAGCATCTCCTTCGGTCGGTCATCCGCCATTGCACATGGCATCCCGGACCCCGGCGCGCCATCCCCTGCCCGCCTTCAAGTCAGGGCTTCTCCACCGCCGGATCCAGCGTGTCGGCGACAGCGGCCCGGGTTCGCGGCGACACGACCTTCATCAGGAAGATGAACGCCGACAGCGCCAGGCACACGCTGTTGGTGAAGATCAGCGGCCACTTGCCAAGCATGAGCCCATAGGCAAACCAAAGGGCGAACCCGACCACGGTAATCCCGTACATGCCGACCGAGATGCCCTTGGTCTCCCGTGTCTTGATGATCTTCCATGCTTGCGGAGCAAAGCTTGAGGTGGAAGCGGCCGCAGCCAGCGTCCCCACGACCGAGACCATATCGATTGTCATGCTCTGCGCCACTCAAACGTCGACAGCCGCCCTGCCGAGCAACCGCGCTTCACGCTCGACCCTTGCGTCTCCAGCGGTTCGATCATGCCAGCCGAATTGGTGCTTGTTCCCCAGCGGCCAAGACTGGATCGTTTAATCCCCTCGGGCCGCTTGGCGAAAGTGTAGACCTCAGCCCATAGTACGTTTGCCACAGGGAGAAGGCGCCGATGCCATGGGATGACGCGCAGGCCCGCATCGCGCTGCGGGGCATGTTCGACGCGGCCATCGCGAGCGCCGATCCGCGCCGGGTGCTGGCGGCGCATTTGCCCGAACCGCCAAAGGGCCGCGTCGTCGTGGTGGGCGCAGGCAAATCCGCCGCCGTGATGGCAGCGGCGCTCGAGGACGCCTGGCCGGACGTGGCCATGGCCGGCGTCGTCGTCACCCGGTATGGCCACGCCGTCCCAACCCGCATGATCGAGGTCATCGAGGCATCGCACCCGGTCCCCGACGCCAACAGCGAGCTGGGTGCGCGCCGCGTGCTGGCGGCGGTGCAGGGCCTTGCGGCGGACGATCTGGTCATCGCGTTGATGTCGGGCGGCGCTTCGGCGCTGCTGGAGCTGCCGGGGCCGGGCCTGACGCTCGCGGACGCCGAACGGGTGAACCGTGCCTTGCTGGCGAGCGGCGCTACCATTGGCGAGATGAACACCGTCCGCAAGCATTTGTCGGCCATCAAGGGCGGGCGGCTCGCCGCGGCGGCGCATCCGGCGCGGGTGGTCACGCTCGCCATCAGCGATGTGCCCGGCGACGACCCCGCCGTCATCGGCAGCGGCCCGACCGTGCCGGACCCGTCGACCTGGGCGGACGTGCGCGCCATCGCCGCCCATTATGGCCTGGCGTTGCCCCGCACCGATGGCCCGGAAACACCCAAGCCGCACGAGATCGACGCCGATATCCGCCTGATCGCGACGCCCGCCATGGCGCTGGACGCGGCAGCCGCGGTGGCCCGGGCGCATGGATTGACGCCGCTGATCCTGGGCGACGCGCTCGAGGGCGAAAGCCGGGAGCTCGGCACCGTCATGGCCGGCATCGCCCACAGCGTGCGCACGCACGGCCATCCTCTGCCCGCCCCCTGCGTGCTGCTGTCGGGCGGCGAGACGACGGTGACGATCGGCCAGGGCCCATGCGGCCGCGGCGGGCGCAACACGGCGTTCCTGCTCGGGCTCGTGATCGCGTTGCGCGGGGCGCCGGGCATTTGGGGCCTCGCCGGCGATACCGACGGCATCGACGGGACCGAGGACGCAGCCGGCGCAATCGTCACGCCCAGCACGTTGACGCGGGCACGGGCCATGGGGCTTGATCCCCGTGCCGTGTTGTCGGCGCATGACAGCTACGGACTGTTCGACGCTGTGGGGGACCTGGTGCGCACGGGACCGACGCTTACCAACGTGAATGACCTCCGGGCCGTGCTGATCGCCCCGCTTTAAGGACACCCCATGCCCGCCCGCATCAAGCTTCGTCGCCGAAGGCGCACCAAAATCATCGCGACGCTCGGCCCGGCCAGCTCCACGCCCGAGGTGCTGTCCCGGCTGTTCTATGGCGGCGCCGACGTGTTCCGCCTGAACTTCAGCCATGGCGCCCACGCCGACCACCTGGCGCGCATCAGCATGATCCGGGCGTTGGAGGAGCAGTCAGGCCGGCCGATCGGCATCCTCGCGGATGTCCAGGGGCCGAAGCTGCGCGTGGGTAAATTCCAGGGCGGGCGGATCGTGCTGCAGACCGGCCAGGGCTTCCGGCTCGATCTGTCCCCGGTGCCGGGCGACAGCCGCCGGGTCGAGCTGCCGCATCCCGAGATCATCCAGGCGGCGGGAATCGGCACCTCGCTGCTGCTGGACGATGGCAAGCTGCGGCTGCGGGTGACGCATGTGCGGGAGGACCACCTGGAGACCGAGGTCGTGACCGGCGGCAGCCTGTCGGACCGCAAGGGGGTCAACGTCCCCGACGTGGCGCTGCCGATCCCGGCGCTGACGGCGAAGGACCGGCTGGACCTCGCTTTCGCGCTGGAGCACGGGGTGGACTACATCGGCTTGAGCTTCGTGCAGCGGGCCGAGGACGTGGCGGAGGCGAAGGCGATTACCGCCGGGCGCGCCTGGATCATGACCAAGATGGAGAAGCCGCAAGCCCTTGATAACCTGGATGAGATATTGGCGCTTTCGGACGCGGTGATGGTTGCGCGCGGCGACCTGGGGGTCGAGCTGCCGCCCGAGGAGGTGCCGCTCGCCCAGAAGCGCATCGTCCGCGCCGCCCGCGAGCGCGGCATCCCCGTCGTGGTCGCGACCCAGATGCTGGAGAGCATGATCACCGCCCCGGCGCCTACCCGCGCGGAGGCGTCGGACGTGGCGACCGCGGTGTTCGACGGCGCAGACGCGGTGATGCTGAGCGCCGAGACCGCGGCCGGGCAATATCCCTACGAGGCCGTCAACATCATGGACCGCATCGTGGAACGGGTGGAGCGCGACTCCGGCTGGCGCGCCATCATCGACGCGAGCCGCCCGGCGCCGGAGCCGGTGTCGGCCTCCGCCATCGCGGCGGCGAGCCGGCAGGTGGCGCACACCATCGGGGCGGCGGCGATCGTGGCCTTCACTGAGGGCGGCAGCACGGCGCTGCGCGTGGCGCGGGAACGTCCGGAGTGCCCGGTGCTGGGCCTGACCGCGAACCTTGCGACCGCGCGGCGGCTCGCGGTGGTGTGGGGCGTGCACGCGCTGGTGACGGCGGAGCTGCATACGATGTCCGAAACGGTGACGCGCGCGACCCGGCTGGCCCGCAGCGAGGGCCTGGCGACGCCGGGCCAGGAGGTGGTGGTGACCGCCGGCGTGCCATTCAACCAGCCCGGCACGACGAATGCGTTGCGCGTGGCGCACGTGAGATGACTTGCGTGGCGCACGAGGAATAAAGGGTGGCGCCAGATTTGCCGTGGGTCCAGCGCGCGCCGGGCCGGCCGTATTTCATCACCGACACCGGCGCATCCTGGACGCCGATCGGGCAGAACGACGGCGTCAGTTGGGTGGAGTGGCGGGGCCTGCTGCATCGCAGGGACCTTGGCGCCGTCGAGCGGCATTTGGCATATTTGCGCGACAGCGGCGTGACCTGCCTGCGGTTCATGCTGGAATACGCGGAGACTGGGGAATACTTCTTCGAACAGCCCGCCGGGGTCTTCAACCCGGCCATGGTGCAGCTTTGGGACGACCTGTTCCGGCTTACCGCCGCGGCTGGATTACGCATCCTGCTCACCCCGCTCGATACGTTCTTCAACTGGGTGCGCTGGGACCTGCATCCCTACAACGCGGCCAACGGCGGACCCTGCGCCGAGCGCACCAGCCTGCTGGTGTGCCCCGGCGTGCGCGCGCTGGTGAAGGCGCGGCTGGCGTTCGCGACCGAGCGTTGGGGCGGCAGCGGTGCGCTGTTCGCATGGGACCTGTGGAACGAGATGCACCCGGTGCAGGGCGAGAGCCGGCCCGGCTGTTTCGACGACTACATCGGCGACGTGGGACCGTTCCTGCGCGAACTCGAGACACGGCTGCACGGACGAGCGCATCCGCAGTGCGTCTCGGTGTTCGGGCCTGAGCTGCACTGGAAGCCATGGCTGAACGAGCCGATTTTCCGCCACCCGGCGCTCGATTTCGCCAACAACCACTTCTACGAGGAGGGCACGATCGACCATCCGCAGGATACCGTCGCCCCGGCGCTCGCGGTCGGCAAGCTGGTGCGGGAGGCCTTGGCGGAGATCAATGACCAGCGCCCGTTCTTCGACAGCGAGCACGGCCCGATCCACACCTTCAAGGACCATCGGATCACCCTGCCGGAGCCGTTCGACGACGAGTATTTCCGGCATGTGCAGTGGGCGCACCTGGCCTCCGGCGGCGCCGGCGGCGGCATGCGCTGGCCGAACCGGCATCCGCATGCGCTGACGTCCGGGATGCGGCAGGCGCAGCGGGCGCTGGCGGATTTCCTGCCGTTGGTGGACTGGCCGCGTTTTGACCGCCGCCCGCTCGAGGTGGAGGTCAGCGCTGGCGATGTGGCGTGCTTTGCATGTGGGGACCAGGGCCAGGCGGTGCTGTGGCTATTGCGCACCGCGCCGTTGCTGCCGGATGGGCGGGTGGACCCCGATGGGCGTTCCGCGGTGTCGTTGCGGGTGCCGGGCCTGGAGGCCGGGCCGTATTGGGTGACGAAATGGGACACGCGCGCGGGCCGTGCCGTTGACCGGCGGCCTGCGGTGGCCAATGCCCATGGCCTGACGATCGAGGTGTCGCTCAACGCGGATATTGCAGTTGCGATAGGGCGCATGTAGCTCCGGTACGGCCTTGCTTTCGGCGACTGACGTTGGTCCGTAGGCAGAAGCTGTTTAACGGTTTACCAATAGTTAACTTGGGCGACTCATATTTAGGGATCGGTTCGTGCTGCTTGGTCGAAAGGTTGCAGTGGTCCTGCCAGCGTATAACGCTGCGCAAACGATCGAACGCACCGTGGCGGAGATACCCCGCGATGTCGTCGACGACCTTATATTGACGGACGATCACAGCAGCGACGACACGGCCACGCTTTCACGCAAGCTGGGCCTGCACACCATCCGCCATGACCGGAACCGCGGCTATGGCGGCAATCAGAAGACCTGCTATGCGGCGGCGCTGGCGCGTGGCGCGGACATCGTTGTCATGCTGCATCCCGACTACCAGTATTCGCCGCGGCTGGTGACAGCGATGGCGTCGATGATCGCGTCCGGGCATTACGACGTGATCCTGGGCTCGCGTATCCTGGGCAAGGGCGCGCTGTCCGGCGGCATGCCGTTCTACAAGTATTTGGCGAACCGTGCCCTGACGGCGGTCCAGAACATCCTCGCCCAGCAGAGGCTTTCCGAATACCACACGGGATACCGTGCCTGGAGCCGCACCGTGCTGGAGCAACTGCCACTGCTGCGTTGCTCCGATGATTTCGTGTTCGATAACCAGATGCTTGCGCAGGCCATAAACCTCAAGTTCCATATTGGCGAGATTTCCTGCCCAACACGGTATTTCAAAGAGGCGTCGAGCATTAATTTCAGGCGGAGCGTCACCTACGGGTTTGGCGTCCTGCAGACATCAGGGGCGCTATGGCTGCATCAGGCCGGCCTGGCACAGTCGCCGCTGTTCGCCGAGGAGCCTGAGGGACGGCTTGCAGTGGGCCCCGCCGCCGCTGAATGCGATGCAGTCCGGGCCGCATGAGGGTCAACCGCCTGTTGCAGGCCATGCGAGCCCACGCGCGATTGGCGCTGGGAGTCGCACTTGGGGCAGCCATTTTGGGAAG
This sequence comes from Acetobacteraceae bacterium, assembly GCA_965277495.1. Classification (GTDB taxonomy): domain Bacteria; phylum Pseudomonadota; class Alphaproteobacteria; order Acetobacterales; family Acetobacteraceae; genus CAHJXG01. The sequence continues at coordinate 4,350,649 of OZ255824.1, read as the reverse complement.
CATCGCCGCCGCGCAGTTTGGCCTGGCCGGGGCGATGGTTTGGGCCAACTCGGCGGCGCAAACCGCGCGTTCGAGCGGGCTCAAAGGCTTGGTTTCCTTCGGCTTGTTGCAGGCCGGGGTGGCACTGATCGGGATTGTCCCGGCATCCATGCTCGGGATCGCGGCGGGCATGGTGTTCGGGGTCGGCGTAGGCTTCGCCGTTTCCGTCAGCGGCACGTTGCTAGGCGGCTGGCTGGCATTCTGGTTGGCGCGGTCCCTCTTGCGCCCGTGGATCGCCCGGATGCTCGACGCACGTCCGGCCGGGCGCATGGTCGGATTGGACGAGGCGGTGCGGCGGGATGGCTGGCGGCTGGTCTGCCTGTTGCGCGTATCGCCGGTGATGCCGTTCGCGGTGACAAGCTACACGCTGGGCCTGACGAGCGTCCACAAGACCGACTACATTCTCGGCACGCTCGCGGCGCTGCCGGCGTTGCTCGGCTATGTGGCGCTCGGGGCGGTGGCCGGCGATGGCCTAAAAAGCGTCGCCGGGCCGTCTAGCGGCGGGTTGCGGTGGGTCCTGCTCGCCGGCGGCGCGGTGGCGACCCTTGCCCTGGTTGCACGCAGCGGCGCGTTGCTGTCGGCCTGCGGCCTGCTGCCACGATCGACGCAGGGCAGCCTGGCGCTGCCTCGCTTTCGACCGAACCGCACCCGTTGCTAGCCCGTTTCGGCGTATGGCAGGCGCGTTTCCTGCTGCCGTTGGCGTTCCTCGCCGCCGTTGTGCCGCTCGGCATTTGCCTGGCCATGCTGACGCCGCCCGGACAGGTCGCCGATGAGCCTGCCCATGCCTTCCGGGCGCAGGCGTTGCTGACCGGGCAGGTGATCGGACGCCGCGGGTCAGTCGTCTGGATAGACGGCTCGACCCGCACGACCGCCGGAATGCGCGTCGACCCGGCGACCCTTTTCGCAGCCTTCCCGCAATTTGGGGTTCCAGTACGGAATATTTCGGCTGAGCAGCTTCTGACCAAACGGGCGCTGGACTGGACCCATACGAGGCCCTTCATCGAAATGGCCCCGTTGGTAGTCTATGCGCCGGTATTCTATGTGCCTGGCGCAATCGGCTTCGGTTTTGCGCGATTGTTTGGCGCGTCGCCATTCCAAGCCCTGCTCGCCGGCCGGCTTGGCAACGTGTTAAGCTATGCCGCCATGGGCCTGCTGGCGCTTTCCATCGCTCGCCGAGGCCAGGCGCTTATATTCTGCGTGCTGTCCGTGCCGATGACAGTTTCGCTCGCCGGATCCCTCAACCAGGATGGGCAGATCATCGCCGCGGCGGCGCTCGGCACGGCGCTGCTGACGCTGCCGGCGCCTCGGGCCATGGAGGGATCGCACGCCAGGCAGGGTTGGCCATTCTGGGCAGGCGTGGCTCTGCTGGCCTGCGTCGCTGTGGTCAAACTGCCGTATGTTGGCCTGGCCGCAATGGTCCTGGTTCCTTTGCGTGGCGCCCAAAGTCGGCCGTTGGCGGTCCGGGCGGCCGCCTTGGCCATCATCGCCGCCCCGGCGTTCGCTTGGACCCTGTATGTGATGCTGTACGTATCGGCGCCAACGCCGATGGTGCCCTACCACCCCGGGCCGCTGTGGCCGGGCGATCCCACCATCCTGTTTCAAGGACCCGACCCTGGCGCGCAATTCCGGGTCCTGCTGGCGGAGCCGGCCCGCCTGATGACGATGCCGTTCAACACCATCATCGCCGACCAGTGGCTGTTCTGGCAGGGCATCGGCGTCCTCGGCTGGCTCGACCTGCCGCTGCAAAACTGGCTCTATACGCTCTGGGCGTGGGCATTGGCCTGCGCCTTTGTGGCGGACGTCCTGCCGCATGCGGCTGCTGGAAGGCCGCCGGTGCGGATCGGCTTCGGCGAAACGGCGTTGCTGCTGCTGTCCGCCACGGCAATCGTGATCGCAATCTACCAATCGCAATACTTGTTGTGGACCCCGGTGGGGGGGCCAAGTATCTTAGGGCCATCCGGGCGTTATTGGCTGCCGCTGATCCCTATGCTTGCGATTGCTGTCCCACGATATCAGCCGCTGCCCAATGTCCGCGTCATGGCGGGGATTGCTGCAATGCGTGCGGTGCTGGCCGCAGTGCCGGTCGCGGCTGCGTTCGCCAGCCTGGTCGCGGTGCCTTCCCTGATCGTCATGACCTATTACGTGCGATGATCCCGGCGCACTATCATTCCCCGGCGTTAACCAAATCTCAATGCCGGGCAGGTATTGTTGCCGGGGTTCTAAATCGTGCTTGTCCACAGGGAGGGCGTGTGTTCGTATCCCTACAATGACGGCCGGAAAGCCGTTTCAGGGAGTTGAAGCCATGGACTTTCCACATCTAACCCGGCGAGCGCTCGGGCTGTCCGGCGCTGCGCTGGCCTTGGCGCCGCAGTTCGCCCGTGCCGAAGACACCATCAAGATCGGCGTCATCTCGCCCTCGACCGGGCCAGCGGCGGAAGCCGGCAAGCTCCAGCTCAACGGCGCCCGGATGGCGCTGGATGCGGTGAACGAGAAGGGCGTGCTGGGCCGCAAGCTGGAGCTTGTGGTCGAGGACGACCAGACCACCAACCCCGGCGCGGTGCTGGCGTTCAGCCGCCTGGCCGGACGGCCCGACATCGTGGCGTTCATCGGCTCGATCCGGTCGACACAGGTCCACGCCATGTCGCCCGACGTGCTCAAGGCCGCCAAGCCCATGATGTTCGGCGGCACCGACCCGACCCTGACGCAGGAGGGCAACAAGTGGCTGTTCCGCTGCCGTCCGAACGATAGCTACTCCGCGAAAGTCATCGCCGAGTTCGGCGTCAGCGACCTGAAGAAGCAGAAGTGGGCCGTGGTTTACTCGACCGACGCCTTCGGCAGCAACGGCTCCAAGGCGCTGGAGGCGGCGCTGAAGGAAAAAGGCATCACCCCGGTGCTGATGCAGGGCTACACCAACCAGGCGTCGGACTACACGGCAGTGGTGTTGGCGGTGCGGCAATCCGGCGCCGACATCCTAGGCAGCTACTTCACCTACGAAAGCGATCTCGGGATCTTTGCCCGGCAATTGCGGCAGCTCGGCGTGACGATCCCCTGGGTGGGGTCGCCTTCGATCGTGAACACCACGGCGCTCAATTTGGCCGGACGCGCGCTGTATGGCACCTACGGCGTCGCGGACTACGCCGTGGACGCGACGCCGGCCTCAAAGGCGTTTGCCGAACGATACGAGGCACTCTATAAAGCTATCCCGGACAACCAGTCCTCCTGGGCGTTCGACGCGGTGAACCTGCTGGCGCGGGCGATCAACGACGCCGGCAGCACGGACCCAGAAAAAATCCGCGCGGCGCTGGCGGCGATCCATGGTTTCGCCGGGGCGGAGGGCGAATATAACTTCGACGACAAGGGCGACGGCTTGCGCGGCTATAACGTCGTCAAGAACGAGAACGGCAAGATCGTCTTCGATCGCCGGATCGAAGTCCAAGGTTGATTGAGCCTGGGGTTGAGCCTCGTCCCGCAGCTCCTGTTCACCGGCCTCGGCATCGGCGCGATCTACGCGCTGGTGGCGCTCGGCTTCGTGCTGCTGATCCGGGCGGCGAGCGTCGTGAACTTCGCCCAGGGCGAGTTCTCCATGCTCGGCGCCTACGCCATGGTCGTGCTGTCGACCGTGCTGGGCATCCCCTATTTCGTGGCGCTGCCGATCGCGGTCGTGCTGATGGCCGGGTTCGGCGTGCTGTTCGCCGGCGCGACCTATTGGCCGCTGCGCCACCGCGGCCAACTGCCCGTCATCATCAGCACCATCGGCGCCAGCATCTTCCTCGCCAACACCGTGCTGGCGCTCTATGGCCCCAGCCCGGCGGTGCTGCCCGGCCTGTTCGACAGCCCGGGCTTCGAGGTCGGCGGCGTGTTCATGGACAGCCAATACATCGCCATCATCGTCACCGCCGCGGTCATGGTGCTGCTGCAGTTCCTGATCTTCGAGAAGACGCTGCTCGGCAAGAAGCTGCAGGCCACCAGCCAGGACAAGGAGATGGCAAGCCTGCTCGGCATCCCGGTCGCGCTGATGATCCTGATCACCTTCGCCTATAGCGCGGCACTCGGTGGGCTGGCCGGCATCCTGGTGGCGCCGGTGCTGTTCGTCTCGGTCGGCATGGGCGCCATCATCTCGCTCAAGGCGTTTGCCGCCAACATCATCGGCGGTTTCGGCAACATCCCCGGCGCCATCCTAGGCGGCCTGGCGCTCGGCGTGGTGGAAACGTTCGGCGCCGCCTACATCTCAGTCCCTTATAAGGATGCGCTGGCATTCGGCCTGCTGCTGCTGTTCCTGCTGATCCGGCCGCAGGGCTTGTTCGGCGAGAAGATCGCAGAGAAGGCATGAGCGCCGCTACGCTCCCCGCAGCGCCCAGCGTGACCCAGGCGCGCAGTTGGCGCGGCCTGCCGGCGCTCGCAGCCGCCATCATCGGCGTGCTGGCATTGTCGACGCTCATGCCGGAACAGGGCTACACGCTCAACATCGTCATGCAGGCGGCGACCTACGCCGTGGCGGTGGCCGGGCTTGTGGTGGTGCTCGGATACTGCGGGCAGATTTCGCTGGCGCAGGCCGCGTTCTTCGGACTCGGGGCTTACGGCGTGGCGCTTGGCACGACCGACTACGGGCTGCCGTTCTTCGCGGCGCTCGCGTCCGGCATCGCGCTGGCGGGCGTGTTTGGCGTGGCGCTCGGCTTCGCCAGCCTGCGGCTCGGCGGCCATTACCTCGCAATGGTCACCATCAGCTTCCAGCAAATCCTGACCCTCGTGCTGAACAACTGGATCGGCCTCACGCACGGGCCGGACGGGGTCAAAGACATCGCCCGCCCGCACGTGCCCGGCCTGCGGCTCGAGAGCGGCGACCACTACCTTGCCTTGTGCCTCGTGGCGCTCGCTTGCGTCACCTGGTATATCTGGCGTCTCAAGACGACCCGGCTCGGACGCGCGATGCAGGCAGTGCGGGACAACGAAATCGCCGCCAGCACCTGCGGCATCAACGTTTACAGCACGAAGGTGCTGGCATTCGGCATCAGCGCGCTGCTTGGCGGCCTTGGCGGCGGCCTGTTCGCCGGAGCTTTCGCCTACATCAGCCCGGACCAGTTCGGCTTCGGCGAGAGCATCGTCCTGCTGACCATGGCGCTGCTCGGCGGCGTGCAGTCGCCGTTCGGCGCATTGCTCGGCACCGGGCTGCTGGTGATCCTGCCGGAATGGCTGCGCTTCCTGCGCCAGGTCTACCTCGCCGTCTATGGCGCGGCCGTCATCCTGATCATGGTGTTCCTCCCGGATGGGCTATGGGGCCTGACCCAGCGACTGCGCCGCGCGGCGCCCGTCATCGATGGCCTGGTGACGCCGCTGCCGCTGCTGGGCCAGCGCGGGATCGAAACCGCTGACGTTGCGCTGAACATCGAGGGCCTAGCCAAGCATTTCGGCGGCTTGAAGGCGCTGGACGGCGTGGACATGGCGGTGCGCCGCGGCACCGTCCATGCCCTGATCGGCCCTAACGGCTCGGGCAAGACGACCTTCATCAATGTCGTGACCGGGCTGTATCGCCCGACCGCCGGGCGCATCGCGATTGCCGGACGGGACGTGACCGGAACCGCGCCGCACGAACGCACCCGGCGCGGCCTGGCCCGCACGTTCCAGAATATCCGGGTGTTCCGCGGCATGTCCGTGCTGGAGAACGTCATGGTCGGTGCCGAGCGGCCCGGCAACGATATCGCTGAGAATCCGGCCCTGGTCGTGGAACGGGCGCTCGCGGCGCTCGACTTCGTCGGCTTGCGTGCGGACGCGAACCGGATGGTGGGCACGCTGTCGTACGGCACCCAGCGCTATGTCGAGATCGCCCGCGCGCTCGCCGGCAACCCGCAAGTGTTATTGTTGGACGAGCCCGCGGCCGGGCTCAACCTCACGGAAAAGCAGGAGCTCGGCGCGCTGCTGCGCCGCTTGAAGGGCCACGGCCTCACCATCCTGATCGTCGACCATGACATGAACCTGGTCGAGCAGGTGGCCGACCACATCACCGTGCTGAACTTCGGCCGCCGCATCGCCGACGGACGCCCGCGCGACGTGCTGTCGCATCCGGACGTCATCGCCGCCTACCTTGGGGAGCCTCGTGAAGATGCCGCTGCTTGAGCTGGATGGCCTGGTCGCGCGCTACGGCGCCGCCGATGTGCTCAAGGGCCTCTCGCTGATTGTCGAGGAGGGCGAGATCGTCGCCCTGCTCGGCAGCAACGGCGCGGGCAAGAGCACGACGCTGCGCGCCATATCGGGCCTGGTGCCCAACGTCTCGGGCCGGCTCAGCTTCGCCGGGCGCTCGCTGATCGGCATGAAGCCGGAGGCGATCGTGCGGCTCGGCATCGCGCACGTGCCGGAAGGGCGCCGGGTGTTCCCAGGTTTGACGGTGCGGGAGAACATCCTGCTGGGCGGCAGCAACCGCCGCGGCGTCGGCCGCCGGGTGCTGGAGACGGAAACCGACGAGATGATGGGCTTCTTCCCCGACCTGAAACGGCTGGAGCACGCACTGGGCTGGACGCTGTCGGGTGGCCAGTTGCAGATGGTCGCCGTCGCCCGCGGCATGATGGCCAAGCCGCGGCTGCTGTTGTTGGACGAGCCGTCGCTCGGCCTCGCGCCGCTGATCGTGCAGCAGGTTTTTCGCATTATCGCCGAGATCCGCCGCCGCGGCACCACCGTCCTGCTGGTCGAGCAGAACGCGCACATGGCGCTTTCCGTCGCCGACCGCGGCTACGTGCTGGAGACCGGCAGCCTGCTGGTGGCGGGCAAGCCTGCCGAGCTGTGGAGCAACCCGGACGTGCGCGCGGCCTATTTGGGCGGCAAGACGGTTGCCGCCGCGGTCGCCTGAACCGGCAACGGCGGCCAGGCACCAAAACCAGCGGCGGCCTCAGCCAGCCAGCCGCGCACTCCACTGGAATCGCCGAAGAACTCGTCGACCCGCAGCCCAGCGCCGCCCAGGGCACGGGCGGCACGCATCCCGTCCTCGTCCGTCACATCATCGCCGATGAAAATTGGGCGTCGCCCGGCGAACGGCGCCTCGGTCATCAGCGCGTCGACGGCGCTGCCCTTGTCTGCGCCGCGCGGCCGGATCTCCCAGGCCATCAACGCCTCCATCAATTGGAACTGGCCCGCAAGCGGCGCAATCAGCGCCAACGCCGCCTCGCGCAGCGCAGGCCCCAGCTCAGGCGCCGCCCGGTAGTGCAGCACGAACCCGCGCTGCTTCTGCTCCAGCAGCACGCCCGGATGCGCGTCGGCGATGCGGGCGGCTGCGATTACCCAATCGACCGGCGGGGCAGGCAGGCTGACGCGCACGACCTCCGCGCCGGGCGCGTGCCGGATGGCGCCGCCGTGTTCCCCTGCCACCGCATACGGCACGTTGCCGAACAAGCCGTCCACCTGCTCGATCGGACGCCCGGTTACGACGGCAAGCGCGCCACCCATCGCATCCCGCAACTGGCGAAGCGACTCAGGCAGCCCCAGCGCGACCCGCACCTGATCCGGCGTCGGCGCGATGTCGAGCAAGGTGCCGTCCATGTCGAGCAGCAGCGCCGATTGCGCCACCAGAAAACCGCCTAATGGCATGATGTCACCCGCAGGTCATAGATCGGATGCTCCATCTGCGACAAAGCCGGCGCGCTGGCCAGCATCCAGCCCCGGAACGCGGCGCCGGTCGCGCGGCCATCCGTGACTTCGAGGAAGGCCGCGCTGTCCTGCGGCAGGTCCGCCGGACGCGTCACGCAGCCGTGCACGGTGATGGTCAACGATCCCCAAGGCACGCTCTGCCCGACCCGCACAGTCAGCGGCGAAGGCTGGGCGCGCACCTTGTCGAGCACGGAAAGCTCCGCCGTGCCGCGTGGCAGCCATGTATCGGCCGGGGACGCTGGCGGCCCGGCCGGTTGCGCCTGCGCGGACCCGGCCGCCAGCATGGCCAGGAGCGCCAGCCGGCGCATCAGCCGCGCTTCGGGCTGCGCAGCGCGGCAACCATCTCCAGCAGGACCCGCCGCATCGCCGCCTCGTCCACGCCCATGAGCACGGCGTCCTCGAACGCATCCTGCAAAACCTGCGCGGCCTCCGCATGGTTTTCCTCAAGCATCCGCAGCTTCTCCCGGCATGAGACCGGGCTGCCATCGGCCATCGGCCACAGGGCAGGCGCTGCGCTCACTGCGGCGAGCCCGGCTTGTTCTTTTGATCAAGCGACTTCTGCGTCGCGTCAGCCAGGCTGCCGACGTTGAAGATGAACTTGCCTAGCAAATCCTCAAGGTTTTCCGCGGATTGCGTGATCGTGATCACGCCGCCATCGCCCAGCATCTTGTCCCCGCCACCGGGAGTGAGGGTGACAAACGAGCCGCCCAGCAGTCCACCAGTCGAGATCGTGGCGCTGCTGTCGTCTGGCAGCTTGATGTCCGGCTGAACCGTGAACTGGACCACGCCCTGATAGGTCTTCGGGTCGATGCTGGTTGTCGACACGCTGCCGACCTTGACGCCAGCGACACGCACATCCGCCCCGGCGCCAACGCTGCCCACATTGTCGAACCGTGCCGAAAGGCGGGTGCCGGCGGTCCCGACGCCCCGGCCGGTATTGGTCGCCGCATAGGCGAGAAACCCGGCCGTCACGAGCAGCACCGCCGCCCCCGCCACCAGGTCGGCGACGCTCCGCTTCGATCCCGCCATGCGCCTAGCTGCCCGGCGTCCATGATTCATAGTCGCCAGTGGCCGGCGCGCGATGCCCGCCGCGGTAGTCATGCCCCGGTGGACGATAGCTGCCCGGCGTGCCCGTCAGGTTGGCCTGGTGCGGCTTCTGCCAAGGTTTGCGGGACGCCAGCGGTATCGGTTCGTCGGTCGTGTAGTGCAGCCAGGCGTGCCACTCGGCCGGCACCTCGCTCGCGTCGACCTCGCCGGCATACATCACCCATCGGCGCAGCCGCAGGCCGGGCCGGGCGCGCTTTTCCTCGTAATAACGGTTGCCGGCCGTGTCGCTGCCGACGGGGCGACCGTGGAAATAGGTGAAGATCCGGGTGCCGATGGTCATGCGGACGATATAGGCGACCCGGCCAGCGCGGTCCACTATGCCTGCCCCGAACGCCCGTCAGATCAAGATTCCAGCTTCCCCCGCAACGGCGCTCCCCTTAGCATCCGGCCATGGGCATCGCGGCATGAAGAACACTCGGGTTTGGCGCGGCGTGCGTATGCGCGACACGGCTGCTGGCGCCGATCCGGACGCCCCGGCGCGCGCCTTGAGCCTTCCGGCCGCATGGGATGACCGCGCCGCCAGCGCGCTTGCCGCCCTGGCGCCCGGCGAGGGCCGCGTCACCCTGCCGCGCGCCGCCGATAGCTGGATACGCCCCGTGGCCAACCGCGCGCGGGAAGCTGGGGACGCCGCGCTGGCCGACCGCCTGCACGCGATGCTGCTGCACCGCCAGGCCGCGCCGACCGCGCCGGTATGGCATGGCAGCGTCGGCGCGCCGCCGGGCTTCGTGCTGAATTTGCCCGCGTTCCACGATGGCGCGCATGGCTTCGACACGGCGGCGTTCACCGACGCGGTTGCCACCGCCGCGACCGCGTTGCGGCTCAGTGCGCCCGGGGCATCGCATTACGCCCCCCGCTTCGCTATCGGGATCACCGATCTCGATGGGCTGCTGGCACTGCTTGATCTCGAATACGACAGCCCGGACGCACGCGACGTTGCGCGCTGCATCGCCGCGTTGTTGCGCGCCACGGCCGACCTCGCCTTCGCCGGCGACCAGCCGGATCTGCTGTCCCGCCTGCCCACCTGGCCGATGCCGCCGCCCCAGGCCGCCGTACCGGCATTGGCCGCAGCCGCATTCGATGCACGGGCGTCGGCACTGCGTGGTTCGTCCAGCGTGCCGTGCACCGCCATCCTGTCGCCCGGTCCGGCCGATGCCCTGCTCGGCGCTGACACTGGCGGCATCGCGCCGAGCTTCTCACCCGTCGGGCCCGACGGCACGCTGACCCGTGCGGCGCTGGCCCGGCTTGCGGCCCAGGGCATGACCGCGGAGGCGGCGCTGGCCCGGCTGTTGTCGGGCGACCCGGTGCTCGCTCCCGCCGGCCTCGCGGCGCACCAGGCGATGCACGATGCGGTCGCCCCCTATTTCCACGCCATGCCGCCCCGCCCGGTGGCCGGCGTAGTACCGTCGCAGCCGCCGCATCGGCGCGAGCTGCCGGCCCGCCGCCGCGGCTATACGCAAAAGGCCGCGGTCGGCGGGCACCGCGTCTACGTGCGGACCGGCGAATATGCCGACGGCACCTTGGGCGAGGTCCACGTCGCCCTGCCGCGGGAGGGCGCGGCGTTGCGCGGCATGATGGACAGCGTGACGGCCGCCGTGAGCCTCGGCCTGCAGCATGGCGTGGCGTTGCAGGATTATGTGGACGCCTTCACCCTGACCCGGTTCGGTCCCGCCGGCCGGGTCGAGGGGGACCCGGATGTCGGCCACGCGACCTCGATCCTCGATTACGTATTCCGTAATCTGGCCGTGGCTTATCTCGGACGCTGCGATGTGCCGGAGGGCGTGCCCGACGCCGTTTCCGACGATGGCGCCACGGGTTCGCCGCTGCTGCCGATGGACCTGCCCGCCCAGCCACGCTCGCGCCGCCCAGGGCTGCGCCTCGTCGCCAATGGTTGAGAGGGCCGCGATGAACCCGATCGACGAAAAGCTCGCTGAACTCGGCATCGTTTTGCCCACGCCCATGGCGCCGGTCGCCAACTACGTGCCGTACGTCATCACCGGGAGCCTCGTCATCATATCCGGCCAGCTTCCCGCAGAAGGCGGCGTTGTCGTTGTCGCCGGCAAGGTCGGCGAGGGTGTGAGCGTCGAGCAGGGCCAGCGCGCCGCCCGGCTATGCTTCATCAATCTGCTAGCGCACCTGCGCGGCGCGTGCGGCGGCGATTTGGGCCGGGTCCGGCGCGTGGTCCGGCTCGGCGGCTTCATCGCGTCGCCGCCGGGCTTCACCCAGCATGCCGCGGTGATGAACGGCGCGTCGGACCTGGCCGTCGCGGTGTTCGGCGAGGCCGGGCGTCATGCCCGCAGCACCATCGGCGTCCCTGCCCTGCCGCTCGACGCCGCCGTTGAGGTCGAGGGCATGTTCGAAATCGCGTGAAGGGTTTCCCCTGGAGACGCCCGCGCCATATGCCGGCTATGCCCGCCAAACTCGCCACGCTCACGCTGACGCTGCATCCGCATGTCGCCGAAATTCCCGCGGCGGAGTGGGACGCCTGCGCCGGGCCGGGCAATCCGTTCGTGAGTCATGCGTTCCTGAGTGCGCTGGAGGACAGCGGGTCCGCCAACGCGCGCACCGGCTGGATGCCGCAGCACGCGGCGCTGCGGGACGGCGACCACGTCGTCGCGGTGGCGCCGATGTATGCGAAGTCGCACAGCTACGGCGAGTATGTGTTCGACCATGGCTGGGCCAATGCGTTCGAGCGCGGCGGCGGCAGCTATTACCCGAAGCTGCAGGTCGCGGTGCCGTTCAGCCCGGTGCCCGGCCCGCGGCTGCTGGCGCGCGAAGGCATCGGCGTCGAGGCGTTGGGGCAGGCATTGGCGCAGGCCTGCCAGGAGCTGAACCTATCGTCCGTGCACGCGACATTCTGCACTGCGTCCGATTGGGAGGCGCTGGGCCGTGCCGGTTGGCTGCAGCGCCTTGGCACGCAGTTTCACTGGGAAAATGCGGGCTATGCGACATTCGACGATTTCCTGGCGGCGCTGAACTCCCGCAAGCGCAAGTCGATCAAGCGGGAACGGCGTGATGCCAACGCCGCCGGGCTGCATTTCCTGGCGCTGCGCGGACACGAGATCAAGCCGAAGCATTGGGATGCTTTTTACAAGTTCTACACCTCGACCGTCGACCGCAAGTGGGGCAGCGCCTACTTGACGCGCAAGTTCTTCCCGATGCTGTCCGAGCGCTTGGGCGACCGCACGGTGCTGATGATGGCCGAACATGACGGCGTGGCGGTTGCCGGCGCGCTGAACATGGTGGGCGACGAGGCGCTGTATGGCCGCAACTGGGGCTGCCGTGGCGACTGGCCGTTCCTGCATTTCGAGCTGTGCTACTATCGCGCGATTGAATTCGCCATCGAGCACGGCCTGCGGCGTGTCGAAGCCGGCGCCCAGGGCGAGCACAAGATCCAGCGTGGCTACATGCCGCGTCCGACCTATTCCGCGCATTGGATTGCCCATACTGGGTTGCGCCGCGCCGTGGCCGGATTCCTTGAGCAGGAGCGCCCGGCGGTGCAGGCCGATATGGATGCGTTGGCTGAGCTATCGCCCTATAAGCGTGCCGGCGACGGCGAAGCCTAGCCGCACGCGCATGAGGCAAATTTTTCAGCAGGCAAGCGGCGTGCGTTAACGTTTCAGCAACGTTTCTAGGCGATGATGGCCGCGTGCCCGATACGCCACCATCGACTGCCAATGAGACATGGTGCGGCAGCGTGCCGGCATTTCTTGAACGGACGGAACCCAAGAGTATTGCGTTGTTGCAGGACGCATTGGCCATGGTTCCGGGCACGCGGGACTGGGCGGTGCTGCTGCATTACCAAGTGTTGCGCCTAGGCCGCCGCATCGATGCCGTCCTGGTCACCCCGGGCGCGGTTTTGGTGTTCCGCATCGCCATGGAGGCGAACAGGTTCAGCGCCGCCGACCGGACGGCGATCGAGGATGCGGCGCTCGACCTCGCGGATTTCCACGCCGGGTGCAGGCGCATGCCGGTGGTGCCGATCCTGGTGGTGCCGAATGGCGGCCAACCGCAGGGTGCCCGGCCGTTGCCTTTGCTCGGCGCATCGCCGGTGATCGAGACGACCCGGCTGTTGCTGCCGGGCCTGCTACGGGATATCGCCGCCGGCTTTCCCAGGGTTCCTGGAGCAGCCCCACCAAGTGCGTGGGCGACGGCGCCCTATCGTCCGGTGCCCGCGTTGGTCGTGGCGGCGTGCCTGCTCTATGCGCGCCACGACGTCACGGCAATCACTTTGGCGCAGGCCGGGCGCGGCGGATTGGCGCGAACCGCTGCGGCGGTCGCCGACGCGATTGGGCAGGCCCGCGCCGAAGGGTTGCATCGGGCAGTGTTCATCACCGGCGATCCCGGGGCCGGCAAGACCCTGTGCGGCCTCGATCTCGCCTTTGCCGGCCACGGCGCAGCGTTCCTTACGGGCAATCCCACGCTGGTGCATGTGCTCCGGGAGGCGTTGGCGCGAGACGCTGTCGGACGCGGCATGGGAAGGCGTGCGGCGCAACAGCGGATGGAGGGCGTCATCCAGGCCCTGCCCCGCTTCCGCGACCACCACGTCCGGGAACCCGGGCCACCGCCCGAGCGCATATTGATCATCGATGAAGCGCAGCGCTGCTGGACCGCATCGCACGCCGTCGGCAAGACCCGCAACCGTCCACTGCCGCTCACGACCTCCGAACCCGGCCATCTGCTCGATATCATGGGGCGGCACCAGGGTTGGACGGTGATTGTCTGCCTGCTGGGCGGCGGGCAGGAGATCCATGAGGGCGAAGGCGGCATTGCAGAATGGGGCCGGGCGTTGGCAGAGCGGCCAAACTGGCGTGCGGCCGCGCCGCCCGATGCAATGACGGCGGTCGACCCGCGCCAGCGCCTTGCCGCTGGCTCGGGCATAGTTTGGGATGAACGGTTGCATTTGGGCCAGGTTGTCCGCAGCGTGAATGCGCCGACGGCGGCGGCATGGGTCGAAGCGGCGCTGGCTAACCAACCGAGCCGGGCCAACGACATCGCCAAGGCCATGGATGACGTGCCGTTCCGCCTGACGCGCTCCTTAGGCGACATGCGCGCCGCGTTGCGGAGCCGCGGCATACGCCGATCCGGGCTGCTCGCGAGCTCACTGGCTCGCCGTTTGCGAGCGGAGGGGCTTGGGAGCGTGCTGCCGCATCAGGACGAAGACGCCGTTGCCCGCTGGTTCCTGGACCGCTGGCCAGACATCCGCAGCGCCGACGCGCTCGAGGTCGTCGCGACCGAGTTCTGCGTCCAAGGGCTCGAGCTGGACCAGGCCGGCGTATGCTGGGACGCCGACCTGGTGCGGACCGTGGACGGCGCCGGATGGCAGGCCCGCAGCCTGCGCGGCAGTTCCTGGATCATTGCACGCCGTGCGGAGGCCGTCTCGAACCGCCTCAATGCCTACCGCGTGCTACTGACACGGGCGCGGTTCACAACGGTGATCTGGGTGCCGCCCGGCGACGCACGCGACCCAACCCGGCTCCCGGGCCGATATGATATGATAGCGGAATATCTATCGGCCTGTGGCGCTATTTTGCTGGATCGCGCACCCGAGCCAACCGGAGACGCCATCATGTCCGAACCGTTCCTGCTATGATCCGGGTTCTTGCCATTCTGCTGGCGTTGACCTGCAGCGCCGGCGCGTCCGAGTTGCGTGTCGCGACTTGGAACCTCGAATGGCTTACCGCTCGCAGCTTCGGAGACCCCGCTCTGCCCGATGACGTGCATCCGAAGCGGCCGGAGGATATCGATGCCCTCCGCCGCTACGCGCTGCTGCTTGACGCCGATGTCGTCGCTTTTCAGGAAGTGGACGGTCCCGAGATTGCCGCCCAGGTCTTCCCGCCCGAACGATATGCAATTTTCACCACCGGGGACCACGTAGTGCAGCGCGTCGGCATCGCGGTCCGTCGCGGCATTCCGGTCGTGCGCAACCCGGATCTCGTGGGTCTCGACATCTATCCCACGGCAGAGCATCGCCTGCGCAGCGGCGCGGACATCACGCTCGACCTTCCCGGCGCGCGGTTGCGGTTATTAGCCGTCCATCTGAAAAGCGGCTGCAATCATGCGCGCTTGTCGGGCGACTCCGGCCGGGTCTGCGACACGCTGCACCGGCAGATTGGCCCGCTGCAGGGCTGGATCGCACAGCGCCGCGAAGAAGGCGTGCCGTTCGTACTGCTTGGCGATTTCAACCGGCGGATGGAGAACCGGGATGAGTTGCTGGCGGCGCTGAATGCCGCCGCGCCGTTGGCCCGTGCGACAGAAGGCCGCGGCAGCCCATGCTGGGGCGGCAACAGCTTCATCGATCACATCCTTGCCGGCGGCGCAGCGCGCGGCTGGATGCAGGCCGACACATTGCGGGTCATGGTCTATCGCGAGACCGATGAGGCGGCAAAAGAGCGGCTGTCGGACCATTGCCCGGTCTCCGTCCGCTTCCGCCTGCCGGATTAGCCAGCTAGGTTCCAAGGAGATCTTAACGGAGCCTATGCCATGAGCCTGACCATCCTCATTACCGGCGCGACCGCCGGTTTCGGAGAGGCGATCACCCGCCGCTTCATCCATGACGGCCACCGCGTGATCGCCACCGGGCGCCGGACCAACCGCCTGCAAGCGCTGCAAGACGAACTCGGGGCGAACCTGCTGCCATTCCAACTCGACGTCACCGACGCCGCCTCTATTGCTGCACTGCCGGGTAGCCTGCCTGAGGGCTGGCAGGATATCGACGTGCTGGTCAACAACGCTGGGCTGGCTCTAGGCACGGCGCCCGCCCATCAGGCCAGCCTTAAAGATTGGGACACGATGGTGGCGACCAACGTCACCGGCCTGATCCGGCTTACCCACGCGATCCTGCCCGGCATGGTGCAGCGCGATCACGGCCATATCATCAACCTGAGCAGCACGGCGGCGACTTACCCCTACCCCGGCGGCAACGTCTACGGCGCAAGCAAAGCCTTCGTCATGCATTTCAGCGCCAACCTGAAGGCGGATCTGGTCGGCACCGGGGTGCGAATCACCGATCTGGAACCCGGCCTGGTCGGCGGCAGCGAGTTCAGCAAGGTCCGCTTTGGCGGCGACGCGGAAAAGGCCGCCGCTGTTTACGCCGGCACGACCCCTCTTTCACCGCAGGACATTGCCGAAGCCGTCGCTTGGGTGGTGGGCCTACCCGCCCACGTGAACATCAACCGCATCGAGATGATGCCGACCTGCCAAGCGCCCGGGCCGCTAGTGATCAAGCGCCAGGGCGGCTAGGAGGAAACCACGACGCCTTTCCAGAAAGCCACGCGGCCGCGAACAGTTGCGGCCGCTTCTTTTGGCTTCGGATAGAACCAGACAGCGTCCTTGTTTACCGAGCCGCCAACGTTCAACGACATGTAATGCGCCGTCCCTTTCCAGGAGCAAACGCTCGTATGGGCGCTGGGCTCGACGAATTCTGAACGCAGGCTCGCAACGGGGAAATACGCGTTGCCCTCGACCGTCACGATGTCATCGCTCTCGGCGACCACCTGATTGCTCCACACCGCCTTCATGCGACCTCCGCAAAGCACCGGGCCGGACACGTGGCCCCGCCCATAAGACCGCCGCTACTCCGCCGTTTCAGGCTCGAGCTCCGACGAACCTTCGTCGCCGTCGCCCTCCGCCTTCGACATGCCTTGCTGCACCGCTTCGGTGAACTCGAAATCCAGCTTATCGTCACGCAGCGCAACCTTGACCGAGCCACCCTTGACCAGCTTGCCGAACAACAGCTCCTCGGCCAGCGGCTTCTTGATATACTCCTGGATGACCCGGCCCAACGGACGCGCGCCATACAGCCGGTCGTAGCCCCGCTCAGCCAGCCACTCCTTGGCGGCCGACGACAGCTCGATGGTCACGTTGCGGTCGGCGAGCTGCGCCTCAAGCTGCATGACGAACTTCTCGACGACGCGGCCGACGATCTCCGGCGTCAGCCCGGCGAAGGTGATGGTGGCGTCCAGCCGGTTGCGGAACTCCGGTGTGAACAGCCGCTTGATCGCCTCGGTGTCCTCGCCCTCGCGCTCCGTACTGCCGAAGCCGATGGCCTCCTTCGCCATGTCGCTCGCGCCGGCATTCGTCGTCATGATCAGGATCACATTGCGGAAATCGACGACCTTGCCGTTATGATCGGTCAGCTTTCCGTGGTCCATCACCTGCAGTAGGATGTTGAACAGGTCGGGATGCGCCTTTTCGATCTCATCCAGCAGCAGCACGCAATGCGGATGCTGGTCGATCGCATCGGTCAGCAGCCCGCCCTGATCGAAGCCGACATAGCCCGGCGGCGCGCCGATCAGCCGCGACACGCTATGCCGCTCCATATACTCGCTCATGTCGAAACGCGTCAGCTCGATGCCCAGGGTGCTGGCGAGCTGCCGGGCCACCTCAGTCTTGCCGACGCCGGTCGGGCCGCTGAACAGATAGTTGCCGATCGGCTTCTCGGCCTCGCGCAGCCCGGCGCGCGACAGCTTTATCGCGGCGGCGAGCGCCTCGATCGCTTTGTCCTGGCCGAACACCATGGCCTTCAGGTCGCGCTCCAGGTTGCGCAGCGTCTCCTTGTCATCTGCCGAGACCGACTTGGGCGGGATGCGGGCGATTTTGGCGACGATCTCCTCGACATCGCGCAACGTCACCATCTTACGCCGCTTGCCCTCCGGCTGCAGCATCCGCGAGGCGCCAACCTCGTCGATAACGTCGATCGCCTTGTCCGGCAGCTTGCGGTCGTTGATGTACTTGGCCGAAAGCTCCACGGCGCCGCGGATCGCCTCCTCGGTGTAGCGGACCTTGTGATGCTTCTCGTAGTTGGTTTTCAGGCCGCGCAGAATCTTGATCGCGTCCTCCAGCGACGGCTCGTTCACGTCGATCTTCTGGAACCGCCTAACCAGCGCGCGGTCCTTCTCGAAGTAGTTGCGGTATTCTTTATACGTCGTGCTGCCGACGCAACGCAGGCTCCCAGCCGCAAGCGCCGGCTTGAGCAGGTTGGACGCATCCATGGCGCCGCCGCTCGTCGCACCGGCGCCGATCACGGTATGGATTTCGTCGATGAACAGGATGCTGCCAGGGTGCGCCTCGAGTTCGGTCACCACCGCCTTCAAACGCTCTTCGAAGTCGCCGCGATAGCGCGTTCCGGCCAGCAGCGCGCCCATGTCCAGGGCGAAGATGGTGGATTTCGCCAGCACCTCCGGCACGTCGCCCTCGACGATGCGCTTGGCCAGCCCCTCGGCGATGGCGGTCTTGCCGACGCCGGGGTCGCCGACATAGAGCGGGTTGTTCTTGGTGCGCCGGCATAGGATCTGGATCGTGCGCTCGATTTCGGAATCGCGCCCGATCAGGGGATCGATCTTGCCGGCCGCCGCCTTCTTGTTGAGGTTTACGCAATAGTTGCTGAGAGCGTCCTGGGCGCGCCGGCCAGGCTTTTCTTCGCGCTCGTTCTCTGGCGTGTTCTCCTCCTTAGCGCCGGTTGTGGGACGTTGCGCGGCCCGGCCCGGCGCCTTGGCGATGCCGTGCGAGATGAAATTGACCGCATCGAGCCGGGTCATATCCTGCAATTGCAGGAAGTAAACCGCGTGGCTTTCCCGTTCGCTGAACAGTGCGACCAATACGTTCGCGCCGGTCACCTCGTCGCGTCCAGAGCTCTGCACGTGGATTGCGGCCCGTTGCACGACCCGCTGAAACCCGGCGGTCGGCTTCGGGTCGCCGGGCCGCTCCGTCGCGAGGCCGGAAAGATCTTTGTCCAGGAACTCGGCCAGATCCTGGCGGAGCTTGTCGAGGTCGACCCCGCAGGCGCGGAGCACGGTCGCAGCGTCGCTGTCCTCTGCCAATCCGAGCAGAAGATGCTCGAGCGTGGCGTATTCATGCCGGCGTTCGCTGGCGAGCGACAAGGCGCGGTGCAACGTCTGTTCAAGGTTGCGTGACAACATAGCGACTGACGCTCCTTCGCGCTGGGGTCCCTGCCGTCCATGCGGCAAGGCCCGATCCGATGCGGGTCCCAAGTAGATTTGGGTAGCAGATTAAATGGGATGACGAAGCGCGTTGTGCAGCCTGTCCCTTCAAACCGACCTATTCCTTCTCAATCGTGCATTGCAACGGATGCTGGTTTTGCCGGGCCAGGTCCATGACCTGGGTCACCTTGGTCTCGGCGACCTCATACGTATAGGCCCCGCACACTCCAACACCGCGGCGATGCACATGCAACATGATCCGCGTCGCCTCCTCACGGGTCTTCTGAAAAAACCGTTCCAGCACGTGGACGACGAATTCCATGGGCGTGTAGTCGTCGTTGAGCATCAGAACTTTGTACATCGCGGGCTTGCGCGTCTTTGGCCGCGCCTTGACCACCACGCCTATCGTAGGTCCATCCCCAGTGCCGCGTTTGTCGTTGTCGCTCATCGCCTTGCAAGCCCACTACCCTGACACCCGAGCCGCCACGGCATCGCCGCGGCGCCTCCCCTAAGAACACCGCGCCAACATAGCGCGACTGACTGCCGGCCCGGCAAGGCCGGCGTTGCCGCCCCGGCCGTCCAGGCCCATTGGCCTACCAGGGAGAGCATATCGGAACGCGATAGCCTGAGAAAAGGTTTAGCATGGCCTGACCCAGATATTCACCCGGGGCTGGACGCGGCATCGTCGAAAATACGGCCTGCGACGGCGATCCATGCCGTTTCCCGCCTCGGCACGACCCAAGTGCCGTCAGGCGGCCTCGAAAGACGCCCCGGCCACCTGCCAAGACTTGACCGTCGCCTCGATGCCGCCAGGTCCGAAGCTGAAGCAATCCCTTCCGGCCTTCATAACCGGTTTCATCTTATGAATGATGGAATGTGAATAAGCCGCTGAATGCAATACGGTTGGTTCGCGACATTCGCTGGACAGCGAGGGGTCGGGCCCCATAGGTTGATACCGGCTTTCATAAGGATGGATCGTAATGATCGGGTTCGCCCCCAAACGCCTTGCCCGATCGAGGCTGCTTGCAAGCTTGTTGATCGTTGCGATTACGCTATCGGCATCGATCCGCCTGGCATCGGCGCAGGTCGGCTCAGACCGTTATGCATCCATCATCATCGACGCAGGCACCGGCGACGTTATTTCTGCGGTGAATGCCGACGAGACCCGCTTTCCCGCGAGCCTCACGAAAATCATGACGATCTACATGCTGTTCGAGGCGTTGCGCGACCGGCGCATCGCTCTCTCACAGCCGGTACCGGTCTCGTCGTGGGCGGCCTCCATGTCGCCGACCAAGCTCGGCCTGCTTCCAGGCACGAACATCACCGTCGAGCAGGCGCTGCTCGGCCTGGTGACCAAGTCCGCGAACGACGCCGCCGCAGCGCTCGGGGAGCTGTTGGGCGGCGATGAGGAACGCTTCGCCCAAATGATGACGCTGCGGGCCCGTGCGCTCGGCATGACCCGCACCACCTTCCGCAATGCCTCGGGCCTGCCGGACCTGGACCAGGTGACCACGGCGCGCGACATGGCGATCCTCGCGCGCCACATCATCCAGGATTTCCCCCTGTATTATTGGTATTTCAGCGTGCCGTCGTTCCCGTTCCAGGGACGCATGGTCATGAACCACCAACGCATGCTGCAGACCTACCCCGGCGCGGACGGCCTCAAAACCGGGTATATCACCGCGTCCGGCTTCAATGTGGTCACCTCGGCCGTACGGTCCGACACCCGGCTGATTGGCGTCGTGCTCGGCGCCGCGTCCGGATGGGAACGCGACCAGCATATGGCTTCGTTGCTCGACCAAGGCTTCGAACGGGAGGGAGTGCCGGTTTTGATGGCGCGGCACGACGCGCCTGCCCCGTTCCGGATCAATCAGTTCATCAGCCTTGCCCAGGCCGCGCCGTTCATGGCGCCGCCACAGCCACGATATTACCTCTTGACCCGGGGCGGGCACCACGGAATGCGGGTTGCCTCGCCGCATCGGGAGCAGCCTGCACACGGCATGCGGCTGCACGCGCGGCCCATCATGGCGTTGCCGCCGCATTCCTCGATGCTCGCGCCGGCACGGCGGGCGATGGCTGCCCGTTCGGCCGGGCCGACAAGCACGCGCCTGTCCAGCCGATGGGCCGGACGTTTCCACGGTTGATGCCCTGCCATAACATCGGCTGATCGGGCGCCACGCCCTTGCGTGCGACGCCGGCGCTGCGCATTTTGAACGGGACACCACGAGGATAGGAGGCCGGGCGTCCATGGACGGTGGCACCGACGCAAGACGTATCACGATCCATTCGCCCGAGGATTTCGCCGGCATGCGCGCGGCCGGCCGGCTGGCGGCGGCGACGCTCGACATGATCGCCCCGCACGTGCAGCCCGGCGTTACGACCGCAACGCTTGATACCCTGTGCCATGATTTCATCCAGGGGCAAGGCGCGATCCCTGCGCCGCTGAATTACCGCGGCTTTCCAAAGTCCATCTGCACCTCCATCAACCACGTCGTCTGCCACGGCATCCCCGGTGAGCGCCGCCTGATCGAGGGAGACGTGCTGAATATCGATGTCACCGTCGTGCTCGATGGCTGGCACGGCGACAGCAGCCGGATGTATGCGGCCGGGCGGACGTCGACCAAGGCGCACAAGCTGATCGACGTGACCTACGAGGCATTGATGCGCGGAGTCGCGGCGGTCAAGCCCGGCGCCACGCTCGGCGACCTCGGCCATGCGATCCAGGTCTATGTCGAGGCCAACCGGTTCAGCGTCGTGCGCGACTTCTGCGGCCACGGCATCGGACGCCGCTTCCACGAGGCGCCGAACATCCTGCACTTCGGCCGCCCCGGCGAGGGCCCGGTGCTGCGGCCCGGCATGTTCTTCACCATCGAACCCATGGTCAACGCCGGGCGGCCCGAGGTGAAGGTGCTCGACGACGGCTGGACCGCCGTGACCCGCGACCGCAGCCTGTCCGCCCAGTTCGAGCACATGGTCGGCGTGACAGAGGACGGTTGCGAGGTCTTCACCATCTCCCCGGGCGGACTGCACAGGCCACCCTACGCATGATCCATTCGACCACCCACCGGCTGCGCTTCAACGACACCGACCGGTTGGGCCATGTGAACAATGCGGTGTTCGCCGTCATGCTGGAGCAGGGCCGGTCGGAATTGGCGCTCGAGGCTGGGCTGCCCATCGAGTCGGAGACCGCGGCGCTGGTCATCGTGCGGCTGGAACTGGATTTCCTGCGCGAGATGGCCTGGCCCGGCGCCGTCGCGATCGAGACGGAGGTCGCGCGGATCGGCGACCGTTCGTTCACGCTGCACCAGCGCCTGATACTCGAGGGTGAGCTATGCGCCCGCGCGACGACGATCCTGGTCGTCATGGACCGCGCCGCGCGCCGGGCCGTGCCGCTTTCGGGTGCATGGCGGGAAAGCCTCGGCCGCTGGCAGGCCGCCACGTGATGCGTGGCTGAAACTCCGGGCAACCGGCGCCTGCAACTGGAACCGCTGGCGAGTCCGCTGCAGCAGCCCGATCCAGCCCCGCCGTCGCCGATCAGCGCGGAAGGCCACCGCAACCGCATGCGCGCACGCCTGCTGACCGGCGGCCCGGACAGCGTGGCGGATCATGAACTGCTCGAGATGGTGCTGTTCCTCGCGCTGCCCCGGCGCGACACCAAGCCGATTGCCCGCGCCCTGTTGACACGATTCGGCAGCTTCGCCGGCGCGGTGTCCGCCCCATTGACCGAATTGCGCAGCGTCGAAGGCATGGGCGACGCAGGTGCTGCGGCGTTGAAGACCATCCAGGCCGCGGCGCTGCGGCTGGTGCGGGCCGAAGTGCTGAACCAGCCGGTGCTGGAGAATTGGGACCGGCTGATCGACTACTTGACCGCCGTGCTGGCGCGGGAGCGCGTCGAGCAGTTTCGCATCCTGTTCCTCGACAGCCGCAACCGCCTGCTCGCCGACGAGGCGCAGGCGCGCGGCACGGTGAACCATACCCCGGTCTATCCCCGCGAAGTGGTCAAGCGCGCGTTGGAACTGCACGCGACCGCATTGATCTTGGTGCATAACCATCCGAGTGGCGACCCCAGCCCGTCCCGCGGCGACATCGAGATGACCGGGCTCGTGAAGCAAGCGGCGGCAGCCTTGTCCATCACGCTGCATGACCATGTGATTGTCGGCAACGGACGCTGGTTCAGCTTTCGTCGCGAGGGCTTGCTTTAGCCAGCATTCACGCCGGCAGATGCGCCGAGATGTCGTTCGCGCCGTCCCAAATCAACTCGAGCGCGACATACACGACCACCGCCAGGCCGACCCAGGCGATCCACCGGTGCCGCTCCAGCAGGTCCGCGACCAGCCGCGCCGCAACGCCCATGAGCACGACCGATATCGTAAGGCCGAGCACCAGGACCCACGGATGCTCGCGGGACGCCCCGGCGACCGCCAGCACGTTGTCGACGCTCATGGAAATGTCGGCCAGCACGATCTGCAGCAATGCCTGCCGCATGGTCTTCACCGGCGCACTCGCCGGGACGGACGCGTCATGGCGGGGGCCGCGCAGCTCCCGGTACATGCGCCAGGACACCCACAGCAACAGCAGGCCGCCAGCGAAGATCAGCCCGACGACCGCCAGCAGCTCAAGCGTGACCAGCGCGCAGCCGATCCGCAACACCGTCGCCATGGCGATGCCGATCAGGATGGCGCGTGATTTCTGCGCGGCGGGCAATCCGGCCACGGCCATGCCGACGACGACTGCGTTGTCGCCCGCCAGGACCAGGTCGATCAGCAGCACCTGCCCCAGGGCGGCCAGTTGCGGCCATAACAGGTCCAGGAGGTTCAGCGCAGGCTCCTTTGGCGTTCCAAGGGGCGACCTTGTCTTCACCGTCACGCGGGCGTACTGCGGGCGGGCATACCCGCAAGCCGATGAGGCCGCCAATGGTTCCGCGCTATTCCCGCCCTGCCATGACCGCGATCTGGGCGCCTGAAAACCGTTTCCGGATTTGGTTCGAAATCGAGGCGCTGGCCGCCGAGGCCATGGCGCAACTGGGCAGCATTCCCGCCGATGCCGCCCGCAGCATACGCAGCCGCGGGCAGGCGAAGGTCGCTGACATCACCAAGGCCGACCTCGACCGCATCGACGCCATCGAGGCCGAGACCCGGCACGACGTCATCGCCTTCCTGACTTGGCTCGCCGAGGGCATCGGACCGGACAGCCGCTTCGTGCACCAGGGCATGACCAGCAGCGACGTGCTCGACACCTGTTTTTCGTTGCAGCTTGCCCAAGCGGCCGATGTGTTGCTGGCGGACCTGGATGCGCTGCTGGCCGCGCTGAAGCGCCGTGCGATCGAGCACAAGCACACGCTGACTATCGGCCGCAGCCACGGCATCCATGCGGAGCCGACGAGCTTTGGCCTGAAGCTCGCCGGGCACTACGCCGAGTTCGACCGCAACCGGGCGCGGCTGGTGCAGGCTCGGGCCGAGGTCGCGGTCTGCGCCATCAGCGGCGCCGTCGGCACCTATGCCCACGTCGACCCGGCCGTCGAGGCGCATGTGGCCCAGGCGCTCGGCTTGCAGCCGGAACTGGTCTCGACCCAGGTGATCCCGCGCGACCGCCACGCCGCGTTCTTCTGCACGCTCGGCGTGATCGCGTCCGGCATCGAGCGGCTGGCGACCGAGGTCCGGCATCTGCAGCGGAGCGAGGTGCGGGAGGCCGAGGAGTTCTTCCATGCGGGTCAGAAGGGCAGCAGCGCCATGCCGCACAAGCGCAACCCGGTGCTGTCGGAGAACCTGACCGGCCTCGCCCGCATCGTGCGCGCCGCTGTCGTTCCGGCGCTGGAGAACGTCGCGCTGTGGCATGAGCGCGATATCAGCCATTCCAGCGTGGAGCGGGCAATCGGGCCGGACGCGACGGTCACGCTCGACTTCGCGCTGGTGCGGCTGGCGGGGATGATCGACAAGCTGACGGTCTATCCCGCGCAGATGGCGGCGAATGTCGAGAGCCTGGGCGGCGTGATCCATAGCGGCGAGGTGCTGCTGGCGCTGACCCGGGCGGGGATTTCGCGTGAGGACGCCTACCGCATCGTGCAGCGCAACGCGATGGCGACATGGACCCGGCTCGGCCAGCCGGACGCGAAGGGCTTCCGCGCCAACCTGGAGGCCGATCCGGAGGTGGCCGGGCGGGTGCCCGCGGCGGAGCTGGACCAGGCGATGGCCGCGGAGATGCATTTGCGCCATGTCGATCACGTGTTTGCGCGCGTGTTCGGCGGCCACGAAGTCGCCATGGCTGCGGCCTGAATAAGCCGTCATCGGTGCGTAGGTTGGCAGTGGATCGAGGAGGTCCCTGGAAATGCGCACATTTTTGTTGGGTTTGATTGTTCTGGCCGGCGCCGTCGTGGCGGCATCGGGTGCGGATGCCGCCCCACGGTTCGCGGCGTCCGTTTCGGCAGTGTCCGGTGCGGGCCTGTCGCAAACGGTGCAGTATCGCGAGGACTGGCGCTATCGCGAGTGGCGGCGCCATGAGGAGTTCGAGCGCGCGCGGCGTCATGCGGAGTGGCGCCATGAGCGTCACGAAGCCCGCGAGCACGAGCACCGCGGCTGGTAGAATGCGGCGCACGGTGGCATACGCGCCGCCGTGTGCACCGTCATCCTCTTGCTGCGGCCCGGCCATGCCTGGCCGGTCCTGATCGCTGCCAACCGTGACGAAAGGTTGGACCGGCTTTGGGACGCACCCAGCGAGCATTGGCCGCAGCAGCCTGGAGTCGTCGCGGGCCGCGACCGGCTCGGCGGCGGCACCTGGATGGCCATGCGTGGCGGGCTGGTGGCCGCGGTGCTGAACCGGCCCGGTAGCTTGGGGCCGGCGCCGGGCAAGCTGAGCCGGGGCGGGCTGCCGCTGCTGGCGATGCAGCACGAGTCCGCCGCCGCGGCCGCCACGGCGTTGCTGGCGCTGGATGGCGCGGCGTATCGCAGCTTCAACATGGTCGTCGCCGACCGGGACTCGGCGCACTTCATCCGCGGCCTCGGCCATGGCCGGACGGAAGGTTGGGCGCTTGCGCCGGGGCTACATATGGTCACGGCGCATGATCCGAACGATCTCGACAGCCCGCGGACCAAGGCGCACCTGCCCCGGTTCGCCGCGGCGGCGGCCCCGGACCCGGCACATGCGGACTGGGCAGGGTGGCAAGCGCTGCTGGCCGACCGCTCCGGTGCGCCCGATGCGGCGCTGAACGTGCCGCCGCGCGATGGTTTCGGGACCATATGCTCGTCCCTTGTCGCCCTGCCAGCCGAAGGCGCCGGGTTGTGGCTGTTCGCCGCCGGTCCGCCGGACCAAACGCCGTTCGCGCCGGTTTCGATGGGCGCGCCCCGTTGACCTTGGCCCCGCTTCCCAGCCGTGCATGCCGCAGGCGTGGCGGGCGCAACGCCCCCCTGCTATATCCCCCGCGTGCGTGGCCGATCTGGGCCGCGTGATGAAAAGGATCGCGGGCATGGCACGCCGCCGGCAACTCTATGAAGGCAAGGCCAAGGTGCTGTTCGAGGGTCCAGAGCCGGGCACCCTCGTGCAATACTTCAAGGACGACGCCTCCGCCGGGAACGGCGCCAAGAAGGGCACCATCACCGGCAAGGGCGTGCTAAACAACCGCATCAGCGAGTACCTGATGATGCGGCTGGCGGAGATCGGTGTGCCGACGCACTTCGTCCGGCGCCTCAACATGCGGGAGCAACTCATTCGCGAAGTTGAGATCATTCCGCTGGAAATCGTGGTGCGCAACGTGGCGGCCGGCAGCCTATCGACCCGGCTTGGCATCCCGGAGGGCACCCGCCTGCCCCGCAGCATCATCGAATATTATTACAAGAACGATGCCCTGAACGATCCGATGGTCGCCGAGGAGCACATCACCGCCTTTGGCTGGGCCAGCACGCAGGACATGGACGACATCGTGAGCCTCACGCTGCGGGTGAACGACTTCCTCACCGGGCTGTTCCTCGGCGTCGGCATCAGCCTGATCGACTTCAAGCTGGAATTCGGACGGCTGTGGGAAGAGGACGACATGCGGGTCGTGCTGGCGGACGAGATCAGCCCGGACAACTGCCGCCTGTGGGACACCAAGACCAACGAGAAGATGGACAAGGACCGCTTTCGCCGCGACATGGGCCGGGTCGAGGAGGCCTATCAGGAGGTCGCCCGCCGGCTGGGCATCTTGCCCGAGGCGGGCAACAACGACATGAAGGGGCCGGAGGCGATGCAGTGAAAGCCGTCGTTACCGTGATGCTGAAGCCCGGCGTGCTGGATCCGCAGGGCAAGGCGATCGGCCACGCATTGCATTCGCTCGGCTTTGGCGGCGTGGGCGAGGTCCGGGCCGGCAAGGTGATCGAGCTCGAACTGGCCGAGCAGGACCCCATAAGGGCGCGCGCGTCGGCCGAGGAGATGGCGCGCAAATTGCTGGCCAATACCGTTATCGAAGGCTTTCACGTGGAGATCGCATCATGAAATTACTGTTTGGAACCATGTTCGTGCTGGTGGCCGCTGCCGGGACGGCGCATGCCGATCGGTTTTCCGCCATTGACGGCAACCGGCTGATGGGCCTGTGCGCCGGGCACGACAAGACCGTGGTGGCCGAGTGCACCGCCTACATCAACGGCGTTTCCGACGCGGCGAGCTTTTATCAGAACATTGAACCAGCCAATGGCAGCAAGGGTGGCAAGCTGCCGGCCTATATTTGCGTGCCGACCGCGATCACCGGCGTCCAATTGCGCCAAACGGTGATCGGTTGGGCCAAGGCGCATCCGGACAGCATGCGCGTGCAGGCGTCCGGGGTGGTGCTGCGCGCCCTGCATGAGACCTATCGTTGCCAGGGCAGCGAGGGCGACCTGCCGTCGTGAGGCCGTTGCCATGAAGGCGGGCGTCGTCGTGTTTCCCGGCACCAACCGGGAGCGCGACGTCGTGCTCGCCTTGCAGGCCGCGTCCGGCCAGCGGCCACGGATGGTCTGGCACCGCGACACCGACCTT
Source organism: Acetobacteraceae bacterium (assembly GCA_965277495.1). GTDB lineage: Bacteria > Pseudomonadota > Alphaproteobacteria > Acetobacterales > Acetobacteraceae > CAHJXG01. The sequence goes on along the minus strand of OZ255824.1, from coordinate 4,322,951 downwards.
GCGGGCCTCGACCTGGTCGTGCTGCCGGGCGGGTTCAGCCACGGCGACTACCTCCGCTGCGGCGCCATGGCGGCGCGGTCGCCGGTGATGGACGCGATCCGCGCCTTTGCGTCCGCGGGCGGCTATGTGCTGGGCGTCTGCAACGGGTTTCAGATGCTGACCGAAGCCGGGCTGCTGCCGGGCGCGCTGCTGCGCAATGCTTCGTTAAGGTTTTTATCGCAAGATTGCCATCTGCGGGTCGAACGCGCCGACACCGCATTTACCCGCCACTACGGGCGCGGCCAGGTGTTCCGCGCGCCGATGGCGCATGGGGACGGCAACTATTTCGCCAACCCGGCCACGCTTGACCGGATGGAGGGCGAAGGTCTTGTCGCGTTGCGTTATGCCACCCCTGCCGGCGACACCGTGCCGGAGGCGAACCCGAACGGCTCCGCCCGCAGCATCGCCGGCATCCTCAGCCCCAATCTGCGCGTGCTCGGCCTGATGCCGCATCCCGAGGATCTGATCGACCCGTTGATGGGCGGCACCGACGGATTGCCGCTGTTCGCCGGCATGGCCGAGGCGCTGGCCGCGTAATGGCCCGCGAGGTGAACCAGGGCCTGGCGCGCGAGTTCGGCCTCAGCGCCGATGAATACGCCCGCGTGCTGGCCATCATGGGCCGCACCCCAAGCCTGACCGAACTCGGCATCTTCAGCGTGATGTGGTCCGAGCATTGCAGCTACAAATCCAGCCGCGTCTGGCTGAAACAGCTTCCGACCACTGCCCCGTGGGTCATCCACGGACCCGGCGAGAACGCCGGCGTCGTCGACATCGGCGACGGCCTGGCCGCCATCTTCAAGATGGAGAGCCATAACCACCCGAGCTTCATCGAGCCGTACCAGGGCGCCGCGACCGGCGTCGGCGGTATCCTGCGCGATGTCTTCACCATGGGCGCGCGTCCGGTCGCCAACCTGAACGCGCTGCGGTTCGGCCACCCCGACGACCCCCGGACACGGCGCGTCGTCGACGGCGTGGTGCGCGGCATCGGCGGCTACGGCAACAGCGTCGGAGTGCCGACGGTGGGCGGCGAGGTGAATTTCCACCCGGCCTACAACGGCAACCCTCTGGTCAACGCGATGACGGTCGGCATCGCGCCGCGCGGCCGTATTTTCCTCAGCGCCGCCGCGGGGGTCGGCAACCCCGTCGTCTATGTGGGCTCGAAGACCGGGCGGGACGGCATCCACGGCGCCACGATGGCCAGCGCGGAGTTCGGCGCCGACTCGGACGAAAAGCGCCCCACCGTGCAGGTCGGCGACCCCTTCACCGAAAAGCTGCTGATCGAGGCTTGCCTCGAGCTGATGGCGACGGATGCGATCGTGGCGATCCAGGACATGGGCGCCGCCGGGCTGACGAGCAGCAGCGTGGAGATGGCCGGCAAGGGCAGCGTCGGCATCGAGCTGGACCTGGACCAGGTGCCGCAGCGCGAGGCGGCGATGACGGCCTATGAGATGATGCTGTCCGAAAGCCAGGAGCGTATGTTGATGGTGCTGCGCCCCGACCGGCAGGACGTGGCACGGGCCATCTTCGACAAATGGGAGCTGGATTTCGCCGTGATCGGCCACCTGACGGACACCGGGCGCATTGTGGTGCGGCACCGCGGCGTGGTCGAAGCGGACATTGCGCTGGAGCCGCTCGCCGAGCAGGCGCCGCTCTATCACCGGCCCACATCCGAGACGCCAAAGCCGGTTGCTTTGGGCCAGGTGGACGATCCGGCCGGGTTGGCCCCGGCGCTGCTGGCCCTGATCGCCTGCCCCGACCTGTGCTCCCGCGCATGGGTGTGGAACCAGTATGACAGCACGATCGGCGGCCAAACCGTGCAGCGGCCCGGCGGCGCCGATGCGGCCGTGGTGCGCATCGAGGGCCTTGAGCGGGCATTGGCGCTGACCACCGACTGCACGCCGCGGTATTGCGCCGCGGACGCCGAGGCCGGCGGCATGCAGGCCGTGGCCGAGGCGTGGCGCAACCTGACGGCGGTCGGCGCGACCCCGCTGGCGATCACCGACAATATGAACTTCGGCAATCCCGAGAAGCCGGAGATCATGGGCCAGTTCGCCGCCAGCATACGCGGCATGACGGTGGCGTGCCGGGCGCTGGACTTCCCGGTCGTGAGCGGGAATGTGAGCCTGTACAACGAAACCGATGGCCAGGGCATCCTGCCGACGCCGGCAATTGGCGGCCTTGGCGTGTTGGAGGATGCACGAAGCTGCGTCGGCCTGGCGCTGCAGCCGGGGCTCGATCTGGTGCTGGTGGGTGCGACGCAGGGTTGGCTCGGCCAGTCGCTTTGGCTGCGCGAGATCGCTGGCCGGGAGGATGGTCCGCCGCCGCCGGTCGACCTCGTGGCCGAACGCCGCAACGGCGATTTCGTGCGCGGCGAGATCCTCGCCGGTCGGGTGCGCGCCTGCCACGACGTTTCGGACGGCGGCCTGTTGATCGCCGTGGCCGAGATGGCGTTGGGCGGACGGATCGGCGCGGCCCTGGCGACGCCGCCCGGTGGAATTGCAGCGCATGCATTCTGGTTCGGCGAGGACCAGGCCCGCTATGTGCTCGCCGTCGCCGACGCGCACGCCACGTTGGCCGCCGCCGGCGTCGCGGGAGTGCCGGCAATGCGCCTCGGCCATGCGGGCGGGGAGCATTTGACACTGCCCGGCGGCGTCGCCATATCCCTAGAAGAGCTGCGGGCGGCGCATGAGCGCTTCTTTCCAGCCTGGATGGGGAATTAGCCATGGCGATGGTGGCCAGCGAGATCGAGGCCCTGATCAGGGACGCCTTGCCCGACGCGCAAGTCACGATCGAGGACCTGGCCGGCGACGGCGACCACTACGCCGCCACCGTGGTCAGCGAGGCTTTCCGCGGACGTTCCCGCGTCCAGCAGCACCAGATGGTCTATGCAGCGCTTCAGGGCCGAATGGGCGGCGCGCTGCACGCCCTCGCTTTGCAGACCTCCCCGCCCCAATAGGAGCCGATATGATGAGCAGCCCAGTTCACGAGCGTATTCAAGGCGAGATCACCGCCAACCCCGTCATGCTGTATATGAAGGGCAACGCCATGTTCCCGCAATGCGGGTTCTCCGCCCGGGTGGTGCAGATCCTGACCCATCTCGGCGTGCCGTTCCAGACCGCGAACGTGCTGGAGGACCCGGAGCTGCGCGAAGGCGTGAAGCAATTCTCGAGCTGGCCGACGGTGCCGCAGCTTTATGTTAAGGGCGAGTTCGTCGGCGGCTGCGACATCATCACCGAGATGTATCAGTCCGGCGAGCTGGAGACGATGCTGACCGAGAAGGGCGTGCCGCACCAAGCAGCGGCGTAACCCGTTGGCGGCCGGGCGGTTCTCAGGCTTTACCCCGGCCGCCTACCGCTTCTTCATCGAACTTGGCCTCAACAATACGAAGCCTTGGTTCGAAGCGCATCGCGCGGTTTACGAGTCGGCGGTCAAGGCGCCAGTTGCGGCGCTGGTGACCGATGTCAGTGTGGAATTGGCCCGGCGCAGCTTGCCGCTCGAGGGCGATCCCAAGCGTTCCAGCTTCCGCATCGACCGCGACACCCGGTTCTCCCACGATAAGACGCCGTATAAGACCCAGAGCGGCTCGGTTTGGTATCGCCAGGGCAGCGGCAAGGGTGGCGCGGGCATCCTGTATTTTCATCTGGCCGCCGAGGGTTGCTTCGCCGCCGCCGCGTTCTACCGCCCGGACGCCGAGGTGCTCGACGCCATCCGGGAACGCATCCGCGTGCATCCCGGGCGTTTTCTCGAAATGCAAGCCGGTTTGGCGGCGAACGCCTTAGCGCTGGATGCAGCCGATAGCCTCACCCGGATGCCACGAGGATTCGAGGACCTGAAGGCCAGCCCGGTTGCTGCGGCGTTGCGGTTGCGCTCGTTCATGGTGCGCCAGGACCTTCCGCTGGAGGTCACGGCCGGGCCGGCCCTGGTCGCCGCCATCGTCGAAGTGGCCGAGCGGGCGCTGCCCCTGCTGCGGTTTGGCTGGGACGCTATGGATGAGGTGCGCGGCGTTGCTTGACAACCATGCCACCCATTGTTGACTCATCCGGGAAAGATCTCTGGCGAACGGAGCGCATACCATGCCGATGTCCTTCGAAACGCTCGGCCCTAGCCTGGCAGCACGGGTCAATGGCCTCGACCTCACCCGGCCGCTTAGCCCGGACCAGGTTGCCGCGATCGAGGCCGGCATGGACGCGCACGCCGTACTCGTGTTCCCGCGGCAGGAGATCACCGACGATCAGCACGTGGCCTTCACGCTGAACTTCGGCGAGCTGGAAACCACTGTCGGCGGCAACGTCACCAAGCAGGACCAGGCCCGGCTCGACGCGAGGATCGCCGACGTGTCCAACCTCGACCAGCATGGCCATCCGCTGGCCCGCGACGACCGGCGGCGGATGTTCAACCTCGGCAACCAGCTTTGGCATTCCGACAGCTCGTTCCGGGCGACGCCGGCCAAGTACTCGATCCTGTCGGGGCGCGTGGTGTCGACGTCCGGCGGCAACACCGAGTTCGCCGACATGCGCGCCGCCTATGACGCGCTGGACGATGCCACCAAGCGCGAGCTCGAAGACCTGGTTTGCGAGCACTCGCTGCTGCACTCGCGCGGCACGCTGGGGTTTGACGAACTGACGGCCGATGAGCGCGCCATGTTTGCGCCGGTGCGGCAACGGCTGGTGCGCACGCATCCGAAGACCGGGCGCAAGTCGCTGTATTTGTCGTCGCACGCCGGGTCGATCGTGGGGTGGCCGGTGCCGGAAGCACGTGCGTTCCTGCGCGACCTCAACGAGCACGCGACGCAGCCGCGCTTCGTCTATGTGCACCGCTGGCGGCCGTTCGACCTGGTGATGTGGGACAACCGGCAGACGATGCACCGCGTGCGCCGGTTCGACGGAACCCAGGTCCGCGACATGCGCCGCACCACCGTGGCGGGCGACGGGCCGACCTTGGCTTTACATCAAGCCAAGCTTGAGATTGCACGATAATGTCTATCGCCCTCGCATGGATTTTTCGATAGACTTATTGAAATCGTAACGATAGGTTTTCGAAACAATAGCGTTAGGACCGTGTAATGTGCCGCATTGCCCTGCTTGCTGTTTGTTTTGCTGGCGTAGCCGCAACCGCCAATGCCGCCTCAATCCCCTACCCGAACCCCGGGCAGACCAACCCGGCCGTCTACACGTTCACGGCGGCCAGCACCGGTGATCTGTCCGCCTACACCTATGGCACAAGTACCGCCGGCGATGACGAAGTGCTCGGCTTGAGGGTAAACGGCGTCGACACCGGCATCACTGGCCTGGACGACCACACGTCGGCCTCCGGCTCCAAGCTCGATTTCGGCAACGTCACCGCCGGCTCCGCGCTGGTGTTCTACATCCATGACTTCACGAGCAGCAGTTATTTCTATACCGACCCGAGCCTGAACGTCAGTGGTGAGAATCACGTGTATTCAACAGCCTATGCTGGCGGTGGCGGCATCCCAGCCGGCACTTACGTCGGCTTCGAGGATACCGCATTCAACAAGGCCAGCGACAAGAACTACGCCGACCTTCAGTTCGTGTTCACCAACACGGCGACGCAGACGCCCGGGGCGACCGGCGTTCCCGAGCCCGCCTCGATGATCCTGCTCGGCGCGGGGCTGGCCGGCATCGCGGCTACCCGGCGTGCACGCCAGGACGCCGCTCTCTAACGCAGTGCTGGTAAGTTGGAAACGGCGGCCTCTGCGGGGTCGCCGTGCGGCGTTGCCTTTTCTCGTGTAATTCGTGCCGCGGGCCGCGTGGGCGACGTTGCATACGCTGGCCGCGGCCACCGGGCCTAGTCGGCCATATCGAGCGGCAGCGCGGTCGTGGACTTGACCCGCTCCATGCTGAAACGCGAGCTGACGTTCTTGATCGGCACGGCGGAGATTAGCCGCTTATAGAACCCGTCGTACGCGGCGATGTCGCGGGTGACGACGCGCAGCATGTAGTCGATGTCGCCCGCCATCCGATGCACCTCGACCACCTCCGGAAAGCTCGATACCGCCTCGGCGAACCGCGCCAGCCAGTCCGGCGAGTGGTCGCCCGCCTCGATCGAGACGAACACCGTCAGCCCCAGTCCCAGCTTCTCCGGCGACAGCAGCGCGACCCGGCGCTCGATGACACCGTCTGCCTCCAGCCGCTGGATGCGCTTCCAGCACGGCGTCTGCGACAGGCCGACCTGGTCCGCCAGGCTGGCGATGGATGGGGTGCTGTCTTCCTGCAGCAATGCCAACAGCTTGCGGTCGATCCGGTCCACGTCAGGCCGCCGCAGCCTCCGCGCGCACGTCCTTGATGTCGCGGAACGTCAACCCCTCGTGCATCTCCGCCGTGCGCCGCAGCATGAAGGCGGAGCTGGCGAGGTAAACCGGGTCGCCGTCCACGTCGTCCGCCATGCTGGTGCGCTGTTCCGTGACGAACCGGGCCAGCAGCGTCTTCTCGCCCGTAACCCAGCGGGCCAGGGCGTAGGGCACCGGCTCGAAGCCGATCGCCACGCCGTATTCGCTGGCCAGGCGGGCCACCAGCACGTCGAGCTGCAAGGTGCCGACCACGCCGACGATCGGCTGGCTGCCGTCCTGCGGGCGGAATAGCTGCACCACGCCTTCTTCCGCCAACTCCTGCAGCGCCTGCCGCAGCTTCTTCGCCTTCATCGCGTCATCCAGCCGGACCCGGCGCAAAATCTCCGGCGCGAAATACGGCACGCCGACGAAGTTCAGCTCCTCGTCCTCGGTCAAGGTGTCGCCGATGCGCAGCGTGCCGTGGTTCGGGATGCCCACGACATCGCCGGCAAATGCCTCGTCGGCGATCTGCCGGTCGCGCGCGAAGAAGAATTGCGGCGCGTGCAGCGGGATCTGCTTGCCGGTGCGGACCTGTTTCAGCCGCATCCCGCGCACCAGCCGTCCGGAGCACACGCGGGCAAAGGCGATGCGGTCGCGGTGGTTGGGGTCCATGTTGGCCTGGATCTTGAACACCAGCGCCGTCAGTTTTTCTTCTGTTGCCTCGACGGTGCGCAGGTCCGCAGGCTGCGCCCGGGGCGGCGGGCCGAAACTGACCAGGCCGTCCAGCAGGTCGGACACGCCGATCTCCTTGATGGCGCTGCCGAAGAACACCGGCGTCAGGTGCCCGGCGTTGAAGCTCTCCAGGTCGAATTCCGGCAATGCCGCCTGCACCAGCTCCAGCTCCTCACCCAGCGCGATCATGCGCGGATCGTTCTGCGCCAGCGGCTCCGTCAGATGCAGGTCGCGGGTGCGCACATCGTAGGTGCCGGCAAACGTTGCGGCGCGCCCGATCGGCCAGGTCACCGGCGCGGTGTCCAGCGCGAGCGTGCTGGCAACCTCGTCGACGATCTCGAATGGGTCGCGCGCCTCGCGGTCCATTTTGTTGATGAACGTCACGATCGGGATGTCGCGCAGCCGGCAAATCTCGAACAGCTTGCGGGTGCGCGCCTCGATGCCCTTGGCGGCGTCGATCACCATGACGGCGGAGTCGACGGCCGTCAGCGTGCGATAGGTGTCCTCGCTGAAATCCTCGTGCCCCGGCGTATCCAGCAGGTTGAACACGCAACCGGAATACTCGAACGTCATGACGGAGGTGACGACGGAGATGCCGCGGTCGCGCTCGATCCCCATCCAGTCCGACCGGGTGCGCCGCCGCTCGCCCTTCGCCCGCACATTGCCGGCCAACTGGATCGCGCCGCCGGCACGCAGCAGCCGTTCGGTCAGCGTCGTCTTGCCGGCGTCCGGGTGCGAGATGATCGCGAAGGTGCGGCGGCGGGCGATCTCTTGGCTGGGTGTCAGCACTGCGGGTGTCATCGGTGCCCTCAAATACAAAACGCCGGGCAGGACCCGGCGCTTGCATACGTCATATAGGGTCGGGTTAGCGCGAGTAGAACTCGACACGTTAGCGCGAGTAGAACTCGACACGTTAGCGCGAGTAGAACTCGACGACCAGGTTCGGCTCCATCGACACCGGATACGGCACGTCGGTGAGCTTTGGCGCCCGGCCGAACCGGCCCTTCATGGCGCGGTGGTCGACCTCCAAATAGTCCGGCACGTCACGCTCGCCGCTTTGCGCCGCGTCCAGCACGACGGCGAGCTGCTTCGATTTCTCGCGCACTTCGATCTCGTCGCCATCACGCACCAGGAACGACGGGATGTTCACCTTCTTGCCGTTCACCGTGACATGGCCATGGTTGACGAACTGCCGCGAGGCAAACGGCGTGATGGCGAATTTCAGGCGGTAAACCACCGCATCCAGCCGGCGCTCCAGCAATTCGATCAGGTTCTCGCTGGTGTCGCCCTTGCGGCGGACCGCCTCGTCGTAATACTTGCGGAACTGCTTCTCGCTAATGTTGCCGTAATAGCCCTTCAGCTTCTGTTTTGCCATAAGCTGGATGCCGAAGTCGGTCGGCTTCTGCTTGCGGCGCTGCCCGTGCTGGCCGGGTCCGTATTCGCGCTTGTTGATCGGCGACTTGGCGCGGCCCCACAGGTTTACGCCCAGGCGGCGGTTAATTTTGTACTTGCTTTCGGCGCGCTTGGTCATGCGCGGTCTCCATCTTCTATGCAGCGCTTATGCGCCGCTTGTTGCACCGGTAGGCCGCAAACAGCATTGCGGCGGGCGCACGCCCCAAAGGCGCGTCCACGTTCCCGGCAGTGCGCGGGTCGTAGTGCCGCGGCGCCTGGTTGTCAAACCGGCGCGTTGCCCGCATGTGTCCCCGCATGATCACACGCGGCGACATCCTTTGGCTCGGCATCGCGTCCGGAGTGACCGGCGGCATTATCGGCGGCTCGATGCTGGGGATCGGCATGGACCTGATGGCGAATGGCCAGCCATTCGGCCTGATCCCCATCATTATCGGCGGCCCATGCTCCGCGATCATCGGCTGGCTGCTCTCGCGCCGCCTGGCGAAGCGGCTCACCGCTCCAGAGTAGCATCCCCCGGCTCCAGCCGCCCACGTTGACGCCGGCCCAGCGCCAGCATGCTGATCACGCCGTGCAGGGTCCGCAGCTCCTGCTCCGTCACCTCGCCGCGCTGGAACAGGTGATAGAGGTTCCGCACCATGCCGGGCCGCTTCGGCGCGTTGCGCAGGAACCCGCTCGCGTCCAGCTCGTCGATCAGGTGCACCATCAGGTTCTCGACCTGCGCCTTCGGCGCGACCGTCGTCTCGTTGGTCATCAGGCTCACGCCCGGCGTCGTGTCGGCGGCGGTCCACCATTCATAGGCCATGACCATCACCGCCTGCGCGAGGTTCAGGCTATCGAACGCCGGGTTGAGCGGGTAGCGCACCAGCGTGTCGGCCTGGGCCATGTCGTCGTTGTCGAGCCCGGCGCGCTCCGGCCCGAACAGGATGCCGGTGCGCAGCCCGCGCTGCCCGGCATCCCGCAGCGCCCCCGCGGCAGCACGGGCCGTCATGACCGGCTTGATCACATGGCGCGGGCGCGGGCAGGTAGCGAACACCCGGTGCAAGTCGGCGACCGCGCCCGCGACCGTGTCGTGCAGCGCCAGCCCATCCAAAATTCGGTCGGCGCCGGACGCGGTGCGCCATGCACGTTCCTGCGGCCAGCCGTCGCGCGGGGCCACCAGCCGCATGTGGAACAGCCCGCCATTGGCCATGGCGCGGGCGCAGGCGCCGATGTTGTCGGCCAGTTGCGGGCGCACCAGGATCACCACCGGGCTGTTGTCGCCGACCGGGCCGATGTCGGCGCCGCCATTGCGTCCGGTCATGCCGGCTGGGTCGCCACCCGGCGCCAGTCGGTCGTGCCATCCGGGCGGTCCTCGAACAGTACACCTTGGGCCAGCCACTCGGCCCGGATCGCGTCGGCGCGTGCGAAATCCCGGGCGCGCCGCGCGGCGATGCGGTCGGCGATGGCGGCCTCGATAGCGTCCGTGTCGCCACCGCCGTGGAACCATACGGAGGGATCGGCCTGCAGCAGGCCCATGAGCGCCCCCCCGGCCCGCAGGCCAGATGCTGCAACCTGGTCGCCGGTCATGGCGTCAGCCGCCAATTCATGCATGGCCGCCAGCGCAAGCGGCGTATTCAAGTCGTCGCAGAGCGCGTCCATGACCGCATCGGGTACCGGGCCATCCGTCGAGGGCGCACGGTCCCCGCGAAACGGCGCAGCCGTTTGCGCGAGCGCACGGTAGAACCGGTCGAGTTCACCCCGCGCCTCCACCAACCCGGCATCGCTGAACTCCAGCGTGCCGCGATACTGCGATTTCAGCAGCATCAGCCGCACCGCTTCGTGCGGCGCACGGGCCAGCACGTCCCGGATCGTCAAGAAATTGCCGAGCGACTTCGACATCTTCTCGCCGTTCAGGTTCAGCATGCCGTTATGCAGCCAAACCCGGGCAAACCCACTGCCCGGCAGCGCGCACAGGCTTTGGGCACGCTCGTTCTCGTGGTGAGGGAACATCAGGTCGCCGCCGCCGCCGTGGATATCGAACGTCTCGCCCAAGTACTGCCATGCCATCGCGCTGCACTCGATATGCCAGCCCGGCCGGCCGCGGCCCCAAGGGCTGTCCCACCCCGGCAACTCCGGCGACGAGGGCTTCCACAGCACGAAATCGCCGGGATCGCGCTTATAGGGCGCCACCTCCACCCGCGCGCCGGCCAGCAGCTCGTCCGTGCTGCGTCCGGACAACGCGCCGTATTGCCCGAAGCTCGCGACGGCAAACAGCACGTGGCCCTGCGCCGCATAGGCATGGCCACCCGCAATCAGCCGCTCGATCAGCGCGATCATGCCAGCGATGTGGTCGGTGGCGCGCGGTTCGATATCGGGCGGCAGGTTGCCGATCGCCGCCATGTCGGCGTGGAACTGCGCCGCGGTGCGGGCAGTGACGGCGTCGATCCCCTCCCCGCTTTCCGCCGCACGGGCGTTGATCTTGTCGTCGACGTCGGTGATGTTGCGGACGTAGGTGACGCGCGGGAACAAGTGCCGGAGCACCCGGGCCAGCACGTCGAACACCGTCATGCCGCGGGCGTTGCCGATATGCGCGAGGTCGTAAACCGTGGGGCCGCAGACATACAGCCGCACGTGATCGGGGTCGAGCGGCACGAACGCCTCGCGCCGCCGGGTCATGGTGTTGTGCAGCGTGAGGGTGGGCATGGGGCGGTTCAATACATCCGGGTGGAGTAGCCTTCCTCGGTCCGGCGCTCGGCTTCCTCGACGGTGAATAGCCGGGTCTGCTCGGCGATGATACGGCCGAGACTCGGAAAACTGGAGCGTTCCACCTGCGTCGCCGGGTCCCATAGGCGGGCGCGGCGCAGCGCCTTGGCGCAGTGGAAGAACACCTCTTCGACCGCGACCACCAGGCCGGTGCGCGGCGTCTTGCCGGCTACGCTGGAACCCGCGAGGGCGTCGCCGTCCGTCGACAAGCGGGCGGCGCCGTTCACCCGCAGCGTTTCGTCGATGCCCGGCACGAAGAAAATCAGGCCGACGCCCGGCGCCGCAAGGATGTTGGCGAAACTGTCGACGCGGTTGTTGCCGAGCCGGTCGGGCAGCAGCAGCGTGCGGTCGTCCAGAACCTGCACGAAGCCCGGCGGGTCGCCGCGTGGGCTGGCATCCGCCCGGCCCTCCGCGTCCGCCGACGCCAGCACCAAAAACGGCGACATGGCGATGAACGCGCGGCAATGATGGTCGAGCGCCGGCAGCACTTTACGCTCCGCCATCGGGTTCATCGCGCCCATATGCGCCCGTAGCGCTGCGTAGTCCGCGATGCCGTTCATGCTGCCGCCAGCCGCAACCGCTCCGCCGCGCGGTCCCGGCCCATCAGCGGCAGCAGGTCGCGCAGCTCCGGCCCGTGGTCCTCCCCCGTCAGCGCCAGGCGCAGCGGCAGGAACAGCCGCTTGCCCTTGCGCCCGGTGGCCGCCTTCAATGCGTCGATCCAGTTGGTCCATACGTCGTTATCCCAGGGTTCCGCTGGAAGGGCATCAAGCGCCGCATGCAGATACTCCGCCTCCCCTTCGACCAGCGGCGGCACGATCGTTCCGGCGACCACGTCCCACCAGCCGCGCGCCTCGTTCAGCAAGTCGAGGTTGCCGCGCACGGCCGTCCAGAACGCCGGGGTGGCCGAGGGCGGCAAACGGTCGCGCACCGCCTCGAACGGCAGATCATGCAGCACCTTGCGGTTCAGCGCCAGCAATTGCCGCCCGTCGAACCGCGCGGCCGAGTGCGACACACGGGACAGGTCGTAGGTCGCGGCGATCTCGTCCGCGGCCTGCGGCGTTGGGTCGTCGGAGGTGCCGAGGCGGGCGAGGTAGCCCACCAACGCCTGCGGCTCGATCCCATCGCCGCGCAGGCTGCGCAGCGACAGCGCGCCGACCCGTTTCGACAGCTTGCCGCCGTCCTGGTCCACCAGCAGCGGCAAATGCGCGAACCGCATGTTGGCCGGACGCGCGCCGAGGGCGGCCATGATGTCGATCTGGATGCCGGTGTTGGTCACATGGTCCTCGCCGCGGACGATATTGGTGATCCCGGCGTCGATGTCGTCCACGACGGACGTGAAGGTATAGAGCGGCGTGCCATCCGCCCTGATCAGGATCGGGTCGGAGATGGCGGACAGTTTCACCGACCGCGCGCCCAAAACCATGTCAGCCCACTCCGCGGGATAGCCGGACAGCAGGAACCGCCAATGCGGGCGCTTGCCGTTCGCCTCGGCTGCCGCGCGCTGCTCGGGCGTCAATTTGAGCATGGCGCGGTCGTAGATCGGCGGCTGCTTGCGGCGGGCGCGCAACTCGCGCTTGGCGTTAAGCTCCTCCTCGCTTTCGAAGCACGGATACAGCCGTCCGGACGCCTTCAGGCGCTCGGCCGCCTCAGCGTATTTGTCCAGCCGGTCGGATTGGTTGAACGTCTCGTCCCAATCGATGCCGAGCCAGCGCAGGTCATAGCCGATGGCGTCGGCGTATTCCGGGCGGTTGCGTTCGGTGTCGGTGTCGTCGAGCCGCAACAGGAATTGCCCGCCATGACGCCGGGCGAGCAAATAGTTTGCTAGCGCGATGCGCGCGTTGCCGACGTGCAGCAGGCCGGTGGGGCTCGGGGCGAAGCGGACCTTCATGCGTGCCCGGTCTCGCCGCCCCCGACTTCGCCGTCGCCAAACTCGTCATCGTCCTCGTCGCCGCGCACGATGCGGGGATCGATCGCGCGCCAGTCGCGGTCGGCCATCGCGGCACGCCGGGCGGCGAAGTCATGCAGTTCGGTGGCGCTGCGCCAGCCGCCCTCGCCCGCGTCCAGCACCTCGGCATCCTCGCCGAAGGCGAACCAGGCGTCCAGCACCGCCTTCGCCTCCATGCCCCGCGCCCGGCAGCGTTCGATGCTGTCGCGCACATAACGCCGGGCAAACAGGTTGGCGTGCTCGAGCGACAGGAAACCCGGCACATCCTCGACGATATTGTCCTCCGCGCCGCCGGATAGATCGAGGATGCGGACGCGCCAGCCATGTTCGGGAATGGACGGCTCAATCAAGCGACAAGGCCCGTATATCCATTGGTGATCGGATAGCGGCGGTCCCGGCCAAAGGCGCGCGGGGTGATCTTCACGCCGGGCGGGGCCTGGCGGCGCTTGTATTCGGCGCGGTCCAGCATCCGCCAAACCCGCAGCACCGTCGCCCGGTCGAACCCGCGGCCCACCAGGGCATCGACCGACTGCTCGCCCTCGACCAGGCCCTCAAGGATCGCGTCCAGCTCCTCATACGGCGGCAGGCTATCCTGGTCGGTCTGGTCATGCTTCAGCTCGGCCGACGGCGGCTTGCTGATGACGCGCCCGGGCATCACCGGGCCGCGCGGACCCTGTGCGCCCTCGGGAAAGTTGGCGTTGCGCCAACGGCACAACTCAAAAACGGTCGTCTTGTAAACATCCTTCAGCACGGAATATCCGCCGCACATATCGCCGTATAGCGTTGCATACCCGACCGACATCTCGGACTTGTTGCCCGTGGTCAGCAGCATGTCGCCAAACTTGTTGGACAGCGCCATCAGGATCAGGCCGCGGGAGCGCGACTGGATGTTCTCCTCGGTAATGTCGGCCTGGCGCCCGGCGAACAGCGGCGCCAATGCGTCGCCAAAGGCCGTCATCGCCGGGCTGATCGGCACGGTGTCGCAGCGGATGCCCAGCAGCGCCGAACACTCGGCGGCGTCATCGAGGCTGTGCTGGCTGGTGTAGGGGCTGGGCAGCATGAACGCATGCACTGCCGCCGCGCCCAGCGCATCCACCGCCACCGCGGCCGAAAGCGCACTGTCGATGCCGCCGGACAGGCCGAGCAGCACGCCGGGGAAGCGGTTCTTGCGGACGTAATCGCCCAGCCCGAGCATCATGCAGCGATAGATCAGCTCCAGCCGGTCCGGTTCGGGCGGCAGGGCCTGCGGCGTGCAAACCAGCACTTCGCCCTCGCGACACCATTCAGTAATCGTCACAGCTTCGGCAAAATAGGGCATCTGCACCGCGAGCGTGCGGTCCGCGTTCAGCACGAAGCTCGCACCGTCGAACACCAACTCGTCCTGGCCGCAGACCTGGCCGAGGAACACGAACGGCAGCCCGGTTTCCACCACGCGCGCCACGCCGAGCGCGACCCGGCGCGCCTGCTTGCCGTCCTCGAACGGCGAGCCGTTGATCGACAGCAGCAGTTCCGCGCCGCTCTCGGCCAAGGTCTCCGACACCGCCGGCAACCAGAAATCCTCGCACACCATCACGCCCAGGCGGTAGCCGCGGAATGCGACCGGGCCGGGGCTGGGGCCAGCGTCGAACACGCGCTTGTCGTCGAACACGCCGTAGTTCGGCAGCTCATGCTTGGCCCGGCGCGCGACGATGCGTCCGCCGTCCAGCACGAATGCCGCGTTATACAACCGCTCCCCATCGCGCCAGGGTCCGCCGACAATCAGGCCGGGACCGCCATCCGCGGTGTCGCGCACCAATTCATCGATCGCCGCCTCGCAGATTTCGACAAAGGACGGCTTGCGCACCAGGTCCTCGGGCGGATAGCCGGCAACGGAGAACTCCGCCGTCACCACAAGGTCCGCGCCCTGCGCCGCAGCCTCGGCCCGCGCCGCGCGGATGCGGGCAAGGTTGGCCGTGACCTCCCCCTCATGCGGGTCGATCTGGGCGAGCGCGATCCTCAGCGTCATGCTGATGACCTGGGGTTCGCCGACGCGGTTTCAACACGTTTGGCGTCGGCCTGGCGCGCGCCGCTGGCCCGAAGCAGGAATTCGCGCCCAACCTTGACCCGCGCTTCTCCGTCGTATTCCACGATGTCGGCGGTGGCGTAGGTTTCGTGCCAGTCGTCCGGGATGAAACTGCCGGTGCCGACGACGTCGATCGGCGCGTTGGTGTCCGCCATCACCCGGCATTTCGCGACGCCGAAGCCCGACGACACCACGATCTGCACGTTCGGGAACCCGGCGGCGTCCAGCGCCTCCCGCATCCGCCAGATCGCCGCTGCTGAAACGCCGGTTCCCACCAACTGCCGCAGTTCCTGGTCGCTACGGTAGCGCCGTATGGCGCCGGGCACGTGGCGCTCCAGCACGGCATAGCTTTCGGCGGGGTCCAAGCCTTCCAAGTAACGGCCGCCGTGGGTGTCGAGCCGCACCGAGAGCCGGCCGCTGGCGGCCAGGTCCGGAAACCGGCGGCAGACTTCAAGGCCGTCGGTGATCTCACGTCCGAAGAAATCCGTCAGCACCGTGAGCGCCTCCTCCGGGCAAGTCTCGTGGAACATTTCCGCCGCGCGAACCGTGGACCCAGCATAGCCGATCAGCGCGTGCGGCATGGTGCCCAGCCCGTGCGTGCCGCCGAAATACGGTGCGGCAAGGTCGGACGACGTGCCGATGAAGCCCCGTGCGCCCTCGAGCTTCGCAGCCTCGCTGCCGACACTGGCGGCATAGCCCATCATCTGCTGCATTTCGGCGCCGGCGCAGTGCCGGGCCTCCATGGCGATGAAACGCACCTTCGGCAATGCGAGGCACATCTGGTAGGCGTTATGCGCCGCGACGCAGGCGGCGCCGAGCTTTTGCAGGCAGATCGTCTCGCAATCCGCCAATTCGTGGAAGCTGCCGGTGATGTAGACGATCGGTTCGCCGGCGCCGACCCAGGTGCCCTCGGGATGCGCCTGGTCGAATTCGAACCGGACATTGCGCGCGGCGGCGACCTCGTGCAGCCAATCCAGCATCAGCCGCGGCGCCGAGATGACGGGGCGGCGCAGGAACATCGCATAGGTGACGCGCTTGTCGCCGAACCGCCCGATCACCTCGCGGGTGCGGTTGAAATAGGCGTCGGTGCGGGCGTTGATGTCCCCAAGGAGCGTCATTGCGCCGCCACCTGGACCGGCGGCGGGCTACGCCGGGGCAGGCGGTGCGCCTTCAGCCCTTCGGCGATCAGGAACGCCAGTTCCAGCGACTGCTCGGCGTTGAGGCGCGGGTCGCAGAACGTCTCGTAGCGTCCGCCGAGGTCCGCCTCCGTCAGCCTGTGCGCCCCGCCGACGCACTCCGTCACCTCCTGCCCGGTCATCTCGACATGCACGCCTCCGGCCCAGCTCCCCTCGTCCGCATGCGCGTCGAAGAAGCCGCGGACCTCGGCCAGGATGCTGTCGAAGCTGCGGGTCTTCACCTTCGCCGCCGTGCTGATGGTGTTGCCGTGCATGGGGTCGCACAGCCACACGACCTTGCGCCCGGCCCGGCTCACGGCACGCAGCAGCGGCGGCAGGCAGGCGTGCACGCGCTCCGCCCCCATGCGGCTGATCAACGTCAGCCGTCCGGCTTCATCGGCGGGGTTCAGCGCATCGATCAGGCGCAGGAGTTCGTCCGCCTCCATCGTCGGACCGACCTTGAGGCCGATCGGGTTGCGCACGCCGCGCAGGAACTCGACATGCGCGCCGTCGAGCTGCCGGGTGCGGTCGCCGATCCACAGGAAGTGCGCGGAACAGGCATAGTGGTCGCCCGACGTGCTATCGACCCGGGTCAACGCCTGCTCATAGGGCAGCAGCAGCGCCTCGTGGCTGGTGTAGAAATCGGTCTCGCGGATCTGCGGCGTGTTCAGGCTGCTCATGCCGCACGCCGCCATGAAGGCCAGCGTCTCATCGATTCGGGAGGCGATGTCCTGGTAGCGGGCGGCGAGCGGCGAGCGGGCGGCGAAGTCGAGGTTCCAGCGGTGCACCTCGTGCAGGTCCGCATAGCCGCCGCCAGCGAATGCGCGCAGCAGGTTCAGCGTGCCGGCCGATTGGAAATACCCGGTTTCCATGCGGGCCGGGTCCGGGATGCGGGCGGCAGCGGTGAACTCCGGGCCGTTCACGATGTCGCCGCGATAGCTTGGCAGGGTCTCGCCGTCGATCGTCTCGGTGTCGGACGACCGCGGCTTGGCGAACTGCCCGGCCATGCGGCCCAGCTTCACCACCGGCACGCTGGCACCGAAGGTGAGCACCACCGCCATTTGCAAAAGCACGCGGAACGTGTCGCGGATGACGTTGGCGGTGAAGTCGCCAAAGCTCTCGGCGCAGTCGCCGCCCTGCAGCACGAACGCCTGGCCGTTCGCCGCGAGCGCCAGCGAGTCCCGCAGGCGCCGCGCCTCGCCGGCGAACACCAGCGGCGGGTATTTCGCCAGCCGGGCCTCGACCAGGGCCAGGGCGTCCTGGTCCGGATAGGACGGCCCCTGCCGCACCTGCCGGCCCCGCCAACTCGCCGGTGTCCAGCCTAGCCTCTCGTTCATAACGCCAGCCCCCTTCACGCGAGGCGGATTATCGCGGTTTTCGGCGGGAAGCGCTACCCGGGTGACCGGGCGGCGATGGGGTGGTTCAAACGTTACGCAGTGATCAGCGCGCGCTACTTTTGAAGCAGCACCGATACCGGATCGTTTTCTCGATCATCATCCCAGGTGCTTGGGTCAAAAGGGTTAACTAGCGGCACACCGGTATGCCGAAAGTCGCCAAGGTTACGAGTTGCAACGCCATAGGCTTTTGCCAGGGCTGTCGCTGCAATCGCCTTGTCGCCGTCCCGCAAGGACGGGAAATGGACCGACACCTCTGCCCATTTCTGCGCGACATCGACATCGATCATCTCAACCCGATCGCCAAATCTATCGATTATCTCGTTATGCCAATCCTGCTTGTGGCGAAACTTTGTTTGTAACCGCGACCGCACACGCGCATCGGCTGTAGCCGCGGCCTTTTGCTCTAACAGCACTATTCCGCGACGCATCTCAGCAATCGTGACAACACTCACTCGAATTCGGCCAGCATAGCGTCGAAACCACTCAACAACATTTGCATCAGCATCAGTTGTAGTCTGGTTCGAGAGGATGTTTGTATCGACGATCCACCAGAGCGCCTTAGGCACTGCTGGAAAGACTCATCCCGACTTGCTCAACGTCATTCGAACTAAATGGTGACTGGGCCAGAAAGCGCCCAAAGTTCACGTCGGCTTGGCGCACCAATCGACGGTAGTCCTCCGGCGAGAGTACGATAGCGACCGGTTCCTTGTGTCGCATCACGACCTGAGGGCCGTCATCCCCGGCCGCCTCAACGAGATCGCTGAAGCGCTGTTTGGCTTCGACTGTCTGCCACTGTGCCATGCCTGCCTCCATAATATGGACATAATAGATTTTTCGGCGGCTTTAAAGCAAAGATCGGCGCAGGCCGTTCATCCATCGTGCTTCCAACCGAAGCTGCCCTACTCAGCAGCCCTCGGTACCTGAGCCCCCGGCGCCACCCGCGTAACCGCCCGCATGGTCACGAACTCCTCGGCGCTGGTCGGGTGGATCCCGATGGTGCGGTCGAAATCCTGTTTCGTCGCGCCGGCCACCAGCGCCACGCCGATGCCCTGCATCATCTCGGGCACGTCGTCGCCCAGCATGTGCACGCCCATCACGCGCTGGCTTGCCTGGTCCACGATCATCTTCATCAGCGTCTTGCCGGGCCGGCCGGACATGACGCGGCGCATCGGGGTGAAGTGCGCCATGTAGATGTCCATCGTGCCGTGCTGGACCGCCTGCTCCTCCGTCATGCCGACGGTGGCGAGCGGCGGGCTGCTGAACACGGCCGTCGCCACCGGGTTGAGCGCCCAACTGCGCGGACGGCCAGGACCGAACAGCCGGTCGGCAAGGTGATGGCCCTCGGCGATGGCGACAGGCGTCAGGTTCAGCTTGTTGCTCACGTCGCCCAGGGCGAAGATGTGCGGCTGCGTGGTGACGTTCTCCGCATCGACGATCACGGCGCCCCTGCTGTCCGTGGCGACGCCGGCCTCACTCAAGCCAAGGCCGGCCGTCTTTGGCATCCGGCCCACGGCGAAGAACACCAGGTCCGTCTCGACCACATGGCCGCTGGTCAGCGTCACGCGCCGTGCATCGCCGGCCTGCTCGACCCGGTGCGCCGTTTGGTTGGGATGCAGGCGGATGCCCTGCTCGGTGACGGCGTGGGCCAGCGCCTCGCGCAGGTCGTGGTCGAAGCCGCGCAACGGCAGCGGCTGGCGGTAAACAACGTCGACTTCGGCGCCCAGACCGTGGAAGATGCCGGCGAACTCCATGCCGATATAGCCGCCGCCGACCATGAGCACCCGCTTCGGCAACGCCGGCAGCTCGAACGCGTCGTCGGAAACGATGCCGAGGTGCATGCCCTCGATCGGCGGCTGGATCACGGGGATGCCGCCGGCCGCGATGACGATCCGCTCTGCGGTCACGGCCTGCCCGCCGACATCGAGCGTATGCGGCCCGGTGAATACTGCCCTAGCCTCGTGCCGGACCACGCCGCTGCCGTCCAGCATACGGGCATAGATGCCGTTCAACCGCAGGATGTCGCGGTCCTTGTGCTCGATCAGCGCCGCCCAACTGTGGACGCCGGGCGATGCGTCCCAGCCGAAGCCGCGGGAGTCCTCGGCCAGCCGGCCGTACTCGGACGCCTGCACCATGATCTTCTTCGGCACGCAGCCGACGTTCACGCAGGTGCCGCCCCAGCGCGCCTCCTCCGCGATGCCGACGCGCGCGCCGTGCCCGGCCGCGATGCGGGCGCAGCGCACCCCGCCGGATCCGCCGCCGATGACGAACAGGTCGTAGTCGTAATCGGCCATCCCGCTAGGTCCCGATGCCGCCGAGGGCGAGATACTTGATTTCGAGGTAGTCCTCGATCCCGTATTTGCTGCCCTCGCGCCCCAGCCCGCTCGACTTCATGCCGCCGAAGGGCGCGACCTCCGTGGAGATGATGCCCTCGTTGCAGCCGATGATGCCGTATTCCAGCGCCTCCGCGACCCGGAAGATGCGTCCGACATCGCGGGCGTAGAAATAGGCGGCCAGGCCGAATTCGGTGTCGTTCGCCATCTCGATCGCCTCCGCCTCGGTCGAGAAGCGGAATAGCGCGGCGGCGGGGCCGAAAGTCTCCTCGTGGAAGATGTCGGCCGTGCGCGGCACGTCCGTAAGGATGGTGGGCTGAAAGAACGTGCCGCCGAGTTCGTCCCGCTTGCCGCCCAGCACGACGGCAGCGCCGCGGCTGACGGCGTCCTTGATATGCGCCTCGACCTTTTCGACCGCGTCCATGTTGATCATCGGACCCTGGGTGACGCCCTCGTCCATGCCGTTGCCGACCTTCAGCGCCGCCACGGCGACCTTCAGCTTCTCGGTGAACGCCTCGTAAACACCATCCTGCACCAGCAGGCGGTTGGCGCAGACGCAGGTCTGGCCGGCGTTGCGGAACTTGCTGGCGATGGCGCCCACCACCGCGGCGTCGAGGTCGGCGTCGTCGAACACGATGAACGGCGCGTTGCCGCCCAGCTCCATGCTCGCCTTCTTCACCGACGGCGCGATCTGCGCCAGCAGCTTGGCCCCGACCTCGGTGCTGCCGGTGAAGCTCAGCTTGCGCACCAGCTTGTTGCCGGTCAGCTCGCCGCCGACCTCGCCGCTCGGGCCCGTGATGACGTTGCAGACGCCCGGCGGCATCCCGGCGCGCTCGGCCAATACCGCCAGGGCCAAGGCGGAGAACGGGGTTTGGCTCGCCGGGCGGATGACCCCGGTGCAGCCGGCGGCCCAGCCTGGCCCGGCCTTGCGGGTGATCATCGCGGCCGGAAAATTCCATGGCGTGATGGCAGCGAACACGCCGATCGGCTCCTTGGTGACAATGATCCGCCGGCCTTTCTGCGGCTGCGGGATGGTGTCGCCATAGACGCGCTTCGCCTCCTCGGCGAACCACTCGATAAAGCTGGCGGCATAGGCGATCTCGCCACGGCTCTCGGACAGCGGCTTGCCCTGCTCGGCGGTCATGATGACGGCCAGGTCCTCGGTGTTCTCGATCATCAGCGTGAACAGCTTGCGCAGGACGGCGGCGCGTTCCTTGGCCAGCATGGCGCGCCAGGCCGGGAAGGCGCGGGCGGCGGCCTCGATCGCCTGCCGCGTCTCGGTGGCGCCCAGCGCCGGCACCTCGCCGATCACCGCATTGGTGGCGGGGTTGCGGACCGCCAGGGTCTTGCCGCTCGCCGCCTGCACCCACTTGCCGTCAATGCAGCAGGCTTGGCGGAAAAGGCTCGGGTCCTTGAGCGGCAGCGGCGCGGTCGGGTTCAGCATGAGGGTCCTCCGTTTAATCAGAAGATAGGTACAGGCCCGCCCAATGTCAGCAGGTCAGGGCTTCGGCAGCTTGGCCCGCTTTGCGCGGAACGCCGCCGCGCGCCCGGGCTTGTCCACCTGCTGCGCGCGTCCGAACGCCATCGCGTCCGGCGCCACGTCTTTTGTCACGACGCTGCCGGCGGCGATGAAGCTGCCGTCCCCCAATGCAACCGGTGCGACCAGGACCGCCGAGGTGCCGACGAACACCCCGGCGCCGATCGTGGTGCGGTGCTTGGCATAGCCGTCATAGTTGCAGGTGATGGTGCCGGCGCCGATGTTGGTGCCGGGCCCAATGCTGCTGTCGCCAAGATAGCTCAGGTGGTTGGCCTTGGCGCCGGCCCCGAGATGCGTCGCCTTCAGCTCGACGAAGTTGCCGACGTGGGCGCCCGCCGCCACCACGGTGCCGGGCCGCAGCCGGGCATAGGGGCCGATCAGCGCGCCTGGCCCGATCTCGCAGCCTTCAAGATGGCTGAATGCACGGATTTCTGCGCCGGACGCCACCTTCACGCCGGGGCCGAACACCACATGCGGCTGCACCGTCACGTCCGGCGCCAGCATCGTGTCGGCGCTCAGGAACACGGTTTCGGGAGCCGTCAGGGTCGCGCCGCCGTCCATCGCGGCCCGGCGTAGCCATCCCTGGACCGTCGCCTCCGCCTCAGCCAGCTCGGCCCGCGAATTGACGCCGCGCAGCTCGGCGAACGGCGCTTCGACGGCGGCCACGCGGTGGCCCTCGCCACGGGCCAGCGCCACGCAGTCGGTCAAATAGAACTCGCCTTTAGGGCTGGGCTGCACCTGCTGCAGCCAGCGCAGGAAGTCGGCAGCCGGGGCGCAGAGCACGCCGGCATTGCACAGGCCGATTTCGCGCTCGACCGCCGTCGCGTCGGCCCATTCGACGATGCGGTCCACCTCGGCGCTCCCCATGCTGTTGGCCTGGGTCAAGACGCGGCCATACTGGCCCGGGTCGGGGGGGCGCATGGCCAGCAGCGCCAGCGCGACGTCGGGCGCGCGGCGGCGTTCCAACAGGCGGTGCAGGGTCGCGGGCCGGATCAGCGGATTGTCGGCATAGAGCACCGCCACGTCGCCGTCTCCGAACTGCGCCGCCGCCTGCAACGCCGCGTGCGCGGTGCCCAGCCGCTCCGTTTGCACGACGACGGGGTGCGGCGCCGCGGCCCGCTCCAACGCCTCCATGCCCGGGCCGATGACCACGACGATGCGGTCGAAGACGGTGCTGCAGCTCGCGATCAGGTGCCGCAGCATCGGGCGGCCCGCAATCGGGTGCAACGCCTTTGGGGCCGTGGATTTCATGCGGGTGCCCAGCCCGGCGGCCAGCAGGACGGCGGTTGTTGTCATGCCGGCAGGGGTAGCGTCCGGCTCCCACCCATGTCAAAGGCCATGCTGCGAACTTGGAGCGCCTGAGATGGAAGCGACGCTGCTGCTCGACCTCGACGGGACGCTGGTGGACACGGTCCCCGACCTGCTGGCCAGCCTCAACCGCCTGGCGGCGTCGCTCGGCCTGCCGGCGTATTCGGCGGCGGAGGTAATACCGATGATCGGCGACGGCGCTGCGGTGCTGGTGCGCCGGGCGCTGGCGGCGCGAGGGCGGGAGGCGACGCCGGGCGACCTGCAAACGCTGCTGGCCGACTATACCGCGAACGTCGCCGACGGGTCGCGGCTGTTCCCCGGCGTGATGACGACACTGCACGCCATGGCGGCCGATGGATGGCGGTTCGCGGTGTGCACCAACAAGCCGGTCGTGCCTGCGCGGGAATTGCTGGCGACACTGGGCGTGTTGGACCTGTTCGCCGCGGTGGGCGGCGGCGACAGCTACCGCACCCGCAAACCCGACCCGAAGCATTTGCTTGCGACCCTGGCGGACGCCGGCGGGCGGGTGGATGCGGCGGTGATGGTCGGCGACCACCACAACGACGCGCAGGCCGCTGCCGGGGCCGGAGTGCCGTGCATCTTCGCGGCCTGGGGTTACGGCGCGCTCCCGGCCGATGTCGCGGCGACGGCGCGGGACTTTCCCGAGGTGGCGAGGCTGGCGCCACAGTTACTCGGGCGTCGCTAGATACATCGTCACGCTGCCGATCATGTCCGTCTCGAACTGCATGCGCACCGGGATCAGCGGGCCGCCCGGCGTAGCCGCGGCAAACCAAGCGCTGCCGCGCCGCGGATGCTGCGCCGCCGTCCGGTCCGCATCCAACCGGAAACCCGCGAGCTGCCGGCCCTCGAAATCGCAGCGCAGCGCCGCTCCAGCAAAGCTGGAGCGTCCGGTCGGCTCCAGCGTCTCCTGCCCGGCGGTGCGCGCGCTCAGCTCGGCGAGGCGCCGTCCGTCATAGGTGCGGGAACGGCCCTCGCACCGTCCGGTTGCGTTCACCTGGCGCACCAACTGCGCCATGGCGCTCAGGCTGTCGACCGTGCCGGCCTGGTCGGCGGCGGCGACCGGCTCGCGCTCCTCCTCGTTCGGCGGGGTCAAGGTGCGTATCTCCGGCTGGCCCCGGGGATAGTCGATCTGCGTGACGCGGGGGCGTCCGCGCATGTGGCCATAGCTGAAAAAGCGGCGGGGCGCCGGGCGGTCGCCGGCGAACGTCCCCTCGACGACGGTGTCCTGCTCCGCGTGAATCAGCATCCCGACCGTCCCAACCGTGCGATAGACGACATGCACCCGGTAGTCGCGCGGATTGACCGCGAACTCCACATCGAGGCGCAGCACGTTCAGCCCGGTCGAGTAGGCGGCGTAATGCGCCTGGACCGCCTCGGCGCGGGCGATTGCGGGACAGCATAACAAGAACAGGGCAGCCGCGAGATTTCGCATCTTTGAACAATGGACCTATTTGCGCCGGAGAAACCGAATGAACGGCCATGCGCGCCGCTGGATGATGGCCGCAAGATAGCCGGTGTTCCAAGTGGCTTTGTTGCTGCGATCGTTATGGCCGACCGTGGGCCCGGCTTGGCAAGCAGGTTGGACGGCACGGCCCCGGAAGCAGCGTATCCGGACGCGGACACAGAACCTTTGGCCCCCTGGCGTGGGCCGCGCCAGGCCGCGAGCGTCTCACAGCCGAGATGACGATATCATAAATCCTGCGGCTATGCGACGGTGCGGCCTGCTCTCCCGGCCATCGCCGGCCGTGGCGGTCGTGAAAGGCTCGTTGGCGTCGGCTTTCTGTGCATGGTCGCGATGATCGGTCGCATCTAGGGAGCTATAAGACTGAAAATGCGGGAAACAAATTTCGATTTCATCGTCGTCGGACTCGGGCCCTCGGGCCTCATGCTGACCGCGTACCTGTCCAGGATGGGTCATCACGTCGCCGCCGTGGAACGATATCCGGCCTTGTATGGCCTTCCACGAGCCGGGCACGTGGACGACGAGATTGTACGGCATCTTCAAGACCTTGGGGTCGCCGCCCGCTTCCTGCCGGACGCGTATCCCGCCTCCTCGTACACCTGGTTCAACGGCAAAAGGGAGGTGTTGCTGAACCTGTTCACCGATCAGGAAACCGCCTCGGGATACGCTTCCGACTACATGATGTACCAACCCGTTCTCGAGGATGCCCTGATGGAGGCCGTGAACACGGCCGGCGCCGCTCCGCTGATCCTGCGTGGGCACGAACTCGTCGATTTCGAGCAGGCCGCGGACGGGGTCACCGCCACGGTGCGGCCATGTGGCCGTCCCTCGAAAGACCTGGGAACACCCGAAGCGACGGCGTTTTCGCTACGCGGCCAATACTTGCTCGCCGCTGACGGCGCCCGAAGCGGGGTGCGCCGCCAATTGCGTATTCCTCAGCAGGACCTCGGGTTCAATGAGGTCTGGCTGGACGTCGATGCCAGGGTCATGCGGACGCTGGCCAACGTCGCTCCGCATCAGATCTGCGACCCCGCCCGTCCGATCTACATCGGCCCTCTCGGACGCCGCCATCATCGCTGGGAATGGGCGATCCTGCCTGGCGAGAACCCGGACGACTTCCGGCGTCCGGAAAAGGCTTGGTCCCTGCTTTCCGAGCAGGGGATTGGCCCCGGCGACGTGGAGATCGTTCGTCAGCAAGTCTACACCTTCGAGGCGCGCGTCGCCGAGCGGTGGCGCGACGGACGCGTCTTCCTGTTGGGCGATGCCGCGCACACCATGCCACCCTTCATGGGCCAGGGGGCATGCTCAGGCCTGCGTGACGCCGCGAACCTCGCCTGGAAATTGGACCGTGTGAAGCGCGGCCTTTCGGGGGAAGGACTGCTGGACAGTTACGAAATCGAGCGGCGCCCGCATACGCTCCGCTGGATCGAGATATCGATGCAGGTCGGCGCGATTTCATGCACGCTCGATGTCGAGGCGGCAGCCAAGCGCGACGCAGCGTTGCTTGACGGCGATGCACCGCCGCTTCCGGCTTTTCCGATGCTGGAGGCCGGAGTGATCGACCTTGCGGACGGCGTCCCCGCGGCCCTCGCCGGCACACCGTTTCCTCAGCGGGAAGTGGCGCTCGGTGGGCGCAGGGGCCTGTTCGATGACCTCGCCGGGCCTGGGCTGCTTCTGATCGGCAATGCGGATCTTGAAGGGCGCCTTTCGCCGGCTTCGCTGACGTTGCTGGCCGACATGGACGCGAAGCGGCTCCTATTCGCTTGGGATCACCGAGACGGCATGCTTAGCGATATCAACGGTTTCTATGCCGCGTGGTTCCGCGAACATAGAATAGTTGCGGCGGCCGTCCGGCCCGATCACATCATCTTTGGCACGGCCGCGAGTTTCCCTGCGGTGGATGGTCTAATTGCCCGCTTGGCCCAGGCTTTATCGACGGTGCGCGGACCCTTGGCCGCCGCGAAGGGAACCGAATTGATCGATGCGTGAGGTCCCCCGCAATGTGGTCGCGGAGGCAATTGGTTTTCCGGAGTCGCCACGCTGGCGGAATGGGCTTTTGTGGTTCTCCGACGTTCACGAGTACGTCCTGCGTGCCTGCGACGAGCAGGGTCGCCTCGTGCAATGCGTTCCGGCTTCTGGGCGTCCAGCGGGCCTCGGCTTCATGCCCGATGGCCGGCTGCTTCTAGCAACTGGGGAGAGCCGCTGCCTATACTGGGTTGAAAACAATGCACTTCGTCTCGCCAGCGATCTTTCAGCGCGTTGCAGCGGACTGCTGAACGATATGGTGGTGGATGGCCGGGGCGGCGCGTACATTGGAGATACCGGGTTCAACATGGCGGCGGGCGAAGCTTTTCGCCCTGGCCGGCTGTTCCTGTTCCGCGATGGTGAGCAGGCGTTGGTGGTTTGCGACGAGGTGAGTTTTCCAAACGGCATGGCTGTGACCGCGGACGGAACCACGCTTCTGGTAGCGGAAAGCCTGGCGAACCGGGTTTCGGCCTTCGCGATCCGCGCTGACGGCAGGCTTGGTCCCCGTCGGACCTTCTGCGACTTGGACGGCGTGCCGGACGGCATCGCCTTGAACTGGGACGGATCGCTGTGGATTGCGGACTTTGCCAAGGGACGTTTCGTCCTCGTCGGACCGGAGGGGCTGGTGCGAGATGAGATCGCCGCTGGCGCAGCGCATGGCATCGCCTGCGGCTGGGGCGGGGCAAAGCGGGATACGCTTTATCTCTGCGCCGCCACCCGGCAGCCCAACGGGCAATACTCAGGGAGCATCCGCGCCGTTTCGCCCGGAGGCGCCGGGGCGGGCTGGCCGGCGTGACACCGGCTCGGAAGCGGACACAGGACCGCTGGCCCTATGCTTCCTGTCGTATGCCGAGCCGAGGACCCTCGATGGCGTATCAAATCCATCCCCATGGATTTGCCCACAGCGCAACTTGACATTGGCGGGAGCCGGCCCCTACACAGCCAGCCCTCGGAACCCTCGGTCATGGAGGGCGCGTAGCTCAGCGGTAGAGCATTCGCTTCACACGCGAAGGGTCACAGGTTCAATCCCTGTCGCGCCCACCAGCTTCAGGGCGTATCGCCCTCCCCCAGATCCCACCACAAGCCAGCGAACGCGGCGATCCCTTCCCGCGCCGGCGCGATCAGCAGGTGTTCGTCGGGTCCGTGCTGCTTGCAGCCGTTGTAGCTGTGCGGCACCCAGACGAGCGGCGTATCCAGGTGATCGACGAACACGTCCCCCGGCAGGCCGCCGCCGCCGTTTGGGATGAGCTGCACCGGGCGTCCGAGCGTCTGGGCCATGCTGGCGACGGCCCAGCGCACCCAGGGATTGGCCGGGTCGGTGCGGCTCGCCGCCATGCGGACGCCTTGCGAGATGATTTCCACCTCTGGGAAGCCAGCCGCGTCCAAATGGCGGCGCAGCGCCGGCTCGAAGGTCGCGGGGTCGGTGTCGACGGTGTAGCGGATTTGGCAGCTCGCGCGGGCGTTTGGCGCCACGGCATTCACCGGGTTCTCGGGCCGGCCCGACAACAGAGCCAATACGATGAAGCTGTTCCAGCCATAGATTTTCTCCGCCGCCGACAGCCCGGGTTCGCCCCAGCCGAGATCGATGGTGGCCGCCTCGCCCTCGGCCACCAGCTCCAGCCCGCGCAGGGCGTCGCGCACGCTGTTCGGGATGGCGGGCGGCAGCCACTCGCGCACCAGGATGCGGCCATGGCGGTCGGCGATGCCGGCGATGGCGTGGGACAGCACGATGGCCGGGTCCGTGGTCATGCCGCCCCAGTTGCCGGAATGGACGCCGCCGGGCCGGATGTTGAGCACGAGGTCGAAATGGAACGTGCCGCGCGTGCCGGTCGAGACGGTGGGGGTGGCCGAGTTCACCCGCGGGCCGTCGCTCGCGATCAGCACGTCCGCGGCCAGCCGGCCGCGGTTGGCGGCGACGAACTCGCGCAGGCCCTGGCTGCCGCGTTCCTCCGCCATTTCCAAGATCAGCTTGAGGTTGAAGCCGAGGCGTCCGCCGCGCTCGGCCAGTACGGCTTCGAGCGCCGACAGGTTGAGTGCGTGCTGGCCCTTGTTGTCGGCGGAACCACGGCCGTACCAGCGGCCGTCCTCCTGCGTCAGCACCCAAGGATCGAGCCCGGCGCGCCATTGGTCCGCGAGGCCGCGCACGGTGTCGCCGTGGCCGTAGGTCAGCACGGTGGGGCCATCGCCCTCGATCCGCTCGGCCAGCAGGATGGGGCCGAAACCCGGCACTGGATTGGCGTGCACCGCGGCGGTGAAGCCCATGCGTTCGAGCCAAGGCCGGATTTTCGTTTGGAGGTAGTCGGCCAGGTCCGCATCGTGGCCTGGGTCCTGCGACGTGCTGGGGACCGCGACCAGGCCAGCGAGCCGCTGCTGGAAGCCGCCGTCGTCGAAGAACGCCATTGCGCGGTCGATCGCCCCAACCCTGGTCCCGTCCATGCCTGACCTCCCGCCTGCTCATCCGAGGCTGCCGGTTTATGGGCGATGCGGCAAGGTTTGGGAGTTGGCGGCCAGCGCGAGAAATGATCGTTTCGCAATCATCGGCGGTGGCGCTAACGTCCTGGAAAATCCGGGAGAGAATCATGCGCCGCCGTACCCTGCTGCAGGCCGCAGCCGCCACGCTCGCCGCTCCGGCGGTCGCCCAGACAACGCCGGTCCTGCGCTTCGTGCCGCAGGCGAACCTCACGTCGCTGGACCCGATCTGGACCACCGCCACCGTCACCAGCAATCATGCCAACTACGTCTACGACACGCTGTATTCCACCGACGCCCAATCGCGGCCGCAGCCGCAGATGGCCGAGGGGCACGAGGTTTCGAGTGATGGCCTGGCCTGGCGCTTCCGCCTGCGGCCCGGCCTGAAATTCCACGACAACACGCCGGTCCGCGCCGCCGACTGCGCCGCCAGCATCGCGCGGTGGAGCAAGCGGGACCCGTTCGGCCAGATCCTGGACAAGGTGGTGGACCGCTACGAGGCCGCCGACGACCGCACCCTGGTCATCCATTTGACCCGGCCGTTCCCGCTGCTGCTGGACGCGATCAGCAAGCCGGACAGCAACGTCGCCTGGATCATGCCGGAGCGCATCGCGAAGACGGACCCGAACAAAGCCATTACCGAGGTCCTGGGGTCCGGCCCCTATCGCTTCCTCGCGGACGAATACGTCTCGGGCAGTTTCTGCGCCTATGCCAAGTTCGACGGCTATGCGCCGCGCAGCGAGCCGCCGGAGTGGGGCACCGGCGGCAAGGTCGCGCACTATCCCAGGGTCGAATGGCACGTCATTCCTGACCCAGCCACGGCGGCCGCCGCGCTGCGAAATGGCGAGGTCGACTGGTGGGAGCAGCCGCTGCCGGACCTGCTGCCAAGCCTGGAGCGCGCCGGGGTGCGAACCCAGGTCGACCAGCCGTCCGGGCGGCTCGCGGTGATGCGTTTGAACCATTTGCAGGCGCCATTCAACGATGCGCGCGTACGCCGGGCCGTGCTGATGTCGGTGAACCAGGAGGACTACATGCAGGCCGCGGTCGGCGATGACCGGAGCCTGTGGAACCCCTGCCGCAGCCTTTACGCCTGCGGCACGCCGTATGCGCGCGATTTCGGCGCCGAGCTGATGCGCGGCGACCCCGCGGCGGCGCGGCGGATGCTGGAAGCGTCGGGCTATGCCGGGCAGCCGGTTGTGATCATCAACCCGACGGATTTCCCTGCAATTGGGCCGCTCGGCCAGGTGACGGCGGCGGCGCTCAAGGCGATTGGCATGAACGTCGACCTGCGGGAGAGCGACTGGGGCACGGTGATTCAGCGCCGGGCCAGCCGCGAGCCGGTGGAGAAAGGCGGCTGGAGCATTTTCCATACCTTCGGCTCGGCGCCGGCCTATGCCAACCCGGCGGTGTCCACGCTGCTGCGCGGCCAAGGGGCCGATGCCTGGTATGGCTGGCCGAATAATCCGCAGGTGGAGGCGATGGTGCAGGACTGGCTGGCCGCGCCCGACCCGGCCGCGCAGGCCCGGGTGGCGGACGCGATCGGCGTGGCTGCACTAGCGGACGTGGACACGGTGCCGTTGGGGCAATTCTTCGTCAAAACGGCGTTTCGGCAGGGGATCACCGGGGTGCTGCAGGGGATCGCGCCGTATCCTTGGAACGTGCGGCCGGTTTAGGTTGGAAATCGGCGCTCAGTCTAGAACGCTGGTTTCTGCTTCGGCAGCTTCGACTTCTGCCAACGCTGCCTTTCCCTCATGGAATGTCACAATAGAGTCTGGTAAGCCGATCAGGACCAACGGGCAAGGATTGCCGACACCACGTTGAACGCGGTCCTCCAGTTTGCGCCAGTGTGTAGTGGCCTCACCAAATTTGTCCGAAACAAACTTATCCGTAAAGGCTTCACGGAAGCCAAGCGGTTGCTTCTTGCGCGTGGTTCGCTGTTCGATCGCCGCGCGCTGACGTGGAGTTGGAGCATAGCCCCACTGATGAAGAGCCTGCATGTCATCCAAGTGCCGTTCGTCAAGAAAGCGTCGCACAAGTGACCGCATGTTCTCATGCAACAACTTGCCCCGTGTCACGATCACACCAACCGAAATCGCCCCATCGGCATGCAATCGCTTGAAGTTTTCCAGGTCGCGGTCGTAGAAAGGGTCTTTGTTATTCCACTCGATCTCCAAAGCGATCCGGGCGAGGTTCGGCTCGGCACCAAAGCTTCGCACATGGTCAACCTCGTGCGACTGGCTTTCCCGTGGAACGCCATTGATGCGTTTCTCGATTACAAAAGTCGTTTTCAGCCAATGTTTTGCCGTCAGGGCTTTGCGCAAGCGTTGCGTTCCTTTCGATTCGCCGCCGCCGCCTGCGATAATCTCTTCGATCGGAATACTTGTGCTCGCTAATGCGCTCTCAAGCTCGGTTACTGCATCCGGAAAGTCGACACTCAAGATGGCTTGAGCGTGCGAAAGGAATTCGACCTGGAACCCTTTCTTGATAAGCGCATCAAGCATGCTGGCCGAACATCAATCGGCTTCGCGGCCGGTCAATCGCAGGCTTTTCTGCGTCGAATTATGCGAATACGTGTCCCACGTTGGTTTATAATTTCGGTCGGCTTGGCTGCCCCAAACCGCCCATCCAGGACGCACTCCACGAGCAAACAACTCTAAGTAAGGGCCTGGACTACATCCCTCAATCAAAGGATATTGCTCATCCGGCTTCCGACTATGCTCACGTTTACGGGTGCCGAGATAGTTGACTTGAGTGCGACCGAGTGTCTCAGTACGGGCGTTCTTTCCTCGAACTCCAAAAAGCAGGATTTCTGTTACGTTTCTAAAGTAGAAGCCGACGCCGCGACCATCCGAACCACCGTCTTTCCGAAGCTTGTGCCAAACTATATTGCTTTTATAACGAAATCCCCAGGCGTTGAGAACGCGCAATCCTTCGGGAAGCAAAGCGTTTGGCACCCAAAGGTAAAGATGGGCTGTCGCCTCCACGACTGCAGCTACCGGCAGTGCGCAAATCTGTTCGACCGACAATGTGCCATAACGGTTCAACCGCTTGTGCTCTGGCGCAACTTTGCCGGTTCGATTGATGAACTGCCATGGCGGATCCGCCAACACCGTGCGAAAAGTTTTCGAGCCAATCGCGGCCCGGAATTCATCGTTCGGGTTCGGCTCCTCTTGCATGGTCAAACTCTAAGATCCTTATCCGACGACTCGGGACTACGCACCAATCTTTCCACAACTTCGTGGATAGAATCTTAAACATAGCAAGGTATCTGAGCCGTTCCACTAGCGCTGGGCTAACATGTACCACAGCGCACCCCAGCGCACCCGCCATCCACCGTGCAACACCGCCGTCATGCCCGCGAACTGAGCCGCGTCGTTCGGGGTTGGCGCTGCCAAATGCGGCCGGAACCGCCCGTGGCGCTCGCTGATCGTTTTCGCGACTGTCATGCGCAACAGCCCCTCCGCACCCCGTGTGCTGCCGAAGCCGCTGCGGCCACGCCCACCGAAAGGCAAGCGCGGGTCGGCCGTCGGCACGATCAGGTCGTTCACGCAAACCGATCCGGCAAAGACCCGCCGCGCCATCGCCTGCGCCGCGCCGGACGGGCCGAATACGCTGGCGCCCAGCGCATACGGGCAGTCCGCAGCAGCCGCCAGGGCCGCCTCCGGGTTCGCGGCCGGTATCAACGCCATCCATGGCGCAAATACATCGTGCTGCAGCAATGCCATGCCGGGCCGGGCGTCGGCCACCACCGTAGGCCGCTCGGCGCCGCTCGACGCGATCCGCGCGCCGCCAGCCAGGGCCTGATCCACCAGCGTCGACAGCCGTGCAGCAACACCAGGGGCGACATCCGCGGGCGGGATGGCCGGCAGCCGGGCGAGCAGTTTCGCCTCCAGCGCCGCCGCGTCCGCCTGCATCACGAATACGCGCCGCGGAGCGATGCAGGTCGCGCCCCCATTCAGCCGCAGCCCATAGGCCAGGCATGCGGCCACAAGCTCCAGGTCCGCGCCCGGCAGCACGAACACGGCGTCGGAACCCGATAGCTCCATCGTGGTCGGCGTGAGCGTCGCGGCGGCGGCCTCCATCACGTGCTGGCCGGTCTCGGCGCTGCCGGTAAGCACGATGTGATCGAACCCGGCGCGAACCGCTGCCGGCCCCATCTCCGGGTCGAGGACCTGGAACACGCCGTCCGGCAGCCCGGCCTCGCGCAGCAGGCCCGCCAGCGCCTGCATCGGCGCTTCGCAATGCGGCGCCGGCTTCAAGCATACGGCATTGCCGGCCGCCAGCGCCTGCAGCGCCTGCACGCCCGGCAGGAACAGCGGATAATTGCCCGGCGCCAGGATCAGCACGACGCCGCAGGGCTCCCGGTGGATGCGCGCCCGCACGCCAAACAGCCACAGTGGCCGCCCGCCACGCGGCCGTCGCGGCGCAAGCAGCGCTGGGGCACAGCGCAGCAGGAACCGCGCGGCCTCGGCCAGCGGCAGCACCTCCGCAACCAGCGTATCGGCCGGCGCGCGCTTGACGGCCGCGGCCAGGGCGGCAGCGTCGCGCGCAATCAGCCGACGCACGCAACCGATGACCGCGAGCCGCGCTGGAAGACCCATGTCCGCCCAGGTTCGCCCGGCTGTCCGGGCCCTCGCGAGGGTTGCGGTGATGACAAGATCGTTCATGGCCCCACCTCTACCGCGCATCTATCCGCCCATCGAGAGAGGGACTAGGT
Organism: Acetobacteraceae bacterium; assembly: GCA_965277495.1. Classification (GTDB taxonomy): domain Bacteria; phylum Pseudomonadota; class Alphaproteobacteria; order Acetobacterales; family Acetobacteraceae; genus CAHJXG01. The sequence continues at coordinate 4,289,291 of OZ255824.1, read as the reverse complement.
TTCGCCGCATGTCGTTTTGCCCCATTAATCATTCACCGTCTCAAGATTTAACGCCGCTGCAACACTGGACGCCCGCATGACCCGCCGCATCGCCATCGTCGGCGCCGGGCCGGGCGGGTTGGCTGCGTCCATGCTGCTGGCCAAGGCGGGCGTCGACGTGACGCTCTACGAATCGCGCGACGTGGTGGGCGGACGGTCCAGCACCATCACCGCGCCGACGGCCTCCGGCACGTTCCGCTTCGACATGGGTCCGACCTTCTTCCTGTATCCGCGCGTGCTGGCCGACATCTTCGCCGCCTGTGGCCGCCGGCTCGAGGACGAGGTGGAGCTGATCCGCCTCGACCCGCAATACCACCTCGTGTTCGAGGGCGGCGGCGCGATCCAGGCGACCGGCGACATGGAGCGCATGGCGGCCGAGATCGCGCGCTTCTCGCCCACCGACGCCATCGCCCTGCCCCGCTTCATGGCCGACAACCGCAAAAAGCTCGCCGTGTTCCGCCCGGTGCTGGAGAACGCGTTCAACTCCATGCGCGACTTGATGCGGCCCGACGTGATGCGCGGCCTGTCCCGCCTGCGCCCGCACCGCAGCGTCGACAGCGACCTCGGCACCTATTTCCGCGACGAACGGGTGCGGCTCGCCTTCTCGTTCCAGTCGAAATACCTCGGTATGTCGCCGTTCCGCTGCCCGAGCCTGTTCACCATCCTGTCGTTCATGGAATACGAGTTTGGCGTCTATCACCCGCGCGGCGGCACCGGGGCGGTGATGGGCGCGATGGCGCGGGTCGCGCGCGACCTCGGGGTTAAGATCCAGTTAGCGGAGCCGGTCGAGGAGGTGCTGTTCGAGGGCCGCCGCGCCGTCGGCGTGCGCACGCGTGGCGAGTCCAAGCGCTATGATGCGCTGGTGATCAACGCCGATTTCGCGCAGACGATGACCAAGCTGGTGCCGGACGCCATTCGCCGCCGCTGGTCGGACCGTAAGATCGCGGCCAAGAAGTTCTCGTGCAGCACCTTCATGATGTACCTGGGGCTGGAGGGAGACCTGCCGGACCTGTCGCATCACACGATCTATTTGGCCGACGACTACCGCCGCAACATCGCCGAGATCGAGGCCGGCATGGCGCCGTCCGAGCCCAGTTTCTACGTGCAAAACGCCTGTGTCACCGACCCGGCCTTGGCGCCGCCGGGCCACTCGACACTGTATGTGCTGGTCCCCGTCGGCCACCGGATCGGCGAGGGCGTGGACTGGGCGGCGGAGCAGGCGCGCTACCGGGCACTGACGCTCAAGCGGCTGGGGCGCATCGGCATCCCCGACATCGAGCGGCGCATCCGCTTCGAGAAGATCCTGACGCCGCAGGGTTGGGAGGACGATTTGCAGATCTACCGCGGCGCCACTTTCAACCTGGCGCACAACCTGGGCCAGATGCTGCATTTCCGCCCGCGCAATCGGTTCGAGGACCTGGATGGCGTATACCTGGTCGGCGGCGGCACCCATCCCGGCTCGGGCCTGCCGGTCATCTTCGAGAGCGCCCGCATCACCTCGCGGCTGATGGCCGACGACCTGGGCCTCGACGCCCATTGGGAAGCGCCGTCCGCCATGGCGCACGATTATTACGAGCCAGCCATAGCAGAAGCGCTATGACCGTCTCGTACTCTTTAAGTTTTGCGCGCCTTTCGCGCGACGAGCCAGCCATCGCGGAGGCACTATGAACGCCATCAACCAAATCGGCGGCGCGCTGCCCATCGGCGTCGTCGGCGCTGGGCTCGGCGGCCTGGCGGCGGCCTGCACCTTGGCGGCACGCGGGCACAAGGTCATCCTGTTCGACAAGAACGAATGGCTGGGCGGCAAGGCGGCGTTGCTGGAGCAGGACGGCTTCCGCTTCGACATGGGGCCGACCATCCTTACCGTCCCGGACGTGCTGGGGCGGGTGTTCGCCGAGGCCGGGCGGCAGATTTCCGACTACCTGGACCTGCGCCGGCTCGACCCGCAATGGCGCTGTTTTTTCGAGGACGGCTCCGTGCTCGACCTGCAGGAGGACGTGCCGGCCATGGCCAAGGTCATCGCCGAATACGCGCCCGGCAGCGAGGCCGGCTTTGTCGACTTCATCGCCATGTCGGCCAAGCTGCACGAGGTGTCGGAGAAGTTCTTCTTCTGGAAGTCGGTTGAGGGCATCTCCGACACGCTTGAATTCAAGGGCATGAACCTTGCGACGCTCAGGGACGTGCTCAGCCTGCGCATGGGAAGCTCGGTCGCGGCGCAGATCAGGAAGCGGGTGCCGGACGCGCGGGTGTCGCAGATGCTCGATCACTTCGTGCAGTATGTCGGCAGCTCGCCGTACGCCTCGCCCGCCGTGCTGTGCTCCATCGCGCACATGCAGACGCAGAAGGGCGTGTGGTATCCCATGGGCGGCACCCGCGCCGTGCCGCTGGCGCTGGAACGGCTGGCGGGCGAACTCGGCGTCGACCTGCGGCCCGGCACCGGCATCGAGGCGATCCTGTCCGAGGACGGGCGCGTCACCGGAGTGCGGACCGAGGCCGGCGAGACCGTGCGGCTGTCCGCCGTCGTCAGCAACATGGACAGCGTGCGGACCTATAGGGAACTGGTCGGCGGCAAGGCCCAGGCCAGCTTTGCCCGGCGCTGGAAACGCGACCCGGCCTGCTCGGGCGTCGTACTCTACCTCGGCCTCGACCGGCGATACGATCATCTGGCGCACCACGACTTCGTGTTCTCGCGCGACCCGGAGGAGGAGTTCGACTGGATTTACAACAAGGGCGAGCCGGCGCCGGACCCGACCTGCTACATCGCCGCCCCTTCGGGCACCGAGCCGGGCGTCGCGCCGCCGGGGGGCGAGTCGCTGTATGTGCTCGTTCACACCCCGTTCCTCCGCCCGCACCACGATTGGTCCGCCATGTTCCCGGCCTATCGCCAGGTCATCCTTGATAAGCTCAAGAGCTGCGCCGGAATGCCGGACCTAGAGGAACGCATCGTCTTCGAGCGTCACCTGACGCCCCAGGATATCCACGAACGCTACCGGGTGCTGAACGGGGCGATCTACGGCCTGGCGAGCCACGGCAAGGTGAATGGCGCCTTCAAGCCGGGCAACCGGTCGCGCGACCTCAAGGGCCTCTATCTCGCCGGCGGCGCGGCCCACCCCGGCCCCGGCATGCCGATGGTGCTGATGAGCGGATGGACCGCCGCCGACAGCCTGTCGCAGGATATGGCGGCGAACCCGGCGCTGCGTGGCGCGCCGGTGCCCGTCAGTGCCTGAAGCGCTCATGGCCGACCCGGTCGCGGTGCGGTCGGGCCGGGCGTTCTGGGCCTTTAGCTGGTATCTCCGGTGGTTCTTCTACCGGCGTTTCCATGCCGTGCGGCTATCCTGCAGCGGGCCGCCGAACGGCTTCGAGGGCCGTCCGCTGATCATCTACAGCAATCATCCCTCGTGGTGGGACCCGGCGCTGTATATCTTGTTGTGCGTAAAGCTCTTTCCCGGCCGCCGCGGCTATGGCCCGATGGACGCCAAGGCGCTCGGCAACTACGGCGTGTTCGAGCGCATGGGCGTATTCGGCATCGCGCTCGACAGCCGGCGCGGGGCGGCGCGTTTCCTGTCCACCAGCCTGCGCATCCTGTCCGATCCCGCCAGCGTGCTTTGGATCACCGCGGAGGGCGAGTTCGCCGACACACGCCGCCGTCCGCTCCAGCTCCGTCCCGGCATCGCCCATTTGGCGCGCCGCGTGCCCGGCGCCGTAATCCTGCCGCTCGCGGTCGAATACACCTTTTGGAATGAAAGCCGACCCGAGGCGCTGGTCCGGTTCGGCGATCCTATGGAGGCCGGGCCGCACCGCAGCGTGGACGAGTGGACCAGCCACTTGGAGGGCGAGTTGGCGCGCTCGATGGACACGCTCGCGGCCGAATCGATGCAGCGCGAGCCTCGCCTGTTCCGGACGCTGCTGCATGGCGGCGCCGGGGTCGGCGGAATTTATGACCTGTATCGCCGCAGCCGGGCGCTCGCCGCCGGACGCCGCTTCGACCCACGGCATGAGCAGCGGGAATGACGCTGCTTGCCGGCCTCGCGCTGTTCCTGGCCGTGGGGCCGCTGCTGCTTGGGCTGTGGAACCTGCATCTTTACCGGGCGCCTGCCCCGGCGACTGGCCGGCCCAGCGTGTCCGTGCTGATCCCGGCCCGCAACGAGGAGGCCAACATCGGCGCTGCCTGCGCGGCCGTGCTGGCCAGCGACGGGGTCGATCTCGAGCTGGTCGTGCTCGACGACGCCTCCACCGACCGCACGCCGGCGATCCTGGCCGCCATCGGCGACCCGCGACTCCGGGTGGCGTCCGCGCCGCCGCTGCCGCCGGGATGGTCGGGCAAGCAGCACGCCTGCCACGTGCTGGGCGGCCTGGCGCGGCATGAACTCATGGTGTTCGTCGACGCCGACGTGCGCCTGGCGCCCGACGCGCTGAGCCGGATGGCCGGCACAATGCAGCGGCATGACGCCGGACTGGCCAGCGGCTTCCCGGCGCAGGTGACGGTCACCTGGTCGGAGCAGTTGCTGATCCCGCTGATCCACTTCCTGCTGCTTGGGTTCCTGCCGATCGCGGCGATGCTTCGGCTGCCCGCGGTCGGCCTGGGCGCCGGCTGCGGCCAACTGTTCATCGTCCGGCGCGCCGCGTATATCCGCGCCGGAGGCCACGCGGCGATCAAGGCGTCGCTGCATGACGGCCTGACGCTGCCCCGCGCTTTCCGCCGGGCGGGCTCGATGACCCGGCTGTTCGACGCAAGCGGCTTCGCGCAATGCCGCATGTATGCCAATGCCGCGCAGGTCTGGGAGGGTTTATGCAAGAACGCCACGGAGGGCATGGCGAAGCCCCGGGCATTGCCGGTCTGGACGGTGATACTCGGTGGCGGGCAGATCCTGCCGGCCGTGTTGATGCTGTTGGCGCCGGGCTGGATGGCTGCCCTGGCGCTGGTGGCCTCGGTTGGGTTCCGGCTGGTGCTGGCCGCACGGTTCCGCCAGCCTTGGATCGCCGCCGTGCTGCATCCGCTGGGCGTGGCGGCGCTGCTGGCCGTGCAGTGGTGGTCGCTGATCCGCGCCGCCCGCGGCCGTCCGGCCACCTGGCGCGGCCGTGCCTATCCGGCGCAATAGCCGCGCTCATGGTGTTGCTGACCGGCGCAGCGCAGGCGGCAAGGCTGGAGGTCGTGGTAGCCAACGTCCGCAGCGGCAAGGGCCATGTGCGGGTCGCCGCGTGCTCCGCGGGCCTGTTCCTGAAAGACGCCTGCGAATGGAACGGCAATGCCAAGGCGGTTTCGGGCGAGGTCTTGGTCACGCTCGAAGTTCCACCTGGCATCTGGGCGGTGCAGGCCTATTTGGATGAGGACGACAGCGGACGCATGGCCCGCAACGTCCTCGGCATCCCGAAGGGGGGGCTCGGCTTCAGCAACGACGCGCCGTTCCGGTTTGGCCCGCCAAGGTTTGCCGACGCCGCGTTCCGCCTCGAACCCGGCGGTGGCCGCATCCGGCTCACGCTGCGCTATTTATAGGAAATCCCATGGGTGCCCCGCTGCCAACCGACCCACCGCCGTTTTACGACGCGCATCTGTTCGTCTGCACCAACCGCCGCCCGGACGGGCATAAGCGCGGCTCCTGCGCCGCTAGGGGGTCGGAACGCCTGCGCGACTACATGAAGGCGCGGGCGAAGGAGCTCGGCATCCGGAACATTCGGGTGAACACCGCCGGCTGCCTGGACCGCTGCGAGCTGGGGCCGTGCCTTGTCATCTATCCCGAAGGCGTTTGGTACCGGATCGACAGCCCAGCCGACGTGGACGCCGTGCTGCAGGCGCATGTGATCGAGGGCGGGCGCGCTACGGCGCTGCTGCTGCCGCCGGGCTGAGCCGGGCGAGGATCAGGGCCGGGTCCGTGCCTTCGGGGATCGCCAGCACATGGGCGGGCTGGGCGGACGTGACCGTTGATACCGCCCGCTTGGGGCATAAACCCAGGCAGCCGACCTCCATGACGCGCAGCTCGCGCCGACGCCCGGCCTCCTTCAACGCGCCTTTCAGCACCTGGGCCAGGCTTTGCTTCCGCTTCTTGCCAAACCCGCCCTGCAGCTTGCGGCTGCACTTGCCGCAGACCAGCGCGACGTTGCGCCAGGGGGCCTGGACCGCTGGGATCGTGTCATCTTTTGGCATGGACGGCAGATAGCGCCGGAGCCCGCCGGTTTCCAGGCTTGCACGATGCCCAGCGCCGGCCCAACATACGAGCTCAACTTGATGAAAGGAGGTGATCCAGTGTCTCATTGTTTGACCCTACAGTCGCACCCCGTGACCTGGACGCCGGCTCTGACCACTCGGGTCTTGGCTGGCTGAACACCAACGTCCGGCGGCCGCGGCTGTCGAACAATGTGAAGGCTCCGGGCGCGTCCCGGGGCCTTCTGTGTTTTGGTGGGTTGGGGCCTACTCCTCCTCCGCCTCCTCAAGGTTGAGCAGGACGTCCGCCTGGGCTTGCTCCAACGCCTCGATGCCGCGCAGGCGGCGGCCGACGGCGCGGGTACGGCGGCGGGCAGCGTCGATCGTGTTGCTGAATGTGCCGGCCTGTTTCGCCAGCCGGTCGAGCACCTCGTCCATGCGGCCCATCTCGGTCCGCGTCGCCCCTAACAGCCGTTGGATCTCGTCGGCTTTCTGCTCCAACGACAATGTCAGCATGCCGAGTTGGATCGTGCGCAGCAGCGCGGGCGCGAGGCTCGGCCCCATGACCAACACGCGGTGCTCCCGGTTCAGCCCTTCGATCAGGCCCGGCATCCGCGCCGCCTCCACGTAAAGCCCGTCAGTCGGCAAGTACATCACGGCGAAATCGACCGTGACCGGCGGGTTGATGTACTTGCCGCTGATCGTCCTCGCCTCCAGCCGCAGCCGGGTTTCGAGCCGGCGGCGGGCGGCGCGTTCGCCTTCGATGTCCCCGGCCTCGGCGGCGAGCAGCAGGCGGTCATAGTCTTCGGCCGGGAACTTGGCGTCGATCGCCAGCAAGGGCCGGGTTTCGCCGCGGATCGGCATGATGACCGCGAACTCCACGATGTCGTCGCTGTCCTCACGCAATTTACGGTTGGTGTGCCATGCGCCGGCCGGCAGCACGTCCTCCAGCAGGGCGCGCAGTTGCAGTTCGCCCCAGGCGCCACGGGTTTTCACGTTGGTGAAGATGCGCTTCAGGTCGCCGATCTGCGCGGTCATCGCCTGCACGTCGCCCATGGCCTTCTGCACCTGGGCGAATTGGTCGATCACGCGCTGGAAGCTGCCCTGCATCTGCGTCTCGACCGCCTGGTGCAACTGCTCGGTCACGCTGCGCTGGATGGCGCCGAGGCGGACCGCCGCCTGCTCGCTCATCTCCCGCAGCTTCGACTCCAGCAAGGCGCGGGCATCGCCCTGGTCGCGGGCCATGCTGGTGGAAAGGGTGCCGAGGGTCGCCTGCAGCTCCAGCCGGGCCTGTTCGGCGCGGACGGACAACGCGCGCTCGACCTGGGCCAACTGCGTGCGGGTCGCCTCCGCCTCCTGCCGCTGGCCTGAGGCCGCCTGGTCGGCCAGCAGCAGCAGATGCTGCAAGCCCGGCGCACGGCGGAACAGCAGCGCGAGCGCCAGCAGGCACAGGATGACCAGCAGCGCACAGGCGAGGATCAGCAGCGACTCGGACGGCATGGCCGCTAGTGTTACCGGGTTTCCATGAAGTCCACGATTGCCGGCATCGCCGCGTCGAGGTCGATCGACCAGCGCCGGTGGGCGAGGCTGCTGTCGGCGGCGTCCTCGCGTCCGATCATCAAGCCGTAGTCGAGCCCGCAACCTGCAAAGATGTTCGAGTGGGCATCGAGGTATAAAGGCGTGCTCTCGATATCCATCAGCCGCGTGCCAGGACCGCAGAACACCGTGTTGAACAACCCGGCGCCGCCGATCGCCACCACACGCTCCGCGCCGGCGAACGTGCGGACCTGATCCTCGACGGTCATGAACTCCGGCTCGATCGCGGCATAGCCGAGCGCCGACAAGCGGTCCGCCAGCGCCTGTTCGTCCAGCAAGCCGCGATAGGCGTAGAGCTCCCGAGTGCGGCGCAGGCGCGCCACATACAGCTTGCGGACGCCTGAGGCGCCGTGCCGGGCGACGATCCCGTCACGTACGTCGATGTAGAGCTGACGCGCTGCCGGGCTGATGTAGAAGTCGCGCATCGACTGGCGGAAGACGTGGACCTCCTCGAACCAATAGGCGGTGCCGCAGTCATGCAGGATGACCTCGTCCTCGCGCACGCCGAGCAGCGCCAGGAAGGCGCGCATGTTGGGATGCACGGCGAACACGAACAGCTTGCGATAAAGCTGCCGGTTGCGGGTGAAATGTATGACGGCCGGGAGCACGTATAGCAGCCAAAGGCCCCAGTTATGCGGCTCGTCCGACGTAGCGAACAGCACGGGTCCGAGGATGCGCCGCGCACCGTGCAGGCGTGCGTGCGGCACGATGAAGTCTTGGCCGCGCCGGGTGATGCCGATGTAGCGGGACAGCTCGGCATTTGCCACGACCTGCTGCACCGAGTCGCGGGCGTCGCCGTCGTAGATCGTGCTGACGACCCCGTCGGCGATGAAGAAGTCGGACCACAGCAGGTGCACCGAGCGCAGGCATTCCAGGCGGCGCGCGTGCGACGGGCGTTGCCCGGCATTCAGGCGCGCCGGGTCGAATGGCTGGCCCGACAGGTTGACGAGGACGCAGGGCCAAGGCTTCCACCATGTAACCGACGGCTCTTGCGACAGCACTTGCGCCGACGCACAGGCCGCGCTGAAGCCCAGGGTGAGGAACTCGTCGCTCACGCAGCTAGGGTATCCTGGATGGCTTGCAGGTGCTCGGCGGCGGTGCGCTCCCAGGTGAAGCTCTCGGCATGACGCCGCGTGGCCGCGCGGTCTGGGGGATCAGCCTGGAGTCGGCGGATGCCCTCGGCCAGCGCCGTTGCCGACCTGTCCGCGAGCAGCAGGCCGGCGTCCGGCGTCGTCACCGCCTCGGGCGAGCCCCAGACCGCGGTGGCGGCGACCGGGGTGCCGCAGGCCATCGCCTCGATCAGCACATTGGCGATGCCCTCGCGGTCGCTGCAGTTCACCAGCACGTCGGCGGCGCCCATCAACGCCGGCAGCCGGGCCTGGTCCACGTGGCCCAGGAATCGCACCCGGCCGTCAAGGCCCAGCTCTTGCGCCAGTTGCCGCAGCGCCGCCTCACGCGGGCCGTCGCCGACGATCAACAGCGTGTGGCCCGGCAGCTCCGGCATGGCGCGGATGGCGAAGTCATGGCCCTTGCGGCCGATCAGGTGCCCGACCGAGATCAGCGTCGGCCCGGCCATTCCCAGGCTGCCGCGCAGCGCTGCCCGGTCCGCCGGCGGCCGGAACATTTGCAGGTCGACCCCGTGCAGGATCACGCGAATCCGGCCCGCGGGCACGCCGAGCCGCACCAACTCATCCTTGAGCGCCTGGCAAACGACGGTCATCAATGGCGCCTGCCGGGCCGCCCACAACAGCCCCCGGCGCGGCAGGGCGTAGGCGGGAATTTGGCTCACGTCGCTGCCGAACGCGGTCAGCAGCAGGGGCTTGCGCAGGATGCGGGCGAGCGCCGCGGCGGCGACGCCGTCGGGATAAAGGTAGTACGCGTCAATCAGGTCGAAGTCGAAACCGCCGCGCTGGATGCGGCGCAGATGGGGAAGCATGGCCGCCGCCAACAGCCAAGGCGCCGCCGACATGCTTATTTTCGGCAGCAGTGGGTAGCGCGGATAGGTGACCGGCAGCCCGGCCCGCAACTCCGCCGCCGGCACCTTGGCGAATTGGGCGTAGCGGCCGAACCGTGGATTGCGGGAAGGAAAATACGGCACCGGGGCCACATGCCGGATTTCCAGGTCCCCGGCGCGGGCCAGATGCGCCAGGCGGTGCTCGAGAAAGATGCCGTGGCGCGGCTGCGCGGCGTTCGGGAACAGGGTCGAGAACGACAGAATCCGGAGCGGCCGCATGGCGCTAGCCGGGCCGGAAACCGACCTCGTTGCAGGTGGTTTCCAGCGCGCCGGTGCGCCCACCCATCGCCTTGCGCCAGTGCAGCACGTCGAAATTGCGGGTTTCATGCACCCGGTTGGCCTGCGCGCTGCAACGGAACTCCGCCCATTCCAGGTCCTCCGGCAGGTCGGGGTCAGGAACGTCATGCAATGTGGATTGGACCGGGTCCTGGCTGACCCAGGCCTGGCGCACCCGGTCCAGCAGAGCGTCCACTTGGCGTAGCGCGCCGGGCAAATCCGGCTGCGGCTCGTAGGCGGCGGTCCAGGGGTTCCAGACCTCGAAATCAAAGCGCGCGGAACCATCTGCTGCGTCGTGCCGGGTGATGCGAAGGGCGGGCCGGCTCATGGTCAATCCTGTGGCTGTGCGGTCCCTGTTATCGGCAGCCCGGTCGCCCCGTGCAACCGCAAACCGAGGCCCGTGTGCAAAGGCGGGAGGCAGGACAGGATCGAACATGCCGCAAATCCACGCACTCCATGTTGCCGTCATCGGCGCCGGTATGGCCGGCCTGGCCTGCGCCTCCGCGCTGCACGCCGCTGGCGTCCGGGTCACGTTGTTCGACAAGGGACGCAGCGTCGGTGGCCGTCTCGCGACCCGGCGGGTGGATGGCCTAGTGTTCGACCACGGCGCCCAATATGCCGCCAGCCGCGATCCGGCGTTCACCGCGGCGATGCAGGCGATGGCGGCGATGGGTAACGCAGCACCTTGGCCCGTCGCTGGCGAAGGCCGCTGGTGTGGCGTGCCCGGCATGTCCGCGCTGGCCCGGCATATCGAGCGCCAAGGCGTCGGAACCCTGCGGACCGCCCGGCATGCGGCGTTCCTGCATCGTGAAGCCAAGGGCTGGATGGTGCTCCATAGGGACGCCGCCACGACGCCGCCGGGCTTGGTGTCGGATGTGGGCGGGGATCTTGCCGGGCCGTTCGATGCGGTGGCAGTTGCGATTCCGGCGCCCCAGGCCCGGGGATTGCTGCACCCGCACGGCTTTGCCCTTGAAGCCGCCCGCGCCGGCATGGCGCCGTGCTGGGCGCTGATGCTGGCGTTTTCCGAGGCGACGGACGTTCCCGATGTGCTGCGTCCGGACGCTGGCCCGCTCCGCTGGATTGCGCGTGACAGCTCCCGGCCCGGGCGCGCCGCGTTGCCTGAATGCTGGGTCGCGCACGCGTCGCCCGAGTGGTCGCGCGATCATCTGGAACATCCTGCCGAGGCCGTGTTGGCGTTGTTGCAAGGGGCGTTCCTGGCTGCGGCCGGTATTGGCTCAACCCCGTCCTATGCGGGCGTGCACCGCTGGCGTTACGCGCTGGCGGACAATCCGCTTGGCGTTCCGGCATTGTGGGATGCGGCGGCCGGGCTCGGCGTATGCGGCGATTGGTGCCTTGGCGCACGGGTGGAGGCCGCGTTCCTGTCCGGACGAGCTCTGGCGAGCATGATCGCAGGCTGAGGCCTGGTTCAGCAACCTGGGAGCGTGGTGACGGGCGGGCCTGCGTCGGAGTCTCGCACCACGCCTCCTGGTGCTCGCGGCCGGACGTTGCCGTCCCGAAATTGTCATCCCTGCACTGTCAACCGTTATAATTTCAGAAAGTCTTATTGCAATTAAGCAATTAGTATGAAATATTGCGTTTGCGATCCGGTAAGGCCAATTAGGAAATTTTTATGCGGAAGTTTTACGTGGCTGTGGCGGCTGTCGCCTTTTTGTGTGCCGGTGGCCGAGCGCACGCTAGCTATTTTGATTTCAGCTATATCGGCAATGGGGTGACGGGCAGTGGGACGCTGACCGCGAACCTGATTGCTCCGGGCAAGTATGAGGCCATCTCCGGCACTGACACCGTGACGGGAGGCGCTGTCACCGGCACTCTAACGCTGTTTTCCGACGCGAACAGCTCTGCTGGCGAGAATAGTCCCAGCGGCTATTTTAGCTACGACAATCTACTGTTCAATCAATCGAATCCCATCGTCAACATCAATGGACTGTTGTTTGTCAACGGCACGGGCGGCGAGGTCAACCTATACAGCACCGGGCCGGATGCTTACACACATTACGACAACTCTGGCTTTAACCAGCAAGTGAGTTTCACTCTCACCGAAGTTCCCGAGCCAGCATCGTTCGCGATCCTTGCAATGGGTCTTCTAGGCGCAGGTTTAATCGGCCAACGCCGCAAAGGAATATAAAAGTCGAGGTCGAAACATAGGACCGGTGCTGGGCTTACGCTTGGGATGCGACCCGCTGGAACCTGGGTCGATCCACGGTGTCGCCCAATTTCAGGACTGCAAGGCGAACAGCAGCAACGAACCGCCGGTGACGTCATAGGTGTCCCCGATCGCAAAGCTTTGCCAATCATTGCGATCGGGCACATTCGTATCGAACACAAGCTCCCAGGCCCTGCCGTTGGTGCATTCAGGCAGCGTGAACGTCACCAGGCCATGATGCGCGTTCAGCACGATCAGCATGGTCGTGTCGCTGCCCGGCTTGCGTATGCCGGTGGCCTGCGCCCGGCCATCAATCAGCATGCCGAAGCATTTCATGCCGGGATTGTGCCAGTCCCCATGCTCCATCTCGGCGCCTGACGCGTTGATCCAGGTCACGTCCTTCACGTCCAGCGCGTCGATCGGCGTGCCCGTGAAAAAGCGGCCCCTGCGCAGGATGGGGTAATCGTGCCGCAGCTTGGTCAGGCGCCGAACAAAGGCCACCTGGGTCTTTGCCCACTCCGGCAAATTCCAATCGAACCAGCTTACCTCGTTGTCTTGGCAATAGGCGTTGTTGTTGCCGCCCTGGGTGCGGCCGAACTCATCGCCCGCCAGGATCATCGGCGTGCCCTGCGACAGCAACAAAGTCGCCAGCATGTTGCGCATCTGGCGCCGCCGGGTCTCATTGACCAAGACGCTCTTGGTCTCGCCCTCGACGCCGTGGTTCCAGCTATGGTTGCCGTCGCTGCCGTCCCGCCCGGCTTCGCCGTTGGCGTCGTTGTGCTTGTCGTTGTAGCTCACGACATCGCGCAGGGTGAACCCGTCATGGGCGGTGACGAAGTTCACCGTCGCCCACGGCTTGCGGCCACGCTTGTTAAACATATCCGCCGACGCCGAGAGCCGCGCGGCCATCGCCGACGCCATGCCCTCGTCGCCCCTCCAGAACCGCCGAACCTCGTCGCGGAACTTGTCGTTCCACTCCGCCCAGCCCGGCGGGAAGCCGCCGACCTGATACCCGCCGGGTCCACAGTCCCAGGGTTCGGCGATCAGCTTCACGCTGTTCAGCACCGGGTCCTGCCGGCAGGCGTGCAGGAAACCGCTGCTCTCGTCGAAGCCGTGCGTCTCCCGCGCCAGAATGGTGCCGAGGTCGAAGCGGAAACCGTCGACGTGCATCTCCTGCACCCAATAGCGCAGGCTGTCCGTCACCATCTGCAGCACGCGGCTGTGCGACAAATTCAGCGTGTTCCCGGTGCCGGTATCGTTGATGTAAAACCGCTTCTGGTCCGGCAGCAGCCGGTAGTACGACGCGTTGTCGATGCCCTTGAACGACAGGCTCGGGCCGCGCTCGTTGCCTTCGGCGGTATGATTGTAAACCACGTCCAGGATCGCTTCGAGCCCGGCGTCGTGCAAATGCGCGACCATCTCCTTGAACTCGGCATGTGCAAAGGCGGGCTTGCTGGAATAGCGCGGGTCCGGCGCGAAGAAGCCGATGGTGTTGTAGCCCCAGAAGTTTGTCAGCCCCCTTTCCATCAACTGGCTGTCGTTGATGAAGGTGTGAATCGGCAGCAATTCGACGCTGGTGACGCCCAGGCCGCGTATCCAGTCGATGACCTCCTTGCTCGCCATGCCGGAGAAGGTGCCGCGGAGTTCTTTCGGCACGGCAGGATGGTTTTTGGTGAAGCCGCGGACGTGGGTCTCGTAGAAGATCGTCTGTTCCCAGGGCACCTCGGGCCGGCGGTCGCGCAGCCAGGTGAAGGCCGGGTCGATCACGACGCATTTCGGCATGTTGGCCGCGCTGTCCCGATCGTCGAACGTCACGTCGTCGCCGGTCTCCATCTGGTAGCCGAACACCTCGGGCCCCCAGACCAGTTCGCCGACATGGCCCTTGGCATACGGGTCGAGCAACAGTTTATGAGCGTTGAAGCGGTGCCCGGCGTCAGGGTCCCAGGGGCCGTGCACGCGGTAGCCGTAAACGGTGCCGGGCCGGGCGTCCGGAAGATAGCCATGCCAAACCTCGTCGGTGTACTCCGGCAGCTCGACCCGCTCCAGCTCGGTGCGGCCTTCCTGGTCAAACAGGCATAACTCGACCTTGGTGGCATTGGCGGAGAACAGGGCGAAATTGACGCCGACGCCGTCCCATGTGGCGCCAAGCGGATGCGGCAAGCCTTCGGTAATTCTGGACGCCCTGGCCAACTCGAACAAATGCCGATCCCTTCGCTGCGCGTGCCGACGGGAGCACGTCCGCACGGCCCAGGTTCCGGTCCGGGCGCTATTCCGTCGGGGTGTATAGCGCGGTCCCCGCTTCCTGCAACGCGCATCGCAGCCAGGCCGGCGGACCCAGCGCCAAACCCTGCCTGCCCTGCTCAACCTAAGCCGCTTTGCCACGCCCTCCCAGGCCTGCCTCCGCCAGGGTCGGCAGCAAGGGCAGCAGCAATGACAGGTCGCGCTCGGCCCGGCAGCACAGATATTGCGCCACGACCGGCGCATCGCCCTGGCGTTCCGGCAGCGGCAGGCCGTCCGCGCCCAGCGGCAGGGCAGTCAGTCCGAGGTCGGCGTAAACCTTCAGCAACCCGGGGCCGGCGCGCCATACCGCGGCGTCCAGGCCCTCCTGCTGCGCCAGGTCGCGCAAATTCCAGATGGCCGACACGCGGTCCTGCACCGATCCGGCCGGGTCGCCAAGGCCGAGCAGCACGCGGCCAATGCGGCGAAATGGGATGCCGGCCCGCCCGGCTTCGCCCATTACGATGCCGTCGGCCTGCACCGGCGGCACGGCGCCAAGCTCCGCATAACGCTGGCGGCCCTCGCCGGCCCAGGGTACCCAGCCGACACGGCCGGGCCGCATCAGCCGCCATATCGCCACCAGCGCCAGCACGACGGCCAACGCCAGCGACATGCGCAGGCCGTTTGGCACGTCCGGTGACAGCACGACCTCGATCCAGTTGTTCTCCGCCATGGTCCGCGTCGTCGGCTCGAACGCCGACAGCGCCAGCACGCATACAATGAGGGCGAACAGCGGCACGGCGGTGCCGGCCTGCAATGGCCCCGACAGCAGCCGCGCATGGCGATAGTAGGCGTCGCGGAACGGCGCCACCAGCAAGGTCACCAAGATCAGCACGCCCGGAATCCATAAATCGGTTCCCTGCGCGGCGGTGAACCCGGCCGCCGTCAGCAACAGGACGATCGTGGCGCCCCAGGCCAAGGTCACCCGCTGCGACAAGCCGATCGACAGCACGATCAGCGCCGCGCCGATCAATGACGGCACGAACTGCCCCGCATTGGCCGCGAGGTCGGCGTAGTCCGGGTCGATCCAGGAAAAGTCCGGGCGGTTGTCCAGCACGCCCAGCGCCAGCAGCAGCGCGCCGCACAGCGCCACGGCGCCCGACGCAGCGCCGGCGGCGAAGTCCGGCTCGCTCCAGCGCGCCAAGGCCTGGGTGCCGCGGCTGAACGTGCCGCCCCTGAACAGCGCGCCGCCCCGCAGCAGGATCTCGTTGCCGGCGAACAGCGTGCCGGCCAGGAACAACGGGATGATGTAGTAATACAGACGGAACACCACGATGGCGCCCAGGATCTGCGGCGGCCGCAGATAGGGTTCGAGGCCCAGCAGCATGGCCGTGTCGAACACGCCGAGCCCGCCGGGCAGGTTCGCGGCGAGCCCGGCGGTGTAGGACGCGACATAGACGCCGAGGAAGCGGACATAGGTCAGCCCCGGCACCTCCGGCAGCAATTGGTAGAAGATCGCCGCCGTGACCGCCACGTCGACCGTCGCCAGCGCCACCTGGACGATCGCCATGCGCCAGTCCGGCAGCGTGACCTCGGCGCCGAACAGCCGGACGGTGCCGACGAAACGGGACAGGCTGACATAGGCCGCGACCACGAGCCATAATGCGCCGCCGATCGCACACATGGCCCAGTTCGGCACCAATGCGCCAAAGAACGGGATGGCGTCGGGCTCGAGGAACAGGATGATGCCGCCCAGCACGAGCCCGCCGAGCGCGAACGTCAGGCTGCAGAACGCCACGACTTTGGCGATCTGGAATGGCGTCAGGCCCCAATGCGCATACAGCCGATACCGCACGGCCGCCCCGGACACCGCGGCGAACCCCAGGTTATGCGACAGTGCATAGGCGCAGAACGACGCGAACGAGACCCGGCCATAGCTGACCTTATGCCCGGCATAGATGGTGCCGAGCCGGTCGTAGAACGTCAGCACGCTGTATGACAGCACGGTCCAGGCGAACGAGATCAACAGCGCGCGTTCGGGGATCGCCGAGAGCGCAGCCTTGATATCCGCGACCTTGAGGTGCCGGAACTCCTTCCAGATCACCCAGATCGCGCCGACCAGCAACGCCACGCCCAGCAGCGCCGGCAGTTGTCGGACGGCCTTCTTCAGCAACGCCATTGCTAAGCTGCGTCTGAAGCGGGTGCGTTTAGGGCAGGAACTGCGCTGCGGGCGTCGAGGCGGCTGCGGATGAGGGCGATGGTCTCCGGCACGCCATACAGCGCCACGAAGCCGCCGAAACGCGGTCCTTCCGCTTGGCCGAGCAGCACTTGATACAAACAGCCGAACCAGGCTTTCAGCTCCGGGAAAGGATGCCGCTTGCCGACCTCGTACACCACATCCTGGATCGCCTCCGCGGCGGTGCCGGGGTCGAACGCCGCGAGGCTGGCGGCAAGATCCTCGAGTGCGGCGCGCTCGATGGGGGCCGGGTCGCGATACCGCTTCGACGGACGGACGAAGTCGCGGTAGTAGGCGATGGCGTAGCCGACCAGGCCGTCGAAGAACGGGCTGGCGCCTGGCGCGGCGCTCGGGCTGTAGCGTTGCAGGAAGCCCCAAAGCATGTCCGGCGTCTCGGCATTCACGACGCTCGCGAGGTTCAGCAGCATGCCGAAGGGCACGGGACTCGTGCGAAGGCTTACGAGCGGACTTTGTGCGCCGGCGTTGCGTCCGCCCTGGATATGCCAGGCCGGGTTCGCCTGCCGGGCCGCCAAATCCTGCTCCGGCAGTTTTGCGGCATTGGCCAGGTACTCGTCCGCCGCGCGCGGGATCACGTCGAAGAACAGCCGCTTGGCGCGCTGCGGCGAGTTGTACATGAACTGCGCCAGGCTTTCCGGCGGGGCATAACGCAACCATTCGTCGACCGAAAGGCCGTTGCCTTTGCTTTTGCTGATTTTCTGCGCGTGCTCGTCGAGGAACAACTCGTAGGTGAACCCAACCGGCGGCTTGCCCCCCAGCACCGTGCAGACCCGGCCCGAAAGCTTCACGCTGTCGATCAGGTCCTTGCCCGACATCTCGTAATCGACGCCCAGGGCAAACCAGCGCATCGCCCAATCGGCCTTCCACTGCAGCTTGCAGGCGCCGCCGGTCACGGGCGTTTGGAACCGCTCGCCGCTGTCCGGGTCCTGCCATGCGATGGTGCCCGCCGCCGCGTCCACCGCGTCGATGCGCACCTGCATCACCCGGCCGGTGCGCGGATGGATCGGCAGGAACGGCGAGTAGGTGGCGCGGCGTTCAGCGCCCAGCGTCGGCAGGATGATCGCCACGATCTGCTCATGCCGTTCGGCCGTGCGCAGCAGGGCGGCGTCGAAGCGCCCGGCGGCGTAGCAGTCGGCGCTGGACGCGAATTCGTATTCGAAGCCAAAACCGTCGAGGAAGGCGCGCAGCCGGGCGTTGTTGTGGGCGCCGAAACTCTCATGCGTGCCGAACGGGTCGGGCACGCGGGTCATCGGCTGGCCCAGGAAGCCCTCCAGCATCGCCCGGTTCGGCACGTTGTCCGGCACCTTGCGCAGCCCGTCCATGTCGTCGCTGAACGCCAGCAGCCGGCCGGGCTTGCCGGTCAGGGCGGTGTAGGCCTGGCGCACCCATGTCGTGCGCGCGACCTCGCCGAAGGTGCCGATATGCGGCAGGCCCGACGGCCCGTATCCCGTCTCGAACAGCGCTACGTCCTTGCCGCTGGCCTCCAGGCGCTCGGCAACCTTTGCCGCTTCCTCGAACGGCCATGCCTTCGGGATCGGTCCAGGAACGTGATGCGGGTGTGCTGGCATGGCTGCAAGCTAGAAATGGGGGGGGGCCGGGTCAATCGCGGCGGACGGGTTCTTGAGGAAAATCTACGGATTTGAAGCGATTGGCCATCCCGGCATTGCCCGCACCCCATGCGAGACCGTACACAGGCCGCCGATGCCGCCCCCTGCCCCCTTGTTGGTTCCGAATGCGCCGTCCGTCGTGGCTGGGCATGGCCGCGCTGCCTTGCTCAGCACCGATGGGGAATTGCTCACTCTCACGGTGGCCAAGGCCGCCCATGCGTTGCAGGGCAGCGTGCCCCTGCTGATCCACGCCCCGGCGACGCTGCGGCGCCTGGGCCTCGGCGGACGCGACGGGTTTCCGTGCCTCGATTTGCTGGAGCTGTTCGCCTTTGCGATGCCCGCGCGTCCGGTGCCGCCGACGCCACGCGGCCTGGCCTTTGCGCTCGACCTCGACCTTCCGGCCAACATGGAGGAGGCGGCCGCCGTGCTGCCGGACATCGCGTTCGCCCTGCTGCAGCACCTCGCCTCCAGCCGCGGCCTGGCGCGGAACAAGGAGGCGGCGGGACTCGCGGCCCGCATGGGGCAGGCCGGCTGGCCCTGGGGGCGGCTGGTGGCGGCTGCCCTCGGCAAGCCGGATGCCAAGCCGTCCACGGATGCGATGAAGGTGTGGCGCCGGTTGGCGGAGTGGGAGGACCAGGCGCCGCCGCCGCCGCCGGGCGCATTGCCGGTGGGCGCGAACGAGGCGCGGTCCCGCCTGGCACGCATGCTGGGTCCGTATTCCGAGCAGCGTCCGGGCCAAGCCGACTACGCCAGCGCCGCCGCCAGCGCATTCGCCGCCCGCGAAGTGGAGGGCGACCCACACCTCGTGCTCGCCGAGGCCGGCACCGGCACCGGCAAGACCCTGGGCTACATCGCGCCCGCCAGCCTTTGGGCCGAGCGCAACGGCGGCAGTGTCTGGATCAGCACCTATACCCGGCACCTGCAGCGCCAGATCGACGCCGAGCTGGCCCGGCTGTTTCCCGAGCCGGCGGAGCGCCGCCGCCGCGTGGTGATCCGCAAGGGCCGCGAGAACTACCTATGCCTGCTGAACCTGGAGGACCAGGTCAACACGACGCTCAGCGGCAACGGCGCGGTCGCGCTCGGCCTGGTCGCGCGATGGGCGTTGGCGACGGCGGACGGCGACATCGCCGGCGGCGACCTGCCGGGCTGGTTCCCGGAACTGTTCGGCCCGGCGCTGATCCCCGCCATCGCCGACCGCCGCGGCGAGTGCATCCACGGCGCATGCCCGCACTACCGCACCTGTTTCGTCGAGCACACCATACGCCGGGCGCGCGGCGCCGAACTCGTGGTGGCGAACCATGCATTGGTGATGTCGCAGGCGGCCTGGGGGGGGCTGGACGACGACGCCGTACCCAGCCGGTATGTGTTCGACGAGGGCCACCACCTGTTCGACGCCGCCGACAGCGCGTTCTCTGCGGAACTATCGGGCATCGAGGGCGCGGAACTGCGGCGCTGGCTGCTGGGCGCGGAGGGCGGACGGTCGCGGGCGCGCGGCCTGCGCCGCCGGCTGGACGATCTGGTGGCCGGACGGCCCGAGCTTGAAGCGCCGCTCGACGCCGCGTTGCAGGCGGCCCGGGCACTGCCGGCGCTGGGCTGGTCGGGCCGCCTGGCCGGCAGCGAGGAGCCGGCGACCCCGTCCGAGGCATTCCTGCGCTTGGCGCGCATCCAGGTCCTGGCCCGGCTGACCAGCGAGGTCGAGGCGGGCGGCGGCGACGTGGGTAGGCGGGGCAACCTCGAATGCGGGCTTTATCCGGTCGGCCCCGGGCTGCCCGAAGCCGCAGAGTTGCTGAGCCGCGCGCTGGCCCGGATCGCCGAGCCGCTCAAGACGCTGCTGCAGCGGCTTGGCGAGCGGCTGCAGGACGAGACGGAGGAGCTCGAAACCGCGCAGCGCAACCGGATCGAGGCGGCGCAGCGGTCGGTGAACCGCCGGGCGGTCGACCGGCTCTCAGCGTGGCAGGCCATGCTGCGCGCCGTCGCCGCAGCGCCGCCCGAGCCCGGCGCCCGCCCGGAGCACGTCCATACGCTGCATCTGGACCGTCGCGATGGGGTGGACCGCGATGTCGGGCTGCACCGGCATTGGCTCGACCCCACCATGCCGTTCGCCGAGGTGTTGGCGGCGCCGGCGCACGGCCTGCTGATCACCTCCGCCACGCTGCGGGACGGCAATGACAGTGCGGAGGCGGAGGCCGGCTGGCTCGCCGCCGAGGCACGGGTGGGCGCGCCGTACTTGCCCTCCCTGCCCCTGCGCGTTTCGGTCGCGAGCCCGTTCGACTATGCGGCGCAGACCCGGGCCTTCGTGGTGACGGATATGGCGCCGGGCGATCCCGGGGCGCTGGCGGCGGCCTATCAGGCGCTGTTCATGGCGGCGGGCGGCGGCGGGCTGGGGCTGTTTACCGCGATCCAGCGCCTGCGGGCGGTGCACGCGCGGATTGCGCCGGAGCTGGAGGCGGCGGGTATCCCGCTGCTCGCCCAGCATGTGGACGCGATGGACAACGCGACCTTGGTCGACGTGTTCCGGACCGAGCTCGATAGCTGCCTGCTCGGCACCGACGCGATGCGGGACGGGGTGGACGTGCCGGGCCGTGCGCTGCGGCTGGTGGTGTTCGAGCGCGTGCCCTGGCCGCGTCCGGACATCCTGCACCGCGAGCGCCGGACGCACCTGTCGGGTGGCGACCCGAAAGGCTACGACGACAGCAAGGCCCGGCTGCGGCTGCGCCAAGCGTTCGGCCGGCTGGTACGCTCGGCCACCGACCGCGGGGTATTCGTGCTGCTGGACCGCCGCACGCCGTCCCGCCTGCTTTCCGCGTTCCCGTCCGGCGTGGATGTGCGCCGGGTCGGATTGGCGGAGGCGGTGGCGGCGACCAGGGCCTTCCTTGAACATGCGCCCGTTCCGCTGACTTAGTTTGCACGCAGGCCGCGCTGGGCTAGGATGGCTGCACATATCAGGGAATACATCATGCTTGCCCGAACCGGACTGGACGCCCAGGAAGCGCTGGTTTGCACCATGGTCCTGGTCGCCGCTGCCGACGGCGGCATCACCGACCGCGAGATCGGCGTTATGTCCGGCCTGGTGCAGACCCTTCCCGCCTTTGAAGACTTCAGCAGCGAGCGCCTGGCGGTCGCGGCCGACGCCGCCGTGTCGCTGCTCGAGGAAGACGAGGGCCTGGCACACGCCGGCCAGATGATCCGCGACGCGTTGGAGCCACGGCTGCGTGAGACCGCCTATGCGTTGGCGTGCGAGGTGGTCGCGGCCGACCGTGCGGCGACGCAGCCGGTGTTGCGCATGTTGGAGCTGGTGATGGCGGAACTGCGCCTCGAACCGCTCGTGGCGGCGGCGATCGAGCGGGCGGCGAGGGCGCGGCATCAAAAAATCGACCGCGGCGCCTGATGCCGGCTTATTTGGTCGCGCATATCGACGTGCACGACCCTGCCGGGATCGAAGGATACCGCAGCCGGGTCACCCCGGTCATCGAGGCATTCGGCGGACGTTACCTGGTGCGCGGCGGCGCGTTGGAGACGCTGGAGGGCCCAGAGCAGCGGCGCCGCCTTGTCGTCATCGAGTTCCCGTCCATGGATGCCGCCCGCAGCTTCTACCACAGCGAAGCCTATGCGCCGGTGCTGCAGATGCGGCTGGCCAGCGCCGCGTCGGACGTCGTCCTTGTCGAGGGCTGGACGCCCAGTTAATCAACCGCCGCGGACTGCGCTTGCAGCGCTGCAGTTGCGGGAACACGACAAGCGACGGTGCGTTGTCGGCAAAACAGAGGAGCTTCGGCATGAGCGAGACGACAGGCGACCCCAAGGCTGGGCCGAACAACAAGGCAACCGTGCACGAGGTTCAGGGCGTGTTTCCCGACGACGCCACGATGCAGGGCGCGTTGTCGCAGTTGGCCTTGGCCGGGTATGACCGCGCCGATTTCAGCCTGCCCGAAGAACAGCCAGCTGGTGAGACGTCAACGCCGAATGAGAGTGCCGACCCGGCGACAGACGACGCGGACCGGCGTCAAGTGCGCACGATGGGAACCAGCATGGCCGGGTATGCGGGCGCCGTGGCCGTTGCAGGCGCGACGCTCGCGACCGGCGGGGCAGCAGGCTTGGCGGTCGCGGCCGCGGCGGCGGTCGGGATCGGCACTGGCGCAGCGGCGAATTCGGCCGGACAGGCCGCGGACGCTGCCCAGGTTGAGGAGCGGAACCGGCGCGGCCGCGAGGGCCGGCTTATTCTGGCTGTGCGCACGACGAGCCCAGAGCAAGCCAATCAGGTCATCGCCCTGATGAAAGAAGCAGGCGCGACGAAAATGGACGCCGTAAACCGTGCGGACCAAGCCCTCACCGCCGGCGTCTCAGCGGCGAGTTGGACTGGTTCGTAGCCGAGGCCACGCTCGACGGCCCAAACGCATCACGGCGCGCCAGCAGGCCGACCAGTATGGAGCGGTCCGCTGGCAGCGCGTCTGGATTAGGCCAGCTTGAGGTTCGTCGCCGCTGCCTTGCCGCGCTCCATTGCAACCTCGTAGCTGACTTTCTGGCCATCATTCAGGCCGTTCAACCCGGCAGCCTGGACTGCCGTGATGTGCACGAACACGTCCTTGCTGCCGTCCTGCGGCATGATGAAGCCAAATCCTTTGGTGGCGTTGAACCACTTTACGGTGCCGATAGCCATTCGCACTTAACTCCTCGGACGCACAGGGGAACCGTGCGCTTGGTGGGTAGGACCGGCGCCAGGCGCCGGATTAATCAGTTCAAGACTATGCAAGCTTCAGGTTCGTCGCGGCCGCCTTGCCGCGCTCCATCACGACTTCATAGCTGACATTCTGGCCCTCATCCAAGCCGCGCAACCCGGCTGCCTGGACCGCAGTGATGTGCACGAACACATCCTTGCCGCCGTCCTGGGGCATGATGAAGCCAAAACCCTTGGTGGTGTTGAACCATTTTACAGTGCCGGTCGCCATAGCTGGGTCGCTCTCCGTCTTTGCCCCCTGCAACAGCGCAGGCAGCGAGACAATCGGGCCTTTAGACGGCTTGTGGGCACCCGAGGATAGATAGCGGAGGCGCAGCAAGGCTAGTCAAAAACACGACTGATTTGGCATGGACGCAGAAAGCGTAAGGTGTGTCAATTGCAACGAGATGACGACGTTGCACGCGGTATTGCCGCTGCGTGCATCGGCTCGGCCTATGTTGCATACCGGCAACAAAAAAGGGGCAGGCCCTGCGGCCCACCCCTGCATTGTCCGTAAGCAAATAGGCGGTTTTAGAAGTCCATGTCGCCCATGCCGCCCATTCCACCCATGCCGCCGCCACCGCCGGGCATGCCGCCTGCGGGCTTCTTCTCAGGCCGCTCGGCAATCATCGCTTCGGTCGTGATCAGCAGGCTGGCAACCGAGGCCGCATCCTGCAACGCGGTGCGCACGACCTTGGTCGGGTCGATGATGCCCGCGGCGACCAAGTCCTTGAACTCGGCATTCTGCGCGTCGAAGCCGAAGTTGTAGTCGCCGTTCTCCAGCACCTTGCCGGCGATGACGGCGCCATCTTCACCGGCGTTCTCGGCAATCTGCCGCAGCGGCACCTGGACCGCCTTGCGCACGATCTCGATGCCGAAGCGCTGGTCCTCGTTCTCGAACTTGAGCTGGGCCAAGATCAGGCTGGCACGGGCCAGGGCGACGCCGCCGCCGGGCACGATGCCCTCCTCGACCGCCGCACGGGTCGCATGCAGCGCGTCGTCGACGCGGTCCTTGCGCTCCTTCACCTCGACCTCGGTCGAGCCGCCGACGCGGATCACCGCCACGCCGCCGGCGAGCTTCGCCAGCCGCTCCTGCAGCTTCTCTTTGTCGTAGTCGCTCGTGGTCTCCTCGACCTGCGCGCGGATCTGGTTGCAACGCCCCTTGATGTCGTCCGCCGAACCGGCGCCCTCCACCACGGTCGTGTTTTCCTTCTCGATCAGCACCCGCTTGGCGCGGCCAAGCATCGCCAGCGTCACGCTCTCGAGCTTGATGCCGAGGTCCTCGGAGATCACCTGGCCGCCGGTCAGGATCGCAATGTCTTCCAGCATCGCCTTGCGCCGGTCGCCGAAGCCCGGCGCCTTCACGGCCGCGACCTTCAACCCGCCGCGCAGCTTGTTCACCACCAGCGTCGCCAAAGCCTCGCCCTCAATGTCCTCGGCGATGATCAGCAGCGGACGGCCCGACTGCACGACCGTCTCCAGCAACGGCAGCATGGTCTGCAAGCCCGACAGCTTTTTTTCGTGGATCAGGATATACGGCTGGTCCAGCTCAGCGACCATCTTCTCCGCATTGGTGATGAAATACGGCGAGATGTAGCCGCGGTCGAACTGCATGCCCTCGACCACGTCGAGCTCGGTCTGAATGCCCTTGGCCTCTTCGACGGTGATGACGCCCTCGTTGCCGACCTTCTGCATGGCTTCCGAGATCATGCGGCCGATCTCGGCCTCGCCGTTGGCGGAGATGGTGCCGACCTGCGCCGTCTCGGCCTCGGTGGTGATCTTGCGGGTGCGGTTCTTCAGCTCGGCCACGATGGCGGTCACCGCAGCATCGACGCCACGCTTCAGGTCCATTGGGTTCAGGCCGGCGGCGACGCCCTTGGCGCCCTCGCGCACGATAGCCTGGGCCAGCACGGTCGCGGTCGTGGTGCCGTCGCCGGCGATGTCGTTGGTCTTGGTCGCGACCTCGCGCACCATCTGCGCGCCCATGTTCTCGAACTTGTCGGACAGCTCGATCTCTTTGGCGACGGTCACGCCGTCCTTAGTGATGCGAGGCGCGCCGAAGCTCTTGTCGAGCACCACGTTGCGGCCCTTGGGACCCAGCGTGACCTTCACGGCGTCGGCGAGGATATCCACGCCGCGCAGCATGCGCTGGCGGGCATCGCCACCGAAACGTACGTCCTTAGCAGCCATTTTGCGTCTTCCTTTATCCAGTTAACGTGCGAGTCGCGGTGACTAGGCGGCTTTCGCGGCCGCCGCCGGGGCCTCGATGATGCCCATGATGTCGCTCTCCTTCATGATCAGGAGCTCCTCGCCATCGAGCTTGACCTCGGTGCCCGACCACTTGCCGAACAGCACCCGGTCGCCCGCCTTTACGTCGAGCGCAACGATGGCGCCCTGCTCGTTGCGGGCGCCCGGCCCGGCGGCGATGACTTCGCCCTCCATCGGCTTTTCCTTGGCCGTGTCGGGAATGATGATGCCGCCCGAGGTCTTCTCCTCGGCGGTGATGCGCTTGACCACGATCCGGTCGTGCAACGGACGGAATTTCATAGGGGATCGCCTCCTTGTTTGCAGCCCAATGATGCGGGCATTGGCACTCTTGACCCGAGAGTGCCAGCGATCTAGAGGCTCGCCACCGAGAAGTCAAGGCGACAGCAGCACTACACAGGAACGAGTGCCAAAGTGCTGACAAAGTTGTCTTTTTCCTTTCACATTGCAGCTAGCAATCGGAACATGCCGTGCGAAACCGCATTACGGCTCCATGGGCAACGCGCCCGGCGGAGTGCCTGGCGGACAATCGGCCATTGAGAGGAAAATGGGATGACCCTGGGCTTGCAGTTGAAAGACTACCGCCTGACCACCGCTGAAATCCTTTATCATATGCCGGACCATCCCGGTCTGCTGCAAAGCTATGTGTGGCAAGATCTCGATCTGGCGCCCCGCTTTCCCACGCTGCGCCGGTTTCTCGAGTTCTGGACGCGCGAACTGGACGGGCGCCTGCACTCGATACGCATCGCCAGCGGCGGCTCAATCCGCCCGGCTTCGATGCGTCATACACCGCATATGTTGCATCTTCATTGATGCCGGTCAGGGAACCCCGCGGCGGCGCAGCAACATCAGGCCAAGCGCGATGGAGGCGGCGAACATCGCCACAGCCAGTGCCACCTGTGCCCCCTGCGACACCCGCACGCCGCCGCCTAACAGGGCGAACACGGCGGTCTGGGGTATGTAGCCCAGGACCGAAGCCAGCAAGAATGGTCCCGCGGCAACGCTGGAGACGCCGGCCAGCAGGTTCAGCAGCAAGTTGCTGCCGACGGGCAGCAAGCGCAGCGTAAGCGTCGCAGTGAAGGCGTTGGCGACCAGGAAGCGGTTGAGCCGGTCGAGGCGCCCGCCCCCCGCCCGCGCCAGCCAGCGTGCCGCCAAGTCCCGGGCAACCAACCGAGCCCAAAACAGGTTGGCGGCACAGCCAATCGCCTCGGCCACCAGCGCGAGCGCCGCACCGGACCAGAAGCCGAACGCCAGCCCGCCGGAATAGGCGACCACCTGCCGCGGCACTCCGACGGCGCAGGCGGCCGCTGCGATCCCGATGAATGCGACCGGGCCATTCTGTCCCATGGCCTCGACTTTGGCGTCCAGCCCCAACCCGCGCAGCGCGGCCCCGACTGCGATGAGGCCGAGAAACAGCAACGCTGGCCGCGCTGCGGCGCCGGCCAAGCGCGATATGCGTTGTCGAATGTTGGAAGGCACTCCATCTCCACGCGGCAGAAATCCATAGTTTGTTCATACTTCAGAGGCTAAACTCTAGCGATGCCGTTCGACGTAATCTCCCCAGCGGTCACCCGGACGGGTGTCCAACGCCCCGCGATACGCGCCGTGGCGCTCTGGCTATTCATTATCTGCGGCATGCTGCTGGTCATGGTGTCGCTGGGCGGGGCTACGCGGCTGACTGGGTCGGGCCTGTCCATCATGGAATGGGCGCCGCTGATGGGCGCGCTGCCCCCGCTCTCAGACGCCGAATGGCAGCGGCTGTATGGGCTCTATCAAAAAATTCCGCAGTATTCGCTGGTGAACGAGGGCTTTGGCCTCCAAGGGTTCAAGCACATTTTTTGGCTCGAATGGGCGCATCGTTTGTGGGGCCGGCTGATTGGTCTGGCCTTCCTCGCGCCGCTGGCCTGGTTCGCGCTGCGCGGCAGCATCGACCGGCGGTTGGCAAAACGGCTCGGCGCGCTGTTCCTGCTCGGCGGGTTGCAGGGTGCGATCGGCTGGTTCATGGTCGCCAGTGGCTTTGCCGCAGACAGCACGGCCGTGTCGCCTTACCGGCTCGTCATCCATCTAGCAATGGCGCTCACGCTCTACGCCGCGATCCTCTGGACGGCGCTGTCGTTGTGGCATGACGCTTCTCAGCGTCCTGCCTCCATTCCGGTTCCTGGGTTGCGGCTGCTGACGGTTGCGACTTGCGGGTCTGTCGGCCTGACGATCCTGGCGGGAGGCTTTGTCGCTGGACTCCGGGCTGGCCTCACCTACAACACATTCCCGCTCATGGACGGCTCGTTGGTGCCGGAGGGCTATTCGCAATTGCATCCATTCCTGCGCAACCTCACGGAAAACGTCGCGGCCGTGCAGTTCGATCACCGGTTGCTGGCAACTCTAACGGTTGTCCTGGCCCTCGGCACGGCCATCATAGGATTGCGGAAAGGCGTCACGGGACGGTTGCGGGCGGCGTTGATGGCGCTCGCCGCATCGGTGGCTGGGCAATACATCCTCGGCGTCATGACCTTGCTTTGGGTCGTGCCACCGAGCCTAGGCACGGCGCATCAGGCGATGGCAGTGCTCGTGCTCACGGCAGCTCTGGCGGCTGTGCACGCGCAAGTTAAGCCCGGGCCGATTAACGCAATTGAATCTCAGCACTTGGCTTTGTCATGAAGCAGGTTGCCCAAGGTATCCTCGTCGCTTGATGGCCGGCGGATAATGACGGTCCCAGAGATCTTACAGCTTACGAAGGCGGGGGACGACGCCCGGCGCCGCGCCGAGGTGCTGGACAGCATTGTGCAGCACATCCCGCACGGCATCGCCATCTATGGTCCTGACCGGCGGATAACCCTGGTGAATTCGGCGTATCGCGCCATCATGGCTGGCGCTCCTATCGCGGTCGGCGACACGTTGGAACAGGTCATCCGCCGTCGCAGCGACAGCGGCGAGTATGGCCCGGGCGACGCCGAAGACGTGTTCACCGAGCAAGCGAGCTTCGATCCCCGGCTTCCGCAACTTCGCCGCCGGCGCCGTCCCAACGGCATCACCATCGACATCCGCACCACCCCGTTGCCGGATGGCGGGCATATGAGCGTCGTGACCGACGTGACCCCGCTCGTTGCTGCCGAAACCGAGTTGGCCGAGCGGGCCAAATCCATGGATGCGATGCTGGCAAATATTCGCCATGGCATCGTGCTGTGGGATCGGCAGCATCGGATCATCGCCTGCAATGCGGTTGCCGAGCAGTTGCTGCTGACACCGCCTGGGCTATTGGCGCCGGGCCGAACTCTGGAAGAGGTCATCAGGAGCGCGAAGGAACGCGGCAACCTCGGGGTCGGGCAAGTCGGGATTGACACCGCGATCCGGCTTAGCGAGCAGGACCGGTCGAAATCGCATCAAGACCAACGGCTTACACGCACCGGCCGGGTGCTCGAGGTCCGGACCGATCCGACCCCCGGGGGTGGGTTCGTCACGACCTACACCGACGTTACCGAGATCCGCCAGGCCGAAGAGGCGCTGCAGCAGGCCCGGCGCGCGGCGGAGTTGGCGAACACGGCAAAGTCGCGGTTCCTGGCGGCAATGAGCCATGAATTGCGCACGCCGCTGCATCAGGTCATCGCCTCGTCTGAACTTATCGCGCGCGCCATGGACGGTCCAGGCGCTGCGCATATACTGGATGCAGCCGAGAGCGCGCATGCCGCCGGGCGGCAGTTGATGTCGATGATCGACACCATCCTCGATGTCGCGCGCTTAGAGGCCGGACGGTTCGACATATCGGAGGACCTGGTGGACCTGTCTCTATTGGTCCGCCGTTGCGTGAAGCAATCGGACTCTTCGGCAGCGGCGGCCGAAGTATCGCTGAATGTCGACTTGCCAGAAGGGCTGCCAGGCGTCCGCGGCGACGCCCGGCGGCTGCGCCAGGCATTGCACCATTTGGTCAACAATGCGGTGAAGTTCACCGAGGCCGGCGGCAGGGTCTGCATCGCGGCGCAGCACGACGGGAATGCAGGGGAACTGCGGCTCACGGTTGCAGACACCGGGATCGGAATTGCGGAAACCGACCTCGACCGGGTGTTCGAACCGTTCACCCATACGGACGCAATAATGCATGGCCGCTTCCCGGGAAGCGGGCTAGGCCTGTATGTCAGCCGCGCGCTGATGCGGGCTCATGGCGGAGAGTTGATGCTGCGCAGCCGCCCCGGCGAAGGCACCACGGCTGTAATGCATATTCCAGCCGAACGGCTGTTGCCCGCTGGCGCCGCCGGCACCGACCTGCTTGAGGATATTGCATGACATCTCTTGCTCCGTCCGCCATCGAGGCTACTGACGCGCTGTTCTTCGGCCGGGCGGATGCGGCGTTGGACCGCGACGCCGCCGAACGCATTGTCGGCGGTGCGCTGGCCGGCATGGACGACGGCGAGCTGTTCCTGGAATACCGGGAAAGCGAGCAGCTCAGCCTTGATGACGGGCGCATCCGCAGTGCCGGTTTCGATACTCAGCTCGGCTTCGGGCTGCGTGCGGTGCTGGGCGAGGAGGCTGGATACGCCCATGCCGGAGAGGTGTCGGAAGATGCACTGAGACGCGCTGCGGCGACGATGTCCGCGGTCCGGGCCGGCCGCTCCGGCATCGCCGCCGCCCCGCCCCGCGCCAGCAACGCCCGGCTTTATTCGGGCGCGAACCCGTTGACCGCAGCCGATTTTCCAAACCGTACGGCTATCCTCGGCGCAATCGATGCCTACGCGCGCGGCCTGGATCCGCGGGTGCGGCAGGTGATGGCGTCGCTGTTTGGCGAGTGGCAGGCGGTGCAAGTCCTGCGCGCAGACGGCACGCGGGTCGCCGACTTGCGGCCATTGGTAAGATTGAACGTCTCCGTCGTGGTCGAGCAGGATGGCCGGCGCGAGAGCGGCACCCATGGCGCTGGCGGGCGTCATGGCTATGACCGGCTGCTGGACGAGACATTCTGGCGTGGCGCGGTGGATGAGGCGTTGCGCCAGGCTGTGGCAAACCTCGACAGCCGTCCGGCGCCCGCCGGAGAAATGCCGGTGGTGCTCGGCCCTGGCTGGCCGGGCATCCTGCTGCATGAGGCTATCGGACATGGGCTGGAGGGAGATTTCAACCGCAAGAAAACCTCGGCCTTCGCCGGCCTGCTGGGTCAGCGCATCGCCAGTCCCGGCGTCACCGTCGTGGATGACGGCACCATGCCGGACCGGCGCGGCAGCCTGACGGTCGACGACGAAGGCACGCCGTCCGGACGCACGGTGATGATCGAGGACGGAGTGCTGATCGGCTTCATCCAGGACCGGATGAACGCCCGGCTCATGGGCGCAGCGCCGACCGGGAACGGACGTCGGCAAAGCTTTGCGCACGCGCCGATGCCGCGGATGACCAACACTGTCCTGCTGGGCGGCGCATCGGAACCGGACGAGATCATCCGCTCCGTGCCGCGCGGGCTGTATGCGGTGAATTTCGGCGGCGGCTCGGTTGACATCACCTCAGGCAAGTTCGTTTTTTCGGCCAGCGAGGCCTACCTGATCGAGAATGGCCGGGTTACTGCGCCGGTGAAGGGCGCAACGCTGATTGGCAATGGCCCCGATGCCCTGCTGAAAATCGATATGATCGGCAACGACCCCGGCCTTGACCATGGGATTGGGACATGCGGCAAAAATGGCCAGGGAGTGCCGGTTGGCGTTGGGCAGCCGACCCTGAAGCTATCTTCCTTGACCGTCGGCGGAACGGCATCCTAAAATACCGGAATGTTAAGGTTTATTTCACGCTGTGCTGCCATTTCGATGGTAACGTTTGCGGTTACGCTGCCGGCAGCAGCGGCGCCGGACGTTCCGGATCTGTGTCCTACGGCGCGAATTGCCCCGTTGGTCTTGTCTCGCGTCAGGGAAGCCCTGGCCAGCAACTCCGAACTCACCATCGTGGCGCTTGGTTCGTCTTCCACCGCTGGGTGGCACTCGAGCAGCATTGCCCAGAGCTATCCCGCCATCCTGCAGGCGGAATTGTCGCTGGCGCTGCCCCACGCGCATGTTGCGGTCATCAACCGCGGCATTGGCGGCCAGGACGCAGCCGAGATGGTGCCGCGCATTGAGGCCGACGTGGTAGACGTGCGTCCAAGCTTGGTGATCTGGCAGGTGGGCGCGAATGGGGCGATGAAAAATCGGGATCCCGAGAGTTTCCGCAGCCTCGTCGTTGCCGGCGTGCAAAAATTGAAGGGCGCTGGGATCGATGTGGTGCTGATGGACAATCAGCGCGCGCCGGCAATCCTGAAGGCGCCGCATCCGCTTGAGATGGATCAGGCGATGGCCGATGTCGCCACTCGAACAGGGGTGAGTCTATTCGACCGCGGCGCCCTGATGGATCAGTGGCGCGTGGATGGTCATCCCTACGAGCAATTTATGTCGGACGACGGCATCCATCATAACGATCTCGGCTATCGTTGCGTAGCCAGAGCATTGGCTTCGGCAATACTCGAGGGACTCGGCACACCAATGTCAATGGCTCGGCGATAGTGCCGCAAGGCCGCATAGCCCGGCAGTAAAACGGCTAAGCGTCGCTATGGGCCTCGATAAGGCTGCCATTCGGCACGCCAGCCAGGCGCAGGCCTTGAGCGAAGTGCTCACGGTCCTGGACGCGTCGAAACGGCGTATTTTCCAAATGCCCCTCTACCGTAAAGCCGGGATCAATGGCGAGCAGCCTGCGGCGCACCACGGCGGCTTCCTGCAATTGCCCAAGGTGCCCGAGCGCTGCGAGGTAGGGTTTGCAGGCCGCGGAGAACGCCGGGTTCATCTCGCTGACGGTGCGCCCGGAGGCCACGGCGCCCTCGTAATCCCGCTTCATCAACGCAACGAGGCTGAAACCAACGTCGTAATGGAACGCGTTCGGGTCCATCGGCGAGAGCTGCTTATAGCGCAGCAGCCGCCGCTCGCCCTCCTCCCAATCGCCCAGGTAAAGATAGGCGATACCGGAGAAGGCCCACGCCATCGCCAGGTTCGGGTTGAGCGTCAGGGCGCGTTCATGCAGCGCGACACCTTCCCGGATGCGATGATGCAGATATGCCCGGATATGGCCCGCAATCGTCAAGCCCTTCGCGTCCTGCGGATCGAGCGTAACCGCGCGTTCCGCATGCAGGGCGGCATCGTCGAGCGACGCTTTCGGGTCGTCCGCCCAGCCTTGCCCAACCAGGAAATGCAGCCAGCAAGCATACCAGGCGTGAACGGCCGCGTAGTCGGGATCGAGCGCGATCGCCTGGCGCAGTAGCTGTCCCGACTGCATGAAGTGGCTGCGTTCCAGGCGGCTCAGGCCAGGCAGGGCGCGCAACAGGAGGTCATAGGCCGAGGTATCGAGCGGCGGGCGATGCGCCGCTCGGCGGGTCTCGATCAGCATGATCTCCGGATCGATCTGCGCCACCACCTCGGCAGCGACCTCGTCTTGCAAGGTGAGCAGATCGTGGAGCTGGCGGTCAAAGCGCCGGGCCCAGACGATCTGGTTGCCCTCGCGCAGGTCCACAAGCCGCAAGGTGATCCGCAGCCGCCGGCCGACCCGTTGCACGGAACCGTCCAGCACGAAGTCGAGCCCGAACGTGCGCCGCAGCGCCGAGTCGTCGCGGCCACCCTGGACGAACTGCGCGATCGACGAACTGGATACCAGGAACATCCAGCGGAACCGCTGCAGCGCCGAAGTGATCTCCTCGGCAAGGCCCAACGCCAAATGCGCCTCGGTCTCGTCCGTGCCGACTAAAGTGAACGGCACCACGCCAAGCTTTGCGCCGCCGCGGGCAGCCGTGACACGGGGTTCGAAGCGGATTTCGACAGGCGGCTGGGCAGCATGCGCGACGCCCGACGCAGTCCGGCCAGAGCGAATGTCGGCCAGCAACGCCTGGGTCTCCGGCGACGGCGTAGCGTCCAGCGTGTCGGCCAGCACCGTACGGCAGCGATCATAAGACTGGATCGCAATGCCGCGCTCCCCACGGTCGGCATGGGCCCGCATCAATGCACGCCAGGCTCCCTCGTGCGCGCGGTCAATGGCCAGGAGCTGCTGGGCGACGGAGATCAACGCCTCGGGCGAGACCTGTTCGCTCAGCACCGCCTCGGCGACGGACCGTGCGCGATCGCGCAGGCGTTCACGCTCGCTTTGCAGCCAGCCATCGAAGGCGGGATCGACGCCGTCCAGCTCCTCGAGCAGTTCGCCGTCGAGCAGCGCGAGTGAGCCGGGATGGGTGGTGGTGGCGCGGAGCACCTCCTCGACGTCGACCCAAACGACGCCGGGCCGCAGCGCCAGGCTGTCCCGGTTGATCGACAGCACGTCCTGGCCGACTGGGGCCAGGACTTCGAGCAGCCGGTGGATTTCCTGGCGCAGCGACGCCCGGGCCTGCTCATCGGGACGGCGGCTCCAGAGCAGCTCGGCCAATCGCGAGCGCAGCACCGGACGCGGCGATGAGAGCGCCACGATCGCAAGCAGCGCCCGCGTCTTGCGGCCCGGCGGCAGGACGCTCTCGCTATTCAGCGTCCAGGCCTCCATCTGCCCGATCAGCCGCAGCCGCATAGCCACAGGGTCGCCGAAGGCAACGCCAAGGTGTTGGTGCCCTACGTAGGGTGAACTGATATTCATGCGCGCATTACCGCTGATCTAACGTCCTAACACAAGACGAATGTCGCGCTTCCGACATAAATACTTATGTTTCCAACATTGCCGACGCATAAATAGGATTGTGCTCAATTTTATAGATTGCCGCCTCAGGAAAGATACGCGCCGCATCGCCGTGCCAGGGACCATGGAAGCGCTCTAGCCATTGTTCAGCCTGGTTCGGAGCGCCATGCACCAGTGCATCCAGCGGCGCGAGATAGCCCGTTTCATCCTCGCCGCGCGCATTGGGGCGGGACCGGGCGCGCAGGCCGTCCCGCGCGATGGCAACCATGTCTTTCGCCAAATCCCGTACCGTGCCCCCGGCCCACGGCGCATTCAAGGCGAGCCGAGGCACGTCCGCACGCAATGCCTTGTAGGCCGTCCACGGCTCGCGGCGGACCAACGCCTCGGCAGCCGCCAGCGCCGCATCGTCATAGAGCAACCCGACCCAAAGCGCGCTTTGCGCCACCATCATATCAGGCCGGCCAGCGTCCGAGCCGCGCATTTCAATGTATTGCTTGACCCGAACATCTGTGAACGCCGTCGTCATATGGTCGGCAAAATCCCCGATGGTCGCCCGGCCGCCGCCGATATGCGGACGGCGCCCGGCCATATATTCGCGGAACGACTCGCCCGCCACGTCCTGGTACGCGCCATCGCGCTCGACGAAATACATCGGCACGTCGAGCAGCCATTCCACATAGCGCTCGAAGCCGAAGCCCTCCTCGAACATCAAGGCCGGCATGCCGGAACGGCCGACGTCGGTGTCGGTCCAGACCTGGGCCCGGCTCGACAGGAAGCCACTCGGTTTGCCGTCGATGAACGGCGAGTTGGCAAACAACGCGGTCGCCACCGGCTGCAGCGCCAACGATACGCGGAGCTTGCGCGCCATGTCGGCCTCGGACGAGTAGTCCAGGTTCACCTGAACCGTGCAGGTGCGCTGCATCATGTCGAGCCCAAGCCGCCCAACCAGCGGCATGTAGCGGCGCATGATGGCGTAGCGGCCTTTGGGCATCCAAGGCATATCGGCCCGCCCAAGCGTCGGATGATGGCCGAGCGGCGCAAACCCGATCCCGCGCGGCCCCGCGTCCGCCCGGAGCGCTGCGATATGTGCGTCCAGCTCGGCGCGCGTCGCGTGCAAATCCGGCAGCGGCGCGCCAGAAAGCTCGAACTGGCCGGCCGGCTCCAGTGAAACGGAGGCTTGCCGATGCGGCCCCTGCCCTTTGAGGCCAATCGGCGCCCCCCGCTCGAGGATCAGCTTCCACCCAGTCGGGTCGGCAGCGGCCAAGCCCTCCAGCACCGTACGGATGCCATCGGGTTCATAGGGCGGCGGACGAAAATCGGCAGCCTGGTAGCCGAACTTCTCATGCTCGGTGCCGATGCGGTACTCCGATTGCGGCTTGCAGCCCTCGGCGATGTAATCCGCCAATTGCCGCACGGAAGTGATCGGCGAAGTGTCAGGCTCTCCAGGATTGGACATGGTTCGCGGGCATCCTTGGTGGCGGCGGCACACGAATGCCTCGCGCTGGGGTTGTCAAGCGCGGACCGGGCGGGCCTGCTACGCTCGGATCAGGGTTCCAATGCCGCCATCGGTGAAAAGCTCCAGCAGGCAGGCATGCCCGATGCGGCCATCCAGGATCACGGCGCCGCGCACGCCCTTGCGCACCGCGTCGACGCAGTTCTCCACCTTGGGGATCATGCCGCCCGAGATCACCCCGCTGGCGATATTCGCCTCGACCTGGGCGATCGTCAGGTCCGGGATCAATTGCCGGTCAGCGTCCAGCACGCCGGCAACGTCCGTCAGCATCAATAGCCGCCGCGCCCCGAGCGCCCCGGCGATGGCGCCCGCGACCGAGTCGGCGTTGATGTTGTAGGTCTGGCCATCCGATCCCATGGCGACAGGCGCGATCACCGGGATCAACCCGGCGCCGGTCAATGCATGGATCACCCGGACATCGACGCTCTCCGGCTCACCGACGAAGCCGAGGTCCAGCGCGCGCTCGATGTGGCTGTCCGGATCACGCACGGTGCGGGTGAGCTTGCGGGCTTGGATCAGGCCGCCATCCTTGCCGCAGATGCCGACCGCCAGCGCGCCGGCCTGGTTGATCAGCCCGGTGACGTGCTTGTTCACCGTGCCGGCCAGCACCATCTCGACCACCTCGACCATCGAGGCGTCGGTCACGCGCAGGCCGTCCACGAAGGTCGATGGGATCGCGAGCCGCTGCAGCATGGCATTGATCTGCGGTCCACCGCCATGCACCACGACGGGGTTGACCCCAACCTGCTTCAGCAACGCAATGTCGCGGCCGAATTGCGCCGCCAGGGTTTCGTTGCCCATCGCATGGCCACCATACTTCACGACAACCGTGATCCCGGCGTAGCGCCGCAGGAAGGGCAGCGCCTGGACCAGGAGGTCGGCCTGGTCGGCGGCGATTTGCAACTGGTCGGGGGTCAGGGTCATCGGCGTTCCCTACTGGGACGGCGCGGCAGTGGTCAAGCGAGCCGGGGTGAGGCCAGGGCAATCGCTTGAAGGGCGATCACGCTGATTGCCGGAGCAGAGCTTCGAGGTAGGCGGTATCCCAAGCGGCGGATTTCCGGCGGACCTTGAGGCTATGTTTGTCCTTTGGCCGGCGCAGGAGGTTCATCGCCATGTGCCGGACGGTGGCCATGTTTTGCGGCCCGGCGCCGGATCGCAGGCGGTTGAGGTCCTCGTGGAACACGACGTCGAGCACCCAGTGCAGGCGGTTTTCGACATGCCAGTGGCACCGCACGGCGTGGGCGAACAGCTTGGCTTCGAGTGGCATGGAAGACAGGAAGTAGCGCCGTTCCAGACTTGTGCTGCCGTTGCGCTCGACCTCAGCCTCGACCACCGCGATAGCGCGCAGGCCGGGGAAGCGCGGCTCGCCTGGGAAGCGCCGTGCGGTGGTCAGCCAGCCCACGTCGTGGCTGATCCGATGACGGCGGACCTCGATCCGGCCGTGGTCGCCGTCGGTCGTCTCGAAGCGGCTGTGAATGATAGCAGCCGGGTCGTCGAGGTAGCGCCTGATCTCGTCGTGCAGGCTGGGCTGGTTGTCTTTGACCGCGAGCAGGTAGTCGCCGCCGCGGTCGAGGATGGCTTGGGCGATCTTGGTCTGGGTGCCCATGGCGTCGATGGTGACGAGCGCGCCGGTAAGGGCGAGGCGTTCGAGCAGCAGCGGGATAGCGGTGATCTCGTTCGACTTGGCCTCGCACGCCTGCTGGCCGAGCACGAGACGCTGACTGCTGGCCCAGGCGGACACCATGTGCAGCGGCCCACGGTCCTTGCTGCGGTCATGCGTGCGTCGCGAGGTCTTGCCGTCGATGGCGACGATCTCGGGGGCGGTGCTGGCCGGGGCTGGCTCGCGCAAGCCCTCGACCCAGGCGGTGAAACACTGGGCAAAGAGCGTCCCGTCGATGGCGTTGATGATGTCGTTCAGGGTGTCGTGGCTGGGGATCCCGGCCTTGTAGGGCAGCAGGCGGCGGAGGAAGTCCTGGTGCATCTGACCCCAGCGCCTGATCTCCACGAAATCCTCAGCCCCGGCCAGCGTGCCGCACAGCACCAACAGAAGGACTTCCGGCAACGGAAACAGAACCTTCCAGGCCTGGCGCGGGTCCTCCAACGCAGCAAAGTGTTCGATCAGCGATGCACCGGACATCGGGAAACCTCCTCAACGAGAGGTCCCCTATGAATCAGACTTCAGACCGCGACAAAATCCCCGAACCGTTCAAGCGATTGCCCTGGGGGTGAGGCCGGCAGCCCGAGGCCGCCCAGTTCGGCCCGCAACCCCTCGATGCCGAGCGCCGTCTCGCTGCTGGTGGTCAGCAGTTCCGGATGCGCGGCCGGGTGCTTGCGGATCAGGGCGGACACGTCCTCCTGCTTGCGGGCCAGCGCGCCGGGCTTCACGCCGTCCGCCTTGGTGAGCACGAGCTGGTAGGTTACGGCGGCGCGGTCCAACAGGTCCATGACGGTGAGGTCGGACGCTTTCAGCTCGATGCGGCTATCCAGCAGCAGCACCACCCGGCGCAGTGTGGGCCGTCCGCGCAGGTATTCGAACATCAGGCCCTGCCAGTCCTCCTTGATCTCCTTTGCGGCCTGCGCGTAGCCATAGCCTGGCATGTCCACCAGCGTCAGCCGGCCGCCAAGGTCGAAAAAGTTGAGCTGCCGGGTCCGCCCGGGGGTGTTGGACGCACGGGCCAGGGCTTTGCGCCCAGTCAGCGCGTTGATCAGCGTGGATTTGCCGACATTGGACCGCCCGGCGAACGCGACCTCCGGCAGGCCGGCTTCCGGCAACTGATCCAGCCGTTGCGCCGCATAGAAGAACTGGCACTCGGCCGCGAACAGCAGCCGCCCGGCCTCGATTTGCTCGGGACCGGGCGGTCGTGGCCCAGCGTCTAGGAACGCGCCATCCGGGGCGTCGCCAGCCGGGTCTGGCGCATGATCATCCATTGTTGCCCGATCGTGAGAAAATTGTTCCAGCTCCAGTAGATCACCAGGCCGGCAGGGAAGTTCGCCAGCATGAAGGTGAAGATGATCGGCATGAATTGAAAGAGGCGCGCCTGCACTGGGTCCGGCGGCGGCGGGTTCAACTTCTGCTGCAGGAACATCGTAACACCCATGATCAGCGGCCACGCGCCGAGGTGCAGAAAATGCGAGTATTCGCCCGGATTGAACGGGAGCAGGCCGAACAGATTGAACACGTTGGTCGGATCGACCGCCGACAAGTCGTGAATCCAGCCAAAGAACGGCGCGTGCCGCATCTCGATCGTGACGAAGATGACCTTGTACAACGAGAAGAACACGGGGATTTGCACGACCATCGGCAGGCACCCGCTGGCTGGATTGACCTTCTCCAACTTATAAAGGCCCATGATCTCGCCCTGCATCTTGGCGGGATCGTCCTTCAGCCGCTCCCTGATCTCCGTCATCTTGGGTCCAAGCAGCTTCATCTTGCTCATGGACTTGTAGGACTTGTTGGCCAGCGGGAAGAACACGGCCTTGGCGAACACGGTGAAGATCAGGATCGCGACGCCGAAGTTCCCGGTCAGTTGGAACAGCCAGTCCAGCGCGTAGAAGATCGGCTTGGTCAGCCAATAGAACCAGCCGAAATCGATCGCCTTGTCGAAGTTCGGCAGTCCGAGGTCGCGCTGGTAGCGGTCCAGGAGCTGCACCACCTTGGCGCCGGCGAACAGCCGGGTCGTGCTGCTGGCGGTGGCATTGGGTTCGACGGCCAGCGGGTCCTTGGATACGAAATCAACCTGATACCGGTTGCCGCTGTTTTCCGTCATATAGCGGAACGCTGCGACGACCGGCACGGCCTGGTCAGGGATGAGCGCCGTCAGCCAGTACTTGTCGGTGATCCCCGCCCAGCCGCCGGTGGTCGCCAGATCGAGCGACGGGCCGCGGCTCTTGTCGCTCTCGCTCTTCGCCTTATCGTAGGTCTGCTCCTGCAGGCGTCCGTCGAGCACGCCGAGCAGGCCCTCATGCAAGATGTAATAGCCCGCCGTTACTGGCTTGTAATCGCGGCGGATTCTGGACCACGGATGCAGGGCGACGGCGGCGGACCCGCTGTTGCGCACCCGCTGCTCGGCGGTGAACATATAATAATCGTCGATCGACAGCACGATCTCGAACACCTGTCCGGCGCCGTTGTCCCAGGATAGCGTAACCGGATGGCCCACCG
This sequence comes from Acetobacteraceae bacterium, assembly GCA_965277495.1. GTDB lineage: Bacteria > Pseudomonadota > Alphaproteobacteria > Acetobacterales > Acetobacteraceae > CAHJXG01. Next base: position 4,249,700 of record OZ255824.1, on the reverse strand, counting down.
TCAGTTCGGGCGCAGAGGCGGCCCAAACAGCGTCGAGGTCCGGCACCTTGATGCCGGCGCCATCCGCGGTCCAGCCGAACTGCACGTAATAGGGTTCCGGATCGGCGCGTGGTTCCAGCAACCGCACCAGCGGCGACTCCGGACTGACCTCCTCGTGATAATCCCGCAGCACGAGGTCGTCGAGCCGCGCGCCAACCAGGCTAATGCTGCCCTGCACACGGGTCGCGGCGATCTTGAGGCGTGGGACATCGCGGGGCGGCGGCACCGCCACCGGCTGCGTGCCCGGCGCCGCGACATCGCCGGTGGGCCGCGGCGCGACGTTGGCCGGCGGAGTTTGACTCGCCTGCAACGCGGCTTCCGGTGGCCGTTGCGGCTTTGGCATCAGCAACTGAAATCCGAGCATGATCGCGATCGAGATGGCGATCGCGATAAACAGCCGTCTCTGGTCCATCACAGGGCCATCACTTTCCGCGAGCATTGGCAGGACGGCACCGGGTCAAGCCCGCCATCGCACCAGGGATTGCAGCGCAACACGCGCCGGGCTGCGAGCGCAGCGCCGGACGTTGCGCCAAACGTTTGAAGTGCCTCGATCGCATAGGCGCTGCAGGTGGGTTCAAAACGGCAATGGGCGCCGATGAAGGGCCGTAACGTCCATTGATAGACCCTAATGCAGAAAATCAACAGTCCAGCGATCAAGGCACACCCAATTTGGCCAGGGCGCGGCGCAGGTCGTCGACCAGCATCGCAAACGGGCGGGACCTCGTGGCGTCGCGTCCGATCAGCACCAAGTCGACGCCATAAACCGGAGCCGCGCGGAACAGCAAGCGCGCAGTCTCACGCAGACGGCGCTTGGTGCGGTTGCGTATGACGGCGTTGCCGACCTTCTTCGTCACCGTGAAACCGACGCGCGCTGGCCCAGAATCGTCGCGTGCCAAGGCTTGCAGCACCAATCCATGCACCGACGCCTTACGGCCTTTGCTCGCGACGCGGAGGAACTCGGCCCGGCGCTTCAGGCGTTCGGGGTGCACGGCGGCACCGGCCAGCCCAGCAGCGTCCGGCGCCATTGCTGCACCGGCCGCGTCAGGCCGACAGGCGCTTGCGGCCCTTGGCCCGGCGGTTCGCAAGGACCTTCCGCCCGCCGACGGTGGACATACGCGCGCGAAAGCCGTGGCGGCGCTTGCGGACCAGCTTAGACGGTTGATACGTGCGCTTCACGACAGGACTCCAATCACAACAATGCGGATGCAAGCCAAAGCGGATGGGCCGCTCAGCAGCCGGACAGGGTTAATTCCAGGCAATCCGGCCCGGCAACCGCAACGGCAAGGCGCGGCTTATAGTCGCCTGGCAAGGGATGCGTCAATCCAGATATGGCAGCCGCCTCGGTTCCGCGCTTGAGCAGCCGCGCGAATGGTGCTGTTACCATGCGATGATGCCAGCCAACGTGCGGATTTCGTTGATCGGCGCCGGGTCGGCTTTCGGGTCCGCGGGGGCGGTGCTGGCGCTGATGGGCGCCGGCGCGCCGTTCCTGCTGGCAGCTTTGGCGGCGTCGGCCTGCGTCGGCATCATCCTTTATGCAGCGATGCCGAAGCCGCTAGCGACGGTGCCGGACCATTTAGCCGCCGCGCAGGCCAAGGTCGACGCTATCGAGAAACGGGCCGCAGGGCTGCGGCATGACCTCCGCGGCGCGCTCTCCCCGGCGCTGATCGTGTCGGACAGCCTGGTCGAAAGCAGCGATCCCGCGGTGCGCCGGGCTGGCGAGGCCGTGATCCGGTCGATCGAGCGGGCTGCCGCGTTGCTTGCGGCGGCGAAAGCGGCGCCTGACCAGCCGTCCGGACATCCGCCCCCGCCGAAAGAAGAAGCAGCCTAGCCTTGCGGCCACGCTGCACGACGACGATGCCAACCTGACGGAACCGGCGGCCGAGCACGGCGACCCGGCGCGGGTCCGCCGCAACCAGCCAATGCGCTTCGCGCCAACCCTGGGCGGAACCGAAGCCGGGCTCCGCGCGCACCCGCCGCAGCCATCCGCGAATGGCAAGGTCCCAGCGCAAATTCTGGCCCAAAAAATGCCGCCGGGCGGCAGGGTTCCAGGCCGTCAGGAAAGCGCCGTGCCTTGAGCCAAGCGTGCAAAGCAGCCGATCGACGCCGGGGTCGCGCTGGCCAATCCGGGCGGTGACGCCTGCCGCAGCATAACCGGTGGCGCGGAACGCCCGCAGCAGGCGCGGCTGGATCGTGGGTTTCAAGGCGTCAATCCCCGCGTCCTTCCGCGAACTCGGCATCTCGATGGACATGCACTGACATCAGCAGGCCGAAGCCGAACATGACGGTCAGCATGGCCGACCCGCCATGGGACACCAGCGGCAGCGGCACGCCGCCGACCGGGATGGTGCCCGTCACCATCGCCAGGTTCACGAAGGCATACATGAAAAAGTTCGCCGTAATGCCGAGCGCCAGCAACCGCCCGTATCGATGCCGGCAACGGAGCGCGATCAACATGCCGCCAGTCACGAGGCACGCCAGCACGCCCAGCACCGCCAGGCCGCCGACCAGGCCGAACTCCTCGGCCAGCGTCGTGAAAATGAAGTCGGTCTGCTTTTCCGGCAGGAAGTTCAGGTGCCCCTGGGTGCCCAGCAGGAACCCCTTGCCCCACATGCCGCCGGAGCCGAGCGCGATCTTCGACTGGATGATGTTGTATCCGGCCCCGAGCGGGTCGCTTTCAGGATTGAGGAAGGTGGTGATCCGGGCGCGCTGGTAGTCATGCAGGTGGTCGAACGCCAACTGCGCCACGAACGGCGCCGGCAGGACGGCCAGCGCCATCTTCCACCAGCGGACGCCCGCCGCCATGAACACGGACGCGCCGACGATGGCGGTGATGACGGCGGTGCCCAGGTTTGGCTCCTTCAGCACCAGGCCGACCGGGACCAGCACCATGACGGCGGGGGGCGCCAGGAACAGCGGATTGCCCATCCGCTCCCAGCTCGCCCGGTGGAACCACGCCGCCAGCGCCATCACGATCCCGATCTTGGCGAGTTCGCTCGGCTGCAACTGCAGGCCGCCCAGTTCGATCCAGCGCTGCGCGCCCTTGCCGACGTGGCCCATCCGCAGCACCAGCGCTAGCAGCACGATGGACACGCCATAGACAAGCCAGGACAGCCGGGCGATGAAGCGGATGTCGACCAGCGCGATGCACAGCATCATGACCAGCCCGAACCCGAAGCGCAGGATATGGCGGGAGGCGTATGGCTCGGGCGCCCCGCCAGCCGCGGAGTACAGCGCCACATAGCCGACCCCCGCCAGCGCGCACAGCAGCGCCACGTAGGCCCAGCTCACCCGCCATAGCTTGGCCGCGAGGCCGAACGACGGTGCCGCCCTGATAAGCCGGCGTTGGTCAATCACGTCCTTATCTCCGCGACGCGCGAGCCCGGCGGGTTCGGATGGCCGGACGGATCGCGGGTCAGCACGTCGATCATGATATCGCGTCCCAGCGGCGCGGCGGCGGCAGCGCCGGCATTGCCATGCTCGACCACGACGGCAACGGCGTAGCGCGGCACATCGTATGGCGCGTAGCACACGAACAACGCATGCGGCCGGAACTCCCAAGGCAGCTTCGCCGAATTGAATCCGTGCTCCCGCTGTTCCCGCGACACATGGCGCACCTGGGACGACCCGGTCTTGCCCGCCATCTGCATGCCCGACAGGTTGATGCGGGCGGACGGCGCGGTCCCGCCGGGCTCGTTAACCACCGCCCACATGCCTTCACGCAATAGATGCAACCCGCGCTCGGGCAAATCGAGCGACGGCCAGTCCGTTGCCAACGCCCCCTTTTGCACGACGCCGCCGACCGAGCGGGTCAGATGCGGCTGCACCGCCCGGCCGCTGGCGATCCGGGACACATAGGTCGCCAGCGCCAGCGGGGTCGCCTCGATATAGCCCTGGCCGATGCCGCAGCTAATGGTGTCGCCAACGTTCCACGGCCGGCCCTGCGCCAGGCTCCAGGCCCGGTTCGGCACCAGGCCTTTGCGCGCGCCCGGCAGCTCGATGCCGAGGTCGACGCCGATGCCGAACCGGTTGGCCATGTCGGCGATGCGGTCGATGCCGGTGCGGCGCGCGGCCTCGTAAAAGAACACGTCGCAACTGTTCTTCAGCCCGCCCCGCATATCCAGCGAACCATGGCCGTGCTTGCTCCAGCAATGGAACCGCGTGTCGCCCAGGTCGAGGAAGCCCGGGCAGGCGATGCGGTCGGACGGCGTCATCACCCTGGCTTCGAGCGCTGCCATCGCCACGACCATCTTGAACGTGCTGCCCGGCGGATACAGCCCGGCTACCGCCTTGTTGATCAGCGGCGTGCGCCGGTTGCTGGTCCACTCCACCCACTGCGCCTGGCTCACGCCCGAATTGAATAGCGTGGGGTCGAACGACGGATTGCTGGTCATCGCCAGCACCTCGCCATTCCGCGCGTCCATCACCACCGCCGACGCGCTCTCGTTGCCCAGGCGCGCCAGCACCGAGTCCTGCAGGCCCGCGTCGATCGTGAGGCCCAGGTCCTGTCCCGGCGTGCCCTCCTGCCGGTCCAACTCGCGGATGATCCGGCCGACGGCGTTCACCTCCATCTGCACCGCGCCGGCGTGGCCGCGCAGCCGGGCATCCTGCGCCTTTTCCATGCCGGCGCGCCCGATGCGCATCCCCGGCATCGACAGCATGGGGTCGCCAGCGGCGTCCGCCTCGTTCGGAGGCGCGACATAGCCCACGACATGCGCCAGCGCCGAGGCTTGCGGATAGACCCGCGTCGTGCCGGCGTCGACGTAGATGCCGGGCAGTTCGGGGGCGTTCACCTCGATCCGCGCCATGTCCTCCCAAGTCAGGAATTCCTGCAGCATGACCGGGATGAAATGGCGGCGGCGCTGCAGTTCGCGCTCGATGCGGGCGCGCTCGTGCTCGGCGAAGGGCATGATCTCGGCATAGGCGTCGAGCGTCGCGTCGACGTTGCCGGCCTGCTCGGCCGTGAGGAAGGCGCGCCAATTCAGCCGGTTGCCGCCGATGACCGCGCCGAACCGGTCCAGGATGCGGCCACGCGGCGGCGCAATCAGCCGCGCGCTGATGCGGTTGCTGTCGGACAGCGTGGCATAGCGTGCGCCCTCGACGACCTGCACCTGATACAGCTTCGCGCCGAGCGCCGCGAAGATACCAAGCTGGCCGGCGCCCAGCAGCAGCGCGCGCCGGGTGAACACGCCGCGATGCTTGGTGTCCTGCCTTTCACCGGTCAAGTGGCGGCGCCCACGTCACGCCCCGTCCGGATTGGCGAGGCTGCGGTGCGCCTGGGTGAACAGGGCGGCCAACGTCGGATAGAGCCCGGCGGCCAGCGCGAACTGGAACAGCGCTGCGTTCCCCGGCAGCACCTGCAACCGCAACAGGCTCATGCCCAGCCATTCCAGCGCCGCAGCCCCGGCCGCGACGACGATGAACGCCAGCCAGGCGGTCAGGAAGCCCCGCCCGGCCAACACCCGGCGCCACCGCAGTGCCAGCCCATGCGCCAGAAGCAGCAGCAGCACCGAGACGCCGGGCGGCGACAGGCTCAGGAGGTCGCAGAACAAGCCCAATAGGAACACGGCAGGTGGAGGCATGCTGCTTGGACGGCACAGCGACCAGAAGAACACGCAGCCCAGCGCCACCGCCAATTGCATTTGCGCCTGGCCCGGCAAGCCGAGCGGCGCCGCAGCGAGCAGTTGCAGCAGCGCGGTGCACGCCACCGGGAAACACTGGCGGGACGCCGTATCGAGCAGACGCCACAGTGTGGGCCGCGGCCGGATGCCCGGCGTGCGCTGGGTGCCCATGCCTATTTGCTGCGCCCTGTCGCCAGGCGCATGGCCGGCTCGGGCGATAGGGCGCCATGCATCCGGTAGTCGAAGACCCGGACTATATCGAGCCGGTCCAGCCGTGCCGCGGTGTCGACCTCGGGCGCATTGCCGGCGCCGTAGCGCACGACGCCGACCGGCAGTCCGGCCGGGAACGCCTGGGCCTCGGCCGAGGTCACGACCCGTTCGCCCTCGATGGGAGCCACCCCTTCCGGCCAGTGCATCAGGCGCGGGTGCGGACCGTTGGTGCCGACCAGGATGGCGCGGGCGCGGCTGGCCTCCAGGACGACGGGAATGCGGCTATTGATGTCGGTGAGCAGCAGCACGCGGGCACTGCGCATCCCCAACTCCGTCACCCGGCCAACCAAGCCGCGTTCGTCGAGGGCGATCTGGCCCTTTGCCATGCCGGTGTTCGGGCCGACGGCGAGCAGGACCGCGCGAGCATAGACGCCGCCGGCGTCGGCGACGACATGGGCAGTGACGTAAGACGGCGCCACGTCCGGGAGCCAGCGGAGGTTGGCCTTGAGCGTGGCGTTTTCGGCATCGAGCGCCATGGCGACGGCGTGCCACCGTCGCAACTGTTCGTTCTCGTCGCGCAGCCGGGTGTTGTCGGACCGTAACGTCAGCAAGCCCTGCGCATTCTCGACCGCGGCGTGGGCGGCGGCGACTGGTCCGGCGATCCAGGAAAAGAGCGGCGCCAGCGCGTCGTCAAGCGCCATGCGGGCACGCTCGGCCAGCAGCATGTCGGCCTTGCCGAGCAATATGAGGCCGAAGGCAGCGGCCATGAGCGCCGGCAGGGTCAGCCGGGCCAGGGCCTGGCGGACCGGGATCGAAAGCCGCATCATGCGGCTCTATGCCTTAACAACAACAGGTTAGATTGGCTCATTAGTACATCGACGTCAGCACGTTGCGCAGGCGCTGCTTCTCCTCGAGCGCCCGCCCGGTGCCGAGCGCGACGCAGCTCAGCGGATTTTCCGCCACCACCACCGGCAGGCCGGTCGCGTCGCGCAGCACCTCGTCCAGGCGATACAGCATCGCGCCACCACCGGTCAGCACGATCCCCTTGTCGACGATGTCGGCGGCAAGCTCCGGCGGAGTGTTCTCCAGCGCGACCTTCACCGCCTCGACGATGGCGGTCACTGGCTCAATGAGGCTTTCGGCGATCTGGCGCTGGCATACCAGGATCTCCCGCGGCACCCCTTTCATCAGGTCGCGGCCCTTCACTTCCCGCCACGGGCCGTCATCGGCGTCGCCCGACGGCGCTGCGGCGCCGATATCCATCTTGATGCGCTCGGCCGTGCTCTCGCCGATCAGCAGGTTATGCGTGCGGCGGATGTAGCTGATGATCGCCTCGTCCATCTTGTCGCCGCCGACGCGCACGCTGCGGGAATAGACAATCCCGCCGAGCGAGATGACCGCAACCTCGGTCGTGCCGCCGCCCACGTCGACGACCAGGCTGCCCGAAGGCTCCGTCACCGGCAACCCGGCGCCGATCGCGGCGGCCATCGGCTCCTCGATCAGCAACACCTTGCGGGCGCCCGCGCTCTCGGCGCTTTCCTGAATCGCCCGGCGCTCGACGGCGGTGCTGCCCGAAGGCACGCAGACGATGATCAACGGGCTGGCGAAGCCGCGCCGGTTGTGGACCTTGCGGATGAAATGCTTGATCATTTCTTCCGCGACCTCGAAATCGGCGATGACGCCATCCCGCAGCGGCCGGATGGCCGAGATGTTGCCCGGCGTGCGCCCGAGCATCATCTTCGCCTCCTCGCCGACCGCGAGCACCTGCTTCTTGCCGCGAACGTCGGCCATCGCCACCACGCTGGGCTCGGCCAGGACGATGCCGCGGCCCTTCACGTAGACCAGCGTGTTGGCGGTGCCGAGGTCGATCGCCATATCGGCAGACATGAGCCCCAGCAAACATCCAAACATGCAGTAACCCTCTAATTTTTAAGTAAACGCCGGGCCGGTTCGTGCGGGGCTGCGCGATGGCAGGCTTAACCCTCGCGCGCCATAACGGCAAGCAATGTCTTCAACAATTTGTGAGTCACAGTCCGCGCGCGATCTTGCCGCACATCCGCCATCAATTCGCGCGTTAATATCGGGCGTGGTTAAGACGCGAACAGGTTATAGGAGGTCGCTATGGTGTCCATTACAAAGATGGTGTTAGCAACGAGCTTGGTGCTGGGCCTCGCGGCATGCGGGCGCGAACCGGGCACTCGCGCGGTAACGGGCGGATTGCTGGGCGCGGGCGGCGGCGCTGCCTTGGGGGCCGTGACTGGCGTAGGCGCGGGAACCGGCGCATTGATCGGCGGCGGCGCCGGCGCCATTGGCGGCGCAGCGACGGCGCCCCGGCGCTACTGACCTATTGGGAGCCATTTGAATGTACAGCAAAGTCGCGATGAGCCTGGCGTTGGCTGCGGGCTTGGGCTTGTCGGCGTGCTCCGACCCGTATGATCCCGGCCAACGCGCCGTCGGCGGGGGATTGCTCGGGGCCGGCGCCGGCGCGGCGATCGGCAGCATTGCAGGTGGCCGCCACGGCGCGGCAATCGGCGCGCTAGTCGGGGGCGGCACGGGGGCACTCGGCGGCGCGGCCACGACACCAGGCCGCCCTCAGACGTACTACCAACAGCAGCCCTACGAACAGCCCACCTACCAGCCCGCCCCGCAGTACTACCAGCCAGCGCCGCAATACTACCAGCCGCGGCCATACGGCTATTAGGCTGAACCCGGCCGGGAGCACGCACTCCCGGCCGTCGAGGCTCAGGCCGACAACGCCACCGGTTCGGTCCGTGCGCGCTTCACCAACAGCTTGTTCAGCGCATGGATATAGGCGCGGGCCGACGCGACGATGGTGTCGGTGTCGGCCCCCTGCCCGTCCACCATCTTGCCGCCCTCCTCAAGCCGCACCGTCGTCTTGGCCTGGGCGTCGGTCCCCTCCGTCACCGCGCCGACCGAGAACAGCACCAGCTTCGCCTCGTGCGGGAACAGCGCGCGGATCGCATTGAACGTCGCGTCGACCGGGCCATCGCCGGCCGCCCGCGCCTGGTGGGTGACGCCGTCGACCTCCAGCTCAAGCTCCGCGCTCTGCGGCCCGCGCGACCCGGCATGCACGTCCAGCGACACGAACCGCACCCGGTCGTGGTCACGCCCGACCTCATCATCGACCAATGCAACGATATCCTCGTCATAGACGACCTTCTTCCGGTCCGCGACGTCCTTGAACCGCCGGAATGCGTCGTTCAGCTTGTTGTCGCCGAGCTCGCCGTAGCCCATCGCCCGCAGCTTGTCCCGGAATGCGGCGCGCCCGGAGTGCTTGCCCATCACCAGCGTGCTCTTGGTCCAGCCGACGCTCTCCGGCGTCATGATCTCATAGGTCGCAGCGTTCTTCAGCACGCCGTCCTGATGGATGCCGCTCTCATGCGCAAAGGCGTTGCGTCCGACGATCGCCTTGTTCGGCTGCACGTCGAACCCGGTGATGGTCGACAGCAGCTTCGACACCCGCAGGATGTTCGTGGTAACGATCCCGGTCTGGTATGGCGCGGCGTCGGGCCGGGTGCGTATGGCCATCACCGTCTCCTCCAGCGCCGCATTGCCCGCGCGCTCGCCGATGCCGTTGATCGTGCACTCCACCTGGCGCACCCCGGCACGCAGGGCGGCCAGCGTGTTGGCGACCGCGAGGCCAAGGTCGTTGTGGTTGTGGGTGGACAGCACGACCTTGTCGGCGCCGGGCACACGCTCCAGCAACATGCTGAAAATACGGGTCATGTCCTCCGGCACCGAATAGCCGACGGTGTCCGGGATGTTGATCGTGGTCGCACCCGCCTTGATGGCGGCCTCGACGCAGCGGCATAGGAAATCGGGCTCGGTGCGGCTGCCGTCCTCGGCGGACCACTCGACGTCGTCGGCGTGCTGGCGGGCGAGCGTCACTGAATCGATGGCCAGTTGCAGCACGGCCTCCGGTTCCATGCGCAGCTTGTATTTCATATGCAGCGGGCTGGTGCTGAGGAAGATGTGGATGCGTTTGCGTTCGGCCGGGCGCAGCGCCTCGGCAGCGCGCAGGATGTCGGCCTGGCCGGTGCGCGCCAGGCCGCAGATTACGGGTCCGCGGACGGTGCGGGCGATCTCCTGCACGCTCTCAAAATCGCCGGGAGAGGCAATGGGGAATCCGGCCTCCATCACGTCGACGCCTAGTTCGGCCAGCGCCTCCGCCATGCGGAGCTTCTCCGCCAGGTTCATCGAGAAGCCCGGCGATTGCTCGCCGTCGCGCAACGTGGTGTCGAATATGATGACGCGGTCTTCCGGCATTACGCCGAAATTGGGGTGGTTGATGGCCATGGGTTGGGTCCTCGGATTGCGTGTGCCGACGGGCTCTCAGGGCGTCTCCCCTAAGCGATGCCGGCACAGATCAGCCCGGCAAGGCGCCTAGGGGCGGATAAGTCGGATGAGGAGCGCGAAGCCAAGCAGGCGCGCAAAATAGCGCAGCGCGGCAAGGAGCGCTTGAGCTAGCACCTGCATGGATAATGACGACAGCACGCAAGCAGGCTAACCCGCTCACCCCGGAAGGGCAAGCGGGCAAGCGTCATCAAATGTCCGCGTAGCAGTGGGTCTCCGCCGCGCCACCTGGATGGGTGACGGCGCCAAGGTGGGCCGGGCCGACGGTCTGGGCAAATTTCCAGATCGCACCGCTGTTGTAGTCCGTCGGCCGCGGGGTCCAGGCGGCCCGGCGTGCAGCGAGTTCGGCGTCGGACAGCAGCACCTCCATCGTGCCCGCCGTCGCGTCCATGCGGATGCGGTCGCCGTTGCGCAACAAGGCGATCGGGCCGCCGACCGCCGCCTCCGGCCCAACGTGGCCGACGCAGAAGCCGCGGGTCGCGCCGGAGAAGCGCCCATCGGTGATCAGCGCCACCTTGTCGCCCATGCCCTGGCCGTAGATGGCGCTGGTGGTGGACAGCATCTCGCGCATGCCGGGTCCGCCCTTCGGCCCCTCGTAGCGCACGACGATCACGTCGCCGGCCTTGTAGGCGCGGTCCTGCACGGCCTGAAACGCTTCCTCCTCGCTGTCGAAACACAATGCAGTGCCTTCAAATTGCAGCTTTTCCATGCCGGCGACCTTCACGATGGCTCCGTCCGGCGCGAGGTTTCCGCGCAGGCCGACCACGCCGCCCGTGGGCGAGATCGGGCGCGAAACCGGGTAGATCACGTCCTGGTCCGTAGGGAACACGACATCGGCCAGGTTCTCCGCCAGCGTCTTGCCTGACACGGTGATGCAGTCGCCATGCAGCAGGCCGCCGTCCAGCAACGCCTTGAGGACGACCGGAACGCCGCCGACGCGGTGCACATCGAGCGCCACGTATTTGCCGCCGGGCTTGAGGTCGGCGATGTAGGGGGTGCGGCGCATGATGTTGACCACGTCGTCCATCGTGAAGCGGAGGCCGGCCTCATGCGCCAGCGCCGGAAGGTGCAGCCCAGCGTTGGTCGAGCCGCCGGTGGCGGCCACGACGACGGCCGCATTCTCCAGCGCCTCCATCGTCACGATGTCGCGGGGCCGCAAACCGCTTTCGATCAGCCGGACCACGGCGCGTCCGGACTCCACGGCCCAGCGGTCGCGATCCTCATACGGCGCCGGCGACCCGGCCGAACCCGGCACCGCGAGCCCGATCGCCTCGCTGACCATCGCCATGGTGTTCGCGGTGAACTGCCCGCCGCACGCGCCGGCTGACGGGCAGGCCACGCATTCCAGTTCATGCAGGTCGGCGTCGGACATGTTGCCGGCGGCGTGCTGGCCGACCGCCTCGAACACGTCCACCACCGTCACGTCGCGCCCCTTGTAGCTGCCAGGCAGGATCGAGCCGCCATACATGAACACGCTCGGGACGTTCAGCCGCAGCATGGCCATCATCATGCCGGGCAGCGACTTGTCGCAGCCGGCCAGGCCGACCAGCGCGTCGTAGCAGTGGCCGCGGACGGTCAGCTCCACGCTGTCGGCGATGACTTCGCGCGACACCAGCGAGGACTTCATGCCCTGGTGGCCCATGGCGATGCCGTCGGTCACGGTAATGGTGGTGAACTCGCGCGGCGTGGCGCCGGCCTCCGCGACCCCACGCTTCACCGACTGCGCCTGGCGGCTGAGCGCGATGTTGCAGGGCGCGGCCTCGTTCCAGCAGGTGGCAACGCCGACGAAGGGCTGGTTGATCTCCTCCTCCGTCAGCCCCATCGCATAGTAATAGCTGCGGTGCGGCGCGCGGTCCGGGCCTTGGGTGACGTGGCGGGACGGCAGGCGGCTCTTGTCCCAGCGCTTCTTGAGCATGTCGGTCTCCCTTGTATTCTAGGATGCGATGCGGGCCATGGCGGCCTCGATCCGTGCGGCATCATGCTGGAAAGCGGCCAGGCGTTCGCGGTTTTCCTCGACGACCTCCGGACGCGCCTTGGCGACGAATTCGGCGTTTTCGAGCTTGCGCATGACCTTGTCGGCCTCCGCCAGCGCCTTCGCGCGTTCCTTGGCGAGCCGGGCGCGCTCGGCGGCGAGATCGATCACCCCGGCCAGCGGCAGCACGACGGTCGCCTCGTCCACCACCACCTGCGCGCTGCCTGGCGGCAGCGGCCCGTCCAGGGGCCCAACGTTCGACGCGCGCGCCATGCGGTGGATGCTCTCGGTCCAGCGTTCCGCGCGGGCCAGGGTGCCGGGCTGCGCGTCGCGCAACAGGATCGGCGTCAGGATCGAGGGGGCGATGTTCATCTCGGACCGTACCGTGCGGACCTCGCCGATCAAGCGCACGACCCAATCGAGCTCGGCCCGCGCGGCCTCCGGGTCCGAAACCTGGCCCGGCTGCGGCCACGGCGCGCGGATCAGGCTGCACGGCGCGCCATAGCTCATTTCGTCCCACAGATGCTCGGTGACGAACGGCATGGCCGGGTGTAGCAGGCGGAGGATGATGCCCAGCACATGCGCCGCGGTGGCGCGGAGCTCGGACGCTTCCGGCCCAGGGGAACCATTCAGCACGGGCTTGGCGAATTCAAGGAACCAGTCGCAGAACGTATGCCAGGTGAAGCGGTAGCAGGCAGCGGCGTAGTCGTTGAAACGGTAGGCCTCGAGCGCCGCATCGGCTTCGCTGACGGCCTGGTTGGCGGCGTCGAGCAGCCAGCGGCACAGCGGCAGCCGCGCGGTGGCAGGGTCGAAGCCGGGCACGGGCGTGATGCCGTTCATTTCACAGAACCGGGCGGCGTTCCACAGCTTGGTGACGAACTTGCGATGGCTCTCGACCGCCGCCGCGCCCAGCTTCACGTCCCGGCCCGGCCCGGTCAGGGCGCACACGGTGAAGCGCAGCGCGTCGGCGCCATAGGCCGCGATCAGGTCGAGCGGGTCGATGACGTTGCCCTTCGACTTCGACATCTTCTGCCCGCGCTCGTCGCGCACGAGGCCGTGGATATAGACGGTGCGGAACGGCACGCGGCCGCGGAAGTGCAGGCCCATCATCATCATCCGGGCGACCCAGAAGAAGATGATGTCGAAGCCCGTCACCAGCACATCGCCGGGGTAGTAGCGCGCAAGCTCCGGCGTGCCCTGCGGCCAGCCGAGGGTCGAGAACGGCCACAGGGCCGAACTGAACCAGGTATCGAGCACGTCGGGGTCGCGCTCCAGCGGTTCGTCATGGCCGTAATGGGACCGGGCGGCGGCCTGCGCCTCGGCCTCGGTGCGTTCGACGAAGACGTGGCCGTCGGGGCCGAACCAGGCCGGGATGCGGTGGCCCCACCAAAGCTGGCGGCTGATGCACCAGGGCTGGATATCGCGCATCCAGGCGAAGAAGGTGTTTTCCCATTGCTTGGGCACGAACACGGTCTCGCCGGTCTCGACCGCGGCAATGGCGGGGCGGGCGAGCTCGGCTGCATTGCAGTACCATTGCGTCGTCAGCAGCGGCTCGATCGGCACGCCGGAGCGGTCGCCGTGCGGCACCTGGTGGGTGTGCGGCTCGGCCCGGTCCAGCAGCTCCAGGCGCTCCAGCTCCGCGACGATGGCGGCGCGCGCGGCCATGCGGTCCTGGCCCGCGAGGCTGCGCACGAAGTCCGCGGAGACCGGCAGGTCGAGTTCCACAAGCGTGACCCGGCCCTCGCGATCCAGCACGGACGGCATCGGCAGCGCATGACGCTGGCCCACGGCAAAGTCGTTGAAATCGTGCGCCGGCGTGATCTTGACGGCGCCGGTGCCCTTCTCCGGATCGGAATAGGCGTCAGCCACGATCGGGATACGGCGTCCAACCAGGGGCAGGACCGCATAGCGGCCTACCAGAGCGCCGTAGCGTCCGTCGTCCGGGTGCACGGCGATGCCGGTATCGCCCAGCATGGTTTCCGGCCGTGTGGTCGCGACCACGATATGCTGGTCCGTGCCCTCGATCGGATAGCGGATGTGCCACAGGGTGCCACGGACCTCCCGCGTCTCGACCTCCAGGTCCGAGATCGCGGACTGGAACTTCGGATCCCAGTTGACCAGGCGGCGGTCCCGGTAGATCAGCCCTTCGCGGTGCAGGGTGACGAACACCTCCCGCACCGCCTCGGACAGGCCCTCGTCCATCGTGAAGCGTTCACGCGCCCAATCGAGCGAGGCTCCGAGCCGGCGAAGCTGCTCGGTGATGGCGCCGCCGGATGACGCCTTCCAATCCCAAACCCGGTCAACGAACGCCTCGCGGCCAATCTCCTGGCGCGTCTGGTTGCTGGATTGCGCGAGCAGGCGCTCGACGACCATTTGCGTCGCGATGCCGGCGTGGTCGGTGCCGGGCTGCCATAGGGCGTCGCGGCCCTGCATGCGGCGCCAGCGGATCAGCGCGTCCTGCAACGTCATCGTCAGCGCGTGGCCCATATGCAGGCTGCCGGTGACGTTGGGCGGCGGGATCATGATGGTGTAGGGCGCGGCAGCGGCGCCCGGGTCGGCATGGAATGCGCCGGACGCTTCCCAACCGGCATAGAGCGCCGGCTCGACGTCGGCGGGAACGAAGGACTTGCTCAGCATGACCGAGCTTTTAGCCCGGCGCCGCGGTGCCGGAAAGCCGCGGCCGCGTCAGGGCGCCATGCGGCTGACGACACGCTCGATCTCGGCCCGCACCAGGCGCTCGACCAAGGGCGGCAGATGCAGGTCGAGCCAATCCTTCAGCAGCGGGCGGATTTCGATGCGGACCAGGTCCTCGATGGTCGGGCCGCCGCGCTGCACGGCGGTGCTGCGCTCGGAAGCGAGGGTGCGCATCAGCGCGTCGACCGAGGCGCCGGCGGCAGCGGCGGCGGCGGGCGCCACCAGGGGCGTGGACGGCGGCAACGGCGTGGGCGGCGGCGCGGCGGATGGTTCAGGGTCGGGCAAAGGCTTGTGCTCCAGGATCGGCGGCGGCTCTGGGCGGGCTTCCGGCGGCGGCGGGGCCGGCGGCGTCTCGGCCGGTGTTTCCGGCACCATCATCGAGCTGTCGAGCATCAGCACGCCGCTGTGCTCTTCGGGGTCGGGCGCAGATTTCGGCGCTTCATCCTCGTTCAGGATGCGGCGGATGGAGGCCAGGATGTCCTCCATCGAGGGATCAGGCGCAAGGCCGGGCGGCGGAGGATTAGTCGGAGGTGTCGCCATCGTTATCGTCCCGGCTGGCCCACGGCGTAGTCGCTGACGCCGAACCAGCGATGGCGGACCGCATTGTAATAGGCGGTATCGTCATAAAGCGGCACGTCCAGGTTCAGGTCCCGCGCCGTCAGCCGCCCGATAGCGGACGCGACGGTATAGGACGCCGTCACCAGGTTCGACAGGTTCTGCACCAGGGTGACGCGCGAGTTCAGCAGCGACTGCTCGGCATTCAGCACGTCGAGCGTCGTGCGGCTGCCGACGATCGCCTCACGCTGCACGCCCTCGAGCGCGATCTGGTTGGCGCGGATCTGCGCGCGGGTGCTGTCGATGGTGGAACGCGCGGCCACCAGCGTTTCCCAAGATTGCGCCGCCTGCTGCACGGCCTGCCGCCGCACGTCGTCGACCGTCTTGCGGGCCTGCTGCTCGGTCTGCCGCGCCTGGCGCACGCGGGAGTATTCTGCGCCGCCCTGATACAGCGGCACCGAGGCATTCAGCAGCACGGTGGCGCCCAAGGTACTCTGGCCGACGACCTGCTGGCCGTTGGTCAGGCCGCCCTGCGCCTGCAGGCTCAATTGCGGCATCAACTGGCTGAACGCCACGTCGATCGCGTCGCGGGACGCCGCGTCGTCGAACTGCGCCGCGATGACGTTCGGGTTGTTCTGCGACGCGAGCTGCACCGCCTCGTTCTGGTTCTTGACCGGCAGCTTGAGCGGCTGCGGCTCGACGAGCTGTTCGGGCAGTTCGCCGACATAACGGCGGTAGTTGGACCGCGCCGTCTGCAGGTTGCCCTCGCTATTCTGCCGCGTCGCCCTGGCGCCGGCCAGCGCCGCCTCGGCCTGGGCCACGTCGGTGCGGGTGATCTCGCCCACGCGGAACCGGTCGTTGGTCGCCTGGAGTTGTCGGGCCAGCACCTGTTCGTTGTTGATGTTGAGCTGCAGCAGTTGCTGGGTCTGGATGACGTTCACATAGGCGTTGATCGTGTCGGTGAACACCTGCTGCTCGGTCGCGAGCAGCCGTCCGCGCTGGGCAAAGACCCGGTTGTCGGCCTGGTTGGTGTTGGCCCGGGTCTGGCCGCCGCGAAACAGCGGTTGCGTAATCGTCGGGGTCACGGTGGTGATATCGCGGTTTTCGCGGGTGGCGCCGCCCTGGCTCCTCGACGTGCCGTTCGACCGCAGCGTGCCGAAGCCGTAGCCGTAGCCCGCGCCGACGACGACCGTGGGCCGCCAGCCCGCCAGCGCCTGCGGCACGCCCTCGTCCGTCGCACGAAGCTGGGCGCGGGAGCCCTGCAGCGTCGGATTGGTCGAATAGGCCGATGCCAGCGCGTCCTGGAGCGTGCGCGGCTGCGCCATCGTCCCACCGGATGCGAGGACGACGCCGCCGATCACCGACAACATTAGATGGCGCATGCGCAAAGCTCCTGCATTGGCTGGGGCAGCCCGTCGCCAGCGGCCCCGCGAACGCCATCGTGACATAGGCAACGTTTCGATGCCATCATTGGTCCGCCTCGGAAGCATGCATCAGAACCGGAACGCCGTCGCGGGCAATAGGGGCGGCAGCAACGGCGTGGCGCAGTCGAACATCGGCGCTGCCCGCAGCGTGGCGCTGGGCGCACCATGCTGGCCCGGCTCCGCCAGCACCCCCTGCCCGCCCGACAGGACGTTGCCGGGCGTCACCACCGTCACCAGCCGCCCGCCGACTGGATTGAGTTGCAGGGCGATGGCGCCGGGGATCGCGCGGACCGCGCCCTCGATCAGGATGACGTCCCAGGGTGCGCCGGACGCCAGCCCGGCTGCCAACGGCCCAGCCACCAACCTGACGCCCGGCGCGAACTCCGGCAGGGTGCGCCGCGCGATGGCCAGCAGCGCCTCGTCCTCCTCCAGCGCCGTGACCTGGCCGCCGCACGCCGCCAGCAGCGCCGCGCCATAGCCGGGGCCGGCGCCGACCACCAGAACCCGGTCGCCTGCCCGCACCCGAGCGAGCTGCACCAGGCGGGCAATCACCATCGGCTCCATCAGCGCGCGGCCACGGTCGAGCGGCACGTCTTCGTCCGCATAGGCGAGGCTGACGAGGCGCGGCGGCACGAAACGCTCACGCGGGATGCTGCGCATGGCGCGAATGATGCGGGGGTCGATGACCTTGTTGGGCCGGACCTGGCCGTCGACCATGTGATCGCGCGCGGAGGCGTAGTCGGCGAGCTGGGTTGTGGAAACCTGGTCCATGGGTGGCCCGTGTTGCAGTGCGCCGGTGTTATAGGTGCCGTGGGCGCTTCGTGCAAAGCTTCGGGGCCGCTTGTTGCCGCGGGTGGCGCTTGACCGGGTTTGATGCGTGCCCGATATACGCGGCGGCGCGCCCGTTGGCGCCGCGGCTGCCTTGGGGTCCGATGTCAGAGCGGTTATGTAAGGGACTGCAAATCCCTCTAGCCCGGTTCGACTCCGGGTCGGACCTCACAAAGCGCCTACTCCGCAGCACCCCTTAACGCCGCACCGGTGGCCAGCGGGCATAGCGGCAGCGCGCCCGCCAGCATGGCCGCCAGCAGCAGCAAATGCGGGCGCGGCGTTTCGCCCGCCGCTGCCGCCTCGGTCGCAGCCGCGCCGAAGATCAGCACCGGCGTCGCGAGCGGCAGCACCAGCAACGGCAGCAGCACGCCGCCGCGGCGGGCGCCGAGCAGCACGGCGGCGCCGAGGGTGCCAAACAATGACAGCACCAAGGTGCCCGGCAGCAGCCCCGCCAATAAAACCGGCACGGCAGCCGGGTCGAGCTGCAGCATGATGGCCAAGGGTCCGGCGGCCAGCAGCAGCGGCACCCCGGTGGCAAGCCAATGCGCCAGGGCCTTCACCGCTGCAACCGCACCGGCAGGCAGGCCGGTCAGCAGCAATTGATCCAGCGAGCCGTCGTCGAAATCCGCGCCGAACAGCCGGTCGAGCGGCAGCAGCGCCGCCAGCAGCGCGCACACCCAAACGATGCCGGGCGCCATGCGGGCCAGCGTCTCGGGCGCCGGGCCGATCGCTAGCGGGAACAGCGCGCCGGCCAGCACGAAAAACAGCACGGCGGCCAGCGTGTCGGCGCCATGCCGGACCGAAAGCCGCAACTCGCGCAGCAGCATTGCCCAAAATACCGTCAAAGCCGCAGTTCCTCTGGATCATTGAGCGGGAGCGGCAAATGGGTCGCGGTGACGACCACGCCGCCCGCCGCCCGGTGCGCCGCGAGCAACGCCCCAAGCCGTTCGACCGACGCCGCGTCCAGTCCCAGCGTCGGCTCGTCCAGCAGCCACAGCCCGGCGCGCGACAGCACCAGCCGCGCCAGCGCCAGCCGCCGCTTCTGCCCGGCGGACAGCAGGCGCGCCGGCAGATCCGCCAACGCCGCAAGATCGACCGCCTCCAGCGCCGACGCGGCACTGCCCTGCCCGACCCGGGCCGCGAGCGCCAGGTTTTCCAGCGCCGTCAACCCAGGCTTGATGGCGTCGAGATGGCCGAGATAGGCGACCACCGCCGGCTGCTCCCGCGTATCCTGCCCGCGCCAGGCGACCTGCCCGGCATCGGGACGCTTCAGGCCGGCGAGGACGCGGAGCAGCGTGCTCTTGCCCGACCCGTTCGCGCCCAGCAGCAGCAGCGCGCCACCGTGGGGGACATGGAACGACAGATCGCGCAGCACCAGCCGCTCGCCGCGGAACGCCGCAATGCCGCTGACCACCAGGCCGGTATGGCGCAAAATCTGCATCAGGCTGTTCTAGGTCGGCCCGGTCAGTGGACGCCAGCCCGGCATTTATGGTTTAACGCCATTGCAATTTGAAGCGCCCGCCCGCCCCGCTCCCCGCCGGCGTGCGGCCCAGAGGGAGGCACCGCCGCCATGAAGATGATCGGGCAAGACAGCCTAAAGACCCGCCGCACGCTGACCGCCGCCGGGCGGGATTACGAATACTACTCCGTGCCCGAGGCTGCCAAGGCGCTGGGCGAACCGACGGACCGGCTTCCGGTCAGCCTGAAGATCCTGCTCGAGAACGTGCTGCGCTTCGAGAACGGCGCCAGCTACACCGTCGACGACGCGCGCGCCATCGCCGAATGGGCCCGCAATGGCAGCAGCACGCGCGAGGTGCCGTTCCGCCCGGCGCGCATCCTGATGCAGGACTTCACCGGCGTGCCCGGCGTGGTCGACCTCGCCGCCATGCGCGACGGGATCACTAAGCTCGGCGGACGTCCGGACCAGGTGAACCCGCTGATCCAGGTGGACCTCGTGATCGACCACTCGGTCATGGTCGACTATTCCGGCACCAAGAACGCGCTGCACCAGAACATGGACGCCGAGTTCAGCCGCAACGGCGAGCGCTACAGCTTCCTGCGCTGGGGCCAGACGGCGTTCCAGAACTTTCGCGTCGTGCCGCCGGGCGCCGGCATCTGCCACCAGGTCAATGTCGAATACCTGGCACAGACGATCTGGACCGCCGACATCGAGGGCAAGACCTTTGCCTATCCGGACACGTTGTTCGGCACCGACAGCCACACCACCATGGCCAACGGCATCGGCGTGCTCGGCTGGGGCGTGGGCGGCATCGAGGCGGAGGCGGCGCTGCTCGGCCAGCCGATCGCCATGCTGATCCCGGATGTCATCGGCTTCCGCCTGACCGGCAACCTGCCGGAGGGCTCGACCGCGACGGACCTGGCGCTGACGGTCACGCAGATGCTGCGCAAGGCCGGGGTGGTCGGCAAGTTCGTGGAGTTCTTCGGATCGGGCCTCGGCAACCTCTCGGTGTCGACCCGGCTCACCATTGCCAACATGGCCCCGGAATACGGCGCGACCTGCGGCATCTTCCCGGTCGACAGCACGACGCTCGACTACCTCCGCCTCACCGGGCGCGACGAGGCGCGGATCGACCTCGTGGAAGCCTACGCGAAGGCGCAGGGCATGTGGGTCGACGGCTCTACGCCGGACGCGGTTTACACCAGCGTGATCGAGCTGGACCTCTCGACCGTCATGCCGAGCATCGCCGGGCCGAAGCGTCCGCAGGACCGCGTGCTGCTGAAGGATGCCTCCGCCGCTTTCCGCGCCGACCTGACCAAGGGCCTGGGCGTGCCGGCGACCGACGCCAATGCGAAGGTCGCGGTGCACGGCCGGGAGTTCGAGATCACCCATGGCGACGTTGTGATCGCGGCGATCACGAGCTGCACCAACACCAGCAACCCGTATGTCATGCTCGGCGCCGGGTTGCTGGCGAAGAAGGCGCGGGCGAAGGGGCTGCGGCCGAAGCCCTGGGTCAAAACCTCGCTCGCCCCCGGCAGCCAGGTGGTGACCGAGTACCTCGACAAGGCCGGGCTGAGCGAGGAACTGGATGCGCTCGGGTTCCAGCTCGTCGGCTATGGCTGCACGACCTGCATCGGCAACTCCGGCCCGCTCGACGAGGAGATCGCCGAGGCCATCGAGGCCAACAAGCTGGTGGCGGTGTCGGTCCTGTCGGGCAACCGCAATTTCGAGGGCCGGGTGCACCCGAACGTGCGGGCCAACTATTTGGCCAGCCCGCCGCTGGTTGTGGCCTATGCATTGCTGGGCACGATGAACGAGGACATCACGACGGCGCCGCTCGGCACCGGCGACGATGGCCAGCCGGTGTATCTTAAGGACGTGTGGCCCAGCGACCAGGAAATCTTGCAGACCGTGCGGGCCAGCCTGAACCGGGAGCAGTTCATCCGGCGCTACGGCGAGATCTTCCAGGGCACCAAGGAGTGGCAGGCGATCGAGGTCGACGCCAGCAGCCAGACCTATCGTTGGAACAGCGGTTCCACCTACGTGCAGAACCCGCCGTATTTCGATGGCATCACCATGACTCCGGCGGCGGTCACGGACATCATCGGCGCACGTGTCCTGGCGATGTTCGGCGACAACATCACCACCGACCACATCAGCCCGGCCGGGAACATCAAGAAGGCCTCTCCGGCAGGCGAGTTCCTCGGCGAGCACCAGGTGATGCAGCGCGATTTCAACAGCTATGGCTCGCGCCGCGGCAACCATGAGGTGATGATGCGGGGCACGTTCGCCAACATTCGCATCAAGAACGAGATGGTGCCGGGGGTCGAGGGCGGGTGGACCAAGTATCAGCCGTCGGGCGAGCAGATGCCGATCTACGATGCGGCCGAGCGTTATAAGCAGGCGGGCGTGCCGTTGGTCGTGTTCGGCGGCAAGGAGTACGGCATGGGCTCGTCGCGCGATTGGGCGGCGAAGGGCACGGCGCTGCTGGGAATCAAGGCGGTGATCGTCGAGAGCTTCGAGCGCATCCACCGGTCAAACCTGGTCGGCATGGGCGTGCTGCCGCTCACGTTTAAGGACGGCGCGACCCGGCAGTCCCTTGGGCTGACGGGGCGCGAGACGGTCGACATCCTGGGCCTGCAGGAATTGCGCTCCGGCATGGACCTGCGCGTGCTGATCCACCGCGAGGCCGGCAAGACGGACGAGCTTATTGTGCGGTGCCGGGTCGATACCGACGACGAGGTCGAATATTACCGCAACGGCGGCATCCTGCATTACGTGCTGCGGGAGATGGCCCGCGCGGCGTAAATGACCCGGCCTCGCCTATTAAGGGCGGGGCCGGACGCCGACCTGGGGCACCTGCCGGTCAGCCTCGACCTGCGGGCGCTCAGCGTCGCGGAGGGGGTGCGCGCGGCCCTGTCCGTCGCCGTCATTGTCGCGGCCAATGAATGGATCGAGTTCCCGCCGCTGAACGAGGCGGCGCTGGCCGCGCTGTTGACGTGCCTATGCGACTCTGGCGGCCCAATTCGCCGCCGGGTCCCGCCCTTGCTCGCCTTCGCCCTGATCGGTGCCTGCCTGACCGCCGGGCTGGGCTTGTTGCGCTCCGTGGGGCTCCCTGTCGTCGTGCCCGTCGCCTGCCTGCTGATCTTCTGCACCAGCCTGGCGCGCATTTGGGGACAAAGCGCGCTGCAGGTCGGCAACCTGTCGACCGTGGTTGCGGTGCTGGCGATGGACCGCAGCCTCGACCTCGATGAGGCCGGGGTCCTGGCTGCGGCGTTCGTCGGCGGCAGCCTCTGGGCGTTGCTGCTCACGATGGTGATCTGGCGGCTGCATCCGTTCCGCCCGGCCCGGCGCGCCGTCGCCGAGGTGTTCCGGCGCATGGGCACGCTGGCCGGCGACCTGTCGGCGCTGGTGGCCGCGGCCTCCCCTTCGCGGACGGCGCTGTCCAAGGCCTGGACCGATCACGCCCGGGCGCATCGCCGTTACGTGCGCGACGGCATCGAGCTGGCGCGCACCCTGGTGCTCGACACCGTGCGCGCCCGTGGCCAGGCGAGCGCCCGGGCCGGCCAGATGCTGATCCAGGTCGAGGCAGCCGACCAGTTGTTCGGCGGCCTGATCGCCCTGTCGGAGGTGCTGGAGTCGGCCGGGCCATCCACCCGCGCCATTGCCGTGCGCCTGTTGCACAGCTTGCGGCTCCTGCTGGCCGTGCTGGCCGACGACACCGCGCTGGACACGGCGCCCGACGATCCCGCACGGCGCGCCCTGGTAGAACGGCTGTTGAATACCCTCACGGCGATCGGCCATTCCGATACGGCGCTGACGGGCGTCACCGACTCGATCGTGAGCCGCCTGCGCATCGCAGCGCTGCTGACCACGCCGGCGGGGCTGCAGCCCGGGGGCGGCCAGCCCGGGCGGGACTCGTGGCGCGACCGTGTGCTGCTTCCGTTGCGCGCCAACCTCGCCTGGTCGTCTGCGCCGTTCCGCCATGCGTTCCGCGCCGCCGTGGTCGCCGGCCCGGCGCTGGTTATCACGCTGTCGTCCGGCAACGTCTACGCGCATTGGCTCACCATCACCCTCGTGCTGACGCTGCAGCCGTTCTTTGCCTTGACGTGGCAGCGCGCGATCGAGCGGATCATCGGCACCGTCGTGGGCGGCATGGTCGCGGCCGCCATCTCGCTAGTCGTGCATACGCCGCTGGCGACCGCCGCCGTGCTGTTCCCCCTCGCCGTCATGGCGTTCGCAGTGCGCTACGTCAGCTTCGGCCTGTTCATGACCTGCATGACGCCGCTCGTGGTCCTGCTCTCGGAACTCGGGCGGCCCGGCGAGAGCGAGCTGATGATCGCCGGGATACGCGCGCTGTACACCGTGCTGGGCGGCACGCTGGCGGTGTTCGGCTGCGCGGTCCTGTGGCCGAGTTGGGAACCCGACCGCGTGGCCCGCGAGCTGCGCGCGGCGCTCGATACCCACGCGGCCTACGCCGACACTGAACTCGCGGTCCTGCTAGGCAAGGCGCAAGACGAGGCGTTGGACCGGATGCGCCGGGCCGCCGGCGTCGCGAGCAACAACCTCGAAGCCTCGTTGGCCCGCGCGCTGCAGGAGCCGCGGCGGTCGGCGCGCGAGGGTCTCGAGGCGACAATGGTGGTGGATGCGGCGCTGCGGCGCCTGGCGGGCCGGCTGTCGTCGATCCAGCACGACCCGGCGTCGGCGCCGAACCAGGCCACGCTCGCAGCCTGGCGCGAATGGCTGCGGCAGGCGTTCCAGGCGCTCGTTGACGGGACGGCGCTGCCGCCGGGGCAGCCGACGCCCGAACCCGGCAGCGCCACGGCGCGGATCGCCCGGCAGATCGAGCTCATGGATGGGGCGCTCCGGCGCGGGGAAAGGCCCGTGCCAGCGCTGGAACCAGCAGCAGCGCCGAGCCGCCGATGACCGCCATGGCCAGGAACGTCAGCCCGCCTGCCTCGCCGTAAATTTGGCCGGACAGCCAGATCAGCAGGCCCGTCGGGGCGGAGAAGCCCAGCGCCGACATCAGCGCCTGCGCCGTCCCGGCCCGGTGCGCCGGCATGGTCCGCAGCACCAGCATCGTCGACAGATGCTGGCAGGCGAAGGTCCCGGCGTGCAGGAGCTGTATCGCTGCCAGCGCCGGGACTTCGGTGACGAAGGCCGCCGCGGTCCAGCGCACGATCGAGGCGGTTGCGGCCACCGCCGTCAGCCGCGCGGGGCCGAGCCGTTCGACTAGCGGGCGTCCCCAGATGAACAACGCGACCTCGGCCACGATCCCCTCGGCGATCAGCACGCCGATGGTCCCGTCCTGGATGCCGGCCGCGCGCCAGTGCAGCGTGGCGAAGGCGTAATAGGTGGAATGCGCGCCCTGGATCAGCGCCGTCGCCGCCAGGGCCAGGCGGAAGTTCTTGTTGAACAGCGGCCCCTGCTGCAACTGGACCGCCGCCGTCGGCGCGATGACGCCGGGCAATGCGGGCGTCAGGGCACAGGCCAATCCGTAGCAGCCCGCGACCGTCCAGGGCACCATGCCGCTGCCGAGTTGACCCAGCATGACGCCGCCCAGCGCAGTGGCCGCCATGTATGCGACGGACCCATAAGCCCGCGTCCGCCCGTAATCGAGCCGGCGGACGGCCGCGAGGGCGAGGGTCAATGCATCGGAAAGCGGGGTCAGCGCGGAGGCCGCCACACCCTGAACCGCCGCAACCAGCAGGATCGCGGCGAAGCCGTCAGCCGCCGGCAGCGCCGCCGCAGCGCTGGCCGCCAGCGCCGCGCCCAGGAACAGCACCGCCCGGCGCCGGCCCACCACGTCCGCCAGCCAGCCCCAGCCCGGCACCGTCAACACCCGCAAGAACGAGCCGAGGCCGAGCACCTGGCCGATCTCGGCGCTGGTCAGCCCGCGGTCGGCGAACCAAACCGGCAGATAGGCGGTGGTGACTGCGCCCGCCGCGAAGAACGTCGCCAGGAACAGGCCGACGCGCTGCCCATCGCCGAACCGCACAAATCAGGCAGCGGCCGTGCAGGCCTGCGCCGCATCCCTGATGCGCCGGGCCATGGCGGCAATGCCGTTGCCGCGGTTGGTCGAAAGCGCTTCCAGCAACCCGAGGTCCTTCAAGAAAACCGGATCGGTCGCCAGCACCTCCGCCGGCGTACGTCCGGAATAGACCCGCAGCAATAGGGCCACCAGCCCCGATACGATGGCCGCATCGGACGCGCCAGCCAGCAGCAGGCGGCCATCCCGGACCGCAGCCTCCATCCAGACCTGGCTCTGGCAGCCGGGCACGCGATGCGCGTCGTCCTGCCACTCGGTGGGAAAGGCCGGCAGCTTGCGGCCCAGTTCGATGATGTATTGGTAGCGGTCCATCCAATCGTCGAACACGTCCAGTTCTTCGCCGATGGCCGCGATGGCGTCGGCGGCAGAGGCGTCTTCAGGCTCGACGAAGGATGCTGCGGTCATGCCGCGATCTACGGTCCGCCGGTGAAAGCTGCAACCCCGTGCCGGCGCGAATGCCGCGATGGCGCGGCGGTCGGTGCGCCAACACGCAAACGGCCCCGCCCCCGAATACCGGAAGCGGAGCCGTTCAGGCAAGCGTCGGCGGCAAGTTTTAGGTTTGCGCGAGCGTGTAGTGATAGCCGCAGCCGTGGCTCATGGTCGTGACATCGAGCGAGCCGTTGGCCAGCATGCCGGTCATGGTCGCGCCATGGCGCGCCGTCGACATCACGCTGCCGTCCGCACCGATCTGGCCGCGCATGCCGCCCAGCATGAACATGTTGTTGCGCACCTGAGTGCGGGCCATGGCCGGCATCTTGCGGCAGCGGGCGTTTGAGTCGTCGCTGGAGACGACCGGTCCCTTGTACATGCCGTTGACCGGCCCGGTCATCGCCGGTGCAGGCGGTGGTGCGGGCTCAGCCGCCATCGCCATGGGAGCCGGCGGCGGCGTGCTGGCGCAACCGGCGACACCGGCGGCGAGAACAAGAAAAACAGCAAATTTGGCGTGCATGGACGATCTCCTGAATCCAAATCGACAAAGCAAAAACGTTCCGCTTCTGTCGATATTACGATTACAGGATAAACCGGCTCAAGTCACCTTTTGCTGCAAGCGGCGCGACACGGTCGTTCACATAGGCCGCGTCGACCGTGACAAGCTCGCCGCCACGGTCGGTCGCGGTGAAGCTGATCTCCTCCAAAAGCTTCTCCAGCACCGTCGCCAACCGCCGGGCGCCGATGTTCTCGACGCGGTCGTTGATATCGGCCGCGAGGTCGGCCAAGGCGTCCACGGCGCCGGGCGTGAAGTCTAGCGTCACCGCTTCGGTTTCCAGCAGGGCCGAATACTGCTTCAGCAAGCTGTGCTCCGGCTCGGTCAGGATACGCCGCAGGTCCGCGCGGGACAGCGGCGCCAGTTCGACGCGGATCGGCAGGCGGCCCTGCAGCTCCGGCAGCAAATCCGACGGTTTGGCCAGATGGAACGCGCCCGAGGCGATGAACAGCACGTGATCGGTCTTCACCGGGCCATACTTCGTGCTTACGGTGGTGCCTTCGATAAGCGGCAGCAGGTCGCGCTGCACGCCTTCCCGCGAGACGTCGCCGCCGCGGAACCCGCCCTCGCTCGACCGCGCGCAGACCTTGTCGATCTCGTCCAGGAACACGATGCCGTTCTGCTCAGCGTGGTGCACCGCGTCCTTGGTAAGCTGGTCGTTGTCCAGCAAGCGGTCGCCTTCCTCCCGCGCCAGCGCGACCCGGGCGGCCGATACCGTCATGCGCTTGCGCTGCGGCGGGCGGGCGAACATGCCCTTCATCATCTCGCCGAGGTTGGCCATCTGGCCCGGCGCCATGCCGGGGATGTCCATCTGGCCGATCACCGGCCCGGCGTCGGCCACCGCGACATCGACCTCCTTGTCCTCCAGCTCCCCGGCCCGCAGCATCTTGCGGAACTTGCCGCGGGTGTCGGCGCTGGCGCCCTCGCCCACCAGCGCCGTGACCAGCCGGTCCTCCGCCGCCAGGTCCGCCTTCGCCTGCACGTCCTTGCGGCTCGCGTCGCGCAGCATGGTGATGCTGGCCTCCACCAGGTCGCGCACGATGCTGTCCACGTCGCGCCCGACATAGCCGACCTCGGTGAACTTGGTGGCTTCGACCTTGATGAACGGCGCCTGCGCCAGTTTCGCCAGGCGGCGGGCGATCTCGGTTTTGCCGCATCCGGTCGGCCCGATCATCAGGATGTTCTTCGGCACCACCTCGTCGCGGATGCCCTCCGGAAGCTGCTGGCGGCGCCAACGGTTGCGGAGCGCGATCGCCACCGCGCGCTTCGCGTCCTGCTGGCCGACGATGAAGCGGTCGAGCTCGCCCACGATCTCGCGCGGGGAGTAGGTCGGAACATCCATCACAGGGTCTCCACGATCACGGAGTAGTTGGTGTAGACGCAGATGTCGCCGGCAATGCGCATGGACCGCCGGGCGATCTCCTCTGCCTCCAGCCCATCGACGGTCAGCAGCGCGCGGGCGGCCGCAAGGGCGTAGTTGCCGCCGGAACCGATGGCGATCACGCCGTCCTCAGGCTCCAGCACGTCGCCGTTGCCGGTGAGGGTATAGCTGTGCACTTCGTCGGCGACGGCCATCATGGCCTCGAGCCGGCGAAGGTAGCGGTCGGTGCGCCAATCCTTCGCCAACTCGACGCAGGCGCGTTCGAGTTGGGCCGGGAAGCGCTCCAGCTTGGCTTCAAGCCGTTCGAGCAAGGTGAACGCATCCGCGGTGGCCCCGGCGAACCCGGCCAGCACTGCGCCGCCGGTGCCGATGCGGCGGACCTTGCGGGCGTTGCCCTTGATGACGGTCTGGCCGAGCGTGACCTGGCCATCGCCGGCCATGGCGACCCGGCCGTTGCGGCGGACACAGAGGATGGTGGTCCCGTGCCAGCCGACGGGATCGTGGGGGGATGATGTCTGCATGATGACGCCAAAATGGGGACAGCCGCCGGGCTGCACAAGCTATAGGCAAATGCCCGGGTTGCCGCGCGGCGGCAGTTCCCCCGAACCCGGCTTTGCGGTATCAGCCGCGCATGGCCCGAATTGCCGAGATCACCCGCACCACCTCCGAAACCGCGGTCACCGTCCGCCTCATGCTCGATGGCGCCGGCAAGGCCGAGATCGCGACCGGGATCGGCTTCCTCGACCACATGCTGACCGCGTTCGCCCGGCACGCGCTGATTGACCTGGCCATCGAGGCCAAGGGCGACCTGCACATCGATTTCCACCATACGACGGAGGATGTCGGCATCGTGCTGGGCCAGGCGCTGGCGCAGGCGGTGGGCGACAAGCGCGGCATACGGCGTTATGGCAGCGCTGTGGTGCCGATGGACGAGGCGCTGGTCGATGCGGCGCTGGACCTGTCCGGCCGCCCCTTCCTGGCCTGGTCCGTCGCCTTCGAGCGCGACAAGATCGGCGCCATGGATACCGAGCTGTTCGAGGAGTTCTTCCGCGCGCTGGCGATGAACGCGCTGATGACGCTGCATGTGACCCGGCGCGCCGGACGCAACGCGCATCACGTGGCCGAGGCGTGCTTCAAGGCGGTCGCCCGCGCCGTGCGCGCCGCCACCGAGATCGATCCACGGGCGCCCGGCGTCATCCCTTCGACGAAGGGCGCGCTATGAGAAGCTATACGGCGCATATCAAGCCGGATTGCGCCCCGGTCCTGTTGCCCGACGGCTGGAGCTGGGGCGCCGCGATCTTCGGGCCGCTCTGGCTGCTGGCGCATCGCGCCTTGATACCCGCAGTGCTGTTCGCCGCCGTCGTCGTGCTGGTCCTAGTGTTCGCACCGTTGGGGTTGGCCCTGGTGATCGGCTTGGGACTTGGCGTGCTCTCGGGCCTGCTGGGGCGGGACGCGTTGCGCTGGTCGCTGGAACGGCGAGACTACCTTCTGTCCCATGTGCTGGTGGCGCGGGATGCCGAAAGCGCGCT
Source organism: Acetobacteraceae bacterium (assembly GCA_965277495.1). Taxonomy (GTDB): domain Bacteria; phylum Pseudomonadota; class Alphaproteobacteria; order Acetobacterales; family Acetobacteraceae; genus CAHJXG01. The sequence goes on along the minus strand of OZ255824.1, from coordinate 4,220,583 downwards.
CGCCCGGCTGCTGCAAGCCCGCACCGACCTCCATTCCGTGCTGATCGGCGAAATCGGATGATGCGGGTCGCGGTGGTGGACTATGGCAGCGGCAACCTTGCCTCCGCCAGCCGGGCATTGGCGGTGGCGGCGGACCAAGCGGGGCTTGATGCCGCCGTCGAGATCACCGCCGATCCGGAGCGCGTGGCGGCGGCGGACCGCGTGGTGCTGCCGGGCCAGGGCGCGTTCGCGGATTGCGCGGCAGGGTTGGCCGCGGTGCCCGGCATGAGAGCGGCGATCGAGCGCAGCGTGGAGGCCGGGCGTCCATTCCTCGGCATCTGCGTCGGCATGCAGTTGATGGCGGAGCGTGGGCTGGAGCACGCCACCACGCCGGGGTTCGGCTGGATCAGCGGCGACATCGCGGCGATGGATCCGCCGGGGCTTCGGCTGCCGCAGATGGGATGGAACAGCCTCGACTTCGTGCCCGGCGCGCACCCCTTGCTGGACGGGCTGCGTCCCGGCGACCACGCCTATTTCGTGCATAGCTATGCACTGCGCGATGGCGCGGCCGGGGACCTGCTGGCGACCACGGACTATGGCGGCCCGGTGGCGGCCTTCGTCGCCCGCCGCAACCGTGCCGGCACGCAGTTCCATGTCGAAAAGAGCCAGGGCGTCGGCCTGCGCATCCTGGCCAACTTCCTCCGCTGGACGCCATAGCGATGGGCCGGCGCAGCGGGACGGCCGGGATCACGACGCCCGAGCTCCTGCCCGAGCTCCTGGTCGAACGCGCCACCGAGATGCCCGACGACGACCTGCATGCGCTGTGCGAGGCCGCGGATGCCGCCATCCTCGACGGCGGCGGCTTCGGCTGGGTGAAGTCGCCGGGCCGGCTGGCGCTGCAAAGCTATTTCCGCGGCGTCCTGCTGGTGCCGGAGCGCGAATTGTTCATCGGACGGCTGGACGGGGTCATCGTCGGCAGCGTCCAGCTCGTGCGCCCGCCGCGCAACAACGAGGCGCAAGCCTTCGCGGCGACGCTGATGCACGCCTTTGTCGCGCCCTATGCCCGCGGCCACGGCCTCGCCCGGCTGATGACGCTGCGCATCGAGGACGCCGCCCGGGCGCTTGGCTACCAGGTGCTGAACCTCGACGTGCGCGAAACCCAAGAGGTCGCCATCAGCCTGTATGAAGGGCTGGGCTACCATCGCTGGGGCGAGCATCCGGCCTACGCCAGGGTCGGCGGACGCACCATCCGCGGCATATTCTATGTCAAGCTGCTGCAGCGGGATCCGAAGGCTTGATCCTCTATCCCGCGATTGACCTCAAGGACGGTGCATGCGTCCGGCTGCGGCGCGGGGCCATGGACGACGCCACCGTCTATTCGGACGATCCCGGCGCTCAGGCCCGGGCCTGGCAGGACGCCGGGTGCCAATGGCTGCACGTGGTCGACCTGAACGGCGCGTTCGCCGGGCGTTCGGTCAACGTTGAGGCGGTCGACGCCATTCTGGCCGCAGCGACGGTGCCGGTGCAGCTCGGCGGCGGCATACGCGGCATGGCGGGGGTCGAGCGCTGGCTGCAGGCGGGCGTGCGGCGGGTGATCCTGGGCAGCGCCGCCGTGAAGACGCCGGCGCTGGTGCACGAGGCCTGCCGCGCCTTTCCCGGGCGGATCGCGGTCGGCATCGACGCCCGGGACGGGTTTGTCGCGACCGAGGGCTGGGCCGAGACGTCGGCCATGTCCGCTGCCGACCTGGCGCTGCGCTTCGAGGACGCCGGCGCCGCGGCCGTGATCTATACCGACATCGGACGGGACGGGATGCTGACCGGCCTCAATTTGGAACAGACATTCGCCCTTGCCGCCCGCCTGCGGACCCCGGTGATCGCCAGCGGCGGAGTCGGGTCCGTCGCCGACCTGCAAGCCTTGCGCGACGGGGCGCCGGACGGCGTGGCCGGTGTCATTGTCGGGCGGGCGCTGTATGACGGCCGAGTCGGAGTGGCGGCGGCGCTCGCGGCGCTGGCCGGGTAATCCCGACCATCGGCACAGTCGTATAGTGGTTTTCCCTGGCAAGCGCAGCTTGCGCTTGCGCTTGCCGTAGGGGCCGGGTCTATGGGCAGCCATGCTCAAGCTGCGCGTGATCCCGTGCCTGGACGTGAAAGATGGCCGCGTCGTCAAAGGCGTGAACTTCGTGGCGTTGCGCGACGCCGGCGACCCGGTCGAGCAGGCCGCGGTCTATGACGCCGCCGGGGCGGACGAGCTGACCTTCCTGGACATCACGGCGAGCCACGAGAACCGCGACACCATCCTCGACGTGGTGTCTCGCACCGCCGCACGGGTGTTCCTGCCGTTGACGGTGGGCGGCGGCGTGCGGTCGCCCGAGGACATGCGGCGGCTGCTGCTGGCCGGGGCGGACAAGTGCAGCATGAACTCCGCCGCGGTCGCCCGGCCCGAGCTGGTGCGGGACGCCGCCATGAAGTTCGGCAGCCAGTGCGTCGTTGTCGCGGTGGACGCCCGGTCGGCCGGCCCCGGACGCTGGGAGGTGTTCACCCACGGCGGACGCACCGCGACGGGCATCGACGCCGTCGGCTGGTGCGAGCGGGTGGCGGCGTTGGGCGCGGGCGAGATCCTGCTGACCAGCATGGACCGGGACGGCACCGGGCGCGGCTTCGACCTCGAACTGCTGCGGGCGGTGTGCGGCGCGGTGCGGGTGCCGGTGGTGGCGTCGGGCGGGGTCGGCAGCCTGCAGCACTTCGTCGACGGCGCGCATGCCGGGGCCACCGGGCTGCTGGCGGCGTCGGTGTTCCATTTCGGCACCTTTACGGTCTCGGAAGTGAAGGCGGCGCTGGGGGCCGCGGGGTTGCCGGTGCGTCCCCCGGCGATCATGGCGGCGTAGCGATGGCGAAGGCAGCAAAAAAGGCCGCGCCGAAGGCCAAGCGCCGGGTCAGGGAGCCGACGCCTCCCGAGGCGGTTACCGGGGAGGTTCTGGACCGGCTATGGGCCGTGGTGGTGGACCGGCGGACCGCCGACCCGGCGCACAGCCATTCCGCCCGCCTGCTGGCCCGCGGCACGGCAAAGGTCGCGCAAAAATTCGGCGAGGAAGCGGTCGAGTGCCTGATCGAGGCGGCGCTGGGCAACAAGGACGCGCTGGTCTCCGAAAGCGCGGACGTGCTGTATCACTTGCTCGTTATGTGGGTCGCGGTCGGGATCGAGCCGTCGGACGTGTGGTATGAGCTGCACCGCCGCGAGGGGGTGAGCGGCGTATTGGAAAAGGCGATGCGGTTGCGCGCGTCCGCGGCTGGAACAACCAAGATCCCCTGATCAGGGGATCAGCCTGGCCGGTTCAGGATTGGGCCTCTGGCGACACGATCATGCAATTGGTGCGGGTTCGCGCCAGCCGTTCGCACGCATGGGCGGCTGCGTCGTGCGACAGGCCGACGAGGCGGGCGCGATACAGCGTGCCGCGCGCCTGGCGCACGCTGGACACCGCCGGACGCGCGCCACCGAGTTCGTCGCGCGCGGTGCCGCGGGCCGCCACGGTCGCGGCGGATGCGAGGTTGGCATTCTCGAACGCGCCGACCTGCACCGCCCACCCGCCGGGCGAGAAACCGCCGTGACGGATGGCGATTGGCGCGGCGTTGGCCGATGAAACCAAGCTGAACGACGACGAACGCCGCGGGGAAACCGGCGTGAGGGCCGCGAACTGCCGGGCAGGCTCGGCCGGTTGGTAGCGCGGCGGCGTCGGCAGCACATGCTGCTGTGGTGGTTGCGCGACCTGCATGGGCCGGAACGCCGACGGTGGGGAATACTCGGGTCGCGGCTCGTAACGGGGCGGCTCCGGCGCCTCCGCCACTTCCACGGGCTGCGGCGACAGCTTGATGTAGTTGCCTTGGGGCTGGGTGCGCGGCGGTTCCGGCGCCTGCACGGGTTCGCGCACCGGGGCGGGCTCAGCCGGCGCCGCAACAGGAGCCTGGTTGAGCGCAAGGGCGACCGCTGGATAGAACTGCTGCGGCGCCGGCGCGCTCGAACCGCTGTAGCGCGGCCCGTCCGGCATGGGCATCGGCAGCGAGTTCATCGCATACTGCTCACCCGGCGAACGCGTCGTCGGGAACGACCCGGCAATCCTCGGCCCGATGTTGGCCACGTAGCGCCGGGTCTCCTCCGGCAAGGTGCGGCTGCGCGTCAGGTAGTCGTCCAGGCGTCCGGGGCCGGCGTTATAGGCCGCGAGGAAGCCGGGCGAGCCATAGATGTCATACATCTCGCGGATGTAGGCCGTGCCCGCCAGGATGTTGTTATGCGGGTCGAACGGGTCGCTGCCGAGCTCGGAATAGCGGGCTTTCAGCTCGTCGTAAGTGCCGGGCATGACCTGCATCAGGCCCATGGCGCCGGCGCCCGAAGTGATGAGGTCGCCACCGCGGCCATAGAGATGGCCACCCGACTCCTGGCGCATGACCTCGCGGATCCAGCGCTCCGGCACGTCGTACTTGCCGGCGGCCTCGATGATGTAGGGTCCCCAAGGATCGCCCGCGCTGCCCGGCGGCGTGTAGGTGCGGCGGGCGTGCGTCAGGTATTGCGTCGACTCCTGTTGCGCGCTGATTTGCGGACGGTTGGCGCAGCCGGACAACAGGGCGATCGCCGTGAGGCTGCCCAGCACGCAGGCCGAGGACAGGACGCGGGCGGCGGAAATCGAAGGAAGTGGGCGAAGCGACATTAGATGGCCTCCGTCGTGGCGCGGCCGTCGGTTGGCCGGAGGGCACAACGGCTTTACGGGCCGTCGCTCAGGTCGATGGGCAGGAACCCATTGCAACGCGTTAGACGAGCTACGCTTTCTTCGCAAGGTTTTGTTACGGATACGTGGTGAAATCCAGCGAAAATCATGCGGCGCTGTAGCAATCCGGCGACAGCCAGCGAACAATCTGCACCTGGCAGCCAGTCCGTTGCCGTTTGCAGTGCAGCGCCGAATCGGCTATCGCGCCCCGGTGAGCGCAGTCATGGAACCCCGCAGCACGGCCAAGCTCGTGCTGCTCTCAGACCTCTCGGTAGCCGCGCGCCAGCGCCTGGCCATGGAGGATGTCCATGACGGGCTGGGGCTCTGGCGCTTGGGGTTCACGCTTGGCTGGTTCGACATCCGCCTGCGCTACCGCGGTTCCATGCTCGGCCCGTTCTGGCTGACGCTGTCGACCGGCGTCATGGTCGCTGCCCTCGGCGTGCTGTATTCACAGCTATTTAAGATGGAACTACACGACTATCTGCCGTTCCTGGCGCTCTCGCTGGTGCTTTGGGGTTTTCTCAACACCTTGGTGACCGATGCTTGCGGCTGCTTCCAATCGGCCGAGGGCATGATCCGCTCGCAGCGCATGCCGTTCACGCTCTATGCGGTCCGGGTCGTCATCCGGAACGTGCTAGTGCTGGCGCATAATGTGGTCGTGATCCTGTTCGTCTATGCCGCATTCGATGCATGGCCGGGGTTCACCGCGCTGGCGGCCGTGCCGGGCCTGCTGCTTTGGGTGCTGGATGGGCTGGCCGTCTGCTTCCTGCTCGGGACGGTGTGCGCACGGTTCCGCGACATCCCGCCGATCGTCGGCAGCGTGATGCAGATCGCGTTCTTCGTCAGCCCGATCATCTGGAAGCCGGAACTGCTGCATGGGCAACAGGCCGCGTGGCTGCCGTTCAACCCGGTCTTCACCCTGCTTGAAGTCGTGCGCGCTCCGCTACTGGGAAATCTGGCCGGCGGGCAGGTCTGGGCCTCGGCGCTGGTGTTCAGCGCGCTGCTATGCGGCGGCGCCTGGATGGTGTTCGCGCGCGTGCGCAGCCGCCTGGCGTTCTGGGTCTGACCGGCATGGCGAAGATCGACGTCCAGGGCGTGCATGTCAGCTTCCCCATCTATCACGGCAACAGCCGCAGCCTGAAGCGGACCGTGTTCGCCGCCGCCAGCGGACGCCTGCAGGAGGACACCCATCACCGCATCGTCGTGCAGGCGCTGCGCGGCGTGTCGCTGCAACTGAACCGCGGCGACCGGCTCGGCCTAATCGGCGGCAACGGCGCCGGCAAGACGACGCTGCTGCGCACCCTCGCCGGCATCTATGAGCCCGTGGTCGGCTCGGTGCGCGTCAGCGGCACCATCGGCGCGCTGCTCGACCCCAACCTCGGCATGAACCCCGAGCTGACCGGGCGGGAGAACATCGCCCTGCGCGGCCTGTATAACGGACTGCCCCGCCCGGCGATCCGCCGCCTGGAGGAGGACGTGCAGGAGTTCGCCGAGTTGGCCGAGTTCCTGGACCTGCCGGTGCGTTTCTATAGCTCGGGCATGGTGATCCGGCTCGGCTTCGCGCTGGCCACCGCCATTCGCCCGCAAGTGCTGCTGATGGACGAATGGCTGCTGGCCGGCGATGCGGCGTTCATGGACAAGGCGCGCGGGCGGCTCGAGGACATGGTGCGCGGCGCCGACATCCTGGTGCTGTCGTCGCATTCGACCCCAGTCATCCTCGAATGGTGCACGCGGGTGCTCTGGCTGGACCAGGGCCGGGTCAAGGCGGATGGCGCGCCGCAGGACGTGATGGACCAGTATTTGGGCGTGACGCCGGCTCCGGCGGCTGAACCGGCCGAGGCCGTGAATACGTCCGAGGCCGTGAATACGTCCGAGGCCGTCACGACAACCGAGCCAGTTCAGTCCACGATCGCCTGATAGGTCAGCACGCGCAACTCGCGGCGTATTGGGTAGGTCGAGCTGGGCGTGAGCTGGGTCATCATGATCACGGCCAGATCCTCGCCCGGGTCAATCCAGAACCCGGTGCTGGCCGCGCCGCCCCAGGCATACTCGCCGGGCGAGCCCAGGATCTGCGCCCGGGCCGGGTCGAGCATGACGGAGAAGCCCAGGCCGAAGCCGATGCCGGAGTAGTTGCTCTCGCTGAAGCGGGCCTGGCCCATGCTGGCCATGTCGCCCCCCAGGTGGTTCGCCGTCATCAGTTCGACCGTCTTGCGGCCCAGCAGGCGTTCGCCGTCGAGGGTGCCGCGGTTCAGCATCATGCGGCAGAACCGCAGGTAGTCGCGCCCGGTGCCGACCAGGCCGCCGCCGCCGGACGCGATGGCGCGCGGGGCGGCGAACAAGCTGGTGGCGGGGTCGTCGAGCAGCTTGGCCTGGCCGTCGGCGCCGCGGGCGTAGTTGGCGGCAAAGCGTCCGAGCTTGTCCGGCGGCACATGGAACGCCGTATCGGTCATGCCGAGCGGCGCGATGACCCGGTCATGCAGGAAACGCTCGAAGCTTTGGCCCGAGTGGACCGCGACCAGGTGGCCGAGGACGTCGGTGGCGATGCTGTAGTTCCAGGCGGAGCCGGGCTGGGCCAAAAGCGGGAGCGTCGCCGCGAGCTCGACGACCTCGGCGAGGGTGGCGTTTGAAGTCTGGAAATCGACGCCCTGGTCCCGGTACATCGCGTCCACCGGCGTCGCCTCCATGAACCCGTAGGTCAGGCCGGAGGTATGGGTCAGCAGGTCGCGATAGGTGATCTCGCGTTCGGCGGGCACGGGCTTCCTGCCCTCCCCGGCATAAACGCGCATGTGCTTGAAACAGGGCAGCGCGCGGCTGATGGGATCGTCGAGTTGGAACAGGCCGTCCTCGTACAGCATCAGCAGCGCCGTGCTCGTGAGCGGCTTGGTCATGGAGTAGATGCGCAGGATGCTGTCCGCGGCCATCGGCAAGCCGCGGGCGATATCGGCGAGGCCGGCGTGGCGTTCATAGGCCAGGCGGCCACGGCGGCTCACCAGCACGGACAGCCCGGCCAGCCTGCCGTCGTCGACCCAACGGTCCATCCAGCCATCGATCTTGCGCAGGCGCTCGGCTGACAGGCCGGCGTGGTCAGGGGTATTGGATGCGTCTGGTGTCATGGCTGCCTCGGTGCGATCGGCTCTATATGCCGCGAACCCGCCTCGTCGGCAAAGGCGAGCCTGCTTTCCCCGGCCAGCGAGCGCTATTTTATGGTGAAGTCATTGCGGACCTTGTCAAAAGCCTGCGCCGGGTCGAACGTTTGATTGGGAAGCTGCAACTGCTTGATGTAGGCGGGATGGAAGAACCAGTCGTCGTAGTGCCGTTCGCGGACTTCGTAGCCTAACGGCATCAGGAACGACCGCATGAGTTCCTTGCGCTCGGGCACTTCGCTATGCTCCGCCGTTATCATTGCTATCTGATAGTAGGCGAAATCGATTGCCGTGATGACGTCATACTCACAGCCTTCTACGTCGAGCGATAGATATTCTATTCGTTGCGGCGCATTGAAGCGCCGCAAAAGTTCCGTTGGATTGAGGCTGTCGATGTTGAAATGCCGTAGGGCTATCTCTTCCCGTTTGCTCTGGTTGTTATCGACGTTCATATATTGCTTCAGGCTGGACAGGCCGTGCGCGTCAACCATCTCAAGCGACTGCCGGCTGGTGCCCCATAGGGCCGCATTCATGGTGATGCACTTCCGGTTTTTGCAGACGCTGGGATAGTAGGTCGGATTGGCCTCGACCACGATGCCGGACCAGCCGAGATCGCGCTCCAGGGCGAGCGTGTTGCTGGCAGTCACTCCATCAAACGCCCCAAACTCCAGGAAATAGGCATCCCGCCTGAACTGGAGCGTCTCTGCGACCCAGAGGTCTTGGCCGATATGTGAGTGACACTGCATCGGCCCTGGCTCCATATTCGCACCAAACAACGATAAGGGTGTCGGTTTGAATACGGACTAATTAGCTGTTTTGGAAGCCATGCTAAGCGAGACGCGCACTCATAACATCTCGGACGCGATAAATCAGTTTTCGGCTCTGCGACGGCTCGGCGCTAGCGGGGCCGCATAGGTTAATCGTTCACGGGGGCGACCACGCGACTGGACGGCTTGGATCGCTCGCCTTTAGGTAAGAGAGGACGAAATTCGTGAAAACAGAATCGGAAAATGGCTGCTGAACGACGCTACGGCCACAACCAGGATCGAAGAAATCAAGCCTACCATGATGGCGTATTCAAGCGCGGTGACACCGCGACGATTGGCGCAAAGAGCCGTAAGAAGACGCATAGCGACTGACATTCCCGCATATCCAATTAATGAAATCCGCTACATCAACGTCATTCTGCAGCCAAAACTCAAAGCGTCACCCGTCGCAGCAAAATGGATCCACCAACCAACCAGAACACTTTATAGTCATTTCATAATCGCTATGGAAGAACTTATATCACCGATCCGCATGCGGACTCGCGAGCCGGTGCATGACGCGCTCCATATCTGCGTGCTCAGAGCTTCCGCGCACGGCTTCCCAGCGGTCATAACGACCGTGCCAAGGCAGTTCTTCCCTACGGAGGGCTGAACGGAAAACGTTCGGATCCACGCCATTCGCTTTGGCCATCGCCTCCGCCGTGCAAACGCTTGGTTTCGAAAGCTTGCCCGTTTGCTGTTCATGGGAGGGGTGCGTCGCGAGAAGTCGCATCGGTGAACTGTCATCCGCTGTGCATGGCATCGTGTTGCCATACGGGCGCGATAAGCGCGCGGATGCAGATGCAGCGCAAAACAGCAAGCCACGGCGTTTTCGGCATCGTAAATCGAAACACCGCGGCAGATCCGGCCGATTCGGCAATATAAAAAGCCCGCCCCGTTTCTACGAGGCGGGCTCAACAAAAAACTAAGCCGCGTTCCCTGTCCCGAACGACGCCGGCGCTAGTGAACATGAAACTAACCAACCATGGCGTTAGCCGTGCCGGGTGGCCGTCGTCTCGCGCACCGTCGTTTCGCGCACCGGGGTCGCTGCGCCGGGCGGGGAGATCGTGCCCGCCGGGCGCTCGTTGGCGCTGGCTTCCATCGACTCGTCGCTGTCGTCGGCCATGTTCTTCTTGAACGACTTGATGCCCTTGGCAAAGTCGCCCATCAAGCCGCTGACCTTGCCGCTTCCGAACAGCAGCAGGACAACGAGCAGGACGACCATCCAGTGCCAGATACTGAAGCTACCCATGGTTCCTCCGTGCGGGCGGACGCCCCAATTGGCGTGCCACCCAGATGCGACAAACGGGTGTGACCCGCTCTAGGCATGACATGGCGCGGCGCGGCGAAGCTTGCAAGCGATTTGGCCGGGACCAGGGCCTTCTGGCCCTAATGATCCCAGCGCACGCTCACCCATGCGGCGCAATGAAGCCATAGGTCGGATAGACCGTGCGGCCCAACGCGCCGGTTGGCGCCCACCAGACCCGCACCGCGCTCCAGTCGTTGCGGGCGGAGACGTCTAGGACCGGCTCGTCGCGCGTAATGCGGCGGTGCACCCAATTGGCCTGGGTCACCGTGATCTCGCGTGCCGAGACCACACGGCCGACGACGGACACATGGCCGGACCCGAGCCGCCCGCCGCGGCGGAACACCAGGATCCCGCCCGGCACCGGCTCCGTGCCACGAGCGTAGCGTCCGGCGGCCTGGTCCCACCAGGAATACGCCTCGCCGTAAAGCTGGATGCCGGACACCTGCCGGGCGAACGGCGCGCATTCCAACGAGGTCGAGGCGCCGGCAGCCGGGAATACGCGCGGCCCGGAGCCGCAGGCGGACAGCAGCAATGCCGCCAGCAATCCCGATGGCGCCCATCGCCGACCCATGCCGACCCCCGACTTTGCCGTTGCCGACCTTGCGCCGCTCATCCGGCCGCCCAAACGACGCCCGCTGCCGCTGTGCCGCCCAGGATCGCCAAGGCGAGGTTGCGGGTCGCCAGCATCACCGCGGCCGTCGCGGCGGCGCCCACCCATTGCTGCAGACCGCCGGTGGCGAGCGCCGGCGCGACATAGCTGACGAACAGCGTGCCGGGGACATAGGCCAGCATGGCGCGTATCAGCGGCGGCGGGCTGAAGGCGCGGAACAGCAGATAGCCGCCGGCCCGGGTCAAGAAGGTGGCGGCCGCCATGGCAGCGATCGCGGCCAGCACCCAAGGGTCGAGCGTCATGCGGCGCCCTGGCGGCGGTCGCGCCACACGCCACACGCGCTCCCGGACAGCGCGCCGCCCAGGATATACCAGCTCGTTCCCGGCAGCAGCCGCGCGAACAGCAATGCCGTCAGCGCCGCGACGATCCAGGGCACGATGTCGCCCCGTCCGCGCCACATCGCCACGAGTATGGCCACGAACACCGCGAGCGCTGCGAAGAACAGCGGATGGCCCGGCGATGGGTGCATCGTGGCGCTCAGCACGTGCCCCGCCGCAGTGGAAACGACCCAGACCACCCACATGAGCGCGCCCGACCCGAACAGGAACCCGGCGTCGCTCCGCCCCGCCTGCATCTCCGTCACCGAAAGCGCCCAGTTCTGGTCCGCCATCACGAACAAGCTGGCCCAGAGCCGCCAGCCGCGCACCCGGTCGAGCCATGGCCCCAGCACCGGGCCCATCAGCGCCAGGCGCAAGTTCACGACGAACGAGGCTATGGCCGCGGCGAGCACCGGCGCCGGGCTGGCCCAGTGACTGAGGACCAGCAACTGGGCGGACCCGGCGTAGACCAGACCGCTCATCAGCGTGGCCTCGGCCAGCGACAATCCCTGACCCTGCGCCGCGACGCCGCACACCATGCCGAATGGCGCCACGGCGACCTGCAGCGGCAGGCTGCGGCGCACGCCTGCGAGCACCGCGGCGCGGGAGAAGCGTGGGCGCGCCAGCGACATCAGCCCTGTTTCAACAGGGTCACGAGCGCCTTCGCGTCGTCCGGCGCCATGCGCAGCGCCTGTTGCGCGACCGGCTGCGGAAACCCGGCCCGGGCCAGCGCACCCATTTCCTTCCGGCGCGTGTCCTCATTGGCCTCACTGGTCCGGAACGGGCCCAGCCGGCGGCGCCGTGCGTAGGCCAGCGCCGCGGCCAACTCGCTCTCCGGGTCCGGCAACGCGGCCTGCGCCACCGTCTGCGGCACGCCTTTCGCCGCCAGATGCGCGCTGACGGCCATGCGGGAGCGTCCGGCACGGGTCAGGCTGCGGGCACGCGCCCCGGCGAACGCCGTATCGTTCACCACGCCAGACTGCACCAGGGCGCGCGCGACCTCCCGCGCCGCCTGCCGCCCCGCTTGCTGCGCACCGGCGATGGCGTCGGGATCGGACGCGCCCTCGGCGCCGGCGGCACGCGCCCAGCGGTCGATCCGGCGGTCGAGCACGCGAATAAGCCCGGCCTCCGTCGTGGCGAACCGCGCCAGGTGGGCCAGCGCCGCGTCTTGCAGTCGGGCGCGGGTCGGCGCCGGGCCGGACGGCTTCGGCCCACGCCGGCGGGTGCCGCTGGGTGCAGGGGCCTTTGCGTCATCTTCGGAGGGCTCCGCCATTGCGGCACGATGGCACGGGACGCGCGATGCCGGAACCCGGACGGGTCAGCCTACGTTCGATGGCAGCCCCGCAATCAACTTCTGAGGTATCCTGTGCCGAAGTTCCCTCCTGCCGTCGTGATAACGCTTGCAGCGGCCCTGGCTGCGTGGCCGGCGGCGGCGCAACAGGCGGACCAGGCGGCCGCGCCGCCCGCAGGTGCAGCGCCGCCAGGAGTGGTGGCGACCACGAACAATCCGAACCTTGCGGTCGCCTCGGTGCGGCTTGAAAGCGGCGTGCGGGCCAGCAAGCTGATCGGCTCCGCCGTTTACAGCGAGCAGAACGAGAGAATAGGCAACGTGGACGACCTGGTGATGACCGAGAACGACAAGATCACGGTCGCGGTCGTCTCGGTTGGCGGTTTCCTGGGCATGGGCAGCAAGCTGGTCGCGGTGCCGTTCAGCCAGCTCAAGCGCGACGGCGACCACATGGTGCTGCAGGGCGCGACCAAGGACACGCTGAACGCGATGCCTGATTTCGTCTATTAATGCGTGATCGGGCGGGCATTACGTCGAATAGCGTTTGACTTCCCGGGAAAGCCCGCCCCATCCTGCCTGCTTCCCCGGGACTGCCCGCGAAGGGTCGTTGGGCGTTGAAATGGCCCGGGAAAAGCACCGAGGTGCCGAGTTCCCATGATTTCCGCCCTGATGCCGACGTATAACCGTGCCGACCTCGCTTTCGAGCGGGGCGAAGGCGCCTGGCTATATACGGCGGACGGGCGACGATTCCTTGATTTCGGCGCGGGCATCGCGACCTCCTCGCTCGGCCACGGCCACCCGCATCTGGTGCAGGCCATCGCCGAGCAGGCGGCGCGGGTGATGCACACGAGCAACCTGTATCGCGTGCCGCAGGCCGAGCGGCTGGCGGCGCGGTTCGTCGAGGCGACGTTCGCCGACAGCGTGTTCTTCTGCAACTCGGGCGCCGAGGCGAACGAGGGCATGGTCAAGATGATGCGCAAGGCCATGCACGAGACCGGGCGTGGCGAGCGCTACCGGGTCATTTGCTTCGACGGCGCGTTCCATGGCAGGACGCTGGCGATGCTGGCCGCCACCGGCAACAAGAAGTACCTGGCCGGGTTCGGGCCGGAGGTCGACGGCTTCGACCATGTGCCGTTCAACAACCTGAACGCGCTGCGCGACGCCATCGGCCCGGAGACGGCGGGCGTGCTGGTGGAGCCGGTGCAGGGCGAGGGCGGCATACGCCCGGCGTCGCTCGATTTTCTGCGCGGCCTGCGGGCGGCGTGCGACGAATACGGGCTGATCCTCGGCATGGACGAAATACAGTGCGGCATGGGGCGCACCGGCAAGCTGTTCGCGCACGAGTGGGCGGGCATTGCGCCCGACGTCATGAGCGCCGCCAAGGGGATCGCCGGCGGCTTTCCAATGGGCGCGGTCCTGGCCAAGGAGGCGGTCGCCAAGCATCTCGTGCCCGGCACCCATGGCACGACGTTCGGCGGCAATCCCCTGGCCTGCGCCGCCGGCAATGCGGTGCTGGACGTGATGCTGGCGCCGGGCTTCCTGGACGAAGTGGACCGCAAAGCGCGCAAGCTGTGGTCCGCACTCGAGGCGGTGGTGGCGGAGTATCCGTCCGTGCTGGCCGATGTCCGCGGCGCCGGGCTGATCCTCGGTTTGAAAGCCGTGGTGCCGAATGCGGAACTGCAGAACGCTTTCACCGCCGAGGGGCTGCTGACGGTCGCGGCCGGCGAGAACGTCGTGCGCCTGGTGCCGCCGCTGGTGCTGACAGACGCCGACTGCGACGCGGCGGTCGAGATGATCCGCCGTGGCGCGCGCCGCTGCTTGCCCAGCCTTGTTTCGGTGGCGGCGAAGTGAGCGGGGCGCTCCGGCGCGCTGTCGAGCGCACGGGCGACCGCAGCAGCGTGGGGGAGGGCCAGGCCCCTCCCCGCCACTTCCTCGACCTGCGGGATTTCGAGCCGGCGACGCTGCGCCACATGCTCGACATCGCTTCGGGCTACAAGGAAGCCGGCAGGATTTCGTCGCGCCCGTTCGCCGGCAAGACGCTGGCGATGATCTTCGAAAAGCCGAGCACCCGCACCCGCGTCAGCTTCGAGGTGGCGATGCGGCAGTTGGGCGGCGACGTCGTGACCCTGTCGGCCAAGGAGCTGCAGCTCGGACGCGGCGAGACGGTGGCCGACACCGCCCGGGTGCTGTCCCGCTATGTCGACGCCATCATGCTGCGCACCGCCGATGCGGCGAAGCTGGAGGAGATGGCGGAGCACGCGACGGTCCCGGTCATCAACGGGCTGACGAACCGCAGCCATCCCTGCCAGTTGATGGCCGACATCATGACGTTCGAGGAGCATCGCGGCCCCATCGCCGGCCAGGTGGTGGCCTGGAGCGGCGACGGCAACAACGTGCTGAGCAGTTGGATCGAGGCGGCGGTGCGTTTCGGTTTCAGCCTGCGGGTGGCGACGCCGGAGATACTGGGGCCGCCGAAGCAGTTGCTCGACTGGGCGCGGGCGCAGGGCGCCGATATCCAGGTGTTCGCCGACCCGGCCGACGCCGTCCGCGGCGCCCGGTGCGTCGTGACGGACGCCTGGGTCAGCATGGCGGACGATCCGAACGAGAGCCGGCACAACCTGCTGGCGCCGTATTGCGTGACCCCGGCATTGATGGCGCAGGCGGCGCCCGACGCGATATTCATGCACTGCCTGCCGGCGCATCGCGGGGAGGAAGTGATGGCCGCGGTGATCGACGGCCCGCAATCCGTGGTGTTCGACGGGGCAGAGAACCGGCTGCATGCGCAAAAGGGCGTGCTGGCCTGGTCACTGGGCGCGGCGCGATGACGGAGGAGATCGCATCGGCGCCAAGCTGGGTCGAACAGCGGCTGGACGAGGTATTTGCGGGTTTGCCGGCCAGTCCGGGGCTGGACGCGGCGCGCAACGGCTATCTTACTTGCTTGGCGCGAAAAAAGGCGCCGGCTGCGCCTTCGGATATGCTCGGCGCGGAGTTCGACGGCTGCCGGGCTGCGGTGCGCCGGCAGTTGACGGAGCTTGGGCTGCCCGACGATACGATGGCGCAACTCGACCAGAAGCTCGAAGCGCTTGAGGCGGAGATGGCTGAAGATAGCTAGGCCGCGCGGGAGGCTCAGGGGTCCGTGCTTATGACGGCAACGCAGATGCGCTTGCTTCCGGCAGCGCCGCCAGCCCCAGCCATTTCTCGGCCACGACCCAGGTTGGACGGGCGAAGCCGTCATGGGCGTGCAGCGTCGTTTCGGTGAAACCCAGGCGGGCGAACAGACGACGATTGCATGGCAGCGCCAGCCGGACCCCAAGGTGGAGGCGTGGCAGGCCCAGCCGCCGTGCTTCGCCCTCCGCGGCCTGCACCAACTCCGCAGCCAGGCCCCGGTTGCGGCAATGCGGCGCAACCGCGAGGCGGCCAAGGTAAAGGCCAGCGTCCTTTTCCGACCACAGCACGCAGGCAACGATGCCCGCCTGTTCGACCGCAACGCCGCCGCCCTGGCTTAGGTGGGCCAGGATGCTGGCCGCCGTCTCCCGCAACGCGCTGGGTGCCGGGTCGAGCGGTTCCGGGAGGGCGCCGAACGCAGCGCGGATCAGCGCGGCGACGGCTGCGGCGTCGGCAGGCTGGATGGGACGGATCATAACGGATTGATCATAGCGGCCGGCGGGCCAGCCAGGCATGCAGCGCATAGAGCGGAACTGCGAACGACGACAGGGCCGCGGCGGCGAGCAGCGCGCCCGCAGGGTCCCCGGCGAGGTCCGCCGCCCGTCCGCACAGCGCCGGCAGCAGGGTGCCGCCAACGTAATAGACCATGTAGAACAGCCCCATGCCCGCCGCCCGGTTCTCCGGACGCGCCGAAAGCGTGCCGATGGCGACGATAACGCCGGCCTGCATCGACGCGACGGTGCCGAACAGCACCGCCCACGTCAGCGGCCAATCGGCGAACGCCGGGCCGGCCACGGCCACGACCCCGGCCACGGTGCCGACCAGGAACACCGGCGTGCTGCCGAACCGTCCGGCCAGCGAACCGCCGATCACCATCGCCGGCAGGTTGGTCCAGGTCGCAAGCGTCAGCACGAGCGCGGTCAGCGCAGCCGGATGCTGCCGGGTCGCGAGCACGGAGGGCAAATAGGACAGGAACCCATAGTAACCGGCATTATAGGCGGTCCAGACCAGCCCGGCGACCATGACCAGCAGGGACTCGCGCCGTGACGGCAGGGTCCAGCCGGACCGCGCTGCCAGGTTCGGCGGCAAGCGGAGGCTGGCCGGCCAGAACAGCAGCAGCGCCGATGCGGCGATCCCGGCACCGGCAGCGAACATGCCGGGCCAGCCGAACGCGTGCACCAATGGCCCGAGCGACAAGCCGGCCAAGCCGACGCCCACCGGGAAGCCGCCGACCAACAGGCCCATGACGGTGAAGAACTGCCGGCCCTCGAAGCGGTCACTGACCATCTTGCCCTGCATCACCACCAGCATCACCGCCCCCGCGCCGGACAGCACGCGCCCGGCGCCGATACCCGACGGACCCGCTGCGACGGAGCTCATGAGGCTGCCGATCGCCATCAGCGCCAATCCAGCGCCGACGACGGGCCGCTCGCCATAGCGCCGTCCGAGCAATCCGCCGGGCAGCGCGAGCAGGATGCCCGGCGCCATGTAGACGCCGATCAGGCTGCCGAGCGCGGCGTAGTCCAGTCCGAATACGGCCCGAAGTTCCGGCCCAAGGCTCGCCATGACCTGGAACTGGTAGCCGAATGCAACGCGCCCGAGCGCCACCGCCGCCACAAATACCCAATTTCGTCCCATGGCCGCTCCCTTACGGGACAGCCTACGACGCATGGCCCGCACGCAGTAGGTTCACCTCGGCAGGGCTGATCCCTATGTAGGGCTGATGATAACCAACCCGCCCTTCCTCGACAGCGCCCGCCCGGACGTGCCCGACATCGTCGTGCCGCGCGGCGTCACCCCCTTTCACCTGCCGGGCCAGCCGGTGCGCGGACGGCTCGTGCGGCTTGGCCCGCTCGCGGACGCGCTGCTGACCCGGCATGTCAACCATGACTCCGTGACGGCGCTGTCGGGCCAAGCCCTGGCGCTTGCGGCGGCGTTAGCCACGGCGCTGAAGTTCCAGGGCAGCTTCAGCCTGCAGGCCAAGGGCGATGGCGCGGTGCCGATGCTGCTGGCCGATTGCACCGAGGCGGGCGCGCTGCGCGGATATGCCCGGGCCGAACCCGAACGGCTTGCCGCCCTACTTGCCGCGGACCGCAGCCCGTCCGCCGCCACCCTGCTCGGACACGGCTACCTGGCGTTCAGCGTGGACCAGGGGCCGGAGCGCGAACGCCACCAGGGCATCGTCTCGATTGAGGGCGACAGCCTCGCCGACATGGCGCTGCACTACTTCGAAACCAGCGAGCAAATCCAGTGCAGCGTGCGCCTGGCCTGTGCCCGGACCGGCGCCGGTTGGCGGGCCGGGGCGCTGATCCTCGAACGTGTTCCCGGCGAGGGCGGCATCGATCCGGGCCTCGACGCCGAGGCGCAGGCCGAGAGCTGGCGCACGGCGACGGCGCTCGCCGCCACGCTGAAGGAGGAGGAACTGCTGGATGATACAATCCTGCCGGAGCGCCTGCTGTATCTGCTGTTCGGCGCCGCGGGCGTGGCCGCCGACCGCAACCGCCCGTTGGCCTATGGCTGCCGTTGCTCGCGCGCGCGGTTGTCGGGCATCCTGGAAACATTCCCGCCGGACGACCTGGACCATATGACGGTGGGCCGCGACATCGTCATGACGTGCGAATTCTGCAACCTGGACTTCCGGTTCGACCGCAACGAGGTCCATGGCAAAGGCGCGAATGAAACGCTCAATTGAAATCCCGCGCCGCATGGCATTGCTGCTGCCATTGGCGGCGGCGGCGTGCGGCGGGAACGAGCCGCCGCGTGAGATGCCGCCGCTGCGCTACGATTATCTGAAGCCGTTGCCGCTCAATGTGGCGGCGGTGGACATCGGCGACCCGCCGCCGCCAGGCCCGATCGAGGCGCAGTCGCCGACCCCGTTGGGCGCGGCGGCGCGGCAGATGGGGCTTGACCGGCTGATTGCGGGCGGCACGTCGGGCCGGGCCGTGTTCGTCATCGACGAGGCCCGCGTCGACCGCGTTTCCGGAGGCTTGCAGGGCGTTGTCGCCGTGCATCTGGATGTGGTGACGACCGAGGGCGTCCGTGCCGGCTTCGCGGCGGCCCGGGTGACCCGCACGGCCACCATACCGGGCGACCTGCGCGCGGCGCTGTATGACCTGACCCGGCAGATGCTGGACGACCTAAACGTGGAATTCGAGTTCCAGGTGCGCCGCTCGCTACGCGACTGGCTGCAGGACACCGCCACGGAGCCGCCCCCCGCCCCGGTCGAGCAACAGGAACTGCCGCCGCCGGATAGCCCTTAGATTTGCTGATACTCTCCTTTGTATTCGCAATTGGCTGTCAGGCATTTAGAAATCTAGTCAACGGTATCGCGTTAGCGAGCCGCGCTTTTCGTCTTGTCCTCGTTCACCCGCTCAATGGTAAGCCGTCCGACAGACCGGCCGAGCGTCAAGCCCGCCTCGATATCGCTTCGAAAATGGATACCAGCCCAGAGACGCGACCAAGCACCCTCCTCGGCGCGCTCCCTAAAGTATGCCGCGTCGCCAGGGAAGAGATGACTGAGCACTGCCTCAGCAGCACCGTCGCCACAACCATGGGCAGCCGGGTAGGACGGATGGTTCGGAGCGGGAAACAGCATATCGACGCTCGGGTCGACCTGGAACGGACGCGGCGCCATGTAGTGGTACTTGGCTTCAAAGCAGGCAATGAAGGAGTCGTTGCTTGCGACCATGACCAGAGCCATCGCACGCGCGGCCCACGGCGGATCGTCAGCCATCCGGGACTCGAATATCTTGCTGTTCGTGATCGCGATCCACTCGCGCAACTCGGGAACGACTGCCCAAAAGTATGCTGTTCGCCGGCTGGTTGGGGTTCGCTGGAAGCTTTTCAGTTCTGCCAGGTCGGCGGCCAACTGTGCCGATCCTGACACCGGTGGGGCAGGAGGTCGGAACTGATCGGCGGACGTCAACGCCCAAGGCACCGATTGGCCCCGCATGGGTGCAATCGGATTGGTGCCCGCCCAGAGGTTTGGCCCAGTGGCAATCTTGCCGTCCCAAGGCGTATCAGACCGATCCGCCTTGGCACGCGCAATGACGGCCGCGCCGATCTGATGCCCTAACGCCAGTCCGGCCTGCACGTCGCTCGGATATTGGACCCCGGCGGCAACACGGGATTGGGCGGCGTCCCGAGAGCGCTTTTCGAGAATGGCTTCGCTTTTTGGAAACACATATGCCAACACATCGGCGGCCGCCGCCGCGACTGCGGCATGCTCAGAGGGATAAGAGGGGCTGCGGGGGACGATGACCGCCGGCTCGACCGCCGGATCAATGTCGCTTGGACGCGCGCGGGAGTATTGATACTTCGCATGCCAAGTTGCCACAGTCGCGTCATGGATTGCGACACTGACTAGCGTCATCGTACGCCATAGATACGACCGGGGCTCCGCCTGCGATTCAGCGAGGGCGATCTCCTGCCAGCGGTAACCAGGCCAGCCTCGGTCCCAATAGGCAATCCGGTCCAATGTTTCGGCGTCACGAGCCTGTTGCGACTTTAGATCGCTAATTTCCGTCCTTGTTGCGGAAGCGTCAGGCGGAGCCGGCACCGTGATCGCAGACCCGGAAGGAATGGACCACGTGTGCCAATTGCCAGCCTCGGGCTCCAATAATCCGTGCTTGTCCTCTTGCGATGCAGCAGTGCTAAATGTTGTTGCGACCGTTGCGGCATAAAGCAATGCTTTCGGAAATTGCACGTATTTCATGCGCCCCCCGTTTTGACGGCTTGCCCTGTTCAGGGTCCGTTTAAGCTTCTCTACGAAAGTCCGAAAAAATGTCGGAAGAAGTCCGGAGCACTCTAGGAATTGCACAGCGGAACAAGCTTAAAAGAGCTGGGTCGTTGCAAATTGAGCAGCCATTCCCGGCAAGTGCTGTTAATGCCCAGACACCAAACGCATGGCGTATGAACTGTTGCACGGCATCTGCGTTGTTGACAAGGTGCCAGCGCGTATGATCAAGCGACTTGGCCTGCACGATGTTGCAGCGCCGTTTGCAGTGGCTTCAGCCGTTTTAGAATGTGCGAGGCTTCGTATAGGCCGTCGCGGTATGCTGAACCGGATTCGTCCTAGCCGCCTAGATAGGCCGCTTCGATGGCTGGGTTGTTTGCCATTTCGGATGCTGGACCGGAAAGGACGATGCGTCCGTTCTCCAGCACGTAGGCGTAGTCGGCAACATCGAGTGCGGCCGAGGCATTTTGCTCCACCAGCAGGATCGTCGTCCCGTCCGCCTTCAGCGCCGCGATGATGGCGAAGATCTCTTCGACGAACAGCGGCGCTAGGCCCATGCTCGGCTCGTCAAGCAACAGCAACCGCGGTGCGCCCATCAACGCGCGTCCGATCGCCAGCATCTGCTGCTCGCCGCCCGACATCGAGCCGGCGAGCTGGCCCAGCCGCTCGCGCAGCCGCGGGAAGCGGGCCAGCA
The DNA here is from genome assembly GCA_965277495.1 of Acetobacteraceae bacterium. Lineage (GTDB taxonomy): Bacteria > Pseudomonadota > Alphaproteobacteria > Acetobacterales > Acetobacteraceae > CAHJXG01. Next base: position 4,199,720 of record OZ255824.1, on the reverse strand, counting down.
CGCTGTCCATCCGCCGGGCGACCTCGCTTCGGGCCGGCGTCAGATAGGCCCCCAGCGCCAGGTTCTCCCCGACGGTCAGCTCGGCGAAGCATTGCCGGCCCTCCGGCACCTGGCGCAGCCCGGCGGCGGCGATGCGGTGGGCGGCCTGTCCGGTGATGTCGCGGCCGGCGAAGCGAATCCGCCCGGCGCGCGGACGCACGAGGCCGGAGATGGCGCGCATGGTCGTCGTCTTGCCGGCGCCGTTCGCCCCGATCAGGCACACCACCTGGCCATCCCGCACGTCGATCGAGATGCCGCGCACGGCGGAGGTGCGGCCATAGGCGACCTCAAGCCCGTCGATTTCGAGGCTGCTCATCAGGCTCCGCGCACGCCGGCCTTGGCGCCGGCGGCAAGCCGCGCGGCAACCTTGTGGCCAAGATAGGCCTCGATCACCGACGGCTCCTGCCGCACGGCCTGCGGCGCGCCCTCATAGATGCGCTTGCCGAAGTTCAGCACGGTGACACGGTCGGAGATGTCCATGACGAAGCCCATGTCGTGCTCCACCAGCAGGACGGTGGTGCCGAATCCGCTCAGGCGGCGGACCAGGATGGCCAGCGCCGCGGTCTCGGCCGGGTTCATGCCGGCGGCGGGTTCGTCCAACAACAGCAGGCGCGGCTCCGGCGCCATGGCGCGGGCGATCTCCAGCCGGCGCTGGTCACCATACGATAGGGCCTGCGCACGCTGCCCGGCCTTGTCGGCGAGGCCCACGAGATCGAGCGCCTCGCGGGCACGGGCCACGGCGCGGCGTTCCTCCGTCCGGAAACGCGGCAGGCGCAGCACCACGCCGGGTAGGCTGGCCGTCAGCCGGGCATGCAGGCCGGTCAGGGCGTTTTCCAGCACCGTCATGGCGGCGAAGATGCGGATGTTCTGGAAGGTGCGCGCCAGCCCAAGCGCCGCGCGACGGTCGGCGGCCAGCCCCGTCACGTCCTGGCCGGCGAGGCGGATGCGGCCGGCGCTCGGCGGCACCAGGCCGGACACCAGGTTGAACAGCGTGGTCTTGCCGGCGCCGTTCGGGCCGATGACGGCGTGGACGCCGCCGGGCATGACCTGCATGTCGACGCTGTCCACCGCGACCAGGCCGGCGTAGCGGCGGGTCAGGCCGCTTATTTCCAGCAGCGGGGTCATGCAGCGGTGCGGGCGCCGATCCGCTTCATGCGGGCGCCGAGCAGCCCATTCGGCAAGAACAGCACGGCCAAGACGATGATGACGCCGTTCAGCACCAACCGGATATCGCTGAAGCCGCGCAGCAGTTCGGGCAGCAAGGTCAACACCCAGGCGCCGGCCACGGGGGCGAGCGGCGTGCCGATGCCGCCCAGCAGCACATACGACAAGATAGTGACCGCCGGCTCGAAGCCGTACTCGTTGGGGCCGATGAAGCTCGATACATGCGCCGACAGGCAGCCCGCCAGCCCGGCCAGCACGGCGGAGGCCAGCAGCGCGCCCATCTTGTAGCGCCCGATCGGGACGCCCATGACCTGGGCCGCGGTCTCGTCCTCGCGCATCGCCTCCATTGCCCGGCCGATGCCGCTGCGCCCGATCAGCCAGAGCGCCAGCACCGCCAGGCCGAGCAGGCCGTAGATCATCCAAGTCGTCGCGCGCTCCGGGATGCCGGACAGGCCCAGCGCGCCGCCGAACATGTCCACGTTCAGGTAGACCGCGCGCAATACTTCGCCCAAGCCGATGGTGGCGATGGCGAGATAGACGCCGGACAGCCGCAGCGTGGGCACGCCGATGGCCAACGCGAAGGCGGCCGGCGCCACGGCCGACAATGGCAAGACGGCAAAGAACGGCAGCTTGAGCTTCAAGGTCATCAGCGCGGAAGAGTATGCGCCGAGGCCCATAAACGCCGCCTGGCCCAGCGACAACTGGCCTACCGCCAGCACCACATACATCGACAGCGCCAACAGCCCGTTGACGCCCAGCGCATAGACCAAGTTCTGGTAGGTCCACAGGACGTCGTCGAGCCACGCGGGCATCGACTAGGCCCGGCGCAGCACGGCGCGGCCGAACAGGCCGGAGGGCCGGGTCCACAGCACGGCCACAAGGATCAGGAACGCCACCGCTTCCTTAAGGTCCGACGACACGTAGGCGGCGGTCATCACCTCAATCACGCCCAATGCCAGTCCGGCCAGCAAAGCGCCGCGTATGTCGCCGAGGCCGCCGACAATGATGACGACGAAGCCGCGTAGCATCATCGCCTCGCCCATGTAGGGGTGAATGGCGTTGAAGTTGAGCCCGATCAGCACGCCCCCTGCCCCAGCGAGACAACCGGAGATGAAGGATACCAGAGCCGCCGCCCGCCCGGTGTCGATGCCCATGAGCTGCGCCGCGTCGGGTTTTTCCGCCATGGCGCGGATGGCGAGGCCGAGCCGGGTGCCGCGCATGAGGGCCAGCAACGCCCCGACCAGGACCGTGGTGGCGACGAGGATCAGGATTTGCGCCGTGGTGATGCGGATGTCGCCAATGTGGAACGCGTCTGCGCTGATGATGCCGGGCGGCAGGCGCCGGATATCGGGACCGAGCCAGCTCGTAAGCGCCGAATATAGCGCCAGCACGCCGCCGAGCGTCACCATGAGCGACGACAGCTCCGGCGCATGGATGCGGCGAAGGCGGGACAGCAGTATCCAGTCGAACACGACGGCGATGCATCCGGAACCGGCCGCGGCTGCCGGCAGCGCCAGCCAGATAGGCGCGCCGGCGCGCGTTATCCACAACGCCAGGAGCGCGCCGGCCGAGAAATAGAAGCCGTAGGTCAGGTTGATTACCCGCAGCACGCCGAACATCAGCGTGAAACCGAGGGCGAACAGGGCATAGGTGGCGCCGAGCAGGACGCCGTTCACAAGCTGCTGGGCGAGCATCGCAGCGTCCTATGGCGTTCGTGCGTTCGCCGCAAGCCTTGGCCGCCGCAAGCCTGGGCCGCCGCAAGCCTGGGCCGCACTGGAACCTTATTGTGGCGCGACGCCGAACTTGCCGCCCTGCATGGCCAGGACCACGACGCCCTCGGTGCTGGCGGGGTCGCGGCCCGCGGTGAAGGTGAACGGCCCCATGACGCCGCTGTATTTGGTGGCCAGCAGCGCGTCGCGGATCTTGTCCGGCTCGGTGGAGCCGGCGCGGATGATGGCGTCGGCCAGGATGTGCATGCAATCGAAGGCCTGGGCGGCGAACTGGTCGGGGTCCCTGCCGTACTTGGCGCGGAACTTGGTCACGAACGCCTGGTTCACCGGGTCGTCCTTCGCTACGAACCACGGGCTGCCGACGATCAGGCCATCCGCCGCCGTGCCTGCGATCTCGCCCAGTTTCGGCGAGTTGCTGCCGTTGCCGCCGACGAACAGCGTCTCCTTGCCAATGCCCAACTGCCGCGCCTGCAGCAGCACGCCGGACACCGGCTCGACCAGCGCCGAGATGCCGATGGCGTCGGGCTTCAGCGCCTTGACCTTCGTAAGCTGCGCGCTGAAGTCGGTGTCCTTGCTGCCGAAGCTCTCGATCGCCACGATGTTCAGCCCGGCCTTTTCGGCGGCGGCCTTCATGGTGTCGAAGCCCGACTTCGAGAACGCGTCGTCGTTTGCATACATCAGCGCGATCGTCTTCACGCCGTGCGCCTTCGCCCACGCCAAGGTGACGGGGATCACGTCGCTCTCGGGCAGGCTGGTGCGGAACACATAGGGGCCGATGTCGGTGATCCCCGCGGCCGTCGTGCTGGTGCCGATGATCGGGATCTTGCGCTCGTTCGCCACTGGCCCGGCGGCGAACATCTCGTTCGACAGGGTCGGCCCGATGATCGCGACCACCTTGTCCCGGCCGATCAGCTTGCGCGCCGCATTGATCGCCTGGTCCTTGTTGGCCGCGCTGTCCTCGATGGTGAGCGCGATCTTGCGGCCCAGCACGCCCTTCTCGTTGACCTCCTCCAGCGCGAGTTCCAGCCCGGCGCGGATCGCGGTGCCATAGGCCGCATTGGGGCCGCTCAGGATCTCGATCGCGCCGACCGGGATCGGGGCGCCCGCCTGCGCGAACGCCGCCTGCGCAAAGATGGCCGGCGCCAGCGCCAGGGTCACAGCGGCAGCGAGCAGGGACCTGCGGAACATTGTTGGTTTCCTCCCGGGGAATGCCGGTTTGGCGGGACCGTAGCCGAAACGGCCCGATAAGCAAGGCGGCTTGCACCGGGTCCACCGCCGGGCCATTGGAGGCCGATGTCCAAGCTCCGCATCGCCACCTGGAACATCAACTCGCTCCGACTGCGGCTGCCGCTGATCGAGCGGCTGATCGCGTCGCTCGATCCCGACGTGATCTGCCTGCAGGAGACGAAGGTGCCGGACGAGCTGTTTCCCGACGCGGCGCCGGGCGCATTCGGCTATCCGCACGTCGCCCGGCGCGGCATGAAGGGCTATAACGGCGTCGCCATCCTGTCCCGCCTGCCATTGGTCCCGCTCGATGGACCCGATTGGTGCGAGCGCGGCGATTGCCGGCATGTGGGCGTGGCGCTTGCAACGCCCACCGGACCCCTAGCCCTGCACGACTTCTACGTGCCCGCCGGCGGGGACGAGCCGGATCCGGCGGTCAACCCGAAGTTCGCCCACAAGCTGGCATTCGTCGGCGAGGTCACCAATTGGTTCGCCGCGCGGCGGCCCGCGCGGTGCGTCCTGGTCGGCGACCTCAATATCGCGCCGCTGGAGCACGACGTTTGGAGCCACAAGCAACTGCTCGCGGTCGTCTGCCACACGCCGGTCGAGGTCGCCGCGATGGAGGCCTGGATGCGCACGGGGTTCGTGGACGCCATGCGGCATTTCGTGCCGGCGGACCAGAAGCTGTATACGTGGTGGTCGTACCGCAACCGGGACTGGAAGGCCGCCAACCGCGGCCGCCGACTGGACCATGTTTGGGTCACGCCGGACCTGGTGCCGGGCCTGCGGTCGAGCACGGTGCTGACCGAGGCGCGGGATTGGCCGCAAACGTCGGACCACGTGCCCGTATGCGTCGAGCTCGATGCCTAAGTTCGGTGCGGCAGCATCAACGATTGCATAGCGACACGAGCCCCGCACCGGCGGCCATGAGGATTCGCCGCCGCATCAAGCGCCCGGCATGACCCCGATCGGGTCGAGCCGGTAGCCCCCGCCCTCCGTCACCAGCAGGCGCGCATTGCTGGGATCGGGCTCGATCTTCTGGCGCAGCCGGTAGATATGGGTCTCGAGCGTATGGGTCGTGACCGCGGCATTATAGCCCCAAACCTCGTTCAGCAGGACCTGCCGCGCGACGGGCCGGGTGCCGGCGCGATAAAGGTACTTGAGGATCGCAGCTTCCTTTTCCGTCAACCGGATGCGGCGGTTCTTCACCGGCTCATGCAGCAGCTTGGCGCTGGGACGGAAGGTGTAGGGGCCAATGGTGAAAACCGCGTCCTCGGAATTTTCGAAGATGCGGAGCTGCGCGCGCAGCCGGGCCAGCAGTTCGGCGAGGCGGAATGGTTTGGCGATGTAGTCGTTCGCGCCGGCGTCCAATCCGCGCACCACGTCCGCCTCGTCATCCGACCCCGTCAGCATGATGATCGGCATGCGTAGCCCCTGTTTGCGCAATGAGGCGCACAGGTCGCGTCCGTCGCCGTCGGGCAGGCTCACGTCGAGGATGATGGCGTCGAATCGGGAATCCTTGCCCGTCAGCAAGCCTTCCGCAGCCGAAATGGTCCCTGCCTCTGCGACGGTGAACTCCCCATCGAGTTGCAGTTGTTCGAGCAGCGCTTCCCGCAGGGCAACGTCGTCGTCGACAATAAGGATCGGACGGTCAGCCGTCATTCGGCAACTTCCCTATTTAAGGCCGCAGGCAGGGCGTCGCTTTGAACCCGGCAGCATCGATCTCGTCGGATAAGCAACATATCAGCGTGACGCCCTCAAAATTGATACACATCGAGCTTGTAGCCCAAAGCGCGCCAGATGTGTGCAATTGCACATTACCGGCCTAGAATGCACACATATATGTGAGGCACTTGGATGCGGCGCACAAGAGGACGCCATATCCGTTACCGGACGACATGGTTTTGGATGGAGACGACGTGGCCCAGCCGCGAGAATCACAGGCGGAACAGGCGGCGCTTCCCCTTCCCGATCATGCCATGTTTCGGATCAGGGCGGTGCACCGCGCCATCGCCGACCTTCGCCGCGGAACCCCGGTCCTGCTGCTGGGCTCTCCCGACTACGTGGTGTTGGCGGCGGACACGGCTGGCGCGGCCGGACTCGGGGAGCTTTCGGCCCTGGCGGCTGGGCCTCCCTTGCTATTGCTCTCGCCGGTGCGCGCTGCGGCGCTGCTGCGCCGCCCGGTCGAACCCGGCGGCGCCATCGCGTTGCGCACCGCCGGCCTGCTCGACGCTTCCCTGCTCCGCGGCATCGCCGATCCGACCGCAACCCAGCTTTTGGCCGATCCGCCGGAGCAGGCCCCGCTCCCCGCCCCTGCCCCGGCCGCGCTCGCGTTGGTGAAGCTCGGCCGTCTGCTGCCCGCAGCGCTGATTGCGCCGGTGCGTTCCGACGCAATGGCGCAGGCGAGCCGGCTGGGCCTTCTGTCGGTATCGGCGGCCGACGTGCTGGCGTATCCCGATTCGGCTGCGTCCGGACTGGTGCAGGTCGCGTCGGCGCATGTCCCCCTTGCAGCTTCGGCCGACGCCCGCGTGGTCGCATTCCGCGCTCCGGATGCCGGCATCGAGCATCTGGCGATCCTGATCGGCAGGCCGGAGCATGCGGGCGCTGCGGACCCGGCGCCGCTGGCGCGGGTGCATTCCGAGTGCTTCACCGGGGACCTGCTTGGCAGCCTCCGGTGCGATTGCGGGCCGCAACTGCATGCGGCGCTGGACCGCATGGCGGCCGATGGCGCGGGCGTGCTGTTGTATCTTGCGCAGGAGGGCCGCGGCATCGGGCTTACGAACAAGCTGCGCGCCTATGCGTTGCAGGACCGTGGGTTGGACACGCTCGACGCCAACCGGGCGCTGGGCTGGAATGCGGATGAGCGCAATTTCCTGGTCGCCGCGACCATGCTGGAGCAGCTTGGAATCAGCCGGGTCCGGCTGCTGACCAACAATCCCGACAAGCTGGCGGCGCTGGCGGCGTGCGGGGTCCAGGTTGAGGGGCGGGAGCCGTTGGTGATCGAGCCTAATGGCATCAATGACCACTATCTGGCGACCAAGGCGCGTCGGTTCGGCCACCTGCTTGGCTGACCCGGCAGCGGCACGGCATTTGCAACGTTCGCAGCATGATCCTCCCAACGCCCGGCGCCGACCCCGCATCCCGCCTGTTTGGATACGCCACCCCGCCGGACGGCGCAGGGCCGATCGGGCCTGACGGCTATTGGCCGCAGCCGATTAATGTGCCGTTCAAGGACGTGCTGCGGGCACTGAACCCCCTGCAGCATATACCGGTGGTCGGCACAATTTACCGGGCCGCAACGGGTGACGACATCCCTGCGCCGCTGCGCATCCTGGGGGCCGGGATTTTCGGCGGCCCGATCGGCATACTCGGCGCTGCGTTCATGAGCTTTGCTGAGGCGTTGCTCAGCATGGGGCCCGACCTGTCGCGCCCGTCGGTTCCGGCCGGCATGTCGGCCACTGGATCGGAAGCGCCGATGGGCACGGTGACGCCGGGGACCTTGAAGCCCGGCGAATACACGACGCTCGCCACCACAATACCGGAATTCCTGCAGAGCCCGACGCAGTTTGCCGACGCCAACAAGCAACGCGGGCTTGCCGCCTATCAGGAAGCCGGCCAGGAGTGGCGCCGAAGCCAGGCGCTTGAGAAAGGTTTGGCATGAGCGGCGCCGCCGGGGGCCAGGCGGCCGTGGGCGTTGAGGGGGTGCTCACCCTTGGCGGCTTCCGGATGCGCGCGGCACTGGGCCGCGGCGGGGTGCGGGCGCAAAAACAAGAAGGCGACGGGGCGACGCCGTCCGGGCTGCTGCCGTTGCGGAGGGTGCTGTATCGCGCCGACCGGGTGGCGCGTCCGCGTGCGGCCGTGCCGGTCATGCCGCTCGCCCCGCATGATGGCTGGTGCGACGACCCCTCGCATGGGGACTACAACCGTCCGGTGCGCACGCCGCATGACGGACGGCACGAGGCGCTTTGGCGTTCGGATGCGGTTTACGACCTCATCGGCGTACTGGGCTGGAACGACGCTCCGGTCCTGCGCGGCATGGGCAGCGCGATCTTCCTTCACGTGGCCCGGATGGACTTCGCGCCGACCGAGGGGTGCATCGCGCTCGCAATGCCCGACCTGCGGTCTTTGCTGGAGGCCGGGCTGACGTCCGTGCTGGTGCAGGCGCCGTAGGCTGGGCCGTGCTGGCGTCAGGGATCGCGGTTCAGGCCCTTTTGCGCCAGCGACTCCAGATAAGCGGCCCAGAGCTCCGCCTGCTCATGGCCCATCCGGTGCAGCAACGCCCAGCTAAAGATGCCGGTATCATGGCCATCGCTGAACTTGATCCGGATCGCGTAGTGGCCAACGGGTTCGACCGCCGCAATATTGACCCCACGTTTGCCCGGCACCGTCTGCTTTTGATCCGGAGAATGGCCCTGCACCGCGGCGCTCGGACTTTCAACGCGCAAAAGTTCAGCGGGCAGCGACACCTGGGCGCCATCGTCGAAATCCACCTCCAACCGCTGCGTGGCGCGACGGACACGAATCTCAATGGGGGTGGGCGCCGCCATAATGTTCGCCACCCTGCCTTTCAAGCATCATCCAGCAGGCGCGCTTCCTCGGGCAGCATGATGGGGATGCCGTCCCGCACTGGAAATGCGAGGCCGGCCTTGCGGCTGACTAGTTCCTGCGCCGCCCGGTCATAGATGAGTGGCCCCTTCGTCACCGGGCAGACCAGGATGGCTAGCAGCCGCGGATCGACGGTCGCAGCATCGGACATGACAACCCCTTTGTCGGTTTCAGCTCGCCTGGCGGCCTTGGCGCCCGCCATTGGTGGAGTGGACCCCCATCCGCAGCAGGGTCAATAGGGTGCTCGCCCGGTCGGCCGCTCCTGGCGCTTCCAGCAGCGCTTGTTTCTCAGCCGGGTCGAACGGACAAACCATCGCCAAGGTGGTGACGAGGGCATCGTCCGGCATTTCGTTGATGGCGTCCCAGTTCGCATCGAAGCCATTCGCAGTGAAATAGCTGCGCAGCGCCGTGGTGATTCCGTCCCGGTCGATGCCCCCGGCGCTAGGCTTACCATCGAGGTCGCTGCGGAACCGTGCGAGGTCGGCACGCACCCGGCGGTAACCCCGCTGCATTTCGAGCTCGACGCTGATGGCGAAGCGGACCATGCCGGTCAGGGTGACAAGGTAACGCCCGTCGTCAGCCTCGCTGAACGAGGACAGGCGGCCCAGGCAGCCGACCTTATACAGCGCCGGTCCGCTCGGCGCCGCGGGCCGGCTCTCGTCCGGCTGCACCATGCCGATCACCCGGCCCGACGCCAGCGCGTCCTCCACCATGGCGAGGTAGCGCCGTTCGAAGATGTTCAGCGGCAGTTTGCCCTGGGGCAGCAGCAACGCTCCGCCCAGGGGGAATACCGGGAACTCCGTCGGCAGCTCGTCGATGCTGGAGCGCAGTGCCATGGCGTTAGCTGAACAGCAGTGCCGACAGCTTGCGCCGGGCGGCCAGGGTTGCGGGGTCAGCGAGTCCCCACGACTCGAACAATTTCAGCAACTGGAGCCGCGCCGCGTCCTCGTTCCAGGCGCGGTCGTGCTTGATGATGTGCAGCAGCGCATCGGCGGCCCCAGCACGGTCGCCACTGGCGTTCAACGCCGCGGCAAGGTCGTAGCGTGCCTGGTGGTCCGCCGGGTCGGCCGCAAGGCGCTGCTCGAACTGCGATAGCTGGCTGGTCGCCTTGCGGCCCTCCTCTGCGAGCGCCAGCGCGCTGCGGGCGCCGCTCACCTCGGGGTGTTCCGCAAGCGCCGGTGGCACCTGCTCCAGGGCGTCGCGGGCCTGATCCTCCTGGCCAAGCGCCATCAGGACGCGGATCAGGCCGGCCCAGGCGGACGGGTTCTCCGGATCATCCTGCAACAGGGCGCTGAACAGGCCGCCGGCATCCTCGAACCGCTCGGTCTCCATCGCCGCCCGGGCCTCGGCCAGCAGGTCCGCGGCCGGCATGGCGCCGCCGGCAAGCTTCAGCAGGCTCTCGACGAAACGCTTGATCTCGCTTTCGGGCAACGCGCCCTGGAACAGGTCGGCGACCTGGCCCTGCCAGAATGCCGCCACGGTCGGCACGGACTGCAACGGCAGGCCGATCTGCGACAATTGCTGCACCAGCGCACGGTTGGCGTCGATGTCGATCTTGACCAGCTTAATGCGCCCGCCCGCGGCCCGAGTGACCTTTTCCAGCGCCGGGGTGAGCTGCTTGCAGGGGCCGCACCAAGTTGCCCAGAAATCGACCAGGACCGGGACAGAGCGCGACGCCTCGATGACGTCCTGCATGAAGGTCTGCTGCGTGCCGTCGACGATCATGTCATCTGCGGAGACCCCGGCCGCGGCAGTGCGCCCGGCTGGAGCCGGCGCTCCCCGGCTGCCAGGTTTCTGTCCAGCAGGTCTTTGGCTAGCCGTTTTCTGGCCGATGAGCATGTCCATATGAATGCGCCTATCCTGGGTCGTCCGATGCTGCATAGATGTTGCGCGCAAGCGAAATGTGCAAGCTGCCGGAACGGCAAGGGGTGCGGGCCGTGAGTTGGGCGTGGCTCGGTCCAGTGCAATGCGAACTGCTCTTGCGCGGCCGGCCGGACCTGCTTAAAAGGCGCGCTTATTGGAATGCGGGCGTAGCTCAGGGGTAGAGCACAACCTTGCCAAGGTTGGGGTCGAGGGTTCGAATCCCTTCGCCCGCTCCAGGTTCGCTGAGTGAATCGGAGCGGTTAAAGGCGGTCTTCTGTGCTGTTTTTGCGTCTCCATCCTCAACCGTGAAGCGGATGCGAAGTCCTCCATACTGACGCTTCCGCTCAGTCCTCCACACGTTCTCCATATCCATTACGAAATCGCAATGCCATAACGGGCGTCATGCCGGACCCTGCAAAACCGCCATTGCTGCTGCATGTGTTCTCCTCGTTCGGAGTGGGCGGGGTCCAAGTCCGGTTCGCCTCGATCGTGAACCACTTCGGCCGCCGCTGGAGACATGCCGTCATCGCGATGGACGGCGACCTGTCGTGCCGGGAACGGCTTGATCCAGGGCTCGATCTGAACTTTCCCGCCATCGAAATCTGCAAGGGCGACACGGCCGGCAACGTGTTGCGATTCCGCCAACGGCTGCGCCAGATGCGGCCGGACCTGCTGGTCACCAGCAATTGGGGCACGATCGAGTGGTCGATGGCCAACGCGGTCCCCGTCGTGCGGCAGGTGCACATCGAAGACGGTTTTGGCCCGGACGACCGCGGCGGCCGGCTGCCACGCAGGGCGTTGGCGCGGCGCATCCTGCTGCGGAACCGCGTCACGGTCCTGCCGTCGCGCACGCTGTGGGCGATCGCGACGCAGATATGGCGCCTCAAGCCGGACCGCCTGCGTTATGTGCCGAACGGCATCGACGTTGCCCGGTTCGCCGCCCTGCCCGCGACGTTGGAAACGCCGAAACAAGCTCCGTCGATCGGCACCGTCGCGGCGTTGCGGGCGGAGAAGAACATCGGGCGGCTACTGCGCGCCTTTGCCCTGGCGACGCCAGGCTTGCAGGCCCGCTTGACCATCGTCGGCGACGGCCCCGAGCGTGCGGCGCTGCAGGCCATGGCGGCCGGACTAGGCATTGGCGGCCGCGTGCACTTCGCCGGGCACATTGCCGAACCGGCGGCGCTGTTGCAGCAGTTCGACGTTTTCGCCTTGTCGTCCGACACCGAGCAGATGCCATTGTCGCTGCTGGAGGCGATGGCAGCCGGGCTTGCGGTGGCGTCGACCGACGTGGGCGACATCCGCTCGATGCTGGCGGCCGAGAACGGCCCGTATGTCACCGCGCTGGACGACGCGGCGCTGGCGGCTGCACTGCGCGCCTTGATCGATCAGGGCGCCATCCGACGGGCATTGGGCGCCGCCAACCGCGCCAAGGCAGAGCGTGAGTTCGATCAGCCGAGGATGTTCCAGGCCTGGGCCGCAGTTTTCGATGGCACATTTGGGCCGGTTCGGCCTAGTTAGACAGGACGCCCTATCTGTAACGACCCATAGATCGTTCTGCTGTTTGTAAAAGTAACGTTCTTCGCGTTCAAACGCCGCTTACCATCTCGCGCGCAAGGTCGACAAAAACTCATAAATTGAACATTGTATGCTCTCAACCACGTGATAAGTAGGTGTCTGACGCTAGAATCTGTGTCGGGAGAATTGCGGTGAAGTGCGTCATTGAGCCAAGACGGTCACGCTTAGCCGCCTGCAGCCTGCCTGCCGGGCTGGCCAGGTCATGAAGAACGCACCGCAGCCGGTCGTGCTCCGGGGTTGGCCCACGACCGAGAAGCCGGAGCCAAACCCATCGCGCGACCGGTTCCGGCACAACCTCGCCCGCGTCATGACCGACCGGGGGATTACCCAGGCCGGGCTTGCACGCACCATGGATGTGTCCCGCGTGGCCGTGCACGCCTGGATTTGGGGCACGTGCTTCCCTGAGACCTCACGGCTGATCAAGCTGGCCCAGGCATTGAATGTGCCGATCGGGGCGCTGATGGAGGGCGAGTATTCTGGCTCGGCGCCATCCAATGAGGAATTCTTGCTGCTTGAGGCGTTCCGGAAATTGCCGAACACGGCGAAGCTGACGCTGCTCGCCGACGCCTACGAACTCTCAGCCAAGGTCAGCGGCAGCAAGCCGCGGGAAAAAAGCTTGGCTTGATCGTAGTCTAGCGCAGGTCCAAAGCGATCTCCCGGAACAACCGCGCCGGGAGGCCGCTGCCGGAAACCGCCCGCATCGACCGTCCGTCGTCATTGCCCAGCCACACGCCGATCACCGTCCCGCCCGCAGCGCCTATGAACCAGGCGTCGCGGTAGTCTTGCGTCGTCCCCGTCTTGCCGGCCACGAATTTGCCCGGTACCGCCGCCGCCCGGCCGCTGCCGCGCGACACCACCGCCGCCATCATGCGCACCATCATCGCCGCGAGGTCCGCATCGACCACACGGTCCCCGGGCGGCCGCGGAACCGGCACCGTCCGCCGGTCGGCCTCGATCGTTTCGATCGCCTGCGCCACGACAGCGCGCCCGCCGTTGAACAATGTGGCATAGGCCACCGACAGCTCCATCAGGCCAACCTCCCCGGTGCCGAGCGCCAGCGATAGGTCGTCCGGCAGGCTGTCGGCGATGCCGAGCCGGCGCGCCACCGCGGCCACCGCGCGCGGGCCGCCAGCCTGCTGCATCAGCCGCACCGACGCCGTGTTCAATGACTGCGCGAGCGCCTCCTCGAGCGTCACCGGGCCGTGGAACGCGCCGTCGAAGTTCTGCGGCGCCCAACCGCCGATGCGCAGCGGCCCGTCGAGCACCGTGTCATCCGGACGCAGCCCATGCTCGAGCGCCGCCAGCCAGACGATGGGTTTGAAGGCCGAACCAGGCTGGCGCCGGGCGGCGGTGGCGCGGTTATAGGGGCTGGCCCGCCAGTCTCGCCCGCCGACCATGGCGCGCACGGCGCCGGTCGCTGCATCCAGCGCCACCACGGCCCCCTGCCCCACGCCGGCCGCCGCCCCCGGGCCATCGAGCATCGCATCCAAATGCGCCTCGGCCGCCGCTTGCAGGCGGGTGTCGAGCGTGGTGTGCAGCACGGCGTCGGCCCCTGGCGAAATCAACGCCTGCGACGCTTCCGCGGCCCAATCTGCGAACCAGCCTGCGGCGGCAGGGCGCCCGGTGAAAGCGATGCGGGCGGCGGCGGCATCGGCGTCCGCCTTTGATATGACGCCGGTGTCGGCCATGGCGGCCAGCACCTCCCGGCCTCGCGCCGCCGCCGCTATCGGGTCGTTGCGCGGGTTCAGGCGGGATGGCGCCCGGGGTATCCCCGCGAGCACCGCGCACTGCCACAGGTTCAGCTTGCGGGCGGACGTGCCGAAATACATCCGCGCCGCCGCGTCCACCCCCCAAGCGCCCGATCCGAGATAGACCCGGTTCAGCCAGATTTCGAGGATCTCCGCTTTGGAGAAGGTGTGCTCCAGCCAGAGCGTCAGCATGAGTTCCTGCACCTTGCGGTGGAAGGTGCGGGCGTTGGTCAGGAACAGGTTCTTTGCCACCTGCTGCGTGATGGTGGACCCGCCCTGCACCAGCCGTCCGGCGCGCAGATTGACGAAGGCGGCGCGGGCGATGCCGATCAGGTCGAGGCCGGGATGCCAGTAGAACCGGCGGTCCTCGACCGCGACCGCAGCCGCGGGCAGGAAATGCGGCAGGTCGCCGAGGCGTAGCGGGTCGCCGACCACGTCGCCAAAGGTCGCAAACGTGCGCCCGGCACGATCCTGCAGCGTGAGCCCCGGGCGCCGGGCGGCATCGAGCGCAGTTTCCGGGCGCGGCAGGTCGCGGCCGAACCACAACAGCACCAAAGCGAGCGCCAACGCGCCCCAAACGGCAGCGATCATGGCGTATCGCAGCAGCCGCCAGGCTAGCTGACGGTTTCGCGTCAGCGTGGAAGGCGCGGGCGCCACGGGCGGCCTGGGCCGCTGGAACGGCGTCGAAATCGGCGCGCGGGCCATGCTTCAGCGCCGGCTGCTGGGGATCATGCCCGCTTCTATAATGCTACGCGCGGCATTGGGCTAGTTGTAGCACTGGATGGAAACGGTGGACGGATTGGCGATGTCGCCGATCTCGAACGCGCGCTTGTCGGCGCCGGTGCTGCCGGCGGTGCGGGGCTGCACGCCGTTGGCCCGCAGGAACGCCAGCGCCTCGGTGCCTTTCACGGCGAAATTCACGTTCTGGGGGATATCGCCGCCGGTCATCTCGGCAATCCGGGCCGCGTTCAGCTTGGAGACCACCACGCCGATCACGTTGGCCTGGCTGTCCAGCAACGGCCCGCCGGAGTTGCCGGGCTGCACCGGGGCGCTGATCTGGAAATTGGCCGGGTTGTCCCGCAGCCCGGCCAGCGCGTTGATGTCGCCCGTCGTCAGCGTCGGACCCGACGACAGCAGGCCCGAGAGCGGAAAGCCGTAGGTGACGACGCTTTCGCCGCGGCGCACCGCCGGGCCATCACGGAACGCCAAGGCCGGGCCAACCGCCGATGGCACGGCAATGAGCGCCAAGTCCCGGCGCCGGTCCGTCGCGGCCACCCGTCCGGGCAGGCGTGCGCCGGCGGCGTTGCGCACCACCAGCCGGACGCACTCGGCGACGACATGGTTGTTGGTCAGCACCCGGCCCTCCGCGACCACGAAGCCGGTGCCGCTTGAGGACGGGCGTTCATTGGCCGCAGGCGGGCCGTCCTCGCCCGGCAACTCCGGCCGCATTGGCCCGGCGGTATCGGGCGCACCCAATGGAGGCGGCTTGCCGGGCAACCCGGCCTCGGTCGGCTGAGCCCGTCGATGCGGCGCCGGGCTAGGGGTGAAATCCGGCGCGCCCAGAGGCGGCGGTTTTTGCGCCATCGCCGGCATGGCCGCAAGCAGGCCGCACGCCAGCAGCCCGGCCTTGCCCCGCACCGCCACGCATCGCAGGATCATGGGAATGATGGAGGCCGGCATGAAAGGGTTGTTCCTAGACGCGAGCGAGGACCTGGCGAGCGTGTTCCGCGCCATGAGCCGGGACGGCGACCCGCCGATCGACGTGAACATACAAGCACAAGTGGCTCCGGGCGAGTTGCCTGCAATGCTCGCCGGTTACGACTTCGTTTTGAACGACCACACGTTCATGCCAACGGCAGCGATGCAGGGCTGCAACGGCCTTCGCGACGTGATCTTCCTCGGCACTGGCGCACGCAGCTACATGAACCCGGAGGAGCTCGCGGCCCTCGGCATCGCCGTCCACACCATCAAGGGTTACGGCGACACCGCGGTGGCCGAGCACGCGGTCGCGCTGATGTGGGCGGCGGCACGCGGCGTCGCGCGCATGGATGGCGGCATGCGGGCCGGGCAGTGGCTGCGGACCGAGGCGGTGCAGTTGACCGGGAAGACCATCGGCCTGATCGGCTATGGCGGCATCGGCGCGGAGGTCGCGCGCATCGCAGGCGGCAGCGGCATGCGGGTATTGGCCTGGAACCGCACCCCGCGCGCGGCCGCCGGCGTCGAGTTCGTGCCGCTCGACCGGCTGTTGGCCGAGAGCCACGTGGTGTCGCTGCATCTGCTGCTGACCGACGAGACGCGGGGGTTCCTCGATGCGCCCCGGCTGGCGTCGATGCGCCCCGGCGCGATTTTAGTGAACACCGCCCGCGGCGCCCTCGTGGACACGACAGCGCTGGTGGCGGCGTTGCGGGAGCGCCGGATCGGCCATGCGGCGCTGGACGTGTTCGACCACGAGCCGCTGCCGCCGGGGGACGTGCTGGCCACCTTGGAGAACGTGACGCTCACCGCCCACAGCGCGTTCCGCACGCCTGAAGCCAGCGAGACGCTGATCCGCCGCGCCCTGGACATTGCTTGCCAGGTGGCGCGAGCATAAGGGTTCCTGCGTTTCCGCGCCGCGCTCCTGGCTGAAATGGCGTAGGCTCGCCCGGCAGCAGAGAGCAGGATGCGTGAATCCGTGCGGCGCTGTCGTCTTTGCGACCATAAATCGGAGCAGATTAAGCTGCCGGCCCAGTTCCCACAAACCGGCTGGCCGGTTCTTTGTTGCTCAGAGGCATTTAGGGTCAGCCGGAAGTATCAGGCCCGAGGCGTCTCGACCCCTCGAAGGAGTGATGGCAGTCTGAAAGCTTTATGTCGCTTATGTTATCCAAAAAGAATGACGTTGACCGAATCGGGTTAGAAGATTACGACCGTCTCTAAATTGACACAAAAGCGATGCTGTGTGGCGCGGGTTCGGCTAGGATGGTCGCAAGAAAACTTCTCGAAGCGCGCCAACGTCGGTCTTAGCACCAATAAAGACCTCGCGAGCGGCAAGCACTCCCCTATGCGGAACAATCTCGAAGCCGTGCGCCGTAGCCTAGGGAGCGTTGGAGGGGTTTGCATTTCGATGAAGACGGAGCACCCCATGGCATCACTGCAATGCCTCATAAATCACGATGAATGGACACGCGATGTTGAGGCTCCCGCACCCGATCCCTTACCAAGGAAGCAAGCGAAGCCTAGCACCGACAATTGGCCGCTACGTGCCCGACGACATCGGGACATGGTACGAACCATTCGCCGGCTCTGCCGCGATGGCGCTATGGGTGGCGCGCCACCGCAAGCCACGGCGCATTGTGCTGGGTGACTCCCTGGTTCCGATGATGCATCTCTGGACGGCAATACTGACCAACCCGAGCGGAACCGCCGCACGATATGCCGAGATTTGGGTCGGGCAGAAACCAGGAGATATGACTTATTTCAACAACGTGCGTGAGCGTTTCAATACAAAACACGATCCGGTTGACCTGCTTTATCTTCTGTGCCGGTGCGTCAAGAATGCGGTGCGGTTCAACGCTAAGGGAAATTTCACTCAGTCCGTCGATAAGCGTCGGTTGGGAATGCAGCCCAGCAAGATGCGTCATGCTCTCGAAAGCGCGTCGGAGCTTTTGAGAGGGAAAACGGAAATCAGAGCCGGCGACTGGCTGGAAACCCTGGCGGACGCCGGACCAGATGATTTCGCGTACATGGACCCGCCATACTTGGGCACATCCATCGGAAAGGACCGACGGTATGCCGAATGGATGTCGCAAGAAAGGCTTATCGCCGGCCTGCAATCCTTGAACGCACGCGCTGTTCGATTTGCGCTTTCGTATGACGGCATGTGCGGCGACAAGGTTTACGGCCCGCCGTTGCCCGACGATCTTGGGATGACGCGCCTGCATCTCCATGCGGGCCGGTCCAGTCAAGCGACATTGAATGGCGGCACTTCTGAGACGGTCGAGAGTTTGTACTTATCGCAGGGTTTGGGTAAGCCATTAGGAAGCGTTGTTCCTTTGCAGCGCGCTTCAGCCCGACAAGCAGCGTTTTCTTACTGAATATTTTAATCTTGGAGGCGCTTGCGGCTTGTCGGGTATAGGCCGTGCTGCAAATCAATAAGGAGAAAGCCGCAGCTATCCCCCAACTAGGTGTATAGTCCCGAAGTGAGATGGTGCGGGTTGATCTTGAACGGTGCGGGATCGGTTTTCCAGGCGTCGCAGATGGTTTGGAACGGTGTTTGCCATCGGAGTGCTTTGAGGTGTTTAGCGAAGTTGTAGGCAGCGACGAACGCCAGGACATGGGCGCACAGGGCCTTGGTGGTTTCGTAGTGGAACGCCTTGACCGTGGCATCCTTGACGGTCCGGTTCATGCGCTCGGCCTGGCCATTCGTCCAAGGATGGTAGGGTTTGGTGAGTCTGTGCTCAATGCCGTGCTCGTCGCACACGCGGTCGAATACGTGGCGCATGCCGTCCCACTTGGTTGAGGCGTTCTTGGTGAACGCGACGCCGTTGTCGGTGAGCACGGTGTGGATCTGGTAGGGGAACGCTGCGACGACGCCACGCATGAAGCTGCCGCCGGTGGCCATTTCGGCGGTCGCGTGGAACTCGACATAGACAAACTTGGACATGCGATCGATGGCGAGGAACATGTGTGTCTTGCCCTCGGCCGATCTGAACTGGGCGCTGTCGATGTGGACGTAGCCGATCTTGGTTTCCTTGAACGTCTTGCGTTTTGAGCTGGTATTCTCGTCTTGGGGCAGACGGGAGATATCATGACGGACGAGGCAGCGATGAAGTGAGCTCCGGGTAAGCCTGGGGATGGTATCACGCAGGCAGCCGAGCACGTCATCGAGCGGCAGCAGGGTGCGGCGCCTGAACTCGACGATGATGGCCTCCTCGGCCTCGGTCAGCACGGTGCTGCGGGGTTTTGGTCCCATTGGGGCATCGACGGTGATGGTGCGCTTGCGCCATTTCAGCACGGTTTTGGGGTTGAGGCCGTATTGGGCGGCGAGGGCGCGAGACGACGTTTGCGCTGCTTGGAGTTCGGCTCGAACGCGCGGCGTTGTTCGGGCGCTGCCGTGAAGAACTGCTGCCATGCTGCATCTTCCTGCTGACGGGTCAGGGATAAGCTTGCACCACCATACTCCGGGACTGAACACCTAGACACGATGCAGTACGGTCCCGCATTCTGAATACATGTCAGACGAGTCTAAGCCAGATATCGACCCTGCCGTTCGCGAGATGGCCGAACGCTTCCTAGCCAGAGGGAGCAAGCGCGGAAGGGTTTTGCTTGAAATGATACTGCACAACGGCTTTGCGACTACGGAACAACTTGAAGCGGTTGGTTATAGGGACGCAGCTAGCGCAGCGCGTGACATAAGAGATAGTGGCATCCCGCTAGTCACAGGCGAGGCCAGAAGCAAGACAGGAGGCCGAACGGGACGATACGCTCTTGGGAGGGCTAAGGACATCGTTGACGGTCGCTTTAACGGCCGAACGATCATCCCGAAATCAGTGAAAAAGAAAGTGTTGGCTCACTATGGATGCGTCGACTGGCTTACCGGGGCAACCATGCCGCGTACTGCCCTGACTGCTGACCATCGCATCCCGTTCCGGGTGCTGGGCGATCCCGAGAACCCAGACTGGCGGATAGAGGAACTTATGCCGTTGGACAAATCCAGCCAACGGTCAAAGTCATGGGCATGTGAAGCGTGCGATAACTACAAAATACGCGACCCGAATATCTGTCGAGGATGTTTCTGGGCATTTCCTGAAACTTATAAGCACATAGCAATGGAGCCATTACGCCGAACGGATGTAGTTTGGCGCGACTCTGACGTTGAGTTGCACGACCGCATGAAGGCACGCGCTGACGCCGACGGTATTACCATGTCCGAGCTTCTGCTGCGTTTGTCGCGAAAGGGAGGATGTTGAGGCGGCTAGCGCACCAGGGCGCTAGGTGTGACTGCTCGGTCGTGCCGCTCGGCTCTATAGGGAGGGACTCATCGGAAAACGTCTTTCAAGTTCGATCCAAAGTGGCCAAGAAGCCATCTTGGCGCCCCCACCGCTGGCTGTGCTATGCTGCCCCGGTGTGTGGGCGTGGCGGAATGGTAGACGCTGCAGACTTTTGATTGGAGTGCCCGTGGGGAAACCTGCGGCGTAGAACCGCCCAAATTCGGGGAACGCTAACGGCCGGCGACCGGCCCAGGCCAATCCCGAGCCAAGCCCCTGCTTCGGGGAAGGTGTAGAGACTAGACGGGGGGCGCCTACCGCCTTCGGGCCATGGCGAAGGGATAGTCCAGACCACGAACGCCGGCCCTCGACGGCCAGGGCGGCGGCGGCGAAAGCCGAAGTGGGATGAAAATCTGAGTCCCGTAAGGGAGTGCGGGTTCGAGTCCCGCCGTCCGCACCATTACGAAGCCGCGATGCGCCGTCGCAGCAGAACCCGCGAGGCAAGCAGCGCCGCCAGCGCCAGCGTGATCGGCGGGAACACCACCCAGTTGACCGCGGCCCAACCCAGCGTAACCAGCAGGTGGCCCGACCAGAACGAGCCCACCGCCATCGTGCCGAACACCAGGAAGTCGTTGAACGCCTGCACCTTGTTGCGTTCCTCCGGGCGATGCGTCTCGAGCACCAGCGCGGAAGCGCCGACGAAGCCGAAGTTCCAGCCAAGCCCAAGCAGGACCAGCCCCGCCGAGAAATGCACCGCCGTCAATCCCGACAGCCCCGTCAGCGCGGCGCAGCCCGTCAGCAACAACCCACAGGCCACGATCCGCTGCGCGCCGAACCGGGCAATCAGGCTTCCAGTGAAGAAACTCGGCGCATACATCGCCACGATGTGCCACTGCAGCGCCCAGTTCGAGCTGGACAACGGCAGCCCGCACATCCGCATCGCCAGCGGCGCCGAAGTCATGACCAGGTTCATCAACGTGTAGCTGACCACGCCGCAGATCACCGCAACGATGAAACGCGGTTGGCGGATGATGGCCGGCAACGGGCGTCCGCGCGCGAGGTCCGCCGGCGCGGGCCGCGGCAGGTCCACGCCGAACAGCACGGCCATGGCGACCAGCGCCACCGCCGCCTGCGCCAAATAGCTGACGACGAACAGGTTGGGCGACCATAGGTTCATGGTCCAGGTGACGAGCTGCGGCCCCAGCACGCCGGCGAACACGCCCCCGGCCATGACCCAGGACAGCGCCTTGGGCCGGAACCCTGGGCTTGCGCCATCGGCGGCGGCGAACCGGAACGACTGCACGACCGAGCCATAAAGCCCGGCGAACAGCGTGGCCAGGCAGTAAACCGGGAAGGATTGCAGCAGCAACGCCCAAGCGCCGATCAGCCCGGCCAGCACGCCGCAGCCGCCGCCCGCCATGAACGCTGCCCTGCGGCCATGGCGGCGGGACAGCCATCCCACCGGCAGGGTGCCGGCCGCCATGCCGACCACGAACACGCTGATCGGCACCGTTGCGAGTGCCGGGTCGGGTGACAAGGTGCTGCCGATGATGGCGCCGGTCGCGAACACGACGGAAGCATTGGCCCCCGCGAGCGCCTGCGCCGCCGCAAGCCGCATCACGTTGGCCTTGGCGCGACGGTCCCCGGTGGTCTCGGCTGTTGTCGACATGCGGCTGATGCTACCTGCGCTGGCCCGGTTCGGCCAATTCCGGTTCTGCATAGCCGTACCCTCGGAACGATGGGACGCGCGGGTCGTTGCTGCCCGCATGACGATAGCTGTTTATGGCCGCACTGCGGCCGGCACCGAAGTCCACCGGATCACCCTGGACGGCCCCGCGCTGCGGGTGGGCATCCTGACCTTCGGCGCGGTCATCGAACGTTTGGAAGCGCCGGACCGGTTGGGCGAGTGGGCCGACCTGGTGCTCGGCCTCGACAGCCTTGACGGCTACGTGCAGCGCAGCCCGTATTTCGGCGCAGTGCCGGGCCGCTTTGCCAACCGGATCGCGGGCGGACGTTTCGTGCTCGACGGCGTTGAATGCCGCCTGGCCTGCAACGATCCGCCGAACGCCTTGCATGGCGGCCCAACCGGATTTGCCAAGCGCGTTTGGGACATCGAAGACAGCAGCGACCGCCACGTGACGCTCGGACGCATCAGCGCGGACGGCGAGGAGGGTTATCCGGGCACGCTGCACGTCAGGGTCACCTACACGGTGGATGGCCCGGAGCTCCGCATCGAGTACCGGGCGGAGACCGATAAGCCGACTGTGCTGAACCTGACCAACCACAGCTACTTCAACCTCGGCGGCGAGGGCAGCGGCAGCGTCTTCGGCCACTTGCTGAAGATCGAGGCCGAGGCGTTCCTGCCGGTCACCGCGACCTCGATCCCCATCGGGGAGATCAGGCCCGTCGCCGGCACCCCGTTCGACTTCCGCGCGCCGCGACCGGTCGGCGGCCGCATCCGCGAGGCGGACGAGCAGCTCCGGCGCAGCCTCGGCTACGACCATTGCTGGGTGCTGCGGCCCGGCGTCGGCCTGCGCCCGGCCGCTCGCCTGCACGACCCATCCAGCGGCCGGATGCTCGAGGTGCTGACCACCCAGCCCGGCGTGCAGGTTTATACCGCCAACCACCTGACTGGCTCGTTGAGTGGGCCGAGCGGGCGCAGCTACCGCCAGGGCGACGCAATCTGCTTCGAAACCCAGCACTTCCCCGACAGCCCGAACCAGCCCGCTTTCCCCAGCACGGTCCTGCGCCCGGGCGAGGAGTTCGCCGAGACCACCGTGTTCCGGTTCACGGCACCCCCCGCGTGTTGACATACAGGGCATAGACCGATTGGCTGGCCGCCATGAACAGCCGGTTCCGCTTCAATCCGCCGAAACAGACGTTGGCGCAGCGCTCGGGAAGCTGGATGCGCCCGATCGGCTCGCCCTGGGCCGAGAACACCATCACCCCATCGAGTTCGGGCGCGCCCATGCCCCAGCCGCACCATAGGTTGCCGTCCTCATCGAGGCGGAAGCCGTCAGGCGTGCCCGGCCCGGCGTTGATCAGCACGCGCCGCCCGCTGATCCCCGTGCCGTCCGCCGTCACGTCATAGGCCAGGATGTTGCGCGGGCTGGCCCGGCTCTCGACCACATACAGGATGCGTTCG
The DNA here is from genome assembly GCA_965277495.1 of Acetobacteraceae bacterium. GTDB lineage: Bacteria > Pseudomonadota > Alphaproteobacteria > Acetobacterales > Acetobacteraceae > CAHJXG01. The sequence goes on along the minus strand of OZ255824.1, from coordinate 4,176,664 downwards.
TCGGGGGAGAACGCGAGGCCGTTGGGTCCGGACATGCTGTTCTCCAGCAACGCCGCGTGCCCGGTCGCGGGATCGAGGCGGTATACGCTGCCGGGCAGTTCCTGCTCCGCGCGCGCGCCCTCATAGTCGCTGAGTAGGCCGAACGGCGGGTCGGTGAACCAGATCGAGCCGTCCGATTTCACCACGACGTCGTTGGGCGAGTTGAGGCGCTTGCCCTCGAACCGGTCCATCAGCACCGTGATCTCGCCGCTGTGCTCCGTCCGGGTCACGCGCCGCGCGCCGTGCTCGCAGGTGACCAGGCGGCCCTGAAGGTCGCGCGTGTTGCCGTTGGCGAAGTCGGAGGGGCGGCGGAACACGCTGACGGCGCCGGTCTCTTCCTCCCATTTCAGGATGCGGTTGTTGGGGATGTCGCTGACGAGCAGATGCCGGGCGTCGCCAAACCAGGCCGGCCCCTCGGCCCAGCGCAGCCCGGTGGCGAGCCGTTCGACCGCGGCGAGCGGGAGCCGGTATTTTTCGAAGCTCGGGTGCAGGATTTGCACCGCCGGGTCCGGGTAGAAGGTGCTGGGCTGCCACATGGTGATCGTGCCTCCTTGTTCTCCGGGCATCATGCACCGCGGGCGACAAACGGGAACCCTCGTGCTATCGTTTCCCCAATGCGGCGGTCCCGTCGGGAGGTAGACAGCTTCGTGCGGCACTTCCACCTCAGGCGTCCCCGGCTTCGGCTTGCTGTCCTGCTGGCGGCGCTGGCGTGCGTCGCTGCGCCGGTGGACGGTTTTGCCCGGTCCAGCGGCGGCTACTCGCGGCCTAGCAGCTCGGGCCGGACACCCTCGTTCGGCGGCGGCGGCGTATCCCGCACCCCGTCGTTCGGCAGCAGCGGCGGCTATAGCCGGACGCCGCCGTCCTATGCCCGCCCATCCTGGACGCCGCCGCAATCGGCCGGGGACAGCAGCTTTTCCAGGGACCGCTCAGGCTCGGCGTTCGACAGCTTCCGCACGCAGCAGGACAACTCCCGGCGTCCGCGCGAGTACGCGCCGGGCACGCCGGCGCCGCAATACACGCCGGGCCAATACGCCCAGCGGCAGTATGGCGCCGACCGGTCCGGCTGGTTCGGCAGCCGCGGCTGGTCCGCGCCGTCGCCAGCGTATTACGGCGGCAACCGCAGCTTCGGCGTGTGGGACGGGCTGTTCCTGTGGTCGCTGCTGAACAACCTCGGCCGGTCTGGATCGAGCGACTTCTTCCACAACAACCAAAACGATCCCGGTTACCAGCAGTGGCGCCAGGAAGCCGACCGGCAGGCGCAGGACAATGCCGACTTGCGGCGGAAGCTGGACGACCTGGACCGCCAATTGGCCGAGCGCGACAGCCAGCCGCGCACGCCCGGCGCCCTGCCGCCCGATGTCCCGCCCGAGATCGCGAAGGCGCCGCCGCAACGGACACCGGGCGTGCCAGGCAATGCCGGGTCGGAGTGGGTTTGGGCCGTGCTGCTGGCGGGCGGCGGCGGGATCGCCTTCCTCGCCTGGCAACGCCGCCCCGGGTCGAAAGGACCGACCATGAGCCCTCCACCCACGAACGCCCTGCAAAACGCCGGGAACCTGCTACGGCATAAACTGTCGGGCGAGGGCTATACGCCATCCAAGTTCCGCGTCGGCATGACGCTGGCGCTCGACCCGACGCCGTTCATCCTGGCGGGCGGGGCCATTAAGCTGCCGCAGCCGGAAGGCAGCGGCCAAATCAGCGTGAGCGCGGTGGGCCGCGTGGTTTCGGGCAACACCCAGCTCGTGCGGCTCTATTTGCCCGACGGGCGCAGCATGGTGCAGCTCCATCTCGACGCCGCCGGCGATCCCGACGAATGCCGCCTGTTCGGCGCCATCGATGAAATAACCCCCGCCGACCCCGGCGAATGGGGCGCATGGCTCGATTCGGCTGAGGGCATGATCGGCTGGCCCGAGTTCCAGACCAAGGACAACAAGGTCTATGTCCGAGTCTGGGCGCCGGGCGACAGCCGCGTATCGCCCCGCATCCTCAATGAGACGATCGAAAGCCTGTCCGGCACCCGGACAGTGCAGAGCCAGGCCATGCTGTATGCCGCGCCGACCGGCAGCCCCGCGCCGGCGCCCGCCACCGAATACATCTTGGTCGCGGCGGTGCAGGACGCCGGGCGCGCCTGGGTCGAGGTCAGGGCCGGCATCGACCTCAATCCCGCCACCCTCCAGCTCGCATAGGCCCGCATGGACAGCATTTTCGCCACGTTGATGCAGGGACTGCCGGTGCTGATCGGGCAGCTCGCCGCGACGCTGGCGCTGCTCGGCATCGGCATCGCGTGCTACATGGGCATCACGCCGTTCAACGAGTGGCGCCTGATGCGGGAGGGCAACGTGGCCGCTGGCGTCGTCGTGGCGGGAACGTTGGTGGCGCTCGCAATCCCGCTGGCGGCAACACTCGCCACCAGCGTGCTGGTGCTCGACATCGTGCTGTGGGGGCTGGTGTCGCTGGTCATCCAGCTCATTGCCTTAATGGCGGCGGCGGCGATGATCCGTGGGCTTCGCGGCATGATCGAGGCCGGCAACGTCGCGGCGGCCCTGGTGCTGATCGGCATCCAGATCGCGGTGGCGCTGCTCAACGCCGGCGCGATGGCCGGCTGACCGCACAAAGATAAAGGGAGACTGCAATGATCACATTCATCCGCAACCTCGTCGGCGTAAAGACCGACCAGGCCGTCAACAACGCCGTCGAGGCGATCGTCCGGTGGGACCCGAAATCCGCCACCGAAGCCGAGCTCCGCACCATGGAGCAGCACTTGGACGCGCTGGGCCGCCAGGTGGCCGAGGCCCGCATGGCGTTCGACAAAGAGAAGCGCGAGGCCGACGCCATCCAAACCCTTTCGCAGCAGCGCATGGCCGCCGCCGAGCAGATTCAGCACCGCATGGACGCCGAAACCGACCCGGCCCGCAAAGCCGGGTTGGAGAACAGCCTGACCACGCTGGTTTCCATGCTGGAGGGCATGGGCCCCGATATCGACCGCGAAAAACAGGACGCGGTGGATGCGCAGGATTTCCTGCAATCGCTGGAGCAGACCTATCAGCAGGCTGGCCAGAAGCTGAAGTCGGCGCGGGACGACCTGACCCGTGCCCAGCGCGACATGGGCCGGGCGGAGCAGCAGCGCGACATGGCGCAGCAGCGGGCCGAGGCGGCGCGGCAGGCGGCCGGGCTTTCGAGCGCAACGACCGGGTTGACCGTCGCGCTGAAGGCGATGCAGGACAACGCGTCGCGCAACCTTGCAGACGCGGAGGCGGCGAACGCCAAGGCCAAGCTGCTGGCGCCGAGCCGTCCGGAGCAGGAGGACCAGAACATCGCGGTGGCGCTGCAGCAGGTGCAGGGCAAGCTGCCGGGGCCGACCGGCCTTAATGACCGGCTCGCGGCGCTGCGGCAGAAACAGCTTGGCGGGCCGGCAAAGCAGATCGGCTCGTCGTAGCGGGCGCATTCTTTCGGCATGGCGGTCCAGGTTAGGCGCATCGGCCCTGGATCGCCTTGCCCGGCTATGGCCTCCGGTGCCCCATAGCGTAAAACTGCCTCCGCGCGCCTGGGAGGCAACGTGAGCGAGACGCCCGACTACCTGATCATCGGCGGCGGCACCGCCGGCTGCATCGTGGCCGCGCGGCTGTCGGAAAACCCATCCTGCCGCGTGACCTTGCTGGAGGCCGGGCCAGAGGACCGCGACGTCTGGATTCATATCCCGGCCGGATATGCACGCCTATTCGCCAGCGGCAAGTACGACTGGGGCTTCGCGACCGAACCGGAGCCGGAGCTGAACAACCGCAGGGTGGCCTGGCCGCGCGGACGGGTGCTCGGCGGCTCGGGCTCGATCAACGGCCTCGTGTTCCTGCGCGGCTCGCCGCATGATTACGACCGCTGGGCGCAGGCCGGCGCGCGCGGATGGTCGCACGACGACGTCATGCCGGTGTTCCGCCGCATCGAGCGCTGGACCGGTGCGCCCGGCAGCACCCGGGGCACCGAGGGATTGATCTCCGTGGGCGAGCCACGCGGCCTCTCGCCCGGCGCCGCCGCGTTCATCGCGGCGTGCCAGGCCATGGGCTTCCCCCGGCACCGCGACATCAATGACGGCGCGATCGAGGGTGTCGCGCCGATCCAGATGAACGTGCGGAACGGACGCCGGGCCAGCACGGCGCAGGCATATTTGCGCCCGGCCCGCAAACGGCCGAACCTGCGCGTCCTGACCGGCGTCACCGTGCAGCGCTTGCTGATTGAGGGCGGGCGTGCGGTGGGCTGCGTGGCCCGCCGTGCCGATGGCTCCGTCCACAAGATGCAGGCGGCGCGGGAGGTCGTCGTTTGCAGCGGCTCCATCGCGACGCCGAAGCTGCTGATGCTGTCCGGCATCGGCGACGGCGCGGCGTTGCAGGCGCTCGGCATCCGCGTCGAACTCGACCGGCCCGGCGTCGGCCAGAACCTGCAGGACCATTTCATCAGCCGGTTCGGCTTCCGCACCCGGCCTGCCGGCACGCTGAACGAAATCACCGCGAGCCGCCTGCGCACCGCCGGCATGGCCGCCCGCTATGCGCTGCGCCGCACTGGCCCGATGGCGGTCGGCGCGACCGAGGCCACCCTGTTCGCCCGCGTGACCCCGGGGGCGGAGGAGGCCGAGGTGCAGTTCCAGTTCATCAACTTTAGCCTCAGTGCCGGCGGCGGCTACGTGTTGCCGAAACATCCGGGCTTCATGTTCAACTTTGGCCAATGCCGCCCCGACAGCCGCGGGGAACTGCGGCTCCGCAGCGCCGACCCGGACGACAAGCCGGTGATCCGCGCCAACTATATTTCCGCGCCGGGCGACCAGCACGTGATGCTCGCCGCCGCGCGCGTCGCCCGCATCTTGGGCCGGACAGCGCCGTTCAGCGGCCTGGTGCTGGACGAGTTGGCGCCGACGCCGGACGTGGTGACGGACGAGGCCATGCTCGACTACATCCGAGCCACCGGCACGACGGTGTATCATCCTTGCGGCACCTGCCGGATGGGCAGCGACGCCGGCGCGGTGGTCGATCCGGAGCTGCGGGTGCGCGGAATCGACGGCCTGCGCATTGCGGACGCGTCGGTGATGCCGCTGGTGCCCTCGAGCAACATACAGCCGGCGGTGATGATGGTGGCGGAGCGTGGGGCTGATTTTATCCGCACGGTCTTGTGATTAATGAGAGCGTCTCTTTTCGGTCTTCACGTATTCTCAAAATATGGGTTGCCATCTATTCAGAATGCATTTAGAACATATCATGAACTTCTCCTAGGCGCTTAATTCCGATTGTTGTGTTCGGGTATAGCCTTTTACAGTGGGTGGTTGACTAGGGAAGAGATATCACGCCAATTTTGGTCTTGCTCAGAATCGGGATTTGTAAATCGCCCATGTTGATTTATCGCCGGACAAGCATTTTGGAGTCTACGGCGCAGACGCTTGTTAACACCGTCAACTGTGTCGGTATCATGGGCAAGGGTCTCGCCAAGGCGTTCAAGGAACGCGATCCCGCTATGTATAAAGCTTATAAAGGAATTTGTGAGCAAAAGCTTCTGGAGCCCGGAAAGTTGTGGCTATGGCAGGGCTCTAAGAATTGGATTTTGAATTTCCCAACTAAGAACCACTGGCGTAATCCGTCTCGCATCGAATGGATTGCCGCTGGGCTTGAGAAGTTTATTGCTGAGTATGCAGATCGCGGGATTACAGAGATATCTTTTCCAAGACTCGGATGCGGAAATGGGGGTCTTGACTGGAAAGATGTTAGACCTTTGATGGAGCGCCATCTTATGGATCTTAGTATTACAGTATATATTCACGACTATACTGTTGACATCGGCTTGCCTGAGCATCTTGACGAAGTCGCGCGCCGTCTGCAATCGGAAGGTGCTAAGACCTCAACCTTTGAGGCGTTTATGACAACCTTGAGGAGGGCGATCGAGCTTGGGCAAGGTAGCTTTGTTGAACTACGAACCGCAGCACCATTTCGCGCTTACATGGATGATAACGGAACTCTAACTTTGCAAAATAGCGCAACAACGTGGATTATCGAACGAGATGATCTTAGGGGCGTGTGGCTCAGCTTAATTAGTGGACTGGTCACGAAGGCACAGGCGGGTTGGTCGAGAAGCGACGGGGGTAATGCTCTCCTCTCAATACTCAGCGTGTTTCCTCAAGCTCGACCCATCGAGATTGAAGGGCTGTGTGAAGGCCCCGAAATCGCGGTCGAGCTGCTCACTATGGCTACTCAAACTCTATCAGTCCCCGACACTGGTGAGCAGTCTCAATTCGCATGGGCCTGAGTTGCGAGTTTCTGGACGCCCATATCGGCGAATGGGAGCAAAAACTTAAGGGTCCAGCCTACCCGTATCGAGAGAAATGGCCGAGACATCTGTTTCATCATGCACCATTGGAAAACGCCGTCAGCATCTTAAAGGTCGGACAGCTTCTTTCCCGTTCGGATTCTGATAGAGTTCGCACACGCGACGTTGCAGCCGTCGGCGTCATAAACCATAGTGTGCGGGCTCATCAGTTCGCACGACTTTATTTTAGGCCAAGAACTCCGACACAATTCCATATAGAAGGCATTCGAAAACTGGGCGAATGCCGCTATGGTGAAAATGCTCACGCGCCAGTATTGATCATGTTTGTTTTCGACGCACGTTGCATACTCTCGTTAGAGGGTGTCTATTTCTCAGACTCTAATATGCAAACTGGTGCGATTGAGAACTCTACAGCGGCTTTCTTCCAAACAATCCCATTCGACAAGGTGTATCACGAGGGCGGATTTGCAGGAGACCAATCCATCACCTCTCACCGTTGTGCTGAAGTCTTAGCTCCTTCCCCGATGATGCTCGCTGGAAAACTTCGATGGATTTATTGTCGCTCTGAGGCTGAGCGTGTGACCCTCATCCAATCTCTTGAAGATCAAGCAGAAAAGTGGGAAAAGAAGATTCGCGTTTCAGACGACCTTAAGGTTTTCGATAAACGCTTTACATTTGTTGAAAGGGTGCTGCTTGCGAATGATGGAATAATCTTTCGCTTAAATCCACGCTATGATTTGCAAACTATTGCTGTTCTGTTGGAAGCTCGGGACACTAACCACAATTTGTGCATTCAAATGAAAAATGGCGTGCTAGCTGCTACGCCTCCGAACGGTTCATTTTGGCGAGCGAGAGCTAAACTAAAGCCTGGAGCGTACAGGATCATTATCGAGCTTGATGGGCACCGCGCCTATGATGCTGTTCTTAGACTCGATGAGACACCTTTCTAATCATACAGTGGGCTTCTTCAAAGTTGGCCCACTATTCTCTTGTATGCTTCACCCCGATGACAAGATCAAATCTTGACACCTGATTACGCGCATACTCTGGTTAGATTGTAGTCGGTAAAGTAATTCAATGAAACAGCAAAACCAGCACCACGCCGCCAACAATCAGCGCCAATCCGGCAATGTCGGCCCGCCTCAATGTCTCATGCAGGTAGAACCGGCTGAACAGCAGGGTGAAGATCATCTCCACCTGTCCCAAGGTCCGCACCAGCGCGACCGGGGCCAACGAGAACCCGGTGAACCAACAGGCGGAGCCGCCAGCCGACAGCGCGCCGACCCAGGCGGAACTGCGCCATGAGGTGAACGCCGCCCGCAAGCCCGACGGCTCGCGCCAGGCCATGTAGCCGCCCTGCATCAGCGTCTGCAGCACGTTGGTAACCACCAGCGCGAACAGCGCGCCCAGGATGGTGTCCGACGCCGCCAGCGCCACCGAAGCGGCCTTGATGCTGACGCCGGCCACCGCAAACCCCGTGCCAGCGCCCAGACCGCACAACGCCGCAGGCTGCACGGTCGCACGCAGCAACCCGCCGGGCTGCAGGCCACGTCCGGCCAGCGACAAGGTCATCACCCCGCACACCCCGACGCCGATGCCGAGCCAAGCCACCGGCGCCAACGCCTCATGCAGCAGCAGCCATGACATCAGCGCCGCCTGCACCGCGTCGGTTTTCGAATAGGCGGTGCCGACGGCGAAGTTGCGATACCCGAACGCCATGATGAGCAACGAGGTGCCGACCACCTGCGCGACCCCGGCGACCGCGCAGGCAACGACGAACCCCAACGTCGGCGCCGGCAGCGCCGCCCCGGTCGCCGCGCGGTAGCCCAGCAGCAGGGCCAGCCCGACCGGAACCGCATACAAATAGCGCACCAGCCCCGCGGTGCTGACCGACAGGTGGCCCCGCAGCCGCTGCTGCAACGCGGTGCGCCAGGTTTGGAACAACGCCGCCACCAGCGTGATCGGGATCCAGAGCGGCATCGGCGTCGAACTCCTGTCATCCAGCCCGTGCGCCTCCGAAACCTCTGGACCCGCCAGGGCGTTTCGATTGGCGAAGGGGTAACCATCATGCGATTGCTCATTGCGATCTTCGTCGCCGGCCTAATTCTGCCCGGTGCTGCGTCCGCGCAAAAGGAACCGAAGGTCTGGACGGCGGCGCCGGTGCCGGGCGTCTTGCCCCAACGCGGCAGCCCGGCGGACCGCGACGGCGGCACTACGGGGCCAGAGGCGTCGTCCCCATTCAGCGCGTTGCCCAGTGGTGGGCGGTCGGGCGATCAGCCGAGCGAGACGTCGGGTGAGAACGGGCCGACGACCGGCTCAATCAGGCCCAACCTCTCCAAATAGCGTCACCGGCCGTCGAAAGCGGCGGTGCGCTTGCCCAGGAACGCCGCCTTGCCCTCGGCGTGGTCGGCGGTCAGGAACAGCGTAGACTGCGTATCCCGCTCCCAATCCAGCGCCGCGTCCAGCCCGGCGGCAAGATACTGTTTCGTCATGGCGACCGGCAACGGCGCGGCGGCTTGGAACAGGGCGGCGCGGCCCAGGGCGGCCTGCAGCGCCGTGCCGGGCGGCACGACATGGTCGATCATGCCGATGGCCTCGGCACGTTCGGCGCTGATCTGCTCGCCGTACAGGAAGACCTGGCGCGCCCGGCCCTGGCCGATGCGGGCCGGCAGCGTATGCAGCAGGCCCAGATCCGCGATCAGGCCGATCTTGCCGAACCCGGCGGCGAACCTCGCATCATCAGCCGCCACCACGGTGTCGCAGCACATCGCCACCGAAAGCCCGGCGCCGACGCACCATCCCTCGACCGCGGCGATGACCGGCTTGCTGCCTTTGATCAACAGCCGGACCAGCCGGTGGGTCATGCGGAACCGCTCCCGCCCTTCCGCCAGGTCGGTGGCGTTCATGCGCCTGATGTCGCCGCCGGCGCTGAATGTGCCGCCTGCGCCGGTGATGACGACGGCGCGCAGCTCCCGGTCGGCCTCGATCGCCTCGAGCGCTTCCACCAGGCGCTCACGCATCGGCATCGCCAGCGCGTTGCGCCGCTCCGGGTAATCCAGCGTCAGGATGGCCACCGCCCCATCGCGGGATTCGGTCAGCATGGTATCAGCTCCGCCTCTGTTCTTGCCTGCAGTTCCGCAAGGGTGACGCCGGGCGCCATTTCGACGACGGTGAAGCCGCGCGGCGTCACGTCGAGCACGGCCAGGTTGGTGTAGACGCGCGCAACCGCCGCCGGGGCCGTCAACGGATAGGTGCAGCGCCGCATCAGGCGGGGCCGGCCATCCTTGGTCGTATGCTCCATCACCGCCCATAAACGCCGCGCGCCCACCGCCAGGTCCATCGCGCCGCCGACCGCAGGGGCCGTGTCGTTTTCGCTGGTGGCCCAGTTGGCGATGTCGCCGTTTTCCGCGACCTCGAACGCGCCGAGCACGCATAGGTCCAAATGCCCGCCGCGGATCATAGCAAAACTGTCGGCCTGGTGCACGTAGGCGCCGCCGCGCTGCAGGGTCACGTGCTGCTTGCCGGCGTTGATCAGCCACGGGTCAGCCTGATCCGGCGCCGGGGCCGGCCCCATGCCGAGCACGCCGTTCTCGCTATGGAAAATGACCTCGCGATCGGCGCCCACGTGGTCCGCGACCATGGTGGGGATGCCGATGCCGAGGTTCACGTACCAGCCCTCGGGGATGTCCTGCGCCACGCGGGCGGCCATGGCGGTGCGGTTAAGAGGTTGCAAACTGTTCTCCGCTCACAGGACGGGATCGCCGCAGGGCACGTGCAGCACGCGGTCGACGAAGATGCCGGGGGTGGCGACGCACTCGGGGTCGAGCTCGCCCAATTCGGCCAGATGCTGCGTCTGCACGACCGTGAGCCGGCCCGCCATCGCCATCACGGGATTGAAGTTGCGGCCGCTGCTGCGGAACACCAGGTTGCCCCAGCGGTCGGCGCGCCAGGCTTCGACCAACGCGACATCGCCGTGCAGCGCGTGTTCCAGGACATAGGTCCGGCCACCGATCTCGCGCTGCTCCTTGCCGCGGGCGAGCTGCGTGCCGGCGGCGGTCGCGGTGTAGAATGCGGGGATGCCCGCCCCGGCGGCGCGCAGGCGTTCGGCCAGGGTGCCCTGCGGCACGATCTCCAACTCGAGCTTGCCGGCGCTATACAGCTCCTCGAACACCACCGAGCCGACGCTGCGGGGAAAGGTGCAGATCATGCGGCGCACCCGGCCCAGCTCCATCAGGCGGGCAAGGCCGGTGTGCCCGGTGCCGGCGTTGTTGGCGACGCAAACGAGGTCGCGGGCACCCTGCTCGATCAGGCCCTCCAGCAGCGCATTCGGCTGGCCGACCGCGCCGAAACCGCCGATCAGCACGGTCGCGCCATCCGGGATGCCGGCCATCGCGTCGGCCATAGACTGCACGCGCTTGTCGATCAATTGCCGTCGCCGAGCTCGATGACCGCGTCGGCGGCATAGGCCCCCTCCCCGTCCGGCATGGCGAACACCGGGTTGAGGTCGATGGACCGGAGCCGCGGCCCGGCCTGGTGCGCGAACACCGACAGCCGGGACAGCATGGCCGCGAGCGCCGTGATATCCGCCGGCGGACGGCCCCGTGCGCCGAGCAATACCGGGGCGGCACGCAACGAGCGGATCATGCACTCGGCCACGTCCGGGCCGAACGGGCAGCGGTGCAGCGCCACGTCGCGCAATATCTCTACGAAGATGCCGCCCAGGCCGAACATCGCGACGGGGCCGAACACCGGGTCGCGCTGGATGCCCAGAATGCATTCGACGCCGCCGCGGAGCTGTTTCGCAACCAGGATGCCTTCGAGCTTCGCTTCGGGCATCGCCGCCCCGGCGCGGCCGTGCAGGGTGGCAAAGCCGGCGCGCACGGCGTCTGCGCCGCGCACGCCCAGGATCACGCCGCCGATCTCCGACTTGTGGGCGATGTCGGGCGACAGGATCTTGAGCACCACGGGATAGCCGAAGCGGTCCGCCGCTGCGACCGCGGCGTCGACGGTGGCGCAGGCGGCCTCGGGCGCGGAGGGAATGCCAGCCTCGACCAGGATGCGTTTCGCAGCGGCCTCGGAGGGGTTGGTGAGCGGCAGTGCCACTTGCGGGACCGGAAACGGCGGCAGGCCAGCCGTCTTTGCGAACGCCTCGCCGAAGCAACCCATGGCGTGGATGGCGACGGTCGCCCGGGTCGGGTCCTCGAACACCACGAAACCGTCGTCCTCGTACTCGCGGATGCGTTCGGGCGGGGCCACGACCGACAGCACGAACAGGCGGTCCGGATGGCGTGCCTTGGAGGCGTTGAGCTGTTCCCGCAGCTTCGGCGCGATGCTGGCGGCCCCGCCGACCTGGCTGAAAAAGGCGAGCACCGAGCTGTAGCCGCCCTCCTCGATCATCGCGTCGGTGAACTTGCCGATCAGGCTCATGTCGTTGAACGCCTGCGCGGTGCAGTCGACGGGGTTGCGCGGCGCCGCAAACGGCAGCATGGCCTTGAGCCGCGCCTGGGCGTCCGCCGGCATCTCGGGCATCGGCAGGCCCAGCGCCTCGGCGGCGTCCGAGATCAACACGCCTGCGCCGCCGCTGATGGTGATGACGCCCAGCGTGTTGCGGGCCGGGTAGATGCGCCGGGTCGCGGTCAGGGCAATGTCCAGCATTTCCTCGGTGGTGCGGGCGCGGACCACGCCGAACTCCGCCAGCACGGCGTCCGTCACCGCGTCGTTGCCGGCAATGGACGCCGTATGCGACTGCGCCGCATGGGCGCCGAGCGTGCTGGTCCCCACCTTCATCATCACCACCGGCTTGCGGGCAGTGCGGGCGGCGGCCAGCGCGGCAAGGAAGCTGTCGGCCTCGCGGATCCCCTCGGCGTAGGCGGCGATGACGTCGGTTTCGGGGTCCTCGGCCAACCAGCCGATCACGTCGCCGATGGTGACGTCGCCCTCGTTGCCCGTGGTGACGCAGATGGGCGTGCCGATGTTGCGGTTGCGCGCGGTGGCGAACATATGGGTGCCGTACGCGCCGCTCTGGCTGGCGATGCCGATGCGTCCGGGCCGCGGCCAGCCGTTCTCGAACGAGGAGGAAAAGATCGGGTAGAAGCCGATATGCGCGTTGAACAGGCCAAGGCAGTTGGGGCCGAGCAGCCGCATGCCGTGGCGCTTGGACGCCTCCAACATGCGGTCCTGCGCGACCCGGCCCGCGTCGTTCATCTCGGCGAACCCGGCGGTGAACACGATCGCCGAGCGCACGCCGCGCGCGCCCAAGTCGTCGACCGCCTGCACCGCGAGCTCCGCCGGCACCGCGACGATGGCGGCGTCCGGCACGCTCGGCAGGTCGGCGACGCTGGCGTAGGCCGGCAGGCCCTGCACCTCCGCGCGGTTCGGGTTCACCGGCAGGATGGCGCCTTGGAAACCCTGGGACAGCATGTAGGAGATCGGTCGTCCGCCAATCCGCGTGGGATCGTTGCTGGCCCCCAGCACCGCGACGCTGCCGGGCCGCAACATGCTGTCCAGGCTGGAGAACCGGGTGCTCAAAGTGCTGTCGCCGTGCCGAGCAGGGCCGTGCATTGGCTGGACAGCGTGCCGCCGTTGCCGTGCACGAGCGCCACGTCGAGGCCCGCCACCTGCCGCTCCCCGGCGTCGCCACGCAACTGGGTCACGGCCTCCAGGATCAGGAACATGCCATACATGCCGGGATGCACGCAGGAGAGGCCGCCGCCGTTGGTGTTGACCGCGAGCCTGCCGCCGGGGGCGATGGCGCCGCCCTGGACGAAGGAACCGCCCTCGCCCTTGGCGCAGAAGCCGAGATCCTCGAGGAACAGCAGCGTGTTGATGGTGAAGGCGTCGTAAAGCATGGCCAGCCGCACGTCCGACGGCAGCACGCCCGCCATCGCGTAGGCGCGGGGTCCGCTGTCGGTGGCCGCCGTGATCGTTAGGTCCGGCATGCACATGACCGCCCGGTGCCAGCCTGCGCCGGCCGCGCCCATCAAATAGACGGGCGGGCGCGGCAGGTCGCGGGCGCGGTCGGCCCGCACCAGCACGCACGCGCCGCCGCCATCCGTCACCAAGCAGCAATCGGCGACGGTCAATGGGTCGCTGACCATGCGTGCGCCGAGCACGTCGTCGATCGAGAGCGGGCCGTGGGCAAAGGCGGCCGGGTTCAGGTTGGCCCACCCGCGAGCGGCGACCGCGACCTCCGCCAGCATGGCGCGCGTGGTGCCGAACTGGTGCATGTGCCGGCTGGCCGCCAGCGCGTAGGCGGTGATGGGGTGGCGCGGCTTGTATGGCGCCTCGTGCGGCTGCGGCTCGCTCATGGACACCAGCCGCCCGCCGGCGCTGCGCTGGTTGCTGCCGTAGCAGATCAGCGCCGCGTCACACATCCCGGCGTCGAGCGCCAGCGCCGCGCTGAGCAGATGCGCCTCGAAACTTGATCCGCCGACGTTGGTGCCGTCGAAATAGCGGGGCCGCAAGCCGAGGTATTCGGAAACCGACAGCGTCGGGAAGGCGTGCGTGCTGGTGGCCGCGAACACGCCGTCGATCTCGTGCAGCGCGAGGCCGGCATCGGCGATGGCGGCCAACGCGGACTCCGCCATCAACTCCATGGCCGTGCGGCCCGGCGCCGTGCCGCAACCGGCCGATCCGATGCCGACGATGGCGGCACGTCCGCGCAAAGGATGCGTCATGCCGCCTGCTCCGGAATGAAAACGACCAAGGGCGCGCCGTCCTCCTCGATGATGCGCGCACGGACGCGGGCGCCGACCGGCACGGTCTCGACCCCATCAATGCGCGTCATCATGCGCGGCCCCTCGTCGAGGTCCACGAGCGCCACGTTGTATGCGCCGTCGCGCGCGCGGTTGACGGTGATGGCGTAGACCGTCGCGAGGCCGCTGGCCGCGACCCACTCCAAGTCCTGTTCGCCGGTGCCGGGGATGGCGATGCGCGGGTAGAACACGTGCACGCCGGTCGAGCGGCTGCGCTGGAGCATGAAGCGCCCCTGCTGCAGATGCGCGCGATACTCGGCCTCCGGACCCGGGCCGGTCATGCCCGCACCAAGGGGCAGCCGCCTTCATTGAGCGGCCGCCAAGCCTGGTCGGCCGGCGTGGTGGCCACGAGGTTCAGCAGGTCCCATTGGCCGTGCATGTCGCCGGGCGCCTTGGCCTGGAACAAATAGGCCGGGAACATCGCGCGTCCGTCGGCACGGATTTTGCCGGAGCCGAACGCCTCGTCCATCGTCGGCATTGCCTTCATGGCGGCGACCGTCGCTGCGCCGTCCTGCTTGGCGTTCGCAGCGCCCATGGCCGCCACCGTTTTCAGGTAGTGCAGCGTGCCGGCATAGCAGCCTGCCTGGATCATGTTCGGCGGATGCCGCTGCGGCATGCGGGCCAGCACGCGCTTGGTGAAGGCGCGGGTGCCGTCGTTCATGTCCCAGTAAAAGGTCGAGGTGAGGAACAGGCCCTGCGCCAGCTCCGGCCCGATCGCGTCGACGTCGGTGGGGTGGGACAGCAGCGCCGCCATCTTCATGCTTTTGCCCAGGCCGAACTCGTGCGCCTGCTTCACGCCGTTCACCGTGTCGTTGCCGGCGGAGGCGAAGCCGATGACGTTGGCGCCGCTGGCCTGGGCTTGCAGCAAATAGGAGGAGAAATCGGTCGTTTCCGGGAACGGGTAGGCCGCCCGGCCCACGACGGCGCCGCCGCTCGCCTTCACGAAGGCCGTCGCGTCACGCTCCAACTGCTGGCCGAACACGTAGTCGGCGGTGATGAAGAACCACTTGTTGCCGCCGAGCTTCACCAACTGCGACGCGGTGGACCGGGCCAGCATGTAGGTGTCGTAGGTCCAATGCACCGTGTTCGGCGTGCATTGCGTGCCTGTCAGGTCCGCGGTGCCGCCGCCGGAGTTCACGCAGACCTTGTTGCGCTCCCTCACCACGCCCGCCACGGCGAGCGCCACGGACGAGGTTGGCACGTCCAGCACCATGTCCACGCCGTCGCGGTCCAGCCATTGGCGCACCAGGCTGACGCCGATATCCGGCTTGTTCTGGTGATCGGCCGAGATCAGCTCGACCTTGAAGCCCGCATCCTTGGAGTGGGCTGCGCTGAATTCTTCGACCGCCTGTTGCGCGCAGGCCACAGACCCGGCGCCGGTGTTGTCCCGATACGGTCCCGACTGATCGTTCAGCACGCCGATTTTGATCGTAGCGGTTTGCGCCCGCGCTGGCGCGAACGGTGCGGCGACCGCCAAGGAGGAGCCGAGCAGGTGGCGGCGGGTCAGGTACACGACGATAGTTCCCCAAATGCCATTAATGACCGATGGGCGGGAGCATGGCAGGTCCCGGCCCGCGCGTGTAGCTGCCGCGGGCGTATTACAGAGTTGATGCGAGCTTTTCCGGTGCGCGGTTGCGTACCGTGTCTGGGTTGCGGCACAATTCGGCTCCTGCGACCAATGGTTGCTAGGCAACGACATAAAATACGGGAGAGAGACAATGACCATGCACATTGCGCCGACGCGCCGCCGGCTGCTGTCCGCTGCGGGCCTGGGGGCCGCCGCCCTGGCGTTGCCCGGCGCCGCTTGGGCCAAAGCCCCAATGGGACAACAGGCCCAGGCGCCCTACTTCTACCGGTTCAAGCTCGGTGCAGCCGAGGCGACCATCGTATCCGACGGGCCGCTGCCGCTCGGCGACCCGAATGCGTCGTTCCTGAAGATCGACAAGGCCGAGATCGGGCGCGAGTTGACCGACAATTTCCTGCCAACCAACAACGCCGTGCTGGAACAGAACATCATGGTGCTGAATTTCGGCGACCGCGTTGTGCTGTTCGACCTCGGCATGGGCACGTCGCGGGTATTCGGCCCCACGACGGGCAAATTGATGGCCAGCCTGCGCCAGGCCGGCATCGATCCCGCCAGCGTCGACGCGCTGGTGATGAGCCACGCGCATATCGACCATTGCGGGGGCATCATGGCGGATGACGGCAGCCGCAACTTCCCCAACGCGCAGCTTTATATCGCTCAGTCCGACTTCGATTATTGGACCAACGACGCCATCGTGC
The DNA here is from genome assembly GCA_965277495.1 of Acetobacteraceae bacterium. Taxonomy (GTDB): domain Bacteria; phylum Pseudomonadota; class Alphaproteobacteria; order Acetobacterales; family Acetobacteraceae; genus CAHJXG01. Next base: position 4,160,291 of record OZ255824.1, on the reverse strand, counting down.
CGGCCACTTACCCGGCGCGGAAGGATTTCCTGGGCCAGGCGCAGAAGAACCTGCTGCCGAACCGCGACCGCATCCACTATTTCAAGGATGGCGAGGAGTTCCTGCCCGGCATCACCGCGATGGCTGCGCCGGGCCACACGGTCGGGCACACGATTTTCATGATCCAGTCCGGCAACGACCAACTTTGCTACATCGGCGACCTCGCGCATCATCCGGTGTTGCTGCTCGAGCACCCGCGCACGCAGTTCGCCTTCGACACCGACCCGGCGCAGTCCGCGGAAAGCCGGGTGCGCATGCTGTCGATGCTGGCGGCGAACCGGACGACGCTGCTGGCCTATCACTTCGCCTGGCCCGGCATCGGCCATGTGGCGAAGGCCGGCGACGGCTTCCGCTACTTTCCGCAGCCGATGAACATGGTGCTGTAGGGCGGAACTGGGCGTCAGCCGAAACCGAGGAACCCAGGCGTGTCGCGCAGCGGCGGCGCACCCACCAGCGCCGCGAGGTCCGGGACCGGGCGGGCGGTGCGGGGATCGTCGGCCAATAGCCGTTCCAGCGCCGCTGCGGCCGCCAGCACCTGGGCGTCCCCGCCCCGGCGGCCGACGATCTGCAGCCCGAACGGCATGCCGTTGCGGTCCAGCCCGACCGGCAGCGAGACCGCGGGATGGCCTACGACGGTGACGGCATAGGCCAGCGCCAGCCAGTTGAAATACGTGCGCGTCGGCTTGCCGTCGATGCTGGAGGGGAACAGCTCCGACCAGGGCCGCGGGCTGATGGTGACGGCGGGCGACAGGATGACGTCGAAACAGTCGAAAAAGAGCTGCCACCGCCGATACAGCACGGTTTGGTGCTGCGACGCCTGCGCCACGTCGAGCGCACTGAGCCGCAGCCCGGCCGCTACGTCCGCGTGCACGTTGGGGCCGACCGCATCCGGCGTGTCACGCACCCGGTCGTGGTGGCTCGCCAGCGTCGAGGTGGCGCGCAGCACCTCGAAAACCTTGTCGGTGCCGGCGCAGTCGGGCGACGTGTCCTCGCTGGCGGCGAAAACATGGCGGAACAGGTCGGTTTTCTCGGCAAAGACCTCGGCGATATGCCGCTCCGTAGGCGCGAACCCGAAATCGGGCGTCAGCGCGGCCCGCAGCCCGGCGAGGTCGACCGCGGCGGGCACCGCGAAATCCGCGGCCCGGCGGACCCCGCGCCCGGCGATCGTGGTTGCCAGCGGATCGCGCGCGTCATCCGACACCATGCAGGACAGCAGCAAGCACAAGTCCGGCACCGTGCGCGCCATCGGCCCCAGCACCGCAAGCGGGCTCCAGCCAAGCGCGCGTTTCTCGTTCGGCACCAGGCCCGGCGTAGGCCGGAACCCGACGATGCCGCAGAACGCCGCCGGGTTACGAAGCGAGCCGCCCATGTCGGACCCGGTGGCGAGCGGCGTCATGCCAGTCGCCAGCGCCACCGCGGACCCGCCGGACGATCCAGCCGCGGAACGCGTGGGATCGAACGGATTACCGGTCGCGCCATACACGGCGTTGCGCGTGTTCGCCCCGGCGCCCCATTCCGGCGTATTGGTCTTGCCCAGCACGATAGCGCCGGCCCGGCGGGTGGCCTGCACGATCAGTTGATCCTGTGCCGGCACATGGTCGCGGAACAGCACGCTTCCATAGGTGGTCCGCAGGCCCGCTACATCCTCCAGGTCCTTCACGCCCAGCGGCAAGCCGTGCAGCGGCCCGAGCGCGTCACCCCGCATTGTGGCAGCGTCGCAGGCCGCAGCAGAGTCGCGCGCGCGGTCGAAGTCGCGGGCCACCATGGCGTTCACCGCCGGGTCGACGGCCAGGATGCGGGCGATGCAGCTTTCGGTCAGCTCGGCGGCAGACAGCTTTTTGCAGCCGATCAGCCGGCGGGCCGCGACCGCATCGAGATCGCAGGGTTCGGTCATGGCACAGGCTCCATCAGGACAGTTGCCCGGAGGCGCGGGCCAGCACCGTCGGGTTGGCCTCGCTATACGTCCTCACGGGACTTCGCTCGTTGGCGGAACCGTGGCACGCTCGGTCGGCATCGTCCAGCAGGGGGCCGCATGGCCGTGATCGTCGCCGCCACTGTCACCAACCTGCCACCAGCCGCAAAAGGCGCGGTGTTGCTGACGGGCTCGCATGGCGGACGTTACGCTGGAACCGTGGCGCTTGCGTCCGGGGTACGCGCGGCGGTGTTCCACGACGCCGGCTTAGGTCTGGACGAGGCAGGGATCGCGTCGTTGCCGCTGTTCGATAGCCTGGGCGTCCCCGCGGCGGCCGTTGGGCACGAGACCGCCCGGATCGGCGACGCGCAGGACATGCTGGCGCGCGGACGGCTGACCCGGGTGAACGCCGCCGCCCGCGCGCTAGGCGTCCGGCCCGGCATGGCCTGCACCGACGCTTTGCCGTTGCTCGAAGCTGCAGCCGATCCGCATTACGATCCGCTGCGGGCCGCGGAGGCGCGCACCACGCTCGAGCTGCCCGGCGCGACCAGGGCAGTGGTGCTGGTCGATAGCGCGTCCTTGGTCAGCGCGGACACCGACCGTGGCGCAATCGTGATCACGGGATCGCATGGCGGGCTGGTCGGCGGAGATCCGTCGACGGCGTTGCGGACCGAGGCTTTCTCGGCCGTGTTCCACGACGCTTGCATCGGCATCGATCAGGCAGGGATCGGACGGTTGCCGACGCTCGACGACCGCGGGATCGCCGGATTGGTAGCGGACGGCATGACGTGCAGGATCGGGGACGCGCGGTCGGTGTTCGAGACCGGGATCGTCTCGGCCTGCAATGAAACGGCCGCGAGGATTGGAGCATTGCCGGGCATGACGGTTCGCGAATTGGTGCTGGATTGGGCGAGCTGAGCTTTGGCCGCAGCGCCGCCAGGTCCGTTCCAAACTGCGGCGCCCATCGCGGCATTTGGCCAAAGCACGACGCGGAACGTCTGCAGCATGATAAGAACATCGAACAACAAGCTGAAGTTCTTGATGTAATACAAATCATAGCTCAGCTTCGACCGCGCGTCGTCGATCGACGCTCCGTAGGGATAGTTGATCTGCGCCCATCCGGTCAGCCCAGCCTTCGCGATGTGCCGTCGACCGTATAACGGGATTTGCTGCGACAGCATGTTGACGAAGTCCGGGCGTTCCGGGCGTGGGCCGACAAACGACATGTCGCCGCGCAGCACGTTGAATAATTGCGGCAGTTCGTCGAAGCGGCTACGGCGCAGCACCGCGCCGACGCGGGTGACACGCTGGTCATGCGCCGATGCCCAGACCGCGCCGTTTGCCTCGGCGTCGACCCGCATGGTACGCAGTTTGTTGATATGGAACGGCTTGCCGCCGCGGGTGACGCGCACCTGGCGGTATAGCACGGGTCCGCCGTCTTCTAGCTTCACCGCCAGCATCGCCGCCAGCAGGAAGGGCGATACCAACAGCAGCACGCTGGCACTGACGAGCAGATCGAGCGTGCGTTTCAGCACGCGGTCGATGGCGCCAAAATAGAACCCGTCGCAATATAGCAGCCAGCCCAGCTCCATCCGCTTCAGGTCGATGCGGCGCACCTCCTGCTCGAGGAAGCTCAGGTATTCGGCCACCGGAATGCCCGCGATCTTGCAATCCAGCAGTCCCGCCAACGCGAGGCCACGGCGCTCATCCGGCGCCACCACGATTTGGTCGGCACCGCAACGCCGCGCCAAGCCCAGGAAACCGTCTGCGGCCAAGGTCATGATCGATTCGCGGGGCAGCCGTGGATCGAGCTCTCCCCAGCTTGGATCGTGCGCAAAGGTTATGCGGTAGGACAGGTTAGGCCCCTCCTTCCGCAGCACCCACACCAAATCCCACGCCCGGCGTCCGGCGCCGACGATCAACAAGGTGCGGCTGAACAGGCCATGCCGCCGGAGTCCGTCAAACGCGATCCGGGCAGCGCTGCCGCTGATGATGAAGGCAAGCATCGCGCAGGCCATCCAGGGCAGTTGGCCGGACAGCCCATCCAGCGCCGACATGACGCCACCAGCGGTCACAGCCCCCGCGGCGGCGACCAATGGCATTCGAGCCAGCGACTTGCGGAGTTCGATGCCGACGTCGCGGCGATACAGCCCGAGCCCAAAAAGACAGACGAAGTTCGCAGCGGGATAGAGCAACGCCGCCACCCAGGCGTGCGCGATCGGCCGCGCCGGGCCGTTGGCCACGACCAGCAACATAGCAGGCCAGGCCATAGCCACAGCGGCAATGTCCAACAGGCATAAGGCCCAGCCCGTGGTAAGCTTGGTCAGTCGCTGGAGCATCGCCTGATATTAACCTATTAGTTGTATAATTCAATGAATAAACGCCTCATCAGATTACCTGTAAGATGTGAACAGCAGGTGAATCGCCACCAAGCTGCCTGCGGACCCGCAGCATCGGTCCGCAAACGGCGATAAACCCTTCCCTTGTCCTGCCGCCGACGCGGGCGCATATGCGCTACTATGCAGCGAGGACGCGGAAGGCTTATGCAACCGGGCTTTGCGGCACGCCCGCCCCTGGTCCCGCTATAAACCTGTCCCTTCCAGAACCGGCATGAGCACGGCCCTGCTGCGGACCCGGCGGTTCCTGCCGCTATTCCTCACCCAGGCGCTGGGCGCGCTGAACGACAACCTGTTCAAGAACGCGCTCGTCGTGCTGGTGGTGTTCCGCATGGCCGAGGGCGGGCCGGCGCTGGTCGCCATGGCCGGCGGCCTGTTCATCCTCCCCTTCGCGCTGTTCTCGGCGCCGGCCGGGCAGTTGGCCGACCGCTTCGACAAGGCGCGGCTGATCCGGATAACGAAACTGTTCGAGGCGGCGCTGATGGCCCTGGCGGCCTGGGGCTTCCTCGCCGGCCACATTCCCGCGCTGTTCGCCGTGCTGTTCGGCCTCGGCGTGCAGGCGGCGTTCTTCGGCCCGCTGAAATACGGCATCCTGCCCGACCATCTGGCGGAGCACGAACTCATGCGCGGCAATGCGCTGATCGAGGCTGGCACATTCGGCGCCATCCTTGCCGGCACGATCGCCGGCGGCGCGCTGATCGGGATGCCGTACGGGCCGGGCATCGTAGCGGTTGCGGGCCTCCTGGTCGCTGCCCTGGGCGTCGCGGCGGCGTTCATGGTCCCGCCGGCGATGCCTGCCGACCCAGGGCTGCGCATCGATTGGAACGTCGCGCGCGAAACGCTCAAGCTGCTGCGGGTTGCGCGCGCCAACCGGCCGGTATGGCTGTCGATCCTTGGCCTGTCCTGGTTCTGGGTCCTCGGCGCCACCTTCCTGGCTGAGTTCCCGGTCATGGCGAAACAGGATTTCCACGCTGGCAACGGCGTCGTCACCTTGCTTCTGGCCGGCTTCGCGGTCGGAGTGGGCGCAGGATCGATCCTGGCGGGCCGGCTGCTGCGGGGCGAGATCTCGGCCCGGCACGTGCCGCTCGCGGCGGTATCGCTGTCGGCATGCACCCTCGGCTTCGCGCACCTGGCCGGGCGGCCCGAGGCAGCGGCATGGATCACCCCCGCCGCAATGCTGGCGTCGCCCGGCGGCTTGGCGGCGCTCGCCTGCCTGTTCGGCGCGGCCGCGAGCGGCGGCGTGTTCTCCGTGCCGCTTTATGCCATCCTGCAGGAACGGGCGGAACCGGCGCAGCGGGCGCGGATGATCGCCGCCAACAACGTGCTGAACGCGGCGTCGATGGTGGCAGGCGCCGGCGTAATCGCCGCACTTGCCGCCTTGGGCGTGCGGCCTGCATCCGTGCTGATGGCGGCGGGCGGGCTAAATCTTTTGATTGCCGCGCTGGCATTCCGCCCTGCTACTGGGACCGCTCCAACGCAGCGTCTGCGCAGCTTGAACAAACCGCCGGCATGAAGGCGCGTTCCATTCGTTCGTGCATACACGTCGGATAAGCGTAGCTTAGTAGAATTCTTCTCACCGGCTTTGCCTCAGCGAGGCCGCCCAAGTCCTGATCGGAATAGCGCATGGCTAGTTTTTTCAATATAGTCCGTCCGTTGCAGCCTGTTGCGCTGGCGATTGCCACTGTCCTGCTGGCGAGCGGCTGCGCCACACAGCCGCCAGCGACCGATCCTGAGGCCGTGGCAGAATACCGAGCCAACAACGACCCGTTCGAGCCGACCAACCGGTTCATCTACCGGGTCAACGACGTCATCGACACCAACGTGGTGCAGCCGATTGCCCGGGGCTACCGCTATGTCGTGCCGGCCGTTGTGCGGCGTTCGATCGGCAATGCGGTCACCAACGTCACCAGCCCGGTCATATTCGCCAACGACGTGCTGCGCGGCCACCCGCGCTATGCGGCCGAGACGGTGACGCGGTTCGTGGTGAACTCGACGGTTGGGCTCGCCGGGTTCTTCGACGTGGCCAATGACCTCGGCCTGCCCCCGCATGGCGGCGCCGGGTTCGGCACGACGCTGGGGGTATGGGGGCTGGACGGCGGCCCGTACTTGTTCCTGCCGCTGCTTGGCCCATCGAACATTCGGGACACGGCGGGGTTGGGCGGCAATGTCGTGCTCGATCCCTTCACCTGGGCGAGTTTTGGCGGCGTCAATGCGCTGGAGGGTTCGCAGTTCGGCCTCACCGCACTCGACACGCGGGAACGGCTGCTCGACCCGCTCGCCCAGATCAAGAAGGACAGCCTCGACCCCTATGCGACGATCCGCAGCCTTTACCGCCAGAACCGCGACTCCGACATCGAAGCGGCGCGCCATGACGGCAAGCCGCTGCCGCCGCCGCAATACGTGGGGCAGTAAGTCCCGTCAGGCAATCTGGTCAGATCGAACTCACGACATGGCCGCCGTCGACCGGCAGCACCACGCCGGTGATGAAACGCCCGGCGTCCGAGGCCAGCAGCAGCAGCGCGCCGTCCAGGTCCTCCGGCTGGCCTAGGCGGCCCAGCGGCACGCGGCTGGCGATGCGGGCGCCGGCGGGGCCTTGCAGGAACCCGCGGTTCAGGTCGGTCTCGACATAGCCCGGCGCCAGCGCGTTCACCGTGAAGCCCTTCGGCCCCAGCTCCATCGCCAGCACCGCGGTCATATGGACCAGCCCGCCCTTCGACGCGCTGTAAGGCACCACGCCCTTGATCGTGCGCAGGCCCAGGATGGAGGCGACGTTGACGATCCGCCCGCCCTGCCCCGCCGCGATGGCCGCCCGCGCGAATTCCCGGCACATCAGGAACGCGCCGCGCAGGTTGGTGTTCAACACGCTGTCCCATTCTTCCGCCGTGCCGTCCAGGAACGGCTTGCGCCCGGTGACGCCGGAGTTGTTCACCAGGATGTCCAGCGTGCCCAGCCCCGCCGACGCATGGGCGACCGCGTCCACGACCGAAGCCTCGTTCGTCACGTCGCATTCGACGGCGAGGGCGGCGCCGCCAGCGGCTTTGATCTCATTGGCCAAGCTCTCCAGCCGGTCGACGCGCCGGGCGGCGAGCGCCACCTTGGCGCCGTGCGAGGCCAGCAGCCGGGCGAAATGCGCGCCGAGGCCGGAAGACGCGCCGGTGATCAGGGCCGTGCGGCCGTGCAGGGTGAAAGGCTGGTCCATGGCGCGTCTCCCGATGTTTGCTGCACGAAACACCAACTTCGCGACGTGGCCCAGCGGGGTTCCACACGATGTTACCGATGCTCATAGGATCGTGCTCAGGGAACGGGCGTTGGGGTGCTCCGGACAACCAATCGGGAGGCCAGCATGGCTGAAGAGTTTTTGATGCGTCGCCGGATCGTGCAGCTCGGCGCTGCCGGCGTTGGCGGGACGCTGCTCGCGCGCACCGCCGCCGCCGCCGTGCCCGAGGTCGACATCGGCAAGGTGCAGGACGGACGGGTGGAGTTTCCGTCCGAGATCGCGCCCACCGAGCGGCCGTCGGGCGAGCCGCCCAACCCGATGCCGGTGAACGAGCGGGTCGGTTTCGCCGTCGTCGGCCTGGGCCGGCTGGCTTTGGAGCAGGTGCTGCCGGCCTTTGCCGAAACCAAGAAGTCCCGCCTGGCCGCGTTGGTGAGCGGCACGCCGGACAAGGCCGCGCGCGTCGCCGCCGAATACGGGGTGCGGCCCGAGGCGGTGTATGATTACGCCGGCTTCGACCGCATCCGCGACAATCCCGACGTGAAGGCCGTCTACATCATCCTGCCCAACTCGATGCACAAGGAATATACCCTGCGCGCCGCCCAGGCCGGCAAGCACGTGCTGTGCGAGAAGCCGATGGCGGTGTCCTCGGCCGAGGGCCAGGCCATGGTCGCCGCCTGCCGCGCCGCCCAGCGCAAGCTGATGATTGCCTATCGTTGCCAATACGAGCCTTATAACCGCGAGGTGCTGCGGATGGTGCGGGAAAAAACGCTCGGCCCCGTCCGCTTCATCGATGCGGTGAACGTGCAGAATCAAGGCGACGGCAAGCAGTGGCGTTTCGACCGGGCGCTCGCGGGCGGCGGCTCGCTGCCGGATGTCGGGCTGTATTGCCTGAACGCGGCCCGTTTCCTGACCGGGGAGGAGCCGATCGAGGTCATTGGCCGCACGTTTTCGCCGCCGGGCGACCCGCGCTATGCCGAGGTGGAGGAAACGGTGAATTTCATGCTGCGTTTCCCGAGCGGCGTCGTCGCCAACTGCGCGACCAGCTATGGCATGCACGAGAGCCGGCTGCTGCGGGTGCACACGCCGGCGGGCGCGATCAGCCTGGACGGCGCCTTCTCCTATGACGACAAGCAGCTCCGCATCGCCCACCGCGACGGCAAGGCCGAGAGCGTGGACGAGCGGCGGCTGCCCAAGCAGAACCAATTCGCCCTGGAGATCGACCACATGGCCGACTGCGTGCTCGCGGACCGGCAGCCGCACACCCCCGGCGAGGAGGGCGTGCAGGACCACAAGATCATGGAGGCGATCTATCAATCCGCGCTAAGCGGGCCGCCGGTGGCCCTGCCGCGCGTCGACGGGCTGGACCGCACCCGCGGGCCGGCGCCGTCCTTATTATGACCGGCTGATTGCGCTCGCTCCGCGCCCGGCTCCTGGTGCTCTGGGCGTTCTCGCTGGCCGCCTGCATCGCGTCCGGGGCGCTGCTGGTGCAGATCTCCGGCCAATCCACCACGGCGCAGGTGCAGCGGGGGGAAGCGGTCGTTGCGCGGGCCTGCGACCTGATCCGCGAGCGCTATGCTTTTTACATCGCGGGCTGGCGCGGCCCGGTTCCGTCGCTGGACGACGCTGGGCTGCACGCCGACCTTGGCGCGGCGGTGTCCCTGGCGCTGGCGCGGCAGGCCGGGGTCGAGGGCGGGGTTTGGCAGACTGAGGCCGGGTCGTTGGCCTATTCCTACCCAACCAATCCCAGCGCGGCCTTGAACCCTGGCCTGCCATCGGCCGAGTTCGCGGGCGTCCAGGCCGCGAACGAGCAGGCGGCGCGGGACGAGGCCGCCGTCGCCCGCGTTTCCGCCTCGAACGTTCAAACCCTGTTGTTGCACGCCTGCCCGTTGCCGGGGCCCATCGAGGGCCTGACCGCCTGGGCCATGACGCGGGTACAGGCGGCCACGGCGGCGGATGAGCTGCGCAGCGGGCTCGGCCTGCTGTTCGCGCTGATGCTGGGCATGTCGGCGTGGCTCGCCTGGATGCTGCGGGCGTGGTCCCGGCAGGTGGGCACGGTCGAGGCCGGGCTGGCCCGCCAGGCCGACGACGCGCCGCCGGTGCTGCGCTTCACCGGAGAGCATGACCTCGACCGCATCGTGGACGCCCTGAACCAGGCCGGGCAGCGCCTGGTGCAGGCCCGGCGGCGGTCGGCGGAGCTGGACGCGCGCGTCGTCGCGGCGGAACGGCTGGCGGCGCTGGGCCGGGTCGCCGCCGGGGTGGCGCACGAAATACGCAACCCGCTCGCGGCGATGCGGCTGCGGGCGGAGAACGGCCTGGCGGGCGACGACGAGCGACGCCAGCGTGCCTTGGCCGCGGTGCTGGAGCAGATCGGACGCCTCGACCGCCTGTTGGGTGAATTGCTCGCCATGACCCAGCGCCGCGACCCGGTGCCGGAGCTGGTCGACATCGCGGCGCTGTTTGCGGCCTGCATCGAACGGAACGCTGTCCAGGCCGCCGCCGGAACGGTCGAACTGGTGTCCGAAGGCGCCGGGACGGCCGATCTCGACGCGGCATTGATCGGCCGGGCGCTGGACAACTTGGTATCCAATGCCATCCAGCACACGCCGCCGGGGGGCCGGGTATCGCTGCGCGCCGAACATGCGGGCAAAGTCCTGCGCCTCGTTGTGGACGACAGCGGCCCCGGCGTCGCGCCCGGCCTGCGCGACACGCTGTTCGAGCCGTTCGTGACCGGCCGCGCCGATGGCACCGGCCTTGGCCTGGCGATCGCCCGCGAGCTGGTAGAGGCGCATGGCGGCCGGCTCAGCCTCGCCGCTCCCGCAAAGGGCGCGCGGTTCGTGATCGAGCTTGGGGGCATGGCCTGATGGCGACCATCCTGATCGTGGACGACGACGCGGCCCTGCGCGAAGGCCTGGCGGAAACGCTGGGCGACCTCGGCCACCAAGTCGAGGAGGCCGCGGACGGGGCCATGGCGTTGCACCGGCTGGGCCGTCCGGGCATCGACGCCGTGCTGCTCGACCTCCGCATGCCCGGGCTTGATGGGCTCGAGGTGTTGCGTCGCATCCGCGCCCTGCCCGCCCCGCCCGGCGTCGCAGTGCTGACGGCGGTGCCGACCGCGGCGAACACGATTGAGGCGATGCGGCTCGGCGCCGTCGACCACCTGGCCAAGCCGATCGGCCGCGCGGACCTCGCCGCATTGCTGCCCCGGCTGCTGCCGGCCAAGCCCGACGACACCGCACCCCCCGTGGCGGAGTCGACGCCTGACGGCGAGATGGTGGGGGCCAGCGCTGCATTACGGGAAGTGCAAAAGGCTATCGGGCTGCTGGCCGACAGCGACGCGACCGTGCTGATCACCGGGGAGACCGGCACCGGCAAGGAGGTCGTCGCCCGCGCGCTGCACCGGCATGGACGGCGCGCGAAGGGCCCGTTCATCGCGGTGAACTGCGCCGCCATCCCGGCCGAGCTGCTGGAAAGCCTGCTGTTCGGCCACGTGCGCGGCGCGTTCACCGGCGCAGTGTCCGACCGCGCCGGGTCGTTCCGGGAAGCCGACCGCGGCACGCTATTCCTCGACGAAATCGGCGACATGGCGCCCGCCATGCAGGCCAAGCTGCTGCGCGTGCTCGGGGACCGCATGGTGACGCCGGTCGGCGGACGTCCGGTCGCGGTGGATGTCCGGGTGCTGGCGGCGACGCATCGCGACCTCGCCCGCGCGGTCCGGGACGGCAGCTTTCGGGAGGATTTATTCTACCGCTTGGGGGTGGTGCCGCTGCATCTGCCGCCGTTGCGGGAACGGCTGGCCGACATCGTGCCCCTGGCCGACCACGTGCTGGCCCTCGCGGCAGGGCCGGGCGGCGTTCCCAAGCGCCTTGCGGCTGCGGCGGCGGCACGGCTGATCGCGTATCCCTGGCCCGGCAACGTGCGCGAACTGCGCAATGCCATGGAGCGCGTCGCCGCCCTGGTCCGCCAGCCGGTGATCGCGGCTGCCGACCTGGATTTTCTCGGCGCTCCCACAGCGCCGGTTCCCGACGCGCCGGACTGGCTGGCCGGGGACCTTCCTACTGCGTTGGCCCGTCTGGAGGCCGAGATGATCCGCCGGGCGCTGGAGGCCAGCCGCGGCAACCGGGCCGAGGCGGCGCGGCGGCTGGGCATCCACCGCCAGCTCCTGCACACCAAGCTCGCGCGGCTGGATGCGTCCGGAATGCGGACGGCTCCCGTCGCGAGTACGGACGACGGGACCGAATAGGGCCAAGAAATATCCAGACATTACAACATTTTATAACTGGCACGGCGGTTGCGATGCTGTTGGTGTGGGCGAACCGCCCATGACGATGGAGAACATCATGACATTTTCAACCAAGCGGCTCCGCTACGCCCTGCTCGCCGCGACGGTCATCGCCGGGGCGGCTGGGGTGGCGGTGGCGCAGACCGCGCCGACCTATGACCCGGCGCAATTGCCGGCGACCAAGGGCAAAGTCGCCCAATATAGCCTGACCCCGCGCGGCGACGTGGACGGCCTGATCCTCGACGACGGGACGGAAGTGCACCTGCCGCCGCACCTCGGCGCGCAGCTTGTCTTTGCCGTGAAGCCCGGCGACCAGGTGACGGTGCGCGGCCTGCGCGCGCGCGACGTGCCGATGGTGCAGGCCATGCAGGTCACCAACGACGCCAGCCACCAGAGCGTGACCGATAACGGCCCGGTTGGTCCCCGTAGCATGGGCGGCATGGGCGGCCCGGGCGGCCCGCATGGGCGCGAGCATGGCGCTGGTCCCGCCGCTGCCCGGCAGCCGCTTGAGGACCAGGGCGCGGTCAAGGCGCAGTTGCACGGCCCGCGCGGCGACATGAATGGCGTGCTGCTGGCCGACGGCACCATCGTGCGCCTGCCGCCGCGTGAGGCGCAGAACCTGGGCGCGGCGCTTGCCGTGGGCCAGACGGTGTTCGTGCGCGGCGAAGGCACGGCGAGCGGGTTGGGCAAGGTGATCGCCGCGCGGGCGATCGGGCCGAACGCGCAGCAACTGACCGAGATCAAGGGGCCGCCGATGCGCCATGGCGGCCCGGATGCGGCTGGTCCGGACGGCGACCGTCATGGCCCGAGGCATGGCGGCCCGCGCGGCTCCGACGCCCCGGCGCCCAACGCTCCGCAGTAATAAACGAAGGTAGGCACCTCCCGCGCTGGGCTTGGCGCGGGAGAGGCTTCGCCGCTAAACCTATCGCAGCCGCAAGGGGAGGCGCGCGATGGCAAGGATCGAGACAGTCGAGGAACTGATTTCCCTGTATGGTCCGGTCGGCGAGGCGTCGACCGCCAAGGTGGCCCGGCGCGTCACCCCGCAATACCATGCAATGATCGCCGCCTCCCCGTTCGCGGTGCTCGCGACCTGCGGGCCGGAGGGCCTGGACTGCTCGCCGCGCGGCGACATGCCGGGCTTCGTGCGGGTGCATGACGAGCATACGCTGCTGCTGCCGGACCGCCGCGGCAACAACCGGGTGGACAGCCTGTGCAACATCGTGCGCGACCCTCGGGTGGCGCTGTGCTTCTTAATACCCGGCAGCGGCAGCACGCTGCGGGTGAACGGGCGCGCCTTTCTGGAGACCGATGCGGAGCTGCTGCGTTCATTCGCGGTCGAAGAGAAGGCGCCGCGCTCCGTCATGGTGATCGAGGTCGGCGAAATATACTTCCAATGCGCCCGCGCCATCGTCCGTTCACGCCTGTGGGACCCGGCGGCGCATGTCGACCCCAAGGCGCTGCCCACCCCCGGCGAGATTCTGGCCGCCATGAGCGGCGAACGCGTCGGCGGCGCCGAGTATGACCGCGCCTGGGGCGAACGTGCGCGCCAGACCATGTGGTAATCTCCGCCTAACCGGCATAAGGCCACAGCCCGCAATCAAAGGGACGCAGACATGATGAAGCTGAGCGCGCGCAACCAGATCAAGGGCAAGATCACCGCGGTCGAAAAGGGGCAGACCACCGGCCATGTGCACATCGACATCGGCAACGGCATCACGATCCATTCCTCGATCACCAACGAGGCCATCGACGACCTGGGGTTGAAGGTCGGCGACGACGCCACAGCCGTGATCAAGTCGTCCGACGTCATGGTGGCGAAGTAGCCGATGCGGACTGGGCCAGCACGGCGGCGCTGGGCTGCGGCGGCATTCGCCCTGCTGCTTATTGCAGCCGGCAGTCCGGTGCCCGCCGCCGCGCAGGCCACGCCGCCCGCTCCGCTTGAGCTTGCGTTGCAGGGACGGATTGAGCATCCCCGCATCCTCACGCTGGCGGAACTGCAGGCCCTGCCGCCCGTCACGGTCGAAGAGGAGCGCACCGAGGCCAACGGCACGCAGCGGATGTCCTTCACCGGCGCGCTGCTATGGACCCTGGTCACCACGGCCGGGCCAGTGGACGAGCCGGGCAAGCGCACCTTCCTGCAGCATACCCTGCTGGCGCGCGGGCGGGACGGCTACGCGGCCGCGCTGGCGATCGGCGAACTTGATCCGCATTTCGAGGGCAAGCAGGTGCTGGTCGCCTATGCCGAGGACGGCAAGCCGCTGCCGGCGTTGCGACTGGTGATTCCGGCCGACACCCATGCAGGCCGCAATGTCCGGGACGTGGTGTCGATCGAGGTGCGCTGAAGTTCAGCCATGATCGAACGCCGTCGACTTCACCAGCGCGAACACGGCCATGCCGGGCACCAAGACAAGCCCGGCCACGGCGTCGCGCGTGAGGCGCGCAACCAGCGGCGTCGGGCCGACATGCATGGTGACGAACGCCTCGTGCGGGCCGGCCGGTGCGATGGCGGCGATCGTGCCAGCCAGGATGTTGTGGCTGCTGATGCCCCGCGGCGGCTCAGTCGCCACCGACACGTCGCGGGCGCGCAGGCGCAGCCGAAGCTGCGTGCCCACCGGCTCCGCCCGCAACGGCACCTGAAGCTCGCCGCCCGCGAAGCCGAGCCACGTCAGCCCACGGGCGGCGTCGTGCGCAATTACCGAGCATGACAGCACGGCCCCGGCGTCCCGGCGTCCGCTGAGCGCCGGCAGGTCGGTGCGCACGGCCAGGACCTCCAACGGCCCGGTCGCCAGCACCCGTCCAGCCTCCATGAGCACGAGCGTGTCCGCCAGCCGGTCCACCTCGTCCAGGGCATGCGTCACATACAGCACCGGCAGCCCCGACACGTCGCGCAGGCGCTCGATGAACGGCAGGATCTCCGCCTTGCGCGGGCCGTCCAGCGCGGCCAGCGGCTCGTCCATCAGCAGCAAACGCGGGCGGGACAGCAGGGCGCGCCCGAGCGCCACCCTCTGCCGCTCGCCGCCCGACAGCATCCGTGGACGGCGGCGCAGCAACGGCGCGATGCCCAAAAGCGCGACCACCTCGGCGAAGCCCGGCCCGGCCGCATCCCGCGGCGCACGGCGCTCGCCATAGCGCAGGTTGGTCTCCACCGAGAGATGCGGCAGCAGCTTGGCGTCCTGGAACACGACGCCGCAGCGCCGCCGTTCCGCGGGCACGTCGACGCGGGCGGCGGTGTCCAGCAGCGCCGCGCCGTCCAGCGCCACCCGTCCCGACCGTGGACGCAGCAGCCCGGCGACGACGGCCAGGACCGTGCTTTTCCCCGAGCCAGAGGCGCCGAACAGCACCGTGACGCCGGGCGTCGGCGCGCGGAACGCCACGTCGAGGGTGAATGCGCCGAAGCTGTGCGCCGCCGCAACCTCAAGCACTACATTCCCAGCAGCCGGTGCATGCGCCGCGCGATCAGCTCCGACAGCAGCAGCCCGGCGATGGCGAGGGTGAACGAGACGGCGGACAGCTTGGCCGCGGCCGCCTCGCCACCGGGCACCTGGGTGGCGGCGTAGATGGCGAGCGGCAGGGTCTGCGTCTGGCCCGGGATGTTGGAGGCGAAGGTGATGACGGCGCCGAACTCGCCCAGCCCGGCGGCGAAGGCCACCACCGCGCCGGCCAGGATGCCCGGCGCCATCAGCGGCAGGGTGACGGTCAGGAATCGGTCGGCCGGCCCGGCGCCCAGCGTGCGCGCCGCCGCCTCCAGGCCGGGGTCGACGCCCTCCAGTGACAGGCGGATGGCGCGGACCATGAGCGGGAACGCCATTACCGCGGTGGCGAGCGCGGCGCCGGCGGTGGTGAACACCAGGCGCACGCCGAACCAGTGCTGCAACGCCGATCCGAACGGCCCGCGCACGCCGAACAGCAGCAGCAGCCCCCAGCCGGTCACGACAGGCGGCATCACCAGCGGCAAGAGCACTAGCGCGTCGAGCAGGGAGCGTCCGGGGAAGCGGCCCCGCACCAACGCATAGGCGGCCATGATGGCGAGCGGCAGCCCGAAGCCGACGCTGCGCGAGGCGACCACGAGGCTGAGGTGGACCGCTTCCCACTCGTCCGCGGAGAGCCAATCGAGCGGGTTCACTCGCCAGGATCACTCGCCAGGATCACTCGCGGACGGAGAAGCCCAGCGTCCGGTAGGTGGGCGCCGCCTGCGGACCCGTGAGGAAGGCGAACAGCGCCTGCACGTCGGGCCGGTCGCCGCGCTGGGTGAGCGCGAAAGGGTAGCTGATGGCCGGGTGGGTGTTTTCCGGGAAGGTGCCGACGATCCGCACGCCTTTCGACACGGCGGCGTCGGTCGAATAGACGATGCCCAACGGCGCTTCGCCGCGCTCGACCAGCAGCAATGCCGCGCGCACGTTGTCGGCGCGGGCGAGACGGGGGGCGATCTGGTCCCAAATGCCGAGCGCCGTCAGCGCCTGTTGCGCATACTTGCCGACGGGGACGCTGGCCGGGTCCCCGGTCGCGAGCCGTCCTTGCGGCCCCAACCGCGCCAGCAGGTCGACGCCGGGCGCGAGCGCGATAACGCCGGGCTGATCAGTGGGGGCAATCAGCACCAGGCGGTTGCCAAGCGGGCTGGTGCGGCTGTCCGGCACGATCAGGCCGCGTTGTTGCAGGTAGTCCATCCAGGGCTCGTCGGCGGAGGCGAAGATGTCGGCCGGCGCGCCCTGCTCGATCTGCCGGGCCAAGGCCGAGGAGGCCGCGAAGACGAATCGGGGCGCGGCGTTGCCCTTGCCGGACCAGGTCCGTCCGAGCGCCTGCATGGCGTCGGTCAGGCTGGCGGCGGCCATGACCGTGACCTGGTCCGCCCACGCTGGGCTGGACACCAAAGCGGCGGCGCAGGCGGTGAGAAGCAGCTCGCGGCGTTCCATCGCCGCCGAACCTAGCGTGCCGCGGCCACGGCGGCAACGCCAAGCGGCGCGGCGTGACCGTATTGCCATGCTTAATCGTTAAATGCCCGTGTTCTGCGCAGTTTTCCTAACCTAGCCTGGAATGCTAAATACGATGCTCGTAGGTAAGCCTGCGACACCGCCGTGATTGGACTGTGGCTGGGTTGTTACAAAGTCAGCCAAAGGTCTCGACCTAATCTATATGGCCTCGGAATAGGCTCGTTTGTCGAGGAAAGGATAGGGTTGCTTGCTACAACGACGTATCGTCTTCGGTCACCGGCCCCTGCCTGACAGCAACGCCGGACGCCCTCGGAACAAATCCCAGCCGATACTGCTATCGACTGACGCCATGACCTTGATTGGGCATGGGACCGGGTATGGGGTTGCTTCGGGCTGGCGGCCTTTACTGTGGTTCTGGTGCTCCGTCGCCTCCGCCGTCGTGGTGGGCGGCACGGTCCTGGCGTTGCTCGGACCACCCTCCGAGCCTGCTGTGCCCCAGGCCATTGCCGCAAACCCTTCGGCACCCTCAAAGCCGCCTGCGCGGCGCGTTGCGAACGCATTGGTCCTACCCGAAGTTTCTGTCGCGACGCCGGCAGTCCCGCCCCCCGCCCCGCCACTGCAACCCGGCCGGCCGCCGCGTGAACGTGCCGCCGCACCGCTGTACACCGCACCGCTGGATGCTCCAGCGCCGGGCGCCATCGTGCAGCAGGACGCGCCGCCGCGCGCCCGGGCCGCCGTGGTGCTGCATCCCGCGCGGGGTGAGAGTGGCGCGGCGCTCGCGGACCGGCTGGCGGCCCGCGCTGGGATCGCTGCCGGACAGGTCGGTGTCGGGGATGCCAGCGAAGGGCGTTCGGAGGCCGCGATCCGCTTCTATTCCGAAACCGACCATGAGTTTGCGCGCCGCCTTGGGCGGGAACTCGGCGGCATGGGCTACACATGGAAGCTGCAGAACTATTCGCAGCGCTCCGGAGCGCCGAGGGATGGGGCCATCGAGGTTTGGCTGCCGAACCGCTAGGCGGGCCATCCTAGTGGTGAAAATCAGACGGAAAAGTCCGTCCGATTTTCGCCACTAGCCTTTGTTTGGTGGACCGATTCACCGAACGCTTGGGAAACAAGCGTTAGGATCGGACCACTAGCGCCGCCTCCGTCCAAAACGCTGGGGTTGAAGCTTCCAGCATGATTTTTCGTGACTGCGCGCGCAGTTCGTGCTGCATAAGCAACTGTGTCGATAACATTACGAACTTCCAGCTTTTCCCACGACTCCATGAGCGAGGCGGTCGACCGGTTCATCGTCCGCTGGGACGGCACCAGCCGGGCGGAGCGGGCGAACTACTCCGCCTTCCTGCACGAACTCTGCGACCTGCTGGGCGTGCCGCGCCCGCATGGCGCGACCGGCGGCGGCGGCGATTACCGCCTCGAACGCGCGGTCAAGCACCACGACGCCGACGGCGGCACCAGCAGCAAGCGGATCGACCTATATAAGCGCGACTGCTTCGTGCTGGAGGCCAAGCAAGGCGCGGCGCCGGACCGCAAAGCTGCGCCTTTCAAAATCACTAGCGACAACCAGCGCCGCTCCAACGTCCGCAACACGCCGGAATGGGCGCGATACATGCAGCAGGCGAAGGGCCAGGCGGAGCGCTATGCCCGCGACATCCCGCCGGAGGAGGGCTGGCCGCCGTTCCTGATCGTCTGCGACATCGGTTTCTGCTTCGACCTCTATGCCGATTTCTCCGGCACCGGAAAGCACTACGCGCAGTTCCCCGACCGTGAGCGCTTCCGCCTGTATCTCGCGGACCTGCGCCGGGCCGAGGTGCGCGCGTTGCTGCATGCGGTTTGGACCGATCCCAAGGCGCTCGACCCGGCCCTGAAGCGCGCCGAGGTCACGAGCGGCATCGCGAAGCTGCTGGCCAGGCTAGCGGGCGCGCTGGAGGGCCCGGCCAGCGCGCCACGCCACGCGCCCGAGCACGTCGCCACCTTCCTGATGCGCTGCATTTTCTGCATGTTCGCACAAAGCGTGGGACTGCTGCCGCAGGCGAGCTTCACCAAGCTGCTGGAGCGCTGCCGGGCCAATCCGGTCGGTTTCCTGCCGCTGGTCAGCAACTTGTGGGCGACGATGGACACCGGCGGCTTCAGCATCGCGCTCGAGGATACCGTGGCCCGCTTCAATGGCGGCCTGTTCCGGCACGGCGCGCATGGCGCCGTCGAGCCGCTGCCCGTCGACTGGACCGAACTCGGCTTGCTGTTGGAGGCCGCCAGCAAGGATTGGGCCGAGGTGGAGCCGGCGATCTTCGGCACGCTGCTGGAGAATGCGCTGGACGCCAATCAGCGCGGACGGCTGGGCGCGCAGTTCACTCCGCGCGCCTTCGTGGAGCGCCTGGTGCTGCCGACGGTGATGGAGCCGCTGCGTGAGGAATGGGACGGCGTGCGCGGCGCGGCCGAGGGGGCGATGCGGGCCGGCAACACGGTGCAGGCGGCCGGGTTCGTGCGGGATTTCCACGCCCGGCTGTGCGGCGTCCGCGTGCTGGACCCGGCCTGCGGCAGCGGCAACTTCCTGTATGTCACGCTGGAGCTGATGAAGCGGCTGGAGGGCGAGGTGCTGGACGCGCTGGAGGGGTTCGCGCCGAACGAGGCCGGGCGCATGGACATGGCGGGCGTGACGGTCGATCCGCACCAGTTTCACGGCCTCGATGTGAACCCGCGCGCCATGCCGGTGGCGGAGCTGGTATTGTGGATCGGCTACTTGCAGTGGCATTTCCGCACCAACGGCAAGACACCCCCGGCCGAGCCGATCCTGCAGGATTTCCGCACCATCCGGGAGACGGACGCCTTGCTGGCGCATGACGGCGTGGAGCTCGAGCGGGATGGGTCCGGGCGTCCGGTCACGTCGTGGGGCGGGCGCACCAAGCCGCATCCGACGACGGGCAAGGCGGTGCCGGACGAGGCGGACCAGATCGAGGCGATGCGCTACTTGGGCGCCCGGCAGGCGGCCTGGCCGGAGGCGGATTTCATCGTCGGCAACCCGCCTTTCGTGGCCGGCAAGGATGTGCGGGCGGAGCTGGGGGCGGGCTACGCCGCGGCGCTGTGGGCGGCGTATCCGAAGGTGCCGCGGTCGGCGGATTTGGCGATGTTTTTCTGGTGGCGTGCGGCGCAGGCGGTGCGGGAAGGCCGGACGCAGCGGTTTGGGTTCATCACCAGCAACAGCATCCGGCAGGTGTTCTGCCGCCGAGTTGTGGCGGCGGCGATGGAGGGCGCGAAGCCGTTGAGCGTCGCATTTGCCATTCCGGACCATCCGTGGTCGCAGGGGGTTGGCAGCGCGGCTGTGCGGATTGCCATGACGGTGGCGGCGCAGGAGGACAAGCCTGGACGGCTGCTCATGGTCGAGCGGGAGACTGCGGCGGCGGTGCCCGAGGTGGTGCTGTCGGAAACGATTGGCATGATCAATGCGGATCTGACGGTGGGGGCCAACCCGGATAGCGCCCGGCCGCTTCGGGCCAATGAGGGACTTAGCAGCCGAGGGATGTCGCTGCACGGCGCGGGCTTCATCGTGTCGCCTGCGACCGCGGCGACGCTGGGCCTGGGCAACGTGCCCGGGCTGGACGCGCATATCCGGCCTTACTCGAACGGCCGGGACATGACCGGGCAAAGCCGCGGCGTCATGGTGATCGACCTGTTCGGGCTAACCGAGGGCGAAGTGCGGCGACGCTTCCCGGCGGTGTTCCAGCATCTTCTGCTGCACGTGAAGCCGGAGCGGGAGCAGAATGCCCGGGGCGCCTACCGTGACGCTTGGTGGATTTTTGGCGAACCGCGGCGCGATCTACGCCCGGCATTGGATGGTTTGTCGCGCTACATCGCCACGGTCGAGACCGCAAAGCATCGCCTGTTCACGTTCCAACCAGCGGCATTACTGCCGGACAACATGCTGGTCTGTATCGCCAGCGACAATGCGTGCGACCTTGGTGTGCTATCCTCACGCATCCACGTCATCTGGACGCTCGCAATTGGGGGTGTGCTCGAAAATCGGCCGCGCTACAATAAAACCGTCTGTTTCGACCCTTTTCCTTTCCCGGCGGCAACGTTGACGCAGGGGGCAGACATCGCGGCCTTGGCCGAAGAGCTGGACGCGCTACGAAAGACCCGCTTATTGGGTCACCCGCATCTGACGCTGACCATCCTCTATAACGTCCTAGCGGCGATCCGCGCCGGCCAGCCCTTGTCCGAATTGGACAAGACAGCGCTGCACGACGGCCAGGTCGAACTGCTGCGCCACCTTCACGACCGCCTGGACGAAGCCGTGGCTGCCGCCTACGGCTGGCCCGCCGACCTTTCCGCCGCCGCCATCGTCGAGCGTATCGTGGCGCTCAACCGCGAGCGCGCCGCCGAGGAAGCCGCCGGCCAGGTCCGCTGGCTCCGCCCCGCCTTCCAGGCCCCAACCGAACCGGCCGTGCCGAAACAGCAGCTCGCGATGGCCGTCGACCCCGGCGCGGCCCTGCCCGCCTGGCCCAAGCACGTCCCGGCGCAATACGTCGCCCTGCGCGCCGCCCTGGCCGGCAAGGGCGTCACCGGCCCGGCCGAACTCGCCCAGCACTTCAGCGGCGTTCGCGCCGCCAAGCTCGCCAGCATGTTGGAAACCCTCGCCGCCCTCGGCCAAGCCCGCAGCGCCGGGTCAGGACGCTACGCTACTTAGCGGTGCTCCAAGGGTCCAGCGCGTCCGTGCCCAGGTCGGCAAAGTGCCGGACGTTCCGCGTCGCCACCGCTGCACGGCGGGCGAACGCTATGCCGCCGATCAGCGTGTCCCGCACGTCGACCGAACGGCCCACCGCGTCCCGCCGCGCCGCAAGCAGTCCCGCGGCCTCCGCCGCCGCCCGGTCGACCGGAGCCACCCGTCCTGCCAGGCACAACAAACATTTTGCAAGGAGTTGGCGGACCCGACGAGATTCGAACTCATGACCTCTGCCTTCGGAGGGCAGCGCTCTATCCAGCTGAGCTACGGGTCCCGCATCCCCTCATACCCCGGCGCGTCCCCCGCGCCAAGCCTCCTTATGTTGCGCGCTCCGCCACTCCTTGTGCTGCGCGCTCCGCCACTCCTTATGCTGCGCGCTCCGCCGCGACTAATGATGCGCGCTGCGCCAAGACCCCGCCGCGATGTCCGCGCCCGATGGCAACCAAGCGTTCGGCGCATCGATCCAGGCGATCACGTCCCCGATCACCGCCCCTCGCGCACGGTCGCGCATCAGCAGGTGATAGCCGCTGCGATACAGGCCCCGGCGCACGTCGGGCGCCATCGCCTCCCAGGCGCGCCCGGTCGCCTCGGCCGGAACCAGCGTGTCGCGCTCGCCATACAGCGCCAGCGTGCGGGCCGGCAGGCGCCGGGCTGAGACTTGCGCCACGTCCATCAGGTCCGTCAGGCCGCGCAGCGCGTCGAACCGGGTGCGCCGGATCGTCAGCGGGTCGTGCGACAGGCGCAGCAGCGCGTCGCGGTTGTCGGTCGGTATGACATGGATCGGCACCTCCGCCCCGGTCACGCTCAGGCCCGGCGCCAGGGTCGATACCAGCCAAAGCCCGCTGCTGAGCGCCACGTCCATCTGCGCGCGGCCCCACACCGCCGGGGCCAGCAGAATCCAGCCGGCGACCGGCGGCGCATCGCCCGAGGCCGCGAGCGCCATCAGCACGGCCCCGCCCATGCTCTCCCCCATCGCATACACCGGCGTGCCGGGATAGCGCGTCTGCAGGATGCGCAGCATGGCGGCGGCGTCCGCCACCAAGGCGGGCGCGCCGGGCCAGTATCCGCGCCCGGGCGCCGCGCCGAAGCCGCGCTGGTCCGGGGCGAACAACGCGATCCCGGCGGCGGCGAACTCCGGGCCAGGCAGCTCCCAGGCGTCGCGGCTGTCGTTGAAGCCGTGCAGGGCCAGCACGACGGCATGGGGCGCGCTTGCTGGCAGCCAGGTCCGCACCGGCAGGCGGGCGCCGTCCGGCATGACGAACGCGTCGTCGGCCTGCCGCGCCGCCGCAGGCAGCGGCGGCAGAACCATGTTATAGGACGGCACGCCGCTGCATCCCGCCACCAGCAGCAGGAACACAAACAGGCGGCACCATGTCGCGCAATTTGAAACCACGGGCGGCAGGGGTATCATCCCGCCGCAATCCCGACCAGTGAGGATCATCAATGCCCGGCCCCGACATGCCCTTTGGCGCCAACACGCCCCACCCCGACGTCGGATCGCCCGAGATCCTGCATGTCGACGACCGCGTCGTGGCGTGCGATGGCGGCGACGGGCCGCTGGGCCACCCGCGGGTGTGGCTGCGCATCGACCAACAGCAGACATTTTGCCCCTGGTGCTCCCGCATTTTCGTGCTGAACGAGGGCGCTGGGAACAGCGACCATTAGCGCCGCGCCCGCGCCTGCCGCCGAGGCAGAGCCCATGCACCTGATCCTGATCGACGGGTCCGGTTTCATCTTCCGCGCCTTCCATGCGCTGCCGCCGATGACGCGGGCGGACGGCACGCCGGTCAATGCGGTGTTCGGCTTCTCCAACATGCTGGGCCGCCTCCTGCAAAACCACGAGGGCACCCACATCGCCGTCGTGTTCGACGCCGGGCGCACCACGTTCCGCAACGACCTCTATGACAAATACAAGGCGCAGCGCCCGGAGCCGCCGCCCGAGCTGGTGCCGCAGTTCGCCCTGGTGCGCGACGCGACGGCGGCATACGGGGTGCCGGGCGTGGAGCTGGCGACCTGGGAGGCGGACGACCTGATCGCGTCCTATGCCCGCGCCGCGACCGCCGTGGGCGGCAGGGTCACGATCGTGTCGTCGGACAAGGACCTGATGCAGCTCGTGACCGACCGCGTGGTGATGCAGGACCCGATCAAGCAGAAGCCGATCGGCCCGGTCGAAGTCATGGAGAAGTTCGGCGTCCCGCCCAGCAAGGTCGTGGAAGTGCAGGCGTTGATGGGCGACAGCGTCGACAACGTGCCCGGCGTGCCCGGCATCGGGCCGAAGAACGCGGCGCAGTTGATCCAGGAGTTCGGCGACCTCGACGGCGTGCTCGCCGCCGCCGCCGGGATGAAGCCGAGCAAGCGCCGCGACATGCTGATCCAGCACGCCGACGCCGCGCGCATCAGCCGCAAGCTGGTCGAATTATGCTGCGACGTGCCGCTGCCGCTGACGCTCGAGGAGCTGCGCGCCAAGCCGCCGCACCGCGAAACCTTGGTGGCGTGGCTGCTCGCCCAGGGCTTTCGCAGCACGGTGGCGAAGCTGGGGCTGGACGGCCCGGGCGCGCCCCAGCCGGTCCCGCTGCCCGACGCGCCGCCCGCCACCATGACGGAACAGCCGCCGTTTGGGCCCTATGAATGCGTGACGACGCTCGACCGCCTGCAGGCATGGATCGCCGAGGCGCGCGCTGCCGGGGTCGTCGGGTTCGATACCGAGACCGACAGCCTGGATGCGCTGCGGGCCGAGCTGGTCGGCTTCTCGCTCGCGACGGCGCCGGGCCGGGCCTGCTACGTTCCGGTGCGGCACCGCGTGGCGCAGCCGACGGCCCAGGGAACCTTGGATGGCCCGGCGCCGGAGCCTGCGGCCGCGGACGTGCAGCAGATCGCCCCGCAGGACGCCCTGGCGGCGCTGGCCCCGCTGCTGGCGGACCGGTCGGTGCTGAAGGTCATGCAGAACGCCAAGTACGACCTCATGGTGCTGCACCGGGCCGGGCTGGCCGACGCCGCGCCGATCGACGACACGATGCTGATCTCCTATTCGCAGGAGGCCGGGGCGCATGGGCATGGGCTCGACGAGCTGTCGGCCTTGCATCTGGGCCACCAGCCAATTTCGTTCGACAGCGTGACCGGCACCGGCCGCGCGCGCATCCCGTTCGCGCTGGTGCCGCTCGACCGCGCCACGCCCTATGCCGCCGAGGACGCCGACGTGGCGCTGCGCCTGTGGCAACGGCTGCGCCCGCAACTGCGCACGACGCATAGCCTCGCGCTGTACGAGCAGTTGGAGCGCCGTCTGGTCCCGGTGCTGATGCGCATGGAGCAGGCCGGCATCAAGGTGGACGAGGCCGAGCTGCGCCGCATGTCGGCCGATTTCGCCGAGCGCATGGGCGTGATGGAGACCGAAATCCACGCCATGGCCGGACGCCCATTCAGCCTCGGCAGCGCCAAGCAACTGGGCGAAATCCTGTTCGACGAGCAGAAGCTGCCCGGCGGCAAGCGGCTCGCCAGCGGCGCATGGGGCACCGACGTCGTCGTGCTGCAGGGCCTGGCGGACCAGGGCCACACGCTGCCGGCCCGCATCATCGACTGGCGGCAGCTCTCGAAACTGCGGTCGACCTACACCGAGGCGCTGGTCGGGCAGATCAACCCCGAGACCGGGCGCGTCCACACGAGCTTTGCGCAGGCGATCGCCGCCACCGGACGCCTGTCCAGCACCGACCCCAACCTGCAGAATATCCCGATCCGCACCGAGGAAGGCAGCCGCATCCGCCGCGCCTTCATCGCCGAGCCCGGCCATGTGCTGGTGAGCTGCGACTACTCGCAGATCGAGCTGCGGCTGATGGCCCATGCGGCGGACATCGCGCCATTGAAGGAGGCGTTCGCCGCCGGCCAGGACATCCATGCGCGCACGGCGTCGGAAGTGTTCGGGGTGCCAATGGCGGGCATGGACGCGGCGACGCGGCGGCGGGCCAAGGCGATCAACTTCGGCATCATCTACGGCATCAGCGCCTTTGGACTGGCGCGCCAGCTCGGCATCGAGCCCGGCGAGGCGCGGATCTACATCCAGGCGTATTTCGAGCGCTATCCCGGCATACGCGCCTACATGGAACGCACGAAGGAGGAGGCGCGGCAATACGGATATGTGCTGACGTTATCCGGACGCCGCTGCTGGGTGCCGGGGATTGCCGATAAGAACGCGCAGCGCCGGGCCTATGCGGAGCGGCAGGCGATCAATGCGCCGCTGCAGGGAGGCGCCGCTGATATCATAAAGCGCGCCATGGTCCGGTTGCCGGCGGCGCTGCAGGAGGCTGGGCTGCACGCCCGGCTGTTGCTGCAGGTGCACGACGAATTGCTGTTCGAGGCGAGCGAGGCGGAGGCCGCCGAGACCGCCGCCGTCGCCAAACGCGTGATGGAAGGTGCGGCGCATATTTCGGTGCCACTGGTCGTCGAAACCGGCATGGGGCAAACCTGGGCGGCCGCCCATTGAACGGCCGCCCGGTTTTGTTTAGCGCTCGCCGGTCTCGACATCGCGGCGGAGGGTGCTGTCACCCCCGGTGGCGCCGCCGGTTAGGCCGATGTCCTCGCCCGGCAGCGACGTGCTCCGGGCCGGCCCCGTTGTGGGGATGCCGGACGTAGAAGTATCAACGGTGCGCGTGCCGCTGCTGCCGACGACGGTGGTGCCGCCAGTCGTCGTTCCCATCACGGGCGTCACCCCGGCCGCCGGGGTGGTCGTGGCCGTCGTCGTCGTATAGGTCGCCGACGGCTGGACGGTGCCCGTAACCGTGCCGGCCGTGCTGCCCATCGTCGGCGCGGTCTTGCCCATCATCTGCTCGACCTGCGCCGCCTGGCTCTCGTCGACGCGGGCGGTGACCAGCGTGCGTCCGCTGCTCACGTCGTTGCTATAGGTTTGCGCGTCCGCCTCGTTGACGCCGGCGCCGGTCAACGACCCAACGATCCCGCCGGCCGCCGCGCCGATGCCAGCGCCGGTCAACGTCGCCACGAGCCAACCGGCCGCGACGATGGGGCCGACGCCCGGGATCGCCAGCGAGCCTATGCCCGCCAGCAGCCCGGCGCCGCCGCCAAGCACGGTGCCGAGACTGGCGCCGGTGCCTGCGCCGGTGCTGGCCCCCTGCGCGGGATCGCCGCTGGTCATACCGGTGCTGGTCGACCCGGCCCCGGACCCGCCGACACTCTGGTCGCCCGAAACGATGCTGATGTCGCTATGCGGAATCCCTGAACTCTCGAGGGCGGTAACGACGTTC
The DNA here is from genome assembly GCA_965277495.1 of Acetobacteraceae bacterium. GTDB lineage: Bacteria > Pseudomonadota > Alphaproteobacteria > Acetobacterales > Acetobacteraceae > CAHJXG01. Next base: position 4,133,551 of record OZ255824.1, on the reverse strand, counting down.
GAGGCCTCGGAGTATGTGGCATAGGTGTGTGCGATCGTACGCATGGGAAAGCCTCCTTTTCTGTGCTGGCGCCTATGAAGCGCCGACGTTGCCCTGATAGTCGCAATAAACTGGGACCGACGCGCCATTCCGCATGCCCGTGCCGCGCCAAATGCCGTCTTGGTCCTTTTTGAGGCCGGTCACCTGCGAGAAGCCGCCTGCCTCGATCCGCCGCCGGGCCTCGTTCATCGTGAAGCTGTTGCGTCCCTTCACCGGGGCCGCCGACGTCTTGCGGTTTGCGTTCGACGTCGTCACCGCCGGGGACGTGGCGCTGTCGGTATTGGCTTGGCTGCGCTGCGCCGGCGTGTTCGTCGTAATGCCCGGCACCGTGCTCCCGGTCACGCCGCCGGTCGTCCCGCCCATCGGAGCGTTGGTCGTCGGCGCCGTGCTTGGCGCAGCCGTGGTCTGCGCAATGGCAGGCCCTCCAACCAACAGCGCCGCGACCGCAATGGTCAAACCCAGTTGAAGCCTGTTTCGCATCGCCTTCCTCCTTAATGCAGCACGCAGTGAACGCTTATACCTGACCGTGCTTCCGGAGGCCTTATACCGGCAGCGGTTTGGGCTGACTAGTTGTTCACGCAGGGTTGCAGGGACGCCTGCGCGCCAGAAACGTCCCTGATGCCGGTCGCACCGAACGGCGCCTGGCTTCAGTGCGGCGCCAATTCCCGCACCAGCCGGGATAGCGCGCTGCCATCGAACGGCTTCGGCAGTATCGCCTCACGCAGACTCCGACGCCGCCCAGCAAGCGAGGCAAGCCGTCCCGTAATGAAGATGATCGCCAGGTCGGGCTGCTGGGCGCGGAGCTGGTCAGCCAGTTCCAAGCCGCTCGGCCCAGCGCCGAGGTCGACGTCGGTCACCATCACCACCGCATTCAGCCCGCCTTGCATCAGCCGCTGCGCTTCGGCGGCAGTGGACGCTTCCACCACGCTGAACCCGTCGTCTTCGAGCATGAGCGCGACCGTCGTCCGGACCAGGATGTCATCCTCGACGAGCAGCAGGCAGATGCGGGTGGTTTCATGCATACGTTTCGCCGCCAGGAAGTCTTGCCGATGAAGAACGGGTCAGCGGCCCATTCGTTCTGCACGCATGCCGGTAGTCCGCAAGAAGTGATGCCGGGTGTTGCGCCGATCACCCCAGCAACCGTCCGATCACCCGCGCGGTGTAGTCGACGACGGGGATGATGCGGCCGTAGTTGATCCGCGTCGGCCCGATCACCCCGATGGCGCCGACGATCCGGTCAGCGCCATTCCGTGCGGGCGCCACCACCATCGACACGCCGGTCCCGCCGAACAGCCCGCTTTCGGCGCCGATGTAGATGCGCACGCCGTCCGACGCCTCCGCCAGCTCCAACAGGCGCAGCATCGTCTCCTGCCGCTCCAACCGCTCGAACAGCATCTGGATCGCAGCGAGACCCTCGATGCCGGTGACTTCCGACAGCAGGCGCGCCTGGCCGCGGACGATCAGCGCGCCGCCGCGGCCCTCGCCGGTCCAGGTCGCAAGGCCAGACTCGACGACCTGGGTGGTGAGCGCGTCCAGTTGCGTGCGGTCCTCCGCCATGTCGGCGCCGACGACACGGCGCAGTTCGGCAAGGCTGCGGCCCGACAGCCGGGCGTTGAGGTAGTTGCCCGCCTGCGTCAGCGCCGAGGGCGGCAGGCCCGGCGGAATCTCGATCACCCGGTTCTCCACCTGGCCGTCCGCCGCCACCAGGATCACCAAGGCGCGGCCGGGGCCGAGCGGCACGAATTCGATGTGCCGCACTGCGCCGTCCGACTTCGGCGCCAGCACCAGCCCGGCCGCGCCGGCGAGCCCCGCCAGCATGGAGCTCGCCTCGACCAGCGTGTCCTCCAGGCTGCGGCCACGGGCCTCCAGCGCGCGCCCGATCGCCTCGCGCTCGTCCTCCGCCAGGCTGCCGGTCTGCAGCAGGCCATCGACGAACAGCCGCAGCCCGCGCTCCGTCGGCAGCCGCCCGGCGCTGGTGTGCGGCGCGAACAGCAGCCCGGCATCGGTCAGGTCCGACATGACGTTGCGGATGGTGGCCGGGGACAGCGCCATCGGCAGCCGGCGCGACAGGGTGCGGCTGCCGACCGGCTCGCCGGTCGCGACGTACTGCTCCACGATCTCCCGCAGCACGGAGGCGGACCGGGGATCGAGGCCAGGCGGCGTGCGCGGCGGACGCTCGGCCATCAGCCCTCCGCGACGCCGGTCATCGGACGGCCCGCCAGGATGGCCTCCACGACCTGCTGCACGTCGAACGCCTCGGCGAGGGTGGCGAGGCGGTGCGGCTCGCCTTGCGTCATGCGCGCGACCTGTTCGAGCTGGCGGCGCAGCACCAGGGGCCGCATTCGCTCGTTCGGCAGCGCATCGGGGTCGGGCGCCCAGCTTCCGTCCGGACGCTGCCGCTCGGCGATGGACCAGTCGCGCAGCCGTATGTTGGCGACGCCCTGGACCGTCCAAGTGTTATGGTCGTCCTGCGCGGTCGTGCCGACGCCACCAATGAGCCGCCCTGGCAGCCCGCCCGCGTCCAGCCGCGCAGTGATGCGCCGCTCCGTGCCGCCGTCCACGCCATATTCGGCTTGGCTGGTTTTCAAATAGAGCTGCCCCAGCAGCCGGCGGGACAGGAACAGGAAGTGGGACACGACCTCCCGCGTGAAGCCGCCCTCGGCGGCGCCGTCGAGCCAGGCGGCGGCGCCCTGCTGCCAAGGGCGTGGCCAAGCGGCGAAGCCCACGTCGATGGCGAAGCCGCGCGGCGCGCCGGCGACGTTGTCCTGCAGCCATCCGTGCAGGCGGTCGACCGCGAACGACGATGCGAAGGGGAAATTGACCGCGACCCGGGCGGCCCCGGCACCCCGCACGAACGCCTCCGCGTCGGCGAGGTCCACCGCGAGCGGCTTTTCCAGGAACACCGCGCGCCCGGACGCGATTGCCGCGCGGGCGTAGCCCAGATGCGTCGCAGGCGGCGTCGCGACATAGACGCATTCGGAAGCCTGGATCAGCGCCTCCGCCGACGCCGCGCGCGGAACGTCCGGCAGTTGCGCGCCGATCCGGTCGAGCGCGTCCGGCGCTTGGTCCCAAGTCCCGGTCACGTGCACCACGTCCCCTGCATGGTCCAGCGCCGCCCGCAGCAGCCGCTCCCCCATGATCCCTGCGCCGATGATGCCCACTCCGATGGTCATGCTGCCGTCTCAAGCTCCCTGCCGCTCGCACCCAGCATAGGATATAGGGGCAGCGCAACGTTCAGGACAGCACCATGCGCCCATCAGGCCGCGCCGCCGACGCCTTGCGAGAGGTTTCGTTCACCACCGGGTTCGCCCGCCACGCCGAGGGGTCGTGCCTGATACGCATGGGCGGGACCGAGGTGTTGTGCACCGCGAGCGTCGAGGGCCGGGTCCCCGGCTTCCTGCGCGGCACCGGGCTGGGCTGGGTCACGGCCGAATACGGCATGCTGCCGCGCGCCACCCACACCCGCGGGGACCGGGAGGCGGCGCGCGGAAAGCAGTCGGGCCGCACCCAGGAAATCCAGCGGCTGATCGGACGCAGCCTGCGCGCCGTGGTCGACCGCTCGGCGATGGGCGAGTGCAGCATCACGCTGGACTGCGACGTGCTGAACGCCGATGGCGGCACGCGCTGCGCCAGCATCACCGGGGCCTGGGTGGCATTGAGCCTGGCGTTCCGTCACCTGGAGCGGAACCGCGTGATTGCGAAGTCGCCGATGTCCGGGCAGGTCGCGGCGGTCAGTTGCGGATTGGTGGACGGGGCGGCTGCATTGGACCTGGATTACGCCGAGGACAGCGGCGCCGAAGCCGACGCCAACTTCGTGCTGACCGAGGGGGGCGGGATCGTCGAAATCCAGGGCACGGCGGAGAAGGCCCCGTTCTCCGAGGAGCAATTCCTGCAGCTCATGCAGTTGGCCAAGCACGGCACTGCGCAGCTTTTTGAGCTGCAGCGGGCGGCGCTTGCCTGATGCGCCGGCTGCTTCCGGGCGAACGCCTGGTCCTGGCCACGCATAATGCGGGCAAGATCCGCGAGCTTACCGAGCTGCTCCGGCCGCGTGGGGTGGAGGTGGCGGCGGCCGCGGCGCTCGGGCTGCCGGAGCCGGAGGAGGACGCGCCGGATTTTGCCGGCAACGCACGGCTGAAGGCGTTGGCGGCGGCGCGTGGGTCCAGGCTTCCCGCTTTGGCCGACGACTCCGGCTTTGCCGTGGCGGCGCTGGGTGGGGCGCCCGGCGTGCTCTCTGCCCGCTGGGCCGGTCCGCAGAAGGATTTCGCGGCGGCAATGGAGCGGGTGCATCATGGGATGACGGGCAGCGCCGACCGCCGCGCCTGGTTCGCCTGCGCGCTGAGCCTCGCGTGGCCCGACGGCGGGACGGCGACGTTCCTAGGCCGGGTCGAGGGCACGGTCGCCTGGCCGCCGCGCGGTGCCCGTGGCTTTGGTTATGACCCGATGTTCGTGCCGCTCGGCAGCGCCGAGACCTATGGCGAGATGGAACCTGCACGTAAGTACAAGACCAGCCATCGCGCGCGGGCCATGGCGCAGGTGCTGCTTAGGTTTTTTGACCCGGCATAATGCGAAGGACCGAGTCATCCCCTGAATCATGGCTGTGGCAGCAGGACTATCTCGGCAATGATACTATATGGAAGGCGAGACAGCGCCGTTTCAGCATAGGGATCCGCCGGTGAGCGATCAGACAATCCCAGGCACCTTGAATATGCGCGAGCAGATCGCGCGGATCGACTTGGCGATCGAGGAAGCCGCTAAGCTACGCATCGAGGCGGGAAAGCTGAACGCCGAGCGCGACAAGCTGAATGTCGAGCGGGAGAAACTCAGCATCGAACGCGAGAAGCTCGGCGCCGAGCGGGACAAGATGACCGTCGAGCAGATGAAGCTGCTGCGCGACCGGGCCGTGGTGCCATGGCAGGCCATCGCTGCGGTCCTGGTTGCAGGCGGCGCCTTGGTCGGCGCCACCCTTGCGGTCCTCAAGGCGATGGGCCTGTTGCAATAAGCGCATCGATGGACCCAATTGCCCTCTACATCCACTGGCCGTTCTGCCTCGCCAAGTGCCCGTACTGCGATTTCAACAGCCACGTCCGCGAACGCATCCCCCAGGCCCGCTTCGCCCAGGCGCTGCGGACCGAACTCGCGTGGGAGGCCGCGCGCCTGGGCCGCCGCCCGCTTGCCTCGATCTTTTTCGGCGGCGGCACCCCAAGTCTCATGGACCCGGCCACCGTTGCGAGCCTGATCGCCGACGCCACTAGCCTGTTCGACCCGTTGCCCGATCTTGAGATCACCCTCGAAGCCAACCCGACCAGCGTGGAGCGCGGCAAGCTCGCGGCATTCCGGGCCGCCGGGGTCAACCGGGCCTCGCTCGGCATCCAGAGCCTCGACGAAACCGCGCTCCGCCTGCTCGGACGCGAGCATTCGGGGCCGCAGGCGATCGCGGCGCTGGAGGCGGCGCGGGCCACCTTCCCCCGCGTGTCGTTCGACCTGATCTACGCCCGGCCCGGCCAATCCGTCGCCGCCTGGCAGGCCGAGCTGCACCAAGCGCTGGCCCTGTGCGCCGACCACCTATCGCTGTATCAGCTCACGATCGAGCCCGGCACTGGGTTCGAGGCGCTGCACCGCCGGGGCGAGCTGGTGCTGCCTGACGACGAGCTCGCCGCGGAGCTGTATATCGCTACCGCCGAGGCCTGCGCCCGGCACGGCCTGGTATCCTACGAAGTTTCGAACCTCGCCCGGCCCGGCGCCGAAAGCCGGCATAACTTGGCCTATTGGCGCTACGCCGACTACGCCGGCATCGGACCCGGCGCGCATGGCCGCATCACCCTCGGCGACGACCTCATCGCCACCCGGCGGCACCGCGCACCGGAGCCCTGGGCCGACCGGGTCGAGCGCCAGGGCCACGGCAGCACGGCCGAGGAGCGGATCGGCCCGCAGGACCGCGCGCGGGAAATGCTGCTGATGGGCCTGCGCCTTACCGAGGGCATCGACGCCGCCCGCTTCGCCGCCCGCACCGGCATGGCCCTGGACGCGGCGCTCGATTTGGATGTGCTGGGCCAGGCTTTGGAGGCGGGTTACCTGACCCATGCGGCGGGCCGGCTGGCCGCCACGTCCGAGGGCCGGCTGCGGCTCGACGCGCTGCTGGCGCGCCTGGTAAATTAGGCTACCGCTTGTCCGGCGGCCCGCCCTGCCCTACCTGAGCATCCATGAGCACTGAACCAACCGCCATGCCCGCCGACGCCGATCCCGCGCTGCAGGACGACGCCCGGGCCCACTCCGCCGAGCCGCATGATGCCGCATTGCATGGTAACCCGGCCGACCCAGACCCAGCGGCAGAGATCGCCAAGCTCACGTCCGAGCGGGACGATATGCGCGACCGCTGGATACGCGCCGAGGCCGAGATGGCCAACGTGCGCGTCCGCGCCAAACGCGACGTCGACGACACGCGGCAATACGCCGTGCAGAAGTTCGCCGCCGATGTGGTGGAGGTGGCCCAGAACCTCCGGCGCGGCCTTTCGAGCCTGCCGGCGCAAACGGCCGACGAGCCCGAAATCGTCACCAAGCTGCGTGACGGGTTCGAGGGAGTGGAGCGCAGCTTCGTCGCGACGCTCGAGCGCAACGGCATCCAGCGGATCGACCCGACCGGGCAGCCGTTCGACGCCAACCTGCATCAGGCGATGGCCGAGCAGCCCTCCGACGAGCATCCGGCCGGCACGGTGATGCAGGCCTGGACCGCGGCATGGACGCTGAACGGACGCTTGCTGCGCCCGGCGATGGTCGTCGTCGCCAAGGCGGCCGATGGGGCCGGAGGCAACCAGGCCGCGTAGGATTGCGCGCCGCACGCGCGTGCAAGACAGTTGTGCATCGCCGGGCCTTGTCCGGCGGGCACTCGCTGAATACATCCGCTTCGTTACAACCATAGGGCGGCGCCTGGTGCTTCGGGCCATACGCCGCTGCTGAGAAAGGGATATCTATGAGCAAGGTCATCGGAATCGACCTCGGGACCACCAACTCCTGCGTCGCCATCATGGAGGGCAGCACGGGCGCCGACGTCCGCGTCATCGAAAACAGCGAGGGCGCGCGCACCACGCCGAGCATGGTCGCATTCAGCGACAGCGGCGAGCGCCTGGTCGGCCAGAGCGCCAAGCGCCAGGCCGTCACCAACCCCACCAACACGCTGTATGCCGTGAAGCGCCTGATTGGCCGCCGGTACGAGGACCCGTTGGTGGAGAAGGACAAGAAGATGGTGCCGTATGGCATCGTCCGCGGCGACAACGGCGACGCTTGGGTCGAGGCGCGCAGCGAGAAGTATTCGCCGAGCCAGGTCAGCGCCTTCGTGCTCGGCAAGATGAAGGAGACCGCTGAAGCCTACCTCGGCGAGAAGGTCAGCCAGGCGGTCATCACCGTCCCTGCCTACTTCAACGACGCGCAGCGCCAGGCGACCAAGGACGCTGGACGCATCGCCGGGTTGGAGGTGCTGCGTATCATCAACGAGCCGACGGCGGCGGCGCTCGCCTACGGCATGGACAAGAAGCAGGCCGGCACCATCGCGGTCTACGACCTCGGCGGCGGCACTTTCGACGTTTCGGTGCTGGAGATCGGCGACGGCGTGTTCGAGGTGAAGTCGACCAACGGCGACACGTTCCTGGGCGGCGAGGACTTCGACAACCGGGTGATCGGCTATCTCGCGGACGAGTTCAAGCGCGAGCAGGGCATCGACCTGCGCAACGACAAGCTGGCGCTGCAGCGGCTCAAGGAAGCGGCCGAGAAGGCGAAGATCGAGCTGTCCTCCTCCAAGGAGACCGAGATCAACCTGCCGTTCATCACCGCCGACGCCAGCGGGCCGAAGCACCTGGTGATGAAGCTGTCCCGCGCCAAGCTGGAGAGCCTGGTCGACGACCTGATCGAGCGCACCTTGGCGCCATGCCGCGCCGCGCTGAAGGACGCCGGCGTGACCGCGGGCGAGATCGGCGAGGTGATCCTGGTCGGCGGCATGACCCGGATGCCTAAGGTGATCGAGGTCGTGAAGCAGTTCTTCGGCCGTGAGCCGGCCCGCAACGTGAACCCGGACGAGGTCGTCGCCATCGGCGCCGCGGTACAGGGCGCGGTGCTGAAGGGCGACGTGAAGGATGTGCTGCTGCTCGACGTGACGCCGCTGTCCCTAGGCATCGAGACGCTCGGCGGCGTGTTCACCCGGCTAATCGACCGCAACACGACGATCCCGACCAAGAAAAGCCAGGTGTTCTCGACCGCGGACGACAACCAGGGCGCGGTGACGATCAAGTGCTTCCAGGGCGAGCGCGAAATGGCGGCGGACAACAAGCTGCTGGGCCAATTCGACCTGATGGGCATCCCCCCGGCGCCGCGTGGCGTGCCGCAGATCGAGGTGACGTTCGACATCGACGCCAACGGCATCGTGTCGGTGCAGGCGAAGGACAAGGCCACCGGCAAGGAGCAGCAGATTCGCATCCAGGCCAGCGGCGGGCTGTCGGATGCCGACATCCAGAAGATGGTCAAGGAGGCCGAGGCCAACGCCGACGCCGACAAGAAGCGGCGTGAGCAGGTCGAGGCGCGCAACCAGACCGAGGCCATGGTGCACCAGGTCGAGAAGACGCTGAAGGAGAGTGGCGACAAAATCCCGGCCGACTCGAAGACTGAGGCGGAGGCGGCGGTTGCTGCGGCCAAGACGGCGCTCGAGGGCCAGGACGCGGAGGCGCTGAAGCAGGCGAACGACCGTCTGACCCAGGTGGCGATGAAGATGGGCGAGGCGATGTACAAGGCCCAGTCCGAGGCCACCGCAGCGGCGGATGCTCCGCAGGCGGCGAATGCGGGCGAGAAGGTCGTGGACGCCGAGTTCGAGGAAGTGGACGAGAAGAAAAAGGCGTCGTAATCCCATACGGCGCGTAGGATAAGGCAAGGCGTCCGCGCTCGATCGAGGCGGGCGCCTTTCCCGTTTTTGACCCGTTAACCTGGGTTTTCAGCGCCAAGGACGAGGGCTGAAGTGGCAGCGAAACAGGATTATTACACGACGCTCGGGGTCGGCCGGGAGGCCGGGGCGGAGGAGATGAAGCGGGCGTATCGCAAGCTCGCGATGCAATACCATCCCGACCGCAACCCGAACGACAAGCAGGCGGAGGGCAAGTTCAAGGAACTGAATGAGGCCTACGACGTGCTGAAGGACGACCAAAAGCGCAGCGCCTACGACCGGTTCGGCCATGCCGCCTTCGAGCAGGGTGGCGGACCCGGCGCCGGCGGGTTCGGCGGCGGCTTCAATTTCCAAGACGGTGCCGGGCTGGGCGACATCTTCGACCAGATGTTCGGCGAAATGACCGGACGCCGCGGCGGCGGGCGCGCCCGTGCCGGGGCCGACCTGCGGGCCCAGGTCGAAGTCGACCTTGCCGAGGCCTTCACCGGCAGCAAGGCGCAGCTCCGCGTGCCCACCCGGGTGCAGTGCGACAACTGCAAAGGCACCGGGTCGGAGAGCAAGGAGCGCCAGGCCGATACCTGCTCGACCTGCGGCGGCAGCGGCAAGGTGCGGGCGCAGCAGGGGTTTTTCCTAATCGAGCGCACCTGCCCGACCTGCGGCGGCGCGGGCCGGGTGATCAAGAACCCCTGCAAGGTTTGCGGCGGCATTGGCACGGTGCAACGCGAGCGCACTTTGCAGGTGACGATCCCGGCGGGGGTCGAGGACGGCACGCGCATCCGCCTGACCGGTGAGGGCGAGGCCGGTGCCAATGGCGCGCCACCGGGCGACCTTTATGTGCATATCGCGATCCGCCCGCATGAGATCTTCCAGCGCGACGGCGCCAACATCTACTGCCGCGTGCCGTTGCCGATGGCGCAGGCTGCGCTGGGTGGCGACGTGGAGGTCCCGGCGATTGACGGCAGCCGGGCCAAGGTGAAGATTCCGCCGGGCACCCAGACCGGGGATCAGTTCCGGCTGCGTGCCAAGGGGTTCTCGGTGCTGCGCAGCACGTCCCGTGGAGATATGTATGTGCAGGTGGCGGTCGAGACGCCGCAGCATCTGACGAAGCGCCAGCGCGAGTTGTTGGAGGAGTTCGAGGCCGAGGCCAAGGACCACGCCAAGGGCAGCCCCGAAAGCGAGGGCTTCATGGCGAAGATCGCCAAGTTCTTCGAAGGGCGGGCTTAGCGGTTACGGCCCGCCGTTGATGGTCAGCACGGTCCCGTTGGTATAGGCGGAACGCGGGCTGGCCAGGAAAGCGACGGCGGCGGCGATCTCCTCGGGCTGCGCCGGGCGGCCATAGGGCATGCCGGCGCAAAGTTCGAGCCAGCGTCCGGAGTCGCCAAGCTCCGTGGCGGCCCGGTGCCGCAGCAGCCGTTCCAGCCGTGCGGTCGCGACCGGGCCGGGGTTGATGGCGACCGCGCGCAGGCCGTCCTTATGCGCGCCCCGGCCCAGGCGCGGGTGAACGCCATCAAGGCAGCGTTGCCCGCCACCCCGGCAACGTAACCGGGATCGAACGTCTCCCCCGCCGCGCCAATCACGTTCACGACGACGCCCTGGCGGGATTGCAGCATAGGATACAGTGCGCGGCACAGGCTGATAAAGCCGAACACCTTGAGGTCCCAGGCGGCGCGCAACGTGGCGTCGTCCACCGCGAGCAGGTCGCCCGGCGGGATCGCGCCGGCGTTGTTCACCAGAATGTCGACGGCCTCTGCGGCAGCGGCGACGCGCTCCACTTCCGCCTGCTTAGACAGGTCGGCGGCGACGGTCTCGACGTGCACTTGGCGGCGGGCGCGCACGGCTGCCGCGGCTTCGTCCAGCGCCGCCGGGTCACGGGCGACGAGCACGACATCGCAGCCCTCTTCGGCGAGCAGTTCGGCGCTGGCGCGGCCGATGCCCTTCGATCCGCCGGTCACCAACGCGCGCTTGCCGGCCAGTCGCAGGTCCACGGCTAGGGGGCCAGGCCGCGGCGGCTGGCCAGGCCAGGGCCGCTGAACACCCGGTCGAGGCTGAAGGCCCCGCCGCCGAACGCCGCGAACGCCAGGAATCCGCCGGCCATGCAGACGTTCTTCATGAAGTTGATCTCCTGAGCCGGCTCGGCGAAGTTGGAGTGGGCGAGCATTGCCGTCGCGATGCAGAACACCGCGAGCACGATGCCGAGCAGGCGCGTCTGCAAGCCCAACAGGAACAGCACGCCGCCGCCGAGCTCGACCGCCACCGCGACCCAGTAGGCGAGCTCGGGCAGCGGCACGCCGATCTTGGCGAAGTAGGCCTTGGTGACGGCCATGGCCATCAGCTTGGTCCAGCCGCCATGGATGAAGATGACGGACGCCAAAGCCCGGCCCGCCAGCACAAGCGCGTCGCTGGTCCCGGCAGTTCTCACGCCGACGTTGCCATAGGTCGTGCTCATGCAGCCCTCCTGAGCCCGCCGGCATAGGCGCGGCAAGCGTCCCCGAATGCGCGGAACAACGTCATGCTGTTCGAGTCCGCAGCATACTCCCACTCCGGATGCCATTGCACCGCCAGGGCGAACGCCGCCCGCTGCACACGGACCGCCTCGACCGTGCCGTCCGGCGCAACGGCCTCGACCGTCAGCGTGTCCGCCACTCGGTCGATCGCCTGGCCGTGAACCGAGTTCACCGTGATGCACTCGTGGCCCAGCAGGCGGGCAAGCTCGCCCGACAGCGCCACCTCGTGCTTGGGGGCAAATTGCTGGCTGTTCGGGCCGGGTCCGCCGCGGTGGTCCCGCCGGCCCGGCACCAAATGCACTTGCTGGTGCAGGCTGCCGCCGAGCGCCACGTTCACCTCCTGGATGCCGCGGCAGATCGCCAGCAGCGGCATTCCCCGGCGAAGCGCTGCACGTATCAGCGGGAACGTCGTGCCGTCACGCGCCCGGTCATGGAACTCGGGCGTCTCGTCGGCGGCGCCGTAGTGGTCCGGGTCCACGTTGCTGGGGCTGCCCGGCAGCAGCAGCCCGTCCAGCCGGTCGAGGATCGCCACCGCCGCCTCGCCGATGGGCGGGATCAGCACCGGCACGGCGCCGCTGGCTCCCATGAGCGCCGCGCCGTAACGGGCCGGGGTGGCGTGCTGCGGGTGGCCGTTGAGCTCCCGCGTGCAGGCGGTAATGCCGATCAGCAAGGTCATGCAGGGGTGTCCGTGGTTCTCGGGGTTAAAACAGGTTTTGGCCGGATACGGTCGGCGACCACGACCCCCACGGCGCCGATCAGCATCAGCGTCCCCATCGGACGCGCGGTGCCGTCGCTGAGCGTGCCCACCAGGACGCCGCTGAGCGCCGCGAGGCAGAACTGGATCGTGCCCATCAGCGCCGACGCGCTGCCGGCATGGGCCGCATGGCGCGACAATGCGCCGACGGCCGAGTTCGGCATCACGAACCCCATGCTGCCCATCGCGAGCACGACCGGCAGCACGACGCCGAAGACGCCGCCGGCCTGCAGCACCGCGCAGGCCAGCAGGCTGAATGCGGCCACCAGGTAGGCCATGGAGGCGACCCGCAGCACGCGCAACGCGCCGAACCGGGGCAAGATGCGCGGGTTGATTTGCGACGAGAGGATGAACGCCCCGGCGCTGGCGCCGAACAGCATGCCGTATTGCGCCGGGCTGAACGCAAAACGCTGGATCAGCACCGGGGGCGAGCCGCCGATATAGGCGAACATGCCGAACATGCCGCAGCCGCCCATGAGGGCGTAGGCCAGGAACACCCGGTCCCGCAGCACGCCGGCGTAGCGTCCGATCAGGTTGGTGAACCCAAGCTGCATGCGGCGGCTGGGCGGCAGCGTATCCGGCAGGAAGCGCCAGACGAGGACACAACAGGCCGCGCCATAGATCGCAGTGAGCCAGAATATCGCGTGCCACGACGCAAAGCCGAGTACCAGGCCGCCCAGCGTCGGCGCCAAGATCGGGGCGACGCCCATGACCAGCATCAGCCGGGACATCAGGTGCGCCGCCGCATGGCCGTCCGCGAGGTCGCGCACGATGGCGCGCGGTATGACCATGCTTGCCGATCCGCCGAACGCCGCGACGAAGCGCAGCGCCGAGAGGGTGAACAGGTCCGGGGCCAGCGCGCAGCCGGCGTTGGCCAGCGTGTAGATCGCGGTGCCGATCATCAGAGGCCCGCGGCGGCCATAGCGGTCGGCCAGCGATCCTTGGGTGATCTGCCCGATCGCCAATCCGGCGAACCAGGTTGCGAGGGTGATCTGCGCCGTGCCGGGCCGTCCGCCGAGCGAGGCCTCGATGGCCGGGAATGCGGGAAGGTACATGTCCGTGGACAGCGGCCCGACCGCGGTCAGGAAGCCGAGCAGCACCGGCAGCCATGCTGGATAATTCATTCTGTTAGGATGGCAGGATTTTGCAGTGCAGCGTAGCCCGTCCGACGCATGACCGTATCCCGGCTGTCAGCGGCATCAATCCATTGCCATAATGAAGTCGCCAAGCCGAATTTCGCCGCCCTCCAACACCCGGGCGGTGATGCCGCCGTGGCCACGGACGGCGTTGTAGCCGCCCGTGCCCAGCAACCGCTCCATCTTGGAGCACGGGTGGCAGTCGCCGCTGCTTTCGAGCACTGCAGTACCTAGGCGGAACGACCGGCTTTTCAACGCAGCCAGGTTGATCCCCTGCACTACGACATTGCGGCGGAGCAGCTCGGGAGCGGCGCTATCCCGCCCGAGATAGCTGCCGATAGCGGCCAGTTGTTCCGCGGAAATCACCGTGACCTGCCGCGCGCCCTGCGTTGCGCTGGCGTAGTGGTCGCCATCCACGCCCTGGCACGGCGTCAACGTGATCGCCCCGGGGTGCAGCATCGGCACAAGCCGGGCCGGCCTAATGCCGAGCCAAACGACGACGCCGGGCCGCATTGGCACGGCCATAAGCCGGGCCAACGGCGAGTCTGGGTTCAGCAAGATAAAGTTGGCCGCCCCGGCTGTTAATCATCATCATCCCGCGTCGACCGGGTCAGCACCTCGCGCTTGCCGACATGGTTGGCGGCGGTGACGATGCCCTCCTTTTCCATTTGCTCGATCAGCTTCGCCGCCCGGTTGTAGCCGATGGCCAGATGCCGCTGGATGAAGCTCGTGCTGGCCTTGCCCTCGCGCGACACCAGCGCCACCGCCTGGTCGAACAGGCCCTTCTCGCCGTCCCCCGCCGCGGCGATGCCGGACAGGCCCGGATTGGCCCCGGCGCTGCTGCCATCGTCGTCGGCGCCCTCGGTGATCTCGTCGTCATAGGTCGGCTCGGCCTGGGCGCGGAGGAAGGCGACAATGTCCTCCACCTCGCGGTCGGCAACGAATGGGCCGTGCACCCGGGCGATGCGTCCGCCGCCCTGCATGTGCAGCAGGTCGCCCTGGCCCAGCAACTGCTCGGCCCCCTGCTCGCCCAGGATGGTGCGGCTGTCAAATTTGCTGATGACCTGGAAGCTGATGCGGGTCGGGAAGTTGGCCTTGATCGTGCCGGTGATCACGTCCACCGACGGGCGCTGCGTCGCCATGATGACGTGGATGCCGGCTGCACGCGCCATCTGCGCCAGCCGCTGCACCGCCGCCTCGACCTCCTTGCCCGCCACCATCATCAGGTCCGCCATCTCGTCGATCACGACCACGATATGCGGCAGCCGCTTCAGGGTCAGCGGCTGCTCCTCGAAGGTCGGGCGTCCGGTTTCGCTGTCGAAGCCGGTCTGCACGCGCCGGGTCGCGACCTCGTCCTTGGCCAGCAGTTCGTCGACGCGGTCGTTGTAGCCGCCGACGTTGCGGACGCCGAGCTGGCTCATCGACCGGTAGCGCCGCTCCATCTCCCGCGTCGTCCATTTCAGCGCCGTCACCGCCTTGGCCGGTTCCGTCACCACTGGGGCCAGCAGATGCGGGATGCCTTCATACACCGACAATTCGAGCATCTTCGGGTCGATCATGATCAGCCGGCACTGGTCGGGCGACAGCCGGAACAGGATGGACAGGATCATGGCGTTGATGCCAACCGACTTGCCGGAGCCGGTGGTCCCCGCGATCAGCAGATGCGGCATGCGGGCCAGGTCGGCGATGACGGGGACGCCGCCGATGTCCTTGCCGAGCGCCAGCGCCAGCTTGCCCGGATGGCCGCGCCAGTCTTCGCTGCCCAGCAGCTCCGACAGGAACACGGTTTCGCGCTTCTCGTTCGGGACCTCGATGCCGATCACGTTGCGTCCGGGCACGGTGGCGATGCGGACGGCGGTGACGCACAGGCTGCGGGCGACGTCGTCCGCGAGGCCGATCACCCGGGCGCTGCGTATGCCCGGCGCCGGCTCGAGTTCATACAGCGTGACGACGGGGCCGGGGCGGATTTCACGGATGGCGCCCTGCACGCCGTAGTCGCTCAGCACGGTTTCGAGCAGGCGGGCGTTGGCCTGCAGCGCATCCTGGCTGGGGCCTGATCCGGCGCGGGTCGGGGCGGGGCTGAGCAGCGACAGCGGCGGGAACTGCCAGCCATTCTCGTTCAGCGGCAGGCTTTCTTGACGAAGGCCCGGCAGCTTGCGCTTGGGCTCTGGGATGACCGCGGCCGGACGTTCGATCGATGTTGGACGGGCGGGGATGTGGGCCGACTCCGGCGCAGGATTGGGCCGGGCCAATGGTGGATCGGCCGGGCGCGGCGCCGGTGCCGGATCGGGGTCGCCGTCGGGCTGCAGCAGGCGTTGCACCAGCTTGGCGATCCAGCGGCCAGCGTCCACGGCGGCCCCGCCCATGCGGGCCAGCAGCCCGGCCACGCGTCCGCCGCCCTGTACCGAGCCGCGCGCCGCACCGAGCGCGCCGTGCCCAGCCGCGCGCCACTCCCCCGCCGAAAGGCCAAGGCTGAGCACCACGAGGATCAGCGCCAGCGCCACCCCGGTTACCAGCACGAGCGCCGCGCCGGTCGGTCCGAGCAGCCCGTATCCCATGCGTCCCGCTTGGTCGGCCAGCATACGGCCCACCGCCCCGCCGAGGCCGGCCGTCGTCGGCCATGCCGGCACCGGCGCCAGCGCCAGCACGGCGGCCAAAATGGGCAACGCCAGCACAGTGCAGGACAGGCGCACGAGCGGGCGCAACGGGCGGCGAGTTGCGACTCGGAAGCCCCAGGCCAGCATCGCAAGGCCCGGCAGCGCCGCCGCTGCCCCGAAGCTCTGCAGCAGCGCGTCCGCCGACATCGCGCCGGGCAGCCCGGCCAGGTTGGTCGGGGATCGCGACGTGGCGGTATTCAGCGACGGGTCATGCGGATTATACGATGCAAGCGCCACCAGCAGCGCCAGCGCGGCGATGGCGAAGGCGATGCCGCCGAGCTGGCCCAGGCGCGACAGCACGACATTGCGGATCTCCGGAGAGGCGAATCGACGATCTTGAGCCAGCGATGCCATAGTGTTGTCCGGTCACCTTCAAGGAAGACCGTAGCTTAATGCACCGACGGCGCGGACCGAAACAGAAAACGGGGCCGCGATGATTTCGCGGCCCCGGTGTGTCGTTCCTGGATAATTTAGCCAGGCGGGTTAGCCGAGCTGCTCGCCATGCAGCACGAGATCCAGGCCCTCGCGCTCCTGGTCCTCGGAAACGCGAAGGCCGATCGTGATATCGACGAGCTTGAGCAGGATGAACGTCGCGATTGAACTGTAAACCACCGTGGCTGCAACGGCATAGAATTGCACGAGCAGCAGCGGCGCCCCGCCGATATAGATGCCCTCGGCATGGTCGGCTGTGGCCGAGAGCGGGCCATAGGCGAACACCCCCGTCAGCAGCGCGCCGATGATGCCGCCCACGCCGTGCACGCCGAAAGCGTCCAGGCTGTCGTCGTAGCCCAGCAGGTGCTTGAGCCCGGTCGCCGACCAGAAGCAGACGACGCCTGCGACCACGCCGATGAGCAGCGCCGGCCCTGGGAGCACGAAACCGGACGCCGGCGTGATGGCGACCAGGCCGGCGACGGCGCCCGAAATGACGCCGAGCACGCTAGGCTTGCCCTTCGCCATCCACTCCGCCGCAATCCAGCCAAGCGCCGCGGCCCCGGTCGCGACCTGGGTCGCCAGCATCGCCATGCCCGCGCGTCCGCCAGCGCCCAGGGCCGACCCGGCGTTGAAGCCGAACCAGCCGACCCAAAGCAGCGACGCGCCAATGACGGCGTAGGCGAGGTTGTAGGGGCTCATGTTGTCATGCCCGTAGCCAATCCGCTTGCCGAGCACGAGCGCGCATATCAGCCCGGCCACGCCCGCGTTGATGTGCACCACCGTGCCGCCGGCGAAGTCCGCCGCGCCGAGCGCATTGATCCAGCCGAGCGGGCTCCAGACCCAATGCGCCACCGGCGAATAGACCAGCAGGGACCACAGGGTTATGAACACCATGAGCGCCGAGAACTTCATCCGATCCGCGAACGCGCCGGCGATCAGCGCCGGGGTGATGATCGCGAACGTCATCTGGAACATCAGGTAAACGGTCTCGGGGATCGTGTTGACCGTGGCGTTTTCGGTGCCGGCGCCAAGCGTGAACGGCTTGTCCCAGTTCGCCGCGATCCCGTTCAGAAACAGGCGCGAAAGGTCGCCGATGTAGGGGGTGCCGTTGGTGAAGGCGAGGCTATAGCCCAGGACCATCCATATTATGGTGACCAAGGCGCAGATGCTGAACGACTGCATCAGCGTCGCGAGCACATTCTTCTTGCGCACCATGCCGGCGTAGAACAGCGCGAGGCCCGGCACCGTCATCATCAGCACGAGCGCCGTGCTCGTCAGCATCCAGGCGGTGTCGCCTGTGTCGACCTTGGCCTCCGTGGCGGCGGCAGCGACGATGGCGGCAGGCTGCTCCGCCCCCGTTCCAGCATTTTGCGCCAAGGCCGGCAGCGCGGTGAACAGCAGCAGAAACAGGGCCAGCAGTCGGATAGCCTTTCTCATAGCGCTTCCTCGTTGGTCTCGCCGGTCCTGATCCGCACCGCGCGTTCGACATCCATGACAAAAATCTTGCCGTCGCCGATTTTGCCGGTATGGGCCGACTTCATGATGGCCTCGACCACCTGCTCGGCGAGGTCGTCCGCCACCGCAATCTCGACCTTGACCTTCGGCAGGAAGTTCACGTGATACTCGGCGCCACGGTAGATTTCCGTCTGCCCCTTTTGCCGGCCAAACCCCTTCACCTCCGATACCGTCAGCCCCTGCACACCCAACGGTGTCAAAGCCTCCCGGACATCGTCGAGCTTGAAGGGCTTGATGACGGCTATGATCAGCTTCATCGAACCATCCTCTTTCTAATCCCGCGCCTCGCGCCACATTTGGCAGGCAGCGTTATAGGGTCACACTCAAGAACCGTGCCGGAAGGCGCTATCAGTGCGCCAGCGGATGGATCGCCCGATCTGCACGCGGCGTGGGCAGGACGTGCCCCGGAGTGTAACATCGCCGCAACGGGCTCCTGCCCAGTCTTTAGGCATTGAGGAAATCGAGGCGATGGCTGACTTGGACGTGGATGTCTGTGTCGTGGGGGCGGGGCCAGTCGGCGGCACCCTGGCCTGCCGGTTGGCGGCGGGCGGCGTGCGGGTCGCGGTGATCGACCGGGCCGCGTTGCCGCCGATGGAGCATCCGGATTTCGACGGGCGGGCCTATGCCATCGCAGCCGGGTCACGGCGGCTTTTGCAGGCGGCTGGGGTCTGGGATGCGCTGCCGCAGGCGCCGTCGCCGATCCTCGACATCCGCGTATCCGACGGGCGCGTCGGACGGCAGGCATCCAGCCTGTTCCTGCATTTCGACCATGCCGATGTCGGTGATCAGCCGTTCGGCTGGATGGTGGAGGCGCGGGCGCTGCGCGTCGCGCTGAACGCGCACATGCACGGGGCGTCCGGGTTGGTCGTGCATGCCCCGGCGGAGGCGGTGGCCGAGCGCCGTGCCGATGGCGCCGTGGTGCAGGTTTCCGCCGGCCCGCGCATTGCCTGCCGCCTGGTCGTCGCGGCCGAGGGGCGCGGCTCGCCCTTGCGCGAGCAGGCCGGCATCGCTGTGACCCGGGTGCCGTACCGCCAACGCGGCATCGTCTCGGCCGTGGCGCATGAACTGCCGCACCATAACACGGCGCTGGAGCATTTTTTGCCCGGCGGCCCCTTCGCGCAACTGCCGATGGGGCCGACCGAGGGCGCACCGAACGTCTCCGCCATCGTCTGGACCGAGCGCAGCGCCGCGGCGGACCGGGCCATCGCGCTCGACGACGCGGCCTTTGGGCATGAGGTCGCGCGGCGGCTTGGCGGGCACCTTGGCGCGGTGCGTCCGATCGGGCGGCGGTGGATCTACCCGCTGTCGGCCATGCACGCGCAGCGCTACGTCGACACCCGGCTCGCGCTGGTGGGCGACGCCGCGCACGGCATCCATCCGATCGCGGGCCAGGGGCTTAACCTCGGTTTCCGCGACGTGATGGCGCTGTCGGACTTGGTGATTGCGGCGGTGCAGGCGGGGGCAGACCCCGGCGCGGCCACGTTGCTGGCGCAGTATCAGCGGCGGCGGCGTCCGGACAACCTGCTGATGCTGGCCGCGACCGACGTGCTTGACCGGCTGTTCAGCACTGATAACCCGCTGCTGCGTGCGGCCCGGGATATCGGCATCGCCGGCGTGCACCGGATGCCGCGGCTGAAACGGCTGTTCATGCGGCAGGCGATGGGCGGCTAAATTTACAAATAGCGGGCGAGATGCGCCGCGACGGCCAGATAGACCCGGCGGCGGTCTTCCGGCCGTATGAAGCCGTGCCCGGCGTAGTCGAAGATCTCGTACTGCACCGGCTTGCCACGGGCCTGCAGCGCCGCGACGATCTGCTCGCTCTCGCCGATCGCCACCCGCGGATCGCGCGTTCCGTGCAACACCAGCAGCGGCGCCTGGATGCGGCCCACGTGGCGCAACGGCGAGATGCGGTCGAAGAGGGCGCGGTGCCGAATCGGGTCGCCATACTCGTCGGCCCGGTGCGCCCGGCGCCAGGAACCCGTGCTGGCGAGCAACGTGGAGAAATCCGCAATGCCGTAAAAATCGATGGCGGCGCGCCAGAGCTCCGGGTGCTCGGTGATGGCAGCGAGCACCATGTAGCCGCCGTAAGATTGGCCCATGACGGCGATGCGGGCGGGATCGATGCCGGGCTGGGCAGCGAGCCAGCGTCCGCCGGCTGCGAGGTCGTGCACGGAAAGCTGGCGGTTGTCGCGGTCATCGCTTTCCATCGCCGCGCGGCCATAGCCGGTGCTGCCGCGCACGTTCGGCATCAGCACGGCGTAGCCCTGGGCCAGCAGCGCCTGCATGTCGGGGCGGAAGTTGGCGCGCGTTTGCGCCGCCGGGCCGCCATGGACCCAGACCACCGCTGGATGCCCGGCGGCGGGCGCTGGGCCGGACGGCAGGGCCAGCCAACCCGGTATGCGCCGGCCGTCGATGCTTTCCCACTCGCACAGATGGAAATCTTGGACGGCAACCGCGCATTCCGGACGCCATAGCGGACGCATCGCGCCATCCCGCCACAACCAGATGCCCGGCGGCTCCGTCGGCGTCGCGACGGTGACGGCCAGCGTGGTGCCCTCTGGCGACCAGGCGGGATCGGACACCACGCCCTGCGGCAGCCCCGCCACCATGGGACGTTCGCCATTCATTGGGCCGATCCGCAGCAGGGCATAACCGCGGTCGTTCTCGACCGTGGCGAGCAGGCCGCCAGTGGCAAGCGCCCAAGCTTCGACATCACGGCCATGCGGCGCAAAGACTGGCGTGGCGTCGCCGCTGGCCGGGTCGATGCGGCACAGCGCCATGTCGTCGCGTCCGGCGTCGGTCAGGCCCATGAGCGCATCGCCGTCCGCTGTCCAGCGCAGGCTGGCATAACGCGCGGGTGCGTCGCGCGGGACGGCATGAACGGCACCGTCCACATGCAGGACCATGGGCCGCTGGTCGCCGCTGTTCTTGTCCAGCATGGCGATGAGGCGGTCGCCCGAGGGATGCCAGGCCGCCACTGTGGCCTCATACGTGCCCTGGAATAGGCGCGTGCGTTCGCCGGTGGCCACGTCCATTACCAGGATATCGAAATTGGCCTCGTCGCGGTCGTTGGCGGTCAGGCTGATGCGGCGGCCCTCCGGGGACCAGGCGCCGAACCCGTGGATGACGGCGGGCGCGTCGGTCAATGGGCGGCTCTGCCCGTCCTCAAGCAGCCAAAGCTGCTGGCGCTCGTCGCCGCCGGCATCGATGCCGTAGACCAGGCGGTCATCGCCGGGCGCACGGCGCAGCAGGGCCACCTTCTCGTTGTGGCACGTGAGCTGTTGCGCCGAATCGCCGTCGAGGTCCAAGGCCCATATCTGCGGCAGCCCGGCGCCGCGAAGGTGGAACAGGGTGCGCCCGTCGCAGGAGAAGCTTGGGGAACTCGCGGCGCCTATCGTCGTGTAGGCAAGGGGATCGGCGGTCATGCCGCAGCTTAGCCCGGCCCATTCGGGTTGAACATTCGGCGAGGGTGCCTACTTCGGCGGTGGAGAACAAACGTTCCATGGATCTGCTCAAAAAGCTCGAAATCCTGGCCGACGCGGCGAAATACGACGCCTCCTGCGCGTCGAGCGGGACGGCCACGCGCAGCTCGCTAAGCGAGAAGACCGGTGTCGGCTCGACCGAGGGCATGGGCATCTGCCACGCCTACGCGCCGGACGGACGCTGCATCTCGTTGCTGAAAATCTTGCTGACCAATAGCTGCGTGTACGATTGCCTGTATTGCATCAATCGCCGGTCCTCGAACGTGCAGCGGGCACGGTTCACGGTCGAGGAAGTCGTGACCTTGACGCTCGGTTTCTATCGCCGCAACTGCATCGAAGGATTGTTCCTCAGCTCCGGCATCATCCGCAGCCCGGACTACACCATGGAACAGGTGGTGCGGGTGGCGAAGACGCTGCGGCTGGACCATGGGTTCCGCGGCTACATCCACCTGAAAACCATCCCCGACGCCTCGCCGGAGCTGCTGCTGGAGGCCGGGCTGTATGCAGACCGGCTGAGCATCAACGTCGAGATGCCGACCGAGGAGGGCTTGGCGAAGCTGGCGCCGGAGAAGGACATGCCCGGCATCCGGCGCAGCATGGGCCGCATGCGGCTGCGTATCGACGAGGCGAAGGCCGAGAAGAAATCGCCGCGGTTCGCGCCGGCCGGGCAGAGCACGCAGATGATCATCGGCGCCGACGACAGCTCGGACCGCAAGATCCTGGCGCTGAGTACCAACCTGTATGGCAATTACGGGCTGCGCCGGGTGTATTTCTCGGCGTTCAGCCCCATTCCCGACGCGAGCGCCATCCTGCCGCCGCGCAAGGCGCCACTGCTGCGCGAGCACCGGCTGTATCAAGCCGATTGGCTGATGCGGTTTTATGAGTTCAAAGCGGACGAGCTGGCCCTCGACGGGGCTGGGAACATGGACCTGTCGATGGACCCGAAGCTCGCCTGGGCTTTGCAGCACCGCGAGCAGTTCCCGGTCGACGTGAACACTGCGACGCGCGAGCAGTTGTTGCGGGTGCCGGGCATGGGCGTGAAATCGGTGGACAAGCTGATCCAGGCGCGGCGGCATTTGCGGCTGCGCATGGACGACCTCGGCCGGCTACGCATGCCGATGGCCAAGGTCGCGCCGTTCGTCGTCACCGCCGACCACCAGCCCGGCGGCCTGTTGGACAGTGCACGCCTGGCGCAGCGCCTGGTGCCGAAGGCGGCCCAACTGGACATGTTCGCGTGAGGTCCGTCGTCCTGGCGCACGAGGTTGACTGGGGCGCATGGCGTGCCGCCGCCCGCGCGCTGGCGCTGGGGGATGTCGCGCCGGAGGACGTGGTTTGGTCGGTCCGCGACGTGGAGGACCTGTTCGACGAACCTGAGCCAGCAAACGAAACCGCACCGCCGACGGGCGCCTTCACCGTCCCCCGCGCCCTGGTGTCGCTGGCGGAAACCGCGATCCAGGCGCGCGACCCCGAGCGGTTTGCCCTGCTGTATCGCCTGATCTGGCGCGCCCACCGCGGCGAAAAACACCTGTTGGAGATGACCACCGACCCCGAGGTGCAGCGAGTGCAGCGCCTGGCCCAGGCGGTTCGCCGCGACACCCACAAGATGCAGGCCTTCGTGCGGTTCCGCGAGGTCAATGAGCCCGAGGGCACGCGCTACGTGAGTTGGTTTGAGCCCGAACACTACATCGTCGAGGCCAATGCGGCGTTCTTCGTCCGGCGTTTCGCGACCATGGCGTGGTCGATCCTGACGCCCTACCGCAGCGCGCATTGGGCCAACGAGACGCTGCGGTTCGACGTGGGCGCCTCCCCCGCCGACGTGCCGGACGACGACCATCTGGAGGCGTACTGGCGTGCCTATTACAGCAGCATCTTTAACCCGGCCCGGCTCAAGATCGGCGCGATGCGGTCGGAGATGCCGCAGAAATATTGGCGGAACCTGCCGGAGGCTGCGGCGATTCCTGAATTGATCCGCACGGCGTCGGGCCGGGTGGACAGCATGGTGGAGCAGCCCGTGTTCTCAGCCCCTCGTCCCGCCCGCGTCGTTGCCACCCCCGCAGCTGAGGACGGCAATCCTTTGCAGCAAGCGGCGCGCGAGGCGGCGGAGTGCCGGCGCTGCCCGCTTTGGGAGCCGGCGACGCAGGTGGTGTTCGGCGAGGGCTCGCCCGCCGCGCGCATCATGATGGTCGGCGAACAGCCGGGCGACCAGGAGGACCTGGCCGGGCGTCCGTTCGTCGGGCCGGCCGGGCAGTTGCTGGACCGGGCGATGGCGGAGGCCGGGCTGGACCGGCAGACGGTTTACGTCACCAATGCCGTCAAGCACTTCAAGTTCGTGCCACGCGGCAAGCGGCGCATCCACGAGAAGCCCGGCACCGGCGAGATCAACGCCTGCCGCTTTTGGCTCGACCGCGAGCGTGCGGAGGTGAAGCCGGCATTGACGGTGATGCTGGGGGCGACGGCGGCGCGGGCAATCCTGGGCCGGGCCGTGACGATCTCGCGGGAGCGCGGGCAGCCGATGCCGCTGCCGGACGGCATTGGCGGCAACACGACCGGGTTCATTACGGTGCATCCGTCCTATCTGCTGCGCCTGCCTGATGAGGACGCAAAGGCGCGGGAATATGCGGCGTTCGTCGCGGACCTGCGGCGCGTGGTGGAACTGGCGGCTTAAGGCAAACGGATCGGGTTTCCGCCAGCATCGTTCCCTCCACCCGCCAAACCCGGAACCGCCTTTGCCATATCGACGAGAACCCACCCCTCCCGGAAGGGGTTGGGCCGTCGTCCGGTCTCGTGGAACCCGGCCTGCTGATACATCGCGATGTTCCGGGTCATGCGGGGATTGGTATAAAGCCGTAATTCCCGCACGCCGGCAGCCTGGGCCATTCTTTCCGCGGACCGGATCATCCACCGGCCGATACCCTGGCCCTGGTGCGCCGGCGACACCGCGAGGCTGTAGATCGTCAGGTGGTCCGCCGCGGTCTCGATCACCATCATGGCGGCAGCATCGCTGCCGCGTTCGACGATCCAGACTTCGTGGCGGGCAATGCGTGGGGCATAGTCCTCATGCATCGGCAGCGGCGGACCACCCAGGATGCTTGCCCAGGGCGCGTAGGCCTCGAAGGACGTGATGCGGACGAAGGTTAAATCCGCAGGAACCGCTTGCCTGAGGCGCAGCACCGGCGCTAATCCGCCGCCAGCAACGCTCCGCCCATCCGCCCGCGCACCTCGGCGCCGAACGCAGCGAAGATGGCGCGCGACACTGCATCGACGGAAAAATCATACTCCGGATGCCACTGGACGCCCACCGTCAAGGCGCGCGACGCCGGCAGCCAAACCGCCTCGATGGTGCCATCTGGGGCGGTGCCATCAGCCACCAGGCCGTCCGCCAAGCGATCAATGCCCTGATTGTGCAATGAGTTCACGGCGATGCTGTCCGCCTTGGCGATCCGGCGCAGCCAACTGTCGGGCGCCAGGCCCACGCTATGCGCCTTGCCCGTGCGTATCCGCGCGTTCGCATGCAGCGGGGTCGAGTGGTCGATGCGTCCGGGCAGATCCTGCAGGCGCTGGTGCAGGCTGCCGCCCAGCGCCACATTAAGTTCCTGCAGGCCGCGGCAGATCGCCAGCACCGGCACCCCGGCGGTAATGGCGGCCCGGATCAGCCGCAGGGTCACGGCGTCGCGCTTGGTGTCCTCGGGCGTGCCCTCCGGATGCGGCGGGCCGCCATAAAGCTCGGGATGCACATTGGAACGGCTGCCGGTCAGGATGATGCCGTCGAGCCGGGCGAGCAGCGTCTCGATATCGGCGGCGTCGCCATTCGCGGGCAGCAGCACCGGCACTGCGTCCACCACCTGATCGACGGCGCGGACATAGGTGTCGGACGCGGCATGGTTCGTCATGCCATACTGGCCGAACGATTTAGTGCAGCAGGAAATCCCGACCAGCGGCTTCATCGGACGATCATGGCGGGTAAACGCGCCCGGATGAAGCCAAAATCAGCCCCGGTTGTTATTGTTCTCAAAAAACTTGGGGTCGACGAACTCGAACAGCTTTTGGCTGAACGTGCCGCCCAGCTCGACATTGTACAGCGTGATGCGGGTTTCCTGCCGCTGGGCATCCACCACGGTCCATTGGCGCAACGCCAGCGGCGCGTCGGCGAAAATGAGCGTCAGCGTGCCATCAGCCGGGGATTTGGTGCGGTAAAGGCTGACCTGCAGTTGCCCGGGCAGCCGCGTGATCCCCAAAACCGTGACATCGCCGGACAGGCGCAGGTTGTCCTGCAGCAGCAGGCCGAGCGGCGTCTGCCCCAAGGGTATGTTGCTCGTCTGCTTGAGCTGGCTGTCATGGAACACCAGCAGCCCGTTGCCGCCGACCAGCAGGAAGGGACTCGGCGGATCATACTGGAACCGCAGGCGTCCGGGCCGCTGCAGCCAGACCTGGCCTTCGCTGGTGCCGCCGTTCGGCGCGACCTGCACGAAGCGGGCATGCAAGGTGCGGACGCCGTTCAAATAGGTCTCGACCCGGGCGATGTCCGCGCGGTCCTGCGGCGTCAAGGCGGGCTGCGCCTGCGCCGCGGCCATGCGCGGGATCAGCGGCGCCAGGATCGGGGCGAACAGAAGGGTGCGGCGGTTCATCGGCAAGATGTGGCACTCGCGCCGCCCCGGCGAAAGCCCATGCCCGTCATGCCGCCCCCGCGCGCAACGCTACTCGGCCGGCGCCGGCAGCCTCCCAGGCGCCTGTTCCCACAGCTCCGGCTGCAATTCCTCCGGTCGGTCGGGGAAGAACAGCGCGCAGGCGACCGTGATGGCCGCCACCGCCGCCAGCACGAGCATCACGGCCGACAGATTGCCGGTGCGCTGATGCAGGACGCCGATCAGCGGCGCCGCGGCCGCGCTGCCGAGGAAGCCGACGAAGAACCGGACCGAATACATCCGTGCCCGCAGCGGCGGCGAGATATAGCGGGCGGTCATGGTCTCGTTCACCGTCACCTGGCCAAAGATGACGCCCGCCACCAGCGCCGCTACCGGCAGCACCGCCCAGCCGTGCACGAGCGACAGCGCCGCCAGGCCCGGCACCAGCACAATCGCCATGGGCAGGAACACCCGGCGGAGCGTGGTGCGGTCGATCAGGCGTCCCACGGTGAACTGGGTCAATGCGCCGCACAGCGTCACCAGGAACGCCGCCACGCCGATCATCGGCAGCAGCCCGGCGTCCGCCGCCAACCGCTCCTGCAGCAGTTTCGGGATCACCAGCGTGAATGCGTTGAACACGAGCCCGGACACGATGGCGATCAGCAGCAGGATGATGACAGCCCGGCGCACGACCGCGGGCGGTATCTTGGGGAACGGACGGGTGCCGCGGATGACGCTATAGTCGTGCGCGGGAACGCGCGTCCAGGCGATGCCGAGCGCCACGATGACCAAACCTGGCACGATGAACGCGCTTTGCCAGCCGAACCGTCCGACCAGGAACACCGTCACCACCGGCGCAGAAGCCACGCCGAAGTTGCCGAACACGCCATTCACGCCGATCGAACGGCCGGGCCGGTCGCCGGCTGCCTCCACCAGCATGGCGGTCCCGACTGGATGGTAGATCGCGGCGAATGCCCCGGTGGACGCCAATGCCACGCCCAGCAGCCATGGCGTGGTCGCGAACCCGCAGGCGACCAGCGACAACCCGGTGCCCAGGAAATAGATGCTCATCAGCCGTTTCCGCCCGATCCGTGCGGCGATCCAGCCCTGCGGCAACGACAGCGCCCCGTACAGCACGAACATGCCGGTCGCGAGCGCCACGATCGGCCCGTAGTCGGCCCCGAACGCGCCGCCCGGGGTGGCCATGGCGAGCACCGCGGTCGGCAGGATCAGCAGGCAATAGTGGCACATGGAATGCGCGGCATTGATGAAGGCGATCTGCCGGGCAGCGGAGGTCATGCAGTCTCCTGGTGTTCGGGCCGTTCGATGCTACGCCGCCGGGCGGGGCGGTTGTAGCCTAAAACTTTGGGAAAGCCGGGCGGGTGAACCGCCGGCGCGCGGGCGCGTTCAGGCAGCAACAACAGGAGGATTGGCCATGACCGAAACGCCGCAGGACCCCAAGGTGACCGGAACCACGGGCGCACCCAACCCGAAAACCGGCAGCAGCGATGCCGCCCGTGGGCTGGGCGGCCATAGCAAGGATGCGAACCACGCGCCGGGCGCGCCCGCCGAATACGTGGAAGAGAATAAGCCGGCCAAGAAAGCCTAATTCAGCCGGGACCGCAGTTCATCGATGGCGGCGCGGGTGCGCAAAGCCGCGTCGCCCTGCGGCACCAGGTCTAGGAAGCGTTCGTAGCAGCGCAGGGCCGCCCCGACATGCTCCAGCCGCTGGTTGATCAACGCGGCCTCGCGCCAGAGCGGGGCCGTGTCGGGGGCGATGCGCAGCATGTTCTCGGCGCAGGACAGCGCGCCTTGCAGGTCTCCTACGACCAGGCGCCGGGCCTTGATGTTGGTCTGCAAACGCAGCAGCACGCTGCGGCTCGACATCGGCTGCAGCACGCCGGGGCGCAATTCGGCGTCCGGCCCCTCGACGCGCTTCAACAGCGCGCGCATGTCGCGGGCATCGAGCGGCACGCCGCCGGCGAACACGTCCAGCACCGTCTGCTGCTGCTCGGGCGTGCGGTTGCGGCGGGTGCTTTGGCCTTCCAACGCAATTAGGAAATGGCCGGGGAAATCGACCCCGTGCGCGCCCCATCCGGCGGCCCGGGCGCAATGCAGCCATAATATGCCGAGCGCCACCGGCAGGCCGCGGCGGCGCTCGATCACCTGGATCAAGTTGGCATTGGCGGCGCTGTCGTAATCCTTGGTGTCCCCGGCATAGCCATAGCGCCCGGTGATCAGCCCGGCCAACGCCCCGGCGCGAGCGGACAGGTCCGTGCTCGGCAGGTCGTTCGCCAGGCTGACGGCGGATCGCGCGAGTTCGCTCAAGTGCTGGACCGCAGCCTGCCAATCCAGGTTGGGCGCGTCGATGCGGGCCAGTTGCACCGCAGCGCCGGCAAGGTCGATCTCCACGTCGGGCAACTGGCCGATCGCCTGCAACGCATCTCGTGGATCACTCATGCCAGGCCCTATCCCTCATGCGAACCGAGGATGGGGCCTGCCCCGGCGCGCCGCAACCTTTGCCGCGCGCCCTATCCGGCACCCTACTCGGCGGCAGGCACATACAGCGCCGCGCCGCCCTCCATGAACTCGGCGCTCTTGGCTTCCATGCCGGCCATGCGCTCGGCGTCGGCGCGGATGTCCTGGCTGATCTTCATCGAGCAGAATTTCGGCCCGCACATCGAGCAGAAATGCGCCACCTTGTGCGCGTCCTTAGGCAGGGTCTCGTCGTGATACTTGCGCGCGGTATCGGGATCGAGGCCCAGGTTGAACTGGTCCTCCCACCGGAAATCGAACCGCGCGCGGCTGATGGCGTCGTCCCGCAGCTTGGCCGACGGGTGGCCCTTCGCCAGGTCGGCGGCGTGCGCGGCGATGCGGTAGGTGATCACCCCCGTCTTCACGTCGTCGCGGTTGGGCAGGCCGAGATGCTCCTTCGGCGTCACGTAGCAGAGCATCGCCGTGCCAAACCAGCCGATCATCGCCGCCCCGATCGCCGAGGTGATGTGGTCGTAGCCCGGCGCGATGTCGGTCGTGAGCGGACCCAGCGTGTAGAACGGCGCCTCGCCGCACTCGCGGAGCTGCTTTTCCATGTTGACCTTGATCTTGTGCATCGGCACGTGGCCGGGGCCTTCGATCATCACCTGGCAGCCCTTGGCCCAGGCAACTTGCGTCAACTCGCCCAGCGTCTCCAGCTCGGCGAATTGCGCGGCGTCGTTGGCGTCGGCGTTGGAGCCGGGCCGCAAGCCGTCGCCCAGCGAGAAGCTCACGTCATACCTCCGCATGATGTCGCAGATCTCACCGAACCGCTCGTATAAGAAACTCTCCTTGTGATGCGCCAGGCACCAGCGCGCCATGATGCTGCCGCCGCGGGAAACGATGCCCGTGGTGCGCTTGGCCGTCAGCGGCACGTGCGCGAGCCGCACGCCGGCGTGGATGGTGAAATAATCCACCCCCTGCTCCGCCTGCTCGATCAAGGTGTCGCGGAACACCTCCCAATCCAGCTTGTCGGCGTCGCCGCCCACCTTCTCCAGCGCCTGGTAGATCGGCACCGTGCCGATGGGGACCGGCGAGTTGCGCAGGATCCAGCCGCGGATGTTGTGGATGTTGCGCCCGGTCGACAGGTCCATGACCGTGTCGCCGCCCCAGCGAATGGCCCAGACCAGCTTCTCGACCTCTTCGGCGGCCCCGGAAGTGACGGCGGAGTTGCCGATGTTGGCGTTGATCTTGACCAGGAAGTTGCGGCCGATGATCACCGGCTCGAGTTCGGGATGGTTGATGTTGGCGGGGATGATGGCGCGCCCGCGGGCGATCTCGCTGCGGACGAACTCGGGGGTCACGAAGGCGGGGATTTCGGCGCCGAAGCTCTCGCCGTCCGCCACACGCGCCGCGGCTTCGGGCAGGACGGCGGCGCGGCCCAGGTTCTCGCGGTGGGCGACGTAGATCATCTCCTCGGTGATGACGCCGGCGCGGGCGAACTCGTATTGCGTCACCATCTGGCCGTCGCGGCCGGCGAGCAGGGTCTGCGGCGCCGGGCAGGCGGGAACCAGGCGGTCGACCGGGACGAAGCCGTTGTCCTCGGGCTTCACGGCGCGGGCGCTGGCCGGGGCAAAGCCGCGCTTGGCGAGCCAGGGCGCGCGAACCTGCGGCAGCCCGGCGGCCAAGTCGATCGCAGCATTGCTCTCGGTATAGGGGCCGGAGCAGTCGTACAGCCGGACCGGCGCCTCCTTGGCCGACGGATCCAGCACGATTTCGCGCAACGGCACCAGGATGTCCGGGCGATCCGCCGGGCTCGAATAGATCTTGCGCGATCCGGTGATCGGCCCGGTGGTAACGGCGCTTGGCTTCTGCTGGTATGTCATCGTCGGCTCCCATGTGGAATGCGGGCCGGGACGGGGTGACGCGATGATCCCGTCCCTACGCCGGCATGACCCGGATCAGGTTTCGTAGGGTCACCGCGCTGCCCTAGCCATGGCCTGCGATCTCTCAGCCCCATGTCGGGGCTCCCCTCGGATAATGCGAAACTCGGTCGGACGGTTCCGCCTGTCAAGCCTTGATGAGCATGGGGCCGAGCGGACCGCCGCCAAATAAGTGAACATGGAGGTGCGGCACCTCCTGCCCGGAGTGGGAACCCATGTTGGACAGCACGCGGTAGCCCGTCCGCTCCAGCCCAAAATCTCGGGCGACCTTGCCGACCGCGCGAAAGAAGCCCGCGATCTCGGCGTCGGCAGCAGTCGCCAGGAAGTCGGCCAGCGCCACATAGCGTCCGCGAGGGATGACCAGGATGTGCACGGGCGCCTGTGGAGCGACGTCGTGGAACGCCACCGCCCACTCGTCCTCATAGACCCGGCGGGACGGGATCTCATCGCGCAGGATGCGGGCGAACACGTTCTGGTCGTCATAGGGTCCATGGCCGCTTACCGGCATGATCGTCCTCCACGCAAACTGCCGCGGTCCTGCCACGTTTCGCGAGCATAAACCGATGGCGTGATAGGTGTCACGGCACACTGGAGGGAACGTGCGATGCGGTTGGGATGGTTGACTGGGCTGATGGCATGCACGGCGTTGGCGGCCTGCGTCCCTGACCCGGGCAACTATTACGGCAGCCAGCAGCCGCCGGCCGTCGGCTATGTCCAGCCGGAGTATGCTTCGCCGGGGTATTATGCGCCCCCCGAGTATGCGGCGCCCTATGGCGGGCCGACTTACGTGCAGCCTTACGGGTATTCCGGGCCGGTGGGGCCTGGGTTCGGCTATTCGCGGGAACGGGACTTCGGCGACCGGGGATTTCGGGAGCGGGAGTTCCGCGACCGTGAATTGCGTCAGCAGCAATTCCGCGGCGACCAGGACCGGTTCAACCGCGAGCGCTTCGATCGCGACCGGGCCGAGGAGCAGCGCCGCCAGCCAGAGCCGCAGCGTCCTGCATTCCGGCCGCCGTCACCGCCGCCCCCGCGGGCGACGCCACCGCTTCCGGGCGGGATATTCCCCGGCGCGCCGCGGCCGCAGCCGATTCCCTAGGAACGGCCTAGCCGAGGAAGACCCATGCGTCATGGGTGATCGAGGCCGTCTTGATGTGGTTCTCCGTGCTGTCCGAGAAGCCGATCAGCACGTGCTGATGGGTCGCGCCGCCGTTGAGTTGGCCAACCCAGAATTCCAGCCCGGGTGCATCGGGCGCCCGGTTCAGCACGTTGGCATACAATTGCCTGACGAAATCCGTGGCGTTCAGCGTCCCGTAAAGCTGCTTGAACTCGTTGGAGTCGGTGAAGCCCTGCGCCACCGTTTCAGGAGCGATGCCGGCCTGCAGCTTATTGGACCAGAAGCTTAGCCCCAGGTCGTCCGGAGCACGGTTCAGTGCCGCCTGGTACATCCGCGCCGCCTCGGAGTCGTTCTTGTCGCCGGCAATCGGCAGGATCTGCTTGCGGTTTTCGCGGCTGTCGGCAAACCCGGCCAAGACCTGGCCCTGGCTGGCGCCGGTGCCGAGATAGTTGAGCCAGACCTGCAATCCGGCGCCGTCGGGCGCCCGGTGCAAGACGTTCTGGTACATCTGCCGCACGAACCCGGCGTTGTCCGGCGACCCATAGAGCGACAAGAACTCAGGAGATTTCGCAAAGCTCGCGGCCAAGGCGGCGAGCGGGACCGTGTTGGCGTCCACGAGGTCACGGTTGTGGTCCAGGCCGGCAAGGTCGGGCGCGCGGTTGAAAGCCGCCCGATACAGGCGCGTGACGTTCTCCAGTGTGCCGGTGCCGTCGAAGTCGCCGGCGCCATCGGCGAAGAAGATGTGCGCCAGGTTTGCGACGGCTTGGGTGCCATCCCTGCCGCTCACGGTATCCTGGATGTAGGCCTGGCCACCCGACGCCGCGGCGATGACATACTGGTCGTGGGTTCCCGTGAGCGCGAGGTCGTGCACGCCTGGGACAATGGTTTCGTTCTTTTGGATGGTGCCGCCTGCGGTGGCCTGGGTCAGGATGGCGCCGGGCGGCCCGGCCAGCGTGACGGTAAATTCTTCATCAGCCCAAATGGCCGCCGCATTGACGCTGACGACGAGCGTTGCCGCGGACGCCCCTG
Organism: Acetobacteraceae bacterium; assembly: GCA_965277495.1. Lineage (GTDB taxonomy): Bacteria > Pseudomonadota > Alphaproteobacteria > Acetobacterales > Acetobacteraceae > CAHJXG01. The sequence continues at coordinate 4,100,932 of OZ255824.1, read as the reverse complement.
CGGCAAAGTTGACCACTCCCGCAGCGAGGGTGAACAGGTGCTCCTGCGCCGGGCTGCTGCCCGACCCGGCTACGTTATACGTGAGCGTCGTGGCCTGGGTCAGGTCGCCGGAGCGCGTGATTTCGAAGCTGTAGGGGGTCGTGCCCTTGAGGCCGTCCGGTTTGTCCGCGCTCAGGGCGGCGATGGCAAAAATTGACGACGTGCCCTGGTTCGCTTGATAGCCAAGACTTTCCATTTCGAGCAGGTCGATGGAGGTCAGTCCCTGAACGGTGCTTCCATCATAGTATTCGTTGAATGGATCGTTCGGCGTTCTTGCGCCGGTGTTCAAGAAGTCACTTGGATCGGATGCCTGGCCATAATCCGCCAGATCGGTCCGCCCTCCATCCAGGGAAAAATAAGATGCGCTGTTGGGCACGTCACCCGCAAATAAGCGTGTCCCGGGACTGGTGAACCTGTAGAGATCAAAGATATCCGGCTGTGTGCCATAGTTGACCCGGCCCATTGCGTGGGTCAACTCGTGCAACGCCGTGCCCATTAAGGAATTTGCGGAAATATTGGTTGCGAAGCCTGCATACCCGTCCAGCCCTGCATCGTTCGATGCTATCTGGCCCATCAGCTTTTCTTGTGCACGCCAGACCGTGACTTGCTGCTGCCCCTGGATGGTCACCGTTTGGGGCAAGGCGTCAATGCCGGACTGCGCCGCTGCGTCAGCATTGCCTGCGAGCCATGACCTGACCTGCTCGTAGCTGTCGAACACGCCGGTCGAGGGCGCCGCAGACGCTCCGCCGGGTTTCTCCGGGGTTCTGCCATCTGGATATTCCCCATATCCGACTTCGACATTCAGGGAGATATTGTTCTTGAATGTCGCTCCGAGCAGCTTGGCCGCGGCCTGTATCGCACCCTTGAAGTATTGTGGAGCCATCTGCGCCAAAGCATCGAAGACGATATTTACTTGCATTTTTTCTGGAAAATTTCTTTATGTTGTTGTGTCATTGCAAATCAGCCTTGGGATTTGCTATATTGGACTGGCATTCTTGTGGAGACGCGCTCAGTCAGTTTCAATCACATTTATGAAATAATGTTTTATATGCGGGCAACTTACTTATCTGTTATTATCTTGCAACATTATCTAATCTATTATAAGCAGTTGACGCTCTTGCTATCAATATTTCTTCCAATTATTAAATAACATTTCCGTGCTGATCCGGCCAACTGCCGGAGATCAGTGGAGCAAATTTCCATTATTTCATTAAAGGCTATTAACATTACATTGAGGCCAAAGCCGTTACGTCGCGTAATGTTACAATATGCGTTATAATACAGTGTATCGCCTGCTCCACTCCAAGCCGCAGCACTTGTCGTCACCTATGGCCCGTTTACCGCACCGGTTCCCGCGTCCGCGCAACGGCTCGCCAACGCGAAGCCAGCGCGCCGCCAATCCGCCGTCCCGGTTCCACTCCGGCCAGCAGGCTGCTAAACGTCGGCGAAACGCTTGCGAGGACGTGCCGTATGAAGCCGACCGACTACGCCCGGGTTGAGACCTATCTTCGCCGCACGCTCGGGTCCGACCGCATCCACGTCGAAGTGCCGAAGCGCAAAGGCGCATCGGTCGAGGTCACCGTCGACAAGGAGTTCCTCGGCACCCTGCACCGCGACGAGGAGGACGGCGAGGTGTCGTTCTCGCTGCATATCACCATCTTGGACGAGGACCTGCCGCCGCCCGCCGCCCCAAAGCGGTAGCCGCCCGGTCAGTATCCCCGGTCCGTGTCGAACCGGTTCGGCAGCGGCAACCCGTCGCGGTGCGCTCGCAGGTTTTGAAAGAAGATGTCCAGGCTGAGCGGGATGTAGGTGGCCGGGTCGTCGGCCGAAACGTGCGGCGTCATGATCAAGTTCGGCGTGGACCACAGCCGATGAGCCGACGGAACCGGCTCCGGCGTGAACACATCCAGGATCGCGCCAGACAGGCCGCCGCCGTCCAGCGCATCGCACAGCGCCTCCTGGTCGAGCAGCGCGCCCCGTCCGATGTTCACCACCCCGGCGCCGGGCGGCAGCAGCGCGATGCGCCCGCGGTCCAACAACCCCCGCGTGGCCGGCGTCAACGGCGGGGCCAGCACCAGGAACTCTGTATCCGGCAGCACGGCGTCGAGGCCCTCCAGCGTCACGACCCGCTCGCAATCCGGATGCGGTTCGGCCCGGGTGCGCACGCCGGTGACCCGCATGCCGAACCGCGCCGCCTGCGCCGCCACCGCGCCGCCCAGCGACCCGACCCCCACTACGGCCACGCGCCTGCCGGCCAGCACCGCCCCATGCCGCGGCGCCCACCGCTCCGCCCGCTGCGCCGTCGCGAACCCGGGCATGCCGTTCGCCAGCATCAGCAGCGCCATGATCCCATACTCGCCGGCCTTGGCCGCGTGGGTGCCGCGGTTGTTCAGCAACTGCGCGCCCGGCGGCAGCCAGTCGAACGGCGCCAGGCTGTCGAGGCCGGCGGACGTGCAGAAGATCAGCCGCAGCCGGGGCGCCGCCGCCGGGAACGACGCACGGACGGCGCCGGTCTGCGCCACCAGAACCTCGGCATCCCGCATCGCGTCCTGGAACTGCCCGGCGGTCTCGCCGAAGCTGACGGCGTGGCCGGCCGACACGTCCGGCACACGGGCGGCCGCCTCCGCCCATTTGGCGGGCGTGATTGCGAACAGCGGGTCATCGGGCTGGCTTTGGACATGGATGCGCATGGGGGCCTCGGCGGTTAAACGAGCTGGCTGGTCAATGTATGCAGCAGCACTGCGGCGGCCTGCGCGACATTCAGGCTTTGCACGGCCCCGCTGCCGGGGATGCGGATGCGGCGGCGGCAGGTTTCCAGCGCGTCGAACCCCACGCCGCGCTCCTCGTTGCCCAGCACCAGCGCCACCGGGCGGTCCCGCGGCAGCGACGTTAGCGGGACGGCGTCGTCCGTGAGAGTCGCGGCCACCGTGCGGTAGTACGGATCGAGCGCCAACAGCGCCTTGCGCAGGTTGCGGGTCTTCGACACTTCCAGGTACTCCAGGCCGCCCTCGGCGACCCGGTAGGCGGCGTCCGACGGCATCGCCTGCAGCGGCGTCTCGTGCAGCACCATGGCGCGCACCCCGAAGAACGCGGCGCTGCGGGCGATCGCGCCCAGGTTATGCGGGTTGCCGATGCTGTCCAGCACCAGCAGTAGCGGGAAGCGCGGCGGGCGCACGAAGTCCATCATGCCCAACGGACGCGGTGTCGCGACCGCCACCACGCCGCCATGGTGCGGGGTCCCGGCGGCGCGCTCCAGTTCGTCCGGCGGCAGCAGGCGATAGGGCCGGCGCACCCGGGCCAGCTCGGCGCAAAGCGGTCCGACGCGGGTCTTGTTCTCGTCGTTGTAGAACAGGCGGATCACGTCGTCGGGGCGGCGGGCGAACAGGGCGGTGACGGCGTTCAGGCCGCAGATCCGGTCATCGGGCATGAGGGTGCTTCCGCCGCCCCTGCGCCGCTGTCAACCTGGCGGCATGATGGATCGTCGTAGCCGCCCGGGATCGGGATGCGGCGGATAAGCGGGAGCGCGTTGAATGTATCCTAAGTGTCCAATCACGGTGCAGCGTTGATGGCCTATGCCGTCGGCCTGGCGAACGGATACGTGATCAGCGACGACCGCGCGCGGATCGACATGGAGTTCGTCCATGCCTCGCTCGCCGGCGCCTATTGGGCCGTCGGACGCACGCGCGCGTTGACGGAGCGTAGCTGGGCCAACTGCCTATGCTTCGGCATCTACGCTCCGGACGGCGCGCAGGCCGGTTTCGGCCGGCTGCTGACCGACTACGCCCTTCGCGCCCATCTCGGCGATGTCTTCATCCAGCCGGCTTCACGCGGGCTCGGCCTTGGCAAGGCACTGGTCACGGCCATCCTGGCGCATCCCGAGCTCGCCACGATCTGCAATTGGACACTGAAGACGGCGGATGCGCACGGGCTCTATGCCCGCTACGGCTTCCGCCCAAGCACGGCGGACCACACTTGGATGACGCTGGACCGGGCGCCGGATGACGGCAGCCTGGCCTGAAGCGCGCGGCGGCTATGGAGGATTGCCGCATGATCCCGATCCTGTTCCAAAGCCCGCACTTCGTCGTGCTGAACAAGCCGGCCGGCCTCGCCGTGCATCCCGGACCCGGCGGCGGCCCGAGCGTCGAGGACGCCTTCGCAACCCTGTCGCGCCGCAAGGACGGCCCCTGGCTCGCGCATCGCCTGGACGCCGACACCGCCGGTTGCCTGGTCGTGGCGTTGCGGAAACAGGCGCTGCTGGCGGCGCAGGCGGCGTTCCTGGCGGGCACGGTGCGGAAAACCTATTGGGCCGTGGTGCACGGCGTCCCGGCCACGGAGGCCGGCGAAGTCGTCAACCGCCTGCAAAAGCGCAATCTCCGGACCGGATGGCGCATGGAACCGGCGCCGGATGGCCCGCCTGCGCGCACCGCCTGGCGCTTGATGGGCCAGGCCGGCGGCCTCGCCTGGCTGGAGCTGCAGCCGTTCACCGGGCGCACCCACCAAATCCGCGTGCATTGCGCCGTGCTGGGCCATCCGATCCTCGGCGACCCCATCTACGGGCGCGGCGACGGTCCGATGCACCTGCTGGCCCGGGCGATCGCGCTGCCATTGCAGCCGCCAATCAGCGCCGTGGCACCGCCGCCGGTCCACATGCGCGACGCCCTGCTCGCCTGCGGATGGCGGGGCGGCGATTAGCCAACCAGGAACCAGCAGCGGAACACCAGCGTTTCCTGCCACGTCTGCCGCGAAAGCGTACAGCGCTGCAGGGCGGCCAAACGCTGCGTCATCCCGCCCTGCAGCCCGGCTTCCACCACATCCAGCGCCGCCGCCGCATCCGGGGACAGCAGGTCCGGCTGCTCCCGCAAGGCTGCGACGTGGCAGCGCAGCACGTTCATGAACACGCCGGGACCGCGGCGCAACGCGGCGACCGCACGCCGGCGCATGGAGGCCGGCGCGCCCACCGCGTTGCCGCCGTGCTGGCGATACAGCACCGTCGGCGTCGCATCCGCGACCAACTGGCCCCCATTGGCCGACACGACCAAATAGCTCCACCAATCATGCAGCGTGGCGGAGGGCGGATGGCTGCTGGCCACCAGGCGCGCCGCGGCCGCGTTCAGCGCGACTGTGCAGCCGGTGGCGACGTTCTGCGTCAGCGCCGCGGGGAACTGCAGCGGACGGCGCAGCGCCGCCGACAGGCCGATGCGTTGCAGCGCCTCGTCCACCAGGATCTGCCGGCTGCAATACAATGTGGGACGCGGGTCGGGGCGCAGCGCCGCGACCGCCAGCTCGAGCTTTTCCGGCAGCCATACGTCGTCCTGGTCGGCGAAGGCCACGGCGCTCAAAGCCGCGTCCGCCAGCAAGGCGGCCCGCAGCAGCGCCATGAAGCTGCCCATCGGCCCCAACCGGCCCGATGGAGCGGGGACCGCGTGGCAGCGGCCCGCGCCGGGTCCGGCCATGAAGCCCTGCATCACGGCGACGGTGCCGTCGGTCGATCCGTCATCCCGCCAGTACAGCACCCAATCCGCGAAGGTCTGCCGAACGAAGCTTTCCAATTGGTCAGGAAGGAATTGCGCCCCGTTATAGGTGGAGAGCAGGATCGCGACCCGCGCCGCCGTCCGGGCCGGGCTGGGATGGCTAGATGCCGGCACGTCGGCCAATCATCGGCCCGGCGCCGCAGCCAGCAGCTCGGCGACGGTGCGCGACAAGCCGGAGCGCCATTCCGGCAAGCGGACGTCGAACACCCGGGACAGCTTGCCGCAATCGAGCCGGCTGTCGGCCGGGCGGCGCGCCGGCGTCGGCCAATCCGCGGTGGCGATCGACTCCACCGTCGGCGTCGGGTGCCCATAGCGGGCCGCATCCTGGAACAGCGCTTCGGCGAAGCCGTGCCAGGTGGTCGATCCCGTGCCAGCCGCATGGAACACGCCGGCATAGGCATCGTCCCAGCCCTGCCGCAGCCGCGCCACGATGCCGAGTATCGCCACCGCGAGATCGCGCGCCGCCGTCGGGCAGCCCTGCTGGTCCGACACCACGCGCAGGCGGTCGGTTTTCTGCGCAGCGCCCAGCATGGTGCGGACGAAATTCTTGCCCACCGCAGAATAGACCCAGGATGTCCGCAGCACGATCGCGCGCGGGCAGGCCGCCAGCACGGCTTGCTCCCCCTCGAGCTTGGTCGCGCCGTAAACGCCGGTGGGGCTGGTCGGATCGGCCTCGGTGTAGGGCGCGCCCTTGGTCCCGTCAAACACGTAGTCGGTCGAGATATGGATCAGCGGGATGCCAGCGTCGGCGCATAGCGCAGCGAGCGCCGCTGGCCCGTCCCGGTTGGCCCGCCCCGCCGCCTCCGGATCGGCCTCGGCCGCGTCGACCGCGGTCCAGGCGGCGGCATTGACCAGGAATTCTGGGCGCATTGCCTGGACAGCCTCGGCGATCGACGCTGGCCGGTCGAAGTCGAATAGCGGACGCCCGACACGGCGCACGGCCGCGCCGCCCTCCTGCTCCATCGCCGTTGCAAGCTGCCCGGCGCCGCCGGTGACCAGGATCGATGCCATGGCAACAAGACTAGCCTGCTTTTCGCGCGGCTAGAAGCGCCAGGGCAACGCCCCTGTAGCGGATTTAACGCAACGCCACGATTTCTACCCGGCGATTGACGGGGCTGCTTGGATTATAGGTGTCGAAGGGCTGCAGCGGGCCGAAACCCTGCGCCCGCATCCGTTCCCGCGCCACGCCGCGGGCCGCAAGGTAGTCGACGACGGCGGTGGCGCGCAGCATCGACAGGCTGATGTTGTAGCCGAGGCGGCCCGTCACGTCCGTATGGCCGTTGATCTCGAACTGCAGGCCGCCGAGTTGCGGATCGTTCATCGCGATGGCGGCGTTGTCGAGCAGGGCATAGCTCTCGCCCCGGATACGGTAGCTGTCGGAGTCGAAATTGACCGCGCTCACGATGCGCCGTTCGAACACCGGGCCGCCCCCATAGCCCATTGAACCCGGCGGCCCCGCGACGCAGCCGGCGATGGCGCCGAGCAGCGCCAGCATTGGAATTAGCCGGAACAGCCTAACGGGGTGCGAGCGCATCGGCGATCTCCCTTGGACTCGGCGCACGGCCGCGCAGGTCGGTGGCGGGGCCACGCGGTTCGCGCAGGCCGAGCCGGCGTTCGACGCCCCGCGGGTCCGCCGGCATCTGATCGCGCAGCTCCCGGGTTTGCGGGTCGAGCGGCAGCGATTGCGCCAGCCGCTCCGCGTCGGGATTGCCGGCCCGCGCGGCGGGAGGCAGCGGGCGTGGCGCGGGCCGGGGATAGTGGGGCGAGGCGTAGGGCGACGGCATGGAGGGCGGCGACGTGTAGGCGGGCGGCGCCGTCGGCAGCAGCGGCCCGGAGTTCTTTTGCGCCCAGGCAGGAACCGCCAGCCCAGCAACGAAGCCAATCGCCGCGATTCCTAAAGCGTTTATTCGCGTCATATTGACGCTCCCTCCAAATTCCTGCGCGTATCGTGCAAGCATAAACTACGGACAGCAAGCTAAACTTCTATACGATCAGCCTTGCAAAAGTCGTTTGTGAACCGTCATAGTCGCGGGACCACGCATATCCGGGGTTGCACACCGCGATGGCTCCACGCTTCATCGGCAAGACGCCGCTGGCCCGGCTGCATTTGGTGCGGCTGGATGGGCAGCCCGTGCTCGGGTCGCACGCCCGGCTGCGCGAGCTGCTGCAGTCCCGCGTCGGTCCCGACGCCGCCGCGCTGTTCGCGGAGCCGGTGGTGACCTGGCCGGGTGCAGGCAACCCCGGCAGCGTATCCTGGTATGCCGACGCGCCCGGCGACGGCGAACCGCTTGCCGCGCTGCCCGCGGACCGCCGCGCCCCGGTGGAACGGCGGCTCCGCGATTTCATGAGGCAAATCAGCCCTCTGCTGGCCGATCTTGATGTTGGTCCTTTGCTGCGCCGCGCATTGGCGCTCGGCAGCGTCGACGGGCTGCTGGCGGTGGGCGGCACGCCGGTGCTGATCGACTGGGGCCTCGCCGCGGACGGCGCCGGGCCGGAGGAGGAGGTCGCCGCCCGTGCCGCGGCATGGATGGACGCCTATGCGGACGCCTCGGCGCCGACCCCGGCGCTGGACGAACCGGCCGCCTTGCCGCCGGCGCCCGCCGTCCCATTCCGCCCCCTGCCCGCCCCCGCTGTTGCGCGGCCGGTGTGGGATTGGGCGCTCATTCCGGCTGCGGTCGTGATCGCCGCGTTGTTCGCGGGCATCGGCCTTTATGCCGGCGCGCGCATGGTGGCCGCGCGCATCGCCGAGCGGCCAAACTCGGTCGCCCTGCTGAACGAGCAGGCGACGCGGGAGGCGATGGACCGCCAACGCGAGCAGAACGCCGCGCTCGAGCGGGACATCGAGGCACGCAAGCAGCTACTGAGCGTCAATGTGTGCACCGCCGACCCGGCGCAGGCGCCCCGCCTGGGTCCGGACCGCGCCGCGCCCGTGCTGCCCGGCGCGGTCGTGGCGCCACCGGGCGGCCAGGCATTCCAGGGCACGCTCGCCGAGTTGCTGACCCAGGCGGTCGTGCTTATCATCGCCCCCAGCGGCGGGCCAGAGGGCGGCGCATCCAGCGGCAGCGGGTTCTTCGTCACCCCGGACCTGATCGCGACCAACCGGCACGTGATCGAGGGCGCGGACCCCGCCGCCATAGTGGTGACCAGCAAGAAGCTCGGACGCACCACCCGGGCGCACGTCGTGGCGCAGACGGAAAATTCCGAGATCGGCAGCCCCGACCTCGCATTGCTGCACATCGACGGCGTGACCGGTATCCAGCCGCTCGCCTTCAGCACCGCGGCGGCGCCATTGGACCAAGTCATCGCGGCCGGCTTCCCGGGATTGCTGATGCAGTCGGACGAGGCATTCGGCCGCCTGCTGCACGGCGACGCAGCCGCGGTGCCGGAGGTGATCCTGACCGACGGGCGCATCAACGCGATCCAATCAGCGACGAGCGGCATGAAGATCATCCCGCACAGCGCGGCGGTGTCCGGCGGCAACAGCGGCGGTCCGCTGGTGGATGCGTGCGGGCGGGTGCTGGGGATCAACACGTTCATCACGGCCAACCGCGAGCAGGTCGTGCACGCGAACTACGCCCAGAAATCCGATGGGATCGTGGCGTTCATCCGCCAATACGGCGTGGATGTCGCCGATCTGACCGGTCCCTGCACGCCCGGCGCACCGCCCGCCGCGTCCGCTGCGCCGCCTTCGGCACCAGTTTTGCCGGCCGCCGCGCCCGCAGCGCCGCACTGACCGCAGCCGGCGCACAGGATGGCCAACCTCCGCATCGCCACGACCCGCGCCCAGGACCTGCAGCCGCTGGCGGCGGCGGGCCAGGCCGGAATCGAGTCCTGGCGCGCCCTGCACACGCTGTTGTTGCAGGATCTTTCGCCGGCCCACGCCGCCCTGCTGGCGGAGCCGGTCGCGAACGCGGCGCGCGGCGAGGTCGATTGGTATGCCGAGGGCGACGGCCCTGCCATCCCGTTGCAGGAACTGCCGGAACCCGCGCGCGCTGCCGCCACCGATCGCTTGGACCAGCTCGTAGGCGGGATCGAGGCGCTCGCCGCCAAGCTCGGCGACAGCCGGATGAACGCCGACCGCCTGCTTGCGGACATGCTGCGCCTGGCGCTGCGCCTGCCGGGGACCGACAGCGTCTATGTGCGCGGCGGGCAGCCGGTGCTGGTGGGTTGGGGCCATGTGCGCAGCGGCGGGCGCGGCGGCGCGGTGGTCCTCACCGGCCCCGTCATGCCGCCGCCGGCGCCGCACGCCGCGATCCTGCCCCCGCCGCCGTCGCCCTATGCCGCCGCCGCTCCGCCGCGGATGTGGCTGTGGGGCGCGCTGGGCGCGGCGCTGCTGGCGCCATTGCTGGCATTGGAGCTGGGTATGCGGGACCCGTTCGGCTGGTTCGCGGTCGACATGCCGCAATGCCGCCTCGAACCCGGCCAGCTCGCTTTGGCGCAGGGGCTGGACGACGGCGTGGCCCGGGAGGGCGTGCTGCGGACGGAGTTGGCGCGGCTGACCGCCGACGCCGGGCAGCGCCGGCTGCTATGCCCGCCCGTTCCCGCGCAGCAGGCCGCCGCGCCGCAGTCGCAGGATGCCGAGCGGGCGCAGCGCCAGGGCGCACAAGGCGGCAAGCTGCAGGTGATCCTCGCGTGGGACGACCGCAACGACCTTGATTTGCACGTGGTGTGCCCGGATGGGGTGGACATCAACTTCATCCGGCGCCGGGCCTGCGGCGGCACACTGGACGTGGATGCCAACGGCGACGTGCGTCAACTGACGTCCGCCCCGGTGGAGAACGTGTTTTTCACCGAGCCGGCGTCGGGGCGTTACCGGGTGGTCGTGGACCCCTACGGCATGCGGGACCGCGCCGCCTCGCCATTCCGGGTGACGATCCGGCGGGATGGCCGTCCGGACGAGGTGGTGACGGGCACGGCGCAGAACGGACGCCGCAACCAGGCGGCTGCGGAGTTCACGGTGACGGCGCCATGATCCGACTGATCGAGGCCGCGTCTGGCACGCTGCGGCCCTTGCTGCCGCCGGGGCGAGACGCCCCGCTCTGGCACGCTGCGCTGACGGCGGAGATCGCGCGCCATCTTTCCCCGGCCCATGCGGCGCTGCTGGCCCGGCCGGAGCCGACGGCGGGCGGCATGGCGTGGCTTGCGGATGGCGCGGCGCGGAGCCGATATGCCGACCTACCGGCGGCGGGGCGTCGCGCGCTGGATGTGGCGGCCGGCGCGATCCTGTCCGACATCCGCCGTCTCGCCGAGAGCGGCAAGGCCCCGGTGGTGCGGGAAGCCTGGCCGGCGCTGATGGAAATCCCCGATATGGGCCACCTGTTTGCCGTCGATGGCCGTCCGGTGCTGGCGGCGTGGGGCCATGCGGGCGCCGGCGCATCGGGCTGCGGAGCAGCGCTCCCAGCGGGGCGGCTGGCGCGGCTCGATGACGGCGTTCCCTGGCGCGCTGCGCCGCGTCCGCCCTGGCGCCGGTATGCCGCGGCGATGGGCGTGCTGGCTGGGCTGGCGCTCGCGTCCGGGCTGCTGCTGCCGATGGCGTCGCATTGGTTCGTGGACCAGCCGGCCGCGTGCGCGATCGTGCCCGGCCAGCTCGATGCGTTCCGCGGGCAGACGGAGCTGGACAGCCGCGGCCAGGAACTGCGCACCCTGCTGGCGACGCTGACGGAGGAGGTCGGACGCGCGCAATTGCTGTGTCCGGTTGCGGTGACGCCGCAGGCACCGGCGCCGGCGCCCAGGCCCTCGCCCGCATCGCCGCCGCGCACCGACCTGCCGCAAGACCGCTGGGACCGGCACGACCTGGCGATGCTCGAAGGCTGCTGGAACCTCTACACCACGATTACCGTGTTCCGTGAGGACGGCACCGGAGGCTCGAAGGTCCGCAGTTGGCGGCAATGCTTCGATGGCCGCGGCGCCGGACGGCAAACCATCGCCCTCGAAGACGGACGGCAGTGCGACGGAGCGCTGGCTGCGAGCTTCGACCAGGATGCGGCGCTTCGCGTGACCGAACCTACGGCGTGCCACGGCTCGCTTCATCTAGCCCGCAGCGAGCGCCTGTGCCGGCGTTTGGGCGATGCCGAGGCGGAGTGCAGCGGGCACACCATCGAGGGCGGCTTGTCCGGCCACCAATACGGCGGGCGGTTCCGGCGATGAGCCCGCGCAGTCCGCAAGCGCAAACGCGCCGCGCCACAATAATGAAAGCAGCCCCATGCCGCCCCTGATCACCCTGATTCCCAACAGCGGCATCCAGTTTTGGGACGTAGACCTAGACGTCGACGCCCTGCCCCGCCAGGCCCGCACATTCTGGGAGGAGCCGCTGGGCGGCCCGCCGGACGCGAATGGCGCCGTGCAGGCCAAGCTGCACGAATTGCAGCACGACCCCGAGACCGGCCAACTGGTCGAGGCGCTGAGCCGCGACGCGCCGCCGGTTGAGGAAACCTATCCCGTCAGCACCCGGCAGGCGCTGGAGATGCATGGCGGGCGCTGGGTGCCGCTGCCCTATTTCATGCTGCTGTCCCGCAGCAGCGCTGGGCTCGAGGCGCATGAGCGGGGGCCAAGCAATTGGGTGCGCGGACGGCTGGTGCCGCACCCGAACCCGGCGCCGGGCCGGACGCACCGGCTGACGCTCGCCTTCGACACCGTGCTGCTGGCGCCAAATACCGGTCAAATCGCCGGGCCGTATGTCGCGCCGTCGCCGGAGGACAGCGTGCGCCAGCAGGAATTCGTCTTCGTCGCCGACCCTGCCGCCAATGCCTGGTTCCTGAACGAGGCCTGGGTCGGCGATTGGCTGCGGGAGATGCTGGTCGAAATGCTGACGGCGGCGCGTGGCGGACGGGCGCTGCGTCCGGACGACCTGCGCCGCGGTTGCGAGCACTATGCGCGATACCAGGTTATGCTGGCCCTGCTCGCGGCCGCGGACGCGCTGCCGCGGATACGGTTGTTGGATACGGTGTCGAGCAATTTGGGTTACTTGCCGGTCGAAGTTGACCTTGTGCTTGATCTCGGCAACGCGCGGACCTGCGGCATATTGATCGAGGAGCACCCGGGCCAGGGCATGAACCTGTCGGACAGCTATCCTCTCGCATTGCGCGACCTATCGCGTCCGGAGTGCCTGCACGGCCGCCCGTTCGACAGCCGGGTCGAGTTCTCCCGCGCGAGCTTCGGCCGCGATGCAGTCAGCCGGCGGTCCGGACGCGCGTCGGCGTTTTCCTGGCCCAGTCCGATCCGCGTCGGGCCGGAGGCGATGCGGCTGGCGGGCGCACGGCTGGGCAACGAGGGCTCGACCGGATTGTCCTCGCCCAAACGCTATTTGTGGGACACCCGCCCGGCTACCCAGGGCTGGCGGTTCAACGGACGCGCCAATGACGGCGTGCTGCGGGGCGGCGCCTCCAGCGTGACGACGGACCCGCCAGTCAGCGGGCCATTCATGGCACTGGTGGCCGAGGACGGCAGCGTCTTGCGGCAGCGGCGCGGCCAGCCGGCGGTGCGGGCGCGGTTCAGCCGCAGCAGCGTGTTCACCTTCATGCTGGCCGAGATCCTGTTGCAGGCTTTGGGCCAGATGAACGCGCCCGGCACGCGCGCGCAACGGCGCGACGCCGACAAGCCGCGGCGCCTGTGCAGCCTGCTGATGACGATGCCGCCGGGCATGCCGGTGGCGGAGCAGCATATCCTGCGCGCCCGTGCCCAGGGCGCCGTCATGCTGGCCTGGGACATGCTCGGCTGGACCGGCACGATCTCTCCGCCGCGGGTGCTGGCGAACCTCGACGAGGCGACGGCGACGCAGATCGTCTGGCTGCATAACGAGGTGACGGAGCGCCTGCAGGGCGACGCCGGGGCGCTGATGGAACTGGTCGGGCGCGTGCGGCCCGAGATCGCCGCGGCGCCCAGCCTGCGCGTCGCCAGCATCGACATCGGCGGCGGCACGACCGACCTGATGGTCAGCACCTACGTCATGCAGGGCGGCGAGGCGATCATGCCGCGGCAGGAGTTCCGCGAGAGCTTCAAGATCGCCGGCGACGACGTGCTGGAGCGGATTATTACGACTGTCGCGCTGCCGGCATTCGCGTCCGCGCTGCGGGACGCCGGGGTCGCCGATCCGCGCGCCCTGCTGAGCCGGACCCTTGGCCAAGACCAGGGCGGCCAGTCGGAACCGGAGCGCCACCAGCGGCGGCTGTTCGTCTCCATGGTGCTGGAACCCGTCGGGATCGCGATCCTGCGCGGCTACGAGGCCATCGAGGGCCGGGCGGCGGGCGAGGTGCTGCGCCGCCCGGTTGGGGACATCGTGGGCGAGGTCACGGGCGGCGGCCTCGACCGCTCCGGACGCGCCATGGCCTATTTGGAAGGCGCCGCCGAGGCGGTCGGTGCGCCGGGCTTCCGGGTGGCGGACGTGCTGATCGCAGTGACGACCCAACAGGTCGAGCCCGTGGTGACCGCGGTGCTCGGCCCCGTGCTGGCCGACCTGTGCGAGGTCGTTTGGGCCTATGACTGCGACGTGCTGCTGCTGTCGGGCCGTCCGTCGCGGCTGCGCATCGTCGGCGACATGGTGCTGGCAAAGGCGCCGGTGCCGCCGCATCGCATCGTCGGCATGCACCGCTACCGGGTCGGCGAGAAGTATCCGTTCCGCGACGCCGCCAACCGGATCGACGACCCGAAGACGACGACCGCCGTGGGGGCCGCATTGTGCGTGCAGGCGGAGGGCCGGCTGCGGAATTTCACCCTGCGCACGACCAAGCTATCAATGAGGTCCACGGCTCGTTACATTGGCAAAATGGATAACAACGGCCAGATTCGCGAGGAAAACGTGCTGTTGCGCAACCTGGACCTGGACGGGCCGCCCGCCGAGGACGTGGCGTTCAAGATCGCGTTCCAAACCATGACGCATCTGGGCTTCCGCCAGTTGCCGATCGCGCGCTGGACCGCAACGCCGCTGTATTTGATGGAGTTCGCCAACCCCGACGATGCCCACCGCATGGACCTGCCACTGACCGTCACCGTCGCCCGGCGGGAGATCGACCCCGACGGCGCCGACGCCGAAATGCAGCGTGAGAGCTTCGTGGTGGACGAGGTCGTGGATGCCTCGGGCGCCACGCAGCGCAGTGAGGATGTGCGGCTGCGGCTGCAGACCATCGACGACCAGGACGGCTATTGGCGCGACACCGGGCGGCTGGCGATCCCATGACGCCGACGGCCGCGCGTGCCGCCGCGGTTGCCGATGTCGCCAAGGGCGGCGCGGCCTGGCTGGAGGCGAACCGCACCCGGCTGAAGGAAGACCCGGCGGTGCTCACCCGCGACTTCCGGCGGTTCGGACGGCGAGCGGCCCGGCTGCGCGCGGCGGCAAAGCGTCCGATGTGCGTCGCGGTGTTCGGCGCGTCCCAGGCCGGGAAAAGCTATTTGGTGTCGTCGCTCGCCACCCGTCCGGGCCAGCCGCTGCTGGCGGCATACGGCGAGAAGCGGGTGAATTTTTTACAGGATCTTAACCCGCAAGGCGGAAAAGAGAGCACGGGGCTGGTGTCGCGCTTCACGATACGCGGCGTGGCGGCTGCGGCCCCGGCCCATGCGCCGGTGCCGGTGCGGCTGATGTCGCAAACCGACATCGTGAAGATTTTGGCCAACGCCTTTCTGGAGGATTTCAAGATACGTGACCTGCGCCCGCCCGACCCGGCCGCGATCGCCGCGCTGTTCGCCGGACTGTCGCAACAGGCGGGCGGCGCGGCGCAGGGCGGGCTCATGGCCGACGACATCGAGGAGTTGCGCGAATATTTCGACCTGCATTTCGGCAGCCATCCGATGCTGCAGGCATTGGGCCCCGGCTATTGGGCGCACGCCGCCGCCGTGATCCCGCGGCTGCCGCCCGAGGCGCGGGCCGAAGCCTATGCGCCGCTTTGGAACGGGACCGCGGCCTTCACCGACGTTGCGCGGCAACTGACGGGGGCGCTCGCGGCGCTCGGTTTTCCCGATGCGGCGTTTTGCGGGCTGGACGCGCTGATGCCGCGCCAAACCAGCGTGCTGGATGCGGACATGGTGTTCGGCCTGGGCGACGCAGGGCGCGGCACGCTGCGCGTCGTGTCCGCGGATGGCATGTCGGCGATGATCGACCGGGCAGTGGCGGCTGCGCTGATCGCCGAGATCACGGTGCCGCTCATTGAGCGTCCATGGGATTTTTTCGAGCACACCGACCTGCTGGACTTCCCCGGCGCGCGGACCCGGGAGGAGATCGTCGATCCCGAGAGCTTCCTGGCGCAGCCGGGCCGGCTGGGCCGCGTGTTCCTGCGCGGCAAGGTCGCCTATTTGTTCCAGCGCTACAACGCCGAGCAGGAGATCGCGGCGATGCTGTTATGCGTCGGCCCGTCGAACCAGGA
The DNA here is from genome assembly GCA_965277495.1 of Acetobacteraceae bacterium. Classification (GTDB taxonomy): domain Bacteria; phylum Pseudomonadota; class Alphaproteobacteria; order Acetobacterales; family Acetobacteraceae; genus CAHJXG01. The sequence continues at coordinate 4,085,010 of OZ255824.1, read as the reverse complement.
CGTGCAGACGCTGCCCAACATGATCGATGACTGGATCGGCCAGACCATCGGCATGACCCCGGACGCGCGCGCCCGGCAGCGCAACAGCCTGTTTTTGGTGCTGACGAAGTTTGACGGCGAGTTCGAGGACAAGGCCGGCGAGGATGTCGCGAGCGGCCAGCGCTGGACGGCGCGGGTGCAGGCGTCGCTGCTGGAGTTTTTCGGCAAGGCGCACGCCTGGCCACGCGCCTGGACGCCAGGCCGTCCGTTCAGCAACACGTTCTGGCTCCGCAGCACCGCCATCGGGTTCGCGGCGGTCATGGACTATGCGGATGGCGCTGAGACGGGCATCGCGCCCCGGGCGGCGGCGGACGTGCAACGGCGGCAGGCGGCATATCTCGGCAACGGCCTGGTCCAGGCGCATTTCGCCGATCCGGCCCGCGCCTGGGATGCGGCGCTGTCGCCCGGGGACGGCGGCATCAGCTATTTGGCCGAGGCGCTGCGCCCGGTTTGCGATCCGCAAACCAAGGCTGACCAGGTCGCCGGACGCATCGAGGAGCTGGCCGCCGACATGGCGCATCGCCTGCGCCCGTATTTCCATACCGGGGATCTGGCGGCCGAGCTGGCGCGGGCGAAGCGGGACGCCAGGGACGTGGCGCGGGCACTGCTGGCCTGCGCGCAGGCGCAGATGTTCGGCCCGCTGATCCGGCAGATGCAGGTGACCCAGGACCTGATCAGCTCGGTCTATTGGGAATTGCAGTCGAACGCGGACGACGCGCCGACGCCGATCGGCACGGTAGGGTCGCGCAACGACTACCTGAGCGCCCTGGGCGGCCTGCTGGACGATGAGCCCGCCTTGCCCAAGCCCCAGGCCCGCGATCGGTTCGACCGCTTTGCTGACCTGGCCCTGGCGGAGTGGAACCGCCAGTTGCTGGCGCTCGCCGACGACCCGGCCACGCCAGGCGTGTTCCACTTGCCGCGCGAGCAGGCCGCCAACTTGGTCAACGAGATCATGACCGCGGCACGGCGGCTCGCCTTGCGCGACCGCATCGCGCAGGACCTGCGGCTGCGCGCCAGCTTCCAGCATCGCAGCCCCAGCGCGGCGCAGAAGCCGATCATGCTGGTGGAGGCTGGGATCAACGGCTTCGTGCACCAGTTGGACTTCGACCGCATACCGCTCGACCGTCGCCCGAAGCCTACCGGCAGCGGCCGCGCGGTGTTCACGCCGCGCCCGGCCATGCAGGGCCAGCCGATGCTTGGCGAGACGCCGTCCGCATATGACTACGCATTCCACATCGACTGGATCTTCGCCATGGCCCGGCTGTTCGAGGACAATGTGCAGGACCCGTCGGCATCGGGCCTCGACATTCCGGCCAACGAGGCGCTGGGCGGCATCCTGCGCCAGTTGGAGTCAGCGTGACCGCGCGGGCCGAAGCCGATCCCAGCCACCCGTCCGGCCATGCGGTGATATGGGTGACGGATGCCGCTGCGGCCGCGGCGATGCCGGGCTTCCGCATGCAGCGCGACGCCGGCTGGGGCGACGACAAGCTGGGGCCGGGCGGATGGCAGAGCAGCGACGTGCTGCTGCAGCCGGACCGCGCGGAGGCCAATGGACCCGACCTGGCGCTGTATGTGGGCTGGGGCGTGTGCCAGCACTTGGAGGCCGGGGTCTATGAGCTATCGGTGCCCGCGGCTGGCTTGGCGCAGGTGGGCCTATCGTGGCCGGACATCGTGCCGCAGCACGCGGGCGGCAGAAGGCTGCCTGATCCGCCGGCCGCCGCGCCGGTCATCGTGGCCGCGTCGCCAGCATTGGCGCCCGAGGCGCCGCCGGCACCGATCATGGCAGCATCGCGTACGTTGCCTGCCCGGCCTGCGCCCCGTGTATCCCGGTCAGCAGCCATTGCAGCCAGCCTTGCCGTGCTGCTGCTGGTCGGTGCCGGCGCCTATTATTGGCGCAGCCACGAGCCGGACCGGGTGATTGTGGCGGAGACGCCACCGACGCCGGCCGCAGCGGCCGGGCTCGGCGGGCTTTCGGTGCCGGACGTGCTGACCCGTGCGCCGAACCCGGCGGCCATCGCTGCGGAGGGCGAACGTCGCCTGCAAGCGGATCGCCGCGACGATGGCCTGTTGTTGCTCGAAGCTGCGGCCGACCGCGCCGACCCTGCCGCCGCCGCGGCATTGGGCCGGCTTTACGATCCCGTACTGTTCCAGGCCGGCGGCCCCATTCCCCGGCCCGATCCACGCCAGGCCGCGCGGTATTACCGAGATGCCACCCGGGGCGGCGCGGACGTGGCGGCGGCGCGGGAGGCGCTGCGGCAGAACCTGCAATCACGGGTGCAGGCCGGCGACCTCGGCGCGAATCTCAGCCTGAAGGATTTCTGGCCATGACGCCCCGCCTGCTGATGCCCCGCTTGCTTAGTGCCGCGTTGGCGTTGCTGCCGAGCATGGCCTTTGCGCAAGCGGCCCCGCGGACGCCCCTGCTTATCGAGGGCAAGCAGTCGTTGTTCCAGCGCGTCATCGCCCGCCCCGGCGCGACGCTTTCGGCGCAACCTGATGGACAGAACGCCCATCCGGTGCCGGGCTTCACCGTCTATTATGTCTATGCGAAGCCGCCGGGCACCGGAAACGCCAATGGGACAGAGGCGGGGCGCATCGAGGTCGGGCGCACCGCCGATGGCCATCCGGAGGGCTGGCTGCAGGCCAGCAAGGCGATCGAGTGGAAGCACACGATGGTCGCGGCATTCACCAATCCGGCCGGCCGGCAGCCGGTGCTGTTCCTGCGGTCCGAACGCGACGAGCGCCTGCTGATGATGGACGGCCAGGCGGGCCAGCGTGCGAACGCGCTCCGCACCGCTGCCATCGCGCCCGGCGCCGATCCCGGCCCGGTCATGGCGATCGAACCCGCGACGGCAGTCGACTTCGCCCGTAATTTCTATCTGATGCCGATCCTCTCGGCCGAGCGGATCGAGCGCGAGATCGGGCCGCCGCTCCGTTTGCTGGAGGTGGTTTCCGCCCCTGCCGAAACACAGCGTCCGGCTGCCCCGCCCGCACCGCCCTCGCAGTTCAAGGCCGGCGTCGTCTTCGTGCTCGACACGACGATCAGCATGCAGCCCTACATCGACCGCACGCGCGAGGCGATCCGCAACATTGTCGCGAGCATCGGCAGCACGCCGGTACGGGACAACTTCCGCTTCGGCCTGGTCGCCTATCGGGACAGCCTGACCGATAGTCCCGGCCTGGAATACAGCACCAAAATCTACGGCAAGCCGGACTTCAGCCAGCCGCCGGACAGCATCAATGCCGGCGTGGCGACCGCGCAGGAAGCGGCGGCAAGCTCCAATGGCTTCGACGAGGACCCGATCGGCGGCATCAAGGCGGCATTGGACGGGATCGACTGGTCGCCGATGGCGGGCCGCTACATCGTGCTCATCACCGACGCCGGCGCCAGGACAGCGCAGCATCCGCATAGCCTGACGCACCTCAACATCTCGGAAATCCGCGAGTTGGCAAAGGCCAAGGGCGTCGCCGTGTTCGCGATCCATCTGCTGACGCCCGAGGGCCGGGCCCGGCACAATCACGAGCCAGCAGCGGCGCAGTACCGCGAGCTCACGCAGTTCGGCGCCGCCGGGCCGCTGTATTTCCCGGTCCCGAACGGCGCGCCGGACGGATTTGCCCGCACTGTGCAGGAACTCACCCATGCCTTGCTGAGCCAGGTTGGCGAAGCGGCCGGCCGGCCGGTGGCGGCCCGGGCACCTGCCAATCCGGCCATGCAAGACGCCGTGCGGGTGGTGGGCGAGGCGATGCGCCTGACCTATCTGGGCCGGGCGCAGAACACCCAGGCGCCCGACGTGGTGCGGAGCTGGACCACCGACCGCGACCTCCAGGACCCGGCGGTGTCCAGCTTGGATATACGCGTGCTGCTGACCCGCAACCAGTTGTCCGACCTGGCGCGCAGCCTGCAAACGATCCTGCAGGCCGGGCTGGCGGGCCGCACCGAGCCGCGCACGTTCTTCACCCAACTGCGCGCGACCTTCGCCGCCGCCGCCCGGGACCCGCAGCGCATCGCCGGTGCCCAGCGCATCGGCGCGCTGCTGGGGGAATACCTGGACGACCTGCCCTACCAGTCGGAGATCATGGACATCCAGGAGGCGGATTGGGTCGCGATGGGCGCCATCGCCCAGCGCACCGTGCTGAACAGCATCGAGGCGAAGCTGCGGCTGTATCAGGAATTCCAGTCGAACGCCGACCTTTGGGTGGACTTGTCGGGCTCCCGCAGCGCCGGGGAGGCGCTGTTCCCGGTGCCGATCGAAGCTCTGCCTTGAATTTCGCATTTCGCCCTCCGCCGCTCCGGGCCGAGGGGATCCGCCGCAGTGTCGCCGCCGCCGGCAGCCGGTTCACCCTTCTGGTCGAGCGGTTCGAGCTCGCGCAAGGGTCGCGCGTCGCCGTCGTGGGGCCGTCCGGCTGCGGGAAAAGCACGCTGCTGGCCTTGATGGCACTGGCGTTGCGGCCCGACGCCGGCGATGCGCTGACGCTCGCAGGCACCGACGCGCTGGCATTGTGGCGCACGGGCCAGCACGATGCGCTCGCGGCGCAGCGGGCGCGCCATGTAGGTTTCGTGCCGCAGACCGGCGCATTGCTGCCGTTCCTGAGCCTGCGGGACAACATCGCGCTGCCGCAACGCATCCTGAATCGGCCCGACCCCCGGCGCATCATGGCCCTGGCCGAGTGCCTCGGGATCTCCGCCATCCTGGATCGCATGCCGGCGGCGGTGTCGGTCGGGCAGCGTCAGCGGGCCGCCGTCGCCCGCGCCCTGGCGCACCGGCCCGGCCTCGTGCTGGCGGACGAGCCCACGTCGGCGGTCCATCCCGCACAGGCTGACGAGATCCTGGATCTGCTGACCCGCATTGCGGCCGAGGACGGCGCGGCGCTGGTCATCACCACGCATGACGCGGCGCGGGCGGCGGCGGCCGGCTATGCCATCGCGCCCTGCCGGCCCGATGCCGACGCGGTGCAAACCCGGTTCTGCTGGCCCGCATGAGGCAGTGGAGCACTGCGGTCCGGCTCGCGATGGCGGACCTTCTGGCCGAGCGGCTGCTGGCGTCATGCACGATCTTGGCGCTGGCGGCGGTATTGGCGCCGTTGGTAATCCTGGCCGGGCTGCGCGCCGGCGTAATCCAGGGCCTGCGCGAAATCCTGCTGGAGGATCCGCGGGCGCGTGAAATCACCACCGCATCCAACCGCAGCTTCGATGCGGCCCTGCTCGCCCGCCTGGCCGCCTGGCCGGATGTCGCGTTCTTGGCGCCGCGCACCCGCACGCTGGCGGCGAGCCTGCTGATCGAGCGTCCCGAAGCGCCCGGCGCCGGCGCACGGGTCGAGCTGATCCCCACCGCGCCGGGCGACCCGCTGCTGCCGATTGGTCCCACAGGGACCGACACCGTCGTGCTGACCGCGTCCGCCGCGGCACGGCTGCGCGTCGGCGCTGGCGGCGCTTTGGTTGGCCGGCTGGCCCGGGTGCTGGATGGGCGGCGCGAGAGCGTCATTCTGGCCCTCACGGTGCAGGCAGTCGCGCCGCCGTCGGCCTTCGCCCGGGATGCGGCTTTCGTGCCGCTAGCCCTGGCGGTGTTGGTCGAGGACTTCCAGGACGGCCGGGCTGGCCCGCCGGACACGGTTGCTGCGTTGGTCGCACCCGACCAGGCGGAGTATGCGGGTTTTCGCCTGTATGCCCGGCGGCTGGAGGCAGTGCCGGCGCTGGATGCGGCGTTGCAGGCCCAGGGGATCGAGGTCGTGTCCCGTGCCGCCGATGTTTCGGGGCTGCTCCGCATCGACCGCAACCTGGGCCTGCTGTTCGGCCTGGTGGCGGGGCTGGGCGGGCTCGGTTTCCTGGTGTCGCTGGGCGCTGGATTATGGGCGAATGTCGAGCGGAAGCGCGTGCCGCTGGCGCAGTTGCGGTTCCTCGGGCTGCGGGCCGGGTCGTTGCGGCTGTTCCCGATGGCGCAGGCCGCCGTGCTGGCCGCATTGGGCGTGGCGGCGGCGTTGATGGCGGCGTTGGCGGCCTCGGCCGTGGTCAACCGCGTCTTTGCCGGCACGCTCGCGCTGGATCGCCCGCTTTGCCTGATCACGCCGGGGCTGGCGGCTGTGGCCGCGGCGGTCACCCTCGTTGGCGCAACGTTGGTCGCTGCCGCCGCTGGCACCCGGGCGGCGCGGGTCGAACCTTGGGAAGGGTTGAGCGCGCCATGACGCCGAAGCGCCTGGCGATGGCGATCCTGCTGCTCCCGGGCGGCGTCCAAGCGGCCGAATGGGACCCGCGCTGGTTCAACCCGCAGCCGGCGGAGGGCGACTTCATCCTGCCGTTGCCCTGCGGCGGGGCCATGGCGTTCCGTCCGGTGGACGTGCCGTCCGGCCCCGGGCCGCTCGACGACCGCGCGCTGATCTTGGGCCAGGCCGATACGGAACTCGGCTACAGCGATTACCTACATGGCGCGTTCCTCGCCGCGCCGTTCGCCATCCCTGGCGGCAGCGGACGCCGGTTCTACATCGGCAAGTATGACGTGACGCAGGACCAGTTCGCGGCGCTTGCTCCCAAGTGCCCGGAGCCGTCGGCCGCGGGGCGGACGGCCAAGACGTCGGTGTCCTGGCAGCAAGCGTTCAATTACTCCGTCGAATGGACATCCTGGCTGCTGAAGAACGCCCCCGGCAAGCTGCCGCATCGGGGCGTCGCGGCCGGCTATGCGCGGCTGCCGACCGAGGACGAGTGGGAGTTTGCGGCCCGCGGCGGCGACCGGGTGACGCCGGAGGAGTTCTTGGCGCCAAACTGGCCGATGGCAGAAGGGCCGGATCGTTACATCCTGGCCGGCAGCCGGGCGGCGGGGGGCCGGGTCGGCCAGGTCGGGCAGCGGCTGCCGAACCCGCTTGGCCTGTATGACATGCTGGGCAACGCCGGACAGATGATGCTGGAGCCTTACCGGCTTAACCGCGTCGGCCGCCCGCATGGCCAGGCCGGCGGCATCGCGGTGCGCGGCGGCAACTACACCATGTCCAATCCGGGCAGCCTGCACACGGCGATGCGGGACGAGATCTCGCCGTTCGACGCCACGACGGGCGAGCCGACCCGGCTGCCCACGATGGGTTTCCGCTTGGTCCTGTCTGCTCCCGCAGTCGGCGACCTGCCGGAGGTCGAGCGCGCCCGCGCCGCCTTTGCCGACGTGAGCGGCGCGCGGCAGCAGGCGGTCGACGACCCGCAAGTCATCCTCAAGGCGATCCGCGAGCAGACGGGGGACGAGGGCTTGCGCCAGGGCCTCGACCGGCTCTCGGCACGGCTTGCGATCAACGAGCGGGAGCGGTCGGACGCTGCCGGCGTCGCCCTGCTGGCGCAGTTGGAAGCCGGGGTGCTGCTGGCGCAAAACGTTTGGGACTTTACCAACCGCGCCCGCATCCAGACCGAAATCGGGCGCGACCTGACCAAGCCAGACGACCAGCGTTTCGCCAAGGAGGCGGCAGCGCGCAACCTGGCGCAGGCGGACGCGTCTATGGACGGCTACATGCGCCTGGTGCGGCAGATCGCGACCGGCCCGGCCCGGCTGGCGATCGCGGCGCAGATGGGGATCCTGCGGCAGGAGGTGTCCGCGCGCTCGCAAAACACGATGCTGCCGTTCTTGCCGATCTTGCAGCAGCATACGGCGACACTCGTGGAAGGCCGGACGATGCAGCGGGACGCGGCAAAGGCGCAGATCACGGTGCTGACCCGCGCGGAAGTTCAGGGCCCTCATTAAGCGCCGGTAAGTTGATCCATCAACCGCCGCTGGTGATCCTCTAAGGCACGGAGCTGCTCGTCGGTGGCGGCACCCTGCAGCCCGGCACGCTGACGCTGCAGGGCGTTCAACTCGGCCTGCGCATCGCTCAATTGAATTTGGCTGATGCCACCACGGGCACGGGCCGCATTAAGCCGAGCTCGGAGCTGTGCAGTCTGCTGGTCGACGGCGCCTAAACGCCGGCGGGCTTGGTCACGCGTGAGCAGGGCCTGGCTGGCCCGCGCGCCCTCGTCCTGCGCTGCCGCACGGCTTTGCAGCGCAGCGGCGTTGCCCTGCGCGAGTTGCGACTGCTGATACTGGTTGCGCGTCCCATAACTTCCGGACGCCTCGCAGCCGATCCCGGCGAGGAACCCGGCTTGCGACGGGTCGCATTGCTGCGCGCTGCACGCTGCGAGGCCGAGCAGCGCCCCAGCGGCCGCAAGCGCCCTCATGCATCACCCGCAAGCACTCGGCTCAGCCGGGCCTGGCTGGCTTCCAATTGCCGGCGCGACGACTCGATATCGCTTGCCGTGCTCGCAAGCTGGGCCCGGTTCGACCCCGACGCCATCCGGCTGTCCTGCCGCATCGACGCCGCCGCCCGCTGGGCCGAACCGACCTGCCGGGCCATGATGTCGTTGTCGGCCTGATACCGCGCCACTCCCGCCCGGTATTGCGCCTGGGTGATCTGTCCGGACCGGACCTGCGCATTGAGGCGGGTGGCATCGGCATAGGCTTGGTCGGCAATCTGGCTCGAGGCGCTGGCCGACGAACGATAGGCGTCAGCGTCGGCGCTCGCCTGCTGAATCGCGTTGTTGTATTGCGCCTCGGTGCTCGACCGGTTCAGGTTGTTGCGCGCCACTGCATATCCGGCCCCGGCCCCCAGCGCTCCCCCGGCGGTCGCGCCGATCAGCGTGGCCTGGGCACGGTTCCGCCCGCCCAGCGCCAATCCGGCAACACCGCCCAGCAAAGCGCCAGCGACCGCGCCTTCGCCAACGGTCTGGTTGAACCGTGCGTTGGACTGGCGAAGCTGGTTCTGCGCCGGGCTGAGGCTTGCGTCGTAGGCTCCGCCTCCTCCAGCGCAACCGCTGAGCAGCAAGCCGGAAACCGCCGCGAACGCGACAGCCCGCAGCCGGAGCCGGGAGAACCAGGAGACCATGCGACAACCTTCCGAAGGACGATACCGTCGCAGGCTAGCACATTTATTGCAATTTCGGAATGTGTTTAGCGGCGGCTCACCGGCGCGCGGCCGTCGTCTCCACCGGCAGGTCAGCCTCCCAGCCACCCCCCAACGCTTTGTAAAGCGACACCAAGTTGGCCGACACCGTTGCGGTGCTGTCCGCAAGCTGCTGATCCGCCGACAGCAGCGTGCGTTGCGCCGTCAACACCTGCAGGAAGTCGGTGATGCCACTGCGGAACTGGCTTCGTGCCAGATTGAGCGCCTGGCGGCTATGCGCCGCCTGCGCCATCAGCCGGGCGCGCCGGCGCTGTTCTGCGGCATAGGCGATCAGCGCGTTGTCCACGTCGGTGAACGCTTGCAGCACCGTCCGCTGATAATTGATCGCCGCTTCCTGCTGCTGCGCCTCACGCAATTCCACGGTGCGGCGCAGCCGTCCGCCCTCGAAGATCGGAATTGTCAGGCTGGGGCCGAACGAATAGGTGCCGGCCGACCAGCCGAGGTTCTTGATCTGCGTCGCCTGCAGCGCGACGCTGCCGGACAGGGTGAGCTTCGGGTAGAAATCCGCCTTCGCCATGCCGATGTCGGCGGTCGCGGCATGGAGCTGCGCTTCGGCCTGGCGGATGTCCGGACGGCGCCGGGCCAATTCCGATGGCAGGCCGACCGGCACCTTGGGCGGCACCGGCGGCACCGGCTTTGGCGGCGACAGCTCGGCCCGCAGCGCCGCCGGCGGCATGCCCAGCAACAGGCCGATGGCGTTGATCGACTGCGCTTCCTGCTGCTCCAGTTGCGGGATGCTGGCGGCGGTCGCTTCGACCTGTTCCTGCGCGTTGGCGAGGTCGAGGTCGGTCGCCAGGCCGCCACGGAAGCGCGCGTTGGTCAGCCCGGCGCTGTCCCGGGCGCTGGCCAGGTTTTCCCGCGTGATCCGCAGCGTCTCCTGGGTGCCGCGAAGCTGCATGTAGTCGCGCGCCACCTCGGCGATGGACGACAGCAACTGGGACCGCCGGGCTTCGGCCGAGGCTTCGAGGGAGGCGTCGGCGCTCTCCACCGCCCGGCGCACCCGGCCCCAAAGGTCGAGCTCCCACGAAGCGTCGAAGCCGCCTTGGAACAGGTCGAACGGGGGAATGCCGGCCCCGCCGGTTGGGAAGGCGCCTTGCTGGCCGCCAAGCCCGTTCGACTGCGTGCCGGGCGAGCCGCCGCTCGACCCGCTGCTGCTAATCGCCGTGATGACGCCCTGGCGGCTGACGCGCTGGCGGGTGTAGGAGGCGTTGCCGTTGATCTGCGGGAACTCATCGGCGGCGGTGATGCCGCGCTGGGCCCGGCTCTGCGCCAGCCGGGCGGTCGCGGCGCGCACGTCAAGGTTGCTGGCGGCGACCTGGCGCACCAGGCCGGTCAGCTCCGGATCATTGAACTGCTTCCACCATTCGGGGTCGACCGGCTCGGCGGCCGGCATGCTGGCTTCGAGTTTTTGCGGCGAGCCGGCCCGCGTGCCGAACCACGACGACGGCGACCAAAAGCTGGGCCGCTCGAAATTCGGGCCGACAGCGCAGCCGCATAGCAGCAGGACGCAAAGCAGCGGCGGCGCGGCGGGCGAAAACTTGGTGGCGACCGGGCCGCCGAGGTTACGCATCAGGTTAGCAAAGTCACGTTGCCGGTTGGTGCGGAACAGCCCCATTCGCCAGGCTGGGGCGCCAGGCATCGCCCTGGTCTCGATCCGCCGTCCATACGCAATTTCCTTTGCTGCGTGCGCCGCAACAGGCACCTGATCGCACAACACGTAATCGCAATGCTGGTTGCGGAGGGATGGCGCCGTGGGACTGCCTGAACCCGAAGTGTCGCCGCAAAGCCACTGCGGGCGCATGGCGGCCTGGCCTACTCCGCGGCACGTGAGCGGGTGTTAGTTTTCCCGGCTGTCCCGCACCATCACGCAGTCGAACTCGACCGCCCGGTGATCGCCGTCCGTGGAGACTAGAAACAAGTCGGCGACCGCAAACCCCAGTTCGGAGAACGCGGCAATCGACTCCGCCATGGACGGGCTATCGAGATAGAGCCGCTTTAGGGAGACTTCGGTCTGCAGCGCAGGGAATTTCCGCACGCTCTCCCGTCCGCCCTTCAACACCTCGAGGTCGAACCCTTGCGTGTCCACCTTGAGGTAGGCATGCGCGAGATCAGGGAGGCGAGCGGCCATGGCGTCCAGCGTGCGCACCTCCACGTCGACCGTTTGCACGACAGCGTTGCCATTGCCGTGGTGGGCCGCCTGCGCCAGATCCGGTGCATGGAATGAGTTATAGACTGAGTTCCGCATGACGTTGAACGCCGTCATCCCTGCGACCGCGCCAAGCGCGACCGGAAATACGGTCCATTCCGGATCCGCCGCGGCACGTTGCGCCAGCCCCGCCGCCAGGGCCGGGTCGGGTTCGAACGAATAGATCGGCCCGGTAAAACCGACTTCGGTGCGCATTTGGTCGCGGAACTGCCCGGCATTGGCGCCGACGTCGATGATCGACGCGATGGCGAAATCCTTAAAGAGGGCCTGCAAACGGCGCGTGTATGCCAGGTTCGGCACTCGCCACTTTGCGATCATCTCGAACCCGGCGCGTCCGGCGACGTGCCCGATCACATCCCTCAGCATCGGCGCAATCTCCAGCCGTGCATCAGCGATACCAAGCTGTTGGCAGGCGTTGAACGAATGGCATGCGCCGGGCCGCCTCCGTTGCGGCGCCCGTCAGCAACGAAGCGGCCAGTCGTGGGTCCAACCTCGCGAAGCCGGCCAGTACCCGCCAGGCTGGCGCTTGCCCATGGCGCAGGCGGGCCAGCATGGCCGTGCAAAAACTCCGGCGGTTATGCGCCATGCGCGCCTCGAGGGTGGCCCGTTGCTCCGGTGTCAGGTCGAACCCGCGGGCAACGTGCATGAAGATGCGATGATAGAGGAAACCCGTCTTCAAGGCCCGCTGCGACCGCCAATCCTCCGCGAGCGTGATGTCGCCGTGCCCGTATTGAACCTGCAGCGTGGCATCGAACGCAACCCGAATCGGCCGCCTTGCCACCTCGAACCAGAACAGCAGGTCCTCGAACACGATATTTGCGAATCGCCGCTCGCCTAACGCGCTTGCCCGCATCACCACCGTCGATACCGACACCGGCGATATCAGCAGGTTCTGCGTCAGGAAGTCGCCGACGAATGCAAACAGGCCCGGCATGACGCCGATAGGCTCATGCTGGCTTGATTTGAAGGCGGCGGCCTGGAAGTGCGTCAGCGTTTGCGGCTCGCGCAGGGCGTCGGCGAAAAAGAAGTCGAAACCCTGCCGCAACGCCGCCACCGCCCGGGCGATGTGCGACGGCTCCCAACGGTCGTCGGAGTCGAGAAAGGCGATCCACTCGATGCCGGGCGGCACGGCGTCGAGCGCCGCGTTGCGTGCAGCGCCTACGCCGCGATTCGCCTGCCGGACAAGAATGACCCGCTCGCGCTGTTCGGGGGCGAGCGTAGCCAACTCGGTGCCGGCCGGGATGGGCGATGCGTCATCGCAGACCACGACGGTAATCGGCCCGGCGGCCTCTTGGTCCAGCGCCGACCGTATCGCCGCCGCCAGCAGCCCGGGCCTCCGTTGGAAAAACGGGATGATGACAGCGGTGCCGCCAAGTGCCTGCGCCGTCATGGCAGCGCCATGCGCAAGGCTAGCGGCTGGCCCAAGCCGGACTGGGTGGACCGTCGAACTGCCGGCGCGTGCAGCCAAACCATTATGCCTGGCACCCTCGATTCTTTTCGTATGTGATATAAATCACCTTTGGCCGGGATATGCCAGCACGGCGATGCAATACGGCGCTTGGGCGTACCATGGCGCCCTCCATTCGATGGCTTGGCGTTACGGCCCGCTTGTGGCAGTCAGGCGCCTCACTGCCGACTAGGAGCCGATCCTTGCATACCAAACTGATCGCGACGCTCGCCGCCGCCGTCGCCTTGTCCGGCTGCGTTGCCAAGCCAGCGCCGACCGAGCAGGCTGTCGACCTGCAGAACGACGGCATCGCCAAAACCTGCACCCCGTCCACGGTCGACCTGGCAGCGGCTGCTCCGGCCACGATCACCATGAGCAATGACGGTTGGTGCGCAGTCTATGCGGCGGAAAAGGACGGGCAGCCGTTCAGCCTCGGCTTGGTGAAGGCGCGCCCGGCGCATGGCCGGGTGAATATCCAGGCGGTGAACCAGCAGACCCGCATCGAATACACCGCCAACACCGGTTATACCGGCCCCGACAGCTTCACCGTGGCGCTCCGGCCCCGCGCGGCCGGGGCATCCGACACGCCGTTGCGGGTGGACGTGACCGTGCTGCCGGGCGAGGGCCAGCCCGCCGCCGCGCCAACCGCCGCGCCGGCCAAGAAGCCAGCCGCCCCTGCCCGCACCCCGGCCCGGCGGCACACGACGCGGGCGCGTTAACGCCCTACTCCGCCGGCTGCTGCCCGGCGGACGGCGGGGCCGCGGGCTTCGCCGGCTTGCGGCGCTGGGCTGGCGCGTCGGCGTCGCGCGGCGTCAGCAACCGGCCGAACAGCCGCCCCGCCAGGCGCGATGCGTCATCCATCACCGTGTAGAACGACGGCACGAACACCAGCGACAGCACCGTCGAAACGATCAGGCCGCCGATCACGCCGATCGCCATGGGGGAGCGGAACTCGCCGCCGTCGCCCAGGCCCATCGCGCTCGGGATCATGCCGGCGACCATGGCGATCGTCGTCATCACGATCGGACGCGCCCGCTTGCGCCCGGCGTCGATGATGGCCTCGGCGCGGCCCATGCCCTCGGCCCGCCGCTCGATGGCGAAATCCACCAGCATGATGGCGTTCTTGGTCACGATGCCCATCAGCATCAGCACGCCGATCACCACCGGCATGCTGATCGGCTCCCCAGTCAGCAACAAGGCCAGGATCACGCCGCCCAGGCTCAATGGCAGCGACAGCAGGATGGTGATGGGCTGGAACACGTTGCGGAACAGCAGCACCAGCACGCCCAGCACCATCACCAGCCCGGCGCCCATCGCGAGGCCGAAGCTCGTGAACACCTCCGTCATAATCTCGGCATCGCCGCCGTTCTGGATGCGCACGCTGTTCGGCAGCGCGTTCGCCTGCGGCAGCGCGTACACCTCCTTCAGCGCGGCCCCCAGCGCCACGCCGCGCACCAGGTCGGCGCCCAGCACCACCCGGCGCACCCGGTCATAGCGCTCGACGCTGGCCGGCCCCTGGCCGAGCTCGACATCCGCCACCGCCAGCAACGGCACCGGCAGCCCGCCAGCGCCCGTAACCGTCAATGCCTGCAGCGCGTCGAGGTCGCCGCGCAGCGCCGTATCGACCTGCACGCGGATCGGGATCAGCCGGTCGCCGGAGCGGAACTTCGCCAGGTTGGCGGGCACGTCGCCGATGGTGGCGATGCGCACGGCGTCGCTGATCGCCTCGGTCGATACGCCGAAGCGCGCGGCCTCGTCGACGCGGGGGGCCACGCGGATTTCCGGGCGGTCCGCCCCGGCCGACGGCGCAACGTTGCCGAAACCCGGCAGCCGGCGCATCCCGCCCTCCAGCCCCGCCACCACGCGGTTCAGCGCAACGGCATCATCGCCCAGCACCGTCACCGACAGCTCGCGCTCGCCGCGGTCGTTGACATACCAGCCGCGCACGTCGGGCAAGGTCGCGAGCCGCTGGGTCAGCTCGGCCTCGATCAACTTCTGGCTGCGGGCGCGGGTGTCCTTCAGCGTGAGGTTCACGATCATCTTCGCCCGGCGGATTTCTGCGCCGGCGCCGGTCGGCGTCGTGCCGCCCACGACGAACACCGTAGTCACCTCGGGCACCTGGCGGAACTCATGGGCGATGCGGTCAGTCGCCGCCCGCGTGCCGGCCAGCGTCGAGCCCGGCGGCAACTCGATCGACAGCACCACCCGGCTCTCGTCAGGCGGCGGAATGAATCCGGTCGGCAGCAGGGTCGTGGACCAGATCGACACGGCGAACGCCAGCAGGCCCGCGAGCAACGTGATGCTGCGCCAGCGCAAGGTGGCGCGCAGGAAGCGGGTGTAGGCGCGCATGACCCAGCCGTCGCGCTCGGCGTGGGGGATGACGGGCCGCATCAGATAGGCCGCCATCAACGGCGTGATCAGCCGGGCGACCAGCAGCGAGGCCAATACCGCCGCCGACACCGTGAGGCCGAACTGCTTGAAGAACTGCCCGGCGATGCCGCCCATGAAACTGACCGGGGCGAACACGGCGATGATGGTCAGGGTGATGGCGATGACCGCCAGGCCGATTTCGTCCGCCGCCTCGACCGCCGCCTCGAACGGGCGTTTGCCCATGCGCATGTGGCGGAAGATGTTCTCGATCTCGACGATGGCGTCGTCGACCAGGATGCCGGTCACGAGGGTGATGGCGAGCAGGCTGACGAAGTTCAGCGTGAAGCCCATGGCCAGCATGGCGGCGAAGGCCGGGATGATCGACAGCGGCAGGGCGACCGCGACCAGCATGGTGGCGCGCCAGTTGCGCAGGAATATGAACACGACGGCCGTCGCCAGGATCGCCCCCTCGATCAGGCCGTGCATGGCGGACAAATAGCTGCCGCGGGCGGTGCGGACGCCGTCGTCGATCAGGGTGTAGTTCACGTCGGGATGCGCGGCCGAGAGCTTGGCCAGCCGCGCCGCGACCGAGTCGCCGACCGTGACCTCGCTGGCGCCTTTGGCCCGGTAGATTGCGAACGCCACCACGGGGGTTGCGCCATCCATGCGGGCGAATTTGCGCGGCTCCTCATAGGCGTCCTCGACGCGGGCCACGTCGGACAGCCGCAGCTCGCGTCCGCCGGGCAGCACGAGGCGGGTGTCCTGCAGTTGCTGCAAGGTGCGTGCGCTGGCGAGGGTGCGTATCGCCTGCTCCTGCGCGCCGACCTCGCCGCGTCCGCCGGACAGGTCGGCGCTGGTGGCGCGGAGTTGGCTGTTCACATCCCCCGCGGTGATGCCCAGGGCCGCCAAGCGGTCGGCGTCGAGGCTGACCCGGATTTCGCGCGTCACGCCGCCGATGCGCTCGACCCTGCCGACGCCGGCCGCGCCCTGCAGGTCGCGCAGCACCGTGTCGTCGACGAACCACGACAGGCCTTCGAGCGTCATGCCCGGCGCAGAGGCGGCGAAGGTCAGAATGCTCTGGCCGACGATGTCGACGCGCTCGATGACCGGCTCGTCGATGCCGCGCGGCAGGTCGGTGCGGATTTTCGAGATCGCGTCGCGCACGTCGTTCAGCGCGCGGTCGCTGCTGACCTCGAGCCGGAATTCGATCGCGGTCAGGCTGGTGCCGTCGGTGACGGTCGACAGCAGGTGTTTCACGCCGGTCACGTTGGCGACCGCGTCCTCGATCTTTTTGGTGACCTGGGTTTCCAGTTCACCGGGCGCCGCGCCGGGCTGGGTGACGGTGACGGAGATGACCGGGACGTCGATGTTGGGCGACCGGGTGATGGGCAGCATGTTGAAGCCGACCAGGCCCAGCAAGGTCAGCACCGCGAACAGCACCAGCGGCGGTATCGGGTTGCGTATCGCCGCGCCGGAGATGTTGAACGCCATGGCTAGCTGCCGCCTGACTGCACGGCCGCTTGGACCGCCGTTACCCGGTCGCCGTCGCGGATGAAGGTGCCGGACACCGACACGACCGTCTCCCCCACATGCAGGCCGTCCTGGATTTCGGCCAAGGACCCGGCCCGCAGGCCGACCTGCACGCGCCGCGTCTCGACCAGGCCGTCCTTCACCACCTGCACCACGGCGCCGTCCGGCTGGAACAATACGGCGGACAGCGGCGCCAGCACGCCATCCCGCCTGGCGACCTCGACGCCGGCGCGGGCGAAGCTGCCGATCACCAGCGGGCCGTCGCCGTCGACCGCGACCCGTACGCGGCCCAGGCGGGTGGTGCGGTTCACCTCCGGCGACACCAGGCGCACATGGCCGGCGCG
Organism: Acetobacteraceae bacterium; assembly: GCA_965277495.1. GTDB lineage: Bacteria > Pseudomonadota > Alphaproteobacteria > Acetobacterales > Acetobacteraceae > CAHJXG01. The sequence continues at coordinate 4,068,113 of OZ255824.1, read as the reverse complement.
CGGTCCACCGGCGGTGTCGATTCGGGCAGGCTGGCCGGGCCGCAGCTTGGCAAGCGAAGTTTCCGGCACGTCGGCCTCGAGCTCAATGGCGCCGTCCTGGATGATGCGGAACAATGGATCGCCGGCGCCGGTGACGACGGCGCCGAGACGCGCCACGCGGCGGCTGACGACGCCGGCGACCGGGGCGCGGAGCTCGGTGCGCGCCAGGCGGACCAGCAGCTCCCGCCGTTGCGCCTCGGCATAGAAGCGGTCGGCCTCGGCGGCGCGCAGGGCGTTATTGGAAAGGTCGAGCCGTGCTGCGGCCGTCTGCGCCGCGGCCTGGCGCTGCTCGAACACTTCGCGCGCGGCGTTGCCGTTGGATAACAGCTCGCGGGTGCGGGCCAGCGCCAGGTCGAACTGGACGCGGTTGGCCTGCGCCTCGGCGATGCTGCTGCGGCCTTGGGCCACGGCAGCGTCGGCGCGGGCAATCTGCGCCGCGTTCTGGGCGATGCTGGCGTCCAGCACGTCGCGCGACAGCCGGGCAAGCACCTGCCCGGCGGCAACGCTGTCGCCCTCCTCGGCCAGGATTTCGGTCAAGGCGAGCCCGTCGAGCTGCGGGCTGACCAGCACTTCCTCACGCGGGACCAATGTGCCGGTCAGCACGGCGGTCTCGGCGATGGGGCCGGACGTGGCGGGGACGATGGTGACGGAGGGCGGGCGCGGCTCGGCGACGGGCGCCGGCGCCGCATGGGCCGGGAGCGCGAGCAGCAGGAGCGCAAACAGGATGCGCATCATGCCGGCGTCCCGTGCGGACGGAGGAAACGGCGGAGCAGAAGCTGCAGCACCGGGCGGAAGCGCGCGGCGGTCAGCGTCGGGTCGAGCGCCTGGTGCACGCATAGGCCGTCGCCCATGGCCATGATGAGCTGGCATGCGGTCTCGATGTCGAGGGCGGGGTCGACGGTGCCGCGGGCCTGGCCGCGCTGGAGGGCTGCGACGACGGCCGCCCTGGCCTCGCGTATGTTGCGGTCGAACATGGCGCGTATTGTTGGGTTGCGGATCGCTTCTGCCATCGTCTCGGCGCACAGGGCGGCGTTCGGGCCATTCAGCATCTGTTCCAGGGTGTCGATGCCGATGCTGGCGAGGGCTTCGACGGGGTCGTCGGCTGCGGCCATGCGCTCGAAAAAGGCGGCGTGGTGGGTGCGTTCGGCCTCGGCAATGGCGGCGATGATGGCGACCTTGCTGGGGAAGTAGCGGTAGAGCGCGCCGGGGCTCATGCCGGCCTCGACGCAGATCTCGTGCATGGATGCGCCGTGGAAGCCGGACCGGGTAAAGCAGGCTATGGCGGCTTCGAGGATGCGCTGGTGCGGGGGAGCGTGCTGTGCGGCCTGGGGCATGGTGCGCCTGAGTGAGAATGAACGTTCACTTGCGCTCTTGCGGGTGGAAGTCAAGCTTTGATGTTGGCCTGCGGGTTGTGCTGGGTTTGTCCTGGCCGTATCGCGGGTAATAACGAATATCTTAAGCGGGGACCGCTGCTGTTGTGGAAGGGATATTGGATCGTAGCGGCGGTTCGACCGGTTTGCGCCTCACCCCGGTCGTTTGGTTGCCGGGAACCGCTACTCCGAAGCGGACATGCTGGCAGAAGGGACGTTGACCGAGTCTGGTGGTGAGCGGACGCTGCGATCAACGAGAATCCGACCCGCTCGTTAGATCAGGCGAATATTTTTGCATTGCGCCTTCGTGAAAATGTTCGACCTCTCCGTCAAGTTGCACCCAATGATGTTTCGACCGCTCGAATATCGATAACCCGGGGGCTGAGAAGTCAGGAGCGGCCAACGCGCCAACGGCTACGCCGATCATTGATGGCAGCGCGTCGGGCTTCCAATAGATTGTCGAACCGCACGTTGGGCAAAAATATATACGCACCCTGCGGCCGCTATCGCCAACGTGGACAAATTCTGTGGCGGCACCAGAAATCTCGACAGTGTCGATCGCATAGAATGCCCCGACGCTGAATAGACTACCGGTCCGTCTCTGGCAGGCGAAGCAATGGCATGCGACAGTCAGTTTTGAAGGTTCTTGCGACTTAAGCTTAAGGGCACCGCAAAGGCATTGGGCATCGGCCATGATAGCTCCTCCGTCGAGCCGGTCAAGTTATATTGAGTTGACAGGCTGAGACGCGGCCGGAACGCATCGGAAGCGACTGGCGGCATCAGGCGCGCGACCCGATCAAAGGATCAAGGGGGCGCGACGAAAGCCACAATACACCTTGCTGCAGCCCTCGACCAGTGGAGAGATCGACCACCACGTATTGGTGCGCTGCATGTCTGTTCTGGGCCGGTAGTGGCCGCCGTGCCGTCCCGGGCCGCAGCGTCAGCTTACTTTACCTGCCCGCCCGAAACATGCCAGACCGGTTTCGGACCAGGCCCGCCAGCGAGTTCACCCGAACCTCTCGCCTTTCAGGCTGTAGCTGGTGCTTCGCCCGCCAGCAGCATCCTGCACCAGTATGCCGCGGCCGGTCAGGTGGCCGATGTCGCGCAGGGCGGTATCCTGCGAGCATTTGGTGATCTTCGCCCATTTCGAGCTGGTCAGCTTGCCCTCGAACCCGTCCAGCAAGCGGTTCAGCATCTCGCGCTGGCGCTGATTAATGGGCAACTCAGCCATCTCCTTCCAAAACTGCCCCTTGCGGATGGTGGTGGCCAGAATGCCATCTGCATCGGACAAGGCCTGGTCCAGCACGGTCAGGAACCAAGCCATCCCGACCGTGATGTCCAGGTCGCCCTTCTGCGTGGCTTCAAGCGTCGCGTAGTAGGCTGGCCGCTCCAGGCGGAGCCGGGCCGACATGCTGTAGCAACGCTGTCCTGTGCTCTCGGACCGGGCAAGCATCATGTCAGCGATGGCACGGCCGATGCGCTCGTTCCCATCGTCGAACGGATGAATGGTCACGAACCAGATGTGAGCCAGAGCGGCTTTCAGGACAAGATCCGTCTTATCCGCCGGATCTTCGAACCAGTGTAGGAAGCGGTCCATCTCCGCCGGCACGCTCTTCGCATGCGGCGCCTCGAAGTGAACGGTCTCCTTGTCGGGCTGGCCCGACGCGACGATCATTCGGCCATGCTCGTCGGTCCGCCATCCGCCGACCTTGATCGGATGGCGGCCACGGCTCTCGTTCGGAAACAGAGCCGCATGCCATCCGAGTAGGCGCTCGGCCGTCAGAGCCTGGTTGAAGCGCTGGGTGGCGTCGAGCACGACAGCGGCAATCGCGTCCGCCTTTTTGTCCACGGGCCGCAATCCACCCTTCTCCATGCCCAGGCGGCGCGCGAGCGACGAACGGACCTGATCGTGGTCGAGCAACTCGCCCTCGATCTCGCTTGTTTTTAGAGCGTCCCGAGTAAGCGTTTGCAGTGTCGTCTCAGCACGGAGATTGAAGCCCAGCGCCTCGATGCGTCCTAGCAGCCGACCCTGGTGATGACGGACTGCGGCGAGCTGATCCGAGATGGCCTCGCTGCTCCACCGAAAGCTGGGCCAATCGGCGCGTTCGTAGATATATTTTGTTCGCCGCATTATGTGCGGCGATTAACAAAGCTATTCACCGCTTGCAAGGCCAGGCTGCCCGGAAGTTCCGGTGCCAGTCAGCTCCCGGCCAGTTGCGGCAGGTTCCGCGTTGCCTGCGCTGCCCGAAGGGCGCCTGACACCGACAGCCCAGACGGGCAGTTCACACCGACCTTTCGTCAGCCCCGGGGGGTGAGGCCGCCGACTCTGGCGCGCGCGGGCCGGACCCGCAAAGAAGGGTCCGCGGACGGATCATCCCAACAGGTCGGCCATCGCCCCGTGTCAGCCGATTCGACCCGCTTCCTTTGGCTCGTGGATTGGGCAGCCGTTATGCTGGCTGCGGAATTGCGCGGAGCTGGTGTAGGTCGTGTTCCGCGCCCGGTTCACCCCGCCCAGAGGCCGGTGCGCTGCCAGCCCGTGCCAGGGACTGAACGCGAGGCCTTCGTCAATCGTCGCAATGCCCGCCGCATTCCACGTGTCCTGCGGCCCGACCGCCAGCCTCGCGACCGTGACGTAGGGGCTTGTCTCCTCGGGCCAGGCCACCGAGGCATCCTCGACCGGCATGGCCTCCAGGTCCGTGCAGAGTTGGACGCGGAAGTCCCACTCGCCGCCATGCGCCGCAAAGTGCGCGGCTACCGCCTCCCGCAAGGCATTGGGAGAAGCGCTAGCGTCGATTGCGGCACCGGTCAGCTTCGAGAGGTCGAACACCGGGGCAATGGAGAACTTCGCGACGTAATCGCCATAGAGAAAGGGCGTCTGGGAGTAGAACGTCTCGCCCAGGATATTTGTCGCCGGTTGGCCGCCCATTGTGGTGATCATGGCGCTCTTGCCGCCGAATGCCTCAATCACCGTCTCGGTCCCGCGTGCGACGGCGGACAGCGCCTTCTTCGCGCCTTCCGCCTTATCAGTGGTCGCGGCGAGCATCTTGAGGTTGGCCAGGAACTTCGCCGGGGTCGGGGCGGCGAACGCCGGACCGTTGACCAGCACGAAGTCCTGGGTGGCGTCACCCTCGCTGCCCGGCAGCCGGGCGCCCTGCACGCCGATCACCTTCACCGCCAGGCCGCGGGGCGTCGACACGCTGTCATCCATTATGTCACCGGGAAGGGTCGAGAAGCGCATCGCCACGTCGTAACGGCCGGCCTTGGCGAACAAACCTTGCGCCAACTGCGGCGGCAACCCGTCCAGCACGGTGATCGTCCCGCGCATCACGCCATGGCTCTTGGCATGGACACTACGGGTGGCGTGGCCGGAATGCTCGAACGTCGTTTGGCTGATTTTGCCGAGTGTCTCGATCAGGCCGTCGTTGGTTTCGGCCTCGGTCTGCTCGGGCACTTCCATCGACGGGATGAAACGCAGGGCAGCGGACGGATTAACAGTATGAGCCGACATCGTGTCTCCATTGGGGTCTATTCGTGCCCGAACGACTACGGCAACCCGGGGCGCCGCGAAATGGCCATTTGCACCGCCAACCTGGGTTTGGACGGATTGTCGCCTGAATCAGACGACTAGGCACGGTCCGGCGTGGGCCGGATGCGGGGAGGCGTATCCTCGACAGGGGCGTCCGGTGCCGGTTCGCGGTCCTCGTCGCCGACCAGCCCGCGGTATGCGGTCGGATCCGTGCCGTAGGCCGCCCGGAAAGCCCGTGAAAACGGCGTCGCCCCGGCATAGCCGGCGCTTTGCGCAATCACCTTGATGGGGAGGTCCGTGGTCGTGAGGAGGCGAGCGCCGATGCGGAGGCGGTTCTTGTGGACGAACTCCATCGGCCCCTGCTGGAACGCCCGCGAGAAATGCTCCGCAAACGACGCGCGGCTCATCCCGGCCAGGCCCGCCAGGCTCTCGACGCTGTGGGGTGCCGCCGGGTCTTCGATCACGGCCAGCACGGCACGGCCCAGGCGGGGTTGCCGGAACGCCGCGTGCAACGGCACCGTAGCGGCACCTTCCCGCATGCGGTGGCGCAAAAGCGCGAGCAGGCATTGCTTCATCAGGAGTTCCGCCATCGCCTGAGTGCCGAGGCCCGGCTTGGTCACCTCCGCCAACATGAGGTCGAACGTTTGGTTATAGGCGCCGCCCGCCGACGCATCCCCGACCATCGGCTCGCGTAGCAAACCAAAGAGTGCGAGCGCGTCACCGTAAGTTGCCGGGATTGCCCCGCAGAGCAGGAGGGTGTCGCGGCTGCCGTCGCCGGCGGTGAAGGTCACCAAGCCGTCGCCCAGCATCGAGCAACGATCCTCGGCACGGACGACCTGTGGCGATTCCAACTCCCCGAGCACGTGCGATTGACGCGCCGGCACGACGAGGACGCTTCTCGTGCCGAACGGATGGAGCGGGCCGTTCCCGACGCGGAACGCTCCTGATCCTTTCAGGACGTAGTGGATCGTAATTGCCTCGAACGCCGGAAACGCAAGTCGCCAGCCTTCCTGGACCTCACACACTGAAAACGCGTGGAGGCGCACGGCGAGAGCCATCAGGAGCCGGTCGAGGGTGTCCACCTGGACGAGTATGCGCCCGGTCTGGGCCCGGTCGCCAGGGGATGCGGGCAAGGCAGCTCTGGGGGGGTGTCCGACGGCTTCTCGTGGGCCGGACCTCTGCGGCATGGCGACCTCGGATGCCGCAGTGTCCCTCCAAGCTGAACCGGATCAATCTCGTTCCGTTGCCGGCTGTAAGAGCCTGACTACCCAGACCCGCCCGCTCTCGCGCAAACGGCTGATGTTCGCTTCGCGCAGCCTCCTTCTCCAGATCGGACAGTCCCCTACCGGCCAGGAGTTCAAGCTTGCGGGCATTGATTTGGCTCATTGGCCCCGGGATGCTCGCCATCTTTTCGGTCTTGAGTGCGCCGCCCGCCGCGATCGCGTGTCGCAGCGGGATTGCGCGACTGATCCGACCGCGGCGCGTTGAAACAACGCCAACCACAGGAGACGACCATGAAGCTTTATTATGCACCGGGCGCTTGCAGCCTGGCCGACCACATCGCGCTGCACGAGGCGGGTCTGTCCTTTGATCACGAGATGGTCGATCTCAAGGCCAAGCGCACGGAAGCCGGCGTCGACTTCTTAACGATCAATCGGAAGGGCTACGTGCCGGCGCTGACGCTTGATTCGGGCGAGACGCTCAGCGAGAACATCGCAATCCTGGACTGGATCGCGCATCAGGATAGCAAGCTCGCGCCGTCGGAGCCGATGGGGCATACGCACCTGCTGGAAGCGCTCGCGTTCATCTCGACCGAAATACACAAGAGCTTCAAACCCTTCTTCGCGGGAGGAGGCGACAGTGACAAGGCGAAAGCTGGCGAAATGATCGTCAAGCGTATGGGATACCTGGCCGACACCATGAAAGGCGAGTACCTGTTCGGCTCCGCCGTTAGCGTGGCCGACTTCTACCTGTTCGTCATGCTGCTCTGGGCGAAGAAGTGCAATGTGGAGCCACCCGCACCACTGGTCGCGTTTCGCGAGCGTATGATGACGCTGCCCTCCGTCCACAAAGCGATGAAGCACGAGGGACTTATCTAGTGGTCCGATCCTAACGCTTGGTTCCCAAGCGTTAGGTGAATCGGTCCACCAAACAAAGGCTAGTGGCGAACATCAGACGGACCCTTCCGTCTGATGTTCGCCACTAGCTAATCCAGGGCGGGCCGAACGCGGACCGCCACTGTTGGCCCGTTCATTCATCACAATCCCCTCTGCGGCCGGGGATTACTGAAGTCGTCGCGACGGGCTCGGCAAATGCGGCCCTGTCCGGTAATTGCGAAACCTCGGCTGGCCGCAATGGCGAATGGATCGAGATCGTACAAGGCGAAGATATGGCAATGCTGTCACATCTCCACATCGCCTGCTTCCGACCGGACGGGCCGCTGTCGGCCAACTCCGGACATACAGCCCCGGTCGGCTGCATGTCCGCTGCGGTAGGATTCCAATTGCCCGACTCTACTCAGCAACAGCAACCCTCTCCGCAACCTTCGCCTGCGCCGCCAATCGCAACACCAACAACCCCAGCGCCGCCGAAGCAAGCGACCCCACAAAAACGGCCAGCTTCACCTCATCCCCTCGCGGCGTTTGCCGGAACGCGAGGTCGCCAATGAACAAACTCATGGTGAACCCGATTCCGCACAGCACCGCGCCGCCATAGAGCTGCAGCCGGGTCACCCCGGACGGCAGCCGTGCCAGCCCCAGGCGTGCCGCCAGCAGCACCGCGCCGAACACGCCGATTTGCTTGCCGATGAACAACCCCAGCGTAACTCCGATCGCCAGCCGGTCCGCCCAAACGCCCGGCGGCAGCGTGGCAAAGCCAAGCCCAGCGTTCGCCAGCCCGAACAGCGGCAGGACGCCATAGGCAACCCATAGCCCGAGCCTATGCTCAAGCCGCTCCGCCGGAGCCTGGTCCTCGCCGGCCCGCGCCCGCATCGGCACGACGAAGGCGAGCGCCACGCCGGCCAGCGTCGCATGCACGCCGGAGCGGAACACCAGCGCCCACAACACGACGCCGCCGAGCATGTAGGGCCACAGCCGCCGCACCCCCGCGCGGTTCAGCCCAAACAGCCCCAGCCAAACCAGCGCCGCCCCGCCTAGCGCCGCCAAGTCGAGGCCCGCCGTGTAGAACACCGCGATCACCACGATCGCGCCGAGGTCGTCGATGATCGCCAGCGCCGTCAGGAACACCTTGAGCGCCATCGGCACCCGGCTGCCCAGCACGCTCAGCACCGCCAGGGCGAAGGCGATGTCGGTCGCGACCGGCACCGCCCAGCCGCGCAGCGCGGTGCGGTCCCCCCAGTTCAGCGCCACGACGATCAGCGCCGGCACGATCATGCCGCCCAGCGCCGCCAGGCCCGGCGCGGCGAGTTGCGCCGGTGACGACAGCTCGCCTTCCGTGATCTCCCGCCGCAGCTCCAGCCCGACCAGCAGGAAGAACAACGCCATCAGGGCGTCGTTGATCCAGATCTGCACCGGCTCCGACAGCACCGCCGGTCCAATCCCGTATTGCAGCAGGGCATGGTAGGCGGGCGCCGCCGCCGAGTTGGCCCACGCCAGCGCGACCAGAGCGGAGACGATCAACACCAGGCCGCCAGCGCTTTCCGACTTCAGGAAACTGCCCAAGGCGGAGAAACGCCGGCGCGCAGCGTGGGTTATGATCAGGTATTGCATCGAGGCCCCAGTCGTTGTTCCCGCCCGTCGGACATGCTCATCGCAACATGGATTGCGTCGCCACGTTGCCATCGGCCAACGTGCGGGACCGATGAGGTTGATTATTCCGCATCCCTCTCTGGTTCAACGCCCGCCGCATCAAGCCTCCAGGACTGCCGACGCCGGCGCCCGCTGGACCGCGGCCATGTGCGCGGGGGCGTTCGACGAGGCCTGGGCGGTGAGCGACGCGGTGCTCGCGGCGCGCGACCCGGCCACGCGGGACGACCCTGCCCTGCCCTACCACCTGCGATGGGTATGGGACGGACGTCCGGTCGACGGATGCCGGGCGCTGGTCCGCTGCTACCACGGACTGGGCGACACGCTGCAGTTCTGCCGTTACCTCGCGCCGCTCCGCGCCCGCGCCGCCGGGCTGACGCTGGAAGCGCAGCCCGAGCTGGTGCCGCTGCTCCGCACCCTCCCCGGCCCCGACCGGGTGATTCCGTTCCGCCCCGGCCAGCCCGCCCCGGCCTCGGAGTGCGACATCGAGATTATGGAGCTGGCCCACGCGCTGCGGCTGGCCCCGCACGGAGCGCCCTATTTATCTGCCAGGCCGATGGCCAGGCCGGCAACGGGCCTGCTGGCCGGGCTGTGCTGGCGCGCTGGGGGGTGGAATCCGGGCCGTTCCGTGCCGCTCGCCGCCTTGGCGCCGCTCGGTCAAATTCCCGGCGTGCAGTTGGTCAGCCTGCAGCGCGGCCCCGGCTTGGAAGAAATCGCCGCTCCTGGCGCGCCCAAGCCGCTCGAAACTCGGGACCGCAGCACGGAGGTGACGCCCGTCGCCCGGCTGCTGGCAACCCTGGATCTCGTGATAACCGTCGACACGATGATCGCGCATTTGGCGGGCGCGCTGGGCCGGCCGACCTGGCTGCTGCTGCAACATGAGGCCGACTGGCGCTGGATGTCGGGCCACAGCAGCCAATGGTACGACTCGGTGCGGCTCTACCGGCAATCCAGCCCCGGCGAATGGGCAGCCCCGCTGGCCGAACTGCACGCCGACCTCGCTGTTTTCGCTGCGAAAATCGCATCAGGGAACCCTGAAGCGATTTGGGGTTTGTAGGCCTACAAGGTTTGCGATAGGACCGCCCTACAGTGCGCTCGCCCCATGCAATCCGCCCGAGCTGACAGGCCCCGACCGTGCGGATCGTGATCCTCGGCCTGACCATCACCTCGTCCTGGGGCAACGGGCACGCGACCACGTTCCGCGGCCTGGTGCGCGGCCTGGCGCAGCGCGGCCACAGCGTGCTGTTCCTGGAGCGCGACAAACCTTGGTACGCCGAACACCGCGACCTGCCGGCCCCGCCCTATGGCGACACGCAGCTCTATGCCGGGCTGGAGGAACTGCAGCAGCGCTGGTCCGGCGCGATCCAGGCGGCGGACCTCGTCGTGGTCGGGTCCTATGTGCCGGACGGCATCGCGGTCGGCGCGCTGGTGCAGCGCCTGGCTGCGGGGGTCACCGCATTCTATGACATTGACACCCCCGTGACCCTGGCGGCGCTGGCCGACGACGCCTGCGGATACCTGACGCCGGAGCTGCTGCGCGGCTTCGACCTTTATCTTTCGTTCACCGGCGGCCCGACCCTGCAATACCTCGAAGGCACGCTGGGCGCATCCATGGCCCGGGCGCTGTATTGCTCGGCCGACCCGGACGTGCATCAGCCCGATCCGGACGCCGCCTTGACCTGGGACCTCGGCTACCTCGGCACCTACAGCCCCGATCGCCAACCGACGGTGGAGGCGCTGCTGTGCGGATCGGCGCTGGCGTGGGACGCCGGACGCTTCGTGGTGGCCGGGCCGCAATACCCCGGCGACATCCCCTGGCCCGGCAATGTCGAGCGCATCGACCACCTGCCGCCCGACCGGCACCGCGCCTTCTACGCCGGGCAGCGCTTCACCCTGAATGTCACCCGCGCCGACATGATCCGCCGCGGCTACAGTCCCAGCGTGCGGCTGTTCGAGGCGGCGTGCTGCGGCGTGCCGATAATCAGCGACTGGTGGGCCGGGCTCGACGCGTTCTTTCATCCAAACGAGGAGATCCTGATCGCCAGCTCGGCAGCCGAGGTGCTCGCCGTGCTGCAAACCATGACGGCGGAGCGGCGCAATTCGATCGCCAGCGCTGCCCGGGCCCGCGTGCTGGCGGCCCATACCGGCGTGCATCGCGCCGCGGAGCTGGAAGCCTATGTCAACGAGGCCCGGCAAACCGCGTGTTCGATACCACGCGGGACAGCGCCGTGCAGCGTCGGGCAATGACGACATGAAGATCGTGATTTTCGGCCTGGCGGTCAGCAGTTCGTGGGGCAACGGCCATGCGGCGCTGTGGCGCGGCCTGATCGGCGCGCTGCTCACGGCCGGGCACCGCGTGGCGTTCTTCGAGCGCGACGTGCCGTACTACCGGGAACACCGTGACCTCTGGGCCCTGCCCGATGGCGGCGAACTGGCGCTGTATCCCGATTGGCCCGCCGCATTGCCGCACATGCGCGCAGCCTTGGCCGGGGCGGACGTGGGGATTGTCACCTCGTACTGCCCGGATGCGCTCGCGGCGACCCGGCTGCTGCAGGACAGCAAGGCCGTCCGCTGCTTTTACGACCTGGATACCCCCGTGACCCTGGCGCGGCTGGAGGCCGGGGAGGCCGTCGGCTACATTGGCGCGGATGGCCTGGCCGGGTTCGACCTTGTGCTGAGCTATACCGGCGGCGGCGCGCTTGACGCATTGCGGATCCGGCTCGGAGCCCGCCATGTCGTGCCGATCTATGGGTCCGTCGACCCGGCGCTGCACCGTCCGGCCCCGCCCCGCCCGGCGTACGACGCGCTGCTTTCCTACCTCGGCACCTACGCGGCCGACCGGCAGGCGGCGCTCGAACGGCTGTTTGTCGAACCCGCCCGGGCATTGCCGGACCAGCGTTTCGTCATCGGCGGCGCGCAATACCCCGAGGGCTTCCCATGGACACCCAATACGTTCTTCGTGCGCCATTTGCCGCCGCCCGAGCACCCGGCGTTCTATTCTTCGTCCCGCGTCACCCTGAACGTCACGCGCGAGGCGATGGCGCGCATGGGCTGGTGCCCGTCCGGACGGCTGTTCGAGGCGGCGGCCTGCGGCGTGCCGATCCTCACCGACGCCTGGGCTGGCCTCGACAGCTTCTTCGAACCCGGACGCGAAATCCTGGTGGCGCACTCGACCGAGGACGCGCTCGCGGCATTGCGCACCGGCCCGGACGAGCTGGCGGCCATCGCGCGCCGCGCCCGTGAGCGCACGCTGTCGGAGCACAGCGCCGCACGCCGGGCGGCGGAGATGGTGACGGCATTCGAGACGGTTTCGTCTCGGGAGAGCGTGTGATGTGGGGCATCATCCCGGCGGCCGGCAACGGCACGCGCATCCAGCCGCTGGCGTTCAGCAAGGAGTTGCTGCCGGTCGGCTCGCGCCTGGACGCGAGCGGCGTCGAGCGTCCGCGCGCGGTCAGCGAATACCTGATCGAGCGCATGGTGCGGGCCGGGGCGGACAAGATCTGCTTCGTTATCTCGCCGTGGAAGAGCGACATATTGCAGTATTACGGCGGAACCGTGGGCGACGTGGACGTGGCGTATGTCTGCCAGGCCGGCGCGGTCGGGCTGTGCGACGCCATCTTCCGCGCCCTGCCGCTGATTCCCGCGAACGAGCCGGTGATCATCGGCCTGCCGGACACCATCTGGTTCCCCGCCGACGCGCTGTGCGGACTGCCCAATGACCGCCTGACTTTCCTGCTTTTTCCGGTGGATCGGCCGGAGCTGTTCGACGCCGTGGACCTCGACGCCGACGGCCGCGTGCGCGAGATCCAGGTCAAGTCGCAGGCCGCCCGGTCGAACTGGATTTGGGGCGCGTTCAAGATGCCCGGCGCCACCCTGCACGCGCTGCACCGGCTCTGGCTGCAGCGGGAGCGGACGGACGAATACATCGGCACGCTGGTGAACGCCTGGCTGGCCCAAGGCAACGCGGCATGGGGCGTGCGGGCCGGCACCAGCTATGTCGATGTCGGCACGCTGAATGGCTACCGCGAGGCGATGCGGCTGCTGGGCGGCCAGGCGGCGGCCCCGGCAGCGCCACACGCAGCGACCGAGCGGCGCACGGGATCGCCACGGTCCGGCGAGTTCCTCAATCCGACGCTCGAAGGGAACACGGTTTGACCGCCAGGGATTGGACGACGGAGGACATCCGCGAACGGGCGCAGGCCCTGGGGCCGTGGTTCCACAACATGAAACTACGCGGCGTGCATACCGCGCCGGAGCACTTCCTGGGCGACTATCCCACCGTGAAGTGGCAGCGTTTCCAGGACAGCCTGCCGGCGGACCTTTCGGGCAAGACCGTGCTCGATATCGGCTGCAACGCGGGTTTCTATTCGATGGAGATGAAGCGACGCGGCGCGGCGCGGGTGCTGGGCATCGATTTCGACGAGGACTATTTGGCGCAGGCCCGGTTCGCCGCCGAGGTCGAAGGACTCGACATCGAGTTCCGGCAGATGTCGGTCTATGACGTGGGCCAGTTGGGGGAACGGTTCGACGTCGTGTTCTTCATCGGCGTGCTGTATCACCTGCGGCATCCGTTGCTGGCGCTGGACTTGATACGCGAGCATGTCGCGGGCGGCCTGCTGGTGTTCCAATCGCTGCAGCGTGGGTCGGGCGCGGTCCTGCCCTTGGCGGAGGACTACGAATTCTGGGAAACGGCGATCTTCGACGATCCCGGCTATCCCAAGCTGCACTTCATCGAGCGCAGCTATTCGCACGACAACACCAATTGGTGGGCGCCGAACGCCGCGTGTTCGGCGGCGATGCTGCGCGCGGCCGGGTTCACCATCGAGAGCAACCCGGAGGACGAGGTTTTCATTTGCCGCTGCGCGCCGCTGCCGGATGCGCGTTACGGCGCGGTCTATCCCGCGCGAAAACAGGAGATGCGGCCATGATCGAAGCCGCAATGATCTGGAACGAGCCGAACAATAAGTCGCATTGGGATTTCGAGAACGACCCCGGCTGGGCCGCCTTCGCCCGCATGGCCAAGCTCGCCGGCCAGGCCATCGCGGCCGAGGCGCCGGGCCTGCCGCGGGTGCTGGGCGGCATCAGCCCGATCGACCCTGATTTCATCCGCGTGCTGCAGGGCCATGGCGCGCTGGCGGACCTCGACGCGGTGGCGGTGCACGGCTTCCCGCTCGACTGGAACCACTGGATGATCGACGAGTGGCCGGCGAAGCTCGACAGCATCCGTGCGGTGACGGACCTGCCGCTTTGGGTCAGCGAGGTGGGCATCTCGACCTTCGGCGCCGAGGAAGTGCAGGAGTGGGGCCTGCGCCGCACGGCGGAGCTGCTGCTGGGCCTCGGGCCAAAGCGCCCGGAGCGCATCCAATGGTATAGCCTGTATGACCTTCCCGCCGCCTGGCCCGCCACCACCCGGCATCGCGAGGCGGAGGGCAGCAGCTACTACCGCCACTTCCACATGGGCCTGCTGGACGAGCATGGACGGCCGAAGCGCGCCGCCAAGATCTTTCACGAATACACCCCTGACATCGGCCTGTGCCAATGGTTCCACTTCGGGGACCACCGGCTGGACGACGCGGTACGCCACATGCGCGACATGGGCGTGACCTATTTGCGCACCGGGCTGAGCTGGGCCGACTGGTACCGCCCGGACGCGGAGGCATGGTTCGACCGGCAAATGCGCGCGCTGGAGGGCTTCAACGTCACCGCCACCTTCTGCTTCACCCCCGAGCACAAGGGGCAATGGCCGCACTACACCGCCGTCCCGACCCATCCGGAGGAGTTCGCCGAGTTCTGCGGCACGATGATCCGCCGCTATGCGCCAGGCCATGCCAAGGCCATCGCACTGCAAGCCGCGGTTGGCTGATACGATGGAGGCCGTCCTGCACGGCCTCGCATCCCGCCAGCCCGTCGCCCGCCGGGTGGCGCTGGTCGTGGCGCATCCGGACGACGAGACGATCGCGGCCGGCGGCAGCCTGCATTTGCTGCCGGACCTGCTGTTGGTCCACGTCACCGACGGTGCACCGCGCACGGCGGGGGATACGGCCACGGGTCGCCTCGACACCGCCGCCGCCTATGCCGCAGCCCGGCGCCGCGAGTTGATGGCGGCGCTGCGGGTTGCACATGCGACGCCAGAGTTGCTCGAACTCGGCATCGTGGACCAAGACGCCAGCCTCGATATGGCAGGGCTCGCCCGCACCCTGGCCAGCCAGTTCGACGCGCATGGAATCGAGGCGGTGATCACCCATGCGTATGAGGGCGGCCATCCCGACCACGACGCCACGGCATTTGCGGTTCATGCCGCCGCCGGGGGCCGTCCGGTGCTGGAGTTCGCCGGGTATCATGCCGATCCCGTCGGGACATTGCTGACCGGACGCTTCCTGCCAGGGCCGGCTCCGGTGATCGCCGCGCTCACATCCGCCGAGCAGGCGCAAAAGCGGGCGATGCTCGACTGTTTTCAAACCCAGGCCGGGATACTCGGCGCGTTCGGCACGCTTGAAGAACACTTCCGCCCGGCGCCGGCCTATGACTTCACGGCGCCCCCGCTGCCCGGACGCCTCAACTACGAGCACTGGGGCATGAGCATGACCGGCGCCCGCTGGCGCGAACTGGCGCGGGAGGCCCTGTGCGGCGTTTGACGATCCTCAACATCGCCTACCCCCTGGCGCCGGTCAGCCCGGACGCGGTCGGCGGTTCGGAACAGGTGCTGAGCGGGATGGACCGCGCGTTGGTCGCCGCGGGTCACCGCAGCATCGTCATCGCCTGCGAGGGGTCCAAGGTTGCGGGGGAGCTATGGTCGTTCCCGGCGCCGCCAAAGGACCGGCCAATCGACAATCCAATCCAATGGGCCGGGCAAGAAGCGATCCATCGCATCACCGCCGCCGTGACGCGCTGCCGGGATGTCGACCTGATCCATATGCACGGGCTCGACTACGAGGCCTGCCTGCCGCCGCCGGGCATCCCGGTGCTCGCCACCTTGCACCTGCCGCCAGAGTGGTATCCGCCCGGCGCGCTGGCGCCCGGACGCGACGGCATCTGGGTCAACTGCGTGTCCGAGAGCCAGATGCGCCGCATGCCGCCGGGTCCGCGCCTGCTGCCGCCGATACCGAACGGGGTGCCGGTCGCGCAGCTCGGGGCGGTGCATCCGCGCAAGTGCGGCTATGCGCTCATGCTGGCCCGGGTGTGCCCGGAAAAAGGGCTGCACCTGGCGCTCGATGCGGCCCGGGCGGCGGGCATTTCGCTGCTGCTGGCGGGCGAGGTGTTCCCTTATGCGGCGCACCAGCAGTATTTCCATGCCGAGGTCGCGCCCCGTTTGGACCGGCGCCGCCGCTACCTCGGCCCGATCGGTTTTGCCCAGAAGCGCCGCCTGCTCGCCGCCGCGCGCTGCCTGCTGGTGCCGAGCCTGGTCGCCGAGACCAGCTCATTGGTGGCGATGGAGGCTGCGAGCTGCGGCACCCCGGTCATCGCCTTCCGCAACGGCGCATTGCCGGAGGTGGTGGAGGACGGCCGCACCGGCTTCCTGGTGGACGACGCGGACGGCATGGCCGCCGCGATCCGCCGCGTGGGCGCCATCGACCCAGCTGTGTGCCGCGAGACCGCCCGCCGCCGCTTCTCGATCGAGCGCATGGCCGCAGCATACATCGAACGCTACCGGATGCTGGCGCGCGTCACTGCCCCCGCATGAAGGGCATTGCTCTGCTGGACACCGACGCGGCGTTGTGGGCGCTGGCGCCGGAGTGGGAGGCGTTGTGGCGCCGGGTGCCGGGCGCGTCGCCGTTCGCCTCCCCGGCGTGGCTGCTGCCATGGTGGCGGCAGTTCGGCACCGGCGCGCCGCGGGTAACGGCCCAGCGCACGGATGGGCGGCTGTCGGGCGTGCTGCCGCTGTATCGGCTGGACGAGCACAGCATACGCAAGCTGCTGCCGATCGGCGCCGGCACCACGGACCATTTGGACGCTTTGCTGGAGCCGGATGTTGCCGTGGGGCCGCTGTTGCAGGTGGCGCTGGACTATGCGCGCCGGGACGGCGTGGACGTGTGCGACCTGATCGAGGTGCCGCCGGGTTCGGCGCTGCACGGCATTGCGCCGGCGGGCTGGCGGATGCATTGGGCGCAGGGTCAGCCCTGTCCGGTGCTGGCGTTGCCTGCGTCCGTCGCCGGACTGGCCGCCGCGGTGCCGGCCAGCACGCTGAGAAAACTGCGGATGAACCGCAACCGCGCCGCCCGCGCCGGCGGTTTCACGATCGAGACCGCTGTGCCCGGCACGGTGCAATCACTCCTGTCCGAGCTGATCCGCCTGCACCAGGCGCGCTGGGCCGCGCAGGGCGAGCCCGGCTCGCTCGCTGGCCCGGACGTCCTGGCCTTCCACCGCGACGCCGCGCCGGCACTGCTGGAGGCTGGTGCGCTGCGGCTGCAGGCGCTGCGGATCGGCGGCGAGGTCGCGGCAGCCTGCTACGCGCTGCTGGCCGGCACGGACCGCATCCTGTTTTACTTGAGCGGCTTCGACGCTGCCCAGTCTTTCGTCAGCCCCGGCACGCTGCTGCTCGCCGCCATGGTCGAGCAGGCAATCGAGGAAGGCCGGAGCGAGGCTGATTTCTTGCGCGGGCGGGAGGCGTATAAATACGCGTGGGGCGCCATCGACCGTTTCAATGCGTCCTGCCGTCTAGAGCCGGAGTAATGCGGCGCAAACACTGTGTCCCCGAGGCTTGCCGGGGATCAAACCCCAGGTAGCGGGGAACCGCTGCGTATGTCGTACCGGGTCAGCTCGCGGTCCTCGAGCGGGGGCTGGTTGTTCCGGATGCGCGCAGTCTGGAACGTGATGTCAGGCCCAAGGTCCTGGGTTTTATCGTCCTTGATCTTCCGCATCAGCGTTTGATTGCCGCTCGAACCCGGCAGGAACAGCGATGTCACGTTCAGCGAGCGCATAGTGGGATCGGTGCTTGATTCCCGATTGCCCAGGGCCTGATGCATGACGCCGCGCAAGGTCAGCGCGACCGCGTCCCGAGCGGCTTCAGCGCCAAGGCAGTAACTCGCGCGGTTGATGCAGTTGCCGATCGCGCCGGGGATGTCGATCGAGTTGATCGTGGTCACGACGAGGATGCCGGCCATCGCGAGGTCCAATGCGAGCCTGGCGTCCAGGGCGGAGCTTATGGACCCGATGGCTGCGAAGCATGGGCTCACGGTGAGCAGGCTACGGAGATGGGCGTCATACAGGGCTGCATCGGTGACGGCCCGGACTTGGACGATCCGGCCCTGGGAGCCCTGCACGATGCCGTCGAGGCGCACCTCCGGCAGGTCCTCGATGACGAGCGCGACGTCTTCCGACGCCTTGGTCAAATAGAGCACGAGCGCCAGCGCGGTCGTCGTCTTGCCGGAGTTGGGCGGGCCGGAGATGATCACCAGGCCGCCTTGCTGACCGCGGCCGAGCATGCTCAGGTGGGCGCGGATCGGGTCCGCAATGCCGTCGATTGCATTGAATGCAGGCGTCTGCCGCACGCGCCGGCAAACCCACAATCCACCCTTGACGGTCTCAACCGGCATGACCTTGAGGCGCACGCCCTCGTGGGTCAGGAAGCGTGCCGCCGTGTTGGCCTCGCCGGGCGTTTTGAATACCTCGAGGATGGCGTTCCGAAGCGTATCGAAGCTTGGATAGCCATCGGGATCGATGGGCTCCAGGGCTCTTTGGCCTTTGTCGACATGCCTGAGTTGGATCTGGCTGCCGTCCTGCGGCACGAGTATCTCACTGAACCCCAGTGCGGCGAAGGAAAGCGGTTCCTGCGGCGAGGCAGGGGCCGCCGTGCGGTTCACATCGACAACGGAGTCAGTAAGCCGGCGTCCGAACGGTGGCATCGTTATCCCCTATGATGGACAGTCGTGAGTCGGGCGATAGTGCTGCCTTACAACCATTCCGGTCAAAGAACTACGGCCGTGTTCCCACAGTGCCGGCGATTCGAAATTCAAACCGCCAGATTGAGGCCGTCGACCCGAACGCCGCCGTCGTCGAACATCCGCAGCACGCTGCGGGACGCCGGCGCAAGCTCGATCCGGTGCATAAGATCGAGCGGCGCGCCAAGGTGATGCGCCAGCAGCGCCTTGAGCACGTCCTGATGGCTAACCAGCACCGCTTCCCCGTCTGGATACGCCCGGCGCAGGCGCGCAAGGGTTCGGAGCGCACGCGCCAGCACCTCGGCCATCAACTCGCCGCCCGGGGGAGAAGCCGTGCCGCGGAACTGGTTCCACGCCTGCCATGCGGGCGAACCCGCCAACGCCTCGAACGCCATCCCGGTCCAATCGCCGAACGCGATCTCGTCCAGCCCGGCATCCGTCGTCACATCGAGGCCTAGCGCCGCGGCGATCGGCAAGGCCGTCTCTCGCGCCCGCTCCAACGGGCCAGAAACCACCGCCTTGATCGGGCATCCCGAAAAATGCCGCGCCAGCATGAGAGCCTGGTCCCGGCCGCGCCCGTTCAGCGATACGCCCGGCATCCGGCCCGTCAACACCCGGCCCAGCAGGCCATGGGCGGCGTGGCGGACCAGATGGAAAACCGTCATGCGCCCTGGGCGCTCTCCAGCTTTGCAAAGGTCTCGTCCAGCCGGCTGTCCCACAGCCGCGCGCCGCCGGTGATCCCCGCGTCGTTCGAAACCACCCGCACGTCGGCCGGCAACTCGAAGTCGAGCTTCTGCGCATCGCCGCCGCCGATATACAGCATGTCGAAGTTCACCACGACCCGGAGCTGCGCCATCACCCGCTGCACCCGGCGCAGCCAGCGCTTGCGTCCGACCTTGTTCAGCGCCGCGACGCCGACATACTGGTCGTAGGTCATGTCCTTGCGCACGATATGCTGGCTCATTTCCAATTGCGGGGCGAGCCGGCCCTCCTGGTACAACGCGAAGCCGAAGCCGGTGCCGAGGGTGATCACGCACTCCAGCCCCTGCCCCGATATCACGCCCAAGCCTTGCACCGTCGCGTCGTTCAACATGCGCACCGGCTTGCCGAGGCGCGATTTCAGCACGCCGGCCAAGTCGTAGCCGTCCCACTCCTCATTGCCGAGGTTCGGCGCGGTCCGCACGACGCCGCCCTTCACCAATCCGGGGAAACCGACCGATATGCGATCGAACGATCCGAGCCGCCCGGCCAGCTCAGCCAGCGCCGGCACCACCTGGTCCGGCGGCGAAGGATGCATGGTCGCCAGCCTAACGCGCTCGCCAACAAGCCCGCCCTCGCTGTCCAGCAGGCCCGCCTTGAGGTTCGTGCCGCCGATATCGAGCGCGAGGGTGATCGGGGTAGCGTCCACCTTTTGCTTGGCTGCACGCGGCGCAGACTTGGCTGCACGTGCCGCGGGCATGGCTGGAAGCGGCGCTGGCTTGGCTGCACGCGGCGCTCGCTTGGTGCCCGGCCCGACTTTCCTATCGGCGTCGTTCATCGCTGCTCCAAAATTCTCGGGCCGGCCTGGGTGCCGGCGATGACGCGGGTCGCCATGCCGATAAATAGCCCGGTCTCCACGACGCCGACGATCGCCTTGAGGCGGGCGTGCAGCGCGGCCGGGTCGGGGATGCCGGCGAAGGCGCAGTCGGCGATCAGGTTGCCGCCGTCGGTGCGGAACTGCGCGCCGTCGGCAGCACGGCGGACCACCGCGTCGGCGCCGGCATCCTGCAGCCGGGCCAATGCCGTCTGCCAGCCAAACGCCACGATCTCGACCGGCAGCCGCACGCCGCCGAGCGCCGGCACCAGCTTGCTCTCGTCCACGACGACCGTCATGCGCCGGCTCGCCGCCGCCACGATCTTTTCCCGCAGCAGCGCGCCGCCCAGTCCCTTGATCAGGTCGAGCGTGCCCGTGTGCACCTCGTCCGCGCCATCAATCGTGAGGTCGATCTTCGTGTGCTCGGCAAAGCTTGAAAGCGGGATGCCCAAACCGCGCGCCTGCTCCGCCGTATGCTCGGAGGTGGGGATGGCCACGATGCGCAGCCCCGCCTGCACCCGTGCGCCCAGCACCGCCACCGCGAGCGCCGCCGTCGACCCGGTGCCCAAACCGAGCACCATGCCGTCGACGACCTCCGCCACCGCGGCCTCGGCGGCCTGCTGCTTCAGCGCGGCCTGGTCCAGCGTCGCAGCCATCAGGCGAACTCCGGTATTTGCGCGATGATCGCCTGCACGACATCGGCAGGGCGCGGCGCGACGGAGGCGACCACCGGGTTCTCGTCCGGCCCTGGCTCTTCCAGGGCGGCGAACTGGCTGTCGACCAGCGTCGCCGGCATGTAGTGGTTCTGCCGCGCCGCCTGCCGGGCGGAGATCAACTGCTTGTCGCCCTGCAAATACACCAGCCGCACGTCGGGCCTGTTGCTGACCAGGATATCGCGGTAGGCGCGCCGCAACGCCGAGCACGCCACGATGCCGTGCCGCCCGGTGGACCGCGTGGCGTCGATCCAGGCGGCGATGGCCCGCAGCCAGGGCCAGCGGTCCTCGTCCGTCAGCGGCGTGCCGCCATGCATCTTGGCGACGTTCTCCGGCGGATGGAAGTCATCCCCGTCCTCGAACTCCCAGCCGAGCCGGCCCGCCAGCAGGGCCGCGATGGTGGTCTTGCCCGAGCCGGACACGCCCATGACGACCAAAACGGCAGGCGGAGGTTTGGCGCTCATGCCAGCGACGATAGCCTTGGATGCGCCAAGCTCCTAGTGCCCCGACGCACATGACGGAAGCGGGGGGCTTTTTCCTAAGCATCATCTCGCAGGGCGCCCTTGCGCGCTGCGAATAAGATGATGCGTTATCAAAAGCCCCTAAGCAGGCATTCGTTGGCCACGCCACGAATGTCTGTTTAGGCTGCGATGCCGAACGCCGCATTGATCTGGCTCACCGCACTGCCCGGCAGCCTCAACGCCCCGGCGAGATCGGCCATGTAGTCGCGTTCGGCCTGGGTATCGACCTCGATGGCCATGAGCGACGCGGCATACACCTCGGCCGCTTCCTGCGGTGACGCGACATCGCGGACCAGGCCGGCGATGTCGATCGGACGGCGCATCTCGCTGGCGACGAACTCGCGTGCTTGGCCATCATTGCCATGCTCGTCGAGCTTTCCCATGATCCGCTGCACTTCCTGCTGATCGACGTTCCCGTCCGCCTTGGCCGCCTGGATCATGGCGCGGGTGATCAGCATCGCCTTGCGCGACATGTCGGCCTGGCTGTTAGGGGACGCGGCCGGAATCGCAGCCGCTTGCCCTTGACCAAAGCTGGCGTTTGCCGGTTGTTGAGCGGATGCGGCGGCGTTGCCGTGGTTTTGCAGCGCCGAATAGGCCAGGCTGCCAAGCACGGCCATCAACCCGCCTCCCATCGCGCCGCGGCCGCCGCCGAGCAATGCGCCCGTGAGGCTGCCGAGGCCACCCACCGCAGCAGGGTTGTTGTTCTGGATTTCCTGCCGCGGTGAACTCGCCGCGCGTGCCGCCATCTGGGCGAAGTTGCCCAGCAAGCCTCCGAGGCCACCAGCAGCCGGCGCCGATCCCGGCGGGCCGCCCTGCGGCATCAATCCGCACAGAATGCTGTTGAGGCCGCCCGGCTGCGCGCCAGGCCCGCCCATCTGCCCCAATATCTGCTGCAATCCTCCGCCGGCAGCGCCTTGCTGGACCGCCGCCCCGAACCGGTTCGGGGCGGACGCCGTAGAAAGGTTCTCGGCAATCGAGCCGAGCATCTTGACTGGATCGAACATTTTGGTTTCCCCCCTGTCTATTTGCAGGCCTGAAAAAGAGTGGCTCTAACGGCTGTAGGCGCCGCCGTTGTAAAGCCCGCCGACGTTGCCGTTATCGATGGGCCGCTGCGGCGACGTCGCGCTGGAATAGCGGGCGTCGCCCGGCGTTTGGCGCTGGATGGGATCACGGCTGCTGCTGCCGTCATAGGGGATCGGGTTCTTCTGCTGCAGTTGGGCTTCACGCTCCCGGGCAGCGTTGCTGTTGGCCAGCTTACGGCCGACGATGCAGCCGCCGACTGCCCCCAGCACGCCGTGCCCGGCGTAATGGCCGGCGACGCCGCCGGCGATAGCCCCCTTGATGCAGCCCTTTGCTTCTGCCGGCAGCGAGCCGAGTGAGCAAGCGACCATAATAGCAGCAGTGAATGACCCAAGCTTCATCATTGTATCTATCCTACATTCGAATTAAGACTAATGATTAGAAATGACATTTCTTGGCATTGATAATCACGGCCGACATACGGGAAGCCTGGCTTATTCAACACGTATATACCGACCGTCACGCGGCAGGATGCCTACGAGGTGCCAAGCCACTAGTCTTGGACATTCTTGTGGGTTTTCATCAAAATCTTGCTGTCCGCATCGCCGAAAACAGTTCGCAACTGCGGTATAACGTTGCGTTCGGCCCCTTAGCCCGCCGCGGCCCGATCGGCGAACCAGTGCAGCTCGCCCTTGGGATGGTAATGCGTCGCGGGCAGGTCGGGCGCGCCCGCTTGCACCCGCGCCAGCACGTCGCGCTTGTCTGCGCCGGCCACCAAAAAGGCGGCGTGGCGGCAGCTTTCCAGCACTGGGTAGGTGAGCGTGATGCGCGTCGGCTCGCCGGCCGGCGTCACCGCCGCCGCCCAGGCGGTGCGCTCATTCAGCACGGGCGTATCCGGAAACAGCGACGCGGTATGGCCGTTCGTGCCCAGCCCCAGCAGCACGATGTCGAACAGCGGCCGCGCGGGATCGAGCGCCGCGGCACCATAGAACGCCTGCATCAGAGCTTGGTAACCCGATGCCGCCTCCTCGGCGGTGATGCCTTCGGTCGGGACCGGATGGACGTTGCCGGGCGGCACGACGGCACGGTCCAGCATGGCCTGCATGGTCATGCGGTAGTTGCTGCGATTATCGAATTGCGGCACGAAGCGCTCGTCGCCCCAAAACCAATGCACGCGGTTCCATGGCACCTGATCCACGAACGGCGCAGCCGCCAGGTCCTGATACAGCAGCTTCGGCGTCGAACCGCCTGACAATGCAACCGATACCGGGCCGGGCCGCGACTGCAAGATGCCGGTCATCCAGCCGGCAACATGCACGGCCAGGGCCTGCGGATCGGCGGAAACGTGCATCAGCGGCCTCGTGGCAGGATGAACCGGTCGACTCCTTCGGCCCAGCCGTCAGCGTCGTTGGTGCCGGTGACCGCGCCCGCACGGGCCTGCACCTCCGCCGACGCATTGCCCATCGCGACCGCGAACCCGGCGACATCGAACATCGGCAGGTCATTTGCCATGTCGCCCAGCACCGCGACCTCCGCGAGGCCGACCTTCAAATGCGCCGCTAGCGCACGGACCGCATTGCCTTTGTTCGCCTCCCGGTGCGTCACATCGAGGTAATAGGTTTGCGACCGCTTCGCATTGGCCGTGTCGCCCAGCAATCCCTGCAGCTCGCCCTCCAGCCGGGCCAGCAAGGGGGCGTCGTCGGTCACGCCCACGACCTTGCCGCCCTGGTCGATATACGGCTCAAAGCTCTCGACCACGCGCTCGTTGAAGCGGACGGTATGGCGTTCGTGGTCGACATGTGGGCCGTTCGGGTCCTGCACCAGCCATTCCTGCGCGGTGAAGAACCAGGCGCTGACGCCGTTGCGGGCGAACAGCGCCAGCGCCGTCCGGGCGGCATCGGGCGGCACGGTGCGCTGCTGCACCACGGACCCGTCCGGCTGCGCGATGGTGCCGCCGTTGAACCCGGCCAGCAGGCCCGCCAGACCCAACTCGCTGGCGATCCACAACAGGCCCCGCGGCGGCCGGGCGCTCACGAGGGCGAGCGGGATGCCTGCCGCCCGCAGCCGCCCGGCCGCCGCAACGGTGCTGGCGGCGAGCGACTTGTCAGTCTTCACCAACGTCCCGTCCACGTCGGTCACAACCAGGCGAACCGGCAGCGGGTCAGCACCGCTCATTTGCCGAAACTCAGCCATTGGCGCCCGTCCCGTTCCAGCAACGCATCCGCAGCCGCCGGGCCAGCGCTCCCCGCGGCGTAGGCCTGGACCGCGCTATGCCCGGACTCGGCCTCGTCCAGGATCGGCTGCACCACCGCCCAGCCAGCCTCGACGTTGTCGGCCCGCTGGAACAGCGTCGCGTCGCCGATCATCACGTCATACAGCAGCGTCTCATAGCCGGTGCTGGACGGGATTTTGAAATAGTCGGCGTAACGGAAATCCATCGCCACCCCGCCCAGCTCGAGCGTCGGCCCCGGCACCTTGGCGCTCAGGTTCAGCGTGATGCCCTCGCTCGGCTGCACGTGGATCACCATGACGTTCGGTGTCAGCTTCTCCACCGGCGTGCTGCGGAACAGCGCATACGGCGCCTGTTTGAAGTGCACCACGATCTCGGTCCGCCGCACCGCCATCCGCTTGCCGGTGCGCACGTAGAACGGCACCCCGGCCCAGCGGAAGTTGTCGATCTTGAGCCGCATCGCGATGTAGGTCTCGGTCGTGCTGTCCGCTGCCACGTCGGGCTCGTTGAGGTAGCCCGGCACCTCCTTGCCGCCGGTCCGGCCCGGGCCGTACTGCCCGCGCACCACGTCCCGCCCCACCCGCATGGTGTCGAGCGGCTTGATCGCCTGCAGCACCTTGGCCTTTTCTGCCCGCACCGCGTCGGCGTCGAAGCTGTTCGGCGGCTCCATCGCTGTCATCGCCAGCAACTGGAACATATGGTTCGGCACCATGTCGCGCATCGCGCCGGTCGGCTCATAGAAGCGGGCGCGGCCCTCGACCCCCACCGTCTCGGCGGCGGTGATCTGCACATGGTCGACGTATTGCCGGTTCCACAGCGGCTCGAAAATGCCGTTGCTGAACCGCAGCGCCATGATGTTCTGCACCGTTTCCTTGCCCAGGAAATGATCGATGCGGAACACCTGGGTTTCGTCCATCTTGTCCAGAATCAGCCGGTTCAGCGCCTGGGCGCTCCGCAGGTCGTTGCCGAACGGCTTTTCGACCACCACGCGGCGGAACGCGCCGTCCGCCTCGGCCATCAGTCCGCTATCGGCCAGTTGCGTCAGCACCGGCCCGAAGAAACGCGCGGCAACGGCCAAATAGAACACGCAGTTGCCGCTGATCCGGCCCTTGAGCGCCGCATAGGTGGCCGGATCCTCGAAATCGCCGGTCTGGTAGGCGAGCCGGTCGCGCACCCAGCCCCAGGCGTCGTTGTTCAGGCCGTCCGGGGCGAACTCGCCGCCCTTGTCGGTCTCGAAGCCCTGCATCGCCTCGGTCAGGTTGGCGCGATAGGTCTCGTCGTCGCGCTCGTTGTGGTCGACGCCAATGACCTGGAAACCCTCCTGCAGCAGCCCGGCCTGCTTCAGGTTGTACAAGGACGGCATCAGCAGCCGTTTCGTCAGGTCGCCGGCGGCGCCGAAGATGACCATGGTGGACGGCGGCGCAGGCTGCGCCTTCGCCAGGCCCTCCGGTCCCGCCAGGCGCGCGGAGACGTCCATCGGTCAGGTCTCCCGCTCGTGTTCCTGCACCTTGATCGCTGGCGGCTGCTCCACCGGCTGCGCGATCACGCCCGGCGTCGTCGGTTCGACATGGCCGCCGAACCCGGCCCGCATCGCCGACAGCAGCTTGTTGGCGAAGCTGTGATGCCGCCGGCTCTCGAAGCGCGCAAACAGGCTGGCGGTGATCACGGGCGCCGGCACCGACTGCTCGATGGCCGCCTCGATCGTCCAGCGCCCCTCGCCGCTGTCGGACACCTCGCCCTGATACTCCGACAGGTCGCCGTTCTTCGTCAGCGCGATGGAGGTGAGGTCCAGCAGCCAGGAGCTGACCACGCTGCCGCGGCGCCAGGTCTCCGCCACCTCGGCGACGTTGATCGTAAAGCGCTCGCCCTCCGGCAGCTCCTCGCTGTCCTTGGTGCGCAGGATGTCGAAACCCTCGGCGTAGGCCTGCATCATCCCGTATTCGATGCCATTGTGCACCATTTTCACGAAGTGCCCGGCCCCGGCGGGACCGGCGTGGATATACCCCTGCTCCGAGCGTGGGTCATGGCCCTCCCGCTCCGGCGTGCGCTCGATGGTGCCGATGCCAGGGGCCAGCGTCGCGAAAATCGGGTCGAGACGCTCCACCGCCTCCTTCTCGCCGCCGATCATCATGCAGTAGCCGCGCTCGATGCCCCAGATGCCGCCAGAGGTGCCGACATCGACGTAAACAATGCCCTTTTCCCTCAGCTCCCGCGCGCGGCGGATATCGTCTTTGTAGAAGGTGTTGCCGCCGTCGATGATGGTGTCGCCGCTTTCGAGCAGCTCGCCCAACTCAGCTATCGTCGTTTCGGTGATCTTGCCCGCGGGGAGCATCACCCAAATGGCGCGCGGCGGCGTCAGCTTCGCAACCATTTCGGCGAGGCCCGCAGAGGCTGTGGCGCCCTTTTCCGCCAGGCCGCGCACGGCAGCCTCGTTCCGGTCATACACCACCGCATGGTGCCCGGCGCGCATCAGGCGCTGGCTGATGTTGCCACCCATGCGGCCTAGTCCGACAATCCCAAGTTGCATGCCTCGTCCCCCTAAAGCGCCGCGTCCACGGCACGTGCCAGCCGCGCCAATCCTGCATCCACATCCGCGCCCAGATGCACCCGCAGCGCCCGCCGCCCGCGCTCCGCCAGCACGTCGAAGTCGCCGCGCGCCTGGGCCGCCTTCACCGTGCCGAAGGTGAATTTCTCGCCGGGCACGGGCAGGTCCTTTGCGTCGTCGGCGGTGATCTGCAGCACCACGCCGCTGTTGGGTCCGCCCTTATAGGTCTGGCCCGTCGAATGCAGGAACCGCGGGCCGAATCCTACGCAGGTCGCCACATGCTTCGCGT
The DNA here is from genome assembly GCA_965277495.1 of Acetobacteraceae bacterium. Lineage (GTDB taxonomy): Bacteria > Pseudomonadota > Alphaproteobacteria > Acetobacterales > Acetobacteraceae > CAHJXG01. The sequence continues at coordinate 4,040,645 of OZ255824.1, read as the reverse complement.
CGCGGATGCGGGTGCGGAGCTTGCGCAGCGCCTCGATATGGGCCGGGTTGCGGTCGATATACGCGAGCAGCGCCACGTAGTCGCCGGGTCCGGCGCGATCGAGATGCGCCTTGATGACCGCGTCCAGCGTCTCCTGCCGCAGCGCGTCCTGGTCGCGTGGATCGGTGAACAGCTTGATCCCGTCGGAAACCAGGAACGGCGCCTCGTCCGGCAGCTTGCCGGTGGCGGCATAGGCGTCGGTCAGCTTTTTCGTCTCGATCTTGCTGGCCTCGACATCCGGCTGGTCGAACGGGTTGATGCCGATCACGGCGCCGGCGACCGCGGTGGCGAACTCCCAAAGGAAGAACTGCTGCGCCACCTGCACGGGGTTCGAGAGCGACAGGCGCACGACGGGATGGCCGGCCTGTTCCAGCGCCTTGACCGCCGCATCCTGCGCCGCGTCCGCCGCATTGGCCAGGCGCAAATAGGCGAACACGCGGTCCTGCCCATACACGTCCGGCTTGCCCAGCGGTTCGTCGTCCACCGGCACGATGCCATGGCCCTGCTTGCCCGTGCTCTCGGCCAGGAGCTGTTCGAGCCATGCGCCCATGTCATAGATGCCGGGGCTGGCGATGATCGTCACCTTGTCCCGCCCGGCCTTTGCCGCGGTGCCCAGGATGACGCCGAGCTGCACGCCGGGGTTCTCGTCCGGCGGCGTGCCGGCATCGCAGGACCGCACCATCAGTGCGGCGGCGTGCAGGAACGCCTTCAGGTCCAGCCCCATCGCGGCGGCCGGGACCATGCCGAAGTTGGACAGCACGGAATAGCGTCCGCCGATCGACGGGTCGCCCATGAAAATCTGCCGGAACCCGTCCGACTCCGCCACGCGCTGCATCTTCGAGCCGGGATCGGTTACCGCGACGAAGTGCCGCCCGGCCTTTTCGCCGACCGCGGCCTTCATCGCATCCCAGAAATACGCCTTGAAAATGTTTGGTTCCAATGTGCCGCCCGACTTGCTGCTGACGATGCACAAGGTCTTCGCCAGGTCCACGCGGGCGTGCAGGGCGGCGATCTGCGCCGGGTCGGTGCTGTCGAGGATCAACAGCTCGGGGAAGCCCGGTTGCTTGCCGAACGTCTCAGCTAAAACCTCTGGCCCCAGGCTGGACCCGCCCATGCCGAGCAGCAGGACATGTTGGAAACCCTCGGCCTTGATCTCGTCCTGGAACGCTTGCAGCGCCGGCAAGTCGGCGGTGCGGTCGTCGACGATCCGTAGCCAGCCCAGCCACTTCGCCTCGTCCTTGCCGGTCCACAGGCCCGCATCGTGCGCCCAAAGGTCGCGCACCCGCCCGTGCTTGCGCCAGTCGCCCAGCGTCGCCTTCACCTCGCCCGCCAGCGGCTCCGGCAGGGTCGCCTGCATGCCGGTCAACTGGTCGCCCAGCATCGCGTTGCGCTTGGCCGCGACTGAGCCCAGCAGCTTGTCCGCGGCCTCCGCAAACAGTTCGACGCCGTCCGCGACCAACTGCTTCGTCACCTCGTCCAGCCCGAGCTTATGCTCCTCGGCCGCGGCCATGATGGCGCGGGCGCTGTCGATGTCCTCCGTCAGGCTGGCGCGCGGATGGCCGTGGTCGCGAAAGGCGTCCATCGTCGCCGGCGGAATGGTGTTCACGGTGTCGGGGCCGATCAGCTCCTCGACATACAGCACGTCGCTGTACGCCTTGTCCTTCACCCCGGTGCTGGCCCACAGCAGCCGCTGTGGCAGCGCGCCCGCCGCCGCCAGCTTCTGCCAGCGCGGGCTGGCGACCATCTTGAGATAGGTCTGGTACGCCATCTTGGCGTTGGCGATCGCCACCTTGCCGCGCAGGGCGGACAGCGCCGTCTCGCCGTTCTTCATCCGCTCGTCGATGCGCTTGTCGATCACGGCGTCAATGCGGCTGACGAAGAAGCTGGCGACGCTGGAGATGCCGGCGACGCTCTCCCCCCGCGCCATGCGGTCCTCCAGCCCGGCGATGAACGCCTCCGCCACCGCCTCATACGCCGCCTGCCCGAACAGCAGCGTGACGTTGATGTTCAGCCCGTCGCCGATCAGCGTGCGTATGGCCGCGACGCCCTTGTCGGTGCCGGGCACCTTGACCATCAGGTTCTCGCGCCCGACGGCCTTCCACAGCTTACGCGCCTCCTCGACCGTCTCATCGGTATGCAGCGCAAGATACGGCGAGACCTCGAGGCTGACGTAGCCGTCCACGCGCTTCGTCGCCTCGAACACCGGGCGCATCACGTCGCAGGCGTGCTGGATATCCTCCTCCGCCAGCGACTCGTAGATGTCGAGCGCATCATGGTCGCCGCGTCCGGCCAACTGCTTGAAGCCGTCGTCGTAATCCGTGCCCTCCCCCATCGCCTTCTGGAAGATGCTTGGGTTCGAGGTGATGCCCTTCAGACCGTCACGGTCGATCAGCTTCTGCAGGCTGCCGTCATCGATGAATTTGCGCTGGATGAAGTCGAGCCATGGGCTCTGGCCGAAGCCTTCGAGTTGCTTGAGCGCGTTGCCGGTCGTCGCTTGATGCGTATCCATGGCTAGTTCCCCTTGCTGCGTTTTGCTTGGGCGCGCGCTGCCTCCAGCACCTTGTCCGGCGTGAAGCCGAACTTCTTCAACAAATCTCCGGCCGGCGCACTCGCGCCGAAGGTGTGCATGCCGATTACCGCCCCGCCCCAACCGATGTAGCGGTCCCAGCCGAGCGTCGACCCCTGCTCCACCGCCACCCGGCCCACCACGGACTGCGGCAGCACGCTCTCGCGATACGCCTCGTCCTGGCTCTCGAACAGCTCCCAGCTCGGCATCGACACCACACGGGACTTGATGCCCTCCGCCGCCAGCGCGTCATGCGCGCCAATGCACAGCGACAGCTCGCTGCCGGTGCCCATCAGGATCACCTGCGGGGTGCCCTCGTCCTTGGTGACGACGTATGCGCCGCGGTCCAGGCCGGAGGCGGGCGCATACTTGTCCCGGTCCAGCGTCGGCAGCGCCTGGCGGCTCAGGATCAGCGCGACCGGCTTGTCGTGCATCTGCATGGCGACGCGCCAGGCCGCGGCGACCTCGTTCGCGTCGGCGGGGCGGATCACCACCACGCCGGGCACTGACCGCAACGAAATAAGCTGCTCGATCGGCTGGTGCGTCGGGCCGTCCTCGCCCACGCCGATGCTGTCATGGGTGAAGATGTAGATGACCGGCAGCTCCATGATGGCCGCGAGCCGGATCGGCGGCTTCATGTAGTCGCTGAAGATCAGGAACCCCGAGCCGTAAACCCGCATGCCGCTCAACGCCATGCCGTTGCAGATCGAGCCCATGGCGTGCTCGCGTATGCCGAAATGCAGGTTGCGTCCGCCGTAGTTGTCGGCCTCGAAGCTGCCGGCGCCCTGGAACGTCAGGTTGGACTTGGTCGACGGCGCCAGGTCGGCCGCGCCGCCGATCAGCCATGGCACATGCGGCGCGATGGCGTTCAGCACCTTCTGCGAGCTGTCTCGCGACGCCAGTCCTTTCGCATCGGCGGGGAATGCCGGGATGTCCGCGTCCCAGCCGTCCGGCAAATGATGGTGGTCCATCTGGTCGAGCTCGGCCGCGAGGTCCGGATACTCCTTGCGGTAGCGGCCCAGCATGTCCATCCAGGCGGTGCGCAACCGATGCCCGCGCGCGCCCATGCGCTGGGTGAAATGCTCGCGCACGCCCGGCGGCACCAGGAACTGCGCGTCCTCGGGCCAGCCGTAGTTGCGCTTGGCGGCCTTGATCTCCTCTTCGCCCAGCGGCTCGCCGTGCGCCTCCCGCGTGCCCTGCTTCTTCGGCGCGCCGTAGCCAATAAGGCTGTGCACGAGGATGAAGGTCGGGCGGTCGTTGACCCCCTCCGCCACCCGAAGCGCCTCCAGCGTTCCAGCGGTGTCGTTCGCGTCGCTGACGTGCAGCACGTTCCAGCCATAGGCGGCGAACCGGGCGGCGGTGTCCTCGGTGAACGCCAGGTTGGTCGCGCCCTCGATGGTGATGAGGTTGCTGTCGTAGATCCACACCAGGTTCGACAGCTTCAAATGCGCGGCGGCGCTGGCGGCCTCGCTGCTTACGCCCTCCATCATGTCGCCGTCGCCGCACAGGGCGTAGATGCGGTAGTCGTACAGCGGGAAGCCGGGCTTGTTGTAGCGGCTGGCGAACCAGCGCTCCGCCATCGCCATGCCGACGCTGTTGGCGACACCCTGGCCCAGCGGCCCCGTCGTGGTCTCGACGCCCGAGGTGTAGCTGTATTCCGGATGGCCCGGCGTCACGCTGCTGAGCTGGCGGAACTGCTTGATGTCGTCGAGCGACACCGCTTCCTGGTCCGTCGCCCCATGCTCGCCGATGCGCCGGGTGCCCGACAGGTGCAGCAGCGAATACAGCAGCATCGAGGCGTGGCCGACCGACAGCACGAAGCGGTCGCGGTTGGGCCAGGTCGGGTCGAGCGGGTCGAAGCGCAGCACGTCCTGCCAGAGCGTGTAGGCGACCGGCGCCAACGCCATCGGCGTGCCGGGATGCCCGGACTTGGCCTTTTGCACCGCATCCATCGACAGGGTGCGGATGGTGTCGATGCAGAGCTTATCGATGCCGGCCTGCGCGATATTGTCGCCGTCTGCTGCCATGTGCTGGGTTTCCTAAGGCTGGGCTGTGGCGGATGGAACGCTGGCCCGGGCATTGCCGGGGTTCCGGCGAACCGGCCAATGTGAATTGGCTTCGTAGTCGATGCCGTTCGGCACCGGGCGGGCGCTCCCTCCGGGATACTGATCGCTCCAGGCGCGGAAATAAAGCTGGCCGTTGCTCCCGTGCATCACGGAACCTTGATCCGATATGGAGGCCAACGTGCCTGCCCGGCCAGCGGTTGCGTGTGTCAATGGCATGAACCCCGCAACGCGGGCCTGTTCCTTGGCGTTTGTGCCAGGAATCTGTTAGTTGACGCCGTATGCGTTACGATTGGCCCAGGAGTTGCACGACGCGACCAGATGCATAAGCCCGCCGCGAGCCAAAACACCTATGTGATCACCCGTGAGGCGCTGCGCGACGACGCCATGCGCCGCATGATCGCCGCGACCGCGCCTGACGTGCGCTTGCTGACCGACGAGGAACGCGCGGCCTCGCTGGCGGCAACACTCGCCTTGCGTCCTGATACGGGCGAGGGCGTTTGGCTGTTCGCCTACGGCTCGCTCATTTGGAACCCGGCGCTGCACTTCGACCAGCGGCGCCTCGCCCGCATACACGGCTGGCACCGGTCGTTCTGCCTGTCGACGCAGGCCGGGCGCGGCACGCCGGCCAACCCGGGCCTGGTGCTGGGCCTGGACCGCGGCGGGGCCTGCACCGGCGCCGCGTTCCACATCCCCGAAACGCTGATCGAGGACGAGCTGTCGCTGCTCTGGCGCCGCGAAATGCTGTCCGGCAGCTACCGTCCGCGCTGGGTCAGGGTGCGCGGCGCCGACGGCGTCCCGTTCGGCCACGCCATCGCCTTCACCATCCAGCGGGACGGCGAGCACTACGCCGGCTGCCTGTCGCGCGACGACATCGTGCGGCGGCTGGCCTCGGCCTGCGGCGCGCTCGGCAGCTCGGCCGAATACCTGTTCCACACGCGGGACGGGCTGCGCTCGCTCGGCATCACGGACGCCGGGATCGAGGACCTGGCGCGGCGGGTCGAACAGGCATCCGCCCCCTCGACGCCCCCCCTCTCGACGTAGAACCCGGCCATCGCCACCTAGGCGGGATGTCGACGTCCCTCGCCCGCCAGATCGCCGCCGCTCCGCCGGTCAGCTTCGTCCCCAAAAAGCAGGCGCCGAAGCCGGAGGGCAAGCGGCTGCGGGTGGTGTCGGATTACGAACCCGCCGGGGATCAGCCAACCGCGATCCGCGAGCTGACGGCGGGCATCGAGCAGGGCGAGCGCGACCAGGTGCTGCTGGGGGTCACCGGGTCGGGCAAGACGTTCAGCATGGCCAAGGTGATCGAGGCGATCCAGCGCCCGACGCTGGTGCTGGCGCCCAACAAGACGCTGGCGGCACAGCTTTACGCCGAGATGAAGGGCTTCTTTCCGGACAACGCCGTTGAGTATTTCGTAAGCTATTACGATTATTACCAGCCGGAAGCGTATGTTCCGCGGACCGACACCTACATCGAGAAGGACAGCCAGATCAACGAGGCGATCGACCGCATGCGCCATAGCGCCACCCAGGCGCTGCTGGAGCGCAACGACGTGGTGATCGTCGCCTCCGTGTCGTGCATCTACGGCATTGGGTCGGTCGAGACCTATGGCCGCATGGTCGTGAAGCTCGAGGCCGGCGGGCGGATCGACCGCGACACCCTGGCCCGCGCATTGGTGGAGCTGCAATACCGTCGCAACGACGTCGCCTTCGCCCGCGGCACGTTCCGGCTGCGCGGCGAGACCATCGACGTGTTTCCCAGCCATTTAGAGGACCGCGCCTGGCGCATCACCCTGTTCGGCGACGAGGTCGAAAGCCTGCGTGAGTTCGACCCGTTGACCGGCGAGCTCACGGGGACGATGGACCACGCGCACATCTACGCCAACAGCCACTACGTGACGCCGCGTCCGACGCTGGCGCAGGCGATCAAGGACATCAAGGTCGAGCTGCAGGGGCGCCTGCAGCAGTTCACCGCCGAGGGCAAGCTGCTGGAGGCCGAGCGGCTGCAACAGCGCTGCACCTTCGACATCGAGATGATCGAGACGACCGGGAGCTGCAAGTCGATCGAGAACTATTCTCGCTACTTGTCCGGACGCAAACAAGGCGAGCCGCCGCCGACGCTGTTCGAATACCTGCCGGAGAACGCGCTGCTGATCGTGGACGAGAGCCATGTGACGGTGCCGCAGATCGGCGGCATGTCGCGGGGGGATGCCGCGCGCAAGGGGGTGCTGTCGGAATTCGGCTTCCGGCTGCCGTCCTGCCTCGACAACCGTCCGCTGCGGTTCGAGGAATGGGACACGTTCCGCCCGCAGACGGTTTTCGTGAGCGCGACGCCGGGTCCGTGGGAGATGGAGCGCACCGCCGGCGTGTTTGCCGAGCAGGTGATCCGGCCCACCGGGCTGATCGACCCGGTGACCGAAATACGTCCGGTCGAACGCCAGGTCGACGACCTGCTGGCCGAGTCGCGCGTGGTGATCGGGCGCGGCGGGCGCATCCTGGTGACCACGCTGACCAAGCGCATGGCCGAGGACTTGACGGAGTACCTGACCGAGCACGGGGTCAAAGTGCGCTACTTGCATTCCGACATCGATACGTTGGAGCGGATCGAGATCATCCGCGACCTGCGGCTGGGCGTGTTCGACGTGCTGGTGGGGATCAACCTGCTGCGCGAGGGCTTAGACATCCCGGAATGCGCGCTGGTGGCGATCCTGGATGCCGACAAGGAGGGCTTCCTGCGCAGCCAGACCTCGTTGACGCAGACGATCGGCCGGGCGGCGCGCAACGTGGACGGCCGGGTGATCCTGTATGCGGACGTGATGACCCGCAGCCTGCGCGCTGCGATCGAGGAGACGGACCGGCGGCGGGCCAAGCAGAGCGCCTGGAATGACGCGCACGGCATCACGCCCACCAGCGTGCGCAGCCAGATCGGCCAGGCGCTGCAGTCGGTGTTCGAGCAGGATTACGTGACGGTCGCCCCGGTGAAGGACGCGGGCGTCACCGATTTTGTCGGCAAGGATTTGAAGTCGGCGATTGCCGAGATGGAGAAGCGGATGCGCGCCGCCGCCGCGGACCTGGAGTTCGAGACGGCCGCCCGGCTGCGCGACGAGATACGCCGGTTGGAGGCGCTGGACCTTGGGTTGCCGGCGCCGCCTGCGAGTGCTGCGGCGTTTGCCGGGCGCGGCAAGAAGGACCCGACGCCGGAGCCGCTGGGGCCGGGTGGCGGGGGGTATGACCCGGAGAAGCGCAAGGCTGGGCGGCGTCGGGGTCGGTAGGGGTTCGGACGCAAAGCATCCGGTAATGCCATGATCGTGCAGACAAAGCCGGCAGGCGGCGATTTGTGCGCCAAGGCCCATCTGCCAGGTCCGTGCAAAAGTTCCGCCGCGGCGCCCAAATGCAACAGGATCACGTCAGCCGCAAACCACCGTGCCGCGTCGGCGTTCTGCTCGGGCCAACCAACGGAGGCTGGGCGATTTTCAGCCCGAGGGGTTGGAATGCCGCATCTGCCTGCCGCTTGCGGGCGCCCACCGCTAGGACTGACCAATGCTTGCAGCGCGTGAAAAGCAAGTTCGTGGAACTTCCCCCTCCTCGGGCCTCCTAGCCAGTGCTGGCGGCGAAGCAGGCCAGCGCCGACAGGGCGAAGCTGGAGCATGTGCAGCGCGCCTTCCGCGCCGAGATCGAGCGATTCCGCAAATATCGGCCGGCGTAGAGGTGTAGGCGGCAGCCGGGCCGGGTCGCGCGATGGGCCTTCACACCCGCATTGCCGCCATGATCAGCCGCCAGGGGGCGCTCGACCTCCGCTTGGCGTTCTGGGACGGCACGGCCGTCGACCTAGGGCCGGCGCCCGTGGTGACGATCGCGCTCGGTTCGCCTCGCGTGCTGCGCCTGTTCCTGACCGGGAACATGGGCAAGCTTGGGGAGGCCTATGTTCGCGGCGACCTGCTCGTCGAAGGGCGGCTGCAGGACGTGCTGCGCGTCGGCATGTCGCTCGCCGACCGGATCGGGCGCTCCCCAATACTGCGGCGGGTCGCCGGGCTGGCCGGCAAGCTGCCGCGCCGGCATGGCCGCAGGTTCGACGCGGACGCGGTGCAATACCACTACGACGTGTCCAACGACTTCTACGCGCTCTGGCTCGACCGGCAGATGACCTACTCCTGCGCCCTGTTCGAAACCGGCCTGGAGGATCTGGACACCGCGCAGGAGCGCAAGCTCGGCCATATCTGCCGCAAGCTGCGCCTGGCGCCGGGGGAACGGCTGCTCGACATCGGCTGCGGCTGGGGCGGCCTGCTGTGCTGGGCGGCCCGGCATCATGGCGTGCACGGCGTCGGCATCACGCTCAGCCGTCAGCAGCACGAATACGCCACGCGCCGGGTCGAGCGCGAGGGCCTGGCGGGGCGCATCGACATCCGGCTGCAGGACTACCGCGAGCTTACCGAGGACGCCTCGTTCGACAAGGTCGTCTCCGTCGGCATGTACGAGCATGTCGGGTTGCGCAACCTGCCGCGGTATTTCGCTACGGCAGCGCGGATGCTGCGTCCGGGCGGCCTGTTCCTTAATCATGGCATCAGCGCCGGCGACCCCGATGGGCAGGCGCACGGCCCGCCCGGCGGCGAGTTCATCGATCGTTTCGTGTTCCCGGGCGGCGAACTGCCGCATGCCTCGCGGGCGTTCTACGAGATCTCGCGCGCTGGGCTGGAGGTCGTCGATTTCGAGGACCTGCGGCCCCATTACCCGCCGACCCTGCTGGCCTGGGTCAGCCGGCTGGAGGCGGAGAAGCACCGGGCGGTTGCCGCGGCGGGCATCGAGCGGTTCCGCATCTGGCGAATCTACATGGCCGGCATGGCGGTCGCGTTCGACCGGGGCTGGCTGTCGGTGGGCCAATATTTGGCCTGCAAGCCGGTCGGCCCAGGCATGGCGCCGCGGCCCTGGACCCGGGCATACCAGCATGAACCGCGGTCGGCCGTGCCACTCACCGGGCCGCCCGACTGGGGCGACCTGTGACTAGGCGGCATGTTCACGTGGCTGGCCCGCCGCCTCGACGCGCTCGGCTACGGGGTGATGCTCTCCCCCCCAAGCCCGCAAATTGAGCCCGACATGGGCGCCAGCAGCCGGAACCAGGGTCGCCCAGGTGAGTTTCTGCATACGCTTTTCACGTTCGTCATAGTCACTCCGAGCTTCTGCCTCAACTTGAATAATATTCGGCAACCAAATGAACTTTGCCGCCCCGCAGGCTATTACTCAATAGACACTTTACAGACTCATTGCGCTTTGTCGCGCGCGAGTGGAATTGGGTTAGCAAATGTTTGGCCTTGCAGTTAGCAAAAAAGTCTTGATTGAAAACAAACATTCAATCAAGACTGAAGACGCAGACAACCTTCGATTTAGAGATCGCGCTTGGGTTGCTTCGGTCGGCGGCATCGACCGGGTTCTGCGGCGTCGATATCAGGTCTGCGAATACACGACGTCTCGATCGTGCGTGTTCCGGATCGGGCTCGACCGCGCGGACTGCCCGGCGTTGCTTGACGATAATACCCTGGTGCGGGCCGGCGACGTCGTCGGATCGCTGCATCTCTGGAACGAGCAACTGCCGCGCTTCCCGCTCTGCGGGCCAGACCTTCACTGGGCGAAAACCATGCAGGTTCGGTTGCGGCACTCGCTTGAGGAACTATGCGACTACGTGGAAGCCAATCCTGCATGGGACGGCGTGGAGGCCATCCGTGCCGAGATCGCACTGCCGCTCAGGCTGCTGGCGGGCGAAAAGTTGCGCGGCCTCGCAAAAAGCTATGGCTTCGAGGCCGGCGGTTCCTGTGAGACGCATCATGGCCGTTTGCTCCTGGTTGCGGAGAACATGCTGATCTGGGCGTTCGCGCGCGCCTACAACCCGCTCGCGTTGCCGCGGCATCAATTGTTTCGCGGACGGCAGCAACTCTGGCTGTCCCGCAAGGTGCTGGTCGCACGCTACTCGCGACGAGGATCGCGCGGAACCCGCCGGGCACGCGGTTGAGCCGATGCCCTATGCGCTCGCTGGGGCAGCCTGGGCATCCGTCGTAGCGTGGCTGCTCCGGCGCGCGCTGCGGCAGTTCGCAGCGTTCCGCACGGCCCGCCTGCCCGTAACGGCCCGCCTGCGGGATCCGCCCAGGATCGCCGTGATCATTCCTGCCCGGGACGAGGCGGTCAACATCGGGCCATGCCTCGATAGCGTCCGCGCGCAGGCGCTGCCGGCCTCCAGTATGTCGGTGTTGGTCGTCGACGACGGGTCCACGGACGGAACGCCGGACGAGGTGCTGCGGCGCGCGGCATCCGACCCGCGCGTCAGGTTGATCAAGGCGGGTGACCTCCCGGCCGGATGGCTCGGCAAGCCGCGGGCGTGCTGGCTGGGTGCACTTGAGGCAGGCGATGCCGATTGGCTGTGCTTCCTCGATGCCGACGTCCGGGCGCTCCCGCTGGCACTCGCATCCGCGCTCGACGCCGCTCGAGCCGGCGACACCGCCTTCCTGTCGCTGCAGCCGCATCAATCCCTGGGCAGCTTCTGGGAAAGGCTCGTCATCCCCGCCGGAATGCTGGTGATCGCCTGCGGAATGCCGTCCGAGGCGAAGCCGGCCACCGTCAACGGCCAGTTCCTGCTGGTGCACGCCGGCGCCTACCATGCGGCGGGCGGCCATGCCGCGGTCCGTGACGCCGTCTGCGAGGACAACGCCCTCGCCCGGCGAATGCTGGCCGGCGGCCACCGCGTGCAGGTCATGGCGGCCGAGCACCTGCTGCAGGCGCGGATGTATCGTGGCCTCGCCTCGCTCTGGGAAGGGTTCAGCAAGAATGCCACGGAGATCATGGGCAACAGCCCGGCAACCGTCCGGGTGGCGGCTGTGGGGTTCCTGGCGGCCTGGGCGGTGCCGTTGGTTCCGGCATGGCTCGGCGCCGCGGCGTGGCGGAACCCTTCGCCCGCGCCGATCCTCGGGTTCGCGGTGGCCACCACCGCTTCCGCCGTGGCGCTCGGCGTGCAGGCCGGGACGCTGCGGCACTTCCGCGTCACGCCCTGGCTGCTGCCGCTGTTCCCCATCGGGGCAACCGCTGTGGCGGCCATCGCGGCAGAGAGCGTGCGGTTGCGCCGGGCCGGGCGGGTGCGGTGGAAAGGGCGCACCTACGGATTGGACACGGCCGGGGACCTGCGTTGAACGGCATGGACACGCAGCGGCAAGCCAACCCCGGACCGCCGGTGCGTCGAAGCCGGCCCCGCAACTGGGCTTTGACCGGCGTGGCCGTGGTCGTGGTGCTGGTCTTCTATGCGCTCCATACCGAACTGCTGCCGTTTCTGATCGCGGCCGGGTTCAGCTTCGTGCTCGACCCGCTCATACGCCGCGTGCAGCCTTATTGCGCCAACCACCGCTGGATACCTGCGGCGATCCTGTACCTGGTCCTGCTGGCCGCCGGCGTGGCCTTCGCATGGTGGGTCGGGCGCGCGATCGTCGACGATTGCACCATGCTCGCACAGGACGGCCCGCGCATGATCCACGACCTGGTCGCGCAGTTGGTCGGCCCGGACGGCACGTCGTTCTTCGGCAAGAAATACACCGCCGACGCCCTGGTCCAGCAGTTGCAGGCCAGTGCGGACAGCCTGATCAGTCCACAGCTTGCGCTCACGGGCACGGTCTTCGGGGTCGGCGGCATCCTCGGCGTGTTCCTGACCCTGGTGCTGACGCCCTACTTCATGATCTCCGGGCCGGGCTTGGTCGACGGCATGATCTGGCTGGTGCCGCCGGAGCGGCGCGGCTCCGTCAAGCGCATCCTGCCGTCCGTGGCGCCCGCGCTCCGGCGTTACTTCGTGGGCGTCGCCGTCGTCGTCGTCTTCACGGCCGCCGCGGCCTATCTCGGGTTTGGCCTGCTGTTCCACCTGCCGCACGCAATGCTGCTCTCGATCGCGGTCGGCGTGCTCGAGATCATCCCAGCGCTGGGACCGTTCGCTTCCATGGTGCTGGTCGGATTGTCGTCGGTTCAGGAGCACAGCCTGGGCACGGCCGCCCTGCTCATGGGCTACGCCATCGTGCTGCGGCTGGTGATCGACAATGCGCTCGGGCCGCTGGTGCTGGGCCAGGCGGCCAAGCTGCATCCGGTGGCGGTCATCTTCTCGTTCGTCTGCGGGGCGTCCCTGTTCGGCGTGTTCGGGCTGCTGATCGCCGTGCCGGCCGCTGCGTGCGTCGTAATCGTGCTCGACCACTATTACGCACAGCCGGTGGCGGAGGCTGCGCCATGACGGCGCCATGACTGCGCCATGACTGCGGCGGTCGGCGGCGAGGCCAGGCGGCCGGGACGCTTGCTGCGATGGTGGCCGATCCTGCTGATCGTTGCCGCGGCGGTGGCGCTCTATACCTCCGGCGCACAGCGGTTCCTGTCGCTCGACGCGCTCAGCGAGCGCCAGGAACAGTTGCGGAGCCTCGCCGACGAGCACCGCCTCGCCGCGTCGTTCGCCTTCATCGCGGCGACGTCCGTGTTCCTGATGACCTCGCTGCCGGCCGAGGGCCTGCTGACGGCCCTTGGCGGGCTGGTGTTCGGCACGGTCCTGGGCACCGCATTGTCCGTGGCGGGCACGGTCGCCGCCGCCGTGCTGCTGTTCCTGGCAATGCGCCACGCACTGTCCGGCATGGCCGCGTACCAGGGCGCGTTCGTCGAGCGGATGCGGCAACGCATGCAGCAGGACGCCGTGTGCTACCTGCTGATGCTGCGGCTGCTTCCCGTCCTGCCGTTCTCGCTCGTGAGCCTGTTGGCGGTGCTGGCCGGCATGCGGCTGCGTCCTTTCACGCTCGCTACGGCAGCCGGCGCGATCCCTCCCACCCTGATCTTCGCGTCCCTGGGCGCCGGAATGCGGCAGGTCCTGGACGCGCATGAGCACCTCCAGCTATCCACCTTCACGTCGCCCGGCGTGCTGCTGCCACTGGCCGGCTTGGCCTTGCTATCGCTGCTGCCGGTCGCCTGGCGGCGCTGGAAGCGGGCGTGACGCATAACCACTAGCGGTCGCCGCTGGTCCTCGCTACGGAACGTCATGCAGCTCTCGATTCCAGCCGCCATCCCCCGCACCGCTTTGATCACCGGAGGCGCACGCCGGTTGGGTGGCGCGATCGTGCAGGCGCTCGCCAATGCCGGCTTCGATATTGCAATTCATTGCCACCATAGCCGGGCGGAAGCCGAAGCTTTGGCCACGCGCGTCCAATCCCTTGGTGCCCGCGCAACGGTCCTCGCCGCAGACCTCGGCGACGAAGCTGCCATGCACGGCCTGCTGCCCGCCGCCGCCGCAGCGCTCGGCCGCATCGGCGTGCTGGTCAACAATGCCAGCACGTTCGAGCGCGACGAGTGGGACGATGCCACCCGCGCGAGCTGGGACCGGCACATGGAGCCGAACCTGCGCGCGCCGTTCGTATTGACCCAGGCCATGGCGCGCGCCCTGCCCGCCGCGGCCAACGGCGTCGTCATCAACATGATCGACCAGCGGGTCTGGTCGCTGACGCCGCATTTCGTCTCCTACACCGTCACCAAGGCGGCGCTATGGGCGCTGACGCAGCAGATGGCGCTCGCATTGGCGCCGCGTATCCGGGTCAACGCCATCGGCCCCGGCCCAACCCTGCCGAGCCCGCGCCAAACCGAGGCGCAGTTCGCCCGGCAAAGCGCCTCCGTCCCGTTGCAGCACGGCGCCAGCCCCGACGAGATCGGGCGCGCCGTCATCGCCATCCTCGCATTGCCGGCGATGACCGGGCAGATGATCGCATTGGACGGCGGCCAGCACCTGCAATGGCAATCAGGCGGCGCCGGGGCAGCAAGCAGCGGGGCCGAGGAATGAACTTCATCGCCGAACCCGGCGTCCGCCACGTGTTCCTGCGCGACATGGTGCTGCAGGCCAGCATCGGCTGGTATGCGCACGAGCACGGCAGCACCCAGCGCGTCCGGATCAATGTCGACCTTGGCGTCGATGAGGGCGCAGACCCGTCCGATGACCTGAAACGCGTGGTCAGCTACGAGACCGTTGCGGCGGCGGTCCGCGAAATCGTGGCGTCCGGGCACATCAAGCTGGTAGAAACCTTGGCCGAGCGGATCGCCGCCACCTGCCTGGCCGACCCGCGGGTGCGGTTTGCGCGCATCCAAGTGGAGAAGTTGGATGTGTTCGCCGATGCCGCCGCGGCCGGCGTAGCGATTATTCGGCACAGAACCGGAACGAAAGCCGCAACCCCGGCGTGATGTTGTCCACGTCAGTCTGATCAATCCCAATGATTGCAGGGACATGCGCGATGACGCTCACTGTGAGGACTCAGGGCAACACCTAAATATAATCAAAACAAGCGATTAGCGACTCTGCCCATCTTTTGGGCAATCCTTGGGAACGCCCGTAAAACCGCGGATATACGCCCTTCATCCGCAGCTCTTCCACAGAGTTGTCCACAGCTTCCGTGGATAGAAAACGCCCTTCATACCCGAGGCTGCACCGACCGGGGCACTTGAGGCCGCGGTCGCCGCAGCCCTATTTGACATCCATGCAAGACGCCGATCCCACCATGGCCGAGCCCGGGCCACCTCCGACCGCAATACCGTCGGCCGACGCCGGACCGAAAGGCCTTTGCGTGATCGAGCGCGCCCTTGTGACCATGCCGCTCAGCCCCGGCGTCTATCGCATGTTGGATGCGCGGGGCGATGCCCTCTATGTCGGCAAGGCCAAAAGCCTCAAGAAGCGCGTCTATTCCTACACGCAACTCGCCCGCCTGAACGAGCGCCTGCGCCGCATGGTGTCGGAAACGGTCTCGATGGAGATCGTCACCACGCACACCGAGGCCGAGGCCCTGCTGCTCGAGGCCAACCTCATCAAGCGGCTCAAGCCCCGGTTCAACATCGTGCTGCGGGACGACAAGAGCTATCCGTGGCTGATGCTGACCGAGGATCACCCGTTCCCGCAAATCGTCAAGCATCGCGGCACGCGGTCGCGCAAGGGCAGCTATTACGGGCCGTTCGCGTCGGTGTGGTCGGTCAACCAGACGGTCAACGCCATGCAGCGCGTGTTCCTGCTGCGGTCGTGCCAGGACAGCGTGTTCGCCAACCGCAGCCGCCCCTGCCTGCTGCATCAAATCCGCCGCTGCTCCGCGCCCTGCGTCGGCCGGATCGATGCCGCGGACTATAGCCGATTGGTCGACCAGGCCCGCGCCTTCCTGGGCGGCAAGGCCAACACCGTGCAGAAGGAACTCGCCCACGAGATGGAGGCGGCGGCGGAGGACCTGGAATACGAGCGCGCGGCGGCGATCCGCGACCGTATCCGCGGCCTGACCCACGTGCAGGGCACCGCGGTCATCAACCCGGCCAGCCTGACGGACGCCGACATCATCGCCGGGCACCAGATCGGCGGCCAGACCTGCGTGCAGGTGTTCTTCATCCGCGGCGGGCGCAACAACGGCAACCGGGCGTTCTTCCCCACCCATTCCCGCGACATGGAGCTGGACGCCGTACTGGCGGCGTTCGTCGCGCAATTCTACGACGACAAGCCCTCGCCGGAGACCGTGCTGCTGAACCATCCGGTGCCGGAACAGGACCTCGTTGCGGAGGCGCTGTCGCTGAAGGCGGGCCGCAAGGTCACGCTCGCGGTGCCGGCCCGCGGCGAGAAACGCGCCGTCGTGCTGCACGCTGAGACCAATGCGCGGGAGGCGCTGGAACGCAAGCTGGCCGAGAGCGCCGGGCAAACGAAGCTGCTGGAAGGCGTGGCCGAGCTGTTCGGATTGGCCGCAACGCCGGCCCGCATCGAATGCTACGACAACAGCCATATCATGGGCACTGCCGCCTATGGCGTGATGGTGGTCGCGGGTCCCGACGGGTATCAAAAGAACGCCTACCGCAAATACAGCATCCGCGGCCCCATCGCCCCCGGCGACGACTTCGCGATGATGCGGGAGGTGCTGGAGCGCCGGTTCGGACGCGCCCTGAAGGAACAGGCGGCCAGCGAGAACGGCGAGGGCGAAGCGCCGGCCCTGCCGGACCTCGTGCTGATCGACGGCGGCGCCGGGCAGCTTTCGGCGGTGCGCGGGATCATGCAGGACCTCGGCATGCACAACATACCGCTGGTCGCGATCGCCAAGGGACCCGACCGCGACGCCGGGCGCGAGTGGTTCCATACCGAGGGCCGCGCGCCGTTCCAACTGCCCCCGCGCGATCCGGTGTTGTATTACCTGCAACGGGTTCGGGACGAGACGCATCGTTTCGCTATCACGACGCACCGCGCCGGCCGCAGCAAGGCGCTGGTCACCAGCGAGCTCGACGAGGTGGAAGGCGTCGGCAGCGCCCGCAAGCGCGCGTTGCTGAACCGTTTCGGCTCGGCCCGCGGGGTGAAGGCCGCCGGCCTCACCGACCTCGAGGCGACGCCCGGCATCAACCGGGAGACCGCGCGCCGCATCTACGCGCATTTCCATCCGGGTTCCGCGCGGGACACTGGATAGGCCCCTGGACGCCCCGCCGGCGGTTGACTAGCGTTCCGCCGGCGATACGCCAATCGAGGGCAACATGAACCAGCTCGACATGAAGGGCCGCACGGCCGTGGTGACCGGCGGCGCACGGGGCATCGGCCGCGCCATCACCGAACGCATGCTGGCGTCGGGCGCCGCGGTCGCGATCTGGGATTTCGACGCAGCCGCAATGAACCAGGCCGCCGCGGAGCTCCGGACCCAAGGCCCCCTTAGCATGCACCAGGTCGAGCTGACCGACGAGGCCGCCGTGCGCGCCGCCGCCGAAGCGACCCTGGCGCACCACGGCGCGGTCGACATCCTGGTCAACAACGCCGGCATCACCGGGGGCAACGCGCCCACCTGGGACCTGCCGTCCGAGGCATGGCGCCGGGTGATCGACGTGAACCTGGTCGGGCCGTTCCTGGTGAGCTCGGCGCTGATCCCCGGCATGATCGCGCGCGGCTATGGCCGGGTGGTGAACATCGCCTCGGTCGCGGGAAAGGAGGGCAACCCGAACGCGTCGCACTACAGCGCCAGCAAGGCCGGGCTGATCGCCTTGACGAAATCGCTGGGCAAGGAACTGGCGGGCAAGGGCGTGCTGGTGAACTGCGTCACCCCCGCCGCCGCCAAGACCGACATCTTCGCGCAGATGTCGCCGCAGCAGATCGACTACATGCTGTCCAAGATCCCGATGGGCCGGTTCGTGGACGTGGGGGAGATCGCCGCGCTGGCGTGCTGGCTCGCGACCGAGGATTGCTCGTTCAGCACGGGCGCCGTGTTCGACATCACCGGAGGGCGCGCCACCTACTGACGCGCTTTCATTATATGCGGGCATCGATTGCCTGGCTGACCCGGCCGCAAAACCGGTTTATGGTGCGCTGGCATGCTGACCGACCTTCCCAACCTGCTCACATTGTCCCGCATCGCCGCGATCCCGCTGCTGGTGGCGATCGTTGCGGTCCGTACGCCGGCGGCGGACTTCCTCGCATGCGTCGTGTTCAGCGCCGCCGCCATCACCGACTATTTCGACGGCAAGATCGCCCGTGGACGGCGGCAGTTGTCCGATATCGGCCGCATGCTGGACCCAATCGCCGATAAGCTGCTGGTGGGGGCCACGCTGATGCTGCTGGCGGGGCAGGACCGGCTTTCGGCCTGGGGCCTGTATCCCGCCATCGTCATCCTGTTGCGGGAAATCCTCGTCAGCGGCCTGCGCGAGTATCTGGCCGGGCTGCGGGTGGGCCTTCCCGTCACCGGCCTGGCCAAGTGGAAGACCG
Organism: Acetobacteraceae bacterium; assembly: GCA_965277495.1. GTDB lineage: Bacteria > Pseudomonadota > Alphaproteobacteria > Acetobacterales > Acetobacteraceae > CAHJXG01. The sequence continues at coordinate 4,022,245 of OZ255824.1, read as the reverse complement.
GGTTCCAGATGGGCGCGCTCGGCACCTTGCTGGCCGGGAACTCCTCGGCGCAACTGCTCCACTTGCAGTTCTTGCCGGTCTCGGTCATCGGGGAGGCGATGCTGTGGGTCGCGGCCGGGCTTACGATATGGACCGGCTGGGACTACCTTGTCGCCGGGTTGCGGCATGCGGCTGCGCCCCGGGCAGACGCGCAGGGTGTGCAGGGCCCCTGATCCCCGCCTATTTTCCCACCTATGGACTCGATCAATCGTTGCGGCCTATGCACATTCGCGACGGCCGATCGGCCGCTTCAGGAGCCTCCATCCACATGCGGCGCACCGTCTTGCTCGGCCTGCTCGTCCTGCTCCCTGGCTGCACCGGGTTCGGCCAGTTCCTCGACCACGCCTTTTCCTTGCCCGGGCAGAATCCCAACATACCGATGACGGACAGCGAAAACGTGCGGCGCACGCTGGGCATGGAAGACGACGTGACGCCATTGACCCCGGAACCCGGCAATGTATGGCCCGGCCCGCAAGCCCCCGAGCCAACCCTGCTGAACGATTTGGGGCAACAGCAACCGAGCGCCGATCAAACCACCGTGCCGGGCGCCAGGCCGGGCCTGCCCGCCGGCCGGCAGCCCAGGCCAGCGTCGCGCGGCAGCTCGACCCCGCCCGGCTCCGTCGAGCCCGGGCTGCCGCCGGAGCCGCGGCTCAATGTGCGTCCGCAACCGCCGCAGTCATCCGTTCCAGGGCCGGGACCGCAGGGCCAGGTCGTGCAGACTCCGCAGGGTCCGGCCGTCGACGCCGGCGGCACCAGCAGCTACCGGCAACTCAATGCGCCGAATGCGACCGGGTCGATCATGGTGCCGAACGGCAACGGCACCAGCACGGTCATCAACCCGAACGGCACCATCTCAACCATTCCGACGCCGCGCTGATGGCCCGCATCCTGTATTTCGCCTGGCTGCGCGAACGCATGGGCCGCACGGAGGAGGAGCTGCCGCTGCCGTCCGGCGTTTCGACGGTCGGCGGCCTGGTGGCATTGCTGCAGACGCGCGACGCTGCCGGGGCCGCCGCGTTCGCCCACCCGGCGATGGTGCGCGCCGCGGTCAACCAGGAGTTCGCGACGCCGGACACCCCGGTTCGCGATGCGGACGAGGTTGCGTTCTTCCCTCCGGTGACGGGCGGCTGATGGCCGTCGTCCGGGTCCAGGCGGCGGCATTCGACACTGGGGCGGAGCTCGCTGCATTGCTGGCGGGGCGCACCGACGTCGGCGGGATCGGCTGCTTCGTCGGCCTGGTTCGTGACAGCGCCGGCGGTCGGCGGATCACCAGCATGACGCTGGAGCACTATCCCGGCATGACCGAACGCGCCCTGGAAGCCATCGCAGCCGAGGCCGAGGCACGGTGGGACCTGCAGGGCTGCACCGTCGTCCACCGCTACGGGCGGCTGCTGCCGGGCGAACCGATCGTGCTGGTGCTGACCGCCAGCCCGCATCGTCAGGCGGCGCTGGACGCGACGGCGTTCCTGATCGATTGGCTGAAGACGCGGGCGCCGTTCTGGAAACAGGAGGAGTTTGCCAACGGCGGCGCGCAGTGGGTGGAGGCCCGGACCGCCGATACCGAAGCGGCGGCACGGTGGGGTGGGGCGGCGGACTAGCCGCCCCCGATCCGGGCTTGTGCGGGGTTAGGCCGCGCGGCTGGCGACCTCAGCCGGGTTCATGCGAACGAGGGCCTCATAGTCGCGCAGCAACGTTTCGGTGATCGGCCCCGGCGTATAAAGGTTGCCGGCGATCTCGCGCACCGGGGTCACCTCGGCGGCGGTGCCGGCCAGGAACACCTCGGTCGCCCGCGGCATCTCGTCCGGTTCGATCACCCGCTCGATCACCGTCATCTGGCGGCGCCGGGCGATGGACATGACGGTGCGCCGGGTGATGCCATCCAGGAAGCAATCGGGTGTCGGCGTGTGCACGGCCCCATCGATGACGAAGAAGATGTTGGCGCCGGTCGCCTCCGACACGCGTCCGCGCCAGTCGAGCATCAGCGCGTCGTTGAAGCCCTCCGCCTCCGCCGCGTGCTTGGACAGGGTGCCGATCATATACAGCCCGGCGGCCTTGCTGGCCGTGGGCGCCGTTTCCGGATGCGGGCGCTTCCACTTCGCCATGCCGAGCCGCACGCCCTGCATGCGGTCGTCGCCAAACAGGTTCGGCCAGGCCCAGCAGGCAATCGCCAGGTGGATCCGGGTCTGCTGCGCGGACACCGAAAGCTGTTCGGTGCCGCGCCAGGCGATCGGGCGGATATAGCCGTCGGTCAGGTTGTTCGCCGCCAGCACCTCTTGGCAGGCTGCATCGATCTGCTCGGCGGTGTAGGGTATCTCGAAACCGAGGATGCGTCCGGAGGCGATCAGCCGGTCGGTATGCTCACGCAGCTTGAAGATGTTGCCGGAATAGGACCTCTCGCCTTCGAAAACGCCGCTGGCATAGTGCAGGCCATGGGACAGAACGTGCAGCTTGGCATCGCGCCATGGAACCAGGACGCCATCCATCCAGATCAGGCCGTCGCGGTCATCGAAAGGAACCAACGCCATCTCGGCTCTCCTAAGTAATATTATTGCTTCAACACGCCCAACCCTATAATGCAAAGCCAGGTAAGTCAATAAACCTGTCGTATACGCGAGGAATGCCTGCTATGCCGGAAACGCGACCTGCCCTCAGTTCAAGCCATGATCCGCGAGGTCATGATACCAGAGGCTCGGCCGGGTCCAACCTGCTATTCCTTCGCGAGGAGCAGATGCGCCTGGCGCAGGACATGCTGTTCTTCGCCTATCGCGACTTCACCGGCGCGGCGGACGTGATCCTCGAGGAACTCGGCCTCGGACGCGCCCATCATCGCGCGCTGCATTTTATCGGGCGCACTCCGGGTATGACGGTCGGCGACCTGCTGGCGATCCTGCGCATCACCAAACAAAGCCTGGCCCGCGTGCTGACCGCGCTGGTGGACCAGGGCTATGTCGCGCAATCGACGGGCCGCAGCGACCGCCGGCAGCGGCTGCTGAGCCTGACCGACGCCGGCCAGGCGCTGGAGCGCCGCCTGTTCGAGCGCCAGCGCGAGCGCCTGGCCGTCGCCTACCGCGAAGCGGGCGGCCCGGCGGTCGAGGGGTTCCGCCGGGTGATGCGCGGCGTAATGGACCCCGCCGCCCGCGCCTACATGGACCAGGCCGAAAGCGCTGTCCGGCCCGCCCGGCTAGGACGATGAAGGCGGGCCAATGACCGGAGCGCACGTCCTGGTCGTGGACGACGACGCCCGGCTCAGGGCGTTGCTGTCGCGCTACCTTGCCGAGCAGGGCTTCCGCGTCACCACCGCAGGGCACGCCGCCGAAGCGCGCGAGCAGATGCGCTTCATGCAGCCCGACCTGCTGGTGCTGGACGTGATGATGCCGGGCGAGACCGGGCTGTCGCTGGCGGAAAGCCTGCGGGCCGAGCGGGCCGGGCTTCCCATCCTGATGCTGACGGCCCGCGGCTCGCCGGAGGACCGCATCGCCGGTTTTGAGGCCGGCGCGGACGACTATCTCGGCAAGCCGTTCGAGCCGTATGAACTCGTGCTGCGGCTGCGCTCCATGCTGCGCCGGGTCGCCCCGGCCGTGGCCGAACCCACCGGGCCGGTGCCGCTCGGCGCATTGCGCTTCGACATCGAGCGCGCGGCGCTGAGCGGGCCGGACGGCGTGGTGCACCTCACGGGGGGCGAGGCGGCGTTGCTGCAGGCGCTGGCCCGCAAGCCCGGCGAGGTGCTGTCCCGCGATTGGATGGTCGATGCATTGGGAATGGACGAGGCCGGCGAGCGCGCCATCGACGTGCACGTCACCCGACTGCGCCGCAAGATCGAAGCCGACCCGCGCGAGCCGCGTTTCCTGCACACCGTGCGCGGACGCGGCTATGTGCTGAAACCCGGCACGTGACCGGCATGCTGCTCCATGGCATCAAACGCCTGCTGCCCCGCGGATTGCTCGGGCGCAGCCTGCTGATCGTGCTGGTGCCGCTGGTGGCGCTGCAGGCGGTGGCCTTCACGTTCTTCTATGGCAGCCATCTCAACATCGTCTCCCGCCGCCTGTCCGGAAGCATCGCCGGCGAGATCGCGCAAACGATCGAACTGCTGGACCGCTATCCCGGCCCGGCGAACGAAGCCTGGATCCTGCGCACCGCCTGGCTGCGGTTCGAGCTGCCGATGCGCTTGGTCCCAAACGCCCGGTTGCCGCCCGACACCCATGTGAACATCCTGGGACCGATGGACGACGACCTGGCCGCGGCGTTGGATTCGAAAGTCCAGCGGCCGTTCACGATGGATTGGACGACCGACAGCCGCGACGTATTGGTCCGCGTGCAGTTGCCGGACGCCGTGCTGGAGGTGGAGGCGCCGCGCAAGCGCCTGTATGCGACCACGATCTATTTATTCGTGCTGTGGATCGTGGGCACGGCGCTGCTGCTGTTCGGCGTGGCGGCGCTGTTCCTGCGCAACCAGGTCCGCGCCATCCGCCGCCTCGCCGAGGCGGCGGAGGCATTCGGCATGGGCCGGGACCGCGGCCCCATCAAGCCCGAGGGCGCCACCGAGGTGCGCCAGGCCGCCGGGGCGTTCAACCGCATGCAGGAGCGCATCGTTCGATTCCTGTCGCAGCGTACCGAGATGCTGGCGGGCGTGTCGCACGACCTGCGCACGCCGCTCACCCGGCTCCGTTTGGCGCTCGCGGTGCTGCCGCCGCACCCGGATTTGCAGCAGGACGTGGCCGACATGACCGCCGATGTCGAGGAGATGGAGCGCATGATCAGCGGCTACCTGGCGTTCGCCCGCGGCGAAGGCGACGAACAGGCGCAGCCGATCGACCTGACGGCGCTGCTGGAAGAAGTGGCCAGCGCCGCCCGGCGGGCCGGCGCCCTGATCGAGCTGGACAGCCCCGAGAAGCTGATGCTGAACCTGCGCCCCGATGCCGCCCGGCGCGCGGTGACGAACCTGGTCGACAACGCCCGGCGTCACGCGCACCAGGTCCACCTGTCCGTCGAGCCGTGGGAGCGCAGCGTGCAGGTCATGGTGGACGACGACGGCCCCGGCATCGCGCCGAACCGCCGTGAGAGCGTGTTCCGCCCGTTCGAGAGCGGCGCGCTGGGCGGCACCGGGCTTGGCCTGACCATCGCGCGGGACATCGTGCGCGCCCACGGCGGCGACATCGTACTGGAAGACAGCCCGCTCGGTGGGCTACGGGCCCGGATGCGGCTGCCGATCTAGAGACCCAAACAAATCATCCCGGCGCCGATGACGCCGGGACCGGCTGCGTTTGCTCTGCGATCGATGCAGGCGTTAGGACTTGCCGCCGCTTGCCGCCAACGTCTTGACCTCGTCCATCGCCTCCGTAAAGCGGGAGTGCAGCATGTTCAACGCCTCGCCGTTGGACCGCTGGATCAGGTCGGCCAACTCCTTCACATGGCTGACGGCGCGTTCATAGGACGCCTTCATCAGTTCGGCCTGCTTGGCGGCCTTCGCCTGCGGCCCCTCCGCCGTCGTCATGTCGCGCATCGTCTCGGAGACCTCCTGCATGGTCTCCTGCATGATTTCCATGTGCCGGCGGGCAACGGTCTGCGCGCCTTCGAGCGCGACCTTGTTGGCGGCGGTCAGCACCTCGAGGTTCTTGCGGTGCATGGCCAAGAAGCTGTCCATATCGGGCATGCCCGGCATGCCTGGAATTTTCATGTCGCTGAACATCTTGGTGAACTCGGCCATCTGCGCCTTTCCGGCGTCCGCCATCGTGCGCCCCATCTGGGCCGCGTTATCGGCAGCTTTGGCTGCGGTGGCCTGAATGCGGGTGGCTGGATTATCGCTCATGGTGGTCCTCCTGTTTATTTAGCAGATTTACCGCGCAAACCGGGCACCTTCAAGCGGCGGTGTGTCAGCCCGGCGGCGCTGGTTTCGGGGCAGCACCGTCGGGGTCTGGGCCGTCTGAATCGGCGGCCTCCGCCGTCACGTCGGACACCGCGTCTTCCGCCGTCATGCCGGCATCGGCAAACACCGCCGCGGCTTCCTCGGCCGGCCCGCGCTCCCGGCCCGGCAGCATGTTCTCCGCCTGAATCGCACGGTCGAGGCCGCGGTCCACCGCCGCCATCGTGGCGGAAAGGTCGGCGCTTTCGTCGGATTCCCAGGCGCGCAGGGCATAGAGCCAAAGCGCCAGCAGTCCATGCACGCGCAATCCGCCGACGATGCCCGACGAGGGAATCGACGCGCCGTCCAGCAGCCACTTCATGCTGCGCAGCGTCGCGCCATACAGCAGCATCGAGGTCGCGGGATCGGTCCGCATGGCTCGAAGCAACTGCAGTATGCCGGCCCGATGCTGCTGCAGCGCGTCGAACCGGGACATCACCATGTCGAACAGCCGCTCCCGCGGGTTCGGCTCGCTGGACCCGGTGGCCAGCGCGGCCTGGTCGGCCATGACGCCGAAGCGCAGCAGCACGGCGCCACGGCCCGGGAACCGGGCGCGCACACGGTCGAGCGGCAAATCGGCCTCGCGCGCCGCCTCGGCGATGTTCACGTCGGACCAGCCGCGCAGGGCAGCCTGGCTGAACACGGCGGCAATCAGGGATTGGTCGAGCTGCTTATCTTCCATGATCGGGACATGGGCGACAAAGCTGCCCCTGTCGAGGGGGGTTCCGAAAACGGCCTAGGCTGCAAGCTCCCGGGACCGCCGGGTCGCGGCATCGATCGCCCGCGACATCAGGTCAGGCCATGCGTCCTCTGCCATTAAGACCGCCAACGCCCGCTCGGTCGTACCGGCAGGGCTGGTGACGGCGATGCGCAGCGCGGATGCGTCCTCGGTGCTGGCGGCCAGCAACGCGCCGGAGCCGGCGACGGTGACGCGGGCCAGGCGGCGGGCCAGCAGAGGCGGAATGCCCTGCTCAGCAGCGGCGCGCTCCAGCAGTTCGGCCAGCAGGAACACATAGGCCGGACCGCCGCCGGAGACCGCGGTGACGGCGTCGAGCAGGCCTTCATCATCGACCCAGGCGACCTCCCCGACGGAAGCCAGCACGCTGTCGCAAAGGCTCCGCTGTGTTTCGGTGATGCCGGGGCCGGGACAGGCGACGGTGATGCCTTGCCGGATTGCCGCAGGGGTGTTCGGCATCGCGCGGACAACCGCGGCATCCGGCCCGAGCGCCATCCGTAATCCGGCGATGTCGCGGCCGGCCATGATGGACAGCATGACGGCGCGCCCGGACGCGAAACGCGCAATCCCCGGCAAAGCCGCGCCGGCCTGCTGCGGCTTTACGGCGATCACGACGGCGGCGGGCTCGAACCCAGACGGAACGGCCTCCGGCGATGCAACCACCTGGACACCGTCGCCGGCCAACGCCGTCGCGGCGGGAGCCGGATCGATCACAAAGGAGGGCGCCAGCCCACGTTCGCGCCAGCCGGCCAGCATCGCGCCGCCCATCCTGCCGCCACCGAGCAGCAGAATGGGCGGAAGAGCGTCCGTCATGCCTCGCCCACGCACTCCAGCATGGCGGCCTGCATGGCGTCGGCCGGGCTTTTGCCGCCCCACAGCACGAATTGGAACGCGGGATAGAAGCGCTCGCACTCGGTGATGGCGATGTCGACCATGTCCTCCAGGCTCTCGGCGCTGGCGACCGATGCGCCACGCAGCAGCACGCTGTGGCGGAACAGCGGCATCCCGTCATCGGCGTCCATGCCGAAATGGCCGATCCACAGCCGCTCATTGGCCAGGGCCAAGAGTTTATAGAGGGCCGTGCGCTGCTTCTCCGGCACCTTCAGGTCGAAGGCGCAGGTGAAGTGCATGGCGCTGATTTCCTGCGACCAACTGAAATACAGGCCGTAGTCGCACCATTTGCCCGGGGCTTCGGCCGCCATCTCTGAATCGTTGCGGCGGTCGAACGCCCAATCATTCGCGGCGACAACTTGCTCCATGACATCGAGGGGGTTGGCCGCGGTCTCGGCGGCATAGGTACTCAGGGCTGACATGCGGGGTCTCCCCAGTTGGAGGCAGGCCGGGCCGTCGCGCGAACCGGATACCCTGGACATGCTATCCAGGGATCGCCGACTCGCGCCAGGATTTAGACTACGCGGCGCGGAAGCCAGGCCGCAACCGATCTTAGTGACCCGGGTCCACCGTTATAATGACGTGAAGCGCCGATACTGTGCATTGCGGCAGCCGACTATGCAACGCCATCCGGTGAGGCCGGCGGAAACGCCGGGCCGGGCGACGCAGCCGGGACCGAACCCGCGCGCTCGAGCGCCGACAGCCGCGCCTCCATGGCCGCCAACCGGGCCTCGGCGGCCTCCTGGCCGGTGCGGGCGTTCGCCGCCATCTCCTGCACGGCGTCGAGGTCGTCGCGCTTGACCAGATCCAGCTTGCGGATCGCCTCGTCCACCCGGGCGCGGATCATGGTCTCGGCCTCCTCGCGGACGCCGGCCAGGGCGGAGAACGCGCCGCCGGCCACGCCGGCCAGGTCGTCGAAGAACTTCGGTCGATCGGCCATGATACCCCCACCCTCTCTGTTCGCGTTCGATACATACGCACGCCGGGGGGCTATGTCAGCCCGCCCTGCACGCCTATAACGCATCGGCATGATCCTGGTCACCGGCGGCGCCGGCTTTATTGGCTCCAACCTGCACGCCGCCCTCGCCGAACGCAATGCGGCGGCCGTCGTGGCCGATTGGCTGGGCGACGCCGGCAAGTGGCGCAACCTCGCCCGGCATCCGCCGGCGCAGCTCATCCGGCCCGATGCGCTCGACGCCTTTCTGGCGGCGCGCCCGCCGGTCCGCATGGTGTTCCACCTCGGCGCCATCAGCGAGACGACGGCGACCGACGGCGATCTGGCGTGGGAAACGAATGTCGCCCTGCCCTGGCGGCTATGGCAATGGTGTGCCGCGCATCAGGCCCGCTTCGTGTATGCGTCGTCCGCCAGCACCTATGGCGACGGCTCGGCCGGCTTCGACGACGACCCGGCGCTGCTGCACGCCCTTCGCCCGCTCAACCTGTATGGCTGGACCAAGCACGCCTTCGATCTGCGCGTCATGGCGGCGCTGGCGGCAGGCGAGCCCGCGCCGCCGCAATGGGCCGGGTTGAAGTTCTTCAACGTCTATGGGCCGAACGAATATCACAAGGGCCGCATGATCTCGGTCGTGAAGGTGAAGCACGACGAGGTTGCGTCCAACCAGCCGGCGCGCCTGTTCCGCTCCGGCCATGCCGGGCTGCCGGACGGCGCGCAACGGCGGGACTTCATCTGGGTGGGCGACGTCGTCGACGTGATGCTGTGGCTGCTGGACCGTCCGGAGGTGAGCGGGCTGTTCAACCTCGGCACCGGCACGGCGCGCACCTACCTCGACTTGGCGCATGCCGTGTGCGATGCGGCGGGGCGTCCGCGGTCCGTGGAGTTCATCGACATGCCCAAGGCGCTGCAGGGCCAATACCAGTCATTCACCGAGGCCCGCATGGACCGCCTGCGCGCCGCCGGTTACGCCGGGCAATTCACCCCGCTGGAGGACGGCGTCCGCCGCTATGTGCAGGACCACCTCCAGGGTCCGGAGCTTTATGTATGATCCCGAACGCGGAGCGTTCAGCATGATCCCAGCCCTGATGTTCCCGGGGTTCGACCCCGTGCTGGTGCAGGTCGGGCCGCTCGCCATACGCTGGTATGCGCTCGCATATATCGGCAGCCTGGTGCTGGGATGGCGCATCATGCGGCGTCTGGTGCGGCTGTCGCCCCCGGTTGCCAGTATGGAGCAGACCGACGATTTCCTCACCTGGGCAACCCTCGGCGTCGTGCTCGGCGGACGCCTGGGCTACGTGCTGTTCTACCAGCCCATGCACTATTTGCAGAACCCGCTCGGGGCATTCGCGGTGTGGCAGGGCGGCATGAGCTTCCATGGCGGCGTCTTGGGCGTGGTGACGGCGCTGGTGATCTATTGCCGGAAGGAGGGCATTCCGCTGCTTGGATTTGCCGACCGGCTGGCCGTCGTGGTGCCGATCGGGCTCGGCTTCGGCCGCATCGCCAACTTCATCAACGGCGAGCTTTGGGGCCGCCCGGCGCCGGACTGGCTGCCCTGGGCGATGATTTTCCCCGTGGCCGGACCGGAGCCGCGCCACCCGAGCCAGCTTTACCAGGCGTCGATGGAGGGCGTGGCCCTGCTGATCGTCCTGGCGCTCGCCTGCCGCAACCCGGCGATACGCGCCCGCTTCGGCACGCTCACCGGCATTTTCCTGGTCGGCTACGGCATCGCCCGTATCATCGGCGAGTTCTTCCGGCAGCCGGACGCGTTCCTGGGCTTCCTGTTCGCCGGCGCGACGATGGGACAGTTGCTGTCGCTGCCGATGATCCTGGCCGGCGCCTGGCTGATCGCCCGCGCCCAGCCTGCGCCACAGCCGGCATAGCTTTGGAACGGTTAGACGCCTTCATGGCGCGCGCCAACACGGCCTACTACGCGACGCGCAACCCCTATGCCGATTTCACCACCTCGCCCGAGATCACCCAGGTGTTCGGCGAGCTGCTGGGGCTGTGGTCCGCCATAACCTGGGAAGCGATGGGCCGGCCGCACCCGGTGCTGCTGGTGGAATGCGGGCCGGGGCGCGGCACCCTGATGGCCGACGCGCTGCGGGCCATCGGCGGCGTGGCGGCCCCGTTCGCGGCGGCGCTGCGGGTGCATTTGGTCGAGACGTCGGCAAAGCTGCGCGCCCAGCAAGCCGCCCGGGTGCCGGATGCCGCGTGGCATGATGTGCTGGAGTCGGTGCCGCCGGGTCCGATGCTGCTGCTTGCCAACGAATTCCTGGACGCGCTGCCGATCCGTCAGTTCGTGCGCCGCGGCGCTGGCTGGACCGAACGCTTCGTCGCGGGCGGCCGCCTTGTGGAACAGCCGGCAACCTTGCCGGAGGCCGCCGACGCAGAAGAGGGCGCCGTGGTGGAACTATGCGAGGCCGCCCGCGCGGTCGCCGGCCATATCGCGCGCCGGGTGCTTCGCGACGGCGGGGCGGCGTTGATCCTGGATTATGGCCCGGCCGAGAGCGCCCCGGGCGACAGCCTGCAAGCCCTGCAGGCGGGCAGGCCGGCAAACCCGTTGATCGACGCCGGGTCGGCGGACCTTACCGCGCATGTCGACTTCGCGGCGCTTGCCCGGGTGGTGCGGGCTGCAGGCGCCGCGGTGCATGGGCCGGTGCCGCAGGGCCTGTTCCTGACCCGGCTCGGCCTGTTCCAGCGCACCGGACGGCTCGCGCAGACGCAGCCGCCGGTCCGTGCTGCGGGGTTGGTGCAGGCGGCGCAGCGCCTGGCCGAGCCGGACCGCATGGGCCGCCTATTCAAGGCGTTGGCCATTTGCCATCCGGGACTCCCCTGCCCCGCCGGGTTCGAGCCATGACGGTCGAGCCGCTGGCCAGCCCCGTCCTATCGTGCCCGCATGGTTTCTTCACCCGCCGGGGCGGGGTCAGCAGCGGGCCGTATGCCAGCCTGAATTGCGGCCTGTCCGGCCAGGACGCGCCCGAAGCCATTCGGGAGAACCGCGCGCTGGCGGCGCGGCATTTGGGGGCCGAGCCGCCAAACTTGGTAGGGCTGACGCAGGTGCACGGCGCGGAGGTGGCGGTGGTGGAGACGCCCTGGCCGTATGGCGCCGGGCCACGGGCCGATGCGATGGTGACGGCCCGGCCCGGCATCGCGCTCGGCATCATCACCGCAGACTGCACCCCCGTCCTGCTGGCCGACGCGCAAGCGGGGGTCGTCGGCGCGGTTCATGCCGGGTGGCGCGGCGCCGCGGCCGGCGTGCTGGAGGCGACGGTCGCGGCGATGGTCCGCCTGGGCGCCCGGCCTACGTCGATCGCCGCCGCCATCGGCCCCTGCATCCAACAGCCGTCCTATGAGGTCGGCCCCGACCTGCGCGGCGCAATCCTGGCGCATGACGGCGCGGACGCCGCGTTCTTCGTCGACGGGGCGCGCCCGGACCGGTGGCAGTTCGACCTGGCTGGATATTGCGCGGCGCGCCTGCGCGGATTGGGCCGGGTGGACGTGATCGACGCCGACACCCTGGGGGACCCCGACCGTTTTTTCAGCCATCGCCGCCGCACCCTCGCCGGCGGCGGACCCATCGGGCACCAGATCTCGGCGATCATGCTATAGCGCCGCCATGGGACCGTACTTCTTTTATTTTATCGTTATTTTCATCGTGGTCGGGGTGGTGAGCTGTGTTTCCTGACAGGCATCCATCGTTGCCGAAACTCGCCGCGGCCTCGCTTGCGGCGCTGCTTGGCCTCGCCGGGTGCGGAGACCTGCCGCAGCCATTCCTGGGCCGTCCGGGCGCGACGGCCGAGCGGCTTTCGCAACCACCGCCCTCGCGTCTCGCGGTGCCCGCGCCGGCGCAGTCGCTGTTGCCCGACGCCGGCGCCAACGCATGGGCCGGCGCGGTGGCGGACGCATTGGTGGCCGAGGAGGTGCCCGCCGTGGCCGGACGCGGGCGGCGGCGCAGCGACTGGACCCTGCTGCTCTCGGCCGAGGTGCGCGGCGCCGACGTGGTGCCGAGCTACGCCGTGCAGAACCCGTCCGGCGAGTCGCAGGGATCGTCCGAAGGCGCGCCGATCGCCATGGCCGACTGGGCCGGCGGCGACCCGGCCGTGCTGAAGGCGGCGGCGACGCAGGCCGCGCCGGGCATCGCGTCATTATTGACTCGGATCGAGGCCGCCCGGCGGCAGAGCGACCCGAACAGCCTGCTGAACCGCCCGGCCCGCATCTATTTCTCCGGCGTGACCGGCGCGCCGGGCGACGGCGGCAGCAGCCTGCCGGCGCAGATGCGCGCCAAGCTGACTGGGATGGGCCTCGTGGTCCAGGACTCGGCCAAGGACGCCGACTTCACCTTGGCCGGCCAGGTGCAGACCGCGCCCGGCGCCAAGGGCGCGATGCGGATCGAGCTGCAATGGATCGTGTCGGACAACAAGGGCGACGAACGCGGGCGCATCGTGCAGTTGAACGAAGTGCCGCCGGGCACGCTCGACCGCTATTGGGGCGATGTCGCGGTCGTGGTGGCGGACGAGGCCGCGGGCGGCGTGCGCGACGTCGTGCTGAACTCTACCGGCGCCCGGACCATCCCAGGAAGCGCCCCGGCGGCCAATCCATCGGCCGCCGGCCAGGCTGGCCCGCAAGATGGCAAAGAAACGGCTAAATAGGCCACACCCCCGTGACGGAAAGGTGACAGGTCGGACTTGGGTTGCTAGAACCCTGCCCGCCACCTTCTGCCCCCTGTTTGGGACCCCTGCCGCATGAAGATCCTTGCCTGCAACAGCAACCGTCCGCTGGCAGAGGCCGTGGCCACCGCGTTGCACCTGAAGCTCGCGAACGCATCGGTGCGGCGCTTCGCCGACCTAGAAATCTTCGTCGAAATCCATGAGAACGTCCGCGGCGAGGACGTGTTCGTGATCCAGAGCACGTCGTATCCGGCGAACGACCATCTGATGGAGCTGCTGATTACGCTGGATGCGCTGCGGCGCTCCTCGGCCCGGCGCATTACGGCGGTCATCCCGTACTTCGGCTATGCCAGGCAGGACCGCAAGGCCGGGCCGCGCACGCCGATCAGCGCCAAGCTGGTGGCAAACCTCATTACCGAAGCGGGCGCCGACCGCGTGCTGACGTTGGATCTTCATGCCGGACAGATCCAGGGCTTCTTCGACATCCCGGTCGACAACCTTTACGCTGCGCCCATGTTCGCCCGCGACATACGCAGCCGGTTCGCCGGACGCGACCTCATGATCGTGTCCCCGGACGTGGGCGGCGTCGTGCGCGCGCGCGACATCGCCACCCGGGTCAACTGCGAACTGGCAATCATCGACAAGCGCCGGGACCACGCCGGCGTGTCCGAGGTCATGAACGTCATCGGCGACGTGCGCGGCAAGGACTGCATCATCGTCGACGACATCTGCGACAGCGGCGGGACGCTATGCAATGCGGCGGTGGCATTGACGGAAAGCGGCGCAAAGTCCGTCGGCGTCTACGTGACCCACGGCGTGCTGTCGGGCACGGCGGTCGAACGCATCGCGTCCTCGCCGATCGAGGGCATGACCATCACCGACAGCATCCTGCCGACCGAGGCGGTGCGCGGCGCCGCCAACCTGCGCTTGTTTTCCATCGCCCCCATCCTCGCCGAGGCCATGCAGCGCATCTCGGACGAGAGTTCGGTCAGCTCGTTATTTGATTGAACCTAAAGGAGAATGCCATGAAGCTGTATTATGCGCCCGGCGCGTGTTCGATGGGCATCCACATCCTGCTGGAGGAGATCGGCAAGCCGTATGAGCTGGCCAAGCTCGACATCCGCGGCGGCGAGAGCCAGCGCCCGCCGTTCAGCGAGCTGAACCCGAAAGGCAAGGTGCCCACGCTGCAGCGCGATGACGGGTCGATCGTGACGGAGTATCCGGTCATCGCGCACTACCTCGCCACCACCAACCCGGAGGCTGGGCTGCTGCCAAAGTCGGACGAGGGCGAACTGCGCGGCGCGGAGGCGATGGACTACTGCGTTTCCACCATCCACATGCAGGGCTTTTCGCGCCTGTTCCGCCCATCCAACTACAGCCCGAACGAGGCGGAGCATGACGGCGTAAAGGCCCGCGGCACCGCGATGGCGCAAAAGGGGTTCGCGTTGATGGACAAGGCGCTGGCCGGCAAGCAATGGCTGGCGGGCGAATACAGCATTGCCGACAGCGCGCTGTTTTACGTTTGCTACTGGGGCGGCAAGCGCATGGGCATGACGCTGCCGCCCAACGTCCAGGCGCATTTCGACCGCATGCTGGCCCGCCCCGCCGTGCAGCGCATGCTGGAGCAGGAGGGTCTCGCCGCCTGATGCTGACTCAACGTGCGTTCTGGTATCTGCGCCACGGCGAAACCGACTGGAACGCGCGCAACGTGTCCCAGGGCGCCGTCGACACCCCGCTGAACGATACCGGCCTGGCGCAGGCGCGCACCGCGGCGGGCGTGCTGCGCATCCGGGGCATCCGCTCGATCGTATCGAGCCCGCTGTCCCGCGCGCGCACCACCGCCGGCATCGTGGGCAAGACGCTCGGCCTGCCGGTCGAGATCGAGGACGACCTGCGCGAAGTGGCGTTCGGCGGCCAGGAGGGCCAGCCCATGGGCGGCTGGTTCGAGGATTGGGTCGCCGGGACCTTTACGCCCGAAGGCGCCGAGCCGTTCAAGGCGCTGCAGGCCCGCGCCGTGCTGGCGATCAACCGGGCGCTGACGCGGGAGGCGCCGGTGCTGGTGGTGGCGCATGGCGCGCTGTTCCGTGCGCTGCGGGCCGAGATGGGCCTGTCCCCAGACGTCCGCACCCCCAACGCCGTGCCGTATTTCTGCGAGCCCGGCACGCCTTGGAGCCTCACGCCGGCATCATAACAAGAAATGACATAGCATAGGCCCTTGTTTTGCGGGCCTGAATCCTGTTTGTTTCAATCCCATGAGAATTTCGGTCATGGGTATCGGCTACGTCGGCGCAGTTTCGTGCGGATGCCTTGCATCGTCCGGCCATGAAGTCGTCGGCGTCGACGTTGCGGCGGACAAGGTGGCCATGCTCGCGCGCGGCCAGTCGCCGATCGTCGAGGACGAAATCGACGGCCTGATCGCAGAAGGCGTCCGCACCGGACGGCTGCGCGCGACCACCAGCGTCGCCGAAGCGGTGGCGAACACCGAGGTCTCGTTCATCTCGGTCGGCACGCCGAGCGGACCCGACGGCAGCGTCAGCATGCGGGCGGTCGACGAGGTGGTGGCCTCGATCGGCCACGAATTGCGCGGCAAGCACGGCGTCCACACCGTGGTCATGCGGTCCACGGTACCGCCGGGCACGGCGGAGGACCGCGTCATCCCCATGCTGGAACAGGCCAGCGGCCGGCGGCACGGCGAGGGTTTCCGCTATTTTTCCAACCCGGAATTCCTGCGCGAGGGCTCGTCGGTCCGCGATTTCCACGCGCCGCCCTATACCCTGATCGGCGCCGCCCCGGGCGAGGACGGCGCAGTGCTGCGGGAGATCTACGCGGGCATAAGCGGCGACATTCATGTCGCGCCGTACCGCGTTGCAGAATCAGTGAAATACCTCGCCAACGCCTATCACGCGGTCAAGCTCGCTTTCGCCAATGAGAGCGGCGCGATCCTCGCCTCGCTCGGCGTCGATGCGCGGGCCGCGTTCCGGCTGTTCTGCGAGGACCGGGTGTTGAACATCTCACCGGCCTATCTCATGCCCGGCTTTGCGTTCGGCGGCTCGTGCCTGCCCAAGGATATTCGCAGCCTGCTGGCGCTGGCCGACCGCGCGCATGTCCCGGCGCCGTTCCTGCAACAGGTGCTGCCCAGCAACCACGCCATCATTGAGCGCACCTTCGAGGCCATCGCCGCCCATGGCCGGCAAACCGTCGCGCTGTTCGGGCTGGCGTTCAAGCCCGGCACCGATGACCTGCGCGAAAGCCCGTTCGTCATCTTGGCCGAGCGATTGCTGGGCCGGGGCTACGGACTGCGCATCTTCGACCGCTCGGTGGAGGTGGCGCGGCTGACGGGCAGCAACCGCGCCTATATCGACCGCGAGCTCCCGCACCTGGAGCGGCTGCTAGCGCCCGACCCGGCGGCTGCGCTCGATGGCGCCGGGCTGGTGGTGCTGGGCCATGTCGGCGCGCGCGACCGTCCGGCGTTGCTGGAAGCCCTGCGCGGACAGCGGGTGCTGGACCTCGCCGGGATCGCGGAGGTGCGCGGCCACCCCGGCATCACCTACCAAGGCCTTTGCTGGTGAGGCCACGGCTGCTGGTGGTCTCGCCGCGGTTCCTGTTCCCGCTCGACCAGGGCGGGCGCATCCGTACGGCGAACACGCTGCGCCACATGAAGGGCGGCGCGTTCGACATTACGCTGGTGTCCCCTGCCCCGTCGGACGCTTGGCGATTTCGGCAGCAAACGACGGAGGTTTGCGACCGGTTCCTGTCCTGGCCCGCCGCGCCGATGTCTCGCCTGCGCCGGGCGATAACGCTGGCCGGGCGGCTGCCGGTCGCGGTCGCAACGGACAGCTCGGCGTCCGGGCGGGCGCTGGTGGCGGCGGAGCTGGCGAAGCGGCCCGACGCGGTGCTGGTGGATTTCCCGCACGCGGCGGTGCTGCTGCCGGACCAGCTCGCGGTGCCGTCGCTGATGTTCACCCATAACGTGGAAGCCGAGATCTTTGCCCGCCATGCCGCCGTGGCCGCCAGGCCGATGCGCCCGATCTGGCGCGGCCAGGCCCGCAAGATGCGCCGGTTCGAGGGAAGCGCGCTGCGGCGCTTCGACACCGTGATCGCCGTTTCCGCCCGTGACGCGGCGGCGCTGCGCGACACCTATGGGCTGCATCGGGTCGAGCCGATCGAGACCGGGGTGGACGTCGACTACTATGCATTCCACGGCCCCGAGGCAGCGCCGCCATTCGGCCCGGCGGAGGGCACGGTGGTGTTCACGGGCTCGATGGACTCCCGGTCGAACGTCGAGGGCGTGGCGTTCCTGATGCGCGAGATCTGGCCGCTGATCCTGCGGCGCCGACCGCAGGCGCGGGCCGTCATCGTGGGCCGCAACCCACCGGACGCGCTGGTTGCCGAGGCGCTCGGGCGCGGCCTGGCCTGGGAATTCACCGGGTTCGTGGACGACGTGCGGCCCTTCGTCGCGCGGTCGCACGTTTACGCCATCCCGCTGCGGGTCGGCAGCGGCACGCGCCTGAAAGTGTTCGAGGCGATGGCGATGGGCCGGCCCATCGTCTCCACCGCGTTGGGCGTGGAAGGATTGGCGGTTACGGACGGCGTCGACTACCTGGCGGCCGACACTGCGGAGGCGTTCGCGGACGCGGTGCTGGCGGTGCTGGACGACGCCGGACGGAGCGCGGCGCTCGCGGAGGCGGCGCGGCAGCTTGTGGTCCAGCGCTTTAGCTGGGCGCAGGTGACGAAACGGTTCGAGGCGGTCTGCGCAGGCGTGCTGGCGCCGGCGCTGGCCTAACATCGACCGCCTTGTGTGACGACCAGTTTTGCCGGCCTGGTCACGCCCGGTCTGTGAAGCGCGCCGCGGATCACGCGCTCGTTTCTTGATGCTTTCTGCTCCGGGCCGCATCCCGATGGCGCCGTATCCCGTGCAGCATGGAGGCCCGGAGAACCCGGTTCATGCGGGTCAGGTAGCCCGGCCCCTGGCTCTCGAAATACGCGACAACATCCGCATCGACTCGCAGGGTTTTTTGCACCTTGCGCGGCTTGCAGAACCGCCCCCGCGCGGCATCCGTCCAATCGACGGCCTCGGGCGCGTCGGGGTCACGGGTATTGATCTGGCCATCCGGCAGCTCGGCAGCAGCCTGGAGCTCCGCCAGCAACTCGCGGGACAGGTCCCTGCCTTCGGGTGCGTCAGAAGTCGCCTTTTTCATATGCCCTCCGTTCGTGTGGCGTCGCTTTCCGGACGCTGATGATGCGTCCAGTCCGATAAGACTTAGCCCCAAGCCGGGAAAGGGAAGCACGCGTCGCCGCCCGCCAGCCAACCCAAACTCGCGCCCGCGGGTTGCCCAAAACCGGCCGATCCGCTACATCGCCGGGCGCGCTGGCACCCCTGGAGGCCGGCGCAATACCTGTTAGGAGCAACCCATGGCCAATTACGTCACGATCGAGGCCGAGGCGCGCGAGCGGGCTGGTAAGGGGGCGGCACGCGCATCTCGGCGGGCAGGCATGGTGCCGGCCGTCATCTACGGCGCCAAGCAACCGCCGACCCTCGCACAGCTCGACCCACGCCTGGTGCTGCGCGAATTGCAGCGCGGCGGTTGGCGGTCGCGTCTGTACGAGGTGAACATCGCCGGCGTCGCGTCGCGCGCGCTGATCCGCGAGGTGCAGTTCCACCCGGTGTCGGACAAGCCGATCCATGTGGATTTCCAGCGCCTGGCGCCGGGCCAGCGCATCCGCGTCTCCGTCGCTGTGCATTTCCAAAACGAGCTCACCTCGCCCGGCCTCAAGCGTGGCGGCGTGCTGAACGTCGTGCGCCACACCGTCGAGGTGCTGGCCGATCCCGACAGCGTGCCGGAGGAGTTCCTGGCCGACCTCGCCAGCCTCGACATCAACGACAACGTCCGTTGGACCGACCTCGGCGGCACCGCGGACGTGACGCCGGTGATCGCCGGGCGTGACTTCGTGATTGCGACCGTCGCCGCGCCTTCGAAACTGCCGGAGCCTGTGACCGATCCGAACGCGCCGGCCGCCGCGGCCCCGGCCAAGGGTAGCAAGGCTGCCCCTGCCAAAGCAGCGGCTCCGAAGGCCGCGGCCAAGCCGGCTGCCAAGAAGTAAGATAGTGCCATGCTGCTATGGGTCGGCCTGGGCAATCCGGAGCCCGGCATGGCCCGGCAGCGCCACAATATCGGCTTCATGGCCATCGACGCCATCGCGCACCGCCACGGGTTCAGCCCGTGGCGGCAGCGGTTCAAGGGCGTGGTGGCCGAGGGCAGCGTTGGCAGCGAACGGGTGATCGCGCTGAAGCCCGGCACCTACATGAACGGCAGCGGCGAAAGCGTGCAGCCGGCCGCGGCGTTCTATAAACTGGCGCCCGAGGCGATCACGGCATTTCATGACGAGCTCGATCTGGCGCCCGGCAAGGTGCGGGTGAAGCGGGGTGGCGGCGCGGCCGGGCACAACGGGCTGCGCAGCATGGACCGCTGCTTGGGCACGCCGGAATACTGGCGCGTGCGCCTCGGCATCGGCCATCCCGGCGATAAGGCCCGGGTGCATGGCCACGTGCTGGGCGACTTCCATAAAACCGACCTGGCCTGGGTTGCCGGCCTGCTGGATGCCGTGGGGGATGCCGCCCCCATGCTGGCTTCCGGGCGGCCCGAGGACTTCATGACCCGCGTGGCCCTGCTGACGCAGGCGGAGGAAACCAAGTAGATGGGCTTCAACTGCGGCATCGTCGGGCTGCCCAATGTCGGCAAAAGCACGCTGTTCAATGCGCTAACCGCAACGGCGGCGGCGCAGGCGGCGAACTACCCGTTCTGCACCATCGAGCCGAATGTCGGCCGGGTCGCGGTGCCCGATCCCCGGCTGGCGCTGCTGTCCGCCATCGGCAAGTCGAAGGCGACGGTGCCCACCAGCCTCGAGTTCGTCGACATCGCCGGGCTGGTGCGCGGTGCGTCGCGTGGCGAGGGCCTGGGCAACCAGTTCCTGGCCAATATCCGCGAGGTCGACGCGATCATCCACGTGCTGCGCTGTTTTGAGGATGGGGACGTGACCCACGTTGAGGGCAGCGTCGACCCGATCCGCGACGCCGAGACGGTCGAGACCGAGCTGATGCTGGCCGACCTCGACAGCCTGGAGCGCCGGCTGCCGGCAGCGCAGAAAAAGGCGCGGGGCGGCGACCGGGAGCAGCAGGCGCTGGTGGCGCTGATGGAGCCGATCGTGGCGGCGCTGCAGGCGGGATTGCCGGCGCGCACCGCCATTCCGGCCGCCCAGGTTGAGGCGGCGAAGCGCCTGCAGCTTATGACCAGCAAGCCCGTGCTGTATGTCTGCAACGTCGAGGAGGGCGCTGCCGCGACCGGCAACGCGCACGCTGCCCGGGTGGCCGAGCGCGCGGCGGCAGAAGGGGCCGGCGTCGTGACGGTATCGGCCGCGATCGAGGCGGAGGTGAGCCTGCTGGCGGAAGACGACCGGCGGGAGTTCCTCGATGGGCTCGGCCTGCAGGACAGCGGGCTCGACCGGGTGATACGCGCCGGGTATGCGCTGCTGGGGCTGATCACCTATTTCACCGTGGGGCCGAAGGAGACGCGGGCGTGGACCATCGTCCGCGGCACCAAGGCGCCACAGGCGGCTGCGGTCATTCACAACGACTTCGAACGCGGCTTCATCGCCTGCGAGACGATCGGCTATGACGACTACGTCAGCTTAAAGGGCGAGGCTGGCGCGAAGGAAGCCGGCAAGATGCGGATCGAGGGCCGCGACTACGTGGTGCGCGACGGCGACGTGCTGCTGTTCCGCTTCAACGTATAGCCGCCCCTATCCTGCGAGGTCGGGCAGGTCCGCGACCACGGCCAGCAGCGTCGCCTTGGCGGGCTGGCTGTCCGCGCTGCCGACCAGCAGGGCCGCCGTGCGCTGGGCCAGCGCCGACAGCCGGTTAAGCGCCGCGTCGGCCCCAATCTCGGACCGATCGGCCGCGCGCAGGATGCGCAGCGCGGCGAGACCGACGGCTGCAAAGGTCTCCCGCAGCACGTCTTCGAGGGGAGCGTCCCCGCCGAGGCCAGGGTCGAGCGGCACGCGGCGGATGGCGGCGTCGCCCAATTGGCCCCGCGTGTTCCAGCCGCCGATCGGCGCATACTCGGCGTCCATGCCGGCGAAAATGCCCGCCAGGCGATGCATCTCGGCCTCGCAGGCAGCGTGCGGGGCGGTGCCGCCGGCGCGGGCGATCAACAATGCGATATAACCGTCGACCAGGCTGCGCACGACCGCGAGGCTGCCGAGGTAGTTGGGATGATCGGCGCGCTCGAGCGCCGGCCCGGCTGGCCCGGCCGCGATGCGGGCGCGCCACTCCTGCCGTAGAACATCACCATATTGCAGCAAGCCATTGTGCAGTGGCCCAATACGCCGCCGGGCCAATGTGGCAAGTTCACCGTGGACGCGGTGAACGCGCCCGGCCTGCATGAGCCGCAGCCACCACACGGCGCGGCGGGCGGTCCATGACGGCGCCAGGCGCGGTGGCAGCGGCCAGCCGCCGGGTCCGATGCGTTGCTTGCGGATCATGCGCGCTCCTATGGTTGCAACCTGGCAAGGTCGCCTGTGTTATAGGATGTTGACACGTTGCCGCCTGATGCGGCTCCGAACCAAATTTCAAGGGGATTAATCATGGGCCTTCTCGACGGTATCCTGGGCGGCATGTTGGGCGGCAACAGCAACGCATCACCGCTGCAATCGATCCTTGGCTCGGTGCTCGGCGGCGGACAGGCACAACAGGGCGGCGCCCAGGGCGGATTGGGCGGCATGTTGGGCGGCGGCGGTGCGGGCGGCGGCTTGGGCGGGCTGCTCAGCCAGTTCCAGAACGCCGGCCTGGGCAATATCGCGCAGTCCTGGGTCGGCAACGGCCCGAACCAGCAGGTGTCGCCGGATCAACTGCATCAAGTCTTCGGCGAGCAGCAGGTCAATCAGTGGGCGCAGCAGTCCAACATGCAGCCGCACGACCTGCTGTCGCAGCTTTCGCAATATTTGCCGCACGCGGTTGACCAGATGACGCCCGGCGGGCAGGCGCCGGCGGCTTCGGGCGACGGCGGCGCGTTCGACGGCGCGGGCATCAACATGGGTAACCGCACCGTCTAATCCGCCACTACCTTCGAAATCGCAGCCGCGGGCTTCGGAATGAAGCCCGCCAAGCTGTGTGCGTCGCGTTCCATGGACTCGGGTACGGCCTCATACCTGTCCGGCCGAAATCGGCGCCTCGGCTACTCTTCTTCGTCGAGGAAGAACTGGTCGGCCTCTTCGTCATACGAGTAGAGTTCGGCGTAGCGGCCCCAGGTAATTGCAGTCGAGAGCGTTTCGTCGGCGTAGTCCGGGGACATGAAGTCCTCCAACTCGTCGCGAAACCGCACCGCGGCGGCGCGGTGGTTTGGCCGCTCGTCCAGCACCCGGCGGATTTGCGCCACCAGCGGCACGTTGGCCCGCAACGCCTCACCGAATATGCGTTTGCGCGCATCGGTGTCGGCATCCACGAACACCTTGCCGCGGTCCAGCAGGCGCAGGTCGCCCTCCTCGAGCACGCCGAAACCCAGCAATTGCAACGTCTCGCCCATCGGCAGCAAGTCGTCCAACTCAAGTTGCAGCGACGCGGCGAGTGCCGGCAAGTCGGCGCGGCCGTTATAGGGCGCCGCCGCCATCGTTTCGGCCAAGCCGGAAAGCAGGTTCGTGGACACCCGGTGCAACTGCATCGCCAGCGTGTGCGCCGGCGCGGCGGTGGTGCGCAGCGAGGGCGGGCGCCGGGTCATCAGCGCGTAGATGTCGTCGACCATCTGACGGAATGCTTCGTCGTGCCGGTTGCGCGGATGCGGGAACGGCACGCGCAATTCGCTCGCCACCCGCCCGGGATTGGAGCTGAACACCAGGATGCGGTCGCACATCAGCACCGCTTCCTCGATGTTGTGCGTGACCATGAGCACGGATTTCACCGGCAATTTGCCCTCGCTCCAGAGGTCGATGAGGTCGGTGCGCAGGGTTTCCGCGGTCAGCACATCAAGGGCGCTGAACGGCTCGTCCATCAGCAGCAGGTCCGGATGGACGACCAGGGCGCGGGCCAGGCCGACGCGCTGGCGCATGCCGCCCGAGAGCTCCTTGGGATAGGCGCTCTCGTAGCCGCCAAGGCCGATGAGGTCGATTGCGGCCTCGGCGCGGCTTTCACGCGCGGCCCGCGCCATTCCGAGCGCCTCGAGCCCGAGTTCCACGTTCTCCTGCACCGTCAGCCAAGGGAACAGGGCGAAGCTTTGGAACACCATCGCGACGCCGTCCGCCGGGCCATGCAGCGCCTGGCCGCGCCAAAGCACCTTGCCCGAGGTTGGCGCCAGCAGGCCCGCGATGATGCGCAGCAGGGTGGACTTGCCGGAGCCCGACCGCCCCAGCAATCCCACGATCTCGCCATCGCGGAGCGATACGTCCACGTTGTCGAGCACCACGAGGTCGGCGTTGCTGTCCTTGTGGTAGGATTGGCGGACGCCGCGGACCTGCAACAGGTCGTCGGCCGCGAGGGGCTGGTCCATAGGCGGCTTCCTTTTACATAGTCAGGCGACGGGCGGAGAAGCTATACAGCGGACGCCACAGCAGGCGGTTGAAGGCGACGACGAATGCGGACATCGTCGCGACGCCCAGCACCACCTTAGCAGTGGCGCCGTCGGCGGTCGCCTCCGCGATGTATGCGCCTAATCCCTGCGCGACCAGCTTCGTATTGCCCCAGCTTGCGACCTCGGACACGATCGCGGCATTCCAGGACCCTCCCGATGCGGTGATGGCGCCGGTCACGTAATACGGGAAGATGCCCGGCAGGATGATCCGGCGCCACCACAACCAGCCGCCGACCTTCAGGTTGCGCGCGGCTTCCTGCAAATCGCCGGGGAAGGCGCTGGCCCCGGCGATCACGTTGAACAGGATATACCATTGCGTCCCCAGGATCATGAGCGGGGTCAGCCATATATTCGGGTTGCCCGAAAACCGCACGATCAGCACGACGAAGATCGGGAAGAACAGGTTGGCCGGGAACGCCGCCAAGAATTGCGCGATGGGCTGCGCGCGCCGCCCCCACTTTGGCCGCAGCCCCAGCCAGACGCCGATCGGCACCCAAATCAAGGTCGCCAGCGTCATCAGCACCACCACGCGCGTGAGCGTCAGCAGGCCAAGCTCAAACGCTTCAAGCAGGTCGGACCACGCCAGCGTTTGCGACGCGAAGGTCACGATCTTCCACATCGCCGCCGCGAACACGACGGCCAGCACAACCAGGCACACGCCATCGCCAAGGCGGGACGGCGCCCGCTGCTGCTTGGCCGCGCGCGCCCTCAAGCGAAACGACAATCGCAGGCCGCCGAACGCGTCGAACACCGAACCGACCAAACCGGAGGCGGCGCGCAACAGCCGGGTGCGGCGAAGCAGCTTGAGCACCCAAGGGTCCTCGACCTCCTGCGCCGCCGTCAGCTCGAACCGGAACTTGGAGGACCATGCCACCAGCGGACGGAACAGCAGTTGGTCATACGCCAAGATTACGACGAGCATGGCGAAAATCGCATAGAACACGGCTTCGAGGTCGCGCCGTTCAAGCGCCAGGGCTACGTAGCTGCCGATGCCGGGCAGCTTCCAGGTGACGTCGCCGACGCTCACCGCCTCGCTCGCCACCACGAAAAACCAGCCGCCGGACATGGACATCATGGTGTTCCAGACCAAGCCCGGCATGGCGAACGGCACCTCGAGCCGCCAGAAACGCTGCCATGACGTCAAACGGAAGCTGCGAGTGGCCTCGTCGAGGTCTGCCGGCACCGTCTTCAGCGACTGATAAAGGCTGAACGCCATGTTCCAAGCCTGGCTGGTGAAGATGGCGAAGATGGCGGCGAGTTCGGTGCCCAGCACCCGACCGGGGAACAGGCTCATAAAAAACACGACCGTGAACGATAGGAAGCCCAGGATCGGCACGGATTGGAGTATGTCGAGGATCGGCACCAGGATCAGCCCGGCACGCCGGCTCTTTGCCGCCCAGGTCGCATAGGTGAAGGTGAACAGCAGCGAGCACACCAAGGCGGCGAACATCCGCAGCGTGGTGCGGACCGCGTAGCCTGGCAGGAACCAGGGGTCGAGCACGATGGTCGTCGCCTCTGGCGCATCGAGCGGCGCCAATGTCCCGCGTGCTATGCCCGCGACGTAGACCAGCGCCGCGAAGATGCAGACGCTGGCTACGATATCGAACAGGTTGGGCAGCCGGCGTACGGATAGGAGGGCGGGGAACGCAGTGGTGGCCATTCGTGGCATCCTGCCGAGAAAGAAGGCCGTCCCATAGCCTGTTCGGCAGGAGGTGTCAGCACGGCGCCTTAAGTCAATCCAGTGACGGCCGCCGCTTCAGCCGGGCGCGTGGCCCGCGCCGTCGGACGCGGGCACGCTGGCCTGGATTCAGGGCACCCTTTAGGCAGCGCCTGTTTACAGTGGCTCGCTGATCAACTCGACTTGCTTGCGTTTCGTCATGCCTGCATTCGACTTCGCGGTTGGCTTGGCCGGGATGGGCCTGCCCTGCTGGCGTTCCGCAATCTCGATCGCCGCCATCGCGGTGATGTTGTCCCGCATCGTCCCCATGGTCGTGAGCAGCGCTGCCGTTCCATCCGCGCCATAGTGGTCGGCCGGCTCCGCCGTCATGCGGCAAATCACCGCGGATAAGCTGAAGATCGATCCCATTATCTGTTGCGCAAGCAGGGTGACGATTATTCCGCCCATAATCATCGCAGCGCCGATCATAAGCAGCGCCTTGAATTTGGCATCCGTCATCTTGTCCTGGGCGCGCCCTTGCGACGGGAAGGCGTCCCCGGTGGCAACATCGATCAACCGCTGCATTTTGCTGTCCGCAACCTGGGCGAGTGCGTCAATCCATCCGTTGCCGGCAGCCCCTATGACCGTCAAGCCGCTTGCCGAAGCCGGGGCGGAAATGGCGGCGCTGTCGGCTGTTTGCGGCGTCGCCAGGCGGCTCATGGCATAGCCGCCCAAACTTGCCGCGCCGATGCTCAAGCACAGGAATGCCGACAAGAATTTTCGCCGGACCGTCTGGTGCGAGGCTGCTCGTGCAGCCGCGGACACCGTTGGGGCTTGGGACAGCGTGTTGGAATGGCTGATTGAGTTCGACATGCTGGCATCATGCCTGGAAAAACTTGCCAGAAAGTAAACGGGCGCCATCAAAGATTGGCCCGCATGGCGTTGGCCGCTGGGCAGCATGGCTGGGTCTCGACGGCCCAACGCGCTATGATGGCCTCCTCACCCAAACGAGGCGTCATTGGCCGACGATCCCTACACGCTGCTCGGCGTTTCCCGGAATGCGAGCGAAAAACAAATCCGTGCAGCATTCCTGAAGCTTGCCAAGAACAGCCATCCGGACGTGAACCCTGGCGATAAGAAGGCCGAGGAGCGGTTCAAGGCGATCTCGGGCGCGCACGACCTGCTCTCCGATCCGGTGAAGCGCGCCCGGTTCGACCGCGGCGAGCTCGACGCGTCCGGACAGGAAGCGCCGCCCCGCGGTTATCGGCCCAGCGGCGGCGCATACCCCGGCGGCGACATGGAAGACATCCTGGCGGGCATGTTCAGCGGCCAGGCCCGTGGCGGCCCAACCCGTCCACGCCGAGGCGCCGACCAGCGCTATACCCTATCGGTCTCATTCCTGGACGCCGCCAATGGTGCGAAGCAACGGCTGGCGCTGCCCAACGGCGGCACCTTGGATGTGCAGGTGCCGCCGGGGATCGAAAGCGGGCAAACCCTGCGCCTCCGCAACAAGGGCGCCCCGGGGATCGCCGGCGGCCCGGCTGGCGACGCGCTGATCGAAGTCACCGTCGCGCCGCATCCGCTATTCCGGCGGGAGGGCCAGGACATTCACCTCGACCTGCCGATCAGCATCAACGAGGCGGTGCTAGGCGGGCGCGTCCCGGTGCCGACCGTCACCGGCGCGGTCACGATGGCGATCCCGCCGGGGTCGGACAGCGGCACCAAGCTGCGGCTGCGCGGCAAGGGCATCCAGGAACACGGTCAGCAACCGGCCGGGGACGCCTATGCGACGCTTCGGGTGATGGTCGGCCCGGCCGATGACGCGCTACGCAGCTTCCTGCGCGATTGGGCGCCGGGTCAGGCGTTCGATCCGCGGAGCGGGGTGCCCACCGGCTGACCGCCTTGTCCGATCATCTGGCGGATGATGCCCACGGAGTCGGTGCTGGCCCAATCCGCCGCGCCCTCCAGGCGTCCGCGCTCCTTGCCGGACCGGTCGATCAGCAGCGTCGTCGGGATGCCCCGCGCCCCGAGCGTCCGGGCTGCGTCGCCGCGCTGGTCGAGCAGGATCGGCAGCGTCTGGATGCCCTTGTCGCTGTAGAAACGTTCGACCGGAGGCGCGCCGCCGCGGTCGGACGACAGCGTGAGCACCGCAATCCGGTCGGACGCCACCAGCCGGGCCAAGGCATCGAGCGCCGGCATTTCGGCAACGCAGGGCATGCACCAGGTGGCCCAAAGGTTCAGCACGACCCCCTGCCCGGCGTAGTCCGCCAGGCTGCGGACGGTGCCATCGGCCGTGCTGAACCGGATGTCCGGTACGGCAGCGCCATCTACCCGCTGCAGGTTGGACAGGCCGGGCAACCCGGGGCCCGCCGCCCATGGTTTGCGTGGCCTGGCCACCACCGGTAGGCTCACAGCCGCCGCCAGCAGAGCGCGGCGCTTCACAGGGTTCATGGTGCGTCCTTGAATAGCGACTCTGATATAGATGACTTCGAGGCTGGGGCGACACAACCTCATCGAATTTCTGGTGACGGCCTACGCAGTGCCGACAGCCTGCGAAACGCTGAGGCGAACGCCCAATGGGGCGGACGGTTCGCGCGCGGCCCTTCGGTCATCATGCAGGACATCAACGCGTCCATCGGCTTCGACCGCAAGATGTGGCGGCAGGACATCCGCGGCAGCCTGGCGCACGCGGCCATGCTGGCCCGCGCCGGAGTGATCGCGCCCGGCGACGAAACGGCGATCCGTGCCGGCCTCGACGGCATCGCCGCCGAGATCGAGGCCGGGCGCTTCCCGTTCGTGGACGAGCTCGAAGACATCCACATGAACATCGAGGCGCGCCTGACCGAGCGCATCGGCGAGGCCGGCAAGCGACTGCACACCGCACGCAGCCGCAACGACCAGGTCGCGACCGATTTCCGTCTTTGGGTGCGGGACGCGGTGGATGGGCTTGACCTGCAGATAGCCGACGTGATGCGCGCCCTGGCCGACCGGGCGGCGGAGTTCGCGTGCGACCCGATGCCGGGGTTCACCCATTTGCAGACGGCACAGCCGGTGACGTTTGGGCACCACCTCCTGGCTTATGTCGAGATGCTGGGCCGCGACCGCGGACGCCTGGCCGACTGCCGCCGCCGGCTGAACGAGTGCCCGCTCGGGTCGGCGGCGCTGGCCGGAACCAGCTTCCCCATCGACCGCGCCGACACCGCCGCCGCGCTGGGTTTCGACCGCCCGACGGCCAACTCGCTCGACGCCGTGTCGGACCGCGATTTCGCGCTGGAGTTCCTGGGCGCTGCGGCGATCTGCGGCATGCACCTGTCCCGCCTGGCCGAGGAATTGGTGATCTGGTGCAGCGCGCCGTTCGGCTTCGTCCGGCTGTCGGATGCGTTCACCACCGGCAGCAGCATCATGCCGCAGAAGCGCAACCCCGACGCGGCCGAACTGGCGCGCGCCAAGACTGGACGCATCACCGGCGCGCTGGTGGCGCTGCTGATGGTGATGAAGGGCCTGCCGCTCGCCTACGCCAAGGACATGCAGGAGGACAAGGAGCCGGTGTTCGACGCCGCCGACGCGCTCGCGCTGTCATTGGCGGCGATCGGCGGCATGGTGCGCGACATGACGCCGGACCTGGCACGCATGCGCGCGATGGCCGGGTCGGGGTTCGCGACGGCGACGGACCTGGCGGACTGGCTGGTGCGGGTGCTGCGGCTGCCGTTCCGCACCGCGCACCATGTGACGGGGCGGCTGGTCGCGGCGGCGGAGGCGCGCGGCGTGGGCCTCGCCGACCTCGCCTTACAGGAGATGCAGGCCATCGAACCTGGCATCACCACGCAGGTGTTCGGCGTGCTGACGGTCGACGCCTCGGTCGCCAGCCGCACCAGCTTCGGCGGCACCGCGCCGGCGAACGTGGCGGCCCAGGCGGCACGCTGGCAGGCGGCACTGCGATGAGGGCCGCCATGGTGGTCGCCCCCTTGCTGATTGCGCTGTTCCTTCTCACGGCGTGCGGAAAGAAGGGCGCGCCTAGCCCACCCGGCCCGGCCAGCGAAGTGACCTACCCCCGCACCTACCCGTCCCGGTGACCATGCCGCATCCCGCCGCCCTCGCGCACGAGCCCGATCCTACGATCGCCGAGCTGATCGCCGCCCGTCCGCATCTGTCGATGCACGCCATGGACGGGCTGCTGATGGAGGCCGTGCCGCTCAACGCCGTCGCCGACACGATGGGCACGCCGACATGGGTGCTCTCGGCCGGCAGCATCCGCGGGCGGCTGCTTGCGTTGCGCAGGGCGCTCATGGAGGCGAAGCTGCCGGCGCAGGTTCACTATGCCGTCAAGGCGAACGACCACCTGGCCGTGCTGCGCATCATGGCGCAGGGTGGCGCGGGCGCCGACGTGGTCAGCGGCGGCGAGCTGCGGCGTGCCCAGCTCGGGGGCATCGCACCAAGCGAGATCGTGTTCTCCGGCGTCGGCAAGGCCGATTGGGAGCTGCGGCTGGCGTTGGAGGCCGGGGTCGGCCAGATCAACGTCGAGAGCGCCGAGGAGCTCGAGATGCTGTCCGGCATCGCGCAGGGCATGGGCCGCACGGCGCAGATTGCGCTGCGCATCAACCCGGACGTCGACGCCGGCACCCACGCCAAGATCACGACGGGCCGCGCCGACAACAAGTTCGGCATCGCTTATGGCGAAGCGTCCGGGCTGTATGCCCATGCGGCGGGCCTGCCGGGCATCCGGCCGGTTGGGCTGGCGCTGCACATCGGCAGCCAGATCATGTCCATGACGCCATACCGCACCGCCTTTTCCCGCACCGCCGAGCTGGTGCGGGCGTTGCGCGCGTCCGGGCAAGCCGTGGGCATGGTCGATTGCGGCGGCGGTCTCGGGCTCGGCTACCGCGACGAGCCCGCCGCCTCCCCCGCCGCCTTCGCCGGCGCGGTCCGGGCGACGCTCGGCGGCATGGATCTGACGTTGGCGATCGAGCCGGGCCGCTGGCTGGTCGGGGCGGCCGGCCTGCTGCTGGCCTCGGTGGCGCTGGTGAAATCGACGGGAAACCGGCGTTTCGTGGTGCTGGATGCGGCGATGAACGACCTGCTGCGCCCGGCGATGTATGACGCATGGCACGGCATCGTCCCGGTTTCGGCAGTGGATGCGGTTCAGCCCGTTGCGCCCACCGACGTCGTCGGGCCCGTGTGTGAAAGCGGGGACACCTTCGCCCGCGGCCGCAACCTGCCGCCGCTCGCGCGCAATGCCCGCTTGGCGATCCTGGATGCAGGCGCATATGGTTCGGTTATGAGCTCCACCTACAACGCGCGGCCGTTGGCCGCCCAGGTGCTGGTCGACGGCGAGCGCTGGTCGGTGATCCGCGCGCGCCAGCCGATCGAGGCGTTGTGGGCTGGGGAGACCATTCCGGACTGGCTCGGGTAGTGGCCGGCCCGGCGTCGCCCGCGGCGCGGATGCTGGGCCGGAAACGCGCGGCTGCCCGGCTGGCGTTGTGGTTCGAACAGCTTTGGCCCGCCGTTTGGCCGGCACTTGGCATATTGGGCGCCTACGCCTGCGCGGCGCTGCTGGATATCCCCGGGGCATTGCCGTCCTGGCCGCGCCTGGCCTTGCTTGCGGTCGTACTGCTTCTGGCCGCCGTGGCGTTGTGGCGCGGGTTGCGCTGGGTCCATGCGCCGACCGACGCCGAGGCCGACCGGCGATTGGAACGCGCCTCGGGCCTGCGCCATCGTCCGCTCGCTGCCCTTGCCGACCAGCCGGCGGCGGCGTCCGTGGAGGCCGCCGCGCTATGGCAAGTCCATATGGCACGGCTTGGCGCGCAGGTGCGGCGGCTGCGTGTCGGCCAGCCGCGGCCCGGCCTTGCGGCCCGGGATGGCTGGGCGCTGCGTGGTGCGGTGCTGCTGGGCCTGGGCGCATCTTGGGTGATGGCCGGGCCGGACGCCGGCGCCCGCCTGGTGCGTGGTTTTATGCCAACGATCCCGTCCGGACCGGCGGCGCCTGGCACGGTCGTGCAGGCCTGGATCACGCCGCCGGGCTACACCGGGCTGCCGCCGCTGTTCCTGCATCCGAATAGCAAAACCGTGTCGGCGCCGGCCGGATCGCATTTGACCGTCAGCGTCACCGGCGGCAGCGGCGAGCCGAGCCTGACGCTCGACGGCGTATCCGAACCGTTCCGCGCGCTGGACGGGGCAAGCTGGCAGGCGGAGCGCGACCTGGCGGCCAGCGGCACGCTGTCGGTGCAGCGGCGTGGCGGAGTGGCGGCATCCTGGGCGTTGACGGTGATCCCCGACCGTCCACCCACCGCCGCCTTCACCGACCCGCCAGGGGCCGCGCAGTCCGGCGACCGTCCGACGCAGCAGACCCGGTTGGCCTGGCGGACCGAGGACGATTATGGCGTCGCCGGGCTGCAGGCCGAGCTGCGTCTGCGGGATCGACCGGATGCGGCTCCCTTGCTGGTGCCGGTCACGCTGGCCGGTGCGCCGAAGCGGGCGCAAGGCGTCCAGTTGCAGGATTTGACCGCGCATCCCTGGGCCGGGTTGCCGGTGCTGGCCCGGCTCGTGGCCCGCGATGCTTTGGGCCAGGCCGGCACGAGCCCAGACGCGGATTTTGTGCTGCCGGAACGGTCATTCCAGAACCCGCTGGCGCGCGCGCTGCTGGCAGTGCGGCGGCAGCTCAGCCTGACGCCGGACCAGCGGAAACAGGCGCAAGAGGCGCTGGGCGCGTTGGCGGACGCGCCGGAGAACGCCGAGACCTCGATGGGGTTGTTGCTCAATTTGCGCGCCGTCGGTTCGCTGTTGGTTCGAGGCCGGGGCAATGCTGCGGTGGATGAGGCGCAGTCGCGGCTTTGGGAGTTGGCGCTGGCGCTGGAGGAAGGCGCGGCGGAGCGGACGGCGCGGGCGCTCGAGGCGGCGCGGCAGGCGGCGCGGGACGCCTTGGACAACAACCGCGACACGCCGGCCGAACGCGCCGAGGTCGACCGCCGCATGCAGGAGCTGCGCGAGGCGATCCAGCGCCATATGGAGGCACTGGCCGAGCAGGCGCGGCGGGATGGGACCGAACTGCCCTATGACTCGACCGCGCCGAAGATGAACAGCCGCGACCTGGACCGCATGGCCGAGCAGATGCGCGACGCCGCCCGCGAGGGCCGGATGGACGACGCCCGCCAGCAGATGGCCGAGCTGGAGAAGCTGCTGGAGCAACTGCAGAATGCCCGGCCCGAGCACGGGCAGGAGCAAGAGAAGAAGAACGCCGAGCGGCGGCAGCGCGGGCGGCAGCAGATGGACGCCGTGCAGGACATGGTCCGCCGCGAGGGCGGATTGCTGGACCGCAGCCAGGCGCGCTCGGCCATGGATCCACCACACCGCCCGCAGCCGAACCAGGCACCGCCGGGCCAGCCAGGCCCCAGCCAGCCAAGCCCTAACCAACCTGGGCCGGCAGCTTCCCGGGACGCTGACGGGCGCGGCCAAAAGGCGCTTCGCCGGGCGCTTGGCGAATTGATGCAGCGGTTCGGCGACCTGACCGGGCAGGTCCCGGCTCCGCTGGGCGAGGCGGACATGGCGATGCGGGAGGCTGGGCAGGCTCTGGCCGAGGGACGGGATGCGGCGGCGGGCAACGCGCAAACCAAGGCGATCGAGGCGCTGCAAAAGGGCGGCAAGGAGATGGGCCAGCAGATGGCCCGGCAGTTCGGCACCGGCAAGGAACCCGGCGAGGGCGAAGGCGAGGAGGGCGAAGGCGGCGAGCCCGGCCAATTCGGCGAGGGCGGGCAAGACAATTCGAACCGCGACGGACAAAGCACGGGACAGCGTCCGGGCGACGCCCCGGGGCCGGGCCACCGTCGCACCGCGCGGCGCGACCCGATGGGCCGCCCGCTGCAGCAGGGCACGTCCGGCACGAACGAGAGCGGCGATGTCCGCGTGCCCGATCAGATGGAGGAGGCCCGCACCCGCGCGATTCAGGAGGAACTGCGCCGCCGCGGCGCCGAGCGGACCCGCCCGCAGCCGGAACTCGATTATATCGACCGGCTGCTCAAGCCGTTCTGATCCCGGCCCCCCGCGCCCCGACATAACCACCGGCGGCGACAAGCACCGACGCCAGAACCGTTACGGCCGTGAACGGCGCCAGTCCGGCCGCAGTCAGCAACAGTGTCGACAGCACCGGAGTGGCGAAGGCCAGGGTACCGAGCAAACGCGGGTCGCCGCGTTTCATGCCGGTGTCCCATAGGGCGAAGGCGATGCCGACCGGCCCAATCCCCATCGCGATCATGGCCAGCCAAGCCGCCGGACTAGGCGCGACCCATGCGCCGGTAAGGGTGTGCAGGGCGGCGGCGAGCAACGCCGTCGCGCCGCAGAAGCCGGCGACCGCGCCCGACGGCACTGCGGCGAAGCGCCGGGCCAGCACGGAGTAGGCGGCCCAAACGACGGCACTCGCGGCGGCAAGGCCGTAGCCGACGATGGCGCCGGGCGGAAATGCCGCCGCGCCGCTGAGCAGTGCAGCGCACCCGAGCAACGCCAGCGCGGTCCCCAGCACATGCCGCCAGGTGAGCCGCAGCCGCAGCACAACGGCCGACAGCAGCACCAGCAGCAACGGCCAGGTATAATTGATCAAGTTTGCCGTTACGGCCGGCGCATAGGCGAGGGACGCGAAGTACAGCGCATGAAAGCCGAACAGTCCGCCAACCCCATGCAGCCAAACCAGCAGGGGCTGGCGAAGTTCGGTGAGCTGCCCTCGCCCCGCCAGCCATGCAACGCCCAAGGACGCTGAAATCCCAAAACTCATTGCCGTCAATTGCAATGGCGGCACTTCGGATGCAGCGCGCGACAACAGGGCCAGAAACGCCCATAGCCCAATCGCGCCGCACCCGGCCACGGTCGCAGCCGGGCCTGCGCCAAATGCTGCAGCCGAGACTGCGCCCAAAATGCGCCCCAGAAAGCGCCCTAATACATATGCTGCCCGCCGTTGATCGACAGCGTCGAGCCCGTGATGAAATCGCCGTCGTCCGCCGTCAGGAACGTGACCCCGCGGGCGATGTCCTCGGCGTGGCCCAAACGGCCCATCGGAATGCGCGCCACGATCTTCGTCAGCACGTCCGGCGGCACCGCGCGCACCATCTCGGTGTCGACATAGCCCGGCGCGATGGCGTTCACCGTGATGCCGAACCGCGCGCCCTCCTGGGCCAGCGCCTTGGTGAAGCCGTGGATGCCCGATTTGGCGGCGGCATAGTTCACCTGGCCATACTGACCCGCCTGGCCGTTGATGCTGCCGATGTTCACCACCCGGCCGAACTTCGCCGAACGCATGCCGTCGAACGTCAGCTTGCACAGGTTGAAGCAACTGCCGAGGTTGGTGTCGACCACAGCGTCCCACATGTCGCGGGTCATGCGGGCCATGGTAGTGTCCCGGGTGATCCCGGCGTTGTTCACCAAGATCTCGATGGGGCCATGCTCGGCCTGGATCTTGCCCACTGCCGCCTCGCACGCCGCATAATCACCGGCGTCGAACTTGATGTTCGGAATCCCGGTTTCGTTCGTGAACGCGGTGGCCGCCACGTCATTGCCGGCATAGCTTGCGATCACCGTCCGCCCGGCAGCCTTGAGCGCCGTGCTGATGGCCGCCCCAATTCCGCGTGTTCCGCCCGTTACGAGTGCAACTCGTGCCATTGCTTGTCCTCCCCTGGCTTAAGCGGCACTATCTTCGCCGTTTTGCCAGGGGAGTGCTAGACGGGGACCCTAGACCTCGGCCCTCAACGTTCCAGGCACATGGCCACGCCCATGCCGCCGCCGATGCAAAGCGTGGCCAGGCCCTTCTTGGCGTCGCGCTTCTGCATTTCGTGCAGCAGAGTCACCAAGACGCGGGCGCCGGATGCGCCGATCGGGTGGCCGATGGCGATGGCGCCGCCGTTCACGTTCACTTTACCCGTATCCCAGCCCATGTCCTTGTTGACCGCACAGGCTTGGGCGGCAAAGGCCTCGTTGGCCTCAATCAAATCAAGGTCGGCTGCGGTCCAGCCGGCGCGTTGCAGGGCCTTGCGGCTGGAGGGGATCGGGCCGGTGCCCATGACAGCCGGGTCGACGCCGGCGGTGGCGAAACTGGCGATGCGGGCGAGCGGCGTAAGCCCGCGGCGCGCGGCCTCGCTGGCGGACATGACGATCAGGGCGGCGGCGCCGTCGTTGATGCCGCTGGCGTTGCCGGCGGTCACGGTGCCATCCTTCGAGAACGCCGGACGCAGCTTCGCCATCATCTCGGGCGTGCTGTCGTGACGGATGTACTCGTCATCGGCCACGACGGTCTCGCCTTTGCGGCCCTTGATCGTCACCGGCGCGATCTCGTCCTTGAACCGCCCGGACTTCTGCGCGGCCGAGGCCTTCTGCTGGCTGCCGGCCGCGAACTCGTCCTGCTGCGGACGGGTGATCTGGAATGCGGTTGCGACGTTCTCGGCCGTGGCGCCCATGTGATAGCCGTTGAACGCGTCCCACAGGCCGTCCTTGATCATGGTGTCGATCAGGCCGAGGTCGCCCATCTTGGTCCCCGCGCGCAAATAGGCGGCGTGGGCGGACTGGCTCATGCTCTCCTGGCCGCCGGCGGCGACGATGGCGCTCTCGCCGGTGCGTATCTGCTGCGCCGCCAGCGCCACGGTGCGCAGGCCCGAACCGCAAACCTGGTTGATGCCGAACGCGGTCTTGCCGTCCGGGATGCCGGCGGCGCGGGCGGCCTGCCGTGCGGGGTTCTGGCCCTGCGCGGCGGTGAGCACCTGGCCCAAGATCACCTCGTCCACGTCGGCCGGGTCCATGCCGATCCGCTGCATCGCCGCCTGCAGGGCGACGGTGCCCAGCACATGGGCTGGGACGGAGGCGAAGGCCCCATTGAAGCTGCCCACAGGGGTGCGGGCGGCGGATACGATGACGACGTCTTCCATTATTCGTTCTCCCTCAGTCTGTATGAGATAGGCGTTCACAACCTGCGCAACCAGCCCGGCGGCGGCTTCTGCGGGGCCGCCTGGGCTCGAGGGCCGGGCGTCACCCCGATATGCCCGACGACCAGCCAACGCAAGACGGCGGCCAGAGTCGGTCACGGCACAATGCGGTCCGCGCCAGGGACTTGAAGCGCTTGGTAAATTCGCCGAATGCTGCAACTGCGTGATACAGTCGCAGCACCGCTGCAACCGAGGACTCCATGCCCCAATCCGTCGTCCCAAACTACTCGCCCTCTGGCTTGGAGCCATCCAACGCGGCGCCGCCCGCCGCGCAACCTCCGGTTGTAGTCAAGAAATACGCCAACCGCCGATTGTATAATACTGAGACGTCCAGCTACATCACTCTGGACAATCTCGCCGACATGATCCGTGCCGGGCGCGACTTCGTGGTCTATGACGCGAAGTCCGGGGAAGACATCACGCGCGGTGTTTTGACGCAGATCATCGTCGAGGAGGAGAGCAAGGGCACGTCGATGCTGCCGACGCCGTTCCTGCGCCAGTTGATCGGATTCTATGGCGGAAGCCTGCAGGGCGTGGTGCCGCGATACCTTGAACAGGCGATGTCGACCTTCGCGCGCCAGCAGCAGCAGTTGCGCCAAGTGGTGCAGCAAACCTTCAGCCCGTTCCTGCCGGCCGGCGTCGAGGAAATGAGCCGGCAGAACGTGGCGATCATCGAGCGGGCGATGAGCATGTTCAATCCATTCCACCGCGGCAGCGAGCCGTTGCCCCCGGCGCAGGAAACACAGCCCGAGGGCGACGCTCCGCCGCCACGGGTCGCGCAGGACGCCGGCCAGCAGGAGTTGGAACGGCTGCAGCGCGAGGTTGAGAGCTTGCGCGCCCAGCTTGCGTCCGCCCGCGCCGAAACGGTGCTTGCGCCGGCGGCGGTGCCGGCTGTGGCATCCGAATTGGGCGCTGGGCCTGCAGCGGCTGTGCCATTGCGTACAGTACGGCGCGAACGCGTCGCAAAAGCCAAGAATACCGAGGCTTAGATGACTAAGAATTAACATTTCGGCTTCATCGGACGAAAAAGTCACGTGGTGTTGACGTTTTACGTGATTATCATGATGCTGCTTTCGCCCGAAGTGGTGTAAGCATGTGGTTACCAAATCGTGAGGCGAAGAGTGAGTGCCAAGCAGAGTCGAGAGACTGTCCCGATTGACGATGACGTGGCTCCCCAAGGCACCGTGCCGGCCCGAGCGAGCATTGCAGATCACCATGCGGGCGCCCGGATTCGCGAACGCCGGGTGATGCTTGGGCTGTCGCAGCAACAGCTCGCGCAGATGATCGGCGTCACCTATCAGCAGGCGCATAAGTATGAGCGAGGCCTAAACCGTATCTCGGCTGGACGGCTCTATGAAATTGCCTTGGTGCTGAACGTCCCGGTGAGCTGGTTCTTCGAGGGGCTGGACACCGAAACGCCGGCCACCGAACTATCGCATCGGCAGCGCATGTGCCTGGAGCTGGCCCGCAACTTCGCCGCGATTGACAACCAAAAGCACCAGGAAGCGCTAAGCCAAATGGCGCGTGCCCTCGCGGCGCAGTCGACCGCCGAGTCGCCGGGACCCGGAGAGCCGTCGAGCTGACGTTGCCGGGGAGGGCTATCGACCTCGGGTAAGACTTCGCGTGGGTCTCGGCACCGAACCGACTATCCCGGAGCGGTCGCTTGCCATACGGCGGGCCACTTCCCGCCTTTGCCTGCAACTCGGCTGGTCGCCGATGCATGAAATGCCGCTGCCGAACAACCGCCGCGCCGACATCATGGCGCTCCGGCCCGACGGCGGTTTCGCCTGCATCGAGGTGAAGTCCGGTCCGCGCGATTTCCTCACCGACAACAAATGGCCGGAATACCGGGATTATTCCGATAGCGTATATTTCGCGGTTGACGCTGATTTCCCGCAAGGATTGTTGCCCATCGAGACCGGACTGATCGTCGCCTGCGACGGGGGGGCCGAGGTGCTGCGCGAGCCCGCGGTGCATGCGCTATCGCCCGCCCGCCGCCGCGCTTTGCTGCACCGCTTCGCCACCCTGGCCGCCCAACGCCTGGCCTGGCTGCAGGACCCCGAGGGACAGGCCGGCCTGCGCACGGCGTTGCGCGCCGAGTAGCGCCATTCGCGCCGAAGCCGGCGGCACGCTCGACTGCGGGACCGCCGCGCACGATACTTCGGGCCGAAAGGGGCACGCATGAGCGAGCTATATGACCGCGACTTCTACGCTTGGGCCAATGAGCAGGCGGGCCTGCTGCGCGCCGGCAAGCTGTCCAGCGCCGACATCGCCAACATAGCCGAGGAGATCGAGACCTTGGGCCGCAGTGAGAAACGCGAGCTGGTGAGCCGACTGACGGTGCTGCTGCAACACCTTCTGAAATGGCGGTTTCAGCCTGAACGCCGCGGCCGCTCCTGGGAGTTGTCGATTGCCAATGCACGGGATGAGCTGACCGACCACTTGGACGAGAACCCAAGCCTGAAAGCGATGCTTCCTGAGGCGATAGCAACCGGTTATCGTCGTGCGCGGCGCAGCGCCGAACAAGAAAAGGGCCTGCCAGGGAACACCTTCCCGGTCGAGTGCCCCTGGACATTCGACCAAGCCATGGCCGGCGAGTGAACCACCACGCCGCGAACCCAAGGCCTACCCAGCGCTCCGCACCGCCGCAATCCGCTGCACCGTCGCCGTCGTCGAGAAGCCCGGCAGCAACTCCGCCAGCCAGACCCGGCCGCCCCAGCCCTGCACCTGCTCGGCGCCGACAACGGCGTCGATCGTGTAATCCGCCCCCTTGACCAACAGTTCCGGGCGGATCGCGTCCAGCATCTCGGACGGCGTGTCCTCATCGAAGATGCACACCAGGTCCACGGCGGACAGGCTCGCCAGCACCGCCGCACGCGCGGCCTCCGGCTGCACCGGACGCGATTCGCCCTTCAGCCGGCGTATGCTCGCGTCAGAATTCAGCCCGACCACCAGGCGGTCGCATTGGCTGCGAGCCTGCTCCAGCAGGTGGGCATGGCCGGGGTGCAGCAGGTCGAAGCAGCCGTTGGTGAAGCCGGTCCGCCAACCCCTCCGGCGCCAGCGCTCAGCCTGCTCGGCGGCGGCCTCCCGCGTCACGATTTTCCGTAAGGCGCCGCCTTGTGGCGTGAGCGCGGAAAGCAGGTCCTCCTCCCGCGCCACCGCCGTGCCGACCTTGCCGACGACGATGCCGGCGGCGATGTTGGCCAAACGTGCCGCCATCGGCAGCGGCAGCCCCGCCGCCATCGCCGCCGCCAAGGTTGCGACCACGGTGTCCCCGGCGCCGGAAACGTCGAACACCTCCGCCGCCTCGGCCGGGAAATGGTGGATGCCGTCGGCGTCCAGCAGGGTCATGCCGTCCTCGGCCCGCGTCACCAGCACGGCCCCGAAGCCATGCGCGTCGCGCAGCGCCGCCGCGGCCGCAACGATCTCGGCCTCAGTTTCGACCGACAGGCCCGTCGCCTCCGCCAGCTCCCGCCGGTTCGGCGTCACCACATCGGCCCCGGCGTAGCGGGCGTAGTCGGGCCCCTTGGGGTCCACCACCACGGGGCGTCCGCCGGCCTTCGCCGCCGCGATGAGCTGCGCCGGGATGTCGCCGGCCAGCACGCCCTTATTATAGTCGGAAAGGATGGCCACCGAGGTCGCGGCGAGCGTATCCCGCGCGATGCGCATCATGCGCTCGGCGAGCTTGGGGTTGATCGGCCCGGACTCCTCGCGGTCGGACCGCAGCAATTGCTGGCCTTGGCTGATGTAGCGGGTCTTGACCGTGGTCGCGCGTGCGCCCTGCACCAGCAGCCAAGGCTCGACGCCGGGCTGGCCGCCGACCAGGCCAGTGAGGTCCGACCCGGCCTGGTCGTCGCCCACCACCGACACGAATGCCACCGCGGCGCCCAATGCGGTCAGGTTGCGCACCACGTTGCCGGCGCCGCCGGGCATGGCGACCTCGCGCGCCACCGTCAGGATCGGGATCGGCGCCTCCGGGCTGATGCGGTCCACGGCGCCATAGACATAGCGGTCGAGCATGACGTCGCCGATGACCATGACGCTGGTGCGCGCCAGGCGACGGACGCCGTTTGCCAAGGCCTCCGCATCAGGCGGCCCCGCATTTGCGGTCCCAGACGCCTGCGCGGTCTCGGCGCCGGGCCCCGCCGCAGTTCCGGCATCGGTCTCCAGGGCTGGTCCGCTGCCGGGCTGGGAAGTGTGCATAGGCATGGGCTACCGTCCCCCTGCGGCCGTGGCAAGCTGCACGTTACCGCCGTATGACGCTTTAGGCTTCAACCGACGGTTTCGCTTGCAGGAAACGCACGTCGTCGCCATCCAGCACCGCGCAGGTGAGCGGTCCGCCGCGGCCTGCGCCGGTGTCGATGCCAATGCGGTTCGGCCGTATCGTGGGCTCCGCCTCCGGGGTATGGCCGTGCACGACGACGAGGTCGGGCGCGTCGGGCAGCAGGGGGCCGCGCCGATCCAGGAACAACTCACGGATCCACAGCAGGTCCGACCAGGTCTGTTCGTCCAGCGGCACGCCGGGCCGCACCCCGGCATGAACGAACAGGTATCCGTCGCGCTGGAAACGGCCCGCGAGACCGCGGAGGAACAGCACGTGCGCGCGCGGCACCAGTTCCGGCCAGCGCGCCGGCGGCACGGAGGGATGGATGCCCCAGCTTGCCAGCGTCTCGATCCCGCCATTGTCGAGCCACAGGTCCGCATCCCGCCTGCTTTGCCGAGCCAGGGCCGCCAGGAACATCCATTCGTGGTTGCCCATCAGGTTCACCGTCGGCACGCCTTGCAGCGGCGGCCCGGCCTGCAACAGCGTCAGCACACCGGCGGAGCTGGGCCCCCGGTCGATCAGGTCGCCCATGTGGACCAGCAACGGCTGCCGGACGGGCCGGTCCCCCAGGTCCTCGCGGATGGCGTCGTGCAACGCGCGCAACTGGTCCAAGTGCCCATGCACGTCGCCGATCGCGTAGATGCGGCGTCCGGGTTCCAACCGCGGGATTCCTGGCGAGCTGGGCCGCGCGCCGAACACGGAAGCAAAATTCGCTAACTTGCGGGTAATCATTCTGGCGCATCTTACCCTGGTTGCAGAAGGATCACGACACTGAAAATGGCCGGCGTCATCGCCAGTGGGGCTGCGGGCGTCGCAACGCACCATATCGGGCGGCATCTGCTCGATGCTGTCGAACGTGCGTTGCGGGCGCCGCAGGGCAG
Organism: Acetobacteraceae bacterium; assembly: GCA_965277495.1. GTDB lineage: Bacteria > Pseudomonadota > Alphaproteobacteria > Acetobacterales > Acetobacteraceae > CAHJXG01. The sequence continues at coordinate 3,980,628 of OZ255824.1, read as the reverse complement.
GATGGCGCTGGTGCTGCATTTGTCGCGCATGACGCCGCCGGCGCCGCGCGCGCATCACCGCCGCATCGCCCGCGCCGTAATGGACGACGCGGCGCAGCGTCATGCGGGCCAGGTGTTCGCGCTGCACAATGACGACCTGCTGCTGCTGTTCCGCTCCGACGATGCCGGCATTGCGGTCACGCACACATTGGCCAGGTTATTCGCAATCGACGTGCCTGATCCGGCCCGCGTCACCACGCTGTGGAGCCTTGCCCGGGATGGCGCCGCCGTCCTGCAGTATGTGCAGGCGCGGCTATTGGATGCCGAGCCTGATCCCGCCCTGGCCGAATCGGCCGACAGCGTCCATGCGATCGATGCAATCGACCAGGTCATCCAGCACAGCCGGATCAGCGACCTGATGCAGCGGCAAACCGCGGTTCTGCTCATGCCGGCGGGCCAGCCGCCGCTGCGGCCGCTGTTTCGGGAAATCACGTTTTCCGTCGCGGTGCTGGAGGCGCGGATCGCCGCGACCGGGCAGGCCGATGCGGACCCGTTCCTGTTCCGCCATTTGGCAAGCCGCTTGGATGGACGGATGCTGGATGTGCTTCGGCAGGACCTGCAGGTGAATGGCCCGTTGACGGCCGGGGCGCGGGACGTGGGTCCCATGCTTCATTTGAACCTGACCCTGGCCGGCGTCCTATCGGAGCGGTTTGCCCGTTTTGCAGCCACCTGCCGGGCTGTCGGCGCCCAGGTCGGGGTGGAAATCTCGCTCGTCGAGGCCTGCGCCGATCCGGAGGCGTTCATGATCGCCCGCACCCGGCTCCGCCTCGCTGGGTTGGCGCTCGTCCTCGACGGCGTGTCGCATCATGCGCTGATGCTGACGACGCCGATGGTGCTGGAGCCGGACCTGGTGAAGCTCGACTGGTCGCCGCATTTGCCCGAGGCCGGGTCGGCAGTCGAACAGGCGGTGATGGCGCTGGGCTGTGCCCGCGTGGTGCTGCACCGGGCTGAAACCGAGGAGGCGTTGAGCTGGGGCCTCGCGCACGGCATTCGCCGCTTCCAAGGCCGCCACGTGGACGCGATGCTGGCAGCCGGACGGGTCGGCGCGTGCGCCCATGGCGGCGGCTGCACGCTGCGGCAATGCAGTGAGCGCGCCTCCGCGACCGGGCCGGGTGGGCGCGCGGGCTGCAACAATCCGGCCCTGCTCGACGCTGCCGCTCCGCTGGGTTCCCCGGCGATGGTCCCAGCATGAGCGTGGCGCTCGCGCCGCCGATGGCGTACGGAGGCAATGGCATTCGGGCGTTGCAGGGCCTGGTCCAGGATTGCGCGGCGGCTGGCGTGGCGCGCCGCGTGCTGCTGCTGCGTGCCGATTTGCTGCCGCCGCGGCTGACCCAGCCGCATCACCTGCATTTGGTGCGGACGGCGCTCGACCCGCTGATGACGGCCGAACGGGCTCGCGCGCACGACCTGCCGGCGGGACGCCTGGCGGTGTCCTGGCGTGGCGATGCGCCGATGCTGCTCCAGCAATCGCTGTCCGCGTTGGGGCGCCTGCTCGGGGATGAGGTCCGCACCGGAGAGGCCGCGCTGCAGAACCTCGTTCGGCTGTTCGACCTGCCGGAAGATGGCGCGGAGTTGCTGGCCGCCGCTGGGCTGGAAAACGAGGCGGAGCGTGCGCCGCACCGGCATCGCGCCATCCCGGCCGCAGTGCCGCCGCTGTTGCCGCTGGATGCCGCCGCCCTGTCGGCCATCGAGGCACAACTGGCGACGGCCAACATGGCCCGGTTCTGCCGGCGCAAGCCAGTCTGCCGGGTGGAAGACGGTCACGTGCGGCTCGCCTGGGAAAAGCGCTATTTGTCCGTCTCCGAGCTGACGGCCACACTCGCGCCGGGGCGCAACGCGCTGGCCGACCCCTGGCTGTTCCGCCGGCTGACCCGCGTGCTCGACCGCCGGATGCTGGCCCTGCTATCCGGCCCGCAGGAGCTGCGCGGCGCCGGGCCGTTCAGCCTGAACCTCAACGTCGGCAGCGTGCTCAGCCCCGAGTTCCTGCGCTTCGATGCTGCCGTGCCGAGCGCGCTGCAGGGCCGCGTCGTGCTGGACCTGCTGCCCGCCGACGTGCTGGCCGACCCGGCCGCCTTTACCTTTGCCCGCGGATTTGCCCGTGCCCGCGGCTATCGGCTGCAATTGCGCGGCGTTACCGCGCCGCTGCTGCCGTTGCTGCGCCTGCATCGGATGGAGCTGGATTTCGTGCAGCTCCGCTGGTCGCCCGCCCTAATTGGGATCGATCCGGCCCTGCTGCAGGCGGGAACCGCACGATGGGTGCTTACCCACGCCGACGAGGCCGCCGCGCTGCAATGGGGGCAGGACCAGGGCATCAGCCTGTTCCAGGGCCGCGCACTGGTGATGACGACCTGACCCCGGTGAACTTGCAAAACCGCAACCCAGGCCAGCGCGGGCGAATGTTGCCCTTGGCGAACCGCTGCGGGACGCCTAATCCCCGAGCTATGGACGCGATCGATGTCGAGGGCCTAACCAAGCGCTACGGCGACGTGCTTGCGGTGGACGGCGTGGGGTTTAGCCTCGCCGCCGGGCGCACGCTCGGCCTGCTGGGCGGCAACGGCGCCGGCAAGACCACGACGATCGCGATGCTGCTGGGCCTGCTGATCCCGACCGCCGGCACCATACGCATCCTCGGGCACGACATGGCCCGGGACCGTTTCGCGGCGCTGGCCCGGATGAACTTCTCCTCACCGTATATTGCCCTGCCCTCCCGGCTGAGTGTTGCGGAGAACCTGCGCGTTTACGGCCATCTCTATGGCGTGCGCGGCCTGGAGGCGCGTATCCGCGAGCTCGCGGCGCAGCTCGACCTCACCGGCCTGCTCAATCGCCCGGCCGGCAACCTTTCGGCGGGACAGAAAACCCGCGTGGCACTGGCGAAGTCGCTGATCAACCGCCCGGACGTCCTGTTGCTGGACGAGCCGACTGCGAGCCTCGATCCCGACACCGGGGACATGGTGCGAAGCTGGCTCGAGCAGTACCGGCAACAAAGCGGCTGCACCATCCTGCTCGCCTCCCACAACATGGCCGAGGTCGAACGGCTGTGCGGCCACGTCCTGATGCTGAAACAGGGCCGCGTCGTCGACAGCGGATCGCCGCCGGAACTGCTGGACCGTTACGGACGGAACGACTTGGAGCAAGTGTTCCTCGACATCGCCCGCAACCGCGGCATGGTGACGGCATGAGCAGGACCATCGCAACGAGCGGCTCAATGCGGCGAATCTGGGGTTTGATGTACCGGCACCTGGCGCTGTATCGCCGGTCCTGGCCACGCCTGCTCGAGCTGATGTACTGGCCCGTCCTGCAAATGTGCATCTGGGGCTTCACAGCGAGTTTCCTTGTTGGCCGCATGGGCGGGGGACCTGGCGGGGCGGCGGTGATCGCTGCTGGGGCGCTGCTGGGCGGCGTATTGCTGTGGGAGGTCGCGCTGCGCAGCCAAATGGGCGTCGCGATCAGCTTCCTGGAGGAGCTCTGGTCCCGCAACCTCGGCCACGTTTTTGTCAGCCCAATCCGCCCTTGGGAGATGGTGTCGGCGCTGATCGGCATTTCAGTGCTGCGCATGCTCACCGGGGTGCTGCCGGCGATCCTGATCGCTTTCCTGCTTTATGCGTTTAACCTGTTCGCCATGGGTCCGGTCGTCGTGCTGTTCTTCGCCAACCTGATGGTCATGGGCTGGTGGGTGGCGCTCGGCGTCATCAGCCTGATCCTGCGCCACGGCGCCGGGGCCGAGGCATTGGCCTGGTCGGTGCTGTTCGGGCTGACCCCGATCTCGGCAGTGTTCTACCCGGTGTCCGTGTTGCCCGCGGCGGTGCGTCCGATCGCGCTCGCCTTGCCGTCGTCACACGTGTTCGAAGGCATGCGGGCCGCGCTGTCCGGCGTCATCCGCTGGGATCACCTGGCCTGGGCGCTGGGCCTCAACATGGTTTGGATGGCGGCCGGGATCTGGCTGTTCGCCGCCCAATTCCGCCAGGCCCGGCTGCGCGGCGCACTCTTGAGCATAGGCGAATGATGCCCACCGATTTTTGGCTGATCCGGCACGCCTTGGTGGCGGAGAACGAGCGCGCCATGCTGTATGGCATCAGGGACGTGCAGCTCTGCCCCGACGCCCTGGTTGCGCAGGCGCCGATGTACCAGGCGCTGGCGGCGCGGCTGCCCCGGCCCGCGACCTGGCTGTGCACCCCGCTGTCGCGCACGCGCCGCACGGCGGAGGCCATCTTTGCGGCGGGCTACCCGGAGCAGCCGATGGCGGTCGAGCCCGGCCTGATCGAGCAGAACCTGGGCGACTACCAGGGCCTGCGCCACGCAGCGCTGCCGCCGTTGCTCTCGGCCCCGGCCCACCCGTTCTGGCCGCTGGCCGCCACCGAGACGCCGCCGAATGGCGAGAGCATGGCGGATGTACTGACCCGGGTCGGCCTGGCGCTCGACCAGTTGGCGCAGCGCCATGCCGGAGACGACGTCGTCATCGTGAGCCATGGCGGCGCAATCCGGGCGGCCATCGCGCACGCCATGGCGATCGACGCCGGCCGTGCGCTGCATCTGTCCATTTACAACCTATCGCTGACCCGGCTGGAGCGCCTGGCCGAGGGATGGCGCGTCGTGTCCGTGAACGAGTCACCGGGCTTCGAGGCGCAAGAAGCCTGAGATACCGGATCAACAGTGCTTGGTAACGCCATAATCACGCGCTAGGATCGTGTATCTCAGGAAGGAAACCATTGCGATGGTGCGCACCGTTATGTTGGCCATTCTGGCCCTGCTGCCGATTGCCGCGCACGCCCAATCCGAGCAGCAGGAATTGGTGGACCGCGCCACGCTCGCGGCGCAGGACCTGCTGAACAACCGGGACGGCAAGGATGCGCAGTCTGTACTCAGGCGGGCGCGGGCGGCGATGATCTGTCCGCAGATTTTCCGGGCCGGCTTCCTGCTGGGTGGCCAGGGCGGCAGTTGCGTGCTGGTGGCACGGGACGGCGCCGGGTCATGGTCGGCGCCGGCGTTCTACGGCATGGGCGGCGGCAGCATCGGTTTCCAAGCCGGGGTGCAGGATGCCGAGGTGCTGCTGCTGATCATGTCCGATAGGGGGCTGAACGCCGTCATGGACAATCAATTCAAGCTGGGCGCCGACGCCGTCGCGACCTTCGTGGACCTGGGCGGCGGGGTCGAGGGCGCCACGACCGCTGCCCTCAGCGCCGATATTGTCGGGTTCTCCCGGGCGCGCGGCCTCTATGCCGGCATCTCGCTCAGCGGCAGCCTGATGAGCAGCAAGTCCGAGTGGAACCAAGCCTATTACGGACGCCCAATGGCGGCCCAGCAGATCGTGATCAGCATGGAGGCGACGAATCCGGCCGCCGACCCGCTACGGCAGGTGATGATCCGTTATGGCCAGCAATCCGAGCCCGCAGCGCCGCCTGCCTTGCCGGCGCCTATACCGCTCCAACCGGGGCCGCGGCACGCGCCGATCCAGCAGCAGCCGTTAACGGCCCCACGCCGGTAGCCCTTCCTGGCCTGCCTGGCCCGGACTATATTCGCGCGCATGGATGGCCCGTTCTGGACGACCAAGCCGTTGGACCGCATGACGCCTGCGGAGTGGGAATCGTTATGCGACGGTTGCGGCCGCTGTTGCCTGCATAAGCTGCGCGACGACGAGACCCAGGAACTGTCTTTCACCAACGTGTCCTGCCGCCTGCTGGACGGTGAGACCTGCCGCTGCAAGCAGTACGAGACCCGGCAGATAAAGGTGCCCGACTGCGTCTCGCTGACGCCCGGCACGCTGGACGAGATCGACTGGCTGCCGCCGACCTGCGCCTACCGCCGCTTGGCCGAAGGCAAGGGCTTGGCGTGGTGGCATCCGCTGGTGTCCGGCGACCCCGATAGCGTGCACGCGGCGGGCGTGTCCGTCCGCGGGCGCGCGGTGAACGAGCGCCGGGCCGGGCCGCTGGAGCACCATATCGTGGACTGGCCCGGCCAGTCGCCGCGGGTGCCGCGCCGCGTCAAGAAAGGGGAGGAGCGATGATGAAGGATGCACTCTATGGCGGCGTGAACGCCGCGGCGCTGACGGCCATGCGCGCGGATCTATCGATCGACCTCGACCGCATGGCCGCGCATTGCCGCTGGCTGCTGGCGAATGGCTGCAACGGGCTCGCCATCCTGGGCACGACCGGGGAGGCGAACTCGCTTGGCATCTCGGAGCGCATCGCCGTGATGGAGGGCCTGGTCGAGCGCGGCATTCCCGCCGCCCGCCTGCTGCCCGGCGTCGGCACCCCGGCGCTCACCGACACGGTCCTGCTGGCGCGCCGCGCCGCGGAACTCGGCTGCCCCGGAGTGCTCGCCCTTCCGCCATTCTTTTACAAGAACCCGAGCGAGGATGGCCTGTTCGCCTGGTTCAGCGAGGTCATCCAGCGCACCGGGACCGGCACGCGGATGTTCCTGTATCATTTTCCAGCTCAATCGGCGGTGCCGTTTACCGTGGACCTGGTTGGTCGCCTGTTGCGCGCCTATCCCGGCACCATCAAGGGCATCAAGGACAGCAGCGGCGACTTCGCCAACACCCGGGCCTATGTCGAGCACTTCGCGCAGGATGGTTTCGAGGTTTATTGCGGCGACGACGGCCATTTGCACCGGCTTTTGCAGATCGGCGGGGCCGGGTCGATCTCGGCGGCGAGCAACGTGACGGCGGCGGTGAACGCGCGGGTCTATGCCGGTTGGAACGGCCCCGAAGGTGCAGCGGCGCAGGAAACATTGAGCGCGCTGCGGATGGCGGTGACCTCGGCCGCCCTGATCCCGGGCTTGAAGGCGCTGGTGGCACGCCACACCGGGGACGACGCATGGCTGAACATCCGCCCGCCGCATCTCCGCCTGGACGACGCAAGCGCTGCCAAGCTGTTTACGGCATTCGATGCGTGCGGGGTCGAGTTGGCGAAGGCGGCGTAAGCGCGCGGTACCACGATGTGGACGTCAACGCACCCGGCTTGATTGCCGACGCCCTAAGCCGCGGCCCAGCGCCCTATTTTGAAGCCGTGCCGGTCGGCGCCGCGACTCCCCGTTGCAGCTCCTCCTGCGCGGCGGGAAAACGCGTCCAGCCCGGCAGTTGCGCCGCCAGGTTCACGTCCGCCCATTTCGGATGGTTCGGCGCCTGCCGGAAGCGGTCGAAGTTCGTGAAGAACGCTTTCACGAAGCGCGCCACTTTCGCATAACGCTCCTGTTTCTGCGGCCACGCATACACCGCCATCACTGCGCCGACCGCCAATGTCTCCACGGGCTTGCCGTCAGGGATCAGCGCGGGATAGCGGTCATGCTCCAACTGCGACGGCAGATAGGTTTCCAGCAAACCCGGCGTGATCGTGATCGGCAGGAAATGCAGGCCGGCGTCCGGGCTGATGGACGAGAACAGCGCCGCGGGCTTGCCCGTGACATAGACCAGCGCCGCGATCTCGCCCCGTTTCAGCCGGTCCAGCGCCGCGGCCTGATTGTAATGAACAAGCTGCGCCGGAATGCCGAGCGTGTCGAAAACCACGGACGCCGTCATCGCCGTGCCGCTGCCCGGCAGGTCCACGTTCACCGGCTGATGCGCCAGCTCCTCGATGCTTGAGATATCGGCCCGGGCGAGGACATGCACCTCCTCGTCATACAGCTTAGTGATGTATTGAATGGATTGCTCGATGCCGGGGAACAGGCGCTCGCGCCGGAGATAGGTCAGGACATCGCCCTGGACGATGCCGACGTCCACCCCGCGGAGGTAAAGCACGTCGGCGATGTTCTGCACCGAGCCGCGTCCGATGATCGGCAGGATGCGAAGCTGATCGCCGTCGTCGAGCGTGGTCGCGAGGTCGGCGGCGATGCGGATGTAGGTGCCTTGCACCCCGCCGGAGATGACGCCGATGGTGCCGGCATTGGCCCGCGCCGTGGTGGCGGCCGGGGCGATGGCCGGGGCGCCCGGCGCCGCACGTTGGGCAGCCGCCGGAGCGCTGATGAGGGCCGCCAGGAAAAAGCTGCGCCAGAGGGGACGCAGGACGGCGCGTCTGCGATGGGTGGGCCGGTGCGTCATTGCGAGGGTGCCTCCATGGCGATACTGGTGCGGCCGGGCGCAGGCTGGAGCATTTGCAGCCGCGCGCGTGCTTCGTCATCGCCGAGTTCGAGACCGCGACGATACCACTTTGCGGCCAGCGCTGGGTCGGCGCTCAGGCCGACGACGCCGGTCCAGGCGAGGAATGCCGCGTCGAAGGTCCTGCCCATCGCCGTCGCTGCATGTCCGGAACCGGACGCGGCGGCGCGCTCATACAGCAGGCGCGCAGCCGACACGTCGCCATGCTGCAGCAGGGCGCCGGCGCGGCGGACCATCGTCTCTGCCAACACGGCGGTGGCGGTGGACATGGCGGGCGCGGGCGTGGCACGATCGGGTCCGCTGCCTGCGTCAGTCATCAGGGGAGTTTGCCCCTCGGCTGGGAATGGGGCACGCACGGCCTCAAGCGCTGTGGTGTCGGTTATGAGGGCATCTTGGGCGAGCGGAGCGGTGGCGGCAGGTGCAGGCGAGCGGCTCGGAGCATCGGAGCCGAATGCGCTGCTTTGCGAGCGTTCCTCGGCGCGGACGGCCTGCGAAGGCGGCACGTAGTCATACTGCAAGAAGGCCGCCCCGCCCGCGACGGTGGCCAAAACGGCGGCCCAGAAACAACCCAGTGCGCCAAAACCGGGCGAGCGGGCAGCCGGGCGCCACTCTGCCACCCATGGCGGCGCGACGGATAAGCTGTCGGCTTGCGATGTTTCCGTCGAGAACCCGAGGTCGAAAAGACGCACGCCGCCCAAGACGTGCCTCGCCAAGCGGGTCCACCCTTGCCCGCCGTCGATTGCTGTCGCCCGTTCCGCCGAAAGGGCGGCGCGGATCAGGCCAGCCAGTCGGGGAACGTCTTCGTGCGTGATCTCCCGGTAAACGATCGCAAGGTGGCCGGGAAAGATCTTGTGGAATTTCGCGGCCGCAAGCGCCCGGCGCAAACGTTCGACCGCTTGGGCTGTGCCATCAGGTGCGAAATCGAGTAAAACGATGCCATGCTCAGGATGCAGCAGAGCAAAACCGACGCACGACGGCAGTGTTGGCGTATTGCTGGCGCGAATGTCGGGCATCACGTCGCGCAGCACGATCCAGTCTGCATCCATTTGGAGAACAGCGGGCACCAATACGGATTGGGCAGCCAAACTCGACTGGAACGGATGGCGGAAAGGCGTGCCCGGCTTATGCATTGCTCCAGCAGACTCCTGCGAGGGTGCAGTGCGTTGCAGCGCAACGTCGCGAGCAAACGGTTTATCTCGCCTCCGCACGACGAAAGCAAACCTCGGCACACTCCCCCTCAAGGCAGGCTTATAGGCCAGTTTCATCGGCGACGGCACAACACGCGTCAGTGATTGAAGGCCCCCGCCGATACGCCTAGTCCGTCCGGCAGGCTGGCCGCTTGCTCGACTGGGCTGCAGGCTCACTTCAATGATCACCTTTCGCCCGCGTGCCGACGCTTCTATCGTGGAGGCACAAACAATACGCCTGGGAGACGAAGCGCCATGATTATAGATCGGTGGGCCCGGCCAAGGCTTTCGATGACACTCGCTTTGGCCATCGTGGCGTTCGACGGGCACGCCGGCGCGGCGCACGGGCAGGAGGCGGAGACGCGGGTACCGCCCGCACAACTGACGCAGGATGCGGACCCCCGCCTAGGAGAGCTCGCGGACGCCGAGGCCGCGCTGCAACAAGCCCGGCAAGCGGCCGGCCAGGCAGAGGCCCAGGTCGCAAACGCAGAGATGCAGATCGAGCGTTTGGCCACGCAGCGCACCGACGCCGAACAGCGCCTAAGCGCGCTGCAGGAACAGCTTTCCCGCACGCAAGCCGCGGCCGAACTCGAGCAGCAGAAACTTACCGGCACAACCGCACAGCTTGAGGGGGTGACGCAGCAGGTCAGCGCCGCCGAGCAACGGCTCGCCGCATTGCAGCGCCAGGCCGGGGACGTGCAGGAGAGTGCAGCCACGGCTGAGAAGCAGTTGGCCGAGAGCAAGGCGCAGCTTTCCGAAGTTGTGGCGCAGCGCAGTGCCATCGAGCAGCAGCTTCCGATCAGCCAACAGGCGGCCGAGGCGGCGCAGAAGCGTCTGGACGACACCACCGCACAGCTTGAGCGCGTGACGCAGCAGGTCAGCGCCACCGAGCAGCAGGTCAATGCGCTGACGGGCCGGGTCGAACGCGGGACGAAGGATGCGTCCGACGCCGAAGCCCGGCTGGCGGAGGCTCGCAGGGTGGAGGAACAGCGCGCCGCCGCCCTACGGGCGGCCATGATGGTCCGCCGCGGCGATGCGCTGATGCAGCAGGGCGACGTGTCGGCTGCGCGTCTTTTGTATGAGCGTGCCGCCGCCGCCGGCTCCGGCGATGCCGCGACGGCGATGGGGAAGACCTTTGACGCAGGGTTCCTGACGCAGATCGGCGCGCTCGGCCTCCGTCCCGACCCGGAACAAGCCTCATCTTGGTATCGCCGCGCCTTGGATCTCGGCAACGAGGAGGCGCGCACCCGGCTGCAGAACCTGCGGCCCGCGGCCGAGCGCACGCGCGCCGGTCCGGATAGGCGTCCATGAACGCCGCTGCTCGGTCCTGAAACGGGCGCTAATTGATTGACACAGCGGTGGTGGAGCTGAGCGGGATCGAACCGCTGACCTCCTCATTGCGAACGAGGCGCTCTCCCAACTGAGCTACAGCCCCGCCGTGCAGGTGGCGGACAATGCTCAGGCACATCCGCCAAGTCAAGCGCGCCGCACGCATATTCCGCGCCCGGTTGCACCATGCCGGGCGCATGGGTAGGGTCCGCCGCATTCCTCAGGAGGCTGCCCCACGTGATCTCAGGCTTGTTTCAGCTTCTCGAAGCCATCATCGGGCTGTTAATTTGGGCATTGATCCTGTCGGCCATCTTTAGCACCCTGGCCTCCTTCGGCGTGCTCGACACCCGCAACCGGCTCGTTTACACGATCGGCGACTTCCTGAACCGAGTCACCGAGCCGATGCTGCGCCCAATACGCAACGTGCTGCCCAACTTCGGCAACATCGACATCAGCCCGATCATCGCGATCCTGTTGCTGCAATACGTTGCACGCCCGTTGGTGGCGACCCTTTATGTCGGCCTGACCCGAGGCGTCTGGACGATTATGTGAGGGCGGGCATGTGATGCCCGCTCGCGTCATCGACGGCAAAGCCATCGCCGCCGCCCTGCGCACCCGCATCGCCGAACAGACCGCAGCCTTGCCGTTCAAGCCGGGCCTGGCGGTCGTGCTCGTCGGCGAAAACCCGGCCAGTGCCGTCTATGTCCGCAACAAGGACCGCGCGGCCCAGGCCGCCGGGCTGCTCGCGCAGACCATCCGCCTGCCTGCCCACGTCCCCGCCGCCGATCTCCTGGCGTTGATCCGGCGGCTGAATGCGGACCCCGAAGTCGACGGCATCCTCGTCCAGCTTCCGTTGCCGGACGCCGTTCCCCCACGCCCGATCATCGAGGCCATCGACCCGGCCAAGGACGTGGACGGTTTCCACCCGCTGAACGTCGGCCGCCTGCAGGACGGCCTCGACGTGCTCGCCCCTTGCACGCCCACCGGAGTCATGCGGCTGCTGGAAGCGGCGGAGATCCCGCTCCGGGGCGTACGGGCGTTGGTGCTCGGACGGTCGGCGATTGTCGGCAAGCCGATGGCGACGCTGCTGCTGGCGGCCGACGCCACCGTCACGATTGCGCATTCCCGCACGGTGGACCTGGCCGGTGAGTGCCGCCGGGCCGATATCCTCGTTGCAGCGGTGGGACGGCCCGAGATGGTGCGCGGCGATTGGATCAAGCCCGGCGCGGCCGTCATCGACGTCGGCATCAACCGTTTGCCCAATGGCGACCTGGCCGGCGATGTCGCCTATGCCGAATGCGCCGCCGTCGCCGGCGCCATCACTCCCGTGCCCGGCGGCGTCGGGCCCATGACCATCGCCTGCTTATTGGAAAATACCGTCAGGGCTGCGGTGAACCGGCGGCTCGCGCATAGCTAGAGGTTATCTGGTGGACCGATTCCCCTAACGCTTGAAAGTCAAGCGTTAGGATCGGACCACTAAAAATCGGTGCAGCGGCCCTTCTGCTCCCAATCGCCGTAGCGGGTCGGCTCCGGCCCCTTCGGGCCACCGATCTCTGCCGGCAATTTCGCATCGTGCGGCTTCGACTCCGGCGGCGTGCGCTCGGCGTCGTGCCGGTCCGAATGGTCGTTGGCGGCCGAGGAACCCTGCGTATTATCCATCGCTGACAGATGGTTGCGCCAGCGCGGATCGCAATCCGGTGCTCGCGCCCCGGCTCCGCCGGCTGTCGGTGCGCAACTGCCCGCAGGCAGCCAGGATGTCCTGCCCGCGCGGCATCCGGATCGGCGCGGCGAAGCCGGCGTCGTGCACGATGGCCGCGAACCGCTCCAGCGTTTCCCGCCCGCTCGGACGGTAATCGCTGCCGGGCCAGGGGTTGAACGGGATCAGGTTCACCTTGGCCGGGATGCCGGCAATCAGCCGCACCAACTCCCGCGCATCCGCCTCGCTGTCGTTCACGCCGCGCAGCATGATGTATTCGAAGGTGATGCGCCGGGCGTTGCTGGCGCCGGGGTAGCGGCGGCAGGCGGCGATCAGCTCCGCAATCGGGTATTTGCGGTTCAGCGGCACGATCTCGTCGCGCAGGTCGTCGCGCACGGCGTGCAGCGAGACCGCGAGGTTCACCCCAAGCTCCGTCCCACAGCGGTCCATCATCGGCACGACGCCCGACGTGCTCAGGGTGATGCGCCGGCGGGACAGGCCGATGCCCTCCCCGTCCATCACGATGCGCATGGCGCGGGCGACATTCTCGTAATTATAGAGCGGTTCGCCCATGCCCATCAGCACGATTGTGGACAGCAGCCTTGGCGTTTCACCACGTGGGCTCGGCCACTCGCCATAGGCGTCGCGCGCCGCCATGAACTGGCCGACGATCTCGGCGGCGCCCAAGTTCCGCACCAGTGCCTGCGTGCCGGTATGGCAGAATCGGCAGGACAGGGTGCAGCCGACCTGCGACGAGATGCAGACTGCGCCACGGTCCTCGTGCCGGTCGGGGATGTAGACGGTCTCGGCCTCCTGCCCGTCGCGGAAGCGGAACAGCCACTTGCGGGTCTCGTCCGTGCTGGTCTGCACGGTGGCGACGCTCGGGCGACCGATCACGAAGCGCTCGGCCAGCCGCTGCTGCAAGGGCCGGGCGATGCTGGACATGGCGGAGAAATCGGTCGCGCCCTGGTGGTAGATCCAATGCCAAAGCTGCTTGGCGCGGAACGGCTTTTCACCGATGTCTGCCAGCTCGGCGACCAGCTCCTCGCGCGTCAGGCCGACAAGGTCGCGGCGTCCGTCGGGCAGTTGCGCCGTCGGCGGGTTGAACAGCGCGGACTTGGCGAGGATGCGCGTGCGCTCAGCCTCCGTGAGGTCAATCGTGGCGCTCATTTGGCGGGGCAGGCCTTGCTGATCGCGGCATAGGCCGGGCTGAACCCGCGCAGGCTGAAGCTGTCGGACACTGCGGCGTTGCGCGGTCCCGGCGATTTCGCGACCGCCTGGCGGCCCTTCTCGAACGCCGCCACCGCCGCCTTGCCGTCGCGGGCAAAGGCCGAGCGGCCCGCGGTGTAGAACGCAAGCTGCGTCTGGTCGACGCCCATCTGCACCTCGGTGCCCGGCGCGTAGGCAAAGCCGGCGCTGATCGCCACCGTGTCGCGCCCGCCGGTCCGCTCGGTAACCGTCAGCACCACTGCGCCGCGCCCCGGCAGCGCCGGCAGCGAACTGGATGCCAGGGTGAAGGCGTAGCAAACCTGCTGCCCGCCCTCCTGGTGCGTCGCGGCCTGCCAGTCGTCGAACTTGCCAATCGGCTTCGGCGGCGCGCTGGCCGTCCGGGACGCCGTATGCGGCGGGGTATGCGTCTGGGCGTGCGCGGGCGCCTTGGCCTGGGCATAGGCGAACGACGGCAGGGCCGCGGCGGCCAGAATCAGGAGAGGCTTGGATTGCATGAACCGAGAGATACGGCGGGCGTGCGGCCAGAACAAGCAGCGGCTCATCGGTCGGGCGCATCGGGGGCCAGCCAGTCCGGCACCGTGCGGCGGAACCGCGGGTCGCCGTGGCCGGACGGCGGCGTCATCGCTTGGGCCGGCCCGCCGCTCGCCACCGGACGTTCGGCGAACCGCCCGTGCTGCAGCAGGCGGTCATACATCACCAGCGCCCCGGCCACGGCCAGGTTGAGCGCAAACCGGGTCGGGATGCGCACGACATGGCGGCACTGCGCCCGCATCGGCGCCGACAGGCCCGACCGCTCTGGCCCCAGCACGTAGGCGGCGTTCAGCGGATGCCGGAACGACGGCAACTCCACGGCGTCGTCCAGCAGCTCGATGCCCACCAGCGCGCACTCCCGCGGCAACTGCAGCGCGGACGGGTCGGGGAAGCGCCACAGCGGGACGTGCGACGGCGTGTCGGCAGTGTCGGCCGTGCGCCCGGCCCGCGCGTCCCAGCCGCCGCCGACCGTGAAGCAGAACGCCGCGCCGAACGCGTGGGCGGTGCGCAGCAATGCCCCCATGTTGGCCGACTTTGAGACCCCCTCGGCCCCGATGCCGAAATACCCGCGCGCGTGGTGGTTCGGGGTCTTGGAGGCCAGGGTCTTGGATAAGTGCATCGCCGCGGGATAGGTGTTCCCCATGACGGATGCAACCGACACTAGGCTCGCGGCGCAATACGAGGCGTTCCCCTATCCGAAGCGGGATCCGCGGGACGAGGCACGGCGCCTGATCGTCGGCAGCCCGAGCCACCTGCGCGAGGTCGACCATTGGGTGTTCCAGGCCGCGCGCCCGGCGTCGCAACCCTTGCGCGCGCTGGTGGCCGGTGGCGGCACCGGGGACGGCGCGATCATGCTGGCGCAGCAGTTGGCGAGCGCCGGGCGTCCGGGCCGCGTCGCCTACCTGGACCGCTCCTCCGCCGCGCATGGGGTCGCGCGGGCGCGGGCGGAGGCGCGCGGGCTGACGCTGGATTGGCACGAGGGATCGCTGATGGACCTGGCGCAGTCGGGCCTCGGGCCGTTCGACTACATCGATTGCTGCGGGGTGCTGCATCATCTTCCGGACCCGGCGGCGGGCCTGCGGGCGCTGCTTTCCGTGCTGGCGCCGGGCGGCGGGCTGGGGCTGATGGTCTATGCGCCGCATGGCCGCACCGGCGTCTACATGCTGCAGGACGCGCTCCGGCTGTTGACGCCGGAGGATGACGCGCCGCCGGCCCGGCTCGACGTGGCGCGCCGGGTCATGCGCCATCTGCCGGAGACTGCATGGCTGCGCCGCAACGGCTATTTCGGCGACCATATCGAGGGCGGCGACGCCGGGCTGTATGACCTGCTGCTGAACCCGCGGGACCGGGCCTACACCGCGCCGGAGTTCATCGCCCTGCTGGAGGCCGCGGGATTGCAGGTCACGGCCTTGATGGAGCCGCTGCGCTACGATCCCGCCGTGTATCTGCCGGACCCCAAGCTGCGCGCCCGCGTCGCCGCGCTCGACCCGTCCGCCCGCGCCGGCCTGACCGAAGCGCTGACGGGGAACATGAGCACCCACGTCGCCTATTGCGTCCGTGCCGCCGAGGCCAGGCCAGCGCCCGATCCGATGCGCGGCGACGCTGTCCCTGTGGCGCGAGAGACGCCGGCGGCCGAGCTGGCCCGCAACATCCGCGGCGACGGCACGCTGCCGTTCGTGTTCGACGGCCTGCGTGTCCCGCTGCCCCTGCCTCCCTTGGCAGCGGCGATTCTGGGCCAAATCGACGGCGTGCGCACCGTGGGCGGCATCGCGGCGGCGCTGCAGACCCGGGGCACGGACCCGGCGGCGTTCGCCCGCGCCTGGCGGCAGGTCTACGACG
This sequence comes from Acetobacteraceae bacterium, assembly GCA_965277495.1. Lineage (GTDB taxonomy): Bacteria > Pseudomonadota > Alphaproteobacteria > Acetobacterales > Acetobacteraceae > CAHJXG01. The sequence continues at coordinate 3,964,688 of OZ255824.1, read as the reverse complement.
CGCTGTCGAGCGTCAACCGCATCCTGCTCGCGGCGCCCCGATGACGCCCGTGATCATCATCTTCGGCGCGGCCGTGCGCCCCGATGGGCAGCCCAGCGGCGCGTTGCTGGACCGCGTGCGGGCCGCCCACCGCCTGGGCGAACGGCTGCCCGGCGCCGTTTACATGCCGACCGGCGGCGTCGGCCGTCATGGCCCGGCCGAGGCGGATGTCATGGCCGCCCTGCTGCGCGGCCGCGGCGTCGCGCCCGGACGCATCAGGACCGAGCCGACCGGGACCAACACGCTGTCCTCGGTCCGTGCCTGCGCCGCCCTGCTGCGCGGCCACGCGGGACCAGTGTATGCCGCCACATCCGCCTATCATCTGCCGCGCTGCGTGCTGCTGCTGCGGCTCGCCGGGCTGCGCGCCCGGCCGTGCCCGCCGCCCCGGAGCACGGCGTCCGCCAGCTCCCGCAAGCGCTGGTACTGGCGCCTGCGCGAGGTTCCCGCAGTGCCGGTGGATGCGCTGCTGCTGACCTGGCACCGCCTGCGTGGCCGGGTGTGACAGGGCAATCGCTTGAAGGGCGATCACGCTGATTGCCGGAGCAGAGCTTCGAGGTAGGCGGTATCCCAAGCGGCGGATTTCCGGCGGACCTTGAGGCTATGTTTGTCCTTTGGCCGGCGCAGGAGGTTCATCGCCATGTGCCGGACGGTGGCCATGTTTTGCGGCCCGGCGCCGGATCGCAGGCGGTTGAGGTCCTCGTGGAACACGACGTCGAGCACCCAGTGCAGGCGGTTTTCGACATGCCAGTGGCACCGCACGGCGTGGGCGAACAGCTTGGCTTCGAGTGGCATGGAAGACAGGAAGTAGCGCCGTTCCAGACTTGTGCTGCCGTTGCGCTCGACCTCAGCCTCGACCACCGCGATAGCGCGCAGGCCGGGGAAGCGCGGCTCGCCTGGGAAGCGCCGTGCGGTGGTCAGCCAGCCCACGTCGTGGCTGATCCGATGACGGCGGACCTCGATCCGGCCGTGGTCGCCGTCGGTCGTCTCGAAGCGGCTGTGAATGATAGCAGCCGGGTCGTCGAGGTAGCGCCTGATCTCGTCGTGCAGGCTGGGCTGGTTGTCTTTGACCGCGAGCAGGTAGTCGCCGCCGCGGTCGAGGATGGCTTGGGCGATCTTGGTCTGGGTGCCCATGGCGTCGATGGTGACGAGCGCGCCGGTAAGGGCGAGGCGTTCGAGCAGCAGCGGCCTTCAGACCGCTTCGCGGTCTGTCCCTCCGGGGGATCGGCCGAAGGCCGATAGCGGTGATCTCGTTCGACTTGGCCTCGCACGCCTGCTGGCCGAGCACGAGACGCTGACTGCTGGCCCAGGCGGACACCATGTGCAGCGGCCCACGGTCCTTGCTGCGGTCATGCGTGCGTCGCGAGGTCTTGCCGTCGATGGCGACGATCTCGGGGGCGGTGCTGGCCGGGGCTGGCTCGCGCAAGCCCTCGACCCAGGCGGTGAAACACTGGGCAAAGAGCGTCCCGTCGATGGCGTTGATGATGTCGTTCAGGGTGTCGTGGCTGGGGATCCCGGCCTTGTAGGGCAGCAGGCGGCGGAGGAAGTCCTGGTGCATCTGACCCCAGCGCCTGATCTCCACGAAATCCTCAGCCCCGGCCAGCGTGCCGCACAGCACCAACAGAAGGACTTCCGGCAACGGAAACAGAACCTTCCAGGCCTGGCGCGGGTCCTCCAACGCAGCAAAGTGTTCGATCAGCGATGCACCGGACATCGGGAAACCTCCTCAACGAGAGGTCCCCTATGAATCAGACTTCAGACCGCGACAAAATCCCCGAACCGTTCAAGCGATTGCCCTGCCGGGTGTGAGGCGTGCATTGACCAGCTCGCCCGCAACGTGTTTGCCTGCGGCCCAGACGCCGGGGTCCGGACCGTATCATCGGCGCCGGCGCCGCCGAGGCACAGGCGAGGAACCATCCCGCATGACATTCGCCGCCGTCGACTCCGCGTTGCTCGGCCCGCTTTTCGCGACGGCGGCCATGCGCGGCGTGTTCTCGGACCAGGCGCGGCTGGCGGCGATGCTCGAAGCCGAGGCCGCGTTGGCCCGGGCGCAGGCTCGGCTGGGCCTGGTTCCCGACGCCTTGGCCCCGGCCATCGAGGCCATCCGTGCCGACAGCCTCGATGCCGCGTCGATCGGCGAACAGACGGCGCTGTTCGGCGTGCCCACCATCCCTTTCGTCCGCGCCGTGCAGGCCCGGCTGCCCCGCGAGCTGGAACGGTCGTTCCACAAGGGCGCCACGACGCAGGACATCCTGGACACGGCGCTGGTGCTGCAAATGCGTGCGGCGCTGGCGCTTGTCACCGCCGAAATCGACACGGTCATGGCCGGTTTGGCCGGGCTGGCGTCCGAGCACCGGGGCACCCCCTGCGTCGGGCGCACCTACGGCCAGCACGCGGCCCCGCTGACGTTTGGCTTCAAAGTGGCGGTCTGGCTTGCCGGGGTCGCGGACGTGGCGGAGCGCCTGCCCGGCTTACGGCCGCGGCTGCTGGTGGCTTCGCTGGGCGGACCCGTCGGCACCCTCGCGGGCCTCGGCGAGCACGGCCCGGCGGTCGCGGACGGCTTCGCGCAGGCGCTCGGCCTCGGCGTCGCCCCGATCGCCTGGCATACGCGCCGGGCGGGCATGGCCGAGATGGGCGCATGGCTCGCGACGCTGATGGGCGCGCTCGCAAAGATGGCGACCGACATCGCCAACCTGGCCTCGACCGAGGTCGCCGAGGTCGCGGAGCCCTGGGTGCCCGGACGCGGCGGCTCCTCCGCCATGCCGCACAAGCGCAACCCGGTGTCCTGCACCGTCATCCTGGCCGCCGCCGCCGCCGCCAAGGGCCATGCCGCGACCCTGCTGGACGCGATGGCCAGCGCGCATGAGCGCCCGCCGGGATTGTGGCACGCCGAGTGGCATGCGCTGCCAACGCTGTTCGGCCTGGCCTCGGGGGCGTTGCACGAGGCCTCGTCGCTGGCCCGAGGCCTCGTCGTCGACGCCCCGCGCATGCGCGCCAACATCGGCCAGACCCGCGGCCTGCTGTTCGCCGACGCGGTGGCGGCGCGGTTGAGCCCGCGGCTTGGGCGGGAGGCTGCGCACAAGCGGGTCGAGCAGGCGGCCGACGAGGTGCGCCGCACCGGCGACACGTTGGAGGCCGTGCTCGCCCGCGACCCGGCGCTGCATGACGCCAGCCTCGCCGCCGCATTCGACCTTGGCCCGGCCATCGCGGCGGCGGGACCATGGGTCGATCGCGTTTTGACCCATGCCGCGGCCGTGCGGCGATCGCTGGCGGAAACGTAGGGGGGAGCGGCATGGTCGCGTGGTCCGCCAAGCAATACGTGACGTTCGAGGACGAGCGCACGCGCCCAGTACGCGACCTGCTCGCGGCCGTGCCGGGTCAGGCCGCGGCGGCGGCCATCGACCTCGGCTGCGGCCCCGGCAACTCCACCGAACTGCTGCTTCGGCGTTTTCCGGACGCCGAGGTGACCGGGATCGACAGCTCCCCGGACATGATCGCGGCGGCGCAGGCGCGGCTGCCGCAATTGCGCTTCGAGGTGGCAGATATTTCGGCATGGGACGCGGCGGGGCCGTTCGACGCGATCCTGGCCAACGCCGTGCTGCAATGGCTGCCGGACCATGCGCGCCTATTGCCGCGCTTGGCCGCGAAGCTGGCGCCGGGCGGCAGCCTCGCGATCCAGATGCCGGACAACCTGGACGAGCCGGCGCACCGGATCATGCGGGACGTGGCGGCCGGCGGACCCTGGGCGGCCAAGCTTGCGGCGGCTGCGGGCATGCGGGCCGGGATGGGAACGCCGAGTTGGTACTACGGCCTGCTGCGCCCGCATTGCGCGCGGGTCGATGTATGGCGCACGACCTATCATCATCCGCTCGCCGGCGGCGCGGATGCGGCAGTCGAATGGTTCAAGGGCAGCGGCCTGCGCCCGTTCCTGGCGCCTTTGGACGCGGACGAACAAACCAGCTTCCTGGCCGAATACCGCAGCCGGGTCGCGAGCGCCTATCCCGCTTTGGCCGACGGCAGCGTGCTGCTGCCATTCCCGCGGCTGTTCATGGTCGCGACCCGCTAACGCGGCGCCATCCGCAATGCGCCGTCGAGGCGGATGACCTCGCCGTTCAGCATCGGGTTCTCGCACACGACGCGCACCATCGCCGCAAACTCCTCCGGCCGGCCGAGCCGGGAGGGGAATGGTACCGAGCTGCCCAGGCTGGCCTGCACATCGTCCGGCAACCCGGCCATCATCGGCGTGGCGAACAGGCCGGGCGCGATGGTCACGACCCGGATGCCGCTGCGCGCCAGTTCACGCGCAATCGGCAAGGTCAGGCCCGCCACCCCGGCCTTCGACGCCGCATAGGCCGCCTGGCCGATCTGCCCGTCGAACGCTGCGATCGAGGCGGTGTTGACGATCACGCCACGCTCGCCGTCCGCGCCGGGCGCGCCCTTGGCCATCGCCGCCGCCGCCAGCCGGATCATGTTGAACGTGCCGATCAGGTTCACCGTGACCACGCGGGCGAATGACGCCAGCGCGTGCGGCCCATCACGGCCCAGCACCTTCTCCCCGATCGCGATTCCTGCGCAGTTCGCCAGGCCGTGCAGGCCGCCGAACGCCGCCTCCGCCTCGGCCACCACCGCCTGCGCCGAAGCTTCGTCGGTGATGTCGGCCGGCACGAAGCGGGCGGCGCTGCCCAATTCCTGCGCCAGCGCCTCTCCGGCGGCGCGGTTCATGTCGGCGATCACCACCCGACCGCCAGCAGCGGCGACCATGCGGGCCGTAGCGGCGCCCAGTCCGGACGCGCCGCCGGTGACGATGAATACATGCTCGGCAATTTGCATGGGACTACTCCAGTGACTTGGTTGATCCGTCGGTCAGCGCAGCACGGACCATCGCCTCCGCATCGCCATGCAGCGCCGCGCGGGAGGCGTCCCGGCTATAAAACATATGTCCGCCACCATAGACCCGGAGCTGCAGCCGGTCGCCGGCACCCTGGTCCGGCACCTGATCTAACAGCAGCTTGCTGGCGAAATACGGGGTGACCAGGTCGGTAAGGCCATGCGCCACGATCACGTGCGCGGCGGGATCGAGCGCCAGGAATTGCCGCAACGCCCCCATCACCTCCGGACGGGTGTTGCTGCGGCCATAGTCCCATTCGCGCGCGGTGCCCTCGTTCAGAAGGTAGTACTGCCGCGCCGGCGAACCGCCGGGCTTCCAATCGAGCCGGGTGGCATACAGGTCGAGCATGGCGCTCGTGACGGGGCCGCGCATCGCGTCGAGGATGGCGTCGGGCGAGTTGTCGTTCGCCGCCTCGGGGAACGGGTCCGCGGCCGAGACCGTCACGTCGTAAGGGCTGGCGACCCGGCCAGGCTCGCGCTCGCGGGTGAACGTCCCGACGTCGACCTTGCCCGCGCGCCGCCGAACCAGCGCGGGATCGAGCCCCGTCAGCGCGGCGACCCGGGCGCTGACCCGGTCGACCGCGGCGGCATCATGCTCGCCGCGCACGAGGTCGACCAAATAGTCGGTCGCGGCGTAGGTCTCGACGTCGCGCATTTCCGCCCGTCCGGCGGCCCCGCGCGCGGCAGCGGCCATCGAGGGCAGCCGTCCGACCCAGCGCATCGGGTCATACGGGCCGTCCCGCCCATTGAAGTCCAGCACCGGGGAGATCAGCACCAGCCCGCTGACCCCCACGCCCTGGTCGTCCAGCAGCGCCCGCGCCAGCTTCGGGCCGCGGAAGCCGCCATAGCTTTCGCCCACGATGAACTTAGGCGATTGCAGCCGTCCGTTGGCCTCCAGCCAGCGGCGCACGACGGTGGCGAGTTCGTCGATGTCGCCGTTCACCGACAGCATGCGGCGCCGCACGTCGTCGCCTCCGGCCAGGATGCGGCTGTAGCCGGTGGTGACGGGGTCGATGAACACGAGGTCGGTGAAGTCGAGCCAGGTCTCGTTGTTGTCGACGACCGCCGGGCGCTCGCTGGGGCTGCTGCCGGCCCCAAGCCGCACGCGCCATGGCCCGATGGCGCCGAGGTTAAGCCAGGCCGACGCCGCGCCGGGGCCGCCGTTGATTGCGAAGGTGACGGGCCGGGTTCCGGGCGTCGTATTCGCGAGCTGGAATGCGGTCACCACCACGTCGGCCTGCGGCGCGCCCTGCTGGTTGGCCAGGCGGATGGTGCTGACGGTTGCAGTGAACGTCAGCGTGCGCCCGGGCAGCGTCAGCGTGTGGGACGTGGTCTTGTCCGCGCCCTGGTCGGGCAGCGGGCGCGGCGCCGCCCCTTGTTCATGTTCGGCGGCGGGCGGGGCGTGTGGATTCTGCGCCATCGCCGCTGCCGGAAGCAGGAGGGCAACGAGTGCCCAGATCATCGTGCGCTTCATGGTGTCATCCGCCGCGCGGCTATATCCGAAGACAGGAACATCTCGGCTGCTCGCTGTTACGTCGATTGGCCGAGCAATGCACGGACAGAGACGTCCTCGTCCAAGTCGGGCCAATGAAGCTCACGGCCGCGCCCGACGAGCCGCCAATTTCGCCGATGCTCGGGTGCCGCGTCCCGCAACCTGGGAAACCAAGCTAGGGGTGCCGACAACTCGCGCCCGTCGGACAGGACGATGCGCAGCGCGTCGTCGGACACCTCGGCCTCAACGGCTGTCGGATCCGGATCAATCGTCACTGGCCTCGCGACTGAAGTGCTCATTCCATCTCCTTTTGAACGCGATCCGGTGTGCAACTACGACCGCCCACACTTGGTTCAGTTCGTGGGCGCGGGAACCAGCGCATCTGCGCGCTTTGTCACTATCCATCTACTAATACTCATACTGATACGTCAGCCCAACCGAGTTCCCCCCCTGCCCCGTCCCCACATCCGTCTCCACTTTCAAACCCTTCGTGATGTCGATCTGCACCGTCGCCTGCGTCTGCGCGCCCGTGGTGCCCTGTTTCGCGCCCACATACACGCCGCTCGCCACATAGCGCCCGGCCTCGACCGTCGGCGATGAACCCGACGTGCCGCCGCCGACCGACAGCCGGTCCAGCCCTAGCCCCTTGCGCACGCTCTCCAGCGGATTGGCCACGCCGCCGCCGACGCCGGTCAGGCTCGCGACCGCGGCGGCGATCTCGGCAAGCTGGAACGGCCCCAGATCCTTGGCGCTGCGCTTGAACAGCAAATAGGCCAGCACCTCGTCCTGCGGCAGTTCCGGCACGCTCGACAGCGTGATCTTCGGCGCGCTGGCAAAGCCGCCGATGTTGAGCGTCGCCGTCACCGAACCCGACGTGCTGTCGGCCGAGAAGTCGAGCGTCGGGTCGATCCGGCCCGACACCCCGGTGCCATCGAAACCGACATTGCCCTTGGTGAACGTCAGCGTCGTGCCCGCCACGCTGATGACGCCCCGCCGCATCTCGAACTTGCCGCCGACCTGCGGCGCCGTGCTCGACCCCTGCACCCGCAAATTGCCACCGAGTTCGGCGTCCAAGCCGCGGCCACGGACGAAGATCGCGCGCGGCGCATCGATGGTGAGGTCGAGGCCGATCACGCTTGCGCCCCCCGCCGCGGGCGGCACGGCCGGGCGCTGGCCGGGGCGGCGCACATCCAGCACGGCGACGGTGGCGGGCATGCTCTCGGGAATGCGTATCTCGGCGCGCTGGATGAGGATGCGCCCGGCCGCCTGCAACGCGCCCGTGGCCTGGCCGCGCACCGTCAGGTCGGCGTCGAGATCCACAGTCAGCCGGTCCGACGCCAGCGGACGCGCCCGGCGCGCCGTGACCGTCAGGTCGACCGGCAGCCCCGGCGCCAGCACTCCGACGCTGCCCGACGCCGCAATCGTTCCCGGCCCTGCCTTGCCGGTAAAGCTTGCGATGCGGACCGTGTCGCCGTCGGCCCGCAGGCTGGCGGCGATGTCGCTGATGTGCACGCCCTGGGCGAAATCCTGCACGTCGCCCTTATTAAGCTGCGCCGTGCCGCTGATGCGTGGTGCGGCCGCCGTGCCGGCCACTTGCGCATCCAGCGCCACCCGGCCCCGCACCCGCCGCCCGCTTGCGGTCAGCACCGGGTCGAGCAGCACGAGGTCGAGCGTCCCAGTCGTCCGCAAATCGAGCGCCCCCGCCCCAATCGGCGCCTGGCCGGCGACCGTAAGCTGCACTGCCGGCCCAGCCGACAGCCGCGCGTCGATCCGTGCGCTGCCGCCGGCCAACTGCGCCGTTGCCGCCAGGTTCGCCGCCGGAACCGACCGGCCCGGGCCGGACCGCAGCCGAACGCCGGTGGCGTTGACCCGTATGGTCCCGGCCGGCTGCGCCGTCGTGCCGGTCAGCCGCGCGTCCACGGCGATCGTGCCATCCGCGGCGAGTTCAGGAGAAGCTAGCCGCGCCAACTCCGCCGGCGCGTTCAGCGTGGCCGTAAGGTCCAGGGTAGGCGACAGACGGCCGGCCAGGTCCAGCACCGCCTCCCGCACGCCGATCCGCAGCCGGTCGACCGCGACGCCGTCGGCCAGGCGTATCTGCGCGGGCGCCAGCAGCCGGATCGTCTCGCCCTTCGCCACTACCTGCAGCGCACTGAGCTGCACGGTCTTGGCCGGCGCGTTCACCACCGCGGCCCCCGAGATCTGCGCGTCGGCGCCGCTGACCTGCAAAGCCGCCGTGGTGCGCACGGCCAGCGCGGCCTGCGGCCCGGAAACCTCCATCTTGGCCGACCCTTTGGTCCCTCCGGCGTCGATCCCCTCCATCGAAAGCTGGGCCTTGACCATCGGCTCGGACGTGGGCTCGGCGATCCGGGCGGCCAGGGCGGCGTGGCCGACACGGCTGCCGGGCAGGCCAGCGTTGCGGAGCTCGGCGTCCAGCGTCGCCTCGTGCGGATCCAGGTTGGCCTTCGCCGTCACGCTGCCGGACAGCGGCTGTCCGATGAAGGGGCGCAGGTCGCCAAGCTCCGTCATGCGCAGGTCGACCCGGCCCAGCGGCAGCTTGGCGCCGGGCGGCAGGGTCAGGTCCCCGTCCGCGTGCAGGCTGCGCCAGTCGGCGCGCTCGATCGTGGCATGCAGCGCGCCATCCGCCTCGCGCTGCGCCGAAACCGCCAATGCGAGCGGCGCGCCGGAGAGCGTGCCCTCCGCCAGCACCTTGCCGGTCGGCGCGCCCGGCAGACCCTGCAGCGCGACCGTGAGGGTCACCGGCCCGCGCGGCACGTTCGGCGCGCCGACCTCGCCCTTGACGGTCGTATCGAGCGAGAGCGAATCCATCGCTCCCTGCACGTGCCCGTTGGCCTCGGCCGACCCGGACAGCGTGGGCGCAAGCACCGCCAGATCGGCCAGGCCGATTCGAAAGGTGGCGTCGAGCACATGGTCCTTGCTGCTGCCCTGGGCCGACAGGCGCAGCGCCTTGCTGGCGACCTCGAACCGCGACAGCGTGATGTCGGCGCCGGCGAGCTGCACCGAGGCGCCCAGGGTCGCATCGCCGATCAGCCCCGGCGCCGGCGCCTGGCCACCCGTCACCATGACCTTGCCGTCGGCTTCCACCCGGGTCACCCCGGACGCGGCCGCCCCCTGCAAATGCACCGCCGTGCTGCCATGCAGGTCGATCCCGCCGATCGCGGCGAATGGCGCGAGGTCCGGGACGCTCACGTCGGCGGTGGCCGAGACATCGCCGGCGGTCCGCGCGTCGCCTTTGATCGACAGCAGCGGATGGGCCAGGGCGAAATTGATTGGCCGATCCGGAGCGTCCAGGCGCGCATCGGCGTCCAGCACGACGGGCGCGGCCGCCAGCAACGCCGGATTCGGACCCGGCAGGCGCACGCCGTCCGCGGACGCATGCAGCGCAATGTGCCCGGCGTTGCCCTGGATGTCCGCAACGAACCGCCCTACGGCCGCCCCTGCCGCAGCCAGGCTGTCGATCTGCAAATGCCCGGTCGCGTCCGGCTTAGCGAACGGACCCTGCACATGCGCCTGCAGCGTCACGCCCTGCCACGCGACATCCGGTCGCGGCGTCATCGCCGGCGCGGACGCGGACACATCGAGCTCGGCCGCAGAACCATCCAGATCGACGGTGCCCTTGGCGCTGGCCTGCAGCGGGCCGGCGGTCAAGGCGAGGTTGGTTGCGGCGGCATTCCGCGGCCCATCGAGGCTGCCTTTGACCGTAATCGGCCCCAGGCCCGGCAGCGCCGCCGCCGTCGCGATCAGGCCGCCCTCCGGCTCGCCGGCGTCGAGCGTCGCCGCGATGTGCGCGGGGTCCAGGCGGACGGCGGCCTTGTACTGGCCAGCCGCATCCAGCCGCTGCAACGCCAGGTCCACGCTGCCGGCCTGCAGCGACGTCACGTCGGCGCTGCCATCCAATGCAAGCGTGGCGGCCTGTCCGAGCACGCCCGGGCCAAGCTCGGCGCGCGCGACATGGATGCGCTGGGCGATGACCTGAACCGGCAGGCTGAACGGCTTGCTTTCGGTGGGTTGATCGGACGCCGTGCTGGTTGTCGGACGCCGGGGCACCTGGAGGCGCGCGGCCTCCAGCCGCTGGACCTGCACCGTGCGCCGCAGGAGGCGGGTCGGCGACCAGTCCAGCACCACGTCGTCCGCCAGCAGCCAGGCCCCTTGCGAGTCGCGGATTTCCAACCGATGCAGCCGCAGCGCGTCCGGGAAACGTCCGGAGATGCCTTCCAGCACGACCGCGCCGCCGGTCAAGCGGCCCACTGCCAATTCCGCCGCAACCCGGCCCGGCCCAATGTTCAGGCCAACGAGGATCACCGCCACAGCGATCACCGGCAGGGCCAGCAGCGCGGCCAGCAGCCAAAGCGAGATGCGGAAAGCCCTGCGCATCAAAAAGACTGCCCAATGCCAATATACAGCTCGAACGTGTCGTCGCCGCGCTGCTTGTTCAAAGGCACCGCGACATCCAGCCGGATGGGGCCAATCGGGGTGTAATAGCGCGCGCCCACCCCGGCCCCCGCCCGCACGCTGCCGCCGAACGGGGCGCTGGTGCTGTCGACCTGCCCGGCATCCACGAACACCGCCGCGCCATAGCTCTCGCCGAAGCGTTGCCGGAACTCGACCGTGCCCGCCACGAGCGCCGTGCCGCCGACGGGCCGGTTGTCGCGGAACTTCGGCCCGACCGACTGATATTTGTAGCCCCGGATTGTGCCGCCGCCGCCGGCATAGAACCGCTCGTCCGGCGGCAGTTGGAACGTGCTCGCCCCCTGCACGCTGCCGACTTGGCCACGCAGCGCCACCACGCTGCGGCCCGGCGCCGCCAGGTTGATGTAGGTCGAGCCCTGCGCCAGCAAGATGGTGAACGTGGACCCCTGGCCCGACAGCTCGTGCGTCGGCGTCGCCGTCACGGATGCCTTGATCCCGTGCGTCGGATCCAACAGCCCTTCCGGCCCCGTCGAGTCGTAGCGCACCGCAAGCGGCACCGCGGCCAGGGTGTAGCTGCGCCGCACGCCCTCCTGGGTGATCAATGAATGCTGCGCCTGCAGGCCGGCGCTCACGGTCCAAAGCTGGGAATACTTGCGGCTGAACGTCACCCCGCCCAGCACCGCCGTGCGGTCATACGCGTCGAGGTTCTCCTTGATCGCCTGCAGGTTCACCTGCACCGATTGGTCGCGCCGCAGCCAGTCGGGCTTCAGCACTGAGGCCGTCACGTCATAGCCGGTCCCCCGGCTGGCGCTGCCGCCGAGCTGGGTCACCGCGGCGCCCAGGTTCAACTGCTCGGCCTGGCCAAACAGGTTGCGCTGCTGGAACGTGAGCCCGGCGCTGGCGCCAAGGTCGGTCGAGTAGGCGGCCGTGGCCCCGACCACATGCCGCTTCCGCTCGGTGAAATCGAAATCGAGCGGCAGTTGCCCCGCCGCGTCCAACTGCTTGGCCGCACGCGCCTGCACCGTCGCGAATACGCCGAGCTGCACGAGGTCCTGCCTTGCCTTTTCGATCTTGGCCGGGTCGAAGCGCTCGCCCTGGTGCACCAGCAGGATGCGGCGCACGAAATCCGGGTCGACGCGGACCAGGCCGTCAAGGCCGATCGGGCCGAGATCGACCTGCGGGCCGGGATCCACCTTATAGCTCACATCGAGCGCCTGCGCCCCGGCCTCGAGCGTGGCCACCGGCGGATCCACCTTCGCCAGCGCATAGCCGTGACTGCGCAACGCATCCAACATGCGCCCCTGCCCGGCCAGCACGTCGGACGCTATCGCCGGCGCACCGGGAGCGACGTCCAAAGCGTCCCGCGCCACTTGCGGCGCCGCCCCCTCCAGCGTCACCCGGCGCAGGTGGAACACCGGGCCCGGCGTGATCGCGACATCGACGGGGACCGGGCCGTTTGCGGCTTCCAGCATCGCCGGCAACGCCGGGTCATCGAGGCTGTGGCCGGCGATCTGAATATTCACCAGGGCGGCGTAATGGCCATAGCTATTGAGCGCCGACTCGAACCGGCCCTGGTCGTCCCGCGCGCGGAGCACCAAGGCGAACGGCCCCACCGGCGCGTTCTCCCGCAGCGAGACCAGGCTCGAGCTGTCATGCAGCGCCTGATCCAGGCCCTTGTCGCCCGCCGGCGCGATCTTGACCGTGTAGGGCTGCGGATCGGCCGCCACCGCGACAGCGCCGTGCAGCACAGCCGCGACGGCAGCAAACAGCCCGCATCGCCGATACAAGCGGAGCCGGGGGATGAGGGTCGTTCCGGTCCGTGGCATGGGCCTACATAACGCATGAGTGTTTCATATGGATGCATGTTTCACGTGCGGCCGTGACGCGCCAATCGATTTGGCATCGAGTTTGTCACGGACGTGTCGTTGTTCCGGCACATACCCCTTGGTATCACGCTGCCATGAAGCACCGCACGCGCCAGCCCGGCCTGGCCGCCCTTACCGGCACGGAGCCGGACATTGCGCCGCGCCGCCGGGCGCATCCGCTGCGTCCGGTATGCCGCGGCGTCGCCATCGCGCTGTGGACGATACCGGCCGCCGCCGCCCAGGTCCTCCTGCTCGCGCTGCCGGGCCGGGGCAAGGTCGTGTTCGCCCGCATGTATTGGGCCAGCGTGTGCCGGCTGCTCGGCCTGGGGGTGCGGGTGATCGGCGCACCGGTAAAACGCCGTGACGGGCGTCCGGTGGTGTTCATTTCCAACCATTCCTCTTGGCTCGACATCTTGACCCTGGGCGGCGTGCTGGAGGGCTGCTTCATCGCCAAGGAGGAGGTCGGGCGCTGGCCAGTCGTCCGCACCGTCGCCCGCCTAGGCCGCACCGTGTTCGTCAGCCGCCGCGCCCGCAACACCGCGCGCGAACGCGACGACATGCGCGGGCGCCTGGACGCCGGCGACAACCTGATCCTGTTCCCGGAGGGCACCAGCTCCGACGGCTCGCGGGTGCTGCCGTTCCGCTCGGTGTTCTTTTCGGTGGTCGAGCGGCGGGGGGAAGGCCCCGGCCCAACGGCCCAACCCCCGCTGATCCAACCGGTTTCCGTCGTCTATGACCAGCTTGCCGGGCTGCCGATGGGCCGCGCGAGCCGCCCGGTGTTCGCCTGGTATGGCGACATGGACCTGGCCAGCCATTTCTGGCGCCTGGCCCAGCACCGCGGTCTGCGCGCCACCGTGCTGCTGCACGCGCCGGTCGATCCCACCGCCTATGCGTCCCGCAAGGCGTTGTCGCAGGCCGTGTGGCAGACGGTTGCCGAGGGCGCGGCGGCGCTGCGGCAGAACCGTCCGGTGCGCCCGGCGCTGCACCCGGCCGTGATCGACGGGACCCCGCCGGCACAGCCCGCTTTTGCTTGACAGACCGCCTGCCCAATCTGCCACACTGGCCAATATCTGCCACACTGGCCAATATCGGAATCGGCGGGATCACAGGGGGTTTTTGGACGCTGCCGCGCTTGACCCAACCCGGGTGCCCGCCCATTGCTCCCCTCGCCACGGCCGGGATCGTTCGGCCACGCGAGGGGGCCGTCCGGCTATGACAAATTCTAACGCGGCAAAACGCCTGCACGTGATCACCTGGGGCTGCCAGATGAACGTGTATGACAGCGGCCGCATGGCGGACGTGCTGGCGCCCTTAGGCTACGCGCCCACCTCGGCGCCGGACGACGCCGACATGGTGATCCTAAATACCTGCCACATCCGCGACAAGGCGGCGGAAAAGGTATTCAGCGAGCTCGGCCGCCTGCGCGTCGTCAAACAGGCGCGCGAGGCCGCCGGGCATTCGACCATCCTCGCCGTGGCCGGCTGCGTGGCGCAGGCCGAGGGCGCGGAGATCATCGCCCGCGCGCCCTACGTCGACATCGTGCTGGGTCCGCAGACCTATCACCGCCTGCCGGAGATGGTGGCCCGTGCGGCCCGCGCCGGCGGCGGCGTGATCGAGACGGACTTCCCGCCCGAGGCCAAGTTCGACCACCTGCCCGACAGCGCGACGCCCCAGGGAGTGACGGCGTTCCTCACCGTCCAGGAAGGCTGCGACAAGTTCTGCAGCTTCTGCGTCGTGCCATATACCCGCGGCGTCGAGGCAAGCCGCCCGGCCGCCGCGGTCATCGCAGAGGCGCGGCGCTTGGTGGCCCAGGGCACGCGCGAGATCACCTTGCTCGGGCAGAACGTGAACGCCTGGCATGGCGACGCGCCGGGCGGGGGCACATGGAGCTTTGGCCGGCTGATCCGCGCGCTCGCCGAGCTGCCGGGCCTGTTGCGGCTGCGCTACACCACGTCACATCCCCGCGACATGGGCGACGACCTGATCGAGGCGCACCGGGAACTGCCGCAGTTGATGCCTTTCCTGCATCTGCCGGTGCAATCGGGGTCGGACCGCATCCTTGCCGCCATGACCCGCCGTCATACCGTGGACGACTACCTGCGGCTGGCCGACCGCCTGCGCGCGGCGCGTCCGGACCTCGCCTTCTCGTCCGATTTCATCGTCGGCCATCCCGGCGAAACCGACGCGGACTTCGCGGCCACCCTGGACCTCGTGCGCCGGGTCGGCTTCGCGCAGGCATTCTGCTTCAAGTACTCCCCACGCCCGGGCACCCCGGCTGCCGGAGCGCCGTTCCCCGTCGCCGAACCGGTCAAGGATGCCCGGCTGCAAACCCTGCTGGCCCTGTTGCGCGAACAGCAGGCCGCGTTCAACCAACGGAGCCGCGGACTGGTGCTGCCCGTGCTGTTCACCGGGCCGGGCCGGCGTCCCGGACAGCTCTCCGGACGGTCACCTTTTTTGCAGCCGGTGCATGTTGATGGGCCAATATCGATGATCGGCCAGGTTGCCCCGGTGACGATTGTCGATGGCCGCCCCAATTCCCTCGCTGGAACCCTCAACCTGGAGCAAATCTGCGCTTGAACATACTCGCCGCGTCCCCGGCTTCGACATCCCCCAACCCGACATCATCCGGCAAGGCCGTGACGATGCAGTTCAACGACAATGCGCTGCTGCCGTTATTGTTCGGCGACCATGACCGCCATCTGGTCCGGTTGGAGCAGGGGCTAGGCGTGCGGTTGTCGTCGCGCGGCAACCGCGTCGCCATCAGCGGCGAGCCCGCCCGGGTGCAGGCGGCCGAGGCGGCGCTGAGCGGGTTGTACAAACGCCTGGAACGCGGCAAGGGCTTGTCCCGCGCCGACGTGGAAGCGGCGATACGCATGTCCGAAGCCGATCCCGATCCGCGCCTGCCGCTGTCCGACCTGCCGGCGATCCAGACCCGCCGCGGCGCCGTCGGCCCGCGCTCGCCGGGCCAGGCGACCTATATGGACATGCTGGCCCGGCACGAGATGGTGTTCGGCATCGGCCCCGCCGGCACCGGCAAGACCTATCTTGCCGTCGCCCAGGCCGTCGCGATGCTGCAGGCCGGGCGCGTCGACCGCATCGTGCTGTCCCGCCCGGCGGTCGAGGCGGGGGAGCGGCTCGGCTTCTTGCCCGGCGACCTGAAGGAGAAGGTCGACCCCTACCTTCGCCCGCTATATGACGCGCTGCACGACATGATGCCGGGCGACCAGGTCATCCGCCGCATGGGCACCGGCGAGATCGAGGTTGCGCCGCTCGCCTTCATGCGCGGACGCACCCTGGCGCACGCGTTCGTCATCCTGGACGAGGCGCAGAACACCACGCCCGTGCAGATGAAGATGTTCCTGACCCGCATGGGCGAGGGCACGCGCATGGTGATCACCGGCGACCTGAGCCAGATCGACCTGCCGCCGGGCCAGCGCAGCGGGTTGCGCGACGCGCTGGACACGGTCGACGGCCTGCCGGGCATCGGCATCACCCGGTTCGGCGTGCGCGACGTGGTGCGGCATCCGCTTGTCGCCGCCATTGTCGGAGCGTATGAGCAACGAGCCCAGGCCCAGCGCGACGCGGGCGTCCCAGAAGCTGGGCAGAACCGCGGCCCGCGCGGCCGACCCCGGACCGAACCGCCCGCCGAGGTCGCCCAGGACAGCAATGGACCCTGATAGTAGACGCAGCCCCGCTTCGGCGGGGCTTATCGACGATCTCGCCCATACCGGGCCCGCCGTTGTCGTGACCGAGCCGCGATGGCGGCGCGCCGTGCCCCGGGCTGAGTTGATCGTCGCGCGCGCCGCCAGGATCGCCGGCGGCGCTGGGGCGGTCGTGCTGGCGTCCGATGCGGCGGTCAAACGGCTCAATGCCCGGCACCGCGGCCAGAACAAGCCGACCAACGTGCTGACCTTTGAGGGCGGCGACATCATCTTGGCTTTAGGCGTCGTTCAGCGCGAGGCGCGCGCCGCCGGACGCCGTACCGCGCACCACATGGCTCATCTGGTCGTGCACGGCGCTTTGCACCTGCGCGGCCACGGCCACGGCCTGCCCGGCGACGCCCGGCGCATGGAAATGGCGGAGACCCGGCTGCTGCACCGCATCGGCGTGCCCGATCCGTGGCGCAGCGGACGGCGCACGCCATGAGCGGGTCCCAACGCAGCTTCCTCAACCGCGTCCGGCAGCGCCTGCTTGGACGGCAGAACGAGTCCAACGTGCGGGACAGCATCGCCGAGCTGGTGCAGCAATCCGCCGACGACAGCCAGACCAACGGCACCGCGCCCGAACTCGACCGCCAGGAACGCGCGTTGATCGCCAATGTGCTGCGGCTGCGCGGCATGTCCGCCGACGACGTCATGATCCCGCGCGCCGACATCGTCGCCATGCCGGTGGACGTGACGCTGGACCAGGCGCTGGACCAGATCCGGCGCGAGGGCCATTCCCGCCTGCCGGTGTTCCGCGAGCAGTTGGACGAGATCGTCGGCATGGTGCACATAAAGGACCTGTTTTCCTATGTCGGACGCCCGGATGCGTTCGACCTCGAGACGCTGCTGCGGCGTCCGCTGATGGTCGCGCCGCAAATCCCCGTGCTGGACCTGCTGCTGCAGATGCGCCAGGCGCGGATGCACCTGGCCCTGGTGGTCGACGAGTACGGCGGGATCGACGGGCTGCTGACCATCGAGGACCTGGTCGAAGAGATCGTGGGCGACATCGCCGACGAGCACGATGAGGTCGAGGGCCCGATGATCGTCGAACGCCCGGATGGCGCGCTCGACCTCGACGCCCGGCTGTCGATCGAGGATTTCGAGACCCGGCTGGGCCAGACCCTCACGGAGGACGAGCGGGAGGCCGACATCGACACCGTCGGCGGCCTGGTGTTCACCCTGGCCGGACGCGTGCCGACCCGCGGCGAGGTCATCAGCCATCCCTCGGGCCTGGAGTTCCGCATCCTCGACGCCGACGCCCGCCGCATCCGCCGGCTGCGCGCGCGCCGTCCGACGCAGGTTGCCGCGGAGTGAATTAGCGCCGTATCCCGGCCGGAGGCGCAACGTCGCGGCGCCACTTGCACCTGCAAGCGCTTTTCGCCACATGTGCTGAGTACTGGACCGCCGAGGTCCGAATTACGAGGAAGACCCATGTTCATCGAGACCGAAGGCACCCCGAACCCGGCTACGCTCAAGTTCCTGCCGGGCCGCGACGTGATGGGCGACGGGACCGCCGATTTCGCCGGGCCGGACACCGCGGCCCGCAGCCCGCTCGCCACGGCGCTGTTCGCGCTGCCCGGCGTCGCCCGCGTCTTCCTGGGCGGCGATTTCGTCACCGTCACCAAGTCCGACATCGCCGACTGGCAGGCGCTGCGGCCGCAAGTGCTGGGCGTCATCATGGAGCATTTTGTCGCCGGGCGTCCGGTCATCGAGGGCCTGGGCGCCGCGGTGGACGAGGACGTGTCGCCGGAGGACCAGGAGATCGTCGACCAGATCAAGGAATTGCTCGACACCCGGGTCCGCCCGGCCGTCGCCAGCGATGGCGGCGACATCGTGTTCCGCGGCTACCGCGAGGGCGTGGTCCGCCTGCACATGCAAGGGGCCTGCAGCGGCTGCCCGTCCTCCAGCGCCACGCTGAAACACGGCATCGAGAACATGCTGCGCCACTACGTGCCGGAGGTGACGGCGGTCGAGCAGGTCGAGGCCTGAGGCCGGCGCCGCTTGACGGCTTCGCGCCCGGCACGCCGTTCGCCGGCAACGAGGCTTGCCGCCCACTTTGATGGCTTCTCCTGACGGACCCCTGATCCTCACGTTGGACGCGGCGCTGTCCGGCTGTTCGGCTGGCGTCGTGGGGCCGGCAGGCGTGCTCGCCGAACGGTGGGCAAGCGGCGCACGGGGCCAGGTGGCAGCGCTCCCCGCCATGGCGCAGGCGGCGCTTATCCAGGCCGAAGTGACGCCTGCGCAGCTTGCGATGGTGGCCGTGACTATCGGGCCCGGCAGCTTCACCGGCATCCGTGCCGCATTGTCGCTGGCCCACGGCATAGCCCTGGCAGCGCGGTTGCCGGCCGTGGGCGTAACGGTCGGCGAGGCCTTGGCCGGAGCGGATCACGGACGCGCGCGCTGGGTCGCCGTCGATTCGCGCCGTGGCCGGGTGTTCCTGGATCGGGATGGACAGGTGGCGACGGTCGCACTCGACGCGCTGCCCAATCCGGGCGGCCCGGTGTCGGTCGCCGGGGATGCCGCCATTGCCGTCGCATCCCGGCTGGCGGCACGGGGCTTCGATGTGCTGCTGCTGCCCGACCGGATGCCAACACCGTCCGGCGTGGCGGCAGCGGCGTTGCGCAGGACGGCCGCGGGACCAAATGGCCGCCTGGCGCAGCCCCTGTATGTCGACCCACCCGAGGTCCATCCAGCGATCCCGGCCTGAGATGCTGGTCGCCGCGACGCCGGCGCACGCGGCGGCCATGGCGTCGCTGCACGCCAGCGCCTTCCCGCCGCGCGATCGTTGGGGCGCCGCCGCCTTTGAACTGCAACTCGGCCTGCACGGCGCATTCGGCTGGATTGCGCCCGCCGGCGGCATGATCCTCGCGCGGGCCATGGCGGACGAGGCCGAAGTGCTGACCTTCGCCGTCGACCCGGCGGCCCGGCGGCAGGGTATTGGCCGCGCATTGCTCGAACAGGCCATGGCAACGGCGCGTCAGCGTGGCGCGCAGTCCATGTTCCTGGAGGTTGCCGCCAGCAACGCGCCCGCGCAAGCCTTGTATGCAGCGTCGGGTTTCGCCGTGGTTGGCCGCCGGTCCGGCTATTACCCCGGCGGCGTCGACGCGCTTGTGCTGCGGCGGACGCTGTAGCGCGTTTCAGCCACGCCGCAGCAGCAAGTCCGTCGTTCCATCAGGCCGGTTGCAATGGCTGATCACAGTATGGCCCTGCTCGATAGCAGTGCGCGGGACATTGCGACTCGGTTCATCGCCACGGAGACGGACCAGCAGCGTCTGCCCGGGCGCGAGACGGTCAAGCGCCAAACGAGTTCGGACGAATGTCATGGGGCAGACCTCACTGGTGATATCCAGAAGCTGATCTGCCGGTTCCGGCGGTCGCACTTTATCGGACATGACTGACCTTATTTTTTAAATTACGTGCTATCTATTGCGAAACGGCCATGTAAGACCGTATATACTTAGCTACTTTAGCAACGAAAGGACACCTCATGGTTGAAGCGGCGGCTAACTCAGACGTTCTTGGGCTGACTGCCCAGATTGTCTCGGCTCACGTGTCCAACAACTCAGTTGCACCCGATGCATTGCCGAACCTGATCCAGGAAGTCTATCGGACTTTGGCTGGGGTCGGAAAAGAGCCGGTCGTGCCAGATAAGCAACAGCCCGCTGTTCCGGTCAAGAAGTCGGTGTTCCCCGACCACATCATCTGCCTCGAAGATGGCAAGAAGCTGAAGATGCTGAAGCGCCATCTCAAGACGTCTTACAACATGACTCCCGAACAATACCGGGACAAGTGGCAGCTCCCGCCGGATTACCCGATGGTTGCTCCCAATTACGCCCGCCACCGCTCCTCGCTGGCCAAGAAAATCGGATTGGGCACCAAGCCCCGCGCGCGTTAATTGGCCCAGCACAGCGCCCCTCGGGTCAACGCCGGGGGGCACGCGACAGGGTTTGGACCTGGATTCGACAGGACCTATTCAAATCGGCTACCTCGGGCAACGTGCCCCATTCGCCTCATGCGCGCCTGAACCGTCCGGTTGCCAGCAACGTCGATCCCGGCCAATGCGGCGAGCGGAGGCTTAAGGATTGCCGCGCCAAGGACTGGCGGGACGATGAAGACTCAGGGTCCCGAACACGTCTGGCTAACGGCGAAGGGCGTATGACCGAGCATCGCATGCTGCAGCCTCCAGCCGGCGCCCAAGGCATGGCGGAGTTGCGCGCCGGCAACCTAGGCGTCCGCATTGCAACGACCCCAGCCGAAGTCGACGCAGCCCAGGCATTGCGGTACCGCATATTTTTTGACGAGATGGGTGCGGCGCCCGACGATGCCGCCCGGCTTAGTGAGCGCGACCGTGACGCCTTCGACGCCGTGGCCGACCACCTGCTGGTCGTGGACCACGAGCTTGGGCCGGGTCCCGAAGGCGTCGTCGGCACCTATCGCCTGATCCAGCAGGCCGGGGCCGACGCCGCCGGCGGGTTCTACTCCGCCGCCGAATACGACATCGGGCGGATCACCGGCTTCCCCGGCCAGATTCTGGAACTCGGACGCTCCTGCGTCGACGCGAAGTATCGTGGCCGCGCGGTCATGCAGCTACTATGGCGCGGCATCGCCGCCTACGTGTTCCATTTCCAGATCGACCTACTGTTCGGCTGCGCCAGCCTGGTCGGCACCGATCCGGACGCGCTGGCGACCGAATTGACCTACCTGTATGGCCATCACCTTGCCCCGCCCGCCCTGCGGCCCCGCGCCAGGCCCGAGCGTTACGTGGACATGCGCCGGCTCGACCCTGCCGGCATCGACCCGCGCCGCGCGAACCAGATGCTCCCGCCGCTTATCAAGGGCTACTTGCGCATCGGCGCCTGCATTGGCGACGGCGCGGTGATCGACCACCAGTTCAACACGACCGATGTGGCGATCGTCGTGAAGACCGACATGATCACCGACAAATACTATCGGCACTACGAGCGTCAAAGCCGGGATTTGCCCGACTAAGGCGGTGAAATCGCCAGTCGGCGGAACTTTGGGGCGCCAGGCAAACAGCCCGATGCCTGCCGCCATTTGGAGTCCTGGATGAACGTCATCATGACCGCGCCCCGCCTGGCGCCGCAAGCGGTCGCCCTGATCGAGGCAACCGGCGCCACGCTGCACTACATGGCCCCGTTCCCTTCGGCGGCGGCCGTGGCGGCGCTCGCTGCGGCGGTGCAGCCCGAGGCCATATTATCCCGTCAGGGGCCGGTGACGGCGGCGGCGATGGCGGCTGCACCGGGCCTTCGCATCGTCGCCCGCCACGGAGTCGGCGTCGACGATGTGGACCTCGCCGAGGCGCAGCGGCGCGGCATCGTCGTCACCCGCGCGCCCGGGTCCAATACCCAGGCCGTGGCGGAACACACCTTGGCGCTGCTGCTCGCACTGGTCAAAACCCTGCCGCTGCTGTCGGCGCAGGTCGCCGGCGGCGCATGGCGCGGGGCGGAAACCAAGGTCCGGGACGTCGCCGGGCTGCGCCTGGGCTTGGTGGGATGCGGCGCAATCGGCCAGGCCGTCGCGCGCCTCGCATTGCCGTTCGGAATGTCGGTCGCCGCCTATGACCCGGCCGCGCCCGACGTGCCAGGCATCGCGCGCATGACCACACTGCATGGCCTGCTCGCCCGTTCGGACGCGCTGTCGCTGCATCTGCCGTTGCTGCCTGCGACCCGGCACCTGATCGGTGCGGACGAGTTGACCGCCCTGCCGTCCGGCGCCGTCGTGCTCAACACCGCCCGCGGCGGCCTGATCGATGAGGCGGCGCTGCATGACGCGATCGAGTCCGGGCACCTGGCGGGCGCTGGGCTCGACGTGATGGAGGACGAGCCGCCGCCCGCGGGATATCCGCTACGCCGTCATCCCCGGGTGATCTGCACCCCGCACGTGGCAGGCGTCACCGACGGCAGCCTGGTCAACATGGGGGTCATGGCGGCCGAGTGCATCGTCGCGGTGTTGCGTGGGGATGCGGTGCCGCCCGGCCGCATCGTGCGGGTGTGAGCAGGCCTGCGGTTGCGGGCATGCCTCCGGATATGACGGGGCCGTCCGGCCGGCTGCGTGCTCTCGCAGGCTGGCGCGCGGACCTGGCGGCGACGGGACTGGGCTGCCTTGCCGCCGCTGCCTTGCCGCCACTCCATGTGATCCCGGTGCTGCTGCTCGCCGTGCCGGGCCTGCTGATGCTGATCGACGGCTCGCGCGGGCCGTGGGGCGCGGCGCGGCGCGGCTTCTGGTTCGGCCTCGGCCATCACATATTCGGCCTATATTGGATCACCGAGGCCATACTGCTGGAGTCGGCGCGATACTGGTGGCTGGTCCCGTTCGCGGTGCCGGCCCTGGCGGCACTGCTGGCCCTGTTCATCGCGGCGCCCTGTGCCCTCGCCCGCATGGCGCCGGCAGGTTGGCGGAGGGCGTTGATGCTGGCGTGCGCCTGGACCTTGTTCGACCTTGCCCGGCAGTATGTCGGCACGGGTTTCCCCTGGAACCCTTGGGGCAGCGTCTGGGCCATCCCCGGCGAGGCCGGTGACGTTATGATCCAGCCGGCAGCCTGGATCGGCACGCCGGGCCTGACGCTCGTTACGGTGCTGCTGGCGGCGTCCCCGGCCCTGGGCGTGCGCGGCGTATCCGGGGCTGCGGCGGTGCTCGCCCTATGGGCCGGGCTGGGCTGGATGCGGCTGCAGGAGCCTGAGTTGCCACCGCCCGGCATCACCGCCGTCATGGTCCAAGGCAACGTCGCGCAAGGGCAGAAATGGGACCGCACGACGGCGCTCGCGACGTTCCAGCGCTATCTGGACCTGACGCACAGCGCCGTGGCCGCGCTGGGCGGCGCGCCGGCGGCCGTGATCTGGCCGGAAACGTCGAGCGCGTTCCTGCTGCAATCCGATGAGGCCGCCCGCGAGGCCATCGCGCGCGCGGCCCAGCCTGCGCTCGGCGCTATCGTCGGCAGCCTGACGTTCTCGGGCGGCGCGCCATCGTCCGATCCTGGGAACATGCCGCGCAACAGCCTGGTCGCCATGGCGCCGGACGGCACGGTCGCGGGCATCTACGACAAATGGCATCTGGTTCCGTTCGGCGAGTATGCGCCGTCATGGGTGCCGCTCGCGATCCAGGTGGTGCCGGGGCAATTCGGCTTCGGCACCGGCCCGGCGACGCTGCACATCCCCGGGTTGCCGTCGTTCGGGGCGATGATCTGCTATGAGGCGATATTCCCGGCTCAGGTCGTGAACCAGGCCGACCGCCCGGACTGGATGGTGAACATCACTAACGATGCCTGGTTCGGCAATTCGACCGGGCCGCGGCAGCATCTGGCCGCGGCAAGGCTGCGGGCCGTCGAGGAGGGATTGCCGCTCATGCGCGCGGCGAACACAGGCATCTCGGCCGGTTTCGACAGCCGGGGCCGGGAGCTGGGCCGGTTGCCGATCGGAGTGCCGGGCACCTTGGCGCTGCCGCTGCCGGCTCGACGGCCGCCGACATCGTTCTCGCGCTGGGGCCTGGTTGTTCCCGGCCTGATGGCACTGGCGGGCGCGGGTATTGCCAACGGGCTGACACGCCGCAGAACCCGTGGCGCTGCCTAAAACGTTAGCAAGGTCTCGTTGAGCGACGCAGAACAGTAGATCATTACCATCCAGCGACAATTCATGGTTGCATTCTTACCTCATTTGACAGCATTATCACGTAGAACGAATCTGCGTGGAGAGTGAGATGGGGCCTGGTTCGGCGATGATGAGCAGCGACAAGGAAAGCCGGCCCAGTCCGATCGACATCCATGTCGGCGGACGCATCCGCCTGCGTCGCACCCTGATGGGCATGTCGCAGGAGCGGCTGGGCGAAGCCTTGGGCCTGACGTTCCAACAGGTGCAGAAGTACGAACGCGGCGTGAACCGGGTCGGCGCCTCGCGTCTGTTCGACCTGTCCCGCGTGCTGGATGTCTCCATCAGTTTTTTCTTCGACGACATGCCGGAGCCTATTGCCGGCCTGCATGGCAACCATCACACGACCCGGGTCGCCGGCGGCTTCGCCGAAGCGCAGCAGGACGGGTTCGGCGCCGACGAGGCATTGAACCGCCGCGAGACGCTGGAACTGGTGCGGGCCTACTACCGCATCACGGAGCCTTCGGTCCGCAAACGGGTTTTCGAACTTATCAAGTCGATGGGCCCCGCGGAAGCGTAGCTTTCGCGTCCCGCGGAAGCGTAGCTTTCGCGTCCCGCGGAAGCGTAGCTTTTTGCGCCTCGCGGAAGTGTAGCTTTTTGCGCCTCGCAGAAGCAGTCCTCCGATCCCGGCTTCGCCTACCCTAACGCAACTGCGGATTGTCGAACGTCGGATTGCGATGCCGGTGCAGCGCCGATGCCAGGGCTGCGGCCAGATCGCGCTTCTCGTCCTCGCCCAACTCGGCGCCAACCTCCATCCGGCCGCCGCGCCCGGACAGCCAAAGCGCCGGAGCCCGGCCCGGACGCTCCTCCAACCCGGCGCGCAGCCAGGCCGCTTGCAGCCGCCGCTCCACCCGGCGCCCGCCCATGTCGGTCCGAACGATCCGCAGCCCCTCATCCGAAAGCAACAGCATCTCGCTCGCGCGGGTCGCCCGCGCATTGCGGCGGAGCAGCACGATCGCCAGCGCGATCTCCGCGCCATTGAAGCCCACTGCGGGCCAGGCGCCAATGAACCATAATCCTAGCGAAACCAACGCGCTCACCAGGCAGATAGCGCCAATCAGCCATCGCAGGCCGGCGCGGCTCAGGCTGCGATGCGGGATGATGACCGCCTCGAACGTGGCGGCCGATTGCGGGACCATGCCGGCTTGCATCCCTGTCATGTGGCGCGTGATCCTGGCTTGTCAGCATAGCGCCCGCAAGCGATACCCGCGCCATGGCCCAGGACTCCGACCCTGCCGACCAAAAGCCACGGCAAACCCGCAAGACCCCGCCCATGAGCCTCGCCGGGGTGCGCGGCTTCATCGAGGCGCTGTCCCGCGCCTATCCCGAAGGGTCGAGCGAGCTGGAATTCACCGATCCGTTCACCCTGCTGGTCGCTGTGGTGCTGTCCGCGCAGACCACGGACGTTGCGGTGAACCGGGTCGGGCAAACCCTGTTCCCCGCCGCGCCGACTCCGCTCGCCATGGTCGCCTTGGGCGTCGAGGCCGTTGGCGCCCACATACGCAGCATCGGCCTCTGGCAGGCAAAGTCGAAGAACGTGGTCGAACTCTCCCGCCTGCTGATCGAGCGGCATGGCGGCGAGGTCCCCAATGACCGCGAGGCGCTGGAGGCCCTGCCCGGCGTCGGCCGCAAGACCGCCAACGTCGTGCTGAACGTCGCGTTCGGCCACGCCACGATGGCGGTCGACACTCACATCTTTCGCCTTGGCAACCGCACCGGGATCGCGCCGGGCGCGACGGTGCGGGCGGTCGAGGACGGCCTGGTGAAGCGCATCCCCAAGGAGTTGCTGCGCCCGGCGCACCACTGGCTGATCCTGCACGGACGATACGTCTGCAAGGCGCGCCGTCCGGAGTGCTGGCGCTGCGTGGCAAAAGAGTGGTGCCGTTTTCCCGCAAAGGAGGCCGGGCCGGCGAGCACCTCGCGATAGCGCGCCTCGGGTGACAACCCGCCCTTGCGCCCGACTCGACCGCCGCCATAATCCAAGCCCATGCTGCATATCGCCAAGCTCGCCGTCGGCATCCGCGACATCGCCCATTTGCGCCAGGTTCAGGCCGTGCGCGCGAGCCAGGAGTCGCCCCTGCGGCACCGGACGCGGAGCTTCCCGCGCCGGGCGGAGGAGATCACCGGCGGCGGCAGCATCTATTGGGTCATCGGCGGCGCCATGCTGGTGCGGCAGCGCGTGATCAAGGTGATCGAAGACCGCTGGGACGACAACACGAAGTGCGCCGGCCTGGTGCTCGACCCGGCGTTGGTCCCGGTCGAGGGGCGTCCGACGAAGGCGTTCCAGGGCTGGCGATATTTGGCCGAAGCCGACGCGCCCGCCGACGTCAGCGCGCAGCGGCCCGCACCCGGGGCGGACGGCCTGCCGGACGAACTGCGGCGGGAGCTGCAGGCGCTCTGCTTGTTGTAGTGGCGGCTCGGCCAGGGGCCGTCAGCAGTTGGCCTCGATCAGGGTCAGCAGCGCCGCGAGGATGGCCGATGGCGACGGCGGGCAGCCGGGGACGATGATGTCGACCGGCAGGGTCGTCCCGATGCCGCCATCGACGGCATAGCTGCCCGCGAATATCCCGCCGTCGATGGCGCAGGCGCCGACCGCGACCAGCCATTTCGGGTCCGGCATCGCTGTCCATGCGTTCTCCATCGCGCCCCGCATGGCATGGGTCAGCGGCCCCGTGACCAGCAGCACGTCGGCGTGGCGGGGACTGCTGACGAACGACAGGCCATGACGCTCGATTTCGTAGGCCACGCCCTGCAATGCCGCAGTTTCCAGCGCGCATCCGCCGCATCCGCCGGCGCTGGCGTGCAGCACTGCCAGGCTGCGGCCCAGGCGGCGCTGCGCCGCGCTGTCGAGCCGCGCCGCCAGGACGCCTGCGATATCGGCGTCGTGGGCGGGCCGGGGCAGCGGGCCGCGAGGCGCGCGACGCCACATGCTTTACAGCTCCAGGCCGGCGATGGCCGGGTTGAAGGAATGCAGAATGAGCGGCACGTCGGAGAGGCGGGCGCCACGGCAGGCGGCCTCGATCAACGGCCATTGCAGCCAGCCGGGATCGCGGGCGAAGTTCGCCGCGACGACCCCGCCGTCCAGTCGAAGCCAGTGCCAGATGTCGCCACGGGGCCCATCGGCCACGCCTAGGCCCTCGCCGCTCGCGTTCGGCACTGCGACATTGACGGGGCCTGCAGGGAGATGCGCCAGCCATCTATGCAGCAGCGCCGCGCTTTCGCGAATCTCGGCCAGGCGCCGGCGCAGGCGGGCGTCGGCATCGCTGGCGGGCCGTGCGGGGATGGCCGCGTTGGGCCGGCCATAGGGAATATAGGCCCGGGCCACGCTCCGCTCGGCCGCCGCAGAGCCGCCAACGCCGACGGTTCGGCCACGCAGGCCATTCAGCCCGCGCTCCAATGCCGGCGCTGCCGCCAGGATACGGTCCAGGATGGCGGAGAGCGGCGTCATGTTGGCCGGCGCCGGGTCGGCCGCGACGCCGCCGGGCACGACGCAGTCCATCATCAGGCGATGGCCGAACGCGGCATCGCTGGCCTGCAGCACGTCCTCGCGCAGGGTGCCGCATTGCGCCGCCAGCCCGCCCGGCGCAGCGGCGCCAAGGTCGGCCAGGTGGACGGCGATGCGCTCCAGCTCCGTCATCACGACGCGCAATGCCTGGCCACGCGGCGGCGGCTCGGCCCCGGCCGCCGCCTCGGCCGCACGGGCATAGGCGACGGCGTGCGCCACGGTGCTGTCCGCCGCGATGCGCGAGGCAAGCGCCGCCGCCGCATCGAGCGGCTTGCCGCGCATCAGCGCCAGGATGCCCCGATGCGCATAGCCCATGCCCGCCTCCAGCCAAACCACCGTCTCCCCGGCAGCGGTGATGCGCAAATGCATCGGCCCCCGGGCGCCAACGGGTCCAATCGGCACCTGGTGCCCATCGTGCCCAGCCGTGCCGAGGAACTCCGCCGGGTCCGGAGGCGCCGCGTTCGGGACCGGACGGGCCGACAGCGGACGCAGCACAGGCCAGCGGCCTTGGTCCAGCAAGGGGCGCGGATCGATGCCGTTGCCGGGCAGGTGGCCCCAAAGGTCGTGCACCATGCGCTCGAACGGCGCGGCGGCGGGCCGTGCGGCGGACAGCGCGTCGAACATCCCGGCCTCGATGCGGACCGAGGCCTGCAACGGCGCTTCGGCCATGAACAGGGCGTGCGCATGGGCCGTGTCAGCCCATAATCCCAAGAAAGCCGGCTCCGGACCGTCAGCCAGTGCCTGCGCCATCGCGCGCCAGGCGTCGGGCGTGAGCAAATAGCGCGGCCAGGGCTGCATGGGCTGGGCATCGCCGGCGCGGATCAATGCGGCGGCGGTCATGCCGGTCCCTGGCCCGCGAACAGGATCATTGCGGCCAGGAACGCGGCCAATGCGGCGGTGGCCAGCATGGCAGGCACTCGGGCGACGATTGGCCCAGCACCGGCCGCGTCCAGCGCGCCAAGGCAGGCGCCGAGCGCCGCGACCTTGGCGACCCAAGCTGCGAAACCGATGACCCAGGCCAACGGGCCTGCCCCGGCCGCCGCGATGCCGAACGGCAAGAACAACGCCGCCAGCACGTTCAGGGCCACCAACGCGCCGAGCTGCCCGGCGTAGGCGACCATGGCCAGATAAGGCCCGGAGTAATCGAGCACCGCCGCCTGATGCACGAGGGTAAGCTGCGGCCCGCTTTCCCGACGCCCGACGGTGGCGCATCCGACGATGGCCAATGCGACGCCGGCGATGGCCCAGGGGAGTTTGCGGTATCCTGCCGGGTCCATGGCGCTGATGACGTCGAGGTTGCTCGACCCGGCCAGCATCGCCAGCGCAAGGATGATCAGCAGCATCGCGGGCTCGCCGCATACCGCGGCCACGGTGATCCGGCTGGCGCCCATGCCGCCCAACGCCGTCCCGCTCTCATAGCCCGCGAGCGCCAGCGCGAACCGGGCCGCCGCCAGCAAGCCAGCCAGCACCACAAGGTCGGCGAGCGGCGCGGCCGCCATCCCGAGCGCAAAGGACGGCACGAGCAGGGCAGCAGCCACCGCGACGATGAGGCATGCGAACGGCGCCGCGGTGAACAGCCAGGATGCGGCGCCGGGCAGCACCGGCTGTTTGCGGAGCAGGCGTTCGAGGTCGCGCCAAGGTTGCAGCAGCGCCGGTGCGGGCCAGCCCAGCAGCCGCGCGCTAATCAGCGCCCGCAGCCCGGCCAGCACCGGCGCCGCCGCCAGCATCAGCGCCGCGTGCAGCGCCAAGGTCACGACGCCGGTCATATGAACGCCCAAAGCAGCAGCCCGGCCAGCACCAGCAGCAACGCTCCGGCCGATTTCACACGCGCCGTGCCGGCGGATCGTTCTTTTGCTGCCTTGGCCCAGCGTTTCAGGCCGGGCCATAGAGCCGGGTAGCCCAGGGTTTGCAACAGGGTTTGCAGCAGCGCTTGTCCGGCCGAGGCGGCGCTATACTGGGTCGCGGGATCGCCGAACGCCATCGGGGGCGGCACGCTCTCCCGGCCGCCATCCCAGGCCGGCACGCGCCGCGCCCGCATTGCGTTGCCGGACGCGAGGCGCGACATCGCCGCAGCGGCCGCGACGGCGGATATCGCCAGGACGGCGGCGATGCCGGGCGCGGCATAGCCGGGGCTGTTCACCTGCGGCGAGATCACCACGAGGCCGCCGCCCGCCATTCCAGTGCCCAGCAGCCGCCACAACGCCGGCTGAACGAGGGCGAGGGCGGCGGACGGCCAAAGCCCAATCAGCAGGCAGCACGCCGCCAGGCACGCCATCGCCAGGCGAACTTGGCGCGGCGCATCCTCCGCGGCGGCGGCCTGTGGCGTGCGCGGGCGGCCCAGGAAGCCGATGCCAATGAGCCGGACCGCAGCGGCGGCGGCCAAAGCGGCCCCCAGCGCGACCGCGGCGAGCGCGAGCGCAAAGGCCACTTGCAGCCAAAAGCCGCCCAGGCGTTGGTCGGCCAACAGCGACTGCACCACCAGCCAGCGTCCGGTGAACCCGGCGGTCAAGGGCAGGCCCGCCAAACATGCCGCACCGGCCAACGCCCCCAGGCCCACGCCCGGCATGGTCCGCAGCAGCCCGCCGAGCTGGGACAATGCCGGCGTCCCAGCGCCGCGCGACACCGCATCCGCGCATAGCACCAGCAAGATGTCGAACACGGCGTAGCTGATTGCATGCAGCAGCGCACCCGCGAGCGCCAAGGCGGCAAGCGGCGCCAGGTCGGACCCGCGCGCCTCCAACGCAACGCCGAGGCCGACTGCGATCAGGCCGATGGCGCCCACCCGGCTCGCGGCCAGGATCGCCAGCAGGTCGTCGGCGGCGTTCGCCCGCAGGCCGCCCCAGACCGTTCCCGCCGCGCCCAGGGCGAGCAGCGGCAGCCCCCACCAGCCGGGGACAGCCGGACCGCAAAGGTCGAAAAGCACGCGCACGGATGCATAAACCGCAAGCGCCGCCATGCCTTGGGACAGCAGCGCGCCGGCCGGACCGGATTGCGGCCGGGCCGCTCGGTTCAATGCCCAAGCGGCGGCCGATGCCGATGCAAAGGCCAAGACGAATGTGAAACCATCCGCCGCGCACAGGGTCACGGCCATTGCGCCCACCGCGGCGGGCAAGAGCGGCGTGTCGCAGTCCAGCGCCGCAACCGCGCCCGAAACGCATACGATCAGAAGGAACGGCGCCGACACTGCATCGAGGGCCAGGCGCAGGCCCCCATTCGGCCCGAGCGGCAGCGCGACGGACCCCGCCATGAACCCGGCCAGCCCCGCAAACGCCAGCGCCGTGCCGATCGCGCATCCGGCCCAGGTCGCCGCACGGACTATCCTGCCGGCCTGCACCGCTACTGGACGGCGGCGTAGGAACGATGGGCCCAGTGGATCATGCTTCCTCCGGCCCACTTCCCGGGGCGAACGGCACGATAGGGCGGCGCGGCGACCGATGGCAACGCCGGCGAATGGCCTATTCGGGCGTTGACCGCAGCCGTTCGGGGCCGGATGCTACGCGCACGCGACAAACCAAAGGATCGGCCCATGCGCATCCGCACCCTCCTGCTCGCCGGCGCTGCCCTATTGGGCGTGACGGCCGCCCCGGTCTATTCCGCCGGGGCCAAGACCCTCGTGTATTGCTCCGAGGGGTCGCCGGAGAACTTCAGCCCGATGCTGAACACCACCGGGACGACGTTCGACGCGAACCATCCGATCTATGGCCGGCTGCTCGACTTCAAGCCCGGCGAGACCGCCTTGCAGCCCGGCCTGGCCGCCAACTGGGATGTTTCGCCCGACGGCAAGGTCTTCACCATGCATCTGCGCCCGGGCGTGAAATGGCATAGCAACGCGGCGTTCAAGCCGACGCGCGACTTCGACGCCGACGACGTGCTGTTCACCTTCAACCGCATGGGCAAGGAGGACAGCCCGTATCACAAGATATCCGGCGGCAGCTACGACTATTGGGGCGACATGGGCCTGGAGAAGCTGATCGCGAGCATCGACAAGGTCGACCCCCTCACCGTCCGCTTCACCCTGACGGAGCCTTCGGCGCCGTTCCTGGCGGACCTCGCGATGGAGTTCGCCGCCATCCAATCCGCCGAGTACGCCGACGTGCTGCTAAAGACCGGCAAGCCCGAGCAGATCGATCAGGTTCCCATCGGCACGGGGCCGTTCAGCTTCGTCGCCTACCAGCGCGACGCCACCATCCGCTATCGCCGCTTCGACGAGTTCTGGGGGCCGAAGGCGAAGCTCGACGCGCTGGTGTTTTCCATCAACAAGGATCCCGCCGTGCGGCTGGCGAAGCTGCGCGCCAACGAGTGCCAGCTCTCGGCCTATCCGTCGCCGGCGGACCTGCCGGGCATACGGGCCGACAAGTCGCTGAAGCTGATGGACCAGCCGGGACTCAACATCGGCTATCTCGCGTTCAACACGCAGAAAAAGCCGTTCGACGACAAGCGGGTGCGCCAGGCGCTGAACATGGCGCTGGACCGCAAGGCGATCCTGGACGCAGTGTTCCTGGGCGCCGGGCAGCCGGCCAAGAACCTGATCCCGCCGACGATGTGGTCATACAACAACGCGGTGCAGCCCTGGCCGTTCGACCCCGACGCCGCCAAGAAGCTGCTGGCCGCGGCCGGCTATCCCGAAGGGTTTGAGACCGACCTATGGGCGATGCCGGTGCAGCGTCCCTACAACCCCGACGCCCGCCGCATGGCCGAGCTGATGCAATCCGACCTGGCGAAGATCGGCGTCAAGGCGCGTATCGTCACCTATGAATGGGGCGAGTACCGCAAGCGCATCCAGGCCGGCGACGACATGACGGCGCTGTTCGGCTGGACCGGCGACAACGGCGATCCCGACAATTTCTTCGTGCCCCTGGCCGGCTGCGCAGCCGCCCGGCCCGGCGGCGGCAATGTCGCCAGATGGTGCAACAAGGACTTCGACGCCCTGGTGAACAAGGCCGCCACCCTGATGGATCAATCCGAGCGCGCCAAACTCTATGAGCAGGCCCAGGTCGTCATGCACGACGAAGTGCCATTCTTCCTGATCGCGCACTCCATCGTGTATCAGCCGATGCGCAGCAACGTCACCGGCTACGTCATGAGCCCCCTGGCCATCAAAGACTTCGGCCCGGTGGACATCCAGTAGCCCCAAGCCGTGCTCCGCCTGCTGGCCCGGCGGCTGGCGCTGATCGTCCCGACCTTCCTCGGCGTCACGCTGCTGGGCTTCATGCTGATCCACTCGATCCCCGGCGATCCCGTCGAGGTCCGCGTCGGCGAGCGGGGCATCTCCCCCGAGCGCCTCGCCTATTTCCGCCACGAACTCGGCCTCGACCAGCCGCTGTGGAAGCAGTTCCTCGACTACGAGGGGCAGCTGCTGCACGGCGACCTCGGACGCTCCGTCGTGACGCAAGAGAGCGTGTGGACCGAGTTCAAGACCTTCTTCCCCGCCACGGTCGAACTCGGCGCCTGCGCCCTGCTGTTCGCCATCGTGCTCGGCCTGCCGCTGGGCGTGATGGCGTCGGTGCGGCGCGGGTCGGCGCTGGATTACGGGCTGATTGGATTGTCCGTCACCGGGGCGTCGATGCCGATCTTCTGGTGGGGGCTGATGGCGGTGCTGGTCTTCTCGGTCTCCCTCGGCTGGACGCCGGTTTCGGGCCGCATCGACGACCTGTTCTACGTCGAGCCGCGGACCGGCTTCCTGCTGATCGACGCCTGGCTCAGCGACGAGCCCGGCGCATTCCGCTCCGCCCTGCGGCACCTGATCCTTCCCGCCATCGTGCTCGGCACCATTCCGCTCGCCACCATCGCCCGCATGACCCGGTCGGCGATGCTGGAAGTGCTGGGCGAGGACTACGTGCGGACCGCCCGGGCAAAGGGCCTGCCGCCGGGCCGCGTCGTGGTCGTGCACGCGCTGCGCAATGCGCTGATCCCCGTGGTGACGGTGCTGGGCTTGCAGGTCGGCGCGCTGCTGGGCGGCGCGATCCTGACCGAGACGGTGTTCGCCTGGCCCGGCGTCGGCCATTGGCTGGTCGAAAGCGTGCAGCGCCGCGACTACAACGTCCTGCAGGGCGGCACCTTGCTGATCGCCGTGCTGGTCATGCTGGTGAACCTCGGCGTCGACGTGCTGTATGGCGTGCTCAATCCAAGGCTGCGGCATTGAGCGCCACCCTCGCCGCGCCGCGCACCGGGCTGTTCCGCCGCCTGTTGGAGAACCCAGGCGCGGCCGCCGGGCTGGCCGTCATGGCCGCGCTGATCGTCGTGGCCATCGCCGCCCCGGTCATCGCCCCGCACGGCCCCGCCGAGCAGTTCCGTGAAAGCTTCCTGGTCCCGCCGTTCCAGGAAGCGACCTTCCCCTTGGGCACCGACAGCCTCGGCCGGGATATCCTGACCCGGCTGATGTATGGCGCGCGGCTGTCGCTGCTGATCGGCGCGGTCGTGGTGGCGCTGTCGCTCACGGTCGGCACCATGCTCGGCCTGGCCGCGGCATTCGCCGGCGGCGTGCTGGACATCGCGGTCATGCGGCTGATGGACGTGCTGCTGGTGTTTCCCAGCCTGTTGCTGGCGATCGTCGTGGTGGCGATCCTTGGGCCGGGCCTGACCAACGCGATGCTGGCGGTCGCGGTCGTGCTGCTGCCGGGCTACGTCCGGCTGTCGCGGGCGGCGGCGCAGGGCGAGCTGACGCGGGAATACGTGGTGGCGACCCGCAGCGCCGGGGCCGGGGTGCTGCGGCTGATGCTGCTGGTGGTGCTGCCGAACTGCGCCGCGCCGCTGATCGTGCAGGCGACGCTCGGGTTCTCCGCCGCCATCCTCGACGCGGCGGCGCTCGGTTTCCTCGGCCTCGGCGCGCAGCCGCCCACGCCGGAGTGGGGCACCATGCTGGCCGATGCGCTGCAGTTCTACCAGCGCGCCTGGTGGCTGCTGGCGTTCCCCGGGATCGCCATCCTGGTCACGGTGATGGCGTTCAACCTGCTGGGCGACGGCCTGCGCGACGCGCTGGACCCGAAACTGCGCCGATGAGCGCGCTGTTGCCAGTGACCGCGTTGCTGGAGGTGCGCGGCCTGACGGTCGATTTCGGCGCGTTCCATGCGGTCGAGGGCGTCGACCTGACGGTCGCGTCCGGCGAGGTGCTGTGCGTGGTCGGCGAATCCGGCTCGGGCAAGAGCGTGTCCATGCTCGCCGTCATGGGCCTGCTGCCGCGCACCGGGCGGGTGGCGGCGGAGCGGGTGGCGTTCCGCGGCGCAGACCTGCTGCACGCCAGCCCGCGCGGACGCCGCCGCCTGATCGGACGCGATATCGCGATGGTGTTCCAGGAACCCACCACGTCGCTCAACCCCTGCTACCCCATCGGCTGGCAGATCGCCGAGGCGTTGCGGACGCACCACGCCGTGCCGCGCGCCGAGATCCATGGCCGGGTGGCGGCGCTGCTGGGCCAGGTGGGGGTGCCGGCGCCGGAGCAGCGGATGCGCGCCTTTCCGCACCAGCTCTCCGGCGGGCTGAACCAGCGCGCCATGATCGCCATGGCCATCGCCTGCAACCCGGCGCTGCTGATCGCCGACGAGCCCACCACCGCGTTGGACGTGACGGTGCAGAAGGGCGTGCTGGACCTGCTGGTGGGCCTGCAGCGCGAGCGCGGCATGGGCTTGGTGCTGATCACCCACGACATGGGCGTGGTGGCCGAGACGGCGCAGCGCGTCCAGGTGATGTATGCCGGCCAGGTGATGGAGGAGCAGCCGGCCGCCCCGCTGTTCGCCCATCCGCGCCATCCGTATACCGCTGCGTTGCTGGATGCGCTGCCCGAGCGGGCCGAGGGCAAGCCGCGCCTGCCCACCATCGCGGGCGTCGTGCCCGGCGCCGACGACCGCCCGGACGGCTGCCTGTTCGCGCCGCGCTGCCATTTTCGCACCGCGCATTGCGACAATGAGCGTCCGGCGCTGCGCATGGCGTTCGGCGCCCGGGTGCGCTGCCACTACCCGCTGGACGACGCGGGCCAGCCGACGGGTCGTCCTGCATGACGGTGCTGGAGGCGGTCGATGTCGTCCGGCACTATCCCGTCGGCCGCAAGACGCTGCGTGCGGTGGACGGGGTGTCGTTCCAGCTTGAAGCCGGCCGCACGCTCGCCGTCGTGGGCGAGTCCGGCTGCGGCAAGTCGACGCTGGCCCGGCTGGCGGCGCTGATGGAGCCGCCGACCGCGGGCGCGATCCGGGTCGCGGGGCAGCCCGCGGAAGGGCCGGCGCGGCGCACGCTGCAACTGCAGAACCAGATGGTGTTCCAGAACCCCTACGCTTCGCTCAACCCGCGCCGCACCATCGGCGAGGCGCTGATGGAGCCGTTGACGATCAACCGCCGGGGCACCGGGGCCGAGCGCGCCGCGGACGCCCGGCGTATGCTCGACCGCGTGGGGTTGCGTCCGGAGGCGTTCGACCGCTATCCGCACCAGTTCTCCGGCGGCCAGCGGCAACGTGTGGCCATCGCCCGCGCATTGATGCTGCGGCCTGCGGTGGTGACGGCGGACGAGCCGGTCTCGGCGCTGGATGTTTCGGTGCAGGCGCAGGTGCTGAACCTAATGCGCGACCTGCAGGACGAATTGGGCATCGCGTACTTGTTCATCAGCCACGATATCTCGGTGGTGCGTCACATGGCGCAGGACGTGCTGGTCATGTATGCGGGCCGCCCGGCGGAGCAGGGGTCGCGGGACGCGGTGCTGAACCGGCCACGCCACCCTTACACGCGGCTGCTGCTGGCTTCGACGCCGTTCGTTGATCCTGCGCGGCGGGTGGCGACGGTGGCGGTTCGGGGAGAGCCGCCTTCGCCGGTTGATCCGATCCCGGGGTGTGCGTTTGTCAGTCGGTGTGGGTATGCGACGGAGCGGTGCCGGGTGGAGCGGCCGGAGTTGCGGGGAGTGGATGGGCGAATGGTGGCTTGTCACTACGCTGAAGGAGTGGCACCCTAATCTGAACCAGGCAACGATTTATTATGTGTGATTAGTATAATCACCTTACCTTAAGCAGTCTATATATTCTTCCATAATATCATGGTGGGTGATCTCGTCACCCCTTACTCGACTTCACCATCCTCATATGCCTCCAACGCCAATCGCTGAACTTGAATAATTTGCACAGTCCTCACGCCGACCTCATATTCTATCATCAGTTTTGCGAGTTCCGCGCCGTCGATTAGAACAATCCGATGTGCCTTGTAAGCCGATCCTGCCTGCCGTGCCTGCGGCGTAAACCTTCCTGTGGTGACGAACACGCCTTTGGTGGCACCTTTTGCAAGCAAAGCTCCCGCGAAACCTTGAATGGTTGAGGCACCTACGACGTTGTCCTCAGCATATCGTTTTGCTTGCAAATAGATCATGTCCAATCCAAGAGCATCCTCGCGAATTATTCCATCAATGCCGCCGTCACCGGAGCGACCAAGGCGCTCCGCGGCATCGCGACGTGAACCCCCGTAACCGATCTTGACCAACACATCGATAATCAATTGTTCAAAGACCGTCGGCGAAAGCCCCTGGAGGCGCGTCAGCAGAGTGGTCGCCAACTCAATCTTTAAACTGCGGTCGATCGCTTCCAAAAGCTCTTCGGGGGTACGGCTCTGACCGTCAGCATTTCCGCGTTTCTCAACTAAAACGTCATCAATACTTTCTTCTTTCCTCACGGCTGCTCGAAATGCTGCGTAGTCCGGAAATTTATGCAGGTAAGCGATTGTAAGACGCGGCGGCGGGTCTGCCAGAAGTTCATTTCCGCTTTTCGATGCTTCATATTGGCCCCGCGATACCCGCGTAATCAGCCCGGCTTTGTTCAGGTGGGCAAGCGCCCAATGTGTGCGATTTGCGATGATTGTCTGCCTACCACTCGGCAACCGCGCACTGCGTTCGATCGCATCGAGTCCATGTTCGTTTGCCATAGCTTCAACAAGTTCAGTTGTGGCCCAGCGACGTTCCGAGAGCCGTCGGAGAACAGGCAGCATCAAACTCTGAAAGTCTGGGATACTCAATAATCATGCTCCAGAGTGTCATAGGGGCCGAATACAGCATAGTAGATTGATTTTCTGGTTTCAGTCATCTGAAATGATGACTGGAGACAATCGAAGCTACACCGTCGCGGAGTATGATTTCTCACGTGCTGCCTCTGCCCAATCCGTGATCGATTATCCGTCACTCGGTCAATGGCCTGCAAAACGTCCTCCGGAACCGAGATATTGACTCAGACCGACCATGGCCGGCGTGTCGGAACATCGATCATAACCGCAACAGCATCCGAATAGCGCGGATCGGTTAGGACATCATCAAGCCCCGAAGGCTTAGGGATAGCGTCGCCATCTTCCACCATCCCTTCGATGTGGAGCAGCAACGCTTCAGTCGCCATATGGCAAGCATCGTCAACGGTAACGCCCGCCGTGATGCATCCCAAAAAATCGGGAAACTCCACCCCGAAATCGCTGCAGATTTGTTTGCGCAGCAACGCGACGTAACCTGTCATGGCGCTCTCCTCACCACAGCTTCTCGCCAGCCCATTGTTCGACGCTCCGCAAGGTCCCGATCAGAACATCGCGCCGCGGATGCGGCGGCATTGCCCACCGGGATGGGACATGTGTTTGAATTGGCAGTAGCTGCCCTTCGTCGTAGGCAACTCTCATCCAACAGCCATAAAGATTGGGGTCATAAACTGCCCTTGCAGATAATCGCCTTACTTCCTTACTATGCGGCATGCTCGCAAAAGTCACATCAAAAAACCAACTCACCCTTCCGAAACAAGTGGTCGACGCACTCGGCAAGCCCTCGCATTTTGAGGTCGAGGTGGACGATGACCGCCTGGTATTGACCCCTTCACGTCCAGGATCGGCGAGTGCAGTGCGCCGAAAGCTGCAAGCGCTTGGCCTGCTGGAAAGCGACGTGACGGACGCGGTAGCGTGGGCGCGAAAAAACAAATGAAGCGCTGATGGGCTGTCGTTATCCGCGCAGTTTTTGACACCAGCATCGTGGTTTCCGCGCTCGTATTCGGGCGTCGGCTGGCTTGGCTTCGCAACGCCTGGGCAACCGGTCGACTCGTGCCAGTCATCTGTCAACAAACGGCGGCGGAGTTGCTTCGTGTCCTGGCCTATCCCAAGTTTCGCCCCGTCGCCGCAGACCAAGCCGCCTTGCTAGAAGAATACCTACCCTACGCCGAGATCATCGAGCTGCCCGAACCAATGCCAGACATTCCCATACAGTGCCAGGATAGAGATGATGTCGTGCTCCTCGGCTTGGCGATCGTCGCGAATACGCGCCTCATCAGCGGCGACACCGACCTTTCGGTGCTGAAAGCGTCGGCGCCAATCGAGGTGCTGTCCGTTGCTGAGCTACATAGGCTTGTTTTGGGATAATCCGAGGCATCGCTGCCTCGTGTCACAGCCGAGCCACCGCGCCCGGCCCGCGCCAGCGCCGCAGCAGCAACGCGTTTCCGACCACGCTCACGCTGGAGAACGCCATCGCTGCCCCGGCGACGACCGGGCTGAGATACCCCAGCGCCGCGAGCGGGATGCCAAGCACGTTGTAGGCGAATGCCCAAAACAAACCCTGCCTGATCTTGCTGTAGGTCCGGCGCGAGATCTCCAAAGCCGCCGGCACCAGGCGCGGGTCGCCGCGCATCAGCGTGATGCCGGCCGCCCCCATCGCCACGTCGGCGCCCGTCCCCATGGCCATGCCAACGTCCGCCGCCGCAAGGGCCGGGGCATCGTTCACCCCGTCGCCCACCATGGCCACCGCACGGCCGTGGCGGCGCAGCCGGGCGATGGCGGCGGCCTTGCCGTCCGGCAGCACCTCGGCCACGACCTCATCGAGACCGAGCCCGGCCGCAGCGGCGCGGGCGCTGCCGGCGTTGTCGCCGGTCAGCATGACGGCGCGCACGCCTGCCCGGCGCAAGGCCGCCACCGCCGCCGCAGCGCCGGGCTTGACGGCGTCGCCGAACGCGAACGCGCCCAGCATGCGCGGCAATGGGCCCGACTCGGCCAGGAACGACACCGTGTGTCCCTCTGCCTGCAGTCCCGCCACCGTATCGGCCA
The DNA here is from genome assembly GCA_965277495.1 of Acetobacteraceae bacterium. Classification (GTDB taxonomy): domain Bacteria; phylum Pseudomonadota; class Alphaproteobacteria; order Acetobacterales; family Acetobacteraceae; genus CAHJXG01. The sequence goes on along the minus strand of OZ255824.1, from coordinate 3,925,086 downwards.
GCGGCGTGATGTCGATGGCGAGGTCGGCCATCAGGCGTGCGCTGCCCATGACAAGCCGGCGCCCGTCCACCAAGGCTTCCACGCCGCGGCCCGGCAGTGCCCGCAAGTCCCGCGCCGGCGAAGGCTGCACGGAGGCGGCTTCGGCCAGCACGGCGCGGGCCAGCGGATGCTCGCTACCGGACTGCACGCTCGCCGCCAGCCGCAGCAGGTCCGCCGCGTCGACCCCCGGCGTCGGCAGCGAAGCCACTACACGCGGACGCCCTTCCGTGAGCGTGCCGGTCTTGTCGAACGCGACCACGCCGACCCGGTGCGCCACCTCCAGCGCCTCCGCGTCGCGGATCAGGATGCCGGCCTGGGCCGCGACGCCGGTGCCGGCCATGATCGCGGTAGGCGTCGCCAGCCCAAGGGCGCATGGACAGGCGATCACCAGCACGGCGACGGCGTTCAGGATGCCGGCCTGGGCGTCACCCGCGGCCAGCCACCATCCAAGGAAGGTCAGTGCAGCGATCCCGATCACCACCGGCACGAACACTGCGGCCACACGGTCCACCAGGCGCTGCACCGGCGCCTTGGCGGCCTGCGCGCCCTCGACCAGGCGGACGATGCGCGACAGCGTCCCCTCCGCGGCGGACGCGGTCGCCTCGGCCAGCAGCAGGCCATCGCCGTTCATGGCGCCGCCAACGAGCGGGTCGCCGGGCTGCTTCGCCACCGGCAGGCTTTCGCCGGTCAGCAGGCTCTCATCGGCATGGCTGCGCCCTTCCCGCACGATGCAGTCCGCCGGGATGCGCTCACCCGGCCGGATGACCAGCAGGTCGCCCGAACGCACCGCGCCGGCTGATACCTCCGTTTCCGTGCCGTCGGTCCGCCGCACCCGCGCCATCTCCGGGCGCAACCGGCCCAGCGCGCGGATCGCTTCGCCGGCTTGCCGCTTGGCCCGGCCCTCCAGCCACTTGCCCAGCAACACGAGGGTGATGACCGTGGCCGAAGCCTCGAAGTAGAGGTGGGCCATGCCATGGCCGCCCGACGCCACGCCTTCGAACAGTTGCCATAGGCTCAGCCCGTAGGCGGCGGAGGTGCCGAGCGCCACCAGCAGGTCCATGTTGCCGGCACCGGCCCGCGCCGCCGCCCATCCCGCACGGTAGAACCGCCACCCGAGCCAGAACTGCACCGGCGTCGCGAGCACGAGCTGCGCCCAGCCCGGCAGCGCCGCCTCGATGCCGACCAGCGAGGCCAACATGGGCAGGATCAACGGAAGCGTCAGCACCGCCGCAGCCACCAAATGCGCCGTTTCGCGCCGGGCCGCGCCCTGGTCTTTGCCGCCGGGCGTACCGGCGGCAACGAGGTGGGCCGTGTAGCCCGCCCGTTCCAAGGCTTGCAGCAGGGCGGACGCAGGCGTCCCGGCCACCCGCACGCGGGCCGTCTCGGTTGCAAGGTTCACCTCGGCGCCCAGAACGCCCGGCACGCGCGCGAGCGCACGCTCCACCCGGCCCACGCAGGACGCGCATGTCATGCCGGAGACGCCGAGCTCCAGCGTCTGCCCGGCGGCGCCGGCCCTGGGTGCCGGTTGCACGATCACGTTCATAGGGGTGCCTTTCTGCCCAACTGGACAGAATATGGGGTCTCCGGCGTTGTGAAGCTCAAGATATCGCGGCGCGCCGGGGCCGCCAGCTCGCAAACCAGCTAGGCCGCCGCCTCCACTTGCATCTCGCCGAGGTAGGCATGGCGGATATCCTCGTTCCGCCGCAGCTCCTCCGCCGTGCCGGACAGCACCACCACCCCGGTCTGCAGCACATAGGCCCGGTGCGCGATCTGCAGCGCCATGGCGGCGTTCTGCTCCACCATGAAGATCGTCGTGCCCTGGCGGTTGATCGCCTGGATGATGTCGAACACCTGTTCCACGAACAGCGGCGATAGCCCCATCGACGGCTCGTCCATGCAGATCAGCCGCGGGCGGCCCATCAGCGCGCGTCCGATCGCCACCATCTGCTGCTCACCGCCCGACAGCGTGCCGGCGAGCTGGCTGCGCCGTTCCTTCACGCGTGGGAACAGCCCATACACCCGGTCGAGGTCCTCGTTGAAGCCGGGCCCGCGCGGCTGCGTGTAGGCGCCCATCTCCAGGTTTTCATACACCGTCATGCGCGGGAACAGCCGCCGGGCCTCCAGCACCGGGGCGATGCCGCGCTTGACCCGGGCGCTGGTCGACAGCCGCTCGATCGGCTTGCCCTCGAACAGCACGGATCCGCTGGTCGGACGCACGACGCCCATGATGGTCTTCATCGTCGTCGACTTGCCGCAGGCGTTGCCGCCCAGCAGGGACACGATCTCTCCGGCCGCGATCGTGTAGTTCACGTCCTTCAGCACGTGCAGGTCGCCGTAATGCGTGTTCACGTCGCGGAACTGCAATAGGGGTGTAGGATCAGGCGACACGGTCGGCCTCCATGACAGCGGCCCGCGCCGCACGGCCGAGATAGGCCGTCAGCACCTGTTCGTTGCGCCGCACCTCCTCCGGACGGCCCTCGGCAATCTTCACTCCGTGGTCCAGCACCACCACCGTATCGGCCAGCGTCGTCACCACGTCCAGCTTGTGCTCGATGATCAGGATCGTCAGCCCCATCGCATGCAGCGACTTGATCTGCTCGGCGAGTTCCAGCGTTTCGGCCGGGTTCATGCCCGCGGTCGGTTCATCGAGCAGCAGGATATGCGGACGCGACGCCAGCGCCCGGGCGATCTCGACCCGGCGCCGGTTGGCATACGACAACCCGCTCACCACCTGCCCGACGCGCGGTGCCAAGCGGTTGCCGAACATCGCGATCAGGTCGAGCACGGACCCCTGCGCCGCCCGCTCCTCCGCACGGTTGCCGGGGGTGTGCAGCACGGACGCGATGGCGCCGCTGCGGAGGCGCGCGTGCCGCCCAACCATCACGTTCTCCAGGACCGTCAGGTTCGGGAACAGCCGGATATTCTGGAACGTCCGCGCCACCCCGCGCGCCAGCACCTCATGCGGCGGCAGGCCCAGCAGTTCCTTGCCCTCGAAGACGATGGAGCCGGAATGCGCCGGCACCAGCCCGGTGATGACGTTGAACAAGGTGGACTTGCCGGACCCGTTCGGGCCGATCACCGCCACCACGCCGCCTGCGGGCACATTCAGGTCGATGCCGTCGAGCGCCACCAGCCCGCCGAACGTCACCGTCACGCCGCGGATGGCCAGCGCGCCCTGGCCCGGCTCCCAGCGCGGGATACGGTCGAGGTGCATGAAGCCGCCGCGCGTCACCTCCGCGTGCTGGGCGGCGAACGCCAGCGCCGGCGTCTTGCGCGTCGCGGGGATCAGGCCCTCGCGCCGATACAGCATCATGCCGATCAGGATGATGCCGAAGAACAACTGCGTCCATTGCACCAGGTCGATCCTGGTCAAGAACGGACTGCCCACCAGCTCGCCCATTTGTTGCAGCCATCCCGTGACCTGCGGCAGGAACCAGGTCTGCATGAGCTGCAGCAGGATTGCGCCGACCACGACGCCCCATACGCTGCCCATGCCGCCCAGCACGACCATGACCAGCAGCATCGACGAAACGTTGAAATTGAACATTTCCGGGGTGGCGGTCTGCAGCTTGGCGACGAAGAACACGCCGGTCATGCCGGCAAACGCCGCGCCGATGGCGAAGGCCAGCAGCTTGAACCGCACGGGATTGACGCCCATGGCGTTGGCGGCGGTCTCGTCCTCGCGGATCGCCATCCACGCGCGACCGACGCGGCTGTCGCGCAGCCGGGCCGAGAAGAATATCAGCAAAGCAACCAGGCCCAGGCCCACGTAGTAATACGGCGTCGAGTCCACGCCGAAGCTTTGGCCGAACAGCCGTGGCGCCTGGATGCCGTTCAGCCCGGCGGCGCCGTTGGTCACGCTGTCCATGTTGCGCGCCACGATCGGCACGATCTCGCCGAAGCCCAGGGTGACGATGGCTAAATAGTCGCCGCGCAGCCGCAAGGTGGGCGCGCCGAAGCAGACGCCGAACGCCGCGCTCACCAACGCCGCCGTCGGCAAGGCGAGCCAGAACGACAGGGTGAAGTGCACGAGGTCGGGGCCGCCCTGGTTCATCTTCTCGACCAGGCCCAGGAACGCCAGCGGCGCCCAGGCCGGCGTCCAGGCGGGCATGACCTGGAAGCTGGTGAGGATGCCGTAGTAATATGCGCCGATGGCGAAGAACGCGGCGTAGCCGAGGTCGAGCAGCCCGGCGAACCCGACGACGACATTCAGCCCCAGCGCCAGGGCGGCATACGACATGGCGTTGGCGATGCTGTCGATCGTCGCATCGTCGTCATACACCATCGGCAGCAGCAGCAGCGCCAGGCCGAGTGCAACAAGCGCCAGCGCCCGCCGCCGTTCCGGCATGAGGCCGCTCAGCGGGCGGGAGACGAATGCGAGTGCGTCCGAGACCATGCGCCGCGCCCCTTAGGATTTATTCGGGGCCAGCCGGCCCATCAGCCCGGCCGGACGCACGATCAGCACCAGGACCAGCAGGCCAAAGATGATGACGTCGGTCCAGGCGGTCCCGACGGTCTGGCCGCTGACCGCCTCGATCAGCCCAATCAGCACGCCGCCCAGCATGGCGCCGGGCACGTTGCCGATGCCGCCCAGCACCGCGGCGGTAAAGGCGCGCAGGCCGGCGGCAAAGCCGATGTCGACCTTGGCGTAGTTGTAATACAGCCCGAAGACCAACCCGCACGCGCCGGCCAGCGCCGAACCCAGGAAGAACGCGGTCATCACCACGCGGTCGACCTCCACCCCCATCATCCGCGCGGCCTCTGGGTCCTGGGCGGTCGCGCGCATCGCCTTGCCGAGCCGGGTGTATTGGACGAAGTAGGTCAGCCCGGCCATCAGCGCGACGGCGATGATCCAGATCAGGACCTCCCGCAGCCGCAGCACCGCGCCGCCGATGTGCCAGGCGATGGGCGGCAGCGGGTTGGGGAAGTTCTTCGCGTCCGACCCGAGCGTCAGCAGCACGACGTTGAACAGCACGTAGGAGACGCCGATGGTGGTGATCATCGCCGCCGGCCCCTTGATGCCGCGCAACGGGCGCAGCAAGAAGCGCTCGATTGCGACCCCGATGCCGCCGCAGGCCAGCATCGCGACAATCAGCGCCGCCAGCAGCGTGCCGACGAGGGGCAACCCGGTCAGGACCGTCTGCTGACCGTTCAGCCCAAGCGCCTGAAGGGTCAACATGGCGATCATGGCGCCGACCATGAACACGTTGAAATGCGCGAAGTTGATCAGCTCGGCGATGCCGTAGACCAGGGTGAATCCAAGCGCCAGGAGCGAGTACATCGCCCCCAGGCTCAGCCCGTTGATCAACTGCTGCAGCAGCAGGTCGGTTGGTGTCATGACCCTATTTGGAGCAGGCCAATTCGGTGCGCCGCGCGTCAGGCGATTGGCGCGACGCCGACATACTTGTACTGCGCGGTCGGATCATCGAGCGGCTTGGCCGGGTCCTTGCGGATTTGGAACACGCTGATGATCTTGTTGCGCAGATCGCCGTTCGCGTCGAACTCGATGGGGCCGAGCATGGTGTCCGGCAGCTTCATCTCCTGGATAGCGTCGCGCACGGCGTCGCGGGTGACCGGCTTGCCTGTGGCGGCGACCTTCTTGACCGCCGCGATGATGACCTCGGCGCCGACATAGCAGGTGATGGTGTAGTCGTCCGGATGCTGCTTGAAGCGGGCGAAGTAGCGGTCGCCGAACGCGGCCGCCTTTGGGTCCTCGATCACATGCGGCGCGGCGACCGTGGCATACCAGCCCTCGACGGCCGGGAACCCGGCGCCGTTCAACAGGTCCACGGTCTGCATGCCGTCGCCGCCCGCCTTGATGACGTCCGGGATGATCTCATACGCCTGCTTGGCCAGCTTGACGCCGGCCTGGGCGACGCCGCCGTAATACAGCGCCTGCGGGTTCAATGACTTGATCTTGGTCAGGATCGGCGCGTAATCCGCCGCCTTTGGGTCGAGCCGGTCGCGCCCGAGCACCTTGATGCCGCGCTTCTCCGCCTGCGCCTGGAACGCATCGGCCAGGCCCACGCCATAGGCGCCGGAATCGTCCAGGATGAAGATCGACTTCACCTTCAGCGTGTCGGCCATGTAGTTGGCCATGTTGGGACCCTGGAACGCATCGGTCGCCACGGTCCGGAAATAGATCGCCTTGCCCGCCGGGCGATACTGCTGCGCGAACTTCGGGTCGGTCAGGTCCGGGTTGGTCGAGGACGGCGTGATGATCGCGAGGTCGCCCTGGCTCAGGATCGGCGCCATCGCCTTGCCCGCGCCCGACATTTGCGGGCCAAGCGCCGCCACATAGGCTTTGTCCGACACCATGGTGCGCGCATTGGTCGCGGCCTGCGCCGGGTCATATTGGCCGGCGGTCGCGGTGGCGTCGTCGAGCTTCACCAACTGGAAGGTATAGCCGGGCACTGTCTTGGCGGCGTTTGCTTCCTCGAAGGCGATCACGGCGCCGTTGCCGATCCGCGTGGCGTTCTCGCCGTCGGCGCCGGTGAAGGACAGGTTGATGCCAACCTTGATCACTTTATCGGCAGCATGCGCGTCTTGTGGGCTGGCGACGGCCATTGCAGCGAGGCCGGCAGCGGCCTTGATGGCGATACGACGTGAAATCATGTCATTTACTTCCCTTGCTGGGACATGCCTTACCTGAGCCGCCAACGGCGACGCTCTACTAGGGCACGAGATGCAAGGAAAGGGCCAGACTTATTGTTGTGCCGGCTGGCGCAGTTCACCGCCGGATGAAATGGGGTATGTCATTCGGCAGCATCAGCCAGCGTATCGCATCGGGGGGCGTTCATGGACAAGGGTCTGCGCAAGGGTCTCACGAGCTATGGCGACGCCGGGTTTTCGCTGTTTTTGCGCAAGGCCTTCATCAAGGCGATGGGCTATTCGGACGACGCGCTCGACCGCCCCATCGTCGGCATCACCAACACCCATAGCGATTACAACCCGTGCCATGGCAACGCGGCCACGCTGATCGAGGCGGCGAAGCGCGGGGTCATGCTGGCCGGCGCGATGCCGATGGTGTTCCCGACCATCTCGATCCATGAGAGCTTCGCCCACCCGACATCGATGTTCCTGCGCAACCTGATGGCGATGGATACCGAGGAGATGATGCGCGCGCAGCCGATGGACGCGGTGATCGTCATCGGCGGCTGCGACAAGACGTTGCCGGCGCAGATCATGGCGGCGGCCAGCGTGGATTTGCCGACCGTCGTCATCCCGGTCGGCCCCATGGTGGTCGGCCACCACAAGGGCGAGGCGCTCGGCGCCTGCACCGACTGCCGCCGGCTATGGAGCGCGCACCGCGGCGGCGAGATCGACGCGGCCGAGATCGAGATTGTGGAAGGGCGGCTTGCCCCTTCGGTCGGCACCTGCATGGTGATGGGCACGGCGAGCACGATGGCCTGCATCGCCGAGGCGCTCGGGCTGTCGTTGCCGATGGGCGCCACCATCCCGGCGCCGCACGCCGAGCGGGTGCGGCTGGCGGAGGCGAGCGGACGCCGTGCTGCGGAGATGGCCGCGAGCGGCGGGCCGCGTCCGAGCGAGCTGCTGACCCCGGCGGCGTTCCGCAACGCGCAGGTGGTGCTGCAGGCGATTGGCGGCTCGACCAACGGCCTGATCCATTTGACGGCGATGGCGAACCGGACGCCGCACCGGATCGATATGGACGGCTTCGACGCGCTCGGGCGCGAGGTCCCGGTTTTGGTGGACCTGAAGCCATCCGGCGATCACTACATGGAGCATTTTCACCACGCCGGCGGGGTGCCGCGGCTGCTGGCGGAGCTTGGCGGCTTGATTGATGTGGACGCGCGGACCGTGGCGGGCGGGACGTTGCGCGATGTCGTGGCAGCCGCCGAGGAGGTGCCGGGGCAGACCGTGATCAGGCCCAAGCGCGATCCGATCAAGCCCACGGGCGCCATGGCGGTGCTGCGCGGCAACCTCGCGCCGCGCGGGGCGGTGATAAAGCACTCGGCCGCGACGCCGCGCCTGTTGCAGCATACCGGGCGCGCGGTGGTGTTCGAGTCCATCCCCGACATGGCCGCCCGGATCGACGACCCGGCGCTGGATGTCGGCGCCGACGACGTGCTGGTGCTGCGCAACGCCGGGCCGAAAGGGGCGCCGGGGATGCCGGAGGCGGGCTATTTGCCGATCCCGAAGAAGCTGGGGCGGCAGGGGGTGAAGGACATGGTGCGGATTTCGGACGCCCGCATGAGCGGCACGGCGTTCGGCACCATCGTGCTGCACATCAGCCCGGAGTCGGCGGTGGGTGGTCCGTTGGCGCTGGTGCGCTCCGGCGACCAGATCAGGCTCGACGTCGCTGGGCGGCGGATCGACCTGCTGGTGGACGATGAGGAGTTGGCCCGGCGTCAGGCGCAGCTTGTGCTGCCTGCCCGCCCGGATTGGGCACGGCGTGGGTATGCGCATTTGTTCTACGACACGGTGCTGCAGGCGGACGAGGGGTGTGATTTCGATTTCATGGGGCGTCCGACGGGCGATTAGGCCAATTGCCCCATCAACTCACATCGTCGCGCCAATAACCCAAGGCGCGAACTCCGCCCCACCTGCGTCGAACATCTCGCTCTTGGTGCGCTCGCCCCCCGCCGTCCGGATCATCATCTCGAAAATCCGCTGGCCGCAATCCTGCACCGTCTCGTCGCCGTCCAGGATCGTGCCGCAATTGATGTCCATGTCGTCTTCCATGCGCTGGAACATCGGCGTGTTGGTCGCGAGCTTGATCGACGGCGACGGCTTGCACCCGAACACGCTGCCACGCCCGGTCGTGAAGCACACGAGGTTGGCCCCGCCCGCCACCTGCCCCGTCGCCGCCACCGGGTCATACCCCGGCGTGTCCATGAACACGAAACCGCGCGCCATCACCGGCTCGGCATAACGCACCACGTCCACCAGGTTGGTCGTCCCCGCCTTCGCCATCGCGCCGAGCGATTTCTCAAGTATGGTCGTAAGCCCGCCCGCCTTGTTGCCGGGACTGGGGTTCGCGTTCATCTCGGCGCCCTCACGCGCCGTGTAGTCCTCCCACCAGCGCATCAGGCCGACCAGCTTCTCGCCAACCTCCTGGCTGACCGCCCGCCGGGTCAGCAGATGCTCCGCACCATACGTCTCCGGGGTTTCCGAAAGGATAACGGTGCCGCCGTGGCGAACCAGCAAATCGCTCGCCGCACCCAGCGCCGGGTTGGCCGACACGCCGGAGTAGCCGTCGGACCCGCCGCATTGCAGCGCCACCGTTAGTTCGCGGATTGGCACTGGCTCGCGGCGGACCTCGTTGCTTTCGGCCAGCACGTCGTGCACGAAGGCGACCGCGGCCTCGACCGTCTTGCGGGTGCCGCCCATCGCCTGGATGTCCATGTTGCGCACCCGGCCCGCCAGGCGCTGCTCCTCCAGCAGCCCGGCGATCTGGTTCACCTCGCAGCCGAGGCCCAGCACCACGACATGGCTGAAATTCACGTGCCGCGCATAACCCGCGAGCGTGCGGCGCAGCAGGCGCAGCGGCTCGCCGTCCGTCATGCCGCAGCCGGTCTTGTGCGTCAGCGCCACCACGCCATCGACGTTCGGATACGCCGCCAGCGGATCATTTCCGGTGAACGGGTTCCGCTTGAACACGTCCGCTACCAGCCCGGCCACGTGGGCGCTGCAGTTCACCGAGGTCAGGATGCCGATGTAGTTGCGCGTGGCGACCCGGCCATCCGGACGGCGTATGCCGGCAAAGGTCAGCCGCTCGTTCGCCATCGCCGTGGGCCGGGCGTCCTGCGTGTAGGCGTAGTCCTTGGCGAAGTCGCCCATGCCGCAGTTGTGCACGTGGACATGCGCGCCCGGCGCAATCGGCTGGGTGGCAAAGCCGATGATCTGGCCATAGCGGTGGATCGCCGCACCCACGGCCAGCGCCCGCACGGCAACCTTGTGGCCGGCCGGAATGCGTTCCGCCGCCGCCACGCCCGGCATCACGGGTGCGCCCGGCAGCAACGTCGACCGGGCAATCACCACGCCGTCATCGGGATGCAGGCGGATCGTGGTTGGGGGCATGGCGGCCGTCCTTCAGCCCTTCCTTGTCGCCTGCACCGCGGCCCTGGCGGCGCCGAGCAGCAGGCCGCTGTCGTTGGCGATGGTCACCAGGCTGAACCCCATCGCGATCATCCGGGCAGCGTAGGCGGGGCTGAAGCAGTGGACGCAGGCGCGCAGTCCCCGCCGCTTTGTCTCGCTGATAATGCGCTCATAGATGGCCATGATCTGCGGCTCCTCGCGGTCCAGGATCGGCGGCAGGCCCATCGAGAAGCCGAGGTCGCTCGGCCCGATATAGACGGCGTCGATGCCGGGCACGTCCAGGATGGCCTCGAGGTTGTCGACCGCCTCCTGGGTCTCGACCATGGGAATGCACAGGATTTCGGTGTTGGCGGTGGACTGGTAGCCGGTGCCGACGCCGTAGATGCCGGCGCGGATCGGCCCGTTGCTGCGCTTACCCTGGGGAGGGTAGCGGCAATAGGAGACGAAGGCTTCCGCCTCGGCCCGGGTGTTGACCATCGGGCAGATGACGCCATAGGCCCCGGCGTCCAGCACCTTGCCGACGATGCCGGGCTCGTTCCAGGGCACCCGGACCATGGGCAGCACGGGATGCGCCTGCATGGCCTGGAAGCAGGCGACCATCGACAAATAGTCCTGCACGCCGTGCTGCAGGTCGACGGTGACGCTGTCCCATCCGGCCTGGGCCATGACCTCGGCGGAGAAGCCGCTGGGTATGGCGAGCCAGCCGTTGACGACCGCCTTGCCGTCCTGCCAGGCCTGCTTGACTTTGTTCGCCATCCGGCTGTTCCCCCGCGGTTTATTGCCGCGTCAGGCTAGGCCCCGGGCCAAACAGCGTCAATTCGCCCGGCGCTGGTCCCATGGCCCAGGGTGACGCGCCGGGCCGCTTTGCGCTAGGCTGCGCATGGAAGGATACCGAAATGGCCCGCCCCGTCGACGCCGTAATCGCCCAGGCCCGCGAGTTCCTCGGCGACCGCATGACCACCAATGCCGCACTGTGCGAGCAGCATAGCCACGGCGAGGACACCCAGCCCCGCAGCCTGCCCGACGCCGTCGCCTTCATCGAACGGGGCAACGAGGCCGCGCGCGTGCTGGCCCTATGCCACCAGCATGGCGTCCCCGTGGTGCCGTTCGGCGCCGGCACCAGCCTCGAGGGCCACGTGACCCCGGTCCGCGGCGGCATCAGCCTCGATTTGTCGCGCATGAACCGCGTGCTGCAGGTGAATGCGGACGACATGGACTGCCGCATCGAGGCCGGCGTCACCCGGCAGCAACTGAACGAGCACCTGCGCGACCAGGGCCTGTTCTTCCCGGTCGATCCCGGCAGCGAGTGCAGCATCGGCGGCATGTGCGCCACCCGCGCGTCGGGAACCGCCGCCGTGCGTTACGGCACCATCCGGGAGAACGTGCTGGGCCTGCAGGTCGCCCTGCCCGACGGCCGCCTGATCGAGACCGGCGGTCGCGTGCGCAAGTCCGCCACCGGCTACGACCTCACGCACCTCATGCTGGGGTCGGAGGGCACGCTCGGGGTCATCACCGAAATACAGCTCCGCCTGCACGGCATCCCGGAGGCGATCAGCGCCGCCATCTGTCAGTATGACGACCTGGCTGGCGCGGTCGACAGCGTGATCGCCATCCTGCAGGCCGGCATCCCGATCGCGCGCATCGAATTGCTGGACGACGTGCAGATGGCCGCCTGCATCGCGTTCTCTAAGCTCGCGGGCTACACCGCGCGCACCACGCTGCTGCTGGAGTTCCACGGCACCCCGGCGGGCGTTGCCGAGCAGGCGGCGGTGGCGGAGGAGATCACCGCAGGTTTCGGCGCGAGCGGGTTTCAGTGGGCGACCGATGCGGCGGAGCGCAACCGGCTGTGGAAGGCGCGGCATGACGCCTATTGGGCGGCGCTGGCGCTGCAGCCGGGCCGGCGGGGGATCGCGACCGACGCCATCGTGCCGATCTCGCGGCTGACGGAGCTGATCGTCGGCGCGAAGCAGGACATCGCCGCGTCGGGCCTGGTGGCGCCGATCGTGGGCCATGTCGGCGACGGCAATTTCCATACCGTGATCCTAGTGCCGCCGGGCGAGGCCGGGCTGGCGCAGGCCTGGGAGCTGGACAAGCGCATCGTGGCGCGGGCGCTGTCGCTGGGCGGGTCGTGCAGCGGGGAGCATGGAATCGGCATCGGCAAGCGCGAGTTCCTGGAGGCGGAGCACGGGGTCGAGACGCTGGCGGTGATGCGGCAGATCAAGACGGCGCTGGACCCGCGCGGGATCATGAACCCGGGCAAGATGTTCCTGAACTGATGCGGAACGACCCGGCTTCGGCCGGCAAGCGCCTGGGCGACAAGCCGAGCATCCACCGCACTGCCTCGGTCCGCGCCACCAGCTTCGGCCGCTGGTGCGAGGTCGGCGCGCGGACCAAGGTGGCGGAAAGCAGCTTCGGCGATTATTCCTATGTGGTTAACGACAGCGACATCATCTACGCAGCTATCGGCAAGTTCTGCTCGATCGCGGCGCATACCCGGCTGAACCCGGGCAACCATCCGCTCGACCGGGTGATGCTGAGCCATGTTGGGTATCGCAGCAGCGCCTACGACCTTGGGCCGGACGACCCGGATTTCTTCGATTGGCGGCGTGCGAGTCCGGTGACGCTTGGGCATGACGTTTGGATCGGGCATGGGGCGATGGTGCTGCCGGGGGTTACGGTCGGCAGTGGGGCCGCGGTTGGCGCCGGCGCCATTGTCACGAAAGACGTGCCGCCGTTTGCGGTCGTTGTGGGCAATCCTGGCCGGGTGCTGCGCTATCGATTTCCCGAGACTGTCATTGCTGACTTGCAGCGTATCGCCTGGTGGGAGTGGCCGCACGATCGGATCGGGGCGGCGATGCAGGATTTCCGTGCGCTTGGGGCGGAAGCGTTCTGCGCGCGATACGGTCAGGCGTGAGCGCGATGCGTCTCGGGTGCGGACGCGGCCAATTTCACCCGACCCAGGATCGCAAACGTCGCTAACCTGGACAGGGCTGTCGCAATCGGCCGCACATGCGTCATGACCTAGGGTAAGTTTCATTGCGAGCCGAATTCGGCGCGGCAATCCAGGGTCACACGGGCCGAAATCGGTGCACGCGGCCTGGATTGCTTCGTCTCAATGACGGAGGTTGGCGAATGCAATCGCCCTGCTATCCTGGAGTTCCGCATCTAAGCAGATGCGCCGCCCTATTCCTCCCCGCCCGCCACATCCCGAAAATACACCTCCACCGGCCCCATCAGCTTCATCGTCATCGGCGCGCCGGTCCGGTCCACCGCCTTGCCGACTGCCAGGCGCACCCAGCCCTCGCTCACGCAATACTCGTCCACGTTCGTCTTCTCCACGCCCTTGAAGCGCACGCCCACGCCGCGCTCCAGCAGGGCCGCGTCGTAGAACGGGCTTTTCGGGTGGGACGCCAGGCGGTCGGGCGGGGTGTCGGCCATCGGCGTCAGTCCTTTGCCACGGAGTTCAGCGATGCAGTCTTTGCCGCCGCGGCCTGCTCTGCTTCTATCTCCTGCCGGGCGCGTTCCCAAAACTCCAGGTCGCCGCCCTCGGGCCGCCCGGCTTGCTCCCAAAGCTCATAGGCCCGGGTGCGTATCGGGTCCAACACATCGTCGCGCGCCATGGTCACTCTCCCTTTGCAGGCAACAGCGCTTGGCAACTGGAACGGTTTTCAGGCCAGCCGATCTCCGCCATGATCTCGGCATTATGCTGCCCCACCGCCGGCAGGTCGTGGCGGAGCGGCAGGCGTTCGCCGTCCAGGGCCAACGGCAGCGCCGGCAACCTGACCGTCCGGCCATCCGGGAGCGTCAGCGGCACCAGGCCGCCGGAAGCGTTCAAGTGCGGGTCGTCGAACAGGTCCACAGGCTGGGCGATGGGGGCGAAAGGCAGGCCCAGCTCCTCGCATCGCGCCATCAGCGCCGACGCATCCATTGCGGCGAACCGCGCCGCGACTAGCGGCAGCATACGCCCGCGGGCGGCGACGCGCTGCGCCTGCGTCGCCAGCGACGGATCGGCGGCGAGCTCCTCCAGGCCGAACTCGCGGCACATCACCTGCCATTGCGTGTCCGTGACAACGCCGACGAACACCTGGCCGCCATCGGCGGTGTCGAAAATGTCGTAGATCGGCCAGGCCGGGCGGCGCACGCCCATCGGCGGCGGCGCCACGCCGGTGATCGCCGCCTGCGCCATGTGCTGGGCAACGAGCAGGACGTTGTTCTCGAACAGCCCGGCCTGCACGTGCTTGCCCAAGCCCGTGCGGTGCCGCTCCTCGACCGCCGCCAGCACACCCAATGCCGCGAAGGCGCCGCCCATGATGTCGTTCACTGACGACCCCGCCCGCATCGGCTTGCCAGGCAGGCCCGTCATGTAGGCCAGCCCGCCCATCATCTGCACAACCTCGTCCAGCGCCGTGCGATGAGCATATGGACCGGGCAAGAACCCCTTGCAACTACAGTAAATCAGCCTTGGGTTTTCCGCCCGCAGCGCTTCGTAGGACAAGCCAAGGGCGTCGAGCGCGCCGGGCCGGAAGTTCTCGACCAGGACATCCGCGTGCAGCAACAGGCGGCGCACCAGCGCCAGGCCGTCCGCCGACTTCAAGTCCACGGCCAGGCTGCGCTTGTTGCGGTTCAGCATCGCAAAGAATCCGGCACCGGCGTGCTGCAGCCGCCGGGTGTTGTCGCCATCCGGCGCGGGCTCGACCTTGATCACGTCCGCGCCGAGGTCGGCCAGCGCCAGCCCGCAAGCCGGGCCCATGACCATGTGGGTGAACTCGACGACCCGAAGGCCCGAGAGCGGCGCTTGCGTCAAGCGGCGGCCCGGAACGTTCGCGGCACGCCGGCCCGGGCGACGGCGCCATGGGTGGCCTCGTCCGGTAGCCCCTCGTGCAGTATCTCCCGAGCCGCGACCAGGCGGTCCAGGTCGATGCCGGTCGAAAACCCCATGCTCTCCAGCATGAATACCAGGTCCTCGGTCACGATGTTGCCGCTGGCGCCGGGCGCGAACGGGCAGCCGCCCAATCCGGCGAGCGCCGCGTCAAAGTTGCGTATGCCCTCATCGAGCCCGGCCAGCGCATTGGCGAGGCCCAGGCCCATGGTATCGTGCAGATGCAGGCCATCGAGCTTGCCGCCGATTGCAGCGCGCACGGCGCGGACCACGCTGCGCACCTGCGCCGGATGGGCGTAGCCGACGGTGTCCGCCAGCGCCACCATGTCCGCGCCGGCCTCCGCCAACGCCGCCGCGACGGCCACCACGGAACGTTCGGCGATCACGCCGTCGATCGAGCAGCCAAAGGCGGTGCTGCATGCGGCCTCGACCTCCATCGGCACGCGTTCGGCGCGGACCCACTCGATGATGCGCCGGACCTCGGCGACCTGGTCCATGGTGCCGCGGTTGGTGTTGGCCCGGCTATGGCCCTCGCTCACCGACACGGGAATGCTGATCCGCTGCGCCCCGGCGGCGGCGGCGGCCTGCGCGCCCTTGAGGTTGGGCGCCAAGGCGACGATGACGGCCGGCAGGTCTCGCGTGGCCATGACGACCTCGCCAGTGTCGGCCATCTGCGGGATCAGCCGCGGCGGCACGAAGCTGCCGACCTCGATCTCGGGCACCCCGGCGGCGGCGATCGCCTCGATCCAGCGTATCTTCGTCGCCGTCGGCATCCGGCCATGCGCCATCTGCAAACCGTCACGCGGACCGACCTCGCAAACTATGACACGTTCTTTCATGGATTTCTCCCCCATATAGCTAGGGTGGGACGCCGGGGCGGAACGTGCAAGTTTCGCGCGGTTGTGCTGCAATGCCGCCGGCCAATGCACGGCGTGCCATGCCGTCCGTATCGCGAAAGTGTAACGATGCCCTATCGCCTTGCCTTGTTTTTGGCACTTTTGCTCACGGCGCCTGCCCTGGCGCAACCGGGTCCCGCCGGGCCGCCCGCGGTCGGGGTGGCAAAGGCGCAGCCGCGTCCGATCATCGAAACGAGCGAGTTCGTGGGCCGCATCCAGGCGATCAGCCGCGTCGACCTGGTGGCCCGCGTGACCGCCTTCATCCAGGAACGCCATTTCGCCGAGGGCGGCGAGGTCCGCACCGGGGACCTGCTTTACCGCTTGGAACGTGCGCCGTTCGAGGCGCAGGTGGCGCAGCAGGCGGCGGCGGTCGGGACGGCCAATGCGGTGCTGGCGGGCGGCAACCTGGTGCTGGGCCGGGCCGAGTCGCTGCTGAATGGGCCGGCGGGCCAGCGGAGCCAGGTCGAGGACGCGCGGGCCACCCAGCGCAGCCAGGCGGCTCAGTTGGTCGGCGCGCAGGCGCAACTGCGGCTGGCGCAGGTCAACCTGGACTACACCGAAATCAAGTCGCCCATCGACGGCAAGATCAGCCGCACCGCGGTGACCGAGGGCAACGTCGTGGGTCCGAGCTCCGGCACCCTGGCAACGATCGTGAGCCAGGACCCGATGTACGTACTGTTCCCGATTTCCGTCCGCGCGGCCATCGACCTGCGGGACCGCTATGCTGGCAAAGGCGGATTCAACGCGGTGACGGTCAAGCTGAAGCTGCCAAACGGCAAGATGTATGACCAGGCGGGCAAGCTCGACTACGTCGACCCGACGGTTGCAACCAACACGGACACGCTGACGTTGCGGGCACGCATTCCGAACCCAGTCCGGGAAGGATCGAAACCTGGCGACCCCGGCGACCGTGAACTCTCGGATGGCGAGTTCGTGACGGTGATGCTGCAGGGCGTGGAACCGGTCACGCAGCTCGCCATTCCGCGCGCGGCGGTGTTGTCGGATCAGCAGGGCAGCTATGTCTGGGTGGTGGGCGACGGCAACAAGGTGGAGCAGCGCCGGATACAGTTGGGCCAGAGCACGCCGGACACGGCGGTGATCTCGGCCGGGCTGAAGGAAGGGGAGACGGTGGTGGTGGATGGCGTCCAGCGCGTGCGGCCCGGCGCCGTGGTCGACCCCGCCCCGGCCGGCGCCGGCCCGTCCGTTCCCGCCCAAGCGCCGCGGACCTGACGCGATGATCTCCGCCGTATTCGTCGACCGGCCCAGGCTTGCAATCGTCATTGCGATTATCACCGTGATCGCCGGGCTGATCGCGCTGACCGTGATCCCCGTCAGCCAGTTCCCCGACATCGTGCCGCCGCAGGTGCAGGTCACCACGCGTTATCCCGGCGCATCGGCGGCGGTGGTCGAAGCGACGGTGGCGCAGCCGCTGGAAGCGCAGGTCAACGGCGCCGACCAGATGATCTACATGAAGTCCAACTCCGCCAACGATGGCAGCTATGGGCTGACGGTGTCGTTCGCGCTCGGGTCCAACCCGGACATCAACACGGTGAACGTCAACAACCGCGTGCAGGCGGCATTGTCGCGGCTGCCGGCGGAGGTGCAGCGCAACGGCGTGACGGTGCAGAAGCGGTCCTCCGCCATTCTGGAGTTCCTGGCTTTTTATAGCGAAGGGGCGAAGCAGGACCCGCTGTTCATCTCGAACTACGTGACGATCAACGTGCTCGACCGGCTGTCGCGGGTGAACGGCGTCGGGTCGGCTTCGCTGTTCGGGGCGCTCGACTACTCCATGCGCATTTGGTTCGACACCAACCGGCTGATCAGCCTCAATCTGGCGCCGAGCGACATCATCCAGGCGATCCAGCAGCAGAACGTGCAGGCGCCGGTGGGCCGGATCGGCGCCCGCCCGACCAGCGACGACACGCAGTTCCAGATCAACCTGCAGACCAAGGGGCGGCTTACGACGGCCGAGGAGTTCGGCAACATCCTCGTCCGCGCGAACCCGGACGGCTCGGTGCTGCGGGTCCGCGACGTGGCGCGGGTCGATCTCGGCGCCGCGACGCGGGACAGCGAGAGCCGGCTCAATGGCAACCCGGCGGTCACGCTCGGCGTCTATCTGGCGCCGGGCGCCAATGCTGTGAAGACCGCGGCGAGGGTGCAGGACGCGCTGAACGACCTGTCCAAGCGCTATCCCGAGGGCTTCCGCTCCCAGGTGTTTTACGACAGCTCGACCTTCGTCACCGACACGATCGCCGAGGTGAAGTCCACGCTCATCGAGGCATTTGTGCTGGTGGTGCTCGTGGTGTTCCTGTTCCTCGGCAACGTCCGCGCGACCATCATCCCGACGATCGCGGTTCCCGTCAGCCTTGTGGGCACCTTCGCGGTGATGCTGGCGCTCGGATACTCCGCCAACACGGTGTCCCTGCTGGCGCTGGTGCTGGCGATCGGCATCGTCGTGGACGACGCGATCGTCGTGGTCGAGAACGTCGAGCGGGTGCTGGAGGAGGAGCCGGAGCTTTCGCCCAAGGACGCGACGAAAAAGGCCATGGCGCAGATCACCGCGCCGATCATCGCCATCACGCTCGTGCTGCTGTCGGTGTTCGTGCCGATCGGGTTCATCCCCGGCATCTCGGGCACGCTGTTCCGGCAGTTCGCGGTGACGATCAGCGTCGCGATGCTGATCTCGGCGGTCAACGCATTGACCTTGTCCCCGGCACTGTGCGGGGTGTTCCTGCGGCATGAGGGGCCGAAGCGCGGCATCATGGGGCGGATCGGGCGCGGCATCGATTGGGTGCGGGACGGTTACGCCGGGATCGTCGCCCGGCTGCTGCGCGTGGGCGTGGTCGCAATTCTGCTGGTGCTGGTGTGCGGCGGCGGCATCTACGCGCTGGGCCTGCGCACGCCGACCGGGTTCCTGCCGGACGAGGACCAGGGCGCGTTCTTCGTGGCGGTGCAGTTGCCCGACGGCGCCAGCGTGACCCGCACCCGGGGCGTGGTGGAACGGGTCGAGCAGGTGGTGAAGGGCATTCCGCAAATCCAGAACGTGCTGGCGATCGTCGGCTTTTCATTGCTGGACGGCGGCAACCAGTCCAACGCGGCGTTCCTGGTCATGCGCCTGAAGCCGTTCGCCGACCGCACGGCAGCGGCCGATAAAGTGCAGGCGTTGATTGGCCGGGTGTTCGGCGGGGTGCAGCAGATCCGGTCGGCTACGATTTTCCCGTTCAACCTGCCGCCGATCATCGGGCTGTCGACCGGCGGCGGCTTTGAATACCAGTTGCAGAACCTCGAGGGCCGCGACCCGGCGGAGATGGGCAGCGTGTTGAACGGCCTGCTCGCCACGGCGAACCAGGACCCGAAGCTTTCCCGGGTGTTCAGCACCTTCAGCGCGACGACGCCGAGCATCTATCTGGACATCGACCGCGACAAGGCGCAGGCGCTGGGACTGTCGATCAGCGACGTCTTCACCTCGCTGCAGGCGACGCTGGGCGGCATCTATGTCAACGATTTCAACCTATTCGGCCGCACTTGGCAGGTGAATATCCAAGGCGACGCGGCGGACCGCACCGATATCCCGGCAATCTGGCGCATCTATATCCGCAACAAGACGGGCACCATGGTGCCGCTGCGGTCGATTGCGGACGCACGCATCGTGCTGGGGCCGCAGACGATCAGCCGCTACAACAACTACCGTTCGATCACGGTGAACGGCTCGCCGAAGCCCGGCGTGTCCTCGGGCGACGCGCTGGCGGCCATGGAGCAGATCAGCGAAAAGACCTTGCCGTCCGGTTATGCCTATGAATGGACCGGGACGGCGTTCCAGGAGAAGTCGGCCGCCGGGCAAACGCCGCAGATCCTGGCGCTGGCGATTCTGTTCGCGTATTTGTTTCTCGTTGCCCTGTATGAGAGTTGGGTGATCCCGATCCCGGTGCTGCTGTCGGTCAGCGTCGGCATCCTTGGATCGTTCGTGGGCCTGATGGTGAGCGGGCTGTCGCTCGACCTTTATGCGCAGATCGGGCTGGTCGTGCTGATCGCGCTGGCGGCCAAGAACGGCATCCTGATCGTGGAGTTCGCCAAGGAGCAGCGCGAGCAGGGCGTGCCGATCGCCGAGGCGGCGCGGTTGGGCGCCAAGACCCGGTTCCGCGCGGTGATGATGACCTCGATCGCCTTTGTCCTCGGCTTGCTGCCGCTGGTGACGGCGAACGGCGCGGCGCAAGTCAGCCGTCGCGCGGTGGGCACCCCGGTTTTTGCCGGCATGATCGCCGCCAGCACGATTGGCATCTTCCTGATCCCGATGCTCTATGTCACTTTCCAGACCATGCGGGAGGCGACACATCGCCGCTTCGGCAAAAAGTCCGGCAAGGCACTGGAGCGTGTCGGCTAGGCCCCTTGGCCTTTCGCGCCGCGACCGCATTTCATCCCACAGCCTCAACGCCACGAAGGGAACGCAAAATGGAAAAGTTCGGCATGGCCCAGCCGGTCCGGCGGGTGGAAGACCCTCGGTTGCTGATCGGCAACGGGCGTTACACGGACGACATAACATTGGCGAACGAGGCGGTTGGCATCGTGCTGCGCAGCCCGCACGCGGCGGCGCGCATCGTGTCGATCGACACCTCCGCGGCGTCCGGCCTCGATGGCGTGCTAGGGATCTTCACCTCCAAGGACCTGGTTGCGGACGGCATCGGCGGCCTGCCCTGCGTCATTCCGTTGAAGAACCGCGACGGAACTGGACGCGCCGAGGTGCCGCATCCGGTGCTGGCCGACGGCGTGGTGCGCCATGTCGGCGACCCCGTCGCCTTCATCGTGGCGGAAACCCATCAGTCAGCCCGGGATGCGGCCGAGGCCGTCATGGTGGACTACGACATCCTGCCGAGCATCACCGACCTGGGCGCGACCTTGGATGGCGACGCGCCGCCGGTGTGGCCGCAAGCGCCGGGCAACGTATGCTTCGATTGGGAGACGGGCGACAAGGCGAAAACCGATGCGCTGTTCGCCCAGGCCGCGCACGTCACCCGGCTCACGGTGGTGAACAACCGCGTCGTCGCCGCCTCGATGGAGGCACGGGCGGCGGTGGCCGAGTATGACAGCGCGTCCGAACGCTGGACGCTGTATACCAACACGCAGGGCGGCTGGACGGTCAAGTCGATGCTGGCCCAGGCGGTGTTCAAGGTGCCGGAAGACCGGTTCCGCGTCGTGACCCCCGACGTCGGCGGCGGCTTCGGCATGAAGCTGTTCACCTACGCCGAGCACGCGCTGACCTGCTACGCCGCCCGACGCCTCGGTCGTCCGGTGCGGTGGATCAGCGAACGCAGCGAGGCGTTCCTGTCGGACACGCATGGCCGCGACAACATCTGCCAGGGCGAGATCGCGCTCGACAAGGACGGGCATTTCCTGGCGATGCGCACCCGCAACATCGCCAACATGGGGGCGTACCTATCCAACTTCGCCCCGTTCATCCCGACGATGGCGGGCACCAAGGTGCTGGCGAGCGTGTATAATTTCCAGGCGATCTACGCCAACGTGCTCGGCGTGTTCACCAACACCGTCCCGGTCGACGCTTATCGCGGCGCGGGCCGTCCGGAGAGCAACTATGTGGTCGAGCGGCTGATCGACGCCGCCGCGGCTGAGGTTGGGATCGACCGCGTCGAGCTTCGCCGCCGCAACATGGTGAAGCCGGGGGCGATGCCCTACGTGACGGCGATGAACCAGACCTATGACAGCGGCGATTTTCACAAGGTGCTCGATGCGGCGCTGCAAAAGATCGACTGGGCTGGCTTCGAAGGGCGCCGGGCCAGCAGCGCGCGGCGTGGGATGAAGCGCGGCATCGGCATGTCATACTACCTGGAGGCGACCGGAGGCGGGCCGACCGAGCGCGCCGAAATCCGGTTCGCAGAGGACGGTTTCGTCGACGTGTTCGTCGGCACCCAGAGCACGGGCCAGGGGCACGAGACCGCGTATGTGCAGTTGACCGTCGACCAGCTCGGCGTCGATGGCGCGAAAGTGCGGATCAGGCAGGGCGACACCGACACCATTCCGGTGGGCGGCGGGACCGGCGGCGCACGCAGCCTGTATTCTGAGGGCCAGGCCATCCTGATCACCGCAGCGAGCGTGATCGAGAAAGGGAAACAGGCGGCGTCCGAGGCGCTGGAGGCGGCGGTGGCCGACATCGAGTTCTCGGCCGGGCGGTTCAGCGTGACCGGCACCGACCGCGGGATGAACATCCTGGAACTCGCCGCGGCACAGCGTGCCCGTGCCGCCAAGGGCCAGGTGGCGACGATGCTCGATGCGGCCGAGGTCGCCAAGATCGACGTCCATACCTTCCCGAACGGTTGCCATATGGCCGAGGTCGAGATCGATCCCGACACCGGCACGATCTCCGTGCTGCGCTATATCGTCTGCGACGACGTGGGCAAGGCAGTGAACCCGATGATCGTGCGCGGCCAGGTGCATGGCGGGGTGGCGCAGGGCTTTGGCCAGGCGGTGCTGGAACGGACGGCCTATGACCCGCAATCCGGCCAATTGCTGTCGGGCAGCTTCATGGACTACGCCCTGCCCCGCGCGGCCGACCTGCCGAACATCGAAGTCGATCTGATCGAGGTGCCGTGCACGACGAATCCGCTGGGGGTCAAGGGCGCCGGCGAGGCTGGCGCGGTGGGCAGCCCGCCTGCGGTGATCAACGCCATCGTCGACGCGCTGTCCGACACCGGGGTAAAGAGCATCGACATGCCGGCGACGCCGGAGAAGGTGTGGAAGGCGATCCACACGGCCAAGGCAGCCTAAGGCTCGGACGCAAGACCACGGCCCGGGGGGTTCCTCGGGCCGCTTTTGGCTGTTCACGGTTCTGAAACCCTTCTCCTTGGCGGCAACCCGCCGTATAGGGCTGCGTTCAGCCCAATTATCATAGGAGAGACAACCATGGCCGCCACTGACACGGTTAACGACGCGGCGCAGGAGGCGAAGGAGCAGATTGCCCAGCTTCGCGACCAGGTGCAGACGCTCATGTCCGAGCGTGTGACTCCGGCGCTGGCGAATGCGGCCGGCACCGCTGAGGAGTATGCCCGGCAAGCCAAGGACGTGGCATCCGACCAGGCTGAGATGCTCTCGGAGCAGGTGCGTGAGTCGCCGCTCACCGCGATTTTGATCGCTGCGGGTGCTGGTTACCTGCTCGGCCGTATCGCGCGTTAGGCCGATGCGCACGGTTGATCTTGCCAAGATCGCGGCCTCGGCAGAGGCGCTGCGCCTGCGCCGGATCGCACGGCGTCAGGGCATGCGGGCGGCGTATGGCGCCGGGGCAGCGGTGTTCGGCATCGCAGTGTTCGTGCTGCTCCATGTCGTCGTGTTTTATTTGCTGGTCCCGCATGTCTCACCGTTGATCGCGAGCATTATCCTGTTCGTGTTCGACCTGGTGGTCGCGGCGGTGCTTGGATCGATGGCCCTAAGCAACAAGCCCGACTCGATCGAGGACGAAGCAAAGATGATCCGCGAGCAGGCGGTCGTCGAAATGCGGCGCTCGGTGAGCACGATGGCGCTGGCCGGTGAGGTGGCGGGCACGATGCTGCGGCGGCCGCGCACCGTGACGGTGGTGAAGCCGCGCGGCACCGTCCGTTTGGCTGGCGAATTGGCCGCCCGGTTGCTGGCGCGCAAGTAGGGAAGCGTTTATAGGCCGGGTGCGCTATTGCAGGGCATCCGGCCTATGTCCCCTGATCCTGAAAACACGGTGTTCGTCAGGCGGCAGGGACGGATTGGACGCCTGACGCTCAATCGGCCAAAGGCGTTGAATGCTGTCGACCAGGACATGCTCCGGGTCATCCGTGGTGCACTTGACGAGTGGCGCGATGACCCCGGCGTTCATGCAGTGATAATCGAGAGCGCGGGCGGACGGGCGTTTTGCGCCGGGGGCGACATCCGCTGGCTACGGGACCGTGTGCTCGCGGGTAGTCACGCCGAGGTCGATGCCTTCTTTGCTGATGAATACGCCCTTAACCTTGTGATTGCCCGTTATTCGAAGCCTTACGTCGCGCTCATTGACGGCGCTTGCATGGGCGGCGGCGTGGGATTGTCGGTGCATGGCAGCGTCCGGGTGGTGGGCGAGGCGGCGTTGCTGGCGATGCCCGAGACCAGCATCGGGTTTTTCCCGGATGTCGGCGCAAGCTTCATCTTGCCCCGGCTGCGCCCCGGATTTGGCATGTTCCTGGCGCTCACGGGAATGCGGGTGAATGCGGCAGATGCAGCGTTCTTGGGCTTGGCGACGCATTACGTCGAACCTGGCCGGTTCGGCGGCCTGGCCGACGAAATTGCCGAGCACGGGATTGCGGCGTTGATGCAGGCCGCGGTCCCGCCCCCGCATAGTCAGTTGGCCGAACTTGCCGAGGCGGTACGCTGCTTCCAGGCCGGCAGCGTCGCCGAGATCATGGCGGGGTTGACGGCGTTGAAAAGCGATTGGGCACGCAGCACCCTGGCGACGTTGAGGACAATGTCCCCCAGTGCCGTGCTGTGGTCGTTCGAACTGATGCGCCGCGGCGCGAGCCAAACCCTCGAGCAGTGCCTTGCGACCGAACTGGCGTTGAGCCGGTGCGTGAGCCGCCATCCAGATTTTCAAGAAGGCGTGCGCGCGATGGTCGTGGATAAAGACCGCAATCCCCGCTGGTCTCCCGCATGTCTTGAAGACGTGGACGGCGGTGCGATTGCCGCGATGTTTCCTGGAACTAACTGTGCGGTCAATGCCGGATCGGTTACGCCAAGCGGCTGATCAAGGCTTGAGTGAACTCCTTCGTGGACGCGGTGCCGCCGAGATCCCGAGTCAGGATTTTGTCGACGTTCAGCACGGCGCTGATCGCATCCTCCAATCTAGTCCGCAGGTCGCGCCGCCCAACATGATCGAGCATCAGTCCGGCCGCCAGCAGCAGCGAAGTCGGGTTGGCGACACCCTTGCCGGCGATGTCCGGCGCAGAGCCGTGCACCGCCTCGAAAATTGCCGCTTTTTCGCCGATGTTGGCGCCGGGCGCCAAACCGAGGCCGCCAACCAACCCGGCGGCAAGATCGGAAAGAATGTCGCCGAATAGGTTGGTCGTCACGATGACATCGAACTGCCAAGGATTGAGCACGAGCTGCATCGCGCAGGCGTCCACAATCCGGTCATCCATTGCGACCCGGCCGGCGTAAGCCTTGGCGACCTCGTGCGCCTCCTCGAGGAAGATACCGGTCAGGGCTTTGAGCACGTTGGCCTTGTGGACCACCGTCACCTTCTTGCGCCCGTTGCGCAGCGCATATTCGAAGGCATGGGTGACGATGCGGCGCGATCCGTCCCGCGTGTTCACGCCCGATGAGATCGCCACGGCGTGGGGGTCATCGCCGATTGGAATGTAGTGTTCGAAGGCGACGTAGAGGCCCTCTAGGTTCTCGCGCACGATGACGAGGTCGATGTCGTCGAAGCGCCCGCCGGGTATCAGCGTGCGCGCCGGACGAACGTTGGCGTAGAGGTGGAATTCCTCACGCAATCGCACGTTCACCGACCGGAAGCCGCCGCCAACCGGCGTTGTGAGGGGGCCTTTTAGGGCGAGGCGGGTATTGCGGATGCTGTCTAACGTTGCCGGCGGAAGCGGGTCGCCATGAGCGGCGACGGCCGCCAGGCCGCCTTCTTGCCGGTCCCAGGCGAAAGGTGCGCCAAGCGCATCCAGAACGGCGACGGCGGCGCCGACGATTTCGGGACCAATGCCGTCACCTGCAATGAGGGTTACCGGGATCGAGGTAGCGGCAGGTTCAGCGGTCATGAAGCTTCCTTGCGGTTTAGCGGTTGGATGTCCATAGGAAACTTACTGCGAGTTGATCGGCTCAGACACCCTTCCTCTGTCGTTTGTTTGATGCAGTGCGTTGCGGGGAGACACGAACAACAATGGTTGCGTGTTTCAGGTCCGCGGAAATCGGTGGCTACAAACGCACATGACGCTCAATTTCGATCCCCCTCAGAGAGCAAGACATCAAGGGATGCGGCGTGACGGCTGGCTTACTGGCCGGCATCGGCCTGCCCTCCAGACGCTGGAACCTCGTCGCCACAGGCCGGAAAATGTCGCTGCAATGCGAAGCTCGGCATCCCCGTCACACGACCACGCCCGCTTTGAGCAGCCGCAGCAACAGCCCACTGTAAAGCACTACCGGCGCAGAGGCAGCGATCGCGAAAGCCCCGATCGTCACGGCGCGCCGCATCAGCGACACCGCGTCGTTAATCATCGAAACGCCGCCAACGACCGGGAACCCCAAATCCCGCAGATCCTCGACCGTGTGGAACGACTGGTCCATCTGCACCAGCAGCAACGCCAACCCGACACCAGCCGCAAGACCCGCCGCCAGGACGCCGGACATCAGCATCACCCGCTTTGGCGCGACCGGGTTTTGCGGCACCTGCGGCGGATCGACGACTTGGACCTTGACCTTGTCCCCGTCCGCCTCGGCCGCGCTCGAAATCCGCATCGACTCGCGGCGTGCCAGCAGATCGTCATAGTTCTTCCGCAGCACCTCGTAGTCGCGGTTTACGTTGGCATAGTCGGCCTGCAACTGCGGCGCGCCGCGCGCGATCTCCTCCAGACGGTCCCGCTCACGGGTGGCATCCAGAATTTGCCGCTGCAACGAAGCGACGATAGAGTCGTTTTCGACGTTGCGCACCTTCATCTGCTCATAGATCGGGTTGGGCACCGAACGATTGCGTGGGCTGCTGCGCGGTGTGCTGCCGGGTTCGCTGCTGCTTACTGCGCCGGACCGTATCGCCGCGACCAGGTCGCGCTGGGCTACCACGTCCGGATTCTGTTCAGTATAGCGCAGGCGGAGTTCCTGCAGCGTGCGCTCGGCTTCGCGAAGACGAGATACGCCGCTGGGTCCGCCTGGTCCGCTGGCGTCCGTCTCGGTCACGATAAGCTGCGGCGTCGACGACAGCTCACGGGCGAGCGAACCGCTCTTGGCGACAGCATCCAGCAGTTGGCCCTGCAGCGCGCGCACGTTGATCTGCTGCGCCTCGAGCCGTGATGCCCCGCCGTCGCCGGATGGCAAGATGTCGATGTACTTGACCCGGAACTCGGCGCGTTTGCGTTCCGCCTCCTGGAGTTGCCGCTCATAGAGCGTGATCTGTGTTTGCAGGAACTTGCCCGCGCTCTCCAGGTCGTTACGGTTATTGCCGGTCTTGCTCTCAACGAAGGTCGTCAGCATCGTCCGCACCACGTCGAACGCCAGCTTTGGAGAGGTGTTGCGATAGGCGATCGTGAACAGGTTGCGCGTTTGCGGCGTAATCCGGATGTCGCTGGCCAACTGCGCCACTAGCGCCTCGCGGTCGGACAAGCCCTGCAGATCCAGCTCGAGGTCGGTTTTTGAAATCAGCTTCTCAAGGTTTGGCCGGCTCAGCAGCGTGCGCTGCAGCACATCGAGCTGCCCTGCCGAGGCGCTGTCGACCGCGATGCCCCGCAGCAGCGGCGTGAGCACGACGTCGGCATCGACATACAGCCGCGCACTTGCCTCGAAGGTATTAGGGATGGCGTAGACAACGCCCCACCCGACGCCGCAGACGAGCCATGAAAACAACACCGCAAGCCAGCGGTAACGCCAGGCCGCCGAGAGTTGCTTGCGGATCAATATCTGGATTGCGTGCATCGATGCGTTTCCCCGAACCTGGCCGCAGCCAGGTTCGCCCATGTAGAAGTCCGGGGATGATAGCCTTCGCCGGTCAAAACCAGCTTTGCGGAATGATCAGCGTGTCGCCCGGCAGCATCGCGACGTTCTGGTCGATATCGCCATCCCGCAACAGGTCGCTGAGCCGAACCTTCAGGGTCTGCCGCTTGCCGCCCACCTGGCGCACGATGACTGAGCTGTTGCCGGCGGCATAGCGCGTCAGGCCCTTGGTCTGGATCATGACATCGAGCACCGTCATCTTGTCGCGGTACGGTATGGCCAGCGGCTCCGTCGCCTCACCGATCACCCGGATTTGCCGGTCCAGCGGCCCCACGAAGCCGCTGACGATCACCGACACGTTCGGCTGTTTCACGTAGTCTTTCAGCTTGCCCTCGATATCCTTGGCGAGCGCGGTCGGCGTCTTGCCCGCCGCCGAGATGTCCGGGATCAATGGCAACGAAATTCGCCCGTCCGGCCGTACCGCAAGGTTGGGCACGCTGAGTTGCGGCGATTGATAGACGAACACGCTCAACTGGTCGCCCGGCCCTATTAAATAGGGCATGCTGGCGGTCGCCTCAGCCGAAGGCGCCTTGATCGCCAACGGGGCATTGCCGTGGCAACCCGCCAGCAGCGGCGCGGCTAGTGCCAACGCCGTGAACCGGGGACGCCCTGTCTTCCTGAAAGCCTGAGCACCCATCATCGCCTCGTTTCAACACTGCATCAGCCGGCACGCGAGACCGCATCGGAAGCCACGCCCAGCGATAGGCGCGGAAGGAGTTGAACCCCCGACCTCTGCCATGTGATGGCAGCGCTCTGCCACTGAGCTACACGCCTCGAAGCTACACGCCTGAACCGCTACGGAAATGGAACTATGCCACATTCCGCCCATGAACCCACACGAAATCGTGCGATAGCAGAATGGTTGCCCGAGAGAACGAACGGAGCGCTCCGCCCGATTAGGCCCGTTCGAGTGATCTCCACGGCTCAAGCGTCTTCGCCAGTCCATCTGCAAGCGGCACGTGCGCCTTGATGCCAAGCGTCGCCACCGCAAGCGTTGGGGAGCCGACCGAACGGCCGATGTCCCCTGCCCGCGCCGGCCCGCGCCGGATGATCGGCTCACGCCGGCTGGCCGTGCCGATCGCCTGCGCCAAATTCCGCACCGATGTTTCGCGCCCAGTGCAAACGTTCAGCACGTGCGCGGCGGGCCGACCGCCAAGAAGCCGCATCCCTGCCGTAAGATGCGCGGCCACGTCGGCCACATACACGAAATCCCGGGTTTGCGTCCCGTCTCCATGCAGCGTGATCGGCCGCCCGGCTGCGACCGCGCCGGCAAAGATCGAGATCACGCCGCTGTAGGGCGAACACGGATCCTGCCGAGGCCCATAAACGTTGAAGAACCGCAGCCCGACCGAGGGCACAGAATGCACCAGCATGCCAACCCGGGCGTGCAGCTCGGACCCAAGCTTGTCGGCGCCATATGCCGTGCGCGGCGACGGCGCCGCGTCCTCATGCGCCACGCCTTCGCGGTCGCCATACACCGCCGCCGACGACGCATACACGACCGGCAGGCCGCCCATTGCCCGGGCGGCGTCGAATACCGTGATCGTGCCGCCTAGGTTCACCCGGTGCGTGCCCAGCCAGTCCTCGTTCGCCCGCACCACCGACGCGATCGCCGCCAGATGAAAACAGCCCGACGCGCCTGCCAGCGCGCGCCTTATTGCGGCCGGGTCACAAACGTCGGCGCGCATGACCTCGCAGCGCGGATCGAGGTTCTCCGCCCGCCCGGTCGAGAAATCATCCAGCACGCGAACGCGATATCCCGCCGTCAGCAGTGCATCCGCGAGGTGCGAACCGATGAAGCCGGCCCCGCCGGTTATCGTGTAGAGCGTCAATGCTCACCGTGCCCCGTCATTCGACCGTCACGCTTTTCGCGAGGTTACGCGGCTGGTCCACGTCGGTGCCACGCAGCACGGCAGTGTGATAGGCCAGCATCTGCACCGCTATCGCGTGCAGGATCGGGGCGACGAAAGGATGCACCGTCGGCAGTTCGACCACCTCGGCCGCAATCGACCGCAGCTTCGCGCAGCCGGCTGCGTCGCTCATCACCACGATTTGGCCGCCGCGCGCCCCGGCCTCCTGCACGTTCGACGCTGTCTTCTCGAACAGCGGCCCGGATGGCACGATGGCCAGAATCGGCACCTGCCGGTCGATCAGCGCGATCGGGCCATGCTTCATCTCGCCAGCCGCATAGCCCTCGGCGTGGATGTAGCAGATCTCCTTCAGCTTCAACGCCGCTTCCAGCGCGATGGCATGGCACGCGCCGCGGCCCAGGCAGAGCACGTCCCGCGCCTCGGTCATCCGCTCCGCCAGCCGCTGGATCGGCTCGGGATTTGCCAGCAACTCCGCCGCTTTGGACGGCAACTCCAAAAGTGCGGCTACTAATTCGGCTTCCCGCGCCGCGCTGATCGTATCGCGGGCGCGCCCGGCGCCGATCGCCAGGCACGCCAACACCGTAAGCTGCGCAGTGAACGCCTTCGTGCTGGCAACCCCAATCTCCGGGCCAGCCACCGTTTCCAGCACCACGTCGCTCTCCCGCGCCATGGTGCTCTCGGCCACGTTCAGAACCGAGACCACGTGCTGCCCAGCGCCGCGCATGAACCGGAGCGCTGCCAGCGTATCCGCGGTTTCCCCGCTTTGGCTCACCAGCAGGCCCATCCCGCCGCCGGGCAGCGGCGGCTTGCGGTAGCGCAACTCGCTGGCGAAATCGATGTCGGTCGGCAGCCGAGCCAATTCCTCGAGCCAATGACGTCCCGCGAGCCCGGCGAAATACGTGCTGCCACAGGCCGCAATGGTCACGCGCGGCACATTTTTCCACTCGAACGGCATGGCTGGCAGCACCACCGCCCGGGTCGCCGGGTCGAGCATGCGCGCAAGCGTTTGGCCGATTGCGGCCGGGTGCTCGTGCAGCTCCTTTTCCATGAAATGGCGGTAGCCGTCCTTGCCCACGGCTGCGCCGGTCTGCACCGTGAGCCGAATTGGCCGGGTGACGCTTTCACCGGCAGGTCCGAAGAACACTGCGCCCTCGCGGGTCACGATGGTCCAGTCGCCATCTTGCAAGTAGGCGATGCGCCGGGTCATCGGCGCCAGGGCCAGGCTGTCGCTGCCGAGATACATGGCGGTTTCGCCAAAACCAACCGCGAGCGGCGCGCCGTGCTGTGCGCCGACCATCAGTTCGGGATGCCCGGCGAACACCATCGCGAGCGCATAGGCGCCCTCCAGCCGACCGAACGCCTGCCGCGCCGCGTCCACCGGACCCATGCCACGCTGTAGATTGAGGTCGACGAGCTGGGCCACCGTCTCGGTGTCGGTCTCGGTCTCGAACACCTGGCCGGCGGCCTCCAGCTCGGCGCGCAGCTCGGCGTGGTTCTCGATGATGCCGTTGTGCACCACGCTGACACGGGGAGTGCCATGCGGATGGGCGTTGCGCTGGGTCGGCGCGCCGTGCGTCGCCCACCTAGTGTGGCCGATGCCCACGACGCCCGGCAGCGGCTCCTGCTCCAGAACGGCCGCGAGATTGACGAGCTTTCCCGGCGCACGCCGGCGCGCAATGCCGCCGCCCACCAATGTCGCGATGCCCGCGCTGTCGTAGCCGCGGTACTCGAGCCGCCGCAGCGCCTCAAGCAGCAACGGAGCCGCGGGTTCGATGCCGATCACCCCAACTATGCCGCACATGCCCTGTCCAATCCGACTGTTGAAACAACCTTTGCCAGACCGGTATTAGCGCTGCGTGTGACCGGGATCGTGAGGCGTAAGGTTTAGGACAGCACAACAAAATGTGTTCACGTTGCAACTACCGATAGGGTGAGAGCGCATCATAGCACGTTTCTGGTTCGTAATGCCACCAGAGCGTCGGCGGCGCCGAGGCTACTGTAACGACCCAAACCGCTTGCGTCTTTTTTGCAACAGCTTCCCGGCCAAATGACGCGCGAGCGACAGCACACCCATGGGAAGGCGCGGGTTGGCCAGCAACAGTCCGATGCGCGGGCGGCGCAAGCCGGTCCATGACGCCTTGTAGTCATCGTCGCCGCGGCCGAAATCGAGCTCCGCCACGCCCTCGTCCAGCAAGCCACGGATCATGTGCCCGGTCAGCACAGTGCCGGGCGACAACGTCCGCCATGCATCGTCGTGGGCCAGCTTTAAGACCGTGGCCGTGCCGCCCGCCACCGTCCAGTATTGCGCCGCAACCGGTTGTTCCCCCGCCCACATCACGCCAAAGCGCAGCACCCCGGCCTTCGCCGCACGTGGCAACAGCGCGGCGGTGAAGCCCGGCGCAGCCTCCGGCCCTTTCCAGCTCCGCCGATAGATCTCTTCGTATGCCGCGATCGCAGGGCCAAGCTGATCAGGCGACCGCACAACGTCGATCCGTATCTGGCTGTCGCGCGCGCATGCGTTGGTTTTGCGGCGGATCGTCTCCCGCAGGCGGCCAGGCCGGGCGGCAAGGTAGCGCTCCCAAGTGCAGCCGGTAACCGGTAGATGCCAGTTGCCGAAATGATCGTAGCGCCGCACCACGAGGCCGCCGTCGCCCAGGCCGGCGAGCAGTGGCGGCAGCCCCGGCCACAATGGGTCCAGCGCATCGAGCAGCACCAACGGCCAGCGCCAGCAATGCGTGGCTAGGGCCGCCCCTGCCCGCCTCAAATCCGAATCCTGGAGATCAACGGCCAAAAGTGGTTGGAACAGGCAGGTATAAACCGTGGATAGCCCGCGCATCCGCCGTCCAGGGCCTTGCATAAGCGGCAGCATCGCCAACGGCCGTCCGCCATCGCGGCACAGCAAGAAAATCGCCTGCGCGCCCGGCGGCAGCGCAGCCTCGGCCGTCGCCTCGAACCATGCGCGGCTCGATTGGAAGCCCGGCCCCGCTGCGAACAGCGCGTCCCACTCCGGGCCGACGCCGCCCAGCTCCGACGCCGTGACCTCGATGGTCATCGCCGGATCGAGTAATAGGCCAGGCCGACCCATTCATGCATCGCATAGAAGCTGTTCACCCAGGCCGAGGTCCGCGGCATGAACTCGCCCGGGCGGAACGCCGGCCATGGATCGGGGCGCACCGGGGCCGCAACCGCCTGCATGCCGAAATGGCGGAACGCGAGCAGCGACCGCCGCATGTGCCAGGCGTGGGTCACGACATACACGCGGCTGATCCCAGCCGCCGCGAGGATTTGCGCGCTATACTCGGCATTCTCCCAGGTCGTCGGCGATTTTTCCTCGGTCCAACGGGCGGGCACGCCGAAATCCACGGCCATGCTGTCGGCCATCAGCGCGGCGACCGTGACCGGCAGGTCGTCGACCAGCCCGCCCGAGACCAGCACGGGCAATCCGGTCCGCCGCTGCAGCTCGGCGCCGGCGCGCACCCGCTCGAGGCTGAGGCTGCCCACGACGGCGCCGGGCGGATCGGCAATGCGGAACACGTCGCCGCCCAGCACGACGATGGCCTGCGGGGGCAACTCGGACGCCTCGGCTGGCACGTCCAGCGAGGCCAGCAACGGCATCGAGACCACCGGCAGCGACAGCAGGATCAGCCCAACCAGGCCCAGCGCCGCCAGGGCGCGCCCGAGCCGCCCGCGGATCAGCGCGAGCGCCAGCAACGCCGCGAGCGCCAAGCTGACTGGCGGCAGCAACAGCGCGATCAGGACGGTATTGATCGACAAAACACCCCCAACGTAACGACCACCGCTACCTGCCCGAGTTCGCCACGGTTTGATAGGGGCGCAGGGCGCGTGCAGACCGCAGGCATCCGCGCTATGCCTCGTTGCGTACATGTTCGACCGCCCGCCTGGGATCTTCGTGTCCCGCCCCACGCTCGACGCCGCCGGCCTGGCCGTGCTGGGCGCACAATGGCGCGCGCTGGAGGCGGCCTCCGACGCATCCGCCTTCCAGACCTGGACCTGGATCGGCTGCAACGCCGCCGAGCGCTTTACCGACCCGGTGCTGATCGAGGCGCATGACGACGAGGGCCTGACCGGCCTCGCGCTGTGCAACCGCCGCCGGTCGGTGTTCGGCGGCGATACCCTATGGCTGCACGAGAGCGGCAACCGGGCGCATGACGCCGTGTTCACCGAGCACAACGACCCGCTGCTGGCACGGCGCGCGCCAAGTTCGCTGCTGACCCGGCTGTTGCAGGGCGCGCTGCAGCCGTTCCGGGGCCGGGTTCCGCGCCTCATGCTGTCCGGCGTCGGCGATGCGACCCTCGACGCCGCGGTGCAGGGCGGCGCGGCGGTCATACCCGGCCGCGACCGCATCGCGCCGTACGTGGACTTCGCGGCCATTGCGCCGGATGCCCCCGTCATCGGCCAGCTCAGCGCCAACACGCGCCAACAGCTCCGCAGATCGGACCGCGCCTATGCCGCCCGCGGCGAGATGCGGGTCGAGGCGGCGCAAACCGCCGAGCAAGCGACGCGGTTCCTCGACGCCCTAATCGCACTCCACGCCGCCACCTGGTCGGCCCGCGGCAAGCCCGGCGCGTTCGCCACGGACCCGGTTCGGCATTTCCACGAGTGCCTGATCCGTCGCGGCGTACCGGGCGAGGTCGAGCTGCTGCGGATCACCGCGGGCGAGGCCGTGGTCGGCTATCTCTATAACCTTGTCCATGCCGGGCGGGCCTGCGCCTACCAGAGCGGCTTCGACTATCCCGGCGCTCCGGCGCATGGCAAGCCGGGGCTAACGTGCCACCATTTGGCGATCGAGGCGCACCGGGCCCGCGGCGGGTTGAGCTATGACTTCCTGGGAGGCGCGGACCGCTACAAGCGCAGCCTGGCGAACGCCGAGCGCACGCTGCATTGGCTATCCATCGCGCCTCGGGGGCACCCGGCGACACTGCTGGTCCGGCTCCGCCACCTCGCCGGTCGTTGATGCTCAAATTTGCGGCATTCCTTGATGGGAGATGTAACCGTCTCGAACCGCCAATGCCTTCCGTCCGCACAATCATTTGGCACGCATGTTGCAGAGTGTCTTGCACGGCAGAGTGTCTTGCACGGCAGAGTGTCTGGCACGGCAGAGTGTCTTGCACGAAGGCCATCAAGCCACGCTGGTCCGGCATCAAGGGAGTTTAATGAATGGCGTTTGTCCGAAACTGGCTGCGGGGCGTGGGCCTCGCGGCCGTCACCGCTGCATTCGCCCTGGGCCTCGCGCCCGCCCACGCGCAACCCACTGGCCCAGTGAAAATCGGCATCCTACATAGCTTGTCCGGCACCATGGCCATCAGCGAGACAACGCTGAAGGACGTCATGCTGATGCTGATTGACGAGCAGAACAAGAAGGGCGGGGTGCTCGGACGCAAGCTGGAGGCGGTGGTCGTCGATCCCGCGTCCAACTGGCCGCTGTTCGCCGAAAAGGCGCGCGAGCTAGTTACGGTGCAGAAGGTCGCCGCCGTGTTCGGCTGCTGGACGTCCGTATCGCGCAAGTCGGTGCTGCCGGTGTTCGAGGAAACCAACAACATCCTGTTCTATCCCGTCCAATACGAGGGCGAGGAAAGCAGCAAGAACGTCTTCTACACTGGCGCGGCGCCGAACCAGCAGGCGATTCCGGCGGTTGACTATTTGATGGCCGAGGAGAAGGTGCAGCGCTGGGTGCTTGCCGGCACCGACTACGTGTATCCGCGCACGACGAACAAGATCCTGGAAGCCTATCTGAAGTCCAAGGGCGTGAAGCAGGAGGACATCCTGATCAACTACACGCCGTTCGGCCATAGCGACTGGCAGACCATCGTCGCCGACATCAAGAAGTTCGGTTCCGCCGGCAAGAAGACGGCGGTCGTCAGCACGATTAACGGCGACGCCAACGTGCCGTTCTACAAGGAACTGGGCAACCAGGGCATCAAGGCGACCGACATCCCCGTCATCGCCTTCAGCGTCGGCGAGGAGGAACTCGCCGGCATCGACACCAAGCCGCTGGTGGGCCACCTCGCCGCCTGGAACTATTTCATGAGCGTCGACACACCTGAAAATAAAGCATTCATCGCCCGTTGGCAGGCCTACACAAAGAACCCGAAGCGGGTGACCAACGACCCGATGGAGGCGCACTACATCGGCTTCGCCATGTGGGTGAAGGCGGTCGAAAAGGCCGGGACGTTCGATACGGCGAAGGTGATCGACGCCATGATCGGCGTGTCCGTGCCCAATTTGTCGGGTGGATTGTCGGCAATGATGGCGAACCACCACATCACTAAGCCGGTGCTGATCGGGGAAATCCAGGGCAACGGCCAGTTCAACATCGTGTCGACCACGCCGGGCCTGATCGTTGCGCAGGAATGGTCGCCATACCTCGAGGGGTCGCGCGACCTGATTGCCGACTGGCGCTCGCCGATGACCTGCGGCAACTTTAACGTGAAGACCGGCAAGTGCGGCGGCAGCGGCAGCTAGGGCTGATGGGGCGGGTTAACAGCCGCCCCGTATCTTGTTGCCTGATTGCCATGCGCGGCATCGCTCTCATGCTTGCCTTGCTGCTCGGCGCCCCTGCCCTGGCGCAGCCGTCGCTGTTGGCGCCGCTCGGCAGCCAATCATTCGAAGACATCCGGCGCGGGGTGGAGGCGTTGGCCGTTTCCGGCAACCCGCGCACCGGCCCGGTGCTCGACGCGCTACAGGCCGGGCGGCTGCTGGTCCAACCCGGCGGCGAACTATTCATCCGCGAGCCCGGCGGCGCGCTGGTGTCTGCCGAGACCGGCGAACCCGCCGACGCTTCCGACGCCCGCCCCGTGCGCGTCAACAACGGCGTGCGCCGGGCTGTTGACGCCGCCATGGGAGCATTGCGGCTGTTTGCCCCCGAACCCGCGGTCCGGGCAGACGCGGCGGAGGCCGTGTTCAAGTCGCGCGACGCCGCCGCCCTGCCCGCGCTCGACCGCGCCATTGCGCAGGAACGGGATCCCGGCGTCCGCCAGACCATGCAGCAGGCCCGCGCTGCCGCCGTGCTCGCCACCGCTGACGCCAGCGGCGCCGACAAGCTGGCCGCCATCGCCGCGCTGCGCAGCCGCGGCGACCTGGACGCGCGCGCCCTGCTTTCGTCCCTGCCCAATGGCTCACCCGCCGTCACCGCGGCGGCGGAGGAGGCGGTCAAAGGCATCGATTGGTCGCTGCGGCTCTGGGGCCTCGCCCAGGGCGCGTTCTACGGCCTCAGCCTCGGCTCGGTGCTGCTGCTCGCCGCCACCGGCCTTGCCATCACCTTCGGCGTGATGGGCGTCATCAACATGGCGCATGGCGAGATGGTCATGATCGGCGCCTACGTGACGTTCATGGTGCAAGAGGCCATCCGCGCCCACGCGCCAAACCTGTTCGGCGCCAGCATATTGATCGCCATCCCGCTGGCCTTTTTGGTGTCGGGCGTGATCGGCGTGCTGATCGAGCGCGGGCTGATCCGCTTCCTGTATGGCCGCCCGCTCGAGACCCTGCTCGCCACCTTCGGCCTGTCGCTCGTGCTGCAGCAGGCGATCCGGTCGATCTTCGGACCGTCCAACCGCGAGGTCGGCACGCCGGCCTGGATGAGCGGCGCGGGCCGGGTCGGGCAGTTGACGCTGACCTACAACCGGGTCGCCATCATCGTGTTCGCCGCCGCGGTGCTGTTTGGATTGATGGCGGTGCTGCGGTTCACCCCGCTGGGCCTGCGCATGCGCGCGGTGACGCAGAACCGCCGCATGGCCGCGGCGATGGGCATACGCACCGGCGGGATCGACGCGCTGACCTTCGGCCTCGGCTCCGGCGTGGCGGGCATGGCGGGCGTGGCGCTCAGCCAAATCGACAACGTCAGCCCCAATTTGGGCCAGGGCTACATTATCGACAGCTTCATGGTCGTCGTGTTCGGCGGCGTCGGCAACCTGTGGGGCACGGCGCTCGGCGCGCTCACGCTGGGCGTCGTCAACAAGTTCCTGGAGCCGGTTGCCGGCGCGGTGCTGGGCAAGATCGTGGTTCTGGTGCTGCTGATCCTGTTCATCCAGCGGCGTCCGCGCGGCATGTTCCCGTTGAAGGGCCGTGCGGTGGAGACATGAGGGACCGGATCGCCACGCCAACGACCCTGCTGCTGGTGCTGGGCGGCGCGCTGCTGCTGGCCGGGCTCGATCTCGGCACGGCGCCCGGCAGCGCATTGCATGTGCCGACCTACGTCGTCTCGCTGTTCGGCAAATACCTGTGCTTCGCGATCCTGGCGCTGGCGGTCGACCTGGTTTGGGGGTTCGCCGGCATCCTCAGCCTCGGCCATGCGGCGTTCTTTGCCTTGGGCGGCTATGCGATGGGCATGTACCTCATGCTACAGATCGCCGGGCGCGGCCAGTATGGCGCGGCGCTGCCAGACTTCATGGTGTTCCTGAACTGGAAGTCGCTGCCGTGGTATTGGTATGGCTTCGGCCAGTTCCCCTTCGCGGTCCTGATGTCGATGCTGGCGCCTGGGCTGCTGGCGCTGGTGTTCGGATGGCTCGCGTTCCGCAGCCGGGTGACCGGAGTTTACCTGTCAATCATTACCCAAGCCCTAACGTATGCGCTGATGCTGGCGTTTTTCCGCAACGACATGGGGTTCGGCGGCAATAACGGACTGACCGATTTCAAGGAGATCCTGGGCGCGCCGTTGTCGTCCGATGCCACGCGCTGCGGGTTGCTGCTCATCACCGCGGCGCTGCTCTGCGCACTCTATCTGCTCGCCCGCAGCCTGACCCGCTCGCGCTTCGGCAAGGTGCTGATCGCCGTCCGCGACAGCGAGAGCCGCACCCGCTTCCTCGGCTACCGGCCCGAGAGCTACAAGCTTGTCGTCTGGACCCTGTCCGCCGTCATGGCCGGGCTGGGCGGCGCGCTGTATGTGCCCCAGGTCGGCATCATCAACCCCGGCGAGTTCGCCCCCGCCGGCTCGATCGAGGCGGTGATCTGGGTCGCGGTCGGCGGACGCGGCACCCTGCACGGCGCAATCCTGGGGGCGGTGCTGGTGAACCTTGCCAAGACGTATTTCACCGGGCAACTGCCGGAGCTATGGCTGTTCGCGCTCGGCGCCCTGTTCATCGCGGTCACGCTGTTCCTGCCGCGCGGCCTCATGGGCCTGATGCCTCGCGCCCGCGTGCCGGCGCCGGCCGTGGTCTCCGACGAAGCGGTCGTCATCGAGGAGGCCACGCCTTGACCGCAATTGGCTCGGTCAGCGACAGCCTGCTGTATCTCGACGGGGTGAGCGTCAGCTTCGACGGCTTCCGCGCGCTGAACAACCTGTCGCTGGTGCTGGCGCCGGGCGAGATGCGCGCCGTCATCGGGCCGAACGGCGCGGGCAAGACGACGATGATGGATGTCATCACCGGCAAGACCCGGCCCGACACCGGCCGCGTCGTCTATGCCGCCGACACCGACCTCACCCGGCTCGACGAGCCCGCCATCGCCAGCCTCGGCATCGGCCGCAAGTTCCAGAAGCCGACGGTGTTCGAGCCGCACACGGTCTGGGACAACCTGCTGCTGGCGTTGGCAGGGGACCGGCGCCCCTGGTTCACCCTGGGTGCGCGGCAGACCCGTGAGGAACAGGCGCGCATCGAGGCAATCTTGCGCACCATCCGCCTTCGCGACCACCGGATGCGCCTGGCGGGCGATCTCAGCCACGGGCAGAAGCAGTGGCTCGAGATCGGCATGCTGCTGGCGCAGAACCCCCGGCTGCTGCTGGTGGACGAGCCCGTCGCCGGCATGACCGACGCCGAAACCGAGCAAACTGCCGAGCTGCTGCGCGAGATCAACCTTACCCGCAGCGTCGTCGTGGTGGAGCACGACATGGCATTCGTCCGCGCGCTGGACGTGAAGGTGACGGTGCTGCACGAGGGTTCGGTGCTGAGCGAGGGGACCATCGACCATGTCAGCGAGGACCCTAGGGTGATCGAGGTCTATCTTGGACGGTAGCTTAAGGGTCGAAGGGGTGGACCTGCACTACGGCGCCGCCATCGCGCTGCGCAACGTGTCGATCGGTGTGCAGACCGGCTCCGTCACCTGCCTGCTGGGCCGCAACGGCGTCGGCAAGACCAGCCTGCTGCGCGCCATAACCGGAGCGCATCCGGTGAGCCGTGGGCGCATCCATTGGGAGGGCGCCGACATCACGCGGCTGCCGATCCATGCGCGGGCGCAGCGCGGCATCGCCTGGGTGCCGCAGGGCCGCGACATCTTTCCGCTGCTGACGGTGCGGGAGAACCTGGAGACCGGGTTCGCCGTGCTGCCCCGCGGCAAGCGCCGGGTCGACGACGAGATCTTCGAACTGTTCCCCATCCTGCGCACGATGCTACGCCGGCGCGGCGGCGACCTTTCGGGCGGCCAGCAGCAGCAGCTCGCCATCGCCCGCGCGCTGGTGACGCATCCGCGGCTGCTGGTCCTCGATGAGCCGACCGAGGGCATCCAGCCGAGCATCATCAAGGACATCGGCCGGGTCATCACCTTGCTGCGCAGCCGCGGCACGATGGCGATCTTGCTGGTCGAACAGTACTATGATTTCGCCCGGGAGCTTGCGGACACGCTGGCGGTGATGGACCGCGGGGACATCGTGCTGAGCGGCGCGCCAGGGACGCTGGACGAGGCCGAGGTGCGGCGGCGGCTTTCGGTATAGGGTTTGCAGTTGTATCGACAACGTAGATACGCTATAAGCGTGCATCGCTGGTCTGGAGGATGTCATGCGGATGGTGGTCAAGAAGTGGGGCAACAGCGCCTCGGTCCGTATTCCTGCGGCGATTATGGAGGCTGCGCGGCTGGAGCTCGATCAGCCCGTGGAGGTGCGCGAGGAAGCCGGGCGCATCGTGATCGAGCCGATCCGGGAGGAGATGCATGACCTCGCCAGGCTGGTCGCCGGGATCACCGACGAGAACCGGCATGGCGCGGTGGATATGGGACCGCCCGTCGGCCGCGAGACTTGGTGATGGCCTACGTGCCGGAGGCTGGGGATATCGTCTGGCTGCAGTTCGATCCGCAAGCCGGGCATGACCAGGCGAGGCACCGTCCGGCGGTGGTGCTCAGCCCGGCCAGCTATAATGGCCGGACCGGCATGATGGTCTGCTGTCCGACGACCACGCGGATCAAGGGTTATCCATTCGAGGTGACGATCGCCGGGCGTCCGCCGAGCGTGGCGCTGGCGGACCAGGTCAAGAGCCAGGACTGGGGCGCGCGCCGCGCCGAGCGTAAGGGCCGGGTCAGCGCTGGTGAATTGTTTGAGGTCCGGGCCAAGCTCAAGGCGCTGATTGGGTAGGATGTCCGGTGGACGTGCCTGCGCCGGCACATCAGCGAGCCCAGGGCGCGCTCCGCCTCTCATTCAAGCGCCGCGGGGTCGCCACGGTGCTGGACGGCCTGCGCCAGGATGGCTGCCTCAAGGCGCGCTTTCCCCGGATCGAGCACGATGCATGGGCCGGCGCGGTGACGCTCAACAGCTCGGGGGGAGTGGCCGGCGGCGACGTGCTGGACACCGCGGTCGCGGCCGGCCCCGGCACGCAAGCGACGGTGGCGTCGCAGGCGGCGGAACGCTTCTACCGCGCCCTGCCTGGCACGCCCCCGGCCCGGGTTTCGACCGCGCTGCATGTGGCGCCGGGCGCGTCGCTGGAGTGGCTGCCGCAGGAAAGCATTCTGTTCGACCGCTGCGCCGTGCAGCGCCGGCTGTTGGTGGACCTGGCCGCGGATGCCTGGTTCCTGGGCGTGGAACAGCTCGTGTTCGGACGCACCGCGATGGGCGAGGCCGTGCGCGAGGCCGGGTTCCGCGACCTGATCCAGGTGCGCCGCGCCGGACGCCTGCTGCTGCACGACGCGGTCCGCCTCGATGGACCCGTGCAATCTTTGCTGGACCGCCGGGCCACCGGCGGCATGGCGCGCGGCGTCGCGACCATGATCCACGCAGCACCCGATGCGGAAACCAAGCTGGACGCCCTGCGCCAAGCGCTGGCGGGGCATGACGCCGGGGCATCCGCCTGGGACGGGATGCTGGTTGCCCGCATCGTTGCTCCAGATGGCGCGTGCCTGCATGCTGCGGTCGTGGCAGGATTGGCTGTGTTGCGCGCCGGCCGCCCGCTGCCGCGCGTTTGGCTATGTTGAGGAGCTTATATGCACCTGACCCCTCGCGAGAAGGACAAGCTGCTGATCGCCATGGCCGCCAATGTCGCCCGGCGGCGGCTGGAGCGCGGCGTCAAGCTGAACCATCCGGAGGCGGTCGCGCTGATATCCGACTTCGTGGTCGAGGGCGCACGCGACGGACGCAGCGTCGCCGACCTGATGGAGGCCGGCGCTGGCGTTTTGACCCGCGGACAGGTCATGGAGGGCATCGCCGAGATGATCGCCGACATCCAGGTCGAGGCCACCTTCCCCGACGGCACCAAGCTCGTCACCGTGCACGAGCCGATTAGATGATCCCCGGCGAGGTCATCACCCAAGACGGCGACATCGAGCTGAACGCCGGCCTGCCGCGCACGAAGCTGACCGTCGCCAACACCGGGGACCGCCCGATCCAGGTCGGCAGCCACTACCATTTCGCCGAGACCAACGCGGCCCTGCAGTTCGACCGCACACAGGCCCGCGGCCAGCGCCTCGACATCGCCGCCGGCACCGCCGTGCGCTTCGAGCCCGGGCAGACGCGCGAGGTAACCTTGATCCCATATCGCGGCGCCCGCATCGTGCAAGGTTTCCGCGGCGACGTCATGGGGCCGCTATGACCCGCATTCCCCGCCGTGCCTATGCCGACATGTACGGCCCCACCACCGGCGACCGCGTGCGCCTCGCCGACACCGATCTGTTCGCTGAGGTCGAACGCGACTTCACCACCTATGGTGAAGAAGTAAAATTCGGCGGCGGCAAGGTCATACGCGACGGCATGGGCCAGTCGCAGGCGTCGCAGGCCGAAGGCGCCGTCGACACCGTCATCACCAACGCGCTGATCCTCGACCACTGGGGCATCGTCAAGGCCGATGTCGCCATCCTCGACGGACGTGTCCACGCCATCGGCAAGGCCGGCAACCCCGACGTGCAGCCGGGCGTCACCATCGTCATTGGACCCGGCACCGAGATCATCGCCGGCGAGGGGAAGATCCTCACCGCCGGCGGTGTCGACAGCCACATCCATTTCATCTGCCCGCAGCAGGTCGAGGAGGCGCTGGCCGCGGGCATCACTACGCTGGTCG
Organism: Acetobacteraceae bacterium; assembly: GCA_965277495.1. GTDB lineage: Bacteria > Pseudomonadota > Alphaproteobacteria > Acetobacterales > Acetobacteraceae > CAHJXG01. The sequence goes on along the minus strand of OZ255824.1, from coordinate 3,882,425 downwards.
GCGGCGGCACCGGCCCGGCGACAGGCACCAGCGCCACCACCTGCACCCCCGGCCCCTGGCACCTCGCCCGCATGCTGCAGGCCGCCGAGGGCCTGCCGGTCAACCTCGCCTTCGCCGGCAAAGGCAACGCGTCGCGCCCGGCGGCATTGGAGGAAATGATCCGCGCCGGGGCCAGCAGCCTAAAATTGCACGAGGACTGGGGCACCACCCCCGCCAGCATCGACTGCGCGCTGAGCGTCGCCGACCGTTTCGACGTGCAGGTGATGATCCACACCGACACGCTGAACGAGAGCGGCTTCGTCGAGGACACCATCCGCGCCTTCGCGGGCCGCACCATCCACGCCTTCCACACCGAGGGCGCCGGTGGCGGCCACGCCCCCGACATCATCCGCGTTGCCGGCCTGCCCAATGTGCTGCCCAGCAGCACCAACCCGACGCGGCCCTACACCGCCAATACGCTCGATGAGCATCTCGACATGCTCATGGTCTGCCACCACCTCGACCCGGCCATCCCCGAGGACGTCGCCTTCGCCGAAAGCCGCATCCGGCGCGAGACGATCGCCGCCGAGGACATCCTGCACGACCTGGGCGCGCTGAGCATGATTTCGTCCGATAGCCAAGCGATGGGCCGGGTGGGCGAGGTGGTGATCCGCACCTGGCAGACCGCGCATAAGATGAAGCAGCAGCGCGGCGCCTTGCCGGGCGACGCGCAGGCGGATAATGCGCGGATCAAGCGATATGTCGCCAAGTACACCATCAATCCGGCCATCGCGCAGGGCCTTTCGCACGAGGTCGGCTCGGTCGAGCCCGGCAAGCTCGCCGACCTGGTGCTATGGTCGCCCATGTTCTTCGGCGTGAAGCCTGATTTGGTGCTGAAGGCCGGCACCATCGTCTGCGCGCCGATGGGCGACCCGAACGCCAGCATCCCGACGCCGCAGCCGGTGCATTACCGCCCGATGTTCGGCCAGTTCGGCGGCGCATTGGCGGCAAGCTGCGTCACCTTCGTGTCGCAGGCGGCGCTGGACGACGGCATCGGCCATCGCCTTCGCCTGACCCGGCGCTTGTCGCCCGTGCACGACACCCGGGGCGGGATCGGCAAACGCAGCATGATCCACAACGATGCGACGCCGGTGATCGAGGTCGACCCCGAAACCTACGAGGTCAGGGCCGACGGCGTGCTGCTGACCTGCGAACCCGCCGCCGTGCTGCCGATGGCGCAGCGGTATTTCCTGTTCTGATGGGGGCGCCATGAACCGTTCTGCCGCGACGACGGCATGGGAGTCTGCCGGGGCGGCGCTGACGAACTCGCTGCGCTGGATCTACGGACGGCTTGCGTCGGGCAAGTCCGAGCTGGTTCCGGGCACGCCGCGCAGCATCGAGGACCGGATTGCGGCACTCATACGCCGATCTGCAGCGCAAGCAGGCGCGGTCGGGTTCGGCACCGGCCTGGGCGGCATGTTCACGCTCCCCATCGCATTGCCGGCCAACATCGCCGGGGTCGCGACCCTGCAAATCCACATGGTGCAGGAGATCGCCCGGCTCCGCGGCTATGATCTCCGCAGCGAGCAGGTCGAGAGCCTTACCCTTGTCTGCCTTACGGGCAATGCGGCGGTCGATGTGCTTAAAGATGTCGGGATCGCCGTCGGCCGCAAGCTGACGCAGCAGGCTGTGGGCCAGATCAGCGGGGCGGCGCTGCTGCGGATCAATCAGGCGGTTGGTTTCAGCCTGGTCACCAAGGGCGGCACGACCGGCATCGTCAACCTGGGCAAAGCGGTGCCGTTTGTGGGCGGCCTGGTCGGCGGCACCATCGACGGGGTTTCGACGGCCGCCATCGGCAACGCGGCAAAGGCCCTGTTTCCAGCCGTGCATGGGACCGAACCGGCCCGGGTTGGCCAAGGCGACGCCATCGACGGCGTAGCCCTGCCTGGGCCGAAGGTGCTGTCGCTCCCGGACCTGACCAGAAATTGATGCGGTCGTCGAAGGTCCTGCCGGCTGGCGCCTTCACCGCGGCGCCGTGCGACACCGTGCTGGTCGACTTCGACCGCCGGCATCGCCGCCGCATCGTGCTGCGGACCGAGGCCGGCCGGGATTTGCTGATTGACCTCCCGCAAGCCGTGCGGCTGCGTGATGGCGATGGCCTTGTGCTGGACGATGGCGGGGTCATTCTTGTCCAAGCCCGCCCCGAACCCCTGCTGGACATCCACGCCCACGACGCCGCCGCGCTGGTCCGCATCGCCTGGCACCTCGGCAACCGGCATCTGCCGGTGCAACTGCTCGGCGCGCACCTCCGCATCCGGCGCGACCACGTGATCGCCGACATGGTGCGCACGCTCGGCGGCCACGTCGCGGAGATCGAAGCGCCGTTCGACCCTGAGGCTGGCGCCTATGCTGGCGGCCACTCGCATTCCCACGACGACGAGGACGGCCATGCCCACCCGCACGGCCACTGACCTCACGAAGCTGCTGACCTGGCTGTCCCCCGCATTCCCGACCGGCGCCTACGCGTATTCCCACGCGCTGGAATGGGCGGTCGAGGCCAGGGACATCCGGACCGAGCACGACCTGCTGGCATGGCTCGATGATGTGCTGCGCCATGGAGCGGGCCGCGCCGACGCCATCCTGCTTCGCCACGCCTACGCCGCCCGCGACCCGGCGGCACTTGCCGGCGTGGCCGAACTCGCCGCCGCCGCCCAGCCTGGCCGCGAGCGCCGGGCCGAGACCTTGGGCCAGGGCGACGCCTTTGCCATCGCGGCCGAGGTCTGGGGCGCGCCGCTGCTGGCCGCATTGCGGGTGGAGGGCCGGCCAATCTGCTATCCCGTCGCGGTCGGCGCGCTTGCCGCAGCGCAGGGCGTCGCGGTGGACCCCACGGCATTGGCGTTCCTGCACGGCTTCGCCGCCAACCTGGTCAGCGCTGCGGTGCGCCTGGTGCCGCTGGGCCAAACCGCCGGATTGCGCGTGCTGTCGGCGCTGGAGCCTGCCATCCAGGATGTGGCCGAGCAGACCCGCAACGCGACGCTCGATGACCTCGGCGGCGCGTGCTTCCGCTCCGACATCGCCGCCATGCGCCACGAAACCCAGTACACGAGGCTGTTCCGCACATGAGCTCTCCCCATGGCCCCCTGCGCGTCGGCGTCGGCGGACCCGTCGGCACCGGCAAAACCGCGCTGATGGACGCGCTGTGCAAGCGCTTCTCCCCGCGGCTCGACATAGCCGCCATCACGAACGACATCTATACCAAGGAGGATGCGGAGTTCTTGACCCGCGCCGGGTCGTTGCCGCCTGAGCGGATCCTGGGCATCGAGACCGGCGGCTGCCCGCACACCGCGATACGCGAGGACGCCAGCATCAACCTGGCGGGGATCGCCGAAATGCGCCGCCGCTTCCCGGCGCTGGACCTGATTTTGATCGAGAGCGGCGGCGACAACCTTGCCGCGACCTTCAGCCCGGAGTTGGCCGACCTTACAATCTACGTCATCGACGTCTCCGCCGGAGACAAGATCCCGCGCAAGGGCGGCCCCGGCATCACCCGCAGCGACCTGCTGGTTATCAACAAGATCGACCTCGCCCCGCATGTGGGCGCGAGCCTCGAAGTCATGGACCGCGACAGCCGCCGCATGCGGGGCGAGCGGCCCTTCGTGTTCACCAACATACGCGCCGGCCAGGGCGTGGCCGAGGTCGCGGCGTTCATCGAACAGGCGGGCGGGCTGCAATAACACCGCGTTCGAGCGCAGCCGCCGCCCAGATCGCCCGCGCCACCCCGAACGGCCATGCGCCCAACAGGAAATATGCGTGAACCGCCGCCTTAACCGGGCGTTGCAGCGCGATGAATTTGCACGAGAAGGCGCTCGAAATCCACCGCAGGCTCTGCCGGGCTTACGGCTGTCCCATCGCCTATTTCCATACGCTCGATCCGCTCAGCGAGTTGATTAGCTCCCTGCTCTCGCACCGCACCCGCAACGCGGACAGCGGGACGGCTTTCAAGGCGCTGCGGTCGCGCTTCCACGATTGGGCCGCCGTTGCGGCAGCGCCCACGGCAGCGGTTCAGGCGGCGATCGCGGGCGTCACTTGGCCGGAGCAGAAGGCGCCGCGCATCCAGGCGGTCCTGCGTGCGATCCAGGCCGAACGCGGCGCGTTGCCGCTCGACTTCCTGGCGGACCTGCCGGCCAATGAGGCCCGCGCCTGGCTTGAGCGCCTGCCCGGCGTCGGCCCGAAGACCAGCGCGGCCGTGCTCAGCTTCAGCACCCTGCGCCGCGCCGCTTTGCCGGTGGACAGCCACCATCACCGGGTTGCGGCGCGCACCGGGTTGATCCCGTCCAGCCTGGCCGTGGGCCCGGCGCACCGAGTGCTGGCGGCGCAACTGCCGCCCGAGTGGGACGCGCAGCACATCTACGACAACCACGAGGTGCTGATGCTGCACGGCCAGCGTTGCTGCTTCTACCGCAAGCCGGCCTGCGGACGCTGCCCGTTGCTGGACCTCTGCCCGGCTGGGCAAGGGTTGATGCAGAACGCTACGCGGGCGGACGGCGCTGATCCGGCGGCGTTGCCCGTGTGAGGCGGCGGCTTCCACTGCCCGCCTGCCAAGGCATCGTCATGCAACCGACCTTGAAGGAAACATCGCCTTCCGGATGACCTATTCACCAATGAACAGCCAGAAACGCTCGATCATCCCGCACCCATGACAAGCTCCCTCCCGGCCTGGAACTCGATCGTCGAGCCGGCGAACGCCTCGCCCACCGGCTCCGCCCTGCCGCCGAGGTGCTGCGCCAAGAACATCTCGGCGACTGCGTTGAAGGCCACGCGGTTCTCCTGCCGCACGAAACCATGCCCCTCGTCGGAAAAGGTCACGTAGGTCACCGGCGCGTCCCGCTGCCGCATCGCCTGCACGATCTGCTCGCTCTCTGCCGGCTTCACCCGCACGTCGCGCAGGCCCTGGCCGATCAGCAACGGGCAGGTGATGCGGTCGGCATGGGTCAGCGGCGAGCGCTCGGTAAGCCATTGCCGTCCCGCCTCGCTATCCGGATCGGCCAAGCGGCGCTTCCAAGTGGAGAAGGACGAACCCCAATAGGCGGGCACGGCGCGCATGAACGTCACGAGGTTGGAGATGCCGAACAGGTCGACGATGCAGGCGAAGGTGTCGGGCGTTTTAGTCGCCGCGGTCAGCGCCGCATAACCGCCGTAGCTGCCGCCATAGAAGCCCAGCCGTTTCGGGTCGGCGATGCCCTGCGCGACCAACCAGCCCGCCGCGTCGGTCAGGTCGTCCTGCATCCGGCCGCCCCAGCCCTGGTCAGCGAGCGCCACGAAATGCTTCCCGTAGCCGGTCGAGCCGCGGTAGTTGACCGCAAGCACGCCATAGCCGCGGCTGGCGAGCCATTGGTGGGCGCCCGAGTAGCCCCACTCGTCACGCGCATACGGGCCGCCATGGATCAGCAGCACGACCGGGCCGCCGCGAAACCCGTCGTCCGGCAAAGTCAGGTAGCCCGGCAGCGCCACGCCGTCGCTGGCCGGGATGGTGACCGGCTGCATCGGGCGCAGCGCCAGCCGGTCGAGGTCGGCACGCGCCTTGAACAGTGGCATGACCGCCTGCTTGCGCCGGTCATACAGCCGGAACTCGGTCGAGGCGTCGCTCCGCGAGCAGGCCAGCACCACCCGGCCGCGCTCTGCGCTGATATTGCTGATCGCGACGTCGCTCTCGCTGCTGGCCGCTTTGATATGGTCGAGGTCGAACGCCCAGCCGGGCTCGATCTGGTGCCAGCGCTGGCGCGCGGCGACGGCATACGCCGCGAACGGCCGCCCGCTGGCGGGATCATAGACCCCCGAGACGATATCGGCCTCCGGATCCTCGGCGAGCAAGCGGGTCTCGCGGGTGGCGATGTCGATCTCCATCAACGCCGCCATGTCTCGCCCGCGCGAGTCGATGACGAATGCGGAGCGGCCGTCGTCGCTGATCCCGTCAACGCCGGTTGTCAGCGCATCTTCGGCAGGGATGTCGAGGAAGTTGGTCCAGTGCCCGTCAGGCTCCCAAAACATCACCTCGGCCGAGCCGTCGCGGCGGAACCGGCTGCCGAGCCGCACGGAGAAATCGCCCATCGTATAAAGCCGGGCGAAACCTGGGTTCTGGAACAGCGGCCGCCCCTCGCCCGTCGTGACATCGATGCGGATCAGGTCGAAAAACCCGCGATCCCTGGCGTTGTGGCCGAACAGCATCTCGTTCGGGGTGCGCCGCGAGCGCTGCTGCAAGAACGAGCGTGCCCCGGCTGGAAGCAGGGGCAGCACCTCGCCGGTCTCGATGGCGACGCTGAACGGGCGGTAGTTCTCGTCGCCACTCTCGTCACGGAAGAATACCAGGTGCTTGTTGGTGAATGCCCAACCGAAATAGGCCGAGACCGACCGTCCGGCGACATGCGTGAGGCGGCGCGGGTGCGACACGTCCTCGACCGCAGCCATGACGAGGTTCAATGCACCGTCATGCGGCTCCAGCCAAGCGAGGTTTCGCCCGTCCGGGCTCAGGCGCGGCACCGTGCGGTCAGGGTCGCGGAAAAACACTTTTCGCGGCGTCAGGGGCGCCTCCTCCGCAGCCGTCGCGGCGCTGGGCCATGCGAACGGGCCGGATGCCGTCATGACTAAACCTGCCGCCGCCGTGCCGAGCAGGTCGCGGCGCATCACTGGATTAGTCACGTTCAAACCCCCGCTTAACGTGCCATGAAAACCGGGCGGTATCGGACCGCGAGCGGTTCAACCTGTCAATCACGCACACAGCAATTAACAGCGCGGATGCTTTCTACCGAGCATGCATCAACCCCGCCCCGCCTTCCTGAACGGCAAGACCAAACCCACCGCCCGCCCTAGCGGCAACTCAGCCGTAACGCCCGCTATCTGCGCGTCCGAGGGCAGGCGCACGAGTGAGGCGCGGCCCTGGCGGGCCATGCGGCGCTGGCATTCCGGCCAGGCCGGGAAGGGCGCATCGTCATCCTGTTCCCATCGCACGACCGAAGCCTCGTCGCACCATTCCATCAGCAACGGCATGGCGCGTCCGTGCGCCCCGGTGGCCTTCCATTCCCGCATGGCAGTGTCGGACGACCAGCGGGTGACGGTCCAGAACGTGAATCGGCGCGCGGTGAGCAGCCGTCCATCGCGAAACCCGGCCGCCCCGGCCGCCTGGCGCAGCGAGGCCGCGGTATGGCGCATGAAGCCTGCGACATGCCGCCATGAGCGCAGGCGCAGCCGGGTGACGCTCACGATCATTCGACTGGCTTCACCTGATGTGTGTGGGACTGGGATGAAACACGTTGCGGACGTGCAGCGTCATATCACAGATGCGCCTGATCGGCGGCAAGAGTTCGACCAGCAGGACCGAAATGCGTTTCATGCTATCGAGGTCTGCGTATAAAGCGCGGACACTACGCCAACCCGGCCCAACCAGCCACAGACCCCCTATGAGGAGCGCCCTTGCCTGCCACCCCGCCTACGCTTGTAACCGGCGCGACCGGCTTCGTCGGGTCCGCCGTCGCCCGTGCCTTGCTTGCCCGCGGCCATGCCTTGCGCCTGTTGGTGCGGCCTGGCGGAGACCGCCGCAACATCGTTGACCTGCCGGCGGAGCTGGCGGAGGGCGACCTGCGCGACACGGCGTCGCTCGCTGCCGCCGTCGCAGGATGCCGGCACGTCGTGCATGTCGCCGCCGACTACCGGCTGTGGGTGCCGGACCCTGGCCCGATGCTGGCCGCCAATGTCGACGGCACCCGGGCGCTGCTGCTGGCCGCAACCGCCGCCGGGGCCGAGCGCATTGTTTATTGCAGCAGCGTCGCGGCGCTCGGCCTGGTGGGCGACGGCACGCCGGGGACCGAGGACACGCCGGTGCATCCCGAAGGTATCGTCGGCGTCTATAAACGGTCGAAATACTTGGCGGAGCAGGCGGTGCGGGAGCTGGTGCGCGACCATGCGGTTCCGGCGGTGATCGTGAACCCGTCCACTCCGGTCGGGCCCCGCGACGTGAAGCCGACGCCGACCGGCAAGATGGTGCTGGACGCCGCCGCCGGGCGCATGCCGGCCTATGTCGACACCGGGCTCAACATCGTCCACGTCGACGACGTCGCAGCCGGCCATGTGCTGGCGCTGGAGCATGGGCGAATCGGGCAGTCCTATATACTGGGCGGCCATGACCTCGATATGCCGGACCTGCTGGCGATGGTGGACGACGTGATGGGCCGGCCCACCCCGCGCCGCGCCCGCCTGCCGCATGGCCTGCTCTGGCCGGTGGCGCTCGGCATGGAGGGCGCCGCACGGGCGTTCGGCATCGAGCCGCTGGTGACGCGGGAGATGCTGGCGATGGCGAAGAAGCGCATGTATTTCAGCCCCGCCAAGGCCATCGCCGAGCTCGGCTACGCCCCGCGTCCGGCGCGGGAAGCGGTGGCGGACGCGGTCGCCTGGTTCCGGGCGGCCGGATGGCTGCGGGCATGATACTGCTTGCGGCCGTGGCGCTGCTGGCCTGGGCGTACTTGCTGACGCTGCATGGCCGGTTCTGGCAGGCGGGACCGGCGCTAGTGCCGGCGGGACCGGCGCTAGTGCCGGCGGGACCGGCGCTAGTGCCGGTGGGTCCGGCGCTCGCTCCGGGGCGCCCGGTATCGCCCCCTGCCGTGGATGTGGTGATCCCCGCCCGCGATGAGGCCGAGGGCATCGGCGACGCGCTCCGCTCGCTGCTGGCGCAGGATTATGCCGGGCGGCTGCGGGTGATCCTGGTCGACGACGGCAGCACCGACGGGACCGGAGCCATTGCACGGTCGTTGGGCGATCCGCGCCTGCTCGTGCTCGATGGCAAGGCGCGCCCGCCGGGCTGGAGCGGCAAGCTGTGGGCGGTGTCGCAGGGCGTCGCCCATACGGCGGCGGAGCTGGTGCTGCTGACCGACGCCGACATCGTGCACGACCCCGCCCACGTCTCGACCTTGGTGGCCAAGGCCGAGCAGGACGGCCTCGACATGGTATCCGAAATGGTCGAGCTGCGCTGCGCCACGCCCGCCGAGCGTGCGCTGGTGCCGGCGTTCGTGTTCTTCTTCCAGCTCCTATACCCCTTCGCCTGGGTGAACGACCCGACGCGCGCCACCGCGGCGGCGGCCGGGGGCACGATCCTGCTGCGCCGCCGCGCCCTGGACCGCATCGGCGGGATCGAGGCCGTGCGCGGCGCGCTGATCGACGACGTGGCGCTGGCAACTGCGGTGAAACGCGGCGGGCGCATTTGGCTCGGCCACAGCCGGCTGGCGCGCAGCGTGCGGCCCTATCCAGGCGCTGCCGACATCTGGCGCATGGTGGCGCGCACCGCCTACGTCCAGTTGCGGTTCTCGCCCCTGATCCTGCTTGGCACGGTGCTCGGCCTGGCGCTGGTGTGGCTCGCGCCGCCGCTGATGGCGCTGTTTGGGCATGGCGCAGCTCGGATCATGGGCGCATTGGCCTGGGCCGGGTCGATGGCGTCGTTCCTGCCGACCTTGCGGCGGTTCCGCCAGCCACCGTTCTGGGCACTCGCTTTGCCCGGCATCGCCTGCTTCTATTTGGCCGCCACCATCGGCTCCGCCATCGACCACCACCGCGGCCGCGGAGTCGTCTGGAAGCGCCGCGCCTACCAGGGCATCGGCGCATGAGTACGGCCCTCGACTCGGTCGAGAGCTGGTCCGGCAAGGACCGCGGCGACGAGAACTTCCCCGTCGGCTCCGCCCTGATCCGCCCGGCGCTGCGCCCTCATGTGCATGCTTTCTACGCTTTCGCCCGCAACGCCGACGACATCGCCGACAGCCCTGCGCTTGAGGCCACCGACAAGATCGCCCGACTCGGCCGCATGGAGGCCGTGCTGCTCGGCGGCGCCGACGGCGGCTCCCCCAGCGGCGCAGCGCTCCGTGCCAGCCTGGCGCAAACCGGCGTGACACCGCGCCACGCGCAGGACCTGCTGGCCGCGTTCCGCCAGGACGCCGCCAAGCGCCGCTACGCCAGTTGGGCCGAGCTGCACGATTACTGCCGGCTGTCCGCCATGCCGGTGGGCCGCCACGTGCTGGACCTGCACGGCGAGGACCCGGCAGCCCACGCCCCCTCCGACCCGCTATGCGCGGCGTTGCAGGTGCTGAACCATCTGCAGGACGGCGCCAAGGACCTGGCGGCACTCGACCGCTGCTATCTTCCCGGGGACATGCTGGCGGCGGCCGGAGCGGATGTTTCAGACCTGGCCGGTCCCGCCGAGACGCCGGCCTTGCGGGCCGTGTTCAGCCAATTGCTCGACCACGTCGACCGATTGCATGAGGAGGCCGCGGACCTACCCCGCCGCACCCGCGACCGTCGCCTGCGGCTTGAGGTTGCGGTCATCCTCGGCGTGTCCCGGCGCCTGGCGCAGCGCCTGCGCCACGGCGACCCCGTTGCAACCCGGGTCAAGCTGAGAAAATCCGACGTCGCCCGCAGCCTGCTGGCCGCACTGCGATGGGCGGCGTGACCCCGCTCGGCGCTGCCGCCGCGGACCTGCAGGAGGTCGAGGCCTTGGTGCTGCGGGCCGGCACCTCGTTCTATCGCGGCATGAAGGTGCTGCCGGCGGACCGGCGGGCGGCGATGTATGCCATCTACGCCTTCTGCCGCATCGTCGACGACGTGGCGGACGAGCCGGGGCCGTTGCCGGACAAGATCGCCGGACTTGCCGCCTGGCGCGCCCGCATCGCCGAGCTGTATGCCGGGCGCGCCAATGACGCGGTGACGCGCGTGCTGTTGCCCGCCGTCCAGCGCTACGCCCTGCGCCAGGACGACTTCATCGCCGTGATCGACGGCATGCAGATGGACGCGGAGGTCGTCATCGTCGCCCCAACCCTGGCCGAGCTTGATTTGTATTGCGACCGGGTGGCCGCTGCGGTCGGACGCCTGTCGGTTCGCGCCTTTGGCGACGACTCGCCCGATGCCGACGCGGTGGCCTGGCATCTGGGCCGCGCGCTGCAATTGACCAACATCCTGCGGGACGTGGCGGAGGACGCCGGACGCGGACGGCTATATCTGCCGCAGGAGTGGCTGCGCGACGCCGGCGTGCCAGCCGATCCGGACGCGGCGCTCGGTCATCCAGGCCTTGCCGCCGTCTGCGCCCGCGTGGCCCGTGACGCGCATCGCCATTTTACCGAGGCCCACGCCGCCATGCGCCGCTGCAAGCCCGCGGCCATGCGCCCGGCCCGGCTGATGGGAGCGTCCTACAATGCCCTGCTGCATCGGCTGGAGCGTCGCGGCTGGGACACACCCGGCGTATCCGTACAAGTACCCAAGTGGCAAAAGGCGCTGATTGCCCTCAGATACGCTTTATGATTCCCACTCCCGCGCATGTCCACGTTATCGGCGCCGGCCTCGCCGGCCTGTCCGCCGCGATGGAACTGGTCGCGCGCGGCATCCGCGTGACTGTGCACGAAGCCGGCCCCGCCGCGGGTGGCCGCTGCCGGTCGTACTTCGACCGCGAACTGGGCTGCCGGCTGGACAACGGCAACCACCTGCTGCTGTCGGGCAACCGCGACGCCTACGCCTTCCTCGACCGCATTGGCGCACGCGACACCATGACCGGCCCCGGCGCGCCGGTGTTCCCCTTCATGGACATGGCCAGCGGCGAGCGCTGGACCGTCCGCCCGAACCAGGGCCGCATGCCGTGGTGGCTGTTCAGCCGCCGCCGCCGCGTGCCCGGCGCCGGGCTGCGCGAGTTCCTGCCGGTGCTAATGCTCCGGCGCCGTGGCCCGGATGCCACAGTGGCCGGCACGTTGCGCTCGGGTGAGCTGTATCGCCGCTTGCTGGAACCGCTCGCGGTGGCTGCATTGAACACGCCGCCGGACGCGGCAAGCGCCGAGCTGCTGGGCGCCGTGATGGATGAAAGCCTGGCGCTGGGCGGCGGCGCGTGCATTCCCGCCTATCCCCGCGACGGCCTGTCCGAAAGCTTCATCGACCCGGCCGTCGCTTGGCTGATCTCGCACGGCGCCGACGTGCTGCTGGGCCATCGTGTCGGCAGCCTCACCTTCGCCGCCGGCCGGGTCACGTCCGTCGACGAGCGTCCGGTGGCCAATGACGAGGCCGTTATCGTCGCCACCCCGGCACCGGTCGCCGCCACGCTGGTGCCGGGTTTGCAGGTGCCGGACCGGTTCGAGGCGATCCTGAACGTGCATTTCCGCTGCGACGCCGACGCCGGCGAGGCCGGGTTCACCGGGCTGATCGGCGGCACGGCCGAGTGGGTGTTCGTGAAGCCCGGTGTCGTGAGCACGACCATCAGCGCCGGCAACCGCCGGGTGGACGCGCCCGCCGCCGAACTCGCAGCGGAGGTGTGGCAGGATGTCCGCACCGTGCTCCGCCTTCCCGGGGGGATGCCGCCCTGGCGCGTGGTGAAGGAAAAGCGCGCGACGTTCGCTGCGACCCCGGAACAGCATCGCAAGCGTCCCCCGGTGCGCACGCGTTGGCCCAACCTGGCGCTGGCGGGCGATTGGACCGCGACCGGCTTGCCCGCAACCATTGAAGGTGCCATCAGATCAGGGTGCAGTGCAGCATCGACCCTGCTGACAGTATGACAAAACCTGATTACCCATCCATGCCGAGTGATATTCTGACCCTTCCTGCCGACTGCCAACTTGACGACGACGCTCTCGAACATGCGATCAACCGGGCCGCGACGGCGCTCGGCACTCGGCAAAACGCCGATGGCCACTGGGTTTTCGAGCTTGAAGCCGATGCGACGATCCCCGCCGAGTATGTGCTGCTCGAGCACTACCTCGACCGCATCGACGAACCGTTGCAGGCGAAGATCGGCGTCTACCTTCGCCGCATCCAGGGCGCGCATGGCGGCTGGCCGTTGTTCCACGACGGCGCATTCGACCTTTCTGCCAGCGTGAAGGCCTATTATGCGCTAAAGGCGATCGGGGACCTGCCCAGCGCACCGCACATGGCACGCGCCCGCGCCGCCATCCTCGCGGCCGGCGGGGCCGCGCGCACCAACGTGTTCACCCGCATCCAACTGGCCTTGTTCGAGCAGGTGCCCTGGCGCGCCGTCCCGGTCATGCCGGTCGAGATCATGCACCTGCCACAGTGGTTTTTCTTCCACTTGTCGAAGGTGTCTTACTGGTCCCGCACCGTCCTTGTGCCGCTTCTGGTGCTGATGGCGCTGCATCCACGCGCCCGCAATCCGCGCAACGTGACCATACCTGAGCTGTTCATCAGCCCGCCGGATGAGGTGCGCGACTGGATTCGCGGACCCTATCGTTCCGCATGGGGCCATGTGTTCAAGGCCGTCGACAGCGTCGTGCGCGTCGTCGAGCCCGCATTCCCCAACGGCATACGCGCGCGCGCCATCGACGACGCCGTCGCCTTCGTCACGGAACGCCTCAATGGTGAGGACGGCCTGGGCGCGATCTATCCCGCCATGGCCAACACCGTGATGATGTATGACGCCCTCGGCCGCGGCCTCGACCAGCCTGAGGCGGCGATCGCCTGGCGAGCCGTGCGGAAGCTGCTGGTCGTGACCGATACCGAGGCCTATTGCCAGCCGTGCCTGTCGCCGATCTGGGACACGAGCCTCGCCGGCCATGCGGTCGCGGAGGCCGACGGTGCTGCTACACCCGGGATCGACGCCGCCTGCGCGTGGCTGGTCGAGCGGCAGGTGACGGAGCTGCGCGGCGATTGGGCGCTGTCGCGGCCCGATGCGCCGCCGGGCGGCTGGGCGTTCCAATACGAGAACGCGCATTACCCCGACGTGGACGACACTGCCGTCGTCGGCATGCTGCTGCATCGCAACGGCGACCCGGCCCATGCCGAGAGCGTGGCGCGAGCGCGCGACTGGGTGTTGGGCATGCAAAGCCGCAACGGCGGCTGGGGCGCGTTCGACGCCGACAACAACCATGATTTCCTCAACCACATCCCGTTCGCCGACCATGGCGCGCTGCTGGACCCGCCGACTGCCGACGTGACCGCCCGCTGCGTTTCGTTCCTGGCCCAGCTTGGACACACGGCGGACGAGCCGGCCATGGCCCGCGCCATCGCCTACCTGCGCGCCGATCAGGAGCCGGACGGCAGTTGGTTTGGCCGCTGGGGCACCAACTACATCTATGGCACCTGGTCCGTGTTGTGCGCGCTGAACGCCGCCGGGCTGCCGCATGACGACCCGGCGATCCAGCGTGCCCGCGAATGGCTGCTGGCCCGGCAGCGCGACGACGGCGGCTGGGGCGAAGACGAGGAAAGCTACGCCGCCAGCCCGCCGGGCGAGTATCGCATCAGCACGCCGTCGCAGACGTCCTGGGCCATGCTCGGCCTGATGGCAGCCGGCGATACCGGCCCCGCCGTCGCCCGCGCCGCCGAGTATCTTGCCAGCACGCAGCGGGAAGACGGCGAATGGGACGAGCTGCCCTATACCGCCGTGGGTTTTCCGCGGGTGTTCTACCTGCGCTACCACGGCTACCGCTTGTTCTTCCCGTTGCTGGCCTTGGCGCGGTTCCGCAACCTCCAGCGCGGCAACAGTCGCCGTGTGACATTTGGTTTCTAGCGGGCGGTCCCTGAGCTGATCGGCGTCGTTGTCGGCTTGGAGGCTGAGGCGCGGCTCGCTCGGCGTCTCGGGGTTGCCGTCGAAACCGGCGGCGGCCAAGCCGAAGGCGCCGCCCTGGCTGCGGCGCGGCTGATCTCGCAGGGTGTTTCCGGCCTAGTGAGCTTCGGGCTAGCCGGCGGCCTCGATCCGACGCTGGCGCCGGGCGCAATCCTGGTGCCGCCCACTGTCCTGTTCGAGGCCGGCCATTGGGACGCGGATGCTGCCTTGATGGACCGCCTCGGGGGGCCGACTCCGGGATCGCTCTATGGCGGCGGCCAGATCATCGCGACCGCGAATGCCAAGGCGGAACTGCACGCGCGCACCGGCGCCGTCGCGGTCGACCTGGAGAGCGCCGCCGTGGCGAAACTGGCCCAGCAGCACGGATTGCCCTTTGCAGTGCTGCGCGCGGTTTGCGACTCGGCGTCGCGCGACCTGCCGCGGGCCGCGATGGTGGCGCTCGACGCCGCCGGGCGCATCGGCGCGTGGCGCGTCGGCGCGGCCGTGCTGGCCCGCCCGCAGCAGATTCCGGCGCTGATCCGGCTGGCCGGCGACGCGGCCCGAGCCCGCCATGCGCTCGTCACTCGCGTCCGGGCGATTGGTCAGCTATAGCCGCGTTCCATGGACGCATTGAAACCCGCCCGCAACTATCCCGCGATGTCGGACCCGCAGAAGCAACCACGCTATGCCGGCATTCCGACATTCTTCCGAACGCCGCACATTCAGGACCTCACCGCGGTCGACATCGGCCTGATCGGCGTCCCGTTCGACGGCGGCGTCACCAACCGCGCCGGCGCCCGGCATGGCCCGCGCGAGGTCCGCAACCAGTCGAGCCTGCTGCGACCCATCAACACCGCGACCGGCGCGCAGCCATTCGGCGATCTCCGCATCCGCGACCTCGGCGATTGCTGGATCGAGGACCCCTACAGCCTTGCCGCCGCGCTGGCCGAAATCGAGGCGTTCTACCGCCAAGTTGTGAGCGCCGGCGTGACCCCGGTCAGCGTGGGCGGCGACCACTCGATCGCCTGGCCGATCCTGCGCGCCGTCGCGGCCCAGGGTCCCATCGGCATGGTGCACATCGACGCGCATGGCGACACCGGCGACGACTACATGGGATCGCGCATCCACCATGGCACGCCGTTCCGCCGGGCGGTGGAGGACGGGCTGCTCGACCCGGCCCGGGTCATCCAGATCGGCCTGCGCGGCACCAGCACCGTGCCCGGCAGCCTGTGGGAATTCAGCGAAAGCAGCGGCATGCGCGTCATGCCGATGGACGAACTGCACGACCGCGGCTGGCGCTGGGCCGTCGAGGAGGCGCGCCGCGTGGTCGGGACCGGCCCCTGTTATCTATCGTTCGATATCGACAGCCTCGACCCGGTTTGGGCGCCTGGCACCGGAACGCCGGAGGCCGGCGGCCTGACGATGATCGAGGCGCAGCGCATGATACGCGGCTTGATGGGCCTTGATGTCGTAGCCGCCGATTTGGTCGAGGTATCGCCCCCGTTCGATTTCGGTGGCCTCACCGCATTCCACGGCGCGTCGATCCTGTTCGAAATCCTGTGTGTGGCCGCCGCCGCGCGGGTGAAGCGCGGCGGTTAGTGCCCGGTTAGTCCGCCGCGTCCGCGACCTGCGGCTTGTCGCGCGGCTTATGCTTCAGTTCGGCCATCTTTTCCTGCACGTGCCGGCTGAACATGTATTCGGCCGGACGCTGCTTCGATAGGTCGATCTCCGGCGCCATCGGTCCCGACAGCTTGGGGCCGCGCAGGGCCGTCATCATTGTCTTCATCGGCGATTTCACCGCGTCCATCACCGCCGTGCTCTCATAGCCCGAGTGCACCATGCAATCCGCGCACTTCTCATAATTGCCGGTGCCGTACTTGTCCCAATCCGTGCTGTCCATCAGCTCGGCAAACGTCTTGGCATAGCCCTCGCCGAGCAAATAGCAGGGACGTTGCCAACCGAACACGTTGCGGGTCGGCTTGCCCCAGGGCGAGCACGTGTAGTTCTCGTTGCCGGCCAGGAAATTCATGAACAGCGGCGACTGGGTGAACTTCCAGTTCTTGCCCTTGCCGTAGCTCAGGATGTCGCGGAACAACTGCTTGGTCTTTTGGCGCGAGAGGAAATGCGCCTGGTCCGGCGCACGTTCGTACGCATAGCCCGGCGAGGTCATGATCCCGTCCACGCCCATCGCCATCACGTCGTCGAAGAACTTGCCCACCCGCTCCGGCTCGGCGCCGTCGAACAGCGTGCAGTTGATGCTGACGCGGAAGCCGCGCCGCTTCGCCTCCTTGATGGCGGCCACCGCCCGGTCGTAGGTGCCGGCCTGGCTGACGGAGCGGTCATGCACCTCGCGGTCGCCGTCCAGATGCACATCCCAGGAAAAGTCGGGATGCGGCTTGTACTGGTCCATCTTCTTCTCGAGCAGCAGCGCATTCGTGCAGAGATAGATGAACTTCTTGCGCGCCAGCAGGCCCTCGACGATCTCGGGCATCTCCTTGTGCAGCAACGGCTCGCCGCCGGCGATCGACACTACGGGCGCCCCGCACTCGTCCGCCGCCGCCAGCGCGTCCGCCACCGAAAGCCGCTGGTTGAGGATCTCACCGGGATAGTCGATCTTGCCGCAACCCGAGCATGCCAGGTTGCAGCGGAACAATGGCTCGAGCATCAGCACCAACGGATAACGCTTGCGGCCCTGCACATGCTGCTTGACCACATAGGCGCCGACACGCGCGACTTGCCGCATAGGAACAGACATCTATTGACCCCCTCGGCCTAGCTTAATTCGGCCGGAAACTTGAACTTCACATCTTCTGCAACGCCCGCGAGGGTGGATACGTTCACCTCGCGTAAACGCCGCAGCCCGTCCAACACGCCCTGCACCAGCATCTCCGGCGCGCTGGCCCCCGCCGTCAGGCCCACGGTCTCCACCCCGGCGAACCAGTGGTCCTCCAAGGCCGAGGCGTCGTCGATCAAATAGCTTGGCTTGCCGAGTTCCTCGCCGATCTCCCGCAGGCGGTTGGAATTCGAGCTGTTCTTCGATCCCACGACCAGGATCACGTCCACCTGCTTCGCCAAGTCATGCACCGCCTGCTGGCGATTTTGCGTGGCATAGCAGATGTCGCGCACGTCCGGACCCACGATAGACGGGAACCGGCCCTGCAACGCCGCGATGATTCCGCGCGTGTCGTCGACGGAAAGCGTTGTCTGGGTGATGTAGGCCAAACGCTCCGCCGAACCGACTTCGAGCGTCGCCACGTCGTCCGCCGTCTGCACCAAATGCACCTTGCCGGGGATCTGCCCGATCGTGCCCTCGACCTCCGCGTGGCCGGCGTGGCCCACCAGCACGATCTCGCGGCCCTGCGCCGCATAGCGCCGGCCTTCCGCATGAACCTTGGCCACCAGCGGGCAGGTCGCGTCGAACACCGGCAACTGGCGTTCGGCCGCCAGTTCCTCGACACGCTTGGCGACGCCATGCGCGCTGAACACCGTCATCGAGCCGGCTGGAATTTCGTCGAGTTCGTCGACGAACACTGCTCCCCGGGTGCGCAGGTCCTCGACGACATGGCGGTTATGCACGATTTCGTGCCGCACGTAGATCGGCGGGCCGAACTTGGCCAATGCGCGTTCGACGATCTCGATGGCCCGCTCCACTCCGGCGCAAAATCCTCGGGGCTGGGCCAAGACGACACGCATCATACACGTTTTCTCCGGACGCCCGGTGTGGCGCCCCTGATCCTAACGCATTCACGTGGGGTAACTGGACGTGCCAAAAGGGCTATGTGTCGGTTATGGCTCAGAACTGTGGCAAACTTACAACAGCCTCGGGAGTTGAGCGGGCTGGCCTGGCACGGCGATGCGCCCTTCGGTAGTGTCAGGCGATGTTACATGGACAAGACATCGGGCGCCGCCCTGCGTCGCCTAACGGAGTGGGGCGTGGCTGTGTCCTAATCATGGTTAGTTTGCGCTGGCAGTCACTCTGCTGCCATGTCTCGCTCCGAATCGAAGTTGCCTGAACGAATTTGCCTGAACTATCCCTATTTTGACGCTTTTACCCCAAGAACCAACTGACCGCCTGGCGCGCCACGCGGGGGGAACTGAGAGACCCAATGAACGCAAGCATCCCGCTCCCACCCCGCCCGGCCACCCCGATGCTGGACCGCGTCAACGTGCCCTCCGACCTGCGCAACTTCTCGGCCGAGCAACTGCGGCAAATCGCCGATGAGCTGCGGGCGGAGACGGTCGATGTCGTGAGCACCACGGGCGGGCATTTGGGCGCGTCGCTCGGAGTCGTCGAGCTGACGGTCGCGCTGCATGCGGTGTTCGACACGCCGCGCGACCGGCTGCTTTGGGATGTGGGGCATCAGGCCTATCCGCACAAAATCCTTACCGGACGCCGCGACCGCATTCGCACCCTGCGGCAGCCGGGCGGCCTGTCGGGCTTCACCCGCCGCAGCGAGAGCGAATACGACCCGTTCGGCGCCGCCCATAGCAGCACGAGCATCTCCGCTGGGCTCGGCATGGCGGTCGCCCATGATCTGAAGGGCCAATCCAACCGTCACGTGGTCGCGGTGATCGGCGACGGCGCGATGAGCGCGGGCATGGCCTATGAGGCGATGAACAACGCCGGCGCCCGCAAGTCCCGGCTGCTGGTCATCCTGAACGACAATGACATGTCGATCGCGCCGCCTGTCGGGGCCATGAGCGCCTATCTGTCGCGGCTGATGAGCAGCCGCTCGTTCCTGAACCTGCGCGACCTCGCATCGCGGATGGCGACGCGTTTCCCGCGCGGCATCCAGCGCACGGCGCGTCGGGCGGAGGAGTACGCCCGCGGCATCCTGACGGGCGGCACCCTGTTTGAAGAAATGGGGTTCTACTACGTCGGGCCCATCGACGGGCACAACCTGGACCACCTGCTGCCGGTGCTGCGCAATGTGCGGGAGGCCGAGGAGAGCGGCCCGATCCTGCTGCACATCATCACCAAGAAGGGCCATGGCTACGCTCCAGCCGAGGCCAGTCCCGACAAGTATCACGGCGTCAGCAAGTTCAACGTCATCACCGGCGAGCAGGCGAAGGCGCCGCCGGGGCCGCCGCAATACACCCGGGTGTTCGCCGACGCGCTGATCGCCGAAGCGGAGGCCGACGACCGGATCGTGGCAGTGACCGCGGCCATGCCGACCGGCACCGGACTCGACCGCTTCGCCAAGCGTTTCCCGGACCGCTGCTTCGATGTGGGCATCGCGGAACAGCACGCCGTCACCTTCGCCGCCGGCATGGCGACCGAGGGGTTCCGTCCGTTCTGCGCCATCTACAGCACGTTCCTGCAGCGCGCCTATGACCAAGTCGTGCACGACGTCGCCATCCAGGGCCTGCCAGTACGTTTCGGTATCGACCGGGCTGGGCTGGTCGGGGCGGACGGCGCCACCCACGCCGGCAGCTTCGATCTCGCCTATCTCGGCTGCCTGCCGGGCTTCGTGCTGATGGCGCCGTCGGACGAAGGCGAGCTGATGGACATGGTCGCGACCTCGGCCGGGATCGACGACCGTCCGAGCGCCGTGCGCTATCCCCGCGGCGAGGGCAACGGGGTCGCGCTGCCGGAGCGGGGCACGCCCATGGCGATCGGCAAGGGCCGCATCCTGCGCGAAGGCGCCGCGGTCGCCATACTCAGCCTCGGCACGCGGCTCGCCGACAGCTTGCGGGCTGCGGACGAGCTTGCCGCGCGCGGGCTGTCGACCACCGTCGCCGACGCCCGGTTCGCCAAGCCGTTCGACGCCGCCATGATCGAGCAATTGGCCCGGCATCACGCCGTGCTGATCATCATCGAGGAAGGCTCGATCGGCGGCTTCGGCGCGGTCATCCTGCAGCATCTCGCCATGCGAGGCCTGCTTGACGGCGGCGTGCGGGTGCGGTCGATGACGCTGCCCGACCGGTTCATCGATCATAACACGCCGTCTGCGCAGATTATTGAGGCCGCGCTCGGCGCCAAGGACATCGTCGCCACCGCAATGGCCGCGCTTGGGAAGGATGCGTCCAAGCCGTCGCTGATGGCGCCGGCACGATGAGCGTCACCCGGCGCCTGGCGCTTGCTGCACTGCTTGTGCCCGTTCTTGGCCGGGTGGCGGGCGCTGCCGACCCAGATGCGTCCGCCCCGATCGCCGCGCTGAACCGCGGCCTGCTCGCCGGCATGCATGCCGGGAAGGCGACGCCGTTCGCCAAACGCTTCGCCACCCTGGCGCCGCTGGTCGAGGGGGCGTTGGACATTCCCGGCATCCTGCAGGCTTCGGTCGGGCCACGCTGGTCAAGCCTGCCGCCGGCGCAGCAATCACAGTTGCTGGACGTGTTCCGCCGCTTCACCATCGCCAGCTATGTCGCGAATTTCGACAGCTTTGGCGGCGAAAAGCTGGAAATCCTGCCGGAAACCCGCAATGTCGGCGCCGATCAGGTGGTGGAAAGCCAGATCGTGCAAGCCAGCGGCGCGCCGACGCGGATCGACTACGTGATGCACCGCACGCCGTTCGGCTGGCGCGCGGTCGACGTGCTGCTGAATGGCTCGATCAGCCGGGTCGCGGTGCAGCGTTCGGATTTCCGGTCGCTGCTCGGCTCCGGGGACGCCGCGCCGTTGATCCAAAGCCTGCAACACAAGACTGCCGACCTCTCTGGCGGCGCGCTGGCCTGACGGGATACGACGCTTGATCGAAGTTTTCACAATGGGGGCCACCGCGCTGACAGCCGTCGGCATCCTGCAGTCGAGCGCCGGCTGGCTCGCGGTGAACCGGTTCGCCAACCGCGGCATCGCGCTCCCAGGGTCCCGCCCCCCGGTCACCATCCTGAAGCCGCTGCATGGCGATGAACCGTTGCTGGAGCACGCGCTCGCCAGCTTCTGTGCGCAGGACTATCCCGAGTTCCAGATCGTCTTCGGCCTGCAGGATCCATCCGACCCGGCGCTGAATGTGCTGGCCCGGCTGCGGACCCGCTTTCCCGCGCTGGACATGGCGGTGGTGGTGGACGCCACGCCGCATGGCCTGAACCGCAAGGTCGCGAACCTTATCAACATGACGCCGCATGCCCGCCACGACGTGCTGGTCATCGCCGACAGCGACATGCATGTCATGCCAGATTATCTGGACCAATTGGTCTCGAGCCTGCAGAGGCCCGGCGTCGGCTTGGTGACGACGCTGTATGCCGGGCTGCCGGTTGGGACAGCGCTGACCGGACGGCTTGGCGCTGAGCAGATCAACCATTCCTTCTTGCCGGGCGCGCTGATGGCCAGGGCGTTGGGGCGCCAGGACTGCCTCGGCGCCACCATGGCGCTGACGCGGGAAACGCTCGACAGCGTGGGCGGCCTGCGCGCCTTGGCGGACCATCTTGCGGATGACGCCGTGCTTGGCCGCCTGGTGAAGGCGCGCGGCCTGTCGATCGCGCTCGCCGCGACGGTGCCCGCCACCACCGTGGCCGAGGACTGCATGCCGGACCTGTTCGCGCATGAGCTGCGCTGGGCGCGCACGATCCAGAGCCTCGAAGCTGTTGGATTTGCGATGTCGTGCGTGCAGTATCCGCTGTTCTGGGCTGCGTTGGCCGTGGGCCTTTCGGGCGGAGCCGCCTGGGCTTGGCTCGGTTTCGCCTTGGCCTGGATGGTGCGCGCGGCCGTCGGGCGTGGCATCGACCGCGCGTTGAGCCTCGTGCGCAGCGCCGGCATCTGGTGCCTGCCGTTCCGCGACCTTATGTCCATCGCCGTGATGCTGGCGAGCTACCGGTCCGACCGGGTGGCCTGGCGCGGGCAGATACTTCACGCGACGCGGCCGAGGCTGGTGCCCGGGGAAGCATATATCCGGCGCGAGTTGAAGCCGGTTGGGGATAGATTGGCATGATGAAGACCCTGTTTCTGCAGCCGCCGTCGTTTGGCGGGTTCGACGGTGGCGCAGGCTCACGCTACCAGGCGAAGCGCGAGATCAAGTCGTTCTGGTATCCGACGTGGCTGGCGCAGCCGGCGGCACTCGTGCCCGGCAGTAAGCTGATCGACGCGCCGCCGGCGAATATCGGCCTCGAGCCTGTCCTGGCCGCCGCCAAGCAGCACGAACTGTGCGTGATCCACACCAGCACGCCGTCGTTCGCGTCGGACGTGCAGGTGGCGCAGGCGATGAAGGACGCCAACCCGGCGCTCAAGATCGGCTTCGTCGGCGCAAAGGTCGCGGTGCAGCCGGCCGAGAGCCTTCAGCAGGGCGCGCCGGTCGATTTCGTGGCGCGCAACGAGTTCGATTTCACCTGCCTCGAGGTCGCCGAGGGCCGGGACTTTGCCGATATCGACGGCATCTCCTTCCGCGACGCCAACGGCCGCCTGGTCCACAACAAGGACCGCGCGATCCTGCAGGACATGGATAAGCTGCCGTTCGTGTCCGACGTGTATAAGCGTGACCTGCGGATCGAGGACTACTTCATCGGCTATTTGATGCACCCCTACGTCTCGATCTACACGGGCCGGGGCTGCAAGAGCCGGTGCACGTTCTGCCTGTGGCCGCAGACCGTCGGCGGCCATACCTACCGCGTCCGCAGCCCCGGCCACGTCGCCGAGGAAGTGCGGGCGATCCAGCGGGACTTTCCGCAGGTCCGCGAAATCTTTTTCGACGACGACACCTTCACCGACAACCTGCCCCGCGCGGAGGCGATCGCCCGAGAGCTGGGCAAGCTTGGCGTCACCTGGTCCTGCAACGCCAAGGCCAACGTGCCGCGCGCCACGCTCAAGGTGCTGAAGGACAACGGACTGCGCCTGTTGCTGGTCGGCTATGAGAGCGGCAACCAGCAGATATTGCACAACATCAAGAAGGGCATGCGGATCGAGGTGGCGCGGCAGTTCACCAGGGATTGTCATGAACTCGGCATCAAGATCCACGGCACCTTCATCCTCGGCCTGCCGGGCGAGACGAAGGAAACCATCCAGGAGACGATCCGGTTTGCGACCGAGATCAACCCGCACACCATGCAGGTCAGCCTGGCCGCCCCGTATCCCGGCACATTCCTGTATAAGCAGGCGGTCGAGAACGGCTGGCTCGATGCCGAACACGCCGAACTGATCGACGAGCGCGGCGTGCAGATTGCCCCGCTGCATTACCCCGGCGTCCTCTCGCATACCGAGATCTTCACCAGCGTCGAGGAGTTCTATCGTCGGTTTTACTTCCGCGCGCCCAAGATCGCCTCGATTGTCGGCGAGATGGTGCGCAGTCCGCAGATGATGAAGCGCCGCCTGCGCGAGGGCGTGGAGTTCTTCCAGTTCCTGCGGGAGCGCAACAAGGCCGCTTGACGCGAAAGCAGGTCATCCTCTCAGCCGACGACTTCGGCCTGTCCGAGGGGGTGAACGAGGCAGTCGAGCGGGCGTGCCGGGACGGCATTTTGACCACCGCCAGCCTGATGGTTGCAGGCCCTGCCGCCGCCGATGCCGTCCGGCGCGCGCGCAGGTTGCCGCAACTGCGAGTCGGCCTGCATTTGGTGGTGGTCGAGGGTCCCGCGGCCGGTCCGGCGCTGGGCCTGGTGGATGAAGAAGGTCAGTTCCCGTCAAATCAGCTTCGTTTGGGGATCGACTACTTTTTTCGAGCCGGTGTCCGCCAGCGGCTCGCGGCCGAAATCCGGGCGCAGTTCGCGGCGTTTGCGGCGACGGGCCTCCGCCTCGACCACGCCAACGCCCATAAGCACATGCATCTGCATCCGACGGTCGGCAGATTGCTGCTCGAAGCCGGGGCGGCGCACGGCCTGCCTGCAATCCGCGTTCCCGCAGAACCGCCCAGCATCATGCGGGCTTGCGGGACGACGCAGGGCCTTGGCGACCGCGTGCTTTATGCCGGCACCCGCATCCTGCGCGCGCAGGCGCGGCAGGCGGGCGTGCGGACCAATGACCACGCGTTCGGCATCGCCTGGAGCGGGCACATGACCTCGGATCGGATCGTCCGACTAGCGCAGCATCTACCGCCGGGCCTGAGCGAGATCTATTTCCATCCGGCCTGCCGGCAGGATGCATTGCTCGCGCGGCTAATGCCCGGTTACGAGCACGAGGCCGAATTGGCGGCCCTTGTCGACCCGGTGGTCCATGCGGCCCTTGATGATGCCGGCGTGATCCAGACGACCTACGACGCGGTCTGAATAAGCGTCTGCGAGATGGCGGCCTGCGGCGGCAGGCTGTGCGCGGCCAACTCCGAACGCATTCCCACCCAGCTTAGCAGCAACGCGACGATGATCATTCCGGCTCGAACAAACGCCATAGCACCCGCACTCCGTCTCTAGGCACGATATAAGCAAGCAATTATGGCGTTAATTGACGTTGTTGTGGCGACATTGCAGCAAGCAAAGCCGGCACGAATACCAGGGTTGCGATCAGCGTGCAGCCAAGGCTGAGCAGCAGCAGCACGCCCATGCTGGCCGTCCCGGGGTGGCCCGATAGCGACAGCGAACCGAAGGCGGTGGCGGTCGTGAGCGCCGAGAACACGATGGCGCGCGCCGTGGGCGACGCCAGATGCGACCGCAGCCCGGCGCGCCAGTTCATGACGAAATAGATGTTGAACGAGACGCCGACGCCCAGCAGCAGCGGCAGTGCGATGATGTTGGCGAAGTTGAGCGGCAGCGGCAGCCACGCCGCCACGATCACCGTCATCAGCGACGACAGCAGCAAGGGCGCCAGCACCAGCAGCACATCGAGCCCTCGCCGCAGCGCAACGAGCAGGATCAGCGTGATGGCCATCAAGGCGCCGGCGGCCGCGCGCTCGAACGCCGAGATGATGGTCTGCGCCGTGGCGACGATGGTCGGCGCCGGGCCGCCGCCGTCCGGCACGACCGCCCCGACCTGGTCCACGAAACGGCGCAGGCCCTCGGCCGCCGCGGCCCCCGGCTTCGCGGAAACCTGCACCCGCATTCGGCCATCCGGCAACAGCCAATCCCGGGTGATTTCGGGCGGAACGGCCGCGAGCGTCACCGGGCCGGCCTGCAGCGCCGCCCGGAGCCGGTCGATTTGTTGCGGCAGGAAGCGGGTCAACGCCTTGTTGGCGGCGATGAGCACGTCATCCGGCGCGCTATCGAGCGCCGCAATGTCGGCGGCAATCGCCGCCAGCGGACTATCGGCCGGCAGTCGCGGCAAGACCCGGGCCAGTTGCGCCTGTGCCGTATGCGCCGCCAAACGCAGGTCGGCGACGCTGACCGGCGCCGCAGGGGACCGCGGCGCCAGGGTGGGCGCCAGCAGGTTCGCCGCATCGGCAATCAGGGCGAGCTTCGCCGGCTGGTCCTGCGGCACGAAGCTCTGCAGGCTGATTGCCTGGGCCACCAGCGGCAGCGATTGCACCTTTGCCACGATGGCCGCCGCGGCCGCCGCATCAGGCGCCAGCACGTCGACAGTATAGGGATTGGTCAGCGGGTTGGCCGCGAGGTCCGCGAGCGTGCGCATTGCCTCGGTCGAGGCGTCCTTCAGATGCAGCGGATCGCTATCGAAGGACAGACGCGGCACCGACGCGAGGCCGAACGCAGCGACGACGCCGCTCGCGGCCAGGATGGCCCATCGACGCCGGGCCACCATCCGGTCCAGCGGCACGGCCCAGGCAAACCCCATCTCCCGCCCGGCAGCACGCGGACGGAACAGCATCAGCGCGGCGGGCAGGAAGACCAGCGTGCAGGAGAACGCAATCAGCATGCCCATGCCGGCGATCAGGCCAAGCTCGGCCACGCCGCTGAAATCGGTCGGCACGAAGGCGAGGAATCCCGCCGCGGTCGCCGCCGCCGCGACCAGGATTTGCCCGCCCGCCCGGCGCCCCGTCGCCCCCAGGGCGATGCGCAGATCCCGCGTCTCCATCTGCGCCTCGCGCAGCCGCACGCTGAATTGGATCGCGAAGTCGACCGCAATGCCGACGAACAGGACGGCGAACGCGACGGAGATCATGTTCAGCGGGCTGACGGTCAATGCCGCGAATGCCGTGGTCAGCAGCAGGCCGAGCACCAACGTCAACAGGATTGGTGCCACCACGCGCCAACTTCGCACCGCGAGCGCCAACCATACGATGACGAGCAGCGTGCTGCCCACCAGCCCAGTGGCAGCGCCGCCCGCGGCGGAGGCGAGCTCCTCGTCCGCCAGCGCCACCGAGCCGGTCACCCGGACATGCGCCTGGCCGTTGCGCACGAACTCCTGCTGTGCAGCGGCCTGGCGCAGCGCCTGGGTCGCTGCGGCGCCGGGCTGCAAGGCGCCGAAATCCCGCCGTGGCTGCGCCAGCACGAAGCGGTAGGGTCCGCCGAGTTCAGCGACCGGCCCGGAAAGCAGGCGTTGCCATGACAGCGGCTGCGTCTGGCCATGCAGGGCGGTGGCCAATACGTCGTGGAACCCATGCAGCGCCGTGGCGAACGGCTGCAGGTTGGCGCCCTGGTCCACGCCGATCGCCACCAGCGACAACGCCGCGAACAGGCCGCGCATGCTGGGGTCGGCGACGAGCTGGCCCAGGAACGGCTGAGCGTCGATGGTCTGTTCCAGCAGCGCCGACAGCGCCGGGCGATCGAGGAACAGCAGGCCGTTGCGGTCGAAAAACGCAGAGGCGTCCGGCCGGCGAACGAAGTAGAAATGCGCTGGGTCGTCAGTCAGGGCCGCAGCCAGCCCGGCGGCGGTGGCGTCCGCAGCCTCCGGCGTCGATGCGTCCACGACCGCAACGAGCAGACCCTCGTGTTGCGGGAACAAGCGTTTCAGCTCGGCTTCCCGCTGCTTCCACGGAAGGTCCGCATTGAACAGCGTGGCGATGTCGGTGGTGACGCTGAGCCGCGTGGCGGCGAGCCATCCGGACGACGCGGCCAGCACGGCGCCAACCAGCAGGACGACCGTGGCCCGGCGGGCGCTCAGGGAAACCACGGAAGCGAGAAACGAACGTTCGGCCATGCGAAGGAGGCTTAGGCGGATGCCGCCCCGTGCCGCAAGCCTGCATTGCCGAAGCGTTGCGCAATCGGGTCTTGAAATCTTGACACGTTCCGGGCCGCGCCATACCAGTGCGGCACGAACATAGGTTCGCGGCACGAGGCTCGGCGCCAGCGGACGGTTTGGGGGAACACGGCCATGCGTCGTCTTGCGATCATGCTGCTGGCGGCCACTGGGTTCGCCTCGGCCGTGGGCGTTGCCCAGGCCCAGGTTAAGATCGGCGTCACCATCTCCACCACCGGGCCGGCCGCGAGCCTTGGCGTGCCGCAGCGCAACTCGATCGCGCTGATGCCGTCTGAGGTTGCGGGCCAAAAAGTGGAATACATCGTGCTGGACGATGGCGCCGACAGCACCAAGGCCGTCGCCAACGCCCGCAAGCTGATCGACGAGGACAACGTGGACGCCCTGGTCGGGTCCAGCACCACGCCGGCGTCGCTCGCGATGATCGACGTGGCGGCCGAGAAGAAGGTGCCGATGATCTCGCTGGCGGCCTCCGCCCGGCTGATCGGGCCGATGGACGCGCAACGGCATTGGGTGTTCAAGACGCCGCAGAACGACAGCCTGATGGCCGATGCAATCGCCGACGACATGGCGCGCAACGGGGTTAAGACGGTGGGGTTCATCGGCTTCAACGACGCCTATGGCGACGGTTGGCTGACCGAAGCCACGCGCGCCTTTGCCGCCCATGGCATCACCCTGGTTGCGACCGAGCGGTATGCCCGCGCCGACACCAGCGTGACCGGCCAGGTGCTGAAGCTGATCGCGGCCAAGCCCGATGCGGTGCTCATCGCCGGCGCCGGCACCCCCGCCGCCCTGCCGCAGAAAACGCTGCATGACCGCAATTACGCCGGAAAGTATTACCAAACCCACGGCATCGCCAATGCCGATTTCCTGCGGGTCGGCGGACGGGACGTCGAGGGCACCGTGCTGCCTTCCGGACCGATCCTGGTCGCTGCCCAACTTCCGGACAGCAATCCAATCAAGGCCGTGGCGCTCGATTATGTCCAGCGGTACGAGGCCGCGAACGGACCCGGCAGCGTCGCGACCTTTGGCGCCCATGCGTTCGACGCCGGCATGATGCTGCAGGCCGCCATCCCCATCGCGCTGAAATCCGCCAAACCCGGCACGCCCGAGTTCCGCTCCGCCCTGCGCGACGCGCTCGAAAGCAGCAAGGAATTGGTGCTGACCCACGGCATCTCGACGATGACGCCACAGGACCACAACGGCTTCGACCAGCGCGCCCGGGTGATGGTCACCATCGCCGGCGGCAAATGGAAGCTGTTGCCCTGATCCATCCCGCCTGACCCGGCGCGCCCGGCATGGACGCGGATATCGCGCTGATCCTGTTGCAGGACGGCGTCGTGAACGGCGCGATCTACGCCCTGCTCGCCCTTTCGCTGGTGCTGGTGTTCACCGTCACCCGCGTCATCCTGATCCCGCAGGGCGAGCTGGTGGCCTATGGCGCGCTGACCTATGCAGCGCTCGACGACGGACGGCTGCCCGGCAGCGTGTGGCTGTTGTGCGCCTTGGGCACAGGCGCGTTTCTGGCCGGGCTGTTCGCTGACCGGCGCACGCTGTCCGGCCGCTTGGTTTCGAGCTTGGCATTGGAGACCCTCGTGCTGCCCGCCGCGGTCGCCGCCCTGGCCGTGTTCCTCGCCCCGCGCAAACCCGGCGTCGCCGTCGAGGCGCTGCTCACGCTCGCCATCGTCACCCCCATGGCGCCCTATTTGTATCGCCTCGCTTTCCAGCCGCTGGCCGAGGCGACCGTCCTCACCTTGCTGATCGCCAGCATCGGGGTCCACCTGGCGTTATTGGGCCTCGGCCTGGCGCTGTTCGGCCCCGAGGGCTATCGCGCGCCGGGCTTTTCGGATGCGCGATACGTATTTGGCAGCATGATGATCCCCGGCCAGGCGGCCTGGATCGTGGCCGCCACCCTGGCGCTGATGGCGGCGCTGTTTGCGTTCTTCGGCTATAGCCTGGCGGGGAAGGCGCTGCGGGCGACGGCAGTGAACCGGCTGGGCGCACGGCTCGTGGGCATCGCCACCTCGCTGTCGGGACGCATCGCATTCCTGCTGGCCGGGCTGATCGGCGCGCTGTCGGGCATCCTCATCGCGCCGCTGACGACCGTGTATTACGACAGCGGCTTCCTGATCGGGCTCAAGGGTTTCGTCGCTGCCATCATCGGCGGCATGGTGAGCTATCCATTGGCCGCCCTCGCCGCCATCCTCGTAGGCTGCATCGAGAGCCTGTCGTCATTCTACGCGAGCGCGTTCAAGGAGGTGATCGTCTTCACCGTCATCATTCCCGTCCTGCTCTGGCGCTCGCTGCGCAGCGCAGCCGAGGGGCAGCGCGGCCCGGCCGAGGCGGACGAATGAAGCGCTTTGCGCCGCCGCTGCTGCTCGCGGCTTGGCTGTGCGTCCCGTTCATTCCCGGAGTTCCCGGCTTTTGGGTCACGCTCGCGAATTATGCTGGCATAGCGGGCATCGTCGTGCTGGGGCTTGTTGTGCTGACTGGGTTCGGCGGCATGACTTCGTTCGGTCAGGCAACGTTCATGGGATGCGGCGCATATATCTCGGCGCTGTTGACGATAAGGGCCGGGTTCTCGCCGTGGCTTGCGCTGCCGGTGGCGCTGGGCGGCAGCGGGGCGGCGGCGCTGGCGCTCGGCGCGATCACTTTGCGGCTGTCCGGGCATTATCTGGCGCTCAGCACCATCGCCTGGGCAGTCAGCCTGTATTACCTCGTCGGCAACCTGGACCTGCTCGGCCGCAACGACGGGCTGTCCGGCATTCCGCCGCTACGTTTCGGCAGCCTGGCGCTGACGGACTCACGCGGATATTTCCTCGTGGTCTGGGTCGCCGTGGCCCTCGCCGTGCTGCTCACGCTGAACCTGCTCGACAGCCGGATGGGCCGGGCGATCCGGGCATTGCGCGGCGGAGCGGCGGCGGCGGCGAGTTTCGGCGTGGACCTGCCGAGGACGCGCATCCTGGCCTTCACCTATGCGGCCGTGCTCGCCGGCTTGGCGGGCTGGCTGTATGCGCACATGCAGCGCAGCGTGAACCCGACCCCGTTCGGCCTAAACGCCGGCATCGATTACCTGCTGATGGCGGTGGTCGGCGGCGCCGGTTCGGTTTGGGGCGCATTGCTGGGCGCTGGGCTGGTGACGTTGGTGAACGACCAACTGCAGAACCTGCTGCCGCGGCTTCTGGGCCGGCAAGGCAACTATGAGGCCATCGTGTTCGGCGTGCTGCTCGTCCTTGTGCTGCAAACCGCGCCGGAGGGGTTGTGGCCGCACCTGCGCCGGCTGTTTGGTCCCGCCGCGTTGCGCCACCGCGTTTGGCCGGACGCCGCTCCCCTACCCGCCCGCACGCTGCCGTCACCCGGCGCTCCGGTCCTGTCGGCCGCTGGCCTGCGCAAGACGTTTGGCGGCCTAGTCGCGGTGAACGGCATCGCGCTGCACCTCGACGCCCAGGAGATCGTCGGCTTAATCGGCCCGAACGGCGCCGGGAAAAGTACGACGTTCAACCTGCTGACCGGCGTCGCGAAGCCGAGCGGCGGCCAGGTCCGCTTCCTCGGTCGCGACATAGCGGGCCTGGGTCCGCCGCAGGTCGCCCGGCTCGGCATCGCCCGTAGCTTCCAGCACGTGAAGCTCGTGCCCGGCATGTCGGTCATCGAGAACGTGGCGCTCGGAGCGCACTTGCGCGGCTCGGCCGGCCCCATATCGGCGATGCTGCGGCTCGACCGCGCCGAGGAACGCCGGCTGTTCGCCGAAGCGCAGCGCCAGGTCGTCCGCGTCGGACTGGCCGGATACGCGGGCCAGCGCGCCGACAGCCTGGCGCTCGGCCAGCAGCGCCTGGTGGAAATCGCCCGCGCCCTATGCCTGGATCCCATATTGCTGCTGCTGGATGAGCCGGCCGCCGGTCTCCGCTACGCCGAAAAGGCCGAGCTCGCCACCTTGCTGCGCCGCCTGCGCGATGATGGCATGACGGTGCTGCTGGTCGAGCACGACATGGATTTCGTCATGAACCTGACCGACCGGCTGGTTGTCATGGAGTTCGGCTCGAAACTGGCCGAGGGGTCCGCGGCGGTCATCCGCGCCAACCCGGCCGTAATCGAGGCCTATCTCGGCTCCGCTGCATGAGCGTTTTGGAAGTTGCGGACCTGCACGTGAGCTATGGCGGCATCGGCGCGGTCCATGGCGTGTCGTTGACCGTCGGCACCGGCCAGATCGTGACGGTTATCGGCCCGAACGGCGCGGGGAAGACAACCTTGCTGCATGCGGTCATGGGCGTGCAGCCCAGCCGCGGCGGCGTGCGGTTCGAAGGCGAGGACGTGGGCCGCCTCGGCATCGAGGGCCGGGTACGCCTCGGCATGTGCCTGGTTCCGGAGAAGCGCGAGCTGTTCTCGACCCTTTCGGTCCAGGACAACCTCAGCCTGGGCGCCTTCCGCCATCGCCGCGACGGGGCTGCGGCGGCACGGCGGTCGATGGATGAGGTATTCGGCCTGTTTCCGCGCCTGCAGGAACGGCGTCGCCAGGCAGCCGGCACCCTCAGCGGCGGCGAACGGCAGATGCTCGCCATGGGCCGCGCGCTGATGGCGAAGCCGAGCTTGCTGATGCTGGACGAACCGAGCCTTGGCCTGGCCCCGCTCATTGCCCGCGAGATCTTCCGCATCGTCACCGTGCTCCGGGGACGCGGCTGCGCGATCCTGTTGGTCGAGCAGAATGCCCGCGCGGCGCTGCAGGTGTCCGATTACGGATATGTGCTGGAGAATGGGCAAATGGCGCTTTCGGGACCCAGCGTATCGCTGGCGGAGGACGCGCGGGTGGTCGCGACCTACCTCGGCCTCGGGCGCAAATAGCATCGCCGGTCCCTCGTTCGCCGCCCCAAAGCCTCCGGTCAGCGCATGGGCGGCCTCGGGATGAGTTGCGCGGGCTTGGCATGGGCCGCCATCGCTGAAACCGATATCCTTGAACCTACAAAGCTGCCATCATTGCTCCACGTTGCCGGACGACATCGGCGCCTGATTGCTAGAAGGGATTAATTGCATATGCGTACACTGATACTCTCGCTCGCCATGCTCGGCGCGGTGGCCATCGCGCCGGTCCGCGCGGCGCCGGTCCTGCAACCCGCAGCAGCGGCGTTTGCCACGCTCGAGAAAACCACCGTGCAGCCAGTGCAGTTCGCCCACAGCCGCCGTGAGGTCCGCCGCCGGGAGGAAATGCGACGCCGCCAAGAATACCGTCGCCGCATGGCGGCACGGCGCAGCTATCACCGGGCGTATTAGCCTTCGTATGAGCTGAAGCCTGGCTTGGCCTAGCTGCCCTCGTCGGGAACGAGGGCACGCTGGGTTTCGGCCCGGGAGCGGTCCATTCCCTGCATAATCGCATCAACGTCACGCTGGACGGCCGTTCGCGGCCGCGGCGTTGGCTGGACCGATGGTTGCGGGCCGGGCGCCATTGGCGGACCCGCCAGTAAACCGCAGGCATCCGGGTCGCCCATCTGGCAATCCTGTTGCAGCCGGGCCAGGAACCCCGACCGTTGGGGCTCGCAACCAGCGAGCATTCCCACGAGCAGCGCACCGGCGACCCAATAACGCCTCATAGGGGCTCGACGCAGTTCATCCGGGCAGGATAGAGCAAGCCGCGGCTAAGTGGAGTCATATCCAACGCTATGGCAACCGGCGTTCGGCCAAGCGCTGCTCCACGACGCCGCGCCAAGGCGCATCGGGCGGGGCCGCCGCCAACGCCCGGCGGTACAGCGCCGCGCTGGAGGCGCTGACCCCGCCTTCGGCCTGCGTGGCGGCCTCGGCAGTGCGGGCGGCAAGCGCTGCATCAAACCGGACCTGCAACGCGGTGCGCCAGGCGGCGGCGGCGGCGGCGTAGTTGCCACGGCTCTCCTCGACGTTGCCCAGCAACGTATAGCCCTGACGCGCCTGCTCGGTGTGCGGGTCCATGGTCGCCAGCCGTTCCCGCAATTGGCCGACCAGCATCGCTTCCTCGGCCGCGCGCCCCTCGTTGCTCCTGGCGGTCGGCAGCCCAGGCGACCCGCCGACGACGTATAATCCCAGCGCCAGCACCGGAACGAGCGCCAACACGGCAAGCACCGGCGTGCGCGAACCCGGGCGCGCCGCATGCTCGGTCGCGCCGGCGACCTGAAGCAGGCGGCGCTGCACCTCCAGCCGGGCGGTGGCGTGCTCGGCGGGGAGGATGCGGCCCTCGGCCAGGTCGCGGTCCAATTCCGCAAGCTGATCGCGATGCAGGGCGATGGCCGGGTCGCGCCCGCCTTTCGCCTCGGTGCGGCGGCGCAGCACGAGGGCCAGCGGCGCCAGCGCAGCGCACGCCAGCAACAGGATGGCAAGCCAGATCATGGACCCGTAAGGTCGGCCAGGCGGGAACGCTCCGCCTCCGTAAGGGGGGCGGACACGGCCGGGGCGCGGCGGCGAGAGACTAGGGCCAAGCCCAGCCCGGCCATTACCGCCAACACCGGCGATGCCCAAAGCAAGGCTGTCGACGCGTTCATCGGAGGGCGCAGGCGCACGAAATCGCCATAGCGCGAGACCACCCACTCGATGGCCTGGTTATCGGCGTCCCCGGCGGCGATGCGGCTGCGCACCTTTTGCCGCAAGTCGCGCGCCAGGTCGGCGTTGCTGTCCTCGATGCTCTCGTTCTGGCAGACGAGGCAGCGGAGTTGGCGGCCAACGTTTTCGGCCCGCGCCTCCTGTGCCGGGTTGGGCAGCATCTCCGCCGGGTCGCTGATGGCAAACGCCGGCGCGGCCCACAGCAGCATGAACAGCAGGAGCGCCTTCACGAGATCGCCTGCAGCATGGGGCGGAGCTGTTCGGACACGACCTGCGGCGTCAATGGCCCCGCCACGCGCCAGCGCACGATGCCTTTGGTGTCGATCAAATAGCTTTCGGGGACGCCGTAGACGCCCCAATCGATCGCGACCTGGCCGGGGGCGTCGCGCGCCACCCGGGCGAACGGATTGCCGTGCCTGGCGATGAAACCCGCGGCGGCAGCGACGGTGTCCTTATAGGCAATGCCCCAGATTGGCAGGCCCGTCCGGGCCAGTTGCATCAGTTCCGGATGCTCGACGACGCAGGGCACGCACCAACTGGCGAAGAAGTTGACCAGGACGGGACGGCCGAGGGCGATGATATCGGCACTGCCGAACCCCTGCCCCGGCTCCTGCGCCGGAAGGTTGAACTCTGGCATCGGACGGCCGATGAGTTGGCTCGGCACGTCATGCGGGTCGAACTGCCCGGCTTTCATGCGCCCGAGCACGGTCCAGAAACCGGCGCCGGCCACCAACGCCGCGCCGAACGGCGCCAACAGCAAAGCGCGGCGGCGGTCTATCACGCGACGGCGGACCCCGGCCGCAGGCCCTTGTCCTTTTGCGCCCGGGCCGGCGCGCCAACCCGGGTGCGGCGATCGAGCAGCGACAGGCCGCCGCCCGCAGCCATTACCAGCGCGCCAAGCCAAATCCACGGCGCCAGCGGATTGTGGTTCAACCGCATGATCGCGGCGTCATCCCGCTCCTCGCCGAGCACGACATACAGGTCGGCCATGCCATTGGTGTGGATCGCCGCCTCCGTCGTCGTCATGCGCTGCACCGGGAAGGTGCGGCGCGACGGCTGCATGACCGCGATCAGCTTGCCATCGTGTTCGAGCCGCATCGTCGCGACGCGCTCGGTGTAGTTCGGGCCCGTTTGGTCGCGCAGCCCCTCGAGCGTCCAGCTATATCCGGCCGACCGCACGGTGTCGCCGGGGTGCATCAGCACGACCTCCTGCGTCGCCAGCGACATGCCGGCGATGCCAGCGACCAGCACCCCCATGCCGGCATGGCCCAGCGCCGCGCCGAACATCGACAGGCGCAGGCCACGCAGCCGCGACAAGCTATGCCCGGCGGGAACCCGGAACAGGCGAATGCGCTCGACCACCTCGGCAAACGATCCCAGGATCAGCCACGCCGCCGCCCCGAACGCGAGCGCCGGCAAGCCGCGGGCCGGCCCCATCGACGCCACCACTCCCACGACCAGGGCCGCGAGCGCCGCCCACCATAGCCGCAGCAGCGCCGGGGCCAATTGCGCGCGCTTCCACGCCATCGTGGGCGCCACGACCATCGCCGCGAACACCGGCGCACACAGCGGCAGCACGGTCGCGTTAAAGAATGGCGCACCCACAGAAATTTTTGAACCGAGCACGAAATCGGCGAACAGCGGATACATGGTCCCGGTGATCACGACGGCGGCGATGCTGCACAGCAGGATGTTGTTCAGCACCAGCGCGCCTTCGCGGCTGAGTGGCGCGAACAGGCCGCCGGGCGCCAGCGCGGGCGCACGGAATGCGAACAGCAGCAGCGATCCGCCGATGACGATGCCCAGCAGGCCCAGGATGAACACGCCCCGGGTCGGGTCATTGGCGAACGCGTGCACGGAATTGAGGATGCCCGACCGCACCAGGAACGTGCCAGACAGGCTGAGTGAGAAGGTGCCGATCGCCAGCAGCACGGTCCAGACCTTCAGCGCCTCGCGCTTTTCCACTACGATCGCCGAGTGCAGCAGCGCAGTGCCGGTCAGCCAGGGCAGCAACGAGGCGTTCTCGACCGGGTCCCAGAACCAGAAGCCGCCCCAGCCCAGCACGTAGTAGGCCCACCATGACCCGAGCGCGATGCCCATGGTCAGCAGGCACCAACTGGCGAGGGTCCAGGGCCGCACCCACCGGCCCCACGCGGCGTCGATCCGGCCCTCCAGCAGAGCCGCGACGGCGAAGGCGAACGGCACCGCGAAGCCGACATAGCCGGAGTAGAGGATGGGCGGATGGAAGGCGAGGCCCGGGTCCTGCAGCAGCGGGTTCATGTCGCGCCCGTCGAGCGGGGGCGGCCACAGCCGGGTGAATGGGTTGCTGGCCAGCAGCGCGAACAGCAGGAACCCGACCGAACTGCCGCCGAGCACGCCGATGACGCGCGCGCGCAACGCCGAGGGCAGGCCGCGTCCGAACGCCGCCACCGCTCCGCCGCACAGCGCCAGGATCAGGCCCCAGAGCAGGATCGAGCCTTCATGGTTGCCCCATGCGCCCGTCACCTTATACAGCAGCGGCTTCAGCGTATGGCTGTTCTCCGCGACGTTCAGCACCGTGAAGTCGTCGGCGACGCTGCTCCAGACCAGGGCGCCGAACGACGTGCCGAGCGCGAGCAGTTGCCCGATCGCCAGCGCCGGGGCCGCCGCCATTAGCCGGGCGTCGTTGCGGTGTGCGCCCCAGATCGGCAGCACCGTCTGGGCCAGAGCGATGGCGCAGGCCAGGGCGAGCGCGAAATGACCGAGTTCAGGTATCACGCGCGAAGCTCCGCTTTGATCATCCGCCGGCGGCCCTTTGCGGCGCCAGCGTGTTCCAAGTCGAGGCCGGCGGCGGCGGGCCTTGTTCCGGCCGCCACTGGCCAGTACGTTTCAATGCTTCGGCAACATCCTTCGGCATGTAGGTCTCGTCATGCTTCGCCAGCACTTCCTGGGCGCGGAACGTGCCGTCGGATTGCAGCGTGCCAAGCGTCACCGCGCCCTGGCCCTCGCGGAACAGGTCCGGCAGGATGCCGCCATAAGACACGTCCACTGCAGCCCGGCCATCGGTGATGCGGAACTGTGCAACGGGCTGTCCGTGATCCTGGCCGCGATGGATGCTGCCAGCCTCGACCAAGCCGCCAAGCCGCAAGGTCCGGCCCGGGTTGGACACATGCGTGGCGAGGTCGGAGGGCGCCACGAAAAACACGATATTGTCGCTGAACGCAGTCAATCCAAGCGCCGTCGCCGACCCGACGCCCAGGCCGCATGCCAACACGATCCATAGCCGGCGGCGCTTACGGGTCATACGCTGTTTCCCCGGGGGTCGAGTTGCGCGAGCCGCATCCGGGCTTGGCCCAGGCGACGCCATGCCCCGAACGCGAACACAGCGGGCACGGCCAGGCCCAAAGTGAAGCACGCGGCGACATACGGCAAATGGGTCATGCCGCAGTCCCGTGCCGCTCGGCGCTCGCCAGCAGCAGCCCGCGAACCCGGCGCTCCATCACTGCCGCCCGCAGCCTCGCCACCACGATGGCCGCGAACGCCAGCGAGAAACCGATGGCGCAGGCCAGCAACGGCCAAAGCATGGTCGTCGCCATGGTTGGCGCCCCGGTCAAGGTGATCGTCGCCGGCTGATGCAACGTGTTCCACCAGTCTACGCTGAATTTGATGACCGGCAGGTTAACGATCCCGACCAACGCCAGGATCGCCCCGGCGCGATAGCCCCGATTCGGGTCGTCGAACGCCCGGACCAGCGCAATATGGCCGACATACAAGAAGAACAGCACCAGCACGCTCGTCAGCCGCGCGTCCCATACCCACCATGCGCCCCACATCGGCTTGCCCCACAGGCTGCCGGTGGCCAAGCATAATGCGGTGAACCCGGCGCCGACCGGCCCGATCTCGACCGCGGCCAAATCGGCCAGTGGATGCCGCCACACCAGCGACGCCAGCGAGCACAGCGCAAGGGTAAGATAGCCGGCCGACGCCAGCCAAGCGGAGGGGACATGAACATACATGATCCGCACCGCGTCGCCCTGTTGCCAGTCCGCGGGGGCCATGAACAGCCCCCAAGCGAGGCCGCCCAGCGTCAGCAACAGCCCGGGCCAAGACAGCCACGGCTGCACCCGTCTGGCCAGGCGCAGGAAGCGTCCGGGGTTGGCGAAGCGGTGCAGGCTACGCGCCGGGCGAGAGGGGAATGCTGTTGCGTCCACGGCCAAGAGATAGCACGTCTCCCCAGGAGTTGAAGCCGTTGCTTGATGGGTTACTGTGCGCCGCACACGCAAAAAGGGACGCGCCATGCTGTTCGCCGTCATCTGCACCGACCGGCCTGCGAGCCTCGACCTCCGCCTCGCTACGCGGGGGGCGCATATCGCCTATTTGACCACGTATTCCGACCGCGTGGCGCATGGCGGCCCGTTGCTCGATGCCGATGGCCGGCCCTGCGGCAGCCTGTTGCTGATCGAGGTGGAGGACCGTGCCGCGGCCGAAGGCTTTGCCGCCAGCGACCCCTATGCCCGCGCCGGCCTGTTCGAGAGCACGATCATCCGCCCGTTCCGAACCGTCCTGAAAGATGGGGAGTTCGTCGGCTAGATGGCCTTTTGGCTCGTGAAGTCGGAACCGGACGTGTTCGGCTGGGAGCACCAGGTCGCCGTCGGGACCGAGCCGTGGACCGGCGTGCGCAACCACTCCGCCAAGTTGAACCTGACGGCCATGCGGCTTGGCGACCAGGCGTTCTTCTATCATTCCAACACCGGCAAGGCCGTGGTCGGCATCGTTGAAGTGGTGCGCGAGGCCTATCCGGACCCGACCGCTGCCGAAGGTCCCTGGGTCTCGGTCGACATGCGCACCGTTGGCCCCCTGCGCCGGCCCGTCGCCTTGTCCGAGATCAAGGCCGAGCCGGCGCTGGCCGACATGGCGTTGCTCCGCCTGTCGCGGCTGTCGGTCAGCCCGGTTTCGGAACCGCATTGGCGTCACGTGCTGCGTATGGCGGAATGCAAGGCGTGAACGAGCGGGCACTCTGCCGCTTGGACGACATCCCGGACGGCGCGGCCCGCGGGTTCGGTCCGGCGCCGGGCGGCTTCACCGGCCTGTTCGCCGTGCGGCGCGGCGCGGCGGCCTTCGTCTATGTGAACTCGTGCCCGCATGTCGGCGCGTCGCTCGACTGGGCGCCCGACAAGTTCTTGACCGCGGACGGGGCGCATATCGTCTGCTCGACCCATGGCGCGCTGTTCGACCTCGAGGGTGGGCTGTGCGTGCGGGGTCCTTGCCTGGGCGACCGGCTCGAATCGATACCGGCGCAAATTGTTGACGGCATGATACTGGTGCCTGCCGACGCCGGGCTGTAGCTTCCGCGCCAACAGCAATAGCCTCCGAGGAAAAACCGTGTCCGACCAGACCTACCCCGTCCTGCCTGAAATCGCCGCCCACGCCAATGTGACGGCCGAGCAGCACCGCGCCATGACCGAGGCGGCCATCGCCGATCCGGAGCGCTTTTGGGCCGAGCAGGCGAAACGCGTGTCCTGGATGCGCACGCCGACCCGCGCGAAGAACACGAGTTTCGAGGGCGATGTCAGCATCCGCTGGTACGAGGACGGCACGCTCAACGCTTCCGCCACCTGCCTCGACCGGCACCTTATAGAGCGGCCGGACCAGGTCGCGATCATCTGGGAGGGTGACGATCCCAACCAGCAGCGCAAAGTCACCTACCGCGAGCTGCATGAGGAGGTCTGCCGGCTGGCCAATTCGCTGCGCACGCTTGGCGTGAAACGCGGCGACCGGGTGACGATCTATCTGCCGATGGTGGTCGAGGCTGCGGCGGCGATGCTGGCCTGCGCGCGGCTGGGGGCGATCCACGCCATCGTGTTCGGCGGGTTCTCGCCGGACAGCCTGTCGAACCGCATCAACGACTGCGCCAGCACCTTGCTGATCACCGCCGACGAGGGCCGCCGCGGCGGGCGCAAGGTCGCGCTGAAAGTCAATGCGGACGAGGCGCTGAAGCACTGCCCGACGATCCAGCACGTGGTCGTCGTTCGCGTGACGGGCGGCAATGTGCCGATGCAGGACGGCCGCGACCTTGACTATGCCGCCTTGCTGGCTGCCGCCAGCCCTGATTGCGCGCCGGAGGAGATGGGGGCGGAGGACCCGCTGTTCATCCTCTATACCTCCGGCAGCACCGGCCAGCCGAAGGGCGTGCTGCACACCACGGGCGGCTACATGGTTTGGGCCGCCATGACCCACCAGCTCGTCTTCGACTACCAGCCCGGCGAGGTCTATTGGTGCACCGCCGACGTCGGCTGGGTCACCGGGCATACCTATATCGTCTATGGCCCGCTCGCCAACGGCGCCACCACGCTCATGTTCGAAGGCATTCCCAATTACCCCACCAGCTCCCGCTTCTGGCAGGTAGTAGACAAGCATCAGGTTAATATTTTCTATACGGCGCCAACCGCGATCCGCTCGCTGATGCGGGAGGGCGAAGGGCCTGTGCAGTCCACCTCGCGCGCGTCGCTCCGCATCCTTGGCAGCGTCGGCGAGCCGATCAATCCCGAGGCGTGGATGTGGTACTACCGGGTCATCGGCCACGAACGCTGCCCGATCGTCGACACCTGGTGGCAAACCGAGACCGGCGGCATCTTGATTTCACCGCTGCCCGGCGCCGTGCCGGTGAAGCCAGGCTCCGCCACCCTGCCTTTGCCAGGCGTGCGCCCCGTTCTGGTGGACGGCGACGGCAAGCTGCTGGAGGGTGCCGTCGAGGGCAACCTCTGCATCGCCGATAGCTGGCCCGGCCAGATGCGGACGCTGTATGGCGACCACACCCGCTTCGTGCAGACGTATTTCACCACCTTCAAGGGCCTGTATTTCACCGGCGACGGCGCCCGGCGCGACGAGGACGGGTATTTCTGGATCACCGGACGCGTCGACGACGTGATCAACGTGAGCGGCCACCGCATGGGCACGGCCGAGGTCGAGAGCGCCCTGGTCGCCCACCCCAAGGTCGCCGAGGCCGCCGTCGTCGGCTTCCCGCACGACCTGAAGGGACAGGGCATCTACGCCTATGTGACGCTGATCGACGGCGAGGAACCGACCGACGCGTTGCGCAAGGAATTGGTGGCGTGGGTGCGTCATGAGATCGGCCCGATCGCGTCGCCGGACGTAATCCAATGGGCGCCGGGCCTGCCGAAAACCCGGTCCGGCAAGATCATGCGCCGCATCCTGCGCAAGATCGCGGCGAACGAGACGGACGGGCTGGGCGACACCAGCACCCTGGCCGATCCCGGCGTGGTGACCGACTTGGTGAGCGGCCGCGCTCGGTAGCCATTGGCGGCGGGCCGGGACACGGTCGCAATGGACCGTGCCTCCGTCCTGCCGCAGCGCCGCCGCTAAAGCGTGCCGCCCCGCCGCCCGGCGATGGCGCCTAGCCGCAGCCGTAATGCCTGCAGCTTGATGAAGCCTTGGGCATCCGTTTGATCATAGGCGCCCTGGTCATCCTCGAACGTCACGACATTCATCGAATACAGGCTGTTCGGGCTCTCCCGCCCGATGACGCTGACGTTGCCCTTATACAGACGCAGCCGCACCCGGCCAGTCACGCTGCACTGGCTCTCGTCGATTGCGGCCTGCAACATGCGCCGCTCCGGACTGAACCAGAAACCGTTGTAGATCAGCTCGGCATAGCGCGGCATCAGGCTGTCCTTGAGGTGCGCCGCCTCGCGGTCCAGGGTGATGCTCTCGATGCCGCGGTGCGCCACCAGCAGGATCGACCCGCCCGGCGTCTCATATACCCCGCGCGACTTCATGCCGACGAAGCGGTTCTCGACCATATCGAGCCGGCCGATGCCGTTTGCCCGGCCCAATTCATTGAGCCGCGCCAGCAGCGTCGCGGGCGACATCGCGGCACCGTCGATCGCGGTCGGGTCGCCATGCTCGAAATCGACGCTGATGACGGTGGACTGGTCCGGCGCGTCCTCCGGTCGGATCGTGCGCTGATAGACCGCCTCTGGCGCCTCCTCAGCCGGGTCCTCCAGCATCTTACCTTCGGAGGAGGAGTGCAGCAGGTTCGCGTCCACGCTGAATGGCGCCTCGCCGCGCTTATCGCGGGCGATCGGGATTTGGTTGGCTTCGGCGAATTCAAGCAGCCGGGTGCGGCT
Source organism: Acetobacteraceae bacterium (assembly GCA_965277495.1). Classification (GTDB taxonomy): domain Bacteria; phylum Pseudomonadota; class Alphaproteobacteria; order Acetobacterales; family Acetobacteraceae; genus CAHJXG01. The sequence goes on along the minus strand of OZ255824.1, from coordinate 3,840,262 downwards.
CGTGATGTCCCACTCGCGCCAGGGGGCGATCACCTTTATGTCGGGTTTCAACGCGTAATATGCGATTTCGAAGCGGACCTGGTCGTTGCCCTTTCCGGTAGCGCCATGCGCGACCGCGTCGGCGCCGACGAGTTCGGCGATCTCGATCTGGCGCTGCGCGATCAACGGGCGCGCGATGCTGGTGCCGAGGAGGTATTGGCCCTCATAGACCGTGTTGGCGCGGAACATCGGAAAGACGAAATCCCGAACGAAAACTTCCCGCAGGTCGTCGACGAAAATCTCCTTTACGCCCAACAGCTCGGCTTTGCGCCGCGCAGGCTCCAACTCCTCGCCCTGGCCGAGGTCGGCGGTGAAGGTCACGACTTCGCATCGGTAGGTGGTTTGCAGCCAACGCAGGATGACGCTGGTGTCCAGCCCGCCGGAATAGGCGAGAACGACCTTTTTGACATCTTTGACCTGCATGGGCGCCTTTCGGGTTCGATCCCAAGGGCTACTCCATCCCGGGACGCGTCGGCAAGCTACACTGCATCAGCATGCTGCTTGTAAGTCTATGGCGGGGTTCAGAGTGCGGCGGCCACAATTCCGCGGCACGATCCGAAGCCGATCGGCGCGGCGCCAGGTTTGTTGGCGCGGGCGCACAGGATCACTTCGTCCCCGTCCTCAAGGAAGCGCCGCTCCTCGCCCGAGGGCAGCGTGATCGGGGCGCGGCCGCCCTGGGTGATTTCCAACAGGCTGCCGCAGCCGTCGCTGGTCGGCGCCGCGATGGTGCCCGTGCCCAGCAGATCCCCAGGGTTGAGGTTGCACCCGCCGCTCGCGTGATGCGCCAGCAACTGCGCCGGCGTCCAGTAAAGCGCCAGCGCCGAGCCGATTGACAGCCGATGCGGCGCCAGGCCCTGCTTACGCATCTGCAACGTGATCAGCAGCACCTCGAGTTCGATATCCAACGCTCCGGCGGCCTGGTCTGCGGCGTTGTGCAGATAGGGCAGCGGCGCCGGATCGCCGGTCGGGCGGGGTGGCTGCGGCGCACGAAAAGGGGCCAATGCCTCGGGCGTCACGATCCAGGCGCTGATGGTGGTGCAGAAATTCTTGGCCAGGAAGGGGCCGAGTGGCTGGTACTCCCAACTCTGGATATCGCGCGCGGACCAGTCGTTCAGCAAACAGAAGCCTGCGATGTGCTCCGTCGCATTGGCGATCGGGATCGTGGTGCCGAGCGCATTGCCTGGACCGACCCAGATGCCGAGTTCCAACTCGTAGTCGAGGTTCCGGCAGGGTCCAAAGGTCGGAACGGCCTCGCCGGCCGGCTTGCGTTGCCCATTTGGACGCCGTACGTCCGCGCCGCTCGTCCGCAGGCTGCTGGCCCGGCCATGGTAGCCGATCGGCACATATTTATAGTTCGGCGGCAGCGGCGCGTCGGGCCTGAACAGCTTGCCGACGGTCTCCGCATGGTGGATGCCGGCGTAAAAGTCCGTGTAGTCGCCGATACGCGCCGGCAAATACATGATGCAATCCGCAGCCGGATGCAGCAGATGCGGGCGCTCATCCGAACCTTCCTGCAGCAACGCGCTGATGGCGTCGCGCAGCGCGCGGCGGGGCGCGGCGCCCAACGCCAGGAACGGATTGAGCGACGGACCGATGCAGGCATGGACGGCGGACTGGGCCTCCTCATCCAGCAAACCCTCCTCGTGCACGGCCCGCAGATCGAGGATCATGTCGCCGATCGCTATGCCCCCCCGCGGCGCTCCGGCCAGCGGGCTGAATACGCCGAGCGGCAGATTCTGGATCGGGAAGTCCGCATGGCCGTTGGCGCTGGGCACCCAGCTTTGCAGGACGGGATCATGGGTATGGTCAATCGTCATGTGGCGGGCTCCGGGATATGGCGTTCATGAGTCCTCCTCCATTGCGCGCGCGACTTCGATGGCGGCCAGCACAATCCCGTCGTCGCCAATGTGGTTGGCCAGCAGCAGCACCAGGGCTGCGTCAAGGCGGCGGGATGCGGCCGGACCCAGCCCTTCATGCGCCGACACCAGCGCCGCAAACAGCCGGTCAGGATCCACGAGCCGCGCCGTGAGGTCGAGCGGCATCAGGCAACCCGCTCTAAATGCGCGGGCGTCACGCGGCACATCGCATGAGCGACGGCGGCGGTCACCCGATGCCGGTCGAACCGGCGAAACAGCGCCACCACGTGCTGGTCCGGACGCAACAGCACGCAGGCGCCGGGCGGCGCGCCATAGCGAAGTGACGCTATGCCGTGCAGGTCGTCCAGCGCATCCGGCGCGATGCGGACCGTGGTCACGCCAGGCACGTCCGGCGTTGCAGGCCCGAACACCAACAGGAAGCAGCCTGGCCCGGCCAGGTGACGCAGCAGCCAATCCGGCTTCCCCTCATGCATGACCGGCGCATCGGCGGCTGGCGTCCCCGGCGGCAGGCAGCCCGGCCAGGCATCGCCGTCCCGGACATTGAGCGGGCTGTTGAATAAGCACGTCGGACGCGACAGCCGGCCGGAGTTCACCAGCGGACGCGCGAACGCATGATGCGCGGCCAGCGCCAGGGCCGCATCGCGATAGGCGCGGGCGGCATCCGTCTTCGGCGTGATGAAGTCGGTGGCGCGGGTGCTGTGCAGGATGTTCTCGTCCGCTGCCGCGACGCGTTCGTCGTCATAGGTATGGATCAGCGCCGGGTCGGCCGCACCCTGGATGACCGCGGCGAGCTTCCAACCGAGATTGTCCGCATCCTGCACGCCGCCATTGCCGCCGCGTGCGCCGAACGGGCTGACCTGATGCGCGCTGTCGCCCACGAACACCACGCGGCCGTGCACGAACCGCTCCAGCCGGCGGCAGCGGAAGGTATAGACGCTGACCCATTCGAGTTCGAATGGCACGTCTGGCCCCAGCATGGCCTGCACGCGGGGGATCACGCGTTCGGGCCGGCGCTCCTCCTCGGGGTCGGCGTCCCAGCCGAGCTGCAGGTCGATGCGCCAAACGTCGTCCGGCTGTTTATGCAGCAGGGCCGATTGGTTGCGGTGGAACGGCGGGTCAAACCAGAACCAACGCTCGGTCGGGAACTCGGCCCGCATCACCACGTCGGCGATCAGGAAACGGTCGCGGAAGGTTTTGCCAACGAACGGCAGGTCGAGGCACCCGCGCACGAAGCTGCGGGCGCCGTCCGCTGCCACGAGCCAATCCGTGGTCAGCGCATACGAACCGGATGGCGCCGCGACGGTGACGGTCACGCCGTCCGGACGGTTGTCCACCGCTGTGGCCTTGTGCTGCCAGCGCAGGTCCACGAGCCCGGTCGCCGCGCACGCCTCGACCAGCCATTCCTCGGCGTAGTACTGCTGAAGGTTGATGAACGCCGGGTATTCGTGCCTGTCCGCCGGCAACAGGTTGAAGTCGAAAAGTTGGCGCTCGCCGAAGAAGACGCGGCCGACGTTCCAGGTGACGCCCTTGGCCAACATGCGGGGCCCGAGGCCCAAACGCCCGAAGATCTCAAGCGTACGCTTGGCGAAACAGATCGCCCGGCTGCCGGTGCTGACGGTATCGTCGTCGTCCAGCACGACCACGGCCACGCCACGCTGCGCCAGGTCTAGCGCCAAGGTCAGTCCAACAAGCCCGCCGCCCACCACCACCACCGCCGCATGATGCGCCAAACCCAAGGGCGGCGGCGGCACGGCGTAGCGTGGCGAGTCATGCGGCATCAGGCCGGCCCGGCCGATGCGTCCGCAGCCGGGGCCGGCGCCCCTTGCTCAAGCGCGCGCCACATCTCGATATCGCGCTCCGCGGTCCAGATGCGCGGATGATCGAGGCCGCGCGCCTCGTCGTGCGCGCGGGTCACGTTGAACGGCATGCAGTGCTCGAAGATGACCCAGTGGCCGTATTTGGGCCGCATCTCCGCCATGGCCTGGTCGTACACCTGTTTCAACTCGGCGCCGCCAGCCGAGGCGCGCCGCACGATGTCGAACAGGTCGCTGGTGAAGGCCCGCGTGCCCTCGATCGCCTCGGCGCACTCGGCGGCATTCTTCAACGAACGTCCGCGGCCCGGCACCAGCGCCTCCGCCCCCAAAGCCTGCACCGCGGCGAGCGTCGTCGGCCAGTCGGTAAAATGCGCGTCGCCGCAATACGGCGTGGCGCCGAATTCGACGACATCGCCGCTGAATAGCACGCGCTCCTTTGGCAGCCAAACGACGGTGTCCCCCGCGGTATGGCTGCGCCCGATATGGATGATCTGCACCTCACGGCTGCCAAGATACAGCGTCATGCGTTTATGAAACGTTAGCGTCGGCCAGGTCAGGCCGGGAATGCTGTCCCGTCCGCGAAATAGCCGGGGAAAGCGGCCGATCTCGCTGTCGGTATCCTGCTGCCCGCGCTCGGCCGTCATGTCGCGGCAGACATCCGATGCGATGATCTCCGCGCCCAGGTATGCGCTGGCGCCCAGCACGCGCACGGCGTGGTAGTGGGTCAGCACGACGTGACGGACGGGCTTGTCGGTCACGGTGCGGATGCGGGCGATCACGTCGGCAGCCATCAGCGGAGTCGCCTGCGCATCCACGACCAGCACACTGTCGTCGCCGACCACGACGCCGCTGTTCGGATCGCCCTCGGCGGTGTATCCGTATAAGCCCGGCGCCAGTTCGTCGAAGCTGATGGCCTTGTCCGCGAGATCCTTGGTGCTGGCGAAGCCGGACATAACGAGCCTCTTTGTTGCCGCTTCCACGGTATGCCAGACGCAGGCCGGCTTCAACTCACGGGTATGCGTCTTCGGGGGATGGCTGGATAAACCAGCGCTTCGTGACACCGCGGCCCGATCCGGCCATCCTAGGACACCGCCGCACCTAGACGGCTCCATTTCAGGAAACTCCCATGCTCGGATTGATGCAATCGCAGCCGCTGCTCATCTCCTCGATCATCACCCACGCCGCGCGCCACCACGGCAGCGCCGAGGTCGTGTCCCGCACCACCGAGGACACCATCCACCGCACCAACTACGCCGGGATCGAGCGGCGCGCCCGCACCCTCGCCCGCGCGCTGCTGCGCCTGGATGTCCAACAATCGGACCGCATCGCGACGCTGGCCTGGAACGGGCACCGCCACCTGGAGCTGTATTACGCCGTGTCCGGCATGGGCGCGATCATCCATACCGTTAACCCGCGTCTGGCGCCGGACGACATCGCGCACATCCTGAACGACGCCGGCAGCACCATCCTATGCGCCGACACCACCTTCACCCCGCTGCTTGCCGCCATCGCGCCGTCGGTGCCCGGCCTCCGCGCCGTCGTCATGCTGGCGGACCCGGAAGCGATGCCGGAGGTGGCGCTGGCGCCGGGCCAGGAGTTGTTGTGCTACGAGACGCTGCTGGCCGATGCCGACGACGATTTCACCTGGCCACGCCTCGATGAGGAACTGGCCAGCGCATTGTGCTACACCTCCGGCACGACCGGGCGGCCGAAGGGCGTGCTGTATAGCCACCGCAGCACCGTCATCCACGCCTATGCCGTGAACATGGCGGATGTTTTCGGCCTGCGCAGCGTCGACCGTGTATTGCCGGTGGTGCCGATGTTCCACGTCAACGCCTGGGGCACGCCCTATTCCGCCCCGATGGCGGGCGCCAGCCTGATCATGCCCGGACGCTATCTCGACGGCGCCAGCATGCAATCGCTGATGAACAGCGAGCGCGTGACCATTTCCGCCGGGGTGCCGACGGTGTGGATGGGCTTGCTGCAGCACCTGCGCGCCACCGACGGCAAGCTCGACACCCTGCAGCGGCTGGTTTGCGGCGGCTCCGCCTGCCCGCCTATGCTGATCGACACGTTCGCGCACGATTACGGCGTGCGCGTCGACCATGCGTGGGGCATGACCGAAACCAGCCCGCTCGGCACCTGCTACGGACCCAAGCCCAGCTTCGAGGGCATGACGCCCGAAGACGCCAGGAACCTGCAATACAAGCAGGGCCGCGCCGTGCCCGGCCTCGACATGAAGATCGTCGACGACACCGGCGCCGAGCTGCCCTGGGACGGCTCGACCTACGGCAACCTGATGGTCCGCGGCCCCTGGGTCACCCGGCGCTACCTCAACGCCGACGCCGACTCCACCGATGCCGACGGCTGGTTCGCCACCGGCGACGTGTCCACAATCGACCGGCACGGCCTGATGGAAGTGACCGACCGCACCAAGGACATCGTAAAGTCCGGCGGCGAGTGGATCAGCTCCATCCAGCTCGAAAACATCGCGGTCGCTCACCCCGACGTCGCCGAAGCCGCCATCGTCGGCGCGCGGCATCCGAAGTGGGACGAGCGCCCGTTGTTGATCGTCGTCGCCAAGCCCGGACGCACCATCGACCCCACTGAACTGCTGGCAAGCTACGCCGGAAAGGTTGCCAAATGGTGGACGCCGGACGAGGTCGTCATCGTCGACCAATTGCCGCATACCGCGACTGGCAAGCTGAACAAGCTCGCGCTGAGGCAGCAGTTCCGCAATTTCAAGCTGGCGTCGGCTGCCGAGTAGAGGGTCCGGCCGGAGCCGTCCGCATCGTCCCGGGGGCCGCCTGTGACGTCGCGGCGTGGGCCGCCCGCAGGTGCAGCGAGTTGCGGCGCTCGACCCAGCCGAGCGCGCGGCGGACCGCCTCCGTCAGCATGAGGTAGAGCACCGCGCAATAAAGGTAGACCGAGAAGTCGAACGTCCGGGCGAAGATGAACCGGGTTTCCCCCATCAGGTCGAGCAGGGTCACGATGGCGGCCAGGGCGCTGGCCTTGATGACGGTGATCACCTCATTGCCCATGGGGCGGATCGCGACCAGGGCGGCCTGCGGCCAGACCACGCGCCGGTTGGTTGCGAACCTGCCTAGGCCGAGCGCCATCGCCGCCTCGACCTGGCCGCGCGGCACCGAGGCCAGCGCGCCACGCATGATTTCAGACTGATAGGCGGCGGTGTTCAGCGTGAAGGCGAAGATGCAGCAACAATAGGCATCGCGAAAAAACCACCACAGGCCCAGGTCGGTCAGCGCCGGGCGGACCTCGCCGGCACCGTAGTAGACCAAATAAAGCTGGCACAGCAGCGGCGTGCCGCGGAAAAAGGTGACATAGGCCAGCGCCGCTCCGGAAAGCAGCCGGCTGCGCGACATGCGCGCGCGGCAGATCGGATAGGCCAACCCGAAACCGAGGACGCAGGCGAGGCTCACGACCTTGAGCGTGATCCACAAGCCTGCGATCAGGCGCCCGCCATAGGCCTGTAATAGGTCGAAGTCGAACAGCAACGGGACTGCTGCCTGCAGCGACGCCAGCATCAGGCATAACCTCGGGCGGCCCTGCGTTCCAGCGCCGCCTGCACGAGGCCCGATCCGATGCTCAATATCAGGTAGAAGCCCGCGGCTATGCTGTAGAACAGCAGCGGCGCCCGGGTGCTGCGGCTCGCCTCCGACGCTGCGCGCAACAGGTCCAGGACCGCGAGCGTCGAGATCAGCGAGGTGTCCTTAAGCAAGATGGTCCAGATGTTGCCGAGGCCAGGCAGCGCCACGCGCAGTAGTTGCGGCAGCACGACCCGCCGGAATGCCTGCCGCCGGGTCAGGCCGAGCGACAGCGCCGCCTCGCTCTGGCCCGGCGGGATGGCGCCGATTGCGCCGATCCAGACCTCGCTGGAATAGGCGGCGACCACGACGGCCAATGCGATGACCCCGGCGACCAGCGCATGGACTTCGAGATGCACCGTAAGGCCGAGCAGCTTGCCGGTCTGGTCGATGACCGCCTGCAGGCCGAAATAGACGATGAACAGCGCCAGAAGGTCCGGAATGCCGCGGAAGAATCCGGTGTAGGCGGCGCAGAGTGCCCGGACGACGCTGCTGCCCGAGCCGCGCAACACCGCGAGCGCCAGCCCGCCGCCGAAGCCGAACGGGATGGTGGCCACGGCCAAGCCGATCGTGACCGTCGCCCCTTCGAGCAGAAGGCCGATCCATCCGTCCGGGCCGAATAGCAGGCCGAGCACGTCGCTGCCCTTGGGGCTGCGGTTACTTGCCGCGGATGTCCACGGTGAAGTACTTCGACGCGAGCTTGGCGTAGGTGCCGTCGGCGTCCAGCTCGGCGATAGCCTTGTTGAACCTGTCGCGCAGCTCGGTGTCGTCGGGCCGGAAAGCGGCGCCTACGCCGGGGCCATGAATGTCCGGCACGCGGGCGATGGTCGCCACGATGCGGCAGCAACCATTGCCCTTCTTCTCGATGAAGTCCTTGGTCACGAGACCGTCGCCTACCACGTAGTCGAGACGCCCGCTCGCTAAGTCCTGGTTTGGCTCGTCCTGGGTCGGATAGAGCTTGATGTCGGAGTCCTTATAGAAGCGTTCGAGGTAGTTGGCATGGATCGTCGACGATTGCGTGCCGATCGTCTTGCCTTTCAGCGCCGTGGGGGAGATATCGTCGCTTTTATTGCTGGCCGAAGTCGCGATGACCGGCGGCGTTGCGTAATACATGTCGGAAAACAGGACCCGCTTCGCTCGTTCGGCGGTGACGTTCATGCTGGAGAAGATCACGTCGAACTTGCCGGCCATCAACGAGGGAATGATGCCATCCCAGTCTTGGTTCTGGAACGTGCAGCTTACCTTCATGCGTTCGCACAATGCCTTGGCGTAGTCGACTTCGAAGCCGACGATCTCGCCTTTCGAGTTGACGCTTTCGAACGGCGGATAGGCGGCGTCCATGCCGAAACGCAGCGCGGTATACTCCTTGGCTTGGGCCGCGGCGGCGACCAGGCCGGCGGCGAAGGCAAGTGAGGCAAGCAAGTGTCTGGCTTTCATGGTGCTGACCCCAGTTGGCGCTGATCTATCTTACACCGCATCCAGCAAAAACAATGCCACTGTTCACCGATGCGTCCGCAAAGGTGGAAGCTGCACCACGACCCGCCCGGGCGCCGCGCCGAACGCGCCATATGCGTATTCGACCGGCGGCAATGCGGCATAGACGCTGCCGGGAGGCGGCCACACGCCGTACGAACTGGCGCCCGACACTGCCGCCTTTGCGCCCATCGGGGTCATCACCCGGCCGAATACCCGCCGCTGGTAATCCTCTCCACGGTCCACGTCGGCCGAATGATAGTTTGCCGCGGCCAGGCTCCAGTCGCCGGTCTGCCGATAGAGCGACGTTAGGAACCTTGCGGCATAACGTGCATTCGCCATGGGCTCGAACGCCTCGTCCAGGCTGGCGAACGCCGTAGGGTGATGCATCAGGTTAACCTGCATGCACCCGATGTCGATCGAGCGGACGCCGCGCGCCTGCAATTCGCGCACGGCCGCGACAGCCTGATCCTTGGTGTCGAAGAAGAACCCGGTGCCCCCGACGTTGATGGTCCATGGCCACGGACGCACCCGCTTGGACGCCGGGTCCAGCCGGCCGCTCTCCACCCGCGAGATCGCCGGCATCAGCTTGTCCGGGATGCGCGGCGTCTGTTTCGCGGTGGCGATGGCCGTTTCGCACTCGACGAACGGCGAATCTGCCTCCGCCCAAGCCGGACCGGCAGCAAACAACATCAGCAGGGCGGCAACGGACTTCACTGCGCGCGTATAGGCCAAAACGGCCGCTCACGCCATCAAGCGGCGATGAGGCCGCCTAGCCGTGCCAGCGCCGCCAAATGGCTGTCGGTATCGCCGAAGCCTCGCTCAATCATTGTCATACGCTTGAAATGGTGACCAACCGCGTATTCCATCGTGACGCCGATGCCGCCATGCAACTGCACAGATTCCTGCCCGATGTGCCGGCCGCTGCGTCCGATCTGCACCTTGGCGGCGTGCATGGCGCGCTGGCGCTCCAACGGGTCCGGCTCGCTGGCCATCATCGTCGCATAAAGCGCCATGCTGCGGGCCTGTTCGAGCGATACGTACATGTCGACGGCACGGTGCTGCAGCGCCTGGTTGTCGCCGATCGCGCGGCCGAATTGCTTGCGGGTCTTCATATAGTCGACGGTCATGGCGTGCATCGCGTCCATCACGCCGACCGCCTCCGCACATAATGCAGCGAGCATCTCGTCGTTGGCGCGCTCCAACACCGGCAGCGCTTCGGCAGGGTCGCCTAATGCCTCGGCGGGCGCGTTGACCAGGCTGATCTCCGCCGCCTGCATGCCGTCCTGGGTCGGATAGCCGCGCCGGGTCACGCCGGCGCCGTCGGCTTGAACCAAGAACAGGCCGATGCCATGGCGCTCCCGATGCTCGCCAGCAGTCCGCGCCGTCACCAACAAGGCGTCGGCGCTGTCGCCGTGCAGAACAAGGCTTTTCTCCCCGGTGATGCGCCATCCTTCGCCGTCGCGTTCCGCCCGGGTCATGACATCGTTCAGGCTATGACGGGACTGCCGTTCAACTTGCGCGTATGCTAACATGCGCTCCCCGGCGACGATCCCGGGCACCAACTTTTCAAGCTGCGCCTCCGATGCGGCGTGCCGCAGCAGCGTGCCGCAGGCGACGACAGTCGCGAAATACGGCTCAATGACCAGGGCGCGGCCAAAAGCCTCCATAACCAGCGCCGTGTCGACCGGGCTGCCGCCAAACCCGCCTTGCGCTTCAGTGAATGGCAGGCCCAGCAATCCGAGGTCGGCAAATTGCGCCCAAATCTCGCAGCTCCAGCCATCGGGGGATTTCCGAAAACCGTTGCGCGCCTCGAAGCCATAGCGGTCCGCGATCATGCGATCGACGCTGTCCTTCAACAGCCGCTGCTCGTCGCTGAGATCGAAGTCCATGCCATTCCCTCCGGTTCGCTTTTGGGGCCAGCGTAGACGAAAAGCTTCGCCCCGCTAACCCCATACGCCCGAAAGGTTAATGAATTGTGTTGGCCTACAAACCCTTCTTCACGTCGTCCGCGCTGCGCGTCACGGCCTTGCCGGCCGAGCTGATATCCTGGCCGGCGCCGGCTGTCGTGTTGCAGGCACTCAGCATCGGCGCCAATGCCGACAGCGCGAGCGCGAGCAGCAAAGCACGGGATGAAACACGACTCTTGAGCATCGAAACCTCCATGGTTGCACTGAATGCAGCCAACTCACGATGCCTGTATCGGGTTCCATAACCGCGCAAAACCCGCGCTTAGTGTATCCTCAAAACCCCAATATCGCCTTCGCGACGATGTTGCGCTGGATCTCGTTCGAGCCGCCATAGATCGAAATCTTGCGCCAATTAAAATAGGTCGGCGCCGCTTCGGCTGCATAGTCCGGACCCACTGGCGGCTCGTTGCTGCCGGGTTCATGGTCGTCGTAGGGTAGTATATAAGGACCAACCACGTCCATCAGCAGCTCCGTCGTCGCCTGCTGCAGCTCGGAGCCTTTGATCTTCAGGATCGAGCTCGCCGGGTTTGGCTTGCCGCGCTCCCGGTTGCGCTCGTCTGCAACAACGCGGAGCTGGGTCATCTCCAGCGCCTTCAGCTCGACTTCGACTGCGGCAACCCGCTCGCGGAAATGCGGCTCGTCCATCATGGCGCGGTCGCCAACGCGCTCCAGCGCCGCCAACTGCTTGATGCGGCGGATGCGCGCTTTGCTCACTCCGACGCGGGCGATCCCGGTGCGCTCGTTGCCCAACAGGAACTTGGCGTAATCCCAGCCCTTGTTCTCCTCGCCGACCAGGTTCTCGACCGGCACCCGCACCTCGTCGAACCAGACCTCGTTGACCTCGACCCCGCCGTCGATCGTCTGGATCGGGCGCACCGTAATGCCCGGCGTCTTCATGTCGATCAGCAGGAAACTGATGCCCTCCTGCTTTTTCCTTGCCGCGGTGTCGGTGCGCACCAGGCAGAAAATCCAGTCGGCGTATTGGGCCAGCGTCGTCCAGGTCTTCTGCCCGTTCACCACGTAGTTGTCGCCGTCGCGCACGGCAGTGGTGCGCAGGCTCGCAAGGTCCGAACCGGCGCCGGGCTCGGAAAAGCCCTGGCACCACCAGATATCCAGGTTCGCAGTCGGCGCCAGGAACTGCTTCTTGTGCGCCTCGGACCCGAACTGCGCGATGACCGGCCCGACCATGTTGGTGTTGAACCCGAGCGGCGCAGGCACGCAGTTCTGCTGCATCTCGTCCTGATAGATATAGAGCTGCACCGGCGTCCAATCCTGGCCGCCCCACTCCGACGGCCAGTGCGGCACCGCAAGCCCATTCGCGTTCAGGATGCGTTGCGCCGTGACCTGCTGGTCCCGCGACACATGCTCGCCACGCTGCACCTGCTCGCGGATCGTCTCGGGGATTTGCGTGGTGAAGAAATCGCGCATCTTCTCGCGGAAGGCGCGTTCCTCGGCGGTGAAGCTCAGGTCCATAACGTGCTCCTATCGCAGCTCAAATAGGCCAGCGGCGCCCTGGCCCCCGCCGATGCACATGGTGACGACCACGCGCTTGGCACCCCGGCGCCGGCCCTCGATCAGCGCATGACCCGTCATCCGCGCCCCGCTCATGCCATAAGGGTGCCCAATCGAGATCGCGCCTCCGTCAACGTTCAAGCGGTCGGCGGGAATGCCGAGCTTGTTGCGGCAATATAGCACCTGACTGGCAAAGGCTTCGTTAAGTTCCCATAAATCAATATCGGCTATCGTCAGCCCATGACGTTCCAGCAACCGCGGCACCGCGAACACCGGGCCGATCCCCATCTCGTCCGGGTCGCAGCCAGCGACCGCCAGGCCGCGGAACACCGCCATGGGCTCCAGGCCGCGGCGCGCCGCCTCCTTGTCGGACATCACCACGCAGGCGCTGGCCCCGTCCGAAAGCTGGCTCGCGTTGCCCGCGGTGATGAACTGCCCCTCGCCGCGCACCGGCTTCAGCTTCGCCAACCCCTCCAGCGTGGTTTCGGGCCGGTTGCCTTCGTCCTGGCGCAGGGTGACCGGCTCATGCCGGACCTCGCCCGTCACCTTGTCAGTGACCGCCATGACGCTCGGCAACGGCACGATCTCCGCGTCGAAGCGCCCGGCCTGCTGTCCGGAGGCGGTGCGGCGCTGGCTTTCGAGCGCATACTCGTCCTGCGCCTCCCGGCTGATGCCATAGCGCGCCGCCACGATGTCCGCCGTCTCGATCATCGGCATATACACCGCCGGCACGTGATCCTCGAGCCAGGCATCCTTATACATGTGCCGGTTCATCGTGGTCTGCACCAGGCTGATATTCTCAAGCCCGCCCGCCACCGCGACCGGGACGCCGTCGCATACCACCCGGTTGGCCGCGATCGCGATCGCCTGCAGGCCCGACGAGCAGAACCGGTTCACCGTCATCGCCGCCGTGCCTGCCGACAACCCAGCGCGCAATGCCGCCTGCCGGGCGATATTGCCGCCGGTGGCGCCCTCCGGATTGGCGCAGCCCAGCACGACCTCCTCCACGTCGCCCGCCTCCAGCCCGGCGCGCTCGACCGCATGCTCGATGGCATGGCCGCCCATCTCGGCCCCATGGGTCATATTGAATGCGCCGCGCATGGCCCGGCCAATCGGGGTGCGCGCAGTGGAAACGATGACGGCTTCAACCATGGCTCGATGCTCCGTGTTGTGGGAGTGCGGTTTGGGTGAGTTCGGCGATCAGTTCGCGTTTCGCAAGCTTGCCAACCGGCGTGTGCGGCAGTTGCTCGCGCAGTTCGAGGGCGGTCGGAAGCTCGTGCCGGCCCAGCTTATCGGCCAGGAATTCCCGCAGCGCGTCCAAGGTCAGCGCCGGCGCACCGTCGCGCAGCACGACATACGCCTTCGCCGCCTGGCCGCGATACGGGTCATGGATGCCGATCACCGCGGCCTCCCGCACGTCCGGATGCTCGTGGATCGCATCCTCGATCGACCGAGGATACACGTTGAAGCCGCCGGAGATGATCATCTCCTTCTTGCGGTCCACCAGGGTGAATACGCCGTCGGGCGCCATCCGGCCGATGTCGCCGGTCAGGAACCAGCCGTCGACGAACGCCTCCGCCGTCTCCGCCGGACGCCGCCAGTAGCCCAGCGTCACGTTGGGGCCGCGGACGCGCACCTCGCCGATCTCGCCGGGCGGCAGCACACGGGTCGGATCGTCGACCGCCACCACGTCCATTTCGATGCCGGGCAGCGGCACGCCGATGTCGCCAGGGCCCGGCGTGCGGTCCGTGAGCACGTTGGTGCCGGCCGGCGAGGTTTCGGTCATCCCCCAGCCGCCGCCCAGCCGCAGCCCGGTGATCGCCTCGACCCGCACGCCCACATCATGCGGCAGCGCCGCGCCGCCGGAGCTGGTGACTTTCAGGCTCGAAAGGTCGCGCGAGGCAAAGCCGGGATGGTTCGCCAGCGCGATCCACATGGTCGGCACGCCGAAAAAATGCGTGCAGCGGCCGATCTCGATGTCCTCCAGGGCCTGGTTCACGTCGAACCGGGCACGCAGCATCAGCTCCGCGCCACTCGCCAGCGCCCGCAGCATCACCGCGGTCAGGGCATAGATGTGGAACAGCGGCAGCACGCACATCACCCGGTCACCAGCCACGTAGTCCCGATCGCTGCCGGCGCTCCAGGCCGCATACATCCCGACCGCGCTGGTGATGTTCGCATGGGACAGCATCGCCGCCCGCGGCGCGCCGGTGGTCCCGCCGGTGTATTGCAGTACGGCCACGTCGGGCGGCTCGATCGCCGGCCATGCCGCCTCCGGCCCGTCGAGGTCGCGCAACGTGCGGGCACCCGGCGGCACCGGCGCGTCCACGCCGCCCGGCCCCCAATCCAGGTCCTCCGCGACAATCAGCTTGCTGATGGCGCCGGACTGCCGGGCGGCGAGGGCCTGGGGCATCAGCGCCGGCAGATTGCCGACGATCATGGTCTGCGCGCCGCTGTCCGCCAGCTTGCGTTCCACGGCGCGCGCCGGGTCGAGCGGGCTCAAGTGCACCACCACCCCCCCGATGCGCAGCACGGCGAAAAAGGCGATCGGGTGCGCCGGGCTATTGGTCAGCAACAGGGCCACCGCGTCGCCCGGCAGCAGGCCGAGCGCCATCAGCCCGCGCGCCAGGCGGTCGACCCGCTCGCCGAGCTCGGTGTAGCTCATGTGCTGCCCGCGGAACTCCAGCGCCGGCCGGCCGGCAAATTGGGCCACCGCGCGGTCGAGCAACTCCGGCAGCGTGCTGACCGCGATGGGCGTGTCCCAGCGCACAGTCTCTGGATAGCTGGCTTCCCAGGCGAACGGGCGTGGCATCACGTCGCCTTTGCCGCATGGCTGGCGAAACCCTGCCCGGCGTCGGCGAGCTTCGCCAACAGCGGCGCCGGGCGCAAAAGCTCGTCCCCCGTCGCCTCGAAGAAGTCCTGCAACCGGTCGCGGATGCGGCCAAGCCCGACGAGGTCGGCATAGAACATCGGCCCCCCGCGCCAGGCCGGCCAGTTGTAGCCGTGCAGCCAGATGGCGTCGATGTCGCCGGGCCGGGTGGCGATGCCCTCCTCCAGGATGCGCGCGCCCTCGTTGATCATGGGATACACCAGCCGCTCGGTGATCTCCTCCGCGCCGATCGGGTGCCGGGTGATACCCAGTTTCGCGGATTCGGCGGCGATGATGCGGTCCACCTCCGGGTCCGGCGTGGCGTTGCGGCCCTCATACAAATAATAGCCGGCGCCGGTCTTCTGCCCATAGCGCCCGGCCTCGCACAGCGCGTCCGACACCGGGGCGCGCTTGCCGAACGCCTTGCGGATACGCATGCCGATATCGAGGCCCGCGAGGTCCCCCATGGCGAACGGCCCCATGCGGAAGCCGAACGCCACCAGCGCCGCGTCGACCTCCGCCGGGCTGGCGCCGTCAAGCAGCAGGCGCTCGGCCGCGTCGCTGCGCCGCGCCAGCATGCGGTTGCCGACGAAACCGAAGCAGTTGCCGACGACGATGCTGACCTTGGAGAGCTTCTTGCCGATATCCGACGCGGTGGCGATGACCGCCGGGCTGGTCTGGCCCCCGCGCACGACCTCCAGCAACTTCATCACGTTGGCGGGGCTGAAGAAGTGCATCCCCAGCACGTCGCCGGGCCGTGTGGAGGCTTCGGCGATCTCGTCGATGTTGAGATAGCTCGTGTTGGTCGCCAGCACCGCGCCGGGCTTGGCGAGGCGGCCGAGCTCGGCGAACACCTGCTTTTTCACCCCCATGTCCTCGAACACCGCCTCGACCACGATGTCGGCGCCCTCGACGCCCTCGAGGCCGAGCCGTCCCTGGATACGGCCGCGGCGCTCCTCGGCTTGGGCGGCGGTGATGCTGCCGCGCTTGGCCGAAATTCCATACAGCTCGGCGATGCGGGCCAGGCCGCGGTCGAGCGCCGCCTGCTCGGTCTCTATCATCGTCACCGGGATGCCGGCGTTGGCGAAGCACATGGCGATGCCGCCGCCCATGGTGCCGCCGCCGATCACCGCGGCGCGGGCGATGGGCCGCGGCTGGGTGCCGGCGGGCAGGTCGGGCTTCTGCGCCTCCCGCTCGGCGAAAAATGCATGGCGCTGGGCGCGGCTTTCGTCGCCGGTGACAAGCTGCTCGAACAGGCGCCGCTCGTTGGCGAGGCCCTCGTCGAACGGCATCGTCACCGCGCCGCGCACGCTTTCGACGCAGGCGCGCGGGGCGGCCGCACCCGACGCCTTCAGCAACGGCTCCGCGACGCGGTCGATCATCCCGGCGTCGGCCCGCGCCGGAGCCAGCGCGTCCTCGCGGTCCCGCACACGGCGGCGTTCCGTGACGTTGCGCGCCCACTCCACCGCCGCATCCGGATAGGCGCCGTCGAGCAACGCGTCGACCAGGCCGCACTCCGCCGCCTCCTTCGCGCCAATCGGATTGCCGGTCACGATCATCGACAGCGCCTTTTCGATGCCGACGATGCGCGGCAGGCGCTGCGTGCCGCCGGCGCCGGGCAGCAGGCCGAGCTTCACCTCGGGCAATCCAAGCCGTGCCGTCGCCCACGCCACCCGCGCGTGGCAGCCGAGTGCTAATTCCAGCCCACCGCCCAGCGCCACGCCCTGGATCGCGGCCACCACCGGCATCGGCATGTCCTCGATGACGGCAATGAGCTGGCGCAGGTTGGGATCCTGCGACGGCTTGCCGAACTCGGTGATGTCGGCCCCGCCGCTGAACGCGCGCACGGTGCCGGACAGCACGATGGCCTTCACGCTGGGATCGCCGCGCAGTTGCTCCATCGCCTGCATCAGGCCGCTGCGCAGCGCGATGCCGAGCGCGTTCACCGGCGGGTTGTCCATCGCCACCACGGCCACGCCGTCCTGACGCCGCACGTCGACGCTCGCGTTGATGCTGCCCATTTCGCTTAAACCTCCAACCATTCGCGCCTGACCCCGGCATTGCCGGCCAGGCTGGCCGGAGTGCCTTCGAATACGATCTCGCCATGGCCCATAACGTAAAGCCGGTGGCTGATCGCCATTGCGATGTCCAATTTCTGCTCCACCAGCAGGATCGTCACCCCCCGCTCGGCCACCGCCACCAACAGCTCGCGGACCTTTTGCACCATCATGGGCGCCAGGCCCTCGGTGGGTTCGTCGACCATCAGCAGCGCCGGGCTGCCCATAAGCGTGCGGCACATCGCCAGCATCTGCTGCTCGCCACCCGACAGCGCGCCCGCGGGAGCGTCCGCGCGCTCCTGCAGCCGGGGGAACAGGGCGTAGGCGTCATCGAGCCCGAACTTGCCGCCGGGACCCTTCTTCTCGCCAAGCACCAGGTTCTGCACCGTGGTCAGGTCCGGGAAGATCGAGCGGTCCTCCGGCACATAGCCCAGGCCCAGCCGCGCGACCTGGTGCGGCGCTAGGCGACCGATCTCTGCGCCGTCGAACTTGATCTGTCCCGCGCGGACGACGCTGCCCATGATTGCCTTCAGCATCGTGCTGCGCCCGGCGCCGTTGCGGCCCAGCAACGCCACGATCTCGCCGCGGCCGACGTGCAAGTCCACGCCCCGCAACACCTGGCTTTTTCCGTACCAAGCCTGCAGGCCCTGTACGGACAGCATCATGCGAGCGCCTCGGCTGCCGCGCCCAAATAGGCGGTGCGGACGGCCGGGTCGCCGCGGACGGCGTCGGGCGGGCCGGATGCGATCACCCGGCCCTCCGCCAGCACCGAAATCCGGTCGGCCAGGCCGAATACGACGCCCAGGTCGTGCTCGATCATCACCAGCGTGCGGCCCTCGGACACGCGGCGGATCAAGGTCACGGCACGCTCGGTCTCCGCACGGCTCATGCCGGCGGTGGGTTCATCGAGCAGGATGGTCTCGGCGCCGCCGGCGATGGTGACGCCGATCTCCAGCGCGCGCTGATCGGCGTAGGCGAGCGCCCCCGCCAGGATGTCGCGCCGGCGTTCGAGGCCCAGCAGCAGCAGGACCTCCTCCGCCCGGCGGCGCAGCGATGCGAAACCCTCCAGACGGCGCCAAAAGGCGTGGCCGCAGCCGTGGGTGCGCATCGCGGCGGCGCGCAGGTTCTCGAACACCGACAGGCGTGGGAACAAGCTGGTGACCTGGAAGCTGCGGGCCAGGCCGCGGTTGAAGATCGCGTATGGAGGCAGGCCGGTGATGTCGTGGCCATGCAGCAGGATGTGCCCGGCGTCCGATGGCAGCCGCCCGGAAATCAGGTGGAACAGCGTCGACTTGCCGGCGCCGTTCGGGCCGATCACGGCGTGGCGCTCGCCCTTCGACACCTCGAGTTCGACGCCGCGGATGATCTTCGTCGGGCCGAACGCCTTTTCCAGGCCGGTGACGCGCAGGGCGGGGGTCATGCAGCTTGCGCCACGGCGCTGGTTTCCTGCCATGCCTCTTTGGCAGCGGGTCCGGCACGGCGCAGCAGCCACGCTCCGGCCAGCAGCAACACGGCCGCCACGAGCCAGGGCAGGATGCTTTGCGGGTCGAGCGCCAAGCCGAGGACCGGACGTGGAGACGCGCCGTTGCGCACGCTCTGCAGCCGGAAGGCGAGTTCGGCCAAGCCGATGGTCCCGGCCACCGCCAGCACGAGCCCCGGCAGCACCGCAAGGTAGGAGGGCACGAGGCGTCCGCCCAAGCCCGCGCGCAAAACCGGGGCATGCGCCAGGATGATGCCGGAGATCCCGCCCGGCGCCCAAATCACGACCGCCACGAACAGCAGCCCGCTATAGAGCTGCCAAGCGTCGGTCACGGTGCTGAGCGCCACGGACAAGAAGGTGATCAGGACCGCGCCGATCACCGGCCCCCAGAAGGTGCCGACGCCGCCGATGAAGGTCATGACCAGGACGGCGCTCGACGCCTCGGGCGACATGTTGCCGGAGGTGACGATCTCGTCGTTCAGCGCGGCGAGGCCGCCGGCGATCCCGGCGAACAGGCCGCTGAGTGAAAAGACCAGCAGGCGGATGCGGGCCGGATCGTAGCCGAGGAAGCCGACCCGCTCCGGATTGTCGCGCACGGCGTTGGCCAGGCGGCCAAGCGGGGTGCGGGTATAGAGCCACATCAGCAGCGCCGCCGCCCAGGCCCAGGCGGCGATGACGTAGTACGCCTCGATCTGGGGACCGAAGTCGAGGCCGAGCAGCGGCGGGCCGGAGGAGCGGTCGGCGGACAGACCCTCCTCGCCGCCGAACACGCTCGGGAACAGCAGGACGATGGCGACGACCAGCTCGGCGACGCCCAGGGTGATCATGGCGAATGCGGTGCCGGCCCGGCGCGTGGACACCCATCCGGCCAGGATCGCCGCCGCGAGGCCGCCCAATGCGCCGACCAACGGCAGGGCTGGCGTCGGCATCCACCAGCCGGCATCCGCAAGCTTCATTGCGTGCATCGCCAGGAACCCGCCGAGGCCCAGGAACACGGCGTGGCCGAAGTCGAGCATGCCGCCCTGGCCGAGCAGCATGTTGAACGACAGCGCGAAGACGATGGCAATGCCCATCCGGCACAGCAGGGACAGGCCGAACCCGCCGGGCACGACGTGCGGCAGGACCAGTGCCGCGGCGGCGGCCAGCGCCCAGGGCAGCATCGCACGCAATGCGGCGCTGGGTTGCGGCCGGGCCAGCCTGGTTTGCGCCGGGGCCAGCATCAGGCGGACCGCGTGCCCATGAGGCCGCGCGGACGCAGCGCCAGCACCAGGATCAGCAAGACATACGGCACCACCGGCGCCACCCGCGCGATGGTGACCTGCCACAGATCGGTCAGCACCGCCGTGTCGACCGGGATGCCAAGCTGCGTCAGCGCCGTGCCGAGCGGCATGTCGAGGCTGATGCTGGCGGTCTGCACGAAGCCGATCAGCAGCGAGGCCGCCAATGCGCCCCAAATCGAGCCGAGCCCGCCCATGACGACGATGGCGAACACGATGGCGCCGAGCGACCGGGCCATGCCGGGTTCCGTCGTGAACGCGTTGCCGGCAATCACTCCCGCCAGTCCGGCGAGCGCGCAGCCGGCGCCGAAAACGATGGTGAAGACCTTTGGCACGTCATGGCCGAGCATGCTGACCATGTCGGGATGGGTGAGCGCCGCCCGCACCACGAGGCCCAGGCGGGTGCGCGCCAAAGCGAGGTAAAGCGCCAGGAACATGGCGACCGCGACCGCCATCATGAACAGCCGGTAGGCCGGATAGGCATTGCCGGCGATCGAGAACAGCGGGAAGTCGAGCGCGGCCGGCACGCGGTATGGCACCGGGGTGCGGCCCCAGATCAGCGGCACGACCTCGCCGATGATGAAGGCGAGGCCGAAGGTGAACAGCAGCTCCGCGACATGGCCGTTCTTGTGGACGGTGCGGAGGCCGTAGCGCTCGACCACGGCGCCGAGCGCGCCGACCAGCACCGGCACAGTGACGAGCGCCACCCAGAAGCCGAGGCGGATGCTGATGGTGAACGCGAGGAAGGCGCCGAGCATGTAGAAGCTGGCGTGCGCCAGGTTCAGCACGCCCATCATGCCGAAAATCAGCGTCAGGCCGACGGACAGCATGAACAGCAGCAGGCCGTAAACCAGGCCGTTGAGCAAAATAAGGCCGAGTTGCTGCACGGCGTTAGGCCGGCGGCTGGAACTTGCAGGTGGTCGGCAGCCGCTGGGTCGCGGCCTCGATGCGGCTCACGGTCTTGAAGCCCATCTTGTTGTCCGGAAAGGTGAACTTCATGCCGGGTTCCAGTTCCGAGACGAACATCGGCTGCAGGAGCTGGTGGTTGTCCTCGCGCATCGTCACGTCGCCGAGCGGCGTCTTGTGCACCATGGTGGCGAGGATTTGGCCGACCTTGGCGGGGTCCGAGCTGTCGGCCTGTTTCATCGCAGCCGCCAGCATGTCGATTTCGTTCACGACCCGCCAATAGTAGAACTGATTGTTGGTGTATTTTGCTTCGAACTCCGCCGCGACCTTTTCCAGTTCGGGGATGCCCAGGTTGGCGTGGTATTCGCTGATTTGCGCGTAGTCCTTGCCGCCGCCGGCGCCGAGGCCGGCGATCACGTCGCTGGATCCGAGGTAATAGGTGAAGAAGGTGCCCTTGTAGCCCGCGTCCTGCGCGGCCTTGGACAGCAGGGTGAGGTCGGCGCCCCAATTGCCGGTCACGACCGCATCGGCGCCGGCGGCCTGCATCTTCTGCACATACGGCCCGAAATCCTTGACCTTGCCCAGCGGCACCCGTTCGGCCCCGACGACCTTCAGGTCGGCCCGGCGGTTCGCCAGCATCGCCTGCGCCGCCTTTTCGACCGACTGGCCGAACGAGTAGTCGGGGTTGAAGATGTAGACTTGTTTGATTTGCGGCTGGCTGACCACGTAATCGCTGAGCGCGCGCATCTTCATGTCGCTATCGGCGTCGAAGCGGAAGTGCCACCAGTTGCATTTCTCGTTGGTCAGGCCGGGGTCGACGGCGGCGTAGTTGAGGAACATCACGGCTTGGTTGGGCGCGCGGCGGTTGTTCTTGGCGATGGCGTCGGACAGCGCGAATGCGACGGAGGAGCCGTTGCCCTGGGTCACGTAGTGGATGCCGTCGTCGATCGCCTTGCGCAGCAGGGTCAACGACTTTTCGGGGCTGACCTCGTTGTCGAGCGCCACCAGCTCCAGCTTGCGGCCTGGCCCGGCGGCGTTGCTCGCGTTCGCCCGGTCGATGGCGAAGCGGAAATGCTGCTCGCCCAACTGCCCGGTCGCCGCCAACGAGCCGCTGAGCGGGTCGATGTAGGCGATGCGCACGACCTCATCGGCGCGCACGGCAGGCGCGGCCAGGACGAAGGTGGCGATGGCAACGGCCGCGATGCGGTTGAGCATTGGGTTTCCTCCGACGGCGCCTCGTTGCGGGCGCCATTGTTTGTGCAGGTAGTTTTCGGTCGCAACGGTGCGCGCGTCAACGGGCTTCTATCGCGGCGTTCTCCACCCGTCATGTTGCACGTCAACTAAGTAGGTAGTAATGTTTCTACACAAGGTAGAAAGGTGTTGCGATGTCGACCAAAACTCTATCGAGCCGTGAATTTAACCAGGATACCAGCGGGGCGAAGCGGGCTGCCATGGATGGCCCAGTGTTTATCACGGACCGGGGACGGCCAGCGCATGTGCTGCTGACGATTGAGGATTACCGCAGGCTGAGCGGAGACGAGCCCAGCATTGCCGAGTTGTTGGCGATGCCGGGTGGCGAGGACATCGAATTCGATCCGCCAAAAATGAATTTCGTCATGAAACTGGCTGATCTACCGTAGTGTACCTGCTCGATACGAACGTCATCTCCGAATTTCGAAAGATCAAGACCGGCAAAGCCAACCAGGACGTCGCGCGTTGGGCATCGGGCGTGCGGGCGTCCACCCTGTTCTTATCGGCAATCACATTTCTCGAACTGGAACACGGCACGCTCCTGATTGAGCGGCATGACGCCAGGCAAGGCAGTGTGCTGCGGGCATGGCTAGAGCATCAGGTTGCCACCGCATTCGCCGACCGCACGTTCCCGTTCACCGCCACCATCGCGCGGGTTTGTGCCCGGCTGCATGTGCCGGACCCACGGCCCGAGCGCGACGCGATGATCGCGGCCACGGCGCTCGTCCACCAGATGACCTTGGTCACGCGCGACATGGGGGACTTCAAACCCATGGGCGTGCCCGTCCTCAACCCCTGGGAACCCCAGTAACCCGCATCACTTGACCATCCCCGTCCCTGCCGTGGCAGAATCGCAGCGAACCCGAGGTAGCCCCCATGTCGCTCCCCCCCAACTTGGCCCGCATGCTGGCCGGGCGGCTCTCCGTCCCGGTCATCGGGTCGCCGCTGTTCATCATCTCGAATCCCGACCTCGTCATCGCGCAGTGCACCGCCGGCGTCATCGGTTCATTCCCGGCGCTGAACGCCCGCCCGGCCCCGGTGCTTGCGGAGTGGATCGAGCGCATCCAGGACGCGCTGGCCACGCACGACGCGCACCATCCGGACCGCCTTTCGGCCCCGTTCGCCGTCAACCAGATCGTGCACCGCAGCAACACCCGGCTGGAGGCGGACCTCGAAGTCTGCGTCCGCCACAAGGTGCCCCTCGTCATCACCTCGCTCGGCGCCCGGCCCGAGTTGAACGAAGCCGTGCATTCCTATGGCGGCGTCGTGCTGCACGACATCATCAACGACCGGTTCGCGCGCAAGGCGGTCGAGAAGGGCGCGGACGGCCTGATCGCGGTCGCTGCCGGCGCGGGCGGGCACGCCGGCACCCTGTCGCCGTTTGCCCTGATGCACGAAATCAGGGCGTGGTTCGACGGCCCGGTCGCGTTGTCGGGCGCGATCGCCACCGGCTCGGCGGTGCTGGCGGCGCAGGCGATGGGCGCCGACTTCGCCTATATCGGCTCCGCGTTCATCGCGACGTCCGAGGCGAACGCCTCCCAGGGCTACAAGCAGGCCGTGGTGGACGGTGCCGCCGACAGCATCGTCTACACCAACCTCATCACCGGCGTGCACGGCAATTATTTGCGGTCGAGCCTTGCAGGCGCCGGGCTCGATCCGGACAACCTGCCGGCGTCCGATCCATCGGCGATGAACTTCGGCAGCGACAAGCCAAAGGCCTGGAAGGACATCTGGGGTTCCGGCCAGGGCATCGGCGCGGTGGACTCGGTCGTCCCCGCAGCGGCCTTGGTGGCGCGCCTGGTGCAGGAATACGCGGCGGCGCGGACCCGGCTCGGGACGGCGCAGCCAGCCTTGGCGCTGGCGTAAGCACAGAGCGGCGGGCCACGTGCCCGCATCGCCCAATCCGCTTCCGTTGCGTGGACGTTCCGTTCTAGGCTACGGCTTGGACCAAGCGGCTTCCAGCCTCCCCGGCGAGCCGCTTTGCCAGTCCGCTGCGTGAATGCCGCGCGCCGTTTAGGAGCCGTCCCGTGATGCTGATCCCGCTTATTGCGCTGGCCTTCGTCGTCGTGCTCGGCGTGTCGCTGGCGGTGCGCACCGTGCCGCAGGGCCAGGTCTGGACCGTCGAGCGCTTCGGCGCCTTCACCCGGCTGCTGCAGCCCGGCCTGAACCTGATGCTGCCGATGGTGGAGCGGGTCGGGCACAAGATGAACGTGCAGGAGATCGTGATCGACATCCCGGAGCAGGCCGTCATCACCCGGGACAACGCGGCGGTGGTGGTGGACGGGATCATGTACTACCGCGTGCTCGACCCGGCCAAGGCGGCATACGGCGCGCAGAACCTGGTGCAGGCGCTGACCAGCATGGCGATGACCAACATACGGTCGGTGATCGGCGCGATGGACCTGGACGGCGCATTGTCGGGACGTGAGGAGATCAATGCCAAGCTGCTGGTGACGCTGGACCATGCGACGGCGCCTTGGGGGGTGAAGGTGAGCCGGGTGGAACTGCGCAAGATCGAGCCGCCGGCGAACCTGGTGGCGGCGATGAACCTGCAGATGACCGCCGAGCGCGAGCGCCGCGCCACCGTCGCCCGCGCCATGGGCGAGCGGGAAGCCGCCGTCGCCCGCGCCGAGGGCCAGAAGCAGGCGACGGTGCTGGCGGCCGAGGCGCGGCTCGAGGCCGCGATGCGGGATGCGACCGCCCGTGAGCGCCTGGCCGAGGCGGAAGCGCGGGCCACCCAGGTCGTCGCCGTTGCCGCCCAGGGCAGCGGCGGCGAGGCGTTGCGGTATTTCATTGCCCAGAAATACGTGGAGGCGATCGGCAGGCTGGCGGCCAACCCCAACGGACGCACCTTGGTCATCCCGGTCGAAACCGGCGCCCTGGCCGGCGGCATCACCCAGGCGATCGAGGCGATGCGCCTGGGGCGCGATCCGGCCGCATGAGTGCTGGCGCGATCTGGATCGTCGCGGGCCTGCTCGGATGCGCTGCCGAGATGGCGGCGCCGGGCGCGTTCCTGCTGCCGGTCGGCATGGCGGCGTGCGGCACGGGGATGGGCACGGAGTGGTTCGGGCTTGGCGCCGCGCAGCAGGTGGTGCTGTTCATGGCGCTCACGGCCGGGCTGGTCGCGGCGGCTTGGTACATCCGGCGCCGAGGGCCGCCGCGCACCGACCGGGTGAACGCCCCGGCGGCTGGCCTGATCGGCCAGACCTGCCGCGCCGTGGCGTTCGCGGGCAATGAGGGCCGAGTGGCGCTGGGCGACGGCACATGGCCGGCGCGGATGGTGGACCGGTCATCCCCGGCAGCCGGGTCGTTGCTGGAGGTAGTGGGACTGGATGGAACGACGCTGCTGGTGAGTGCACGGGCTGAGAGTTAGCCCGCCTCCGGTGGCACTTCTATTGCATGGCATTTGGGACGAGAGGGCAACGCACTCGGTCCGCATCAGACCGAGCGACGGAGAGGAGGAGTTTGATGTCGTCGGACAGCCAGGGCGTGCCGACCCTCGTCATCACCGGGGCGCATCCCAAGCTATATAACCACGACCTGGCCCCAACGGCCCCTGCCGGACGGACATGGGGCGTGTTCAGCCTGTTCGCGATGTGGATGTCCGATGTGCATTCGGTCGGCGGCTACACCTTTGCCGCAAGCCTGTTTTTCCTCGGCCTGACCGGATGGCAGGTGCTGATCTCCATGTTGGCCGGCATCACGGCCGTTTATTTCCTGATGAACCTGATCGGACGGCCGTCGCTGCGCTACGGCATCCCCTATCCGGTGGTGGCCCGCATCGCGTTCGGCGTCATGGGCGCGAACCTCGCCGCCGTGGTGCGCGGCGTTGTCGGAATCGTCTGGTACGGGGTGCAGACCTACTTCGCGTCCAAGGCGGTGCAGGTCCTGGTCGTCACGCTCCTGCCTTCGGCGGCGGAGCTGACCCATAACAGCATCCTCGGCCTGTCCACCCTGGCTTGGTTCAGCTTCCTGTTCATGTGGTTCTTCCAGCTCGTTATCTTCCTGAGCGGGATGGAGCGCATCCGGCGGTTCATCGATTTCTGCGGGCCGGTCGTTTATCTCGTCATGTTCACCCTGGCGGCCTGGATGCTGTGGCAGACCGGGTTCTCCAGCCTTTCGCTGCAACTCAGCCCGCCGGCGGCGACTGCAGGCGCGACGGTCGGGGTCATGGCCAATGCGGCCATGCTAATCGTTGCCTACTTCGCGGCGCTGCTGCTCAATTTCGGCGACTTCGCGCGCTTCGGCACGGACGAGGCCGCCATGAAGAAGGGCAACTTCCTGGGCCTGCCCGTCAACTTCCTGGTGTTTGCGATCATAACCGTCATCGTGACCGCCGGTACCCTCAAGGTCTTCGGACAGGCAATCATGGACCCGGTGCTGATCGTCGAGCGCATCGGCAACCCGGCGGTCGTCGTCATCGGCTCCATCACCTTCATCGTCGCCACCATGGGCATCAACATCGTCGCCAACTTCGTCTCGCCTGCCTACGACATCGCCAACCTGTATCCCGAGCGCATCAATTTCAGGCTGGGCGGACTGATAACCTCGGTGCTGTCGGTGCTGGTGTGCCCCTGGCTGTTCGTGGCCAGCCCGCAGGCGATCACCCTGTTCGTCAGCATCTTCGGCGCGGTGCTGGGGCCGATGTTCGGCATCATGGTCGCCGACTATTACCTGGTGAAACGGCAGGTGATTGCGGTCGATGACCTATATACCATGTCGCCCAATGGCGCGTTCCACTACGACGGCGGCTGGAACCGCAAGGCCCTGGTTGCACTGGCCGCATCGGGCGCGCTGTCGATTGGGCTGTCGCTGCTCGGCGCCTATGGCTTGATCCCGAACGTAGGCGACTGGGGCTGGCTGATCGGGGCCGCGGCAGGTGCGCTGGTCCATCGCGCCTTGTCGTCGCCCAGTGTCCCGGCGGTGGCTTTACGAGCCGGCGAGTAAAAAGTTTGGTAAGCAATGAGTTTCTGTCCGAAAGCTCCATCGCCAGATGCGGCTTCCCTGCTTGGTTGCAGCCCTCGCTTTCATCCTGACCGCCTCGGCCTGCACGTCCGCCCCTGATCTTCCACCCGTGCGGCCCTACGCTGCCGCCGACCTGGCAAAGCTGCATGACAAGGCGGTCTTCTTCGCCGGCGATGACAGCCTGCCGGTGTTCGACAATGCAGCCGACGGCGTCGAAACCCGCCTGCGTGAGCGGGGCGCTATCGCATCCGGCGCGCGGCGGCGCCTGAGTGCAGACTTGCCAGTCCCATAAAACGCAGCGCCATCCCATCAGGAAGACGCCCATGCCTGCGGTCTGCGCGTCGAGGCCAAAGACCGCAATCGGCGAAAAAGGCGTCCGATGCCGACCGGCGGTGGGCCGGGCTGCACGAACCCCGCATGGTGACGACCCTACCCATGGGCCGCAACGACCACCGAAAAGTGCTGGGTCGAGGTGGAGAAAAGTGTCGCCGCGGCTCCGGGAACGGTGACGCCGTTGGCGATGATGCCATTGACGAAAAGGTTGCGGTCAGTCGCCGTCGAGCCGCCGTAAGCGTCGTTCAGGAACGACACCGCGACGTCATGGGTGCCAGCCGCCATCGCCGAGGCAAAGGCGAAACTCTGCGAGCCGCCCCCGGCGTGCAGCGCGGTAACGGACTGCGCAGGCCCGAGCGCCTTGCCGTCGACCGCAACGCTGAATTGGGCGTCGCCCTGCCACGCGTCCTCGGACAGTTGCAGCACGAGCGGGCTTGCGGCGGTCGCGGCGAAGCCGGTGCCGTTGGAGAACAGGGTGGCCGGCAGCCCGGACGCAGACCGTCCATCAAGGGTGACGCCGTTCACATACAGGTTGCGGTCCGTTGCGGACGAACCGCCATACGCGTCGTTGATGAACTGAATGCCGACACTATGCGCCCCGGCCCCCCATTGCCCGGTAAGCGTGACGGCCTGCGACTGTCCCAGGCTGTGCGACGCGGTGACCGTCACCGGGTTGCCGACAGCTTTGCCGTCGACGGTGATGACCGCCTGCGCATCGCCGTTCCAGGCATCCTCGGCCAGGCTGAGCACGAGCGTGTCGGTAGCGGGCGCCGCCGGGGCCGCCGCAGCGGCTGGGCTCGCTGCTGCCGCACCCGGGAATTGGTCCCAAACATGGACGTAGTCGACCTTGTAAGCGGCATTGAGCTGGCTTGGATTCGCCGCGGGACCCGGCCACGCACCGCCGATTGCAAGGTTCACGACCATATACATGGGCGAATGCATATCGCTTGGGGTCGCAATCGCGCCGTAAGCCTTCCCGTCGAAATACCAAGTGATCTTATCGGCCTGCCAGTCGACGCCGTAGGTATGGAAGCCAGCGGTCACGTCGGGCGTGGTCAAGAAGAACGGGTTGGCGTTGTTGGCCGCCCCGGTATGGACCGTGCCGACGATGTCGGTCGGCTGCCGGCCGATTTCTTCGACGACATCGAGCTCCGGCGGCCATTGATGGGACGCGGCAAGCAGCCAGAATGCGGGTGCAGTGCCTGCGCCGGCGGGCATTTCTGCGGATATTTCGAAATAGCCGTAAGTCTGGGCGAAACTATGCTCTGTCGTCATTACGCCTGAGTCGAACGCCTGTCCGTTCGATGTTCCCGCTTTCGCCGGAGTGGCTGTTATCGAAAGGACGCCATTTGCCACCGAAAAAGGATTGGTTCCGCCGGAGGCACTCGTTCCATTATCGGCTGTGTTGACGTAATACTGTTGTTCGCTGTTGATGGTGGTATTCGCTCCCCACCATAGTTGTGTATCCCACGTGCCGCTACTCGCCCCTGTCGCCCGAGTGCTCAGCGAATTGAATTCATCGTCGAACATGAGCTTCGCGGGAGCGTTCATGACATGCCTACGAGCTTGCGATCACAAAATCGTGATGTTACCCTTTGATCGCATTCCTCTGGAAGTCATGCAAATGTTGTATTGGCCTTTTTTGTCCGAAAACTTGCGGTTTATTTATAATAGTTAGGCCGCGAGCAATCGGACGCCCGCAGTTCCGGTCCTTGGGGACATCGCGCAAGCCCATTTCTGGCAACACACCACGGCAGGAGGCCGGATGTTTTTGAAAACGATACTTTATGTGAACATGGCTGTCCTACTCGCGGCAGCGAAAGCGGAAGGCCCCGGCGCATCGTTCCAGGCCGATGATCCCGCCGCGTCAGGCTACGTGATGACGTTCCACGACGAGTTCGACGGCCGGTCGCTCGATCCGGCGAAATGGCGGACCGCTTACCATTGGGGAGCGGCGGCGACCATCAACAAGGAACTGGCGTTCTACATCGACACGCAGGATACGCACCGCCCGACCACCAGCGTCGATCCATTCACCCTCGAAAACGGCATCCTCGCCATCCAGGCCGCAAAGAACGCGGAACCCGGCCTGCCATACACCTCCGGCGTGATCACCACGTATGGGTCGTTCTCGCAGGCCTACGGCTATTTCGAAGCGCGGATGAAGATGCCGGGCGGTGAAGGCGCCTGGCCCACCTTTTGGTTGATTGCCGCGAATAAAGACTGGCCGCCCGAGCTTGATATCCTAGAGATGGTCGGACAGCGCCCGACAACCCTGCTCGCCACCGAGCATGATGCCGTCGATGGCCATGACGTATCGCAGCATTGTTACCCTACCGTTCCCGATATGACGCAGGAGTTCCATAAGTATGGCCTGCTATGGACTGCGACAGATCTGACCTGGTACTTTGACGGCCGCGTCGTATGTCACCTGCCGACCCAGCCAAGCCAGCATACGCCGATGTATATCATCATGAACCTGGCAATAGGCAGCGGCGGCTGGACGGGAACTCCGTCGCCAACGACGCCGTTCCCGCAGGACTTGCTGGTCGACTACATACGCGCCTACGCGCCGCGCCCCAAACTTCAATAATCGCGCCCGGCTGTGACCTAGATCACAGCAGTCGGCTCATCCGGCATCGTAAACGCCAACCACCATCTGAGCGCCCCTGAACCTTGGACACGAGGAAGTGTCCAGTCTCTCAGCATAGTGGAGGCCAAGCCGTGCACCTGACCAGCCGAGACCAACTTGGAATGAAGGCTCGTTCGAGCGTGGGCGGGCCACCGCGGCGCTCACGTCCCGCAGCGGGCGCGGCGCTGCTTTCCGTTGC
This sequence comes from Acetobacteraceae bacterium, assembly GCA_965277495.1. GTDB lineage: Bacteria > Pseudomonadota > Alphaproteobacteria > Acetobacterales > Acetobacteraceae > CAHJXG01. The sequence goes on along the minus strand of OZ255824.1, from coordinate 3,810,003 downwards.
CGTGTTGTCCCTGGCCCATGCCGCCTGGGCTGCGCAGCCGGCATCGGTCGAACTCCGCACCCCTCCCAAGCCATCTGGCGCCGGCATGGCGGCCAACCCGCCCCCTCCGCCGAACTGCCCGGCGCTAGGGCCGCCCGGCCACATCGTCCGCAGCCGCCTGATCGCCCGCGATACCGCCCGGGCCGACGTCGGCCCCTATACGGTCACGCTGCCGGGCTACGCCACCGACCCGGCGGATGCCACGCGCGACAGCTACGCGCCATTCCTGATCGAGGCGAAACCCGGCGACACGTTGCGCTTCGACCTGGTCAACCAACTCACCGGCGAGCCGCACCCGCAGGACCACACCAACCTGCACACGCACGGCCTGCTCGTAGCACCCCGTCCGGATAAACCCTGCGGTCCGCCGGGCGACTATGTTTTCGTGGATGAGGCCGCGCCAGGCCTTGTGCAATATCGCATCGACATCCCTGCGACCCTGCCGGGCCAGGAATTCGGCACGGGCACGAGTCCCCAAGCTTATCCACCCGGCCTCCTATGGTTCCACGCCCACCTGCACGGCGCCGCCAAAAACCAGGTCATGGCCGGGGAGTCTGGCCTGCTCGCCATCGGCCACCCTTTGGACGGCCTTCAGGCCGCGGGCACGGACCCGTCCTCGCTTGTGAAGCTCAAGGCATCGACTGACGTGAAGTATCTTGCGCTGCGCGACATCCAGCTCGCCGTGCCGAAGGGTGCCACGCCGGACAAGCTGGACACCCTGCCGCCGCATCCGGCGGCGACTTGGCTCAGCGGCGACGATTACGATTCGGGCGCCTGCAGCGCGTCGCCGCCATCGCCGCAGGCGAAAGGCTGGTGCAGCCACGCAGGAACGACCGTCGGTGGCCAGACCGATGCGGCGCGCGACACGGTGTGGCTGTTCACCGTCAATGGCCAGCTTTTCCCGCAGATCACGCTTCCAGACCGCCGCAACCAGGTCTGGCGCATCGCCAACCTCAGCGCCAACGTCACCTATGTCCTCGAATTGGTCGAGGACAGCACGGGCGCGGAACAGCCCATGCGCGTGCTCACCATCGATGGCGTCGTCGCGGGGCACCCCGGGAACGGCGCGGGCACGCCCTATGACGTGCCCGGTGTCGAGTTGAAGCGCCTGCTGTTGATGCCTGCATCGCGTGCCGAGGTGTTCATCTCCAACGAGGCGCGCACCGAGCGCAATTTGACGCTGCGCACCCGCGGCATCCAGACCGGGCCCAAGCTCGACGACACCGGCGCTCCGGTTGGCGACCCGTGGCCCGCCCTGGCCCTCGCGCACGTGCACTGGCTGCCCCAGCCCGCGGCCGCCATGGCGTCAGCCCCGCCAATCTCGTCATGGGCCGAGATCCAGTCCCTGCGCCTGCCCCGCCCGCAAGCCGCGCTCTCGGGTGACCTGCAGCGTCCGGCGATGCAGGCATTGCTGCTTGCGCCGAGGCCAGGACCCGGCAGCCCGCCAGCGCCGTCGCCAGTTATTCCCGCAGGCTGCATAACGCTGCCCGGCGCCAGCGGCGGCAAGAGCTACCGGCGCCAAATAAGCTTCGAGCAGGACGCCACGAGCTTCAAGCTGGGCAGCACCGTCGTGGACCAGGACGGCCACGAGCTAGATCCAGCACATCGCATACCGGCGGTGGCCTACCCGCCTCCATCGGCTGCGCCCCCGTCCGATCACTCCTGGCCCAACCCGACGCAATGGGTATGCGCCCACTTTGGCGCGCAGGAAACGTGGGAGCTGGTGAACAACACGGACGAGATGCACAACTTCCATATCCATCAATCCAAGTTCCGTCTCGCCCGGCAGGGCGACATCGGCATACCGTCCGACCTTGTGGCGCCGGAGTCGAGCACGTGCGCCGGGCCGGGAACGCCGGTGGTGTGCGACCCGTTCCCGGTGCTCGGCGAGGCCATCGTCGAATGGCCGGGCGCGACGCCGACGCCGGGCGTGGACGTCTGGCATGACACCATCCCGGTTCCGCCGCGCAGCGCCGACGGCGCGACGCCGGGCCGAGTGTTCGTCTCCATTCCGTTCAAGGCGCCGGCCCAGATCGGACGCTTCGTGTTCCATTGCCACATCTTGGAGCACGAGGATGGAGGCATGATGGCCCCGGTCGAAGTGTTGCATCCGGATTTTGCGGTTGCGCAGGCGGCCCCATCGCCAACGGGCGGCGCAATGGCGATGGCTCACCACCACTGACCGGCGTGCCGCAGCAGAGGTTCCAGAACCATCGTCCCATCCTGAACGGCGAGGGAGGTTGTTATGCAGTGGTCGGCAGGACAGCCTCTCACCGACGCATCCTCCAACGCGGCGGGGCCGAAGGCCGAGGCCACCGCATCCAAGGGGATCGACTTCAAGGCAGACCGCGACGCGGTCGCCGACGCGGCCGGGGTCAGCGCCGGCCTGTGGCTGAGCTACCTGTTCGTGCTGTTCTACCTGCTGGTCGCCGTGGGCGGCGTCACCCACCGCGACCTGTTCCTGGAAAGCCCGGTCAAGCTGCCGTTCCTTGGCGTCGACCTGCCGCTCGAGGGGTTCTTCTGGCTGGGGCCGCTGCTGTTCCTCGTCGTGCATGCCTACGTGCTGCTGCACTTTGTCCTGCTCGCCGACCGGGTGCGCGTGCTGGACACGCATCTCGAGCAGATCGGCAGCCCAATCGAACGCGCCGGGATGCAGCGGCAGTTGCCGATCAACAGTTTCGTCCAGCTCTTTGCCGGCCCGCGCGAGGTGTGCGGGGGACCGACGGGCGTCCTGTTGCTGGCGATAACCTGGATCAGCCTGGTGTTCGGTCCCGTCGCGCTGCTGATATTCTTCCAGCTCCAGTTCCTGCCTTTCCATGAGCAGTGGATCACCTGGCTGCAGCGGACCGCCGTTGTCGCCGATCTCGCGCTGTTGTGGTGGTTCTGGCCTGCGGTGATCCGCAGCGAGCCGATGGGAACGGCCTGGCGCGGCATGGGGTGGGGCGCGGCCATTGCCATGACGGGCGTGACCCTCGTCGCGGTGCCGCTGATCGCCATCGCGACCTTCCCCGGCGAGGCGTTGGAGGGGGCGCTGCCGTTTTTCCAGTTGCGCCAGGCGCTCATTGCCGGGACCGTCGATAAGGGGGCCTTAGGGCCGAAAGGCTTGTTCTTCAACCGCTTGGTGCTGCCCGGCCTCAATCTGTTCGACCAAACGAAGTTCGACACAGCGGCAAAGATCGCGGCTGCGCCCGTCACGGCGCCGCTGTTCCGCGCGCGCCATCTTGAGGGCGCCGTGTTCGATCTCGCCAATCTGGGCCGGGCGGATTTTACCCAAGCTCACCTCGAGGGCGCGTCGTTCGAGTATGTGCAGCTTCAAGGCGCGTATTTCAGCGATGCGCAGCTTCAGGGCGCGTCGTTTTACGGTGCGCGCCTCCAGGGTGCTTCGTTCAACCGGGCGCAGCTTCAGGGCGCCTCGCTCGCCAATGCGAACCTCCAGGGTGCGATGCTTCTCGGCGCGCAGCTCCTCGGCGCATCGCTCGACTTGGCGCAGCTCCAGGGTGCGTCGCTCACCGGCGCGGATCTCCGGCGCGCGTCGCTCGCCAAAGCAGATCTGCGTGGCGCGAACCTTTACAAAGCATGGCTCCAGGGTGCGTCGTTTGCCAACGCGCAGCTTCGGGGCACGTCGCTAGAAGGGGCATTCATGTGGAAAACCGATTTCAGGAACGTCAAACTTGAGGCGCCTGGGGTGCGAACCACAGGCGTCGAGGTTGGCCCGACGCTCCCCTCGTGCGAAGGCCCCAAGAATGACGGGTGCGATCCGGCCAATACCCCGGACAGGCTTAAGCAAACCATCGAGCGCTATATGCCCGATGGCGAAGCCAGGGCTCGAGCGTTGGCGCGGCTCGCGCCAAGCCTTGGTCCCGGCGAACCCCGCCAAGATAATGAGATCAGCAGGAGCTGGATCGATCTGATGGTGTCGCATGAGGCGCGCGAAACCCGCCTGGAGCAAGACTTGGAGAACCTATGGCGCGAGATCGCCTGCGCGGCGGAGGGAGCGCCCTTCGTGATCATGGCCATGCTCGGCGCCCCGGACGATCCAAACGCTTTCCGATTGAAGCATGAGCAGTTGCATGGCCTCGCGGCTGCGCTTCTAAACGAGAACTGCGCTGCTAAATCCGCAATCCCGGAGTTCACGGCGATGCAGCTCAAAGGTTTTGCAGATGCTGCACACCTGCCCGCAGCGCGATTGGCGACGAAGACGACGGAGCGGTAAGCGAGACCGTTGCGCGAAAGCCGGGTTGTAGATGGGCCGTGTTGAATTGGCGCCTTTTCCGGCGGTGCGCTGCCTGACCAGGCCAGGCAATTACCGCAGCAGAACGTCCTGGACCGGGCCAAATCACGCCCGAGTCGAATACAGCATCTCCCGAGTAATACCAATCTAACGCCGGCAACAGATTACAATTGATGAATCATATCATGTTTATCGAGATTTCGATTGTCGCTAGATCAAATACACGCATCGGGAGGCGACAATGGCTAATGCAACAACATCGTTCAATACGGCGTCGAGCTTTATCGGCAACCTCGGTGTGAACGTGCATCTCGACTACACCGATACCGCCTACGCAAATTCACAGAACGTGCTGAGCGACGTGGCCTATCTCGGCTTCACCAAAGTTCGCGACCACACGCCATCACTTGATAACGCCGATCTCGCGCCATTCGCCCTGCTCGCTGCACACGGAATTTCGTTCGATCTCGACGCGCCATCCGGCGCGGTCGACCTCGGCAATTTCATGTCGCTGCTTCGTGGCTTCGTGGCGCGGCTGCCCGGTGCCCTGACCGCGATCGAAGGCTCGAATGAAGTGAACCTTTGGCCGGTGTCGTACAATGGATTGACCGATGTGCCTGCCGCGGCGGCGCTGCAGGCGGCGCTTTATGCCGCAGTCAAATCAGACAGCCAACTGGCATCCATCCCAATTTACAACACGACGCTCGGTGGCGGCAGCACGGCGCAATATGCCCAGCTTGGCACGCTCTCGGCCCTTACCGACTACGGCAATGCCCATATCTACCCGTCGGGCACTTTAACTCCGAGCGATTACATCGCGGTGAACATTGTTTGGGAGACGCATGACACGCCGGGCAAGGCGACGGTCATCACCTAAGGCGGTTACTTCACCATGCCTGGAGTCGCCGCGGAAGAAGGGGTGAACCAGGATGTGCAGGCGCGTTACACGCTCGACTACGTTCTGGACGCCGCTGCCCAGGGTGTTCCCGCGACTTACCTCTATGAGTTGCTCGACGAACGCCCGGACGTGAACAACACGGACCGCGAGCAACACTATGGCCTGTTCAACACCAACGGCACGGCAAAACCGGCGGCGACCGCCCTGCACAACCTGACCACCATCCTGGCCGATCCGAACGACCGGGTCACGACCCGAACGGGTATTGCTTATACGACATCCAACCTTCCAGCATCCGGACACACGCTCGAGCTGGCGAAGGCGAACGGCGCTTCGGATATCGTCGTCTGGGCGGAGCCGAGCATCTGGAACCAAGCGACCGCAGCGCCGGCGGCGGCGCCGACCGCCACGGTCGCCGTCAACTTCGCGATGGTCATGCAATCGGTTCTGGTGTTCGACCCGTTCATCGGCACGACGCCGATAGCAAGGCTTTCCAACGTCAGCTCGGTCAACCTCGCGGTGACTGATCACCCGCTGATCGTCGAGGTCATGCCGAACGCTGTTATTCCCAACAACCTCGTGCTCCGGATGTCGGAAGACGCATGGCAGGGCGACGCGCAGTTCACGGTCAGCGTCGATGGCGCGCAGGTTGGCGGCAAACAAACCGTGTCCGCGCTGCATGCGGGCGGCGCGTCGCAGGTGATTTCGCTTAGTGGCAACTGGGGCGCCGGCGCGCGTAGCGTGGGCATCAACTTCATCAATGACGCCTATGGCGGCAGCGCAGCGACCGACCGCAACCTGTACCTCGACTCGATGGCGTACGACGGCACGACCTATGCCGGGACTTCGGCGGCATTCTATTCCAATTCGTCTGCAAGCCTCGCGGTGGGCGGCACCGTCCCTGTTGCGCCTGCGCCATCCGGCCGCCTCGTGCTGCATTTGTCCGAGGACGCATGGCAAGGGGATGCACAATTCACCTTGAGCATTGACGGACGCCGCATCGATGCCCCTACGGCAGTCACGACGCTGCACAGCTCAGGGCAATTGCAGGATTTCACCTTTACGGCGGCGTTGGGAGCGGGTGCCCACACGATCGGAATAAGCTTCGTCAATGACGCCTGGGGGGGGCACGCCAGCAACCGACCGGAACCTTTACGTTGGAGGGATCGACATCAACGGCACCCATACCGGCGCCGGCGTGACCGCGTTGCTGTCGAACGGTACGCAGCAATACCTGATCGACACGTCCGCATAAGTGAGCGTGGCGCAGGTGAGGGAACCGGATCATCGTCATGATGCTGCGGCCCCTGCGCCGCTGCCGCGCGATGGCGGTCAGTCGACCCCCGCCAACGCAGCGCCCAACTCATGGGCTGCGCGCCGCCAGCTTGCCCATTCCGCACGGCGGACCGCCGACTGCCGCAATTCGTCATAGCGGACGCTGTCCGATATCAGCGCGTGCAGTTCTTCGGCCAACTGCTCGGCGGTGATATCGGCCGGGACGAGCACGCCGCCGCCGCCCTCGATCACGTCCGGCATCCCGCCGATGCTGGTGGCCAGGATTGGCACGCCGACGCGCAGGAATTCCAACATGGCGATCCCGGTAAGCTCGGCGCGCGACAATTGGCAGCCGAGGTCGACGCTTTGTATAGCTTTGACGAAAGCGGCGGTGTCCGTGGCTTTGTCGATGGTGCCCAGGTACTCCACGCCGTCCATCGCGGCAATTTCCTCGGGACATCGGCCGATAACCCGAAGCTGGACCGGAATGGCCCGGCTGCGCAGGATGCTCACCGCGGCCGCAAGCTTGTCGAGCCCTTTTCGCAGTGGATACAGCCCGACGAAACCCAGGGTGAACTCACTTCCGAGCCATCCGCGATGCGGGGATGGCGGTGGCGCCGCCGCGTCCTCGATGTTCGCCCCGGGCATGACGATGCTGATGCGGTCGGGCGGCACGCCGTAAACCTCGACCAGGTTGCGCGCCGTGGCACGGCTCATCGTGACGATGCGTTCGGCGCACGCATAGCCCTCGCGCTCCAGCTTGATCGACTGCTGGATGAAATCGGCGTCGATGCCGCACACCACGCTGTCGTTCACCGCGCCGTAACTATGAAAATATTCGGACAGTGTGCCATCGATGTAGAAACAAGGGGTGACATTCAATCGCCGGTGATGCCGGATGAAATACCTGCCGAAGATTTGGGTGTTGTTGATGATCACCGTGCCGGCAAGTGCCGGGAGATGCTGCGACCAGACCACATCGTTGAACACCGAATGATATTTGAAGCCGCCGTATCTCCTGCCTTGCAGGATGCGCTGCGCTTTCCAAAGCGCCCCGGCCACTTGAAGGCGCAGGTTCGGCTTATTGTCTTTACCGGCGCTCAAGGCGAAGGCCGCGTCTATGACGCTTTCCGATATGGCCGCCTTTGCCATGTGCCATGATATGCCGCTGAACGAACGCCGAAGCGGACCGACGACCGGGGTCATCAATCTCGGGCGGCGATTCCTCGGCGGATTGGCCCAGCCCATCAAGTCTGGCAGGCGTCCGAAATCATATTCAGGCGCCGAGGCGCGCCGCATGAAGGCTTCCCAGCCGCCGGCGCGGACCAGCCGTTCGTCCGTGAGCAGGGTCATTCGATCCTGTTCGGAAACCAGCGGAACAGGGGCGTCTGGACATTTCGCGTTAGGACTTTGGGCGGCAGGACGTTGGGCCGCCGGGGCGGAGGCGCGCCTCAGCACGGAATACAGATACTTCGCCGCGCCCACTTGCTCCCACAGCAGCGTGCCCCGGCTTAGCTTGTAACGGCGGCGCAGCCCGAGGATGCTGCGGACAAACCACAGGAACTCGCCACCTTTTAGCAGCAGCTTCATGTGATAGGCGCCGCGGCCTATGGCATAGGATTTCGCCATGCGCGGAGCCTCGCAGGCCTTGCGGCCATGATGATGCCGGACCACCACCTCGGGACGATACTGGCCGTTCCAGCCCACTGCGCTAGCCCGGCCCGCCGCGTCCACGTCTTCGGCGTTGAACCAGGCGCCGGGACCAAATAACGGGTCAAATCCGCCGATGCTCAGGAGCGCCCCCTTGCGGAACGCCATGTTCGCCCCTTGCACATCGCCGGTTTGGATGAATGATCCGCCGGGGAAACGCCGGGGCGTCAAGGACTCGTTGACGGTGATCGGATGATCCGCCCGGTCATGCAGCATGATGCGTCCACTGATGTAGCCGATCGAACGATCCCTGCCGAATGATCGGCACACCTGGTCGACGAAGTCGGTCGCCGGGTAGCAATCATCGTCGGTGAATGCCAGGATCTCCCCCTGGGCGATCCGCACGCCAGCGTTGTGGGCGATGCCGAGCCCAGGCCGGGGCTCGAACACATAGCGCACCGGCACTGGCGATGTCGCCGCGTACTCCTCCACCACCGCTGCCGTTGCGTCGGAGGAGCCGTTGTCGACGACGATCAGCTCCCAAGGCGCGGACGAGGCGATTTGCCGGACGGCGTGCAGGCATTGCGCGAACTGGCGGCACCGGTCGCGTGTGCAGATGATCAAGGAAAGCTTCATGTTTCGAGTCCCCGGCGTGCCTCGATCGCGATCATGTCAAGGTGCCGTCGTCTGCAGCCCTGTTGGAAGCAATCTGGCCGGCGCGCGGCTTTTGTAGGGTATGGCCGCTCGTCGGTCCTCCGGCGCAAGTTGTAGGAGAGAGCCAAAAAGCACCAGCATCATGATGTTGGTATGGGTGACGAAGCCGCCTCCGAACACGATATGCGGTATAAAAATAACTAACGCCACAGTCCGGCTGGCGGGATGCCCGAGTATTGCTACGGCCAAGAAGACATGAAAAACGATCGCCGTGACAAGCCCATACTCGAGCGTGATCTTATTGACAGGCCACTGAACCGTATTGATTGCCTTGTAGGAAGCTCCCGGGCCATCGCCGACCACCAGGTAATCCGGATTGGACGATAATCTTATTGTCGCTTCGAACGGGACCGTGATCCGTCCGTATGCGCTCGAGTTCTGGTTTGTGAACTCCGATGAGCGTTCTATGAAATGGTTGAACGCGCCAAGCAGCATGGCGACCAGTAATATCGGCACGCCTAGCCCGAGCGTCCAAAGCCGAAGGCGGCGATCCATCTGCAGGAACAGCGGGATCGAGCAGATTGCGATGATGGTCACGCCGCTCCCGGCCACGCCGACCACGAGGGAGACCGCATAAAGGCCAAGGCGCCAGAACCTCTTGAACCAGACGATCTCGGCAGCCAGAGCCAACGCCGTAAATCCGGAGACAACGGACGGCTCGAGGAAGAACACTCCGTTCGGCACCAAGTACGGGGATTTCCACGCATAGGGCCGTATGTAAGCATAGTCCCCGACCAGCAGGTAGCTCGGCAACATACGCTCGAGGTTAGGCCAATAGCTGTTGCCGATGGTATATTGAATAGTCTGCTGAACGATGACGATGCACGCGACGAAGCACATGCTTACTTGAAATACATTGAGGCACCGGACCAGCGTCGCCCGGTCCACCTCCACTCTAAACAGCATCGTACCATACATGCCGAGAAAGACGATCAAAGCCGGAACGCTCTTTATGCCCTGGGCGATGAACAAACTCAACAACACCACCAGGATCAGCAGGGTGAACAGCAGTGCCCGCGATAGGTCGATCACCGCCTCGCCGCTGACGAACAGCCACAGCAGCACGCCCCATAAGATCAGCGCATTGAGCCCGATATAATTGCCGGCGACCGGAAAACCGATCTTCTGCAGAAAGATCGCCGACAACGCGAGTATCGCAACGGCGGTCACAATGGGGCGGCGGGGATGCGGCGTGCCAGCGCTGTCCATCGTGCTATGCGCCCTGCAGTTTGGAGGCTTGGCGCTTCCGGCCCTGCATAAAGTCAGCCAGCACAAACAGCCCGGCCACCGTCCCCGTCGTGAGCGCGGCAGCGGCAATGCTCACCGACATCGCGTCCAGCGAAACCGCGCTGAACATGCCCGACGGATCCGAGTCGATCACGGCCCATAACAGGCCCAGCGCGCCGACCGCCGCACTGATGGCCACAATCGAGCCGCGCTGCACGTGTTCCCCAAGCGCTACGACGAATAAACCGGCAATGACGAGTTCCTGGGCCGCCAGTGCAGCAAGATACGCCGGGGTAGACTTGACGGCGATGCTGACGAACAGGGCGCCCGCGGTGCATACGCCCACGTAAACGTATTGGCGTTTGGCGACGCCCGCCACGTCGCCGGACCGGATCAGGATGCCGGCCACCACCTGGTAGCCAAAGGCGAGCGCTCCAACCACGAAGGACGCCACGATCAGGTTCTCGGACTGCACGTTGGCGGCGCCAAGCCAGATACGCAGCAGGCGGCCATGATCCGCGATGATGATGCTCGAAACGGCTACTCCGATGACCGTGCACGCGAAAATCGCCCGGACCGCGATATGGTCGGCGACCGTCTTGCCGTCCCCGAGGCGCTGCACGTATTGCACCGAGGTGTAGCGCGCGAGCTGGCTGATGACCTGCCTTGCCGAAGCGAAAATCGCACGGATCGCGACGTAGGTGGTGATGAACGCAGGGGGTGCGAAAACGGCGAACACCACCACCGGCAGGCTGATCCGGATCCAGTTGGCGACCGGTTCCGACACCACGAACCATACGATCCCTAGGGTCCGCCGCCGCAGGTCGCGATAGGTGCCGGACAGGAATGCCAGCGAGGCCGGGGTGCGCAGGACGAAAGCTTGCGCCGCCATCCACCCTAAGGAGGTGGCGAGCATAATATAGGCCAAGACGACCGGGGACGCCCGGAATGCCGTCAAGGCGATCAGGGACAATGCGACCCTGCTGGCGATCATGCCGAGGTACAAGGCCTCGATCTTATTGAACCGGCCTAAGGTATCGAACCAGATGCCCCTGACCACAGTCAGGGTATCGAGCGCGGTCGAGATCGTGAGCACCGCCAGCAGGACTGACGAGGCCATGCCCGACCACAATTCGTACGCCATGAAGACTGCCGTCAGCCCGACGATAAGGGCGCGCGTCAACGCCCATGTCTCGCGGAATTCAAGCGCCGCGGCGGCGTCCCCGGTCCGCACGCTCGATAAAAGCTGGGAGTGCCCGGCATTGCGCAGGCCGAGGTCGGTGACCCCGGCCAAGTTGGCGACGGCAATCAACACGACCCATTTCGCGACGGCGTCGGTGCCCCAAACCCGCAATTCCAGTGGCAGCAAAACCACCTGGTTGACCAGCAGGCAGCCCTGCGTCGCCATGGTCAGCGAAAAGAACCGGAGAAACCTACCCACGCTCGTGCTCTGCGTCAGGTCAGCCTTAAAGGCGCATAGCCACCATAATAGTCCGCCTTCGCCAGGTCACTCCGCCGCACTTGGGTGAGCAGCGTGGAAATCTTGGCGCGGTCTTCATCGGGAAAGCGGTGCACCACCTCGGAGACCAACTCGCCCGACATGCTGCCGGCCTTGACGATGAACAGGATTTGCTGGCTGACCTTGGCGAGCAGCAATGCGTCGGCGACGCGCAATACGGGCGGACTATCGAGGATGACGAAGTCGTAAGCCTTCCGGCTTGCCGCCAGCAGTGCCTTGAACTCGTCGGACAGCAGCACTTTCATCGGATTTGCAGCGACGCCCCTGGCAAGCAGGCAATGGAAGCCAGACTCGTGGTCGATCGATATCGCGCTCGCAAACGCTGGGACCGCCGCCAGCATGGGATCGAGCGATGTCGCCACCGGCTGCGAATGCAGGCTCGACGAAAGACGGGGGCGGCGCAGGTCCGCATCGACCAGCAGCACGCGGAAGCCGTCCGACGCCATCCGGTAGGCCATCGCCGCCGCAACCGTGGTTTTGCCTTCGCCGACTTCGCTCGAAGTGACGACGACCGTTGTCCCGCCTTCCTGCCGTACATCCGTAGGGGGCCTGATCGCCAGCCATATTCCCCTGAGGGTCTCGGCAACGAGCGGCGCAGTTTGGCCTGTCAGGTGCTTCAGGTTAGGCAAGCAGCCCAAGACCGGCAGCCCGGTCGCCAGCGCCATCTCCGAGGTGGAATTGATCTTGGTGCCGAATGCATCGCGCAGCAGGATGATCCCGGCGGCGCCGACCATCCCGCCGGCAAGCCCTAGCAGCAGCGCCAGTGCGGACGACGAATACGCCGGAAGCTGGGCTGGCACTGCCGGATACAGGATATGGGCCAACGGCGCCTGCTCCGCCGCGATCTGCATCTGGCCGGTCCGCTTCACGAATTCGACGAACAACTGCCGCTTGGCATCGAGATCGCCGGTCAATTGCCGCAGGGCGGAACCCTCGGTCGACGACTTCTGCGCCACCCCGGCGTCGTTGCGCGTGACCGCTTCAAGCGCGTCGACCTTCGCGCGCGCGATCTTAAGGTCACGCGCAATGGACGCCGCGATCAGGTCATGTTCAACCCTAAGTTGTGCACGGATGCCGTCGAGCGAAGATTGCAGCGGGGTGCGGCGCGTGTCCGCCGGGGCGAGCGAATTCAGCTTTTCCGCAGTCTTAGCTTCGAGGTCCTTCAGGTTCTGGATCGTCCTCGACCCGATTGTCTCCTGCGCCCCGGCGATGGAGTTGCCGCCGCGCGCGATGGTGTCGTACGACGCCTGTTGCCGTGCCAGGTCCGCCCGGGCGAGTGCCAGCTCGGTTTGGTTCCTGCTCAGTTGGATGGCGGACGTCGACGACCCCTGGATTTCCGGCAGGCTATGCTGATCGACGAATTGCCTGACCCGCTGCTCGGCGGCCTCAACCTCGGCCCGGTAATTCGCCGTCTGCTGCGCGATCCACTGATCGTTCTGGGCGATCCGATCCTTTCGCGCGCCAGCGACGGTGGCGAGGTACGCTGCCATGATCCCGTTCACGACCGCCGACGCAGTGTCTGGCGCACCGGCCTGGAACTGGACCAGGATCACGTTGCTGCTGTCCTTGGCGTCGACGCGAAGGTGTTTTTGGATATACTCGACTACCTTGTCCCTGGCGCCGTCGGGATGCGCGCCTCCAACCGACTCGGACAGTTTTGCGGCACTCTCGCGGAGCCCGGCGAAGTATTCCCTTGCTGCGGCAGGTAACCGCATGCTCGGCACCAAGTCCTTTGCGTCGGCAAGCTTGAGATCGTTGTTGACACGACGGATCAGCCCAGAGGACCGGAGTATGTCCGTCTGCGTCAGGACGCCGTTAGCGGCGCCGGGCGCTCCGGCGTCATCGCCAGTTGCGCGGCTTTCAACAATCAAGCTGCCTTCGCTGGTGTATCCTTGAGGAAGGATCCTTGCGATGCCGAGTGCAAGGCATGCAGTAATAAGACCGCTTGCCACAATCTTCGTTTTGCTGCGCAGCAAAACCGGCAAGCTGCCTGAGAAAGTTATGGACTTCGCAGTCATGCTGTCCTTCCGATTACGCAATATTGAGAGTCTTACAGCACGGGATCATCAGTATTTCATTGCTGGTTGTAAGAACTATATCGAGTTACCAGATTTTGCAAGCGTGGCCATCTAGTGGTGCGAATCTAACGGAAAGAACCGTCAGATTCGCACCACTAGCCCTTATCTGGTGGACCGATTCACCCAACGCTTGGGACTCAACCGTCAGGATCGGACCACTAGGTCTATGGATCCCGCGTCAAGCGAGTAGTCCGATCCGAACGCGAAGCGCCGAGAGGCGGTAGTCAAGCGCCTTGGGTCGTTGGCTTGAATCCCGCAATGAGCGAAACCGCTAGTTTGCCTGTTAGGGACCTCCGCCAGAGGCGTCCCATACGTGCGGCTCCGTAGCGGCCTAGCGCCCACGACCCGACGCCCACGCCCTGACCTCAGCCGCAAGGTGCAGGCCGCAATGCATGTGCCTGATCGCATTGCACTTGCCGGCTAGTGGCTGACAATCCACCAAAAACTGACTTTCATAATCTATTTGTTCACTATACGTTCCCACCTGCGATTGAAGCAGGGAGGCGGCCTATGCAGACAGCGATCATCGCCACCCTGCGCGCGCAGATCGCGGCGCTCGAGCGCAAGTCAGGCGCCGGACCCGCATGCTCGCATGTGCCGTTCGGCGTTTCGGAGCTGGACGCCCACCTGCCCGGCCACGGCTTGGCCCTGGGCGCCATGCACGAGCTGTTTGCCGGCGCCGCCGCCGTCGAGCATGGCGCTGCCCCGGCGCTGTTCGCGGCCAGCGTGCTGGCCCGCCGTGCCGGCCCAGTGCTGTGGATCGCGGCCCGCTGCGACCTGTATCCGCCGGCGCTGGCCCGCGCCGGACTCGATCCCGCCCGCTTGGTCCTCGTCAAGGCCCGGCACGGCGCCCTCCGAGCCATGGAGGAGGGCCTGCGCCATCCCGGCCTGGCCGGCGTCGTGTGTGAGCACGAGGGACGGCTCGACCTTGTTGCCTCGCGGCGGCTGCAACTGGCGGCAGAGGCCACCGAGGCGCTCGGCTTCGTCCTGCGCCGCTCGCCGCGGTTCGACGATCCGGCGCTGCAGGCGCCCTCCGCCGCCGCAACCCGCTGGCGGATCACCAGCCTGCCCTCACCCCCGCCATTGCCGCACGCCCCGGATGTGCCCGGCCTCGGCCGCCCGCTTTGGCGGCTGGAGCTATTGCGCTGCCGCGGCGCAGCGGCGGCCAGTTTCGTCGTGGAGAGTCCGGATGCGCAGGGTCGTCTCGCTGTTCCTGCCCACATGGCCAACCGACCGCTTGCGCCGGCATGGCCACGCCGCGCTGCCGGTGGGGCAGCCTTTGGTCACCCGCGCGCATGACGGACGGCGCATGGTGATCGCAGCGGCCGATGCAGCCGCCCAGGAACAAGGCGTGCGCCCCCCCATATCCGGCGAACGTCTCCGTTCGACGTCCGGCGAACGTCTCCGTTCGACGCCGCTGGCGCACGCGATGGCGATGGTGCCCAATCTCGTGGTGGCCGACGCCGATCCAGAGGGCGACCGGCACGCGTTGTCGGGCCTCGCCGCCTGGTGCCTGCATCTGTCGCCGATGACGGCGCCGGACCCGCCCGACGGCATCTGGATCGACGTCACCGGCTGCGCGCACCTGCACGGCGGAGAGCCGTCCATGCTGGAGACCCTGGCCGGGCGGCTCGCCGCGGCTGGATTGTCCGTCCGCGCGGGCCTGGCCGATACGCCGGGGGCCGCCCATGCAATGGCGCGCCATGGCGCAGGCGCCGTGGCCATCGTCGCGCCGGGCGGCCAAGCCGACGCGCTGGCGCTGCTGCCGGTGCAGGCCCTGCGGATTGGCCACGAAACAGCCGACAGCCTGCGCCGGCTCGGGCTCGACCTGGTCGGCCAGTTGCTCGCCATCCCGCGCGGCCCGCTGGCGCGCCGCTTCGGCGACACGCTGCTGCGCCGGCTCGATCAGGCGACGGGCCGGGTGGCGGAGCCGATCCAACCGGTGCTGCCGCCGGGGATGATCAGCGTCCGCCGGGCCTTCGTGGAGCCGATCGCCACAGCCGAGGCGTTTGCGACGGTGATCCTCGCTTTGGTCGAGGAGGCCTGCATGGCGCTGCAGGCCCGCGGCGCCGGCGCCCGCACGCTCGACCTCGTGTTCGAGCGGGTGGACGGCAGCGCCCAGGTCGTCCGCATCGGCACCGCCCGGCCGGTGCGCGACCCCACGCACCTCGCGCGCCTGCTCGACGAGCGCATCGAGACGGTGGATCCGGGACCCGGCGTGGAGGCGATGCGGCTGGTGCTGCCCTTGGTCGAGCCGCTCGCCCCTGTGCAGCGCAGCAGCGATCCCGGCGGGAGCCCTGGCGAGGCGGCGGACATCGCGATGCTGATCGACCGGCTCAGCAACCGGCTTGGCGCCGGCAAGGTGTATCGCGTGGCGCCGGTGGAAAGCGACGTGCCGGAGCGGGCGATGGTGGCCATCCCGCCGCTGACCCCAGCCAGCGGGCAAGGCTGGGCCACATCCTGGCCGCGCCCTGCCCGGCTGCTTACGCGGCCGGAGCCGGTGGTGGCGGTGAGCATGCTGCCCGATTATCCGCCGCGGGCGTTCACCTGGCGCCGGGTGCGGCACCGCGTGGTGCGCGCCGACGGGCCGGAGCGCATCGCCGGCGAATGGTGGCGCCGGTCCAGCGAGCTTGCCGCAATCCGGGACTACTGGGTCGTCGAGAACGAGGACGGGCGCCGTTTCTGGCTGTTCCGCCAGGGCGACGGCCTCGATGCGGCAACCGGCGGCCTCGCCTGGTTCCTGCATGGCTTCTTTTAAGGATGGTGACCGCCCCATGACCGGCGCAATGACCAGGTTACTCTCGACCAGATTGAGCGAATTGTTCTGTAATCATCCAGCTGAGATCGCCGGGTGACAACGGATAATAACGCTAACGGCCCGTTTGAGCGGGTCAGCCGGTTTGCAAACCGCCGATCTGCGCCGGATGCACGATCGACATACGGCTTAAACCAAGCTCTGGCAGGGTGCGCGTGCCGCTTCAAGGTTGCGTCACGCCGCCTCGCTCAACAGCTCGTCCAGCGTCACCGGGCACGCGTCGGGCAAAGGCAAGGGCGGCTGGCTGTCGATGCTGTCAGGCAATCCGCGCAGCGCCCGCCGATAAAGCGCTGTCATGTCGATATGCTGGCGCATGGAAGGCGCGAAGGCATCTGCGGCATCGCCACGCGCGATCCGCGCCTCGGCTCGCCAATGGGGCACGTAGGTCGCCAACGGCCATGCCTCGCATTTCAGGTCGTGAAGCAGCGCCTGCACAAGCAGGGAACGCACGGCGCGCAACTGGCTGCTGCCCACGCTCTCGATTTCCTCGATGATGTTGGCCCAATCGGGCGCTTCGTTGCCGACTTCACCAGCCGCATGCTGATGCAGCAGTCGAGCCTGGTGCTGCGACCACTCCAGCACGTCCGTATCATACAGCTCGCCCATGCATGCCTCGCTACGCTCTGGCTATATATAGGCCCAGTGACCGCGAAGCTGTACGAAATGGCGATAGAGCGGCAGAGTCGAGTTCATCAGCAGTTTGCGCAGAGCTGTACTCCAAGCCTGATCCCTGTCTTTTTGACATTCGCCGCTCGGCCTACTCGATGGGCAATGCGGCGCAGCCCGCTTTCGCTGGAGACAGGAGCCGGCACTTCTAACAAAATGAAACGCCCGGCCCAAGCGGCCCCGTCCACCAGCGGGCACCGGCACCCGAACAGCGACTGAGCCCCATGCCGGATCCCGGTTATGTCGAGCTGCAGGTCACGACCAACTACTCCTTCCTGCGCGGCGCGAGCCATGTCGAGGAGCTGTTCGTCGCCGCCAAGGCGCTCGGCATGGCGGCCCTCGCCGTCACCGACCACAACACCCTGGCCGGCATCGCCCGGGCGCATGCGCGGGCCGAGGAGGTGGGCCTCCGGCTGATCGTCGGATGCCGGCTGGACCTGAGCGACAGCCTGCCGGTGCTGGTCTATCCGACCGGCCGTGCCGCCTATGCCCGGCTGTGCCGATTGCTGACGCTGGGCAAGGGGCGCACGGGAAAGAATGGCTGCGATCTCGCCTGGGCAGACCTCGTGGGCGGTGGCGAGGGCCTGATCG
This sequence comes from Acetobacteraceae bacterium, assembly GCA_965277495.1. GTDB lineage: Bacteria > Pseudomonadota > Alphaproteobacteria > Acetobacterales > Acetobacteraceae > CAHJXG01. The sequence goes on along the minus strand of OZ255824.1, from coordinate 3,792,300 downwards.
CAATCCTGCTGCCGGATGCGGCCGACGCTGCGTTGGGTGAGGCGCTGGCCCGGCTGCGCCAGGACTTCGCCAGCCGCTGCTATCTCGCCTTGGGCCTGCGCCGGAGGCCGGGCGACGCCGTTCGATTGCGTGAGCTCGCCGACCTGGCGCAGGCCGCGCGGGTGCCAACCGTCGTCACCGGCGACGTGCTGTTCCACGTGCCGGAGCGGCGCATCTTGCAAGACGTGGTCACCTGCATCCGCGAGGGCTGCACGATCGACGACGCCGGGTTCCGCCGCGAGCGGTTCGCCGACCGGCATCTCAAGTCCCCCGGCGAGATGGCGAGGCTGTTTGCGCGCTATCCAGACGCGGTGGCGCGCACGGCCGAGATTGCCGGACGCTGCAGCTTCGGCTTGTCCGAGCTGCGCTACCAGTATCCGGACGAGAGCGACGTGCCCGGCGAAACGCCGCAGCAGGCGCTGGAACGCTTGGTGGGGGACAGCATCCCGCTCCGCTACCCCGCCGGCTCGCCGCCGGATGTCGCAAAGCAGCTCCGGCACGAGCTGCGGCTGATCGCCGAGCTCGGATACGCGCCGTATTTCCTGACGGTGAACAGCATCGTGCGCTATGCGCGGAGCAAGGACATCCTGTGCCAGGGACGCGGCTCGGCCGCCAACTCCGCCGTCTGCTACGTGCTGGGCATCACGGCGATCGATCCCGTGCGCAGCGGCCTGCTGTTCGAGCGGTTCATCTCGGCCGAGCGGCATGAGCCGCCCGACATCGACGTCGATTTCGAGAGCGAGCGGCGCGAGGAGGTGATCCAGTGGGTCTATGAGCGCTATGGCCGCGACCACGCCGCGCTGTGCGCCACCGTCATGCGGTTCCGCCCGCGGGGCGCCATCCGCGACGTCGGCAAGGTGCTGGGATTGACCGAGGACGTGACCGGGGCGCTCGCCTCGCAAGTCTGGGGCGGGGGCGGGTCGGAGCACGGCGTCGGAGAGGACCACGCCGCCGAGCTGAACCTCAACCTCGGGGACCGGCGGTTGCGCCTGGCCTTGGAACTGGCGCAGGAGTTGATCGGCTTCCCGCGCCAGCTCGGCACCCACCCGGGCGGCTTTGTATTGACGCAGGACTTGTTGTCCGACCTGGTGCCGATCGAGCCGGCGGCGATGGCCAACCGCCAGGTGATCGAGTGGGACAAGGACGACATCGACGCGCTGAAGTTCATGAAGGTCGACGTGCTCGGCCTCGGCATGCTCGGCTGCCTGCGCCGCGCTTTCGAGCTGATCGAGCAGCAGCGCGGGACGGCCATGGACACGGCCGGACTTCCGGCCATGGACACGGCCGGACTTCCGGCCATGGACATTGCCACGATTCCGGCCGAGGACCCTGCGACGTTTGCCATGATCCGCCGCGCCGACACGCTCGGCACCTTCCAGATCGAGAGCCGGGCGCAGATGGCGATGCTGCCCCGGCTCAAGCCGACGACGTTCTACGACCTTGTCGTGCAGGTGGCGATCGTGCGGCCCGGCCCGATCCAGGGCGACATGGTGCACCCCTACCTCCGCCGCCGTGAGGGCAAGGAACCTGTGCACTACCCGAAGGAGGAGCTCCGGCGCGTGCTGGGCAAGACGCTCGGCGTGCCGTTGTTCCAGGAGCAGGCGATGCAGGTCGCCATCCATTGCGCCGGGTTCACGCCGGGGGAAGCGGACCAGTTGCGCCGGTCGATGGCGACGTTCAAGGTCACCGGCGGCATGTCGCACTTCCGCGGCAAGCTGATCGGCGGCATGGTCGAACGCGGCTACGAGCCGGCGTTCGCCGAGCGGACCTTTGCGCAGCTCGAAGGCTTTGGCTCCTACGGCTTCCCGGAAAGCCACGCCGCCTCATTTGCGCTGATCGCCTACGCCAGCGCCTGGATCAAGTGCCACCATCCCGACGCGTTCTGCGCGGCGCTGCTGAACAGCCAGCCGATGGGGTTCTACGCGCCGGCGCAGGTGGTGCGCGACGCGCGCGAGCATGGGGTGGAGGTCCGCCCGGTGTGCGTCAACGCCTCACGCTGGGACTGCACGCTGGAGCCGCGGCAGGACGGCGGCAAGGGCCTTGCGGTGCGATTGGGGTTCCGGACGGTGAAGGGGCTGGAGAACCAGCACGCGGGCCAACTGGTCGCGCATCGCGGTGAGCAGCCCTATTGCGAGATCGAGGAGGTTCGGCGCCGGGCGGGCATCCCGGCCGCAGCGCTGCAACGGCTGGCGGAGGCGGACGCGTTTCGGGGCCTCGGCCTCGACCGGCGCCAGGCGCTCTGGCAGATGCGCGGGATGGCCGACGCCGTGCTGCCGCTGTTTGCCGCCGCGGACGCTGGCCGGCGGCCACGGCCGGAGCTGGTCGAGCCGCCGGTCGCGCTCGCGCCGATGCAAGAAGGCGGCGAGGTGGTCGAGGACTACCGCAGCGTCGGGCTGAGCCTGCGGTCGCATCCGGTCGCGTTCCTGCGGGCGACGTTGCGGGAACGGGGGATGATTGCGTGCGGCAACCTGGCCCAGGTCCGCGACGGCCGGCGGGTGGTGGTGCCGGGGATCGTGCTGGTGCGGCAGAAGCCCGGCTCGGCCAAGGGCGTCATGTTCATCACCATCGAGGACGAGACGGGCGTGGCGAACCTGATCCTCTGGCCGGACCGCTATGCCAAGCAGCGCCGCCTGGTCCTCACGGCCGGGATGATCGCCTGCCATGGGCGGGTGCAGCGCGAGGGCGAGGTGGTCCATGTGATCACCGACCGCCTGGAGGACCTGTCGGACCTGCTGCGCAGCGTGGGTGAGCGGGATGAGGCCGGGCCGGACGGCTATATGTCCTGCGGCGTCGATGCCCGGAACGCCTGGCCCTCCGGCATCAAGGTGCCGACCCGGGATTTCAGGTAGGGGTTGCGGCTTGGATCGGTTGGGCGTTGCGTGGTTGATGGCGGCAAACTATCGCTTAACCCAAATCAGGTTTTCACCGGACACCAACAGGTCCCGCCCCCGGGAAGACATGGCCTGCTGCAAAGGTTGGCTGGTTCCTTTTCCTGGGAACATCCAGTCATGCGGCTCGACGATGATGACATAGGCGTCATCGATCCATTCCGTATTCGAGAGAAACAGGTCAGACTCAAAACCTTCGATATCGACTTTGACGATGAACAGCTCTCCTTGGGGAACTCTGCTCACGAGGTTGGGAACGGTGAGCACTTCAAGGCCCTCGTTCGACCGATGCGTGCGGGTCGCCCATGCGTGGCCCTCGAAGCTTTCGACCGCCACGTTGCCAGACTCTGAACCAATGGCTGCCTCACAAACCTCGACATGGGACAGCATTTGGGTATTCAGCCGACATATCGCGACGGTTTTTGGGTCTGGCTCGATAGCGAATATTCGCGCTTGTTCAAATTTGGTCGCGAAATAGCGGGAGGCAACTCCGATATTAGCTCCGGCATCAATGACGATGGGGAACTTGTTTCTACTTAAAATATCGTTGTAGTATTCCTGTATGCGATTTCCTTGCGGAAATTTCGACAAATCATACCCGTTTTCGAAGTAAATCTGGCGTATTACGTTCAGATCGGTTTCGGACGGCCTGACCCAATAGGGTCCATGACGGGTGCTGATTTTTTGCAAGCCCAGGGAGTTCGTGGGTTTCACGAAACGTCCCAGCACGTTAATCCCGAGATGACGGACATCTTTTGCCACGCCAACCGCGTCAAAAAAGATACTCATGCCGCAGCCTCTCAGATCAAGCAATCAAAACCCGGCACTTGCCTCAAACTCGAGGCAACAGCCTTGTGTCATTATTTCACGCCATTCAAAACCAGTCCACAATTAGTCAGGAAGCATGGCACGCGAACCGGCTTGCCGCTGCCTTCCTCAAACGCGACGGAACGCATGGCGGATGGTGGCGAAGTCGCGGATCAGGGCGGCGCCGTCCGGGAAGCACAGCAGGGCCGCCGTGCCGGAAACGTAGATCACGACCAAGCTCGCCAGCACCCTGGCGAACGGATTTTGCACCATGACCCACTCTCCGGACCAATGCGCCACGGTCGTCCCAATGGCGGTAGACAGCAGGATCGGGTAGGTCCCCGCCGCTATGTCCTGCAGGCGGACAGGCCCGTGCCGTGCCGCGCCCCACACCATGCAGCCCTGCACCAGGGGCGACATGACCGCATAGGCGGCGGCCACGCCGATGACGCCCCAATGCAGGCCGGTCACCAGGGCCGCCAGGCTGAACCCGGTGCGGACACAGGCCCATTTGAGTTGCGCCTGCACCCGCGCCTGGCTGACGAACAGCCAGGAGGCGCTGATGCCGAACGGGACGAGGATCGCCGAAATGCAAAGCAATGCGACCACCGGCGCGGCATCCACCCATTGCGGGCCGAGCAACGCCGGAATCAGCGTGCCGGCCATCAAGGCGCCGCACGCGAAGCCCGGCGCGGTCGCCACCAGCAATCCCCGCAGCATCGCCAAATAGGCGCGGCGATACTCCGCCGGCGCCGCCTGCAGGCGGGAGAGCAGGCCGGTCGCGACGCGGGCGAGCGGCATGCTCAACTGCCATAGCGGCGTCACGATCAATTTCATCGAACGATCATAAAAACCGAGTTGGACGCTGCCCGAGACGGCCCCGATCAGGACGCTGTCCAAGTTGCTGCCGGCGTAGTTCACCAGGTTATAGCCGGTCAGGTGGGCCCCAAAGGCCAGCATGGAACGGACCCCGCCCGCCCGGGCAGGCAAGGACGGCCGCCATCCAGACAGCATGGACGCCAGCAGCGCGATGACCGCGATGTTGCTGGCCTGCATGGCGACCAAGGACCAATAACCCAATCCCTCTAAGGCGCTGACGATCGCGGCAGTGACTGCGGCCAGCAGGCAGGCGACGTCGATGATGGCCATCCGGGCGAATTGCATATGGCGTGCCATGAGCGCCATGTGCTGCGCTGCGATGCCGTTCAGGACCAGCAGCCCAGCGAACGCGTCCAGCACCGCCGTCAACCGCGGCTCCGCATAGAACAGGGCGACGGCCGGCGCTGTCGCGAGCATCAGCAGCGCCATCCCTGCATTGGCAAGGATGCTGAGCCAGAACAGCAGCGACATATCGGCGCCGGTCAACGCCGGGCGCTGTATCACCGCCTGGGCCAAGCCCAATTCGCCGATGATCTGGGCGAGGGTCAACACCGGGACCGCCATCGCCACCAGGCCGAAATCCGCGGGAACGAGCAACCGCGCGAGCAGGATTTGCGACAGGAACTGCAGCGCGAAGCGGACGCACTGCGCCAGGAGCGAGAGTGCAACGCCTTGCACGCTCCGGCGTTCCAGGTCTGACCTGGGCAGGCTGCTGTCACGCGTTGATTCACCCATAATTGACGGATGCTAAACAAATCCCGTACAAAACGCCAATTTGAAGCAAGAATAAGCGGGTTTTCGCTAGTGGGTTGAAACTGGCGCCAGTGACCAAGTTGGCGCCGATACTGGCAGCATGACTGCCACATCGAGGGGGTTGATGCAGCTTAGGTTTCGCGACAACGATACGCGGGTCGAAGCGCTCATTGGAGCACGCAGCATCCATGCCGCGCAGCCGCAGATCGATGCGTTGCGGGCGCGGCTTGGGCTGAGCGACGACGTGTTGACCTCGCTGAACCGTTTTCTGCCATGGGCCGCGATGGGCAATGAACTGCCCGTCGCCTTGCTGATGCATCGGACGTGCGGATTGTATGCGGCCGTGCTGCTGTTTTTCCGCCGACGGCATGGCATCCCTATTGGTTTGGCCAAAGCCGGCGGCCTAGGCGGCCAAGGCGGAGTCATCGCGGCCCCGGCGGATCAGGCCGCGGCGATGGAGACGGCATCCCGGGTCCTTCTCAGGAACTTTCTTGCCCATACGGTGGTACTGTCCACCTTGTGGGACGACCAAACGGTTCCCGGCCCCAACCTGCCGGTCGCCGGCGTGCGCGGGCAGTGGCACTTTCGCGACGTGCGCCTCCGCCTGGACCTGAGTGCCGGGCCAGAGGCGACCATGGGACGGTTCGGGCAAAAAATGCGCCGCAACCTGCGTTACTACCGGCGACGTGCCGAAAACGAGCTTGGCTGCCGGTTCCTGCCCGAGATGCTCCCCGAGCAGCGGCGCCACGCTGTCGGCGCATTGTTCGACAAGGGCAGGTATCCGACCGGGGCCGATCGCGCGTGGCGGCTGGAGGCGGCCTTGCAGGCGACGCCGGGCCACTTCGCCATGGGGCTGCAAAGTGCCGATGGCGAATGGCTGAGCTACATCACTGGGTGGCGCGGCGCGTACGCCACCTACATCGAATGGCAGCTCAACCTTGACCACCATGAGAATGCCTCGATCTCGACCGTTATGCGAAGCTACCTGCTGGAGCACGAACTGCTGCGCCAAAGTCCCGCGATCATCTTTGTCGGCGAGACCGCCCCGTTCTGGAGCCGGGTTTGCGAGCCGAACGTGTGCGGCGACCTGCTCGCGACCCGCGAGGGCGTGATCGGCGATCTCGCGAAAACGTTGACGTGCCGGGTCAGTCCGATGGGCCAGGTGGCGAAGCTGCATGCGCGGGCGGCCTCGGCCATGATTTATCCCGCCGAACCTTCAGCCCGCTAAAAAATTCGATCCCACACCCTACGTTGCAGTGCAGCATGATGCCGTGGCTTAATCCAGCATGGCACAGGCCGATCAAGGAATGAGCAACGTGCGCGCATTGAGCCTGGCCAGCACGTTCCGCCTGCTGTTCACCCGCATCGAGTCCGGCGACCATCGCCAACGCCGGCTCCGCGGCATGATGCAGGGCGTCGTCACGAGCCTCGGCAACCGCATCATCGGCGTGCTGGTCACGTTCCTGTCGGTGCCGCTCACCATCGGCTATCTCGGAACCGAGCGCTACGGCGTCTGGATCACCCTGGGCTCCCTGCTCGCTTGGCTGCAGCTTAGCGATTTCGGGCTGGGCATGGGGTTGACGAATGCGGTGACCACGGCTGCCGGGCAAGACCGTCCGGATCTGGTGCGCACGCATATCTCCAATGGGATGCTGCTGCTGTCCGCGATTGCCGCGGCGGTTGCGGCGGTGTTGGCAGCGGCCTGGCCGTTCATCGATTGGAATGCGCTGTTCGGGGTCGGCAGCCCGGCGGCGCAGGCCGAGGTTGGCCCGGCAGTGGCGGCGGCGCTGGCGATCTTCCTGCTGCAGTTCCCGCTCGGCATCGCCGGCAAGGTCTACATGGCCTACCAGGAAGGGCGGATCGGCAACTACTGGGGCGGCGCCGGCAACATCCTCAGCCTGCTGGCATTGCTGGCTGTCACCCACACCCAGGGCGGCCTGGTTTGGCTCGTCATTGCCGTATCGGGCACCTCCCTGCTGGTGAACGCCGCCAGCACGGCATGGCTGTTCCTGCGGCACCGGCCATTGCTGCGGCCCGGCTTGGCCGCGGTCGATGTCGCCTCGATGCGGACACTCGGCCAGGCCGGCGGGCAGTTCTTCCTGATCCAGATCATGGCCCTGGTGACATTCTCATCCGACAATTTCGTCGTCGGCCACTTCCTGGGCGCCGGCCACGTGCCGGAGTACAACCTGACGTACAATCTGTTCAACTACTCCTCGCTGCCCCAGGCGATCATGTTCTCGTATCTATGGACCGCTTACAACGAGGCCATCGCCCGGCGGGATATCGCATGGGTCCGGCGGACCTTCTACCTCAACCTGTCGCTAGGACTCGGCTTTACGGCCGTTGCAGTCGTGGCACTCGGCGTCATCGCCAAGCCATTCATCGCATGGTGGGCAGGGCCGGAGGTGGTGCCGTCATCCGCGCTGGTGCTGTGGATGGCGGCCTGGAGCATCGTGAACGCCTTCACCAACCCGATCGCCTGCCTGTTTGCGGCGGCGTCGCACCTGCGGTATCAGATCATGTATTCCGCGGCCTCCACCGTTTCGAACGTGGTGCTGTCGATCTACCTGGTGCAGCACATGGGCGCAGTCGGCGTGATCGCGGCGACGGTAGTGTCGTATCTCGTCTTCGTCTGTGGGCCGATTTGTGTCGACGCACGGCTTTTGCTGGCGAAGCTGCAAGCCGCAGCCTGAATATGCGCTCCGGCGGCTGGTAAATTGTTGAAAGTGATACCGATGAGGATCGCGGTCTGGCACAACCTGCCCAGCGGCGGCGGCAAGCGTGCGCTTTACGACCATGTCTGCGGGCTATTGCGGCGTGGCCATACCATCGAGGCATGGTGCCCGCCAACGGCCGATAGCAAGTTCCTGCCATTAAGCGGACTGGTGCCCGAGCATGTGGTGGACCTGGCTTGGCCGGCGCCCGCGCGGCTAAGCGACAAGTGGCAGGTCACGCTGGAAACCGGGCGGCTGCTGGCGGCCATGGACGCGCATTGCCGGACCTGCGCCGAGCAGATGGACGCCGGCGGTTTCGACATCCTGTTCGCCAATAGCTGCATGCTGCTTCGGACGACGTCGATCGGGCGGTTCAGCAAGCTGCCCTCGGTGCTGTACCTGCAGGAGCCATACCGCTGGCTGTATGAGGCGCTGCCGCGCCTGCCGTGGCTCGCGCCACGCTTGGACGCCACACCCGCAGGAGTGAAAGCCTGGTTCCTGGATTGGCGGAGCGTCCGCAACAAGCGGCTGCAAGCGCGGGAGGAGGTGGACAACGCGGCCGCATTCGACCGTATCCTGGTGAACTCGTATTTCAGCCGCGAGAGCGTGCTGCGCGCCTACGGACTGGACTCCGACGTTTGCTATCTCGGCATCGACACCGGGCACTTCGTTCCGCAGCATCTGCCGCAGGAAGACTATGCTGTCGGTTTTGGCTCCATCACCCCAGAGAAAAACCTGCGTTTCTGCATTGATGCGGTGGCGGAAGCGGCGGTGCCTCGCCCAAAGCTGCTATGGATCGGCAATGTGGCCATACCGTCCTACCTGCAAGAAATACAGGCGCTTGCGGCCGCCCGCGGCGTCGTGTTCGAGCCCAAGATAGGCATTCCCGACGACGAGGTGTTGGACATCCTGGGCCGGGCGCTGGTGATGCTCTATGCCCCGCGGCTGGAACCCTTCGGACTGGCGCCGTTAGAGGCGAATGCGTGCGGCGTGCCGGTGCTGGCCGTCGCCGAGGGCGGGGTCCGCGAAACCATCATCGACCAGGTGAACGGCTTGCTGGTCGACAGTCATCCCGCCGCCATGGGCGCTGCGATCCAGCATCTGCGCGATGACCCGGCGTTTGCACGGCGGCTTGGCGCTGCCGGGCGAGAGGCGGTTGAGGCTAAGTGGGGCTTGGAGCAAGCGGTCGACCGCTTGGAACTGTATCTGCGCCGGTTTGCGCGGGTGCCCTGACCGCATATACAGAAAGCGCCAGTGCATTCCACACCGGGGAGGCACAGAGCAGTAATGGACGAGACTGCCGACATGCATCGGCCTTAGCCGAGACCTGGCGGCAGTCCGCGGCAGCTTCTACTTCAAATGCTGGGCCAGGTGCTTGTTCATCTCGAACATCGTGACCTTGTCCTTGCCGAACACCTTGCGCAGCTTGTCGTCGGCCAGGATCTCGCGGCCGTCTTTCGGGTTCTGCAGCTTGTTGGCCTTGATGTATTCCCAGACCTTGCTGACCACCTCGCCGCGCGCCATGGTCCCGCCGCCTACCACCGCCGCCAGGTCCGGGGACGGTTGCAACGGCTGCTGCAGGGCATTCGGCTTGTGGCCGGCCTTGGGCTTCTCGACAGTGGCGCCCTTCGGCGGCGTCTTCTTCTCTGGGGTCTTGGTCATCGATTTACTCCGGGAAATGGCGGCATGTCGTCAGGCAGGACGTTCACAGGACAAGGCACGCGGACAAACGGGAGCCTATGCGAACTGTCTTGGCTGCCGGTTGGCCTGATCTCAACATGCCTGTAAAGCAAGAAAGCGCCGTCGCGGTAATTTGTTTCACTCTGTGACGATGCGCGGCCAACACTGCCGCCGGGGGTGTCGCTCAAGCGCAACAGCCTCGCGCCCGCAGCAAGCTTGGCGGCCTACTGCAAGCGGCCGCACACCGCCCGGCACGCGCAAGCGCCTGCGTCGTCACCCGGTTGCCCTGGGGAACACGAGCCGCATCGCCGTGCCCTGCCCGACCTGGCTGTCGATCATCAGCCGGCCGCCTGACTTGTCGACGAACTCCAGCGCCAGGAACAAGCCGAGGCCCGAGCCCTTGCTGCCCGCCTTGGTCGTGAAAAACAGTTCCGTCGCGCGTTCTACGGTCTCGGGGGGCATCCCCTCCCCCGTGTCCGCGACGGCGAGCTCGACGACTTCACGGCCATTCAGCGTCGACGCCGCCTCCGCCGCGGGAAGCACGCGGGTGGATATGCTCACGCGTCCGCCTGCAGGCATAGCGTCCACCGCGTTGCGGACGAGATTGAGCAGCACCAGTTCCAGTTGCTCAAAGTCGAGGCGTACAAGGACCGGCGCCGCCGCCAGATCAAACGCGAGTTGCACGCCGTGCGGCAAGGTCTGCGCAAGGACGCCTTCGAAGTCGCGTATGACCTGGTTGAGGTCCGCCGTTCGCTCGTCATTGGCCGGGCGCCGCGCCAGCGACATCAGCTCGCCCGCCAATTGCCCGGCGCGCCTCGCACCCCAGTCCGCACGGTCCAGATACCGCTTTTGGCCTTCGTCCACGGTTTGAAGCGATGCGCGTTCAAGGCTGCCCAGCACCACCATCATGAGATTGTTGAACTCATGCGCGACGCCCGATGCCAACGCGCTGATGCTTTCCATCCGCTGTGCCTGGCGGCGGAACATCTCCTTTCGGGCGCTCACATCGATTTGGCTGGAGAAAAAATAGATGAGCTTGCCGGCCTCGTCGAACATCGGGCTGACATAAAGCGCATTCCAGAACCCCGAACCATCGCGGCGGTAGTTATAGATTTCCTCATCGAACGAACGGCCCTGCGCAACGGCTTCGCGTATGCGGTCCACCGCGTCACGGTCGGTGCCCGGCCCTTGCAGGAAGCGGCAGTTACGCCCCAGGGACGCGTCGGAGTCGTAGCCGGTCAGTTCGATGAACGCAGGATTGACGTAGACGAGCGGGCAATCCGGCAGGTTGGGATCCGAAAGCGCCATGGCCATACGGGTCCGATGCACGGCGGTCTCGAACACGTGCTGGTATACGAGGCCCTGGCCCGACGCCGTAAGCTCGGACCGCGTGGGCGAGGCATGTCTGGAGTCGTTCATAACCGTCCCGTTACCTAGGTCGCCAGCAGAGATCGGCGAGCAGATAGGCCAAGTGCAGCACTAAGCCACGAATTCGTGAGGTCCGTCACATACACACAAGAATACGTGCGGGCAACGTCGGAGTTCAAGCACGCTTACAGGACGTGCCAGCCACGGATTCAAATGCCCGGCGAAGCACGCATGGTGTAGATGCCTCAGCCCCATGTTCTATCCGTCGCTGACAACGAGCTTATGCGCCAAATCAAAGCGAAGACGTTGATTGGGGCCGGGCTTAGGGTATTGCAAGCAAGCATCGGCAAGAACCTGCTGCCGGCGAAGTTCGGCTTCATGGCTTCTCTGAGGGTTGGTTCCTGCGAGGCGCCCCTACGCTTGAAGCAACTCCCTCTTACCCAGAGTATAACAGGGAGAGGACTCGCCATAGGAGGGATAGATAAGCATGAGCGCCGGATTGTCGAGCGGGCCATCGCTTGGCTTAATCGCGGTCGACGGCGGGCAGGGCACCGAGACTGCCTGAACCGCAAGGCATTCGTGCTTCCAAGGCTAGCCTCAATCCAGGAGATGCTGCGAACGCTAAGTCAGGACAATAGATGATCCCGGATAGAGACTTAGGCTTCCCCAACCGGCTCCAAATCGACCCCAACCGACAGGGTGTGCTTGCCGCCGCCCAGCAGCAGGCCGTGCAGCGGGCTCACGTCGGCGAAATCCCGCCCCCAGCCGAGCACCACGTGCTCATCGGCAACGACCAGGTCGTTCGTCGGATCAAGGTCGATCCAGCCATGGTCGGGACCCAGCCAACACCCCACCCAAGCGTGCGAGACATCGGCGCCGCGCATCTTGGCCTGGCCCGGCGCCGGACGGGTCCGCACATAGCCGGACACATAACGCGCCGGCAGGCCCATGCCGCGCAGCCCGCCGATCATCAAATGCGCAAAGTCCTGGCACACCCCGGCCCGCATCTCCAACACCCGGGTGATCGGCGTCGATATCGTCGTGACGCCGGGCCGGAAGCGGAAATCGCGGGCAATGCGGGACGTGAGGTCGAGCAACCCTGCCAGCACCGGACGCCCCGGCGTGAAGCTCGGCGCCACCCAGGCACGCACGTCGCCGTTGGCGGGCGCCATCTGGCTGCCGAAGGTGAACTCCGCCGCATCGGTCGCCGCCGCTGGACGCCGTGCCAACTCGGCCACGCGCTCCCAGGCCGGCGTGGCGTCCGGGTTCGGGGCCGACCGCCGCACGACCTCGACGTCCGCCTCGGTCGAGACCTGCAGGCCGTCATGCGCGCTGCCCAGGAACAGCCAGGCGACCGGGTTGCCGAAATGGTCGGCCCCGTCCGTCATCCGCGACGGCGCCGGGTCGGTGCGCATGGCAAACGAGCGGACCCGCTGCCACGGCAGTTCGCGCGGGCGCAGATGCACGAGGTGCGCCGCGAGCTCCACCCGGTCGGCGTAGGCATAGGTGGTCTCGTGCCGCACCCGGAAGATCACGCGACCTCCAGGCCGACGGATTGCAGCTTTGGCAGCAATGCGAAGAAGCGCCGGGTGACGCGGTCCGACAGCAAGGCGGTGTCGAATGCGACCGAACGCAGCAAGGGCGAAAGCGAGGCAGCGGCGGCAGCGGAATTGCCCGACCGCGCGACCCGCTCGACCATGGCGTCGGCCCGCCGCAGCAGCTCGCCGGCACTGCGCGCCAGGTCGCCCTCCGACGGATCGGCTTGTTGCAGCAGCCTTGACGCCTGGGCGAACTGATAGGCGAGCGCCCGCGGGTTGCTGATGTCGGACAGCACCAGGTCCAGCACCGGCGCCGGCTGCAGCGCCGACATGTAGCGGCCGCGATAGGTGATCGCGCTGTCGCATAGCTCCAGCACCATGGCCAACATGCTGTCGATGCGCTCGGGCCGCTGGTCCAGGACGGTGGCGAGCGTCGCCGCGGTAAGCTGCGCGCGCTCGATCCGGCGGCCGAGGTCGAGGAACAGCCAGCCGCCGCCCCGCACCATGCCCTCGGCCGCGACGCCCGCCACCGTCGTCGCCAGCCGTTGCAGGCCGGCCATGGCATGCACCAGCCCATCCAGGCCACTGCGGGCGGCATCCTGCACGTCCTCCCGCGCGGCGCGCAGGGCATGCACGAAGGCCGCGTGCGTCTCGATCGTCAGCCGGTCGCGCAACGCCTCGGTCAACCCGGCCACGCTGCCGAGTTCCTGCGCCAGCAATCCCTGGGCTTGCAGCGAGTCGCGCACCGTGTCCTCCAAGTCGCCCTGCCCTGCGCCCGGCGTCAGCCCGGCGCCCACGAGGCAGGCGGCCAAGATCCTGATCTCCGCGATCTCGCGCGGCAGCGGCGCGCCGCGGGTCCGGCGCAGCAGCCCGGCCCGGCCCAGCCGCGCCTGCAGCTCCAGGCGTTCGACGTAGCGGCCCAACCAGAAGAAATCGTCCGCCACGCGGCTCGGCACGTCGCCGATGCTGCGCTGGATCGCCAAGGCCGGCTGGCGCGCGGGCTCGGGTCCCTGGATGTCCTGGTTGTCCTGGCGCAGCACCCACACGTCCTTGACCAGCGCGCCGGAGGGCAGCGCCTCGGTCACATGCTCGCCCGGGCGCAGCACGCGGGCGAGGCCACCCTGCATCATGCGCCAGCCCGCGCCGTCGTGCATCAGGAACAGGCGCAGCACGACTGGGCGCGGCGACAGGCCGCCGGGTCCATGGCATGGCGCCAATGACGGCGGCACCGGGTTCGACGCGGTGAACTCCCATGCCCGGGTCGCAAAGGCGCGCTCCAGCTCCCCCCGCGCCTCGGGCGACAAGTCGGCCAGGGGGATCGCCGGCGCCGCGGGATCGAGCGCCGGACGCACGCTCCAACGCCTGAAGTCCTGGCAAACCGTGCGGGGCGCGCCCGCGTCGGCCAGCCATAGAGTCGGGATGGTCGCAAGCGACAGCGTTTCGCCGAGCAGCCTGCGGGACAGCGCCGGCAGGAACGCTGCAAAGGCTGGGGCCTCGATGGCCGCAGCGCCGGGATGGTTGAGTATCTGCACCGCGCCGCTGCGGGCCGCGTCCAGCAAACCGGTGACCCCCGCGCTGGGGCTGGCCGACAGCTCCAGCCCGTCCAATGTGCCGCCGGGCACGCGGCGGAACAGGACGTCCACCTGCTGCAGGCCGCGCAGGGTTTTCAGGAACACGGTGCCGGACCGCACCGTGAGGTCCCGCGCCTGCACCAGCGCGCAGCCGAGATCACGCGACAGCGCCAGGTGCTCGGGCCAATGCGGGTCGCCGACGCCGGGCGTCAGCATCGCCACGAACGGCATGCGTCCTTGGCCCGGCGCTGCGGTGCGGACCAGCGCATCCTGCCAGGCCTCGAAGAACGGACGGAGCTGGCGGACCTGGGTGGAGCGGAACAGCTCGGGCAGCACGCGCGCGAGCAGGCGGCGGCTTTCGCGGGCATAGCCGATGCCGAGCGCGCCGCCGGTCCGGTCGGCCAGCACGCGCCATTGCCCATCCGGGCTGCGCACCAGGTCGGCGGCGTAGGCCTGCAGGTATCGGTGCGGCGCCGACGGCGTGGCCCGGCAGGCGCGCAGGAACGCGGGATTGGCGTGCACCAGCGCCGCCGGCAGCGCGCCGCCGGAGAGCAGCGTTTGCGGGCCATAAAGGTCGGCCAGGATGGCTTCGAGCAGGGCGGCGCGCTGCCGCAGCCCGGTTTCCAGGTCGGCGAACTCGTCGGCCGGGATTGGCAGCGGCACCGGGTCGCAGCGCCAGGCCGAGGGTCCATCCTCCTCGGCAGCGCGGTCCAGCCGGTGCGCGCGGTCGGCGAGCTGGCCCGGGTCGAACCCGGCGAGCACGCCCAATATGCCGCGCCATTGCGGACGCACCCCGCCGCGTCCGTTCACCATCTCGTCGACCGCGGTCAGCTCCAGCGGCGTCACGTGGCGGCGGGCGGTGCTATGTGCCGCAATTGCATGTCGGTTTCGAGGACGACGCCGCTCGGCTCCACCGTGCCGGTGATGGGGGCGGCGGCGATCGGGTGCGGGCTGGCGGCGAGCGGGATGTGGCCCTCGGCCGTCAGCAGGCCGGAGGTGGCGTCGAGGCCGATCCAGCCGGCGCCGGGCAGGAAGGCCTCGGCCCAGGCGTGCAGGTCCGCGATGTCAGGCTTGCCGTCGCCCGGCAGTTGGATCAGGTAGCCGGACACGAACCGGGCGGCGATGCCGTGCAGCCGCAATAGCTGGATCAGCAGCCAAGCGGAGTCGCGGCACGATCCGCGCGCCTCCGTCAACGTGCGGTCGGGGTCCCAGACGCCAGGCTCCATGCGGACGATATAGGCGACGCGGTCCCGCACCCGATGGGTCAGCTCGAGGATCAGGACAACGGTTGGCGCGCCCGACGGCGGCGTTTCATCCCGCAAGGCGCGCAGCAATGGCCCCGCGTGGTCGGCCCGGCGGAACTGGCCGAGGTCGTCGGCCATCAAGGGCTCGTAGCGGAACGGCCAGGACTCGATGCCGGGGTCGAGCAGGAAGCTGAAAGGGTCCTGGGGGCTGAGGTCCGCAACCAGGTCGACGACAACATCCATCGCCTCCACCGGCCCCGGCAGCACCACCCGCGCCAAGGTGTTGCCGTGCGGGTCCTGCTGCCAGTGCACCGATGCCGGTTCGGGGTCGATGCGCAGCGCATAGGACGGAATGGGCGTGCGCGCGTGCGGCATCGGGCGCAGCCGGATGCTCTGCGGACCCAGCCTGACCGGGCGGTCGTAGCGATAGGAGGTGCGATGGACCAGGCCGATCAGCGGCGGCATGGCGCTACGCGGCGGCGCGGGTGAAGCGGCGCGGGTCGACCGCCGGCAGGATTGCGCCGGCCGGCCCCGGGTCGCGCCCGGCGATCACGTCCGCCACCAGCTTCCCTGCCGCCGGCGAGGTCTGGATGCCGTAACCCCCCTGGCCGACGCACCAGAAAAAGCCCTCGACGGCGCCGCTCCAGCCGAACGCCAGGCTGCGGTCGGGCGTGAAGGTGCGGAGGCCCGCCCAGCTATGCTCGACGCGCCGGACCTCGATATCCAGCGCCTGCTGCATGCGGTCGATGGCGATGGCGACATCCAGTTCGTCCGGCGCTACGTCGTGCGCGTGCATGTCGGTCTCGTCGGCCGGGCTGACCATCAGCTTCGTGCGGGCCTCGGGGCGGATATACCAGGTGTGGTCCACGTCCTGCACCATCGGCCAATGGATGACCTGCCAGGGCGCCGGGTCGATGACGACGCCGGTGCGGCGCTTGGGCACGAGGCCGAGCGGCGCGACCCCGGCCTGCCGCGCCACCTCGTCGCCCCATGCGCCGGAGGTGTTGACCACAACCGGCGCGGTGAACAGGTCGCCCCCGTTCGTCTGAACGCGCCACAGCCCGGCCCGGCGCTCGATCTGCCCGGTCCGGCTGCGCAGCGCCAGCACGCCGTCCCTGCTGCGCAACAGGCGCAGGAAGCCCTGGTGCAAGGCGGCGACATCCATGTCGAACGCGTCATCCTCGATCGCCGCCTGCACGGCATAGCCCGGGCGCAAAGCCGGAACCAGCGCGGCCACTTCGGCGATCGACGCCTCGCGCAGGCCGCTGCCCACGGCCAATAGACGGCCGAGATGGTCGCACTGCTCCGGCGGCGCCAGGAACACCACGGGACGCTGCGCCAGGATCGGCGCATCGGAGAAGCCGGGCGGCGGGTGCCTGAAGAACTCGCGCGACAGGCCGGTCAGCACCCGCACGTCGGGCGGCCCGTAGTTCAGAATCCAGATGGCGGCGGACCGCCCGGTGCTGTGATAGCCGGCGGCCTCCTCGGCCTCGACCAGCGCGACCCGGCGGTCGGTCGACAAATGCGCCGCGACGGTGGCGCCGGCGATGCCAGCCCCGATGACGATCGCGTCGAAGGCGTGCGTGTCCATGGCCGCACAATCACCGGACCGGGCCGCGCACGCAAGCGGCGTGAGCTATTACTTTGAGTAAACTAAATCCGGCAGCCACATGGCAATGCCCGGCGCCATGGACAGGATGACCACCGCGACGGCCATGATCGCCACGAACGGCAAGGTGCCCCAGATGATCGGCCCCAAGCCGATGTCGGGCGCGATCCGGTTGATGACGAAGATGTTGAGGCCCACGGGAGGATGGATCAGCCCCATTTCCATGACCACGGCCATCACCACGCCGAACCAGATCAGGTCGAAGCCGTTCTCGCGCAACGGCGGCAGGATGATCGGCGCGGTCATCAGGATGATCGACACCGGCGGCAAGAAGAAGCCCAGCACCACGACAAGCAGCAGGATCGCGAACAGCAGCAGCCACTTCGACAGATGCAGCCCGACGATCCAGCCGGCGGCGGCTTGGCTGATGTGGAGGTAGCTCATCACGTAGCTGTACAGCAGGCTCATGCCGATGATCATGAGCAGCATGCCGCTCTCGCCGAGCGTGCCCATGAAGATCGGCTTCAGGTCCGCGAAGCGGTAGGCGCCATAGATCACGGCGATCAGCAAAAGCGCCAGCATAGCGCCGAGGCCGGCCGTCTCGCTGGGGGTGGCGATGCCGCCATACAGCGCCACCATCACGCCGGTCAGCAGGATGAGGAACGGCAGCACGCGGGGCAACGCCGTCAGCCTGTCCCGCAATGTATAGGTGTCCTGCCGCAGGATTTCGCTGCGGACTGCACCGCCAGCAGCGGCGGCGGTGGCCCGGCCGAATTCCTGTTTCCAGCGCAGAACGGCATAGGTGGCGAACAGCCCGACCAGCAGGATGCCGGGGCCGATGCCGGCCAGGAACAACCGCCCCAGCGACTGCTCGGCCGCGACCGCATAGAGGATTAACACGATGGACGGCGGCAGCAGGATGCCGAGCGTGCCCCCGGCCGCCACCAGCCCGGCGGCGAAGCCGGGCGAGTAGCCGCGGCGTCGCATTTCGGGAATGCCGGAGCTGCCGATGGCGCTGCATGTCGCCGGGCTGCTGCCGGCCATGGCGGCGAACAGCCCGCAGGCGAGCACGACCGCGACGCCGAGGCCGCCGGGGACGCGGTGCAGCCAGGTGTGCAGGGCGTCATACAGGTCCTTGCCGGCGCGCGACTTGCCGATCGCGGCGCCCTTCAGGATGAACAGCGGAATGGTCAGCAGGGTGATGCTGGCCAGCTCCTCATAGACATTCTGCGCGACGGTATCGAGCGACGCCGCCGGCATGAACGCGAGCATGAACAGCGTGGCGACGCCGCCGAGGGCGAAGGCGATGGGCATGCCGGAGAACAGGGCGACGAGGGTCGCGCCGCCATACATCAAGCCGATCTGCAGCGTCGACACGGCGCCGGCCTAGGGCTGGGCCCGCGCGAGATGCGCGGGCTGGCTGTCCCGGTGCCGGCTGGCCAGCGTCTGCAGCAGAAGTTGCGCCGCCAGCAGGGTCATGCCGACCGCCATGCAGCCGTATGGAATCCACAGCGGCGGCCCCCATGAGGACGGAGTCGTCTGCCCGTCCTCCAGCGCTTCGAGCAGCAACGTCACGCTTTTCCAGGCGAAGAACGCGACGAAAAGGAAGCTCAGCGCGTCCGCCATCACCCGGCGCACGTGGTCGATGCGCGGCGGCAGGATGTGGGTCAATGCGTCGATGGCGACGTGGCCGCGCCGGGCCTGAATCCAGGCCGCGGAGGCGAAGGTCGCGCCGATCAGCAGGAAGACGCTGAGTTCGTCCTGCCAGTCGCTCGGGATGCTGAGGAAGTAGCGGCCCGCGACCTCCCACGTCAGCACGGCCCCGGCGGCGGCGATGGCCAGCGCCGAGAGCACAGCCATGACGCTGTTCAGCCCATCCAGCAGGAGCTGCGCCCCGCCCAGCAGGCCGCGGCGCGGGACATCGGCCGCCGGGATGGCGCCCGAGGCGGCATCGATGCCATGGCTGCTCAAGCGACGGCCTCGGCCTGTTTCAGCAAGGCGGCGCAGGCGGCGTTGCGGGCGGCGAAGTCCTTCCACGCCGTTTCCTGCGCCAATACCTTCCATTTCTGGATCGCCGCCGCGTCCATGTCGTAGGCGGCGACCCCGGCCTTGGCGAACACGCGCGCCAGGTCCTCGTCGTCGGCCTTCGCCGCCTGCAGGCCGAATGCTTCCTGTTCCGCGCCGACTTCGGTGACCACCGCCTGCTGCGATGGCGGCAGGCTTTCGAAGATCTGCTTCGAGATCAGCAGCGGCTCCAGCATGAACCAGAAGCTGCCGGTGCGCCCGGTCGTCACGGCCTTGCTGATCTCCTCCAGGCGGAACGAGATCAGGCTGGTCGACGAGGTCACCGCCGCATCCAGCGAGCCGGTCTGCATGGCGGCGTAAATCTCGTTGCTCGGCACCGAGCTGATGATGCCGCCGGCGCCTTTCAGCATCAGGTCCATCTCGCGCGAGCCGCCGCGGATCTTGAGGCCTTTTACGTCGTCGGGCTGGACCACCGGCGTGCTGCGGGACGCGACCCCGCCGGCCTGCCACACCCAGGTCAGGATCTTGACGCCGCGCTTGTCGAGCAGGCTTTCAAGTTCCTGCCCGATCGGCTGCCGTTTCCAGGCCAGGCCCTGCTCGTAATTCGTCACCAGGCAGGGCATCAGGCCGATGTTGACCTCGGGCACTTCGCCGCCGGCATAGGCGAGCGGATAGAGCGTGATGTCCAGCGCCCCACGGCGCAGGGCGGAGAACTGCGCCACCGTTTTCATCAGCGACGAGCCTGGGTAGATCTCGAAGGCGAGTTCGCCGTTGGTGCGCTTTTCTACTTCGGCGGCGAAGCGGCGCACGAGGCGGTCACGGAAGTCGCCCTGCTCCGCTGTGCCGCCGGGGAACTGATGGCTGATTTTCAGCGTGCGGGCCGCAGCGCGGGCGGTTGGCGCGCGGAACAGCATGGGAGCGGCCAGCATCGAGCCCAGTGCAGCCCGGCGGGAAAGTGACACAGCGTGCTCCGTGATTTTTATTTAGTTTGTTGAACGAATACGCTGGCGGGCGATCCGGCGCAAGGCCGCTGCTCCGGACGCAGGGCAATCGCTTGAAGGGCGATCACGCTGATTGCCGGAGCAGAGCTTCGAGGTAGGCGGTATCCCAAGCGGCGGATTTCCGGCGGACCTTGAGGCTATGTTTGTCCTTTGGCCGGCGCAGGAGGTTCATCGCCATGTGCCGGACGGTGGCCATGTTTTGCGGCCCGGCGCCGGATCGCAGGCGGCTGAGGTCCTCGTGGAACACGACGTCGAGCACCCAGTGCAGGCGGTTTTCGACATGCCAGTGGCACCGCACGGCGTGGGCGAACAGCTTGGCTTCGAGTGGCATGGAAGACAGGAAGTAGCGCCGTTCCAGACTTGTGCTGCCGTTGCGCTCGACCTCAGCCTCGACCACCGCGATAGCGCGCAGGCCGGGGAAGCGCGGCTCGCCTGGGAAGCGCCGTGCGGTGGTCAGCCAGCCCACGTCGTGGCTGATCCGATGACGGCGGACCTCGATCCGGCCGTGGTCGCCGTCGGTCGTCTCGAAGCGGCTGTGGATGATAGCAGCCGGGTCGTCGAGGTAGCGCCTGATCTCGTCGTGCAGGCTGGGCTGGTTGTCTTTGACCGCGAGCAGGTAGTCGCCGCCGCGGTCGAGGATGGCTTGGGCGATCTTGGTCTGGGTGCCCATGGCGTCGATGGTGACGAGCGCGCCGGTAAGGGCGAGGCGTTCGAGCAGCAGCGGCCTTCAGACCGCTTCGCGGTCTGTCCCTCCGGGGGATCGGCCGAAGGCCGATAGCGGTGATCTCGTTCGACTTGGCCTCGCACGCCTGCTGGCCGAGCACGAGACGCTGACTGCTGGCCCAGGCGGACACCATGTGCAGCGGCCCACGGTCCTTGCTGCGGTCATGCGTGCGTCGCGAGGTCTTGCCGTCGATGGCGACGATCTCGGGGGCGGTGCTGGCCGGGGCTGGCTCGCGCAAGCCCTCGACCCAGGCGGTGAAACACTGGGCAAAGAGCGTCCCGTCGATGGCGTTGATGATGTCGTTCAGGGTGTCGTGGCTGGGGATCCCGGCCTTGTAGGGCAGCAGGCGGCGGAGGAAGTCCTGGTGCATCTGACCCCAGCGCCTGATCTCCACGAAATCCTCAGCCCCGGCCAGCGTGCCGCACAGCACCAACAGAAGGACTTCCGGCAACGGAAACAGAACCTTCCAGGCCTGGCGCGGGTCCTCCAACGCAGCAAAGTGTTCGATCAGCGATGCACCGGACATCGGGAAACCTCCTCAACGAGAGGTCCCCTATGAATCAGACTTCAGACCGCGACAAAATCCCCGAACCGTTCAAGCGATTGCCCTGGCTCCGGACGCTTTTGTAGCCCTACGCGAACAGAGTCCAGCGTTGACAGATCGAAGTCCCAGCCATACTCGGCCCGGCATGACCAGCCGCGAGTATCCTGACCGTCCATTGGTGGGCATCGGCGTCGTCCTGCTCAAGCCACCGAGCGGCGCTGATCCAGGGGCGGTGTTGCTGGTGCGCCGCGGCAAACCGCCGGCCATGGGAAGCTGGAGCCTGCCTGGCGGGGCGCAGAAACTTGGCGAGACCGCTGAACACGCCGCCCGGCGGGAATTGGCGGAGGAGACCGGGTTACTGGCCGGGCCGTTGCTGCTGGCGGCGAACGTGGACAGCATACACCGCGATGCCGAGGGCCGGGTCCAATTCCATTACACGATCCTTGACTTCGCTGCGCTCTGGCAAGGAGGTGATCCGGTGGCGGGCGGCGACGTGACCGACGCGGTGTTTGCGCCGCTCGATGGCCTTGTTCCCTTCGAGCTTTGGCACGAGGCGCACCGGGTGATCGGCCTGGCGCGCCGCCTGCTCAGCTCCGCTTCCGGCGGGACGGCGATGCGTTCCCGAAATTGAGCGTTGCCGCGGCGCCGGCGCAAATCAGCCCCAAGGCGGCGGGGATCAGCCACAGCGGCCGCAACAGGAACGGCAGTTCTATCCCCGTCCACACCCAAAGCGCGCTATGCTTCTGCACCCACGCAAGCCATCCGCCGTCCAGCAACATCAGGCCCTGGCCCAGCGTCATGTTGAGCGGCGCCAACGATGCGATCGCCACTGCACTGACGAGAAAGAGCGCGGCGATGGCGGCGAAGATGCGTGATGCGATCATATGAACAGCTTTTCGTTCGGCATCCCAGCATACATCCCAGCGACGAACTCGCCATAGCCGTTATAGATCCGCGTCGGCACCCGCTGGTCGGTCCCCAGCAGGCGTTCCGTCGCCTGGCTCCAACGCGGATGCGGCACGTCCGGGTTCACGTTGGCCCAAAAGCCATATTCCTGGGGCTGTATGCCCTCCCAGAACGTCGTCGGCTTCTTGTCGGTGAAGGTCATCTTGACGATGGATTTGACCGATTTGAATCCGTACTTCCAGGGCAATACGAGCCGGATCGGCGCCCCATTCTGTTTCGGGATCGTCTTGCCATAAAGCCCGGTCGCAAGGAAGGCGAGGTCGTTGTTCGCTTCCGCCATCGTCACGCCTTCGATATAGGGCCACTCGAACGAGCTGATGCGCAGGCCGGGCATGGTCTTGGGGTCGGCCAAGGTCTCCATCACCACATAACGCGCGCCAGAGGTGGGCCCGGCGATGGCAACGAGATCCTTCAACGGAAAGCCAGTCCAGGGCACCGTCATCGCCCATCCCTCGACACAGCGGTGCCGATACACCCGCTCCTGAAGCTGAACCTGGTTCAAGATGTCGTCCAGATCCATCGTGCGCGGCGTAGCAACCATGCCGTCGAACTTGATCGTCCATGGTGCGATGGGAAGGCGCTGGGCGGCGCGCGAGATCGACTTGTCGGTGCCGAACTCATAGTAGTTGTTGTAGGTTGTCGCATCCCGCTCGGCGGTGATGTCTCGCCCGGCGTCATATTTGGCATTGCGAGGAGCACCCTGCGCACGGGCCGCGAACGGCGCCAGGAGAGCAACGGTCCCCGCAGCCCCTGCCAGCAGGCTTCGGCGCCCGAGCATGAACGCCTCCGGCGTCACGTCCCGCTCCGGAAGTTCCCAGCCGTGCTTTGTCTTGATGTGCAAGATGGTGGCCTCCAGGCGATGCCCTATTATGTCGCGCGACGGGCAGCGGCGTCACCCACTGTTTTTGCACAGCAAGCTTGCCGATATGTTGATTTCAGATGGCGGCTCTGCAAGGGTCTCGTCAAGGCCGCGTTTACGCCCGTAAGTTGGAAGTCTCCCATGAACCTCGCCGCATTTCCGCGCACCAAGCTGTGCCAGGCCCCCACTCCGCTGGAATTGCTGCCGCGGCTGACGAAGGCGCTCGGCGGCCCGCAAATCTGGATGAAGCGCGATGACCTCACGGGCATGGGCCTCGGCGGCAACAAGGTGCGCAAGCTGGAGTTCCTGGTGGGCGACGCGCTGGCCAAGGGGGCCGACCATCTGGTCACCCAAGGGGCGGTGCAATCCAACCATGTGCGCCAGACTGCCGCCGTCGCCGCAAAGCTCGGCCTGGCCTGCACCGCCGTGCTCGAGCATCGCATCGAGACGAACGACAGCGCCTATTTGAACAGCGGCAACGTGTTACTGGACCGGCTGCTGGGCTGCCGGATCGAGTATCGCCCTGGCGGCGCCGACATGCAGGCCGCCATCGAGGAAGTCGGCGCGCGCCTGACCAGCGAGGGCGCCCGGCCGTATTTGATCCCCGGCGGCGGCTCGAACGCAGTCGGGGCGCTTGGCTATGCGGCCGTCGCGCTGGAGTTGGTGACGCAAGCGAATGAGCAGGGCCTGCGGATTGACCGCCTGGTGCACGCGACCGGCAGCGCCGGCACGCAGGCAGGATTGGTCGCCGGGCTGCACGCACTCAGCAGCCCGATCCGCGTGCTGGGCATCGGCGTCCGCCAGCCGAAGGGGACGCAGGAGGCGAATGTGCTGCGGCTGGCGCAGGCGACGGCGGCGCATATGGGCGTAGAGCGGCCAATTACGGCTGATGCTGTCGAGGCCAATTGCGATTACGTGGGCGCCGGGTATGGCCTGCCGACGCCGGGCATGGCGGAGGCGGTGCAGATGGTGGCTCGGCTGGAGGGTGTCTTCCTGGACCCGGTGTATTCCGGGAGGGGCATGGCCGGGCTGATCGACCTGATTCGCAAGGGCACCCTCACGGCTGGCGAACATGTGGTGTTCCTGCATACCGGCGGATCGTCGGGGCTATTCGGCTACGCGGATTTCTTCAACGAGCGGGTTGCGTGAACGGCTTACAACCCTCAATCGAGGCGAATTGCCCGTTAGGTTCCGCCGCGCAAATTCTGCACTTCCTCCTCAAGCCGGCGGACTTTCCGGATGAGGATGCTCAACTGCTCGCCAAGTATCCTTCCCTCATCCACGGCGCCTTTCGCGACCCGGTGCGCGTGCTCGGCCGCGCCGAGGTTCACCACGTCGTCCTCTTGCCGTCGTGAGAGGGCGTCCTGCAGCCGGTCGATGCGCTCCATGAGCGCGTTGCGCGTGCGGCCCAGTTCGTCAACTAGATCGGCACGAAAGCGGCTGAGGACTTCGGCCTGCATGTCCATGCGTGTTTCCACGACCGCGACGGCAGTCTGGAGCCGTTCGATGCGTGTCACTAGTTCGGCGTAAAGCTTGATTTGGCCGCTTTCCAGCCGCCCTAGTTCAGCATGAATCTGGGTCTGGCCGATCGCTAGTCGTCCCAACTCAGCATGAAGCTGGGTCTGGCCGGTTTCCAGCCGCCCCAACTCAGCATGAATTTGGGTCTGGCCGGTTTCCAGCCGCCCCAACTCAGCATGAATTTGGGTCTGGCCGGTTTCCAGCCGCCCCAACTCAGCATGAATTTGGGTCTGGCCGGTTTCCAGCCGCCCCAACTCAGCATGAAGCTGGGTTTGGCCAACGTCCAGTCGCCCCAACTCAGCATGAATTTGAGTTTGGCCACTTTCCAACCGTTCCAGCGCAGCGAGGATTGGCGTGTCTTGGTTTCCACTCATGGCGTCTTATCGCATATGCCTGGCAAATGCAGAAGCGCTATACAAATCGCGCGAACGGCCTCACAGTCATAAACAAGTTCAATGTCTTGCGGATTTGGTGGGCCCGGTGGGACTCGAACCCACGACCACAAGATTAAAAGTCCCGTGCTCTACCAACTGAGCTACAGGCCCGCACCACCGCCGTGACCCGCAGAACGCGGACCACGGCGCACCCCATATTACGACTTGGCGTCGGCCGCCACCTGCACGCGGATGATCTTGTCCGGGTTGGACACCGTGCCGCCGCCGCCGCTGCCGCGCTTGATCTTGTCGATGAACTCCATGCCCTGCACGACCTGGCCCCAAATCGTGTATTGTCCATCCAGATGTGGCGCCGGGGCGAACATGATGTAGAACTGGCTGTTGGCGCTGTTCGGGTCGCCGGTCCTCGCCGCACCGACGGTGCCGCGCAGGAAGTGCGCGTTTCGGCTAAACTCCGCCGGCAGGTTGCCCATGTCGCTGCCGCCCGTGCCGGTGCCGGTCGGGTCGCCGCCCTGGGCCATGAAGCCCTCGATGACCCGGTGGAACACGGTGCCGTCATAGAAGCCCTTGCGCGCCAGGGCCTTCACCCGCTCGACGTGCTTCGGCGCCAGGTCTGGACGCAGGCGGATGACCACGCGGCCGTCCTTCAGGTCCATATACAGCGTGTTCTCGGGATCCTCTGCCGGCTGTTGGGCCGATACTTGTTCAGGCATCACTGTTCCGATCGCGATTGTTGCAAGCAAGTGCCGCCGACCTATGCCGAGGCTCATGGCGTTCTCCGTTGATGGCCGCGCCCGGAATTTAGCCTTCCGGACGCACCCGCGCCAGCGTCCGCTCCAGAGTCAAAGCCGGGACGAAGCTGGATACGTCGCCACCAAGGCGGGCAATCTCCTTGACGAAGCGGGACGAGATGAATTGGTGCCGCTCGCTCGCCATCAAGAACACCGTCTCGACCTCGTGGTCCAGGCGGTAGTTCATGCCCGCCATCTGGAATTCATAGTCGAAATCCGACACCGCCCGCAGCCCCCGGACGATCACGCCCGCGTTGACGCTGTGCGCAAAGTCGATCAGCAAGCACTTGAAGCTGACGACCTGGATTTCGGTTTCGGTCCGCTCGGCGATGATGGCCGTTTCCGCGCGCACCAGCTCGACGCGCTCCTCCAAGGGGAACAGCGGCGACTTGGCGCTGCTCTCGGCCACGCCGACCACCAGGCGGTGCAGCACCCGGCACGCGCGGGTGATGATATCGGTGTGGCCGTTGTGCATCGGGTCGAACGTGCCGGGGTAAATGCCGATGTGGCGCACCTTCGTGCTAACGTTCTCAGGCATCGGGCGGCTCCAGGCCGCCAGTTTCGCCAGCGTCCGCCCCATTGGCCTCAGGCGCGTCGATCACGGGGAACACGCTGGTCACGTGCTCCGTGTCGCCCAGGCGGAACAGCGTGACGCCCATGCTGGCGCGGCCGGTCACGCGCACCTGGTCGGACGGCACCCGGATCAGCCGGCCCTCGTCGGTCACCAGCATCACGTCGTCGCCGGGCCGCACCGGGAAGCTCGCGACGACGGCGGTGCCATTGCGGGGCGACAGGGTGATGTTGCTGATGCCCTGGCCGCCGCGCCCGCTGACCCGGTAGTCGAACGCCGAGGACCGCTTGCCGAACCCGGCGTTGGTCACGGTCAGCAGTATTTCCTCCGCGCCCTCCATCTCGGTAGTACGATCTGACGACAACGTCACCTCCGCGACCGGCTCCTCGACGTCGATGGGCGCTTCATCCTCATCGACCGAGCGGCGCCGGGCGGCAGCGCCCTTCAAGAAGGCCGCGCGCTCGTCCGGCGTCGCATCCATGTGGCGCAATACCGAGAGGCTGATGACCTCGTCGCCCTCCGCCAAGCGGATGCCGCGCACGCCGGAGCTATCGCGTCCGCTGAATACGCGCAGGCTGTCATCGGCGATCTGGAACCGCAGGCAGCGGCCGAGCCGGGTCGCCAGGAACACGTCGTCGCCGTCGCGGCAGGTGGCGACGCCAATCAGCCGGTCGCCTTCGTCGAGCTTCATGGCAATCAGCCCGCTGGCCCGCACGTTGCGGAAATCGGACAGCTTGTTGCGCCGCACGTTGCCGCTGGCGGTCGCGAACACGAGGTGCAGGCTCTCCCACAGGCCCTCGTCCTGCGGCAATGGCAGCACGGTGGTAATCCCATCGCCGCCGAGTTCCGGCAGCATGTTGACCAGCGCGCGGCCCTTGGCGGTCGGGCTGGCCTCGGGCAGGCGCCAGACCTTCTCGCGGAATGCCTTGCCGCCGCTGCTGAAGAACAGCACCCATTGATGCGTGTGGGCGTTGAAGCTGCGGGTCACGATGTCGTCGCCGCGCGTGCCCGCCGCGGTGCGTCCGCGTCCGCCGCGGTTCTGCTGGCGGAAGATTTCCAGTGCCGTGCGCTTGATGAAGCCGTCGCGGGTGATGGTCACGACCATCTGGCCGGGCTCGATCAGGCTCTCGTCGTCCTGGTCCACCGCGGCGTCGACGATGGCGGTCATGCGCGGGCTGTCGATCTCGGCCCGGGCGGCCAGCAGCTCGTCGCGCATGACCTCCAGGCGGCGCGGGCGGCTGTCGAGGATTTCCAGCAGGGCGCCGATCCGCGTCGCGACTTCGACCAGCTCGGCCTGGATCTTGTCCCGCTCCAACCCGGTCAGCCGGGCAAGGCGCAGTTCCAGGATGCCACGGGCCTGCGCGTCGGTGAGGCGCACGGTGTCGTCGACGATCTGGTTGCCGCTGTCGTCGATCAGCGCCAGCAGCGCCGACACGTCTCCCGCCGGCCAGGCGCGGCCCATCATCGCAGCGCGCGCCGTAGCCGCGTCCGGGCTTTCGCGGATCACGCGGATCATGTCGTCGATATTGGCGACCGCGATGGCAAGGCCGACCAGCAGATGCGCGCGTTCGCGAGCCTTGTTCAGTTCAAACCGGCTACGGCGGAGGATGACCTCCTCGCGGAAGGCGATGAACACCTCCAGCGCGTCCTTCAGGCCCATCAGCCGGGGCCGCCCGCCGTCCAGCGCCAGCATGTTGACGCCGAAGCTGGTCTGCAATTGGGTGAAGCGGTAGAGCTGGTTCAGCACGACCTCGGCCGTCGCCTCGCGCCGTAGCTCGATGACGATGCGCATGCCGTCGCGGTCGCTCTCGTCGCGCAGGTCGGTGATGCCTTCGACCGCCTTGGCGCGCACCAGGTCGGCGATGCGCTCCAGCAGGGTGGACTTGTTCACCTGGTAGGGGATTTCGGTGACGACGATGGACTGGCGGTTGCCCTTCATCTCCTCGATGGCTGCCTTCGCCCGCACCACGACGCTGCCGCGCCCGCCCTCGAACGCGCTGCGTATGCCGGCGCGGCCGAGAATGAGGCCGCCGGTTGGGAAGTCCGGGCCCGGCACGATCTGCATCAGTTCCTCAAGCGTCGCCGCGGGCTCGGCGATCAATGCGAGCGTCGCGTCGATGATCTCGGTCGGGTTGTGCGGCGGGATGTTGGTGGCCATGCCGACGGCGATGCCGTTGGCGCCATTGATCAGCAACACCGGATAGCTCGCGGGCAGCACCCGCGGTTCCACGTTGCTCTCGTCGTAGGTCGGGGTGAAGTCGACCGTGTCCTTGTCGATGTCGAGCAGGATGAAGTTCGACGCCTTCGACAGCCGCGATTCGGTGTAGCGCATCGCAGCCGGCGGGTCCCCGTCGACGCTGCCGAAGTTGCCCTGGCCGTCGATCAGCGGCACCCGCATGCTGAAGGTCTGCGCCATGCGGACGAGCGCGTCATAGATCGAGGCGTCGCCGTGCGGATGGTAGTTGCCCATGACCACGCCGACGGTCTGGGCGGACTTGCGATACGCCTTGTCGGACGTGTAGCCGGCCTGCTGCATGGCATACAGGATGCGGCGGTGCACCGGCTTCAACCCGTCGCGCGCGTCCGGCAGCGCCCGGCTGACGATGACGGACATGGCGTAGTCGAGATACGACCGCCGCATCTCGTCTTCGAGCATTACTTGCGGCAGGCCGGGCGGGGCGGGGGTCTCGGGGGGGTCAAGGTCGGACAAGGATGGCTTTCGATTGGTTTACTAGGTTTAGAATGGGATTTCGTCGTCGAGGTCGCCGCCCTTGTTCGGTTCCCACGATGGACTGCCGCCGCCGGACTTCGCCGGGGCCGCGGCGCGTTCGCGCGGCTGGTAGCCACCGCCACCGCCGCCTGTGCTGCCTTCCTCGCCACGTCCGCCCAGGAACGTCAGCACACCACCAAAGCGTGGCACGATGACCTCGGTCGTATACTTGTCGTTGCCCGACTGGTCCTGCCACTTGCGCGTCTCGATGCGGCCCTCAAGGTAGACGCTTGCACCCTTCTTGAGGTATTTCTCCGCGTTTTCAGCCAACCTCTCATCCTTAATAACGACGTTGTGCCATTCGGTTTTTTCCTTGCGTTCACCGGAGGCTTTGTCGTTCCAGGTCTCGCTGGTAGCAAGGGTCATGTTGACCACCTTGCCGCCACTCTGAAAACTGCGGACCTCTGGATCCTTGCCCAGACGACCGACTAGGATCACCTTGTTGACGGTACCCGCCATATTTTGTCACCTTCCGTAGCCCGGACTCGCACCGGTCTGTTTCTATAGCCCGTCGCTGCCGGACGGACCAGGGTACGGCACGTCAGGGTTTCCAATGCCATCCCGTAATGCCATATGGGGTGAACGATACCAGAACACCAGGATTTACCGCATGGCCGGCTCCATTCGCGTGCGCGGCGCGCGCGAGCATAACCTCAAGAACATCGACGTCGATATCCCGCGCGACAGCCTGACCGTCATCACCGGCCTGTCCGGCTCCGGCAAGTCGTCATTGGCGTTCGACACCATCTACGCCGAGGGCCAGCGCCGCTACGTCGAGAGCCTATCCGCCTACGCAAGGCAGTTCCTCGAACTGATGGGCAAGCCCGACGTCGACAGCATCGAGGGCCTGTCGCCTGCCATCTCCATCGAGCAGAAAACCACTAGCCGCAACCCGCGCAGCACGGTCGGCACCGTCACCGAAATCCACGACTACATGCGGCTGCTCTGGGCCCGGGTCGGCGTGCCCTATTCTCCCACCACCGGCGAGCCGATCGAGGCGCAGACCGTCAGCCAGATGGTCGACCGCGTGGCCGCCATGCCCGAAGGCACCCGCCTGCTGCTGTTGGCGCCCGTCGTGCGGGACCGCAAGGGCGAGTACCGCAAGGAACTCGCGGAGCTGCAGCGCAAGGGGTTCACCCGCGTCAAGGTCGACGGCAAGCTGTTCGAGATCGGCGAGGTGCCGGCGCTGAACCGCAAGACCAAGCACGAGATCGAGGCCGTGGTCGACCGCATCGTCGTGCGCGACGGCATCCAGACCCGGCTCGCCGACAGTTTCGAGACGGCACTCGGCCTATCCGACGGCGTGGTCTATGCCGAGGACGCCGACACCGCCGCCCGCACGGTGTTCAGCAGCCGCTTCGCCTGCCCGGTCAGCGGCTTCACCATCGAAGAAATTGAGCCGCGCCTGTTCAGCTTCAACAGCCCGCACGGCGCCTGCCCGGCCTGCGACGGCCTCGGCCTCGAACGCTTCTTTGACCCCAGCCTGGTCGTCCCCGACGAGCGCGTGAGCCTGGCCCAGGGCGCCGTCGCCCCCTGGAGCGGCGCGCAGTCCCCGTATTACGACCAAACCCTCGCCAGCATCGCCAAGCACTTCAAGGTCAGCACCCGCACCCCCTGGCACGAGTTGCCGGATCAGGTGCGCGCCGTCATCCTGGTCGGCTCCGGCGACGAGCCGATCGAGTTCGCCTACAAGGACGGCGTGCGCGCCTACGTGGTGAAAAAGCCGTTCGAGGGCGTGCTGCGCAACCTGCAGCGCCGCTGGCAGGAGACCGACAGCGCCTGGGTGCGGGAAGAAATGAGCCGCTACCAGGCCGACAAGCCCTGCGCGGTTTGCCATGGCGCGCGTCTCAAGCCGGAGGCGCTGGCGGTGAAGATCGCCGGGTTCAACCTGGCGCAAGCCGCCGACCTGCCGATACGCCGTGCGCTCGCTTGGTTCAAGGACGCGGAGGCGACGCTGACGCCGCAACGGCAGGAGATCGCCCGGCGTATCCTGCGGGAGATCGTCGAGCGGCTGCAGTTCCTCGTCGATGTCGGCCTGGACTACCTCACCCTCGCCCGCGGCAGCACCACGCTTTCCGGCGGCGAGAGCCAGCGCATCCGGCTGGCGAGCCAGATCGGCTCCGGCCTGACCGGCGTGCTGTATGTGCTGGACGAGCCCAGCATCGGCCTGCATCAGCGCGACAACGAACGGCTGCTCGGCACCCTGCGCCGGCTGAAATCGCTGGGCAACACCGTGCTGGTCGTGGAGCACGACGAGGACGCCATTCGCGCCGCGGACCACCTGATCGACATGGGGCCGGCGGCCGGACTGCTGGGCGGCCACGTGATTGCCCAGGGCACGCCGGACGAGGTGGCCGCGCATCCGGACAGCATCACCGGCGCCTATCTATCAGGCCGCAGCAACATACCTATTCCGGCCCGGCGTCCAATCGACCCAAAGCGCATGATCCGTGTCGTGGGCGCACGCGGCAACAACCTCAAATCCGTCACGGCCGATTTCCCGCTCGGCACGTTCACCTGCGTCACCGGCGTGTCAGGCGGCGGCAAGTCGACGCTGGTAATCGACACGCTTTATAAAGCCGCCAGCCGCCGCCTGATGGGCTCCGGCGAGGCGCCCGCGCCGCATGACCGGGTCGAGGGGCTGGAACTGCTCGACAAGATCATCGACATCGACCAGTCGCCGATCGGACGCACCCCGCGGTCCAACCCGGCCACCTACACCGACCTGTTCGCGCCCATA
Source organism: Acetobacteraceae bacterium (assembly GCA_965277495.1). Taxonomy (GTDB): domain Bacteria; phylum Pseudomonadota; class Alphaproteobacteria; order Acetobacterales; family Acetobacteraceae; genus CAHJXG01. Next base: position 3,760,303 of record OZ255824.1, on the reverse strand, counting down.
CGCGACTGGTTTGCCGAGCTGCCGGAAAGCCGCGCCCGCGGCTACAAATCCGGTCGGTTCAGCTTCAACGTCAAGGGCGGGCGCTGCGAGGCGTGCCAGGGCGACGGGCTGATCAAAATAGAAATGCACTTCCTGCCCGACGTGTTCGTCACCTGCGACACCTGCAAAGGCGCCCGCTACAACCGCGAAACGCTGGAGATCAAGTTCCGCGGCAAGTCGGTCGCCGACGTGCTGAACATGACGGTGGATGAGGCGGTGCCGTTCTTCAGCGCGGTCAACCGCATCCACGACCGGCTGAGCATCCTGCAGCAGGTCGGTCTCGGCTACATCAGCCTCGGCCAGCAGTCGACGACGCTGTCGGGCGGCGAGGCGCAGCGCATCAAGCTGGCCAAGGAGCTTGCCCGGCGCGGCACCGGGCGCACGCTGTATATCCTCGACGAACCCACGACCGGGTTGCATTTCGAGGACGTGCGCAAGCTGCTGGAAGTGCTGCACGCGCTGGTCGAGCAGGGCAACACCGTCGTCGTCATCGAGCACAACCTGGAGGTCATCAAGACCGCCGACTGGGTGCTGGACTTGGGTCCCGAAGGCGGCGAGGGCGGCGGGCGCGTAGTGGCCGAGGGCACGCCCGAGGACATCGCCGCCAACGCAGCCAGCCACACCGGCCATTTCCTGCGCCAGATGCTGCCGCAGGCCGTGCCGCGCAAGCTGCGTAAATCGGCATAGGTGTGGCGGAGCCACAAGGCGCACTCAAGATGCCGGAGCTTCAGGTCCGTTCCGGCCACATCGCGGCGCTCCGGCTGTTCGACATCGCCTACGCGATCGACCTGCGCAAAGTGGAAGAGATCTGGGCGCGCTACGCCGGCACCGCGAGCAGCCGCAGCCGGCTCAGCGCCACGCCGGCCAAGGCGGTGGCGTTCGGGGTGCCGCCGGTCGCGTTGTCCTTCGACCCGATCCCGCTGCATCTCGGCACCATCGCCGTGACCGCCGCGGCCACCGTCCGCATCTACGACTTCGGCGTGGTCGCCCTGGCGCTGCGGGTAGCGACGGTGGACCTGAGCTGGCCGGACTACACGGCGCTGCTGAATGCGATGGACACGCATATCGGCGAGGGTGGCGACGGGCGGCTGTGGGATGGCCTGCTGGCCCGCGTCCGCACGCTGCTGGCCGAAGCGTTGGTGCGGCCGACGGTCTCGGCGATCGAGGAGGACTACCTGATCGGCACCGTGCACGCCTTCAGCGAGCAGCTCACCGCCGCTGCGCTGCAGGACCGCGTGGACCTGGTGCCACTGCTGTCCGGCGAGCAGCGCGCCCTGTCCGACGGCGCCCGGCGCGACCTGCTGCGGCAGAGCTATTCGTATTACACCGACGACCTGGTCGTGGTGACCTGGGACCGCGCGTTCATCTACGAGCCGCGCGGCGACTCGGACGTGGCGGACGTGCTGGAAGTCGCCAATGCGCAGCTTTTGGAGATGCGCTACTACGACGAGCTGCTCGATGACGAGCTGCCGCGCATGTACGGCCTGGTGCAGACCACGCGGCGCACGGTCAACATCCTGCTGCCCCGCCGCTTCGCCGACCTGGCCCGGCGGCTCTATACCTTGGTCGCCGAGGTTACCGAGCTGACCGAGAAGGTCGACAATGCGCTGCAGGTGACCGAAGATGTATATCTCGCCCGCATCTACACATCGGCTCTGGACCTGTTCCGCGTCCGCACCGTGAGCGCCGCGGTGAACCGGAAGCTCGCGATCATTCGGGACACCTACACGGCGCTGTATGATGAGGCGAGCAGCAGCCGGGCCGGGTTGATGGAGCTGCTGATCATCGTGCTGATCGCGGTGGAGATCGTGCTGGCGCTGGTGCGGGGCTGACGGGCACCGTGATAGACGCCGGGCGTTCGGCCCGGTTGCGTCAGGGCAGCCAGTCCTCAAGCATCACGTCGGCGAGCGGCCACGGACAGGCAACAGGAAAGTTGGTGATGTCCAAACCTGTCTCTTTGACGGCGAACGTCACAGCGTCGTCCCATACATCGTCGACCCACTGCGGATCGTGCAGCTTCGGTTGCAGGCTTGGGGTCTTCTCCAACCGCCGCCGCGCCCGCTTGCGCTGATGCCGCAAGGTGCGCTCCCAGCTTGCGCTGCGCAGGCCGGGCTGGAACTGCCACTTGAGAAGATGCGCCAGCAATACAGCCATACGGCTGACCAACTCGCGTTCTTCGCTCTTGCCCACGTCCTCGATCTCATCCGCGATGTGCTCGATATCAATTTGATCGAGCAGTCCGGCGCGCAGCAGCCGTGCTTGCTCGACCGACCATGCCACGACGTCACGCGCGTACGATGCTGGCGCCTCTGGTGCATAGTTGCGCATCATATTCCTGGTCTTCACCATCGCAACGTAACCCCGAATGACAGAGAGGGAAAGACTGCGCCACGCAGCACAGGCCCAACTGCGCTTCTGAAAGGTAAGACTCCGCGGCGCTTTGCCTATGCTGGCACCCACGCCTCATGCTCGGTTCTGGAACACGATGTGTCGCGGCACTTGAGTCGGGACACCGTGGGGCGATATGCAACGCGGTAAGCCATCCGGGCAAAAACCAGGCCGCCATCTGGAGCAAATACTCCGATGAATGACATCATCACCACACCAACCGCCAAAATCGAGATCAAGACCGAGCGGCCGCGGCTGCATAAGGTCATCCTGGTCAACGACGACTTCACCCCGCGCGAGTTCGTCGTCCGGGTGCTGAAGGCGGAGTTCCGCGTGAGCGAAGAACAGGCCCAGCGGGTGATGATGACCGCGCATAAACGCGGAGTCTGCGTCGTTGCTGTCTTCACGAAGGACATCGCCGAGTCGAAGGCGACCAACGCGACCGACCTGGGCCGCAGCAAAGGCTACCCGTTGCTGTTCACGACCGAACCCGAGGAATGATCCAAGCCTGCTAAACCCGGCCCCGCGCCACAGCCGCGGCGACCGCGAGCCGGTCCGCCAAGCCGCGCGGCGCAGTGCCGGAGCGTGCCAGGTCGCGCCGGGCCAGCACCGCCGGCAGCGCCGCGGCGATGGCCCGCTTCGGCAGGCGCACCGCCCGGCCAGCGGCCAGCCAGGCGGACGCAACTGCGGCGACTTGCGACCGCACGGCTGCAACAGCAGCGCTGCCTGGATCCGCGATCACGTCGTCGGCGCCTATGCCGTGCTGGGCAAGGATATCCGACGGCAGCACGCAGCGGGATTGCCGGGCCAGCGCCGGGATGCTGCGCAGGATGCCGGCGACACCGTAGGCGGCACCGAGTTCGCGCAATGCATCCAGCGCCGCATCCTCGGCGCCGAGTGCGCGGCCGGCCGCGACGGCCACCCCGCCGGCCGTGGCGCGCACGTAATCTCGGAACGCCGCTTCGGTCTCGATCGTGTCGGCTTCGGCCTCGCGCCCGTCGATGATGGCCAGCACGTCGGCCGCCTGCAGCCTGCCCGCGTCCAAAGCCTCCCCGAACGGCCCGGCCACTTCGTGCCGCCGCCGGGCGCCCTCGGCCACCTCCCGCCACCATTGCAGGCGGATCAACGCCAGCATCGGGTTGGACACGGCTTCCCGTGCCCGCGCGAGTTCATGGTTCACGGCATAAAGCGTGAACAGCGCCTCCCTGGCCTCGGGCGGCGCGAACAGGGCGGTGAGGAAACGGTCGGGGTCGTGGCGGCGGACGATCTCGGCGCAGGCGGATAACGGGCGGGGCGTCATGCGGCGGAGGTGGCCCCAACCGTCATGCCGCGCAACCTTGACGCGCCGCCAGCGTCTTCATCACTCTGCGCCGCATCACCAAGAGGACAGACCGATGGCATTCGAACTTCCCCCCCTCCCCTACCCGCATAGCGCCCTCGCCGAGCGCGGCATGTGCCAGGAGACGATGGAGCTGCACCATGACAAGCATCATCAGGCCTACGTCACGGCGTTGAACGGTTTCGTCGAGAAGAACCCGGAGCTCGCCGGCAAATCGCTTGATGAAATCATCCAGATGAGCAACGGCAAGGCCGACATGGCGCCGGTGTTCAACAACGCCGGGCAGCATTGGAACCACATCCTGTTCTGGCAGAACATGTCGCCCCAGGGCGGCAGCATCCCCGGCAAGCTGGAAAGCAAGATCACCAGCGATTTCGGCAGCGTCCAGGCGTTCAAGGACGCGTTCAAGGCCGCCGCGGTCGGGCAGTTCGGCTCCGGCTGGGCCTGGCTGGTGCTGGGGACCGACGGCAAGCTGAAGGTCACCAAGACGCCGAACGGCTCCAACCCGCTCGCGGCCAACGAGGGCAAGGCCCTGCTCGGCTGCGACGTTTGGGAGCACAGCTACTACCTCGACTTCCGTAACCGCCGTCCGGACTACGTGAGCAACTGGCTGGACAAGCTGGCCAACTACGAGTTCGCCGCGAGCCAGATGGGCTGACCAGGCCGGCCCCCTCCCCGGTCCGCCGAGGGGGGGGGCGTTCAGCTCGGCTTCACGTCGTTCGCGGCGGCCGGCTTCAGCACCGTCGTGATAGTGTCGCGGATGACGGTGACACGGACGTTCGGGGCGATGTCGACGTCGATCTCGTCGCTGCCTTCCTTTACGCGCTGCACCGTGGCGAGGATGCCGCCCGCAGTCACCACGCGGTCGCCGCGGCGCAGGGCCAGCAGCATGGCCTTCATCTCCTTTGCCCGCGTCTGCTGCGGACGGATTAGCAGAAAGTAGAACACGCCGAAGATCAGCGGCAGCATTAGCAACTGGCCGTTGGCACCTAGAAAGCCACCGATGTCTTGGGCGTAGGCGGGAGAAATCAGCATGGTTGTCCTGGGTTGCCGTGGTTTCGCCGGGACCATAGTTTGAGGCCCCGGCCCGTCAAGCCATGACGGCCCTTGCCAATACCCTAGGACCTTCCGTGGACCCAGCCCTGCTGACCCGCATCGCCGACGCGCTCGACCGTTTGGCGCCGCCGCCGCCCTGCGTGCCGGACCTCGCCGACGCCGACGCCTACGTCTGGCATCCGGCGCCGGCGCATCTGGCCCCGGTATCGCGCGTGTCCCGGGTGGACATCGGATTGCTGCAGGGCATCGAGCGGCAGAAGCGCCTGTTGCTCGACAACACGCTGCGGTTCGCGCGCGGCTTGCCGGCCAACAACGCCATGCTGTGGGGCGCGCGCGGCATGGGCAAGTCGTCGCTGGTCAAGGCCGCGCACGCCGCCGCCAACCAGGACACGCCAGGCATCCTGGCATTGATAGAAATCCACCGCGAGGACATACGCACCCTGCCCGAGCTGCTAAACCTGCTGCGCGGACGGACGCGCCGTTGCCTGATCCTGTGCGACGACCTGTCGTTCGAGCGCGAGGACGCCGACTACAAGGCGCTGAAATCCGTGCTGGACGGCGGCATCGAGGGCCGCCCGGCCAACGTGTTGTTCTACGCCACCAGCAACCGCCGCCATCTGATGCCGCGCGACATGATCGACAACGAGCGGTCGACGGCCATCAACCCCGGCGAGGCGACCGAGGAAAAGGTCTCGCTGTCCGACCGCTTCGGACTGTGGATCGGTTTCCACAATTGCGACCAGGACGCGTTCTTCGCTATGGTCGATGGCTATGCCGACCAGCTTGCCCTGCCGATCGGGCGCGACGCGCTGCATGCCCAGGCCGTCGAGTGGTCGATCACCCGCGGCGCCCGGTCCGGCCGGGTCGCCTGGCAATTCATCGAGGACCTGGCCGGCCGCCTCGGCGTAACCCGCCCCAACGAGGATGCAGCATGAGCGAGATGACGCAGGCTCCTGGCTTCTACCGGCGTCGCTTCGGCGATGTCGTGGTCACGGCGTTGAATGACGGCGTGCTCGACCTGCCGCCCGCCGCGATGCGTGGAATCGATGCTGGGGCGACCGCCGAGTTGCTGCAACAGGCGTTCCGCGCGCCCGCGCCGCGATCGAGCGTGAATGCGTTCTTGGTGCAGGGAGCCGGGTTGACGATCCTGATCGACACCGGGGCAGGCGACTCCATGGGACCGCTGCTGGGGCAACTGCAGACCAACCTGGCATTGGCCGGAGTGAGGCCGAACGACGTGGACACCATTCTGCTGACCCATTTGCACCGTGACCATTTTGGCGGCCTGGCCAGCCCGGCCGGGGTGGCGGTGTTCCCGAGGGCCGAACTGGCCATGGCGAAGACGGAGGCTGATTTCTGGTTGGACGAGGCTGCGGCCGCCGCAGCGCCCGATGACAAGAAGCCCAGTTTTGCTGGCGCGCAAGCCGCGGTCGCGCCCTACCGCTCACGGCTGCGCCTGTTCACCGGGACAGATGCGGCGCCCGGCATCCAGGCGCATCCTTTGCCGGGCCACACGCCGGGCCATACCGGATATCTGGTGGGGTCGGGCCACAACCAATTGCTGATATGGGGCGACATATTCCATGTGCCCGACGTGCAGGCGCGCCGGCCGGAGGTTGGCATGGTGTTCGACGTCGACCCTGACGACGCGATCCAGAGCCGTCGCCGTGTGCTGGACATGGCAGCGCGTGACCGCCTGATGGTGGCCGGCATGCACATGCATTTTCCCGCCTTCTCGCACATAACGAAGACGGCCGATGGCTACGCTATCATGCCTGTGGCCTGGTTAGGCAGCGTTTAGCACCGTCGTTCCCGCCATGTAGGGGGCCAGCGCCGGCGGCACGTGGATAGAGCCGTCGGCCTGCTGGTAGTTTTCCATCACCGCGATCAGGGCGCGCCCGACCGCGGTGCCGGACCCGTTCAGCGTGTGCACGAACCCGGCTACCTTGCCGTCCGCGCCGCGCACCCGCGCGTTCATGCGCCGGGCCTGGAACGCGCGGGTATTGGAACACGAACTGATTTCCCGCCACGCTCCCTGGCCCGGCAGCCAAACCTCCAGGTCATAGGTCTTCGCCGCGCCGAACCCGGTGTCCCCCGCGCATAGCAGCATGCGGCGGTATGGCAGGCCCAGCGCCTCCAGCACCGCCTCGGCGCAGGCGGTCATGCGCTCATGCTCGGCGCCGCTGTCGTCTGGGTGGGTGACGCTGACGAGTTCGACCTTGCGGAATTGATGCTGGCGCAACATGCCGCGGGTGTCGCGCCCGGCGGAGCCGGCCTCGCTGCGGAAGCATTCCGATAGTGCCGTAACGCGCATTGGCAGGCGGTCGGCGGGCACGATCTCGTCCATCACCAGGCTGGTCAGCGGCACCTCGGCGGTCGGGATCAGCCAGCGGCCGTCGGTGGTGCGGAACATATCCTCGACAAATTTTGGCAATTGGCCCACGCCATAAGCCGCCGCGCCGTTCACCAGCAGCGGCACCTGCGTCTCGGTGTAGCCATGCTGCATCGTGTGCAGGTCAAGCATGAATTGGCCCAATGCGCGCTCCAGCCGGGCCAGGCCGCCGCGCAGGATGGTGAAGCGGCTGCCGGACATGCGCGCGGCGCGTTCGAAGTCCATGAGGCCGAGCGCCTCGCCGAGTTGGAAGTGCTCTTGGGGCTGGAAATCGAAATGCCGGGGCGCGCCGACCTGTTTTACGACGACGTTGGCGGCCTCGTCCGCGCCATCGGGCACGTCGGCATCGAGCAGGTTGGGCAGCGCCTCCAGCTCATGCCGGATCGCCAGATCGAGCGCGTCGGCCCGTTGCTCCAGCGCCGCCATCTCGTTACGGAGCGCGGTCGCCTCCGTTTCCAGCGCCGTCGTGTCCGCGCCCGTGCGGCGGCCCTGCCCGGCCTGCTTGGCGAGCGCATTGCGGCGGGACTGCTTGTCCTGCACGGCAGTCAGCGCCTCGCGCCGGCCGGTGTCGATTTCAAGTATCCGGTCCGCGGCCATGGGCAGGCCGCGCCGGGCCAGGTTAGCGTCGAACCCGGCGGGATCGGCGCGTAGGGCGCGGACGTCATGCATCAGACATCGACCGGCTTCGTCTCAACCCACCCGGCGGTGAGAATCGAGATTTCATAAAGCGCAATCAGCGGGATCGCGAGGCCGGTCTGGGTGATAACGTCCGGCGGGGTGATGACCGCGGCGACGATGAACATGCCGACATAGGCATATCGCCGGTATTTCTTCAGGCCGCGTGACGAGATGATGCCGACCTTTGCCAGCAGCGTGAGCAGCACCGGCAACTGGAATGCCAGGCCGAACGCGAAAATCAGCCGCATGACCAGGCCGAGGTATTCGCTGACCTTGGCCTCGAGCTGCACCGGCAAGCCGCCGCCGCCGTCGGGTGACTCGAAACTTAGGAAGAACGTCCAAGCGGCTGGGAACACGAAATAATAGGCGAGCGATGCGCCGGCCAGGAACAGCACGGGCGTCGCGACCAGGAATGGCAGGAACGCCTTCTTTTCGCTCCGGTACAGCCCCGGCGCGACGAACAGCCAAACCTGGGAAGCGATCACGGGGAACGAGACGAACGCCGCGCCGAAAAAGGCGACCTTGAGATAGGTGAAGAACGCCTCATACAGCGCCGTGAAGATGAGCCGGCGGTTCTGCCCGGTCTTGGTGACCAGGATGTCCGCGAGCGGCTGCGCCAGGAACGAATAGATGCCGCGGCTGAAATAATAGCAGACGATGAAGCAGATCAGGAACGCGCCCATGGACCACAGCAGACGCGTCCGCAGCTCGATCAAATGGTCGAGCAGCGGCATCGCCTTGTCGTTGATGGGATCGTCGGTCGGGACGTCCTGCGAGGCCACGATGCTGTCCTGAAGTCGGTCGGGCTAGGCGTGCGGCGCGGAGTGGGCCGCCGATTCTTGCCGGCCAACCTCATGCTGTACGATCGGCGCGGCCCTGGGATCGCTGTAAACCGGCGGGATCATCGTTGACAGACCCGCGTGCGCATCGGGCGCCCCGATGACGTCGCCGGCGTGCGGCTGTACTACCGTTTCGGCCGGCGCATCATGGACCACGGGCGTCACCGGCGGCGGCGACGGGTTGAAGGGGCGGTCGGCCATCGTGCGGCGGATCGAGCCGTCATTGTCCACCGCGTTCAGGATCTTGCCTTTGATGTCCATGCTGCGGATTTCGTTGATCTGATCGCGCACCTCGTGCAGGTTCGCCTCGCGCACCATCTCGTCGACGTGGGTTTGGAACTCCGCCGCCATGCGCCGGGCCTTTTTGACCATCTGCGCGACGGCCTTGATGGCGACCGGCATGTCTTTCGGCCCGATCGCAATGAGTGCGACCACACCGATCAACGCGATTTCAGACCAGGCTAGATCGAACATGGCAGGCTGCGCCCCTTCGGCGGTTGAGTAGCACGGGACCGGAGGCTGGGGAACCGCATCACGGTGCGTCCGGGGCGTGCGTTGGGTCCGGCGCGTCCGGTCCACCCAGGCCGTCCTCCCGCGCCATGTCCTCGCGCCGGGGCAGGTCACGCAGGTCGCGCAGGCCGAAATGCGCCAGGAAGGCCGGGGTCGTGCTCCATAGCGTCGGGCGGCCCGGCACTTCCTTGCGCCCCTTCGGCTCGATCAGCCCGGCCTCCAGCAGCGCATCCATCGTGGCCTGGCCCAAGCTCGCGCCACGGATCGCCTCGACGTCGGACCGGGTGGCCGGCTGATGATAGGCAATGGCGGCCAGCGCTTCCATGGCGGCGCGCGGGAGCCGGCGTGGCTGCTGAACGACGGAGGTGAGCTGTGGGGCAAGGTCCGGCGCGGTGCGGAACTGCCAGCCGCCGGCCACCTCGACCAGTTCGACCCCACGTCCGGCGTAGCGCGCCTGCACCGCATGAAGGACGGGTTCGGCCTCCAGCGTGGCTGGCAGCAGGCGGGCGATGGCTGCGGTCCCGACCGGCTCGGCGCTGGCGAACACCATCGCTTCGACCAGGCGGATGGCGGTGTCGAGCGCCATGGTCATGCGCCGGCCCGCAGCAGGATCGGACCGAATTGACGGTCCTGGCGGATGTCGGCCTGCCCGTTGCGCGCCAGCTCAAGCCCGGCGATCAGCGTGCTGGCGAACGCCGCGCGGCGGTCGAGCGGCGCCGTGACCTGCGGCGGCAGGAAATAGCTGAGGCTGATCCAACCGGGACGGCTGCCCAGCATCGCCTCGAGCCGGGCCAGCGCGTCCTGCACGGTCCAGAGCGCGAGGCGCCGTGGCCGATACCGCCGTTGCCCGCCCGCCCGGCGCAACGCGGCGATATAGCCGCGCAACAGCCCCGGCACGTCGGCCTGGAGGCGGGACCGGTCGAATTCGGTGAAGCGCTCAGGTGCGCCGCGCCCGAATACCTTATGCCCGAGTTGCGGCCTTGCGGTAAGCCATGCGGCGGCGGTGCGAACGGCCTGCAGGTCCTGCAGGCGGCTGGCAAGTACGTCGGCCGCAAGCTCCGCATCGACCGGGTCATCGGCGCTGATGGGCAGCAGCAAGCGGGACTTGAGCCAGGTCAGCCAGGCTGCCATCACCAGCCAATCCGCCGCAAGCTCGAGCCGGATTTGGCGCGCACCGCCGACAATCGCCAGATATTGCTCAACCAGCGACAGGATCGAGATACGCGCCAGGTCGACCTTCTGCCTGCGGGCCAGGTCGAGCAGCAGGTCCATCGGCCCCGCGAAGCCGTCAAGCTGAAGCAGCAGGCCGTCCGCCGCGTCCGCCCGGGGCGCGTCAGGCGTCATGGAACGCCAGGCGGTAAACCAGGTCGAACGCCCAGGGCAGGCCGGTGTTGAGCGCGCGGCCGACGGGATCGAACTGGATGCCGAACTCGGCCAGCAGCCGGGGCAGCAGGAACACGAGCAGCAGGACGATGACGATGCCCGCACGCTCCAGCCGCGCCCATGCGTCGGCCATCCGTTCCGGCAACAGGCCGACGACGATGCGTCCGCCGTCCAGCGGCGGGATCGGCAGGAGGTTGAACAGTCCAAGCACCAGGTTGGCCAGGATGAACGTTTGCAGCATGGTGTCGACGACATCGCCGGCCGCGTCCGGCAGCAATGACTCGCCATGGACCAGCAGCGCCGCGAGCCAGGCCAGGAAGAAGTTGACCGCCGGCCCGGCCGCCGCGACCAGCATCATGCCCCGGCGCGGATTGGCGAACCGCCAGGCCGAGACCGGCACCGGTTTTGCCCAGCCGAACAGGAACACCACCCGCCCAAGCGAAATCAACTGGCCCAGCATCAGCACGCCCGGCACCAGCAGGGTGCCGACCCGGTCCACATGCCGCAACGGATTGACCGACAGGCGGCCCATGGTCTTCGCGGTGTCGTCGCCCAGTGCCAACGCAGCATAGCCGTGCGCGGCCTCGTGCAAGGTGATCGCGAAGATCACCGGAATGGCGGCCACAACGATCTGGAGCAGCAACCCGGTCATGCCGACGCCTGCCGGGCGAACAGCCGATCCCGCTCGTCCGCCAAATCAGCGCCGTCCAACGCCTGACGTGCGGCGGCAGCCATGCCCTTTGCCGCAGCGAGCCGGGCCAGGGCCGCGCCGGTGATCTCCGGACAGCTTTGCAATACGCCGGCGGTGTCGGACAGCACGCCGCTGCAATGCAGCGCGATGTCGCAGCCGGCCGCCACCGCACGGGCCGCACGCTCACCGGGGCTGCCGGTCAGGGCATTCATCGCGAGGTCATCGGACACGAGCACTCCTTGGAAGCCAATCCGGCCCCGGATGATTTGCCGGATCACGGTCGCGGACAGCGTGGCCGGCTGATCAGCATCGAGCCCAGCATATAGGATGTGCGCCGTCATCATCCATGGCAGCGCCGCGCAGAGTGCGAAGGGGCGCATGTCGCCGGCGAGGTCCTGGCCCGCCTCGACGCGCGGCAGGTCGAGATGGCTGTCGACCGCGGCCCGGCCATGGCCCGGCGCGTGCTTTGCGACCGGCTGCGCCCCAGCCGCCAGCAATCCGTCCGACACCGCACGGCCAAGTCGGGCCACGACGCCGGGATCGGTCGAATAAGCCCGGTCGCCGACCACCTGATGCGCGCCGGCGACCCGCAAATCGAGCACCGGGGCGCAAGCCACATCGAACCCGGCGTTGACGCAATCCAGCCCAATGAGCGCCCCGGTCAGCCAAGCGGCCCGCTCGCCGGCAATTGGATCGCCGTCGAACAGCGCGCCGATCTGTGCGGCGGCGGGGTGGGCGCGCCAGTGCGGCGGACGCAACCGGGCGACACGGCCGCCTTCCTGGTCCACGGCGACGACACCATGCGCCGGCAACACGCCGCGCAGCGATGCGATGAGCGCCGCCAGTTGTCGGGGTTCTTCGACATTGCGGGCGAACAGGATGGCGCCGGCGGGCCGGTATTGGCGGAACAATGCCGCCTCCTCGGCCCCGAGCGCCGGGCCGGCAAGGCCGACGATAGCGGCCCTCATGCGGACCCGGTCAGAAGTTGGCGATGGAACAGGCCCCGCCCTTGGAGCGCACGCGGGCGCAAAAGCTCGTCGCCTCGGCAATGTCGGCAAAACCGCCGGTGCGCACGCGCCAGACGACGTGGCCGTCGTGATCCGCTCGTTGCAGGAGAGGCCGGTGGTCGTTGAGCAGGTCGGGCATGCGCTTGGCCAGCCGTTGCCATTCCGACTGCGCCACCTGCTCGCTGTCCACCGCGGCCAGTTGCACGACCGCTCCCGGCGCGGACACCACGGGCGCACGTGTGGCCTGGGCCGGGGCAGCGGGGTGTTGCACTGCCGCGGCGGCAGGCGGGCTCGCGGCTGGCGGAATGACGGCCACGGTTTCCGGCGGGATCGCGGCCGTGGGCGAGGCCACCGGCGCACGCGCCTGTGGCGGGTTTTGCGCGCGCAGAGCCTCCCGCGCCGGGGTCTCCGCGGTGGGCGCCATGGCATAGGTCTGGGCTCCTTGACCGCCCATGACCTGGTCCTCGGCCCCAACCACCTGCAGCCCGCCGGCATTTTCCGGCTTGACACGGATCGGCCGGGTATCGGCCTCGATCACCGGGACCACGGTGCTATGGCCGCCGATCAATGCCCAGCTCGCCATGCCGACCAGCAACAATCCACCCAGCCCGGCCGCGGCGGACAGCAGATATTTCGTGCCCTTGTCCATGCCGGGGCGGCGTGCCCGATAAGACAAGTGCACCGGGCCTGAACCACTTGTGGCGTTGGGGAAATGCAAATCATTCGGCACGGTTCAGCGCATCTCCTCCACAGGTTCCACCCCAAGCACCGCGAGTCCGGAACGGATGACCATCGCCGTCGCAGCGACCAGAGCCAATCGGGCCATCGTCTCGTCACGCCGGTCCGCCTGCAGGAACCTCAATGCCGAGTCGTCACGACCACGGTTCCATAGCATATGAAAGTCGCCCGCCAAGTCATAGAGAAAAAACGCAATCCGGTGCGGTTCCTGTGCAAAAGCCGCGCTTTCCACCGTACGGGGCCACGATGCCAGCCGGCGTATCAGCGCCAGCTCGGCCCCGTCTTGCAGGCTGTCCAGCGGAACCTGGGCCAACGCATCGGGTGCGACGGCGCCGGCGCCATACGTCTCCGTCGCCGCACGCAGCACCGACCGGCACCGCGCATGGGCGTATTGCACGTAGAACACCGGGTTCTCGCGCGTCTGCGCCACCACCGCATCGAGGTCGAAATCCATCTGCGCGTCGGCCTTGCGGGTCAGCATGGTGAAGCGCACCGCGTCGCGCCCGACCTCATCGATCAGGTCGGCGAGCGTCACGTAGGTGCCGGCGCGTTTCGACATGCGCACCGGCTCGCCGCGGCGCATCACCCGCACGATCTGGCACAGCACGACCTCCAGCCGCACCGGGCGGTCGCCGGCAATGGCCCGCACCGCCGCCTTCATCCGCGGCACATAGCCGCCGTGATCGGCGCCCAGCACGTCGATCAGCAGCTCGGCGCCGCGGGCGATCTTGTCGGCATGGTAGGCGATGTCGTTGGCGAAATAGGTGTTCGACCCGTCCGACTTGCGCAGCGGACGATCGACGTCGTCGCCGAAATCGGTCGCGCGGAACAGCGTCTGTTCGCGCGGCTCCCAATCCTCGTGGGTCTTGCCCTTCGGCGGTTCCAGCACGCCCTCATAGATCAGTCCCTGCGCGCGCAACTGGTCGATCAACCGATCCGGCGCACCCGATTCCAGCAATGCGCGTTCCGAGGTGAACACGTCAGGCTGCACGCCGAGCTGCGCCAGGTCCGCCCGGATCGACGCCATCATCGCAGCGACCGTGAAGGCACGGACCCGGTCAAACCACAACGCCGTGCCGGCCACGGCGCCGCCGCGCCCGGCCAGCTCATTGCGATACTCGGCCCGCAACGCCTCGCCCACTGGCACAAGGTAGTCGCCGCGGTACTGCAGGCCGCCGGGCACCGCGGCGGCGAACTCGTCCTCCGACAACGGGGTGCCGACGGCTTGCAGGTAGCGCCAGTAGGCCGCCCAGGCCAGCGCCGCCACCTGCGCCCCGGCGTCGTTGATGTAGTACTCTTTCGTCACCACGAAGCCCGCCTTCGCCAGCAGGTTCGCCAGCGCATCACCCACCACGGCGCCGCGGCAGTGCCCAATGTGCATGGGCCCCGTCGGATTGGCGGAAACATACTCGACGTTCACCCGCCGTCCCTGCCCCACGCCGCTCGCTCCGAACGCCTCGCCCTCGTGCAGGATCGCCGGCAGCGTGGCGCGCAGGCTGTCCGGACGTAGATGCAGATTCACGAAGCCCGGCCCGGCCGGCTCGGCGCGCAGTACGTCCGCGCCGTCCGCCAACGCCGCCGCCAGCGCCTGGGCGATGCGTGCCGGCGGCTGCCGGGCGGCCTTCGCGCTGACCATTGCGGCATTGGTCGCCATGTCGCCATGCGCCGTCTCGCGCGCCGGGCTCACCTCGACCCGGGCGGCCACGTCGTCCGGCAGGTCGGGCACGACCGAGTGCAACGCGGTCACCACCGCCGAACGCACGCGGGCATAGATGTTTTCTGGCACTGTTCTCATCCTGCTAGCCGGTGATGTAAGGATCGGTCAGGCGGCGGTGCTCGTCCAGGGCGAAGCGGTCGGTCATGCCGGCAATGTAGTCCGCAACGGTGAGCGCCGCACGCGGGCCATCCTTCTCGCCGGCGAGCGTCCGCCAGCCATCCGGCAGGATGCTGGTGTCCTCATGCAGCAGGGTGAACAGCGACTCCGTCACCCGGCGGGATTTGTTGCTCATGCGGTTCACCCGCCAATGCCTATACATGCGGGCGAATAAGAATTCCTTAACGGCGCGGTTCGCCTCCGCCATGGCCGGGCTGAACGCGATGACCGGCTTCTTGGCGCGGCGGATCGCCTCGGCGTCCACGGGATCGAGCGCCGCGATCCGCCGCCGGCTTTCGTCCGTCAGGTCCGTGGCAAAGCTGTTGATCACCCGGCGGATCGTCTCGTGCCGCAGCCGTGGCGGCGGCACGTCGAGGCTGGATCGGCGAGCCAGCGCCAGCGCCGCGCCGACCACCGGCAAATGCGCCACGTCGTCCGGCCCGAACAGCCCGGCGCGCATGCCGTCATCGAGGTCGTGGCTGTGATACGCGATGTCGTCGGCCATCGCCGCCACCTGCGCCTCACCCCCAGCCTGGGTGTGCAGGTCGAGCGGATGGCGCGCGTTGTATTCCGCGATGTAGGGCGGCGGATGGCGCAATGGCCCGTTGTGCTTGGCCAGGCCCTCCAGCGTCTCCCACGTGAGGTTCAGGCCATCGAACGCGGCATAGCGGCTTTCGAGCTTGGTCACGATGCGCAGGCTCTGGGCGTTATGGTCAAAGCCGCCATAGGCCTTCATGCAGTTGTTCAGCCCTTCCTCGCCGGCGTGACCGAACGGCGGATGGCCCAGGTCGTGCGCAAGTGCCAGCGCCTCCGTCAGGTCCTCGTCCAGGCGCAGTTCCCTTGCGATGGACCGGGCAATCTGCGCGACTTCCAGGCTATGGGTCAGCCGCGTCCTATAATAGTCACCCTCGTGATTAACGAAGACTTGAGTTTTGTATTGTAGCTTGCGGAATGCCGAGCTGTGGATCACCCGGTCGCGGTCGCGCTGCCACGGGCTGCGGGCGGGGCTCTCCGGCTCCGGATACAGGCGCCCGCGTGAGGTCTCGGGCCGGACGGCGTAGGGGGCGTGGGGCATGGGCCTGACTATACGAGCGTGCGGGCTTAACACCGAACCGGCGGCATCTTCAATGTGAAGGTCAGACGCGCTATGTCTTCCAGCATGAACAGCATCAGTGAACTCGCCCGCTTCTCCGTATCCGACCGCGCCGCCGAACGGGTGGCGGAGATCGTTGCGGCGCAGGCCCGTCCGGCTGCGTTGCGCGTCGCCGTGCTGGCCGGCGGCTGCAGCGGTTTCCAATACAAGTTCGAGCTGGATGAAACCGCCCAGCCGGACGATCTGGTCGTCGAGGCGCAAGGCGCCCGCGTTCTGGTCGATAGCGCCAGCATGGACCTGTTGGCCGGGTCGCAACTCGACTACACGGACGAGCTGATGGGCGCGCATTTCACGATACGCAACCCGAATGCGACCTCCGCCTGCGGCTGCGGCACCAGCTTTGCGGTCGACTAGGGCGGTCATTGAAATAGCCGTTTAGCAGCGCCCGGTGCGGATCGCGACCTGGAACGTCAACTCCATACGCATGCGCGAGCGGCTGGTGGCTGACTGGCTGGCCCGCGTGCAGCCGGACCTGCTTTTGCTGCAGGAGATCAAGTGCGAGGCGGCGCAGTTCCCCGCCGCTGCATTCGAAGCGGCCGGTTACAATGCAAGCATCGTCGGCCAGAAATCATATAACGGGGTGGCGATCCTGTCCCGCATTCCGGTCGAGGTAATGCATCGCGGCCTGCCTGGATTACCCGAGGACGATGCGCAGGCCCGCTATATCGAAGTGCAGGTTCCCGACGCTGCTGGGCCGATCACCGTCGGCAATCTGTATCTGCCGAACGGCAATTCCGGCGGCGAGGCCGGGTTCGGCTATAAGCTCCGCTGGATGGAGCTGCTGGCCGACCGTGCCCGCACGTTGCTGGATGCCGACCAGCCAATGATATTCGCCGGCGACTACAATGTGTGCCCAACCGACGAGGATTACGCCCCTGGCACGCTGTCGCCGCACGATGCGCTGGTGCGGCCGGACACGCGGGCCAGGTTCCGTGCAATCCAGTGGCTCGGCCTCACGGACGCGATCCGCGCCCTGCAGCCGTCTGGCCCGGTTTACACATTCTGGGATTATCAAGCCGGCGCCTGGCCGCGGGACCAGGGATTGCGCATCGACCATGCCCTGCTATCGCCAGGCCTGGCGGAACGGCTGGTCTCGGCGCTGCCCGACCGCGCCGAGCGCGCCCAAACCCAGCCGTCGGATCACGTTCCCGTGGTCGTGGAGCTTGCCTGAGCCCTATGGCTTGATCGTGGCAACGACGCAGCCATGCGGGACCGATCGGTCGATGACCACCGCTTGCAACGGATTGCCCTTAGCGAGCGCCACTACCAGCCGCATGCCAAGCCCGGCCGAATGGCGGGCGTCGAACTCCGGCGGGAAGCCTGGCCCCTCGTCCTCGACCCGTAGTTGCAATCCCTGTGGCGCCGGGCTGAGGCTGACCAGCACGCGGCCAGCGCCGTGCTTCAGCGCATTCGTCACCAGCTCGGACGTTATGAGGCCCAAGGGCGTGATTTGGTCGGCCGGCAACAGCAGCGGCTCGGCCTGGACCACGATTGGCCGTTCGGACGCCGGGTTCGACAGCATGGGTTGCATGTCGGCCACGAGCATCCGCAAGTATGCGGCGGCGTCGGTCTGCGTCACCGATCCGCTGTTTACAGGCGCTGATGCACGGCGCTGATCGTCATGATCCGCCGGGCGGCCTTTTCCAGTTCTATCTTGACGTCGTCGGCCACGGTGCGCGCCTGGAGATGCAGCAGCGTTCGCACCAGTTGAAGGCTGTTCTTCACCCGGTGATGCACCTCCTGCATCAACAGGTCCTTTTCGCGCAGGAGCTGGTCCTTGGCCTGCTCTGTCCCATGCCGGGCGAGCGTTGCGACAAGCACGTTGGCTAGGGACTGCAGGAACGAAATGTCGGCGGCGACGAACTCGCCCCGGAGCGTGCCATCGACCTCGATCACACCGAAGGGGACGGGACCGGCGATGGGCACGTTGATCGCGCTATGGACGCCATGCTCGACCAGTAGCGTAGGCGTGCGGAAACGCTTGTCCGCGGCCAAGTTGTTCGACAACACGGGTTCGCCAATCTGCAGGGCATAACCGGCCGCGCTGCCCTGGCCATCGTCGACGGTCGCATGGCCCACCACCCCGGGACGCCAGCCGATACCGGCAATCACCCGTAAGTTGCCGGCCTCAGGCTGATGACGCAGTAGCTTCGCGTACTTCGTCCGTAGCCCAGTCGACGCGACACGGCACGCCTCGTCCAAAACGGCTTCCAAGCCGGCGGACCCAAGGGCATAGACGCCAAAGTCGGCGACCATCTCCTGTTGCTGCAGGCGGATGACCAACTCGTCATGTTGTAGGTTATGGGCACTCGCGACCATGCTGGACATCTAGACCCTCATCCCGGGCAGAATGAGCCAAAACTTCCCTTGAGTATCGTCCAAAAATCGTTGAAAGTCCAGAATATAAATCTGGCCGGCTGACGTAAAATGGTGGAGGGGGTTGGATTCGAACCAACGTAGCCGTTACAGCAGCGGATTTACAGTCCGCCCCCTTTAGCCACTCGGGCACCCCTCCGCCGGATCGTGGGCAGGTTGCCGGATCGGCGGGGTAGCGCCGAACCGCATCGGCTGTCAACCGGTTCACCTCAGGGCCAATCGTGCGGAGGCTTGGCGGCTCCCCGCGCCTGGCTGTCAATCGCCACGGCTCGCCTGTATATGGCGGGAATGCGCACGAAGAACCCCGGCCGGCCTGGCGGCTCCTCAAAGGCCGGCAGCGGCACAGTCACCAGCCGCGGCGGAACCGACCGGCCGGCTGGACCGAAATCACCCATGTCCAAGCCATTCGGCGCCAAACGCTCCGGCACCGGATTTGCCCGGCAAGGCGGCACGCGCAATGCGGAGGACGCCGCCGCACCGCGTACGCCGCGCGAACCGGCCCGCGGGCAGGCTCCCTCCCGGCCAGCCTCCGGTCGGCACGCCCCGCCAGATCGAGCATCCGGTCCGCGCCCGAGCCGTGCCCCCGATCCTGAAGCCCGGGCCGCTGCCGCCCGGGCGCCCCGCCCGGGCCAGCCTCGTCCGCTCCCCGAACCCGTCGTCCCGCGTGAGGCCATCGAGGCACGTAGCACCACCCTGCGGGCACCGGCCATCCGTCCTCCTGCGCCAACGCCGCAACCCGCTCGCGCGGCGCACGGGCCGGCAGCGCCGCGGGGCAGCGTGTGGCTGCATGGCCTGCATCCCGTCGCCGCCGCGCTGGCCAACCCGGGCCGCCGTCTCAAGCGCCTGCTGCTGACGGAAGAGGCGGAGGCCACGCTGGTTGCCCGCCTGCCCCAACCCTGGCCGCTGGCCGCCGAGCGCGTTGACCGTGCCAAGCTGGATCACCTGCTCGGACGCGATACGGTGCATCAGGGCGCCGGGCTGCTGGCCGACCTGCTGGCGCCGCCGGTGCTCTCGGCCGTGCTGGAGCGCCCAGGCCCGGTCATCGTGCTCGACCAGGTCGTCGACCCGCGCAACATCGGCGCGATCCTGCGCAGCGCCGCGGCGTTTGGCGTGGCCGGCGTCATCACCCAGGACCGCAACGCGCCAGAGGAGACGGGCGTGCTGGCCAAAGCCGCATCCGGCGCGCTTGAGCAGGTGCCGCTCCTGCGCGCGGTGAACCTTGCCCGCACGCTGGCCGCGCTGAAGGCCGCCGGGCTGTGGGTGGTCGGGCTGGACGGCGGCGGCGCTCCGTTGCGGGGCGCGCCATTGAAGGAACGCCGCGTTGCGCTCGTTCTGGGCGCAGAGGGCGCCGGCCTGCGCCGCCTGACCCGGGAAACCTGCGACGAAATAGCCGGCTTGGCCTTGCCGGGCTTGATGGAGAGTCTGAACGTGTCCGCCGCCGCGACCGTAGCGCTTTACGAGCTGAACCGGGTGCCCTGATGGCAGAAGTAGTTGATCATGCATTTGATCCTGGCCGCACTGCCCAAGCGCTAATCGCCAATCGGCGGGCCCGGCGCGTGCTGGACTCGCTGCCGCCCGATGTTGCGCCGCGCCATCTGGCGGACGGGATCGCCGCGCAGTTGGACTTGGCGCGCTTGACGGGCGCGCAACCGCCCGCCGGGTTCAAGATCGGCGCCACCACGCACCGCATGCAGGAGTACTTGGGATTGCCCGGCCCGACGGCAGGGTTCATGGCCGAGGCCGGGCTGCATGGCACCGGCAGCACGCTCAGCTTCGCCCCGTTCCTGCGTCCGGGCGTCGAGTGCGAGCTCGCGGTGGTGCTGGCCCGCGACCTTGCACCGGGACCGTGCAGCGAAGCGCAGGCCGCGGCTGCGGTGGGCGAGTTCATGGCCGGGATTGAGGTTGTCGAGAACCGCTACGGGCCGCTCGACGCGCTCGGCACGCCCACGCTGGTGGCCGATCAGGTGTTCCACGCCGCCGCGATCCTCGGCGCCTGCTACCCGGGCTGGCGCGATCTCAACCTGCGCGGCCTCGCTGGCAGCCTGTACGTCGATGGCGATGAGCGCGGCACAGGCTTTGGCGGCGAGTTGCTTGGGGACCCGATGGCGGCGCTGGCGTGGCTCGCGGCTTCGGACGAGGCGGCGGCGTTTGGCGGCCTGCGCGCCGGGCAGGTCGTCATGCTGGGCAGCGTCACGCCGCCGATCTGGCTGGATGCGCCCGCCACGATTGAGGTCCGCTTCCCGCCGTTGCCGACGGTCGTCCTGCATCTCGTTTGATTTCGTAGGGGTGATTTTTAACCATTCTCGCCGACAATGCGGCGTGACCGCGTGGTTTGCGGCATCACTCAACGCCGACTGCTCGATGGGATCCTTGCCATGCTTCTCGCTCACCCCCGGGTCCGCCGGGTTCAATGGGACACCCTGCCCGACGAACTGCAGCTTGAATTGGCCGGGCAGGCTCTGCTGCGCGCCGCCGAAACCCTCGCAGGACAGGCCGAATGCCTGGCGACTGAAATAGAGGGCGGCACGCTCGCCGATCAGGGAGGACCGGACGCGCTCCGCCTATTTGCCGCAGTCGTGCGTGGCGCAAACCGAAAGGCAGCGGCCACGCGATGCCATTGACTCGAGGGGCATGGCTGGCAACGGTGCCGGGTGCAGGGATCGAACCCGCGACCCCCTGATTACAAATCAGGTGCTCTACCATCTGAGCTAACCCGGCGTGCGGCATCGATGTAGCAAGGGGCGGAGGCCGTGCCAACATCAGGCGGCAAGCGCGACATCCTGGGCGGCATCCCTTGAAAACTTGCGCCGCCGACGCTGCATCAGGCTCCACGCCAGCTTGGTGCCCAAGACCGAGAGCCGGCCGCGCGGCGGCAGCCCGACCGACTTCAGCACCATGCCGATGCTGCGCTCGATGTGCCGGAGCCGGTAAAAACCCATGGCCCGGCCCATATACGCTGCGATGCAGCGCGCATGCTGGTACTCCAGGCTCTCCGGCTCATTGCCGCAATGGAAAGCATAGGCCAGCTCGTCGTCCTCGCTCTCGGTGATACGCCCGGCGGCGATCTGCAGCCGTTTCATCAACCCGAGCTTCTCACGGGCCAGGTAACGCCGCATATGATCATAGAACAGCTTGAAATGCCGGTATTCATCCGCGGCAATCAGTTTGCACACCTGCCGCAACGCCGGTTCCTCCGTGGCGTCGGCCAGCGCCGTATAATAGCTGCTCGTCCCGGTCTCCACCATGCAGCGGGCGATCAGCTCCCCGGTGCGCGACCCACGAATCGACGCATCGGCGTCGAGCGGCAGCTTGTAACCGGCGCGATACCGGGCGAACGCCGCCTCGAAATCCCATCCAGGGTCGGCCAGCATCGCCCATTTGCCGAGCGCGTCGCCATGCTGGACCTCCTCAATCGCCCAGTGGTCGGCGGCGCCGCGGAAATCCGGGTCGTCTTGGAACACGCGGCCGAGATAGACCGCGTAGTCCAAGCCGTTCCGCTCGACCATGGCAGCGGCTTTGACCAGGGGGACGATCCCGGGATCGACCCTCGCCGGGTCAAACTGGTCCCAGGCAACATCCTCAATCCGCCAATGCTTCATCCAAACAATCGTCTTTACGGGGTTGGAACGCCTGCATAAACGCACGCGCCGCGAATCCCAACAGAACCGGCGCCGCAGAGTTGCGGATGCGGCTACGACCACCGCCGCCATGTGGCAGTCAGGTTACAGGCTTAAGCGGCCTGAGCGGCAGCCACCATGGCCCGGGCCGCCTGCTGGCGTCCCATGACGGCGTCCAACGCGGGGATGTCCGTCTTATCTGCCGCCGCATAGGCAGCGTCAGCCTCGGCCAGCCGCCCATCCGCAACCCGGCGCGAGACTTCCGAAACCGGTATGGCCTCATCCGCCAACACCGTGCAACGCTCCGGCGTGATCTCGGCGAACCCGCCGCTCACATACAGCCTGCTGGTAGCACGCCCACCCTCATGCAGCGTGATTGTGCCGCCCTGCAACAGCACGATCATCGGCGAATGACCCGGCATGACGCCCATCTCGCCCTCCGCCGCCGGGATCACGGCCATGTCCACCGGCTGCGACAGCAGCAAGCGGTCGGGGCTGACGATCTCCAGCAGCGTGGTTGCCATTAGGCCGCGACCTTCATGCCCTCGGCCTTCTTCACGGCGTCCTCGATGGTGCCGACCATGTAGAACGCGGCCTCCGGCAGATGGTCATATTCACCGTCGACGATCGCCTTAAAGCTGCGTACAGTGTCGGCAATCGGCACGAAGATGCCGGGGCTGCCGGTGAACACCTCGGCGACGTGGAACGGCTGCGACAGGAAACGCTCGATCCGCCGGGCGCGGGCGACGACCAGCTTGTCATCCTCGCTCAGTTCATCCATGCCGAGGATGGCGATGATGTCCTGCAGGCTCTTGTAGGTCTGCAGCACGCGCTGCACCTCGCGGGCGACCTCGTAGTGCTCCTGGCCGACGATGCGCGGGTCCAGGCTGCGCGACGTGGAGTCGAGCGGGTCGACGGCGGGATAGATACCCTTTTCCGAGATGGCGCGGTTGAGCACCGTGGTCGCGTCCAAGTGGGCAAAGCTCGTGGCCGGCGCCGGGTCGGTCAGGTCGTCGGCGGGCACGTAGATCGCCTGCACCGAAGTGATCGAGCCCTTCTTGGTGCTGGTGATGCGCTCCTGCAACTGCCCCATGTCGGTGGCTAATGTCGGCTGATAACCCACCGCCGACGGGATGCGGCCCAGCAACGCGGACACCTCCGCGCCCGCCTGGGTGAAGCGGAAGATATTGTCGACGAAGAACAGCACGTCCTGGCCTTCCTCATCGCGGAAGTACTCGGCCAGTGAAAGGCCAGACAACGCCACCCGCGCCCGTGCGCCCGGCGGCTCGTTCATCTGGCCATAAACCAGCGCCACCTTGCTGCCCTCGGTCGTGCCCTCGCCGAGCTTGATGACGCCGGCGTCGATCATCTCGTGATACAAGTCGTTGCCCTCGCGGGTGCGCTCGCCGACGCCGGCGAACACCGACACGCCGCCGTGCGCCTTGGCGATGTTGTTGATCAATTCCTGGATCAACACGGTCTTGCCCACGCCTGCGCCGCCGAACAGGCCGATTTTGCCACCCTTGAGGTAGGGCGCCAGCAGGTCCACGACCTTGATGCCCGTCACCAGGATTTCCGAGCTGGTCGCCTGGTCCTCGAACGACGGCGCGCTGCGGTGGATCGGGTAGCGCATCTTGGCGTTCACCGGGCCGCGGTCGTCGATGGGCTCGCCAATGACGTTCAGGATGCGGCCCAGCGTCTCCGGCCCGACGGGAACGCTGATCGGCGCGCCGGTGTCGACGACCTCGCTGCCCCGGACCATGCCGTCGGTGCTGTCCATGGCGATGCAGCGGACGGTCTTTTCGCCCAGCTCCAACGCCACTTCCAGCACCAGCGTGTTGTCGCCATTCTTGGCGTTCAGCGCGTTCTGGATGAACGGCAACTCGCCCTCGAACTGCACGTCCACCACTGCGCCCAGCACCTGCGTCACGCTGCCGACGTTGTTTCTTGCCATTATTGCATCCCTTTCCCGACCAGCCCTAGTGGCGGAAATCAAACGGAACGATCCGTCAGATTTTCACCACTATCCTTCGTTTGGTGGACCGATTCACCCAACGCTTGGGAACCAAGCGTCAGGATCGGACCCCTAGATCGCTTCCGCGCCCGAGATGATCTCGATCAATTCCCTGGTGATGTTCGCCTGACGCGTGCGGTTGTAGTTCAGCGTCAACCGGTTGATCATATCGCCGGCGTTGCGGGTGGCGTTGTCCATCGCGGACATGCGCGCGCCCTGCTCGCCAGCCGCGCTCTCGATCAAGGCGCGGAATAGCTGGATAGCCATGTTCCGGGGCAGCAAGGCAGCGAGGATCGCCTCCTCGTCCGGTTCGAATTCATACTGCGCCTGCGGACCTGTCGTGGCGGCCGGCGCAACCTCGGGCATCGGCAACGGGATCAGCCTCGCCTCGGTGGGGACCTGGCTGATGACCGACATGAAGCGGTTGTAAACGACCGTGCAGACGTCGAATTCGCCCGCCGCCAACATGGCCGTAATCCGCGCCGCGACCTCGTCAACGTCGGAGAATTCCACCCGCTTCTTGCCGGCGAAGCTGTACTCACCGACCAGGCGGCTGGCATACTCCCGTCGCAGGTAGTCGCGGCCCTTGCGTCCGACGGTGATGACCTTGACAGCCTTGCCTTCGCCCTCCAGCCGCTGGATCGCGGTGCGGGCGGCACGGCCGACGTTGGTGTTGAACGCACCCGCCAGGCCGCGGTCAGCGGTCACAACGATCAGCAATTGCACTTGGTCCTGCCCGGTGCCGACCAGCATCTTCGGCGCCGTCGGCGATCCGGACGCACTCGCCGCCAAGGCCGCCAGCATACGCTGCATCCGCTCCGAATACGGCCGCGCCGCCTCCGCCTGGGTCTGCGCGCGCTTGAGCTTGCTTGCCGCGACCATCTTCATAGCCGAGGTGATCTTGCGGGTCGACTTGACGCTGTTGATACGCGCCCGGAGCGCCTTGAGGCTGGCCATCAGGCAAATGTCTTGGCGAAACCGTCCATGAAGGACACCAGCGCCTGTTCCACGTCCGGCTTCATCTCGCGGCTGTCCCGGATGCTGTTCAGCACGCCGGGCTCCCGCACCTTCAGCTCGGAGATCATGCGGCGCTCGAACTCGCCGACCTTGCCGACGGGAATGCCGTCCAGATAGCCCTTGGTCCCGGAATACAGGCTGATGACCTGCTCCTCGATCGGCATCGGGCTGTATTGCGGCTGTTTCAGCAACTCGGTCAGCCGTGCGCCGCGGGCTAGCAGCTTCTGCGTCGAGGCGTCGAGGTCGCTGGCGAATTGCGCGAACGCCGCCATCTCGCGGTATTGCGCCAATTCCAGCTTGATCGAACCCGAGACCTTCTTCATCGCCTTGATCTGCGCCGCGGAACCGACGCGGGACACCGACAGGCCGACGTTCACCGCCGGACGGATGCCGCGGAAGAACAGCTCAGTTTCAAGGAAGATTTGGCCGTCGGTGATCGAGATCACGTTGGTCGGGATGTAGGCCGACACGTCGCCCGCCTGCGTCTCGATGATCGGCAGCGCGGTAAGGCTGCCGCCGCCATTGGCGTCCGACATCTTCGCCGCGCGCTCCAGCAGGCGGCTGTGCAGGTAGAACACGTCGCCCGGATAGGCTTCGCGGCCCGGCGGACGGCGCAGCAGCAATGACATCTGGCGATAGGCCACCGCCTGCTTCGACAGGTCGTCGTAGCAGATCATCGCGTGCATGCCGTTGTCGCGGAAATATTCGCCCATCGTGCAGCCGGTGTAGGGCGCTAGGAACTGCATGGGCGCCGGGTCGCTGGCGGTGGCGGCGACCACGATGGAGTACTCCATCGCGCCGTTCTCTTCCAAGGTGCGGACCATCTGCGCGACGGTCGAGCGCTTTTGGCCGATGGCGACGTAAATGCAATAGAGCTTGCCGCGCTCCTCGGTGCCGGCATTGACGCCCTTCTGGTTCAGGATCGTGTCGATGATGACCGCCGTCTTGCCGGTCTGCCGGTCGCCGATCACCAACTCGCGCTGGCCGCGCCCGACGGGGATCAGCGCGTCGATCGCCTTTAGCCCGGTCTGCATCGGCTCGTTCACCGACTGCCGCGGGATGATGCCCGGCGCCTTCACCTCGACCCGGCTGCGCGTCACGTCCACGAGCGGCCCCTTGCCGTCGATCGGGTTGCCGAGCCCGTCCACCACGCGGCCCAGCAGCCCGCGTCCGATTGGCACGTCCACGATGTCGCGCGTGCGGGTCACGGTGTCGCCTTCGCGGATGCGGCTGTCGTCGCCGAACACCACGACGCCGACATTGTCGGTTTCGAGGTTCAGCGCCATGCCTTTGATCCCCGCAGAGGGAAATTCAACGAGCTCGCCGGCCATCACGTTCTGCAGGCCGAACACCCGGGCGATGCCGTCGCCAACGGACAGCACCTGCCCGGTCTCAGCGACATTCTGCTCGGTGTCGAACGCAGCGATCTGCTTCTTGAGGATCTCCGAGATCTCGGCGGGACGGATTTCCATCTTAGGCGGCACCCTTCATGGCATATTGCAGTCGCTGCAGGCGGGATTTCAAACTTGTGTCATACAGACGGGCGCCGACGCGGACCACGAGGCCGCCGAGCAGGCTGGGGTCGACCGTGTCCTCAATGTTCACGGTGCCGTATCCGGCCTCGATCATGCGGGCGCGCAATTGCCCGCGCTGCACGTCGGTCAGCGGATGGGCGCTGGCGACCTGCGCCACGACCACGCCGCGCTTGCTGGCCACCAAGGCGGCAAATGACGCGACGATGCCGCGTAGCGCATTCAGCCGGCGGTTGTTGGCGACGACGCCGACGAAATCCTGGATCAATTTGCTGAAGCCTTGCTCGGCAAGGACGGCGGTGGCGGCTGTGCGCGCCTGCGTCACGTCGATCAACGGGCTTTCGAGCAGTCGGCGCAACGGGGGACTCTGGTCGATCAAACGTCCCAGCGCATCCATTTCGCCTACGGCCGCATCGATTGCACGGGTATCCTCGGCTTGCGCATACAGCGCTGCCGCGTAACGGCCGGCGAGCGTGCCGCCGGAGGAATTCGAACCAGAAGCCACGCGTCCTCTTTCGCTTATAGTCGTTGGCAGAATTTACGTCGGACGGGCGTCTACCATGGGGTTCCCCACGCTGCAACCGGGGCACAAAGGTTTACAGGAACGACACGGGATCCACGTCGACATCGACCCGCGCGGCGCCCGGCACGCGCACCTGATCCAGCCAGGCCCGCAGCAGCGGCTGCACCGCGATGTCGCGCCGGGTCTTCATCAATAAGCGGCGGCGGTGCCGGCCGCGCAGGATCGCCAGCGGCGCCGGCGCCGGCCCCAGCACCAGCACGCCATCCTCGCGCGGCGCGGCGTTGCCAAGGTCGCGCGCGAGCTCATCCGCCACCTGGGCGGTATCGGCGCTGACGATCAGGGCGGCCAAGCGGCCATAGGGCGGCCAGTGCCCGGGCTTGCGGCCCTCCGCCTCCGCCGCCATGAACGCCTGCAGGTTGCCGCCCACCAGCGCATGCATCACCGGATGGTCGGGGCTGAATGTCTGCAACAGGACCCGGCCCGGCGCCTCCGCCCGGCCCGCGCGCCCGGCGACCTGATGCAGCAACTGCACCGTCCGCTCCGCCGCGCGCAGGTCGCCGCCCGCCAGGCCAAGGTCCGCGTCCACCACGCCCACCAGGGTCAGATGCGGGAAGTGCCAGCCCTTGGCGACGATCTGGGTGCCGATGATCAGGTCGACCTCGCGCCGCTCGATCGCGTGCGCGGCCTCGGCGGCGGCGTGCGGTCCCGGCAGGGTGTCGCTGGCCATCACCAGGCGGCGCGCTTCGGGAAACACGGCGGCGACCTCCTCGGTGATGCGCTCGACGCCGGGTCCGATGGGCACCAGGCTGTTCTCGGCGGAGCAATGCGGGCACATCGGCGGGATCGGCTCGGTATGGGCGCAATGATGGCAGGTCAGCACCCGCCGCGCCCGGTGCTCGACCAGCCACGCCGTGCAGTTCGGGCAATTCATGCGATGGCCGCACGCCCGGCACAGCGTGAGCGGCGCGTAGCCGCGGCGGTTCAAGAACAGCATGGCCTGCTCGCCGCGCGCCAGCGTCTCCTGCACCGCCTCGACCAAAGGCGGCGACAGGAAGCGTCCACGCTCGGGCGGGGCGATGCGCAGGTCGATGGCCGCAACCTCCGGCAGCGCGGCGCCGCCATGCCGTTTGTCGAGCGTCATGCGGCGGTAGCGCCCGGCCTCGACGTTGGCCAGCGTCTCCAGGCTGGGCGTGGCGGAGACCAGGACGGCCGGGGCCGCAGCCAACCGCGCGCGGACCACGGCCATGTCGCGGGCGTGATAGACGACGCCGTCCTCCTGCTTGAACGCGGTCTCGTGTTCCTCGTCGACGATCACGAGGCCGAGGTCGGGGAACGGCAGGAACAGCGCCGACCGTGCGCCGACGACGACCGGGGCCGCGCCGTCCGCCACTGCGCGCCAGGTCAGCCGCCGGGTGCGGGAGGCAAGGTCCGAGTGCCAGACCGCGGGCGACACGCCGAAACGGACGGCGAAGCGCTCCAGCCATTGCGAGGACAGCGCGATCTCCGGCAGCAGCACCAACGCCTGGCGGCCTTGCGCCATGCACTCGGCGACCGCTTCCAGATAGACTTCGGTCTTGCCAGAGCCGGTGACGCCATCGAGCAAGGTGACGCTGAAGCGGCGGCTGGCGACGGCGCCGCGCAGGGTTTCGGCCGCGGCGGCCTGTGCGCCGGACAGGACGGGTCCCGGGTGCGCGGCGTCCGGCATGGCGAACGGCGCGCGTGCCGGCAGCGCGACCGGAAGCAGCAGGCCCGCCTGCGCCATGCCGCGCACCACGCCCGCGCTGACGCCGGCCCCGCGCGCGATGGCCGAGGTCGTCAGTGGCGCGCCATCGGTCAGCAGCGCCGCCACCCGGGCGCGCGCCTCGGTCAACGGTTTGCCGGGCTCGTCTGCGGCCAAGCGCCAGCCCGCTGCCGGCGTCTCCGGCTGCAGCGCGTTCACCCGCAAGGCCATGGCCAGGACCTCGCCGGGGGTCGCGAGGGTATAGCCGGCCACCCAGTCGATGAAGCGCCGCAATGCCGGCGGGATCGGCGCGGTATCCAGCACGGCGGTCACCGGCTTCAGCTTGGCATCCTCGACGGACGGCCCGGCGGGCGCATCCCACACCACGCCGACCTCCTCCCGCCGGTTGAGCGGAACCAGCACGATGTCGCCCGGCTGTGGGTCAAGCTCGTCCGGGACAGCGTAATCAAAGGTGCCTTGGAACGGTCTCGGCAGCAACACGGCGATACGCTTCCGGACCGCTGCAACCGGGAGCGGGGTTGCCGAGCCTAGATCCAGGCTATCATGCTCGATAGTGCGTCGGCTTGCCCGCATATACCCGGATTTCGTAATAGGACTTCGTGATAGAGTTTCGCAATGGACTGTCGCAATGCTAATCCGCCCTGGCCGCCCGACGAACGGAGAGTGAACATATTGCGAGATGAGGCACCGCCGACCGGAATGCAACCAGGGCAGCGCGAGCCCGCCCATTCGGAAGCCGGCAACGTCGCGGAATTCCTGCGCGCGAACCCGGGCTGGCTCGCCGCGCATCCTGAGCTGTATGCCGTGCTCGAACCGCCGGCGCGCGTGCATGGGGAACGGCTGGCCGACCATATGGCGGCGATGCTTGACCGCGCCCGTGCAGGTGCGGCGGCGTTGGCGCACGCGACGGTCGAGCGCCGCGCGGCCGAGAGTTTCGCGGAGCGGGTGCAGGATGCGGTGCTGGCGATGATGGGCACGCGGGACCTGCCGTGGTGCCTGCAGCACGACCTGCCGGGCCTGTTGCGGCTGGACAGCGTGCGGCTTTGTGCGGAGGCCGGGCATGGCGCGGCGCCGGCAGTCCCAGGTGCCGTTCCCGTGCCGCCGGGCACGGTCGCGGCGACGCTCGGACGCCGCCGCGCCGTGGTGCGGGACGCCGTGCCGACAGCGTTGCTGCACGGCGAGGCGGCGGCATTGGCCGGGCGGGAGGCGTTGGTGCGGGTGCCGCTGCCAGACGCCCCTGCCCTGCTGGCGCTGGCATGCCGGGATGGGCGGGCGCTGGCGGGCGCGGCCACGCCGGTGCTCGCGTTCCTCGGGCAGGCGATCGCGGTGGCGCTGGCGCGCGAATGACGGCGCAGGAGCGTGCTGGAGAGTCAGTCGCCGCCTTCCTCGACTGGATGGCGCGGACGCGGCAGGCTTCGCCGCTCACCGTCGAGGCGTATGGCCGCGACCTCGGTGCGTTCCTGGCATTCCTGACGGATCACCTTGGGGCGGAGCCGTGGCTTGCCGACCTCGGGGTGCTGACCCAGGCGGACTTGCGGGCTTGGCTGGCGCATGAGGCCGGGCTGGGCACGGTAAACGCGACGCGGGCGCGGCATCTGTCGGCGGTCCGCAGCCTGTTCCGCTACCTCGCCCGGCACCGTGGCATCGCCAACCCTGCGCCCGGGCTGCTCGGCACGCCGCGTGCCCGGCCGCCGATTCCCCGTGCCCTGACGTCCCCCCAGGCCCTCGCCATTGCGGCCGACATTGGCGAGGCGACCGATACGGCGTTGGTCCAGGCCCGCGATGTCGCCCTGTTCACCCTGCTTTATGGCGCCGGGTTGCGCATCAACGAGGCGCTGTCGCTCGATGTCAGGAGCATCAGAGCCGATGCGGAAACCCTGCTCGTGCAGGGCAAGGGCGGGAAACAGCGGCTGGCGCCCTTGTTGCCGGCGGTGCGGCAAGCGTTGGCCGAGTGGCTGCGGATGCATCCCGACCGGCAGCCAGGCTCGCCGCTGTTCGTGGGCGTGAAGGGAGGCCGGCTGACGGCACGGGTGGCGCAGCGGACGCTGGCGAATTTCCGCGGTCTCGCGGGCTTGCCGGCGCACGCCACGCCCCATGCCCTGCGCCACAGCTTCGCGACCCACCTGCTGGCCGGCGGCGCCGACCTGCGCTCGATCCAGGAATTGCTAGGCCATGCCAGCCTGTCGACCACCCAACGCTATACCAGCGTCGACCCGGTGCAGCTTCAGGCCATCTGGCGCCGCACCCATCCTCGCGCGCAGGACTGAACGGAACTCAATCCCGTGCGATCAGCGCCTGCATCGTGGCGACGACGTTGGCCAGGCCGTCCATGATCGCCTGCCCGATCAGGAAATGGCCGATGTTCAGTTCCTCGACCTGCGGCAAGGCTGCAATCGGACGCACGTTCGCATAGGTCAGCCCGTGCCCGGCATGGCACTCCAGCCCGATTTCCGCCAGCAGCGCCGCCGCCGCCGCCAACCGTTCCAGCTCGCCAGCGCGGCCTTCGGCATAGGCGCCGGTGTGCAGTTCGACGACGTGGGCGCCCATGGCCTGCGCCGCACGCAGTTGCACCGTGTCAGGGTCGAGGAACAGCGACACGCGGATGCCGGCGTCGCGCAGGGCGCGGATGCGCGGGCCGAGCGTGGCCGCCTGCCCAGCCGCGTCCAAACCGCCCTCGGTCGTGACCTCCGCCCGGCGCTCCGGCACCAGGCAGCACGCGGCCGGGCGCAGCCGCAAGGCGATGCCGACCATCTCGTCCGTCGCGGCCATCTCGAAATTCAGCCGGATCTCAGAGGCAGCCGCGATCCGTTCCAGGTCGCTGTCGCGGATATGGCGCCTGTCCTCCCGCAGATGGGCCGTGATCCCGTCGGCGCCGGCGCCAACCGCCACCAGCGCGGCGGCGAACGGGTCCGGATGCGGGCCGCCGCGTGCGTTGCGTATGGTCGCGACGTGGTCGACGTTTACGCCAAGCCGGGGATTGCTCATGCTCGGCGCCTTTCTGCGAGGGTTGCCGCGAGCCGCAATGCAGCGATCAGGCTGGCCGGGTCGGCGCGGCCCTGGCCCGCGATGTCGAATGCCGTCCCATGGTCCGGCGACGTGCGGATGATCGGCAGGCCCAGCGTGATGTTGACGCCGCTGGCCATGTCGAGCGTTTTCAGCGGGATCAGCGCCTGGTCGTGATACATGCAGATCGCCGCGTCGTAGCCCCCGCGAGCGGTCGGGGTGAACAGGGTGTCCGGCGGGTGCGGGCCGGTGACGTCGATGCCCTCGGCCCGGAGCACTGCGATGGCGGGCAAGATCAGCCGCGCTTCCTCGTCCCCCATGGCGCCGCCTTCGCCGGCATGGGGGTTCAGCCCGGCCATCGCTAACCGCGGCGCAGCGATGCCGAACTGCGTGCGCAGCGCCGCCGCCGTGATCCGCGACGTGACGACGATCGCCTCGGCCGTTAGGCTGTCCAAAGCCGCCCGCAGGCCGACATGGATCGTCACGGGAACCACGCGCAGGAAGTGATTGGCCAGCATCATCACCGGATGCGCGCATCCGGTCAGCGCCGCCAGGAACTCGGTATGGCCGGGGTGCGGGAAGCCGGCGGCATAGAGCACGGCTTTGCTGATCGGGTTGGTGACGACGCCCGTGGCCTCATGCGCCTTCGCGAGCCGCACGGCGCGCTCGATGCTGGCGATGACGGCGGCGGCGTTGCGGCTGTCGGGATGGCCGGGCACCGCAGCGGCTGCAAGCTCGATCGGCAGCACCGGCAGCGCTTCGGCGAAAACTGCGGCGGCTTCGGCAAGGCTGCGCACGGCACGCACCGGGATGCCGCGCAGGCGCGCGGGGTCGTCGATGGCGGTGAAGGCCGGGCCGTTCCCGCGCAGCGCCTGCCAGGCCTGCACGGTCAACTCCCCGCCAATGCCGGCGGGATCGCCCATCGTCAGCGCGAGCATGCCCCGGCCATCCAAGCCCTAACCGGCACGAAACACCGGCTCATGCAGCACGGGGAAGTTGACCGAGTTGGCGATGAAGCATTTCCGATGCGCCTCCGCATGCAGCGCGCGGGCGCGGTCGAGGTTGGCGCCGGGGGCGAGGGTGATCTCCGGCGCGAGCACAACCTCAGTGAACGCGCCGCCGCCGTCCGGGCGTTCGGCCATGATCCCCTCGGCGATGTCCTCATACGCCTGCACGACGATGCCCTCGGCCGAACATAGATGCAGATACCACAGCATGTGGCAGGACGAGAGCGAGGCGACCAGCATTTCTTCCGGATTGTAGCGGGTCCGGTCGCCCTGGAACGCCGGGTCGGAGGAGCACGGCACCGGCGGCTTGCCCGGCACCGTCACCTCATGCGCCCGGGCGTAGGCGCGATAGCCGGAGGTGCCGGTGCCGCGATTGCCGGTCCAGGTTACGGTGACGACGTAGGCGTGGTCATGGGGCGCCTCGATCGTCATGCCAAAACCTCAAATATGCAGCGCACGGCCGTCGACCGCCAGCGCCGCCTCCTTCACCGCTTCGCTCAGGCTTGGATGGGCGTGGCAGGTCCGCGCCACGTCCTCGCTGCTGGCGCCGAACTCCATGGCCGTCGCGAGCTCCGCAATCAGGCCGCCGGCATCCGGGCCAATGATATGTGCGCCGAGCAACTGGTCGGTCGTTTTATCGGCAAGCAGCTTCACGAACCCGTCGGTGTTGCCCATGGCGCGCGCACGTCCGTTCGCGGTGAACGGGAACTTGCCGACCTTGTAGGCGATGCCCAGCCGCTTCAGGTCATCCTCGGTCTTGCCGATGCTGGCAACCTCGGGCCAGGTGTAGACGACGCCGGGGATGACGTCGTAGTTCACGTGCCCGGCCTGCCCGGCCAACCGTTCGGCAAGGGCGACGCCTTCTTCCTCCGCCTTGTGCGCCAGCATCGGGCCGGCGATGACGTCGCCGATGGCGTAGATGCCCGGCACGTTCGTGGCGTAATGCGCGTCGACCTGCACGCGGCCGCGGTCGTCGAGGGCCACCCCGGCCTCCTGCAGGCCGACATGGTCGGTGTAGGCGCGGCGTCCGATGGCAACCAGCACCACGTCGGCCTTGATCTGCTCGGCCTCGCCGCCCTTCGCAGGCTCGACCGTGAGCGTCACGCCGTCATTGCCGCGGATTGCGCCGGTCACCTTGGTCGACAGCCGGAACTTGATGCCCTGCTTGCCCAGCACGCGCTCGAACGTCTTGGCGATCTCGGCGTCCATGCCCGGCACCAAGCGGTCGAGATACTCGACGACTGTGACCTCGGCGCCCAGCCGCTTCCACACGCTGCCGAGCTCGAGCCCGATATAGCCGCCGCCGATCACCACCAGATGCTCCGGCACATGATCTAGTTCCAGCGCACCGGTGCTGCTGACGATCGCGGTCTCGTCCAGGTCGACGCCGGGCAGGCTGATGCTCTCGCTGCCGGTCGCGATGACGATGTGCTTGGCGACGTACTGCTCGCCGTCGACCTCGACCAGCCCGGGGCCGGCGACGCGCCCGCTGCCCTTCAGCCAGTCGACCTTGTTCTTCTTGAACAGGAACTCCACGCCCTTGACGTTGGCGCTGACGACATCGTCCTTGCGGGCCATCATGCGGGCGAGGTCGAGCCGCACGCCCTCGATTATCACGCCATGGCCGGCGAAGCTGTGGCTGGCCTCCTCGAAATTTTCGCTCGATTGCAGCAGCGCCTTGCTGGGGATGCAGCCGATGTTGAGGCAGGTGCCGCCGAGCGTCGCCCGCCGCTCGACGCACGCGGTATGCAGGCCGAGCTGCGCCGCCCGGATGGCGCAGACGTAACCGCCGGGCCCGCCACCGATGACGATGATGTCGTAGGATTCAGCCATGTTCAGTCCCTAAGCTCAGGCCGCTGATATGGCGGTGCGCCGTCATAGGTCCAGCAGCATGCGGCGCGGATCCTCCACGCCTTCCTTGACGCGGACCAGGAACGACACCGCTTCCTTGCCGTCCACGATACGGTGGTCGTATGACAGCGCCAGATACATCATCGGGCGGATTTCGACCTTGCCGCCGACCGCCATCGGACGCTCCTGGATCTTGTGCATGCCGAGGATGCCGGATTGCGGCGCGTTCAGGATGGGCGTGCTCATCAGGCTGCCATAGACGCCGCCGTTGGTGATGGTGAAGGTGCCGCCCGACAGTTCGTCCAGTTTCAACGCGCCGTCCCGCGCCCGGCGGCCGAAATCGGTGATGCCCTTCTCGACCCCCGCGAAGCCCAGCCGGTCCGCATCCCGCAGCACCGGCACCACCAGGCCGTTCGGGCCGCCAACCGCGATGCCCATGTGGACGAAGTTCTTATAGACGATCTCGTCGCCGTCGATCTCGGCATTGACCGCCGGGAACTCCTTTAGCGCGGCGACGCAGGCGCGGACGAAGAACGACATGAAGCCCAGCCGCACGCCGTTGTTGCGTTTTTCAAAAGCATCCCGGTACTCGGACCGCATCGCCATCGCCGCCGTCATGTCCACCTCGTTGAAGGTGGTGAGCATGGCGGCGTTGTTTTGCGCGTCCTTGAGCCGCTGGGCGATGGTCTTGCGCAGCCGGGTCATCTTGACCCGTTCCTCGCCGGCCTCGGCGGTGCGGGGCTGCTTCGCCGCGGCGGCGGGCGCCGCGGCGGGCCGCGCGAGGAACTGCAGCACGTCGCCCTTGGTGATGCGTCCATCCTTCCCGGTGCCGTCCATGGCCGCCGGAGCCAAGTCGTTTTCCTCCATCAACTTGGCGGCAGACGGCATCGGAGAGTGCGCGGGCGCTGGCTGCGGCGCAGTGGGCACGGCGGCGGCGGCCGGCGGCGCGGCCGGACGCGACACCGGGCCAAGCGCGCGCGGCGGCGGGTTCACGCCGGGGCTGGGATTGGCGGCGGTGGACGACGCGGTGGCAGTGGGGGCCGGCGCCGCAGCGGCGGGCTTCGGCGCGGCGCCGGCAGCCTCCAGCATTGCCAGTATGGAGCCGACCTCGACCTCCGCGCCCTCCTCGGCCGAGATGGCGCCGAGCGTGCCGTTGCCGGGCGCATTGACCTCGACGGTCACCTTGTCGGTCTCGAGTTCCACCAACGGCTCGTCCGCGGCGACGTTCTCCCCGGCCTTTTTCAGCCAGCGCGCCACCGTGGCGGTGGTGACGCTCTCGCCCAGGGTCGGGACCTTGATCTCGGTAGCCATCTATTTTGCTGTCCTTACGAGTTCATGCCGAGCGCGTCGCGCACCAATGCCATCTGCTCCGCGGCATGGACCTTGGCGAGGCCGGTCGCCGGGCTCGCGGCGGCGGCCCGGCCAGCGTAGGTGGGCCTGCTCGCACGTCCGCCGTTGGATACCAGCACCGTCTCGATCCGCCGGTCCACGAAGCTCCAGGCGCCCATGTTCGCCGGCTCCTCCTGGCACCACACCACCTCGGCATTTGCATACGGCCTGAGGACGCCGCCGAGGGTGCGCTCCGGGAACGGGAAAATCTGCTCCAGGCGCACGATCGCCACGTCCTGCACGCCCTTCTCCCGCCGTTCAGCCAGCAGGTCGTAGTACACCTTTCCGGAGCAGATGACGACGCGCTTGACCTGATCCGGCGGCGCCAGCCTGTCCGTCTCGCCGAGCACGAAGCTGAAATGGCTGCCCTCGGCCATGTCCGCCAGCGTGCTCACCGCGAGCTTGTGCCGCAGCAGCGACTTGGGCGTCATGATGACCAGCGGCTTGCGGAAGTTACGCTTCAGTTGCCGGCGCAAGGCGTGGAAGTAGTTCGCTGGCGTCGTCAAGTTGCACACGGTCATGTTGCGCTCGGCGCAAAGCTGCAGATAGCGCTCGAGCCGGGCGGAACTGTGCTCCGGCCCCTGCCCCTCGTAGCCATGCGGCAACAGCAAAGTAAGCCCGCTCATGCGCAGCCACTTGG
The DNA here is from genome assembly GCA_965277495.1 of Acetobacteraceae bacterium. Lineage (GTDB taxonomy): Bacteria > Pseudomonadota > Alphaproteobacteria > Acetobacterales > Acetobacteraceae > CAHJXG01. The sequence continues at coordinate 3,723,507 of OZ255824.1, read as the reverse complement.
TCTCGCCGCTTGCAAGGAACTGGTCGATGATCACCTGGGCACCATTGGCGAAATCGCCGAACTGCGCCTCCCACAGCACCAGCACCTTGGGGTCGGCCAGGGTGTAGCCGTATTCGAAACCCAGCACGCCCTGTTCCGACAGCAGCGAGTTGTAGATCTCGATCTTCGCCTGGTCGGGCTGGATGTTGTTGAGCGGCACGTACTCGTTCTGGTTGGACTGGTCGGTCAGCACCGCGTGCCGCTGGCTGAAGGTGCCGCGCTGGCAGTCCTCACCCGAAAGCCGCACCCGGCTGCCCTCGATCAGCAGCCCGCCGAACGCGAGCGCCTCGCCGGTCGCCCAATCGATCCCATTGCCGCTCTCGAACATGGCGCGCTTGGCCTCGAGCTGCCGGGCAATCTTAGGATTGAGGTCGAAGTTGCCTGGTGCCGTGTAGAGCGCGCGGCCGATATGGGCGAGCTGCCCGGACGACAGCTCCGTCGTCCCTTCGATCCGCTCGTCCTGCTGGTCGGACCGCGACAGCCCGGCCCAGTGACCCTCCAGCCAATCCGCCTTGTTCGGCTTGTAGGCCTGCGCCGCGTTGAAGGCGTCCTCCAGCGTGTCCTGGAAGTCGTCCCATATCGCCTTGGAATCCTCGGCCGTCACGCTGCCCTCCGCAGCCAGGCGCTCGGCATACAGCGTGCGGGTGGTCGGACGCTCCCGGATCGCGCGATACATGATCGGCTGCGTGAAGGCGGGCTCGTCGGTCTCGTTATGGCCATGGCGGCGGTAGCAGACGATGTCGAGCACGAAATCGGTGGCGAACTCCTGGCGGAACTCGGCGGCAAGGCGGGCGCAGAAGATCACCGCCTCGGGTTCGTCGCCGTTCACGTGCAAGATCGGGCACTGCACCGCCTTGGCGACGTCGGTGCAATATAGGCCGGAATAGGCGTGGGCGGGAACGGTGGTGAAGCCGATCTGGTTGTTGACGATCAGGTGCACGGTGCCGCCGGTGCGGTAGCCGATCAACTGGCTCATTGCCAATGTCTCATACACCAGGCCCTGGCCGGCGAAGGCGGCGTCGCCGTGCATCAGGATGCCCATGACGCTGCGCCGGGCCTTGGTGTCGCCCGCCATGTCCTGCCGGGCGCGCACCTTGCCGATGACGACGGGATCGACGGCCTCCAGGTGCGACGGGTTCGGCTGCAATGAGATGTGCACGCTGTGACCGGCGACATCGACGTCCGTGCTGGTGCCCAGATGGTATTTGACGTCGCCGGAACCCTGCACGTCGTCCGGCTGCGCGCTGTTGCCGCCGAACTCGCTGAAAATGGCGGTGAACGGCTTGCGGACGATGTTGACCAGGGTGTTGAGCCGCCCGCGATGCGGCATGCCGATTGCGATCTCGCTGACCCCGGCGTGGGCCGCCACGTCGATGATGGCGTGCAGCGCCGGGATCGTGACCTCACCGCCCTCCAGCCCGAAGCGCTTGGTGCCGACGTAGCGTTTTTGGCAGAACGCCTCGAAGCCCTCGGCCTCGGTCAATTGCGACAGGATGGTGCGCTTGGTGACGGGATCGAAGCCCTTGGTCCAGGGCGCGTCCTCGATGCGGCGCTGTATCCAGGCCTTCTGGCCGGGGTCCTGGATGTGCATGAACTCGACGCCGATCGGCCCGCAATAGCTGGCGCGGACGATCTCCACGATCTCGCGCATCGTGGCGGTCTCGCGCCCGAGCACCATATCGATGAAGATGGGCCGGTCCATGTCGCCGGGACCGAAGCCATAGCTCGCCGGGTCAAGTTCGGCGTGCTGCTTCGGCAACTGCAGGCCCAGCGGGTCGAGCGTCGCTTCCAAGTGGCCGCGCACGCGGTAGGCGCGGATGAGCATCAAGGCGCGCAGGCTGTCGAGCGCCGCCGCGCGCACCTGTTCGGGCGATGCCCCCTGCGTAACCGGCGCGGCGGACTTGGCGGCGCGTCCGGCGGGCTTGGCCGGCTCAGGCTCGGTGACGTCGAAATGCCGCGGCGCCCAGGATGCGCCGCTCGCGTCCATCAGCACGCCGCGGGCTTCGTCGTTCAACGCCCCGAACAGCTCGGCGAAGCTTTCGTCGACGCTCGCCGGATTCACGGCCCACCTGGCATACAGGTCGGCGATGAACGCGGCATTGGCGCCGTTGAAGGCTTGGGCGAGCATATCTACGCCGGGCATCGATATATCCTTAAAATCTCAGGCGCGGGCATGACGCGACCGGCCTCCCTATAGATGGGCACGGTTAATCAATCGTGAAACGCGGGCTGGATTGTCCGGAGTGCATGGAGAAAGTGGCGTTCAGCCCACGAGCTTGCGGCTGGCGTCGATCAATTCCTGCACCGAAGCGCAGCTTTTGTCGAATGCCGCCTGCTCGTCGGCATCGAGCGCGATCTCGACCACGCGCTCCACGCCGCCGGCGCCGATGACGACGGGGACGCCGACATACAGGTCCTTCACGCCATACTGGCCCGACAGATGCGCCGCTGCGGGCAGCACCCGCTTCTTGTCGCGCAGAAAGCTCTCGGCCATGGCGATGGCGCTCGCTGCCGGGGCGTAGAACGCGCTCCCCTTTTCCAAAAGCTTGACGATCTCGCCGCCGCCATTCGCGGTGCGCTTGACGATCGCGTCGATCTTTTCCTGCGTCGTCCAGCCCATTTTAATAAGGTCGGGCACCGGGATGCCGGCGACGGTGCTGTAGCGCACCAGCGGCACCATCGTGTCGCCGTGGCCGCCGAGCACGAAGGCGGTCACGTCCTCGACCGACACGTTGAACTCGTGCGCCAGGAACAGGCGGAAGCGGCTGCTGTCGAGCACGCCGGCCATGCCGACCACCATGTTCGGCGGCAGGCCGGACTTCTGCTGCATGACCCAGACCATGGCGTCGAGCGGGTTGGTGATGACGAGGACGAATGCGCCGGGGCAATAGGTCTTGATCCCGTCGGCGACGGTGGCGATGACGCCGGCGTTCTTGGCCACCAGGTCGTCGCGGCTCATGCCGGGGGTGCGCGGGAACCCGGCGGTCACGATCACCACGTCGGACCCGGCGATCCCGGCGTAGTCGCTGCCGCCCGCCATATGGCTGTCGAAGCCGTCGACCGGCCCCGATTGCATGATGTCGAGCGCCTTGCCGGCCGCGACGCCGCCGAACACGTCGAACAGCGCGACGTCGCCAAGCTCCTTGAGGCCGATGAGGTGAGCGAGGGTGCCGCCGATGTTTCCGGCGCCGATCAGGGCGATCTTGTTGCGTGCCATGGGGGGTGTCCTGGTTGGAATGGGTGCAAACCCCGGCCACCCAACAGCACCAGCCAAGCTGCCCGGCTACCCGAGAGTGCCGGTGCGATAGACCATCCCGTGCAAGGCGGCAAGGCAGTCGCGTGACAATCGCGCGGCCCATAAACAACCTGCGCCGACGGGATCACGTCAGATGCGGCAGACCTAGATATTCGCGGCTCTGCATCTCTTCCAGCCGGGAGGCGGTGCGTTCAAAGGCGCGGGCGCCCTCGCCGCGTTCATAGAGCTGGTCGGGCATCGCGTCGGCGCTGGCGACCAGCTTGACCCGGTGGTCATACAGCGCATCGATCAGCACGATGAAGCGCCGGGCCATGTCGTAGTTGTCGGGCGACAGCCGCGGCACGCCGTCCAGCACCAATGCCTGGTAATGCGTCGCGAGCGCCAGGTAATCGCCAGCGCCCAGCGCCTGCCCGCACAGCGCGTCGAAGTCGAAGCGTGCGACGCCCTGCGCTGCGAGCGGCACGGCGAGGACGTGGCCCATGACCATCAGCCGCTCCTGGCGCGGCTTTGCGCCGGCGGTCAGGTCGTTGAATGCCGCATCCAGTGCACGGTCGGCGCGGCCGTCCGCCGGCACATGCCAGGTGGGCAGCCCGCGCAGCCGCTGCCGGCGCCAGTCGCGGCTGCCGGCCATGACCAGCACATCGAGTTGCTGTTTCAAGAGGTCAATGAATGGCAGGAAGGCGTCCCGCCCCGGCTGTCCGGCGAACAGCTCATCCGGCGGCGTGTTGCTGGTGGCGACCACCACGACGCCGCGGGCGAACAGCGCCTTGAACAGCCGGCCCAGGATCATGGCGTCGGCGACGTCGTTGACCTGGAACTCGTCGAAGCAGAGCAACGAGGCTTCGGCCGCGATAGTGTCGGCGAGCGGCGGGATCGGGTCGTCCGAATGCGGGTCGGCCAGGCGGTGCGGCGCGCGGCGCCAGGCATAGATGCGCTGGTGCGCCTCCTGCATGAATTGATGGAAGTGGATGCGCCGCTTGAGCGGCACGTCGGCTGCGTCGAAGAACAGGTCCATCAGCATGCTCTTGCCGCGTCCGACGTCGCCGACGAGATAGAGGCCGTGCGGGAAGTCGCCGGGCATGTCGTCGCGGCGCTTGCGGCCCAGCAGGCGGCCGAAGAAGCCGGGCTCGTCCGGCTGTCCGGCCTTATAGCTGCGAAGCTGCACCCATAGCGCCTGCAGACGCTCGGCCACCAGGGCCTGCGATGGGTCGGTGACGAGTTCGCCCGCGGCGAGCCGTGCGCGATAGGCAGCCAAAGGTCCGCTCGCCTGGGCCGCATCCGTGACCACGTCCATGCAATCGCTCCACTATTTGCCGGATTGGGCAAATTTGACACAGATCAAAGAATTGCGAGATGGTAATAAATTCGTTGATTGACACGTATTTTTATCAGAGGGTTGCGCCTTATCAGGAGCGATGGTTCATGAGGACGACGCTGGCGGCGCTCGCAGTGACGTTGTGTTCGGCTGGTTCCGTCATGGCGGTCGAATACCGCACTCCCGCGACAAAGCAACTCTACACCTGCGCCGCGGCCGGATTGTCGCGGGTGGCGGTCGCCGCGATGCCGGAGCCGTGCTGCTACGGACGGCTGCGATGCGCGCAGTTCCTGTCCAAAGGCGGCGTGCTCAAGCCGATGCTGGATCCGCGCACCTGATGCCGGGCGCTTGATGGTTGATAGGGCACGCCGGGCCGCCTAGTTTCTACCCATGACCAAGCTCGACTATGCGGCCTTTGCTGCCACTCCGGTATCCGCCCAGCCGTTTCCCCATGTCGTGGTTCCGCAGTTCGTGCCGGCGCCGTTCCTGTCGCAGGTCGTGCAGGAATTGCCGGCGCTCAGCAAGGGCGGCTCGTTCCCAACCGAGGGCTTGCGCCTGGGCGATGCGGCGCGTTCGTTGGTGGCCGAGCTGGAGGGGCCTAGTTTCCGCAACGCCGTCAGCGACAAGTTCGGGCTACCGTTGGATGACGCGCCGACGATGGTGACGCTGCGTGGCCAATCGCGGGAAAAAGATGGCCGCATCCACTGCGACAGCACGGCCAAGCGGGTGACGGTGCTGCTGTACCTCAATCCGGATACCGAGGCCTGGGCGAAGCAGGAAGGTTGCCTCCGCCTGCTGCGCAGCCCGGACGATCTTGACGATTACGTCGTCGAGGTGCCTCCGGTGAACGGCACGCTGCTGGTGTTTCCGAACGGGCCCACGACCTGGCACGGCCACAAGCAGTTTGTCGGACGCCGCTATGTGATCCAGCTCAACTGGATGACGACGGACGACAAGGCGCGCTACGAGATGCGCCGGCACAAGATATCCGCGTTCATGAAGCGGCTGACGCGGGCAGCATAAGCTACTCCCGCTGCAGCACCCGGTCGTTGATGAAGCTGCTGAGGCCGCCGGCAACGAAGTCGCGCTTCAGGGCAGCCTCGTCATATTCAGTCCGCACCCAATCCAGGAACGGCAAGCGGCCTTCCGCCTGAACGGCGTAGCGCACGAAGAACGCGTCAAGCACCCCGGTGCGGGCGCGGCGCCAATGGCCGAAGCGCCAGGATAGCTGTTTCAGCGCGTCCGCCGCAGTGCCGCCCTCGAACATGATGGCGAGACCGGACGCCAGGCCCGCGCGATCAGCGCCCGACTTGCAATGCATCAACGCCGGGAAGGCAAGGTTCTGGTAGATTTCCGCAAACCGCAGGATACGGTCGCGATGCGGCGCCCCGCGGCTTTCGAACGCCATATCGATGTGCACGAGGCCCAGCCGCGCCGCCGCCTCCCGCGACAACGCATCCGAGCCGCACTTCCGTTGGCCGCGCAGATTCACCAAAGTGCGCAGTCCGAACCGCCGTTTGGCCGCCGCCAAGTGGCCCGGCGTCGGATGGTTCGACCGATACAGCCGTCCGGGAATCACCGGCGCAAGATTGGTCCAAACCGTGCGGAACACGGCGTGGTCGACCAGCAGGCTGTCGCGCCAGGCGTCGGCGCGGCCCAAGGCGGTATCGAGGGCGCGATTGAACGCCACGGCGCCCCCTTATTGGACCACGCCGGCGGTCATCCCTTCCGATCGGCCAAAAGCTGCTTGATCTCGCCGATGGCCTTGGCCGGGTTCAAGCCCTTGGGGCAGGTCTTGGTGCAGTTCATGATCGTGTGGCAGCGATACAGCTTGTAGGTGTCTTCCAGGTCATCGAGCCGGCTGCCGGTGTATTCGTCACGGCTGTCCGCGATCCAGCGATAGGCCTGCAGCAGCACGGCCGGGCCGAGATAACGGTCGCCGTTCCACCAATAGCTCGGGCAGGACGTAGTGCAGCAGAAGCAGAGGATGCACTCCCACATGCCATCGAGCTTGGCGCGCTCCTCCTTGCTCTGCAGGCGCTCGGCGTCCGGCGGCGGCTGGGTGTCGGATTTTAGCCACGGCTCGATGCTGCGGAGCTGCGCGTAGGCCTGCGAAAGGTCGGGCACCAAGTCTTTCACCACCGCCATATGCGGCAGCGGATAGATGCCGACGGCCCCCGCAACCTCGTCATGCGCCTTGAGGCAGGCAAGAGTGTTGCCGCCGTCGATGTTCATCGAGCAACTGCCGCAGATGCCCTCACGGCACGAGCGGCGGAACGTTAGCGTCGGGTCGACCTCGTTCTTGATGTAGATCAGCGCGTCCAACACCATCGGGCCGATCTTGTCGAGGTCGAGTTCGTAGGTGTCGATATGCGGGTTGGCGCCGTCGTCGGGGTTCCATCGATAGATGCGGAACTCCTTGGTCCGCGTGGCGCCCGGAGCGGCCTTGTAGGCCTGCCCCTTGCCGATCTTGCTGTTCTTAGGCAGCGTGAATGTGGCCATCTCGTTTGCTTCTTTCGATCAGTACACGCGCTTTTTAGGCGGAAAGACGGAGACCTCGTTGGTCAGCGTCTGCATCTTCACCTCGCGGTAGCCCAGGCCCACCTTGCCCTGCGGGTCGCACCACGCCAGCGTATGCTTCATCCACTCGTGGTCGTCGCGGTCGGGGAAATCGTCATGGGCGTGCGCGCCGCGGCTCTCATGGCGGTTCTCGGCACTGACCATCGTGGTCATGGCGTTGCCCATCAGGTTGTCGAACTCCAGCGCCTCGACCAGGTCGCTGTTCCATATCAACGACCGATCGCTGACCTGCATGTCGTCCATGCCGGTCCACAGCGTCTTCATTTTGGAGACACCCTCTTTCAGGCTTTCGCTGTTGCGGTAGACCGCGGCGTGCGACTGCATAACCTTCTGCAGCTCGAACCGCATGGCCGCGACCTTAGTGCCGCCGCTGGCGTTGCGGGTGCGGTCGAAGCGCTCGAGCGTCGCCTCGCCGGCGCGGGGCGGCAGCGGGGCCTGGCTGGAGCCGGGTTTGATGATCTCGGCAGCGCGATGGGCGGCGGCGCGTCCGAACACTACGAGGTCGAGCAGCGAGTTGGTGCCGAGCCGGTTGGCGCCGTGCACCGAGACGCAAGCAGCCTCTCCGACCGCCATCAGGCCGGGCACGACCGCGTCAGGGTCCTTCGCGGTCGGGCGCAACACCTCGGTGCGGTAGTTCGTCGGGATGCCGCCCATGTTGTAATGCACGGTCGGCAGCACCGGGATCGGCTCCTTGGTCACATCGACGCCGGCGAACACCTTGGCGGTCTCGCTGATGCCCGGCAGCCGCTCATGCAGCAACTCGGCGCCGAGGTGTTCCAGGTGCAGATGAATGTGGTCCTTGTTGGCGCCAACGCCGCGCCCGGCGTTGATCTCGAGCGTCATGGACCGCGACACCACATCACGGCTGGCGAGGTCCTTGGCCGTCGGCGCATAGCGCTCCATGAAGCGCTCGCCCTCGGAGTTGGTGAGATAGCCGCCCTCGCCGCGCGAGCCCTCGGTGATCAGGCAGCCGGAGCCGTAGATGCCCGTCGGGTGGAACTGCACGAACTCCATGTCCTGCATCGGGATGCCGGCGCGGATCGCCATGCCGTTGCCGTCGCCGGTGCAGGTATGCGCGCTGGTGCAGCTAAAATAGGCGCGGCCGTAGCCGCCGGTGGCGAGCACGACGTTCTGCGCCCGGAAACGGTGCATGGAGCCGTCCTCCAAGCACCAGGCCATGACGCCGCGGCAGGCGCCCTCCTCGTCCATAATGAGGTCGAGCGCGATGTATTCGACGAAGAACTCTACCTCGTGCTTCAAGCTTTGTTGGTATAGCGTGTGCAGGATGGCGTGCCCGGTGCGGTCGGCGGCGGCGCAGGCGCGCATGGCGGGCGTCTTGCCATAATCCTTCATATGGCCGCCGAACGGGCGCTGGTAGATGCGTCCGTCCTCGGTGCGGCTGAACGGCACGCCGTAGTGCTCGAGCTCATAGACCGCCGGGATTGCCTCACGGCACATGTATTCGATCGCGTCCTGGTCGCCGAGCCAATCCGACCCCTTCACGGTGTCGTACATGTGCCAGCGCCAGTCGTCCTCGCCCATGTTGCCCAGCGCCGCGCCGATACCGCCCTGCGCCGCGACGGTGTGGCTGCGGGTGGGGAACACCTTGGTCAGGCATGCAGTCCGCAGCCCGGCCGCGCCCATCCCGAGCGTCGCCCGCAGGCCGGCGCCGCCGGCACCCACGACAATGACATCGTAGGTATGGTCGATGACGTTGTAGGCCCGTGCCGACGGCATGGTGATCGCGTTCATTTGGCTCGCCTCAAGAGGAGTGGCAGCATATGTGGCATCGGCCGCAAGTTAGGCCAGGGCCAGCTTGAGAACTGCGACGCCGGCCAGCAGCCCAAGCACCAGCGAAACCGCCTTGGCGCCAAGGATCATCATGGTCATCTGCCATTTGTTCGCAACGTAGTCCTCGCACACGACCTGCAGGCCCAGGTGCATATGGTGGAACGTGATGCCGACCAGCACCAGCAGCAGGGCAGTATTCACCGGATGCGCGGCCCAGGCTGCGACGGCCTCCTGCGGCGCGCCGACCAGATGCAGCATGGCGTAGATGAACCATAGCGTGAGCGGCACCAGCGCGATGCTGGTCATGCGCTCCACCCGCCAATGCTCCACGCCGGAATGCCCGGCGCCCACGCCGCGCGCCCGGCCAAGCTGGCTGCGGCGAACGTCGATGGAGATGCCTTCCTTCATGGCGTCAGCTCCCCAGCAGCCAAAGGCCGACCGCCCAGACCAGGATGGTGCTGACGACGGAGGCGATCACCACCGCCCAGCCGCTGGCATAGGTCTGCGGCAGGTCGAAGCCGAACCCGGCGTCCCACGCCAGATGGCGGATGCCATTGTAGAAATGGAAGAACAGCGACGCCGTCCAGCCGAACAGCACAAACAGCCCGATTGGCGAGGCGATGAAGCCCTGCACCGTGCTGAACGCGCCGGGTCCACTGGCCGCCGCGACTAGCCACCACACCAACAGCAGCGTGCCCGCGGAAAGGGCGATGCCGGTGACGCGGTTCATGATGGACAGGATGGAGGTGAGCTGCGGCGTATAGACCTGCAGATGGGGCGAGAGCGGACGCCGCACGGTCCTGCCGTCGCTGGTGTAGGCCACCATCAACGCGTCCCGAACGTCCTTCATACTGCTGCCATGGGGTTGTCGCTCCGGGGAATAGGGACCGTGACGTTCCTATTCCCTGAGGTGGGCAGGGTCAACGATTGGTCAACTGCGCTGCAGCATCCGGCGCATGGCCGGGCCGCTGGTCAGGCGGCGCGTTTCAGCAGGCCCTGGGCGACGACGACCTCGGCGATCTGCACGGCGTTCAGCGCGGCGCCCTTGCGCAGGTTGTCCGACACGCACCAGAACGACAGGCCGTGCTCGACGGTCGGGTCGCGGCGGATGCGGCTCACGAACACCGCGTCCTCCCCGGCGCAGTCGGCCGGGGTGATGTAGCCGCCGTCGTCGCGGGTATCCATCACCACGACGCCCGGCGCGTCGCGCAGGATGGCGCGGGCGTCCGCGGCGGTGACGGGTTCATGGAATTCGACGGTCACGGCCTCGCTATGGCCGATGAACACCGGCACCCGCACGCAGGTCGCCTGCACCAGGATCTCGGCGCCGAGGATCTTGCGCGTCTCGACCGCCATCTTCCATTCTTCCTTGGTCGAGCCGTCGTCCATGAACTTGTCGATATGCGGGATGCAGTTGAAGGCGATCGGCTTGGTGAACTCCTGCGCGGTGACGGGGTCGTTCACGTACATGGCGCGGGACTGCGCCCAGAGCTCGTCCATGCCCTCCTTGCCGGCGCCGGAGACGGATTGGTAGGTTGACACCACCACGCGCTTGATGCGGAAACGGTCGTGCAGCGGTTTCAGGGCCACGACCATCTGGATCGTCGAGCAGTTGGGGTTGGCGACGATGCCGCGGCGGATGCGGCGCAGCGCCTCGGGGTTGACCTCGGGCACCACCAGCGGCACGTCGTGTTCCATGCGGAACTGGCTGGTGTTGTCGATCACCAGGCAGCCGGCGGCGGCCGCGCGGGGCGCATGGATGGCCGACACGCTGGCGCCGGGGCTGAACAGGCCGATGTCCCAGCCCTTGAAGTCGAACGTGTCGAGGTTCTTGACCTTGAGCACGGCCTTGTCGCCGAAGCTGACCTCCTGGCCGGTGGACCGGGCGGAAGCGACGGCGGCGACTTCGCGGACGGGAAAGCCGCGCTCGGCCAGGGTCTTGAGGATTTCGCGCCCGACCGCACCCGTGGCGCCGACAACCGCGATCCTGTAAGACATGTTCCTGCTCCATCTTCCCGTGCAGATTGCACAGGACGGCAGTTAGCGACTTGGCTGGCCCCACACAAGCAAAGAACGGCCGGGCCAGCCGTGCCCGCTGCTATGGCCCGCTGCTATGGCCCGCTGCTATGGGATGAAAAGCTGCAGCGGCTCCTGGTAGATGCCGGTGCGCGCCGCGCCGTCCGCGCCGATCACGCCGCGATACATGCCGCGCGTGTTGAACGGCATCGATACGCGCCCGGCGGCGTCGAGCGCGACCAAGCCGCCGTCGCCGCCAACCGCCTCCAGCGCCGCCATGACCGCAGCGGACGCGGCGTCGAGGTCGTCGCCCGCCAGACGCAACCGCGCGGACAACTCGTGCCCGGATGCAGTGCGGATGAAACTCTCGCCGTGGCCGGTGGCCGACATGGCGCAGGCCGTGTCCGCCCAGGTGCCGGCGCCGGGCAACGGGCTGTCGCCGACACGGCCGGGCAGCTTGCCGGTCATGCCGCCGGTGCTGGTGGCCGCCGCGAGGCCGCCGGACTGGTCCAGCGCCACCGCCCCCACGGTGCCATGACGGTCGGCGTCGTCCATGCGAGCGCTGAATTCCGGCCGGGCCAGGAGCGCCGCCTGCATGGCCTTGTAGCGGCGGGCCGTATAGAAATAATCGGGGCCGGCGAACGCGACGCCGTGAGTGCGCAGGAACTCAAGCGCCCCCGGGCCTGCCAGCAGCACGTGCGGCGAATGCTCCATGACTGCCCGGGCGGCCAGCACCGGATTGCGCGGGCCGCATATGCCGGCGACTGCGCCGATGCGCAGGGTCGCGCCGTCCATCACCGCCGCGTCCATTTCATGCTGGCCGTTGCGGGCGAATACCGCGCCACGTCCGGCGTTGAACAGCGGATCGTCTTCCAAGGCGACGACCGCGGCGGTCACGGCCTCGATGGCGGGCCCGCCTGCAGCCAGCACTTGGTGCCCGGCCATCAGCGCGCGATGCAGGCCGGCGCGGTGGGCGTGGCCGGCTTCGGCGTCCATGCTGCTGGGCGCCATGGTGCCGGCGCCGCCGTGGATGGCGAGGACTGAGGTCATGCAAGCTGGTTTGACACCCGGCACGCGACGGGCACAAGGCCCGGCAAGGTCGATGCTGGATTGCGCATCATGACGTTTTCCATCACTCCTCACCGGGGTTTGCAATACAGGAGCAATTCGTTACCAGATATCGCAAATATTCTGCGAGGCATTTTGTGTCAGAAAAGCATCCGGCTGAGATCTCAGATTGGGAATGGCACATCTCAGTTGTATGCCAGAACGAGGCGTCGCGGATCGAGGGATGCCTGCTCAGCATCTGGAAGGCGATTGGCAGCCGCCGGGCGCTGGTGACATTGAACGTCAACGGGTCCACCGACGCGAGCGAGCAGATCGCGCAACGCACGGCACAAGCTTGCGGCATGGCGCTGCAAATCTACCGTGCCCAAGCGGCCGATAAGTCCAATATACTTAACCAATTCATCTATATGCAGCGCGAGCCCGCGCGCATGTATGCCTTTGTGGACGGCTATGTCCGCATCAGTCCCGGCGCCCTCCATGACCTGGACGCCGGCCTCGCCGCCCACCCCTATGCCATGGCGGCAACCGGCGTCTGCATAAACGGACGCTCGATGGCAGCGGCTACGTCAGCCACGCTCAACCAAGGCGGCAGGCTGCATGGCCAGTTGCACGCGCTGCGGCCTGATTTCCTGGATCGGATGGTGGAGCAAGGCATCCGCCTGCCGGTCGGGCTTTATTGCGGCGATGGCCTGATCGGGTCGATGGCGATGCACAACCTGGACGCACTGGGCGAGGCATGGGACACCAAGCGGATCGTCGGCGTAGCGGGCGCGACCTATGAGATCGCCGCGCTGTCGATGTTCAAACGGCGCGACCTGGAGCGGCAGTTCCGGCGCAAGCTTAGGCAGATGCTCGGACGCCTGCAAAATGCGGCAATCAAAGAAGTCATCTACCGGGACGGCTACGCTGCTCTGCCAGCCGATGCCGGCGACCTCGTCCGCAACCACCTTCGGAAGCACAGCCAGCCGGCCGTTCCGCTCGTGGACCGACCGTTCATGGCGCTCGCGCTGCGCCAGTTTCGGACGGCACGAAGGCCCGACCCGGCCAGCCTGGTGCCGCACTGCGTCATGGTCCCAACCATGCCGGGCGCGGCAACAGCCTTAGCTACGCTCGGCTGAGCACCTCCGGCGCGGTGTGCCGGGCGAGCACGGCGCGGGCGCGGTCGTAGTCGAGCTGGCCCTCCCACTTGGCGACGACGATGGTGGCGACGGCGTTGCCGAACAGGTTGGTGATGGCCCGCGCCTCCGACATGAAGCGGTCGATGGGGAACACCAGCACGATCGACTCGACCGGGAGCTTGCCGGCCAACGTGCCGAGCGTCGCCGCCAAGGTGATGAAGCCGCCGCCCGTCACCGCCGCCGCGCCCTTGGACGTGAGCAGCAACACGCCGAGGATGCCGACCCACTCGCCGAGGCTCAGCGGGATGTTCAGCGCCTGCGAGATGTAGGCGATCGCCATGGTAAAGTAGATGCTGGTGCCGTCGAGGTTGAACGCATAGCCGAGCGGCACGACCAGGCCGACCAGCGGGCGTGAGCAGCCGAGGTTCTCAAGCTTTTCCATCAATGTCGGCAGCGCCGCCTCGGACGACGAGGTGCCGAGGACGATGAAAAACTCTTCTTTCAGGTAACGCATCAATTGCAGCAAGCTTAGGCGGCAGTAAAGCATGACCGACATCAGGACGACGAATACGAAAACGATGCACGTCGCGTAGAATGCCAGCATGAGGTAGAGCAGGTTGCTGAGCGTGCCGATGCCGTAGCGGCCGATGGCGAAGGCCATGGCGCCGAACGCGCCGAGCGGCGCCACGCGCATGATCAACGAGACGACGCCGAAGAACGCCGCCCCGACTTGGTCCAAGATTTTCACGAAGTCCGATGCGCGTTCCCCGACCTTGGCAAGCGCGACGCCGAACAGCACCGCGAAGAACAGCACCGGCAGGATATCGCCCTTGGCGAAGGCGTTGACGATCTGGTCCGGGATGACCGCCATCAGGAATTCGGTGGTGCTTGGGGCGGCTTTCGGGTCGATGAAGCGGGCGACCGCGCCGGCGCTGAGGGTCTTGGGGTCGGCGTTCACGCCGAGGCCGGGCTCGAACAGGTGGCCGACAATCAGGCCGACGATCATGGCGATTGTGGTCAGCACTTCGAAGTAGATGATCGCCTTTAGGCCGATGCGGCCGACGCCGGCGACGTTGGTCAGCTTGGCAATGCCGACGACGACGGTGATGAAGACGATCGGCGCAATGACCATCCGCACCAGCCGCACGAAGGCGTCGCCCAACGGCTGCATCTTGACTGCGATGTCAGGGTAGAAATAGCCGAGCGCCACCCCGAGGGCGACGGCGACCAGGACCTGGACGTAAAGTGACTTCGAGCCTGTGACAACCATTGACGCTTCCATACCCTTTTGCACGCCGATACCCGACACGGCCGCAAGAAGCGATAGCTTTTTACCGGCGATGCAGGCGAGGTGCGTTCACCACACAAAATGAGGAGGCCCCCATGCCCAGCTACGTCATCGCTCCGCCTGTCCAGGCCGAAGTGCCCGTCAAAGGCGGCGGCAGCTTCCCGGTGCGCCGCATCTACTGCGTCGGGCGCAACTACGCGGAGCATGCGCGGGAGATGGGGCACGACCCCAACCGCGAGCTGCCGTTCTTTTTCATGAAGCCGGCCGACGCGCTCGTGACCGGCGGCGCCGACATGCCGTATCCGAGCATGAGCAATGACCTGCACCATGAGATGGAGTTGGTGGTGGCGCTGCAGTCGGGCGGCTCGGATATCAGTGAGGCCGAGGCGATGGGCCACGTGTGGGGCTATGCGGCCGGGCTCGACATGACCCGGCGGGACTTGCAGGCCGAGGCGAAGAAAGCCGGACGCCCGTGGGATATGGGCAAGGGCTTCGACCATTCGGCGCCGATTGGCGAGATGGTGCCGGCGGCGGGCGTCGAACCGGGCCGCATCGAATTGACGGTGAATGGCCAGGTGCGCCAGTCGAGCGACGTCTCGAAATTGATCTGGAGCGTCCCAGAGACGATCGCCTACTTGTCGAAGCTGGTGCGGCTCGAGGCCGGGGACCTGATCTTCACCGGAACGCCGGAGGGCGTGGCCGCAGTGCAGCGAGGCGACCTGCTGGAAGGCATCGTGGACGGTGTCGGCACCGTTCGGGTGCGTGTCGTTTAGGCGAAAAGGCCGGGCTGCGAGGCCCGGCCAATCGGCTTAGCGAGGATAATAGCCCGGTGCGTAATATCCGGGCGCCGGATAGACGGGCGCGGCGTAATAGGGTGCAGGGTAATACACCGGCGGCGGCGCGTACACGACCGGCGGCGGCACGACGTAGCGCGGCTGGCTCGCGATGACGGCGCCGACGCCCAAGCCCAGCAACGCGCCGCCAACGAGCGGGCCAACGCCGAAGCCGCGATGCCCATAACCATAGCCGCCACGATAGCCGCCGTAGCCGCCATGATATCCGCCATAGCCGCCACGATAAAACTGGGCGTTAGCAGCCGCAGGCGCGAGCGCCATGACGGTGACGATTGGGAGTGCTGCAAGGATGCGACCGGTACGGGTCATCACGACACCTGAAGTTCGTTGCGAGGATTTCAAGCCTCAATAACAGATCATATGGTGCGGCGAATGGCAAATTTAAGGCGAAAGCACCGCGTTCCCGCGTGCCGCAGCCAGCCCGTTAACCGCCGATTTTGGCAAGCTGGTCCAGCATCGCACCTTCCGTGAGGATTTGCGGCAGCACCGCCGGATTTGCCGGGGCCGGCGGGTAGAACACATAAAGCGGCACGCCATCCCGGGCATGTCCGCGCAGGAAAGCAGTGATCTCCGGGTCGCCGCGCGTCCAATCCCCCTTCAAATAGGCGACATGATGGTCGGCAAAGGCGCGTTGCACGGCGGCGGGGGCCAAGGCGATCCGCTCGTTCACCAGGCAGGTCACGCACCAGGCCGCCGTCATGTTCACAAACACCGGCCGGCCTTCGTTGCGCAGCTCGGCCAGGCGTGCGGTCGAGAAGCGCTCGGTGCCTTCGGCCGCGGCCTGCCCCGTGCCGGGGGGCGCGGCAGCGACGCCGGCCAGGACGGCGGCCGCGGCCAGCGTCGCCGCGCCCGCTGCGCCGAAGCCAAACCGGCGTCCCCAGCGCCCGGCGGCCTGCGCCAGGCCGAGCGACCAGGCGGCGAACGCAAGCAGCACCATGCCGGCGGCCGTCGCCAGCACGCCGGACGGCCCGGCTTGCAGGCTGATGACCCAGACCAGCCAGGCCGCCGCGCCATACATCGGGAATGCCAGCGCGCCCTTCAGCACGTCCATCCATGGGCCCGGACGCGGCAACGCGCGGGCGGCGCCGGGCAGCACGGCAAGCACGGCATAGGGCGCAGCGAGGCCGAGCCCCATCGCCAGAAACACGGCAAGCGTCGTCATCGCGGGCGCTGCCAGGGCCGTGGCGATGGCGGCGCCCATGAACGGCGCGGTGCAGGGCGTCGCCACCACCACCGCCAGCAGCCCGGTGAAGAAACTGCCGGCGTGCCCGCCCTGTGCCGCCAGGCCCTGCCCGGCCCCGGCCAGCCTGCCGCCGACGCCGAACACGCCCGACAAATTCAGGCCGACTCCGAACAGCACCCAAGCCAGCGCCGCCACGAACACCGGCGACTGGAACTGGAAACCCCATCCCGCCGCGCCGCCTGCCGCCCGCACCCCGGCCAGCGCCGCGCCGAGCGTGCCGAACGCCAGCAGCACGCCTAAAGTATAGGACAACGCATGGGCCCGGACCGCGCCGCGCGCCGCGCCGGACATGCGGGCGACCGCCATGGCCTTCATCGCCAGCACCGGGAACACGCAGGGCATCAGGTTCAAAATGAGGCCGCCGAGCGCTGCCAGCAGCAACGTCTGCAACAGCGGCGGAGCGGACGCTGCCAGCAGGCCGGGAGCCGCGTCGACCTGCAGGGCGCTTTCGTTGCCGGCGGCATCGCGCAGCACGACGACGCCGCTGAGGCTTGATTGCGCGTTGAACGCCGCCGCGGGTTTAAGCGCCAGCGCCAGCGTGCCCTGATGGACATCGACGGCCTGGGCCGCCGCGTTCTTGATCACGTCGCCAGCGTCCGGGAGGAACCAGGCGTCCTGCACGGACGCAGGCGACAGCCCGGATCCAGACAGCGACAAGGTGCCGTCCGGGGCGATACGCGCCTCGAACGGCGAGGGCCGGGGGATATCGGCAGCCGCGGCGGCGAACAGCGGCGCTTCGCTGGACGGCGCCGGGTTGCCGGGCGGCAGGTCGAGGGTGAAGCGGCCCTCCTCCGGCACGCAGATGCGCTCGCACACCAACCATGTCGCCGCAGCCTCGACATGCAGCGGCCCCGAGCCGGGCGTGACCGTGAATGGCAGCAGCACCTCGCCAGTGTAGCCGTAGGTCATGACCGGACCCTCCGGCAAACGCCGCGGGACCGGCCACTCGATCGAGCCAGCAGCAGCGCCGTCGGGCAGGGTAAGCATCAGCTCGGGCGGCGCGCCCGCGTCCCCGGGGTCATGCCAATAGGTGTGCCAGCCCGGCGCCATCCGCAAGCGCAGCCCCATGCGCAGCGGCGTGCCCGGCGCGGCGGCGTCCGTGTCGGAAACCAATGCCGCAGTCAGCCGCTCGCTGCGTACCGCAGCACTCTCCAGCGCATGCGCCGGCGCGGCCGTCATCAGCGCCAAGGCGGCGAACGCTAAGCCGACACGGATCATCCAGCCTCCATCGCCATCATCCCACGCCATCTATAAGGAGTGTGGCCGCTGTTTCGCCAGGAGGTTTCGCCCATGCTCCCCGTACTCCCGGTCGCTGAGGCGCTGCCGGCCCTGTTGGCCACGCTGGAGCAGCGGTCCAACGCCGTGCTGGTCGCCCCGCCCGGCGCCGGCAAGACCACGATCGTGCCGCTGGCGCTGCTTGACGCCGCCTGGCGCGGGGACGGGCGCATCCTGGTGCTGGAACCCCGCCGCCTCGCCGCCCGCGCCGCCGCCACGCGCATGGCCTCGCTGATCGACGAACCCGTCGGCCAGACGGTCGGCTACCGCACCCGGCTGGACAGCGCCACCTCGTCCGCGACGCGGGTCGAAGTCATTACCGAGGGCCTGCTGGTCCGCCGCCTGCTCGGCGACCCCACGCTCGACGGCGTCGCCGCGGTGCTGCTGGACGAGGTGCACGAGCGGGCGTTGGAGGCCGACCTGGCGATGGCGCTATGCCTCGACCTGCAGCGCATGTTGCGCCCAGAATTGCGGCTGCTGGCGATGTCGGCGACGCTCGACGGCGCGCGGCTGTCCGCCCTGCTGGACGGCCCGGTGATCGAGAGCGCCGGGCGCATGTTCCCGGTCGAGGTCCGCCATCTGGGCCGCGACGTCATGGACCCGCGCGACCTGCCGGACGCGATGGCGCGGGCGGTCCGCGCAGCGTTGCAGGACCACGAAGGCGACATCCTGGCGTTCCTGCCCGGCATGGGCGAAATCCGCCGGGCGGAGTCGGCGCTGGCCGGATGCGGCGCGCTGGTGCTGCCGCTGCATGGCGACCTGCCGCCGGCGCAGCAGGACCTGGCGCTCCGCCCCGCCGAAGGCCGCCGGGTCGTGCTGGCGACCAGCATCGCCGAAACCTCGCTGACGGTGCCCGGAGTGCGCATCGTGGTGGACGGCGGTTGGCGGCGCTCGCCCCGGCTCGACCCGGCGACGGGCCTGACCCGGCTCGCGACGCTGCGGGTCAGCCGCGCCGCCGCCGGCCAGCGCGCCGGACGTGCGGGGCGGGAGGCGCCGGGGGTGGCGATCCGGCTGTGGACCACGGCGCTGCACCGTGGCTTGGCGCCCTACGACCGCCCGGCCATCCTGGAGGCTGAGCTGTCTGGGTTGGCGCTTGATTGCGCCGCATGGGGCACGGCGCCGGGGGACCTGCCGTTCCCGGACCCGCCGCCCGCCGGCGCGCTGGCGGCGGCCGGGACGCTGCTGGCGGGGCTGGGCGCGGCCGATGCGGCTGGGCGGATCACGCCGTTGGGACGCCGCATGGCTGAATTGGGAGCGCATCCCCGGCTCGCGGCGATGATGCTGGCGGCGGACGGCCTGAACCAGGCGGCGCTGGCGGCGGACCTCGCGGCATTGCTGGAGGAGCGCGATCCCCTGCGCGGCCGGGACCCGCCGGCCGACCTGCAACTGCGGCTCGACGCCCTGGCAGGCGGCGCAGGCGGTATGGACCGCGGCGCCATCAGCCGCATCCGCCAGCAGTCCGCCGCCTATCGCCGCCGCCTGGGCGCGCGCGGCCCGGCCGCCGGCGATCCTGGCCCGCTGCTGGCGGTGGCGTTCCCGGACCGCATCGCGCAGCGCCGGGGCGAGCCGGGGTCGTTCCGGCTGTCCGGCGGCGGCGGCGCACGGCTGCCGCGCACTGATCCCCTGGCCGACGCACGGCTGCTGGTCGTCGCCAGCCTGGACCTGAAGGCGTCCGCCCGCATCCGCCTGGCGGCGCCGATCGACCCTGCCGCCCTGCCCGCGGGCATCGAGGCGCAGGTGACCGAGACCGTCGAGAGCGGCTTCGACGCTGTGTCCGGCACGGTGTTCTCCCGCCGCCGCCGCCGGCTTGGCGCATTGGTGCTGGAAGACCGAACCGTCGCCGCCGACCCGGAAGCGGCCGCCGCGATCCTGGCCGAGGCGGCCGTCCGCCGCCTGGACGCGCTGCCGTGGACCGACGCCGCCCGGCAGTTGCAGGCCCGTGCCGCCTGGTTGCGCGGGATCGATCCAGAGACGCCCGATCTGTCCGATCCGGCGCTGGCCGCAACCGCCGCGCAGTGGCTTGCGCCGCATCTCAGGGGGCTGTCCCGCCTGGCGGACATCGCGTCGCTCGACCTGCACGGCATCTTGCGCGGCGCCCTGGGTTGGCACCATGCCGCGCGGCTCGACCGGGAGCTGCCGACGCATTTGACGTTGCCGGGCGGGCGGGCGGCGGTGGACTACGCGCAGCCGGTTCCGCTGGCGAGCGCGCGCGCCCAAGCATTCTACGGCATGGCGGCGACGCCCAGCCTGGCGGGCGGGCGGGTGCCGCTGCAACTGGCGTTGCTGTCGCCAGCGGGCCGTCCGATCGCGATCACCGCGGACCTGGCGAGTTTCTGGCGCGGCGCGTGGGCGGACGCGCGGAAAGACATGCGCGGACGGTATCCCCGGCACGACTGGCCGGAGCATCCCGGCGGCTAAAACTCACGTGCTTGCGTAATAATATCTCGTCAAGAACCACAGAAACAGGGCTGCCGGACTGGCTTAGGCCAATCGGCAAACTATAGGTTCAGTCGAGGGATCATCCTTTATAACCATTGTCACAAGCTTTTGTAATAGGCCAATACAACCTACCTGAAACGTGCCACTAGGCATCCCGGAGTCTCGTCCAATGGCCCCCCGCTTTCGCGCCACCCTGACCGCGATGGCGCTCATGCTGCCCGGGTGCACGAACCTCCCGGCGACGGCCCAGCCGGCAACCGGACCCTTGCGCGCTGCCGGCGTCGCACCCTTTAGCTTTGCGCCATTGGCAAAGCGGGTGGTGCCGGCGGTGGTCAACATCTCCGTAACCGAGGGCCGCGCACCATCCGACGCCGCGGCGGTGCCGCCGGAACTGCGGGGCACCCCGTTCGAACGGCAGTTCCGCGAGCGGTTCCATGGACGGCGGGAGCAGGTGCTGGGCGCGGGATCGGGCTTCATCGTCGACCCGTCCGGGCTGATCGTCACCAACAACCACGTCGTCGGCCGCGCCGACCGCATCGTCGTGTCGCTGTCGGACGGGACCGAGTTGCCGGCGCGGCTGATCGGGTCGGACGACCTGACGGACATCGCGGTCATCCGGGTCAGCAGCCCAACCCCCCTGCCCTACGTGACGTGGGGCGATAGCCGGACGGCCGAGGTCGGGGACTGGATCCTGGCGGCGGGCAATCCCTTCGGGCTGGGCGGCTCGGTCACGGCCGGCATCATATCGGCGCGCGGGCGGGACATCGGCGCGGGTCCGTTCGACGACTTCATCCAGATCGACGCGCCGATCAACCCCGGCAACTCCGGGGGCCCGACCTTCAACATGGACGGCCAGGTGATCGCGGTGAACACCGCCATCGTCTCGCCCACCGGCGGGTCGGTCGGCATCGGCTTCGCGGTGCCGAGCGAGATCGCGGTACGGATCGTGTCCGACCTGCGGGACAAGGGGCGGATCGACCGCGGCTGGCTCGGGGTCTCGGTGCAGGACGTGCCGGGAGTCCAGGCTGCGAGCAACGGGGTCGCGATCGCCGGGATCGACCGGACCGGACCTGCGGCGCGCGCCGGGTTGCGGACCGGCGACGTGGTGACGGCGGTGAACGGGGACCGGGTGGACAGCGCCCGCGGCCTGATCCGCGCCGTCGCCCGGGCGTCGCCGGGAACCGCTGTGAACCTCTCGGTCCGCCGCGGCGTTCAAAGCCTCGACCTGCCCGTCACTGTCGGGCGCCGCCAACAAGAGGCTCCGGGCTAGAACATGCGCATCTTGGTGGTCGAAGACGATGCGGATGTCGCTGGGTTCATGCTGAAGGGCCTGCGGGAGGCCGGGCACAGCGTGGAGGAGGCCGGCAACGGCCAGGACAGCCTCGCGCTCGCATCGACGGAGGCGTTCGACGCCATCATCCTGGACCGCATGCTGCCCGGCGGCTTGAATGGCCTGCAGGTGCTCGAATCGCTGCGTGCCCGGGACGATCAGACGCCGGTCCTGTTCCTCTCGGCGATGGCCGGGGTGGATGACCGTGTCGAAGGATTGAAGGCCGGGGGCGACGACTACCTGACCAAGCCGTTCGCCTTCAGCGAGCTGCTGGCCCGGGTCGAGGCGCTGCTGCGCCGGGGCCGCCCGCCAGGGCCGGAGACACGGCTGACGGTTGGCGACCTCGAGATGGATCTGCTGTCCCGCACGGTGCGCCGCCGTGGCCAAAAGATCGAGCTGCAGCCGCGCGAGTTCCGCCTGCTGGAGTACCTGATGCGCCACGCCGGCCAGGTGGTCACCCGGACCATGATGCTGGAAGGGGTTTGGGACTACCATTTCGACCCGCAGACCAACGTGATCGATGTGCACGTGTCCCGCCTGCGCCAGAAGGTCGACAAGCCGTTCGACGTGGCGGTGATCCAGACGGTCCGCAGCATCGGCTACATGCTGCGGACCGAGTAGGCGCGCGATGCGGGCTAGGGGCGCTGGCCTGCGACGGCTGTTCCGGTCCGCCGGGGTCCGTTTGGCATTGGCCTTCGGCGGGCTGTTCGCTTTGAGCGCCTTGACCCTCGTGCTGTTCCTCTGGTGGACGACGATCGGCTTGCTGAATGCCCAGGTCGACGCTGCCATCCGTGCCGATGCGCAGGGATTGTCCGAGCGGTGGCGGGACGGCGGCGCGCCGGCGCTGCTCTCGACGATCACCGCCCGCATGGCCGGCGGCATCGACGACGACGCGATCTACTTCGTGCTCGATCCGGAGGGCCGCAGCATCGCGGGGAACCTGGGCGCCTGGCCCGAACGGGTGGCTCAGGTGGGCCAGGTCTACGAGGTTTCGATCAAGCGGAAAGGCCGGCGCACGCTCGCCCGGCTGCATCGGTTCACCCTGCCGGGCGGCTACTCGCTGCTGGTTGGCCGCGATGTCGAGGCGCGCGCCGCCTTGCGGGAGGTTTTGACCGACACAATGGCTTGGGCGTTGGTGCTGATCGCCGTGCTGGGCGCGGCGGGCGCATTGACGGTGCAGCGGCAGTTCCGTCGCATGCTCGGCCATGTCTCGGAAACCGCGGCGGCGATCTCTGCCGGAGACTTGTCGCCGCGCATTCGGCTTTCTGGGCGCGGTGACGAGTTCGACCGGCTGGCTGCGACGTTCAATGACATGCTGGACCGGATCGGCCGGCTGATGGACGGCGTGCGGCAGGTCTCGAACTCCATCGCGCATGATTTGCGGACCCCGATCGCCCGCGCCCGCGCCCGGCTGGAGGACGCAGCCTCCCATGCCGGCAGCACGGCGGAACTGCGCACGGCGGTGGACCGCGCGGTGTTGGACCTCGATGGCGTCACCGCCGTTTTCCAGGCGTTGCTGCGCATTGCCGAGATCGAGGCCGGCGCGCGGCGCTCCGCCTTCGCGGCGCTCGATGTCGGCCCATTGCTGGCGAACCTCGCCGAACTGTACGGCGCGCTGGCAGAGGAGCGCGGCCTGCGCTTGGTGCTGGAAGCCACCAGGCCCTTGCCGGTCTGGGGGGACCGCGAGCTGATCCAGCAGGCGGTGGCGAACCTGTTAGACAACGCGATCAAGTTCTCGCCGGCGGGCGGCACGGTGACATTGCGGGCGCGGCTGACGCCGGGCGCGTGGCCGGAAACCTTGCAGGTGATGGTGCTCGACCAGGGGCCGGGAATGCCGGCGCACGATCACGCGCGGGCAACCGAGCGGTTCTACCGAGGGGAGAGCGCGCGCAATACACCGGGCTTCGGCCTGGGCCTTACGCTGGTGCACGCCGTGGCCGGGCTGCACGGCGGCGACGCCCTGCTGTTGGACGCCCGGCCGGGGTTGCAGGCGGTCCTGACCTTCCCGGCCAACCGGCAACCGCCGTTCGACAATTCAGAGGTTTGGAAGCGTGGTCTCGCGCCGGAAGGTAACCACCAGCACATCGCGATGGGCGGGCTGCGCCGGGTCTAGCGGCTGCACCGGCGTCACGCCATGGAACACGCGGTGGTCGTCGACCAGCGCCGCATCCATCGGCGCATCGAGGGTGAAGCTGCCCAGCAAGCGGCGGTCCAGCCCATGGATGCTGGTGGTGCCGGAGGCGATGTTGACCCGTCCGATCATCAGCACCAGCACCCAGTCCACGCCGTCCTGGTGCATGCCCTCGGGAGTCGGCTGGCCGGCTTGGCCGGGGCGGGCCTCGATGCGGAACTGATGCGCCTCCACATGCCAGGCGGGCGCCGCCGTCAGGCCGTCGAACAAGGCATGGCAGACGCGGAGTATGGCTTGGAACGCGGCAGAGTCGGCCGCCGCCGGCGTGATCGGATCGAACCAGCGGGCGATGCCGCCGTTCAAGGCGTTGTAATCCCGGCTTTGGTAGTGCGGCTGGTCCGGCTTGCGCACGATGCCGGACAGGGTCACCAGGAATGCGGCGTGGCGCCGCTTCCGGTAGCGTCCGCCATCGGCCATGTAGGTGTCGAGCCCGAGATCGTCCCATGAGCAGGCGAAGCCGTCCCAGCCCGATAGGCCGGCCTGCTCCAATGCCTTGGCCATCGCCGGCGCGTGCACGAAGGCAAAGCCCTCGCCGCGCAGTTCCGCTGCCCAAGATTCGAGATTGGTCATGCGGCCTGCTCCTGGGCTGGGACGGGTTGCGGCGCCGGCGGGGCGCTCAGTGCGCGGTATGAGGTCATCGGGCTTTCGACCGCAAGCTCGTCAAACCGCAGCTTGATCCTGCGGTTCAGCTCGCGGCCCACCGACCAGCGGCTGGCAGGCTGCGTCTTCATCCGGACCCGCAGCACCCAGGCGGTGTCGATGAACTTCTCGATCCCCATGACATCGAGCGGATCGAGCACCAGCGAGGCCCATTTCGGGTCCTTCCGCATCTCGGCGGCGAGGCCGCTCACCAAGGGGATGATGCGGTCCGGCTCCTCGTTCAGGCCGACGCTGATGTCCAGCAGGGCATAGGCGTAGTCGCGGGTCTGATTGGTGACGGTCGTCACCGCGCTGAACGGGATGATATGCACCGCGCCGTCCAGGGCGCGCAGCCGGATGGTGCGTATCGACAGCGCCTCGACCGTGCCGGTCAGGCCGCCGAGCGTCACGACGTCGCCGACCTGCATCGCGTTCTCGAACAGCAGGAACACTCCGTTGATAAGATCCTGGACCAATTTCTGCGACCCGAAGCCGACAGCGATGCCGATCACCCCGGCGCCGGCCAGCAATGGCGCGATGTTGATGCCCAGCTCGCTCAACGCCATCAACGCCACGACCAGTACGATGATGACCAGCAGCGTCGTGCGCAGCATCGGCAGCAGCGTGCGCAGCCGTCCGGCGCGCGCCAGGTGCGATTCGGCCGTGAGGCGCGCGAGATGCTGCTCGATCGTCGCGTTCACCCCCTCCCATACCAGGATCGCGAGCACGACGGTGACGGCGACGACCATGACGGCCGACGCCACGCGTCCGCCCAGGCCGTTGCGCAGCAGCCAGTCCACCGGTGCGAGGTTCCAGGCCTCGAACAGCGCCAGGATGGTGAGCACGAACAACGCGATGGTGATGACGATGCGCAGCACCGGCTGGTATGTCGCCGCCCGCTCGGCAAAACCCGGATGGCGGCCCGACATGCCCGGGGTGGCGCGCATGGCGCGGTCGATGCCGCCGATCAGCACGACCCCGGCGAGCCGCGCGGCGATCAGGATGCCGAACGTGACCAGGCAGAAATGGATGAGGCGGACATAGCCGTTGCGCAGCTCGCCCGCCCAGACCAGCCAAAGCGCGGCGATGTAGAAGATGGCGATCAGGTGCCAGACGCGGGCGAGCCGGTTCAGCAGCGACGCCCAGACGCCGTGAAAGTAATGCTGGTTGCGGAGCCGGGCGGCCACGTGCGGGCGTGCCTGCAGCACCGCGGCGATCAGGCAGCCATGCATGGCGAGCGCGATCAGCTTCAGCACCGCGTCGTGCGCGTCCTGGTACATGCCGAACAGCAGCCCGGCCTCGGCCAGCACATATCCGGTGACCCCGACGATGAGGATGCGGCGGGTCCAGCGGGTCAGGAAGTGCGCCGTCCATTCGGTGACATGCAGCAGCCGGAGGCTTGGCGCAGCCGGGCGGACCAGCATGTCCACGACGCACAGCACCAGACGGGTCAGGACGTAGGCATTCAGCGCCAGTTGGATGACGGCGCGGGTTGAGCCGGGCCCGGCGATCCGGGTTCCGAGCAGGAGGGTCGCGGCCGCGGCAAAGGCAGCGACGGGCAGCAGGTCCAGCGCCAGCACGCCGAACAGATAGGGCAAGCGCTGCAGCGCGCCTAACGCCCGGTTGAGCTTTTTGTCGGCTTCGCGGTGTTCGGTTTCTCCGGCTTCGGCTGCGGCGAGGCCGGTTTCGGGCATAGGCTCGGGCACGTCGTCGAAGCCAGCCGCGGCGGGGGACCATGCGCCGAGCGTGCCGCGCATGGAGCGCAGCAGGCGTATGACGAAGGCCTCTGCCGCCAAGCCGCAGGCGATGGTGACGGCGATCCGCCAAAGCGCGTCCAGCACGCGGGCGCGGAAGTCGGGATCGTCGGCCTGGGTGGTGATCCAGCGCCATAGCATCGGCAGGTCGTTCACCGACCGCACGGCGGCAACCAACTGCGCGCCCGTGTTCTCCAGCGCTGCAGCCGAATTGTCGACGATCTGGGCGCCCAGGCTATCGGGCTCGAGCGGCAGGACCTTTGCCGCAGCGGGGGCCGGAGCTGGGGCCGGAGCGGGGGCGGCAGCCGTGCCTGGCACGCTCGGCGCGGCCTTGACCATGCTTTCCAGCACGGCGGTGAACTCGGCGCGGCGTTTCGGGTCCTGCAACAACTCCAGCACCTGCTGCGCCTGCGCTGGCGCCAGAGCAGGGGCGGGAGACGGGGCAGGGGCGGGAGACGGGGCAGGGGTGGGAGACGGGGCAGCGGCGGGCACCGGGGCAGCCACGGCACTAGGCGCCGCCTGGGTGTGCCCGGCAGACGGCAGGCCCAAAACGAGCGCCAGCAAAACAACGGTCAGCCGGATGCGCAGGTGCATCTGCGGGGTCCAACACCCGTGCAGGATAGGTGTCAATGCCGTCCACGCCCCGCCATGGCGTGGCCGGGGGTGACATTCGCGCGGAACGGCCTAGGTCTGGTGGGTATTTGGGTGTCCATTATGACCACGTTCTTAACGGTGCTCGTCGGCTTGGCGATGCTTGGCACGGTCGGCGTCCTGTTCGCCGGGCTGATCGGCCTGGCGCGCGGCGGCCAGGACGCGCATCGGTCGAACGTGCTGATGCGCTGGCGCGTGGTGCTTCAGGGCGTGGCCTTGGTGCTGTTCGTCATCCTGCTCTCGCTGCTGCGTCATTGAGATGGCGGACGGCCCGGTGAGCATGCTGCAGCGGCGGCCTCCGTTTGACATCGCGACTGGCTGCCCCATAAGGTCGGGCCAATTTTTCGCGGTTTCGTGTTGCGCATCGCCGCCGAGGTTGGGCGTGTCCGGCGCGTTGCCGCATTACCTATAACCCGATGGCATCAGCATGAAGCTCCTCGTTCCCGTAAAACGCGTCGTCGACTACAACGTGAAGGTGCGCGTCAAATCGGACGGCTCCGGCGTCGAGACGGCGGGCGTCAAGATGTCAATGAACCCGTTCGACGAGATCGCCGTCGAGGAGGCTGTGCGGCTGAAGGAAAAGGGCGTCGCGACCGAGATCATCGCCGTCTCCATGGGCATTCCCGCCTGCGCCGAGACGATCCGCACCGCGCTGGCGATGGGCGCCGACCGCGGCATCCTGGTCGAAACCGATGTCGAGCTACAGCCGCTGGCGGTGGCCAAGCTGCTTAAGGCGCTGGCCGACAAGGAGCAGCCGGGCCTGATTATCATGGGCAAGCAGGCCATCGACGACGACATGAGCGCAACCGGGCAGATGCTGGCCGCCCTGCTCGGCTGGCCGCAGGGCACCTTTGCGAGCCGTATCACCATAGAAGGCAGCAAGCTGGTGGTGACCCGCGAAATCGACGGCGGGCTCGAGACGCTGGAGCTCGACATGCCCTGCATCGTCACGACCGACCTACGCCTGAACGAGCCGCGCTATGCGAGCCTGCCGAACATCATGAAGGCGCGCAAGAAGCCGATCGAGACGATCAAGCCCGCCGATCTGGGCGTGGACCCGGCGCCCCGGCTGCGCTTGGTCAAGGTGGCCGAGCCGCCGCGCCGGGTCGCAGGGCAGAAGGTGGGCTCGATCGCCGAGCTCGTGCAGAAACTGCGCAACGAAGCAAAGGTGATCTGACATGGCCTCCCTCGTCCTGCTCGACCACGACAACGGCCAGATCAAGCAGCCCTCCCGCAGCGCCGTCGCTGCTGCCGCCAAGCTCGGCGAGGTGCATGTGCTGGTGACTGGCGAAGGCATCGACGCCGCCGCGGCTGCCGCAGCGAAGCTGCCCGGCGTCACCAAGGTGCACGTGGCGGATAGCCCGGCCTATGCGCACAGCCTGGCGGAGCCGCTGGCGGCGCTGCTGGTGTCGATGGCCGGGCACCATGACCACCTGATGGCGGCCAGCACCGCGACGGGCAAGAACGTGATGCCGCGGGTGGCCGCGCTGCTGGACGTGCAGCCGATTAGCGAGGTGGCTGGGATCGTGGATGCCGACACGTTCGTCCGCCCGATCTACGCCGGCAATGCGATGGCGACCGTGGTGTCGTCCGACAGCAAAAAAGTTATGACCATACGCGCGGCGAGCTTCGACCCGGTGGCGTCCGAGGGCGGCGCGGCCACGATCGAGGCAGTGTCCACGCCGGACGCGCCCGTGACATCGCGGTTCGTATCGGCCGAGCTGTCCAAGAGCGAGCGTCCGGAGCTGACGGCGGCGCGCATCGTCGTTTCCGGCGGGCGCGGGATGCAGAACGGGGAGAACTTCAAGCTGCTGAACCCGATCGCAGATGCGCTGGGCGCGGCGGTCGGGGCTTCGCGCGCGGCGGTGGATGCGGGGTATGTGCCGAACGACTACCAGGTCGGCCAGACCGGCAAGATCGTGGCACCCGACCTTTATCTCGCAATTGGCATCAGCGGCGCTATCCAGCATCTCGCGGGCATGAAGGACAGCAAGGTGATCGTCGCCATCAACAAGGACGAGGACGCGCCGATCTTCCAGGTGGCGGATTACGGCTTCGTCGGCGATTTGTTCACCGCGTTGCCCGAGCTTGAGACCGAACTGGGGCGCGCGCCTTGACGATTGACGTTTTAGCCGCGCCGGGCACTGCCGACCTGCAGTCGGTGCCGCCGGCGGTGAAGGTGGTTGGGATTATCGGCGCCGGGCAGATGGGCGCTGGCATCGCGCACGTCTGCGCGCTGTCGGGCCTGCCGGTCGTGCTGCTGGACATGAAGCCGGACGCGCTCGGGAAGGCGATGGCGACGATGTCGCGCAACATGGACCGCCAGGTTGCCAAGGGCGCCATCACCGCCGAGCAGAAATCGGCCGGGCTGGCGTTGGTGCAGGCCAGTGGCGACTATGCGAGCTTCGCCGACGCCGATCTCGTGATCGAGGCCGCGACGGAGAAGGAGGAGGTCAAGCGCGCGATTTATCGCACGCTGACGCCACACATCAAGCCGTCGTGCATGCTCGCCAGCAACACCAGCAGCATCAGCATCACCCGGCTGGGCGCCAGCACGGACCGTCCGGAAAAATTCATCGGCATGCACTTCATGAACCCGGTCCCGGTCATGAAGCTGGTGGAAGTGATCCGCGGCATCGCGACAGACGAGCCGACGTTCCAGGCGGTGCAGGCGCTGGCGGCCCGGCTCGACAAGACGACGTCGGTATCCGAGGATTTCCCGGCGTTCATCGTCAACCGTATCCTGGTGCCGATGATCAACGAGGCAGTTTACGCTTTGTATGAGGGCGTCGGCAGCGTGACCGCGATCGACACGGCGATGAAGCTGGGCGCCAACCATCCGATGGGACCGTTGGAACTGGCTGATTTCATTGGGCTCGACACCTGCCTCAGCATCATGCAGGTGCTGTATGAAGGCCTGTCGGACAGCAAGTACCGCCCCTGCCCGTTGCTGGTGAAGTATGTCGAGGCCGGTTGGTACGGCCGTAAGATCGGGCGTGGGTTCTACGACTACACCGTCACCCCGCCGCGTCCGACGCGGTAGAGCTTCCAGCCGCTGTGGCCTTGCAGGCTGGAGCGGGTGAAGGGAATCGAACCCTCGTATGCAGCTTGGGAAGCTGCCGTTCTACCATTGAACTACACCCGCGGCGGCACCGTTATACGAATTCGCCGTTGACCATGCAACGCCCCCGCCCCTAGTCTATGCCCCGGCGTCGAACGCCCCTCGTGATTTGTCCGGCCGGATTGCGGCGAGGTGAAATAAACGCGCTAAAGAGGCCCTCGGCATCCCAGCCTCCGCTGGCGCCGGCGGCGTCCACGGCCTCGTTTGGAGGCCCGCGCCCAATGTCCGCACCGAATTTCCGTCCCGCCACCCAACTCGTCCACGGCGGCACCGTACGAACGCCGCACGGCGAGACCTCGGAGGCGTTGTTCCTTACCTCCGGCTTCGTCTACGACAGCGCCGAGCAGGCCGAGGACACCTTCACCGGCGCCGTCAACCATTACCAGTATTCCCGCTTCGGCAACCCGACCGTGGCCATGCTGGAGGAACGGCTCGCCGGCATCGAGGGCGCAGAAGCCTGCCGCGCCACAGCGACCGGCATGGCGGCGGTTCATGCGGCGATGCTGTGCCATCTGAAAACCGGCGACCGGGTCGTCGCGTCCCGCGCGCTGTTCGGGTCCTGCCATTGGATCGTGTCGACGTTGCTGCCCCGCTATGGCATCAGCTCGGAGTTCGTGGACGGCGCAGACCTCGACGCCTGGCGCACGGCCCTGTCCCGCCCGGCCGCCCTCGTGCTGGTCGAGAGTCCGTCCAACCCGATGCTGGAGATCATCGACCTGCGCGCGGTCTGCCGCCTGGCGCACGCGGCCGGCGCCATCGTCGTGGTCGACAACGTGTTCGCGACGCCGCTGCTGCAAAAGCCGATCGAGCTTGGCGCCGATGTCGTGGTGTATTCCTGCACCAAGCACATCGATGGCCAAGGCCGCGTGCTCGGCGGCGCGGTGCTGGGCCGCAAGGCCTGGGTCGAGGACACGTTGCAGCCCTTCGTCCGCAACACCGGGCCGAGCCTGTCGCCGTTCAACGCCTGGCTGCTGCTGAAGGGGCTGGAGACGCTGCATCTCCGCGTGCAAGCCGCTTGCGCCTCGGCCGCGCTCGTCGCCGATATGCTGGCCCGGCACCCGGCCGTGTCGCGCGTCTGGTTCCCGGCCCGCTCCGACCACCCGCAGCACGCCCTGGCCATGTCGCAGATGAGCGCGGGCGGCACCCTGGTCACCTTCGAGCTGGCCGGCGGCAAGGCGGCAGCGTTCCAGGCGATGAATGCGTTCCGGCTGATTGCGGTCTCGAACAACCTCGGCGATTCCAAGTCCCTGGTTACCCACCCCGCCACCACCACGCATATGCGGATCGGCGCCGATGAACGCGCCCGGCTCGGCATCAGCGACGGCGTGGTCCGGCTGTCGGTCGGGCTGGAGGACGCCGCCGACCTGGTGGACGACCTGGCGCAGGCGCTGGACCGGTTGCACGAAGACGTCCGGGCGGCGGCGGAGTAGCGCCGGCATGGCGGCCCATTTCAGCGCGGCCACCCGCGGCGTCGTCGTTGCGGTGCAGGCAGCGTATCTGGCCGAACAGTCCGATCCCGACGCGGGCGCCTGGGTTTGGGCGTATCAAGTGCGGATCGAGAACCATGGCCCGGACACCGTGCAGCTCCTGCGCCGCACCTGGCGCATCACCGACGCCCGCGGACGCATGCAGACCGTCGAAGGTCCGGGCGTCGTGGGCAAGACACCGACGCTGCGTCCGGGCGAGGCATTCGAATATACCTCTGGCACGCCGCTCGGCACCGCGTCCGGCTTCATGTCGGGCGTATACCACATGGTGGTCCCTGCCACCGGGGAGGCGTTCGACGCCGACATCCCGACCTTTAGCCTGGACGCGCCTGCGCAGGGCAGGAGCGTCCACTGAAAGTCAAGCGTTTTGATACGGCAGGATGTGCGCACCCGTTGGCGGTGATCCGTGAGGGTAGCCGGCGATGCTCACGCCGGGACCATAGGCAGCGTCCGATATGCTGCTGACGAGGAGCGTCGCGGCGCTTTGCGGAGTGGTGAACTGAAGCGTGTCGATGACCTTGCCCGCGGCACTGAAGAGCTCGAGCAGGCTGCCCTTCGCATCCCAGGACGCCGCGTCGATCCGCTCCAGACGGACCGTGCCGCCGAACTGCGTCGGACCCAGGTCGACCTGGCCAAGGAAGCTGCGTGGATGATCGATTTGCAGGGTGCCCTGGCTGATATGGAAGGTCTGGCCGGCGTCGACCGCCGCGTTGAGTTCGACGCTGCCGCTGAATCCGCCGCCGCCAGCAGCGCTGGTATAGACGTTGCCGACGCCGGCAAGATGCGTCGAGATGGTGACTTTGCCGCCCGCCGCGCTGATGGCGCCGTCGTTTTCCACCGTTGCGGGACCGTGGCCGGCGATGGTCATCTGGCCGGCTGGATACGCTGCAAGGGTGCCCTTGTTGATCAGCGTCGCCCCGGGCGCCATGACGATGTTGAGGCTCGCGGCCGGGCCGAGGCTGTTCCGTCCGCCCTCCATCAGGCCGCCGTCGTTGGTGACGGCGCCCGCAATAAGGATGTTACCGTACTTTGGTGAGTAATAGCCCGGCGGAGCGTCTATGTAGGGTCCGGCGTAGGGCGGCGGCGCTTCACTGATGGTCACGTTCGTCAGCGTGACATTCCTCAAGACCAGCGACGGCGCGTCGGATGCGGAGCTTCCCATGAGACCGATGGTGGTGCGGGACGCGGCAGCGCCGAAGGTTCCGCCATTCAGGACCATGTTGCCGTTGGAGGCATAAAGCGCGTCTCCGGCCGTTGGCGGAGCCGCCTGCGACCAATTCCGCGCCTGGCGGAAAGATCCTGTCGAGCCATTCCAATATGCAACCGACATAATGCCTACCCGAACTAAAGCGGCTTCAGCAACCGGAGAACGATACGCGAGATAATTGATATTGACCTAGGATTCTCACGATGTTCTTACCAAGAACTGCCGAAGTTTAAGCGGTCGAGGCTGCATGGCTTGCCAGCATGGGCTTCAACACTACATTTCCGAGACGAAACGCATATTGCGAGATCCTGGCGGCGATACCCGGGACGGCATTGGGGAACAAGCGCACTTTGAACAGCATCAGCCCTGCCCCCGCCTCCAAGCCTGCGGTCAGCATTAGCCGCCCTACCGTCGAGGAAGCGGAGGCCGCCGTGCGCACCCTGCTCCGTTGGGCGGGCGACGACCCGGCGCGCGAGGGCCTGCGGGACACGCCCCGCCGCGTCGTGAACTCCTACAAGGAGCTGTTCGGCGGCTATGCCATCGATCCCGTCTCATTGCTGGAACGGACGTTCGAGGAGGTCGACGGCTACGACGAGATCGTGCTGCTGCGCGACATTCGCCTCGAAAGCTATTGCGAGCACCACATGGTGCCCATCATCGGACGCTGCCATGTGGCATACCTGCCCGACCGCCGGGTGGTCGGCATCAGCAAGCTGGCCCGCGTGGTGGACGCCTATGCCAAGCGCTTCCAGATCCAGGAGAAGCTGACCGTGCAGATCGCCGGCACGATCGACCAGGTGCTGCAGCCGCTCGGCGTCGGCGTGGTGATCGAAGCCGGGCACCAGTGCATGAGCACCCGCGGCGTGCATAAGCCAGGCGTCAGCATGGTCACGAGCCGGATGCTGGGGGCGTTCCGCAATAACGCTGCTACCCGGCGCGAGCTGATGGCGATGATCGGCCAGCGCTCGCCCGGCAGTTTCGAAACCTAGTGGCTCGTCAACCAGCCTTACAAAATTCCGGTTGATCCGAAGCCTTGCTCGCCGCGCGTGGTGTCCTCAAGATCCGCAACCTCGACCAAAATGAGCTGCGGCGCCGGCGCAACCACGGCCTGTGCGATGCGGTCGCCTCGGTTGATGATGAACCGCTCGGTCCCGTGATTGATCAGGCACACCATCAGCGGCCCGCGATAGTCGCTGTCGACCGTGCCGGGGCTGTTGACGATGCCGATGCCATGCTTGATGGCGAGGCCTGAACGTGGCCGCACCTGCATCTCATGGCCATGCGGGACGGCGCAGGCGAAGCCGGTCGGCACCAGCATCCGCTCGCCGGGCGCCAGCACCGCCGGCGCGCCCGCATCGACGGCGGCGCGCAGGTCGAACCCGGCGGCGCCGGCGGTGGCATAGGCAGGGATCGGCAGGTCCGGATTGCCGTCCAGCCGGCGGAACCGCACAGTTGGCGCCGTCACGCCAGCGTCTCGGCAATCCGGCGGGCAAGCCGCCCGGCGACCTCGGATTTCGGCAGGCGCGGCCAGGCCTCGACCCCGGCCGCGGTGATCAGATGCACTTCGTTCAGCTCGCCGCCCATGATGCCGGTCTCGGGCCGCACGTCGTTGGCGACGATCCAGTCGCAGCCCTTGCGCGTGCGCTTGGCCTGGGCATGGGCCAGCATGTCGTCCGTCTCGGCGGCAAATCCGATCACCAATTGCGGGCGTGCCGGCCCGGCGGCGGCGAGGGTCGCCAGGATGTCGGGATTGGGCGCCAGCGCCAGGGTCGGCGGCGGCCCGCCAGGCGTCTTCTTGATCTTGGTGCTCGACGCGCTCGCCACATGCCAATCCGCGACGGCGGCCGCGCAGACCGCCACGTCCGCCGGGAGCACCGCCATGCAGGCAGCCAGCATCTGCTCCGCCGTCTCGACCCGGTGCACCGTGGCGCCGGGCGGGTCCGGGACGCCGACCGGACCGGTCACCAACGTCACGCGCGCGCCCAATTGGGCCAGGGCGCCGGCGATGGCGTGGCCCTGGCGTCCGCTGCTGCGGTTGGCGATGTAGCGGACCGGGTCGATCGGCTCGTGCGTCGGCCCGCTGGTCACCAGCGCATGGCGTCCGGCCAACGGAAGCGCCTCCGTCGCAGCCGGGTGCAGCAAGGCCTGGATCGCGGCCAGGATGGCGGACGGCTCGGCCAGGCGGCCAAGGCCGTATTCGTTGCAGGCCATCGCGCCCTCCTCGGGGCCGACCACGTGCACGCCGCGGCTGCGCAGCGCCGCCATCGTGGCGACGGTCGCCGGATGGGTCCACATGCGAACATTCATGGCGGGCGCCACCAGCACCGGCTTGTCGGTCGCCAGCAGCACGGTGCTGGCCAAGTCGCCGGTCAGGCCCGCCGCCATCTTGGCCAGGATGTTGGCGCTTGCCGGTGCCACCACCAGCAGGTCGGCGGCGCGCGAAAGCTGGATATGGCCCATCTCGCTCTCGTCGGTGAGCGACCACAGGCTTGAATAGACCTTCTCCTCGGTCAGCGCCTGCAGGCTGAGCGGGGTCACGAACTGCGCGCCGCCCTCGGTCAGCACGGCGGTCACGCCAACGCCGTCGCGCCGCAGCAGGCGCACGAGTTCCAATGCTTTGTAGGCTGCGATGCCGCCGCTGACGATCAGCAGGACGCGGGTCAAAGCCGCCAGCCCGAGTGGATCGCCGCGATGCCGCCGGTGAAGTTGCGATGCCGCACGCGCGACAGCCCGGACGCCCGCATCATCGCCGCCAGCGCTTCCTGGTCCGGGAAGGTCCGGATGCTTTCCGCCAGGTATTGGTAGCTGTCGGCGTCCCCGGCCACGGCGCGTCCGAGGCGCGGCAGCACCTGGAACGACCAGGCCTCATACGCCGGCGCCAGGGCAGCGACCTGCACGCGGGAGAACTCGAGGCAGTGGAACTGCCCGCCCGGCTTGAGCACGCGCCGGGCCTCGGCCAGCACGGCCGGCTTGTCCGTGCAATTGCGCAGGCCGAACGCGATGCTGACCCGGTCCGCCGAGCGGTCGGGCAACGGGATCGCCTCCGCGTCCACCACCAGGAACGTGACCTGGCCGTCATGCGGACGCTTGCGCGCCTCATTGAGCATGGATGGGTTGATGTCGGTCAGCCATGCCGGCCCGCCGCCCCGGGCGCGCCAGCCGAAGGCGATGTCCCCGGTGCCGCCCGCGAGGTCGAGCAGGGTGCGGCCCGGACGCGGCTCCAGCCCAGCGATGAACTCGCGCTTCCATAGCCGGTGCACGCCGAGCGACATCAGGTCGTTCATCAGGTCATAGCGCGGCGCCACGCTGTCGAACACCGCGCGGACCATCGGCTTCTTTTCGGCCACGGGCACGTTGCGGAAGCCGAAGTCGGTCTCGGGATTGCTGCTCATAGCAGCAGCATATAGCGTGTCCAGCAGCGATGCCGGAACTCCCTGAAGTCGAAACTGTGATGCGCGGCTTGCAGGCGCGGCTGGAGGGCCGGGTAATTCGCCGTGCCGAGGTGCGCCGGCCCGACCTGCGCTGGCCGCTGCCGCTAGATCTGGCGGCGGTGCTGACCGAGGCGCGGGTGACGGGGTTCCGGCGCCGGGCGAAGTATATCCTGATGCGGCTGGCGCCAGTTGCCGGCGAGGGCGGCACCAGCGTGCTGCTGCATCTCGGCATGTCCGGGCGGATGCTGATCCGGCAGCATGGTTCGAACGCGGCGGTGCTGCATGAGCACGTCGAGATGGAGACGGATGATGGCTGGCTGGTCGGCTTCGTCGACCCGCGTCGGTTCGGTTCGATTGACCTGGTGCCGACGGCGGCGGAGGACACGCACCGCCTGCTGGCCGGACTGGGACCGGAGCCGCTGGACGACGGGTTCGACGGCGCCGTGCTGTCCCGCGCGCTGGCCGGGCGGCGCACCCCGATCAAGGCCGCGCTGCTGGACCAGCGCGTGGTTGCGGGCCTTGGCAACATCTATGTCTGCGAGGCGATGTTCCGGGCCGGCATCGCGCCCAGCCGCCTGGCCGGCGAAGTGACCCCGGCGCAGGCGGCGCGGCTCGTGTCCGAGATCAAGGCGACGCTGGGGGAAGCCATCGCCGCCGGCGGGTCCTCGTTGCGGGACTATGTGCAGCCCGACGGCGAGCTTGGCTATTTCCAGCACGCCTGGCGGGTTTATGGACGGGAGGGCGAGCGGTGCGGCCAATGCCCGGGTCCCCCCTGCCCCGGCGTCGCCCGCGTGGTGCAGTCCGGACGCAGCACATTCTATTGCCCGCGGCTGCAGGCGTGAGCTAGATCAGCGCATTGTCCGACGCGGTTTCCAGGGAGAGGTTCATGCCCGGCATGATCTTGGTTGAGACGCATGGCCGGGTTGGCCTGATCCGGCTGAACCGTCCGCAGGCGCTGAATGCGCTGTGCGACGAGCTGATGGATGAACTGGGCGGCCAGTTGCTGGCGTTCGACGCGGACCCGGCGATTGGCGCCATCGTGCTGACCGGGTCGGACAAGGCGTTCGCCGCCGGGGCCGACATCAAGGAGATGAAGGACCGCAGCTACCCCGAGGTTTTCCTGCACGATTTCATCGGCGCGCGGTGGGAGACGGTGCTGCGCATACGCAAGCCGGTGATCGCGGCGGTGAATGGGTTTGCGCTCGGCGGCGGTTGCGAGTTGGCGATGATGTGCGACATGATCCTTGCGGGCGACGGCGCCCGGTTCGGGCAGCCGGAGATCAACCTTGGGGTCATTCCAGGGGCCGGGGGCACCCAGCGCCTGACGCGGGCGGCCGGCAAGTCGAAAGCGATGGACCTGTGTCTTACCGGACGCATGATGGACGTGGCCGAGGCGGAGCGTTGCAACCTGGTCAGCCGCATTTTCCCGAGCGGGGAATTGGTGACGGAAGCGCTCAAGATCGCGGCCAAGATTGCTTCACAGTCCCCGGTGGCGGCCGCGATGGCGAAGCGCGCGGTGAACGCGGCGTTCGAGACGACCCTGGCCGAGGGTGTCAGGGCGGAGCGTGCGCTATTTTTGTCGCTGTTCGGCACGCCGGATCAGCGCGAAGGAATGGCGGCGTTCGCCGAGAAGCGTAAACCGGAGTTTAGCGGACAAGGTTGACCCGAGATCATCAAGGCGAGGCCAACGCAACCGCGCGGCATATTTGATGTAATGGCTCTGTCACGCTTGACTTGGAATGCCCGGCTTCATAAAACGTCTCCCTCCGGCGCGCCGGTCGTGCCTCTGCATTACATTGCTTGAGTGAAAAGATTCCATGGCGAACACCGCATCAGCGCGCAAGCGCATCCGTCAGACGGCCAAGCGCACGTTGCGCAACCAGGCTCGCAAGAGCCGGATGCGGACGTTTGTCAAGAAGGTCGAGGTTGCTTGCGCGTCGGGCGACAAGGCCGCTGCAGCCGAGGCGCTGCGGGCTGCGCAGCCTGAGATGCAGCGGGCGGCTGGCAAGGGTGTCATTCATAAGAACACCGTGTCGCGCAAGATTTCGCGACTGGCTGCGCGCATTAAGGCGCTTGCCACCGCTTAAGGATCATATTGCGGGTTCGCCCGCATAGTATTGCATGTTGCTTTGACAGAAGCGGGCACTTTGTGTGTCCGCTTTTCTCGTTTTTTACTGTGTGACTTTATAACGACACAGTTTTGTATTGCATCCCGGGGCGGTTTGACCTAGTTCATATCGCCGGTTGTCGGGATATGATTATACCCACTCGGTCCCTTGCGGCTCCCGCCGCGGCGTCACGCCAGTTTTGTCCCCGCTGCGGCTCCATGCCGTTGAATGCAGGCAGGTATTAATGGATCTCAGTCCGGGCGAAGCGAAAAATGAGACGGCCGCGCTCGACGGCCTTCCGCCCGACATCGGCCATGCCCTGCGCAGCGACACGGCCGAGCAACTCGACGGACAGTGGTCGCGCGTCCGCAACCGCCTGCAGCAAGAGGTCGGGGAGGTCGAATACCGCACTTGGCTGCGGCAGATTTCGTTCGGCGGCATCGACGGCGACGAGGTGACGGTGCACCTGCCGACGCGGTTCCTGCGGGACTGGGTGCGGGGCCATTATGCCGACAAGCTGAACGCGCTTTGGCAAACCGAGAACAAGCGCATCCGCCGGGTAGACATTCGCGTGGGTGGCGCCAGTGCCGCCGCCTCGCTGGCAGACAGCGATGAGGCCAGCCAAGCCGGACCGGACCCAGAGGTGGCCGCCGCGCCGAAATCCGCCGACCGCCTGGACAGCCGGCCCGAGGCCGCCCGCCCGGAGATGGCCGCCCCGCTTGACACGCGGTTCGAATTCGACAGCTTCGTCGTCGGCAAGCCGAATGAATTCGCCTATGCCTGCGCCCGCCGGGTTGCGGAGCGTCCATCCAGCCCCGGCTTCAACCCGCTGTTCCTGTACGGCGGCGTCGGCCTGGGCAAGACGCATCTGATGCACGCGATCGGGCTCGAGCTGTCGCGGCGCGACACGGCGCCGATCCAGGTCGCCTACATGTCGGCCGAAAAATTCATGTACCGCTTCATCGCGGCCATACGCAGCCAGTCGACCATGGAGTTCAAGGAACAGCTCCGCAGCGTGGACGTGTTGATGGTGGACGACCTGCAGTTCCTGATCGGCAAGGACAACACGCAGGAAGAGTTCTTCCATACCTTCAACGCCCTGGTGGATGCCGGGAAGCAGATCGTAGTGTCGGCCGACAAGTCGCCGTCGGACCTGTCGGGCCTGGAGGACCGCCTGCGCACCCGGCTCGGCTGCGGCATGGTCGCCGACCTGCACGCGACGACGTTCGAGCTGCGCATCTCGATCCTGGAGGCAAAGGCGGCGCGGGCCGAGGTCGAGGTGCCGCCGAAGGTGCTGGAGTTCCTGGCCCACAAGATCACCAGCAACGTCCGCGAGCTTGAAGGCAGCCTGAACCGGCTGGTGGCCCACGCCAACCTGTTCGGCCGTCCGATCACGCTGGAAAGCACGCAGGACGTGTTGCACGACATCCTCAAGGCGCATGACCGCCGGGTCACGATCGAGGAGATCCAAAAGCGCGTCGCCGAGCATTGGAACATTCGCCTGGCGGATATGAGCAGCGCGCGCCGCGCCCGTGCAGTGGCCCGCCCGCGGCAGGTCGCGATGTATCTGGCGAAACAGCTCACCAGCCGGTCGCTGCCGGAGATCGGACGCAAGTTCGGCAACCGCGACCATACGACCGTCATGCATGCCGTGAGCCGGGTGACGGAGCTGATCGAGCAGGACGCGGATTTCGGCGAGCGGGTCGAACTGCTGCGGCGCATGCTGGAAAGCTGAAGCGCCGCTGCTTCTCAGTGTATCTGTTTCAGATACACCTGACTGTTCCCTAGTGTATCCATTTCAGATACACTGACCTGCCGCGGTGCCGGACTCGGCGCTTAACAGGAATGGTTCCATGAAGTTCAAGGCCGAACGCGCTACGTTGCTGAAGGCGCTGGCCCATATCCAGAGCGTCGCCGAGAAACGCAACACCATCCCTATCTTGGCCAACGCGCTGATCGTCGCGAAAGGCGGCACGCTCAGCTTCACCGCGACCGACATGGAGATCGCCATCGTCGAGGAGATCGCGGCCAACGTGTCCCGCGACGGCGCCACCACGGCCCCGGCCGCGACGTTGTATGAGATCGTCCGCAAGCTGCCAGAGGGCGCCGAGATCGAGATCGAGATGGCCAACGAGGGCGCGCAACTCACGCTCCGCGCCGGACGCTACAGCACGAGCCTAGTGACCCTGCCGACCGACGAGTTTCCGAGCATGACGGCCGGGCAGTTGCCGCACCGGTTCCAGCTTTCGGGCTTGGCGCTGCGCGGCCTGATCGACCGCACCCGGTTCGCGATCAGCACGGAGGAAACCCGTTATTACCTGAACGGCATCTATTTGCATGCGGCCGAGAGCGACGGCGCGCGGGTGCTGCGGGCGGTGGCGACCGACGGGCACCGGCTGGCGCGGGTCGAGGAGCCGATGCCCGACGGCGCGTCCGGGATGCCCGGCGTTATCATCCCGCGCAAGACCGTGGCCGAGTTGCGCAAGCTGCTGGACGAGGAGAGCGGCGAGGTCGAGGTCGGCCTGTCCGACACGCGCATCCAGTTCAAAGCCGGGCCGATCACGCTCACGAGCAAGCTGATCGACGGCACCTTCCCGGAATACGAGCGGGTGATCCCGAAGGACAACGACAAGGTCCTCCGCGTCGGCAAGAAGGATTTTTCGGACGCCGTCGCCCGCGTGGCGGCAATCAGCAGCGAGCGTTCGCGCCCGGTTAAGATGGCGCTGGACCGCGACGTGCTGACATTGTCGGCAGCGAGCCCCGAGCAGGGCACCGCGAGCGAAGAGCTGGACGGCGACCGGGTGCAGTATTCGTCGGGTCCGCTCGAGATCGGCTTCCAGGCGCGCTATTTGAACGACATCACCGACCAGATCTCCGACCACGTCGAGTTCTATTTCTCGGACGGATCCGCGCCCACGATCGTGCGCGATGCCGGTGATGCCAGCGCGCTGTATGTGCTGATGCCGATGCGCGTCTAGCTGAGGGTTGCTGCGGCTCACGCGCCTGGCGCTCACGCAGTTCCGCAACTACCCGAGCCTGACTTGGCGTCCGTGCGCGCGTATTGCGGTGGTTACCGGCGCCAACGGGTCGGGCAAGACCAACCTGCTGGAGGCGGTTTCGCTATTGCAGCCCGGCCGCGGGCTGCGCGGAGCACGGATCGCGGACCTCGCTCGCCAGGGTGCGGACGCTCCAGGCCGTTGGGGCGTGGCTGCCCGGGTGTTGCGCGATGGCGCCGAGGCGGAACTCGGCACCGGAACCGCGCCGGACGGGGCGTCCGACCGCCGGGTGTTCCGCCTGAACGGCGCGCCGCCGCGGAACCAGGCCGAGGTCGCCGCTGTGTTCGCGACCGTCTGGCTGACCCCGCAGATGGACCGCCTGTTCCAGGAGGGCGCATCGGGCCGGCGCCGGTTCCTCGATCGGCTGGTCTGGGCGCTGGAGCCCGGCCATGCGCGCGAGGTTTCCGCTTATGAGACCGCCATGGCCAGCCGGAACCGCCTGCTGGCGGGGGGCGGCACCGACCCGGCGTGGCTGGCTGGGGTGGAGGACAGCATGGCCCGGCATGCCGTCGCCGTCACCGCGGCCCGGGCTGCGCTGGTGTTGCGGTTGAATGCCGTGCTCGCGGGCGGCGCGGCCGGACGGTTCCCGGTGGCGCAGCTTACCTTGCTGGACGCGATCGCGGACCGCTTGGCCGTGCAGCCGGCGCTGGCTGTGGAGGATGGCTTGCGGTCGGCGTTGGCCGATGACCGTGGGCGCGACGCGGCGTCCGGGTCGGCGGCGCAGGGCGCGCACCGGTCGGACATGCTGCTGTCCGATGCGGCGAGCGGCGTTCCGGCGGCGCTGGCCAGCACCGGCCAGCAGAAGGCGCTGCTGATCGGCGTGGTGCTCGGCCATGCCGCGTTGATGGCCGCGGCCCGAGGCGACGCGCCGTTGCTGCTGCTCGACGAACCTGCCGTGCACCTCGACGCAGACCGGCGGGCGGCGCTGTGGCAGGCGCTGGCGGGCCTGGATGCGCAGGTGCTGCTGACCGGCACCGACCCGGAGCCGTTCGCAGCGCTGCGGGGCTTGGCGGAGGGGCTGTTGACGGGTGGCGGCACGCTGCGGGCGGACCCGGCTTTTCCGGCGGTTTCCCAGGTTTTTCCAACGGTATCATAGGGTTTGGCACTGTCTATTCAGGCCCGAAGTAGCTATATTCCTATGCAATCAAACCATAGCTGGAGTCTCCCGTCGGCATGTCCGAAATCGCCGCGCCGCATCCCGAGCCTGAGGCCTACGACGCCGCATCCATTTCAGTCCTGAAAGGGCTGGAAGCGGTGCGCAAACGTCCTGGCATGTATATCGGCGATACCGACGACGGCTCCGGCCTGCATCACATGGCGTTCGAGATCATCGACAACGCGGTGGACGAGGCGCAGGCCGGGTTCGCCACGCGCTGCGAGCTGACGCTGAACAGCGACGGCAGCGTGACGGTGCGGGACGACGGGCGCGGTATCCCGACCGACATTCATCTGGAGGAAGGGGTCAGCGCCGCCGAGGTCGTGCTGACCCGGCTGCACGCCGGCGGCAAGTTCAACCAGAACAGCTATAAGGTATCGGGCGGCCTGCACGGCGTCGGCGCGGCGGTTGTGAACGCGTTGTCGCAGTGGATGGAGGTGCGCATCTGGCGCAATGGGCTCGAGCATTTCATTCGTTTCGAGCATGGGGAGACGACGGAGCCGTTGCGGGTGATCGGCCCGTCGGGCAAGCCGAGCGGCACCGAGGTATGCTTCAAGCCCAGCACAGGAACCTTCACGAAAGTCGAGTTCGACTACGCCATCCTGGAGCGGCGGCTGCGCGAGCTGGCGTTCTTGAACTCTGGCCTGGCGATCGTGCTGCGGGACGAGCGGCACGCGCCGGCGCAGGAAACGCAGTTCAAGTATGACGGCGGGTTGGAGGCGTTTGTGGCTTGGCTCGACCGCAGCAAGACGCCCGTGGTGTCGCAGCCGATCTCGGTCACGACCGACGAGAGCCAGATCGGCATCCGCGTCGAGTTCGCCTTGACCTGGAACGACAGCTTCCACGAGACGATGCTGTGCTTCACCAACAACATCCCGCAGCGCGATGGCGGCACGCATTTGGCCGGGTTCCGCCAGGCGCTGACCCGCGTGGTGACGAAATACGCCGAGGGGATGGGCAAGAAGGACAAGCTCGATTTGGTGGGCGACGACATGCGCGAGGGCATGACGGCGGTGCTGTCAGTGAAGGTGCCGGACCCGAAG
This sequence comes from Acetobacteraceae bacterium, assembly GCA_965277495.1. GTDB lineage: Bacteria > Pseudomonadota > Alphaproteobacteria > Acetobacterales > Acetobacteraceae > CAHJXG01. Next base: position 3,680,051 of record OZ255824.1, on the reverse strand, counting down.
TTCAGCAGCCAGACCAAGGACAAGCTGGTGAGCTCGGAGGTGCAGCCGGTGGTGCAGGCGGCGGTGGCCGACACGGTGTCGCATTGGTTCGAGACGCACCCGAAGGAGGCCAAGTCGATCATCCAGAAGGTGATGGATGCGGCCTCGGCGCGGGAGGCGGCGCGCAAGGCCCGCGAGCTGACCCGGCGCAAGGGGGTGCTGGACGTGAGCACCCTGCCGGGCAAGCTGGCGGACTGCCAGGAGCGCGACCCGAGCAAGTGCGAGATTTTCATCGTCGAGGGCGACAGCGCCGGCGGGTCGGCGAAACAGGGGCGTGACCGCAAGTTCCAGGCGATCCTGCCGTTGAAGGGCAAGATCCTGAACGTCGAGCGCGCCCGGTTCGACCGCATGCTGGGCAGCGCCGAGATCGGCACGCTGATCACCGCATTGGGCACCGGAATTGGCCGTGGCGAGCCGGAGCAGGGCGGCTTCGACGTGCGGAAATTGCGGTATCACCGCATCAATATCATGACGGACGCGGATGTCGACGGCAGCCATATCCGCACGTTGCTGCTGACGTTCTTTTTCCGCCAGATGCCGGAGTTGATCGAGCGCGGCCATCTCTACATTGCGCAGCCGCCGCTATACCGGGCCAAGCGCGGCAATGACGAACGTTACTTGAAGAACGACCAGGCGCTGGAGGATTTCCTGCTGGACAAGGCGCTGGCGGAGGCGCGGTTGGCCTATGCCGACGGACGTGTGTTCCAGGGCGACGAGATGGCGGCGGAACTTGCCTGGTTGCGGGAGGCGGCGGGCAACCTGCGCCGGCTCGCGACGTCGGTGCCGACCTGGCTGCTGGAACAGGCGGCCATCGTCGGTGCATTGACGGCCGACCCGGCCCGCACCATGGCGGTCAGCAACGACCTGGTGCAGCGGTTGAACGCGGTTTCGCTGCTGCATGAGCGCACCTGGAAGGTCTGGGCGGACGACCGTGGCCTGCACCTCGCGCGCACCGTCCGCGGGGTTGCCGAGCGGTATAGCGTCGACAGCGGCAGCCTGCGCAGTGTCGAGGCGCGGTGGCTGGCCGAGCGGACCGAGGCGCTCGCGCGGCGGTTTGCCGAACCCGCGACCCTGGCGCTGGACCGGGCGGAGATACAGGTGCCGGGTCCGGCGACAGCGTTCGACCGCATTTTGGCCCAAGGACGCAAGGGCCTGGCGATTCAACGCTTCAAGGGCTTGGGCGAGATGAACCCCGACCAGCTTTGGAAGACCACGCTGGACCCGCAGGTCCGCACGCTTTTGCAGGTGCGGGTTGGCGATGTGGAGGATGCGGCACAGGTATTCTCGACGTTGATGGGCGACGTCGTGGAGCCGCGGCGGGACTTTATTGTCGGGAATGCGTTGAAGGTGGCCAATTTGGACGTTTAGCTTTATTAATTGCTGTTCGTCTCGATGTTCGAGGCGCATTTCTGCAACCCGATGACTTCGATCATCCTGCTTTGGATCCTGGGCCAGGCCGGGCAGCCCGCTCGGTGTCAGCAGCTTGCAATCTGAACGCCCGCCGTTCGAAGCCTGTGTCTTCTGCATCGGTGCCCGGCCTCGATCCTAGCAAGCGCTGACCCATCAAACGCCTCAAACCGATGCGTTCTTCCGGGTTTCCAGCGATCCTCGATGCTGGCAGGAACATGCGAGTTGCGCTACATTGCACAATCATGACGGTGCGATTATGCAATGAGCGGCGGCGGGCACCTCAGCACATATCCTAGGATCGAGTAAACGGCCTGCCGATGTCCCTCGCCTCACCGCCCCCGTTTGCTCCTTCTGCAACTGACGCATTTCACGGAAATGCAAACAGCGAGTTCGTTTATATAGGCCGCCGGCGCGTCTCGCTCATGATCGCGGCGCTGTTCCTTTTGCTCCTGTGCGGACGCGCCCCGCATTTCCTTTATCTGCTGGCCAACTGGCCGGGCGGCCAGGTGGCCAACGTCGCGATCCTTGAAAACGCACTCTTGGCCGGGGTCTATGCGTTCACCGCCACCGTCGCGGCCATGAGCGCCACCCTCGGCTACCCGCGTCTGATCCTGACCTCGCGGGGCCTGACGCGACGATCGCTGTTCCGAACGGCAAACGTCGCGTGGAACAGCCTGTCCCGGTTTCACGTCACGCACCGCAATGGCGGGAAAGCCGCGTCCGCCGCGGCCGACATCATCGGCCCGGATGCAAGCCCGCGGCTCCGGCGCGGCAAAGGCAAGTTGTTCAAGATTACCGCCAACTACCGCACGCCCATCGAGACCATCGTGGCCGAGATCCACGACCGCCAGACCGCGGCGATGGGTGTTCCCGCCCCGCTCTCGCGAGCGGCGCGCGCGCCTGTCGTGCCCCAATACGGCATAGCTGGTTTCCGGATGCCCTGGGCAACCTTCGGCCTGCTCGCGATCCTTACCGCGGTGTTCGTGGCCGAACATCGGCTAGGGGTTGCGCCGGAGGCTGTGGCGCTCACGCCGGACCTGCTCACGCTCTACGCCTTCGGCGGGCTCAGCCGAAACGCCGTGCTCAACCATGCCGAATTGCTGCGCCTGTTCTCATCGGCGCTGCTGCATCTCAGCGCTGCGCATCTGATTGGCAACGCGTTGGCTCTCCTGCTGGTGGGCTGGCCTCTCGAACGGCTGGCCGGCCGGTCCTGGTTCCTGGCGATCTTCGTCGTCAGCGGCCTCGCTGGATCGATCGTGGGGCTTGCCGCCTACCCCGCGAACATGGTCGTGGTCGGCGCCTCCGGCGGCATAGCCGGCCTGTTCGGAGCGATGGTCGTCCTCAGCTTCCGCCTGCCGACAAAACGCAAACGTATGTTCATGGTCCTGCGCACTACGCTTGCAATCATCGCGATGTTCATGCCCACAGGGACCCAGGGCACCATCCATATCGGCCACGCAGTCCACTTTGCCGGCGCGCTCGCCGGCGCAGCCTTGGGTATCTTCTTGCTGCGCACGTGGCCGGAGTCTTGCCGCTTGCCCAGGTTTCGAAATGCCGGCCTTGCGGTCGGCACCGGAGGATTGGCGATGGCGCTGCTCGGCATTCCCGCGTCCCACGGCCTTAGCCGGGGTTCCGTCGGGTTGATCCAGGGCTGCGCAGCAAGCGACATGGACACACGGCTCCGAAGCTGCACGGCCCTGCTCGACAGCGACGCGGGCAATCGGCTCACCACGCTGTTATACCGGGGCGACGCTTATCTGGCGAAAGGGCGAAACGATCTCGCGATTGCCGATGAAGACCAGGCGACTGCGCTCGACCCAAGCTTCGCCGGCGCCTATGCGGTCCGCGGCCAGGCTTACAGCCGAAATGGCCGGGCCGAAGCGGCGATCGCGGACTACTCGAAGGCAATCGCGCTCAACCCGGGCGATGCTGCCACTTACTACAACCGCGGCATCGAATATCTTCGTGCGGACCGCTTCGATGAGGCGATCGCCGACAACGACAAGGCGCTCGAACTGCGGCCAGCAAACGCGTCAGCCTACAACAATCGCGCCTGGGCGCTCCACCTCAAGGGCGAGGACGCTCTCGCGCTGCCGGATGCGGAGAAGGGCGTCACGCTCGCGCCAGGCAGCGCGCCTATGCTGGAGACGAGGGCGGAGATTTATGAGAAGCTCGGGCGCACGAGCGATGCCGTGACGGATTACCGGGCGGTGCTCGCCATTGACCGGGGCCAGCAACTGGCGCGAGATGGGCTGAACCGGTTAGGCGCCGAAATCCCGACCTCGCGATAGCCAGTACGACGCCGCATCTGCCGAAATTCATGCTAGCGCCGGGCTGAAGCAGCACCCCTCCGCGCATTTCCTTCGTCTAATTTTCACACACCGGCAGCCGTTGCAGACCCCCCTTCCAGTTACGTGCACATTAACATTGCTGCCCGTGTGAAACTGCGGGGAGACGGGATCATGGCGGTGTTCCGGTGGGTTGGCGGGTCCGAGACCGATACCAGGGGCGGCCCGTTACGTCCTCGGACTGGTATGACGTGACGGCGGGCGCTGCCGGGGTAGCGGCGCCGCAGGCCGGAAACACCGTGAACATCACTGCGGCCGCATCGCCAGGCGTATACCGGCAAGGCGCCTTCTACACCATCCCAATCGGGGGCACGGTCACGCGCATTCTGTACGAACCGGAGGGGCCCGAACCGATCCTGTTGAACAATCCCAATGCGGCGATCGGCTACACGATCTATGGCCAGGTGATGAACCTGGACGGCACCAAGGGCGTCCTGGACATGTGGCTGGGGAACAGCAGGTTGCTGAACGACACCCTCAACATGACCGGGACCGTCGTCATCAACTCCTACCTCGACAGCTTCGTGTCCGGGATCATAAACCTTGGGTCGGCGACCGCGCCGGCCCACCTGCAAACGGAGGTTATCCTCACCGATACGTTGAACGTCGGACCGTCCGATCACTATGCGGCCACGACCTTCGACGCCAATGTCACCGTCAATGCCGGCAGCGAGTCCACGGCTTCGACCGCGGCGACATCATCAAGCTGCCTGGCAAGGGCCACATCGGGGCAGCCACCCATTCGGAGCTGCGCGGGGCGGGAACCGGGGTGAACGCCTCGGTGACGTTCGCAGGCGTCAGCTTGGCGGACGCGCAGGCCAAGTTCAGCGTCACCAGCGGTATGTCTGGCGCCACGCGTTACTTTCCCATCGCCTACACCGGATGAACGCCGCCCGGCTTGCGCGGGGCCGCATGCTGCCATTCGGTGGATGTGGCGGTCACGCGGACTCTGGGCGGGACGATGGCAACAGGAATTTGTTGTTGTTCAACAACGAGTGTTCTGCGGCAGCACCGAGCAATTGCCCGATTGGGCCTGTGCTTTAGGCTGCTGTCACATGCGCCGACATTTCTATGTCCCGAAAATACCGGTAGCTGAAATGACTGACGATATCGCCAATATTGCCAAATTGCTTGATCACCGCGTCCTCAAGCTCGACATCAAAGATCTCTTCGAGCGACATGGCGAGCCTCAAGCGTCCGAGCCTGCCGAGCGCCAGGTCGTCGGCGAGCCGGGTTGCATTCGAAAGAGTGGGAATGCTGCGATGCATGGTCTTTTCGACGGCTAGGACCACCTTGTCGAAGACGGAGCTGTTGAAAGCGGACTGCATCACACATCCCTCACTCACTATTTCGTGATATAGTCACATCACGGAATAGTGTGCAATGAAATTCCGTTAACCTAACCAGCCATCTGCGCAACAGGCTCTCGGGCTGCAACACCGAGGGCACCGCCAGATCCTGTTAGCGCCAGCTTGGACCCATGCCCTCGCTCTCCGCATTGCGCGCGCCACGGCGCGTGGCGAAGGGCATGGTTGACACCAGCATTGCGCTGGCCCCCATGGTAGCCGTCGGCATAATTGGCCTGCTTCGGAAGGTGTTCGCGGCATGACCACCCACAATGCTCTCGCCTACAAACCCGCTGCTCGGATGAGCCGGGAGGACTACCGTGCCTGGGCAGAAACGCAGCCCCGCGGTCGCTACGAGCGCGTCAACGGCGTGGTGGTGGCCACGGCGCCCGAGCGGCTCGGCCACAACGACCGCAAGGCCCTGGCTTGGCTCACGCTGCGCCGCGCCGTGCAAGCGTTCGGGCTGCCCTGCCACGTGTACGCCGACGGGGCGACCGTCGAGGTGGCGACAGCGACTATGAGCCCGACGTCGTGGTGCACTGTGGCGCCAAGCTGCCGGACGACGCGATCGCGGTGCCGGATCCGGTCATCATCGTCGAAGTGCTATCGCCCAACACCAGTGCAACGGACCGGGCATGGAAGCTCCAGGAGTATTTCCGCCTTCCGTCTTTGCGCCATTACCTGATTGTCTGGGCCGATAAGCAGCAGGTCGCCCAACACCGCCGCGGGGATGACGGCGTCATCGACACGCGGGCCGTCATGTCCGGCGAGATCAGGCTTTCGCCCCCGGGAATCACCATCAGCGTCGAAGACATCTATTCCGGCTAGTGCTCCGTCCGACAGGCCGCCATCACATCAGGAAGACGCCCTTGCCGCCGGTCTGCGCGTCGAAGATGCGGTAGGCTTCCGCCGCCTGGCCCAGGGTCCACCGGTCCGTGAACAGCGCGTCGACGTCCACCCCGCGCTCCAGCACGAAGCGCGCGCATTCCGCCTGGCCGATGGTCGAGAACGTCCAACTGCCGACCACGGTCAACTGCCGCCGCAACAGGTCCGGGCTCACGTCGATCCGCACGTCGCCACCCTCCCCCACGCACACCATCGTCCCCCACACCTTCGCCGCCCGGATCGCGGCGATGCGGGCTTCCGGGGCGCTCGAGCTGTCCATCGATGCGTCCACGCCGCGACCGCCCGTCAGCTCGCGGATGGCGCCCGCCGCATCGTTGGAGCGCGGATCGACCGTCTCCCACGCGCCGAACTGCTTGGCCCGCGCCAGCCGCTCCGGACTGATGTCGAGCGCGATCACCCGCGCCCCCATGGCTGCGGCGAGCTGGGTGGCCGACAGCCCCACCGGCCCCTGGCCGAAGATCGCGATGGTGTCGTTGCCCGACAGGTTCGCCCGGCGCAGCGCGCCATAGGCGGTGCCGGTCCCGCAGGAGATCGCCGCCCCGGCCGCGAATGATATCCCGCCATCCAGCGGCAGCACCGTGTTCGCCGGCACCTTGAGGTACTGCGCGTGGCCCCCGTGCTCGTTGTTGCCATAAACCTTGACCGGCGCCTCCTGGCAGAGCTGGGTCCACCCGCTGCGGCAGTGGCTGCAGGCGGTGCAGCCCTGGTAATGGTGGATCATCACCCGCTGCCCGGCATGGGCGACGCGCCGGTCCACGCCGACGCCGACGGCCGCGATCACCCCGGCTGGCTCGTGCCCCACGATGACCGGCAGCGGGTTCACCGGCAATCCGGTCGCCGCTGCGCCGCCGCCCTTCTTGCGGCGATACTGGTGCAGGTCGCTGCCGCACATGCCCGACGCCTTCATCTCGACCACGACCTCGCCGGGCCCGGGTTCCGGATCGGGGAAGTCCATGATCTCAAGGTCGCGCTCGCCATGGAACACTACGCCGCGCATTGTTTTTCTCCCTTCAACGACATTCGCCCGCGGCCATGCTGCCTTTCCCAAGCTCGAACCGCAACGCGCCAGCAGGCTGCCAGCCGCCCGGCGCCATTCAACGGTGAGTATTTCGAACGCCGGACCTTGAGAGAATTCATCTCCCTCGACGGTTGCATAATCATCTATTTTCGTTACGTATGCGATGACGTTCGCCTTCGCGCCCCTGCCGATGAGGTTGCCTTTGGACGCCTTCGTAGCCGCCGGCCCGTCAGGGGCGCCTCTTGCAGCCGACGAGGCCGGACGCAGCGCAGCGGCGGCGGCTAGGCTCGCCTGTGCCCGGGAACTGACTCATGTCCCGGGAACCATCCAGCCGCATGGCGTGCTCCTGGCCATCGACCCCGCGCGCGACTGGACCGTGATTGCCGCCAGCGACAACGCCGCCGGGCTGCTGGCTGCTTTCCTGCCTGCGGGTGCAATCGTTGGGCGCAGCGCCGCCAGCATCTTGGGACCGCAGCTCATTGCGGCCGTGCAAAGCCGGCTCGAGGATGGCAAGCTGCGCGGGGAATCGCCCTGGCACTCCACGTTTGAGCCGCCCGGCGGCGCGCCGGCGTCCGACATGACCGTGCATAGCCATGCCGGCCTGGTGTTCGTGGAGCTGGAACGGCCTGGCGCGCAGGACGGGGCGGATGCGCAGGACGCGTTGCGCCGGCTGCAGGAGGCCATCGCCGGCCTCCGGGAAACCGGGAACGAGCTCGAGGAACTGGCCCGCGTCGCCGCGGTGGGCGTCCGGCGCCTGACCGGCTACGAACGGGTGCTGGTTTATAGGTTCGACGCCGACTGGAACGGGCAGGTGATCGCCGAGGACAAAGTGCCGGGCTGGGACAATTCCCTGAGCGGCCTGCACTTCCCGGCCGCCGACATCCCGGCCCAGGAGCGTGCGCTGTATGGGCGCAGCCCGATGCGTTGGGTCGCTGACCGGGACGCGGCGCCGATGCCCCTCGACATCAACCCGGCCTGGGCAAATGCCCGGCAGCCGCCCCGGACCATCGACCTGTCGTTCGCCCGCCTGCGCAGCCCGTCCCCGGTGCACCTGCAGATCCATCGCAACCTGGGCATCAACGGCTCCATGTCGCTGTCCATCCTGCATCGGGAGCGGCTGTGGGGCCTGATGGTGTGCCATCACCGCCAGCCGCATCACCCTTCGTCCAGCCAGCGGTCGGCGGCGGCGGCCCTGACCGACGCCTTCGCGCTGCGGGTCGGCCCGGCCGAGCGCACCGATACGGAGCAGGCGCGGCGGGACGACCTGGTGCGGCTGTCCGCGCTGCTGGCCCACATGGCGGAAGCGGACATGGTCGCGGCGGCGCTCACGACGGGCGACGTGACCATCGGCAGCCTGTTCGCGTCCACTGGCGCCGCCGTCCTGCATGACGGCGCCCTTTCGCTGGTCGGGACCACGCCGCCGGAGACGGAGGTGCGGGAGCTCGCGGCTTGGCTGCGCACGCATTGCGGCGCGGCCAAGCTGTTCCAAACCAACAACCTCGCTGCCGCCTATCCACCCTGGGAGCGGCACTCGGCGGCCGCCAGCGGCTTGCTTGCGGTGCCCCTGTCCGCCGACCGGTCCGATATGCTGCTTTGGTTCCGGCCAGAGGAGCCGCAGCTGGTGAACTGGGGCAGCGGTTCGCACATGCGGGCGCCGGAGGACGCTGCCGACTTACCCCGGACGCCATTCGAGCGCTGGGACGAGACCCGGCACGGCTTCGCCAAGCCCTGGGCCGAGTGGGAACTGGAGATGGCCGAAACCCTCCGGCACGGCATCACCGAGGTCATGGTGCGCGGCCTGCGCCGGATTGCCGAGCTGCACGACAAGCTGCGCCAGAGCCAGAAGATGGAGGCGGTCGGCCAGCTCACGGGCGGCATCGCGCACGACTTCAACAACCTGCTGGCCGGCATCCTCGGCAGCCTGGAACTGACGCAGGCCCGCTTGGCCCAGGGCCGGGTCGCCGAGGTGGACCGCTACATCGGCGCCGCGGTGACCTCCGCCAACCGGGCGGCGTCGCTAACCGATCGGCTATTGGCGTTCTCGCGGCGGCAGACGCTCGACCCCAAAACCGTCGACGTGAACCGGCTCACGGCCTCAATGGAGGACCTGATCCGCCGCACCGTCGGCCCATCCATCCACGTCGAGACGGTGATCTCGGGCGGCCTGTGGAAGACGCTGTGTGACGGGAACCAGCTTGAGAACGCGCTGCTCAACCTGGCGATCAACGCCCGCGACGCGATGCCGGAAGGCGGGCGCCTGACCATCGAGGCCGCGAACGTCCGCCTGGACGACGCCTACGCCAACCGTCACCACGACGTGGAGGCCGGGCAGTATGTGGGATTGTCGGTCACCGACACCGGGTCGGGCATGGCGCCGGACGTGGTCGCGCACGTGTTCGAGCCGTTTTTCACCACCAAGCCGATCGGGCAGGGCACCGGCCTTGGGCTGTCGATGGTTTACGGCTTTGCCAAGCAGTCGAACGGTTATGCCACCATTTACAGCGAAGTCGGGCGCGGGACGACCGTGCGGCTCTATTTGCCCCGTCATCTCGGCGACGGGACCATGGAGGCCGGCGACCCGGACCTGCTGCCGATGGCCGCGGCAAAAGCCGGCGAGTCGGTCTTGGTGGTCGATGACGAGCCGGTCGTGCGCATGTTGATCGGCGACGTGCTGCGGGAACTCGGTTATGCCGTAATCGAGGCGGCCGATGGGGCGGAAGGGCTTCGCATCCTGCGGTCAAAGCAGCGCGTCGACCTTTTGGTCAGCGATGTCGGCCTGCCCGGCGGAATGAACGGACGGCAGCTTGCCGACGCGGCGCGGGTCCACCGGCCCGGGCTGAAGGTGCTGTTCATCACCGGATATGCAGAAAACGCCGCGCTCGGGAACGGCGTGCTGAACCCGAGCATGCAAGTGCTCACCAAGCCGTTCGCGCTGGATGTCCTGGCTGCCAAGATACGGGCAATGATGTGACGTCCTGATCGCCTAGGCCGTTACGCCGCAACCGTCAGGCCGGCACGACGCAGGTGCAAGGTGCGCAGCAGGACGAACAGCCCGGCCAGAAAGGGGAGCAGCGCCATGACGCCCAGGATTCTGGGAGCGCCCCACCCTCCCCGCAGCATGGCGCCCACGAGCAACGGGCTGCAGACCTGCCCGAGGCGGCCCATCCCCATGGCCCAACCCACCCCGGTCGAGCGGATTGCCGTCGGATAGGAGGTGGCGGCCAAGGCGATGCCGCCCGATGCGCCCAGCAGCACGGTCATGCCCAAAAGCGCCATGCAGATGGCCGACAGCGTGACCGATGCCGCGACGGATCCCAAGGCAGCCAAGATCGCAGCGCCGAGCACGAAGGCGGGCACCAGCACGAGCGGCCCGAAGCGCTCCACCAGGCGTCCCGCGCTGGCCATGCCGGCGACGCCCACGAAGTTGTGCAGCCCGACCATCAGGGCCGCCGCGGACAAGGAGATTCCGCTGCTTCGAAAAAGCGTCGGGGTCAGGAGCACCATGACCGTGGTGGTTCCGAACGCCATGAAGAAGATCAGCCATAGAAAGATGGTGCCAATGGCCCGGCCTTCCGTGAACAGGCTCGGCAGGCTGGCCTTCACCGCCGGCTCGGCGTTGGTGAGCAGGCGCATGTCCTGGCCGGCGAGGGTCTTGTCGAGCTTCTGGACGATGATCCGGGCTCGGGGCGACGCCGGGTCGCGCGCCACGAGGTAGCCGAGCGATTCTGGCAGCCAGAAGATCATCAGCGCAGCGACAAGCAAGGGCAGGCCGCCGCCGATGTAGAAGACCGCCGGCCAGCCGAGCGCCGGGATGACGGTGGCGTTGACGACCCCGCCCAAGCTGGCGCCCAGCGGGTAGGCGGCCCAGAGGACGCTCGCAAGCATGGCGCGCCGCCGCCGGGGCGCGTATTCGGCGCATAGCGTGATGAAGCACGGCGTGGCGCCGCCAAGCCCCAGCCCGCTCAGGAAGCGGATCGCGAGCAGTTCGGGGAACGTCCGGGCGGCGGGGGTGAGCAGGGTGAACAGCGACAGCAGCAACACGGCGACGACCAGCATCCGCTTGCGGCCAAAGCGGTCGCCGAGCGGGCCGAAGGTCAATGCGCCGACCGTTGCGCCGAACAGGCCGGCCGAGAACGCCGGCGTGAATGCGCCCATGGGCATGCCGAACTCGCTGGCGATGAGCGGGGCGGCCACGCCGATGGATTGGCTGTCCGCCCCGTCGAGGAACGCGGCCAGGCCGCAAAGCACGAATACGAGCCATTGCAGGGGCGACAAAGGACGGTCGTCGATGAGCGTGGTGACGTTTATGTCACGCAGGGGGAGGTCACGCACGGGGATGTCAGAAACGGGGTGCATGCCGGTCATTCCGCCGGGCGCCTAGCTACGCGCGCCACGCCGTTGCGCCGCCTGGCTTTTCCACAAATCCCAGGGCCGTTGAATTTGCCCCTCGACGCGGTCGACGCAGGCGCGGCCCTCCGCTTCGGTCAGATAGGTGATCTCCCCGAGGTGGCTGGCTTCCAATTGGTACCGGGCGTTCAGCTCGGCATACACCGCCCGGTAGACGGCCATCGGGATGGACCCGCCGACCACGGTCGAGCCGTGCCCGCGCATCAGCACGATGTCGGCCCGGTCGAACTTCTCCGCCAGCGCGCGTCCGAGCATGTTGTCGCTGATCAGCAGGTCGGTGCCGTCGCCGCCGGCCTCGCGTATCTCGAACACCGGGGCGTCCTGGCCGATGAACCCGGCCATGTGGAACAGCGCCCGCAGCTTGGCGCCCTTCACGACGCTCAACGGCACGATGGAGTGGGAATGGCTGTGCACCACGGCCATCACGTCCGGACGGCGGCGGAAGATCTCGCCATGGATGAACCGCTCCAGGTAGACCTTGCGCCCGCGCGCATCCACGGGTTCCCCGTCCAGGGTGAACTCGACGATATCGGCCGCCGCGACCGAGCCGGGCGCCATGTTGCGGGCCAGCAGGAACCGGTCGGGGCGCTTGTCGTGCCGGACGCTGACGTGGCCGAACGCGTCGACGACGCCCTGGTCGAACAGGATATGGTTCGCCGCCACCAGGTCATCGATCAGCGCCGACGCTGCGCTGCTGCTGTCGGCGCCGGAATCGGTTGGGCACATCAGGCAGGCTCCTTCATGGGTTCGCTGCGGCCGGCTGCACCGCCAACGGGCACCCACCGTCGGCCAAAGGACGGAATGCCTCGGCCGCCGGGATGGTGGCGGCGACATCATAGAGGTCGTACGGCCCGTTGGAGTCGGCGGGCTTTTTCACCCGGAACAGGTACATCGCGTGCACGGCGCGTCCGTCCCGGCGGATCGTGGTCGGCCCGAACAGCGGGTCATCGATGGGCGCCGCTTCCATGCGGGCGACCACCGCGCGCCCGGAAATGCTGCCGGACGCCGCCGCGGCGTGCAAATAGGCCAGCGTCTCCGAATACACCCCGGCGTGGTTCATCGTCGGCATCCGCCCGCCCATCCTGGCCGCGAACCGCTTGCTCCAGGCCCGCGTCGCGTCGTTCAGGTCCCAGTAGAATGCCTCGGTCAGCAGCAGGCCCTGCGCCGTCTGCAAGCCCATCGCCTGCACGTCGGTCAGGAACACCAGCAGCCCGGCCATGCGCTGCTTGCCGTCGCGGCCGACGCCGAATTCCGCCGCCTGCTTGACCGTATTGACCACGTCGTCCCCGGCGTTGGCGACGCCGATGACCTCCGCGCCCGACGCCTGCGCCTGCAGGAGATACGACGACAGGTCGGACGTGCCGAGCGGCGCGCGCACGTCGCCCAGCACCGAGCCGCCGCCCGCCTTGATGACGGCGCTGGCGTCGCGGATCAGCGAGGCGCCAAGCGCGTAGTCGGACCCGATGAAGAACCAGCGCGTGCCCGCCCGGGTGAGCGCCCGCGCCGTGCCGTTGGCCAGCGCCCAGGTGTCGAAGGTCCACTGCACCGTGGTCGGTGCGCACTGCGCCCCGGTCAGGTCCGAGGTCGCGGTGCTGGATGCCAGGAACGCGCGGTCCTTGTCGCGCATCACCTGGTTGACGGCGAGCGCCACCGCGGAGTTCGGCACGTCGACCACCGCCGCGACGCCGTCCCGGTCCACCCAGGCGCGCGCGATGGCGGCGCCGATATCAGCCTTGTTCTGGTGGTCGCCCGACAGGACGTCGACGCGCGGCGCGCCCGGCCCGGCCGCCGCGGCGAAGTCCTCGGCCGCCATCTGCGCCGCGGTCACCGAGCCCTTGCCGGACAGGTCGGCGTAGGGCCCGGACATGTCGTTCAGCACGCCGATGCGGATTGTGCCGGGCGCCTGGCCGGGCGCCTGGGCCCAAGCCGTGCCGCCGGCCAACAGCAGGACGAGCGCGCCTGCCAGGCCATGCCGTTTCATCAGTCTCGCTCCCATCATCCCTCCCGGCCCTAAGCCGCCACGCGGTTTTGGCTCGCCGCGTCCTGCTTGTCGCCGCCATAGAGCCAGGCCAGGTTGTCATACCAATCCGCCGGCGTCTTCGCCCGCATGATGGCGTTGCGGAGCTGCGCGTGCGCGCCGTCCGGGTGGTAGATGTGCTCGCCGATCGCCCGGGACTGGAGCTGCACCCGCGCGGTCCGCAGCACCCGCCGGGCGCGATATGCCTCCAGCGCCGCATCGAGCCGACCGGGATGCGCGGCCACCTCGTCGGCCAGGCAGACGCCGTCCTCCATGGCCATGCAGGCGCCCTGGGCGAAATACTGCAGCGTCGGGTGCGCGGCGTCGCCCAGCAGCGCGGCGCGCCCGTCGACCCACTGCTCCACCGGGTCCCGGTCGCACAGCACCCACAGCTTCCAATTGGAGCCATGGCGGATGATGTCCTGCGCCCGCGGGTGGATGTGCTCGAAGCCGCGCAGCACCTCGTCCTCCGGGCACGGCTTGCCGGCGACCGGCTCGGGCGCATGGTTGTGGTAGGTCACGACCAGGTTGAACACCTTCCAGCCCGACAGCGGGTAGTGCACGATGTGGCACTTCGGCCCCGCCCACAGCGTCGCGGCGTTCCAACGCAGGTCCTCGGGCATCATTTCCGTCGGGATGACGGAGCGATAGGTCGAATGGCCGGACACGCGGGGCGGCCCGTCGCCGACCATCTGTTGGCGTATGTTGGACCACAGCCCGTCGGCGCCGATCAATGCCGCCCCGCGCACCAGTTCCCCCGAGGCCAGGCGGGCGGTGACGGCGGCGGCGTCCTGCTCGTAGCCGACGACCTCGCAGCCGGTGCGCAATTCGATATGGCCGTTCTCGCGGCAGGCGCGGAGGAACACGCCGTGCAGGTCGCCGCGGTGCACGACCGCATAGGGGTTGCCGAAGCGCCGCCGGAACGGCTCATTCAGTGGGATGTGGGTGATCTCCTCGCCGCTGGTCGCGTCCATCAGCCGGAGCTGGTCGATGAACACCGCCATGGCGCGAGCCGCCTCGCCGATGCCCAGGCGGTCGAAGCAGTGGAAGGCGTTGGGGCCGAGCTGGATGCCGGCGCCGATCTCGCCCAGCACCGGCGCCTTTTCCAGCACGAGGACCGGGACGCCCTTCCGCGCCAGGCCGAGCGCCGCGGCCAGGCCGCCAATGCCGCCGCCGGCAACGATGAACGGCAATGCTTGCGATGCTGACATGATCCGGTGTCCCCCTATTGGGTTGCCTTGGTGCGGCGCGAAATGGCTGCGGTCAGCGTCCGGCGGCGATACGCAGCGGGGCGGGCGCCGCGTCGTTGTGCAGCTCCGCCAATTGTGACAGCAAGCGGACGATCGTGTCGCGGTCGCGCGGCGCCAGCGGGGCGAGTAGCCGGTCCTGCACCCGGCGCACCGCCGGCCCGACCTGGCGCAGCAATGCAGCGCCGGACGGGGACAGCCGCAGCAGCTTGACCCGGCGGTCCCCAGGGCTCGGCGCGCGGGTGATCCAGCATTTCGCCTCCATGCGCTCGAGCACGTCGCCGATGGTGGACCGGTCGAACGCGATCAGGCCCGATAGCCGGGTCGCGTCCACGTCCGGACTGGCCGATATCGCGCACAGTGCCGCATATTGCACCGCCGTCAGGTCGAACATGGCGCATTCGTCGGTGAACAGCGCCGTCGAGATTTGCTGCGCCCGGCGAATGAGATGGCCGGGCATTTGATACAGTCCGTCCATGCGGTCCCTCTGGCAGATGAAGCGGCGGCAACGGGGAGCGCCTATTCCGCATCGGGCTGGCGATCCGGCGCCGCTTGGGCAAAGGCCGGCAGGGCGTTGACGGCCGCCTCCCGCTCCAGCAAGCGGGGGAATCGGCCGACATCGACGCCGAAGCGGCGGGCGTTGCCGAGCTGGGGCGCCAAACAGAGGTCCGCCAGCCCGGGCGCGGCGCCGAAGCAGAATGGCCCGGGCGCCCGTTCAAGCAGCGCCTCGCAGGCAACAAGCCCGGACGCATTGGCGTCTGCCGCCCATTTCGTCACGTCGCTTTCGGCAATCCCAAGCCCACGCAGCGAGTTCAGCACCTTTAAGTTCTGCACCGGATGCGTGTCGGCCGCGAGCACCAGGGCGAAAGCGCGGACTTGTGCCCGCATCACGGCATTGTCCGGCAGCAAAGGCGGATCGGGGTAGGTTTCATCGAGCCACTCGATGATCGCGAGCGACTGGGTGAGCGGCGTCCCGTCATCCAGCACGAGCGTCGGCACGAGGCCCTGCGGGTTGAGCGCCAAATACTCCGGCGAACGCTGCTCGCCGCGGCGAAGGTGATGCGCGGCTTGCTGCACTGCAATACGCTTTAAGTTGAGCGCGATGCGGACACGCCAACTGGCGGCGCTGCGGAAGTAGTCGTGCAGGATCATGCTGATGTTTCCCCTCGGCTTCTTTTGAGCCGCTTCGCGATTGACGCCCCCGCTTCGCAATTGACGCTAGGACGAATGGGGGTATACGGTCAATCCAACAAAACGCTGCTAAAACGGAGGACGCGATGGACGCCCACGCAACGGATACGCCCGAGCGGGTCGCCTTCTATGACCGGATCGGCAAGGAGAACCTCACCCCGCTCTGGACCTCGCTCGCCAACCTGGTGACGCCCGAGCCGCGCAGCCCGTGCCAGCCGGCGTCCTGGCGCTTCGCCACCATACGCGCGGCCATGATGGAGGCGGGCGGGCTGATCACCGCCAAGGAGGCCGAGCGCCGGGTGCTGGTGCTGGAGAACCCTGGGCTGCGCGGGCAGTCGAAGATCACCACCAGCCTGTATTCCGGGGTGCAGCTCGTGCTGCCGGGCGAGGTCGCGCCGGCGCATCGCCACACGCAATCGGCGCTGCGCTTCGTGCTGGAGGGCGACGGCGCCTACACCGCCGTGAACGGCGAGAAGACGATCATGCACGAGGGCGATTTCATCATCACGCCGCCCATGGCCTGGCACGACCACGGCAACCCCAGCGACGAGCCGATCTTCTGGCTGGACGGCCTCGACATTCCCGTCGTGCAGTTCCTCGACGCCTCGTTCGCCGAGCACCTGGACGTGGACGAGCAGCCGATCACCCGCCCGGTCGGCGACAGCGACGCGCGGTATGGCGCAAACCTGATGCCGGTGGACCATGCGGGCGGCGGCGGGTCCTCGCCGGTGTTCAACTATCCCTTTGGCCGCACCCGGGAGGCGCTGGAGCGGATGCGGCGGATGGAGGACTGGGACGCCTGCCACGGGCTGAAGATGCGCTACACCAACCCGATCACCGGCAACCACGCCATGGCGACCATGGGCACCTTCGTGCAGTTGCTGCCGAAGGGCTTCGCCACGGCGGCGTACCGCTCCACCGACGCGACCGTGTTCGTGCCAATCGAGGGCCAGGGCCGCAGCGTGATCTCCGTCACCGGCGGCGAGGACATGGTGGTCACCTGGGGCAAGCGGGACGTGTTTGTCGTGCCGTCTTGGCACCGGGTGCGGCACGAGGCAGCGGAGGACAGCGTGCTGTTCTCCTTCTCCGACCGCCCGATCCAGCAGGCGCTGCATCTGTTCCGCGAGGACCGCGGCAACGCGTGAACATGGCGTCTGAAGCGGGCGATCCTTGCCGCGGCTGAGCCCGACAACACCTGACAATTCTAGGAACGGAACCGCTTCCAACCTGGGGTTGCATGGTTTAGTGTTTCTGTGCAGCAGGGTGGTTTCGATGACACCGAACGAACGTCCCCGAGATATAGAACACGTTCCCGAAGCTTTGGCCACGACGCCGGAACGCCGCCGTCCGAGCCGCCCCAAGCAGGTGAGCGAGCATTTGATCACGCTGTTGCGCCAGCCGGCGGCGATACCCATTCCTGGGCCGCCGCTCGGTGACCTGAATTTGCCGTTCATGGGCGACGGCCTGGCGCTCGCTGGCGGCCCCGGCGCAGATTCGGTGCGGGGCGTGCCGATGTTGGCGATCATTGGCTGGGTGATCTGGGCGGTGCTCACTGCGCCGGTTCTAACCGTCACTGTGTGGCTATTCTGGGCGATGCTCCAGTAAGCTCGACGGCCATCCGGCATCGCTACAAGCGGCGTGGAGCGGTTGACCGGGACAGATGCGGCTACACGGGTGCAACAATCATCGCCCGGCTGCAACGCGCTGGCCCCAGCGGTGTTTGCCTGTCTTAATGGCAGCGAAGCGTGGTCATGTTCAATCCTTTCCGCTCCAAGCCGGACCTGATCGTTCGTTCCGAGAAGCCGTATAACGCCGAACCGCCGCTTGGCCGGCTACGCGCGTGCATGACGACGGCGCAGCAGGATTTCTACGTCCGCAGCCACGGCGACATCCCGCATCTGGACCCGGCCACGCATCGGCTGCGCGTCGGCGGCCGGGTGGCGACGCCGTTGGACCTCTCGATGGCCGAGTTGCGGCAGCGTTTTGCCGAACGCAGCGTCATTGCGGTGATGCAGTGCGCCGGCAACCGCCGCGCCGACATGCAGCCGGTGCGTCCGACCTTGGGCGACCCTTGGGCGCCGGGTGCGATCGGCAACGCCGTATGGACCGGCGTCGCCCTGGCCGATGTGCTGCAGGCGGCCGGCGCGGAGGCGGGCGCCGGGCTTCATGCCGCGTTCGACGCTTGCGACCAGGTGGAGATGCCGGACGAGGGGCGTTTCACCTACGGCGTTTCCATTCCCATGGCCAAGGCGATGTCGCCGGAGGTGCTGCTGGCGTTCAGCATGAACGGCGAACCGTTGGCGCCGGAGCATGGCTTCCCCCTCCGTGTCGTGACGCCGGGCTTCGCGGGCGTGCGCAGCCCGAAATGGCTGGCCGCCATCACGGTGCAGGACAGGCCATCCGCCAACCACATGCAGCAGCGGGACTATAAGCTGCTGCCGCCGGACGTGACAGAGGCGACGGTGGATTGGGGGAAGGGCCTCACGATCTACGGCATGCCGCTCAACTCCGCGATCTGCGAGCCGGCGCCGCATGCAACGCTGCAGGCCGGCGCCACCGCAGTCCGCGGCTACGCCGTTGCCACGGCCCGCGGCATCATGCGCGTCGACGTGTCGGCCGATGGCGGACGCACTTGGAAACAGGCCGAGCTGGAGCACGATGCCGACGCACCCTGGAGCTGGACCTTCTGGCACGCGACAATGGACCTTTCCAAAGGCGAGCACGAGTTGGCGGTGCGGGCCTGGGACGCTGCCGGGCAAACCCAGCCGGCGTTGCCGGACGACACGTGGAATTTCAAGGGCTATCTGAGCGCGGCCTGGCACCGAGTGCACGTGTCGGCGGGCTGAATGGCTGGCGCGGACCCGTTATCAGGGCTGCGTCGACTGGAAACTCTCGCGGGCGGAAATCAGCTCCCACCAGGCTTGAACGCCTGGCAGCCCAAGGAACTTGTCCTTGTGAGGCGTCATGGCGACGTATGCGATGATCGGCGCGAGATAGAGGTCGGCGATGCTGGCCTCCTGGCCTGGGACTTCAATGGTATGCAGCCGGCTCGCGACCGTGGCCGTCTATGTCCTGATGGATGCTGCCGGTCAAGGATCGTTCAGCAAGCCATTTCGAACTTACGATCTTCGCGGTTACCGTCCGTTTCCCAATCACTTGCACCCTGGTCAGCAGTCCATGACTGATCATATAATTGAAGTTGCTTCGCGCCCGCCGTCACCTAGCCTTTGAATGAGGGCTGAAGGCGTAGAGTTATGAAATTCGCATGGTGGGCTGCATGGCCTCTGGCTCACGATGACTGTGCCGCAACGGCTTGGCTTTTTGGGCGCAGCGTCTATGGCCGCCTGAGCCGTCACCCGGTCTTGATGAAATTCTATAACCAACCTGTCTGAGAGAATGATGCCGCCGTCCGACCCGATCCCGCCTGAGGTTCCCGATCATGAATTCGCCGAGGCACGCATGCGCCGGGCGCTTGGGCTTGCTGGCGCCCATGATGGCCCGGCTGGGCAGCCTCGTCCCGAGCAGCAACGGCTGAATGCGCCCGCTCGCTTGGCGGACCGGCCCGCGG
The DNA here is from genome assembly GCA_965277495.1 of Acetobacteraceae bacterium. GTDB lineage: Bacteria > Pseudomonadota > Alphaproteobacteria > Acetobacterales > Acetobacteraceae > CAHJXG01. The sequence continues at coordinate 3,660,554 of OZ255824.1, read as the reverse complement.
GCGACCGGCCGCGCCCGCGTTTCGTGAAGGATGGAGATGTCCCGGTCACTCTTGTGAGCCGGCACCCGGTCACTCTTGTGAGCCGGCACCCGGTCACTCTTGTGAGCCGGCACCGGGCGAACGAGGCCGATGCGCCCGTTGCTCCACGATCCGGTGCTTTGGAGACGACCGTCGCTCACGAGCGCGCCGCACGCGAAAAGGCGGAGCGGTCGCTGCAGGAGGCGCTTGCGACAGTGCATGACCTGCAAACGAAACTGGGTCATGCGGAGCTGGCGCACCGGGAAGCGTCCGAGGCCGCCAAGGCGGCGCATGAGGCTCAACAAGCCCGGCTGAACGAAGCACTCACCGCCGAGCGCGCCGCACGGGCCGCGGCCGAGGCTGCCCTGCACGAGGCGGCCGCTGCCCGCGAGTGGGCAGAACGGAAGCACGCCCCGGCGCAGCGCCAGGCAAGGACCCCGGCAGCAACTCCGGTCAAGCGGCCACGCAAAGCCGCCTATGCTGCCGAGGAGCATGAACCTGAACCGGTGAAATGGTGGCTCAAGACGGCTTCGAGACGCTGAGCTTGGGTGACCGAGGCAATGCGTCGTAGCTGCCGGAGTCAGATCGTCGGGACACAGCGCAAAGGTGTGGGCGTGACGGCGTCTGCCAGCAGCTCCGGGCCGGCCGCCAGCAGCGCCGGGGCGGCTGCCAGCAGCGCCGGGGCGGCCGTCAATAGCCCGAACCGCCCGCTGCGGCTGAACGGCACGGTGAGGCCCAGCGTATCCAGCGTGATGGACCCGTATAACCGATATTCGAGCGCCCCCGTGCTGAGAACGCCGATGAGCTGGGGCAGCAGGTTGCGCACGGTGCTCACGACGGTGAACGGCACCAAGGCCGACGAGTATGGCGGCAGCATCACCGGCGCGTCGCTCACGCCTGCCGCCAAGGGGCTTCCGGCCGCGTCCACTGCGACCCGGATGCGGCGGAACGCCAGTTCCGAGTTGTTGGGATTGGTGACGCACAAGGTCACGCCCAAGGTCTGGTCGAGCAGGCCGATGCCGCGCAGCTCGACGGACCGCACCTCGACCTGCGGCGGGGTGGCGCCCGTCAACGCGCATCCGCTGCACAGCAGGGCCACCGCCAGCCATGTGAAAAGCCGGCTCATCGGATCGCGGCGCCGGCGAGGTTGACGATCACGGCGTGCGGCATGCGACGGCCCTCCAGGAGTTCGGCGCACGGTGAACCTGCGTCGGCCAGGCGGCAGCGCCATTGCCGTGCGACACCCACAAGCGCCGCCCGGCCGCTTGGTTCCGTCCGCAGGCCCAGCTATCCAGGCTTGTGCGGCAACAGCCCTTGCAGTGACAAGGCGTTGGCGGCTGCCTCGCCACGCGCCGTGTTGTCGAAGATGCACCATACCTCGGCGCTGGGAGCTTGGCCGGCGATGCTGGTTTCAAGATCAGCGATGCATTCAGCATTGTAGGCGGAATGATAAACTTCTGGGGAGCCATGCAGGCGGTAGTATACCAAGCCTGGCCAACCGCCCGGCGCCGCAGCGCAGGGAACGCACGCCGGGTCTGCGGCCACGCGGGCAACTTGGAATTGGGTTAGCAGGAGATTGGCCTCGTCGGTGAACCAAGCCGGGTGCCGGGGCTCGCAGGCGACCGGCCCGGCATGGCGGCCGCGAAGTTCGGCGAAGAACTCCGTAACCTTCGCTGCCTCGAACGACAGGCTCGGCGGCAATTGCACGAGCAGCGGGCCGAGCTTGGCGCCAAGCATGCTTGCCTCGGACAGGAACTGCGCCAGGGGCTGCGTTGCGGCATCGAGCCGCCGGGCGTGGGTGATCTCCTTTGGCAGCTTCACGGCGAAACGGAAACCTTCTGGCACGGCTGCGGCCCAGCGCTGGTAGGTCTTCGGCAAATGCGGCCGGTAGAACGACGAGTTGATCTCCACGGCGCCGAGCCGCCGCGCATAGCGTTCCAAATGGCTGCCGCCTGGTGGGAACGCCGCAGCGTATTGCGGCGGAATGCTCCAGCCCGCCGTGCCGATGTTTACTCGTTTAGCGATGGAGAACGCCCGTCAACGCGCCTCTCTCGCGCCATCGTCGCCGAGTTCGCGTGGTTTGCCGTCCTCGTCCAGGGCGACATAGGTGAACACGCCCTCGGTGACCTTCTCGGCATCGCTGCCGGTGCGTCCGCGCGCCCAGGTTTCGATCTTGACGGCGACGGAGGTTCCGCCCTGGTGTTCCAGCAAGCAGTAGCAGCTCACCTCGTCCCCGACGGCAACCGGACGCAGGAAGCGCATTGCCTCGATGCTGACGGTGGCGACGCGTCCCTGTGCCTGGTGCGCGGCGAAGGTGCCGCCCGCGAGGTCCATTTGCGACAATGTCCAGCCGCCAAAGATTGCGCCGCTCGCGTTCGTGTCGCGCGGCATGGCGACTGTGCGCAGATGCGGACCGCCGGGCACGTCGGGAACTTGGTCGGCCATTGGTTTACTCCGTACGGGTTATCCGGGGCTTGGACCTGGCTTGGTGCCGCGCTCAGCCCCGGCCGGTCAAGACCGCCAGGGCCAGCACCACTAGAACGGCCACGAACAGCCCGACAACGATCCATAGTGCGGGCCTGCCAGGCTTGGACACGTTCGCTGATTGCTCGGCAGGGGACTTGGGCGCATCGCGCTTTTCCAGCGCCCGCGCCATCGCTATCTGTTCCGGCGTGTTGGGCGATCCGGCGGCCTCGTCATCAGTGCCCAACGTGGACAGGCCAAGGTCGAACCCCTCCACGGCCTTGTCGCCGGTCTTGCCGGAGTCGATGTCGGACTTTAGCTGTTGCGTGGTCGGAGCCATGGGGATCTTTCGTCGCTGTGGGCACTGTGCGTCGTGGGCGATGCCGGGAGTGCAATACCTGGAGCGCAGCGACTGCCGCGCAAGCTTCCATCGCCGGACACTCAGCGTTGATCCCTGCAAAAGCGGCGTGTTCGGGGCTTATGTTTGAACCGGAAAAACCCTGGTTTCCTACCCCGGCAGCAACCGATGCGCGCGCATGGTGCGGATAGCTTTTTGGCTGAAGGATTTCACCAATGCCGAAATATAGGCGTCGGCCGGCAGGCGCCGGAGCTTGCGGTGCAGCAGGCTGTTCACGTCCACGTAGCCGATCAGCCCGACCTTGTACTTCAACAGGCTGCTGATGTAACGCGGTTGATCGAGCACGGGATGGATGACCGGGCTGCCCGTCATGATCGGCAGGTCGCTTTCCACGAAGGGCGGCCAACTGTCGTATGCGCCGGTGTCGAGATAGTGCGACAGCTCGATGCTCACGAAGCCGCGCCGCCCCATTTCGGTCGCGATGAAGCCTTCGCAAAACGGCCACGCCTCGATCCCGCCGGTTCGCAGTTGCTCGGCCAGCGCGAGCCGGCGCGCCGACAATTTCTGCAGCGCCCGGTGCGAGAACAGCGACAAGCAGATCAGCTTATATTGGATTTCGGCGGGATCGTAGACGCCCTGGCAGGTGGACAGCCACGCCCATTCATGCACCGGCTCGCCCTTGGTCAGGCCGACGAAATCGGCCTTGCCGGCGGCGGCCCGGCGGATGAGCTGGTCGACATCGGTGTTGAGCACGACGTCGTATTCGAGCTGCAGGTAGTAATCGTATGAGCCGTGCCGCTGCAGGAAATAGTAGAGCGGGTAGTCGCCATTGAACCAAAGCAGGTTGCCGGCGCCGGCCCGCGGCAGGCCCATGTCCAGCATGTCCTGCTCCGTCAGCCGCACCACCCGGTCGTGCCCGATGCCTTCGACCCGTCCGTTGGTCTCGTCCACGAGAACGTAGACATGGCCGGCGCCAACGCGCGACAACAGGCGATCGAACTGCCGCTGGACGAACTCGTCCCAGAAATGCGTCCTGAAGATCGCGGCGTAAGTCGGCGCCGCGGATGCCCCAGCTTGTCGATCCATCATTAAGCCCCGTTTCTAGCCAGGATACTGCCCAGCGCAGGCTCCGGCGCCGCCGCGAGCTGGGGTAGACGGCCCGAACGGCATCGATGTGGCATAGCGTGTACTGCGCGGAACAATTCTTTCAAGGTCCTTGTGCCGGTCCGAGGCGTCACGTTTCGAGTTGCGCGCAAGCGGCCACCATATCCGAAATGCCACGCTGAAACGTCCGGAACAATCCCCAGGTTGATGGCAGCATGGTCGGCGGCCGGTCCCTTGTTGGCTTGCCTAAGCCATGCTGCAACACAGAATGGGGCCGCATGCCAGACGATAACCGAATCCACGCCGCGAGCGATCTCACCGCCATGGTGTTTGCCGGCGGGATCGCCCTTGGCGCGTATGAAGCTGGCGCTTACGCTGGCCTGCAGGACGGCTTAGGCCCGCTTCCGGACTGGGTCGTTGGAAGTTCAATCGGCGCCGTGACCGCCGCGATCATCGCGGGAAACGCGCCGGAGCACCGCATCGTCCGGTTGCGGCAATTCTGGCAGACCGCCACGACGGATCCGACGCCAATCACGTCCTTTTGGTTCGGCGAACCGGAAGCCGGAGCCTGGCGGCAGGCCTACAATCAGGCGAGCGTGCTGGAGACGCTGTTGCTCGGCCGTCCTGGCATCTTCCGGCCCCGCATGTCCCCAGGGCCGCGGGTCGGGGCAAGCGACGTGTCCGCCTTGTACGATCTTGCGCCGCTGCGCTCGCAAATCACCCGACTCGTCGACTTCGACCGCCTCAACCGGGGCGGCGTGCGGGTCAGCCTGGTTGCGACCGATGTGGTCACCGGCGAGCGCGTGGTCTTTGACACCGGCACGGGCGCGCAGATCGGGCCGGAACACGTCGTCGCGTCCTGCGCCCTGTTGCCTTTGTTCGCTCCGGTCGAGGTCGATGGGCGGTTGTTGGGGGATGGCGGGCTGTCCTCCAACACGCCGCTGGACCTCGTGTTCGAGGACCGGGCCTCCGACGGCCTGCTGTGCTTCGTGACCGAGCTGTTCGCGCAGCAAGGCAGCCGCCCGCATACGCTGGGCGCCGGCCTTTCGCGCGCGGGCGACCTGATGTTCGGCAACCAGTCGCGCCGGCTGCTTGAAGGGCAGCAGCGGGAACAGCGGTTGCGCGCCATGATCGGCCGCCTTGGCGCGCGGTTGCCGCCGGAACTGCGCGCCGATCCGGACATTGCCGCCATGCTCGTTGAAGGTCGCTCGCGCCCGGCGAAGATGCATTACCTCAGCTACCGCGCCGGGCTGGACGAGGCTGGCGCTGGCAAGGTGTTCGACTTCTCCCGCGTGACCATGGCCGACCGCTGGCGTGCAGGGGAGGAGGCGATGCAGGCTGTGCTGCAAACCCTTGATTCGGCCGACCGGGAGCAAGGGGCCGGCTTATCGGTCCAAGAACATTCGCGCATGCCATGAGCGGCCGATCGGCTTGCGGCCCTGCCCTGGGCCCTGTCGGGTCATGGCATCAGGCTGGCGAGTAATCGTGGCTGGGTGGTTTGACGCCCTGCAGCAGCAGTGCATTGAAGCTCCCGCCGCCGGTGCGCCGAACGTCGTAGGCCGTTGTCTTGCCGGGTCCCGCGAGGTGGACGGCGCCGATGCTGCGGTATGGGGGATAGGGTTCGCAGAGCGTCCCCTCCGCGTCGTTCCACATTGGCGGGCCGCGGTCGCAGATCCAGTTGTAGCGTGGCGCCAGGATCGTAGTCTCGACCTTCGGGCGCGACATGAAGCCGCCGTAGACCAGCCGGTTGATGGAGAACTGGTCGTGCGGGTTGAACGTACCGGTGCGGTCCCAGGCAGCTTGGTAGTGATGCACCCAAAGCGCCCAATGCGGGCTGTCCGACCGCATCGCGAACAGGCCGGCATTGAGGTGCGGACGCGAGAGCAGCCAAGCGCCGTCCGCGGGGCCATAGCCGAGCACCATGTGCTTGGCGAACCAGGCCAGCAGCCAGCCCTGGAACACATAGGCGCGCTCGCGCTCATGGGCGATGGCCATGCCGGTCTTCAAGGCGCCCTGGCGATAGGCGTCGATGACCCACCAGCCCTGCAGCCATACGTCCGAGTCGATCCACACGTAGATGTCACGTCCGGGGAAGTAGTCGCGCAGGAAAGGCCGGGCGACGAAGGCGCGCTCGTAGGGCTTGAGGCGTTCAATCGGCACGCCAAGATGGGTTGTGGGTTCCGCGACAACCACGCCGTGGGCGGCAAGCCAGGCGCGGTCCTCGGCGGTCTGGCCGACGTCCAGGCAGCCGATCTCCACATCCTGGCGCTCGGGAAAGCCCTCAAGCGAGCGTATCAGGCCCTGGAGCGTCGGCATCACCTTGCTGTCGCCCGCCGTGATGATGATGGTCTTCGGCTTGGCCATCGGGATCGGCGTCAAGCGGCAGGTGCGCGGGTGCGGGCGGCGATGCGCGCCACGCGTCCGGCGATGCGCTGGGCCAGCAGGGGCCAGGTGCTGGGATGCGAGATTATGATGGCCAGCGCCTTGGAGCGGCTGCCGGTGTCGGCCAGGATGCGTTGGGCATCGAGGTAATGCACCATCACCATGTATTCCCGCTCGCGCCGCCGCAGCAGCTTGAGCAGTTCGGGCCGTGCGGCATCGCGCAGCTTGTCCTGGAAGTGCCGGTTGGTTTCCAATGCATTGCGGTAGTCGTAGCGCCAGGCGCCGGCGCCGGTTCCGGTCCAGCGGCGTGCGGTCGGGCTGAACGGCAGGGTCCATTCATAGAGCGGCTCATGGGCCAGCCAGGCGCGTCCGCCGAGTTGGAAGAATTCCATGAGGTAATAGAAGTCCTCGGCGAGCTTCGCGTCGGGATGGTAGGCGAGGCCGGTGCGGCGAATGAACTCCGCTGAAATCATCGGCTTGAGGATGCCGAAGTCGAAGGTGGCTGCCGGGTCGGAATGGGCGATGAAGTCGGGGATGCCCACCAGCCTTCCGGCCCCTGGCGCCGTGAAAGCCTGGCGGAACACCATGCCGGTGGCGTTGTCGGAATGGAGCTGGTTGTCGGCGACCAGATCGACGCCGTGCGCCTCGCCCGCCTCGACCAGGGTGGCGAGGCGGGTCGGCAAATAGCAGTCGTCGGCGTCAAGTACGGCGATCCACCGGCCGCGCGCGATGGTGGCGGCATAGTTCATGGCGCGTGCCTTGCCTGAGTTTTGTGGCCGGGCAATCACCGTGATCCGCGGATCGGTGGCGGCGAGGGCTTCGGCGACGGCGAGGCTGTCGTCGGTCGATCCATCGTCGACGACCAGCAGTTCGAAAGCCTGCAGGGTCTGGTCGAGCACGGAGCGGACGGCGCGAGCGAGGGTGGGAGCGCTGTTGTAGACGGGCACGACGACGGTGACGGCTGGCGCCGGCTCGATGTTCACGCACGCTCTCCTTGTTGCCCGGCCAGCGGGCGTGCCGGGTGGCTGAGCGGCTTACATTGTCCGATGCGGCTGGGTCGCAAAACAAAACCACTCGACCCAGCCAGGTCGAGGACGCGGTTAGAACGAGTTGATAGCCGCAAGCGGCCAAACCCGGCAGGCTGCGGTTACAACCAATTGCGTGAAGCCTGCGGTACGCTGCCGCATCGCGCTGTTCGATCACCCGCGCCGCAGTGGCTCATGCTGTGTCCCGTTGCGGAAAATTGGAATTTTTGCCGTCGCTTGAGCTCGCCTGAAGCGCGTATGAGATGGTTTTGTTGAAGATGGCGCACACCGTAGGCAGATTAGAACCCTCGAGCATGCCGTTATGCGTGCCGGGGACCCTGAGGATCGTCAGCTCCGGGCAATAACGCTCCCAGCCGAGATGCTGCGGGGCTTGCGCATGATGATGGTCCGTGCGGAACAAGAACGTGGGCACGGGAAGCGGCGGCAGTGTTTTGCGGAGGGCTGCCCATTGGCGCAGCATCGGCTGGATATGCCACGACAACAGGTCGCGGTCGAGAAAGGTCATGAAATCTCCGCGCAGCCGTTCCGGCGGGATGCGGGCAAGCACTCGAAGCACCCGCTTCCACCGCGGCTTGCTCAGTTCGCGAGCCACCACAAAGGCCAGCTTTCCCGATGCGTCCCCGCGCCGCAGAGCCGCGGCAAAGCCGGTGAATTCGCGCCGCCGCGTCATCGGTGGATAGGGCACGCCGGTGGCGAAATCGACCCCGGGCTGCACTTCGGTGTCCAAAAACCCGAGGAACCGCACGGGACGCCCGGCCTTCCACAGGCGCGCCGCGACCACGAAGGCAACAATGCCGCCAAACGAGTAGCCCGCGAGCATGATCGCGTCCGATGAGGCGTGCGACAGAACCTGTGCGGTGACATCGCTGACCAGGGCGTCGAAATCGAACGCGGGATTGCCGAGCTGAGTCCTCCAGGGTGGATAGGAGATCTTGATTGGCTGCACGGCTTCCCGGCAGGCAAGGCCAATCTCAATGAGCTTTGGATCATAGCCGCCCATGCCTGGGAGCAAAAACAAATAGGGTATTTCAGGCAGGGTGGCACAGCTCCGGCTCGGGTGAATGCCTCGAAGCGTGTCGGATTTTGTTGATCGATCGGACTCGCCGTTATGTCCTAGCCGCAACTGGTTATAACGGCAAGTTACCGCTTTGCGTGAATGCCGCTGCTGCACGCATCTGGGACCGCCCGAGGCCCCAGATGAACACGGCATTGCAGCCGATGAATTATGACGCCACGAGAGATTGAGTCCCGGAGGACAGGAACGTCAAGGCTGCGGCATTGACGTGACCATCGAAGGTTGCGCCGCCGACATACAGGTTGCGGTCGGCTTGCGGAGTGCCGCCATAAGCGTCATTCAGGAAACTTACGGAAACGTTGTGCGGCCCGGCGCCCCAGAAATCGCCAAAAGTGAAATCCTGGCTTTGCCCAGCCGCGTGCAGCGCCGTCGCAGTATTGACGCCGCCGGCCTGCTTGCCATCCACCGAGACGATGAATTGCGCGTCGCCCTGCCATGCGTCCTCGGAGACAGTGAGCGTGAGAGTGTCTGGCGCTGTACTGGACCCAGCGGCAGCCGGTATGGTCGGTGAGGCCGCCACGGTCGTGCCGGTCGTTCCGAAGCTTTTGGCCCAGGCTGCTGCCTCGCCGGGCTTGTTGGCAGACGGCGAGGAGAAATCGAAGTTCCCGCTGGCATTAGCGTCCCAGAGGTTCACGAAGGCGATGTTGGCGCCAGACGCTGCGAGCGTTTGAGCAAGCCAGCCGGGGAACGCTGCTTCATCCGACACATCCTGCCCACCGTTGGAGGAGCCGGCGCCAGTCTCGGGAATGGCGAACGGCTTGCCCTGGGCTTTGGCGAAGTCGAGCAAAGTTTGCAGGCTCATGTTGTGGCCGCCGCTGCCGTCGAGGGCATAGGGCGTGGCGGCCGGGTAGCTCCAGTAGTGCAGGCGGTTTACCGGGTCGGCCATCCATTGGTTAAGGCTGCTGTCGACCGTGCCGTCGTTCTTGTCCCAGTCGTACAGCGGATTATACGGATACATGTCGGCGTAGGCATCGGCGCCGATGATGTCCACCGAACCGTTGCCGGGATAAAGGTTTTTGAGCACGCCCAGGGTGTCGTAGTTGGTGGCACTGGGGCTCCAGACCACTTGGGCGTTGACCCCGTTTGCCTGCCCGGCTTGGTGCAGCACCGCGGAGATATGCTGGAATGCGGCAACCCAGTCCGCCTGGGTTTGGCTATCGCCGCCGGCATAGGACGGCATGGAGGGGATGTTCATTTCCCAGCCCGGACGCCAGTACTGGGTGGTGAAGCCCTGAGCCGCCCAGGCCTGAACCATGCCCTGGATCGCGCCGTCGAATCGTCCGGATGCGAACGCCTGGTATTGCTGGTCCGCCGACATGCCGCCGTTTCCGGACGAGGTCATGGGCATGGCGATCACCGGAGCGGCGCCCTTCGACAACGGGGATTGCACATGCGCCCAAGCCTGCCAGCTCGCGTCGGCGGCCCAACTGCTTATGGGATCGGATTGATTGACGTAGGTGTCGATGAACTGCGGCGCCGCGCCCATCAGTTGGGTGAAGCTGGTGATTTCCGACTGAAAGAGGGCATTCGCAGCGGGATCGCCTGGATTTGGGCCGTTGAAGTATCCGCCCAGTTTGAAGGGAGTTGTGCTCATGGTCGCCGGCTACTCCTTTGCATAGCTTGCTGCCGGGGCACGCAGGCACCGGCCGCCGCCGGGATGGCACAGTTCACAACCGCCGCGCGAGCCGCATTCATTCGCCGGGCTCATTCAGGCGCATGACCGCGCATGAGCCTGCAAGAATCAAGAATGTTGTCTTATGCAACCGCCAGGCTGCGCAACATGGCAACGGTCCGGCCTTGTCAAGCCGCCGCGAACTGCAACTCCGCCAGGCGCGCATACAGCCCGCCCTGCCGCACCAGCGCGTCATGCGGCCCGGTCGCCACGACACGGCCGGCATCCATGACGATGATGCGGTCCGCCCGGCGCACCGTCGCCAGCCGATGCGCGATCACCAGCGTCGTGCGGCCCTGCGCCAGCACGGCAAGGGCGTGCTGCACCGCCGCTTCGCTCTCGGCGTCCAGCGCGCTCGTCGCCTCGTCGAGCAGAAGCACCGGCGCGTCGCGCAGGATGGCGCGGGCGATGGCCACCCGCTGACGCTGACCACCCGAAAGGCGCACGCCGCGTTCGCCCAAGAAGGTATCGAAACCCTGCGGCAGGTCGTCCAGGAACCCGGCCGCCGCCGCCCGGGCCGCTGCGCGCACGTCGGCGTCCGATGCGTCGGGACGGCCATAGCGGATGTTGTCCCATACGTTGGCGCCGAAGATCACCGGGTCCTGCGACACCAGGCCGATGCGGGCGCGCACGCCCTCGGGGTCCGCATCGCGCACGTCGACGCCGTCCAGCAGCACGCGCCCGTCCGCCGGGTCGTAGAAACGCAGCAGCATTTGGAACACCGTCGTCTTGCCCGCGCCGCTCGGCCCCACCAGCGCCACGGTCTCGCCGGGTTCGACCCGCAGGGAAAATCCGTCCAGCGCCGAGGTGTCGGGCCGGGAAGGATACCGGAACGACACCGCGTCAAACTGCACCAGCCCCGACGGGCGCTCGGGCGTCGACAGCGGCAGCGGCGCCGGATGCGCGGGGGCGGCGATGACGGGAAGCTCGGCCAGCAGCTCGGAAATGCGGTCGGCGGACCCGGCGGCACGCTGCACCTCGCCCCAAAGCTCGCTCATCGCCGTGACGCTGGTGGCCACCAGGATCGCGTAGAACACGAACGCCGACAGCTCGCCGCCGGTCATGCGTCCGTGCACGACCTCGAGCCCGCCGACCCATAGGCTGAGGGTGATGGCGCCAAAACCGAGCAGGATCACCGACATGATCAGCATCGCGCGCATCCAGGCGCGGCGCAGGGCGGCACCGATGCTGTCCTCGACGCGTGCGCCGAACCGCGCGCGGTCCACCGCCTCGTGGGTGAAGGCCTGCACGGTGCGGAGCGCGTTCACGGTCTCCTCGGCGTAGGCGCCCAGGTCGGCGATGCGGTCCTGCGCGCTGCGTGCCAGCTTGCGTTCGCGCCGTCCGAACAGCACCAGCGGCAGCACGACCAGCGGCACGACGGCGACCACCAGCATGGCGAGCTTCGCGCTGGTCACGACGAGCATCACCATGGCGCCGGCGGCGATGACGGCGCTGCGCAGCCATTGCGACACCGCGGAGCCGATCAGCCCCTGGAGCTGCGCCGTGTCGGTGGTGAGCCGGGTGAGCACGTCGCCGGTGCGCATGGTCTCGAAGAACACCGGCGACAGGCGCAGCACCTGGGCGAACAGCGCGGCGCGCAGGTCGGCCGCCACGCGCTCGCCGAGCCAGGCCATCAGATAGAAGCGCGCCGCGGTGGACACGCCGAGCGCCGCCACCACTGCGAACATGACCGCCGCAGCCTGGTTCAGGTGCGCGGCGCCGCCGGACGCGAAGCCGACGTCGATCAGCCGCCGCACCCCCTGCCCCAGCAGCAGCACAAGACCCGCCGCCAAGGCGAGCGCCACCGCCGCCGCCACCGCGCGCCCGGCGTAGGGGCGCAGGAACGGCAGCAGCAGGCGCAATGCGGACAGCCTCGGCTTCGTGGTGGTGAAAACGGTCAGCGTCGTGCTCCCTTAAGGTCGGCGAGCGTGACGGGGCGGAAGTCCCATACGTCCACACCGACGTCGAATTGCCGCGCCTGCCGACGCAGCCGGCCATGGCTGTGGCCATGCAGGTTGATGGCGCCCTTGGTCATGTCGCGCCAGGTGCGGAAGGCGTAGTGGCACAGCACCAGCAATGCGCCGTCCACCTGCAGCTCCATATAGGGCGCGACGCCGGTCCAGCCAGGCAGGGCTTGGATTGCGTCGGGGTCGTTGTTGCCGGTGATCAGGTGCTTGCGTCCGTGCAGCCCTTCGAGCAACGCACCCGGCGCCGGGTGGCGGACCGCGAAGTCGCCGAGATGCCACACCTCGTCATCCGGCGCGACGGCCGCGTTCCAGCGTTGGACCATTGCCGCGTCCATCTCGGCTGTGGTCACGAATGGGCGGTGGTGGAACGCGCGGGCGGCGCCGTGGCCGAAATGGGTGTCGGCGGTGAAGAAGACGGTCATGGAGCCTTCGGATTAGGTCTGGACGGGCCTTGGTTGCCGGACCCTGGCCCCGCGTTCGCGGTGGCCGGCATGGCGCGCTTGGCCGCCGTGCCGGGCTGCTCACGCTTGTTTCCGGCCGGATTACGCTTGCCCGGCCTATTGCTGGAACGTGTTGCAACCGGCGATCGTGCCGGTCCGCAGCCCAGTCCCGAGCCAGCGCACCCGTTGCTGCGACGAGCCATGGGTGAAGCTGTCCCGCACCACGGCGCGTCCGGAGGCCTGGCTGATGCGGTCGTCGCCGATCGCGCTCGCGGTGCTGACGGCCTGCTGCAGGTCGTTCTCGTCGATATTGTGGTGGCGCTCGTTCATGTGGTTGGCCCATACGCCGGCAAGGCAGTCCGCCATCAGCTCGGTCCGCACCGAGAGGTCGTTGGCGGTTGCCTCGTCGGCCCGGCGCTCCGCCGCCTGCACTTTCGGCAGCAGGCCCATCAGGTTCTGCACATGGTGGCCGACTTCATGCGCGATCACGTAGGCATAGGCGAAATCGCCGCCGCCGCCCATGCGGCGCTGCATGTCCTGGAAGAACGAGGTGTCCAGGTATAGCTTGCGGTCCAACGGGCAATAGAACGGCCCCATCGCCGACTCGGCCGAGCCGCAGCCCGAGGGCGTGACGCCGGAGAACAGCACCAAGGTCGGCGGCACGTATTGCACGCCGGTCTCACGCGGCAACGCCTGGGACCATACGTCCTCGGTTTCGCCCAGGATGCGGGCGACGAACTGGCCCGTCTGGTCGGTTGGCGTCCCTTGAACGCCGGGCCGCGCCGGAGCGTTCTGGCTTACCGTTGGTCCGCCGCCCGTCACCTGTTCTGCGCCGTTGATCAGCACGGCCGGGTTGATGCCGAGCGCCCAGCCGATCAGGCTCAACGCGACGATGGCGCCGATGCCGAGCCCGCCGGTGCGGATGCCGCCGCTGAACCCCGGGCTGCCGCGGCGATCCTCGATATTGTTGCTTTCCCGAAGGTCGTCTTCCTGCATGATGGAGTCCTAATTGGGGCTTAGCTTTTTACGGGTAGGCAGCGTTGCGTCTCCGGTTGGCCGCGGCAGCTCGTCTGGGGCGGGCGCCAGGCCATAGGGGGCGACCAGCGCCCAAATATGCGGCGGCACCATGCTGCGCAGCCGCCGGGGATGCTGGCGGCGGAGGTGCAGCACGGTCTCGACCGCCTTCATCTCGACCCGGGCACGGGCGAACTCCAGCCCACGCGGGCCGATGCGCGGCATCAGCCAGCCGACCACGGGGCGCAGCCAGTTCGGCATTCCGCGCACCGGCAGGCCGCCGGCGGCCAGTGCCACGTTCTTCATGAAGCCGCGCACCGGGCCTTGCCGCTTGCCGGCGCTCCCTAGGCTGCTTGTGCTGATCTCGTCGCCCAGCAGCGCCAGCAGCTCCTCGCCACGGGCGTTGCGGACCAGCAGCCATTGCTCGCCCTGGCCGGCCATGTAGCCGACGGTGATGTCGGCCAGCACGTTGGTGTAGTCGACGCAGGTGCGGCAGGTCAGCGGAAAGAAATCGGCGGGCAGTTTACTGATTGGCAACTGCAGGAATGGTATTGTCCTGGAGCGGCCATCCCGGAAGCGCAGCTCGACGTGATAGTCGGCCCTGAATTCCAAGTATGTGATGTCGGCGGGATTCTGGGCCAGCAATGCAAGAAAAGCATGGAAGTTTTCGGTCGTCGTGTTGTCGGAACAGGGGGTGCCAATGACGTAAATCCGCTCGAACTCGAGGCGCTGCTCGAGGGCGCGCAGGGCATAGACCTGGCACGGGATGCCGATCACGGCGATGCGGCGGTGTCCCGCCTGGCGCGCCGGTTCCAGCAAGGCGAGCAGCGGCGCGTAGCCCATCCGCATGCCCCGGCACTGCGCCATGCCAGCGGCCGATGTCACAATCACCGGCATGGGACGCCACGGGTCGCCCGGATGTGGCGCCATGGCCAGCACGGCGTCGACCGCCTTGGTTTCCAGCAGGCGCTCGGCGATGCGGGTGGTGATGCCGGTCCATTGCGCGCCGGGCTTTGGCGAGGTCAGCGAGGCGCGCAGCATGCGGCGGAATGGGCCGAAGAATTGCTCGTCGGGCCGGGAAGGGTCGCGGGCGCGGCCGTGGACGCGTGCCTCAGACCCGGCGTAGTCCGGGGCGATGAACTGGCAGGCGCGGCCGCAGTCGGTTGGAGTGGAGCTGCGGGACACGCCGCAATCCGTGCACAAGCCGCGCGGGGGCGGGTCTGCGGCGAGGGGAGCGAGGATGGCTGCGGCGCCGGTCATGGTGGTGGCTTTAGCATAATATCCCGAAATGTGAGCGCGGCCATCTCCCGCGCCGGGGCTACCGCATTCCATGGCGCTTGGTCATCTGGCGACGACTATGCTTCCACGCGGCCCAGCCGAAAGGCAAGGGGATCGTCGGTGTTGGGCGAGAGCATCGGCAACCGGACGCCGTCGGCGTAGTGGACGGACAACATGCGCGGGCCGCCGTCCAAGAGGGCGGCAGGAAGCACAAAGCCGAACCCAGCCATTGCGGTGCCGAACCCGGCCAACAGCAGATCCGGACGCGGCATGTCGCAGGCGGCCTGGCCGATGACGGCGCCGTCGACCACGATATCCAGCACCACAAGTTTCTCGCCCTCGCGGATGGCCCAGCCGCGGACGGCATGGTCCACCAGGTCCACGCTGCCGCGGCGTCGCCCTGGGCGCACCGCGAGCGCCGCCAAGGCATCCGGCGGTCCGTCCAGCGCCGCCAGGAAGGCGCGGACATGGCTGCGCATGGCGTCGGGATCGAAGGTGAAATTGCTGTAGCTCGCGTGATCGAACGGGACGAGCATTGGGGCAGACGGCAAGTCCTGCATCACGTCGCCGGGCACGAAGGCTAGGGGCGTAGGGTCTTCCATATACGCCTCGACATTATAGAGATGCAGGTCGCCCTTGTTCTCCAGGTTCCAGCGGCTGGTCACGATCAAGCCGGGCCGGTTCGCGACCCAGCGGTATTTGGCGAGCCCCGCGCCCCACAGCGCCACGAAGCCGTCGCAGGCCTGCGACCAAGCGAGGCTCACCGCCAGCGGCTCACCGAGCGTGTCGAGCAGGGTGACGGGCTGGCCGGCGAACCGCTGGCGCATGTTTTCGACGACGCCGCGCTCCACCGCGAGGGGCGACTGGCTCGCGAAGCCTTCATGGTGGCTGCTGATCGTCTCGTCGCTGCGGGTTTCGCCGCGGGCGTTGTGGCCGTCGAACACGACCGTGCAGCCCGGGTGCAGGCGCATCGCTTCCTCGATCACCAGGGCGCATAGGGCATCGAGGTTGGTCACGGTGCGGTTCTCGACGCGCAGCCCGATCAGCAGGATGCGGCCGGCGGCCCGGACGGCGGGCGCGTGGCGGGCGGCATGGGCCATGACCCGGCGCCGCAATCCATCGCCGACGCGCTCGCGAGTGGCGCGGAACAGGATCAGTTGGTTCTCGTAGGCGTGGCGGATCAGCGCGCGCTGGTCGGGGAAGCCACGGCTGACCCGGCCGGTGATTTCGGGGAACAACGCGTCGACCGGGCCATAGAACTCGGTCTCATGGCCCGGCGTGCCCGCGACCAGCCACTGCGGCAGGTGATTCCGCGGCAGCGCAGCGACCAGCGCGTCGATGGCGGTCAGCTCGTTCCACAGTTGGTGGCCCAAGTGGGCGCTGGTCCCAGGGCGCAGAAATGTGGCGAAGCGGCCAGGCGCCGCCGGCTGCGAGCGGCCGATGAACAGGCTGTCGGCGAAATATGCCAAGTGATGCAGCACATAGCGGCCGAGGGTGGCGCAGTGTTGGCGCAGCATGCGCGCCTGGTCGCCGCCGAGACTGATGGCCATGCCACGCGCGGGCAGATAGAGGCCGGCCACGCGGGACACGTGCTCGGTGGCGAGGACGAAGATGTCGAGGCCGCTCGCCTGGTCGAAAAAGCGGAACAGGCTATTGAAATCGTCGAGCGTGAAAGCGCCGCTGCACGGCATGTCCGCCCCGTCCACCGGCGACGGCCAGGTCAGGCTGCCTTCGCGCATCGCCTGGACCAAGCGGTCCTGCAAGACGACGGACAGGCAGTGGCGCAACGCGGACGGGTCGGCCCAGGGCAGCGGGGGGCTGCCGGGCGCGCCGATGTTGCATTGGTCCGGGTCAGGCAGCAATTCACTCTGCAGCGCCGCCGCAATCGTGTCGCGGAGCCCGGGGCCGAGCCGCAGAAAGTCCTGCAATGCGGCGGTTTGCCGTGGATCAAGCCGGACCGGGTGCGTGGGCAACAAGCTGTCCCGCAGCGCTGCAACGGCGGGGCGGAACGCGGTCCGCAGCGCATCGCGCGTGCCGTCCGACCACGGGGCCATGGTGTTGGAATGCTGTCCGGCGCCGTCGAAGAACCACTCGGCCCGGTGGCCGTCGTCGTGCAGCAGCTCGATGATGGCGAGGCCGTCGGCGATCACGGCGTGGAGAGCGAGCCAATTCGGCTCGAGCGGCGGCGCGGCGGGCAAGTCCGGGCTGTGTGCCGGAACGATGCGGAATTCGGACGCCGAGCCGGGCATGACCGCGATGCTGTTTACCTGCATTGTACGCCTTTCGCACCTTTCCCGTAGCGTAATGCCAGCCTTCGCGGTATGAGCGCAATTGCCGGATCGATACGTAACGGTTCTTGAGACGGCACGGAGGTGCGCATGGCGTTGTCGGTCGCCGTCATTGGGGCTGGTTGGTATGGTTGCCACATCGCGCTCTCGTTGCGCGGCCTTGGCCTGGACGTCACTGTATTCGACCGCAACGACCGCGCCATGCACGAGGCGTCGGGCAATAACCAGTTCCGGCTGCACCTCGGCTTTCATTATCCGCGCCACCACGGCACCCGCGCGCAATCACGCGACGGGTTCATGCGGTTCGTCGAGCGCTATCCGCAACTGAGCCGCGAGGTCGTTGAGAACATCTACGCCGTCCCGCGCGAGGACAGCCTAATCGATTTCGCGACCTATCGCCTGATCATGACGTCGTCCGGCATCGACTTCCGCGAGGTGCGGGAAACGTCGGTGTTCCTGCAGGGCGTGGACGGGCTGCTGATGGCCGGCGAGCGCGTCCTGCTGATCGAGCGCGCCCGGCGGTATTTCACCGAACGCCTGGGCGACAGCCTGCAACTGGGCACGCGGATCGACGAGATCGAGGAACGCCCCGACGGCGCGTATGTCGGCGGCACCCGCTACGACGTGGTGGTGGACGCGACCTGGGGCCACCGGACCGGGCTGCCGATGCGGTTCTTCTATGAGCCGACGATCCTGCTGTATTACGAGACGGACGGCCCCTTCCCCGCCATCACGCTGGTGGACGGGCCGCTGTGCTCGATCTATCCGACCGAGGACCCGGGGCTTTATACCCTGTCCAGCGTGCCGCACACGCCGCTCGGCCGGCTGGACAGCGCCGAGGCGGCACGCGGCGTGCGGGACAGCGTTTCGGCCGCGACCGTCGCCGAGAAGGTGCAGGCGATGGAGGACCAGATCTCCCGTTATGTGCCCGAGTTCCGCGAGCGGTTCCGCTTCGTGGGGCCGCAACTGGCGATCAAGACCAAGCCGGTCGGCAAGTTCGACGACCGGAGCTGCTACGTGTTCCGCCGCGGGCGGGTGTTCTCGGTCATGTCCGGCAAGATCGACACGGTATTCTTCGCCACCGAGCGCATCCTGGCGGCGATCGAGGCAGGCCAGTTCGACGCCAGCGTGCAGGTCGACAGCACATTGCGGCGCAACATCGCGCAGATCCGGGCGTGATGGACGCGCTGATTGGCAACACCGGGTTCGTCGGCCAGGCGCTGTGCGCCCAGCGCGCGTTCGGGGCCGCGTATCATTCGACCGACATCGGGCAGATCGAGGGCCGGCGCTTCGACCGCATCGTCTGCGCAGGCGTCAGCGCGGTGAAGTGGTGGGCGAACGCCAATGCGGAGGCGGACCAACACGGGATCGACCGGCTGACCCGGCACCTGGACCATGTGGAAACCGGACGCTTCGTGCTGATCTCGACCGTCGATGTTTATGGGACGCCGGTGGGCGTGGACGAGGGCGACGCGGTGCCTGGGCCGGGGCTGCACCCTTACGGCCTGCACCGCGCGCGGCTGGAGGACTGGGTGCGGCGGCGCTTTCCGGGGGCGCACGTCATCCGGCTGCCGGCGCTGTTCGGGCCTGGGCTGAAGAAGAACGCGCTGTTCGACCTGCTGCACGGCAACCGCTTGGAGCATGTCGACCCAGCCTCCCGGTTCCAATGGTATCCGCTGGAGCGGCTGGCGGACGACATCGACCGGGTGCAAGCGTTGGGCCTGCCGCTGGTCAACATTGCGACCGAGCCCTTGGGAATGGCGGACATCCAGCGCCGGTTCTTCCCGGGGCGCGTGCTTGGTGGGCAGTCGCAGCCAGCCGCATACGACGTGCGCACCCGGCACGGCGCGGCGTTCGGCGGTGACGGCCGTTACGCGCTCGATGCCGAGACGGTCCTGGAGGCCATGGACCGCTTCGTGGCAGCGAGCCGGTGATGGTGCCGCCCGGCTTGTTCAATCTCGGCGTATCGAACCTGGCCTGGGCACCGGGGCAGACGGCAGAGGCGCTGAATTTGCTGGCGCGGCTGGGCGTCGCGGGCATCGAGGCCGCGCCCACCCGGATCGCCGCGTGGGATCGGTTGGACGCGGCGGCGGTCGCGGAATACCGGCGCCGGGTGGAGGACGCCGGGCTGCAAGTATGCTCGCTGCAGGCGATCCTGTTCGGCCGGGCGGAGGTGCAGCTCCTGGCGGACGAGGCGGCTTTCCTGGCGATGGCGGAGCATATGCGCCGTGTTGCTGCGGTGGCCGAAGGCCTGGGTGCCGGCGTCGCGGTGCTTGGGGCGCCGCGCAACCGGGTCCGTGGCGCAATGGCGATGGCGGAGGCGGAGGCGCTGGCGGCGGCGCGGCTGTGCGCGTTGGGCGACATTGCCGAGCTAGCCGGGCTTACGATCGGGTTGGAGCCGGTGCCGGCGCAGTATGGCGCGGATTTTATGCTCCGGGCAGTGGATGTGCGGCGGGTGGTGGCGCTGTGCGGGCATCCGGCGGTCCGCACGCATCTCGATTGCGCCTGCGTCATGCTGGGCGGCGACGATATCGGGGCGGAGATCGCGGCGGCCGGGGCGGGTCTCGCGCACTACCATATCGCCGAGCCAGAGCTTGGGACGTTCGACGCGCCGGTTTGCGCCCATGGCACGGCGGCGCAGGCGCTGGCCGCGACGGGCTACGCCGGATGGGCGGTGATTGAAATGCGGGAGCAGCCCGGCGGGCTTGCGGCGGTGGAACGGGCGGTGCGGTTTGCGCAGGCCGCGTATGGCCATGCCGCCAGCGCCATGGCGGGTCCGTGAAGACAGGGGCTGGCCGAGATGAGGAAACACAATCGCATGGCGACCGATGATGCCGGGCAGATCTACTTGGAGCCGAAACCGTTCGAGCAGCGGCAGGTTGGGCAGCTCGACGATGGGCAGCTTGACGGCGGCCAGCTTGACGACAATGGGCTGGCGGCCGGGCAGCAGCGCACGAAGCCCAAGAAGGAGCCTGCTGATGCTGCGCGGCTGATTGCTGCCGACGACCTGTTCGACCGGGCATTCTACTCACGCGAGGCCGGCATTGCCGGAAGCCGGGCCGATTTGGTGGCGCATTACTTGGCGACGGGCGAGGCCGCCGCATTGTCGCCCTCCGCGGAATTTGACGTGCGGTTCTATTGGGACACCAATCCGGACGTCATGCAGAACGGCGGCAGCCCGCTGCTGCATTATTTGGCGAATGGCCGGACGGAGCGCCGTTACGCGAACCGCCGGCAGTTGCAGCGCGACGCCGGGCGGGTCGAGGCGAGCGGGCTGTTTGACGCGCGCATCTATGCCTGGGACCGCGGCCCGGCGACGTTGCCGGGGTTGTCGGACATCGAGGATTACCTGGTCACGCGCAACCATCATGCGCCAATCGGTGACCTGTTCGACAGCGTGTTCTATTCGCGCGCGTATGACGACGTGCTTGGGCCGGATGGGCATGGCATGCCGATCTTGCATTACATCGCGGCCGGCCGCGCGCAGTATCGCGTCTGTACTGCGCAACAGCTTTTTCGGCAGATCGAGGCCGGGCGGTCCCGGTTCAACGAACGCTACTACCTCGCGCAATTCCGCAGCCGTTTCGCGGATCGCCCGCTGCCGGCCGAGCCGTTGAAGCACTACATCCTGACCGGCAGTTTCCTGGGCCTCGACCCGGCGCCAGATTTTTCCGCTGAGTATTACGTGCGGATGTATCCCGACTTGCGCACGTCGGGCATGGCGCCATTCTACCATTTCGCCGCGCATGGCCACGCCGAGGGCCGGCTGGGGAAGGCCGATTTCTCCTCGATCATCAGCCGGGGCGAGGCCGCGTTCGACAGTGGGAAGCCGACGATCTTCTTGGCCAGCCACGAGGCATCGCGGACCGGGGCGCCGCTGGTCGGGCTGAACCTCGGGACGCGGCTCGCGGGCACGCATAATGTGCTGACCTATATCGGCAAGCGCGGGCCGTTGCTGGAGGAGTTCTCGGCGCATAGCTGCCTGATGGCGACCGGGCCGATATCGCCATTGAACGCGGAGTACCTGCTGCGGGAGCTCAAGGCGACGCACAAGCTTTCGGCGGTGCTGCTGAACTCGGGGGAAACCGACGTTTTCGCCGCAGCCGCGCTGCAGGCCGAGCTTCCCTCGGTCGCGTTGATCCACGAGTTCGCCGAATACACGCTGCCGTTCGGACGCATGTCGGAGACGGTCGAACAGGTCGACCGGGTGATCACTCCCGCCGTGGTGGTGCAGGACAGCCTGCAGGCCGAACTGCTGGCCACCCGGTCCAACGCCGCCAGCAATATCATGGTGCGTCCGCAGGGTTACCTTCCCAAGCTGCCGGAGGATGGGGTGGAGGACGACCTGACGCGGGACGAGATCATGTCGCTGATTGGCGTCGATGCCGGAGCAACGGTGAAGATCGTGCTCGGCGCCGGCCGGGCGCAGATGCGCAAGGGCGTCGACCTGTTCGTCCAGACCGCCGCGGAATGCCGGCAGCTTTGGGGCGACGATGTGCGGTTCGTCTGGGTGGGCGACGGATATTCGCCAAAGACCGACCTGCATTACTCTGCCTGGGTCGCCGACATGATCCGGCGGCTGGACCTTGAACGGCATGTGTTCTTCCTGCCGGCGCAGAGCAGCCTCGACGCGCTGTTCGCGTTGTCGGACGTGTTTTTCCTGCCGTCCCGGCTCGATCCGTTCCCGAACGTCGCGCTGGATGCGTTCAGGGCCGGGCGGGCCGTCGTCTGCTTCGACCGTGCGACGGGCATTGCGGAAACGCTGCGCGATGGCCCGGACCGCAAGGCGGCAGTGGGGGCCGCGGTGGCGTATTGTGACGTGACGCAGGCGGCGGAGGCGCTCGTGCGCCTGTTCAAGCCCACGGAGGCCAAGCGCGCCCTGGGAAACGCCCAGCTCGCCCAGCGCGCGTTCGACTTTGGCGACTATATGGCCGTCATCGCTGAACAACTCGCAGCCGCGGTGGCGTTGCGGGACGAGGCCACCCGGGCAACCGACGCAATTGTCGATTCGGGGCTATTCGATGCGTCCTTTCACGACAACACGCCGGCGTTCCTGGCGCAGTCGGCGCTTCGCCGTGCGGTGCGGGCGTATGTGGCGCGGGGGCAAAAGGGCCTGGTTTGCAACAATCCCCGGCCTGGCTTCAACGAAGGCGTCGCCCGGCAGCGCCTGCAGCAGCCTGGGCCGGCGCTCGACCCGCAGCGCAGCCTGACGACCCATCGCTGCGTGACGCTGCGCGAGGATGCGCGGCTGGAGAGTTCCACCAATGCGCCGGGCATCGACGTGCCGGGCTTCCGCGCCGCGCTGCACTTGCACCTGCACTATCCGGACCTCGCGGGCGAGTTCGCGAGACGTCTGTCGGCTGCCCGGACGAAGCTGGACTTGATCGTGACGACGACGTCCGACGCGCGGCGGCTCGAGATCGAGTATGCGTTCCGCGGCTACAAGGGTGGCAGCACGCGCTATGTGGTGACATCGAATCGAGGGCGAGACATCGGCCCTTTCCTGACCGAGGTCGGGGGCCTGGTCGGCGCGGGAGAGTATGACGTCGTAGGGCACCTACACGGAAAGCGCAGCCTGGCGGTGGATGCTGGCCTGGGCGATCGCTGGCGGTCGTATCTGCTCGATACGCTGCTGGGTGGAAACGCGGTGCTGTCGTTGTTCGAACAGGATCCGGCGCTGGGCCTGGTGTTTGCCGAGGACCGGCATTGCGTGGGTTGGAGCAAGAACCGGGAGATTGCCTCGGCGCTCGCTGCCCGCATGGCGCCGCCGCCGACGTTGCCGGAGTGGCCGATCTTCCCGATTGGCACCATGTTCTGGGCCCGTCCGGCCGCGCTGGCGCCGTTATGGGCGCTGGGCCTTGGTCCGCAGGACTTCCCGGTCGAGCCTGCGCCGTATGACGGGACGGTGCTGCATGCCCTGGAACGCATGCTGCCGTCGGTATGCGAGGCAACCGGGCATGGCTGGTGCACGGTGTATCGCGAGGGGGCCGGATGGTGATCGTGCCGGGTCGATCACCGGAACGTTAATTTTTGTAGCGGGAAATTGATACGGTCTATAGTGTAACGTTACGGTGTGGTTTTTCTGTCCAAGGTAGGAGTGCGGAACATTGGGCATGTTGAGCCATCCGGACGTTGCGATTACTGCGACCCCGCGTTCGACGTCCGGGATAATGCCCGACGCGATGGCGGGCGTGCGGTGCCTGGTGCTCGGCGCCGGGGGATTTTTGGGCAGCGCGTTGTGCGCGGCGCTGCGGGACCAGGGCGCCGTCGTCCATGCCTATGGCCGCAACCTTTCGGCGGCCCCGCCCGGCGGAGGCGCATTGTGGACTGAGGCAACAATCGAGGACGCGCCGGCTCTCGCGGCGGCCCTGCGCGGCCAGGATACGGTGTTCCATTTGCTCAGTTCATCGTTGCCGGACAGCAGCAACCGCGACCCGGCGGCCGACGTCGTCGCCCAGGTGGTTCCCTCGATCCTGTTGCTGGAGCTCTGCCGCGCCGCGCGGGTGCGGAAGGTGGTGTTCGCCTCGTCGGGCGGAACGGTCTATGGCATCCCCGCCGTGGTGCCGACGCCCGAGAGCGCGGGCACGATGCCGATCTCGGCCTATGGCATCAACAAGCTGATGATCGAACGTTACTTGGAGTTGTTCCGGCATTTGCATGGGCTGGAATACCATGTGCTGCGGATTGCCAACCCGTATGGCCCCGGGCAGTCGCCGTTCAAGAAGCAGGGCGTGGTGGCGGCGATGCTGCACCGGGCGCTGTCGGGGTTTGCGATCGAAGTATGGGGCACCGGCGAGGTGACGCGGGATTTCATCCATGTGGATGACGTGTCGAGCGCGTTCGTGGCGGCGGCGCGGTATGACGGGCCGCATCGGACCATGAACGTGGGCAGCGGGCAGGGCCGCAGCCTGAACCAGCTTGTGGCCGACGTGCGCGACGTGCTGCGGCAGCCGGCGCTGGAGGTGGTGCGCAAGAGCGCGCGGGCGGCGGATGTGCCGGTGAGCGTGCTGGACACGGCGTTGATCCATCGGGCGACCGATTGGCGTCCGGGGGTGGATTGGATGGATGGGTTGGCGGCCACGGTAGGGTGGATGCGGGCAGCTTACGGGCTTTAGCGGCGGCGGATTTGTCGGAGGCGGCTTCGCGGGCGGCAGCCGGTGCGTGGGTGATTGTTTTGAGACGAGGAGAATGAGCTGTGGATGGCCTTCTGATCACCGATACGGATTTCGCAGTGGCTTCGGCCAAGATTGCCTCGGTCACCTTGGAGGGCGTGCGTCTATTCAACGATCTTTCCCGGGAGAGCCTTGCGTCTTCGGTTACTTTCTGGAAGGAGAATGAGTATTTGTTCCTGCGGAGCGCCCTGACGAACGACGCCATTTCATTGCTTATGGAGCGTATCACGTATGAGGAGATGACGTGCGTGGATGATCCCCGGCAATTTCATCGCGTTCACAACGACGAGAATTGCAGCGGCTTCATCCATAGGTTCCTTGCGGCGTCGCGCAGCTACTATTCAGCAATACTTTCGGCTGAGTTGTCGCCGGCCTATGCTTTCTCGATGAGGTATATCAAGAACTCCGACATGGACCCGCACTACGATAACTTCAACAACCCGATTTCATCGACCGTGTGCTATCACTTCTCTCCTGAACATCTGAGCAATCCCATCTACGTTGATCGCGCCCGGTTCGACAATCCGTATACACATCGGGTCACGGTCAAGGACCGGGACGGGATACCGGTCGAGAATGTGGCTGAGATGAACCTGCGCGCGGGGGATATCGCTGTTTTTCGTGGGCGAAATCATCTGCACTGGCGCAGGCTTGTGTCCGATGAGATGGATTACCGGGCGTTGCTTCTGCATTTCTTCGATTATAAATATAAGGGGATGTTGATCAACGGCACGGACCAAATCCCGCTCATCAATGCGCACCTCCTTGATTTCGAGAACTATGACGAGTTCCGGCGTCAATACGTCATGTATTTCGATGCTGCCGGGCAGCGGTGGATTTGAAACCTGCCTGTCCCGTCGTCAATCTCAATGCGGAAAACCTCGTTGCGTGAGTTTCGACCAAGGACGCCGGAGATCGCTGACAAAATTCCAGCGCTGCTCCGAGAAGGTGCAGGCCGCATCCGGAGCTAGGAAACCAAGCCGCAGAAGGAATTGGCATGGACCAGGCGTTGCCAACAACTCCCATGCATTCGCCGGCGCCGGTCAAGTCGCTGCTGCTGTTTGGGCATAGCCATCTCCAAGCCCTTGTCACCGCCGGCGCCAACGGCATGGCGCCCGAACTGGACCTGCAGGTGCTCCAGGCTCGCGACCCGCAATTCGCGCCATGGGCAAATTGGGAGGCGGGAACCCTCGTCATCAACCCGGCGCTGCTCGCCAGCGTGACGGCAACAATCGCGCGCAGCCGCCCCGACGCCGTCGCCGTGACCATAGACGGGTCCCAGCACTTCGTCCTCGGCGCCGTCAGCAACCCGCGAAAGTTCGACTTCGTGCTGCCAGGCCGAGAGGACCTGCCGTTGCAGGATGGGGCGGAGGTCATTCCATACGGCCTCATGCGCCAGGTTTTCATGCACGAACAGCGCAACGTGCTGCAGCTTCTGGCCGCGGTGCGGGCGGCGGCATGCATGCCGGTCTACTACCTTTCCGTGCCCCCGGTCATCACCGCGTTCGTGGAGGCGCACATGCCTGATACTTGGGAGACCATGCAGAAATTCGGAGCCTCGGACGCGGCCATGCGGTTCAAGCTTTGGGCGCTTTACATGGATGCCGTGCGTGAGCTGTGCACCGAGATGCAGGTCACGTTCCTGCCGCCCCCCGCCGGGACGTTCGATGCCGACGGGTTTTTGTTGGAGCGGTTCGACCATGACGGGCTGCACGGCAATGTGGAGTATGGCCGGGCCGTGCTGCTGCAAATTGCCGATGCGATGCGGGCGGACACGGCATGACCCATCCGTATGAAGGCTTGCCGGCAGCGAGCTTTTGGCGCCGGGCCGTGGCTGGCGTGCCGGCTGGCGCGGTCGATCCCGTGGTCGCGGCGAAATTCCGCATTGCCGCCGGCGACCGCGTTGCGACCGCGGGCAGTTGCTTCGCGCAGCATATCTCGCGCTACCTGGGCAATGCCGGTTTCAAGCAGTTCGTGACGGAGACGGCGCATCCGATCACCGCCCTTCATGCGGCCGATTTCGGCTACGGGCTGTTCACCGCGCGTTATGGCAACCTTTATACGGCCCGCCAGTTGCTGCAGTTGCTGGAGCGTGCGTTTGGCTGTTTCAGTCCGCGCGACGACATCTGGCATGGCACGGGCGACCGCTTCATCGATCCGTTCCGTCCGCAAATCCAGCCGGGCGGCTTCGCGTCGCAGCCCGAATACTGGGCCGACCGCCACCAGCACTTCGCCGCCGTGCGGGAGGCGGTCGAGACCCTCGACGTGCTGGTATTCACCCTCGGCCTTACCGAAGCATGGATGGCGCGGAGCGACGGCGCCGTTTACCCGATCTGCCCTGGTGTCGCAGGGGGTGAGTTTGACCCGGCCGACCATGCGTTCGTTAACTTCGGCGTGGCGGAGGTGACGGCGGACCTCACGGCGTCCATCGCATTCATTCGGGCGCGCAATCCCAAGGCGCAGTTTATCATCACGGTCTCTCCAGTGCCGTTGATCGCGACCATGGAGCCGCGCAGCGTTCTCGCGTCGACGACCTATTCCAAATCCGTGCTTCGCGTTGCAGCCGAAGACGTTGCTGGCCGGCATGATTATATCGCGTATTTTCCGTCCTATGAGGTCATTGCCGGCCCGCATGCCCGCGGCTCCTATTTTGCTGATGACCTTAGGTCCGTGACCGAGGAAGGAGTCGCGCATGTCATGCGGCTGTTTTTGCACCACTATGCAGCGGCGCCCGACAATCTGGCGCAGATTGCCATCCTGCCTGGACTGGCGAGTGCGGATGCCGCCGATCAGCCGGTTGAGGCGATGCGGCGTGCGGTTCGGGTTTTATGCGATGAGGAGCTACTCGACAGCGCCTAGTGCTCTGACGCAGACAAAGGGAGCAGTCTACGTCAGAGCACTAGCTTTATCTGGTGGACTGATTCAGCCATCGCCCTGAAGTAGGCGTTGGCATCAGACCACTAGGGCCGATCGGCCCGTGCCTCGGCTGTTTGGTTTTCGGTCGCTGGAGCTGAGCGCGTTCAAGTCAGGCCGGATGCCGGCGGCAACATAGACCCTTTGGATACGCCATGGATCGATATGTGACAGCAGAGAGCGACCAGTCACCCGCCGAATTGTTTGGAAACTGCTTCAGGGACTTGCTTACCATTGGAGCAACGACTGAAGCCTTTGCAGACTTTGGGCAGGACCTGCGCCAGGTTGCGACAGAATGGGCGCATTCCAATGTTCGAATGCTGGTATCCGGCGTCGACAGCGCCGATGCCATCCGGGAGGCATGCGCCGGGCTCGAGTTGTCGCCCGTTTTCGTCGACGCCGTTCTATCTTCCTTTGATGGCGTGAGCGAGTGCTGCGCCGCCCTGTCGCCAGATGTTGAATTCATGAGGGATGCCCGGCTGAGCCGGCGTTTGAAAGACGTTGCTGCCGCATCGCTGCTGGGTGGCAAGCCAGTATTGTGCCCGTTCACTGGGACGCACGCGCTTGCGCGTGACAGCGTTGATCTGCACACGTTCCTGCATCGTCACGGGCGTCAAGCGTGCATCATGCTGCCGGACTGGCGCATCGATCAGTGCGCGTCGGACCGATGCTGGTATTTTCCAGGCGGAAACTTACTTTTGCTGTCGCTCCCCCATCTCGATGGACGCATTGCGCTTATACAAACGGCGGTGCGGGTCATGGCAAACCAAGCACGTGTCTTGGCTTATCTGGACAACCCGAGACGGCCGTCGATGGTGAGCGAGGATACGAACGGCCATATCGGGCATTATATCTGGAATGTCGTTTCAGGTTGGCCGCGACTGTTCTCGCTTGCGCCGCCCGACGCGATCGACATCATGACGTCGTATCCCTTTTGGCAGGTATTCGGCGGGGTGTCCGAGTTGTTTCCCGAAGATGCCGCACGCGCTGGCTGCGTGGTCCGCCCAAGCTCCCAGGATGCACTCCACAGTCTCATGCTGGATCGCAACGCGTTGTCGCTCGTGCTGCTGGACGATTACGTAACCGCCGCGGCAGCCCAGCGCATCGTGGATTGGAGCCGGCGACGCTGCAGCGAGGCATTCCTTGCCGAGGCTGCAGCTTTACGGCGGGATGCGTCACCGCTGGTCATGCTGACGATCCGCACGGAGAACCGGGCGTGGGTCGACCAACAAGACGGCTATGCCAGGATCATCCAAGAACTGGCCGTCGAGCACCCAAGGCTGGGCATCATCTTCGACGGGATCAATGCCGGCATGGACCAGGTTGGCAGCCATGGCTGGATGTCGCTGGATGATGAGAAAGCGGTCGCGGCCGCGATCATCGAGGCTTGTCCGGACGTCCGCTTCCATAATGCGCTCGGATGCCTGCCGCACGAGAGCGTTGTCCTCGCCACGGCAATTGACGCCTTCCTTGCGCCGGTCGGTGCGGGCCTGGCTAAAACCCGGTGGGTCGCAAACAAGCCGGGCGTCGGTTTTTCCAATGCGTCGTTCATGGTTCCCGGCAATTTCCAAGGTTTCTTGTATGACCGGTTCCGGGAAGACCCGGTGCCCATGCGTTATGTGGACCATTCAGAGGTCCAGGATGTCGGGGACGCGCAGCACGGCGAGGTGTGGCGCGCCAACTTCACGATGCCCTGGCAAGCGCCGCTGCGGGAGTTGAGGATTCTGTTACAAGCGGCCTAATACCCGCTTTATAATGCACATGCATCTTTCTGCCGCGGTTCAGATCTCGGCAGGACCATACCCCGATGCGCCATGTTGACCCAACGCACGTAAAGGACGCTGAGGCGTCGGGGCCTGCGGCTCGGAATGAGCACGTCCTGGTATGCCGTTTTTGGGGACTAAGGATCGTTGCTGGAAACGCTTTTGGATGCTGAACCAAGGTGCGGCGTTCGAAAAACCTGATACTCACCCCCGCTTCGCCCACCCCTTATCCGTTTGCTGCCAATACGTCAGGCCAGCGCCCGCTTCCTTCGCCGCCGTCCATCGCGTGCGCGCCGCCGCGACGGCCGCCGGGTCCTGGCCGTCAAACAGGTCGAACACCCGCGTCCAGGCCAGCAAGTCCGTGCAGCCAGCGCCGTCCAGCAAGAAGAGGAACCGTGCGCCGTTTGGGTTTTCATCCGATGCCGTCAGCCAGATCGGCTGCAACTCGGCGTGCCCCGTCCGCGCCGTGCCGTGCG
The DNA here is from genome assembly GCA_965277495.1 of Acetobacteraceae bacterium. Classification (GTDB taxonomy): domain Bacteria; phylum Pseudomonadota; class Alphaproteobacteria; order Acetobacterales; family Acetobacteraceae; genus CAHJXG01. Next base: position 3,631,125 of record OZ255824.1, on the reverse strand, counting down.
GCAGCCAGTCCGGGTCCTGGCTCGCCCATAACGCTGCGTCCAGCGCCGCGACCCGGGCCTCGCTGGCGGCCCGCACCACCGCGCGTTCGCCTGCCATCAGCGTGCGGCCCAGCAACGGCGGCAGCGCCTGGTCGGGGCCGGTGCGGGTCAAATGGTAAAAGCCTACTTCGGTCATCGGACGGGCGTCACCGGTGCGGGTCCTCGAACCGCTGTGCCACCAGCCGGTCCAGCAGCCGCACCCCGAACCCGGTTGCCCCCAAAGCATAACGGTCGCAGGCGGCGTCACGGGTCTCCATGCCCGCTATATCGAGGTGCACCCAGGGCGTGCCGCCCACGAACCGCCGCAGGAACGCCGCCGCGTGCATTGCGTCCGGCATGTGCGGGGCGAGGCTGCATTGCCGCACGTCGGCAATGTCGGACAACAGCGCTTCCGGGGCCGGGTCGCCGATCGGCAGGCGCCAGGCCCGCTCGCCCACCGCCGCCCCGGCCGCCGCCACATGCGCCGCTAGCAAGCCGCACGGCATGGTGTCGGGCGCGAACAGCCCGGCCATTGCGTGGCCCAATGCGATGATGACGCTGCCGGTCAGGGTGGCGAGGTCCACCACCGCCTGGGGCCGCAGATTCTCGACCGTCCAGGCCAGCGCATCGGCGAGGATCAGCCGGCCCTCGGCGTCGGTGTCGACGATTTCGACCGTGGTTCCTTCATAGGTGCGCAGCACATCGCCGGGCCGGTAGCTGCGGGCGCCGAGCATGTTCTCGGCCAGCGGAAGCACCGCCACCGCCGGCGCGGGGGATCGGCGCAACGCCAGCGCCAGCATCGCGCCGGCGCAGGCGGCGGCGCCCGCCATATCGCCGCGCATCTCCCACAGGCCGGCCGCGGGCTTGACCGACACGCCGCCGGTGTCGAACGTCACGCCCTTGCCGACGAAGGCGACGGGTGGCGCATCGATGACGCCGCGCCAGCGCAGCACCGCGAGGCAGGGCGGGTTCGCCGATCCGCCGCCCACTGCCAGCAGGGCGCGCAGGCCCTCGTGCTGCAATTGCGCGGCGTCCAGGACCTCGACCGTCACGCCGGCGGCTTCCAGCCTTGCGAGGCGGGCGGCGAAACCTTGCGGGGTGATGATGTTGCCGGGTTCGGCGACGAGGCCGCGGGCGAACGTTGCGCCCTGCACGGCGGCGTGGACGGGCGCCCAGGCGGCCTCAGCCATGGCCGGGTCGTCGGTCAATATATCGATGCGGACCAGCCGGGGGCGATCTGGGCGGGCGTCACGATCAACCCGGGTGCGCAGCCGGTCGAAACGCCAGCCGCGCAGGCACGCTCCGGCGGCAAGCGCAGTGACGGCGTCCATCGGCAGCCCGCGGGCATCGACCGCAATATGTTCGAGCGTGGCCAAGCGGGCGGCGGCGAGGGCCCCGGCCGCCTCCCAATCCTGGCCGTCGCCCATGCCGAGCAGCAGCATTCGGCGTTTCCGGGTTACAACCTCGGACACTTGGCCCAGGCGGCCGGTGAAGCCAGCAGCGGCGGCCAGATGCAGTTTAGGCGGCACTGTCGCGCTGCCCAGCGGGACGGCGCGCGCCGGCGCCGTGCTCCGCCGGACGAAACAGGCCTTCACTGCGGCGGCGATGCCTCCAGGTGGTCCGCAACCAGGCGGTCGAGCAGGCGCAGGCCATAGGCGGTGGCGCCCTTCGGCACAATCGCGCTGTCCTTGCTGCTCCAGGCGGTGCCGGCGATGTCGAGATGGGCCCAGGGGCCGCGCACGAAACGCTGGATGAACTGCGCGCCGATAATCGCGCCGCCGGGCCGTCCGCCAATGTTCTTCATGTCGGCGATGTCGGAGCGGATCAGCTTGTCGTAGGCCTCGCCCATCGGCATGCGCCAGACCGCCTCTCCGGTCGCCTGCCCGGCCGCGTGCAGCCGCGCCGCCAGCGCGTCGTCGTTGCTGAACATCCCGGCATATTCGTGGCCGAGGCTGACGATGATGGCGCCGGTAAGGGTCGCGAGGTCGACGGTGAAAGCCGGGCTGAACCGACCTTCCGCATACCAGATCACGTCGGCCAGCACGAGGCGGCCCTCGGCGTCGGTGTTCTGCACCTCGATCGTCTGGCCGGACAACGACCGCACGACGTCGCCGGGGCGCTGCGCCGTGCCGCTCGGCATGTTTTCCGTGAGGCCGACGACGCCCACCACGTTGGCGCGGGCACGGCGCCCGGCGAGCGCCGACATCAACCCGATCACGGCGGCGGCGCCCGCCATATCCCACTTCATGTCCTCCATGCCCGGCGCCGGCTTGATGCTGATGCCGCCGGTGTCGAACGTCACGCCCTTGCCGACGAAGCACGCGGGGGCCGCGCCGGGCTCGCCGCCGTTCCAGCGCATGACGACGACCCGCGGCTCCTGCGCGCTGCCCATCGCCACGGCGAGCAGGGCGTTCATGCCGACGGCCCGCATCTCCTCGGGTCCGAGGACCTCGACCTCGACGCCGAGGCCGCGGAGCGGACTGCAGCGCTCGGCAAGTTCGGTTGGGTGCAGCACGTTGGGCGGTTCGCTGGCCAGGTCGCGGGACAGCGCCACGCCGTTGGCGACGGCGGCGAGCGCGGGCCAGGCAGCGGCGGCGGCATCGGGGTCGTCGGCGATGATCTGCAGGGTGGCGAGCTTCGGCTTATCGTCGGCCTTTTCCTTGGTGCGGTAGCGGTCGAAGCGGTAGCTCCGCAACTGCGCACCGAGCGCCGCGTGCGCCGCGTGGGATGCCGGCATGCCGTCCACCGCCAGCGCCGCCTGAGCATCGCGCGCGAGGGCTACGGCCGCGGCGCCGCCGGCCTCCTCCATGCCGCGCAAGGTGTGGTCGGCGGGCTTGCCCAGGCCGATGAGCACGACGCGCGACAGGCCCTCGTTGGGCGCCAGCACGGTGCAGGCCTGCGCCTTCTTGCCGGTGAACCCGGCGGCGGCAGCGGCGCGGGTCAGCGTGCCGCCGCACGCGGCGTCGGCCTGCGCCAGCATGCCCTCCCCCAAACCAGGGCTTTCACCTTCGGGCACCAGCAGGGCCAGCGCGCCGGAGGTGGGCAGCGCTGCGGGAATGAAGGCGATTTCGATCATGGGGTCTCCGGGAATGGGGCCGGACCAGTGTAACAGTGATGTTTGGCTTGGCCAAAGCCACACTTGGCCCGAGTGGCTGAAAGCCACACTTGGCCCGAGTGGCTGAAAGCCACACTTGGCCGGGCTGGCTGTTGACCGGCCTTGGCCGGTGGGCGCGGGTGTGTTCTGATCGGCGGGATGGACGACCCATCGTTGCTCAACCTTGCCGCCGACTTGGCCCGCCGTGCCGGGTCGGTCATCCTTGCCGTGCGCGCCCGCGGGTTCGCAACGCGGCATAAGGTCGACGAGAGCCCGGTGACGGAGGCGGATCACGCCGCCGAGGCGCTGATCAGCGAGGCGCTGCGGGCCGCCACCCCCGGCATTCCGGTGGTGGCCGAGGAGGAGATGGCTGCGGGCCATGCTGCGGACGAGCATCATGAGTATTGGCTGGTCGATCCGCTGGACGGCACGCGGGAGTTTGCGGCCGGGCGGGACGAGTTCACCGTGAACATCGGCCTGGTGCGTGACGGCCGGGCTGTGCTGGGCGCCGTGGGCGTGCCGGCGTTCGGCGAGCTGTTCGGGGGCCTGATCGGGCCGACCGCTGCGGCCACGCGCGCCTGGAAGCGCAGCACGGCGGGGGAACGGGCGATCCGCGCCCGCGTGCCGCCTGCGGAAGGCGTGCATGTGCTGGCCAGCCGGCATTACGCCGCCGACCCGCGGCTGGACCAGTTCCTGCAGGGCCGCACGGTGGCCAGCGTGACGAACATGGGATCGGCGCTGAAGATCGTGCGGCTGGCGGAGGGCGCCGGGGACCTTTATCCCCGGTTCGGCCGCACCATGGAGTGGGACACCGCCGCGCCGCACGCCGTGCTGGAGGCGGCCGGCGGCCAGGTGCGCGACATGGCCGGCGCGACACTGCGGTATGGCAAGCCTGGTTGGGAGAACCCGGCCTTCGTCTGCACCGGCCGTCAGTGACGGAAAGAAGGGCTGAGCGACTGACTGAGAGACTGGGCGACGACGACGCCGGGATCGAGAGTGCGGCCGAGCTGCTGCAATCCGGCGCGCTCGTGGCATTCGGGACCGAGACGGTCTATGGCCTTGGCGCCGACGCCACCAATGCGCGCGCGGTGGCGGCGGTGTTCGATGCGAAGGGCCGTCCGCATTTCAATCCGCTTATTTGCCATTATGCGGATGCGGAGGCTGCGTTCCGCCATGTCGATGCATCCGCACTGGCGCGTGCGCTGGCGGAGCGGTTCTGGCCGGGACCATTGACGCTGGTGCTGCCGCGCCGGGTGACCTGTCCGGTCGCACTGCTGGCTGGCGCGGGGTTGGATACGTTGGCGGTCCGGGTGCCAGCAGGCGAGACAGCGTTGAGGCTGTTGCGGCGGGTGGGCCGCCCGGTTGCGGCGCCCTCGGCGAACCGGTCCGGACAGGTCTCGCCGACCACGGTGGAGCATGTGCTGACGGGGCTTGGCGGGCGGATCGCCGCGGTGCTGGACAGCGGCGCTTGCGCGGTAGGGGTCGAGAGCACGGTGCTGGACCTTGCGGCCGGGCGTCCGTTCCTGCTGCGGCCTGGCGGGATTTCGCTTGCGGATTTGGAGGATGCGATTGGCCCGGTCGGCCGCGGCATCACGCCGCTCGCTGCCCAAGCGCCGCGCACGCTGCGTTCGCCGGGGTTGTTGGTTTCGCATTACGCGCCGCTGCTGCCGGTCCGGCTCGGTGCGGCGGCGGCCGGGCCGCATGAGGCGCTGCTGGCGTTCGGCCCGGCGCCGGCGGGGGCGGGGTGCGTCTTTCAACTGAGCGAGGCGGGGAACCTGGCCGAGGCGGCGTCCCGGCTGTTCGCCGGGTTGCGATGGCTGGACGACGAGGGCGCGCGGCTGGGCCTGGCTTGCATTGCGGCCATGCCGGTGCCGTTGGATGGGCTGGGCCTGGCGATCAACGACCGGCTGCAGCGGGCGGGGGCGCCTCGGGGATAGCGGGTTTGGGCGGCTGTATTGCCCTGCCGGGCGGCCTTGTTGCGCAGCGACGAAGTATGTTGGTGGATCGCAAGCCGGCCCCTTGACGTTCTGGCCCGCGGAGGCGAGGTCCGTCCAGCATCTGGCGGCCAACCAGGCTCTGAAAGGAACCTCCATGCCCGACACGCCGATCGCCGTGCCCGACCTGCTGCCGGCCCTGCGCGCAATCGTGGGGGAGCGTGGCATGCTGACCGCGCCCAACGACACTGCGCCGTATTGCGAGGATTGGCGGCGGCTGTATCAGGGCCGCACGCCTGCCGTAGTGCGCCCGGCCGACACCAAGGAGCTTGCGGCCGTCATGCGGCTGTGCGCGTCGCGCGGTGTCGCTGTGGTGCCGCAGGGGGGCAACACCAGCATGGTTGGCGGGGCCACCCCATCGGGCGATGGCAGCCAAGTCGTGCTGTCGTTGGCGCGGATGAACCGGGTGCGGTCGGTGGACCCGGTCGACATGACCATGGTGGCCGAGGCCGGCGTGCCCTGGCGCACGGCGCAGGACGCGGCGGCGGGCGCCGGGTGCCTGTTGCCGCTGTCGATCAGCAGCGAGGGCACGGCGCAGGTCGGCGGCATCTTGTCCGCCAACGCCGGCGGCAACAACACGCTGCGCTATGGCAATGCACGTGATCTCGTGCTGGGGCTCGAGGTCGTGCTGCCGGACGGCCAGGTTTGGGACGGCCTGCGGAGCTTGCGCAAGGACAACACGGGATACTGCCTGCGCCAGCTTTTCGTGGGCGCCGAGGGAACGTTGGGCGTGATCACCGCGGCCGTGCTGAAGCTGGCGCCGCGTCCGGTCGAGGTCGAGGTGGCGCTGTGCGCCGTGCCGTCCGCCGGCGCCGCGTCGGAGCTGTTCCGCCGCTTTCAACGCCATGACCCGGCCGCGATCCAGGCGTTCGAATACATGTCGGGCGCCGGCATGGGCTTCGTGCTGCGGCACATTCCTGGCGCCACGCTGCCGTTGGCCGAACCGTCCGCGCATTATGCCTTGGTGGAGCTGGCGACCCCCCGCGCCGGCGCCCGACTGCGCGAGGCGTTGGAAACGGTACTGGAGGGCGCGCTGGAGGACGGGCTGGTGCTGGATGCGGCGCTGGCCGACAGCGAGGCGCAGCGCCAGGCGATCTGGAAGCTGCGGGAGGAACATGCGGAGGCGCAGAAGCGCGAGGGCGCCAGCGTGAAGAACGACGTCTCGGTTCCGGTGAGCCGGGTGGCGGAGCTGATTGAACGAGCGACGGCGGCGTGCGAGGCGTTGATCCCCGGCATCCGCGTGGTGCCGTTCGGCCACCTGGGCGACGGCAACATCCATTTCAACCTGGAACAGCCGGAGGGCTGGGACCCCACGGCGTTCCTGGCGCGCGGCCACGAGATCATGGACACCGTGAACGCCGTCGTGCGCAGCCTCGGCGGCAGTTTTTCGGCGGAGCATGGGGTGGGCCGGCTCAAGCCGTACATGATGCCGGATTGGCGCGGCGGGGCCGAGCTCGACACCATGCGCCGGATCAAGGCGGCGCTGGACCCGGCGGGCCTGATGAACCCCGGCAAGGTGCTCCCCTGACCTAGAGCTTTGTTTAAACGAGCATCTTTGTCCAATCGAAAGGGTGGATCGATTGGACGATGCTCTAGTGCTGGCCGGCGCACGCGCCTATTCTTCCCGCCATGAGGCGCTCCATGTTCTCCCAGCTCGACCGCTACATCGTCCGTCAGCTCGCCTTCGCGCTGATTGCTGTGACGGGTGGCCTGGTCGCGCTGATCTGGCTGACGCAGAGCCTGCGGTTCGTCGAGCTGGTGGTGAACCGCGGCCTGTCGTTCGGGGTGTTCCTCGAGCTGACGGGCCTGCTGGTGCCCAACTTCGTCGCGGTCATCCTGCCGATCACGACCTTCGTCGTCGTGCAGTTCATTTACCAGCGGCTGGCCGGGGACCGGGAGCTGACGGTGATGCGGGCGGCCGGGCTGTCGCCGATGGCGCTGGCGCGTCCGGCGCTGGCGCTCGCGGCCGTGGTGGTCGGCGCGTGCTACCTGCTGAACCTGTGGATCGTTCCGGTCAGCTATACCGAGTTCCGCGAACAGCAGTTCGAGATCAGGAATCGGCTGGCGGCGTTCCTGCTGCAAGAGGGCGTGTTCACTCCGATTTCGGACGACTTGACCGTCTATGTCCGGGGCCGCGACCGGGACGGGACGCTGCGCGGCATCCTGGTGGAGGACGAGCGCCAGAAGAACAGCCGGGCCACGATCCTGGCCGAGCGTGGGCGGCTGGTGAACGGGCCGAACGGCCCCCGCGTGTTGCTGGAGGCCGGCAGCCGGCAGGAGATCGACCGGACCAGCGGGCGGCTGAATGTGCTGACCTTTGCCGAGAACACGATTGACCTGACCAGCAACAGCAAGGGGACGGAGCAGCGCTACCGCGACGCCACCGAGATGTCGCTTGGCGAGCTGATGCATCCGGATGCCACGGTGATGCCGCGGGACGCCGGCAAGTTCCTGGTGGAGGCGCAGCGCCGGCTCTCGTCGCCGCTGACCGCCATGAGTTTTGCGTTGGTGGCGCTGTTTTCGGTGCTGACCGGGGCGTTCCAGCGGTATGGCAATGTGCTGCGTCCGCTCGCTGCCGTGCTGAGCGTCGTGGCGCTGCTGGCGCTGGGGCTGGCGATCGCCAACTTGGCGGCGAGGCAGACGGAGCTGATCCCGCTGATTTGGCTGCATGCGATCCTGCCGGGCGCCGTCTGCGGGTGGCTGCTGCTGGGTCCGCAGGTCATGGCCGGGCGGCAGGACATGCGGCGGCGAATGGCTTGAACCAAGCTATGACCTTGTAGGATCGCGCGATGGCCGTCACGCTCTCGGTTTATATCGCCCGGCAGTTCCTGCTGGCTGTGCTCGGCATGATCGCGGCGCTGGCTGGGGTGGTGTGGCTGTTCGACTTCATCGAACTGCTGCGGCGGTCGGCGTCCAAACCGGATGCGACCTTTGGCCTGGTCACCGAGATCGCCCTGCTGCGGCTGCCGTTCCTGTCTATCCAGATCCTGCCGTTCGCGGTGCTGCTGGGCGGCATCCTGGCGTTCTGGCGGCTGACGCGCAGCAGCGAGCTGATCGTTGCGCGGGCGGCCGGGGTGTCGGCGTGGCAGTTCCTGTCGGCGCCGCTCGCCTGCGCCATTCTGTTGGGCGTGCTGGCGACGGGGGGCATCAGCCCGCTGTCCTCGATCATGCTGGCGCGGGCGGAGGTGCTGGACAACATCTATCTGCGCACCAATGGCGGGCCGTTGGCGCTGCAGGGCGGGCAGCTATGGCTGCGGCAATCCGACCGGGAGCTCGACCCGGCGGGCGTCGCGATCCTGCATGCGCGCTCCGTGACATTGAAACGCAAGGACCTGGTTGCGCTTGATGTCAGCGTATTCCGGCTGGATGGCAACGACCGGCTGCTGAGCCGGATCGAGAGCCCGCGGGCGACGCTGGGGCGTGGGTTTTGGACGTTGGATAATGCGCAGCGGATGATCCCGGACCACTTGCCGGAGTCGATCGGGGCGACACGGCTGGCAACCGACCTGACGGTGAACCGGGTGCAGGAGAGTTTCGCCAGTCCGGACACGTTGTCGGTTTGGACGTTGCCGGACTTCATTGGGCTGCTCGAAAGGTCCGGGTTCTCGGCGATCCGCCACCGGCTGCATTTCCAGGCGCTGCTGGCGCTGCCGTTGCTGGCGGGGACGATGGCGCTGGTTTCGGCCGGGTTCAGCATGCGGGCGACCCGGCGGGGCGGGGTGGCGCGGATGATCGGCAGCGGCGTTGCGGCCGGGTTCGCGCTGTTCGTGGTGAGCAAGGTGGCGGAGGAGTTCGGCCAGTCGGGCGCGCTGCCGGCCGAGCTTGCGGCCTGGGCGCCGGCGGGGGCGGGGCTGATGCTGGCGGTGGCTTTGCTGCTGCATTTGGAGGATGGGTAGATTTAGAGAAGCCGCAGTTCATGATCGAAGTGTGACGAAAAGTTCGTATTCAAAATTCCTGAATAGATATATTGTTAAATTGTTATTTGCTTTGCAAAGGTATTAAAGAACAGGAAACCTTCACATCGCCCCAATCATATCCAGTCTCACTGCGATCATATGCCATATGACCGTACTTTCTAAGCAGTGCTTCAACGCTATGTTTTGAAATTGCCTGATGCCGTGTAGGACCGACTACGACTTCCCGAATCGGCAAAGGCAGGAACTTTTCTTTATTAGAAGCTGGCGTGGTTGACCAAGGGCCCTTTCCTTTCAAGCCCAGTGGAAGATGCCGTGTCATCATCTGAGATTTCTGGCGAAACATCAGCTCCGTCTCTTCGGGAGATCTAAGTAGATGGAGCAGTCGACATTCACGCTCCGCGTAAAATGCACCATGCTTCACAAGCGGAAGTATTTGACCAAGATAGTATTTACAAACGTTATCGACACAACGTTCAAGTAATCCATTCTCATCGGTATGGAAAAAGCCTACAGTTCTCAGCAAAGTAGGATAGGCATGCGCAAGCTTATAAATTATTACTCGAAAACATTCCCTAACTTGCCTCGCGGCTTCAACATTTTCCTGATTTGCGTTGTTAGGTGGATCAGCATACACCACTTTGGTTACGGAATTTGATCTGCTTATCTGCACTCGGTCAAATCCTATGCAGTAGCCGTTCTCACCATTGACTCCCCCGTAGGCACGCCATTGGCTTAAGTCATCCGCAAGCTCGCTAAAGGATACTACAAACGAACTACTATCTATGTTCGAAACAGCTTCCCAAAACCTCGAGAGGCGACTAAAAAGTGTCTTACATTCTCTGTTATGGTTATTCTCTTTTTGACTAGCCAACTCTTCTTCGAATAATTTCTTGCTAAGTAAAAGTTCCTGGCTGTCGTTCAAACACGAGATTTGAGTTGCCCAAAGCTGTCGCGACTCGATGATGGCAATTAGGTTCGCTCCCGTTGTATAGTGCCAGACGGTTTCTTGTGATGGAACGCGTTTTATACGCCTTACAATTTCATCGACCTCACCTTGGAACACACTTCTGTGAATATTCCCATCAAGAGTCGGCACGAGACTCTCTCCATTCTCTTAAACGATGAAGCACTTACCTTAAATTCACGAACATCGTCTAATGCTGTAATCTTGTTATCCCCGCCATCAACCCCGGCACCTCCGCCGCCAGCTCCCGCGCGAGGAAACCGATCGGCCCGATGCGCCGTGCCAGTTGCGCGCCCGCCTCGCCGTGCAGCCAGACGGCCCAGCAAGCAGCTTGAACCGGACGCGCGCCGCGGGCGAGCAATCCCGTGACGATACCGGCCAGCACGTCGCCGGAGCCGCTGGTCGCCAGCCCGGCACCACCGCCCGCGTAGGTCCATGCCTCACCTTCCGGACTGATGACGTGCGTTTGCGCGCCCTTCATCACGACTACCTGTTGCAGCAGTGCCGCCGCGCGACGGCCGGCAGCAAGCGGGTCGGCCTCGACCTCCGCACGCCCGATGTCCAGCACGGCCGCCATCTCGCCCGCATGCGGAGTGAGCACGGCGCGTCCGGCATGCGGACGCAGCGCCTCACGCAATGCGGCATGACCGCATAGTGCCCCGGCGTCCAGCACGATGGCCGGACCCTCTATTGGATCGAGCAGGGCCAGCACGCCTTTAACCAGCGCCATCGCCGCGGACGTGTCCATCATGCCGGGACCGAGCAGCAGCGCGTCCGTCCGTTTCGCCGCCTTCGCCAACGCTTCCGTCGCCTCTGGGCCGAGATCGCCGGATTCTATCTCGGGCAAGCCCATCACCAATGCCTCGGGCAGGCGCAACGCCAAGCCCGGCGCCGTGCTGCTGCCGGTCGCGACCTGCAGCTTGCCGGCGCCAGCACGCAACGCAGCCTCCGCGGCGAGCAGGGCGGCGCCAGGCACGGCACGATTGCCGCCCGCGACCAGAACACGGCCCCGCTTGTTCTTGTCGTCGCCCGGCGGTGGCAATGGCATCGTGCGCAGCAGGTCAGCGTCGATGGAGCGCGTCACCGTGCGGCGACCGGACTGTCCGGCGCCGCCGTCACCGCCTCACCCTCGCGCTCCATCGAAACGGTCAAGTTGTAGCGTATGAGTTTCAGCCCGGTTGGGCCGGCGGCATATTCGGTGACGCCGCAGTTCGCCACGTCGCCTTCCCGGTCCACGGCGAGGATGCCGGCCTCGTCCATGTCCTCCAGCAGATAGCGCAGGCAGAGCACGACGACCTGGTGCGCCACGATGAGCACGCGGCGGCCTTCATGGTGCAGGTGAAGAGTGTCGAGCAGGCTGCGTAGCCGGAGGATGACGTCGCACCAGCTCTCGCCGCCGGGTGGGCGGTGGTAGAATTTGCCGAGCAGGGTGCGGAAACGGGCCTGGTCGGGAAACTCGGTCTCGATGCCCATCCGGGTCAGCAGGTCGAGCACGCCGAACTCCTTCTCGCGCAGCCGCTCGTCCACCCCGAACCGCTCGGGCGCGACCGCTGTGCCGCCCTGAGCGTGCACGCGCACCGCCGTGTCGCGGGCGCGCAGGTACGGCGAGACGAGCACCACTTCTGGCTGTTGCTCGGGGGACATGTCGGCGAACCAGCGGCCAAGCGCGTCGGCCTGCCGCTCGCCGCGCGGGCTGAGCGGCACGTCAACGTCGCGGATGCTGAGGTCGATGCGGGCCTGCCCCGCGACGACAGCCGCATCGCGCGCGACGTTGCCGGCGCTCTCGCCATGCCGCACGATCCACAGGTGCCCGGGCCACCGCTGCTTCATTCCATACTCCTGTCGCCAAGAGGCAGGAAACGGCTGGGGTGCGCGTGGGTTGCGGCTGAAGTGATTGGAGCGCGAGATCAGGCCGTCGCTCGCAATGCAGCAGTTGGTTTTTGTGACGGATGGCCGCGGGATCCACGTTCTGTGGCGGAAGCGCCATGGCAGCCTCGTTTCGCGAGCACGGCGGCTTTTTTCCGTGGGCGTGGGGCTGTATAGATGCCTGATGCCTGTGGCCCAGACCCTTCCCTGATGCGTCGATCGATCTTACTCGGGCTTGCGGCCACTGGCGCGATGGCCGGGTCCGACGCGGCGCTGGCGCAATTCAGCGGGGTGCGCCGGGCGCGTCCGACGGTGGCGCCGCAGCCGTTGACGCGGACCGACCCGGTGACGTTCACCGCCGACCATGTGGAATACGACCGCGACAACGCCATCGTCACCGCGACCGGCAATGTCGAGGCGTGGCAGAACGACAACGTGCTACGGGCCGACAAGATCGTGTTCGACCGCAACACCAACGTCGCCGCGGCCACGGGGAACGTCGTGATGGTGCAGCCCGATGGGCAGGTGCTGTTCAGCGACTATGCCGAGCTGACCGAGGGACTGCGCGACGGCGTGCTGAAGGGCATGCGGGCGATTCTGGCGGAGAATGGCAAGCTGGTGGCGAACGGCGCGCGGCGTTCTGAGGGTGCGATCAACGAGATGTCGCGCGTGGTGTATTCGACGTGCAACCTGTGCGCCACGGACCCGAGCAAGCCGCCGTTGTGGCAGCTCCGCGCCCGGTCCGCGGTGCAGGATGGCGAGAACAAGAAGATCGAATACCGGGATGTCGTGCTCGACATCTACGGCCTGCCGGTCGCATATTTCCCATATTTCTGGCATGCCGATCCGTCGGTGCGGCGGGCCAGCGGCTTCTTGGTGCCAGCGTTCGGGCAGTCGAAGAACCTCGGCGCGTTCCTGACCGTGCCTTATTTCTGGGCAATCGACGAGGTGTCGGACGCGACGATCACGCCCACGTTCAGCAGCCAGCAGTATGGCCAGCTTAATACCCAGTATCGGCGCCGATTCAATGACGGCACGCTGGACGTGAACGCGTCGGTCGGTGAGGATCTTCATAGTATCGGCGCCGATATCTTCGCCCGTGGGCGGTTCGCTTACGACGATACTTGGCGCTATGGGTTTGACCTCGACCGGGCCACCGACGCGAAGTATTTACGGGATTACCGGGTGAACAACCGCGCGGACGTGCTGACCAGCCGGGCCTATATCGAGGGCTTCGGCACCGGGGCGTATACCAAGCTCGATAGCATCGCCTATCAGGGCCTGGTGGCCAGCGTGAAGCAGAACCGGCTGCCCTACGTGCTGCCGCGCTATGAATACAGCTTCTTCGGCCAGCCGGATGCGCTGGGCGGGCGGTTCTCGTTCGACACGCAGAACTTCAACGTGGTGCGTCAGATCGGCACCAACACCCAACGTGCGGCTGCGACGCTGAACTGGGAGCGTCCGTTCACCGGATCGTTCGGTGAGGTGTATGGGCTCACCCTGCAGGCCGTCACCGCTGCCTATACCGCCACGAGCTTGAACCAAAACCCGAATTTCGCGAACGCAAACAGTGCCGAGACTGCGCGGGCGCAGCCGCAGGTGGCGCTCGACGTGCGCTGGCCGTTCGTGCGGGACGGGTGGGGATCGCAGTTGATCGAGCCGCGGGTGCAGCTCATCGCCGGTCCGAATACCGGGAACGGACGCAGGCAGAACATCCCAAACGAGGACAGCCTGGATTTCGAGTTCACCGACGAGAACCTGTTCACCCTGAACCGCTTTCCCGGGATCGACCGTCTGGAGGGGGGTGTACGGGCCAACGTCGCGCTGCACCTGAACTGGACGGTCGGTGACGCCCAGGTGGACGGGCTTGTCGGCCAAAGCTATCGCAGCCACAAGGATGCCACCTTCCCGGTGGGCTCTGGCCTCGAAAACCGGGCGTCGGATATCGTGACGCGCACGACGGTGTCGCCGGCGCCTTGGTTCGACCTGACGGGGAGGACACGGATTGATCATAAAACGGGGAATATACGGTTTGCGGACGCGATTGGCACCGCGGGGACGCCGCTGCTGCGGCTGTCGGCGGGATACATCTATTCGGCGGTAAATCCCTATTTCCTGTATGACCAGCCGACGATCCCCGCGAGCTATTTCCAGCATAGGAATGAGGCCACGGTGTCGGCCAGCACGCAGTTCGACAAATACCGGGCGTCGGCCTATGTGCGACGGGATCTGGAGCTGTCGAAGCTGGACAGCGCCGGGCTGCACGCTTCGTATGAGGACGAGTGCTTCATCTTTGACATGAGCTACAACCGGCGTTTCACCTCATTGAACGGCGACAACGGCGCGACGACAGTTCTGTTCCAGATAACCTTCAAGACAGTCGGCCAAGTCGGCCTGAACCGCATTTAATGCCGCTTAGGACCCCCATGCCCAATCAAGATCGTTCGCTATGGCTCGCCCTGCTGCTGGCGCCGGGCCTTTTGCTGCCTGTCGCCGCCGGAGCGCAGCCTCGCCGGCCAGCGGCCCTGGCAACACTGCCGGCGGCACGGTCGGAGGCGGCGCCCGACGGTGGTGGTGGGCAGATCGTCGCCGTAGTCAATGGGGATGTCATCACGACCGGGGACGTCGCCAACCGCGGCAAGCTGTTCGCGCTCAGCACCGGACTGCCGGTAACCCCCGAGGTGCTCGCCAGGCTGCGCCCGCAAGTAATCAAACAGCTTGTGGACGAGCGGCTGCGCCTGCAGGAAGTGCAGCGGCGCCGCATCAGCGTGAGCGACCGTGAGATCGCGACCGCCATCGAGGAGATCGAACAACGCAACGGCATGCCCAAGGGAGCGCTTGGAGGCAGCCTGCGCGGACAGGGGGTGGCGCTTCGCACCCTGATCGACCAGGTCCGCGTGCAGCTCGGCTGGACCCGCGTGCTGCGGCAGGAGCTCGGCGCCAAGGCCGAGGTCTCGGATGCCGACGTGGCCGAGCAGGCGCGCATCTTCAAGGACCAGATCGGCCGGCCTGAGTTCCGCGTCGCCGAAATCTTCATCTCTGTCGATGATCCCAGCAAGGCCGCCGATGCGCGCCGCTTCGCCGATGCCGTGATCGCGCAGCTTCGAGCAGGCGCGCCGTTCGCCGTGGTGGCCGCGCAGTTCAGCCAGAGCCAGACGGCGCTGCAGGGCGGCGACCTCGGCTGGGTGCGGGCAAGCCAACTGGATCCAGAGGTCGCCAACGTGGTGCGGGAGATGCCGCCAGGGGCAATCAGCAACCCCATCGACGTGCCAGGCGGCATCAGCATCGTCACGCTCCGCACCAAACGCGAAATCGGGCGCGACCAGTCGACCGCAATGAGCATCCGCCAGGTGTTCTTCCCCTTCGTCGGAGCGCTGAACCCGGCCGCCCCGACCGACCAGCAGCGCAAGGCCGTGGAGCAGGCACAGGCGGTCACCCGGACCGTGAAGAACTGCAAGGACATGGAGGAGGCGAACCAGCGTGCCGGGACCGTGCGCCCGTCGGACCCCGGCGAGGTCAAGCTGGAAACGGTGGCGTCGGCGCCGCTGCGCACCCTGCTGTCTGGGCTGGCGGTTGGGGTGCCGAGCAAGCCCGTTGTCGCCACCGAGGGCGCGGCCGTCGTGATGGTGTGCTCACGCGAGGTGAAGACCGCAGCGGAGCCGACCAAGGAGGAAGTGAGCGAGCGGCTGCTGCAGGAACGGGTTGAGTTGACGTCCCGGCAGTTGCAGCGGGACTTGCGCCGCCGGGCCGTGATGGATGAGCGGGTGTAGCACCTGGATCCATTGCCGCTTCGCTCGCTTCGGGATGTCATCGCGCGCCATGGCCTCGACGCGCGCAAGAAGCTGGGGCAGCATTTTCTGCTGGACGCGAACCTTACCGGGCGCATTGCCCGGCAGGCCGGCGACCTCGGTGGCCGGCACGTCGTGGAGGTCGGCCCCGGCCCGGGCGGCCTGACCCGCGCATTGCTGGATACCCAAGCTGCCAGCGTGCTGGCGATCGAGGTCGACGCCCGCGCTATAGAGGCTTTGGCGGAGTTGGAGGCGGTGCATCCCGGCCGGTTGCGCATACTAGCGGCGGATGCAATGCGGACCAATCTGGCGGCGTTGGCGCCGGCGCCCCGGCAGATTGTCGCCAACCTGCCCTACAATATCGCGACCCCCCTGCTGATCGGCTGGCTGCGGCAGGCGGAGGTCTGGGAGCGCATGACGTTGATGTTCCAGTTGGAGGTGGCCGAGCGTATTGCCGCAGCACCCGGCACGGCGGCCTATGGACGGCTATCGGTTCTGGCGCAGTGGACCTGCCGGGTGGCGTTGCTGATGCGCCTGCCGCCTGCCGCGTTCGTGCCGCCGCCAAAGGTTTGGTCAGCCGTGGTGGGCCTCGTGCCGCATGGGACACAGCCGCCAGCCGTGCTGTTCAATGCTATGGAACGGCTGACCGCGGCGGCATTCGGGCAACGGCGCAAGATGCTGCGCGGCTCGCTGCGGGCGCTGGGTGGCGAAGCATTGCTGAACCGTGCCGGCATCGCGCCGGAGCGCCGCGCAGAGACGCTGGATATTGCCGAATTCGATCGCCTGGCGCATCTCATACCTTGAGTATCTGCGCCAAATCGCTCCTTGTCCTTGCCGCGTTTTGGCCGCAATTACGTTCCGATGCCAAACCAAAGATGACGGGACAGATCGTCCGCGTCGCCGTAAGCTGTTTCTCATAGGGCAAGTTGCCAGCATGGCGGTGGACCTTACCACACGGCTTTATTAGCAGGCAGGACAGTATGGCTGGCGGAGAAAGCTTGAGCAATGAACGCTGGTTCCACCGATTTCTCCCCCGTTGGCGGGTGGTCCGGACGCACGCCGCCAGGACCGTGTCGCTTCCGGCCCGGCGGCGTAAGCTGGCCGAGGCGCTGGAACCACTCGCGCCGACACCCGAGCAAAGGGACTCGGTCCAGCAGCGGATTGCCCACTTCGCCCTCACGGACGACCTGTTGCAGCTTTCGAACCGCGCGACGATCCTGGCGCAGCTCGAACGCTCGATCACCGTGGCGCGGCAAACAGCGAGCGGTCTCGCTGTGCTCTACCTCGATCTCGATCGGTTCAGCCGGGTGAACGGATCACGCGGCCACGCGATCGGCGATTTGTTGCTGGTCGAGGTGGCGGCGCGGATGCAAGCGTCCATGCGTGAGGGGGACACGGTCGGCCGAATGGGCGGAAACGAGTTTGCGGTGGTTTTTCCCGGTGTTTCCTCGGTTGAGCAGGCCGGACGATCGGCGCAACGCCTGGCCGCATTGATCCGCGCACCTTACGTCCAGAGCGAGGAATCCAGCGGGATTGATGTCGCGATCGGCATAGCCCTGTTCCCAGAGGACGGGAGCACGGCGGAAGAGCTATTGCGCCGGGCCGATAGCGCGCTTCATCGGGCAAAATGTACCGGAAGCGACTCGGTCGCGACCGAAAATCTGTCGGCGGCCTCCAACGACGCACGGGCGCTTCAGGACGATTTGGGCCTGGCGCTAGAACGCGACCAATTAGAAATGTTTTATCAGCCCATATTCGATACGAAAGCCAACGCGCCGATTGCGTTCGAAGCGACGGTGCAGTGGCGCCATCCAAGCCGTGGCCTGGTGCCGCCCTCCGTATTCATCCCGCTCTGCGAGCAATCCGGCCTGCTCCAGAAGCTCGGACGCTGGGTAATGCACTCCGCGTGCACGGAAGCGGCAACCTGGGCGACCCCGGCGCGGCTCGCAATCAATCTTTTCCCTGGGCAGTTCTTCGGTGATGATCTGGAGCACCTGGTCATCGAGACGCTGCATCGTTCAGGCCTGGCGCCAGACCGGTTGGACCTCGAAATCGCCGCAGGTGCGTTGCTGGAGCACTCGCAGCAGGTGCTATCGACGATGCTTTCATTGCGCACGCTCGGAGTCCGCCTCGTGCTCGATGATTTCGGACAAGCGAACGCTTCGTTGAATTCCTTGCGGGACTTTGCCTTCCAGCAGGTCAAGATCAGCCCATCGTTCATTGCGGCGATGCTCATCAATCCGATCGCAATGACGAACGTTCGCGCGGTCCTGAAGATGGCGGTGGAGGCGCAGCTCGACGTGGTGGCAGAGGGTGTGGAATCCCAGGCGCAACTCGACATCCTGACCCATCTAGAATGCGGCCAGGTGCAAGGCGCCCTGCTCGGCGCACCGCAGTCGCCGGAGCAGACCCGGAACTATCTCTGGCGGGTCACCCGGCGCACCGACGGTGAACCGATGCTGCTGGCCGTGGATTAAGGCATCGGCGCAGCTTAAGGCAGCCGCTCACCCCGGCACCCGCAGCGCCAGCCGCTCATCCTTGCGGGCCGAGCCGGCGCTGCTGCCAACCCAATAGCCAACAACGTTCGTCGCCATCGCAGCCAGAGTGCCGAGCAGGACGTTCAAAACCGGCTCCGAGCCTGCAGGTATCGCGTGCAAGAGCACCAGCGAAACCACGAGTCCAAATGTGACCAGCACTACGATGCTGGTCACCGGCGCACCCCAGGCCATGGTGCTTCCAGATTGCGCGAGCTGCACCGCCATGCCGCGGGCGTTTGCAACGTCCGCCAGTTGCGCCGAAAGCCGTGCCTCGGCTGCACTCTCCGCCGCAGCAGCGCGGGTGGCGGCGATGCCTGCGAGTTCGACCCGCAGTTGGCCTGCAAGGTCCGGATCGGCCAGCGCCGCTGCCTGGGCCGCGGGCTCATCGGCGCCTGTCACGCCTTGGATTGCTTGCTGCACCGCAGCTATGACCGGCGCCGGGTTTGGGCCGAACAGCCACCGCCCGATCTCAGGCGCTAAGTCCAGCACGATGCCGCCCGCTGCACCAAGCGCCGTGCCTACGCCTGGCACAATCGAGCCCGCCGCCGCACCTTTCAGCGCGTCGGTCGCCACCTGCGACAAATCCATACAACCCTCCATCTCTGCGCGCTGCGAAGGCAGCGACGGCACCCTGCGCGCTGCGAAAGCAGCGACGGCATTAAACCAAATCGCGAAAACCATCAGGTCTCGCTGGGTCCACCGGAAATCGCGATCGCGGCATACGGCAGCCGGCACAAGCGCCGCGCCCAGCCAAGCCCGAAGCTGCGCCAGGTAGGCAGTCCCGCCATGAACATCAGCCGCTGCGCCTGGAACTCCGCCAGCAACGCAGCTCCCTGCCCAGCCTTGGCGATGACCGCGGCCATCGTGCGCGGCCCTAACAGCCCGTCTGGCGCAACGCCCACTGCCGCCTGCAGCCAGCTTATCGCTCTGCCTACGCCGTTGTTTACGGCAGCATCGAACATGAGCAGCGCTAATGGCGGCGGCAGGCTGTCGCCATGCACCGGGTCCCAGTAATCCCGTCGGTAGATCGCCCGTGCGGCATCAAGTGACAGCGTCGCTATGGCCAGTCCCGGATAGGCTGCCGCCGAAATGCCATAACGCGTCCCCAGGCAAGCGCCGCGCCCGCAGCCACCGCCGGTCCAATTGCCGGGATCGGCGGGATCAGTGGAAAGCCCGCCCTCCTCCCCGATCACGATGCGAAAAGCCTGATCGAACGCAGCCATGGGCAGAACTCCCTGAACTGAATTGCCGGAACGCGTCCCGGCGGACGTTGCGGCCTAAAGCAGGTCGGCTATGCCCGCCGCCGGTCGCCAAGCACGTGCCACCGCCACCGCCAGAACAAGACGCGCCAGCACGAGCTCGGCCTGTGGCAGCGTCATCTCCAGGATCAACCGTGTTTCAATGCCGGTGACGGTAAATCCCACCGTGTTCAGCACCGGGCCGATGGCGATAGGGCTGCTCACGGCGCAGCCTGCGTCTGCAGGTAAGCCGCAAGCGCATCCGCCGCGACCCGCGCCGCCATCACGTCCGTCGCCCGGTAGCCGCGCCGCGTGCGCCCGGCCCGCAATCGCTGCACCGTCTGCGTGGCCTGCAGCGTGAGCGTAGTCAGCCGGTCGATAACCGCCGCTTTGCTGCGCGGGCTCGCCACATACTTCGTCGCCTGCTCCCGCAAGGCCGCATTGTCGCGGATCACGGCGGCTGGACTGTCCGTTGCCGACGATGGTGGAGCATGGCGCTGCGGGACAGCAGCAGGGCTCAATACAATGGCTGGCCCAAACGATAGATTGGCGTCACCCGCGGACGGAGTCCGAGTGCAGCCCGCAGCAGACACCGCGAGAAGCAGCATAAGGGGAGCTCCGGACAGAGCCGAGACTTGCAGCCGGGGCAGCGCGGAGACTTGCAGCCGGGCGCTCGGCATCACCGTTTGCCCAAGTTGGCGGCGATATACTTGCTCGTCGCCTCCAACCCAATAAGGCGGTCGCGAATTTCGTTCATGTTCGTCGTCCTCAAATCTTCCCGCTTTTCGATCGCGTCCATGCGGGAATTTGCTCGGATTTCATACTGGATCTGGCGTTCGGCTTGGTTGTGGTTCGTCTCGGACTGTGTTGCGAAGAACCAAACGCCAGTGCCGCACGCGCCAACCAGCGTAGCAATGAAAGCGTAATTGAGCGTCGGACTGGCAGTGAGCCGCACTGCGGACTCAGGTATCGGCGGGGCGTTCATGGCCAGCACTGCCACGCGCGTGCAATCGATTGATCGATCATGGGACATCATCCATCCTGTGGTCAGAAGGAGCCAGCATCACTAATGATTCTGTAGTGTTGTTCGCTAATAAGCAGAAGAGGTGTGCAATAATGCATCACGCTGGCAATGCGGCCGCGTTACAGCGCGTGCAAACCACATCTTTGCATCAGAGCCGCTCCGCTACCCCGTAATGGCATCAGGGCGTGCTATAATAGGTTCGCTGGCTGGCGCGGATCGTCGCCTGGTCAGCGCCTGGCAACGCGCCAGAAATGACGATGAACTCGGCCACCGCGCCCTCCCAAGCTTCGCCGGCGCCCATGCCGACAGCGAGCAGGCCGGTGGCCGCCAGCGTGCCGCCAGCCGCAACCGGTGCCGCAGTCATCCCGTCAATCGTCACTGTGTTGCTGGCGCCGTCCCAAACAGAGGCGAGCTGGAACGGGTTGCTCCCAATCGCGATGCTCGACTTAAGGCCAGATTGGTAGCCCCGGATTTCACCACCATTACAATAAGCGAAGATCACGCTAGCGTTGGAACTGTAATCATTCGTCCCAGGCGCGGTATAGCTCAGCAGGCGCGGATAGATATTCGCTTGCGGCTTCTTGCAAGCCACAGCCGCCGCCGCGTAGGCGCTGCCCCCTATCGCAAATCCGTCGAGCGCAAGGAACTGTTGTGCCGCAGAAGCGAACAACGCCGCCGGCCGTACCGTCCCGTTGCTCGTCGCACCGAGAGGTGCGCCGGACAACGTAGCAACCACGCCCGACGTGACGACCCGTGGCTGGTTCGACGCCGCAACCTGCCCCAAATCCTGGCCCAGCGAGGTTTGATCATACCAACGCGACAGGAACCCATCACCCTGGCCGCAGAACGTCAACAGCGATGCTGTATCCAGCAAACCCGAGACAAACCCAATGTCCCGCTCCGAATTGTCGGACGATCGCCGGACCCTGATCGCAGGGCCAACATAATTGGCCCGAAGCAGCCGCATCCCAAACGCGCCGACCACTAAAGCGCTTACGGTATCGAGCAGCCGCGAAAGCAGAATAGATGGCGCCGGAGCCATTAACCCCATGGGCAGCAACAGCATCACTGCGCGCTCCACTTGAGCGACGGCAACTGCGCGCCCCACTTGAGCGCGCACGCCACTTGGTTCGCACCCGCCATCATGCAAACGCCTTAGTCAGCACGGCATAAACGCTCGTCCCGTCCGACAGCGCAGACAGCACATCGACCGCCCCCGCCGCAGTCGACAACACGCCTGCGATCCCACCCGGCCACTTGAATGCAGGACCATAGGCCAGCGTGCGCGAGCCGATTGCGTCCTGGGTGATCGTCCAAGCATACGACGCGCCGGCGCTCAGGTTTGTAGGATTGGCCAGCGTCCCATTCCCTACAAGCGTAAGCGTGAACGCATTCCCGGCCGAACAATCGGTCGCGACGGCAAAACCACCGCTTTGCGCCCCCGCCGCGCCGGACGCAAGCGCCACGGCGCCCTTGTTGATTGCCGCCCGGGCCAAGGAAGCCGTGGCTGCCCCCGTACCGCCATTCGCGATTGCAACCAGTTTCACCGAAAGCGTACCGTCGCCCGCCACTGCAGTAGTGGAACCGTCCGGCTTCACTGCGCCAATCGTCGAGCTGGTCGCGGCCGTGTTCTGCTGCGCAGCAGCCGGTCCCGCCGGCCCGGTCGCCCCCGTCGCTCCCGTGGCGCCCGCCGCCGCCCATAAATTCCACATCGCAGGGTTGAACACCGCGCCGGAGGTGAAAGCGGTCAAGGCCAAATAGGTTTGACCGCCATTTGTGACGATGTCGTATGGCGCGTAAGCAGTTGACGCGGCCCATGCGCCACGAACATTGAACCCTTGGCCTGCCGCACCAACGGCGCCCACCGGGCCAGGTATGCCCGGAGGACCCTGCAGGCCCGCGCTTCCAGTCGCGCCGGTGGCCCCGGTCGCTCCCATCGAACCCACGCTGCCTGCAACCTTCGCGACCACGAAAGCCGTCGTCGCTAGGCTCGTGTCGTTGCTGTCCGCCGCCGGCGTGATCCCCCGAGCGCCGCCAACGCTTACCGACAGCGCCATCGCCCCGCCGACCACGACCTCATACGCCGCAGTCACCGGATTATAATGCGTGTAGGTCGTGCCCACCGAGACCTTCGCCGGATTCGAGAAACCATCCGGAAAAGCGCTCGCATTCAAATACGTCCGCTGCCCCGCCGCTTGCGTCCACACGGCCTTCGTCGGACCGGCCGTAACAGGCGTCGTATCGATCACGTTGTTCCAGCGTCCCGTCGGCTGCAGCGCCACGTCGACCGCCTTCGTGCCGCTCGATTGCAGTCGAAACGCCAGCCACCACGCCCCCTTCGCGCCGATGTCATTCGTGCGGTTGAAATTGCGCACCGTGCTGCTGACCGCAATGTCCGACCCGACCGCACCAAAGCCGCCGTCGTCATGGCTGAATTCGTCAACCTCCTGATAGGTCCCGTCCGCAAACGAGAAGATGCCGCCCGAGAACGCTACGAAAGCCGGGTTCGCCAGGAAATGCGTGCTGCCCGGCTTAGTGCCCGAAACAAATCCGCCGACATGCAGGAAATACGCGTCGCCCTGGCCCACATTGCCGACATTTCCGTCAATCGCAGTAACCCCCGTGCGCCCGCCAGCTTGGTCGTCGGTCGCCTGATTCCACCCGCTCTGGTTCAGCATCGAAAGGCTGATCGCGCTATTCTCGTGGTGCATGACGTAATCGGTCGCGGGCTTGGTCAGCGTATCGTCGCCCTCGATCCGATGCTCGATCGCCAAATGCACGGTGCTCAGGTCGCCGTCGAACGCCTGCACGATGTCGCCCTTATTGCCATAGCTCGACGGCGCCGTGGTCCGCCGGCTGAACCGCGGCGCGCGCTTGTGCCCGTCCGCAGTCCGAACCTGGCCGTCGCCATCCATGCGCCCGCTCAGCCCCTCGGTCGCCGTCGTCACGCGCGCAACCCCAACGGGCAAGGTCACGGCGCGCGTCCCCGCCGCGGCCCGAGCGGCAAACAGGGCGCCCGTGTCGTCCGTCATGTCATTCAGCGCCGCGCCAAAGTCCTGGGCGTTCACGCGGTCAGCCGCGCGTGCCCCCAAGCTGCGGGCCGTGGCCGTGCCAGTCGCGGTTACCGGCAGCGCCGAGGCATCCGTGATGCCCGGCATGCCGAACCCACCACTAGAAGGCGCCGAAATGACTCCCGCCGTGTCGATCTGCACCCCCACCCCGGCCGAAAATAGCTGCCGCAGCGCCGTCGCAGGCATGCGCCGTGGCGCCGACCCACTGTTTACGACAACCTCGTCCCCAGCCAGCAGCCCTGGCGCCGTTGGAAACGCAAGGTGGTCCGCCCCCGTAGCCACGAGCCCGGCGCCCGAAACCGCAAGCCCCACGCTGACCGCCACCGGCTCCGGCCCACCGGCCGATGTCGAAACGCGCCCCAGCAACGCGCCCGGCGTCAGCGTGATCGAAGCCTGCGTGCCCGCCAGCAGCAGCCCAACTTTGGCACTGCGGGTAAGATTACCCTGGCTCAATGGAAGCTCGTCCGTCGCCGCTACGTGAGTAGCCAATGGAAGTTGCTTGATCGTCGGCATCTTATCCCCGATCGTCTATCTCATTACAAATGACTATTGGTGCTGGTTTATCCCAGCGCCGCCCAGCCCACGGCATTCAGTCCACTGCGCTTCAGCCACAACGTCGACCCGGCGCCGCCATCCAGGTTCCGGTAATCGGACCCCGGGGGCGCTTTCACGACGCCCTCCGGACTGCCGCGGCCCAATGCGCTGACATATCCCGAAGGTTCGGCATCCGACCCTACCCGCACCCGGCCAAGTCCAGCCGGGCGCAGCGTCAAGTCTCCCGTCGCGGTCCGTAGCACCAGGCTGCCATCCCCGGCCGGGGCCAAGTAATCGGCTGGTGCAAAGGCCGTCGCCTGCCACCCTCCCCAACTTCCCACCCAGTCGACCGCCGTCGCCGCCGGAACCAGGATGTCGGCGCCAGTCCAATTGTCCTGGAACGGGGAGCTGCCCACCCGCTTGAACCGCACGGCGCAATTGCAATGCAGCCGCAAACGCCGCTCCTCAGCCACAGGCAGCCCAACCGTCGCAACCGCCGCCGCACCATGGCCATCTCCAGCGATCGCCACCGTAGCGCCGGCCGCATACCCGCTGCCGCCACTTACCAGGCTGATGCCCAGCACCGCGCCATCCCGCACATACGCGGTCGCTTGCGCCCCGCTGCCCGCACCAGGACGCGTTCCAGAGATCACGACGCCCGCCTGCGTATATCCGCTCCCGCCCGCAAGCACGCGCACGAAACCGACCTGCCCTGCCATGCCGGCCTGATGCGAACCCATAATGCTCTGCACGCCCCGTCCAGCCGAGGTAACCATCGCCTCATCCAGCATGTCCGGAACCTGGATCTGCTGCAGGGTGCCGGTATCGACCGGATTGCAGATCATCCGCGCCTGATTGTTCCAGCTATTGTCCCGCATCAGGACGCTGTCCGTATGCGCCCACAGCGCCTGCGAAGAACTGCAGCCATCACCGCCAACAAACGCGTTCCGCGTCACTGCCACGCCCTGCGGCGCATCAATCAGGTACACGCCGCCACCCGAACCGTCTTTCAGCACGATCCGGTTGCCCTCGATCGTAAGCCCTTGGCAGGCGATGCCGAAATTCTGCCCGCGCCCATCCGTCTCGACATTATAGGCCGTGATGCCCCAGCTATTGCCCACCAACTGGTTGTCCGCAATCCGCACGCCACGGCTGCCCCCGGGATTAATCCCAACCGAAAAGCCCTGCACCAGGTTGCCGGACACGTCGCAATCGATGCACCCGCCCGCGTCGACACCATAATAGCCCGGCCCCGACACCACGTTCCCGGCAATGCGCGACTGCATGGCATTGACAAGGATTCCGTTGCCGTTGGCCGAAATCTCGTTGCCCAGCACCTGAATCCTGAGCCCAGCAATTGCGATGCCATAAACCGTATTGTCATGGCAGGCATTGCCCGCCACCGTCATCCCGATCGCATCGGGATGCGCATGGCCCCACCGCGGCGGCTCAGCGTTGGTTTCATTGAAGTTGCCAATCGAAATGCCGCGCTCATTGCCCCACGCTTCACAGCCCAGCACGCGCCCATGCCGAACCACCTGCTGAAATGCCGGGTCGTTGAAGTCCAGGCAAATCCCATACCTGCCATTGTCATGCGCCAAGCATCCCTCGACCAGCGCGCCCGAGGCCGCCTGTATCCAAATCCCGTGCACCTGGTTGCCCCGCGCCTCGCATCCCAGCACGCGGTGGCGGCTCGGTGATCCCGAAACTCCGTCCCGCCCCTGGATCACCAATCCGCTGCCGAGGCTTGCCCCCAGCGCACCCTGGAACACGCAGGTATCGAACAACGTCTGCAGGCATCCCGGCGTCACCAGCACGCCCCAGCTATCTCCTGGCACCTGCCCAGCGTCGAATGATACCCCCAACGCCGTGAACGCCGCGCCGGCAATGCTGATGAACGCTCCCGTCGCCGGCCCGCCGTGGGTCGACAACCGCCGCAACACAGTACGGCCAGGCACGCCAATCAGCGTCGCTGAGTTGCTGATCGTCCACTGCCCGCGGGTCGCATAGGTATGCGGACCCAGCCGAACCGGTCGCCCGCTCGCCACCGCTCGCTCCAACGCCGCCGTGTCGTCCACAATGCCATCGCCCACCGCGCCGAATGCCTCGGCCGGCATCGCGTCCTTCATCCAGTCCGCCAGGCTTCGTGCCAATCCGCCCGCCGCCTGCACGGATTGCGCCGACAGGTCGATCCCAGCCACCCGGCCCAGCCCAGCCATAAACGCGCCATACGACACCGTCGCGTCCCGCCCGCCCTGCACGACGCCCACCAAGTCCCCGGCCGAGGGCGCAATGCCGCCCGGCAGTCCCGCCACGCTGAATGGCGCCCCCGCCGACAGCATGCCGTCCACCAGGCGCAGGTTGGCGCCCACGCCGATCCGCTCCGCGCCGCCAACCCCCGGGCTGCTCCGCCCCAACAACGCTCCCGCCTGCACCGCCAACATCGGCTGCATCCCTGACAGGAGCTGCGCCCGGCTGACCCGCCGCGCGAGGCCGCCCTGGCTGATCGGCAACAGATCGCCATCAGCCACTGCCGAGACGAGCGGAAGGTCCTTGATCGTCGGCATCACCCTAATTCCCCAACAGCAACGGATTGCCAAACTCATCCACAAGCTGGGATCCAGCCTCCGTCTGCAGCACTTCCGGAACCGCAGGCTTCGACGTTAGCGCCAATACCGGCAGCAACACCGACCGCGACAGCACCCGTCCAGCTTGCGTCCCTATCGTCAGCGTCACGCTATAGGTCGTCCCAACCTGCCCCCCGGCGAGCCACAGCACCGCCCGCGCCCCATCCGCCGCCGCCGAAGCCAACGACAAATCGCCAGGGTTGGCCGGGCTGATGGTCACATCAAGCGTCGCGACCGCGTCGCCATCATTCCCGCTCAATGCCGGAGCGATATCGAATTGATAATCGAGCACGTCAGCCGGGTCCTTCGCCGGCCAGGCCAGCAGCGGCGGGACCACAGCCGGCGCACCACGCGGCCTCGGCACGAACCCATCCAGCACCAGCACCCGCGCGGCACTCGGCTTATAAAGGTGAACCGCATTCGTTGCCATTATGTTCCCCAAAAAAGGCAAGCAGCCAAGCCAAACCGTCAGTATTCAACGATAACCAGCCCATTCGCACCCGTGCCGCCAGGCGTATTCGGCCCATACCCTCCCGCAGCGCCTGATCCCGCCGCCTGCCCCTGTGCCGCCGCCCCACCCATGAACGCGCTGCGTCCACCGCCGCCAAACGCGCTTCCGCCACCCGGCCCGCCAGGCATCGCCGCCGCCAACGGGCCATCCCCGCCCGGTCCGCCGGCTAACAGCACCGTCCCAACCGTCCCCTGCCCACCGTCGCCACCCGCACTGTCCGGATTGCCCGACCGCCCACCAGATCCACCCGACGCCGCGACCAGACTGCCAAACGATGTCGAGCCGCCAACCGCTCCATTATACCGCGGCACGCCGCCGGCCCCGCCAACGCCGACCGTCACCACCACCACGCCACCGGGGTCGACCGGCACGATCGCCTCGGCATAGCCGCCCGCGCCGCCGCCGCCGCCCGTATAATCGGCGTCGCCCCCGCCTCCGCCGCCGCCCGCGCCAACCAGCCGCACCTTCGCCAGCCGGACGTCGGGCGGCGCGACCCAAACGGTATTCTGCGCAAATGCCTCCTGCCGGCTAAATCCCGGGAACAACGCCGGCAACTTGAAAGGAACAAATGGGCCGCCCGGCGAGACCGCGATGTCCACCGGCTGTGTCGCCTGGCCGAAATACGTCATCACCGAATACAGCCCGACCCATCCAACGTCGGCCACCGGTGGAAACCGCCCGCCAACGATCTGCGGCGCACCCGGCTTGGCCGCCAGCGCGATCCGCACCAACCGCTGCGTGTTCTGTGCCGCACCCGTGTTGAGCGGTCCGCTCCAGGGCACCGCCGGGTTGGCCGCATTGTAATACGGCAGCGCCACCGGACCTGCATCGTACTCGACGATAGCGGCTTGTATCAGCCAGCACAGCGCGTGGTCGCCATCCGCCGGCCCATGCAGCGCCACCGCCGTGTCCGACGGGTTGAACCCGATCTTGACAAGCGGAGTAAGGTCCGCGGCCAACGACCCAAATGGCTGCGCATCCGTCACATACAGCGTCGACAGGCTTCCCGGCCCCACGACCACGCCATACCCCGCCGCCGCCGGCGTGCACGCCAGCCCATCCGCCACCGTCCCTGTCCCAAGCACGCAACGCGCCAGCAAACCAATCGCCGTCATCGCATTCCGCTGAATATGCAGCAGGTCGGTGTCGAGCGGAATGGAGCCGGGATAGACGACTTGTCGATCCATCAAGAACTCTCCAGTATAAGTGATCTGGTTCCCCTCCCGGTGGAAGAAGAACAGGATAGGCGCTGCAATAACCCCGGGTTCGCGGTCCTAGCCGACGAACCGTATCCAGGCCACGCCCCCCGCCGGCAACGCCTCGGTCAGCGCCGCCGCCACAACCGCATCAGGCGTGGCACTCCGCTGCAACACGATCAGGCATTCCAGCGGCATCGCCAGCGACCCCCAGCCCCCAGCGGCTCCCCAGCCTAATCTCGGACCGCCATAGACTCCGGTGTCCCGCGGCTGCGCCGGCTCGAACACCCGCATCGTCCCTGCGCCTTCCTCCGCGGCCGCGGCCAGCAACGCCGCCCGCGTCGCCCGGCGCCGGTGCAGCGCCCGCCCAATCCGCGCACGGAAATCCTTGTCCAACTCCCCATTTCGGCGCGGCAGCCGCCCGCCAAACAGGTCCTGTGCCGACAGGTCGAGGAACCCCGCCGTCGCCGTCAACAATCGCGACTGCACCCGCACCAACCCAAGCAATGCAAAAAGTCCAGCCCACGCCGAGCCAAGCCCCGCCAGCAACCCATCCAGCACCGGCGCAGCATCGGCAAACCACCGGTTCGGCAACGCCAGCCTAAGCCGCGATCCCATGTCATCCTGATCGCCGGTCATGCGGTCACCGTCATCGAGCGCACCCGGACCACGCCATAGCTCGCAGGCATCAGGTCGCCGGCCAACCCGTTCAACGTCACGTTCCACACCCGCGTCACGCCCGGGTCCGCGTCATGCGCCAACTGGATCACCCGCGACAAGACCAATCCAGCCCCGATCGGCAACGCCCCGATATACGCGCCCACCGCCGCGCGCACCGCCGCCAGCGCAGCCGCAGGGCCAGCAACTCGCAAAGCCACATCGACCAGCACCACCAGCGGCGCCCGCACGCTGAACGTGCTCCCAATGGGCCGCACCGCCTCGATCGCCATCCCCGCCGCCGCCAGCAACGCCGGCGTCGCCTTGCCCGAACCGTCGTCAATCGTAACAGTGAAATGGCCCGGTCGAACCGCCCCCGCCGTATCCACCCGCTCCGCGATAGCGAACGATAACCCTTGCTGCAGTCCTTGCACCGCAAACGCCACCGCCTGCTCCGTCGCCCGCGTCCGGCTGTCGATGAACCCGCCAAACCGCACTCGCAGCGCCGCATCGGCCTCCGCATCCAGGCCGCCCGCCGCCGCCGCCTCGTTCGTCACCGCGTCCACCCCCGGGATCGCGCTCGCCAGCAGTCGCATCTCCCCAGCCCGGACATTGCCAATGCGCCCCGCCGCCAACGCCCGCACCGGCGTCATGACCGCGAGCTGATCCCCCGGCAGCGAATACCCCGCCCCCGTCCAAGCCGGATGCCCCGCATCAGCCGTCACCGCGAATGACAGCGCGTCCGTCCCACTCCCCGTCTTCACCAGCGCCCCAACCGGCACCACCGAATTAAGGCCTGTAGTCGCCCGGCTGAACGTCGCCAATCCCGCCGCCCGAACGCCCGGCAGCCGCGCCATCCCAAAATCCGCCACCCAGCTATCCAGGTCCAAACCCGCGCTGGTCGCCGCCCGCGTCGTCGCCAGCACCTCGACGATCAGCCACTGCACCCACAGACCAACGCTGGCATTCGCCTCCAGCACCGCCCGCAGCACGCTGCCGACCGATAGGTCGATCAACTCCCGCGCCGCGCCCTGCACCGCCGCCGCCTGCGTCCGCATCAGCGCCGTGAAATCCTGCAACGGAAGCTGCATCGCCTATGCTCCTATTCCAATGGAAAGCGTCCGAGCCTCCGCCGTATCCGCATCCGCATACCGTATCTGCACCGACAAGGTGCCGCCGGGGTCGGACTGCACGTCGATGACCGGCTCCGGCACCCGCGCCACCGCCGGCTCCAGCAGCATCTGCATCCGTATCACCGCCCGGATCGCCGCCGGATCCGCCGGCTCCCCCACAAACCGCGCCAGCCCGGCCCCATAGCCCGGCTGCCAGATGTACTCCCCAGGATTGGTCAACAGCCGCCGCAGCACCCGTTGTGTCCCCAAAGCCGGCCCTGACACCGTCACGAAATCCCCCGTCGGCCCAGCCGACAGGTCTCCAGCCCACGCATGATGCAGATCGGACAAGGCCAGTCTCCAATATTGTCATTGCAAAATATGAAATATTGCATTTGTAAAATCGCAAGCCCGGTCTGATTTGATGCCAACGGCCGCATATGACTATTGCGAAATCATGCCAAAAGCGCGAACCACTCATGCTGCGTGACAATCCGGTGCAGCTCTGCCGTTCCTCGGTCACCCGGCAGGGCTCGCCAGGGGCCACCGATACGCACATGCCAGGCGATCGCGCCGACCACCGACAAAACCGGCGTCGTCCGCTCAGTGCCTGGCAGATCCACCCGCTCCAGCCACCGCCTTAATCCATTTCAATAAGAGCCTGGTGTCCTACTTATTTTGTGCCTGCTCGAACCACTGAGAAAGCGAAGCAATGACTCTCTCGACCTCGCTGCCTCGCACGGCGCCGTCGTGAATAAGCAGAACGGTCCCGCGCGGATGCTCGGGGTCACTTAGCACCAAGCACGCCACGTCGTCGCTGTCGCAGCGACGCGCGAACGGTAAACTCTCCCGCGACGGGTAAAGCTGCCCCAGCTTGGTCCTGTTTGCGACGGCACCGTGCTCGCTCAGTAGGAACCAGCCGCCGAATTCCCGCTCACCCATCGCAAGCCATTGTGAGAAGGCGGGCGGAATATGGATTCCTGCAGATGCGAGGGCATACGGAAGCCAATCGGGAACGTTCATTGGTCATTTCCTGGCAAGCGGGGCCGCCGGGTAGTACTAGCGACGATACCTTCCAGTGTGCGAACAGCGTCGATTGGTGGTCCGTTCCAGCCTTGCCTAGTCATTGAAGGACGCAATTTCTGAACTCGGCCTCCGCCGCATCTCCGGCAGCACGGATCAAGGCTCCCCTCGTCCGATGCGCGCCCGGCTGCATGTAGAACGCACGGATATCTGCATAAAGCTGTGGCAAGTCCTTTGGCCGCGCGCCGGTGATTGCGGTTAACCGCAACCCGCGACATGGCCGCATGGCTCTCAAATCTTCTCCCATCGGAGAAAGCGGCAGGATGCCAGAAGTTGGTTTCTAATCGAGCAGTCGCTTACCGAAGAAGCCGTGGGTTGGACCCAAGTTCCGTCGGAGTGATATCTGGAAACAATGCATGTAGCCGAGAAGAAAGCGTTACTAAGTTTTCTATAGCCAAACGAATTGGCGGAATTGTTGTTGAAAACTCTTCATCGGAGGAGTTGTTTTTCAAATAGTATGATAAGGAGTCAAAAAGGCTCACGGCCCCCATAATCGTTCCATCAAGCCGAACCGCTGTATCCCGTTCCATCGCCGCCCCGCTAAACTCAACTAATCCTTCATCCAGATTGTAATAATACTCAATCAACTGCCAATATAGTTCGGATCAATCTCTTTCGGGATGATGTCTGGAAACATGGCGTGCAGTCGGTCCGACAACTCGATTGTCTCTCCCATTGTAGCACCCACTAATCCAATGTGCGCCTTATACTCATTATCCGATAGATTGTGCTTCATATAGTGCGCAATGCCGTCCATATAGGCACGCACGCCGACCAGCATTCCATCAATCCGGATTGCGACATCACGTTCCATAGGTAAAACCTTCACGATTGTGGAAAATGAATGATCCATTCCGGCCATGCATACTGTCCGCGACAAGTCGCAACACAACGATTGAATGCTGTGCCATGATCACTCGTCGGAAAAGCTAGCTCAGAACACTGTGCAAGGCAAGAATTCTTGCTTTGTCCGCCAACTAGCGTCGCGCCGCTTTAAATCGTTTGTTTTCCGCTGGTATCCTGAGGCTCCGCAAACCCCGTAAGTCCGCCCTGTGCGTCACTGTGCCGATGCAAGTTGTAAGCCTGCCGCAACCCGTCCAACGGTCCCTGTCGGTCATAAACATCGCCCTCCACATGCAGGTCCCCCCGCACCGAAACCGTCCCATTGTTCAATAACCGCAGGTAACTCCCGCTCTGGTGCGTCAACCAAAGCTCCCCCACCGGCGTGGCCGGCCCCGCCGCCAATGCGCTCCACGCCCGCCCCGCAATCACCCCATGCTCCGCGTCGCCCTCCTGCGGCAGCACCAGCACCTGGTCTCCCGGCGACGGCGGGCACGAAATCCCCCACCCAGCCCCCACCCAAGGGCTCAGCACCGGCAGCCACCCCGTCAAAACCCCATCCGGCTGCAACTGCACCCGCGCCGTCCCAGCTGCCGGGTCAACCGACGTCACCACCCCGAACCGCGGCTGCCCCGCCGCCGCATCCTGCGCCGCCGTATGCGCCTTGATCGCATTCAGTAACCGGTCCATCAGCCCACCCCGCTCGGAGCCGCCTGCAGCCGCAACCGCTGCGTGAACCCACGCCGGACATCCAAATGGCGGCTCAACTCCGCCACCAAATAATCCCGGTCCCAATCCACCCCAGCGCCCACCAGCGCCACCCGCGTCCGCGCCGTCATGCCAAGCTCCCCCGGCATCGTCGCCCGCGCCGTCCACTCATGCCGCAGCAAATCCGCCAGCGCCTGCTCCGCCACCAGCTCCGCCTGCCCGGCATCAAGGTTCGGCCGCACCAGCCCATGCCGCCACGTCGTTCCGCCCGACCCGCGCTTCGCCGTATATTCCACGACCGCCCCAGCCCGGCTGCCCCAACTCCGCACCGTCACCTCGATCGCCCGCGACAACCCCAGCCCATGCTCCAGCTCAAGCCCCAGGCAATCCTCGACCCGCAATCCCACCGCCCCATCCGAAGCCGGCGGCGCAAACCGCAGCCGCTCCCCCTCCATGAACAGGTCGAAACCCTCCTGCCCCGCCAGGAACGCCAGCAAATCCCACTCCGTCGTCACCCGCGCGAACTGCCCCAGCGTCAGCCGGTCATGCTCGTTCTGGTAATACCGGCCGACCGGCGTCGACGTCGGCGTCGCATCCGCCGCCAATCCATGCCGCCCGGCGATCACCTCGACGATCTCGCTCGAAGTCCGGTTCGCAAACGTCTCCCCCACCCGCGCCTCGATCAGGCCCGCCGACAGATCCCGTCCTTCAACCTCCAGCACCCCCCGGATCGGATCGAACAAAACCGTATCCGCAGTCCCCAGCACCAAGCTGGCCCACCCGTCATCAAACCCAACCTGCACATCCAGCCGCAGCCCCGGCGCCTGCAGCCCGGCCATATCCGCTACGCCAGCCGCCAGCCGCAGCCGGAATCGGTCCGCCGCCAAATGATTGTTCGCAAAGACATCCACCGCCAGCACGCCCGCCAGCGCCGACCCGTCCGCCAGCACCTGCGCCCGCGGCTGCCTCGCCCCATAACTAGCCCCGCTCAATGCCGCCCCCTGCCTTCGCATCGACCGCCGGCAGCTTCAGCGTAATCAACCCGGCCAACACGGGATCCGACAGCCCATTCAACTTGGCAATTCGGTTCCACTGCGTCGCATCCCCCAACTGCGTCAGCGCCAGCCGAAACAGGTCGCCGCCCGCCACCGTCACGACTTTCATGTTTTGTTCTCCAAACTCGCCGCAAACGCCCGCGCTATAGCCAGTCGCGCCAACGACCCAGCCGCCAAGGCCACGTCCGACAACGCCGCCGAGCCGAGCCCAACCCCCGCCGCCGCCATTGCACCCTCCAACCCCGGCCCAGCCCCCAACGCCACCGCCTCCGCCAATGTCGCCAGCACCGGCAACCCCTCGACCGCCGCCAAGTCGCCCTGCGACAGCACCGTGCACGAAATCTGGTACGGCACCCACCAAGGACTCGCGCAATCCGCCTCAAACCGCGAGATGATGACCGTAAACCGCCACCCGTCCCACCCAAGCGGCAACGCCTGCCCGGCCCGCCGCAGCCCGTCCAACTGCCGCACCCGCTCCGCCGCATCGATCCCCGATATCATCCCCGACCAAGCCAGCTCCCCGTCGTCCGGCCCCATCGCATCCACGACCCGCGTGCCGCCCGGCAGCGTATGCACCGCCAACCGTTGCTTTCCCCCCAGCGTGATCCGCTCCGGCACCTCGAACCCGTGAAAGGCAACCGGCCCCAATACCGGTGGCGACCCCATCACAAAGCTCCCGACGGCGTCCAGGCCGCAGCCTGCCTCGGATTGAAATGCGTCATTCCAGCCGAGGGCCGCGCCGCATCCCGCCCCATCCGCTCCGCCAGCCAATGCCCCACCAGATGCCCGTCCAGCATTACATCACCCCCGCTCTTGCCGCCCTCCTGCGGCTGGGCCGGCGGCACCGCCGGGCGACCCGGCAACAGCTCGTGCCCCGGCATCGCCGCCTGCCCGCCCAGCCTTCCCGCAATAGGTGCCGCGGGCGCCTGTGCGGCCGCTGGCACCGCCGCGACCCGCGCCAGGGGCGCAGCCGGCGTCTGCCGCATCCCGCGCTCCATGGTCCGGATTGGCTCCATTGCGCTGATCGGCGCATCCGGCGTCATGGGCGCTACGGGTACCACCCGCGGCGTCTCCATAATCGGAGCCACCCGCGCCATCGGTGCCGCAGCCTGCATCTTCGCCACTCCCGACGGCGTAACCGGCGCGGCCGAGATATCAGTCGCCGCCCACCGAGCCGGTTCCGCCAAAGGAACTCGCACGGGCGCTGCCGGCACGACATCCGCCACCGATTGCGGCACGACCTGCGGCATGATCGGAGCCGCCCGTACCGGCGCAGCCGCCGAACCAACCACCCCCGGCTTTGGAAGCAGCATCGCAATCACCGCCGACGCAACCGGCGTCGCCACAGGAGCCGCAATCTCCGGCGCCGCCACCCCCGGCAGAACCGCAATCGGTGCGGCCATCGCCGCCGTCATCGCCCCGGCCGGAGCCGCCGGCCCCGGCGTCGCCACCACCCTTGCCGCCGCCGGTGTCACCTCCGGCCGTGCGAAATCCTCTCCCCGCGCCGCCACCGCGCGCTCCGGAGCCAACGCCTGGGTCGGAACGAACGCACCCGCCACCGCCGGCTCCGCCGCCAATGCAGCCGGCTCCGCGACCGTAGGCACCCGAATCCCCTCCGCCGCCGCGGCCACCCGCGCCGCGCCCTGCGCCACGGCCGTCATCGCCATGGCCGTCATCCCCTCCAGCAGCCCCGCCGCCGCCGTCGCCGCCACCGCCCGGTCCAGCGTCCCCAACTCCTGCGTAATCACCCGCAGCCCGGCACTCACCCCATCCTGCAGCGCCAGTTGAATGCCAATCTCATGCGCGTCGATCATGCTCAGTTCCCAACGAGATAAAGGCGTGGTGGAAGCAAATCGAGGGTAGCTGACAAGACGGTCGATCCCTGGCCAAATCTGCTCCAGCGAGTTGATGAGGTCGTCCGCCGCCGAGTTGCCCCGGTCCAGTTCGAAATGTCCCTCCCACCCCTTCGGCAACTCCGCCGCCAGGTGCACGCCGTTCAGCCGGTCGATCCGGATCGCATGCGTCATCTGCCGGCTCTCAAACGCCGTCACATGCGTCAAATCCACCCACCCGCCCTGGTTCCCAGCGCCGTTCGGTGCGATCAGAAATCAGCTACCATTCGGCATCTGGCACTTCGCACTCACATCAGGCATTGATTTATCGGCCGCGAAAGCGATTGGCGCTCTCTTCCCGAGGCGGTGTTCCCAGCGGGGCAGAAGTGACCTCTACTTGACCGAATGGGACCAGCACCAGCCGAAGCTGCTCGGCAGCTTGGTCGAGGGCCGGATCGTCAACCGTATCGCTGTTTAAGTATATACTAAATTCAAGTCCAGGATGGTCCATTCTATCATCTCCGATGATTACAATCGGTCCATTCCAAATCTGGAACATAATGGACCCTTTCTGCCCAAACGGAGATCCAACTCGAAATTTATACCCGCACCCTTCTGCCCACTGCTGTAGCGGGATGCCCAGGTCCTCCACGTCCCGAGAACTTGTCAGGGTCAAGGTGCGGAGCGGGGAACTCTCATACTCGCCTATGAACGGGCTTTCAATTTCCATGCGGCCCAACGTCATGTGTATCCCGATCGTCAATATCATCAGCAGGCAAAGTGCCATGCCGAGGCGCATCTACGGCGCTCCGTGATGCCGCTGGATATTCTGGCGCATCTGCATGTCAAGGTTGGTGAAGATGTATGGCCCAAGAAACTCATTGACAGGCGCCAGCTCAGGATCAACGTTGTTGCCGAGACCAATCGTTTTGACGGACCATGAGCCGTCCGGGTTATGAATGGCCGTTCGGACAACCGCTCCATCGGCAAGAAGGTGTCCTGGAACTGTCCTGTTCACGGTGGTCAGGCCATCTTCAGACACCGTAGTCCTAATGTCACCGACGAATAGGCCAGTGACGGGATCGTAAATCGGGTATCTTCCGCCCGATGCGACAGCCTGATCCGGTGACCGTCCAGGGACCGCGAACCGCAGCATCTGGTCTCTCATCTCCTCCACCGTCACGTGCTCTGCCGCAGAGGCTACCACATCGTTCACGCGATAGTCGTGATATCCCGGTTTGGATCGAGAGTATTGACCGGCATCAACCTCAGAGCGTTGCCCCAGATCATCGGCCGGGTCGGCCGGGGCGCCTGGCCCGGCAAACAGGTTGGCAATGTCCGGCCGTGCGAATTCTGGAGCTTCGGCAGAGATACCTTCGCCCGCTATAAATCCCTCCCCGCCCGCCGCCTGCCCTCCCGTCCACCCTCGCAACGGCCGCATCTTCCACGCCCGCCCGTTGTAGCCCCGCGACACCGGCGCCGCCGGAAAGCTGATCCGTAGCCGCAGGGTGTCGACGCCATACGGCATCGGGTCGTCCCGGTGGTCGTCCCTCACTCCGTCCACCGCATCGCCCCCCAATCCCACACGCGCCCGTCCAGCGTGCCCAACGCCACAATCCACGCCCGGCGCTCGTCTTGATCCAAGGAAAACGCCACGTCGAACGGCACGCTGTTGCGCACCAAATACAGGCTGTCCACCAGGTCAGCGCTCTGCGTCAGCGCCCGCAGCGCAGCCAGGCCGTCCTCCGGCCCGGACAGGCCCGCTGCCAAGGCATCGCGATCAGGCCCGATTAAAGGACGTTGATCTCCCTAAGCTGGGAAATGCTCCCATCTCGACGGGCCGCAAAGGCGAACTGCGCCGCTTCGAACGGCACGCGGGCCTCGCCTGTAACCCGTCCCTCGTGATCCAGCACTGCGGCCACGCAAGTGTCGAAGGGACGGTCCTGTGTGTCGAGACACAGGAGGGCCGCATGGCGCGGCGCGCCGGTCAGACTGACGAAGCTATTGCTTGCGTAGGTCTCCACGGCGAAGTCGTAGGCTGCGAGGGGAGACCAGCGGACGCCCTCCGCGTTGTTCTCGAACGGGCTGGCGACGATGGAGTGAAACAGCGCCGCCTCGATCTCCTCCCAATCGTCGTAGGCCTGCGGCTTGCGCCAGGCGATCCGAGTTCTTTCAGCGATGGGTACAAGAGCGACCAGCGCGTCCCGGAAGTCGGACAGGAGCTGGGACACAGTCACAGTCCAGATAGTGCCATGCGACATTGATTACCGTCCCACCTTGTCAAGCAACTCGATTTCTTGTGGCGTAGGGTTCCTTTTGCCCCACTTACCTTCCTTCCTGATGAACTTCGCTCGCTTTCGCGTAACGTCAATCATAACTTTCCCGGTTTCGTCCGTAATGAAGATACGTCCCGGTCCCGCAGCCGGGATGGCGCTGTTCGGAGGCCCTTTCAAGCCGGCGACCAACTCTCCGGAGCGTCCGCCAGCTTGGGGAGCAACGTCGGGGCGAGGTATGATGACGTTTGAGGGTGGCCCAGTCTCGGACGCTTCAGGTGGTTTTTGCTCCTGACCCTCATTGAGCAGAAGAGTGCCTACGTCAGTTCCCAAAAGCGCGCCAAGCCCTCTGGCTACGTATGGTGCAGCAAACCGGAATGCTGGAATTGCAAGCTGTGCTTGTGCATACCTTTGACCGGGGCTGATCGGGTCGGGATTGGCATCAGTCATACTCTCGCCGATGCGAACGTTGGCCGGCGAACTCGACGCAACGTCGGGCAAGCCATCACCAACGTTCGATTGAACGTCCTCGTCCGCCGCCTGCCCTCCCGTCCACCCCCGCAACGGCCGCATCTTCCACGCCCGTTGTAGCCCCGCCGCACTGGCGCCGGCCACTCGACATGCAGCACCAGCGTGCCCCCCACACGGATAGCGCGCAGTCTCTCACGGCCATTCTCAAACACATACTAAGCGGGACGGTGCACCAGGTGCTGCATATCAGGGAGCAGGATCAAAGGCCAGGAGTCGTTTCTGCGCATTTTCCGTTAGCAATAAACTAGTGCCATAGATCTCCTTTAACTTCTCAAATAAAATTCCTCCAACATTTCTACATTCTTCCTCGCTAGCTTGCCAATCCGGTAATTTTGTTGACCAAATTGAAACAAGGATATTATATTTTTCAAGTAGTAATTCATCATCATTAACTAGATTGTTGTAACCTATAACTAACTGAGCCTCTAATTTTTCTAGAAAGTATAATTCCTCATCATTTTCCATCCTTGTAACAGGAAGACACAATATATATCCGATGTCTTCGACGACAGCTTGCAGCGATTTTCCTGATACCAGCAACAGGTCAACACTCCACGACATCTTAAACTCCTATGGATATCGTCTTTTCACGTCAAAGCCGTTACCCACAATTCTTACACTATCAAGCTTGCCTCGTGTCACACCGGAAAGCCTGTCGAGTGCCACTTTAGCCTCTGCCTCACTCAGACCTGATCCCCGAGCGTCCACAATAATGTCACGAGCCTGACCCCCTCCCCGGATTGATCGTTGAACCTCGTTTACGATCCTGCCGTTTGTCGCTCCTGGATCAGGCGTTTTGAATTCAACTCGATGACCGTCCACGATTGCATCGGCTGTTCTCTGATCTTTAATAACCGGAACAGCCTTGACATTGCTGCCTTCAGCGCTGAGCAGTTCCGCAACCCTACGCTCCTTCGGTTTGAACCTAGCTTCGGACTCATCAATCACGCCAGGCGGCTTAGGTTCGACAGTCTGCGGTTCCTGTCGTACCACGCCCGGCCGGACCAGGTCTTCGTTGTTCAGCAACGAGGGCACGGATGGCATGACACCCCGCAACCTGCCTGGGTTGTCAAACGTGTTCACCGGCCCTTGCGGCACCGGCCTGCCGCTGCGCGCGCCTCGCAACGCCTGCCCAAGGGCGTCCACGTCGGTCTGGTTCGGCACAAAGCCTTCCGGCCCCGTGAGATACTCCTTCCGGAGCTCAGAATTTCCGGGGTCGACCTCCTCCAACTGGGAGCGCATGCGATGGTAGAGCTCCAGCCGAAACAACTCGGGGTCGCTCAACGAGCGTTCATTCGGCCCGGTCCGCCAGGTGACTTCGTCCTCCTCGGGCGGCCCCCCCTGCGCATACTGCACGCCAGGAGCACTCTGACTTCTCTGAGCCAAACTCTCAATAGACGCCCAGCCGCGCTCCGCCCCAACCGTCTCCGAACCGATGACCGGCATAGTCGAGGGCCTGACTGTCTCGTCGTCCTGTCCTGACAAGCCTTGCGAGGCCGCCTGCCCTCCCGTCCACCCCCGCAACGGCCGCATCTTCCACGCCCGCCCGTTGTAGCCCCGCGACACCGGCGCCGCCGGAAAGCTGATCCGCAGCCGGATGGTGTCCACCCCATACGGCATCTGGTCGTCCCGGTGGTCATCCTTCACTCCGTCCACCGCATCGCCCCCCAATCCCACACGCGCCCGTCCAGCGTGCCCAGCGCCACGATCCACGCCCGGCGCTCGTCCTGATCCAAGGAGAACGCCACGTCGAACGGCACGCTGTTGCGCACCAAATACAGGCTGTCCACCAGGTCAGCGCTCTGCGCCAGCGCCCGCAGCGCAGCCGGGCCGCCCTCCAGCCCGGCCGCGCTCAGGCGTTTCCCAGCCCGGCCTCCGCCAGCCCCTGGCCCACCGCCACCAGCCCCGCGTCGCCCAGCCGCGCCACCAGCGCCTCCACCTGCGCCTCGCTCGCAGGCGCCGGCACCGGCACGTCGTCAATCGCCACGACGCAGAACGCCAGCATCGCATAGCCCACATACCGGTCATTGCCCGACAGCTCCGGCCCCAGCGCCTTGAACAGCCGCAGCCGGTCCAGCGCCCCAGGCCGCCGGAACTGCACCCTGTGCCCGCCGGCGTCCGTGACCGTCAGCGCCGCCCCTGCCTCAGCCACGATCCGCTGCGTCGGCGTAAGCTCCAGCGCCTCCATCAAATCCGCTTCCGCCGGCTAGCAAAAAAGTCCAGCCGCTGCCGCACCGCCGCATCGCCCTTCCACTGCCCGGCGTTCGTCAGCTTGAACACCGCTCCTTCGAACTGATACGTGCTGACACTCCCATCCGTCTCCGTCACATACTGATACAGCGTGCTCCCCTGCAGCTCGCCCGACGTATGCCAAGCCTGCTCCAGCGAGTTGATGAAGTCGTCCGCCGCCGAGTTGCCCCGGTCCAGTTCGAAATGACCCTCCCAACCCTTCGGCAACTCCGCCGCCAGGTGCACCCCGTCCAGCCGGTCGATCCGGATCGCATGCGTCATCTGACGGCTCTCAAACGCCGTCACATGCGTCAAGTCCACCCGCCCGCCCTGGCCCCCAGCGCCATTCGGCGCAATCACCACCAACTGGCAATCCCGCCCAGTAGAAAAAGTATTCGCAGGCATCGTCCCGCTCCTTGTTCAATTGTTTCGCACCCTCTCCTTTTCAGGAAAGAGTCGTAAAGGCGTCAATAGTGTCTCGATCTCGACGCTTGAGTTCCAAGCACTAGGAAACTCGGTCCACCACTAATACCAGAAGCAAAATCTAGCTAACCTGCCCAGCCGGCAAGGTCTGTCGCGTAACCTGCACAGTCTGCCCGCCCTCGATATTCACGATAAACCGCTCATTGATAGCCTGATACTGGACCTGTGCGTCCGACTGCACATACCCAAGGCTAGTCCGCCCAGGTGGGTTATTGCTCACATCACAAATCACCGTAAACGGCTGCGCCCCATCGGTCGTCCCAAGTATCCCCTGCCCCAACAACGCCTGCAGAAAGCTCAATTGCGTGCTTCGTATCCGCCGGAACAGCGCAGAACTAATCACCTGCCCCACATACTGACCCATCCCCGCACTCAACGTCTGCGCAATGAAATTGGTCAGCCGCGTATAGTTGTCGCCGTTCGTCGCCGCGTTCGAAGACGAGTTATGCCCGCCCCGCACTCCCCAAAAACTTCCCGCCGGCTGCGGATTGGCAATCACATCCAGCCCCGCCCCCAGCAAAACCGTCAGCTCCGCCGTGCTATACCCGCTCGCCTGCGCCGAACCCGGCACCCCGGCCCGCTGCGTCCCAACCACCCCATACAGCGGCTTGTTCAAGCTGCTCTGCTCCGGGCTCAAGTTCGCCAGCCGCCCCGCCACGAACCCCTGCGGACTCACCAGCCGGATCACCCCTCCAACCGGATCGGACCAATAAACCCAGTCCCCGAACATCAGCTTGGCGGCATAGCTATCCAACCCCGCCCCCTGCTTCGCCACCACCGAAGCCGGGATGCCCTGCCCCATTGGCCCAGTCAGGATCGCATAAAGCCCTTCCTGCACCGCGAACCCGGCCTGCGTCACCCAAGTCGCCGGGTCATCCGCATCCGCCAGCAGCATCAGGCTGCAAAGCTGCCCCCGCAACGCATACATCCCCTGCCGCGGCAGCCCATCCTGCCCAACCAGCGCCTGCGCCGTCACGCCCGAAGCCCCATCCGAACCGTTCAGCAGGCTCTGCGACGACAACACTACCGGCGGCGTATCCGTCGCCTGCCCAAGGCTCGCCACGCAAAGCTGGCTCGGCCCCCGCAATGCCCCCAGCCCCTGGTTCACCGCACTGACCAGGCTCTGCCAAAATGCCGCCGGCGTCGGCGCGGCCAAGTTGTCGAAACTCTCCGCCACCTGGCCCGCCAACCCCAGCGTCAGCCGCCAAGTCCCCGCGGCCGACCCAGCCGACAGCGTAACCCCAATCTGGTTCCCCAACGACCCCGTGTAGCGTGCCGTCAGCAGCACCGGATACTGCCCGCTCGCATACGAGATGGCGTAGTTCGCCGCGATGTCCGTCCCATCCGTAACCCGCACGCACCGAAACGACTGCGCGCCCTGCTGCACCGCCGTCGCCACCTGCGTCCCCATGTCGAAGCGCCGTGGCTGAATGGGCCCGAACGCCCGCGCATAGTCCGCCATCGTCGAAATGATGACCGGCTGGTTCACCGGCCCCCAACCGCCCGACCCCACGATCCCAATGACGTTCGTCGGTACCCCATTCAGCACCAGGTTCTGCGGCGGCACGATCTGCACATATAGATCAGGCACGACCAACGCCGTCGTATTCAGGCTTCCGGCTTGCACGATCGGCATGTTCAGACCTCCTCACCCGGTTGAATCCGAACCACGTGCCCCGCATGTTCGGACGCCAGCACCCGCTCGGCCTCCGCCCCATCGCGCACGACATCGCCAATCCGATACGGCCCAAATGACCGCACCACGACCAATAAGATCATGACATTTTTCCTATCTATGTCCCTGCCCCTCTCCTCCAAATGAGGTCCGGGGTAAAAGCTATCTAATAAATCTCACTACAGAAAATCGGCCTAAGCGCTAGCAGAAACGCCATTCGCCACAGCAACCCCAAACAACATCGAGGGCAATGCACTTTCGGCGACTGTCGGATACTCAATGCTATACATCAAATCCCGCCGCCAAATCCCCGCCGCAGACCCCTCATCCACCACAGACCCGCCTAATACCCGCATCCAGCATCCCCAGCCCCCAACGTCCAGGAACTGCACCCCCGCCAACGCCGTATCCACGCACCCCGCCACCCGGTCCCGCACGCCGGGATCAGGGCACCAAGCCGTCACCCGGAAACCGGCCCGCTGTCGCCGCAGCTCCGTCCCG
This sequence comes from Acetobacteraceae bacterium, assembly GCA_965277495.1. Lineage (GTDB taxonomy): Bacteria > Pseudomonadota > Alphaproteobacteria > Acetobacterales > Acetobacteraceae > CAHJXG01. Next base: position 3,587,767 of record OZ255824.1, on the reverse strand, counting down.
CCAAGCCCATCTGTAGCCACCCGCGCCACGATCCCCACGCCGCCCGGCAACGAAAAACCGTCGCCCTGCAGCGTCGCCGGCCGCTCGACGCGCACCAACTCAGCCAGCACCGCCGCAACAACGCCCGCAGTGTCCCCGGCCCGCACGCGATACGCATACGCCGCCTCATCCACCAGCACGCCCGCCACCTGCCCAACCGCGGCCAAACCGGTAAACGAAACCGTCTCGCCGTCCACCGCGGCAATCAGCGTCGACGCCGCGGCAATCCCCTGCCACTCCGCCGCAAACCGTGTCGTATCGTGTAAGCTCCCGGCCACCGGCTGCACCGTCACGTGCGCAACGCCCGCCGCCAAATCCGCCTCCAGCGCCGCCGCCGTCGGCCACCCGCGATACACCCGGCAAGCGTTCGCCACCGCCGAAGCCTGCTCAGCCCCCAACGGATACAGCGCCCCTGCCACCGCCGCAGCCAGCGCCTCCTCAACATCCGACTGATCCGGCATCGCTCACGCTCCCACATGCCGCAACGAAACCCGCCAGCCCTGCTCCGTCAGCGCCACAGCGCCCACCACGAACCGCCGCTCGATCTCATCCACGACGATATCCGCTCCCTGCAGCGCCGGCGCCGCCAACGGCAGCAGCAGCTCGAACCCACCGAGCGCGCCATCCCCCGGCAACCCGCCCGGCCTCCCACCGCCGCCCGGCAGCAACTGCCCCGGCCAGCCCGACATCACCGGCGCCATCCGCTCCGCCAGCACGCCGCCATACGGACTCAAACCCAGACCCCCCGCCCCCACCGGCCGGGCGCCCCGCACCACCGCATTCGCCAACACGCACAGCGGCCGGTTCAACGGCGGCAGCATCGCCACGAACAGCACCCCGCGCGCGCCTTGCAGCAAATCACCAACCTGCAAATATGCGCTGTCGAAAGTCCCCCGTAGCGCCCGCTCATACCCACGCGGACGGCGATACCCAGGATCCCCGCCATCAAACCCGGCAGGCAGCCGCAGGAACCGCAGCTCCGGCCGCAAAGGGTCATCCGCCCCCCGCGGCCGGAATGCATCATACGGCGTCCCGAACACGCGCGCCGCCATGCCCATGCCACGGCTCAAACGGTCGGCCAGCGTCGCACCATCCATCACAGCCCTCACACGATCAGCGAAACGGCCGACTCGCCCGCCAAAGACGGCCCCGGCGGCACGCCCAAGAACGCGCACAACCGCCGTCGCCAGCGGTCAAACAGCCCCTCGCGCTCCGTCAGTTCCCCGGCGTTCCGCACCCACCCAGCCGCCGAGGCCGTATCAAGCCCCGCCCCGGTCTCCGGAATGGCCCGCTCCAACCCGCTAAGCGTCGTCAAATACCCGCGCAAAACCTCCTCCTCCGAACCGGAAAGGTTGTTCAGCCGATACTCCACCGCCCCGCTCGCCTGGTAGAACCGCCATCCCATGTTCCCGGCTCGGTCCGCGCCGAATACCGGGTACCCCAGGAACCGCCGCGCATCTGTCTTCTCCGGATTGGTCAGCATGCTTCCTCACCCATTTATCCCACGTGCTCCACCATCACCGCCCGCTTGAACGCCGCGTTGGTCGCAGTCGGCACGACCGTCGGATTGGTCATCGTGTCGCTCGGCGCGCAAAACCCGCCGATCCAGTACCAGCTCTGCGCAATGATCTGCTGCAGCCGGTCGATCGGCTCCCGCGTCACCATCGCAATCCCGTCGACCAAGCTCACGATGCTGTCCGCCGGCGCCACGTCCTGCTCCGCCATCCCCGCAAAGTCGCCCTCGATCAGCGCCCCCTGTCCCACGATGATCGGACGCCGGATCACCGCGCCCGCAAGCGTCGGATGCGGCTGCACATAGGCCTCCGTCGTCGGCACGAACCGCAACCCTAGGAAGTTATTCACCATACCCTGGCGGAACACCTGGTTCGTGCTCGTCGCCCCCTGGAACAACTGCCGGAAATCAGCATCCGCAAACAACTGCCGCGCGCTCACCGGGTCGAGGTAGCAGTTATAGGCCCCGTCGATCTCCGGCACCGCATTCAGCCGAAGCTTGCTTACCGCGTCCAGCAGCGACCCAATCGTCAGCGTGTCGTCCGCCGTCAGCGCAGCCGTCGTCGCCCGCCCGCCCGGACGCACCACGACGCTCGCATTGGCCGCCTGGACTGCGCTGCCCATCGCGCCGTCCGACATGCTCACATTGCTCGAGCACGTCAGCGTCCCCGACACCCCGCCCGGCGTCGTAGAGCTATTCACCCCATCCGCCGTCGTTCCCACCACAGTATACAGCCCGGCCCCAATAGTGACCGTCAGGCTCGTCGTAGCGCCCACCGGACTCTGCACCCCATACACGAACGTCGTCGTGAACCCGCGCAAATCATCGACCGCCACCACCGGCCCAGCCGAAGACAATGCAATCCGCACCCGGCTATTCCCGCCAAAATACGGCGCGAACAACGCATTGCGCGCCAACTCGTCAAGACTCCGCGCCGCCTGCTCACCATTGATCGCCGCATTCATCAGGAACTGCCCAGCGATCCCCACCCGCGACGTCACCATGTTCAAGTCCGTCGTCGCCGCATAATGGTTGATCGTCATGGTGAACTGCTCCACCCCCCAGCCCTGCGGCGTCAAACCGTTGTCCAAGTTGGTGTTGGTTGCCGCCGCCAGCGGCACCGTGACGCTCGGCTTCAGACCCGCCCGCGTCTTCGTCAATGTCTCGCCAATCCCGACCGCGAACTCCTGCCGGTCCGCGCAAGCGCGGTATCCGAGCCGCGAGCTCATCGCCGCCTGGAACTCGCGCTCCAGGAAACCCTGCTGCAGGATCGGCTGCAAGATCGCCGGGAAGTTTTGGATGCCCATAGGTTGTCGCCCCTGTGCCAACGCATGAAGCCCGCCGCGGCCATTGCCGGGCGGGTTAAGAAACCATCAGAAGATCGCTCATCAGCCGCGCCGCGCGGCCACCGCCATCCTAGGAAAGACTCATCGAATTCCTGGGGCGTCAGCGCAAGCTTTATTTCCTGTTACAGCATATTTTCTTAATCACCGCCGCCGCAATAAATCCGCCCGCGCCGCCCGCCATTCCTCCTCAGACATCTCCATCGCCGTCTTCACCTTCGGCACCACCACCACCGGCACCCGCCCCGTGCTGCTGCTGCTCGCCCCGCCGCGCCCAAACAGCCACGGCTTCGCCTCCCGCATCCGCGCCATCAACGCCGCTCCGCCCTCGATCCCATCGGTTCCCAACACCAGCGCCGACACATCGACCAGCTTGACCCCGTCCAAATCCACCATCCCCGCCCGCACCGCCTCCGTGCGCAGTTCCGCCAGCACCAGACGCGCCCGCAAGGCCGTCATCTCCGCCGCCATCTCCGCCGAAATCTCGGCAACCTCGCCAACATTCTCGCTCATGCCGCATTCCCCATTTCACTATCAATTCGGGCCTGCTCGCCCGCTAAATCCACCAGCCCCCAATCCGCCGCCAGCAACCGCCGCACCGTCTCCCGGCTCAATTGACCGGCCTCCGCCAGCGCCAGCAACGTCGTCGCATCCCGCGCACGGTCCTCGCTCGTAGCCGGATACCAGGGCGGCCAAACCAACCGCAGCTCCGCCTCCGCCTCCAACGCCCCCAGCGCCCGCCCGCCCGCCACCAACGGATAAACCAGACCCGCCCGCAAGATCATCCGGCACAGCGACAGCAAAGCCTCGCCGTAGCTGACCCGCAGATTGTCCGCGAGCCAGATCAATCCCTGGTTCATCAGCTCCAGCGCCCGCCCCGAATGCGACGCCCCCAACCGGCTCGCATCCGCCCGGTTGCCATGCAGCCCCTCCAGCGCCAGCTCCCGCAGCGTCCGCACATAGTCCAGCACCGCCGCCGCCGCCGTCCCGCCAATCTCCAGCAGACGGGCATCCCCTTTCTCGCTCACCACCAAGGCGTTGCCCGCCCCGCGTATCAAGTCGCCCTCGATCCCCGCCGGCTCCTTGATCAGCAGCGTCGGATCCGACGAATACTTCAGCCCCCGCCCTGCCTGGCTCAACTGGTAGTCAATCTCAATCCCCGTCTCGACCGCAGCCCGGAACGTGCACGCACCATCCGGAGCCTCGCCCCCCGGCAGGTTCCGCACCCAAACCAGCGGCACGAACCCCAGCCCATGCCGCACGCTCCGCACCTCGTCCACCACCGGGGGATCGCCATTGCCAACCGCTTGCGGCACGAACCACGTCTCGTCCACCGCGTCCCACCGCCGCTGGAACCAATACGTCGCGCCGTCATCCGGCACCGCGAACCCAGCCGCCGCCAGGTCCGCCCCCGGCACCTTGTAACGCTCGGTCACGCTCGACAGCATATCCGGCGCATCCGCCTCCCACACCGGCACCAGCCACGCCGTGTCCAGCACGTCCAGGAACACCCGGCCCCGCAGAATCCGCAGCAATATGCAGGCCGATCCCACGCTTCCGCGGATCGCCGCCTCCGTCATCACCTGATTCAACCGGCACTCGCGGCTCACCGCCGCCAGCGCATCCCGCACCGCCCCATCCGGGCTCGCGACCGTCGGCATATGCCCGTCGCTGAACAACAGCGCGACGCTGTCCTCTACCACGACCCGGCTCAGCGCATACCGTACGCTCGGCCGCCGCCGCCGCAAAGGAATATACTCCCCCGAACTCGACCGCTCCTCATGGAACTCATACGGCAGCACGTCATACAGCGTTCCGTCCAGCACACGCCGCATCAACATCAGCCGCCGCGCCCGCACCGAACAGTCGGGATCAGCCGGAATCGAGTCGCAGATCGCCTGAAACATGCCATCGCCCTCAAATTTTCGGAAACAGGCCCGCCCGGCCAAGACCGCCAATGGCTACCCTATCCCAGAAACCTACAATTCCTGGGGCATCAGCACAAGGAATTTTAGCCTACTCCCTGCTCGATAGGCCCGCCTCAACGTTCGCCCCAGTCAACGCGCGCCACTCGCGCCATCTCTGGCGGCTCCACCACCATCCCAAATGCCCGAGCCAATGCATCCACCTGATCGTCGTAGGTGCCCCCAGGAAAATCCTCCAGTTCCGCCAAGAACGCCTCGTTCCAAACGCCTTTCAGCACCGAAACCGTGCCCGCATTCACCTGCGACGCCACCGGCATCGCCCGCGTCGTCTTCGCTCCGCTCTCCAACGAACTCGCCACCCGCCATCCCGCCAGTTGCGCCGTCAAAAACGCCACCTGGCTCCGCCCAGCCTGCCCCGGGTCCTGCGGCAGCCCAATCGCAACCGCGCGCCCATCCCGCTCCGCCGTCGCCCTGATGGCCCGCACCACCTCCGCCGGACCGCCCCTGATCCGAACCACGTCCTGCACCTGGAACAGCCCGCTCCCCGACCGCGCCAGCCGCACCCCCGCCGTCCAATCGCCCTCCGCGCTCGCCGCCAGGTCCCAGGCGCGCACCGCCATCCCCAGCAGCCGATCCTCCACAACCGCCACCCGGCCCACCTGGAACAATCGCCCGCCGGGCGACCGCGGCGACTGCTGGAACAGTGCACCCCAAGCCCGGTCACCCATCACCAGCCGCTTCCGCTCCAGTGCCGCAACATCCTCCCACTCCGGCCACAAAGCCTCGCCCAACGCACGGCCCATCACATCGTCCAGCTCCGCAATCGCCGGCAGCCGCACCACCCGCCACGGTTCCGGTCCCGCCAGCAATCGCCCGCCTAAATCATCCGAATGCCAACGCGTCATCGCAAGCACCACCCGCCCGCCTGGCTTCAGCCGCGTCACCAAATCCGATCGATACCAGTCCCAGACCGCGTCCCGATGCAGCCGGCTGTCCGCCTCCGCATGACCCTTCACCGGATCGTCGATCACCAACAAATCGGCTCGGCGCCCCGTCACCGGCCCGCGCACTCCGGTCGCATAATAGGTCCCGCCCGCAGTCGTCCCAAACCGGTGCGCCGCCCGGCTGGTCGGATCAATCCCAACTCCCAGCCGGACCTGGTGCTCGCCAATCAGCTCCCGCACCCCTCGCCCAAAACCCGCCGCCAGACCCGCCGTATGACTGACGCAGATCACGTGCGATCCCGGATGCCGTCCCAAGAACCATGCCGGGAACAGCAAACTCGCATAAGTAGATTTTGCTGAACCCGGCGGCAGCAGCAGCATCAGCCGGTCGCAAGTCCCCGACGCCACCGCCTCCAGCTCGCCAATCATCATCCGATGGTGCCGCGCCGGAACCTGCCCCTGCGCCGCCAACGCCAACATCGCCCACTCAGTCAAACTCGCCCGCACGCCCGTCCGCAATCCCCGCTCGGCCTTGAGCGACAAGTTCGTCCAAATCGTCATCGCTCACCTGCGCCAAATCGTTTGAAGGCCGCGTAACCGCCGCTTTTGGGTGCACATACGGCGCCACCGCCTTCGCGAGTGCCACCGCACCATCCTCGTCCCCGTCCCGCCACTTTCTGCGCATGACAGTCAGCATGACGTGCAGCGGTGAAGCCTCGACCATCCACCGAACTCCTGTATTGTTCATGGAAATGAAGACCGCTCGCCTCCGCCTGCGCCCGCCCTGCCCTGGCGACGCTCCCGCCATCGCCGCAGCGATGACCCCAGCCATCAGCCAATGGCTCGCTCGCTGGCCAATCCCGTTCACGATTGAAATGGCGGAAGCCCGCATCGCTGAGTCTCTAGATGCCACCGCCCAAGGCCACGCCCTCGTCTGTGTCATCGAACATCAAAATCAGCGAGCCGGCTGGATCGGCGGAGGCCGCATATCCGGCACTCATTGAGGCAGCTTCGGTTACTGGCTCGGCGCGTCCCACCACGGCCAAGCCCTCATGCAAGAAGCCGCCCCAGCTTTCGTCGCCGCCATTCAAGCGCACCTTGCGCTGCACAGCATCGAGGCTACCTGCCAATCCGAAAACAACGGCAGCGCAAAAGTCCCAGCCCCGGCCCGCAACCGCAACGAACTCGTCGATATCTGGGAGCGTAGCTGGTCCGCTCCGCAAACCTGCGACTTAAACCCTTGATTACCGCAAACCGGGGCTGCTGGTCAAGGATTTATTACCTAATCAATTTCAAATCTAGAGCGGGAAACGCAGAAAAGATTTATGCCGCTTGCCGACTGACGCCACCAAGGACAGAGTGAATAAAAGACTTGTTCCAGCACCTTTTAATTATAGCACCGTAGACGGCGCCAACCATGGCCTTCGTCACCCACCGCTTCCTATCTAAAAGGAAAATCCATAAGCTAGTATACTGGACGACCCATTACACAACCTCTTAAAAACAAGCTCTTTAAGCTCAATAGTTAAAGCGACTGGACATTCAATTAAGAGCGCCGAATGCAAATACCCAATTCGCCTTGTAAAAATTACAACAGTAATCATTCCTAACTATCAGCGCGCGGAACCCAGGGAATACGGGCAACCTCTATCCCCTCATCCGCAAGCGCCTCAGCCTGCTCCGCCGTGCTCTCACCGTAAATACCGTGCTTGTCGCTCTCGCCACGATGAATGCGCCGCGCCTCCTCGGCAAAATCAGGCCCAACATAATCGCAGTTCCGTTCGACCTCCGCCCGCAGCTTCTGCAGCATCGCGCGAACATGGTCTGGGACCGCGACACCGGTCTTCTCCGGCGTCGGCACCGGCTCAAGTGCCCCAGACCGGTCTACAACTGGGCCGCCCCTAACAATCCGCGGCGCCATCAAGGCGCGGTTCACCGCCGTGTCGCCGCACGCCGGGCAGGACACCAAACCTTGCTGCGCCTGCATATCAAACGCCGCACTGTTCCGGAACCAGCCGTCGAACATGTGCTCAGCACTGCACCGCAGTTGATAATGAATCATCCCCGGTCCAACTTAGCTCCATGTATCGCCGCGAGACTTACCGCACCATTGCAACATGGCGAGACCAAGGCGCAACGCAAGTTCATGCCGCCGCAAGCAACGGATCGAGCTTGCCGGCACGGTCCAGCGCCACAAGATCGTCAGAACCGCCAATATGCCGGCCGTCAATAAAGATTTGCGGCACGCTGGTCTGACCGGAACGGGTGATCGCCTCCTTGCGCTGCCCCGTGCCGTGCGGCGCATCGATCTCCTGAAACTCGACCCCCTTCTTCCGCAGCAACGCCACCGCCCGGCTGCAATAAGGGCACCAGGGCTGCGTATAAATCTCAATCTTCACCATCGAACTCTCCAAATTCGCTTAAGGTTTGAATCCGGCACACCACAGCGCAACACGCGCTAACCCGTTCGCTGGTCCGCCACGCAAGCCGCCACCAATACATCGACCCGAGCAGCCCCGCCCGCAAGCAACGCCCGGGCACAAGCATCCGCCGTGGCGCCCGAGGTCATCACGTCGTCAATCAGCAACACCCGTGCATCTGCCATTTGCTCCTGTCGCGACGGCCGGACAGCGAATGCGCCGGAAATCTCCGTCTCGCGCTCTCGGCCAGATTTCTGCCCAAGCGAGGCCGTGGCGCGAGTGCGGCGCAGCCCGTCCAGCACCGCGTGGCGTCCCGATATCCGCACCAAAGCTTGCGCCAGCAAGGCCGATTGGTTGTAACGGCGGGACAGCAAGCGTCCGCGATGCAGCGGCACCGGAACCAGCCAATCCGCAGCCGCGAGCAGAACGGCCCCCGCCCTAGCCATGTGCGGCGCCAGCGCCCGGGCAATCTCGATCCGGTCGCCATGCTTGAACGGCAGCAATATGCGGCGGGTTTGGTCGTCATACCGCAAAGCAGCGCGCGCGGCGGTCCACGCCGGGGGCGTCGCGCGGCACTCCGAACAAATCCCGGACACGCCGCCCTCGGCCGGCGAGCCGAACGGCCGCCCGCAGCACCCGCAACAGGGGTCGGTCACAAAGGCAGTCCGGCGGAAACACGCAGCGCAGAACTGGCCCGGCGCACCCACCGGTGCATCGCAAGTCAGGCAGTGCGGCGGCAACAGCACATCGAGCAACAACCCAGCCCCGCGTCGCCAAACGCCCCTCACGCCCCAACCCTCATAATCAGGACTTCATGATCCGAAAACGACGGTGCCGTCCCGCTCCATCTCACGCACCAAGTCGACTTCCCAAGACAAATAGGCCCGCATCGCCGCCTCGACGCCCGAATTGCGATCATAAGGACGCAAGTAAAAGTCAACGCACGCCTCATCCGGTGGATCCGCACGGTCCGCCTCCGGAACATTGCCAGCCGCAATCCATGCCGCCGTGCCACCCTCCAGCACCTGGACCCGCGCATCGGTCAGGCTCTGCGCCTCCGCAACCGCAAACCGGGCCAACACGCCGTCCGGCGAGGTCAGCACCACGCGCTTGGCCCGGCCCAACCGATCCCGCAACGCATCGAGCCGTGTGCGTATGCCCCAAATTGCGCCGGGAATATGGCCGGCACGAAAATCGATGCTGCGGCCCAAATCCACCACCAGCGCGCCGTCAAAGCCCGCGGCGGGCGTCACCAGCTCGGCATCCGGCAGGGATGGCGGCGCCACGGAAACCGCTTCGAGATCGAGCAGGCCCCCCTCCACCACGAACACATCCCGGCAACCCATTTGGCGCAGCCAAGCCCCGGCCATGCGCGCACGCACGCCATCGTCGTCCAATAAGGCGATGCGTGCGCCCCGCACAGCGATCCATTGGTCGGTCGCCTGAATAAGCTGCCCGCCCGGCGCATTACGGCTGCCAGGCCGATGCGCCTCGGCGAACTCAGCGGGATCGCGCACATCCAGCACATACACCGTGCGCTCCGGGTCCTCCTCATACCGCGCGAGGTCAAGCGGGCCAATGACGCCAACTCCCGACGCCTCCGCAAACGCCCGCGCACGCTCAAGCGCCAACTCCGCCGTCGCCGGCGGCCCAGGCCGATACCGTCGCGTCTGCCCACGCTCGCATTCCAGGCCCGCAAGCTCCCATCCCATTGTGCCATTGCGCAGCGCCACGACCTCATTCGGCACCCCGGCCCGGCGCAGGCTTTCCGCACCCATGATGCTGCGGGTGCGCCCGGCGCAATTCACCACAACCAACGTCGCCGGGTCAGGCGCCAGATCGGCAATGCGGTAGGCCAGCTCGCCCCCCGGCACGTTGACGGCGCCGGGGATCGACATGCGCCGGAACTCGTCCAACGGGCGGCTGTCGAGCACGACCATGTCGCGCCCGCCATCGATCCAAGCCTTGAGCTCCGGCGCATCGACGCTCTCGGTGCCGTAGTGGTGCTCGACCCACTCGCCGAACGCCTTGCTCGGCACGTTCACCCCGCTGAACAGCACGAACCCGGCCGCTTCCCAGGCAGGCGTGCCACCGTCCAGCACATGCAAATCGTCGGCGCCTTGGCTCGCCAGGTATTTGGCCAACCGCTCCGCCAAGCCGCGCCCGTCATCGACGCAGACAATCCGGGTCGCGATCCGCGGCAGCAACCCCGGCACCCGCAGTTCGGCGCGGGACAGCGGGCAAGGCACGGCCCAGAACAAATGGCTAGCGCCAAACTCGCCCTCCTCGCGCGCATCCAGGATCGCCAGCTCCCGCCCGTCCTGTATCCAATCGCGCAAACTCGCGGCGTCGACGCGGTTCATCGGTTCGCAGTGGGCGTCATGAAAGCCTTGTTATACGGCTGCACCGTGCCCTGGTCCGGATCAAACCCCTGCCGCGCATCGAGCTTCTCCAGCGCAAGCCCATAAACATGCAGGTGCCGCGTTGGCTTCGTGCCAAAAGTGTGGATGGAGTGGATATCGTCCGGCATGAACGCAATCCCGCGGCCAGGCTCGACCATCACCTCGCGCATCTGCTCCAGCGTGGCCCTGCCAGGGACCGAGGCATCGTCCGTCCGGCGATACACCCGGTTGAGTTCCTGCCCCTCCACCGCGGTAACGACGGCCCAAGTCGTATGGTCGTGCGGCTTGCTGGAATTGCCGGGATTCAGCGCCAACAAATAAAGCGCGAAGCGCCCGTCCGGATCCTCCTGCAGCAAATAGCGGCGCGAGCCTTTCTCACCCTCAGGCAGCGGCGGGAACTCCATCTGGGGAAACAGCGCCTCGTGCTCCGCCAACGCGAGCATCTCGGCCAAAATAGCATCCAGGCCCGCACGCGTGACGCCCTCCTCATGCTCGATCGCTTTGATGCGGTCCATGGTGGCGGCGACGGCTGCGGTGCGGGCGGCGGAGGCTGCGGGCGCGTTCATGCTTGTTCCCCTGGCGGTCGTAGGCCCATCCTAACCGGTGCCCGGTCGTTCGGTCAAAATGCTTGGCATCAGCTGCGGGCGTCCGCACATGGGTGACATGAGCGCTCCCGTTGTATTCGACCGTCGGGCCGTCCGCCTGCACCGCAACCGCGCCGCAGTCACGGTGGAACAGGTCGCCGGCATCTTGCAGGAATGCGCCGAGCGCCTGCTGGACCGCCTCGACGACACCACGCGCAGCTTCACCCGCGCCCTCGACATCGGCGGCCGCGGCGTCGTCGCACCCCTTCTGCGGGCACGGGGCATCGAAGTCGTGAGCTGCGATCTGTCGCCCCAGATGGCCGCACTCAATGGCGGCCTATGCGTGGCGGTCGACGAAGAATGGCTGCCCTTCGCCCCGGCCAGCTTCGATCTGGTGGTCGCGAGCGTGTCGCTGCACTGGGTCAACGACCTCCCCGGCGCGCTGATCCAACTGCGCCAAGCGTTGCAGCCCGGCGGCTTGCTCCTCGCCAGCCTGCCGGCACTGGGCACGCTCGGCGAACTCCGCGCTGCCCTGACCCAGGCGGAGGCCGAGTTGGCCGGCGGCGCTTCCCCGCGCATCTCGCCCTTCCCTGAGCTGCGCGACCTCGCCGCTCTGCTGCAGCGCGCCGGCTTCGCGCTGCCCGTTGCGGACGTGGAGGACATGTCGTTGCGCTATGCCGACCCGCTCGCCCTGCTCCGCGACCTGCGCGCCAGCGGCGAAGGCAACGCCGTCGCACTGCGCAACCGTCGCACGCCAGCACGCGCCCTGTTCCCCGCCGCGCTATCCACCTGCCCCCAACACGACGGCCGCACGGTGGCGACCCTTCGCCTCGCCAGCATGACCGCATGGGCGCCAGGCCCGCAGCAGCCCAAGCCGCTGAACCCTGGTTCTGGCCGGGTCAGCCTTTCGGATGCATTGAAATAACCGGGCCTTCAAACCGCTCCAGCAACATGCAACGCCACCCCAGCCAGCGCACATCCAGCCAGGGTCGGGATCACCCCGGCCTTGAACCACAGCAGCGCAAGTGCAGCGGCAACGGCCAGCGCCGCCGCCCAGGGATCGACGCTGCTAAGTACCGGCAAGTCGAACGACAGGCCAAACCCGCACACCGGCGCCTGCGCCCGAAACAGGCTGTGCAGCGCAAACCAGGCCGCGAGATTCAGGATCACCCCCACGACCGCGGCGGTAATAGCGGCCAGCGCCCCGTTCAGCGAGCGGTTGCCCCGGAGCGTCTCAATGAACGGTGCCCCAAGGAAGATCCACAAAAAGCACGGCACGAAAGTGACCCACGTCGCCAGCACCGCCCCCAGCGTGCCGGCAACCCAGGGCGTCAGCAGCCCAGGATCGCGGTAAGCCGCCATGAAGCCGACGAACTCCAACACCATGATCAATGGACCCGGCGTCGTCTCCGCCATGCCCAAGCCATCCAGCATCTCGCCAGGCCGCAGCCAGCCATACCCCTCAACCGCCTGCTGCGCCACGTAGGCCAGCACCGCATACGCGCCCCCAAAGGTGATTACGGCCATTTGACTGAAGAACACCGCAATCCGACCGAACGTGCTGTCCGCGCCCAACACCAGCAGCACGCAGCCAACCGGAACCAGCCATAGCGTCAGCCAAATCCCTCCGGCCCGCAACGCGCCGCCGATCGTCGGGCGGGCGTAATCCGGCAAGCCCTCACCATAAGCCGCATCGAGCAATGCAGGCCCAAACCCAGCCGCCCCACCAAACCTGCCAGGCCCGCCTTCGCCCGCTGCGAACGCACGCACTCCCATGCGCGCGCCGGCGAACCCGGCCAACCCGGCCGTCAGCACCACTGCCGGGAACGGAACCGCAAACAAGAACAGCGCCGCCACCGCCCCGACGCTGCCATAGACCGCATACACCACGCTCAGCCCCAGGATCGACACGAACCCCGGCAGCACGAACAACGCCCCCGCCATCACTCCGCCACCCGTGCGATGCATCAGCCAGCCGATATAGGTTGCAAGCTGCTGCGCCTCCGGCCCAGGCAACAAGGTGCAGTAACCCAAGGCGTGCAAGAAACGCGCCTCCCCGATCCAGCGCTTCTCCTCGACGATGATCCGGTGCATCACCGCAATCTGTCCCGCCAGCCCGCCAAAGCTGAGCGCCGCAACCCGCAGCCACACCCGAAACGCCTCGCCGAAACTAACTCCATGCAGCGGCCGCATCGCTGGCCGCCGGATGCGTCTACCCCCCCGTCAAGCTCATATGCCGCGCCACCGCCGGCGCCGGACTACGCCGGTCAATCACGAAATCATGCCCCTTAGGCTTGCGCGTAATCGCCAGCCGGATCGCCGCATCCAGCTCGGCATCCGTCACCCCATCCCGCAACACCCGCCGCAAATCCGCCGCGTCGTCCTGCCCCAGGCACATATACAGCGTCCCCGTGCACGTCAGCCGCACGCGGTTGCAGCTCTCGCAGAAATTATGCGTCATCGGCGTAATAAACCCGATCCGCGTCCCAGTCTCCGCCACATCGAAGTACCGGGCCGGGCCGCCAGTCTGGTAATCCGTCCCCTGCAACGTCCACCGCTGCCGCAGCCGGGCACGCACCATCGACAACGGCAAGTATTGCTCCGTGCGGTCACCGCCAACATCGCCCATAGGCATAGTCTCGATCAGGCACAAATCATGCCCCTGCTGCCCGCACCACGCCAGCATGTCGTCGATCTCGTCCTCGTTCACGCCCTTCAGCGCAACCGCGTTGATCTTTACATGCAGGCCCGCCACCTTTGCCGCCGCAATGCCGTCCAGCACCTTCTCGATCTTGCCCCACCGCGTGATCGCCGCAAACCGCGCCGGGTCCAGCGTATCAAGGCTCACGTTCACCCGCCGCACCCCAGCCGCATACAGCGCCGCCGCATGCTTCGTAAGCTGCGTGCCATTGGTCGTCAGCGTCAGCTCATCGAGCCCCTGCCCCAAACGACCGCCCAGCCGCTCGAACAGCGTCTGCACATCCCGGCGCACCAACGGCTCGCCGCCGGTAATACGTATCTTGGTCGTGCCCAGCCGGATGAACGCCGTGCACAGCCGCTCCAACTCCTCCAGCGACAGAACGTCGGCCTTCGGCAGGAACGTCATGTCCTCCGACATGCAGTACACGCAGCGCAAATCGCAGCGGTCGGTAACGGACACTCGCAAATAGGTGATGGCGCGGCCAAACGGATCGATCATCCCCATAGTGTCGGCCCTGAACGCCACCGGTTCAACCGTCATCGTCATCAAGTATATCCAGCGCAACAACGCCAGCGTTCACCAGCACCTTGCCCGCATGCTCGAAATTCACCGTAATGCGGTCCCCGACCGCCGACTGCACCTGGCCCACCCCCCAATCCGGCCGGCCGGGATGCAGCACCCGCTGCCCTGGCTCGATCAACGACCCGAGCGAGCGATGCGGCCCGCTCATGCCAGCCCGCCTCGCGCCGCCACCGGCCACAGGCACTCCACCCTGCCGCCACGCACGCCGACATACCAATCGAACCGGTCCACCGTCGGATCGCAATGCCCCGGCACCAGCCGCAGCTTCTCCCCCAGCTTCGGCCCGCTGGTCTCGGCGCCCCACTCCAGCTTGCCATGCTCGTCCGAGGCGCCGGCATACCGCACGCCGTCCCGCTGCCATACCAAAGGCAGCCCGCTGTCGATCGCCACCGCCTTGTGCCCGGCATCCAGCACCGCCAGGCCCGGCCGCGTCGCGCTCATCACCGTCGCCAGCACGAACAGCGCCTGCTGGAACCCAGCCGAAACACCGTCTCGGTTAAGTCCGTAATCCGCATCCATGAAGCAATAGCTCCCGGCCTGGATCTCGTTATAAACCCCGCTCGCCGCCTCCATCTCGAACGTCCCCGTTCCAGCCCCGCCGACGATGGCACACTCCAGGCCGCGCTGGCGCAACTGCTCCACAGTGCGGCGCGTATCATCCACGGCCCCGCCGATCGCCTCGCCGCGCTCCATCACCGAACGGACATGCTGGGCGCTGCCGTGATACGCCTGCAAACCCCCAAAAACCAAATGCGGCGACCCGGCGATCCGCAAAGCCAGCGCCACCGCGTCCGGCCCCGGCGCAAGCCCGGCCCGCGCCGCACCGACATCGATCTCGACCAGCACCGTCATCCGCTGGCCCGCCGCCGCCGCCGCCGCCTCGATCCGGCCCACGTTATCAGCGTCATCGGCGCAAACGGCCACCCGCGAAATATGCGACAGCGCCAGCAGCCGCGCCAGCTTGGCATCGCCCACGACCTCGTTCGAGACGAGGATGTCGCCAACGCCGCCCCAGGCCAAAACCTCAGCCTCCGCCACCTTCTGCACGCACTGCCCCACGGCGCCACGGCCAATCTGCAACCGGGCAATGACCGGCGACTTATGCGTCTTGGCATGGGCGCGCAACCGGGTGCCGGTCGGGCGCAGCAGGTCGGCCATGCGGTCCAAGTTGCCTTCGAACGCGTCGAGGTCGATCAGCAAGGCCGGTGTGTCGATCTCGTCCTCACGCATGCCGGGCTGGGCGGGGGGCGGTTGCAGCATGGAGCGGGGCCTTCCGGTTACGCCAGATAGGCTAGGACATCGGGTAACCCTAGCACCAGGGCGCCGTCCCAGGCAGTGACCCCGACCTGCATTTTTGCCTGTGGCGAGCGGACCTCGACGTAGTCGTGGCCGCAGAGTTCGGACAGCAGCCAGAACAACGTTTCCGGCATGGCGGCCGGGACGAAGTTCGTGACGCGGGCGCCCGGCGCTGCAAAGGCCAGGTTGGTGAGGCCGGCGCCACAAACGCCGGCGATGTGCCGCGCTCCCTTGAATAGAGCGATCTGCTGCCGCAGCGGCACCCTGCCGGGCTCGCCGACCGTCCAGCCTGACCCTGCCAGCACCGCGCAAAGCTCAGTCTCGTTCCAAAACCTGCGGCACTCCCTGACCCGGCTGACCCATAAACGCTCCGCGCCTACCGCCGGGATGGTGGAAGCCAAAGCCGCAAGGCAGTCTGTCACCAGCGGCGAAACATACACGCCATGCCGCGTGAGACCCTCAAAAATCAGGAGTTCGCTGGCGTGCTGCGGCGTGGACGCCAGCATCGCAACGTGCGCGGGCGGAATATCCAGCAGATCGAGCGAGTCCTGGACAGCCGCCGCGAGCCGCCCTTCGGCCCGCGGCACCAGCGCCCGCCACTCACCCGCCCGAAGCTGGGCACGGCAAAGCCAGGCGACCGGCAGCATCTCGTAAATCCAATGCCCGTAATTCGCTGCCCCCCGCTTGGCGCAGAGCACCGTCGTTCCAGGCAAGGTTGGGATGTCCACGCCCGCCATCGCTGTCCGCAACCGGATCGCGGCGGCGTCGATCTCGGCGGGCGAATGCTACGTGATACTGGAACGGACGACGGCTAGGTTGCGGTCGAACACCAGGCCTTCGCCCATGACATAGACGTCCCGCGCCCGATGCACGGTGACGTCGCAGGCGGCGTAACTGCGGCTGCCCCAAGCGTAGGACATTGCCTCTGCAATCGCGGCCGGCACCAGCGCGCGGTTCCGTACCTTGGGCGGGCGCGTGGCGAAAGCCCGGGACGGAATGCACAGGGCAAGGTCGGCCGCGGCCGGCTCGATCACCGCCGCGGCCAAGGTTCAGTGCCCGGCATTATTCCCCGAAAAATCCGGCGCAGCCAAACCCGAAGCCGTCAACTGCTCCACCAATGCCGCCTTCAACCGCTCCAGCCCGGCATCGTCCCGCGCCTCCGCCCGCGCCACCAGCACCGCCTGCGTATTCGACGCCCGCAGCAGCCACCATCCATCCGGCGTCAACACCCGAACCCCGTCAATGTCGTTCAGGTCGGCACGCGCCGCACGCAGCCGGGCCGCGACCTCCTGCACCACCACGAACTTGCGCGTATCGTCGCAATCGAACCGCAGCTCCGGCGTATTCACCACCTGAGGCAGCGCCCGCCGCACCGCCTCCAGCGTGCCATCCATGCGCGCCACGATGCCCAACAGGCGCACCGCGACATACAGCGCGTCGTCAAACCCATACCAACGGTCGGCATAGAAGATATGCCCCGACATCTCACCGGCGAACGGCGCAGAAATCTCCGCCATCTTCGCCTTGATCAGGCTATGCCCGGTCTTGAACATCATCGGCGTGCCGCCAGCACGAGCAATCTCGTCATACAGCACCTGGCTCGCCTTTACGTCGGCGATGATCGTGGCGCCAGGATGGGTCCGCAGCACGTCGCGCGCCAGCACCACCATCAACTGGTCGCCAACCAGCATGCCCCCGCCGCCGTCCACGACGCCGATCCGGTCCGCATCGCCGTCAAAGCCGATGCCCAGGTCCGCGCCCTGCTCGCGCACCGCGGCCATCAACTGCTCCTGGTTGCGGGCAATGGTCGGGTCCGGGTGGTGCGCCGGAAAGCGACCGTCGATCTCGGCATTCAGCACGCTATGGCGCCCCGGCAGCACCTTGAGCAGCCGGGCCAGCACTTCGCCCGCGGCGCCGTTGGCGTTGTCCCACACAACGCGCAGCTTGCGGTCGCCGCCGTCCCAGTCCTGCACCAGCCGCGCCACATAGGCATCCGCGACATCGACCGCACGGTCGCTGCCCGCCGCCTCGGGCGCCACGTCCCCCGCCGCCGCCATGCGGCCCAACTCCTGGATATCAGTGCCGAAAAACGCCCGCTTGCCCAGCATCATCTTAAAGCCGTTATAATCCGGCGGGTTATGGCTCCCCGTCACCATCACCGCGCCATCCGTATTCAGCGTGGTCGCCGCGAAATACAGCATCGGCGTCGGCCCGCGCCCTACCCGTAGCACCTCCATCCCGCTCGCCTTCAACCCGTCCACCAGCGCCGACGCCAACTCGGGCGAAGACAGCCGGCCGTCATAGCCCACCGCCACGACATGGCCGCCCGCACGAGCCACGACGCTGCCAAAACAGCGCCCGATGGCGAAGGCGTCCGCCAGGTGCAGGGTGCGTCCGACCACGCCGCGTATGTCATACTCGCGCAGGCTGGTCGGGTCGAACGTATGCTGGAAACCCATCACTCGGCATCCCTATAATGCTTCATGAACGCGCGCACCTCCGGCGCCAGCTCCGGCCGCTTCAGCGCAAACGCGATCTGCGCCTCCAGGAACCCGATCTTGTCGCCGCAGTCGAACCGGCGGCCCTCATACCGCAACCCGTGGAACGGAGTGTGGCCGATCATCTTGGCCATCGCGTCCGTGAGCTGAACCTCATTCCCGGCGCCGCGCTCCATCTGCGACAAATGATCGAGCACCTCGGGCAGCAGCACATAACGCCCGATAACCGAAAGGTTGCTCGGGGCATCGACCGGTTTCGGCTTCTCGACCAGGCCGAGCACCTCGACCATGCGCCCATCATCGGCGCCGATTTTCAGGATGCCGTATTTATTGGTCTGGTCGTGCGGCACCTCGGTCACCGCAACCACGTTGCCGCCCGTCTCGGCATAGGCATCGGCAAGCTGCTTCAAACATGGCGTCTCGCTCAGCACCAAGTCGTCGGGCAACAGGATGGCAAAAGGGTCCTCGCCAATGAAGGCACGGGCGCACCATATCGCGTGACCCAGCCCCAACGGCACCTGCTGGCGCACCGTGGCGATCGATCCCGGCGGGATCTTCATCGCGTCCAGCATCGCGATCATGTCGGTCTTGCCGCGCTCCCGCAGCGTCGCCTCCAGCTCGTACGCCACGTCGAAATGGTCGATCAGCGCCGTCTTGCCGCGTCCGCTAACCAGGCAGAACTGCTCGATCCCCGCCGCCCGAGCCTCCTCGATCGCATACTGGATCAACGGTTTGTCGACAATCGGCAGCATCTCCTTGGCCATCGCCTTGGTCGCAGGCAGGAACCGGGTGCCCAGGCCGGCAACCGGCAGGACGGCCTTATGCAGCTTCTTCATGACGTGCGTGCGTTCCGTTTTGGTTGTAGTTGCGACGCGACTAAACCACTTTCCCTCCGAATGGAACGGTGCCACGCCTGGTCATAGCCAACAAGCCGCACGAATCTGTCAAAACGATGAAATCACCCCCCCTTGAGCAGCACATCGCGCGCCTGGTTCACCCGCGACGCCATTCCGTGCGACCCGCCGCCATCCGGGTGCGCCACCCGCATCATCTGCACCCACGCCGCGCGAACGTCCGCATCGGACACCGGGTCAACCAGGCCGAGCACATCCAGCGCCTCCGCCCGGCCCATCTTGCCCGGTCGTGGCCGACTCGGCGTGCCCGGCTTGACCTGATGCGCCTCCTGCCACCAGCTCCACGCCAGCGGACCCAGGAACACCGCAGCGCCCATCGCCATCGCGCCTCGCCCAGTCAGCAGCAGCAGCGTCCCAAGCGCAAGCCCGCCCAACGCCACCACCCAGGCCAGCAATGCCTTGAGCGTGGCGACGTTCGCGCGCGAAAACGCGTTTGCCGCCCATAGCAGCAAGCCAAGCGCGCCAAGGCCCAAGCCAACGAGAATCACGACATCATCATCCGTCCGCGCGCCTCGCTGCGTCCACGGACGCTGCCCTCGCTGCATCCATCGCCACGACCGCGCTGACATTGACGATGCCTCGCGCCGTCACGCTAGGAACCAGCACGTGCACAGGCTGCGACATCCCCAGCAGCAACGGCCCGATCGCGAGCCCATCCGCGCCCGCCTTCAACAGGTTGAACCCGATATTGGCCGCATCCAGCCCCGGCATCACCAAAAGGTTCGCAACCCCCGCCAAACGGCTGTCCGGCACCGCACGGTCACGCAGCGTCTCGGTCAAGGCGGCATCGCCATGCATCTCCCCATCCACCTCCAGCTCCGGATTGCGCGCCCGGATCAGCGCCAACGCCTGGCGCATCTTGCGCGCCGGGCCAGAATTGCTCGAGCCAAAACTCGAATGTGACAGCAGCGCCGCCTTGGGTTCCAACCCGAAGCTGCGCACCGCGTCGGCCGCCAACGCCGTCATCTCCGCAACCTGCTCCGCGCTCGGATCGAGGTTCATGTGGGTATCGCAAACAAACAGCGCCCCGCCCTGCAGGATCAGGCATGACAGCGCAAAGATGCGCGAGACCTCCGGCCGCCGCGGGATGATCGGCACGATATACTGGATATGCCGCCACCAATCGCCAACGCCGCCGCAGATCGCAGCATCGGCCTGGCCCGCGCGCAGCAGCATCGCCGCCGCGACGCTCGGGCGCCGGTCCAAATAGCGCGCAGCCGCATCCGGCGGAGTGCCCCGGCGTCCAACCATGCGCTGATAGTCGTGCACCAGGGGATCGAACACCGCCCGGTCCTCGGCCGGGTCGAGCACGCGGACGTTGTCGTCCAGCTTCATCCGCAGCCCCATCTCGCGCACCCGCCCGGCGATCACCGCCCGGCGCCCGAGCAGGATCGGCTCGGCAATGCCGTCATCCACCAGCGTCTGCACCGCCCGCAGCACCCGCTCGTCCTCGCCCTCGGCATACACGATGCGCTGCGGCGCCTGCCGTGCAGCCTCGAACACCGGACGCATAAGTTGCCCAGAGCGGAAAACGAACTTCTCCAAATCCCGGCGGTAGGCGGCAAAGTCGGCGATCGGGCGCTGCGCCACGCCGCTCTGCATCGCCGCCGCGGCCACGGCAGGGGCGATCTGCAGGATCAAACGCGGATCGAACGGCTTCGGTATGATGTACTCGGGTCCGAACACCGGCGCCGCGCCGCCATAGGCCGCAGCGACCACCTCGCTCGCCTCCACCCGGGCCAGGCTGGCAATCGCCTCGACGCAGGCAACCTTCATCGCCTCGTTGATCTCGCTCGCGCCCACATCCAGCGCCCCGCGGAAAATGAACGGGAAACACAGCACGTTGTTGACCTGGTTCGGAAAGTCGCTGCGCCCCGTGGCCACGATTGCATCCGGACGGGCCGCGCGCACCAACTCCGGCATGATCTCCGGATCGGGGTTCGCCAACGCCAAAATCAACGGCTTGTCCGCCAGCAAATCCAGCCACTCGGCCTTCAACACGTTCGGCGCCGACAACCCCAGGAATACGTCGGCCCCCGCCAGCACGTCCCGCAGGCGCCGCGCGTCGGTCTGCCGGGCATAATGCGCCATGTTGGCCGGCATGGCCTCGTCCCGGCCCTCATACACGACGCCCTTCACATCCGTCAGCGTCACGTTGCCCGGCGGCAGGCCCATCGCGACCAGCAGGTCCACGCAGGCCAGCGCCGCCGCCCCCGCGCCGCTGGTGACCAGTCGCACCTCCTCCAACCGCTTGCCCTGCAGCAACAAGCCGTTGCGCACCGCCGCCGCCACGATGATCGCCGTGCCGTGCTGGTCGTCGTGGAACACCGGGATGCCCATCCGCGCCCGCAGCCGCCGCTCGATCTCGAAGCACTCCGGCGCCTTGATGTCCTCGAGGTTGATCGCGCCGAACGTCGGCTCCAGCGCCGCCACCACATTGACAAACAGGTCCGGATCGGCCGCATCCACCTCAATGTCGAACACGTCGATCCCGGCGAACTTCTTGAACAGGACCGCCTTGCCCTCCATCACAGGCTTGCCCGCCAAAGCCCCAATATTGCCAAGGCCCAGCACCGCCGTGCCGTTGGAGATCACCGCGACCAGGTTGCCCCGCGCCGTCAAGTCGCGCGCAGCGTCCGGATCGGCGGCGATGGCCTCGCAAGCCGCCGCGACACCGGGCGAATAGGCAAGCGCCAGGTCGCGCTGCGTCGCCATCCGCTTGGTGGCCTCGATCGCCAGTTTGCCGGGACGGGGCAGGCGGTGGTAATCCAGCGCCGCCTTACGGAAATCCTCGTCCATCGCCACGTGCTCCCTGCCATTTGGCTATGACAATTAGCCGGACGGGGCGGGAAGGCAATGCAGCGCTAGTGGTCCGATCCTAACGCTTGGTTCCCAAGCGTTAGGTGAATCGGTCCACCAAACAAAGGCTAGTGGTGAAAATCGGACGGACCCTTCCGTCTGATTTTCACCACTAGGTCTTATCGAGAATGAAATCAGCCAAGAATGCGGTCGAGAAGACTCGAACTTCCACAGGGTTTCCCCCACAAGCACCTCAAGCTTGCGCGTCTACCATTTCGCCACGACCGCATCGTGCCCAGGCCAGCTCGCCGCCCTGGACGCAGGGCCTATAGCGGATGATCATGCCGGCTTCAACTGCATCCGCCGCAAACGGCGCGCTCGACTGGCGCGTCCACGACGGCTTGCTGCCCTACCCCGAGGCGCTGGCGGCAATGCAGGCCCGCGCCGACGCGATCCGCACCGGCCATGCAACCGAGCAAGTATGGCTGGTCGAGCATCCGCCGCTCTACACCGCGGGAACCTCCGCAAAGCCCGGCGACCTGGCCCAGCCCGTGCGCTTTCCAACCTTCACGGCCGGACGCGGCGGGCAGTGGACCTACCATGGCCCCGGCCAGCGCACCGCCTACGTCATGCTGGACCTGACCCGGCCCCACGGCAGCGTCCGCCCCCGCGACGTCCGCGCCTTCGTGCACGGCCTGGAGGTTTGGCTCATCCGCGCACTGGACCGTTTCAACGTGCGCGGCGAGCGCCGGGACGGCCGGGTCGGCATCTGGGTCGCCGATCCCGCCACCGGAGCCGAGTCGAAGATCGCCGCCATCGGCGTCCGCATCACCCGCTGGGTGAGCTGGCACGGCATCGCCCTGAACGTCGATCCCAACCTTGCGCATTTCACCGGAATCGTCCCCTGCGGCATCCAGGAACACGGCGTCACCAGCCTGCACGCCCTCGGCCTGCCCGTGACGATGGCCGACGCGGACCTGGCGCTCCGGGCATCCTGGGACGAAGTATTCGGCTTCTGAAATCAGCGGACAGCCGTCCAGATTCGTGCAAAACAGTGTCATGGAGATGAAGGGAGGCACCATGCCGGACGATCTTTACGAACGCGACACCCTGGCTTGGTCCGAGCAACAGGCGGACCTGCTGCGGCGGCTCGCAGTCGGCGAGCGCGTGAATGGCGCCGTGGATTGGCCCAACGTGATCGAAGAGGTGCAGGACGTGGGACGGTCGCAGTTGCGCTCCTGTCGAAGTCTAATGCGGCACGCGCTGATACACCTTCTCAAGCTGCACGCCTGGCCCGACAGCCAAGCGGCAGCGCATTGGCGCGAGGAGGCAGCAAACTTCATCGCTGATGCCGACGATTGCTTCGCACCATCCATGCGGCAGCACATCAATCTAAACGAGCTTTACGGGCGGAGCCTGAAACACCTGAGAAACCTATCGGACAACGCTGGCGAACCGCGCCTCTTGCCCGATACCTGCCCATTCACCATAGGCGAACTCCTGGACCCAGATGCCGACGTGCGAGCCTTGATCCTGAGACTGGACGACCCCTAAGCGGCCTCCCGATCCGCGGCCAGCATGCCCACTACGGCCGTCCGTGGGCGAAGTCACGGCACTTCCAGGATCTTGCCCGCCTCAGCGACTCAGCCGAATAAAACGCTCCGCCAGCGCAATGTCGTCCGCCACCCGCCGCCGGCGCAACGCCGCCTCCGCGTCCTCCCCCCATGCCTCCACTTGGAACAACTCGTCGAGGCTTGCCAACTCGTGCGCGTCCGCAGCACCCACCGCACCATCGGCGAGCGCCAGGCCCAAGATTGCGCTGCCCAGCAACGGCACCGCGACACCAAGGGCCGCGAGCGTAAGCACCGGTTGCCCGGCCATCGCCCGCCTGATCGCATCCAGCGACGCCGGTTCTTGTGGCAGATGAACGATCCCCGCGGTCACCCGCAGCCGTGCGCCATAGCTTCGCTCCGCCCACTCCAGCCAGGGCTGCCAAGCACGCGCCTGGCGCACCACCAGTGCCACCGGGTGCTCGGCACGATAGCAAAGCAGGTCGGTCTCGGCATATTGCGCCAGCGCCGCCGCCACAGGCGCCGAATCGGGAGCAATGCGGTCCTGCGCGGTCCCGGCCAGCCGCGTCAACGGCACGTCGTCCATCGAGAGCTCGCCCCCCTTCGCGCCGCCGGCCCGCTGCCACTCCGCAGCAATGCCCTCCGCCAATGCCGGAGCGGTGATGGTGAGCGGTTTGCCGCCCGGACTTCGCCCAGGGATGCGCAAGGGTTTCCCATCCAGCAACACGGCAAACCCGCCCTCGATTGGCGTCACGGCAGCGGTATCCCAAAAACGACGCACGCGGCTTTCCCTATCGCAACAGGCTACGGAGCAAATCGGCGGGCTTCGAAATCCGCGGCGCCTCGGTCGCCACGGACGCCGCAGCCGGCATCGGCCCGGCACGGCCGTCGCGCGCCAGCGACAATTGCGCCGGACACGCATCCGGACCCGATGCAGCGCCGATCACCAGCGCGCCCTGTCCGCCACCGCCAACCGCCACCTGCGGCCGCGGCGACCGCCAGGGACCGGCCAAATGCACCGGGACCGCAATCGCCGTGCCGCCCAGGCGCACCAGCGTCTGCAAACGTAAATCCAGTGTTTCATCCACCAGGTTCATGCTGCCCTCGCCTGCCACATGCAGCCGCGAGGCATCCAATAGCAACGCCCGGGCGGTTGCCGTGCCGCCTGCCATGTCGAACCGCACCGCCAGGCACCTTACGGCGCTTCGCCCCTTCAGCTCGAACGGCATGCCGCGCAGCGCATCCCCGAACAGGCCTGCGAGCCATCGGTTGTCCAGCTCTCCATCCACCATCGCCAAACCTGCTCGCCCATCGAGCGACGCCACAATTGTCCGCATGCTGGCGCCGATGCCCTTAAGCTGGACATCGGCGTCCACCCGACCCGCGGTGACGTCCGGCGCGCCAAAGGCCGCTAGCAACGGACCCGCGTCCATGCCCGCCGCCCGCAACTCCGCCGCGACGGTCGGCGTCGGACCCGCAGCGTCCGCCATCACGAGTCCCTGGATCGCCCCGCCCGGCGCCTGCGCCTGCAACGGCTCGAGACGCAAGCGGCCATCCTGCACCAGCAACCGGCCATTTACCGTCCGGTAGTCTGCACCGTGCCAGACGGCATCGTTCAATGCGAACTGTAGGTCAGCATCGCCCCGGCGCAGCACGTCAAACGGCAACGGCGCGTCCGACAGCAGCCGGGCCGGCGATGGCGGCACGCTGGTCTGCGGCGAAGCGGGGCCAACTGGCGCAGGATGCGGCGGCACGATGGGCGAGGTCGCCGCAGCCCTTGCCACCAACGCATCGAGGTCGAGCCGCTGCGACATCAGCGTCCCCCGCACCGAGAGCCGCGGCCCCCACCCCAGCACGACATCGCCCGACACATCGCCCTGCGGCATGACCAAGTGCAGCGCCTGCAATGCAACGCCATCCGGCCCCAGTGTGCCGTTCGCGCTGCCCTGGACCTCGTTGCCCTCCAATGTGCCCCGCAGTGCCAACGGTAACGGCCACCCCCCCGCGCCAATCGCGCCCAGCGGCCCCCCCGTACCTTTCACCGCTAATTCAAAGCCGCTCGCCACCAGCCTGCCGGCGACCGCGACCGGTTCAGCCGGACCTGGCACCCCTGCGGTGAAGCCCGGCACCGCCAGCGTGTAGACGCCTGCGCCGCTCCGCCAAGCCACCCTTCCGTCACGGACCCGGACGGCATCGACCGACACCCGCATCCGCGGCTCTGCTACGGACGCCATAGTTGGCGCGGAGGGCCCCGGCGCCTTAGGCCCAAAAGCCCAGTTCGGCTGGCCCGCTGCATCGCGCTCCAGCAAGACATCTGGCTCGGCCACCGTTATCCCGCGCACCTCTACGTGGCGCGACAGCAGAGGCAACAACGCAAACCGCACTTCGACCCGCGCCGCATGCGCCATCGCCGGACGGGACATGCCGGGCGGATTGGCCAGCGATACATCGTCCAACGTGATGGTCGGAATCAGCGACCATGTCAGCCCGACCGGCCCGGCGATCGTCAACTCGCGCCCCGTGGAGCGCCGCACCGCATCGGCTGCCCGCGCCTTGAGCGTGCCAGGGTCGAACAGCGCCACGAACGCAGCAACC
This sequence comes from Acetobacteraceae bacterium, assembly GCA_965277495.1. GTDB lineage: Bacteria > Pseudomonadota > Alphaproteobacteria > Acetobacterales > Acetobacteraceae > CAHJXG01. The sequence continues at coordinate 3,561,641 of OZ255824.1, read as the reverse complement.
GCGAGCAACGGCAGCAACACGACCAAGGCCGCGACGACAACCCCGATGCGCCGGCGCCGCGTCATCGCCAGGCGGGCGCCTGGGCTGGGCCGGCGTGGAAGCCCAACGTCTTGAATGTCTCACGCATGTGCGGAGGCAGCTCGGCCTCGATCACCAGCCGCCCGCCCGCGGGATGCGGCAAGTCCAGCGCGCGGGCGTGCAGATGCAGCTTGTCCGACAAACCCTCGACCAGAGCTGTGCCGGCGCCGTTATGGTCGGGTTCGTGATACTTCACGTCCCCCACGATCGGTGTGCCAATCCCCACGCAATGCACCCGCAACTGATGCGTGCGCCCCGTGATCGGCGAAAGCTCCAGCCAAGCAAGCTTTTGCCCGGCGTTATCAAGCGTCCGGAAGTCGGTGACCGCCCGCAGACCATCCTCGTCGTCCCGCATCGCCGGCACGCTGCGCTCGCCGCGCGGCCCAGTATAGCGCAGCAGCGGCATGTCGATCCGGCCCTCCACCGGCACTGGACGTCCGGCTACCACGGCCCAATAGGTCTTGTGCACGTCCCGCCCACGGAACGCCGCCGCCAGCTTCGCCGCAGTGCCCGGCGTGCGCGCAAGCACCAGCGCGCCCGAAGTGTCGCGGTCCAGCCGATGCACCAGGCGCGGGCGATGCTCGCTGCCAGTGCGCAGCCCGTCCAGCATGCCGTCCAAATGCCGAACGATGCCCGGGCCGCCCTGCACCGCCAAGCCATGCGGCTTATTCAGCACGATGATGTGGTCGTCGCGATACAGCACCATGCGCTCCAGCTCGCGCGCGATCTCCGGATTGAACACGTGCACCACCGGAGCCGGAGCAGCCGCCGGCGGCAAGGGTGGCACCCGGACCGCCTGCCCCGGCGCCAACCGAGTGCCAGCATCCGCCCGCTTGCCATCGATGCGCACCTGCCCGGTGCGGCACAATTTCTGGATCGCTCCCTGCGTCACGCCGGGGAAATGGCGGCGGAACCAGCGGTCGAGCCGTAGGTCGGCCTCATCGGGTGTCACCGCACGGGTCTGCACAGCTATGCTCATTCGCGGCGTTCCTGCCTCAGCTTGGCCCAATGTTCCAATCGCCGCGCCACCTCGCGCTCGAACCCGCGGCCGGCCGGGCGATAGAACGCCTGGCGCTCCAAACCGTCTGGGAAATAGTCCTGGCCGGAGAACGCCTCCTCCGCATCGTGATCGTAAGCGTAGTCCTTGCCATAGCCGAGCTCCTTCATGAGCCGGGTCGGCGCGTTCAGGATATGCGCGGGCGGCGGCAGGCTGCCGGTGGCCTTCGCGGCCGCCATCGCCTGCTTCAGCCCAGCATACAATGCATTCGATTTTGGCGCAGTGCCGAGATAAACGATAGCCTGCGCTATGGCCAGCTCACCCTCCGGACTGCCCAGCCGTTCATACGTCTCCCAAGCCGCAAGCGCCTGGGGCAGCGCCCCCGGATCGGCCATGCCAACATCCTCCGACGCGAACCTGACCAGGCGGCGGGCGATATAACGCGCATCCTCACCGCCGGCGATCATGCGGGCGAACCAATACAGCGCCGCATCCGGATCGGAACCGCGCAACGACTTGTGCAGGGCGGAGATCAGGTTGAAATGCTCATCCCGGTCCTTGTCATACAAAGCAGCCCGCCGCCCGATAACGTCGGACAGCCCCGCAGCGTCCAGCGCGCTGTGATCCCCCAAGCTGAAAAGCTGCTCCGCCATATTGAGCAGGTAGCGCCCATCCCCGTCCGCCATGGCGCGCAAAGTGCCTCGAGCCTCGGTCTGCACCGGCAAAACCCGACCCGCCGCCTGTTCGGCACGCTCCAGCAAACATTCCAACGCCGCGTCGTCCAGCCGCCGCAGCACGAGCACCTGGCAACGGGACAGCAATGCGCCATTCAGGGCAAAGGACGGGTTTTCTGTCGTCGCACCCACCAGCACGATCGTGCCGTCCTCAACCACAGGCAAGAAACCGTCCTGCTGGGCACGATTGAACCGGTGGACCTCGTCCACGAACAACAGGGTGCGATTGCCGGCCTGGCGAAGCCGTGCCGCCTCCTCAAACACACGCTTCAGGTCGGCAACGCCGGAAAACACCGCAGACAACGTCACGAAATGCAGCCCGGCCGCATCGGCGAGCAACCGTGCAATGGTGGTTTTGCCAACGCCGGGCGGACCCCAGAAGATTAGCGAAACCAATGCGCCACGACCCAGCATTCGGCTCAGCGTGCCATCCGGCCCAATCAAATGCGGTTGCCCGATAATCTCGTCGAGCCGCACTGGGCGTAGCCGTTCCGCAAGCGGTCGATGCTGGTCGGAGACGATGCCCGCGGGTGACCCGAACAAGTCGGTAGATTGAAGGGTGGGCCGCGTCATGATGGGTAGGTAATGCTGCCAGTCACCACATGCGAGCACCCACCCCACGCCCGCCAACGATCGACGGGCGCGCCATGGTTATCAGGCGGCTTGCTGGTCCTCGTCGTCGTCGATCAGCTCCGGTCGCGGGCCGCTATCCTGGCCCTTGGCCGCCGGGTCGCGATCCACCAGCTCGATCACGGCCATGCTGGCTGCGTCGCCATAGCGGACGCCGGCCTTGAGCACTCGGGTATATCCCCCGGACCGCGCGCGGTAACGGTCCGCCAACGCCGTGAAAAGCTTGGCGACGATTACCTCGTCCCGCAGTTGCGCGTGAGCTTGCCGTCGCGCATGAAGGCCGCCGCGCTTGCCCAGCGTGATCAGCTTCTCCGCCACCGGCCGCAGTTCCTTCGCCTTGGGCAGCGTCGTGGTGATCTGCTCATGCTTGATCAACGCGACCGCCATGTTGCGGAACATGGCCAACCGGTGGCTCGACGTGACATTCAGTTTGCGGCCGGAAACACCGTGGCGCATGGCGTGGCTCCTACTCTTTCAACGCTTAGAACGGCTCGTCCAGCCGCTTGGCCAAGTCCTCGATGTTCTCAGGCGGCCAACCCGACACGCTCATCCCGAGCGCCAAGCCCATCGCCGTAAGCACTTCCTTGATCTCGTTCAAAGACTTGCGGCCAAAGTTTGGCGTCCGCAGCATCTCCTGCTCGGTCTTCTGTACGAGATCGCCAATGTAGACGATATTGTCGTTCTTCAGGCAGTTCGCGCTACGCACCGACAGTTCGAGCTCGTCGACCTTACGCAGCAAATTGCGGTTGAACGGCAGGTCATCATGAATATCGTCCGCACGCGCCAGTTGCGGCTCATCAAAGTTGATGAACAACTGCAACTGATCTTGCAAGATACGCGCAGCAAGCGCCACCGCATCTTCCGGCGTAACCGCGCCATTGGTCTCGACCTGCAGCAAAAGCTTGTCATAGTCGGTAACCTGGCCAACACGGGTCGGCTCGACCCGATACGACACCCGCTTAACCGGCGAATAGATTGCATCGATCGGTATCAGCCCAATCGGCGCATCTTCCGGACGGTTGCTCGCCGCAGGAACATAGCCCTTACCGAGATTGACCGTGAACTCCATATCGAGCTTCACGCCGTCATCGAGCGTGCAAATCACCAGTTCAGGGTTCATGACGTCGATGTCGGAACCCGTCTGGATCTTCTCCGCCGTCACCTCGCCGGGTCCCGTCGCGGTCAGGACCATGCGCTTCGGCCCTTCCCCGTGCATCCGCAACGCCAATTGCTTGATGTTGAGCACGATATCGGTCACGTCTTCCCGCACGCCCGGAATGCTGCTGAACTCATGCAGCACGCCGACGATTGACACAGCCGTGACCGCAGCGCCCTGCAACGACGAGAGCAGCACGCGGCGCACAGCATTGCCGAGCGTCATGCCAAAACCGCGCTCGAGCGGCTCCGCAACGACGGTGGCGACGCGGTGGGGATCGGAACCAGGCTCGACATCGAGCTTTTCCGGCTTGATCAAAGATTGCCAATTACGTTGGATGACCACGGATCATCTCCAAGCAGAATAACCGGCGTCACCCGTCGGTGACGCCGTATCAAAGGCGAACTAGAAGGTTAAACCCGGCGGCGCTTGCGCGGGCGGCATCCGTTATGCGGAATCGGCGTCATGTCGCGGATTGCCGTAATCGCGAAACCCACAGCCTGGAGCGCACGCAACGCGCTCTCCCGGCCAGAACCCGGCCCGCTCACCTCTATTTCGAGCGTCTCCATCCCATGCTCGCGCGCCTTCTTGCCCGCGTCCTCCGCCGCAACCTGCGCAGCATACGGCGTGGATTTACGGCTGCCTTTAAAACCCTGCATCCCGCTCGACGACCAGGCAATCGTATTGCCTTGCGCGTCGGTGATCGTCACCATCGTGTTGTTGAACGTGGCAGCAACGTGCGCCACCCCAGCGATGATGTTCTTGCGTTCCTTCTTGCGGGGACGCGACGTGGCGGGCTTCGCCATTGAGGTGATCCTATCAGTGTCTTACGCCGCCGAAACGGCAAACGAGCGAAGCCGTCGAACGGCTACTTGGTAACCTTCTTCTTACCGGCAATCGCCACCGCCTTGCCCTTGCGGGTCCGGGCGTTCGTGTGCGTGCGCTGGCCATGCACCGGCAGGCCCCGGCGATGCCGCAAGCCCCGATAGCAGCCAAGGTCCATCAGCCGCTTGATGTTCATCGCTACTTCACGCCGAAGGTCCCCCTCGACGCGATAGTCACGGTCGATCAGCTCACGAATCCGCAACACCTCGTCATCCGAGAGCTGGTTCACCCGGCGGTCATCGGGAATGCCAAGCTGCTTGCAGATATCGACCGCGTTCGATGGGCCGATGCCATAAATATAACGCAAGCTAATCAGCACGCGCTTGTTGGTCGGGACGTTCACACCGGCAATACGGGCCACGCTACTAACTCCTGGTCGCCCCAAAACCATGCAGCTCGCCGCATGGCGTTGAGGCTTTGGCAAATCCCTGCTCGCCGATGCGCTGAGGATTCCTGAAATGGACGAGCCAGCCAACCCGCGAGCGGCATGGAGGCAAGGGCGCGGAATATACCCGCCTCGGAGCACAAGTCAACGCATTCATATCAACTTTTCGTGATGTCTCCGTGCAACAAGCCGGACAGCACCGCCCCGACCTGTGCCGTCACGCTGTCCACGTCCGCCATGCCGTCGAGCGTCACCAGCCGTCCGGCATCGCGGTAGTGCGGCAGGATCGGCGCCGTCTGGGTATGATACGCCTCCAGACGCGCCGCAACCGTCTCGCGCCGGTCATCCGCACGGCGCAGGAATTCATGGCTGCCGCATACGTCGCAGGTATCTTCGACATGAGGCTTGTGAAATGTGTCATGATAGCCGGCGCCGCACTTCGCGCAGGTGAACCGGCCGGCGATGCGGTCCACCAGCGCCGCGTCGTCCACCTTCAACTCGATGACCGCATCGATGCGCAAGCCAGCATGTTGCAGCATGGCGTCCAACGCCTCTGCTTGCCTCACCGTGCGCGGAAACCCATCCAGGATAAACCCGCGCGCCGCGTCCGGCTGACGTATGCGGCCTTCCAGCATGGCGATAATCAGCTCGTCGGACACAAGCTGGCCAGACTCCATGACCATCTTCGCGCGTTGCCCGACCTCGGTGCCCGCCTTCACCTCGGCGCGCAGCATGTCGCCGGTCGAAATTTGCGCGAGCCCGTGAAGTTGCTCCAGCCGCTTGGCTTGCGTGCCTTTGCCAGCCCCGGGCGGCCCGAGGATGATGATGTTCATCGCGGACGCCCTTTCACCCGCGACTTCCGGATCAAGCCTTCATATTGATGCGCAAGAAGGTGCGATTGTATCTGCGTGACGGTGTCCATGGTCACCGAAACGATGATCATCAGGCTGGTGCCGCCGAAGTAGAACGGCACGCCGTAGCGGCTGATAAGGATTTCCGGAAGTAGGCAAACAACGCAAAGGTAAAGCGCCCCAACCGTGGTCAACCGGGCCAAGATCGCGTCGAAATACGCCGCCGTATTCGCGCCAGGACGCACTCCCGGGATGAACCCGCCGTACTTCTTCAAATTATCCGCTGTCTCCTGCGGATTGAACACCACAGCCGTATAGAAATACGAAAAGAAGATGATCATGCCGGCATAGGCCAGCATATACAGCGGCTCGCCATGGCCGAGCTTCTGTCCAATCCACGGCAGCCAGGAATTTGGATTGTTTTGCGAGAACCCGGCGATCGTCGCCGGAATCAGCAGGATCGAACTCGCAAATATCGGTGGGATCACGCCCGCAGTATTCACCTTGAGCGGCATGTGCGTGCTGTCGCCCCCGAACATCCGCTGTCCGACCTGCCGCTTCGGATACTGGATATTCACCCGGCGCTGCGCACGCTCCATGAACACCACGAAAGCAATCACCGCCACCGCAATGACGATGAACAGCAGGATGAAGATCGGCGACAGCGCACCCGTCCGGCCAAGTTCCAACAGATTAGCCAACGCGTGCGGAAGGTTCGCAACGATGCCGGCAAATATGATCAGGCTGGTGCCGTTGCCGACGCCTCGCGCCGTAATCTGCTCGCCAATCCACATCAGGAACATCGTGCCGCCCACCAACGAGATGACGCACGAAACCCGGAAAAATACCCCGGGATCGACCACCGCCGCGCTGAACGAGCCGTGCATTCCCTCCAGCCCAACCGCAATCCCATACGACTGCACCAAAGCAATCAGCACCGTGAGGTACCGCGTATACTGGTTGAGTTTCTTACGCCCGCTCTCACCCTCTTTCTTCAACGTCTCGAGCGAAGGCACCGCCGCCGACATCAACTGCACGATGATGCTGGCGCTAATATACGGCATGAGATTGAGGGCAAAGACCGTCATCCGGCCCAGCGCCCCACCGCTGAACATGTCGAACTGGCCCAGGATGCCGCCGCCGTGCTGCGACATCAACTCACCCATCACCGAGGCGTCCACCCCCGGCACGGGAATGTAGGTCCCAATACGATACACCAGCAACGCACCCAAGGTGAACCAGATGCGCTTCTTGAGTTCCGTCGCCTTCCCCAGCGTGCCAAGGTTCAGGTTCGCCGCAAGCTGCTCGGCCGCCGAGGCCATAGTCAGATCCCCCCTCGTAGATACGGCGCCCGCGGGTTACCCCAGATGGGCCCCGGGACGCCGCCCCATATCCGTTCAGTTTGCCGCCAGGCAAAGCCATGACGCAAGCAACCAACGGCCGTCCCGCCGTTATGCAGGCGGCGCGCTCGCAACGGCGTCCGTGGCAGCCACCGGCACCAGGAGCGTCACCGACCCGCCCGCCGCCTCAACCGCCGCAATCGCCGTAGCCGAAGCGCCCGACACCGTGATCGAGATCGAGCGCCTAATCGCACCCGTCGCAAGCAACCGAACGCCATCAACCTTGTTCAACCGCGCCAACCCTGCCGCCTGCAGCGTCTCGGCCGTAATCGGCTGATCGGCCGCCAACCGCCCCGAGGCCAACGCTTTATCGATTGAGCCAAGGTTCACCGGGGCATATTCCTTGCGGAACATATTGTGGAAGCCGCGCTTGGGCAGCCGCCGATAAATCGGCAGCTGGCCACCCTCAAACCCGTTCAGCGACACGCCCTCGCGCGCCTTTTGGCCCTTGACGCCCTTGCCGGACGTCTTGCCCTTGCCGGACCCAATACCCCGGCCCAACCGCTTGAATTTCAGCCGCGCCCCAGGATTATCCCGCAGTTCATTCAACTTCATGACCGCTCCTCTACCCTGACCAGATGCGCAACCTTCCGCAGCATCCCGCGCACCGACGGCGTATCTTCTAGCTCACGCGTACGCCGCAGCTTGCCAAGCCCCAAACCAGTCAGAGTCTGGATTTGATCTTTCTTGCGCCCAAGCCCGGACGCAATCTGCGTGAACCGGACCGTCGCCCTCCCCGCCGCCTTGTCCGTCGTCTCCTTAAGATCAGGCATCTACGCCCTCCAAAGCGGCATCGCGCTTGCCAAGGATGTCGGACACCTTCTTGCCGCGCCGAGCCGCTACGCTGCGTGGGCTGCCGCAACGCTGCAACGCTGCAAAGGTCGCCTTCACCATGTTATGCGGGTTGCGGCTGCCGAGCGACTTCGCAACCACGTCGCCAATCCCGAGCGTCTCGAACACCGCACGCATCGGGCCGCCAGCGATAATCCCCGTTCCCGCCGTGCAGGACCGCAGCACCACATGCCCGGCGCCGAATGTCCCCTCCACGTCGTGATGCAGGGTCCGGCCCTCCTTCATCGGCACGCGGATCATCGCCTTCTTCGCCCGCTCAGTCGCCTTGCGTATCGCCTCCGGCACCTCGCGCGCCTTGCCAGCGCCATAGCCGACGCGCCCTTTCTGGTCACCGACGACAACCAGCGCCGCAAACGCGAACCGCCGTCCACCCTTCACAACCTTTGCCACCCGGTTGATGGTGACCAGCTTGTCAATCAGGTCGTCGCCGTCCCGGTCGCGATCCCGGTCGCGGCCGCCACGCCCGCCATCCCTTGCTTCACGTGCCATAATCTAATCCCTCAAAACGCCAGCCCGCCCTCGCGGGCGGCGTCGGCCAGCGCTTTGACGCGGCCGTGATACAAATACGCGCCCCGGTCGAACACGACCTTGGTCACGCCAGCCGCCATGGCACGCTCGGCAACCAACTTACCCACCGCCGCCGCAGCATCCTTGTCCGCCCCGGTCCGCAACGCCTCACGCAACCCCTTGTCCAGACTCGAAGCCGCCGCCAAAGTCCGGCGCTCCGCATCGTCAATGACCTGAGCATAGATATGCTTGCCCGAACGGAACACCGACAACCGCGGCCGCCCGGCTGACTTCTGTCGCAACTGAAACCGCAGCCGCTCACGCCGCCGGGTTTTGAGATCCTGTGGAACGCTCATCTTACTTCTTCTTGCCTTCCTTGCGCCGGATCTGCTCGCCCTCGTACTTCACGCCCTTGCCCTTATACGGCTCAGGCGGACGGAAACTCCGGATCTCGGCCGCAACCTGCCCAACCTGCCGCTTGTCGACCCCGGCAAGGGTGATCGCCGTCGGACGCGGCGTCGTGATCGTAATGCCCTCCGGCACCGGATACACGACGTCATGCGAAAACCCGAGGTTGATCACCAGGTTCTTTCCCTGCACGCTGGCACGGAACCCGGTCCCGGTAATCTCCAACGTCTTCGTGAACCCCACCGAAACGCCCTGCACCATCGCGGCCAGCAACGCACGCGTGGTGCCCCACATCATGCGCGCCTGGCTCTCGTTGGTGCGCGGCGTGATCGTGACCTGGTTGTTCTCAATAGCCGCGTCCACATAGTCCGTCAGCGGCAACGACATGGTGCCAAGCTTGCCCTTGGTCGTCAGCACACGGTCCACTACCGCAACCTGCACGCCAGCCGGCACATCGACCGGATATTTGCCTACACGAGACATTCTACCGTGCTCCCTTAGAACACGCGGAACAAGACTTCGCCGCCAACATTGGCAGCACGCGCCTCGCCATCGCTCAAAACGCCACGCGGCGTCGATAGGATCGAGATGCCCAACCCGGCATACACCCGCGGCAACTCCTTGATCTTGGAGTAAACCCGCCGCCCCGGCTTGGACACCCGTGTGATCTCCTTGATCACCGGCTCGCCCTCACTGTACTTCAGCTCGATGCGGAACTGGGCCACGCCCGGGCGCAGTTCCTCGGCAGCATAACCGCGGATAAATCCCTCGCGCTTCAGCGCCTCCAGCACATTTGCACGCAGCTTCGAAGCCGGCGCCACGCACACCGTATGCCGGCTGCGCTGCGCGTTGCGGATGCGGGTGATCATGTCACCCAACGGATCGGACATCGACATCGCGCCGTCCCCTTACCAGCTTGCCTTGACCATGCCCGGCAACTGCCCAGAACTGGCCAGCGCACGCAGCATGTTGCGAGAAAGCTTGAATTTCCGGTAATTGCCGCGCGGGCGCCCAGTCAAAGCGCACCGCAGCCGCACGCGTACCACCGCACCATTCCGCGGCAACTGCGCCAGCTTCATCGTCGCCTCAAACCGCTCCTCGACCGGCGCAGTGCGATCCATCACCTGCGCCTTCAACTCAGCCCGCTTCGCCTTATCGCGGGACGACATGCGTTCCCGCTTCAGGTTGCGGTTCACCGCGGATGTCTTGGCCATCTGCTATACTCCTCGGAACCTGCCGCATCCAAACCCGAAAGACGGCGGTTTTCCAAACGCGTTGAAATCTGGCTTAAGCGGCAAACGGAACGTCAAACGCCTTCAAAAGCGCCTTCGCCTCGGCATCCGTCTTCGCCGTAGTCACGAACACGATGTCCATGCCCCGAACATCGGTCACCTTGTCGTACTCAATCTCCGGAAAGATGATCTGCTCCTTCAACCCCATGGCAAAGTTGCCGCGGCCGTCAAAGCCCTTGCCGGCCGGAATGCCTCGAAAATCGCGCACCCGCGGCAGGGCAATCGTCACCAACCGGTCCAGGAACTCGAACATCCGCGACTTGCGTAGCGTCACCTTACAGCCAATCGGCAACCCCTCCCGGATCTTGAACCCGGCTATCGCCTTCTTTGCTAGCGTTTTCACCGGCTTCTGCCCAGCAATCAGCATCAGCTCCGCCAAAGCCGCGTCCAACTTCTTCTGGTCGCCGGCCGCCTCGCCCACGCCCATGTTGATCACGATCTTCTCGAGCTTGGGCACCTGCATCGGGTTCTTGTAGTTGAACTCCGCCTGCAGCTTGGCCTTGATCTCGGAATTGTAGCGCTGCTGCATCCGCGGCATCTCGCGCGCAGTACCAGCCGTGGCCTCGTCCATTGTCTCGCCCATCCGCCTCAGCCTTCGATCACTGCGCCGCTGGGCCGGGCCACGCGAACCTTGCGCCCGTCGTCCAGCACTCGGAAGCCGACCCGGGTCGGTTTGTCGGTCTTGGGATCTACCAGCATGATATTGGACAGGTGGATCGTCGCCTCCTGTTCAATAATGCCCCCCGGCTGCCCCATGCCCTGCGGCTTGGTATGCTTCTTGGCGATATTGATGCCCTTCACCACCGCGCGGTTGTCCCTCGGCCGGACGGTCAGCACCTCGCCGCGCTTGCCCTTGTCGGCGCCGGTGATCACCACGACTGTATCGCCCTTGCGAATGCGCGCCGCCATCACAACACCTCCGGCGCAAGCGAAATGATCTTCATGAACTTCCGCCCACGCAGCTCGCGCACGACCGGTCCGAAGATGCGCGTGCCGATCGGCTCCTGCGACTTATTAATCAGCACAGCGGCATTGCGGTCAAAACGGATCGCGCTGCCATCAGCCCGGCGCACCGGAAATGACGTCCGCACGATCACCGCCTGATGCACATCGCCCTTCTTCACCTTGCCGCGCGGAATGGCTTCCTTGATGGACACGACGATCACATCGCCCACCGAAGCCGTCTTGCGCTTCGATCCGCCCAGCACCTTGATGCACTGCACACGGCGCGCCCCGGAGTTGTCGGCAACTTCGAGGTTTGACTCGACCTGGATCATCTATCCGCTCCTCAGGCCTGTGCCTGTTCGACGTCAGGCGCCGTCGCAACCGAATCCTTGGCGCCAGGCGCCCGCACTGCAAAGGCGAAGCCCGGCGGCGGCGGCACAGCCTCGCCATTCCGCTCCAGCAGCAACCACGTCTTCCGCTTGCTGATGGGCCGGCATTCCTCGATCCGCACGGTATCGCCGATCTTGCACAGGTTGGTGTCATCATGCGCCGCATACTTCTTCGAACGGCGAATGAACTTCTTATACAACGGATGAATGACCCGGCGCTCGACCAAGACTGTAATAGTCTTGTCCATCTTGTCGCTGGTCACTCGCCCAGTCAGGACGCGCCTCGGCATCGCCCTACTCCTCTCAGGATTTCACGGAGCTTTTAGCGGCGGACCGCTTTAGCTCCGACATGATCGTCTTCACGCGCGCGATATCACGTCGCACTTGGCGGACCCGGCCCACGCCCTCCGTCTGTCCCGTCGCACGCTGGAACCGCAGGTTAAACTGCTCCTTGCGCAAATCGAGCAACATGCCCGGCAGGTTGTCCGCACCCTTGGCGCGAATATCGGCTGGCTTCGTCATCCTACGCCTCCCCGAGCCGGGTCACGAACTTGGTCCGGATCGGCAGCTTGGCCGCTCCCAGCGTCAACGCCTGGCGCGCCAACTCCGGCGTCACGCCGTCGATCTCGAACATGATGCGGCCCGGCTTTATCCGGCATACCCAGAACTCCGGGCTGCCCTTGCCGGAACCCATGCGCACCTCGGCCGGCTTCTGCGACACCGGCACGTCCGGGAACATGCGTATCCATACGCGCCCTGCCCGCTTCATCGACCGCGTAATCGCACGACGCGCAGCCTCGATCTGCCGCGCGGTGATCCGGTCCGGTTCGAGCGCCTTCAGCCCAAACGCACCAAAGTTCAGGCTAGTGCCCGACTTCGCCAGCCCGTGAATACGGCCCTTATGGGCCTTGCGGTACTTCGTCCGCTTCGGAGACATCATGGTCGTAGCTTCCTATTAACGCTGCGGCGCCTGCTCGGCCGCACGGCGGTCCTGCGCCAGCGGGTCATTGGCCAGGATCTCACCCTTGAAAATCCAGACCTTCACGCCGCACGTGCCATAAGTCGTCTTGGCGGTCGCGGTCCCAAAATCGATGTCCGCCCGCAGCGTATGCAATGGCACCCGGCCCTCGCGATACCACTCGGTCCGCGCAATCTCCGCGCCGCCCAAGCGTCCGCCACAGTTGATCCGGATGCCCTGCGCGCCCAGCCGCATCGCCGACTGCACCGCGCGCTTCATCGCCCGGCGGAACGCCACCCGGCGCTCAAGCTGCTGCGCAATGTTCTCCGCCACCAGAACCGCGTCGATCTCCGGCTTACGTATTTCGACGATGTTCAGCGACACCTCGGACTTAGCCATCTTCGCCAGGTCCTTGCGCAGCGCCTCAATATCCTGGCCCTTCTTGCCGATCACCACGCCAGGCCGTGCCGCATAAATCGTCACCCGCGGCTTCTTCGCCGGACGCTCGATCACGACGCGCGACACCCCGGCACCAGCCAGCTTCGCCCGAAGATGCGTGCGCAGCTCCAAATCCGCCAGCAACAGCTTGGAATAATCCGCGCCGGCATACCAACGGCTGTCCCACGTGCGGTTGATGCCGAGCCGCAGCCCAATTGGATTGACCTTATGACCCATGCCTACGCCGCCTTCTGTATTGCGGGGGTTTCCGGAAGCTGCTGCTGCTCGGACACGACGATGCGCAAATGGCTGAACCACTTCTCGATCCGCGACGCACGGCCGCGGCCCCGGGCCATGAACCGCCGCATCACAATCGACTTGCCCACCTCGGCCCGCGTCACCACCAACCGATCCACGTCGAGCTGATGGTTGTTCTCGGCATTCGCAATTGCACTCTCCAGCGCCTTGCGCACCTGATGCGCAATCCGCCGCTTGCTGAACGTCAGCGTCGCCACCGCCTGGCTCGCCGGCTGGTTCCGGATCAGCCCGGCGACCAAATTCAGCTTCTGCGGGCTGATGCGGATATTGCGCACCACGCACTGCGCCTCATGCTCCGGCAGCGCCCGAGGAGTTTTTGGCTTGCTCATATCAGCCCCGCCTCGCCTTCTTGTCCGACGAATGCCCGGTGAACGTGCGCGTCGGCGAGAACTCACCGAATTTATGGCCCACCATGTTCTCCGACACCTGAACGGGCAGGAACTTGTGCCCGTTATAAACGCCGAACGTCAGCCCCACAAACTGCGGCAATATCGTCGACCGACGCGACCATATCTTGATGATCTCGTTGCGCCCGGAACCCCGGGCGGCCTCGGCCTTGCCCAGCAGATAGCCGTCCACAAACGGACCTTTCCATACGGAACGCGCCATAATCAGTGCTTCCCCTTCGGACGCCGGCGTATGATCAAGCTGTCAGTCCGCTTGTTCTCGCGCGTCTTGTAACCCTTTGTCGGCTTGCCCCACGGCGTCCGCGGATGCCCGCCGCCTGAAGTCCGCCCCTCGCCGCCGCCATGCGGATGGTCGATCGGGTTCATCGTCACGCCACGGTTATGCGGACGCCGCCCCATCCACCGCGCCCGCCCCGCCTTGCCGAGGCTCTGGTTCTGGTTGTCCGGGTTCGACACCGCGCCAACCGTCGCCATGCATTCCGCCCGAACCACGCGCAACTCGCCCGATTGCAGCTTGACCTGTGCATAGCCCGCATCTTTGCCGACAAGCTGCGCATAAGTCCCAGCCGCCCGCGCCATCTTGCCGCCCGCGCCGATCTTCATCTCCACATTGTGGATGATCGTCCCAACCGGGATGGCCGCCATCGGCATAGCATTGCCGGGCTTGATGTCGACCCGTTGCCCGGCCACCACCTTGTCCCCCGAGCGCAGGCGCTGCGGCGCAAGGATATAGGACAGCTCGCCATCGTCATACTTGACCAGCGCAATGAAAGCCGACCGGTTCGGATCATACTCCAACCGCTCGACCGTCGCCGCCACGTCGAACTTGCGGCGCTTGAAGTCGACCCGCCGATACGACTGCTTATGCCCGCCCCCGCGGAAGAACGAGGTCGTGCGGCCATGGTTGTTGCGTCCGCCTGTCTTATGCTTGCCCTCGGTCAGCGTCTTGACCGGCTTGCCCTTCCACAACTCGCTGCGGTCGATCAGCACGGTCCCGCGCAGGCTCGGAGTGACTGGATTAAATTGCCTGAGTGCCATCGCTTGCTATCCCTGCGCTAGCTAAGCCCGGTGGACATGTCGATCGACTGTCCCTCGGCAAGCTGCACATATGCCTTCTTCACGTCTGACCGCACACCCGGGCGTCCCTTGAAGCGCTTGGTCTTGCCCTTCTGCACCAACGTGCTCACCGACTTCACCGTCACGCCGAACAAGGTCTCGACCGAAGCCTTGATCTCCGGCTTGGTCGCTCCAATCGCCACGCGGAAAACGAACTGTCCCTTTTCCGAGAGCGCCGTCGCCTTCTCGGTAATGACCGGGCTGCGGATAGTCTCGTACATCGCCTCGCGCGACATGGTCGCCGCACGCTTCCGTGCAGCCATGACTTGGGCGGCGCTCATGCCAACCTCTCCTTCAACGCTTCGACGCCGGCCGTCGTCACGACCAGCATGTCATGCCGGATGATGTCATAAACGTTCGCCCCAACAGTCGGCAGCACGTCAAGGCCGACGATGTTGGCGCTAGCCTGCCGAAACGCAGCATCGACCACGCCGTCAACAACCAAAGCCGAAGTCAACCCAAGCGCGCCGATCTGGGCCACAAGGTCCTTGGTCCTGCCGGTGCCGCCCCCGACATTCTCAATGACCATAAGCTTGCCCTCAGCCTGCTTCAGCGACAACGCGCTAATCAGCCCCAAGCGGCGCACCTTCTTCGGCAAGTCATACTCGTGGCTGCGCACCACCGGGCCATGAACCCGGCCGCCAGTGCGGAACTGCGGCGCACGGAGGCTGCCCTGGCGCGCATTGCCGGTGCCCTTTTGCTTATACGGCTTCCGCGTGGTCCCAGAAACCTCGCCCATGCCCTTCGTCTTATGTGTCCCGGCCCGGCGCTTCGCGAGCTGCCAGTGAATCACCCGGGCGATGATGTCCCGCCGCGGCTGGGCGGCAAACAACTCGTCCGGCAAATCCGTGGAACCGGCGCTCCCATTATCCAGTGTCTTGACATCAACCTGCATCACACAGCGTCCTGCGTTTGAGCCGGCTCCGGCGCAGCGGGGCCTTCGGCACCGAGGATCGACGCCGGGTATGGCGCGCTATCCGGACGCACCTTCTTGATCGCGTCACGAACCGTCACGAACTCGCCCTTCGAGCCCGGGACCGCGCCGCGGATCATGATCAACCCCTTGTCCGCATCGATCCCGGCCACCTCGACGTTCAGCGTGGTCACCCGCTCCACGCCAAGGTGCCCAGCCATCTTTTTGTTCTTGAAGGTCTTACCCGGGTCTTGCCGGTTTCCCGTCGACCCATGGCTGCGATGACTGACAGAAACGCCGTGGCTCGCCTCTAGACCGCGAAAATTCCAGCGCTTCATCGCGCCCGCAAATCCCTTGCCCTTCGTAATGCCGCAAACGTCCACTTTCTGTCCAACCACGAAATGCGCCGCGGTAAGGGTCTGCCCCGACTGCAGCAACGCGTCAGGCGCCACACGGAACTCGACAAGCTTCTTCTTCGGCTCGACCTTCACGCGGGCGTAATGGCCTTTGTTCGGATCAGTCACGTTCTTCACCTTGGCCTTGCCCCAGCCAAGCTGCACAGCCGTATATCCGTCCCGCTCCTGGGTGCGCGCGTCAACGACTTGCACTTGGTCCAAGTGCAAAACCGTCACAGGCACATGCGTCCCGTCATCTTTGAACATCCGGGTCATGCCCAGCTTCTTCGCTATTAATCCAGTGCGCATCAGCCCGGCCCTACAGCTTAATTTCGACGTCCACGCCCGAGGCCAGATCGAGCTTCATCAGCGCGTCCACCGTCTGCGGCGTGGGCTCAACGATGTCGAGCAACCGGCGATGCGTCCGAATCTCGAACTGCTCGCGGCTCTTCTTATCGACATGCGGCGAGCGGTTTACCGTGAACCGCTCGATATGCGTCGGCAACGGGATCGGCCCGCGCACCCGCGCACCCGTCCGCTTCGCCGTGTTCACGATCTCTCGCGTGCTGTTGTCCAGCACACGGTGATCATACGCCTTCAGGCGTATGCGGATATTCTGGTTATCCATAATACTTCAATCCAGGTTCGCGGAGCCGCTTCAAAGCTTTATTTAGTGATGCTGGCCACGACGCCGGCACCGACCGTCCGGCCACCCTCGCGAATCGCGAAACGCAGGCCCTCATCCATGGCGATTGGCGCAATCAGCTCGACGTCCATCGAAACGTTGTCGCCAGGCATCACCATTTCCGTGCCCTCAGGCAATTGCACGACACCCGTCACATCTGTGGTGCGGAAATAGAACTGCGGACGATAGTTGGTGAAGAACGGCGTATGGCGTCCGCCCTCCTCCTTCGTCAGCACATACGCCTCAGCCTTGAACTGCGTATGCGGCGTAATGCTGCCGGGCTTGGCCAGCACCTGGCCGCGCTCGACATCCTCACGCTTGGTGCCGCGCAGCAGCGCGCCGATGTTGTCGCCCGCCTCGCCGCGGTCCAGCAGCTTGCGGAACATTTCGACACCGGTGACGATCGTCTTCACCGTGTTCTTAATGCCGACAATCTCGACCTCATCGCCCACATTGACAATGCCACGCTCAATACGGCCGGTAACCACGGTGCCACGGCCCGAGATGCTGAACACGTCCTCGATTGGCATCAGGAACGGCCGGTCGGTCGCGCGCGCCGGCTGCGGGATATACGCATCCACCGCCGCCATCAGCTTCAGCACCGCTTGCTCGCCCAACTCCGGGTTCTTGTCCTCGAGCGCATTCAGCGCCGAGCCGTGAACGATCGGAATGTCGTCGCCAGGGAACTGGTAGGAGGACAGCAGCTCGCGCACCTCCATCTCAACCAGCTCAAGCAATTCCGGGTCGTCGACCATATCGACCTTATTCAGGAACACCACCAGCGCCGGCACGCCAACCTGGCGCGCAAGCAGGATGTGCTCGCGCGTCTGCGGCATCGGCCCGTCGGCTGCGCTCACCACAAGGATCGCGCCGTCCATCTGTGCGGCACCGGTGATCATGTTCTTCACATAGTCGGCATGGCCGGGGCAATCGACGTGGGCGTAATGCCGGTTCGCCGTCTCATACTCGACGTGCGCCGTCGAAATCGTAATTCCACGCGCGCGCTCCTCCGGCGCCTTGTCGATCTGGTCGTAGGCCGTATAGGTCGCGCCGCCGGTCTTCGCCAGGATCTTGGTGATCGCAGCCGTCAATGACGTCTTGCCGTGGTCCACGTGACCAATCGTGCCGATGTTGCAGTGCGGCTTGTTACGTTCAAATTTCGCCTTGGCCATCGTCGTATCTCCGTCGCCCGCCGGTCAACCGGGATTGGGGGGCAGGTTAAATTGCAGCAGTTACCAGCGATAATGGCTAAAGGCCTTGTTGGCCTCCGCCATCCGGTGGGTGTCTTCGCGCTTCTTCACCGCCGAGCCGCGGTTATTCACCGCATCCAGCAACTCATTGGAAAGACGGTCCTCCATCGTGTGCTCGCCGCGCTTGCGGGCACTATCGATAATCCAGCGGATCGCCAGCGCCTGGCGCCGCTCGGTCCGAACCTCGACCGGCACCTGATACGTCGCCCCGCCAACCCGGCGGCTCCGCACCTCGACCGCAGGCTTCACATTGTCCAAAGCTTCATGGAACATACGCACCGGATCGGCTGCGCTGCCGCCACGTTTCTTCAAAACGTCAAGCGCACCATAGACGATGCCCTCAGCAGCAGACTTCTTCCCATCATACATCAACGCGTTCATGAACCGCGTAATGACGATGTCGCCGAACTTCGCGTCCGGCAGAATATCGCGCTTTACCGCGCGGCGGCGTCGGCTCATCGCCCGCTCCTCTTACTTCGGCCGCTTCGCGCCATACAGCGACCGGCGCTGACGACGCTTGGGCAGGCCCTGGGTATCTAAAACGCCGCGCAATATATGGTAACGCACGCCGGGCAAGTCCTTCACCCGTCCGCCGCGGATTAGCACGACGCTATGTTCCTGCAGGTTATGCCCCTCGCCTGGAATATAGCTCACAACCTCATAACCATTGGTTAAGCGCACCTTCGCGACCTTGCGCAGCGCCGAGTTCGGTTTCTTCGGCGTCGTCGTATAGACACGGGTGCACACGCCGCGCTTCTGCGGGCAACCCTGCAACGCAGGCACCTTATTCCGCTTCGCAGCAGGCTCGCGCCCATTGGCAATCAATTGGTTAATGGTCGGCATACGTCTTCCGATCTTATCTAGGCTGCCCCAACTGCCTGGCCCCGCCGCACTCAGAGACAATGCGAAACGCCACGGCAATAAACCGCGCGGAACCCTGGTATGCATGGCCTTGGTTCCCGAAACCGGAACGGCGCCAAGCACGTCTCATTTCAAGCGACGACCGCCCCGCAGATGTTGGGGTTGGTCGAGGGCGCGATACCTACGTCCACGCGGAAGCTTAGTCAAGCATCGAGTTGGGATTGTTAAAACACACGATAGACTTACGCCGACACCATCATTCGGCCAGGTCAAACCCGCCTCGTCTCAACGGCCAGGCAGCCAAATGCCGCCCGGCCGTTCGCACCGCTACTCCGCCAACACTACTCCGCAGCAGTACGGTCCGTAATAGCCGGAACCTCCGGACGCAGCCGCTGCTGGTCGCGCCCAGCCGCCACCGCCCGCAGCCGGTTCATCACGCTGCCCGTGCCCGCCGGAATCAAGCGGCCAACAATCACGTTCTCCTTCAATCCCAACAGGTTATCCACCTTGCCCGCCGTCGCAGCCTCAGTCAGCACACGGGTCGTCTCCTGGAACGAAGCCGCGCTGATGAAGCTGTGGGTCTGCAGGCTAGCCTTCGTGATGCCCTGCAACACCGGCATCGCCGTCGCTGCACGCTCCTCCAGCTTGAGCCGCTTCTCGTTCTCCGCTTCGAACTCCAGGCGGTCCACCTGCTCACCCGCCAAATAGGTCGTGTCCCCAGGCTCCAGGATCTCGACCTTCTGCAGCATCTGCCGGACGATGACCTCGATATGCTTATCGTTGATCTTCACCCCCTGCAGCCGGTAGACGTCCTGGATCTCGTTCACCAAATAATCTGACAGCGCCTCGACGCCCAATACCTTCAGGATGTCGTGCGGCACGCGCGGCCCATCCACCAACGGGTCGCCCCGGCGAACGAAATCGCCCTCCTGCACGCTGACGTGCTTGCCCTTCGGGATCAGGTACTCAGTGTCCTCGCCCGTCTCATCGTTCTTCACGATGACCCGGCGCTTCGCCTTGTAGTCCTTCCCGAACTCCACGCGCCCGTCCATCTCAGCGATAATCGCATGATCCTTGGGCTTTCGCGCCTCAAACAGTTCCGCCACGCGCGGCAAACCGCCGGTGATGTCGCGAGTCTTGCTGCCCTCACGCGGAATGCGCGCCAGCACGTCGCCGGCCGCTACCGTGGCCCCGTTCTCCACCGACAAGATGCTGTCCGGATTAAGGAAATACCGCGCCTCCGCCCCGTTTGGCAGTCGCAGCACCTCGCTCGCCGCATCCTTCAACTGCAGCCGCGGCCGCAGGTCGACGCCCTTAGTTTGCTGCTTATAGTCCACGACCACACGGGACGTGAGGCCAGTGACCTCGTCCATGCGCTCGACGATTGTCACCCCGTCCAGCAAATCGAGATACTCGACCGATCCGGCGCGCTCGGTGATAATCGGCAGCGTGTAGGGGTCCCACTCCGCCAGCTTGTCGTTGCGCTTCACGACCGCCCCCTCGTCGGCGAGCAGCCGGGCGCCGTAGGGCACCCTGAAGCGGGCGCGTTCCCGCCCCTTCTCGTCACTCAGCACCATCTCGCAATTGCGGGACATCACGACCGGGAAGCCTTGGCTGTTCTGCACCACGTTGCGGTTTTTAATCTGCACGGTCCCGTCGTGGCTCGCCTCGACGCTGCTCACCTCGGCGCCACGCTGCGCCGCACCGCCAATGTGGAACGTGCGCATCGTAAGCTGCGTGCCAGGCTCACCGATGGACTGCGCCGCAATCACGCCGACAGCCTCGCCGATATTGACCGGAGTGCCGCGGGCCAGATCGCGCCCATAGCACATGCCGCATACGCCAACCCGGCTTTCGCAGGTTAGCACCGACCGGATCTTCACCGCCTCGACGCCCGAGCTTTCGATCAGGTCGGCCTCTGGCTCCTCGATCAGCGTGTTCCGCGGCAGGATCATCTGCCCCGTCACAGCGTCCATCAAATCCTCAGCCGTCGTGCGGCCCAGCGTCCGCTCCGACAATCCGGCCACCACCTCGCCGCCATCCATCACCGCACGGACCGTAAGCCCACGCTCGGTGCCGCAGTCGTTCTCGACGATGATGCAGTCCTGCGCCACGTCCACGAGCCGCCGGGTCAAATAGCCGGAGTTCGCGGTCTTCAACGCCGTATCCGCCAATCCCTTGCGGGCCCCATGGGTGGAGTTGAAATACTCCAGCACCGACAACCCTTCCTTGAAGTTGGCGATGATCGGCTGCTCGATGATCTCGCCTGACGGCTTCGCCATCAGGCCCCGCATGCCCGCAAGCTGACGCATCTGCGCCGGGCTGCCGCGCGCGCCGGAGTGGCTCATCATCCAGACCGAGTTGGTCTGGATGCCGACCTCCTGCTTGCTGATCTCCTTCATCATCGCGCCAGCAACCTCGTCCGTGCAGCGCGACCAGGCGTCCACTACCTTGTTGTAGCGCTCGCCGGCAGTGATCAGGCCATCCTGGTATTGCTGCTCGAACTCCTTGACCTCGTTCTGCGTCTTCAAAATCAGCTCCGGCTTGCTGTCCGGAATGATCAGGTCATCCTTGCCGAACGACAGCCCGGCCTTCGCCGCCTGGCCAAAGCCCAAGCCCATCAGCCGGTCGGCGAAAATCACGCACTCCTTCTGGCCACAGTGGCGATACACGGCGTCGATCACGTCGGACACATTCTTCTTGGTCAGCGTCCGGTTGATCAGGCTGAACGGCACGTTCGGATTGCGCGGCAGGATGCGCGCAATCAGCATCCGGCCCGGCGTCGTCACGACCATCTGCCGCACGGCCTTGCCGTCCGCGTCCACCGTCTCATACCGGGCGCGGATCTTGTCATGCAGCTTGATCGCCTTCGCGTTCAACGCATACTCGATCTCGCCGACATCGCCGAACGCAGTCGGGGCCTTGTGCACCAATTCCTGCGTGCCGTCCTTGAACACGGCGGCATCCGGCGCCTCACGGAACTCCGGAGTCTCCAGGCTCAAGTAATATAGCCCCAACACGATATCCTGGCTCGGCACGATGATCGGCTTGCCGTTCGCGGGGCTGAGGATGTTGTTGGTCGACATCATCAACACGCGCGCTTCCAACTGCGCCTCAAGGCTCAGCGGCACGTGCACCGCCATCTGGTCGCCGTCGAAGTCCGCGTTGAACGCCGTGCACACCAGCGGATGCAACTGGATCGCCTTGCCCTCGATCAGCACCGGCTCGAACGCCTGGATGCCAAGGCGGTGCAACGTCGGCGCCCGGTTCAGCATCACCGGATGCTCGCGAATGACCTCCTCCAGGATGTCCCAAACCTCTGGCCGCTCCTTCTCCACCATGCGCTTCGCCGCCTTGATGGTCGTAGCATGCCCGTATTTCTCTAATTTTGAGTAAATGAACGGCTTGAACAACTCGAGCGCCATCTTCTTCGGCAGCCCGCATTGATGCAGCTTCAACTCAGGCCCGACAACAATCACCGACCGTCCGGAATAGTCCACGCGCTTGCCCAGCAGGTTCTGCCGGAACCGCCCCTGCTTGCCCTTCAGCATGTCGGACAGGCTCTTGAGCGGACGCTTGTTCGCCCCCGTGATCGCCCGGCCGCGCCGCCCGTTGTCGAACAGCGCGTCCACGCTTTCCTGCAGCATGCGCTTCTCGTTGCGCACGATAATATCGGGAGCGCGCAGTTCAATCAGCCGCTTCAACCGGTTGTTCCGGTTGATTACCCGGCGATACAGGTCGTTCAGGTCCGACGTCGCAAACCGCCCGCCATCGAGCGGCACCAGCGGACGCAGCTCCGGCGGAATGACCGGCACAACATCCAGGATCATCCACTCCGGCTTCGCGCCGCTCTCGCCAAAAGCCTCGATCAACTTGAGCCGCTTCACCAGCTTCTTGCGCTTGGCCTCGCTCGTGGTGTCCTTCAGGTCCTGCCGCAGCGTCACCTTGTCGCCGTCGATATCGATGCCGTGCAGGATGCCCTTGATCGCCTCGGCACCAATACCGGCCCGGAACGCATCCTCGCCGAACTCGTCCTGCTTGGACATGAGCTGGTCTTCGGTCAGCAACTGATGCAGCTTAAGGTCCGTCAGCCCCGGCTCAAGCACGACATAACTCTCGAAGTAGAGGATCTTCTCCAACTCCTTGAGCGTCAAGTCGACCATAAGCCCAATTCGGCTCGGCAGGGACTTCAGGAACCAAATATGCGCAACCGGGCTCGCCAGCTCGATGTGGCCCATGCGCTCGCGCCGCACCTTGGCCAACGTGACTTCAACGCCGCACTTTTCGCAGATGATGCCGCGGAATTTCATCCGCTTATACTTGCCGCACAGGCACTCGTAGTCCTTGATCGGTCCAAAGATGCGCGCGCAGAACAACCCGTCCCGCTCCGGCTTGAACGTGCGGTAGTTGATCGTTTCGGGCTTCTTGATCTCGCCATAAGACCAGCTCCGGATTTGTTCCGGACTGGCCATTTGGATCTTGATCTGGTCGAAGGTCACTGCCGAACCGGCCTGACCGAGAATTTTCATCAGTTCGTTCATACGTCAACTACCCCAATGCGGCCCGCCGGCTTGCACCGCTCGTGCAAACCGGCCGCCGGGTGATGCGGGATTGGTAATCAAGTCGCGCGGGTGTCGAGGTCCACGTTCAGGCCGAGCGACTTCAGTTCTTTGACCAGCACGTTGAAGCTCTCGGGGATGCCGGCCTCAAAGGTATCCTGCTCGCGCACGATCGCTTCATAGACCTTGGTCCGGCCGGACACGTCGTCCGACTTCACCGTCAGCATCTCCTGCAGCGTATACGCGGCGCCGTACGCCTCCAGCGCCCAAACCTCCATCTCGCCGAAACGCTGCCCGCCAAACTGCGCTTTGCCGCCCAGCGGCTGCTGGGTCACCAAGCTATACGGACCGATCGAGCGCGCATGGATCTTGTCGTCCACCAGGTGATGCAGCTTCAGCATATAGATGTAGCCGACCGTCACCTTGCGCTCGAACGTCTCGCCCGTCCGCCCGTCGGTCAGGTACATCTGGCCAGACGTATTGAGCCCGGCCTTCGTCAGCATGCCCTCGATGTCGGACATCCGCGCCCCATCGAAGACCGGCGTCGCAATCGGGATGCCCTTCTTCAAGTTGTCGCTGAGCTCAAGAAGTTGCTCCGTGCTCATCGGCGCGATCTCCGCCTCGAACACCTCCTCGCCATAGATATCCTTCAGCATGTCCAGCAACGCGTCGCGTTGCGCCCCGGTGCGGCGATACTCCTCAACCAGCTCCCCAACCTGTTTGCCCAGCGTGGCGCAGGCCCAACCAAGATGCGTCTCAAGGATCTGCCCCACGTTCATCCGGCTCGGCACGCCGAGCGGATTGAGCACGAGGTCCACATGCGTCCCATCCTCCAGGAACGGCATGTCCTCGACCGGGGTCACGCGCGACACCACGCCCTTGTTGCCATGGCGTCCGGCCATCTTGTCGCCGGGCTGCAGCTTGCGCTTCACCGCGACGAACACCTTGACCATCTTCATTACGCCCGGCGGCAGTTCATCACCGCGTTGCAGCTTCTCGACCTTGCCGTCGAACCGCGCCTGCAACCCGTGCACCGCCGCGTCAAACTCGCGCTTCAGCGTCTCGATCTCGGCCATCACGGCATCGTCGGCCACGCCGATATTGCGCCACGCGCCGCGCGGATGCTCGGCCAGTACCTCCTCAGTAATGACCGTCCCCGCCTTGATGCCCTTGAACCCACCCGAAGCCTTGCGGTTCAGCAGCTTCTCCCGCATCCGGTTGAGGAACGACCGCTCCTGGATCGCCCGCTCGTCGTCGCGGTCCTTCGCCAGCCGCTCGACCTCCGACCGCTCGATCGCCATCGCCCGCTCGTCCTTATCGACGCCGCGCCGGCTGAACACCCGCACGTCCACGATGGTGCCCGTGACACCCGGCGGCAGCTTCAACGACGTATCGCGCACGTCCGACGCCTTCTCGCCAAAGATCGCCCGCAGCAGCTTCTCCTCAGGCGTCATCGGGCTCTCGCCTTTCGGCGTCACCTTGCCGACCAGGATGTCGCCCGGGTTCACCTCCGCGCCCACATAGACGATGCCGGCCTCATCGAGGTTGCGCAGCGCCTCCTCGCCGACGTTCGGGATATCCCGGGTGATCTCCTCCTGGCCCAGCTTGGTGTCCCGCGCCATCACCTCAAACTCTTCGATGTGGATGGACGTGAACACGTCGTCCCGCGCAATGCGCTCGCTGATGAGGATGCTGTCCTCGAAATTGTATCCGTTCCAAGGCATGAACGCGACTAGTACGTTCCGCCCCAATGCCAACTCCCCCAGCTCCGTGCTGGGACCATCGGCAATGATATCGCCGTTCGATACACGGTCGCCGACCCGCACCAGCGGACGCTGGTTGATGCAGGTGCTCTGGTTGCTCCGCATATACTTGCGCAGACGATAGATATCGACCCCGTGCGTGGTGCCGTCCTCGGCTGTCGCGCGCACCACGATGCGGGCGCCGTCGATCTGGTCGACGATGCCCGGACGCCGGGCGACGATGGTGGCGCCGCTGTCACGCGCGACCGCAGCCTCCATCCCCGTCCCCACCAGCGGCGCGTCGGCGCGGATCAGCGGCACCGCCTGCCGCTGCATGTTGCTGCCCATCAGCGCACGGTTCGCGTCGTCGTTCTCCAGGAACGGGATCAGCGCCGCCGCGACCGACACCAACTGCCGCGGGCTCACATCCACCGCCGTCACGTCGGCCGGCTTCACCAGCCGGAAATCACCCTGACGCCGCACCGAAACCAACTCGTTGGTAAAGTTGCCCTCGGTGTCCGTCGGAGCATCGGCCTGCGCGACGACAAGCTTCTCCTCCTCCATGGCCGAGAGATACTTCCAGCCATCCTGCACCTGGCCGTCCTTCACCAAGCGATACGGCGTCTCGATGAATCCATACTTGTTCACCTTGGCATAGGTGGCCAAGCTGTTGATCAGGCCGATGTTCGGCCCCTCCGGCGTCTCGATCGGGCAGATGCGGCCGTAATGTGTCGGATGCACGTCGCGCACCTCGAACCCGGCGCGCTCCCGCGTCAAACCGCCTGGTCCAAGCGCGGACAAACGGCGCTTATGCGTCACCTCCGACAACGGGTTGGTCTGGTCCATGAACTGGCTGAGCTGCGACGAACCAAAGAACTCGCGCACCGCCGCCGCCGCCGGCTTCGCGTTGATCAGGTCATGCGGCATCACCGTATCGATGTCGACGCTGCCCATCCGCTCACGGATCGCACGCTCCATCCGCAGCAGGCCAACGCGATACTGGTTCTCCATCAACTCGCCAACCGACCGCACCCGGCGGTTGCCGAGATTGTCGATGTCGTCGATCGTGCCGCGCCCATCCTTCAGCTCGCACATGATCTTGACGGTCTTGAGCACGTCCTCCTTGCGCAACACGCGGACGCTGTCCTCCGCGTCCATGCCCAGGCGCATATTCATCTTCACCCGTCCAACCGCAGACAGGTCATACCGGTCGCCGTCAAAGAACAGCCCACGGAACAACGCCTCCGCCGTCTCCGGTGTCGGCGGCTCGCCAGGGCGCATCACCCGGTAGATGTCCACCAGCGCATCGTCGCGGTTGCTGTTCTTATCGACCGTGAGCGTATTGCGCAGCCACGGCCCGTTCGATTGGTCGACCGCAAGCGTCGGCAACCGGTCGACGCCGGCATCCTCCAGGGCAGTCAGCCGCGCCTCAGCAAGCTCCTCCCCAGCCTCCGCATAAATCTCGCCAGTTTCCTCGTTCACCAAGTCGACGGCGACATATCGGCCCAGCAGGTCGGCACGGCCCACCAGCACCGTCTGCGTCTTCTCGGCAATCTTGCGGGCATTGCGCGCGGTAAGCTTCGTCGTCGCCTCGGCCACAACCTCGCCAGTATCCGCATCCACCAGCGCCTCGGCCAAGGTGATCCCGCGGTAAGCATCGGCCTCGAACGGACGCGCCCAACCTTTCGGCGTCCGGGTGAACACGACCTGGGTATAGAAATAATTGAGGATCTCCTCGGCATCCATGCCGCGGATCTCGCCAATATCGACCGTCTCGCCCGCCGCCACCCGGTCGGCACGCAACTTCTCGGTCGCCGTGCTCTCCAACGCATACAGCAACGTCGTCACCGGCAGCTTACGTTTGCGGTCGATGCGGACGTAAACCAAGTCCTTGCTGTCGAATTCGAAGTCCAGCCACGAACCGCGATACGGAATGACCCGCGCGGTGAACAGGTACTTGCCGCTGCTATGCGTCTTGCCCTTGTCATGGTCAAAGAATACGCCGGGGCTGCGGTGCATCTGACTGACAATGACACGCTCGGTCCCGTTGATAACGAAGGTGCCATTATCCGTCATGAGCGGCATGTCGCCCATGTAAACCGGCTGCTCCTTGATGTCGCGGATCGACCGCGCACCGGTGTCCTCGTCCAAATCCCAAACGATCAGGCGCAGGATAACCTTCAACGGCGCAGCAAACGTCATGCCGCGCTGGATGCACTCCTCCACGTCGTACTTGGGCTCCTCGAGCTCGTAATGCACGAACTCCAGCCGACCACGGCCCGCGAAGTCATCGATCGGAAACACCGACTTAAACACTTCCTGCAAGCCCGTCGGCGTCCGGCTGTCCGGCTGGACGTTCATCTGCAGGAACGTCTCGTAGCTGGAGCGTTGCACGTCGATCAGGTTCGGCATCGGCGCAACTTCGGGAATGCGCCCAAAGCTCTTGCGGATCCGCTTCTGTCCCGTGAACGATTTGGTGATCGCGTTCATCGCCCGTCCTTGACCTAGTATCCTGCGCACCCGATGGTGGCCCAGTAGTCGTTAACCCTGGCAAACTATCGTCACGCCAAACGCAGGATGCCGCCCGGCGTTCGGCAACGGGTTCGCGGGCGGAAACCGCTCTTGGTTTCCGCCCGCCCCCTGCTCAATGACCCGGCAACACCCCTTGAGGGCACACCGGGTTCGCTCGGCTACTTAATTTCGACAGAAGCGCCCTGCTCTTCCAATTGTTTCTTGAGCTTCTCCGCCTCGTCCTTGTTCACGCCTTCCTTGACCGCCTTCGGCGCTGCCTCGACCAGGTCCTTCGCTTCCTTCAGCCCAAGGCCCGTGATGGTGCGGACTTCCTTGATGACGTTGATCTTCTTGTCGCCGACCTTCGCCAGCATAACCGTAAACTCCGTCTGCTCCTCGACCGGGGCAGCAACGGCAACCGGGCCAGAAGGCGCCGCAGCCGCCGGAGCAGCAGCAGAAACGCCCCATTTCTCCTCAAGCATCTTGGACAGCTCAGCCGCCTCAAGCACCGTCAACGCGGACAATTCGTCCACTAATCTCGACATGTCAGCCATTTCGTAACTTCCTCTATCTAGCCCTTAGGTGGTTCCATGCAAGCCCAATGCCGTATGCCGGACTGGGCCTAGTCTCATATCAGCAATGCACTGCGCAGCGCCCTTCTCTCACTCCGGATCAGGCCGCCTCAGCTTCGTCCTTCTTGGAATACGCCGCTAATACCCGGGCAAGCTGTCCAGCCGGCGCCGCGAGCACGCCCGCGATCCGAGTGCCAGGGGTCTGGATCATCCCCACCAGCCTGGCGCGCAAAGCATCGAGCGACGGAAGGTCCGCCAGCGCCTTGATCCCGTCCGCATCGAGCGTCTGGGTCCCAAGCGCGCCACCAATCACGACGAACTTGTCATTGGCTTTGGCGTAATCGACGGCGGCCTTTGCCACCGCCACCGGATCCTGCGACCACGCCAACGCGGTCGGACCCTTCAGCATCGGCTTGATGCCGCCGAACCGGGTCCCCTCCAGCGCCAGTACAGCCAGCCGGTTCTTCGCGACTTTATAGGTCGATCCCGACGCCCGCATCTTGCGCCGCAGGTCGGACACTTCGGCCACGGTCAGCCCGTTATTCTGGCTGACCACCACCATCGACGTCTCTGCGAACACTTGACCGAGCGTGGTGACGAACTCCCGCTTCTCCGTACGGTCCACGTCCCATCTCCTCTGCAGCCCTCGCGCGTTTGGACCGCGCCGGGGTTGTTCCCTGGCATGGCCGGACGGCCAAGCCATGACGCCTGTCCAGACCCCCGCGCACGCGAACGCGCCGTGGACCCCTTAGCCGGAACCGCCAGTCTGCCGAGGCAAGCGCGTCTGCCCCGGATCATCTCGGCTTCCCCGTCTACTGCGCGCGGGCCTCGGCCCTTTACCGTCTTCGCCAAACTATGGCTGGGACGACGTGCAGTCTCGGACAGGTTCGGGACGGCTTGCGCCGTCCCTAGCCACCAGCCCTGAAAGGCCGGCGAATTTCTTTGCGCCTACCGCGCCTGCGCACCCTGGGCCGCAAGGCTCGCGACATCCACCCGGATGCCCGGCCCCATAGTCGAACTGACCGACGCCTTCTGGACATAAGTCCCCTTCGCGCCGGTAGGCTTCGCCTTCTGGATGGCGTCGACGAACGCGCGAATATTCTCGACCAGCTTATCCTCTTCAAAGCTCGCCTTGCCGATCCCAGCATGGACGATGCCGGCCTTCTCGGCACGGAACTCCACCTGGCCGGATTTTGCGGCGTTCACCGCGCCGCGCACGTCCATGGTCACGGTGCCAAGCTTCGGGTTCGGCATCAGGCCGCGCGGCCCCAGGATCTTACCCAACCGGCCAACCAGCGCCATCATATCGGGCGTCGCAATACAGCGGTCAAAGCCGAATTCGCCAGCCTGGACCTTCTCGGCCAAATCCTCGGCGCCCACCACATCGGCGCCAGCCACCCGCGCCTCCTCCGCCTTGCCGCCACGCGCGAACACGGCAACGCGCAACGTCTTGCCGGTTCCATTCGGCAGGCTCAGCAACCCACGCACCATTTGGTCCGCATGGCGCGGGTCGATCCCCAAGTTCATGCTGAACTCGATCGTCTCGTCGAACTTGGCGCGCGCATTGCTCTTGGCCAGCTTGATCGCTTCATCCAGCGTGTAGGACTTGGTGCGGTCAAACGTCTCGTAGCCCGCCTTCAGGCGCTTATCATGTGCCATGGGCTTAGCTCTCCACCACGCTCAGGCCCATGGACCGGGCGCTGCCTGCCAGCATACGCACGGCGCCGTCGACGTCGTTCGCATTCATGTCCTTCATCTTGGTCTCGGCGATCTCACGCAGTTGCGCCATCGTCACCCGTCCGACCATGGCGCCCTTGCCCGGCGTCGTCGTGCCCTTGGTGATCCCCGCGGCCTTTTTCAGGAAATAGGTGTTCGGCGGCGTCTTCGTGATGAAGGTGAACGTGCGGTCGCCGAACGCGGTGATCACGACCGGAACCGGCATCCCGGGCTCCATGCCCTGGGTCACCGCGTTGAATTCCTTGCAGAACGCCATTATGTTCAGGCCGCGCTGACCGAGCGCCGGGCCGACAGGCGGCGATGGGTTGGCTTTCCCCGCGGGAATCTGCAACTTGATATAGCCAACGATCTTCTTAGCCATTGACTGGCCTCCTAAGTCGGAGGACCGCGGTCATATCGATCGCAGCCGTGCTGGACGGCCGGCAATCTCCCGCGTTCCGAGTGAACGCGGGCGTATAGCGGATGAGATTGCCCAAGTCCAGTCCTATTTGCGCCCGCCCGGGTCCAGGCTATAGAAGGCGTATTCCCCTTGCACGAGAGATCCGCCATGGCCGCCAAGCCCCCGACACTGCCCCGGAACAACGCCACCCGGTTCAACCCGACAGCCCAGGCGATCATCGGCTCGGCAGTGATCGCAGTAATATTGGCGACCTTGATCACAGGCAACCCATTCCGCGCCGTCTCACTCGCCTATCTCGACTACGCCCACACACCGGCCGCCGGAGCCGCCAAGGCCGATCCCTCGCCAACAAAGAGCGACCCAGCGGTGCCCTCGGCAAAATAGCCGCTAGATCACCAATTCAATCACAAACGGACCCGGCCGGGCGTTGGCCTGGCTAAATAGGTCGGCAAATGTCTCCATCGTATCGGCGCGGGCGGCCTCCACCCCCATGCCGTTCGCGAGCCGCACCCAGTCCAGGTCCGGGTTGCCCAGGTCCAGCATATCCAGCGCAGTGCGTCCGGGGTTCGCGCCCACGCCCTGATACTCGCCCAGCAGGATCGCATACTTGCGGTTGGCGAGGATCACCGTCGTCACATCCAGCCGTTCGCGCGCCTGGGTCCACAGACCCTGCAACGTGTACATGGCCGAGCCATCCGCCTGCAGCGCCACAACCCGGCGGTCCGGCGCCCCGAGTGCAGCGCCGGTGGCCAGCGGAATGCCGCAGCCGATCGCGCCGCCGGTAATCTGCAGCCAGTCATGCGGCGCGGCGGCATGCGTCCCCGGGAAAAACGCGCGGCCAAAGCTCACGCTCTCATCCACGATGACCGCCCCATCCGGCAGCATGGCAGCGAGCGTTTGCGCCACGGCCTCAGAGCTGATGGCGCCCCGTGCTGGCGACGTCCCCGGCGCGCTCGGCTGCTGCCGGGCCGTCTCCGCCCCCATAACATCGGCGACGCAGGCGAGCGCGTCCGCAGCGTCTTGCTCGGGCCGGGCGAGCACGTGTATTTCGCAGTCCGGCGGCGCCATGTGGCCGGGCTTGTTCGGATAGGCGAAAAATCCGACCGGCACGGCCGCGCCAACCAGGATCAAATGCTTGACCCCGGCCAAAGCGGCCACAGCCTGGTCGACGGGATACGGCACGCGATCGATCGGCGCGCGCCCGGCGCCGCGTGCGATCCGCGCGTTGCTGGTTTGCGCCAGCATACGGGCGCCGGTCGCCGCCAGAATCCCGGCGGCAATGTCCAGCGCATCCGCCCGCAGCGCCTTGCCGCCGAGGATCAGCATAACGGGCTCGCCGGAACGCAGCGCCCGCACTGCCGCCTGGATGGCGTCGGGTGAAGCCTTTGGCACCGCCAGCACCGGCAACGGCGTGCCGACGACGCCGCCATCGTCCCAACAGGTATCGCTGGGCAGGATCAGCGTCGCAATCCCGCCCGGCGCGCTGCGGGCCGCCTGCACGGCGGACGCGCAATCGCTGCCCACGCCCGCAGCATGCGCCGCGGTGCGGGTCCAGACGGAGACCGGTCGCGCCCAGCCCTCGGTATCTGCGGTGAGCGGCGCGTCGAGTGGGCGGTGGTAGGTCGCCTGGTCGCCCACCAGGTTCACGATAGGCGACCGGGCACGGCGCGCGTTGTGCAGGTTCGCCAAGCCGTTCGCCAGGCCAGGTCCGCAATGCAGCAACGTGGCGGCCGGGCGGTCCTGCATGCGCGCATAGCCGTCGGCGGCGCCGGTCACCACGCCCTCGAACAGGCCGAGCACGCATCGCATCCCCGGGATACGGTCGAGTGCGGCGACGAAGTGCATCTCGCTGGTGCCGGGGTTGGCAAAGCAGGTGTCGACCCCGCAGGCCAGCAGGGTATGCACCAGGCTCTCAGCACCGTTCATCCGCAATCTCTCAAGGTTCGCCGCTGACAGTGCCGGTGGCGTAAAGCATTGGCAACACGCCGCAACAGCAAAGCCGGCGTGCTGGTCAGCCAGCTTCAACGGAACTGGCGGCGCGCAAGATAGCGGATTGGCGCTTCCCGGTCAGCGCACGACGTATCGAGAGGCCGCGCCGGGTCGCTTATAAACTCCGCCACGATCGTGGCTGCGCAGGAACTGAAGTGCCTCACGTTATGGCCGATAAGCGGAAAGCCAACCCAGCGGGCACGCGGGCCGATCAGCTCGGCCACCTGGCGGCTAAGGGACAACCCGGCAACCGGATCGAATTCCCCGGCCAGCACCAAGGTCGGCACGCCGGAGCCGATTGGGATGACCGGCGGGGGCCCAATCTCTGACCAGCCTTCGCAAATGCCATGCAAGACCATGCGGTCCAGCGCACCCGCCTCCGCGGCAAGCGGGTTGCGGTAGAGCGGGCGATCCCGGCATTCGACAGCCGTGTGCGCCCCCATGTTCAGTTGCTCGGCGGCCGCCAGTTCCGACGCGAAGGCAGCGCCGATATCCCCGGCGTCGCCGTCATGCACCGCCGCGATCAGGCGTGGCAGGCCCGGATAGGCATTCGGGTAATACAGCAGCCTGCCAACGAGAACCTCGAACAGCGACGCCGTGAGAGGCAGCCGACCCTCGGGACGGCGCAGTCGCGGCGGGGCGGGCACCATCGACGGGGCGCGGCCGAGCTGGTCCAACGTTTCCCGATACAGCCCTGCGAGGTCCGGGAACGCCGCCGCGCAGGCTTCGTCCCGGTCGCAGGCCGCAAAGAACGCGTCGCGTGCCTCGGCTACCTTGATCGACCTCAAGGGTATCAGCGGATCAGGCGGATAAACCGAATCAAGGACGACCGACCGGACTGTGTCGGGATGCTGCGCCACCAGCATCATCGCAACCGTCGTGCCGTAGGACTCGCCATAGACGTTCCACCGGGCAACCCCGAGCGCTCGGCGCACCCACTCGAAATCCTTTACGGTGACCGTGGTGCCAAAATCCCTGAGGTCGAGGCCACGGGCGGCCGCCTCGTCCCGGCAAGCCGCATACACCGCCCGGCGGCTGGCTTGTACGGCCTCGGCCGCATCGATTGCAACGTCAACGGCGGCGTCCAGCAGCTTGCCATTGAGCTCCGGGCACAGATCCGGTTCCGATCGTCCCGTGCCCCGTTGATCGACAAGAATGAGGTCGCGGCCCGGCGCGTAGGGATGGCTCGCCTGGTAGTCGGCATGGATCGTGAGCGGTGAACCAGGGCCGCCGCTGATATAGACGACAGGCTCTGGCGCCACCGGCTGTTGCGCGCTCTTGACGACGACGACCGCTAACTTGAACCGGCCCGCGCTGAAGTCATCGTAATCCCGCGGCACTCCGACCGTTCCGCACCGCAGCCTCGGAAGCAACTCCGGCGCGATGCCAGGCACGCCGTCGCACGCGGTTTCGGTAAACGCCGGGCCGGGCGGTTCGGTTTGGCCGATGGCGTGTCCCCAAGACGCAACCCCAGCCAAGAGCATCACGACGCCAAATGCTCCGGAACGCCTAATAGCTGCCCATGCATTGCAACGTAGCAACTTGGCAAACCTCCGACATTGAAATGGTTACGATGGCAAGGGCATGCGACGCAGCAAGACTGCCTCCGCCCCGGCGGGTTGGCAACGCGGCGACGCCTTGCCGACCGCCGGAGCCCGCCCTACCCATCGCTCAACCGACAAGGGAGGGCGCCGCCCCGATGACCACGATCCTATATCCGGAAGCCATGTACCCCGACGATGCCGAGGAGCGCCGCATCTTCGGCCCCAGCGCCGCCATCCTGCGGCGCGATACCAAGCTCCTGTCCGATCTCTCGGACGCGGACTGCGCGGCAACCGACGGCCTGATGCTGTTCCGTCAGTTCCTCACCGCCGCCGACCTCGCGCGCTTCACCCGGCTCCGCGCCGTCGTGCGCATGGGCGTCGGCTACGACCGCATCGACCGCGCCGCCGCAGCCGCCCGCGGCGTGCTGGTGTGCAACGTGCCGGACTACGGCACCACCGAGGTCGCGGACCACGCGATCGCGCTGGCGATGGCGCTGCGCCGCGGGCTGCTGCTGCACCACGACGCGCAGCGCCGCGATCCGCCTGCACCCTGGCGCGCGGTCGACAGCCCGTTGCTGCGCCGCACCAGCGCACAGGCCTTCGGCATCGTCGGACTCGGCCGCATCGGCACGGCGGTGGCGCTGCGGGCCAAAGCGCTGGGCTTCAAGGTCGCATTCTACGATCCCAACCTGCGCAACGGTTCGGAGCTCGCCATCGGCGTCGCTCGGGCGCCGAGCTTGCAGGAGCTGATGCGGCACGCGGACGTGCTGTCGGTCCATGTCCCGCTGACGCCGGAAACTACGGGGCTGATCGGCGCCGCCGAACTCGCCTGGCTGCCGGCAAACGCAATAGTGGTGAACACCGCGCGCGGCCCGGTGCTGGATTTGGCGCCGCTGGCGGAAGCGTTGCGCGACGGCCGGGTTGCCGGCGCCGGTCTCGACGTATTGCCGGTGGAGCCCCCGGTCGAGCCGATCCCCGAACTGCTGCGCGCCTACCGCGCCCGGGAAGCCTGGTTAGAAGGCCGCCTCATCATCACGCCGCACTCGGCCTATCTCACCCCCGAGGCGCATTGGGACATCCGCGTGAAGTCGGCCGAGACGATGCAGGCGGCGCTGATGAGCAACCGCCCGCAGAACGTGATCTCTCCAAAGATGCATTGACCCCTGCCACCAAATGATATATCTCTTTGATATATACCTATGGTGGCCAACATGAACACAGCGAAAGTCTTCTGGTCAGGCCGTTCCCAGGCGGTCAGGCTTCCCAAGGCGTTCCGTCTCGAAACGGATGAGGTCCGCATTCGGCGGCATGGCCGGTCGGTGATCCTGGAGCCGGTGGCGCACAACTGGGACTGGCTCGAGGTCCTTGCACGAAAGGTCGACGAGGACTTTGCGTCCGCCGTGGCCGAGCAGCCCGGGCAGCAGCAGCGTCCGGCGCTGGACTTCTTTGAGTGAAATACCTGCTGGACTCGAACGCCGTCATCGGCCTTCTAGCCGGCAAGCCCTCGCTCACCAAGCGCACACGGCGCCATGCGCCGCAGGACTTCGGCGTCTCCGCCATCGCCACCCACGAATTGTTCTATGGCGCTTACAAAAGCCAGCGGAGAGCGCGTAATCTCGATGTCGTCGAAGCATTGCAGTTCGAGGTCGTCGAGTTCGACCAAGACGACGCCCGCCAGGCCGGCGCCATCAGGGCGGCGCTCGCCCTATCCGGCACGCCAATCGGCCCCTACGACGTCCTGATCGCCGGACAGGCACAGGCGCGCGACCTCATCCTGATTACCCGCAACACCAGCGAGTTCTCCCGGGTGAACGGCCTGCGGTTCGAGGATTGGGAGGGCTGAGCCGCCGTTGACACCCCCCGGCGAGTTGCTCAACGTGCCGGCAACGAGATCCAAGGGCCAAAGGGAACATCCCTCCATGAACGCCGAGCCTCCATCCACCGGGCAATCCACCCGGCGCCGCCTGCGCAGCCAGCGTTGGTTCAATGATCCGAACGACCCCGGCATGACGGCGCTGTATCTCGAACGCTACCTCAACTTCGGCCTGACCCGCGGCGAGCTGCAATCCGGGCGCCCCATCATCGGCATCGCGCAAACCGGCTCCGACCTGTCGCCCTGCAACCGGCATTTGGTCGACCTCGCGAGCCGGGTGCGGGACGGCATCCGCGACGCCGGCGGCGTGCCGCTCGAATTCCCCATCCATCCCATCCAGGAAACCGGCAAGCGTCCAACCGCGGCACTCGACCGCAACCTGGCTTACCTCAGCCTCGTCGAGGTGCTGCACGGCTACCCCATCGACGGCGTCGTGCTCACGACCGGATGCGACAAGACGACGCCGGCCTGCCTGATGGGCGCGGCGACGGTGAACATCCCCGCCATCGTGCTCTCGGGCGGCCCGATGCTGGACGGCTGGTACAACGGACGGCTCGCCGGGTCCGGCACCATCGTGTGGGAAGCGCGCAAGCTGCTGGCCGAGGGCTTGATCGATTACGCGGAGTTCATCGACATGGTGGCGGCCTCCGCCGGGTCGGTCGGCCACTGCAACACGATGGGCACCGCGCTGTCGATGAACAGCCTGGCCGAAGCGCTCGGCATGTCCCTGCCCGGCTGCGCCGCCATCCCCGGCCCGCACAAGGAGCGCGGTTGGATGGCCTATCACACCGGCCACCGCATCGTCGGCATGGTGCACGAGAACCTGCGCCCGTCCGATATCATGACCAAGCCGGCATTCGAGAACGCCGTGGTGGCCGCGGCGGCGCTTGGCGCCAGCAGCAACTGCCCCATCAGCATGATCGCCATCGCCCGCCACATGGGCGTGGACCACACCCTGGACGACTGGCAGCGCCTCGGCGATGGCATTCCGCTGCTGGCCGACGTGCAGCCGGCCGGGCGCGTGCTGGGCGAGGGCTTCTTCCGCGCCGGCGGCGTGCCGGCCGTCATGCGCGAGCTGCTGGACGCCGGCAAGCTGCAGCCGGACGTGATGACCTGCACCGGCAAGACGCTCGGCGAAAACCTGGCGAAAAAGCCCGCCGTCGACCACGAGGTGATCCGCGCCTACGGCAATCCGCTGAAAGAAAGCGCCGGTTTCGCGGTGCTGTCGGGCAACTTGTTCGACGCCGCGGTGATGAAACTCAGCGTCATCGATCCCGAGTTCCGCAGCCGCTTCCTCTCCGACCCCGACCAGCCCAACGCGTTCGAGGGCAAGGCCATCGTGTTCGAAGGCCCCGAGGACTACCACGAGCGGATCGAGGACCCCGACCTCGGCGTCGACGCGCACTCCATATTGGTGATCCGCAACTGCGGCCCGGTCGGATACCCCGGCGGCGCAGAGGTCGTGAACATGCAACCCCCCGCGGCACTGCTCAAGGCCGGCGTCCACACCCTGCCGACGATGGGCGACGGACGCCAATCCGGCACCTCCGGCAGCCCGAGCATCCTAAATGTGTCGCCCGAGGCGGTCGTGGGCGGCGGCCTGGCCCTGCTGCGCACCGGCGACCGCATCCGCATCGACCTGAACAGCCGCAAGGTGGACGTGCTGCTGCCCGGCGGCGAGCTGGAAGCCCGGCGCGCCGCCTGGGTCCGTCCGGCGCTGCAGAACAAGACGCCGTGGGAGGAAATCAGCCGCAGCATGGTCGGGCAGCACGCCACCGGCGCATGCCTGGAACCGGCGACGCTCTATTTGAACATTGTCGAGGAACGCGGCGAAAGCCGCAACAACCACTAACCCGGCGGAAACATCCCATGGCAAGCAGGCTCGCAGGCAAGACCGCGTTCATCACCGCAGCCGCACAGGGCATCGGGCGCGCCACGGCGCTGGCCTATGCGTCCGAAGGCGCGCGGGTGATCGCCACCGACCTAAATGAGGCAAAGCTCGCGGAGATCGCGGGCGGCAACATCATGGTGCACCGCCTGGACGCGACGCAGCCGGCGGACATCGCCCGCATCGCGGACGCGGCCGGATCGGTGGACGTGCTGTTCAACTGCGCCGGGTTCGTGCACCAGGGCACCATCCTGGACGCGACCGATGAGCAGTGGGATTTCGCGTTCTTGCTAAATGTACGCAGCATGTTTCACACCATCCGCGCCCTCCTGCCCGGCATGCTGGCGACCGGACGCGGCTCGATCATCAACATGTCCAGCGCCGCCAGCAGCATC
This sequence comes from Acetobacteraceae bacterium, assembly GCA_965277495.1. Lineage (GTDB taxonomy): Bacteria > Pseudomonadota > Alphaproteobacteria > Acetobacterales > Acetobacteraceae > CAHJXG01. Next base: position 3,523,581 of record OZ255824.1, on the reverse strand, counting down.
AAGGGCGCGCCGGGCCGCTTCATCTACGGAACCACGAAGGCGGCGGTGGTCGGCCTCACGAAATCGGTCGCGGCGGACTACGTGAAACAGGGCATCCGCTGCAACGCCATCTGCCCCGGCACCGTGCAGACCCCCAGCCTGGACGACCGCATCGCCGCCAATGCCGCCGCCGCCGGATCGCTGGAGGCGGCACGCACCGGGTTCATCGCGCGCCAAGCCATGGGCCGGCTGGGCACGCCGGAGGAAATCGCCGCCCTGGCGGTCTATCTAGGCTCAGACGAAACCCAGTTCATCACCGGCCAAGCCATCGTCATCGACGGTGGCTGGACGCTTTAGGAGGCCCGGTCATGAAGCTGCTGCGTGTTGGCGCTCCCGCAATTCAGCCCTAAGCATTTCTACGTAGGTCGAAACCAACAAGCTCAAGGAACGATAATCTAGAATACAGCTTATTGAACAGAGCCTGCCACTGAGTGCCGGCTCCGGCGTGGTCCGACGGGGGAGAATATGGAATCATCAACCCAGGTCATCCTGAGCGGAATCCTGACCTTCGGCATACCCCTCGCGTTCGCCTGCCGCGAGTTGATCGCTGTGCGGCGTCCGCGTCGCGGATCGTGGGACGGGGACGGTCCGCACACCCCTGCCCCAGTGCCGCCGCCGCCCGACACCATGCCGCAGGACCTCACGCCGTTGAAGCCGCTGCCCGATTGCCTGATCCCGAAGCCCATGGGCCTGGACGACCTGGCACAGCGCCCCCGCGTGCTGGAGCCTGCTTAGGCCCCCTCCGCCCATGTTCATCTCCGCGGTCAACGCCAGGCTCGCCTAAGGTCCACCACATGGAAGGCGAGCGCGCCCAATAACGCAGTCGACACCCAGCCCCACCAAGCCCCGCCAATGCCGGCGCGCATCGCCAGCAGCAGGCACATGCCGGACAGCAGGTTCGGCAGCAGCCGCCCCGGACGCACGCCCCGCCCCGCCGCGCGATACACCGAAACCAGCCCGATCGCCTCCAGCGCCATGCCGGCCAAGATCAGGTCGAACACCCGTCCGCTCGCAAACAGCTCCGCCATCCGCGCCGCCTACTCGTGCGCCACGGCCCGCCGGACCTTGCGCAGCCCGAGCGCCATCAGCACTGCGATGACCGGAATGCTGATCCCCATTACCAGGTCCGGGTCGACGTGCCCGCCAGCCGCCTTGAACGCCTTCGCCGCATACCCGACCAGGCCGACGATGTAATAGGTCACCGCAGCGATCGACAGCCCCTCGACCGTCGATTGCAGCCGCAGTTGCAGCCGCACCCGGCGGTTCATCGCCTCCAGCACCGACTGGTTCTGCTGCTCCCGCGTCACGCCCACCCGCGTCGCCAGCAACTGCGTCGCCCGCGCGACCCGGCGCGACAGCTCCTCCTGCCGTGCCGCCACCGACCGGCAGGTGTTCATCGCCGGGGCAAGCCGCCGCTCGGTGAACTCCTGCAGCGTCTGCAAGCCCGGCACCCGCGCTTCCCGCAGCTCCTGGATGCGTCGTTGCACCAAGCCGTCATAGGCCGTGGCGGCGCTGAAGCGATACAGGCTCTCGGCTTGCCGGCTGTCGATCTCGGCCGCGAGCCGGGTCAGGCGGTCCAGCAGCACAGGCTCGTCTTGGTCGCGCGCGGTGACCATCGCGGCGGTGATCCCCGCCACCTCGCGCTCGCAGCGGGCGATCTCCGGCGCCAGCGCCTGCGCCACCGGCAGGGCCAGCAGCGCCATGATGCGATAGGTGTCGATCTCCAGCAGGCGCTGCACGACCCGGCCCGCCTGCGCCGGCGTCATGCTGCGGTCCTGCAGCAGCACGCGGCTGAACCCGTCGGGCCGCACCCGGAAGTCGGTGAATGCCGACGCCGCGCCGCTGCTGACGACCGAGCCCACCAGCAGGTTGCCGGGCAACAGCCGCCTCGCCACCACGATCGGTTCGACCGTTTCGGGACCCGGCGGCAACAGCGCGACATGCGCCGCAACCATAAGTTGGCCGGGCAGGCTAGCCAGCCAGTCGGCCGGAATGGCGGCGATGGCCGGGTCGTCGAACGGATGCGTGCCCTCGCCGGCCACGATGAACGTATAGCGCACAAACTCGGTATGCCGCTCCCATTTCAGGCGGAACGGCCCCAGGTCGGCGCTGTAGTGGTTGGCCCCCGCAGGCGGCGGCGCTATCCCGTGCCGCTCGGCCAGGGCGCAGACCGCGCTAAACCCACCCTCACGAGCGGCGGTGTCGGAAAACAAAGCAAGGTAGGACAGCCGGACCGGCGCCACCAGCGGTTCCGGCGGACGGGCATGCACCTCGTCGTTGAGCTGGATGCGCTGGGGATGGTTGGCGGGCAGGACGGTCATGCGGGCAACACGCCCAGCTCGCGGGCGAAGCCAAGCACGAGCGCCGCAGTGTCCTCCGGGCGCTCCTCATGCGCGAGGTGACCGAGCCCCGCCATCGACACCAGGCGTGCGCCCGGCGTCAAATCGCGTACCCGGGCGGCCTGCGCCGGTGGCACCGCGCGGTCGTTCGCACCCACGATCAGCAGCATCGGCACCGCGAGGCCGCCAATGTCGCGCAGCAAGGGATGCAGGTCCCACTGCGACATCATGCCGAGCGCCGCAGCCGCATGGGCCGGGTTGCGGATCATGCGCCCATACAGCGCAACGCCCTCCGGCTCGATACAGGAACCCGTGCTTGCGAGCATGCCGCCCACGGTCGCGTCATCCTTCGCCCGCCAGGCAAAAAACTGCGGCAGCAGCGGCACGCCGGCCAGCAGCTTCGCCAGCGGCGAGAAGATCTGCCCTTGAACCCCCTCCAGCGGCACAAACGCGCCGTTCAGGCTGACCAAGCCCCGCGGCGCGATCTGCCCATCGAGCGTCATCCGCGCCAGGATCGCCGCGCCGGCCGAATGGCCCACCGCCAGCGCCGGCGTCATGTTCAGCGCCCGCAGCAACCCCTGCAGCGACTTCGCCATGCCCGGCAGGCCGAGCCGCGCCGTCGCCGGCGTATCGGTGAAACCATGGCCAGGAAGATCGGGCGCGACGACCGTGAAATGCCGCGCCAGCAACGGGGCCAGCGCACGCCAGGAATGGGTCGCAGCGCCTGTGCCATGCACCAGCAGCAGCACCGGCCCCTCGCCCATCACCTGCACATGCCACAACAGCCCGGCGGCACGGACGAACCGGCTGCTCTCCCGGTTCGGCCAATCCCGGCCCTGCCGCTGCCAGCCCCGCCGGTCGCTCATGACGCCGTCCGCACGGCACGCGTCAGGGCCGCCGCGTCGGCATAGGGCAGCGGGACATAACGCGCGTCCATCTCGGCAGCGAGGCGCTGGCTTGCCGGATGCGGGCGCGGCGAGGTATCGACCAGCAACGCCCTGAAACGCGCGGCACGCACCTGCCGCGCTGCGGCCATCGCGTCGGCGTCGGCCCGCGCGCGGCCACCCTTGCCGTCCTGCGCCACGTTCGCCCGTCCGTCCGTCAGCAGCACGATGGTCGGCGTGCCCCCTTTGCGCCGGATGCCGTCCGCCATCACGAACCCGGCGTCGATCCCAGCCGCAAGCGGAGTGCCGCCGCCGCCGGGCAGCCCAGCGAGGCTGCGCTTGGCCCGCACCAGCGACCGCGTGGGCGGCAGCAGCACCTGCGCCGCCGTGCCGCGGAATGCCAGCACCGCCACCCGGTCCCGCCGCACGTAGCAATCCGCCAGCAGCAACTCGACCGCGCCCTTGGCTTCGGCCAACCGGTTGAACGCCTGGGAACCGGAGGCGTCCACCACGAAAATCGTCGTGCTCTCCGCCCGCTGCTTGGTGCGTGTCACGCGGAAGTCGTCGCGACGGATTTCGATCCGCCCGGCCTGCTGCCGTTGCCGGACGCGCTGCCACGGCGCGGCGGCGCGCAATGTGGCGATCAAGTCGAGCCGGGCGTCGCCGCGCGGGTCGCCAGGGCGCGTTCCGACCGGACGCCCGCGCCGTCCAGCGTTCTGCAATGCGCCGGCGGCCCCGGCGGTCGGCGCCCTCGCGCGCGGGCCGTCCCCCGCCGCAAGTTGCGCCAGCAGCCCGGCGGGGATCGCCGCCTTCGCAGCCTCGATCAGCATATCCTGCAGGGCGCTGTCGGGCAGCGGCTGGGTTTCTGCGTCGTCCGGGGATTCCGAAAGCTCCGGCGACGGCTGCGCATCTGCCGCCTGCGGGTCCACCAATGGCAGCGTGGCCGCACGCGGAGCCATCACCAACCGGCACGCGAGCGCCGCATCCACGTCCAACACCGTGTCCCGCCCACCGAGCGCCGCCGCCGCACACGCCGCACGCAACGCCGCCAACGGAGCCCGGACCGACAGGATGCCCAGCGCCGCCGCAGCCTGGCACAGCCCATCGAGCACGCCGGCGTCCGCGCGCACGCGGGGCAGCAACAGCCGGGCGGACGCGACCTGCACCGGACCGGGCAGCGGGCCGTCGATCACCCGGGCGCCGATGTCGGCGAGTTCCACATGGAATGCCAGCCGGTCGCGCAACGCCGCCGGGGCGCGTTCGTCGTCGGCCATGCCCTCGTCGATCGCCACGACGCCGATGCGCGCCATGTGCCGCTGTTCCGGCGTCTCCCGCGCGGCCATGACGGCGCCTTGATCGATCACGGCGGCAATGCGCGCTGCGGCACCGGGCGGCAGCCGTTCCGCCATGGCCAGCAGTACGACGCCGCCATCGGCTTCGGCCAGGATGCCGCGTTCCGCAACGGGCCGGCCCGCCTGCAGCGTCGCCGCAAGGTCGAGGCCACCCAGCAGCCGGGCATCGGCGACATTGAGCGGGACGGTCCGCGTGGCGTCGGCAGGCAGCAGGCCGCGCAGCAAAGCGAGCCACCGCGCGCGAACCGGACCCGCGAGCGCCCGCAACGAGACCCCAGTGCCCACGGGATCGACAGCGAACAACGCCGCCGCCCAGCAAGCGTCGCGCCAGCGCGGGTCCGTCCAGCCCGCATCGAAATCAACGGCGGTCATGCGCCGAACTGCTCCTCGATTGCCCGCGCCACCCGCGTCGTCGACCCGGCCTCGTCCAGCGGATCGCGGCGCAGCCGGTGCCGCAGGGCCGACGGCGCAACCCGGAGCAGGTGGCTCCGCGCCGCCTCGGCCTCCCCATCCAGCGCCGCAAGCGCACGGGCGGCGCGCAGCAGCGTAAGCTCGGCGCGCAACCCGTCGGTGCCGAGCCGCATGCATAGCCGCGCCGCGTCCTCCAGCACCGCGTCGGGCGTCCCGACCGCAGGCAGCAGGTCGCGCGCCGCTTCGATCCGGTCGCGGCAGCGTCCGTCCTCCACGCGCCACTCCGCCAAGAAGCCGGCACGGTCGCGGTCGAACGCATCCCGCCGGCGCACGATGGCGATGCGCGTCGCTAGGTCATCCGGCGTCCGCACCTCGACCGAAAGGCCGAACCGGTCGAGCAGTTGCGGACGCAACTCCCCCTCCTCCGGGTTGCCGCTGCCGACCAGCACGAACCGCGCCGGGTGCCGGACACTCAGCCCCTCGCGCTCCACCACGTTCTCGCCCGAGGCCGCAACGTCGATCAGAAGGTCGACCAAATGGTCCTCGAGCAGGTTCACCTCGTCGATATACAGGAAGCCGCGGTTGGCGCGCGCCAGCAGGCCGGGCTCGAAGGCCTTCTCGCCACGGGACAACGCCCGTTCCAGATCGAGCGCCCCCACCACCCGGTCCTCCGTCGCGCCCAGCGGCAAGTCCACCACGGGAACCATGGCCATATGCCCCGGCGCCGCGCCAGGCAGCCGGTCCCCGCAATGCCCGCATAGCCCGGCCTCGGCGCCCGGCGCGCAGTTGTATGGGCATCCCGTGACCACCGGCATCATTGGCAGCAGGCCAGCCAGCGAGCGGACCGCGGTCGACTTGCCGGTGCCACGGTCGCCGAACACCAGCACGCCGCCAATCGTCGGGTCGGCCGCGGCAATCAGCAACGCCAGCTTCATCTCGTCCTGGCCGACAATGGCGGAGAATGGGAACGCCTCACGCATGGAGGGCGGTCCGGCACGGCGCGAAGCAGGTTTGCATGATGCGGACGTTAGCAGGTCGGGCTGGCCCGCTCAAACTTCTGCAATAACCTCCGCAGGACGCAGCGCGAACGCCCCGGCGGCATTGCCGGCCCCAATTAGCTGAGACGCCGTTCAGCCTAGCCAAGCCGACGCGGCCCGGGCAGTTTAGCGCCGCCGCCCGGGCTGTTCCCGCGGCGCGCTTGCCGCGAGGACCTATGTTCCCTGCCACCCGCCTACGCCGCCTGCGCCGCACCGACGCATTGCGCTCCCTGGTGCGCGAAACCTCGTTGGCCGCCAGCGACCTGATCCTGCCGATCTTCGTCGAGGAAGGGATCGACGCCCTCGTGCCCATCGCGGAGATGCCCGGCGTCTCCCGCATTCCCGAGGCCCGCTTGGCGCGTGAGATCGAAGCGATCGCCCGCGATGGCGTCCAGGCCGTGATGCTGTTCGGCATCAGCCACCATAAGGACAGTGACGGCAGCGACACATTGCGGGCTGGCGGCCTAATGGCGCGCATGACCCGCGTCGCCAAGTCGGCGGCCCCGGACCTGGTCGTGATGACCGACAACTGTTTTTGCGAATACACCGACCATGGGCACTGCGGTGTCCTGGGCGGCGAGGCGCAGGTGCTCAACGATCCGACGCTCGAGAACCTGGCGCGCCAAGCGGTCGTCGCTGCCGATGCCGGGGCGGACCTGATCGCCCCGTCCGCCATGATGGACGGGCAGATCGCCGCGATCCGCCGCGCGCTCGACGGCGCCGGGCACTCGGGCGTGCCGGTCATGGCCTATTCGACCAAGTTCGCCTCGGCGTTCTACGGCCCGTTCCGCGCCGCCTCCGGCTGCGACCTGCAGGGCGACCGCAAGACCTATCAGATGGACCCGATGAACGCCCGCGAAGCCATGCGCGAGAGCCAGGAGGACGAGGCCGAGGGCGCCGACCTGCTGATGGTGAAGCCCGGCCTTGCCTACCTCGACATCCTGGCCGGCATACGCGCCCGGACGTTGCTGCCGCTCGCGGTTTATCAAGTCAGCGGCGAGTATGCGATGATCAAGTTCGCCGCCCAGGCCGGAGCGCTGGACGAGGCGCGCGTCGTGCGCGAAACGCTCGGCGCCTTCAAGCGTGCCGGGGCCGACCTGATCCTGAGCTACTTCGCCCGCGATGTCATGCGGGAGGGATTTTAACCTGATGGATGCTGTTCATAGGGCGAAACTCTCGCCGTCGCATTGAAGCTTATGCGCTTTTCGCTGGGCAGCGCAGGCAATGTGGCGGCATGGGCCGTCATAGTCGGCTTGGCGTGCAGCGCCGTATTGCTCATTGCAAGATTAGGTCCATTCGGGCTGATCGTGCTGGGACTGCTTACGCTACTTGTCTGCACCCGCATCGGCCTGGATCAGGACACACCGACCTGGGGAGCCCAAGTCTTTCGGGCCCAGATGACAAGTCGCGGATCGCCGGAGCAGCGTGCGGCAGCGCATGAAGAACGGCAGGCCTCCCTATCGCCGCTGCGCTTCTATCGCTGGTGCGGAATAGTCCTTGTTGTCGCCGGATCCGCCGGGTTCGCATGGCAGCAACTACACTAGGGCAAAGAGCCGCCGCAACATCTCCCGAAGTCGTATTATGATGACGCCAACCTCGATTCAGGGGTTACCCGGAGGGCTGCGCACGATCTTTCCACCAGATCGTGGACGCGCAGATCACGTTAGAGCGGGAACCCGACGGATCGCTCCCAGCGCTGGTGCTGCATCAGAACGGAAGGGACTGGCGAGGAGTGACGCTGCCCTGAAAGGCTCGGCTAAGCAACCTGCACAAGGCAAAGCGCCAGGCGGAGCCTGCCGCACCAAGCGCCGTCGATCGCGGCACTTGCCAACACAACGTCTGCGCCTGGAAATCGCGAAAACCAGGAGTTGGAGGCAATATGTTGCTAGTAAATAACTTTCTATAAGCGTTATATCCCGACTCCCGGCTGACACCTACGGTCGCCAGGCAACTTGACGGCATCCTTTGCAGACCCACGTCGGCTCAGCCTAAGTAGCCCATAACCGCCTCGATTGCCCGAACCTAATGCCGGCCAGCAGCCGAACCTTGAACTGCACGCCCATTTCGCCGCGATCCAATGCCCTGCACCGGCAACTGGCCTGCCCAGGCCCATCCACCATCCGAGGCCTCGCCCATGAATGTGCTCACCACCCAGGATGTCGATCCAACCACCGAAACGCCCGAGCCCTTCTCCGTGTCGGCGTCGGTCTCGCTGCAGGAACGCCGCTACCGAACCATCAAGAACGGCGACACCTTCGGCGTCTTCGACTATGGCGGCGACATCATATCCATGCTGGGCGGCACCGACGGGCTGTACCACAGGGACACCCGCCACCTTTCCCGGTTCGACCTCGCACTCGGCGGCACGCGTCCGCTGCTGCTCAGCTCCAACTTGGGCTCGGACAACGTGATGCTCACGTCCGACCTGTCTAACGCCTGCGCCTCCGACCTCGGCCCGGCCACCCCAGAGCAGGGCGTCATCCATGTGCAGCGCTCGCTGTTCTTGGGCGAGGGCGCCTGCCACGGGCGCCTCGCCATCCGCAACTTCGCCTTCATGCGCCATCGGGTCCGGCTCGAGTTGAACTTCGAAGCCGACTTCGCCGATCTTTTCGAGGTGCGCGGCATGCACCGCGAGCGGCGGGGCGAGCGGCTGCCGGCGACGCTCACCGATAGCGTCGTCACCTTGTCCTACCGCGGCCTCGACGGCCAGGTGCGCGCGACGCGCCTCGCCTTCGAACCGCCGCCGCAGGCGCTCGCCGCCGGAGCCGTCATGTTCGACCTGGAACTCGAACCGCGCAGCCAGGCCACCATATTCTTCGAAGCCGCCTGCCTGGGGCCAGCCAGCGCCCCGGAAACAGCATGGCGCCCGCGCGCCGCGTTCCTAGCCGCCTACGTCCAGGCAAAGCGCCGCCTGCGGGCAAGCACCGCCCGCACCGCCGTTATCTCCTCGCGCCATGAAGAATTCAACCAGACCATGCGCCGGTCCGCCACCGACCTGCGCATGCTGGTCACCGAGAAGCCGACCGGACCCTATCCCTATGCAGGTATCCCCTGGTTCAGCACCGCCTTCGGGCGGGATGCGCTGATCACGGCCCTGCTGACGCTGGCGTTCGACCCCGCGCTGGCTGCCGGCGTGCTGCGTTACCTGGCACAGGAACAGGCAACCGCGTTCGACCCCGCGTCCGAGGCCGAACCAGGCAAGATCCTGCACGAGACCCGCGGCGGCGAGATGGCGGCCCTGGGCGAAGTGCCGTTCCGCCGTTATTACGGCAGCGTCGACTCGACGCCGCTGTTCGTCATGCTGGCCGGCGCATATCTCGACCGCACCGGCGACATCGCCACCCTGCGCGAATTATGGCCGAACATCGACCTGGCGCTTGGCTGGATGGACCGCCGGGCCGACGCCGACGGGTTCATCCGCTATGAGCGCAGCACCGAGGACGGCCTGGCCAACCAGGGCTGGAAAGACAGCTATGACGCGATCTCGCACGCGGACGGCACGCTCGCACGCGGCGCGATCGCGCTTTGCGAGGTGCAGGGCTACGCCTTTGCCGCACGCCGCGCCGGGGCCGCCATCGCCCGGCGGCTTGGCGACCATGCGCGGGCAGCCCGGCTCGAAACCAAGGGCGAACGGCTGCGGCAGGCATTCGAGGCGAGGTTCTGGTGCGAACGCCTAGGCACCTACGCACTGGCGCTCGACGGAGAAGGCCAGCAGTGCCAAGTGCGCTCGTCCAACGCCGGGCAGGTGCTGATGACCGGCATCGCCGCGCCCGGGCACGCCCGCCTCGTCGCAGAAGGGCTGATGCAGTCCCGGCTGTTCAATGGCTGGGGCATCCGCACGCTGGCGGCCGACGAGGCGCGCTATAACCCGATGTCCTATCACAACGGCTCCGTATGGCCGCACGACAACGCGATGATCGCGCTCGGCATGGCCCGGATGGGCTTCCGGGCCGAGACCGCCCGGCTGTTCGACGGCGTATATGCCGCCTCGGGCGCGATGGAACTGCGCCGCTTGCCGGAGCTGTTCTGCGGCTTCCATCGACGGCCAGGCCAGGGACCCACGTCCTACCCCGTCGCCTGCACGCCGCAGGCCTGGGCCGCCGCCACGATCCCGGCCTTGGTGCAGGCCAGCCTCGGCCTGAGCTTCGACCCGGTTGCCCGCGTCGTGCGCTTCGACCGTCCCGACCTGCCGGCCTTCATCGACTGCCTCACGTTGCGCAACCTCTCGCTGAACGGCGCGTGGGTCAGCGTGCTGGTCAGCCGCACGCCGGGCGAGGTGTCGCTCAGTGTAATCGAACGTCATGGCGACATCCGCGTGGTGACCACGAACTAAGGCAACGATGGGCATGAAGCGAACGGGCCACGTCAACTTGACGTTGCCCGCCTGGGCAAATCGACGAACCCGTGCAGCGCCGCTCCGTTAAGCCAGCGGTATCGTCACTCACCTGGGATGCAATCGAGGCTCGCCATGCGCAACCGCAGTCTCCCCCTGTTCGCCGCCGCAGTTGGCGCAGCAATCCTGCTGGCCGGATGCGTAGGCCAGCCGGAGACGTTCGTAAAAGCAAGCCCGATCGTGCTGAACCCCCACGTTGCGGTCCGGGCGGCGGCGCGGCCCGCGGCCTTGACGCCAAAATTGTCCAAGGCCGAAAAGGAGCGCCTGTTTCGCGAGTTCCAACGAATGCAGGCCCTGAAAGCCCCGACGGTGACGGTCGAAGGGGATCAGGCGCCCTAACATATGCAGGATCTGGGCGCCCTTGCCGGAACGGACGCGCAGGGGCCGGTCACCGGGCCGTATGGCCGTCCGTTCATCGCAGTGCTGGCGGACGACGACCGGAAACGCGCCGGTGCTTTGTCCGCCTTGCCGTCCGGCCTGGCGGCATCAGGCGTGCGGATGGTCCGCATCGGCAGCCCATCGCGTTCCCACCAGGTGCTGGAACGCATCCTGGCCCCGGTCGCCGGAACCGACGACCCGGCACGCCTGGCCGACAATGCCCGCCTGATCGCCCGCGCCATCGCCGAGCGGCAGGGCCAGGAAACGCGTGTCATGCTGCTGATCCGGCAGGCGGAGCGGTTGCGGCCCGGCGTGCTGCGCTCATTGCAGGCGATGGCGCCCTATTTCGCGCAAGCCGGCGAACCGACGCTGCAAGTGGCCTTCATCGGCCGCCTGGAGTTCCGGAGCTTGCTCGACACGCAGGATTTAACGCCGCTGCGCCAGGCATTGGGCATCGGACTGGAACAGCCGGGCCGTCCACTCTCAGCCAACCCGCCGCGGACCGCTGCGCCGCAAAAAGCCGCTGCGGCGCGGCGTCCTGTGCCGTCGCCTCCGCTCGGGACCGCACCACAACGCGGGCGCATGATGGTTCGCGGCTTGCAGGCGGCCATGGTCCTCGCGCTCATGACCGGGGCCGCATACTTCGGACTGCATAAGCTGTTCTATCGTAATGAGACGGCACGGCCAGTCACCGTTGCAACGGCCCCGGCCGCGCCGCCCGTTGAAAACCCGCTTATCAAGGTTCGGCCCAATGCCCTCCCTGAACCGCCTACGGATCGGCCCCCCAAAAGCGCCAGCCCGCCAGCCGCACCCGAGCCGCGCCGCGATCAGGGGCCCAGCCCGCGCTCCGACCCACGCATCGTCATCCACGTCCCAGTCGGCTCGGCCGCCGCTGAGGCCGTATCGGCCCAGTTGCTGAAAACCTTGGCCGCGCGGCCCGGGACGGTCGAGGCGCGGCATGTGGCGGACACGCCCACGCGGCCCAGCATCCGCTACTTCCATCCAGAGGACGAGCCCACCGCCAGGCAGGCAGCCGCATGGATGGCCGACGCCGGACTTAGCTGGGCGGTGCGGGACTTCTCGGCATTTCAGCCCCGCCCCTCACGCGGAACCATCGAGGTTTGGCTGCCGAGGGCGCCTTAGAAGTCCCGGCAACCCCCGGTCCACTTCTCGTCACCGGGCAAAATGCCGATCAGTTGCCATGGATATACATATAGTCGCCAATGCCGGTCGTATCGTTGCTGAACGAGATGCCCAACCGCCCATTGCTGAGGTCGGCCTTGGAGTAGCCCGCCAACGTTATCGACGCGATCGGCTTGCCCGGCGCGATCGCATGCAATGTCAGGCCCGTCGTCCCAACCGCGCCCTGGCTGTCCTCCCAGTCCAGCGCGAAACCCGAAGCTGTCACGCCGAAGATCGTCGCAGCGTCGCCGGAATGGAAATTGACCACCGTGCTCCATATATCGGCCGCCGCAACACGGTCGTCGACGAAGAACGTATCGTTTCCCGCGCCGCCGACCAGGAAGTTGGAGCCGGTCGAGCCATCCAAAACGTTGTTGCCGCTAACCTTGCTCACATCGATGGCGTCGGTGCCGGGACCGGTTTTGATAAACGAGTTCGGCGTTGTCGCCGTAATGTTCAAATTGTTGGTGCTGGCGCTGATATACTGGTCCTGCAGGCCGGCAACCGGCCCCGCATAGGCCTCGCCGGCAGCACTAAAAGACATCCCGGTCGTCGTATCGGTGAGCAAGAAGTGTATCACTGCAGGAGGAGGCGGCGGCGGCGGCGGTGGAGGTGGTGGTGGTGGCGGGGCCGCGACCACAGTCAGGTTGTAGCTGTTGGCCGCGGTGCCCGCCGTGACCTGGAAGCTCTTTCCCGCAAAATTGCCGGCGAGCGTCAACGTCCCAAGCCTAGCATTGCCGCTGCTGAGCGTGAGCGTTCCAGCGCCGTTGGCGCCAGCGGCATAGGTGGCGCCCGTCAACGGGCTGGCGCTGTCGACCACAATCTTGTCGCTGGCGTCAAAGCCCGCGACCGTTCCCGCGAACGCGGCAGGGGTGTCGAGCACCAGCGTATCGTTGCCGATCATCGTCACGGTCTGGCCGGACCCGACTGCGCCGACCTCAAGGGTCCCAGCAAGGGCTGCGCCGATGGGCGTATCGAAGCCGGGCAGGGCCGCGGTTCGGTTGAAGGTGATCTGCCCGGTGCCGGATACCGCATTCCGGAACACCATTCCTGGCCCCGCGGCGACGATCTGGCCATTATTGGTCACCGCGCCGTTCACGACCACCTGGCCCACGCTCTCGCCAGAGCCGGTTACCGTCAGGCCGCCGATCAGCAAGCCCCCGCCGAGGACCGTGAGGCCCGCCGTAGTGAGCGCGCCCCCGGCCTGCTCGAACACGCCGTCCTTGCCGATGGTCAAGGCGTTGGCCGTCGTGTAGCCGCGCCCGCCATTGACGGTCACGAACGCAGAGTTCTGGATCAGTTTCAGGCTCGACTCGACCGATACATAGCTCGTGCCGTTCCACTCGTTGATATTCGAGCCCGGATCGTCGAACACAAGCTGCGTCCAATAGCTATGGGTCGGCGCAGGCTTCGGCCCAGTAAGGGTCTCGATGTTGACCACGAAGCCGCCAAGCTTGCCGCCAAGGTTGATGGTCCGGCCAGTGCCCAGGGCATCGAACGCGCCGTCGAACAGGATGTGCTTGGCCGCGTCATACTGGGCAATGCTCGCCGTATCGACGGTCGCGGTGCCGTCCAGCACCTGCAGTTCCCAGGCGATATAGATCGGGTTGTTGCCGATGAACAAGGCGTTGCCGCGGGTCTGGATGTAGGTGAACATCAGCCCGGCGTTCACGATCGTGCCGTTGTTGATCAGCAACGGGCTGCTCTCGAACTCGCGGCCGAGTGCGCCCGCAGAACCCGGCGCGAACGTCAGAGTCCCGTCCACCTCCAAGCCGATGTTCGTGCTGGCAAGGTCCAGGGACCTGACCGTTTCGTTCGTCCCAGCAGCGATGGTGACGTTGTAAAAACCCCCAGCGCCGCCGGGCGCGGCGTCGATCACCACATCGGCAGCCGGATCGTTTGGAACCGTGTTGGACAGCCAGTTGGCAGCGGTGTTCCAGTCGCCTGAAACCCCTTTGGCCCATTTAAAACTCGCCATGCCTGCATTTTCCTTGATTGCGCGTCATTCATTACGAAATCGTCAATTTTCAGATTGACCTTGTCCGGCAGTGGTCACTTGCCGACCAGCATCCGGCCTCCTCAGACGTCTAAATTACCGATCTCACATGACCGCGGGTTTAACCGGATGAGAACGGTTCAGGCATGGGCCTTCCTGCCTACCGTTTCGGTCTAGGCGAGATCTAGTGGTCCGATCCCAACGCTTGAGTCCCAGACTTTACGTAAATCGGCCTCTCGGATGGCGCCTAGGGATACAGCTCCAATTTCTGCATGCGTCAGTCCGGCAACCCTGCTCCGAACAGCAGATCGCCCCAACCTCAGGACGCCGCGTCGTCCAGCACCCGTCCCATGGCATAGGACGGCACGTAGCCGGCCAGCACGTTGCCGGTCGGGCGTATGGACCGCATGAGCGAATCACGCGGCTTGCCCACGACGCCTCCCGACTTGCGAAAAGCGAACAAATACGGACGGGCATCCCCGGGCAACGAGCCGAGGGCAAGGCCCAGTTCCTTGTCGGAAAGGTGCGCAATCGAGGCCGCGACCTCGGCCACTCTCGCCTCGATGGCGACAATGCTCGCCTTGAGCAATCGGACGATGTCGTCGAAATCGGCCCAGAACTCCTCCGGCAGGTCGCGCCGGATCGCCGCCATGTCGTCGCCCGCGTTCATCGCCTCCCACATCGCCAACGGCGTGCACCGTGAGATCAGCGCATGGATGCGGCGATACTCTGCACCCTTGAGCTTCAGGCGCACGCCGTTGCTGAACCGGATGACGAAGCCCTCAACGTCCCGTGGCAGTGCGGCGGCATGGCTGACCATGTCGGCGATGCTGGCGAACACGTGACGCCGGGCTGCCCGCCATCCGAGCGCCTCGCAGGTGACGAGCACTTCATCGTAGCTAAGCTCACGGCCATCCGCGTCATACGCGGCCAGCATGACCAAAGCAGCGTCTAAGTAGCGGACGACAATCCGGTTCTCCGGATACACCGCCTCGAACAAATAGGTTGTGCCCGGCCGCAGTGCCGACAGGTCGGCAACGTCAAGCCGCGCTTGCGCCCATGCGGCCTGCTCGGAGTCGAACGCCCCTTTCGTCGCGGTCCGCCAGCGTCCGTCATGGTGGAAGGCAATGACAAGGCTGCCGTCCAGCTTCTCGTAAGCTTCGAACCGCAGGTCTGGAACCTCGCCATGCCGTTCGCCCACATTGAAAAATTTCGGGAACGGTGCCGCGACAACCTGGCAAGCGGCCGGATCCACGATCAGGCCACGGGCCATGACCGCGAACTCGTCCCAGCCGTCCTCGTAGACGCAGCGAGGCGTATAGATATAGAGTAGCAGCCCGGACGTTTTATCATTCCGGCGATGCACGAAGCCGAGGCCGCGGGCACGCTCCAGGCCGGCCATCAATTCATTGAACGGCATTCGCCGGGCGGGGTGGATCAGATCGGTCATTTGGCGCCTATTTGCAAGAGGTTCGGAACCGAGTCATACGCAATCCGCGGGATTTAGCTGAAAAGACTTGCACGCAACTCGAACGCCAGCCGGACCTCGCCCCGGCCAGCCGCATCGTGCGACAACTTCGGGCGCAGCAGGCCCTGCCTCCTGGGTCAGGACCGCCCACGGAGAATGCAATGCGTGAGCAGCAGCACGGCCCGCAAACACTGTCCCGGCTGCCGGACGACGCCGGAACGTTGGCCATCCTGCGCGCCTTGGTGCGCAATCCGCTTGAAGCCATTCCCGACGGCGCCTATCGCGCAGGCTGCGTCGCCGTCCGGCTGCTCGGGCGCGACCTGGTCTACGTGGCGCACCCAGACCTGGTGCGCCACGTGCTCACCGACCCCGGCACGTTCGGCCAGAGCGACGTTGTGCGGCGCTCCCTTTCGCCGTTGCTGGGCGACGGAGTGCTGACGGCCGAAGGGCCGCGCTGGCGTCACCAGCGCCGCGCCGCCGCGCCGCCATTCCGCAACGAGGCGGTGCTGCGCCTGCTGCCGCTCATGACCGCCTCCGCCGACGCCGCCTGCAGCCGATGGCTGGCCCAGCCCGGCCAAACGATCAATGTGACGACGGAGATGATGCGCCTGACGCTCGACGTCATCCTCGGCGCGTTGCTGCCCGGCGCCGAGGCGATCGACCGGACGCGCTTCGGCAACACGCTGTCCATCTATCTCGAACAGAGCCGTTGGCATCTGGCCCTCAGCCTGCTGCTGGCGCCGCATTGGTTCCCCTACCCCGGACGCCGCACCGGCGCACGGGCAGCGCGCGAGCTGCGCGGCATGGTGCGGGACACGCTCCGCAGCGGCGTTGGGCGCGGCAACGCCGGCAGCCCGGACGGGGGATTGCTCGGCCTGCTGCGCTCCCACGTCGATCCCGAAAGCGGGCGCGCCTTCACCGAGACCGAGTTGCTGGACAACCTGCTGACCTTCATCGCCGCCGGGCACGAGACGACGGCGATCACCCTGGCCTGGGCGCTGTTCCTTCTGGCGCGGCACCCGGCCATCGAGGCGCAGGTGCTGGACGAGATCGCCGCCGTCGCGCCCACGGGCGCACTGGACGCCGGTCGCCTCGCGTCGCTGGCGGTCACGCGGCGGGTCGTGCAGGAGACGATGCGGCTCTATCCCGCCGCGCCGCTGCTGTTGCGGACCGTGCGCAAGGCGACGGCCCTGGGCGAGATCTCCCTCCGGCCCGGGACGTCGGTTTACCTGCCGATCTACGCCCTGCATCGGCACGAGGCCGCATGGCCACGTCCGGAGCTGTTCGACCCCGGCCGCTTCTTGCCGGAGCACGCACGGGTCCAGCATCGTTACGCCTATTTGCCGTTCGGCGCCGGGCCACGCGCGTGCATGGGCGCCACCCTGGCAATGACCGAGGCGGTGGCGCTGCTGGCGGTCATGCTCCGCCGCACCCGGTTCAGCGTGTCGCCCGGCTGCCGCCCCCGCCCGATCGTCCGTGTCACGCTGCGCCCGCAAGGCGACATCCCGATGCTGGCCGAGCCAAGGCAACCGTTGACGGAGTACGCCCTGCGTCGATAGCGTGCGGAGCGCGCCCTGCACTGACGACGTGCCAGGCTATAAGACGTGAATGGAGGGAATGGCCATGCTCGATCAATCGGCCTCGCAGAAGGCGGCACTCTGGCTCTCAGGATTCGAAGACGCCCTTTCCCGCGGCGACGCCGAAGAGGCGGCAAAGCAGTTCGCCGAGACCTGCTTCTGGCGCGACCTCGTGGCCTTCACCTGGAACATCGTCACCTTGGAAGGACGCGGCGCGATCGCCGACATGCTGCGCGACGCGCTGCCGCAAACGCAACCCGGCAGTTGGGCCATCGAGGGCGAGGCCACCAGCGCCGACGGCGTGGTCGAGAGCTGGATCAGTTTCGAGACGGCGGTGGGCCGCGGCAAGGGCCATCTCCGGCTGAAGGACGGCAAGTGCTGGACCTTGCTGACCGCGCTGACCGAGCTGAAAGGCCACGAGGAGCGGCGCGGCCCGACCCGGGAGAAAGGCGCCGCGCATGGCGCGCTGCAGAACCGGCAAAGCTGGGCGGAGCGCCGTGCGCAGGAACAGGCGGAGCTGGGCTACAAGACCCAGCCTTACGTCCTGGTGATCGGCGGCGGGCAGGGCGGCATCGGCCTCGGCGCGCGGCTGCGGCGCATGGATGTGCCCACCATCATCATCGACAAGCACGGACGCCCCGGCGACGCCTGGCGCAGCCGCTACAAGTCGTTGTGCCTGCACGACCCGATCTGGTACGACCACCTGCCCTATCTGCCGTTCCCGGACCACTGGCCGGTGTTCTCGCCCAAGGACAAGATCGCCGACTGGCTCGAGATGTACACCAAGGTCATGGAGCTGAACTACTGGACCTGCACCGAGTGCAAGGGCGCCCGCTACGACGAAGCTGCGGGCGAATGGATCGTGGAAGTGACGCGGGACGGCCAGCCGGTCACCCTGCGGCCGAAACAGCTCGTGCTCGCGACCGGCATGTCGGGCATCGCCAATAAGCCGGACTTCCCCGGCATGGACCGGTTCAAGGGCGCCCAGCACCACAGCAGCCAGCACCCCGGCGGCGAGGCATGGGCCGGCAAGAAATGCGTGGTGATCGGATCGAACAACTCCGCCCACGACATCTGCGCCGACCTGTGGGAGAACGGGGCGGACGTGACCATGGTGCAGCGCTCGTCCACCCACGTCGTGAAGTCGGAGTCGCTGATGCAGCATGGGCTGGCCGGGCTGTATTCCGAGCAGGCCGTGGAGTCGGGCATGACGACGGAAAAGGCCGACATGACCTTCGCCTCCATCCCGTACCGCATCATGCACGAGTTCCAAATCCCGGTTTACCAGCGCATTGCCGAGCAGGACGCGGAGTTTTACGCCGCGCTGGAAAAGGCCGGCTTCATGCACGACTGGGGCGACGACGGTTCCGGCCTGTTCATGAAATACCTGCGCCGCGGCTCCGGCTACTACATCGACGTCGGCGCGTCGGAGCTGATCGCCGACGGCCGCATCAAGCTGCGCAGCGGCGTCGAGGTCACGGAGATCGGCGAGCATTCCGTGCGCCTGAGCGACGGCAGCGAGCTTCCGGCCGACCTGATCGTCTACGCGACCGGCTACGGCTCGATGAACGGCTGGGCGGCGCGGCTGATCTCGCCGGAGGTCGCGGACCGGGTCGGCAAGTGCTGGGGCTTCGGGTCCGCTACCACGAAGGACCCCGGCCCATGGGAGGGTGAATTGCGCAATATGTGGAAGCCGACCGCGCAGCCCGCTTTGTGGTTCCACGGCGGCAACCTGCATCAATCGCGGCACTATTCGCTGTATCTGGCGTTGCAGCTCAAGGCTCGCCTGGAGGGCATCCCGACGCCGGTCCTCCGGCAAGGGCCGGTGCACCATACGCACTGAGGCGGCGCACAGCTTGATCCGAACACACAGGCATCCATGACAAGAACGTTTGCGCTGCTCCTGGCTTATTTCTGGCTTTCCTCGGCTGCAATGGCGGCCACCCTGGGCGGCGCGACCCTGCCCGACAGCTATTCGGCCGACGGGCAACCGCTCGTCCTCAATGGCGTCGGGTTGCGGACGCTGACGATCTTCCGGGTGAAGGCCTATATCGCCGGGCTGTATTTGCCGCGTCCAAGCCATGACGCGCAGCAAATCCTCGCCTCGCCCGGCTCCAAGGTCGTCATGCTGAAGTTCCTGCACTCCGGATCCAAGGAGCAGATCGAGAAGCAGTTCCGCGAAGGCGAGGCAAAGAACTGCGGCGATGGCGGTTGCGCGGCGTCGGACCAGGCGGACTTCGAAAAACTGGTCGCGGCGGCGCCGCCGGTGGAGGTCGGCGACACCTCGACCTACATCTTCACCCAGAAGCGCGTCCGGGTGCTGGCGAACAACCGGCTGATTGCCGATTTCGCCAACCCGGACCTCGCCTATCACTTGCTGGCCGGGTTCATCGGCGCCCATCCGCCCTCGGACGACCTGCGTGACCACATGCTGGGGTTGCAGGGCAATTGAGCCGGTAGTACTGGCTTATAAGCCCACGCCCAGGAATGACGCATATGTCGGTGATCGACCACATCCGCCGTAGCCACGACGAACTGGCTGCGATCCGCCGGGATATTCACGCCCATCCTGAATTGGGCCTGGAGGAGCATCGAACCGCGGAACTCGTCGCGCGCAAGCTCGAAGAGTGGGGCATCGAGGTGCATCGCGGGGTGGGCAAGACCGGCGTGGTCGGCGTGCTGCGCGCGGGCGCCGGCAACCGCGCCATTGGCCTCCGCGCCGACATGGACGCGCTGCCGATGCAGGAAATGACCGGCCTGCCGTTCAGCTCGGCCGTGCCGGGCAAGATGCACGCCTGCGGTCATGACGGGCACACCGCGATGCTGCTGGGCGCCGCCAAATACTTGGCCGAGACCCGGCGGTTCAGCGGCACCGTCAACCTGATCTTCCAACCCGGCGAGGAAGGCTGCGGCGGCGCGCTGGCTATGCTGGACGACGGCCTGTTTGACCGGTTCCCCTGCGATGTCATCTTCGGCATGCACAACCGCACCGGCATGGACGTCGGCGACTATGCCGTGGGTGAGGGCGCCGTCATGGCCGGCGGCGCGTTCTTCGACATCGCCGTGGGCGGCAAAGGCTCGCACGGCGCTCGTCCGGAGGCGGGCATCGACCCCGTGCTCACCGCCTGCCATCTCGCAACCGCGCTGCAATCCATCGTCTCGCGCAACCTCTCCCCCCGCGACCCGGCCGTCGTGAGCGTCACCAAGGTCGTCGGCGGCGACGCCTACAATGTCATCCCGCAGTCCGCCACGATCTCGGGCACCGCACGGTTTTTCACGCGCCAGGTGGGCGAGCAGATCGAAGCGGCGATGCGCCGGCTGTCGGAAGGCGTCGCGGCGGGCTTCGGCGCGACGGCCAGCCTGGATTGGCGGCTGATCTTCGCGCCGACCGTCAATGCGGCGGAGCCCGCGGCGGCGGTACGGCAGGCGGTGACGGACCTGGCCGGGCCAGCGAAGCTCGCAACCGACAAGCCGCCGGTCATGGGCTCCGAGGATTTCGCGTTCATGCTGGAGAAGGTGCCGGGCGCTTACCTCAACGTCGGCAACGGCGAAGGTTTCTCGCCGCATCACCCCGGCTACATGTTCAACGACGCGGCGATCCCTTATGGCGCCGGGCTTTATGCGCGGTTGATCGAGCTGGGCCTGCCGGAGGCGTAGGCGCTCGACGCTACGTCGCCGCTGCCTTGAACTCCGCCGCAATGCCGGCAAGGGCAGGAACCAGCCGCCGCGCCCATTCCTCGATCCCCTCCGCGGTCGCCAGCAGGTCCTGCCGAACTTCAAGCAGCGCCGCCGGGAGCCCGCGCCCATCGCCGTGCACCGGGACGGTGTAGTCCGTGTCCCCGCCGATCTGATATGGCTGGTTGTCGCCGACGTTCAGGCCCGGGTCGGCGGCGAGGCGGCCGACCAAGCCCCGGCCGAACCCCGCCGCCGCCGCATATAGCACGCCGCACTGCCAAGGCCGGGCGACGCCGCGGAACACGGGGGTGAAGCTGTGCACGCCGAAGACGATGGTGGGCGTGCCGGAGCGCTGCCGCCGGTCGAGCATCGAGGCCACCCGGTCTTGGAACGGCGTGAAGTAAACAGCCGCCCGCCGCGCCCGTTCCTCGGCGTCCAGGCCATGGTTGCCGGGGATTTCGGTATCCTCGCTCCGGGTCGGGATGCTGGTCGGCGTCAGCAAGGGCCGGTTGCAGTCAATCAGCAGGCGCGAATAGCCCGATAGGACAAGCGGCGCATCCAGCCGCTGCGACAGCAGGCGCGAGAGGTCGGCGGCCCCGATATCCCAGGCGATATGCCGCCGCAACTCGGCGTCCTGCAGCCCCAATCCAGCATATTCGGCAGGGATGAAGTTTGAGGCGTGCTCGCACAGCAGCACAAACGGCGAGGCGCCGTCCTCGTTCACGGCGGTCACCGCCGGCACGCGATGCCGACCATGCGGTTCCATCACTTGCCAACTCGTACGGCGAGCAAGGCTAAGGCCAGTTTGGGCATCGAGAATTCCTTCGTTGCGGCGGCCTGTGTAGCTGAGGCTGGAACACCGCGCCGCAAGTTTTATTCGCGGCGCGCCCCGCCCAGGAATCGCGCGGCCTCTGCCAACAATGGGAACACGATTTATTTCGCGCCGAGACGGAACGCGCCACGAGTGTTCGATGTCATCTTGCAATATCAATAGCGCCATACGTTATTGTGATTCTGCCGAGACCGCGAAAGTGGCGTTCACTCCCCAGATGCAGTAACGCAGCTAACCTTTACCGGAAGTACTATTTGATGTCTGATATCGTACATTCACCCGTTTCCGATCTGCTTCGCCTGTCGGCCCAGATCGTCTCGGCCCATGTAGTCAAGAACGCCGTTGCGCCCGACGCGCTGCCTGGGCTTATTCGCGACGTCTATGCCGCGCTGGCCGGCGTCGAGCAACCGACCGTGGCCGAGCCCGAACTGCTGCAGCCGGCGGTGCCGATCAAGCGGTCGGTATTCCCCGACTACATCGTCTGCCTCGAGGACGGCGCCAAGATGAAGATGCTGAAGCGCTATCTAAAAGTGCGCTTCAACCTGACCCCGGAACAGTATCGCGAGCGTTGGGGCCTGCCGCGGGACTATCCGATGGTGGCGCCCAATTACGCCGAACGCCGCTCCGCACTCGCCAAGGAGTTCGGGCTGGGCCGCAAGGCGGAGCTTGAAGTCGCAGTGCCGCCAAAGAAGCGGGGCCGCGCCGCAAAAGCACAGCCGCAATAGGTCCGGCATCCTTCATCCGCGCCCGAAGGTTGGGTAACATGCCGCCATCGGGTCGGCGTGAAGGGAATACCGAGTGAACGGCTTCAAAAGCACCAAGCGTTACATCGCCTCCCGCGACCTCGAAGTCGCGGTCAACGCCGCCGTCGCGTTGCAGCGGCCTTTATTGGTCAAGGGCGAGCCCGGCACCGGCAAGACCGTGCTCGCCCACGAGGTCGCGTCCGCGCTGGGCTATCCGTTGGTGGAATGGCACGTAAAGTCCACCACCAAGGCGCAGCAGGGACTGTATGAATACGACGCCGTGTCGCGTCTGCGCGATAGCCAGCTCGGCGACCCCAAGGTGGCGGATATCGCCAACTACATCGTCCGCGGCAAGCTGTGGGACGCATTCGATGCCGACGGCCCCCAGGTTGTGCTGATCGACGAGATCGACAAGGCGGACATCGAGTTCCCCAACGACCTGCTGCTCGAACTCGACCGCATGCAGTTCTTCGTCTACGAAACCCGGCAGACCGTCGCCGCCAAGCATCGCCCAGTGGTGATCATCACCTCCAACAATGAAAAGGAGCTGCCCGACGCCTTCCTGCGCCGCTGCTTCTTTCACTACATCCGCTTCCCCGACCGCCCGACCATGGAGCGGATCGTCGAAGCGCACTACCCAGGCCTGCAGCGCGAGTTGGCGCGGGAGGCGCTGAACGTGTTCTTCCAGGTCCGCGACGTGCCCGGCCTGAAGAAAAAGCCCGCGACGTCGGAACTGCTGGATTGGCTCAAGCTGCTGATGATCGAGGACCTGCCGCCCGAAGCGCTGCGCAGCCGCGAACCGCATTTGGTGATCCCGCCGCTGCACGGGGCGCTGCTGAAGAACGAGCAGGACGTGCATCTGTTCGAGCGGCTGGCGTTCCTCAACCGCCGCGGCGGCTAGCGTGTTCGCGCAATTCGTCTTCGCCCTGCGCGACGCGGGGGTGCCGGCGTCCATCACCGAATACTTGACCCTGCTCGGCGCCATGCAACAGGGCGTGGCGGATTACAGCGTGGAGGATTTCTATTTCCTCAGCCGCGCCGCGCTGGTGAAGGACGAGCGCCATCTCGACCGTTTCGACCAGGTGTTCGGCCAGGTGTTCCGCGGCCTGGAGGCAACAGCGGCGGACGGTGCGCTGGGCGAGCCAACCATGCGCGACCTGCCGGAGGAGTGGCTGCGCCGCATGGCCGAGAAGCACCTGACGGCCGAGGAACGCGCGCAGGTCGAGGCGCTCGGCGGCTTCGACAAGCTGATGGAGACATTACGCAAGCGCCTGGCGGAGCAGCAGGGCCGGCACCAGGGCGGCAGCAAGTGGATCGGCACCGCGGGCACCTCGCCGTTCGGCGCATATGGCTATAATCCCGAGGGAGTGCGGATCGGCCAGGACGGCAGCCGCCACCGCCGGGCGGTGAAGGTGTGGGACAAGCGCGAGTTCCGCGACCTCGACGACGGCGTGGAGCTGGGCACCCGCAACATCAAGCTGGCGCTGCGGCGGTTGCGGCGGTTCGCGCGCCAGGGGGCGGCGACCGAGCTGGACATGCCCGGCACCATCCGCGCGACGGCGCACAACGCCGGGTCGCTGGACCTGAAGATGGTGCCGGAGCGGCATAATGCGGTGAAGGTGCTGCTGTTCCTCGATGTCGGCGGCTCCATGGACGACCACGTGCGCGCGTCGGAAGAACTGTTCTCCGCCGCACGCAGCGAGTTCAAGCACCTGGCGTTCTACTACTTCCACAACTGCCCCTACGAGCGCGTCTGGCAGCACAACCACCGGCGGCGCGACGACACCGTCCCGACCGAGGAGGTGATACGCACCTACGGACCCGACTACCGCGCGATCTTCGTCGGCGACGCGACTATGAGCCCGTACGAAATCGCGGCGCCGGGCGGCAGCGTCGAGCACTGGAACGACGAGCCCGGCGGGGCCTGGATGGCGCGGCTGCTCGGGCAGTGGCGGCGCAGCGCCTGGCTGAACCCGGTGCCGCGCGCCGAGTGGGATTTTGCCCATTCGATCGGCATGGTGCGGCAGGTGATGCAGGACCGGATGTATCCGCTGACGCCGGGCGGGTTGGACGAGATGATCCGCGAGCTGAGCCGATGATGTCGGCCAAGCCGTGACGATGTTCCACGGTCTGTCCGCCTTCCCGATCACCCCGTCCGACGAGCATGGCCGCGTCGACACCGGCGCGCTGCGAACGCTGCTCGCCCGCTCGACGGACGCCCGGGTCGACTCGATCGGCCTGTTGGGCAGCACCGGGTCCTATCCGTATTTCGACCGCGGCGAACGCCGCCGGGCCATCGAGGCCGCGGTGGATCAGGCCGGTAGAAAAACTCCAATTTTGGTCGGGATCGGCGCGTTGCGCACCAACGACGCCGTGCAGTTCGGCCAGGACGCAAAGGCTGCGGGGGCCGACGCCGTGCTGCTGGCCCCCGTCTCCTATACGCCTCTAACCGACGACGAGGTGTTCACCCATTTCGAGACCGTCGCCTCGGCGGTGGGCCTGCCGCTGTGCGTTTACAACAACCCCGGCACGACCCATTTCACGATCAGCCCTAGCCTGGTCGCGCTCCTGAGCCATGTGCCGAACATCGTCGCCGTGAAGAACCCGGCACCCGTCGCGAGTGCGGTCCCGGACCTTTTGCGCGAACTGCGCACCACGACAGCGGACGGGTTCTCGCTCGGTTTCAGCGTCGACGCGAACGCAACCGAGGCGATGCTTGCCGGCGGCGACGCCTGGTATAGCGTCGTGGGCGGACTGTTCCCGAACCTTGGCATGCAGATCATTGCGGCCGCACGGGACGGGAACGCGGACACGGCCCGGCGGCTGGATGAACGCCTGCAGCCGCTATGGGACCTGTTCACCGAATTCAGCAGCCTGCGCGTGATATATGCCGCAGCAAACCTGCTCGGAATCTGCCGCGCCACGCCACCCCGGCCCATCCTGCCGCTTTCTCAGACGGCGCATCGCCGCGTTGGTCGGACGCTTGAGTTGCTCGACCTGACCTGATGCGGGTCGCCTCTACTCAGCGCCGTTCGCTCATAGGTGCGGTATTATGTAGAAGCCGCCACCACGCCTTTCCTTGTACATAGCGTGCCAATGGCTAAATGGGCCAGACGGATGCGACGGGTTAGCCCTTCTCGGTCCCTTGGCAATTTCTTAAGTTCGCGTGGCGAGGCTCCACAGAGCTTTCTAATGGCAAACTAACCTAAAGCCGCATTGATCGAGTCGCCGCTTGCGGTCATCCACAAACACATGTCAAGAAAATTGATTGGATGAGAGGCCGAAGGTAATTTACAACTCGCTGCCATGGATGCGCTGGAAACCACGGCTGCGGGGAATAAGCCTATGACACAGCAACAGGAGGTCGATCGGAATTATGAGGAGTTTCAAAGGCTGTTGCCGACCATACTCATGGAACATCGCAACCAATATGCGCTGATGCAGGATGGAAAAGTTACAGGCTATTATACCACATCGAGGGATGCGATAAGTGCTGCGAACAGCTTTTTAGTTGGAAAGCCGTTTTCAATCCAACGTGTGACCGATGGAAAGGTCGATTTGGGGTTCTTCTCGCATGCCGTGTCTATCAGGGATATATAACCCAGCAGTTGGCCCATTAATTCAATTAGCAATCATCAGACCCACACCGGTGATGTCATCAGGAGTTTCAGCCCCTCTTTCGATCTCAGCGAGCAGCGCTGCACAAAGCCCGAAATTCTATACTGCGCTTATCGATACGGGAGCGACCTTGACCTGCATATCGCCCAAGGTAGTCCAAGATGTCGGCCTACAGCCGACAGGGAAAAGTCGGATGATGGGTTCAACCGGATCATCAGCGGTTAATACGTATCAGTTCGGCGTCGGATTTATGATAAATCCTACTCGAACTTCTACAGGCCAGTTGACCGGGACATTAGAAACCAGGGTCGTAGATGGGATGGAGTTCGCCGTTCAAGGGGCGGCATTCGACGTCTTGCTCGGAAGAGACATCATTTGCGCAGGTTCGTTCTCCCTGTCGTTTGATGGGCACATGCTACTGTCTTGGTGAAAGCCGTAAAACAAATCCCCACTCCTTACGACGCTTGCTCGAGGATCCTACAATGACCGACCTATGGCGCCTGTCTGCCAGCCAACTCGCCGACCGCATCCGCTGGCGCGCAGTCTCGGCGCGGGAGGCGGCGCAGGCGGCGCTCGACCGGCTCGACCAGGTGAACCCCCGCATCAATGCCGTCGTCGACCACCGGCCCGAGCAGGTGCTCGCGCAAGCCGACGCGATTGACCGCAAAATTGCCCGCGGCGAAGACCCCGGACCGCTCGGCGGCGTGCCCATCACGATCAAGATCAACGCCGACCAGGCCGGCTTCGCCACCAGCAACGGCCTCACCCAGCAGCGCGACCTGATCGCCACCGCAAACAGCCCCGTGGTGGACAACCTGCTCCGTGCCGGGGCCGTCATCCTCGGCCGCACCAACGCCCCGGCGTTCTCGCTGCGCTGGTTCACCGACAACCAACTCTACGGCGCCACCCGCAACCCGCGCGACCCAACGCTGACACCCGGCGGCTCGTCCGGCGGCGCAGCGGCGGCGGTCGCGGCGGGCATCGGCCACCTCGCGCACGGCACCGATATCGGCGGCTCCATCCGCTATCCCGCCTATGCCTGCGGCGTGCACGGCCTGCGCCCGACTCTCGGCCGGGTGCCGGCCTTCAACGCCTCAGGCCCGGAGCGCGCGATCGGGCCGCAGCTCATGGCGGTGTCCGGCCCGATCGGCCGCACCATCGCCGACCTCCGCCTGGGCCTCGGCGCGATGGCCGCGCCCGACATGCGCGACCCCTGGTGGGTGCCGGCGCCGCTCGAAGGCCCGCCGGTCCGCCGCCACGCGGCACTCTGCCTGCGCCCCGGCGGCATGGCGACCGTACCGGAAATCGAGGCCGCCCTGCTCGACGCCGGGCGTCGGCTGGAAGCTGCCGGATGGACCGTCGAACAGATCGAGGACACGCCGTCGTTGCAGGAGTCGTCGGACCTGCAAAGCCGCCTTTGGCTCGGCGACGGCTTCGCTGCTCTATACGAAGCGGCGGAGCGGGAGGGCGACCCGGCGGCGCTGACGATCCTCCGCGCGATGCGCGAAACCGCCACCAATCTGCCGCCGGACGCAATCGCGCAGACTTTGGTGCGCCGGGCGACGCTCACCCGCGAATGGCTGCTCCTGCTCGACCGTTATCCCGTGCTGTTGCTGCCCGTCTCGGCGGAACTGCCGTTCCCGGACGGCCTGGACCTGCAGGGCGACGCCGCATGGCAGCGCGTGCTGGCGGCGCAACTCGTGCAAACGGGCCTGCCGTTGATGGGCCTGCCGGGGCTGACGGTCGCCACCGGCATGGCCGGCACCGCGCCAGTCGGCGTGCAGCTCATCGCCGGACGCTACCGCGAGGACCTCTGCCTCCTGGCCGGCGCTGCAATCGAGGCCGGCGGCGCACCCCTCTCCCCCATCGACCCGGCCTGATCCCCCAAGCAGGGCTGGGCGAACCGCGGGCCGTCCGGCAGCTCCAGCAGCACAGCCTCCATGCGGGCGACCAGCAACGCGTCGTAGCCGGCGCTTGAGCCTATCTGAAGAATGCGGTCCCTCATCGGTGGCATGGAACTTGCTATCGGTGGCATGGAACTTGCTAAAGCTTCTCGCACGGGCCCAACCATGCCGGCCCGCTGCCAATCCCCGCAACCCAGCCGAGCCGAAAGGGTCGGTTTACCCCACCGTCCCCCGAAAGTATCCTGCTCGCATGTCACCCCAACCCTCACCGCTCACGCCGGCCTCCTGTTGCCAGTCCTGACCGTCCACCACCGGACGACCTACCGCTACCGCCGCCTGGTCGCATTCGGCGAGCATCGGATGATGCTGCGCCCGCGGGACAGCCACGATCAACGGCATCTCGACGCGCGGCTCGACATCACGCCGCAGCCGGTCCAATTGCGCTGGGTCCACGACGTGTTCGGCAACGAGATCGCCATCGCAAGCTTCAGCGGGCGCTCCAACGAACTCACATTCATCAGCACCCTGCGCCTGGACCACGCCCACCTGGACCCCCAGGACATCGAGCCGTGCCTCGAAGGCTACGCCCGCGTCTATCCATTCAGCTACGATCCCGACGAGATGGCCGACCTGCTGCGCTCGATCGAACGGCAGTATCCGGACCCGTCGCACCAGCTCGACCGCTGGGCGCGCTCGTTCCTGCGCACCGATGGCCCCACCAGCACCTGGGCGATGCTGGCCGCCATGACACAGCAAATCCGCTGGCAGTTCACCTACCAGGTCCGCCGCGAGCCCGGCATCCAGCCCCCCATCGAGACGCTGCGCCGGGGCACCGGCACCTGCCGGGATTTCGCCGTGCTTATGATCGAGGCGGTCCGTTGCCTCGGCCTCGCCGCGCGTTTCGTCAGCGGCTACATCCATGTCCCAAGCGCCGACGCCGCCGGCGTCCCAAGCACCGGCGCCTCGGAACACAACGGCGGCGGCAACACCCATGCCTGGCTGCAGGTCTACTTGCCCGGCGCCGGCTGGGTCGAGTTCGACCCGACCAACAGCATCATCGGCAGCCGCGACCTGGTCCGCGTCACCGTCGTGCGCGACGCGCGGCAGGCCATCCCGCTCGCGGGCAGTTGGATCGGGGCGCCGTCGGACTGCGTCGGCATGGAAGTCGCCGTTCGCGTCACATCGGACACGTGACAATGGAAAGAATTATTTCAGGCTACAGTGGCAAACCAGGACTTTTCAGGACTCCTACGAGGTATCGATGATCCGCATCCAAGCCGGCTTCAACATCGCCTATAACTGCCCGCATCCCGTGCCGATGCTCCTGCTGCTCAGCGTGCACCCATCCCGCACGTCCAGGCTGCTGACGCCCGAGGTCATCAAGTTCGATCCGCCGATCGATGCGCAGCATTACACCGACAGTTTCGGCAATAGCTGCCACCGCATCCTGGCGCCGGCGGGTCCGCTGACGATCTCGACCCTGTTCGAATTCCAGGATGACGGCGTTCCGGACATCGTCGTGCCCGAGGCCAGGCAAATCCCCGTCGAGGACCTGCCATCGGAGGCCTTGGTCTATCTTTTGGGCAGCCGGTACTGCGACACCGACCTGCTGGGGGACACCGCCTGGTCCCTGTTCGCCTCCACCCAGCCCGGCTGGTCCCGGGTGCAGGCGATCTGCGATTTCGTCCATGACCGCATCACCTTCGGCTATGAATACGCCCGGCCCGACAAGACGGCGCGCAATGCCTACGACGAGCGCCAAGGCGTTTGCCGCGATTTCGCCCACCTCGCGGTCACGCTGTGCCGCTGCATGAACATCCCGGCCCGATACTGCACGGGATACCTGGGCGACATCCGCCTGCCGCCGGTCGACGCGCCCATGGACTTCTCGGCGTGGTTCGAAGTGTTCCTCGACGGTCCGGAGGGCGGGCGCTGGTACACCTTCGACGCCCGCTTCAACACGCCGCGCATCGGACGCCTGCTGATGGCGCAGGGCCGGGACGCGACCGACGTGGCGCTGGTGACCAGCTTCGGCACCACCGGCGGCCTCGCCAAGTTCGAGGTCATCACCGACGAGATCGCCTGAAACAAGCCCTTCAGCCTCGCCGCGCTGGCGACGGCCATCCGGAAAGTGCTCGCCAGCGGGGTTTGACGGGATATCCTGCGGTCCAGCATCGGGAGACGCCGCTATGCCCATCAGCCGTCGCAGCCTGCTCGGCCACAGCGTGCTTGCGGGTGCCGCACTCCGGCCGGGACGCCTGTATGCGCAGGGAACGCCGCCGACCCTGCGCATTGGCGTGCTGACCGACCTTTCCGGCCAATACCGCGACAACTCCGGGCCTACGTCCGTGCTGGCCGCCAAGCAGGCCGTCGAGGATTTCGGGCCAGAGGCGAAGGGCTTCCGGGTGGAAATCCAGGCGGCCGACCATCAGCAGAAACCGGACGTGGGCGCCGGCATCGCCCGCCAATGGTTCGACCGCGAGGCGGTGGACGCCATCGCCGACGTGAACAACACCGCCATCGCGCTCGCCGTGCGCACCCAAGTGATCGAGCGCGACAAGGCGCTGCTGGTGACGGGGGCGGCGTCCGCCGACCTCTCGGGCAAATGGTGCAACCCCAACATGGTGCATTGGGCGCCCGACACCTATGGCGACGCGCACTCCACCGGCAACGCCATCCTGAAGCAGGGCGGCAAGACCTGGTTCCTGGTCGTCGCCGACTACGTCTTCGGCCATACGCTGCAGGCCGAGGTCGCCAGCCTGGTGCAGGCCGGCGGCGGCCGGGTGCTGGGCAGCGTCGCCTACCCCTTTCCCGGCACGACCGACTTCTCGTCGTTCCTGCTGCAGGCGCAATCCAGCGGCGCCGACGTGGTGGCGTTCTGCAACACCGGCGGCGACATGGAGAACAGCGTCAAGCAGGCGCACGAATTCGGCCTCGCCCGCGGCGGCAAGAGGGTGGCGCCGATGTTCGGCTTCGTCACCGAGATGAAGGCGCTGGGCCTGGAAACCGGCCAGGGCCTGTATATGACGGAGCCATTCTACTGGGACCTGAACGGCCGCACCCGGGCCTTCACCAAGCGTTTCCTGCCCAAAGCCGGCGACAATTACCCCAGCAGCCTGCACGCCGGCGCATACAGTGCCGTCACCCACTACATGAAGGCCGCCATGTCCATCGGGGTGGAGCGGATGCGGTCGGGCCAGGCCGCCATCGCCGCCATGAAGGCCATGCCGACGGACGACGACTGCTTCGGCCACGCCAGCATCCGTGCCGACGGACGCTTCCTGAGCGACACGCATCTGTTCCAAGTCAAGTTCCCCGCCGAGAGCCACGGCCCCTGGGACATCTTCAAGTATGTCTCGACGACGCCGGGCGCCTCGGCGTTCCGCCCGCTGTCCGAAGGCGGCTGTCCCATGGTGAAGACCTGATCATGGACGGCAGCCCCCTACCTTCGACGCAGGCCGTGCCGGACAGCCACGGACTGAACCTTTACCGGGCCGACCCGGCGCTGGCACGCCTCGCCGCGCTCTATCTTCCGCCCGATCTCAACGCCCATCTCGCCCCGCATCTGGACCGCCTGGGCGCGCTGGCCGGTGGCGAGCTGGACACCCTGGCCGGCGAGGCGGACCGCAACCCGCCGACGCTGCGCCACCGCACCCGGCGCGGCGAGGACCGGCAAACCGTGGAGAAGCATCCGTCGTACCGCGCCATGGAACGGCTGGCGTTCGGCGACTACGGCCTCGCCGCGCTGTCCCACCGCGGCGGCGTGCTCGGTTGGCCCGCGCCGATGCCGCCCGCGGCCAAGTACCTGATCACCTATCTGTTCGTGCAGGCGGAGTTCGGGCTGATGTGCCCCGTCAGCATGACCGACAGCCTGGCCCGCACCCTGCAGCGTTTCGGCGACCCGGCCCTCGTCGCGCGCTATCTCCCGGCGCTGCTCAGCCAGGACATGGACACGCTGTACCAAGGCGCGATGTTCATGACCGAGCAGGGCGCCGGCTCCGACGTGGGCGCGGCCGCCGTCATTGCGGCGCCGCAGCCGGACGGAAGCTGGGCGCTGCACGGCGACAAGTGGTTCTGCAGCAATCCGGACGCCGACCTTGCCATGGTGCTGGCGCGGCCTATCGGAGCGCCGGCCGGCATCAAGGGCATCGGCCTGTTCCTGCTGCCGCGCACGCGCCCGGACGGCACGCCGAACGTCCATCGCATCGTGCGCTTGAAGGACAAACTGGGCACGCGGTCGATGGCGTCGGGCGAAATCCGGCTGGAGGGCGCGGCTGCATGGCTCGTGGGCGACGCCGGCGCCGGGTTCCGGCAGATGGCGGACATGGTGAACAACTCCCGCCTGTCGAACGGCGTCCGCGCCGCCGGCCTGATGCGCCGCGCCGTGACCGAGGCGCTGCACGTCGCCCGGCACCGCGAGGCATTCGGCGCACGGTTGATCGAGATGCCGCTGATGCGCCGCCAACTCGCCAAAATGCTGGTCTGGTCGGAGCAGGCTCGCAGCATGATGTTCCAGGCCGCCGACACCCTGCGCCGCGCCGACGCCGGCGAGCCGGACGCCTACGCCCTGTTGCGCATCCTGACCCCGTTACTGAAATTCCGCGCCTGCCGCGACGCCCGCAAGGTGACCGGGGACGCCATGGAGGTCCGCGGCGGCTGCGGCTACATCGAGGAATGGGCCGACCCGCGCCTCGTGCGCGACGCGCATCTGGGTTCGATCTGGGAGGGCACGAGCAACGTCGTGGCCCTCGACGTGCTGCGGGCCGCGACGCGGGAGCATGCGCTGCCGGCACTGCGCGCCCATGTGCAGCGGCTTTTGGCCGCAAGCGCCCTGCCCGCGGCGCTGCCGGCGGTGGATCGGGCCATCAGGCTGGCCGGCGTGGCGCAAGCCGGCGATACGCGCCTCGCGCGCCAGGCTGCATCGGCGCTGTATCACGTGACTTCGGCCGCGGCGCTGGCGTGGGAGGCGGCGGCGACGCATGACCCGGCCCGGCTGGCGATGGCCGACATGGCGCTGCGCCACCGCGTGCTGCCGCGCGACCCGCTGGCGGACGATCCCGAGACGGACCCGCTGGCGGCCGTCTTGGCGATCTAGGATCAAGGGGTGTCGACCCGGCTGCGCATTCGAGGAACCGGTTATAATGCTTCGCCGAACCCGCAGGGCTTTTCAGGCCATGGACCGCAGGCTGCGCCTCGGCGCCATTCTGACGCTCGTCCTGCTCAGCCTTTCCGTGCGCACCAGCGCCCTGCCGCCCGGAACCCTGCTCGATTGGGCGGCGCCGGCGGGGACGAACTACGATCATGCGGAGTTCAGGCTTTGGCAGGCCGACGCCGCCCGGTCGGTCCGTGCCGTCGTCGTGCTGCTGCCGGGCTCGAATGAAGACGGACGCGGGCTGGTCGAGGATCCGCACTGGCAGGCGTTCGCGGAAACCCACGACATGGCCCTGCTCGGCTGCTGGTTCAGCGACAAGCCGCATCCGCAGATGTTCATCGAGTCCTACGCCGACGCCGCGCACGGCAGCGGGCAGGCGCTGCTCGACGCTTTGACGGCATTCGGCGCCCGGCTGGGCCGCCCCGGCCTGGCATCCGCGCCGTTGCTGTTATGGGGCATCTCGGCGGGCGGGCAGTTCAACTACGAGTTCGTGGCCTGGAAGCCGGAACGCGTCGCTGGCTTCGTCGTCAACAAGGGCGGCTTCTATTACTCGGCGCTGCTGTCGCCCGCGGCGAGGCAGGTGCCGGGGCTGTTTTTCATCGGCGGCAAGGACCTTGAAAGCCGGCAGGATGCCATACGCGGCCTGTTCGCGATCAACCGCCGGGGCGGAGCGCTTTGGGCCTTCATCGAGGAGCCGACGGCAGCTCACGTCGTCGGAAGGTCGCGCGAGATAGCGGAAAAGTATTTCGACGACCTGATCCCGCTGCGCCTCGCTGCACCCTCGCCGACGGCCCCGTCCGGACTCCTGCCGCTTGCCGAAGCGAGTGGCTTCATCGGCGACCCCAAGTCGTTCACCGCCCAAAAGGCCGGCACGGGAGAAAACAGCAACCCGCCCCACGCGACATCCTGGCTGCCGAACGAGCGCACCGCCCGCCTGTGGGAGGCGGCCTCGAAGGATCAGCAACTACCGTAGTGAGCAGTTTTGTGAACCCGGGGTCATCCATCTCCATAAGCCTCCGTGTCCGCTAATCGAGCTTGCGTGTGTGCCGTCTTCCCGTCCGGCAATCAAAGTGTCCGCCTTGCCGTCAATTGGACTGAACCCCTTGGGTAAGACAGGAAATCACGGACAGCTCGGCTGCATCATGGCCTCGGGCTGCTGCGCAGCAGCCCGAGGCTGGTTAGATTCGAACTCCAACGGCGACAAGTAGGCAAGAGCCGAGTGGAGCCTTTGGCGGTTATAGGCAGTCTCGATGAACTCTCCGATGGCGTCCCTGGCATGGGCGAGATCACGATAGGCGCTGGCGTCGACTTCTTCGTGCTTGAGCGTCTTCATGAAGCTCTCGGCCATGGCGTTGTCGTAGGGACAGCCAGCCCGGCTCATGCTGGGCTGGATCCCGGCGGCCTCCAGGCGGGCGATGTAGTCACCGCAAGCGTATTGAATGCCCCTGTCCGAGTGGTGAACCAGGCTGCCGGCGATTACCTCCCGGCTGGCTAGCGCCATCTCGAGCGCATCCAAGGCCAGGCTCGCCCTCAGGTGATCCGCCATTGCCCAGCCGACGACCTCAGACTGACGCTCCGCGTCTGGCTTGCGGCTGAACGCGTCCAGCACAACGGCCAGGTAAACAAAGGCCTTGGCCAATCGCACGTAAGTAATATCCGCTACCCACAGCTGGTTCTTGGCCATGGGCTGGAGGTGGCGTGCCAGGTTCGGCCACACCCGCCAGCCATGACGCGAGTCTGTTGTTGGCGGCCTGAACAGCGGCTTCGCCAGGCACAGCAGGTTGTCCTCGCGCATGATCCGGACCACGCGCTTGTGGTTGACGCACCAGCCCTCACGCTGCAGCAACGCGCCGATCCGACGGTAGCCGTAGTGGCGGTTGGCCAAAGCCAGGCGCTGGATGACATCGCGCAACGCCGTCTCTTCGCGCAACGGATCGCTACAGGTCCAGGCTCGGTAGTAGGCTGCCCGGCTGATGCCGGCCAACATGCACATCCTTTCCACCGAAAGTCGCGCTCCCGGTGCTCCGCCTTGCGAGCGCGTCATCGCCTGGATGTCGCCGAAACCCGAAGGGTTTGCGGCTGGGGCGAAGACGCTGTCACGCCAGGCGCGTCGCTCGGCCGGCGTGAACCCTCTATGTGCCGCAAGGCGCCCTTGAAAAAATCCAGGTCCAGTTGTTGCTGGCCAACCTTGCGCTCCAACTCAGCAATCTGAGCCCGCGCCCGGACCAAACCATCCGTCCTGGCCCGTGACGCGCGCAGGCCTTCTGCTGCAAGGACCTCCGGCGTGCGCGGGCGCCCGCGGTTGCTCGTCAGCGCCTCCGCACCGTTCGCGCGGAGCCGGTCACGCCAGTGATAGATGATCGTGCGCTGAAGGTTTAGCTCAATGGCCAGGGCGCTTGCGCGCTCGCCAGCCTCTAGCCGTTCAACGGCCTTCAGCATGAACTCCCGGCTATGTCGCACAGACTCGTTCAAAGACATCGGTTCAGTCTCCTCGTTAGGAGCTGTCCGAATTTACCTGTCTCACTCCGGGGGTTCACTCCAGCGGCTCGGTGTTTACGGACGGGGCGGGCGTGGCCGTCATACCTTCGGACACTGGTGGCGAATTCGGAGTTGTCGGTTTGTTCATCGGTAAGACGGTTCGCCCAGCCCGCATTTATTAAGAAATTCGGTCCGGCGACGGATGCCGAGGGCGCCCTGCCGGCAGGGCCGGCGAATTCGCCACCAGTGTTCCTTCGTTTAGCGGACAGTTGTTCGTGAGATGGCTCAGCCTTGCGGTTGGCTGCCAACGCCTGCACCGCTGGTTGACACCGGCCGGTCGTGCCGTGCAGTCTGGCGGCATGGGGTTGACCGCGATCACCCCGTGAGGCTTCGGCCAGAGAATCGCGTCCGCACTCCCTTGATGGAGAGGACGCCTTATGCCAGCCCCCGACCTTATCACTGTTCCGCAGCTTGCCCGCCTTGTCGGCTTCCCCGACGCGCCCGTGCTTCTCGACGTGCGAACCGAAGAGGACTTCGCGGCAGACCCGCGCAGCCTGCCCGGCGCCGTGCGCCGCGACTGGCGAACCGCATCCACCTGGGCGCCGGAGTACGCCGGCCGTTCCGTCGCTGTCATGTGCCACCGCGGCCTCAAGCTGAGCCAGGGCGTAGCCGCCTGGCTCCGTCACGCGGGTATCCAAGCCGAGGCCCTGGAAGGCGGCTTCGAGGCGTGGGCCACGGCTGGCGCCACCCTCGTGCGCCCGGACTGCGTGCCGCCGCGCGACGCCCAGGGCCGCACGGTCTGGGTCACGCGCGCCCGGCCCAAGGTGGACCGCATTGCCTGCCCCTGGCTGGTCCGCCGCTTCGTGGACCCTAACGCCGTGTTCCTGTTTGTGGCGCCTGCGGAAGTGGAGGCCGTGGCCGAGCGTTTCGGCGCCACGCCCTTCGACGTGGAGGGCGTGTTCTGGAGCCACCGCGGCCCGCTTTGCACCTTCGACGTGATGCTGGAGGAGTTCGGCCTACGCACGGAGGCGCTGGACCGCCTGGCCGCTATCGTTCGCGGCGCCGATACGGCGCGGCCCGACCTCGCGCCTGAAGCGGCCGGGCTGCTCGCTGCCTCGCTTGGCCTGTCCCGCATGTTCAAGGAAGACCTGGCCCAGCTTGATGCCGGGATGGTGCTGTACGATGCCTTCCACCGCTGGGCACGCGACGCCGCGGCGGAGACGCACAACTGGCCCACATCCACACCGACCACTGACGGCCGCCGCGTCCGGGCACCGGCACCATGAGCGGCGCTGCATCCCTGGATGACGCCCCAGGTGCCGCGCCTGGGCTGCCCGCCGACGCGGCTACCGCGCTTCCGTCCCTTGCCGTGGCACTGCGGGTGTGGCTCCGCATCGGGCTGCTGTCGTTCGGCGGCCCGGTCGGGCAGATCGCGTTGCTGCACCGGGAAGTGGTGGAGCAGCAGCGCTGGATCGGGGAGCAGCGCTTCCTGCACGCCCTCAATTTCTGCCATCTACTGCCAGGGCCAGAGGCGCAGCAGCTTGCCATCTACCTCGGCTGGCTGATGCACGGGGTTCGGGGCGGGCTGGCGTCAGGCATATTGTTCGTACTGCCCGGCACCGCGGTCATGCTGGCACTGTCGTTCGTTTACGTGCGGTTTGGCGAGGTGCCGCTGATCGCGGCGCTGTTCTTCGGGCTGAAATGCGCGGTGCTGGTGCTGGTGATTGAGGCGCTGCTGCGGATCAGCCGGCGTGCGTTAAAGCGCCGGGCCGCCTGGGTGCTGGCCGGGGTCGCCTTCGCCGCGCTGTTCGTGTTCAACCTGCCGTTCCCGCTCGTCGTGCTGGCGGCGGCCCTGGTGGGCTATGCCGCGCCCGGCGCGTTCGCGTCGGGACACCATGCCGATGCCAACGGGGATGTCCCGGCGCTGATTGATGCCGTGCTGGCCGCGGACCCGGGCCGCACCGTCCGCCTCGCCGCCGGGGCACGCCGGGCCGGGCTGGCGATCCTCGCTTTGTGGCTGGCGCCGGTGGTGGCCCTGGCCGTGCTGGTCGGGG
Organism: Acetobacteraceae bacterium; assembly: GCA_965277495.1. Lineage (GTDB taxonomy): Bacteria > Pseudomonadota > Alphaproteobacteria > Acetobacterales > Acetobacteraceae > CAHJXG01. The sequence continues at coordinate 3,486,069 of OZ255824.1, read as the reverse complement.
GAACCTATGCCGACGTGGCCTGGTTCTTCTCAAAGATGGCCGTGGTCACGGTGGGGGGCGCCTATGCCGTGCTGGCCTACGTGGCGCAGGATGCCGTGCAGTCCTATGGCTGGCTGTCCGCGCCAGAGATGCTGGCCGGGCTGGGCCTGGCTGAAACCACGCCGGGTCCGCTGATCCTGGTGCTACAGTTCGTCGGCTTCCTGGCGGGCTATCGCGCGCCGGGGGTGCTGACCGGGATCGCTGGCGGGGTCGCCGCATCGGTGCTGGTGTTGTGGGTGACGTTCGCGCCGTGCTTCGCCTTCGTGTTCCTCGGTGCCCCCCTGATCGAGCGGTTGCATGACAACCGGGCGCTGTCCGGGGCGCTTGCGGCCATCACCGGGGCGGTCGTGGGCGTGGTCGCCAACCTGGCCGTCTGGTTCGGCTTGCGCGTGCTGTTCCGCACGCTGCGCGGCGTCCAGCTCGGCCCCGTGGCCGTGGAGCTGCCGGTCTTGTCCAGCGTGGACCTGGCGGCGTTAGCGCTGGCTGTGCTGGCGGCTCTCTGCCTGTTCCGGTTCAAGCTTGGCGTGCTTCCGACTCTCGGCATCGCCGCCGCGGCCGGGGTGGCGCTCCGGCTGTCAGGTATCGCGGCATAAATAGGCGCACCACAAGGACGCGGCTTTCGGCGCGAGCACGTCTTCATGCTTAACCGGGACTATGCGCGCTGGCCTGCGGCTTAGATGTCCAGACGGCGCGTGCTGCTGTACCACTTCATCAAACGACCGACACACCAGACCCAACACCTAGGCCTGGCCTGACGGACGCCGCTCCCGTCACCCAAGCTATGTGCACCACACCTATCTCCGAGCACCTCGCGTAAACCCTCGCTCTTCGTCGCTTTACAAGCATGCCGCCTTGGACGAACGTCCGTGCAGAGGGATCTCAGCCAATAAATCTGCCGGTGCGCCAGGCGCCGGCACCATGCGGGGAGTTGGCGCCGATGCTCAAACCGGCCACGCCGGACCACGGCCAAGGCCAAGCCCCGCGCCGCACACCCTACCGGCCGGACCAGATGGCGCGGTTGATCCAGCCCCGCAGCGTCGCAATGATCGGCGTGTCCGAGCGCGAGGCCGCATTCGGCAACCGCGTCGTCGCCAACCTCGGCGCGTTCGACGGACGCACCTACCTGGTCAATGCCAAATACCCGGCGCTCGCGGGACGGCCATGCTTTCCCAGCGTCGACGCCCTGCCGGAAACGCCGGACTGCGTCGTGATCGCGGTCGGGCGCGAAGCCGTCGAGCCGATCGTGGCGCAATGCGCCGCCCGCGGCGTCGGCGCCGTGATCGTGCTCGCGTCGGGATACGCCGAAACCGCGAAGCCGGAGCGCGTGGCGGCGCAATCCAGGCTCGCCGCCATCGCCCGCGCGGCGGACATGCGGCTGCTCGGCCCCAACACCATCGGCCTGGTCAACTATGCCGTAGGCGCCGGGCTGACCTTCTCCGGCATGCCGGACCGCGCGCCGTTGCGTCCGCACGCCATCGGCATCGTCAGCCAATCCGGCTCGATCGGCTTCTCATTGGCCCAGGGAATGATGCGCGGCGTCTCGGTCAGCCACGTGCTGGCGGCGGGGAACTCCTGCGACGTCGACGTCGCCGACCACGTCGCCTATTTGGCCAGCGATCCCGCCTGCCGGGCCATCGCCTGCGTGTTCGAGGGCATGGCCCACCCAGTCCGCATGATCGCGGCGGCGGAACTGGCCTGGCAGGCCGATAAGCCGCTCGTGCTGTACAAGATGGCGACCGGCGCCGCAGGTGCACGGGCGGCGCTCTCGCATACCGGCTCGCTCGCCGGGTCCGAGGCCGCCTACCGGGCCGCCTTCGCCCGCGCCGGCGTCGTGCAGGTCGATACGCTGGAGGCGCTGGTCGAGGCCACGGCGTTCCTTGCCAAGGCCCCGCCGCCGCGGGCGCGCGGCGTGGCCGTCATCGCCACCTCGGGCGGAGCGGCGATCATGGCGGCGGACAAGGCGGAGCGGCACGGCGTCGCCCTGCCGCAGCCCGGCCCCAACGCGGCGGCGGTGCTGACGGCCCGGGTGCCCGAGTACGGCTCGACCCGCAACCCCTGCGACGTCACCGCCCAGGTCATCACCGAGCCCGGCGGCCTGCTCGCCTGCACCGATGCGCTGCTCGCCGATCCCGCTTACGGCGCGCTGGTCACGTCGCACGCCTACGCCTATGCGCCTGCGACCGCCCGCCTGCCGGTGTTCAGCCAGGCAGCGGCGCAGCACGGCAAGATCGTCTGCAATGTCTGGGCGCCGGAGTGGCTCGGCGGCCCCGGCGCATTCGAGACCGAGATCGACCCGCATCTCGCGCTGTTCCACTCGATGGACCGATGCTTTGCCGCCCTCGCCGCCTGGCACTGGCGCGCCGGGTTGCGGCAGGCGCCGCACGGCGTCCGCGGACGCTTGTCCGACCCCGGCGCCAAGGCCGAAATGGCGGCGTTGCTGCGCGCCGTGCCGAGGGCCGGGTTGACGGAGCACGAGGCAAAACAGGTGATGGCGCTCTATGGCCTGCCGTCCGTGCCCGGACAGCTTGTCAACGACCCCGGCGCGGCGGTTGCGGCGGCGGCGGCGTTCGGCTTCCCGGTCGTGCTGAAGGGCGAAAGCCCGGACGTCCCCCACAAGACCGAGGCAGGGATGGTGCGCCTCGATCTTCGCGATGCCGGCGAAGTCGAGCATGCCTACCAGGCCATCCTGGACGCCGCGGCGGTCCGCACGCCGCGTCCCGATCTGCATGGCGTGCTGGTGCAGCCTATGATCCCCAAGGGCGTCGAGGTAATGGTCGGCGCCCGGGACGATCCGCAGTTCGGGCCGGTGGTCGTGGTAGGGCTGGGCGGCGTCTTCGTCGAAGTGCTCCGCGACATCGCGTTGGCGCCGGCCCCTGTAGGATTGGACGAGGCGGTGGCGATGCTGCAAGGCTTGCAGGGCGCGGCGTTGCTGCAGGGGTTTCGCGGGGCGGAGCCGGTCGACCTCACGCGCTTGGCGGAGATGGTCTGCCGCATTTCGGAACTGGCCGCCGACGCCGCAGGAATGATCGCCGAGATGGAGGTCAACCCGTTCATCTGCGCCGGCAGCCGCATCCTTGCCGTCGACGCGCTGATTGTGAAGACCGAGTAGGAGGGCGGCGACGATGACCGGTATGCGCGTGATCGCGGCGGGGCTGCGGTTTCCCGAAGGCCCCGTGGCGCTCGATGACGGCAGCGTCGCCCTGGTGGAGATTGCGCGCGGCACAGTCAGCCGGGTGGCGCCGGACGGCACGGTCTCGGTCATCGCCGATCTCGGCGGCGGCCCGAACGGCTTGGCGATGGGACCGGATGGCGACCTATACGTCTGCAACAACGGCGGCTTCGAATGGCACGAGGAGCCGGGCCTGCTGCGCCCGGTCGGCACCCCGGCGTCCTATACCGGCGGGCGGATCGAGCGGGTGAACCCGCAGACCGGCGCATCCCGGGTGCTGTATGACCGCTGCGGCGGATACCGGCTATGCGGACCCAATGACATCGTGTTCGACCGCCACGGCGGCTTCTATTTCACCGATCTCGGCAAGGTCCGGCCCCGCGACCGCGACCAGGGCAGCGTCTACTACGCCATGGCCGACGGCTCCCGCATCGCCGAGGTCTTGCACCCCATCCTGACGCCCAACGGCATCGGCCTGTCGCCCGACGAGCAGACCTTGTATGTCGCGGAAACCGAGGGCGGGCGGCTCTGGGCCTTCAACATCGAGGAACCCGGCGTCGTCAAGCGCCTGCCCTTCCCGTCGCCGAACGGCGGGCGGTTCCTGTTCAACGAGGCGGGATACCACCGTTTCGACAGCCTGGCCGTCGACGCCGCCGGCAACGTCTGCGTCGCGACGTTGATCAGCGGCGCGATCACGGTGATTGCACCAGACGGCACCCTGGTGCGCACGGTGAAGACGCCGGACGTCTACACGACCAACATCTGCTTCGGCGGCCCGGACCTGCGCACCGCCTACATCACGCTGTCCGGCATCGGCCACTTGGTCGCGATGCCCTGGCCGGAAGCAGGGCTGCGACTGAACTTCGCCGCGTCCGGAGGGGGCTGAGGGGCCGAGCCCGGCCCCAGTATGAAGCCCGGCCAAACTGCGCCATAAGGCCCGGGTACGCGCGACCACAGCGGGCAGGCGCGCCTCACACGCAAATAAGGTTTGCATGGCAACCGCGATCGTCAGCTTGTTCCACTCGGCGTGACCATGGACGGCATCGACACCATGCGCGCCAAGCCCTGGCGCAGCGCCGTCCCTTGGCAAGCAGCGCGAGCGATCGATGCAATCGCCCTCGGCCTCACTTTGCTGCTGCCGTTCTTCCTGCTCCACCTCCGCGTCGGCGTCGAGATCGGCATCGACGTTGTCGCGGCCCTGTTCCTGGCCCGCAGCGCGATCGACCGCCGCTGGGGTTGGCTGCAACGGGATTGGGTGATCGCCGGCCTGCTCTGGTGGGCTTGGACGCTCGGATGCACCATCCTTGCCCCATCGACCAGCCAACCGGGGGCGTGGGGCCACGCGGCCCAGGCGTTCCTCGTCCTGCGTTTCCTCATCTTCATCGCCGCGTTGCAGCAATGGGTGCTCCGCGCCCCACGCGCCCGCCGCTGGCTGCTGGCCAGCTTCAGCGTCGCCGCCTTGTATGTCGCCGGGCAAACCCTGCTGCAATTCGCGTCCGGCAGGAACCTGTTCGGCAACCCCAGGTGGGGCGATGGCGAGCTGACCGGGCCGTTCAACACTCCGAAGGCGGCGCCGACTTTCATACGCATGCTGTTCCCGGCGATGCTGCCCGCCGTGGCTTGGCTATACGCCTCGCCCAAGCTGCTGCGGCGGATGGCGGCCGGAAGCGTCTTGGTCGGTGGCATTGCCGTGGTGGTCCTGATCGGGCAGCGCATGCCCGTGCTGCTGGCGGGGCTGGGCCTGCTCGCCACCGCCCTGCTGATGCCGAAGGCGCGCGGCATGGTGGCCGTGGCCATCGTCGCCGCCGGGGCGCTGATCGGCGCGTCCGCGGTGATCTCGCCGCCGACCTTCTATCGCCTCGTCACCAAGTTCTCGCACCAGATCGCGGCCTTCCCCGATAGCCCGTATGGGCAGATCACCGCCCGTTCCGTGGCCATGGCCGAGCAGCACCCCTGGACCGGCCTCGGCTTCAATGGATTCCAGGACAACTGTCCGGATCCGCGCTATCAGCACGGATGGCGCTGGCCCGGCGACCCCGCCGACAGCGGTGGCGGCGCCGCCATGTGCGTGACGCACCCGCATAGCTACTATCTGCAGGCGCTGACGGACGCCGGGCTGCCGGGCCTGCTCGGTTTTAGCGTGCTGGCCTTGCTCTGGCTGCGCCGCCTCTCGCACGGGCTTTGGCGCGATCCGGACCCGTTGCGGGTGGGTTTGTTCGTCGCCGTACTGCTCCAGGCATGGCCGCTCGCCTCCACGAGTCCGCTCGTTTCCCTGCCGATGGGAGGCTGGTTCTTCCTCACGCTAGGCTTCGGCCTCGCTGCGGCGGAGCAAAACGGCGCGCAGCGTTGACCCGCGACGCGTCGGCAATGCAATCCCGACGCAACCCGTGCCGGCACCACACGCCTTGGTGAGCAGCCGTTTGTCATGGCAAGCGAGCTTTCGCCCACGCGGCGGCGCATCTATCCTAGACGGCAAGCAATCGACCGATAGGAAGCAGCGCCGTGGATATCGACTGGAAAAACGAATTCAAGCGCCCCATGGTGCTCATCCTCGCTGCGGTTGCCCTGATCGGATGGATCGTCGCGATCTCCCAAATTTCCTCAAAATCGTCGCTGCGCGCCCGCACGTCGGCGCAGATCGGCGAACTGACCACCTCGAAGGAACAGCTCGCCGCCGAGCTTGACCAGCAGCAGAAGGCGTCCGGCACCGTCGCCGATCTGCAGAAACGGACCGCCGAAGCCACCGCGTCGGTAAACCAGGCCACCCAGGGCCGCGACGCCGCAGCCGCCCAGCTCGCCGAGACGAACAAGGCGATCGAGGCGGCGAAGGCCAGCTTTGCCGCCACCCAGGCGCAATTGGACGCGGCGGCGCAGCAGCTCGCGCAGCAACGCGCGGCCGGCGCCGACGTGGAGGGCAAGCTCGCGCAGGGCAAGGAAGCCGCGGCCAAGCTCGACAGCGACATGGCCGCCCACACCCAGGAACTCGCCGACGTCAGCAAGCGGATCGAAGCCGCCCACGCGCAGGAGGTCGAAACCCGCCAGTCGCTGGCGCAGATCACGCAGGAAGCCGCCACCCGCTCGGCCGACGTGGCCAAGGCCGAGGCCGCGCTGCTGCAAACTCAGCAGGCCGCCACGGGCGTGCAAGCGCAGGTCACCGCCAGCCAGGCGCAGATCAACCGCCTGACCGCGCAACGGACCGACGCCGAGCAGCAGTTGGGCTCATTGCAGCAGCAGCTCCCATCCGCCCAGGCCGCAGCCGAAGCGGCGCAGAAGCGGCAGGCCGACACCGCCGCCCAGCTCGAGCGTCTGGCGCAACAGGTCACCGCAGGCCAGCAGCAGCTCGCGGCGTTGCAGCGCCAGGCCCAGGAGGCGCAAACCAGCGGTGCGGCGGCGGCAAAGCAGGCCGCGGACGCCCAGGCGCAACTCACCCAGTTCACCGATCAGCGCAATTCCGCTGCGCAGCAGCTCAATGCCTTGCAGCAGCAGGTCGCGGAAACCCAGGCGCGCCTGGCGTCGCTGCAGCAGGCCGTCGCGAACCAGCCTGTAGCGCCCGAGCCGGCCAAGTAGGAACCTGCCCCCTGCGCGCGATGCCCCGGCCCTCCGCACGATTGCGGCGGCCTGCCCCGGCGGCTACCGTCCGGCCATGACCAAAACGGCTGACGAGTTCGACTACGTGATCGTCGGCGCCGGCGCGGCCGGGTCGGTGCTGGCCAACCGCCTGACCGACGACCCCGCCGTCACGGTATGCATGATCGAGGCGGGGCCGCCGGACCGCAATCCCTGGATTCACATCCCGGCCGGGTTCACCAAGACGCTCTTCGATCCGTCCTGCACCTGGCAGTTCAAGACGGAACCCACGGCGAACACCGGCGGACGCGCCATCGCCACCACGCAGGGCCGCACGCTGGGCGGCTCCAGCAGCATCAACGGCATGGTCTACAACCGTGGCCAGCCGGCGGACCTCGACAACTGGGCGCAGCGCGGCAACCGCGGCTGGGGCTATGAAGACATGCTGCCGTACTATCGCCGCACCGAACGCCGGGTCGGCTTCGGCGACGAGGCCAAGCGCGGGCGCGACGGCGGCATCCCCGTCACCGACATGGACTGGATACACCCGGTCAGCGAAGCCTTCATTGCCGGAGCGGTCGCGGCGGGCATTCCGCGCAACCCCGACTACAACAGCGGCGACCAGGCCGGCGTGGGCTATTTCCAGCGGGCGATCGAACGCGGACGCCGGGTCAGCGCGGCGCGCGCTTTCCTGAACCCCGCCCGCAGCCGGCCCAACCTCGAGGTGCGCACGAACACCCGCGCCCGCGCCGTGCTGTTCGAGGGCAAGCGCGCCGTGGGCGTCAGCACCATCCGCAAGCGCGGCGGCCCATCGACCGCAATCCGCGCCCGGCGCGAGGTCATACTCTCCGCCGGGACAGTCAACACCGCCCGGCTGCTGCAGGTCTCCGGGATCGGGCCTGCCGGGCTGCTCGCGGACCTCGGCGTGCCAATCGTCCACGAACTGCGCGGCGTGGGCGAGAATTTCCGCGACCACTACGCCGTCCGCTGCGTGATGCGCGCCCGGGCGGGCACCGTCACGCTGAATGAATTGTCGCGCGGCCCACGCCTGGCCGGCCAAGTGCTGCGCTGGGCCACCGGGCGCCCCAGCATCCTCGCCACCGCGCCGTCGCAGGTGCACGTGTTCTGGAAATCGTGGACCGGGCTCGATGCGCCGGACCTGCAATGCGTGTTCACGCCCGGCAGCTATCAGCAAGGGCGCACCTACATCCTGGACGGCTATCCCGGAATGACCGCAGGGGTATGGCCGCACCGTCCGGAAAGCGCCGGCCACGTGCGTGCGCGCAGCACCGACCCCTTCGTCGACCCGGTCGTGCAGCCGAACTATCTGGCGGACCCGATTGACCGCCGCGTGACGCTCGGCGGCATCCGGCTGATCCGCCGCCTGCTGGCCACCCCCGAGCTTGCGCCCTACGTGGAGCACGAGACGCTGCCCGGGCCGGACGTGAAGACGGATGACGAGCTACTGGACTTCGCGCGGGCCAACGGGACGACCTGCTACCACTTGATCGGCACCGCCCGCATGGGTCCGGCGTCCGACCCCAGCGCGGTGGTGGGCGACGACCTGCTGGTGCACGGCATGCAGGGCCTGCGCGTGGTGGACGCCTCGATCATGCCGAACATGCCGTCCGCCAACACCTATGCGACGACGCTGATGATCGCGGAACGCGGCGCGGACCTGATACGCAGCGCCGTGCAGCGATAGGCCCGGCGGGAGACTGTCACGCGGACGCCTTTTTACACGACTATAAAAGGAACGGCACCAACACCCTATTTGCCGCCTTCAGCGTGCTCGATGGCAGCGTCATCGACCGGTGCATGCATCAGGAGTTCATCCGCTTCCTGAACGCCATCGAGAAGCATGTTCCGCCCAACAAGCAGGTCCATGCCGTGCTGGACAACTACGCAACCCACAAGCACCCCAAAGTCGTCGAATGGCTCGGGCGGCACGAGCGGTTCATCTTCCACTTCACGCCGACCTCGGCTTCCCGGCGCAAACCTCCGGTTTCGCATGGATCAACGCCGTCAAGGGCTTCTTTGCCAAGCTAACCAACAGCAGGCTCAAACGCGGCGTGTTCCACTCCATCATCGCCCTGCAAGCCGCAATCAACCGCTTCGTCAAAGACGCCAACCAGCACCCAAAGCCTTTCCGCTGGAACAAAGACCCCGACGAGATCATCGCCGCTGTCCGTCGAGGGCACCAAGCGTTAGATTCGCACCACTAGCGATGCCGGGTGGCAGCGCGGGGGTGCCGACGGCGCCGGGGCGGACGGCGGGGGATTGCGGGTCGAATGCCGGCCGCAGCACATGGACGCCGTCCGGCCCCGCCAGCGTCACGCGCCCGGCCTCGATCGCCTGCACGATGTAGCCGCCGACGACTGCGCCCTCATGCGCAATCACCGGCTTGCTGCCGCTGGCGGGCACGAAGATGACGCTGCGGTCGGCGCCGTGGACGAACGTGCCGGAAAGCCTGGGGAGCGCGGCCTGGGGAACAGTGCTCGCCATGGGGAGTGCGGCCGGGCGTCGGCCGGGGCTGAACAGCGGACGGGCCAGGATCGCCGCCATTGCCTCCCGCTGCACGCCGGACGGCGGCGGCGGCGGGTGGGATTGAATACGCAAAGGCGTCGGGGCGAGGATGGCCGGCTGGCCGTCCGCAGACAGGGATCGAAGTTCCGCCGTCAGCACGCCAATGAGCGCCGAAGCTCCAAGCAAAGCCGTGAACGCGGCATTCCGCACGATCCCTCCGCTGCAGCGTCCTGGTGGTCAAGCGAACATCTAGTCTAGCGAAAACCCGGGCCGCGCAGTCTTACATCCTGATGACGTTGCCCGGTGCGATTGAGCATGGGCGGACGGCGTAGCATTACCGTCATTTGCCTCCGCTGCGCGCCATGCCTAACCCGCGTAACGCAACCGCCGTGGTGTCCCCAATGCTCCGCTTCCTCCTCGTCCCGTTGATGCTGCTTGCCGCGTCGTCGGCGTCCGGCGCGACCGTCGACCGGGTCCGTGCCGCCGGCGTGCTGCATTGCGGCGGCGTGCCCCGCCCCGGCCTCGCATCCCCGGCGGAGGATGGCGGAATGGCGGGCCTCGAGGTCGATCTGTGCCGGGCCATCGCCGCAGCGGTGCTGGGAGACGGCGCCAAAATTGAGTTCCATCCCTACGCGCTCGGCCAGGATTTCGAGCGTTTGCGCCGGGGCGAGGACGCCGTCGCTTTCCTCACAGGCTCGGAGCTGCTGGCCAACTCCCTGCTCGACGCCGTCGTGCCCGGCCCGGCGGTGTTCCACCAAACCAACGGAGTCATGGTCCTGGCCGGCAGCCGCGCCGAGCACCTCGCCGATCTCGCGGGCACCATGGTCTGCGCCGAGCCCGGCACCGGTCCGGAGCGCACGCTACTGGCCTATGTCCGCAGCCATGGCCTGGCGATCAGCTTCTCCGGCTGGCAGGAAGAGGAGGAAATGCTGGACGCCTTCGAGGTGGGCCGCTGCCCCGCGGTCGCGCTGGAAACGACGGCGCTGGCGGCGCAGCGGGCCGATGGGGAGGCGCGAGGGCACCCGATTCGCATCCTGCCCGAAGCGCTGTCGGCATCGCCGGTTCTGGCCGTGTCGGGGCTGGACGACGCGCGATGGGCGGCCATCGTGGCCTGGACCATGCACACAATAATGCAGCCGGATGCGGCATCCGGGCCGTTGCCGATCCCAGGATCCGGGCTGGGGTTGACGCCGGGCTGGCAGGCCCGGGCGACGGCCGCGGGCGGCTATGCTGCGCTCGTCGCCCGTAACCTCGGTGCGCAATCCCCGTTGCAGTTGCCTCCAGCGCTGGATGCGTCCTGGCGCGAAGGGGGCGTGCTATGCCCGCCGAATGCAGAGTAACAGCGTAACTTAATGCGCCTGTAACACAGCCTTAACAGCTTGTGCCGCAAGGCGTGGCATGGTCCGGCCGTCAATTTCAGAAGGGTCCGCCACATGCTGCGTTCGCTACTCCGGGGCTGCACCGCCTTGATCACCGCCAGCCTGATCCTGCAGCCCGTGATGGCCCTGCCCGCCCACGCCGCGAATGGCCCTAAGCTCATTGTGACCGGCCAGCCCGACCCGACCGGAGAGGTCGCGCAGTATTACGCCGACCCCGCCGCCGATCCCAAGCTGTCGGACGCGGAGTTGATCGCCCTGTTGCGGCAGCGCGTGAAGTATGTGTTCGTGCTGTTCCAAGAAAATCGCTCGTTCGACCACTACTTCGGCAGCTTCCGCGGCGCCAACGGCCTGTTCTCGGACGGGACCAAGCCTCGCGTGCCGGCGGCCAACACCCAGGCGATCCTCAACACCGACGGCAGCGTGGGCAGCATCCAGTCCTTCCGCATCGGCAACGCCGAGAACGCTTCCGACCTCGACGACATCGACCACGGCCATCCGCGCATGGCGGCGAAGATGCATCTGGTGAACGGCGTGCCGGTCATGGACCGCTTCGCGCTTGACGAACAGGCGAAATACTTCCCGGGCTCGCCGATTGACCCGGCGACGCCGCCAGCCACCGTTTCGCTGAAGTCCAAGCAGTTCGGCGAACTGGCGATGGCCTACGTCGATTGCGACACCATCCCGTTCCTATGGAACTACGCCAATAAGTTTGCCCTGTTCGATAACATCTTCCAGACGACGATCGGACCGTCGACGCCGAACGCCATCGCCATGATCGCCGGACAGTCCGGCGAAACACAGTGGGTGAAGCATCCGGACGCGACGACGGCCAAGACCTATGGCTCGGTCGCGGTGCCGATCACCAACGACCCGATCCCCGGCCTGCCCGCGGCCAGTGCGCAGTATTCGGGCAATCCGAGCCAGCCGACGAACATCCAGCCCGCGGCCAACACCGGCGCCAGCAGCGGCACGCCACAGCGCAAGAACGAGTCCGGCGCCCCGACCAACGTCGCCCCAAACCTCACCTTCGCCGGGCTGCCGCTGACGCTTGCCGGCCGCACGCTGCTTGATGTCTCGACGCACGATGCCAATCCGGGCCTCGACCTACAGGATATCCAGAACGACATCCTGTATATCACCCAGCGGGGCCGCGCGCCCTATAGCTGGGGCTGGTACCAGAACGGCTATACGGCGGAGGGCGGGCTGCCGGACAGCAACGGCATCAACACCGTGCCGCACGCCAGCTATATCGGCCACCATAACGGGCCGCAGTACTTCGGCTATGTCACCAACAACCCGGTGCAAAATGCCAACCTGCATGGGCTCGGCGACTTCTTCAGCGACATGCAGAAGTCGGCGCTGCCGAAGTCAGGCGGCGTATTCTACGTCCGCGGCGGCTATGACAACATCATGGGCATGCGGCCGAACACGGCGAACGCGTCCGGGCCGGACGACGCGGCCTATATCAGCGCCAACTTCCTGGGCGACGACGACCATCCGGCCTACTCCGACTCGCAGATCAGCGAGTCGCTGATCGCCAACGCGATCAACACGATCGCCAACAGCAAGTATTGGGGCGAGAGCGCCATCGTCATCACCTACGACGAGTCCGAGGGCGACTACGACCACGTGCCGCCCCGCATCCTCAGCTACGACCCGGCCGGCCTGCCGCTCAGCCGCGGCCCGCGCATCCCGTTGCTGGTGATCTCCCCCTATGCGCGCGCGCACGTGGTGGCGCATGAGGAAGGCGACCACAATTCGGTCATCCGCCTGGTGAACTCGCTGTTCGGCCTGCCGCCGCTGGCCACCCTGCCGGACGAGGCAGCGGCCCGGCTGGCGGGAGCGCAGGACCAGCAATTCCAAACAGGGCCAGCCGGTTTCACCCAGGCCTTCCTAAGCCCGCATGACGCGCCCGGCATGCCGACCGGCGCGCTGCTCTCGGCCTTCGACCCCGGCCGCCTGATCGGCTATCGCACCCCGCTGCCGGCATCCTACGCCACCATCCCCGCCGCAACCATTGCCTCGCTGCCGCACTATGGCGGCCAGGGCTGCTCGGCGATCAACCTGAAAACCGAGGACCGGGTGCAGGGCCTGACGAACAACGTTCCCGCGGATTTCTTCGCGCGGCCGAGCCAAACGGTGAACTGATGCCGGAACCCTCATCATGGCCGGATCACGGTCATCTTGAAGGGACCGGCGTTGGCGGCGGCGTGCGCGACAGCCGCGTTCGCGTCGTCCAGGCCGAATGCCGTGATGTCGAAAAGGTCCAGCCTTAGCAGCCCGGACCGCACCAGCGCGGCCATTTGGGTGATAGCCTCAGGCGAACACATCCATTGGCCGCGTATGGTGATGCCGTTCCGCATGATCCACGGGTAAGGCAACCCGAGATCGTCGCCGCCCAACATGCCGACGCCGCCCATCAGCACGACCCTGCCATACGGGCGCACCGTCATGACGGCAGCCCGCACCGTCGCCGCGCCAACCGACGGCGGCAGGATGTCCAGCACGCAGTCGATCGGCCCCGGCGCCGCTTGCCGCATCCGCTCGCGGTCGTCGTCCTGGTTGCCGGACAGCCGCACCGGCCGCAGGCGGGGGCCGAAACGACGCGCCAGGTCCTCGAGCGTTCGCTCGTTCCGGCCCGGCGCGATGACGCATCCTGCGCCCATCGCCAGGGCCACTGCGACGGCGGCGCTGCCGAAATGCCCGGTCGCGCCGCTGATGAGGATCGTCTCCCCCGCCTGCAGGTTCGCTGCAAGCAGGCCGCCATACGGCACGAGACACGTGACCAGCGCGCACCATTGCGCCGCATCAGCCGGATCGAGCGCGCCAATGCGAACGGCGTTCTCCGTCGGCACCATGATCCTTTCGGCGAACGGGCCATGGTGGAAGTATCTCTGCAGGCGCACGCCGCCCTCGCCGCGGGCGCTCCAGCCTTGCAGGGTTATGTCAGGCGACAGCGCGTCATCGCGCGACCGCACCGTGGGATCGCAGAACACCCAGTCGCCGACGGCCAGGCGCGTTGCGTCCGGTCCGAATGCGCGCACGCGGCCGATCGCGCCGCAGCCCGGCGCCACAGGCAGATTCAACAGGTATTTTCGCACGCCGCTGAAAACCTCGTTCGCATAGGACAGCACAGGCGCCGCCACGACATCGACGATGACCTCCCCCGTGCCCAGGACCGGGTCGGGCAAGGCCTCGATAAACAGCGGAGACCCAAACGCGTGCAGGACCGCAGCCTTCATGATCGCTCTCCAAATGGAATGCGACCATTCTCACCGGCATTCCCTTTGCAGCAAGACCTAGTAGTATCCTAGGACCAGGAGATACCTCCTTGGCGCGGGAGCATACGTCATGCCGGGTTCGGGCCGCAGCGAATTTGGCGATTTCCTCCGGTCGCGACGGGAAAAGCTGAACCCCGAATTGGCGGGCCTCGCCAATGGGCGGAGGCGCCGGACACCGGGCCTGAGGCGCGAGGAAGTGGCCGAACTCGCGGGCATCGGCGTCGACTGGTATATCCGGCTGGAACAGGGGCGAAACGTCACCCCTTCTGTCACCACCATCGATGCATTGGCCCGCGCGCTGCGCCTCGGCAAGGTGGAGCACGCCCATTTGCGGGCCTTGGCGCAGAACGCCGATCGCCGCGCGTTCTCTCGCGAGAGCGTGCCCGGAACGATCCGCCGCCTGGTCGAGAGCCTCAATCAGCCTGCCTATGTCACCGGCCGCCGCTGGGACATCCTGGCGTGGAATGCCGCTTCGGTCGAAATCTTCGCCGACTTTGGCCGTCTCGCCGATGAGGACCGCAATATCCTGCTTTATGTGCTGACCAATCCGGAGGCCCGGCGCCTGTTCGGGGCAACCTGGACAGACGAGGCGCAACGCATGGTGGCCCAATTTCGTGCGACCCATGATCTTTGGGCCGGCGATCCAGCGTTTCTTGACCTGTTGGCCCGCCTTCGGCACGGCAGCGCGGAGTTCGCGGCCTGGTGGGAAGCGCATGACATCCGCGGCGTCGCATCTGGCCAAAAGCTGCTGAACCACCCGGAAAAGGGCTTGCTGCGCTTCGAACATGCGAGCTTTCAGGCCAATGACGATCCCGCGCTGAAGCTGGTCATCTACACGCCGGCGTGACATGGCGCGCAAGCTCCGGCGGCGCTCGGTTGTCTAACGGGCTTGGGCCGGGTGCTTGGCGAGCCATGCCTCGAACTCACGGATTTCGCGCTCCTGGTCGACAATGATCCGCTGCGCCATGCGGCGGATGGCCGGGTCCTTGCCATCCCGCAGGTAGATGCGCGCCATGTCGATCGCGCCCCGGTGATGCGGCATCATCATGACAACGAGGTCGCGGTCCGGATCGCCGGTCATGGGTCCGGCCATCATGGCGCGGTTCATTTTCTCCATCGCCGCCATCATCTCCTGCTGGTCGGCAGCCATGTCCGGCCTCACGGCAGCGGCCGCTGCGCCGTGCTGCATGACGCCATGGCCCGGCATGGGCATCGGAGCCTGGGCGGAAGCAGGGACGGCCGCCGCGACAAGGCTGCTGGCGATGCAGGCAGCGAGAATGTTCTTATTTTGCATCGGTGGCTCCATCATGTTCTCGGGGCAAGGCGCCTTGCGACGGCCAAGCCTCGTTAAAGAGAAGGCGGTGCGACAGGCTGTGTTGCATCGGCTGCGGATAATTCTCCGTGAGACCCAACGCCGCCAACGCATAAAGACAAATCTAGGCTAAATTCCTCAACAGCTTGTTAAGATCTTCAGCGTAAGCTCCCGGCATGTCGCTGCTTCCACAGATGCTCATTCCGCAGCTACAGCGAGTTGATGCGCGGTCCCTGATCCGCATGGGGTCTGCGTTGGCCGTGGCAGTTGCCTTCAGCTTCCTCGTATGGCTCGGCTGGTCCGGGACAGGGACGCGCGAAAACATGCGTTTGGCGGCACAGCAGGCCGTGCGGGTGGCCGAGCTGCGCGGGACCTTCGCTTATCTCGATGAATGGCTCACCATGTCGGCCCATATGGCGGCAGAATCGGGTGAGGCTCGGTGGGTTGCACGCTTCGACGAGGCCGGGCCGCAGTTGGCGGCGGCCATCGCCGAGGCCGTTGCGCTTGCGACGCCGCCGGTCAGCGCGGCACTCGCAGAAACGACGCATGAAGCGAGCCTGGGCTTGATCCAGATGGAGCGGGCCTCTTTCGCGCAGGCCGCCGCTGGGGACCGCGAGGGCGCCAAGCTGCTGCTCGATAGCCCGGAGTTCGCCTATCTCAAGGCGGTTTATGCCTCGGGGATCGAGGCATTCGGCCAAGACCTTGAAACACTCGCGGCGACCCGCGCGAAAATGCTCAATGACCGCGCTTGGATCGAGACGGCCGGGCTTACGCTGGTTGCCGTGTTCCTCGTCGCAGCCGCCATAGCCGCGCATGGCCATTTGCAGTTGCGGCAGGCGCTGGCAGGAACCGAAGCGGTGGCGCGGACCGATGCCCTGACCGATCTACCCAACCGGAGGCGCTTGTATGAAGCGTTACAGGCGATGGTGGCGAGAACGGAGCAGAATGGCGGCACGGTCGCGCTGCTGTTGCTCAACCTAGATCGCTTCAAGGGCGTTAACGACGTCTATGGGCACCCTGCCGGCGATCAACTGCTGCAGCTCGTGGCCACCCGGCTCCGCGGGTTTGCCCGCACCAGCGACCTGGTCGCCCGGCTCGGCGGGGACGAGTTCGCCCTGGCGGTTCCACTCGAAGCGCTGGTGCAGCAATGCTCGCACACCGAGGCCGTGACTCAGATAGCGCGCCGGATCGTCATCGCGCTTGAGGCGCCGTTCGAGCTCTCCAACGGGACCATGATGCAGATCGGCGTAAGCATCGGATTGGCGCTGGCGCAGTTACACGACGAAAGCGCTGATGCGCTCGTCCGGCGTGCCGATGTAGCGCTTCACCAAGCAAAGGCTGACGGACGCAGCCGCTTCTGTTTCTTCGAAACGGGCATGGATGCGCAAATCCAGGCGCGCGCGCTGCTCGAGGGCGAGCTGCGGCGGGCGATCGCCGACGACCATATCACCCCGCACTTCCAGCCGCAGGTAGAGATGGGCACCGAGCGCCTTATAGGCTTCGAAATGCTTGCGCGCTGGCCGCATCCGACCCGCGGCATGATCTCTCCCGCCGAGTTCATACCGATCGCCGAGGAAACCGGGCTGATCGAACCGATGACGGACCGCCTGTTGCGCAGGGCCTGCTGCATCGCAGTGACCTGGCCGTCCGACATCCTTCTCGCCTGCAACGTTTCGCCGCTCCAATTGCGCGACCGTGGCCTCCCGGCGATGGTCCGGGCCGCACTGGACGAGTCCGGGCTGCCGCCGCATCGCCTCGAACTCGAAATCACCGAGAGCGCGCTGGTCGGCGACCTCGATTTGGCGCGGGACCTCCTTACCGAGCTTAAAGCATTGGGAGTGCAACTGGCGCTCGACGATTTTGGCACGGGCTACTCGAGCCTGCGGCAGCTCAACATGCTGCCATTCGACAAGCTCAAGATCGACGCAGGTTTCGTGGGTGCGATGGCCACCAGCCTCGAAAGCCGTAAGATCGTCGCTGCCGTGGTCGGGCTGGGCCACAGCCTTGGCTTGACCATCGTCGCAGAAGGGGTCGAGCAACCTGAGACGGCGGCGCTGTTGCGCGATCTCGGTTGCGACGTCGGTCAGGGATGGCTGTTCGGCCGTCCGGGCCCGGCAGAGACGGCGCGCGCGCTATTGCGGCATTCCCAGATGGATTGCGCGGTTGATGCCTGAGACCCGCTTGGGATAATCTTTGCGCCCGTTCCCCCAACCCGCTAGGCATCTGCAACGCTGTGCCCGGGGGGACGGATCGGCGCACCGCCAAATGCCAAACAATTTGCATTCCGCCAGCGACGCCGCATCTTTCTTCCCAAGGCGTAGAAACACGCCAGTTTGAGGGAGCAAAACCATGACCTACAATGCCCCGTTGCGCGACATGCGTTTCGTGCTGACCGAACTGATCGGCCTGGATCGCGTTGCGGCGCTGCCCGGCTGCGAAAGCATCGGTCCCGAACTGGTCGATGCCGTGCTCGACGAGGCCGCGAAGTTTGCCCGCGAGGTGCTGGCGCCGATCAACCAGTCCGGCGACCGTCAGGGCGCGCGCTGGCGCGACGGCGAAGTGTCGACGCCCGACGGGTTCGCCGACGCCTATGCCCGGTATGTCGCCGGCGGCTGGAATGCGCTGTCCTGCGATCCCGATTTCGGCGGCCAGGGCGTTCCGGCGGTGGTCTCGGCCGCGGTCGAGGAAATGTGGCATGCGGCCAACATGGCGTTCGGCCTCTGCCCGTTGCTGACCCGCGGCGCCATCGAGGCAATGCACCTGTGCGGAACGCCCGCGCAAAAGCAGCGCTATTTGCACAAGCTGGTCGAGGGCACGTGGACCGGCACGATGAACCTGACGGAGCCGCAGGCCGGGTCGGACCTGTCGGCCGTGCGCACGCGCGCCGTGCCCGATGGCGGCCGCTTCCGCATTTTCGGCCAGAAGATCTACATCACCTATGGCGAGCACGACATGGCCGGCAACATCGTCCACCTGGTGCTCGCCCGCCTGCCGGACGCGCCCGAAGGCGTCCGCGGCATCTCGCTGTTCGTCGTGCCCAAATTCCTGGTCAACGACGATGGCGCGCTTGGCCCTCGCAACGACGTGCGCTGCGTGTCGATCGAGCATAAGCTCGGCATCCACGGCAGCCCGACGGCGGTGCTGGCCTTTGGCGACAACGAGGGCGCGGTCGGTGAACTAGTCGGCGAGCCCAACCGTGGCCTCGAATACATGTTCGTCATGATGAACGCCGCCCGGTTCCAGGTGGGCCTGGAGGGTCTGGCCATCGGCGAACGGGCCTGGCAGCAGGCGCTGTCCTATGCGCGCGACCGGGTGCAGGGCACCGAAGCCGGGGTGCGCGGCGGCGGCAAGGTGTCGATCATCCACCATCCCGACGTGAGGCGCATGTTGATGAGCATGAAGGCGCAGACGGAGGCGATGCGCGCGCTGGCCTATGTCACCGCATTCGCGCTCGACACCGCCGCCCGGCATTCCGACGACGCCGTGCGTGCCCAGGCGCAGGCGCGCGCCGACCTGCTGATCCCGGTCGTCAAGGGCTGGTGCACGGAAACCTCGATCGAGATCGCCTCCACCGGCGTGCAGGTGCATGGCGGCATGGGATTTATCGAGGAAACCGGCGCGGCGCAGCACCTGCGCGACGCACGGATCACGACGATTTACGAAGGCACCACCGGCATCCAGGCCAACGACCTAGTCGGCCGCAAGATCGCCCGCGACGGCGGCAAGGCAGCGCGTGCAGCGCTTGCCGAGATGCGCGCGGACGCGGCGCTGCTGCCGGAGGTGGGCGAGTTGCGTGCAATCCGGGCATCGCTGGAGTCCGGCATAGGCCTGCTCGCCTCGTGCGTCGACTGGGTGGTCGAGACCCATGCCCACGATCCACGCGCGACCGGCGCCGGCGCCGTGCCGCTATTGAAATTGTTCGGGATCGTGGCTGGCGGCTGGCAGGCCGCGCGAGGCGCACTGGCCGCATCCGGCAAGCTCGGCACCAATATCGACCAGGAATTCTATGCCGCCAAGATCGGCACCGCACGGTTCTACGCGGACCATGTGCTGGCGCAGGCGCATGGGCTGGCGCACGCTGTCCTGCACGGGGCACCGGGCGTCATGGCGTTGGACGAAGCGCAGTTCGCAGCTTAACCGCCCGGTAGGAATGCGGGCGATGCACCAGTACCAGCCCGGGACCCGCCGCCCGTTTGGCGTCCCCGAATGGCCCGCCATGCTCCGCCTGCTGGACCGCCCCGCCCCGGGCAGGCGCGACTAGCCGCGCTTTGCACACCGAGATCATCACGACTGCAAGCCGGCTCATGGAGGCCGGCCCGGCTTGGGATGCGCTATGGCGGCAAGGCGGCAAGGACGTGTTC
The DNA here is from genome assembly GCA_965277495.1 of Acetobacteraceae bacterium. Taxonomy (GTDB): domain Bacteria; phylum Pseudomonadota; class Alphaproteobacteria; order Acetobacterales; family Acetobacteraceae; genus CAHJXG01. The sequence goes on along the minus strand of OZ255824.1, from coordinate 3,466,435 downwards.
CAAAGCCATGGCTGGATCGCTGCCTGGTGGAACTCCAGGCAAGCCGACGACGGCTCGCGCCTGTGCCTGGGGCTGTGCTGGACGGAGGACCGCCTGGCCGCCGTGCTGCCCTTTGCGACGCGCCGGCGCCGCGGCGTCCGCGTGCTGGAATGGGCCGCGAAGGAGTGCAGCGACTACTGCGACGCGCTCATCGATCCGGACCTGGGCGAAGGCTGGCGGGCGCTGGAGCAGGTTTGGGCTGCCGTGGTGGCGGCCGGCGCCTTCGACCTCGCCTATCTAAGCCATGTCCGCCCGGATGCCGCCTTGCATGCATTGCTCGGCCGCCGCCCGCAATCCTTGCAGCTCAGGCCAGGCCGCCGGTCTGCCAGCAGCCGGCAGGTCCGCTACGGCGCATCCGATGGCCGCGCCTGGTTTGACGGCCTCAACAAGGCGACGCGGGATGGCCATGCGCGCGGCATGCAGGCCTTAAGCGAAATAGGCCCAATTCGGTCCGAGATGCACACGCACGCCGCCGCCGCCGATGGCCTGATCGACGGCATGATCGGCCTGAAGCGGCGACAACTCGCCAATACAGGCCAGGGCTACGCCATCCTCGACAACGACGCATCGGCTTTCCGTGCATTGGCCACAGAACTCGCCCGCCAACGAATGCTGCAACTCTTCAGCATGCATTGCGGCGACCGCCTCGTTGCGGCCTCGCTCAGCATCGCTTCCGGCAAGCGCATGCAAGTATTCTTCGCGTCATGCGACCCGTATTTCGGACATGCGGAGACGCTGGCGTTGGTCGAATTCATCATCGCTACCCTCGGTAACGGCATCACGGAAGTCGACCTCCTCTGCGTCGAGGACGGCAGCGAATACGCCTTTACCAATGCGCAGGTCAGCCTCGCCTCCTACGTAAGCGCCAGAACCCTAGCCGGAAGGCTCGCGCTTGCGCTCGGCGAGCGTCGCGCCTGATCGCCAACGGCACAGCCCCGGGCGCTAGAACCCGCCGCGGCCGGCCATTTCCAACCGGAACTCTCCGGTCCTAACCGCTCGGCAGGCTCTCCGTCGATTGCTCAAACCCTGCCTCGACCCTGGCGCGCAGCGCGTCCGGTTCGTCCAGCACGAATGCTGCCCGCGAGCGGCGTACCAGCCCGGCACGGGTCAACATCGAAAGCTCGCGCGACACCGTCTCGCGCCGGGCGCCGATGCGGGCCGCCAACTCGTCCTGCGTCGGCGGAGGGCTTACGGCGCGCGTGCCGTCCGGACGCGCACGGCTGAGGCGGAGCAGTTCGGCCGCGAGCCGAAGCCGGGTCGGCAAGGCGGTATGTTCCAGCAACCGGCGGTTCTGCGCCCGGATGCGCGCCGTCAACAACCGCATCAGCCGCAAGCCTAAGCTGTGCGACGTGAGGGCAAGGTCGAGGAACGCCGTCGCTGGCACGGCGCATAGCCGGGTGCGGACCAATGCCTCTACCCGCGCCGACCGGGGCGCGTTGTCGATGGCCGACATTTCCCCCACCAGTTCGCCGGTGGCAAAGTCGCCCAATATCTGCGTTTGCTCTCCGTTTGCGGTGCGGACCAGAACGCGCACGCTGCCTTGCATGACAAAATACACGTCCGTCGTGACGTCGTCGAAATCCACCAGCGCCTGGTCCGGCCCGGCATCGATCCACCGCGCATGGGCGGCGAACCGCGCCAGGGCGGCGGCCGGAGTTCCGGCCAGGAACGCATGCCGGGCCAAGGCGTGCTCTGGGCCAATGGCGGAGGTCGTCATGCCCGCACGTTAGGCTAGTTTGAACGGCAAATCACGCGCCTTGCGCGAAAAGCCGGCCGGGCCGCTTGCGATGTGATGCAACGCACAGCGTGGGTTCCAGAGTGGACGTAACGAAGCCCCATGGCCATCGCGGCCGTCGCCTGGACGCAGGGTGCAGGCGAGCCCGCGAGACTGCGCCATCAACGAGGGAGAGCCATCATGAAACTAAAAGTCGTATTCGCCGTCGCCGCCCTGAGCCTATCGGCGGGCCAGGCCTTTGCAGAAGGCGAGGGCAACGGCGACCCGTTCCCGTTCGCCGTCGGCCACCCGGCCACCGCCGGGCGCGCGTTCGTGGCCGATACATGGTCGGACGCCTACCCGCAGCCGACTGGGAACACGGCCCAGCCGTCCTCTTTGGCCCGCCTTGAACCCGGAGTAGGCAATGAGGCCCTGGTGCAAACGGCCGGCTCGCTGCCGCAAGGTTTCGGCAACGGCAGCGTGGCCTACGCCCAGGCGCAGAGCCTTAACCGCTATTTGGCAGCCCGCGCGGAGCGGACGCGCCATCTCGAGGCTGGGACGGCGGGCCGCAAAAGTTGAGGCTGACGGTGTTTGAACGCAACGGGGCTGGCCTGGCGCCGGCCCCGTTCCTGCAAAGCCAGTGCGGCTGGCGCTGGGAACCTCCGCCCAGGCTGCCCGGGCCAGTAACGCTTATTGCGCTGCCGGGCAGCTCGCTCGTCTCAGCAATCCGTGCAGGCGACCGCACGACGTATTGGGCGCGCGAACACCGTTTGATGAAGCGTGATCGAGGATAGGATGACGTTGATAGGTGGGTTATACGTGTAGCTCGCTTTGATGATGATGACGCTGTCCCCGCCGTTCGGCACCATGGGACCGCCGAGCCCGGCCGCATAGGCCCCGCCCATCGCGGTTGCGGCGGTCGGACAGGCGCGATCGTACTCCCAATCAGTTGCGGCATTGCCGGACCCGCTTGGCTTGGTGACGCTAGCCACCGCCATCGAAAGGCTTGTGGTGGGATAAGGCACCATCGTAAGCTGCGCGCCGCCGCAGTAATCGTTCAGGGTGACGATCGGTAGTCCAGTTTGAGCCGCTACCTGCTCGGCCATGTTCGCGGCGGCGGAGGACAAAAGAGTCTGCACGCGCACGACCAGGACCATTTCGTAGAAGCCGAGGGTCGCGATCAGGAGCAAAGTCGAGATGACGGCAAACTCGATAGCCGCAACGCCGCGTCGGCCGCGCCACATCTGCCGGGCCGCCAAATGGATGCGAGCGGCGCGGGAGAGCGGGGGCCCGCTCATGGCTCGTTCCTGAATGCAATCGTGGACAACAACATCATGTTCGACGTCCCGGCGAGCGGAATCGCGAACGGTCTGTTATAGGCGACCTGGAGCAGAACGTAGGCTTCCGATCCGCCGGGGTCGAACGTGGACGGCGTCAGCGTCGTGCCGGTCACGGCAGCCTTGTGGAGCGACAAAAACGATACGCCGTTGGTGGCATAGACCTGGATGCCACTGCACACCGGTGTCAATCCCTGCAAGTTAGCGCAGACGAGGCTGCGCACTTTTTGAGCCTGATCGCTCGAGGCGCCTCGGATCGTGCCAACCTGAATCTGCCGCCCCGCCACCTGCGTAGCGGCGTCAACGGCCGCTTGCGCAAGAATATCCAGGCCGAATGTAATCGTGGACATGAGCCATAAGACAAACAGCATTGCGACAATGGCGAACTCGAGCGTGGTTGCCCCCTTGCGGTCGTGCCATGCCGTCAGCTCCCCCTGCCAACGCCCGGATCGCCCGGGCATGGCGGGCTTTGCATCCGGGTCACCGTTGACCGCAATGCGCGCCACGCTATTGCACCAGCGACACCGCGCTGCCTGAAGGCGAGCCGCCGCCCGGCCGCGGGCCAGTAACCAGGGTCCCTCCATTGGGGTTGGTCGACCCCTGCACGCACCGAACCGTGAAATATAGGTTCTTATAGTCCTTGTCGTCCCCCGGGCCGCCCATGTCGTTCCACCAATAGATGAATGTCCTACCCGCCATCTGCGCGCAACTCAGGTTGGCATACTGATACCCGGAGCGTGGGTCCGACGTGGAAAAGCATTGTTTTGGATATGGCGGCTCGGACGGCACGTTATTGGGATCCAATACAAGGGCGATCTGAATGGAGCAATTCGGGGCCGCTGTCGTGTTCAACGCGGAGTAGTTGGTCGCGGCTTGGCCGGTCGGCGCCTTGCCAATCAGGCCTTGGATGGTCGCGACAGAATCGTCGGTGTTGTAGGTGGGAGGCTTGTTCGACGACATCCAGGCGGTCGTACTAAGCTCGTAGTTGTTGGGCGGGGCTCCGTACGCGTTCTTGCCATAATCGTTGTCGCTGGTGGAAAGCTCGCCGGCGTTCATGTTGACGAACAGGAACGCCAACGGCTGGGCGTTGGAAATCTTGGGGAAGTTCTGGCTCGCCGAAACCGTTGCCCCGAACCCGCCGTTGCAGCGGCTTTTCTTAGAATAATGGTCGTTGTCGCTGTTGCAATTGCTGCCGACCTCATAGAATTGCTGGTACGGTGGAAAACTCGTTGGGATTGGCTTGCCGTTCGCGTCGGTCGGCGCGGCATACATATAGACCGAATTCCAATCCATTGCCGTGGAGCCGATCGGCCCCAGGGTGATCACCGGCTGCGCATCTGACGTGCCGCCCGTACTGCCGGTGCCGCCGGAACCGCCACTGCCACTCGAACTCGTGGTGTTCGGATTGGTCGCGACGGCGTGCGCCGTGACAGTCATCGATGTCACGTTGGCTAAGACCATGAGCGTCATCGGCAACGTGGCGGTCGCGTCGACCGTTACGTTGAAGGACGACGCGCCCCCCGGGAGGTGCCCCGCAGCGGCGGTGGCCGTCCGTGATGTCACCGTTGCGTTCAATCCCTGCGCGGAGTGGTCGAAGTAGTCATTGGCCATCGCGGTGGCGTCATTGGGCGCTAGGTCGGATAGGTAGGCCGTCGCCCCTGCGAGCGCCGCCCGGTCCGCGGCGTGCTGCAACGCCGTCTTGGCAACGAGGAGACGCGACATGTCGACGCCAACTCCCAACGCTATGACCAAGGGCACCGCCGTGAGGCCCATGATCGTGGCGACGGAACCCCGGCGGCTGCCCGCTGTCCGCGGCCGCACAAGGGCGATGACACTCGACAGCATGCTGCCTCCGCTATGCATCGCGCGGCCCGAGAGACCGCGGGCGTTCGGCGCCACCCGCGCCAGCCAGTCCCGCTGGACGGGAGCGCGCCGTGGTTCTTGCTTGATGGTCATTATGCAGAGCCTACCTTGTGCATTCGGCCAATAATATGAAGCCGCATATCTTCGTTATAGTATCATAACAATAACGAGATCAAACGCCGGGCACCATAGTTATCTCATTCTCAGAATTAAGTTTTGTCAGGTGGAAGCTGCGCTTAACGAAGTCCCTCAGGAAGGCGACTGTCCGTAATGGGAGCCTGTTGATCTGCTTCTATAGGAACCGGGACAGCGCGAGAGCATTTTCTGCCTGAAAGCCAGCGTCGAGCAAGTCGGCTGATGATAGGTGCAAGGGGTTTCCTCACCGGGACCGTGCCTCCAGCCTCGCCCAGGTTTGGATGCGAACGGTCGGCTCGTGGCCGGGCAAGGCCGTCATTCGCCAAGGGCGCCATGCTATTGAATCAGCGACACCGCGCTGCCGGACTGCGGGGTTCCGGTATACAGCGTCCCGCCGTTGGGGTTGGTCGAACCCTGCACGCATCGAACTGTGAAGTACAGGTTTTTATAGTCGTAGTCGTCCCCATGCCCGCCCATGTCGTTCCACCAATAGATGAATGTCCTTCCCGCCATCTGGGAACAACTCATGTTGGCATACTGATACCCGGACCGGGGGTCCGTTGTGGAAAAGCATACGCCTGGATACGGTGGCTCGGTCGGCACTTTCTTCGGATCCAATACCAGCGCGATTTGAACGGCGCAGTTGGGTGTCGCTGTCTTATTCAGAGCTGAGTAATTCGTCGCGGTCTGGACGAGCTGGATTGTTGTCAGTTGTTTGACCGTCGCCACGGAATCGTCGGTTAGAAATGAAGGAGACTTGTTCAACGACATATCGGCGGTTCTAAAAATCTCGATGTTGTTGGGCGCGGCCCCATACTGGTTGGGGCCATAGCCCTGGCTGCTGGAGGGATACTCCCCGTTGTTCATGTTGACGAACAGGAACGCCAACGCCACGGTGTTGGAAATCATGGGAAAGTTCTGGGTCGCCGGCACGGTTGCCCCAAACTGCCCAAAGCTGTTGCAGCGGCTGTTGGAAGTCCAGCTATTATTGCTGCTGTTGCAGTTGCTGCCGGCCTCGTAGAACTGCGCGCGCGGCGGATAAGGCGCATTGTAGTCCGGCTTGCCGGCATTATAGTCCGGCTTGCCGTCCGCACCGTTCGGCACGGCATACATATAGACCGAATTCCAATCCGCCGCCGAGGAGCCGATCGGCCCCATCGTGACCACCGGCTGCTCACTTGAATTGCCGGCCCCACCGCCCGTGCCGCCCCCACCGGCCGTACTGGTGGTATTTGGATTGGTGGCGACGGCGTGCGCCTTGATGGTCATCGAGCTCACTTTGGCAACGGCCATGAGCGTCATCGGCAACGTGGCGGTAGCGTCGACCGTCACGTTGAAGGACGCTGCGCCCCCGGGGAGCTGCCCCGCGGCGGCGGTGGCGGTGCGTTGCGTCACGGTCGCACTCAACCCCTGCGCCGAGGTATCGAAGTATTTATTCGCCACAGTGGTCGCGTCGCCCGGCGCTTGGTCGGATAGGTACGCCGTCGCCCCTGCCAGCGCCGCCTTGTCGGCAGCGTGCTGCAACGCCGACTTCGCGACAACGAGACGCGACATGTCGAGGCCGACGCCCATTGCTATGACCAGGGGCACCGCAGTGAGCCCCATGATCGTGGCGACGGAACCCCGGCGGCCGCCGGCTGCCCGGTGCCGGAACAGGGCAACGACGCTCGACAGCATGCCTTCCCGCCTACGCATCAGGCGGCCCCAACCATCGAGGCGACCGGCAACTCCCGTGACAGCCAGTCCGGCTGGACAGCAGCGCGCGGTGGTTCTTGCGAGGAAATCATTATACAGCGCCTACCTTATGCATTCAGCCGATAAACTGAAGCCGCGTGTCATTAGCTATGAAGCCAAGACACTAACGAGGCCGAATGCTAAGTTCCATTGCTATATCGTTCTTAGAATTAAGTTTTGTTATGCGGAATCTATGCTTAACCGGACTCCCTATCCAGGCAATCTTCTCTTTAAAAAGACTGGTTAATCCACTCCTACCAGGACACGGCCAAACGTGCAGGCGCAAAGCGGCGAACCTCCACCACCCGGGCAGCTCCGGCTCCATATCGGGTTGGTTCGCGGCGGCTCACCGACACCAAGATTGGGCGCGGCAAGCCGCGCACGCCTTCCTGACAGCATGACATGCCGAGCAGGGCGCAAAAGTATCGCAACCTTGCTGTCCAGTGCGGCCGGACATGAAGTCGATACCCCGACGGAACTGGCCTATGCGAAACAAGGTTATAAGTTAGCGAAGCCTTCTGTCGCGATGCCGTAGGCCAAGTTTTTCCGTTAGCAGAGATCAATGCCCCATGACGCCACATAAGGAACGCTGTCGGTTGGCAGCGACATCCCAAAGAACAATGCGGCACCATGAGCGAACCGCCAATCGACGGCAGGCCGTCCCATATGGCCCCCCTTGGTCGAAGCGCGGCGTAACGCTTGCAACTCGTCCATAAATGGCTGCGGGCGCCGGCCTCGCCGCAAGACATCGCCGCCCTCACCGCCCCAGCCGTACGGAGCTGCCGCGATTGCGGGCACCCGCAATCCCTCCCCGCCCTCGCGCCCGGCCAAACGGCGAGCTGCTCCCATTGCGGCGCCTTGCTCCGCCATACCTGGACCGACCCGCTGAGCCTGTGCCTGGCGCTGAGCCTCGCCTCCCTGGTGCTGTTCGCCGCCGGGGCGACCAACATCCTCGCCGTTGTCGAGGCCGCGGGCCAGACCCGGACCGCGACGCTGTTCTCCGGTCCGTCCGCACTGCTGCAACAAGGCCTGTGGGAGCTTGCGGCGCTCGTGTTCGCCACCACCGCCGCGGCCCCGTTGCTGCTGATTTGCGCATCGCTGTACACCCTGGGCGGGTTGTGGCTGCAGTGGCCGCTTCCTGGGCTGCGCCATGCCTTCATCCTCAGGAACTGGCTCCGCCCCTGGTCCATGATCGAGGTGTTCCTCGTCGGCTACTTCGTCGCCTATGCCAAGCTGGGTCCCCTCGCCTACATCGAGCCAGGACCGGCCTTCTACGCGCTGTTCGGCCTCATGGTGACGACGATCGCGGCCGATGCGCTGCTCGACCCGCAAGCCGTGTGGGAGGCGATCGCCCAAGCCGGACCCGCCCCCGCGCGCCATGGCCAAGCCGCAACGTCCGCGGCCCCCGGTCTCGTATGCTGCCTGGCCTGCGAACTCGCCTGCCGTCCCACCGGACCGAACCCGCGATGCCCCCGGTGCAGCGCGCCCCTGCATCGGCGCAAGCCCGGCAGCATCGCCCGCACCGCGGCCCTTGCCCTATCCGCGCTGGTCTTCTATGTGCCGGCCAACGTCTTTCCGGTGTTGACGGTCATCCGGCTCGGACGTGGCAGCCCGAGCACGATATTCAGCGGGTTCTGGGAACTGCTGCACGCCGGGCAATTGCCGCTCGCGGTCATCGTGTTCACCGCGAGCATCGCGATCCCGGTGCTCAAGATCATCGCGCTGGGCGCAATGCTGACGGTGGCGCTGCGCGGACGCACGGGACGGCTGCGGCATCTCACCATGCTGTATCGGGCCGTCTCCGTCATCGGGCGCTGGTCCATGATCGATCTCTTTATGGAATCCATCCTATCGGGCCTCGTCCAGTTCGGCTTCGTCGCGACGGTCGGCACCGATATCGGCGCAGTTGCCTTCGCCACCACCGTCGTGCTCACGATACTGGCCGCGCAAAGCTTCGATCCGCGACTGATGTGGGACGCAAATGAGCGAAGGTGAGGCTGGCAAGGACGGCGCCGGCAAGTCCGTCGTGCGCGCGCGGCGGCTGTCATGGGTCTGGCTGATTCCGGTCGCCAGCCTGCTGGTCGGCGGCTGGCTGTTGTGGAGCACGCTCGAGCAGCGCGGCCCGCTGATCGCCGTCACCTTCGACACCGCAGAGGGGCTGCAGGCCGGGCAAAGCCAGGTCAAGTTCAAGGACATCCAAATGGGCACGGTCGAGTCGTTCGAGCTCACGCCCGACCGCTCCAAGGTCATCATGCACATGCGGATGACGAAGAACGCCACCGAGTTGCTGACCGACGGGGCGCAATTCTGGGTCGCCAAGCCGCGCCTGTTCGCCGGCGACATCACCGGCCTGAACACCGTGCTCTCGGGCTCATATATCGAGATGCAGCCCGGCGACGCCGGCAAGCCCGCCCAGCGCAGCTTTGCCGGACGCTCGGACCCGCCCACGCTGGACCCCGGAGTTCCCGGACGCCAGTTCCGGCTGACGGCGCAGCGCATCGGCTCCATCAGCCTCGGCACGCCCATCTTCTTCCATGACATCGAGGTCGGCAGGGTGCTCGGCTGGACCCTCAACGGCATGGCAACCAGCGTGACGCTCAACATCTTCGTGCGCGCGCCATATGACCAGTGGGTGCACAACGACTCCCGGTTCTGGAACACCTCCGGCATCTCGCTGAAGCTGGGGTCCGAAGGGGTCCAGGTCCACGTCGACAGCCTGAAGGCCGCGGTCCTGGGCGGCATCAGCTTCGAAACGCCGGCGGACAGCGACCCGGCGCCAACAAGCCTGGCAGGCAACACCTTCACGCTCTACCCACGCCAGGACGTAGCCGATACGGCGACTGCGCCACGCCGGGCCGTGCTCGCCAGCTACTTCACCGGCTCGGTCGGCGGGCTGGGCGCAGGGGCGCTGGTGACGCTGCAAGGCTACCGCATCGGCGACGTCACCGCGGTCGACCTGCAGTACGACACCGACACCGGTCAATCCCGGGTCCGCGTCGAATTTGAGATTGAACTCGACCGGGTCGCCCCGGTTGGCGGCAAACCCGCACAGCCCTTCCCGGAATACTGGCGCACGCTGATCGAGAAAGGACTCCGCACCCAGCTCAAAGGCGGCAACCTGATCACTGGCCAGAAGGAGCTCGCGCTGGGTTTCGTGGCCGATTCCGCGCCGGCGGAACTGGGGCACGAGGGCGACGTGTGGGTCCTTCCATCTGACAACAGCGGCGGCAACGGACTCGAGGGGCTATCGGAAACAGCGAACCAGCTCATGGCGAAGGTAGGGCGGGTGCCATTCGTCGAGATCGGGCAGGGCCTGAACAGCCTCTTGCAGGGAGCAAGCAGCATCGCCAATGGGCCGGAGCTGAAACAGGCGCTGAACCGGCTCAACGGCACGCTGGCAGCGACGCAGGATGCGGTGAAGCGTCTTGACGCGGGTGCGGCCCCGGCGTTGCGGCGGTTGCCGGCGATCTCCGCCGACCTGCAGGACACGCTGGCCCAGCTTAAAAGCCTCACCGGCTCGATCTCCGCCGGGTCACGCGGGGATACCAAGTTTGGCCGCGACCTGGACCAACTGCTGGTGCAAACGGCCGATGCCGCACAGTCCGTCCGCATGGTCGCCGACCTGCTGACGCGCCATCCGGAGGCGCTGATACGCGGCCGTGTCGGCCAGGCTGCGAATTAAGTGAAAGCGCGGATTCTTGCGCCGTATGCGCTGGCGGCCCTGCTCGCGGGCTGCGCCTCGGCCGATCCCGCCCTGTATACGCTGCAACCCCGTCCGGGCGCAGCGCGCGTTGCCCCGTATGCCAGCGCCGGCAAAACCGCGCGTCCCATCGTCGTCGTCCACAGCATCGAGCTCGCCCGCTACCTCGAACGCGACGAGATCGTGCGCTCGTCGGAACAGGTGCGGCTCATTGTTTCGCGATTCGATTGGTGGGGCGAGCCGCTGCCGGCGATGCTGCGGCGCGTCCTGATCGACGACATCGCGCAACGCCTGCCGAACGCCGACGTGCTCGCCGACAATAGCCCGATCGCCGCGCATGCGAATGCCGAGATACAGGTCGCCGTCCAACGCTTCGACGGCAACGGCGCCGGGCAGGTCGTGTTCGTTGGCTATGCCCAGGTCACGCGCGATGGCAAGCCGGTGCTGGACCGGCTGCGTTTCAATGTCCCAACCGCGGCCGCCACGGTGAAGGACCAGGTTGAGGCGATGAGCGCCGCGCTGGGCCAGGTGGCCGATGCCGTAGCATCGAGACTCGTGCCGTGAATGGCTTGAGCATGAGGAAAGCTGCGCCCCGCGGCACCCTGCCCCGTTCAGCGCGCCCCGCAAGCGGCGCTTGATGTCCGATACGGCGCTTCCCGCACGCAAGCCGCTGCTGCCGCTCCCCGGCTTCATGCCGGATGCCACGAGCTTCGCGCTCCGCCTCAGCCTGGCATTGTTGTTGGCCTATGTGGCCAGCTTCACGATCCAGCTCGACAGCGCGTCCTCCGCCGGCGTCTGCGTCGTCATCGTCATGCAGCCCTCCCCCGGCATGGCGATGAGCAAGGCATTCTACCGCGCCCTCGGCACCGTCGCGGGCGGGGTCATGTCGCTCGTGATCATATCCGCCTTCCCGCAGGATCGCACGATGCTGCTGGCGTCCTGCGCATTGTGGCTGGCGGCCTGCACCTACGTTGCCTCCATCCTGCGCGACTTCCGTTCCTATGGCGCGGCCCTCGCTGGCTATACCGTTGCGATCGTCGCGATCGGGGGGATCGACAACCCAAATAGCGCCCTGCTCGTCACGCTCGACCGCGTCGCGGCGATCCTCGTCGGCATCGTCTGCGTCGGCCTGGTGAATTCGATGTTCATCGTCGATACCGCCCACGAGCGCCTAGGCATTGAATTAAAACGCCATCTCCATGACCTGCGCAATGCGGCACTCCGGGCGCTTGCCGGCCATGGGGCATCGGGCGGCGAGGACAGCCTGCAGCGGGCCTCCGGCATCCTCGCCCTGCGGACCGAGGCGAACTATGCGACCGCCGAGCTGGCGGATGGGCTGCGGCGAAGCCGGGCCACGCAGTCGATGCTGGCGGCACTGCTGGGCATGCTGGCCGCGAGCCGGGTCATCGATCGAACCCTGGCGATTGCCGTGCCAGCGCCGGCAACGCGCGCCGCCCTCGATGCCGCGCGCCGAGCGATCAGGGACAACAAACCGCTGGCGCCGCCCGACAGCCTTCCTACGCAGCCGCTCGACGCGTTGCTGATCGAGCGTGCTGCGGCGCTTGCCGGCGAGCATTGCAAGGCCCAGGCCTGGCTGCACGTCGCAATGACGGGGGTCGTCGACGGCGCGCCGCCGCCGGTCCGGCTGCCCTCCGATCCCGACCATGTCGCCGGGATGCTGAATGCTGCCAGGGTGTTGATCGCATTTGCCTTCGGGGCAGCATTCTGCGTGCTGGGCGACGACAGCCAGGTCACCTTGCTGCTGATCCAGCAATCGGCCCTCACCGCGCTGATCGGCATGCAGCCCAATCCATCGAAGGCCGCGATTGGGTTCCTTGTGGCCCTGCCGGTATCCGCGCAGGTGACTGGCGCCGTCGCCTTCCTGCTGTTGCCGGACGCCCCCAGCCTCGTGCCTTTCGCGCTCGCGGCCGGTGGCGGCGCGTTCGGCCTGGCGCTGGCGGGCCGCCATCCAACGACCGCGTGGCTCGGGTCGCCGCTGCTGTTGTTCTACGTTCTCCTGCTGGCGCCGGCCAACACGGCATCGTTCGACTTCTCCACCTTCCTGAACACCACCCTCGAACTCGGCATCGCATGCGGCTTCGTCCAGCTCGCCTTCCTCCTGGTGCTGCCCGTGCAGCCCCGGCGCCGGCTGTTCCGCATAGCCGATAAGGTGGTGCGCTCGCTCCACCGGACATTGTGGCATGGCGGTCCCGCGGATGGGTCGGCACTGCAACTGCTGACCTTCGACCGCTTGTCGCAGGCGCTCGCCTGGGACCGCGCGCTCCGTCCTACGCGTCATGCAGCGCTGGGCCGCCTGGACGATTTCGCGGAACTGGACCTGGCGCTCCGCCGGGCATGGTCCGGGCTCGAGGAGGCGGAGCTGTCGGACCCTGGCCTCGCGCACGCCGTCCGCATCGGGCGCGAGGGGCTGGCGAGCGCCGCGCCGGAGCGGCTGGACCCGGGCATTCGGGCGTTGCTGTCCCAGCTTGTGGCCGGCCCCGCGCTCGCCGCCGTGCTGCGCGCGGTGTCCGGCCTGTACGAGGCCAAGCTGCTGCTGGGGCAGCAACGCCGCGCGCTGCGCTGCTACGGATTGCTGGAGCGCTGAGGCGATGTGGCGGGAGACCAACCTGTTTGGGGTCTACCTGTCGCCGCTACTGGTTTATATGTTGGCCGCTGGCCTAGTGTATGCGCCGCTGCGATATCTTGCGGTGCGTATGCAGGCGTTCCGCTGGACCGCGAACCCGCCCCTCACTGAAATAAGCATCTACGCCTGTATCCTCGGCATCCTGGTGGTTTGGTTTTAAGGTGACAAAAAGATCTGCCGCCGATGTTTCGTAGGGCGCACCAAATGATCCGCTACGCCATCACGCTCATGGTCCTTGTTGGGGCCATAGTGGCCGGGGTGGCGATCTGGAATCATTACCTGACCGGCCCATGGACGCGCGACGGTCAGGTGCTGGCCTATGTCGTCAACCTGGCGCCGGAGGTGTCGGGCCGCGTCGTCAAGCTGAACGTGCGCGACAACCAGGATATCAGGCGCGGCGACGTGTTGTACCAGATCGACTCCGTCGATTATGAGATCGGCCTCGCCAACGCGCAGGCGAGCGTGAACGGCAAGTACTCCGACCTCAAGAACAAGCGCGAGCAGGCCCAGCGCCGGTCGCAGCTCACGACGCTGTCGACCTCCAAGGAGGAGCAGCAAAACTACGACAGCGGCGCCGACATGGCGGCCGCGAGCTATGCCGCCGCCGTCAGCCAATTGAGCCAGGCGAAAGTCGACCTGGAGCGCACCAAGGTGGTTTCCCCGGTGAACGGCTACGTCACCAACCTGCAGCTTCAGGAAGGCGACTACGCGACCAAGGGCACCCGCAACATCGCTCTGCTGGACAGCGACAGCTTCTGGGTCGCCGGCTACTTCGAAGAAACCAAGCTCGCCGGCATCAAGCCCGGCGACCCCGCCACCATCGCGCTGATGGGCTTTCGCGACCCGGTGCGCGGCCATGTCGAGAGTATCGCGCGCGGCATCAACACGCCGGACACCTCGCCCGGCTCGCTCGGCCTCGCCTCCGTCAGCCCAGTGTTCACCTGGGTTCGGCTGGCCCAGCGCATCCCGGTGCGCATCCATATCGACGCCGTTCCGGACACTGTCATGATCGCGGCCGGGATGACCGCCACGATAACGGTCGGCCCGTATGGCGGGCGCGGATCGGCCAACGGCCTGATCTCCCGCCTGTTCACCCAAGTGGGGGATTGATGCCCTATTCCGCCGCCTGCCTGGCCGCGCCACGTTCGCGGCCCTGCTTGGCGGGACGCGCGCCTTTCATGCCCGGGATCATCAGCCGGGCGCTGCGCGTATGGAACAGCCACGCCGAGATCCATTGGATATAGACGAAAAGCCGGTTTTGCAGCCCTACTAGCAGGAATAGGTGGACGCCGCTCCACAGCAGCCACGCCGGAAAGCCCGTCAGCTTTAGGTGCGGCAGGCTGGCGACCGCCGACGACCGGCCAATGATCGCGAGGCTGCCCTCGTCCCAATAGTGGAACGGCTTCGGGACGGCGGCACCGTTGGCCCGTGCGGCGATCACGCCGGCGACGTAGCGTCCCTGTTGCTTCGCCACGGGCGCCACGCCGGGCAACGGATGGCCATCGGCGCCTTTAAAGCTAGCGACGTCGCCGATGGCGAAGATCTCGGGATGCCCCGGCACCGAGCAATCGGCCAGGACCTGCGTTGCGCCATGGCGTCCGGCCGCGGCCCCGATCCATTTGGCAACCGGCGTCGCCGCCACGCCAGCGCACCAGAACACGTTCGAGCTTGCGACGCGGTCGCCGCCTGCGGTCACGCCGTCCGCGTCCACCTGCTCGACCTGCACGCCGGTGTGCACTTCGACCCCAAGCCGTTCCAAGCCGGCGTGGGCATAGCGGATAAGCGCCTTCGGGAAGCCGGCCAGCACGGTCGGGCCGGCCTCGAACAGCACGACCCGCGCCTGGCCTGGGCGGATGCGGCGAAAATCCCCGGCCAGGGTGTCGCGAGCCAGGGTGCGGATCGAACCGGCGAGCTCGACGCCGCTAGGGCCGCCGCCGACGACGACGAAGGTGAGCAGGCGCTGTATCTCGTCCGGATCGGACTGGCTCTCCGCCTGCTCGAAAGCGTCCAGCAGCCGGAAGCGCAGCGTCTCGGCGTCCTCGAGGCTTTTCAGCCCGAGCGAGTGCTTGGCCCAATCGTCATGCCCAAACCAGCTCGACGCCGAACCGGTGGCCAGCACGAGCTGGTCGTAGGGCACCGCGCCGACATCGCGCACCGACACCGTATGCGCGTCCACGTCGATGCCGTCCGCTTCGCCCAGCAGCACCTCGACGTTCTTCTGGCGCGCAAACACCGCCCGTATCGGCGATGCGATATCGGACGCCGCCAGCGCCGCGGTGGCCACCTGGTAAAGCAATGGCTGGAACAGATGATGGTTGTTGCGGTCGATCAGCACGACATCGACCGGGGCCTTTGCCAAGGCATGCACGACGTTGAGGCCGCCGAACCCGGCGCCGACCACCACCACCTTTGGACGCGGTCCCGGCATGGCGCTGCGCTACTTGCCGACCGGCAGCCACTGGCGTCCGTCGCGCGCCAACAATGCGTCGGCGTCCGACGGGCCTTCGCTGCCCGCCGCATAGGCTTCGGCCTCGCCGTCGCCATTGCCCCAGGATTGCAGCAACGGCTGCACCGCCGCCCAGCTCGCCTCGATCGCGTCGGCGCGCTGGAACAGCGTCGCATCCCCGACCATGCAGTCATACAGCAACGTCTCATAGCCGACGGTGGGCTTTTCCTCGAAGAAATCCTTGTAGCGCATCGATGCTTCCACCCGGCCCAGCCGCATCTGCGGACCCGGGATCTTTGCGTCGAACTGCGTCTCGATGCCCTGGTTCGGATCGATCATCAGCCGGATCACGTTCGGGGCCATCTGGTCGACCGGCGTGTCGCGGAACATGCGGTACGGCGCAGGCTTCAGGTGAACCGAGATCTCGGTCTGCCGCCCCGAAAGCCGCTTGCCGGTGCGCAAATAGAACGGCACGCCGGCCCATCGCCAGTTCTCGATGCACAGTTTCAGCGCGACATAGGTCTCGATCTTGCTGTCCGGCGCGACGTTCGGCTCCTGCCGGTAGGCCACCACCTTGGCGCCCTCTTCCTCGCCGGCGCCGTACTGGCCGCGCACCGCCTCGATCGGCTGGATCGGACGGATGGCCCTGAGCAGCTTCGCCTTCTCCGTCCGCACGTCCTCCGCATCGAAGGAGTTGGGCGGCTCCATTGCCACCATGCAGAGCAGGGTGAACAGGTGGTTGGGCACCATGTCGCGCAGCGCGCCGGTGGTCTCGTAGAAAGCGCCGCGCAGCTCGACGCCGACGGTCTCCGCCGCGGTGATCTGCACGTGGTCCACATACTCGCGCCGCCATGCCGGCTCGAACATGCCGTTGGCGAAGCGCACCGCCATGATGCTCTGGACCGTTTCTTTGCCCAGGAAGTGGTCGATGCGGTAGAACTGGCTCTCGTCGGCCTGCTGCAGGATGCGGGCGTTCAGCGCCTCAGCGGATGGCAGGTCGGCGCCGAACGGCTTCTCGATCACCACGCGGCGGAAGTGGCCCTCCGGCTGTTGCAGCAGCCCGGCCTTGCCCAGCCCGTCGACGACCGTGCCGAAGAACCGCGCCGCGACCGCTAGATAGAACACCACGCTGCCGCTGCCCACCGCCTCGCCAATGCGCGCGAACGTCTCGTCCTGGCTGAAGTCGCCTTGCAGGTAGTGCATGCGGCCCGTGACCCAGCCCCACGCCGTTTCGTCGAGGCTGGGCGTGTAGAACTCGGCCGTCTTGTCCTTGGTAAAGGAGTGCATGGTCTCGGTCAGCGAGCGCTTCCAATCGTCGTCGCCGCCCTGCCCCCGGTCGACCCCGATCACCTTGAACTTGTCGTTCAGCAGGCCGCTGCCGGACAGGTTATACAACGCCGGCATGAGCAGGCGCTTGGTGAGATCGCCGCCCGCCCCGAAGATCACCAGGGTGCATTCGGGCGCCGGGGCGGAATCGGCCGGAGCCGCCTTGGGTTTAGCCGGTGCGGTCGCCTGATCCATGTTGGGGCCTCCAGCAATTCGATACGGCATCCATAACGGCGCTGCGGCCCGTTCGTTCATTTGGAATATCCATGGCGCCCGTTCCAAGGCCGCACATCGTCTGGTGGCGGCTGCTCATGCTTTATTCAGGGAAACTCCCGCCGGCTGTTTCGCGTTGTCTGCTTCCTATGCATTGCAGGTATACGGCGAGCGGGAACAAGATGCTGTATTTGAATTCTCTGCGGCACCCGTCGTCCAGAGCGAGCAGTTATATTACAAAATGTGATTCTTAACATTATTCCGCGATGGTTGCAGCCAGCAATGCTTCCGCTGTACCTTCCCCTGCATCATCAAATCATGGATTGATCATGAGCTTGATTACGTTGCCGAGCGTTTTGGCCCGCGTTGTCCGGACCGGAAGCCTTTGCTTGATCGACTCCTCCGGCCGCCGCCATGTCGTGGGGGACGGATCGCCGCCTGCCGGCACCATGCGGCTGCTGTCCCGGCGCGTGGAAATGGCGATGCTCGTGCGCCCGACCATGGCGCTCGGGGAGGGCTATATGGATGGCTCGGTGCGGATCGAGGATGGCTCGATCTACGACGTGCTCGCGGTACTGGCGCGCAACGCGGACAACGTTCCGCGCGCGTCTTTGATTGCGTTCACAAGCCGGCTCCATCGATGGCTCAAGCAGCGCAACCCGGCGGAGCGCGCGCGCCGGAACGTGGCGCACCACTACGATCTGTCCGCCGAGCTTTATGACCTGTTCTTGGATGCCGACCGGCAGTACTCCTGCGCCTATTTCGCCAGCACGGCGTGCACCCTGGACGACGCGCAGGCGGCCAAGAAACGCCACATCGCCTCGAAGCTGCTGCTTGACCGGCCTGGGCTGCGGGTCCTGGACATCGGTTCCGGCTGGGGCGGCCTCGGCCTGTACTTGGCGGGCGAGTCCGGGGCGGACGTGACCGGCGTCACCTTGAGCGTCGAACAGCAGAAATTCAGCATGGCCCGGGTCGCCGCGGAACGGATGGAAGGCCGGGTGCGGTTCGGCCTGCGGGACTACCGCGAGCAGTCCGGCCAGTTCGACCGCATCGTCTCGGTCGGCATGTTCGAGCACGTGGGCAAGCGCAACTACCTCGAGTTCTTCACCAAGCTGCACGGCCTGCTGGCCGATGACGGCGTCGCCCTCGTGCATACCTGCGGCTTCACCGACCGGCCCGCCCCGATTGACCCGTTCATCCGCAAGTACATCTTTCCCGGCGCCGACCAGCCGTCATTGTCCGAACTAAGCCAAGCGGTCGAGCAAAGCGGCCTGATGATCACCGACGTCGAAGTGCTGCGCCTGCACTACGCCGAAACGCTCCGTTGCTGGCGCACCCGCTTCTGCGCCCGCTGGGACGAGGCGGCGCGGCTGTACGACGAACGGTTCTGCCGGATGTGGGAGTACTACCTGGCCCTGTGCGAAGTCGGCTTCCGTTACCGCACCAGCGTGGTGTTCCAGTTGCAGCTCACGCGGCGGATGAGTGCCACGCCGGTCACCCGCGACTACATGGTCGATTGCGAGCGGGGCCTTGTTTCCGGCGCAGAACTTTCCCAAGCCGCGGATTGAACGGCCCGATATTGTTAGCTCGCACGGCACGGTTGCGGGAGTTCCTCGCCACTCCTTTCGCGTGACGGCCTGATCACCGTCCTTGGCTGCCCTGTCATCGAGGCCGTGCTTCGTCCGCTCCGAACTTTGCGAGCCAGAGCGCCAGCGCGAAGGCGGCCGCGGCCGGCACGGCAAGCGCAAAAAATACCGAGGTCCAGCCCAGCCAATTGACCAGCAAGCCCCCGAGCACGCCCGACAGCGCGCCGCCGATTCCTTGCAGCGCGTTGACCGAGCCCAGCGCCGTCTGCGTGCGTCCGCTGCCCCAGGTCAGATCGGCGACCAACACTGGAATTGCGACGCCGAGCAGGCCCGAAGCGACGCCGTCGAGCACTTCCGCCGGAACCAGCCACGCCGGATCGCCAACCAGCGCCGAAAACACCGCGCGAACCACCAAAACGCTGCAGGCGATCGGCAGCAGGTAGCGCCGCCCCTGCTTGCCGGCCAGCGAGCCCGCCCAAAGCGCCACCGGTATCATCGTCAACTGCGCGACGATCACATAGGCCGCGGTCCAGCCCGTCGCGTCGAAGCCGGTGGCCACGAGGCGTTGGCCGACCAACGAAAGCATCGGGCCGTTGCCCAAGTTGAACAGGCCCAGCGCCGCCGCCAGCAACAGCAGCCGACGGTTCTTCAACACCGCCAGCAACGGATGCCGGCGGTCCTTCTCGTCCGGCTCATCTTCCTGCCAGCCGTGGGCGCGCCGGCCGTTCCAGGCGTCCGCCGGCGTGGTTGCGATGGCGGCCAATGCAGCGACCGCCATGGCGCCCAGCACCAGGAATGCGATGTCGCCCAGGAACTGCGCGCCGCCGCCGATCAGCAGCGCCGCAGCGACGATGCCGCTATGGTTGAACGCCTGGTTACGCCCTTGCTGGCGCGGGAAGGCCGCCTTGCCGACGATGCCCAAGGTGAGCGAGGTCAGCGCCGGCATGACCAGCGTTCCCCCGCACGCCGCCAGGAACTGCGCCATCAGGACGGCGGTGAAGCTGCGGGCGTAAAGCAGCGCCAGGGTGCCGATCAGGATCGCTCCGCAAGCCACGCCGAGCAACAGCCGGGGGCGGCCGGTGCGGTCCGCGAGCGCGCCAGCCGGGCCATTCAGCGCTAATGTGCCGAGTCCCACGATTGTGGTGACCATGCCGACGCGCTCCGGACTCCAATGGCCGGTCCCTGCCAGCCAGGTCGCCAGGAACGGCCCCAGCCCGCCCTGGATATCGCCGGTGAACAGGTTGATGGCGGCGAGATGAGCGGCTGGGGACATCCCAACCCATTAAACCTGGCGGCCGTTATGCCTCAGCGCCGCGAGTGGTAGCCGGCAGCGTAGCCGTTGCGGTAATCCTGGGCGTCGGTCTTCTTCACATGGTCGTAGATCAGGCCGCCAGCCAGACCGGCGCCCGCACCAGCCAGGGCGCCCAACCCGGCATTGCCGCCAATGGCGCCCAGCACCGCGCCGCCCGCTGCGCCGATGCCTGTGCCGGTCAAGGCGCGTTGCTGGGTGTTGTCGAGGCCCGAGCAGGCGCTCAACGCCAAGCTGCCAGCGACGACCAGAATTTTTCCGGTGGACCTCATCGACGGTTCTCCTTGGCCGCGGCTGCATCGGAACATGGGAAGCGGTCGGCGAAGAAGCGCAGCAGCCCATCCGTGACGGGAAGCGCCATGAGGTCCGAATGCGCGCCCGCCCACTGCACGAACTCGGCTGTCGCCGTATTCCGGCTCGGACGATGCTCGACGCTTGGAGGACAGAACAAGCGTGCCCGGCTGCGCGCGGCCTGGTATCCACTCGCGACGTCATACGCGCCAGAGCCGAAACCTTGGCAAAAATGGATGGCTGCGACGTACAGGGGATCGGTTTGGCCGGCGCTGCACAGGCTGACCAAGTCAGAGGTGTTGCGAAGTTGGAACATGTCTTCGGTGACTGCCGCATGTGCTGTTCTCGCCTGCATCGTCGATAGAACGAGCAAGCTAGCCGCTATACAAATCCTTCTCATCATTTGCCCTTCTTTCTATTCACCTTCGGCGCTATTTACAGAATAGTCCTCCGTAAAACGGAGAAGCGCCGCGAAGGTTGCATCGGCCGCCGGGCCAAGCGGCAATGTTCCGGTCGCGATGACCGCATCGGCGCCCGGCGCGAACAGCCGTTTCATGGAGTGTTGCCCGTGTGCGGCACAGCAGCGCCGGTGGCCGGCGTGCCGGCCGGCTGGTCATGCAGTTGCCACTCGACTTCGCGAGGGACCGGAGCATGGGCCGACGCATCGTTCCTGGTCTCACGCCGCGCCGCAACGACCCGGCGGCGACGCTGCGCGGCAAGCACGATGGCGCCGATCCCCAGCACCGTGAACACACCTGCGATGCGCAGCACCTTGACGATCGACAGCGTGTAGCGCCCGGTGGCCGGGTCGAACTGCGAGCACAGCAACAGGATTGGCGAGGCTTTCTCACCGATCTCGCCCTTTGCCGCGCGTGCGAGCCCCGCCTGCACATCGCCGGGCGAATAGCCGACGCCGAGCAAGTAGCCGGACACCACGCCCGCCGGCGTTGCGAACACCAGGCCGGCGGGATGCAGGAACTGCGCGAGCGCCGGGTCGTAGCGGCTGCGATACCCGGTGGCGGCCTCGACGGCCTCGATGCTCGAAGCGGCGCCGGTCAGGAAGTGCCATCCGGCGGGGTCAGCCGGGTAGCGCGCGAGGTCGTCCGCTTGCGCCTGGGCAGCGTCCTTCGGCGTCTCATGCGGGTCGATGCTGACGAAAGCGAGCTGGTAGTCGCGCCCTGCCGCCAGCCCGGTCCGCTGCAACGCCGCGAACATGTCCTCGCGCACCACGCCGCACAGGTTGGGACAGTGGAAGTATCCGAAGGCGAGCACGAGCGGCTTGCCCGCCAGCGCCCCGAAGGTGACCGAATGGCCGGACGCATCAGTGAACGCCGCGTCGAGCGGAAGCTGCGCGCCGGGCTTCTGGTCGAACGCGAACGCCTCCATGTCCTCCGCCCGCGCCGGCCACGCCAGCAGCATGAGGATCAGCAATAAACGGCCTACGCCCACGTCAATTTCACCGCTCGCAAGATAATTCAGCCTGCATTGAGCGCCCAACCCCTGCGAAAGTTTGAATTATAAACCCGCGCTATGCGGCGGAAGGCTTGCAGCTTTTGCATTGGCCTGAGCACGATGGTTCGGATGGCTGCGGCCAAGGCACGAAGGGAGGCGTCTCTGCAAGCGGATTTGGCGGATGTGGTCATCGTGGGCGCGGGTATCAGCGGTGCGGCCAGCGCCTACGAGCTCGCAACCGCCGGGCTCAAGGTCGTCCTGGTCGACCGCTATGGCCCCGCAGCGATGGCGTCGGGCTGGACGCTCGCCGGGGTGCGGCAATCCGGGCGCCATCCCGCCGAGTTGCCGCTGGCCCACCGCGCGGTGGCGCAATGGGAGACCCTGGCCGAGCGCCTGGAAG
This sequence comes from Acetobacteraceae bacterium, assembly GCA_965277495.1. Taxonomy (GTDB): domain Bacteria; phylum Pseudomonadota; class Alphaproteobacteria; order Acetobacterales; family Acetobacteraceae; genus CAHJXG01. Next base: position 3,444,246 of record OZ255824.1, on the reverse strand, counting down.
CGCCGACGCATTACCGCCGCCGCGGCAACCTCCGGCTCGCACGCACGCCGGACGAACTCGCGGTCATCGCGCGGCTGGTGCAAGATCAAGCGGCGGCGGGCCTGGACCTCTCGCTGCTCGACGCCAAGCAGTTGGCGCAGCTCGCTCCGTCCGTGTCGCCATCGGTGCTCGGCGCCTCCCATTGCCCGACCGACGGCCATGCCGACCCGCACGCCACGGTGCAGGCCTTCGTGGACGCCGCGATTCGCGCCGGCGCGTTGACCCGGTTCAACGAGACGGTGCTGTCGATCGATGTGGCGAACGGCCGGGTCGCAGGGGTCACGACCAATGCGGGCCGGATCGCGGCAGGCCGGGTCATCCTCGCCGCCGGAGTGTTCGGCAACGCCCTGCTGCGCCCGCTCGGCCTGAATGTGCCGCTCAGCGTGCGCCTGGTGACCGTGGTGCGGACCGCGCCGGCCGCGCCCGTGCTCGACCAGGTGCTCGGCGTGGCCAATGCGGACTGCGCCGGACGGCAGGAAATCACTGGGCGCTTCCGTTTCACCGGCGCGAGCAGCGATTGGAACGGCGAGATCGAGGAGGGCGCGCGGCCACGCGTGCGCCCTCCGGCGCGGCAGGTCGCCAGCACCATCGGCCTGTTCGGCGGCGTGTTGCCGGCGGTGCTGGACGCCGCGGTCGACGAGGTTTGGGCCGGGCTGATCGACCAAACGCCCGACGCCCTGCCGGTGCTGCAATTGGTGGCGGACCCGTCCGGGCTGGTCATCGCCATGGGCTTTTCCGGCCACGGCTTTGGCCTCGGCCCCGTCACCGGCCAGATCGCCGCCGCCATGGCGCAGGGCTTGCCGGTGGACCTGCCGCTTGGCCCGTTCGCCCTCGCACGCTTCGACGGCTGGAACGGGCCGTCCGAACCCATGGCGCTGCACGGATAACCCCGGGGGTGATCGGCTTCGTCCTGCGGCGCATTGGCCAGAGTCTGCTGCTGCTCCTGCTCGTTTCCATGATCGGCTTCGCGCTGCTGCACCTGGCACCAGGCGGCCCGCTGGCGCAGTTCGCGCTGACGCCGGGCATGTCGCAGGAAGCGCTGCAGCGGATTTCGCGCCAGATGGGCCTCGACCAGCCCTTGCCGCTGCAATACCTGCAATGGCTGCGGCGCCTGCTGGCCGGCGATTGGGGCCGCTCCTATCGCGACGGCCAGCCGGTGCTTTGGGTGATCTCGACCCATCTCGGCGCGACGCTCGAGCTGATGGCGAGCTCGACCCTGCTCGCGGTCATCCTGGGCACATGGGTCGGCGTGCTCGGCGCGACCCGTCGCTACTCGCTGGCCGACTACGCCGCCACCATCGGCGCCATGATCGCCTTGTCGATCCCCACCTTCTGGTTCGGTCTGGTCATGATCTACTTGTTCTCGGTGCGCCTGGATTGGCTGCCGGCGGGGAACATCGCCACCGTCGGCGACGGCTCGCTGCTCGACTACGCCCGGCACCTGATCGAGCCCTGCGTGGTCCTGGCCCTCGTCACGGTCGCGACCTGGAGCCGCTACATGCGGGCCTCCATGCTGGAGGTCATCAACCAGGACTACATACGCACCGCGCGCGCCAAGGGCCTGCGCCGGTTCCAAGTGCTGGTCCACCATGCCATGCGCAATGCGCTGCTGCCGATGATAACCGTGGCCGGGCTGCAGCTCCCGACCCTGCTCAGCGGCGCGCTGGTGACGGAGACGGTGTTCACCTGGCCCGGCATGGGCCGCCTGTTCCTCGACTCGCTCGGCTACCGCGACTATCCGATGGTCATGGGCCTGCTGATGTTCTCCGCCGCCCTCGTGTTGATCGGCAATCTGCTGGCGGACATGCTGTATGTCGTCGCCGACCCGCGCGTGCGCCTGACATGAGCGGCGCGGTCGTGGTCGATATCCAGGCGGCAGCGCTGCCGCCTTTACGGCGCGTCAGCAGCGTGGGGCGCTTCATGCGGCACAAGCTGGCGGTGGCCGGTCTCGCAACCGTCGTCCTGCTGATCGCCGCCTGCGCGTTCGGCCCGATGCTGAGCCGCTACGGGCCGCTGTTCATCGACCTGCGCCACCGGTTCCAGCCGCCGCTCGCCGGCCCGCATTGGCTGGGCAGCGACCAGCTCGGCCGCGACCTGCTGGTGCGGCTGCTGGTGGCCGGGCGCGTCTCGCTCACCGTCGGCTTCGTCGCCATGGGCATCAGCACGGCGGCCGGCGTCGCAGTGGGCCTGCTCGCCGGCTTCTATCGCGGCTGGATCGGCGCGGCGCTGATGCGGCTGGTCGACGCGGTGCTGTGCTTCCCGTCGGTCTTCCTGCTGCTGACGCTCGCCGCCCTCATCAGCCCGAGCCTCGCCTCCATCACGCTCATCATCGCATTGACCGCATGGATGGAGGTGGCGCGCGTGGTGCAAGGCCAGGTGATCTCGCTCCGGGAGCGCGACTTCGCCGTCGCCGCCGAGGCCATCGGCGCCAGCGACGCCGCCATTATGCTGCGTGAATTGCTGCCGAACATCATGGCGCCCATCATCGTCGCCGCCACGCTGAACGTCGCCCGCGCCATCCTGGCGGAGTCCTACATCAGCTACCTCGGCTACGGCATCCAGCCGCCGGACGCGAGCTGGGGCAACATGCTGAACAACGCCCAGGAATACTTGGAGTCGGCGCCATGGCTGGCGTTGCTGCCCGGCGCCGTCATCACCCTGGCCGTGACCAGCTTCAACTTCATCGGCGACGGCCTGCGCGACGCGCTGGACCCGCGGCTGGACCGGTCCGCATGATGCGGGCGGCATGACGGAGCCGCTGCTGCAGGTCGAGGGGCTCACCGTGCGCTTCGGCAGCGTGCCGGCGATCGCTGACGTGTCGTTCTCATTGATGCCGGGCGAGACGCTGGCGATCGTCGGCGAATCGAGCTCCGGCAAGAGCGTCACCGCGCTGGCCCTGATGCGCCTGCTGGGCGACGAGCGGACCGTCAGCGTGGCCGGCCGGGTGCTGCTGCGCGACGCCGCCGGGCGCCAGTCCGACCTGCTCGCCTTGCCGGAGCGGGCGATGGCCGACCTGCGCGGACGCAGCCTCGGGATGATCTTTCAGGAGCCGATGACCTCGCTCAACCCGGTGCACAAGATCGGCGACCAGATCGCGGAGTCGCTGATCCGCCACGAACGCCTCTCGACCCGGACCGCCAGGGCGCGGGCGGTGGAACTGCTGGACCAGGTCGGCATCCCCGAGCCGGCGCGGCGCGCATCCGCCTTCCCGCACCAGCTTTCCGGCGGGATGCGGCAGCGCGCGATGATCGCCACCGCCCTCGCCTGCCGCCCCCGCATCCTGATCGCCGACGAGCCGACGACGGCGCTCGACGTCACCATCCAGGCGCAGATCCTGGACCTGCTGCGCCGACTGCAGCGGGAGGCCGGCATGTCGGTGATCTTCATCACCCATAATCTCGGCGTCGTTGCTGAGATCGCGGACCGTGTGCTGGTGATGTATGCCGGCCAGGTGGTGGAGGACGCGCCGTTGCCGGCCCTGCTCGCTCAGCCGATGATGCCGTATACGGCGGGGCTGCTGCGTTCGGTGCCGCGCCTCGAGGCCGCGCTGGACGCCGGGCGCCGGCTGGCCGCCATTCCCGGCAACGTGCCGGATCCGCGCCGCCGTCCGCCGGGCTGCGCCTTCCACCCGCGTTGCGGCCACGCCCGGCCCGACCCGTGCCAGCGTGCGCGCCCATCGCTCGAGGCGGCCTCGCCTGCGCATCTCGTGCGGTGCAGCCGTTGGCGGGAGATCGCGGCATGAACGCGCTCGTCGAGGTGCGCGACCTTTGCAAGTGGTTCCCGCTGCCGCGCCGCAGCCTGCTGCACCCGCCCGAGCATGTCCGTGCGCTGGACGGCGTGTCGTTCGACATCATGCGCGGCGAGGTGCTCGGGCTGGTCGGCGAGTCTGGTTCCGGCAAGACGACGGCCGGGCGCACGCTCATGCGGCTGACCGAGCCGACGCGCGGCAGCGTACGGTTCCGCGGCCAGGACATCACCCATCTGTCGCGCCGCCAACTGCGCCCGGTGCGCCGGCATATGCAGTTGGTGTTCCAGGACCCCTACGGCTCGCTCAACCCGCGCATGAGCGTCGAGCGCATCCTGTCGACGCCGCTGCTGGTGCACGAGCCGTCGCTGTCCCGTGCCCAGCGGCGGGCGCGGGTGGAGGAGGCGCTGCAGCTCGTCGGCCTGTTCCCCGGCGCCGCCGACCGCTTCCCGCACGAGTTCTCCGGCGGCCAGCGCCAGCGCATCGGCATCGCCCGCGCGCTGATGGCGGCTCCGGAGCTGCTGGTCGCGGACGAGCCGGTCTCGGCATTGGACGTTTCGGTGCAGGCCCAGGTGGTCAACCTGCTGCTCGACCTGCGCGAGCGGCTCGGCCTCACAATCCTGTTCGTGGCGCACGACCTGGCCGTCGTCGGCGCCATCTCCGACCGTGTCGCGGTGATGTACCTGGGCCGCATCGTCGAGCTTGCCGGGACCGCCGCGCTGTTCACCGGGCCGCGCCATCCTTATACCGAGGCGCTGTTCTCCGCCGTGCCGCGGATCGGTCCAGCAGCCCGCCGGCAGCGCATCCTGCTGCACGGCGATGTGCCGAGCCCAGTTGCGCCGCCATCGGGCTGCACCTTCCGCACCCGCTGCCCCTATGCGCAGCCGCGCTGCGCCGAGTCCGCGCCGGAGATGCGGCTGGCTGGCGACGGGCATTGGAAGGCATGCCACCGCGACGACTTGGCATTGGCGGCGCCCGTCGCCCGGCATCCCGTCCCGTCTGCACAGGCCTTGTCGTAAGGTTTATGCACTGATTTAGGGTCGCTGCACGGGCGGTGCGGCCGTGCCTCTCCAGCCCAGCGATCCGAAAAGGCGCGGCTTATTCATGCATTGGTATTTCCTGGGGTCGGCGATCATCGTTTCCATGGGCGGCCAGACATTGCTGAAGGCCGGGGCCGGACAGCCGGACTTCGCCGCCCAGCTCCTGGATTGGCGCACCTTGCTGGGCTTGTTCCTGTATGGCGGCTCGTCCCTGCTCTATATCGTGGCGCTGCGCCACATCCCCATGTCCGTCGCGCTGCCATGCACGGCGGTGTCCTATGTGGCGGCGATGGTCATCGGCGGCGTCGTATTCAACGAGACGATCTCGGCGACGCATATCGCGGCGATCGGGCTGATCTCGGCGGGCGTCGTGCTGTTGGCGGTGCGCTGACCACGCTGCGCTGAGGCCGGCTCAACCGGATGGCTGCACCACGGTTCTGCAGGGCTTGCCGGACTACCCCGCCGGGGTAGGGTGCTGGGAAAATTAGGGGGACCTTAAGATGTCTGAGGCATTCATCTGCGATTATGTGCGGACGCCGATCGGGCGCTATGCCGGCGCGTTGCGGGATGTGCGGACGGATGACCTGGCGGCGCATCCGATCCGGGTGCTGCGGGAGCGTAACGCCGGGGTGGATTGGGAGGCGTTGGACGATTGCATCATGGGATGCGCCAACCAGGCCGGGGAGGACAACCGGAACGTGGCCCGGATGGCGGTGCTGCTAGCGGGGCTGCCGGCTTCGGTGCCGGGGAGCACGATCAACCGGCTGTGCGGCAGCGGGCTGGACGCGGTTGGCACGGCGGCGCGGGCGATACGGGCGGGTGAGGCCGGGCTGATGCTGGCAGGCGGCGTCGAGAGCATGACGCGGGCGCCGTTCGTGATGGCGAAGGCGACGGAGGCGTTCGCGCGCTCGGCGGAGGTGCACGACACGACGATTGGCTGGCGGTTCGTGAACGGGTTGATGAAGGCGGCGTACGGCACGGACAGCATGCCGGAGACTGGGGAGAACGTCGCCGAACAGTTCCAAGTGACAAGGGCAGACCAGGACGCTTTCGCCCTGAGATCGCAGCAGAAAGCCGCTGCGGCGCAGGCGGCCGGGTTCTTCGCGCGGGAGATCGCGGCAGTGACGGTGAAAGGGCGGAAGGGGGAGACCATTGTCGACCGGGACGAACACCCGCGGGCGGATACGACCATGGAGATGCTGTCTCGATTGAAGACTCCGTTTCGGCAGCCGGGGACGGTCACGGCGGGGAACGCGTCCGGGGTGAACGACGGGGCCGCCGCACTGCTGATCGCGAGCGAGGAGGCGGCGCGGCGGCATGGGCTGGTGCCGCGGGCGCGGGTGGTGGCGATGGCGACGGCAGGGGTGGAGCCTCGCATCATGGGGATCGGCCCGGCGCCGGCGGTGCAGAAGCTGATGCAGCGCACCGGGTTCAAGCTGCAGGATGTGGACGTGATCGAGTTGAACGAGGCGTTTGCGTCCCAGGGGCTGGCGGTGCTGCGCCAATTAGGGGTGGCGGACGATGACGCCCGGGTAAATCCTCATGGCGGCGCCATCGCGTTAGGGCATCCGTTGGGGGCAAGCGGGGCACGGCTGGCGATGACGGCGGTGAACGCGCTGGAGTCTGGTGGCGGCCGGCTGGCGGTGGTGACGATGTGCATTGGGGTCGGACAGGGCATTGCGGCGCTGATCGAGCGGGTTTAGCGGCGAGGGTGGCGCGGTCCCCAGTTCAGGGGGACCGCCAGTGCTTTGGATGTCCCGCGCGGCTATTTTTTGCCGGGTTCGGGACGGGGCGGGGGAGCGTTGCTTGCCGCGGCAGCCTTGGTCGCGGCGGCGGTTTTCGTGGCTTTGGGTTTCTTGGCTTCGCGATTGGATTTTTGCTGGCCTTTAGCCATGGCGATTCTCCTTGACCTACACACTTTAGGGTCGGCTTGAGCGTGGAAAAATGCAAGAAGGATCGATGATGATAGTTAAGGTCGTGCTGGCTGCAGCGATTCTAATGGCGGGGTTAACAGCGGGCGAGGCGGCGGCATTGGCCCAGGCGGCGAAACCGGCGCAAGGCACTGGAGAGTTGCCAAGGCGGCGTCCGGAGGAGGCGCAGGCCGATCCCATGCGGGCCTTCGACATCAACAAGGATGGCAAGCTGGATTTGGCCGAGGCCAAGAGCGCGGCAGCGGCCCGGTTCGACGAGTTGAACCCCGATCAGGATGACAGCATGGATGCACGGGAGTCGCGCACCGTCCTGCGAGGCCAAGCTTTCCGCAAAGCCGATACCGACGCGGACGGCACCGTCAGCAAGGCCGAGTACTTGGCGTATGTCGAACGGGCGTTCGCGGCGGCCGATACCGACAAGGACGGCAGCTTGGATCGGGCGGAGCTGCGGACGAAAGCTGGACGGGCGTTGCTGGCGTTGCTGCGCTGAACAGCGTTTTGCACTACGGCTCCCCAGTGCCAGCCGCTCATTGATCGACAGGCGCATACGCACGTAGTCTGCCCCAAGATTCAGGGGGACGCATATGGTGCGGCGGGTTAATCCGGCTTGGGTGGTGGCAGCCTGTACGTTTCTGGTCTTGCTGGTAGCCGCAGGCATCCGATCGGTGCCCGGGGTGCTGATCGTGCCGCTGGAAAGCGAATTCGGCTGGTCGAGGGCGACGATCGGGTTCGCGGTGGCGGTGAACATTGCGCTTTACGGGTTGATCGGGCCGTTTGCGGCGGCAGTGTTCGAGCGGTTCGGGCTGCGGCGCACGGTGGGGACCGCTCTTGCGGTAATCGCGCTGGGCGTGGCGCTGACGCCGTTCATGCGGGCATCCTGGCAGTTGGTGGCGCTATGGGGCGGCCTGGTGGGCGGCGGCAGCGGCGTCACCGCCCTGGTGCTGGCGACGACGGTGGCAAGCCGATGGTTCAGCACCCGGCGCGGCCTGGTCGTCGGCGTGCTGACAGCGAGCACGGCAACGGGGCAACTGGTCTTCCTGCCGTTGCTGGCCTATTTGGCCGAACATGTCGGCTGGCGCTGGGTGAGCGTGCTGATCGCCAGCGTCGCGGCGGTGCTGATCGTGCCGGTCCTGGCATTCATGCGGGACCGTCCGTCCGACCTCGGCATCCCCCCCTACGGCGGAACCGCGGTGGTGGCGCGGGTGGCACCCACCGTCAACCCGGCGGTCCGGGCGCTACAGGCATTGCGGACGGGGTTCGGCTCGCGTGACTTCTGGCTGCTCGGCGGCTCGTTCTTCGTGTGCGGAGCCAGCACCAACGGCTTGATCGGCACCCATCTGATCCCAGCCTGCGTCGACCATGGCATTCCGGAGGTCTTGGGAGCTTCGTTGCTCGCGGCGATGGGCGTGTTCGACATGGTGGGGACGACGTTGTCCGGCTGGTTGTCCGACCGCTGGGACAACCGGATGCTGCTGTCCTGGTATTACGGCCTGCGCGGGCTGAGCCTGCTGTTCCTGCCGTTTGCATTCGACATCGGGTTCGACGGCGCCGGGTATTTGGGCCTAGGCGTGTTCGCGGTTTTCTACGGGCTTGACTGGATCGCGACCGTGCCGCCGACGGTGCGTTTGGCGGCGCGATGCTTCGGCGAGGACAACGCGCCGGTGATGTTCGGTTGGATCGCGGCGATGCACCAATTGGGAGCGGCGGCGGCGGCATGGTCGGCCGGGCTGGTCCGGGTGGGGACCGGAAGCTATTTGGCGGCCTTCATGACGGCCGGCGCTTTGTGCTTGGTGGCGAGCGTGTTGGTGACGTTCATTGGAAACCGTCATGCCGGCGTCGTCGGAACGCAACCAGCCTGATGCGCGCTTAACCCTTTCGTTACGGTATCGGCTTATGCTACCCACAAGCGGCCTTGAGTGCGGGTGATCCCTCGAATTGGCGGAGCAGCCTACTCTAGTGGTCCGATCCTAACGCTTGGTTGCCAAGCGTTAGGTGAATCGGTCCACCAAACAAAGGCTAGTGGCGAAAATCGGACGGACCCTTCCGTCTGATTTTCGCCACTAGCGAACAAGCCAGGCGACGATTGCGCCAAGGACGGAGAAGGCGCCGAGCAAAATGACGGCGCGGGTGGCGGCGCCTTGCAAGGTGGGTCCAAGGAATTTGCGCAGCATGGTATCGCTCGGGTCTGGCATGGCCGCTTCCAGGAGTTCGAGGCTGCTGTAGCGCAAGCGGGCGGTTGCCGGCAACACCGTGCCGGGCCGCAAGCAGGGATTGATGGAACGGGACCGCGGTAATTCAGGGGGAGTTGGGGATGCGCGTCGCTGCCCTGACAATGTCGTATAACGAACCAGTTTGGGCGAAGGTCTGGGCGCAGCATTATGCCGGCCAGCTCGGGGCCGAACACTGCACACTGTTCGACCATGGCTCTGACGACGGCAGTGCGGATGGCTTGCCGGTGCGGGTGCGCCGGCTCGAGCGGTCGGCGCTGAGCGAGGCTTGGCGTGTCGCGGTCGTCGCCGATGAGGTGAAATCCCTGCTGCGGCAGTATGATGCCGTGATCTACACCGACGTCGACGAACTGCTGGTGGCGGACCCGTTGCACCACTCTGGACTGCGTGGGTTCGCGGCTGCGATGGCCGAACCGGTGGTGACCGCAATCGGGCTTGACCTGCAGCATATCCCGGATCTGGAGCCGGCGCTGGATGTGGCCCAGCCGGTTGGCGCGCAACGCGAGTGGGTTCGATTTTCGGCGTCGCTATGCAAGCCGGTGCTGGTGCGCCGGGCGGTCGAGTGGGCGCCAGGTTTCCATTGCTGCGACGCCCCGATGGTGCTCGACCGGCTGTATCTGCTGCATATGCGCTACGCCGATCTGGACGCCGGGCTGCGGCGGTTGGAACGAACGCGGTCACAGGCAGTGGTCGGCCCGGCAGGCTTCGAGCACCAGCGGGTGCCGAATGCGGACTTTGAAGCAATGATGCGGGCGGTTGCCGGGCTGCCTCGGCAGGAGGGAGCGCTGGATCCGTGGCTTGCGCCATTAGCAGGATGGCTCGACCGCCTGCGGGCCTCGCGGGAAACGCGGGAGGAGCAGGTGTACAAACTCGATCTTGGCATATCCGGCGATGTGCTGTGGCGATTGCCGCCGAAGATGCGAGGTTTGTTCTAATTTGTTCTAAAGGGATGAAAGCCGGTGAGTGCCGTGCGCCGGCCTTCGGAGTTCACGAACGTGTGAAGTCAGGGCACGGCGGCGGAGTGGCGGCGTTTCACCCAGTAATCCCTGCAGGAAATGCAAATGCGAGAACAATCTGCCGCTCGGCAATCACGGACCAGAGTTCGGGCGATTGCGGCACGACGGCCAACCGCGTCAGCGCCATGGTGGGTTTGGGCGGCTTTAGCGCTCGGATTGCTGGGATCGCTGCCGGTTTGGGCGCAGGATACCGCCGTACCGGAGCGGCAGGCGCCGACATTGCCGCCAGGGGCGGGCGGGGACAGGGTGCTGCCGACACCACAGAGCGAAACTCCGGCGGCGCCATTGGACGGTGCGCGGCCGTCGCCGGACCGGGGCATGGTAACGCCGCCACCCGTGGCCGGGTCGACGCCGGTCATACGGCCGCCTGTCTCAGGGACGATGCCGGTGATCCCACCGCCAGGCAGCCCGGGCGGAGACAAGACCGTGGTGCCGAAATAGGCGAGGTTACTGGCGTGTAAGCTGGACTGCGTAGGTGCACCGGGGAGTGGTATAGGTGCCGGTTGCAGTATTTGCGGTCCAGGTGCCGGTAAGTCGGGTAGGATAGGGCTGTTTATTAGCGCCATTCCCAACGCGCTCAGCTTGCAAGGCGCCGTTGGCGTCCGCCTTGCCGGCGAGAGTCCATGTGGTCTCGTCCGGCGTGAAGACGATCTCGCCATTACGAAGACGAAGGACGGCACGACCGGGTTTGCAGAGATCGCTGGGAGCCGTTGGCGTCGTGGCGCCGATGTAGCGGGCGTCGGGCGTGATGTCGGGGGCACAGGCCGCCAGGAGCAGGATGGGCAACAGTATGCACGGGGCCGGGATCATACCTGAATCCCCTGATCAGACCGCAAGCTAACCGCGCCGCGGCCCCGCCCGCCGCCGCGCACCCGGATCACTCAACGCTGGCGATGCCGGACGATAGAACGCTGCCTTCAGCCGGGTCGCCGCATACTCCTCCGCCGCCGCCGCATCCGGTACGGTTTCCCCCAAGCCAAAGAACCCATGCGTCGTTCCCGGGAACAGCCGCGACTCCGTCCGGATCGGATCGGCCGTCCCAACCCCCGGCATCCCCGGCATCAATGGCCCGGCCGCAATCAGCCGCTGCGTCAAAGCCTCCCCGCCCGACCGCAATGGATCGATCTCCGCCAGCACCACGGTCGCCGCCGGCAACCCGGCCCAATCCGACCGCTCCAGCAAATTCAGCCGTGGATCGTTCCGCTGCGCACCACGCGGCGCATACTCGTCCTGCGCCCAACGCACCGTGTCCCGCGTCAACGGACGGCTCCGCCCGTTTTCCGACATGCTCGTCCCGCTCAACGAGGTCCCGGCCACCGGCGTGATCAGCAGCAGATGGTCCGGCACCGGCACGCCACGATCCCGGGCCCGCATCGCCGTCGACAGCGCGAGGTTCGCCCCCGGCCCCTCGCCCGCCAGCGCCACGCGCGTCGGATCGGCGCCCCAGCCGCGCATCTGCCCCCGCGCCCACAGAAATGCGGCCAGCGCATCATCGTGCTCCGCCGGAAACTCCGCCTCCGGCGCCAGCCGCGTCCGGATCGCCACGACAGCCCACCCAGTGCGCGCCGACAGCTCCCGCGCGCTCTCGTCCGCCGAGTCCAGGCTGCCGGTGACCCAGGTGCCCCCCGGGAAGAACACGATCGTCGGCGTGTCTTTCGCCAGCGCCGGGCGATACAGCCGCGCCGCGAGCGGCCCCGCCGCCCCGGTCGCCGTTAAGTACTGCACCTGCGGCACCTCCGTCGGGTCCGCCGGCAGCCCCTTCACGTTCGGTATGGCCCGGGCGGCGTCGACCAGCGTCGGCACCTCCCGCGCCCGCCCCGGCGACAACCCCGCCTCGGGCACCGCATGCATCGCCCGATGCTCCGTCAGCACCGACAGCATCGCAGCGCTCGGCTGATACGGGGTTTGCCCCTGCGGCGGCCCCATGCCGCACGCCGACACGAGGCAAGCCAGCAGGACGGAGCCGATGACGCGCATGGGGACACTCACGTTATGATGCCACAACGTGCCCGCCGCCATGCGCGCCGGCAAGTGCCCTCGGCTGCATGCTACCGGACCAGCGTCTCCGAAAACATTTGCTGCATCGCCGCCCATGACCGCGCATCGGCCTCGGCGCTATAGCGGATCGCGTCCGGCATGTTGCGCGTAGCCGCACCCTGGTTGGTGAAACTGTGCACCGTGGCGCCGTAAAGGTGCATCTGCCAATCGACGCCGCCGTCCCGCATCTCCGCCTCGAACGTGGCCCGCTGCTCGGCGGGGATCATCGGATCGTCGGCGCCGATGCACACCAGGACCCGGCCCTTGATCGCCTTGGCGTCGGTTTTCGGCGCCGCGCTTCCCAGCCCGCTATGGAAGCCGACCACCGCGGCCACCTGCGCGCCGGACCGTGCGAGCTCCAGCGACATCGTCCCGCCGAAACAGAACCCGATCGCCGCTACCCGCGTCGCATCGACCTCGGCGCGCGCGGTCAAGGCATCCAGCCCGCCCTTCGCCCGCGCCCGGGTGCGCGACGGATCGCCGAACAACGGCTGCAGCGCCGCGATCGCCGCTTGCAGGTCATCGATCACCTGGCCCTCGCCGTGCAGGTCGCAGGCCAGCGCCACATAGCCCATCCCGGCCAGCCGCTCGGCCCGCGAAATCGCATGCTCGCCCAGGCCGAACGCCTCCGGGAACACCAGCACCCCCGCCCGCGGCCCAGAGTCGGTCCCTGGCTCGAAGAACAACTGGCTCCGCATCGTCAAGCCATCGGCCTGGTAGGTCAGCGTCTCATGGTGCATGGGAAAAGCCCTCCATTGGTATCCGCGCGGCTTGAACCATCCCTGGCATCCCGCCGCAAGTGACGCTGTTGCGACCCCGCCCTGCCGGCCCTGCGGCGGAGGCGCTTTCCGCGCAGTTCCCGTCCGAAATCAAGCTTGCTTTAACTTTTGAAACTATTCGAACAACAATACATGATATTCCCTTTCAATAGTTTCATTGTGTCGTTTCTTGATCTGTAGTGTATGGCGATGGCGCGAACGACCCTGCGCACTCGCCCGTTATCATCAGGAACAGAGCATGGCGTCCACCGCATCCGTGACCCCCTTCCCGCTTGGCGCATATCTCGGCAACCCCGATAATTCGAGTGCCGCGAACCAGGCGCTGTTCGACTCCGCCTACGACGCTTTCACCAAGCTGATGGGGGCCGCACCGCGCTTCCTCGACACTTTCGTGGACCAGAACCAGCCGGTCTCGCAGTGGGCCGGCAACTCCACATGGGCGGCCGTCTCGGCGGCGGAGTCGTCCCGGGCCGCTGCCATGCTGCCGGTGATCGCCTTGCCGTTGTCCTCCAACGCGCCGGGATCGATGACGTCCGACCAGCAATTCCAAGCCTTCGCGTCCGGCCAGTACGACGGCGCGGTCACCGGCATCGTCCAGGCCTGGGCGCGGGCCGGCTTCACCAACCTCGTGTTCCGTCCCGGCTGGGAGATGAACCTGACCGGCGTCACCTATGCCGGGGACGACGCCCAGAGCCAGGCCGATTGGGTGAAGGCGTTCCAGCACGTCTACACCGTCCTGCATCAGGCCGCAGCGGCGCAGGGCGTGGCCGTCCAGGTGGTCTGGAACCCCGGCGTCATCAACTACAGCAATTCCTACGTGACGACGAACCTCTATCCCGGCGACGGTTATGTGGATGTCATCGGCGCAGACATGTATTCCGACATGCATCCCTATTCGGACAGCAGCCCGACGCCCACCTATCATGACTGGAACACCGGGCTCGAAGATGCGACCATCCCGCAGTTCATGGCCGATCCGGTGAACCGCATGCATTACTGGTCCAACCCGGCCGCAACCCGGTGGGCGCCGGACAGCAGCGGCGGCCACAGCCAAAGTTTCGACAGCCTGGTGCAATTTGCCGCCCTGCACAACAAGCCGTTCGCTGTGCCGGAGGCCGGCGCCGGCAACTCCGATACCGGGACCGACGTGACCGATGACGCCGCATTCCCGCAATGGCTTGCGCAGGACCTCGCGGCCGCCCAGGCGTCCGGGGTGAAGGTCGCATTCGTGAACATCTGGGACAGCAATGGCGGCGGGAACTACCAATTCACCCAGCCGGGCGACGGCAAGCCGACCGAGGCGGCGGCGTGGGCGCGCTATCTCGGCGCGACGCCGGCCCCGGTGGTGGCGCCAACTCCTCCCTCTGTGCCGCCCGCGCCTCCGTCCACCGTCACGATCGGCTCCGGAGCCAATACATTGGCGCTGGCCGTTTCCGAGGATGCGTGGCAAGGGAACGCGCAGTTCACCGTCAGCATCGACGGCAAGCAGGTCGGCGGCACGCAAACCGCCACTGCGTCCCACGCCGCCGGCCAGGTGCAGGCCTTCGCCGTCATGGGGAACTTCGCTGCGGGCAGCCACACCGCGGCGGTGAACTTCCTCAACGACGCTTATGGCGGCACGGCGGCCACCGACCGGAACCTCTATGTGTCCGGCGCCAAGGTCGACGGCGTGGCGGTGCCGGGCGCGGGCCTGGCGCTATTATCGGCTGGCACCCAGTCGTTCTCGTTCAATGGCGCCGCGGCCGCGCCGGTGCCGGGCGCCGGGGGGACGGACACCCTCGACATCCATGTGTCGGAGGACGCGTGGCAAGGGGACGCGCAGTATACCGTCGCCATCGACGGCGCGGTCATCGGCGGGGTGCGCAGCGCCGCGGCGTCGCACGCCTCGGGTGCGTCGCAGGACGTTTCCATCGCCGGCAGTTGGGGTGCGGGGGCGCACAGCGTCGCCATCGCGTTCATCAACGACGCCTGGGGCGGCACCGCGGCGACGGACCGCAACCTGTATGTCGACGGGGTCTCGTATGACGGACGGACGGCGTCCGGGGCGCCTGCCACGCTGCTGTCGAACGGCACGGCGAGCTTCGCGGTTCCGGGAACGGCGGCAACGGCGGTAACGCTGCACTTGGCGGAGGACGCCTGGCAGGGCGATGCGCAGTATTCGGTGGCGGTGGACGGCGTTGTGCTGGCGCCTGCCGGGACGGTGACGGCTTTGAATGCCCAGAACCAGTCACAGTCGGTCAGTCTGCAGGCCATCTTGACGGCAGGGAAGCACGACCTTGCGGTGTCCTTCCTGAACGATGCCTGGGGCGGCAGCAACTCCACCGACCGCAACCTGTATGTGAAGGGTGTCGACGTGAACGGCACGCCAGTCTCCGGCGCGTCGGCGGCATTGCTGAGCACGGGGGTGACGCATTTTCAGATCCTGGTGCCGTCGGCTTGAGGGGGGCCAGTTTGGGACGGCTCCGCCCCTCCCCGGGGGTTGAGCCACGCCGTGGCTGGCTGTGATCGGATGCTCCCAACGCTTGCATAACCCAATTGTTGCGAGCAAGGTTCGACCTACGGCGGCAGCAAGGGTCCTTATCGTTCGAGAGACGGGGGTGGGCGGATGCTGTCCCCTAGAGCTGATCGGAGAACAAGCCATGCGAAGACGTTCGCTTTTAAATACGGATGCACTCTTGGGCAAAACAGCCACGCTTCGCCATCCCGCGTCAGCTTTGGCCCGGGCTGGACGAGTGTCGCTCGTGATCGTGGCATCCGTTTGCATAGGCGCCCTTGCCGGATGCGCCGGCGAGCGCCCGCAATCAGTGACCACGCGCGGGTTGGACACGGGCATCACGTCAAGCAATGGCGGCGCCATGCGCGCCTCGGGCAATACCTTGAACCAAGGCGTCACGACGAAGGTGCCTTAGCGTCCTGCGAGGAACTTAGTTTTGGGGGCGGCCCCGAGGCGATGGTGGCCAAGCCGCCTCTACATGGCCGGGGACAAACCCGTGCGGTCACATACCGCGGCCATTGCGCCGGGTTGGCAGCTTTAGGCAGGTACTCTACCTAGTGGTCCGAATCTGACGGAAGGGACCGTCAGGCTCGCACCATGAGGCATTATCCAGTGGATCGACCATCTGAAGCTCCGGGATCGAGCATCAGGATGGGGCCGCGAGGTCGTGCATTGAGAAAAGCAGGTCAGCCTTATGCCTAGATTGCCTATCGCCAGGATCATTGCATTCTACCTGCCGCAGTTTCACCCCATTCCCGAAAACGACGCATGGTGGGGACCAGGTTTCACCGAATGGACCAATGTCGCGAAGGCGAGGCCGCTCTTTCCCGGGCATGTCCAACCGCAATTACCCGCCGATCTCGGCTTCTATGACCTGCGCGTCCCAGAGGTGCGCGCTCAACAGGCGCAGATGGCCGCGGATTGCGGCGTCGAAGGGTTCTGCTACTGGCACTACTGGTTTGGCGGCGGCAAGCGCATCCTCGAACGCCCGTTCCACGAAGTCCTGAGCACGGGTCAGCCCGATTTCCCGTTTTGCCTTGGCTGGGCCAATCAATCCTGGACCGGCATATGGCACGGCAATCCGAAATCCGTCCTCGTCGAGCAGACCTATCCAGGCCCAGCGGACGAGGCCGCCCATTTTGCCTGGGCTCTTCCGGCATTCCAGGACGCGCGCCACATCCGTGTCGATGGCAAGCCTATGTTCGTCGTGTTCGATCCGTATGACATGCCGTCCACTACCTCGTTTATCGAACATTGGCGGCGGCTTGCTGCCGAGGCTGGCCTGCCCGGCCTGTATTTCGTAGCGATCTCGCAGCGGTCGAAGGCCAAGGTCGACATGTACCGCGAGCCGATTCTCAAGCCGTTCGATGCCGTGACGACGTTGGTTCCGCAGGAGTACACCGAGGGGGCCGGCCATCGTTCGCGGACCGACCTGGCCCGGCGCTGGCGGGAGCGCGATTTCGGCTGGAAGCTGCGCAAATTGCGGGAGAGGTTTCAGCGTCCGGCGCGCTTTTCCTACCAGAAGGTTGTCGAGGCCGCGCTTGAGGACATGCCGGATGATCCGCGCTTCCTGCCGAGCGTGTTGCCGAACTGGGATAATACCCCGAGATCGGGTCCCCGCGGCGTCGTTTTCGAGGGGGCAACGCCGGCCTTGTTCGAGCAGTACCTCCGAAAAGCATTATCCCGGGTGCAGGGCCGTCCGCGCGAAACGTCGATCATCTTCCTAAAGGCATGGAACGAATGGGCCGAGGGCAACTATGTCGAGCCCGACGCACGATATGGCCATGGTTACCTCGATGCCATCCGCAGAGTAGTCTACCGGGCCGAATGACGCCGTGAGTCCGGGCTGAGCTCCGAGCGCCACGAATACGGCCGGCGCACGTTCGTCCCGGCCAACAAACGCGCGGGTTTCGTGACAAATCTCGTCGCATCCCTAGGCTTCGCCTCGTGTAGTCATGCGCTGCAAGTAGTTGCCGTGAGGGATGCGCATGAAGAATTCGTTGGTTGACGTTTTGAACGACAGGGGCACGGTCCTGCACGTCTTCCCCATCGCCGTAGAGGATGAGCATGGCGCCCCGAGGGCCGTCGATCCCGAGCGCGAGGCGCTGCGGCTTGCCGCGATCATGCAGATCGTGCCGGAGGCAGAGCCGGTGCACGCCCGGCCGCATGTCAGCCGGGGTGGGCCGCTCACGCCGTATAGCGACGTTCTGGAGACTAGGCTCCAGCGATTGGACCGGACCGAACGGCGCATCCGCGAGCGCGCGTATTTCCTATGGCAGCAGGAAGGTTGCCCCGAGGACCGGGCTGAGGAGCATTGGCGCCGGGCGCAGAAGTTCGAGGGCAACAACGGATCGATCTAAAGGCAATCCGCATCTTTGCAGCGCTTGGCCGCGGGCACAGTTGCCGCGCGGCCTTTCGTGCCTGGGACGCTTAGTACCACATCGGACCCCAAGGACCCTCATCCCACGAATCCTGGTTCATCTGCGCGGTCATGGCCTGCTCGTTGACAAGCCTGCGCTGGAACATCTCCTGCCGGTACTGCCCATACGCCGCCTGGTCGCCGACATAGAGGCAGCCGCAAACCAGCGGGTCCGCGTAGACGTAGCGGACCGCATCGCCGCGCACGCGCCGCACCAGCTTGTTCGGCGGCAGGCCGTTCAGCGACGCGATGCGCGCCGGCGTGTTGGCGGGCCGTATCGTGAAGCCTGCGGCCGTCAGCAGGTCCTCCCGGTCCACCGCACGCTGCTGCGGCGAGGCGCAGGCGGAGATAGCGAGGCAGGCGCCCAATGCTGCGATGGAAAGTTTTGGCTTCGGCATGTCATTGCTCCACAATGCGGATCGACAGATCGTTATGAGTTCGACCGTTGATTATGGCGAACGCGCGCTGCCGCCTTCCGTTGCCTCGAGCAATGCCACCATCGCCTTGCATGCTGCGTTGGACACGCCATCGGATGGGCCAGTCCGCTGCGTCTCGCTCTTAATACGAGGCCTATCGGGATGCAGGCGGGGCAACCGGTTTGTTGGTTTGCCGGGGCGGGTTCACCCGTTCGGCCCGCAGAAGCTGGTGATCGAGCTGGCCCACCGTCCTGTTGTCCTTGCCGGCCTGGCCCGGAGTGGGTGCGATGCCGGCCCGCTTCTCTCGGCCGAGAACTTGAGCCTGCGTCGGCTGATGGTCCATGCCACCCCACTCGGGGCCGTTCCTGGGCGCCTGGGCGAACGCGCCCGGCGCCGTCGCGAGCAGCGCCAGCGCCAAGGCCGCCGCCCGCATTGCGCTGCCGCCTTTGCGGGCGTTCTCCCCGCGGGTGAGCGGCGACGGTGCGGCCGGATCTGGGCGGACGTGGCAACACGCAGCGAGGCTCGACGCAAGCGGCTGGGTAGTGGCGTGGTGCATGTTGGTTCCTTCTCGGTAAACGGGTCATGGCGCGCCAGGCCCGCGCGGCCCGGCAGGAACACATCCTACATGACTACCCTGCCTGCGTGCGCGCAGCGAGATGGCGGCTGTGGCCAGGGCCAGGAGCGCCGAGGCGATAGGCAGCGCCGCGAAGGTGCCTTCGCCGTATCGCGCCACCAGCAGCGACATGCCGGCCGCCCCGGCCAGCAGCCCTGTCCACGGCACCGCCTGCTCCAGCCAGGCCCAGTCCTTCAGCTCGCCGCATAGCAGGTGGCCCAGGCCCCGGCCAAGCTTGACCAAGGTGCCGGTCACATAGGTGACGCTGACCTGCACCGGTCCGGCGTGCTGCATCGCGGCGTTCAGCGCGCCCATGGCGAAGGTCATGGCCGCGATGGCGCCCGTGGGCGCCGCGACCGGAATGACCAGGATGGCGCCGACGAGCAGGATGGTGACCGTCAGGTGCCGGCGTCCGGCGAGGGTCGCGACAATGGTGCCCGCCGCCGCCCCGCCAACGAAGGCCGCGATAATGCCGGCAATGAGCGCGGCCCGAGCCCAATCCGCCTTGGCAATAGCCATGCCGAGCGACGTGGTGTTCCCGCTCATGAACGAGACAAAGAGGTCCTTCAGCAGCGACACGCCGCAAACGTCGACCGCCGCCGTCAGCACCGCGAGGAACCAGACGACGACCAGGCCGGTCGCCTCGTCATCCGTGATGTCGCGCTCGGACGTTTGGATGGGCGGGGGCCGGATGGGCATGTCGCGTGCCATGGTTCGATGCTCCGCTGCGGCCAGCTAGCGCCAATACGCAACGCGCGGCCACAGCGCGTTGTGGTGCTCGGGCGCGTCGGGATGCCGGACGTAGAAAATCTCGCCCGTCCGCTCCGCCTCGGTCGCCTCCCGGGCGGCGTATGCGGCAGGCCACACGGCGCTGCGGGAGATGTAGCGGGCGCGGGCGAGTTGAATGGCCACGGCGGCAGTTTGAATCCACGCCGGCCCCCTCGCAAGCCGCATTCCGCAGAATGCCTGTTACATTTCACTCAACGCCTGATGATGCACTGCGATACGCCTGATGATGCACAGCGATTCTACCGGGAATCGTCGAGCCGGCCGTTTCCGAGTTCATGGCCGATCGGGCGGACAGGCGGCGGGGACGCCTTGCCCTCGCGCAAGCAGCCGGGCGCATGAGATGATGGCAAAGTGATCGGGCGGAACCGGGGGGCCGCCATAATGCCGCCGGGTTTTGCCAGCAATCTTCAAGTTAGAAGCAACCTGAGGCAGTTCTGGCCATGGCCGACGCGACGCCGGGTGATCCGATCACGACGGTCTACCGGCAGGTGATCGGGCGGGATCCGTCCGCAGGCGAGTTGGCGCTCGGCACGCAGCAGTTGCAGTCGGGCTTCCCGATCGGCAACATCCGGAACTATCTCGCGACGACCCTGTATGCCGCCAATTCGGTTGGGTCGGTTTACGCCGACGTGCTTGGGCGCGCCGTGACTGCGTCCGAGCTCGCCTCAGACAAACGCGGCCTCGCTTCGGGCGGCAGCCTCGGCGGGCTGCGCTCCTACCTCGCCACGCAGGCGGCCGAGGCCGCGGGCAAGCTCCAGACGCTCTACGAGGCCGACTTGGGCCGGGCGATCAGCGCACCCGAGCTTGCCTCGGACGAGCAGGCGATCGCCGGCGGGTCCAGCCTGGCCGCGATTCGCAGCTACCTGGCGACCACTGACGAGGCGTCGCGCGCCGTCAAGGCCCTGTTCGGCGACGTGCTGCTGAGAGCGGCCACGCCAGCGGAGCTGGGGACGGACGAGGCCCGGCTTGCGGCGGGCACGTCGCTCGCGGCGTTGCGCACCCAGGTGGCGACGGGCAACGAGGCGGTGGCCGAAATCCAGTCGATTTACGCGGCCGTGCTGGGCCGCGGCGCGAATGCGGCCGAACTCGGCAGTGCGGAGGCTGCGCTGGCCGACGGGGGCAACCCGTACCGCGTGCGCGGTGCGCTGGCCACCACGCCAGAGGCGGCGGCCACCCTCGGCACGCTGTATCAGAGCGAGTTGGGCCGCGCGCTCACGCCAGCCGAGCTGATGAGCGACGTGGACGCGATCGGCTATTCGAGCAGCCTCGCCGATATCCGCGGCACCCTCGCGGTCTCGACGGAGGGCGCGGTCGCGTTGCTGAACGCGGCGCAGGCGCGCAGCGGCGCATCGCTCACGCCGGCGGCGTTGGTAGCTGGCGAGCAGGCGTTGGCGATCGGGGCGAGCCTCGCGTCCGCAGTGGCGGGGCTGACCGGTTTCGCACCGTCGCCCATCGCGACTGCCGACGCCGTGAACCTGCTGCGCATCGACCAAACCTTATTCGGCGCGCCTGCGACCCTCGCCGACTTTGCCGCGAGCGAGCAGGCGCTGGCAGCCAGAACCAGTGTCGCGGCCGCGGCACTCGCCAGCCCTACCGGCACCGCGGCGATCGGGGCCGGCTTCCAGAAGCTGCTCGGGGCCGGGCCGACCGCAGCCGAGGCCGCGGCGGTGGGGCAGGCCTTCTCGGCCGCGGTGGGCGGCACGGCCGCGAACGCCACCCCGGCGGCGCTGGCCGCGGCGGTGACGGCGGTAGCGGCGGCGAGCCCGGAGTTCGCGCGCGCGATCGACGGAGCCTACCGTGCAGCGATCGGGCGCCAGGCCAACGCGGTCGAGCAGGCGGCCGCCCGTTCGGAGCTGTTCCTCGAGGCGCCGCATGCGACCAGCCCCGACGAGACCCCGACGGACAACACGGTTTCGCTTGCCGCCTTGCAGAAACAAATCGCGCAGTTGGCGGGCAGCCCGCCCGCGACGGCGAACGACGGGACCTTCGGCACGATCAACCCGCAGACCGTGATGGGCATGCCCGGCCTGATCTACGGGATCGGCAACGACGCGCTGATTGCGGCAAAGCCCGCGACGATCAGCTATCGCACCGTGACCGGCTTCAACCCGCTGACCGACATCGTGCAGATCGAGGCCCGGCAGGCATCCGGCTTCGGGGCGCTCACGCTCACGCAGGTGAGCGCGAACCCGAACTCCTATCCCTCGGTCGAGTACACCCGCATCGGCCTGGCCGGCGGCGCGTGGATCGAGCTCGACGAGGTGCAGAAAAGCGCGCTCAGTCCTGCCAACTTCCGCTTCGTGTAGGGCGCAAGGCGGGAGGACACCGACGGCCGGCTCCCTGCTACACTTATTGACATATTAGGAACCGCCCCGGAGCCGTGCCTCGGGTAAAACCATGTCATGATTGAACAGAACCTTGGCGTGGCGATATTGAACGAGGCGCCGTCCAAGGTTGCGCTGGGCGGATGGCTCATAGACAGCCGGCAGGGTAGGCTGGTGATCCTGCCGATGCTGGTGCTGTTCATGGCTTATGCTGCCGAACACTATGTCAGCGCCGTCACCGCCGGCGACTTCACCGCACTTTGGTCCTATGGCCGCTTGATGCTCGTTCAACCGGCCGCCGTGCTGTACGATGTCGGGCGGCTGCACGCGTTCCAAGTCGGGTTGGGCATGGACCCTTCCCGTGAATTCCCGTTCCCCTACCCGCCGGTGTTCCTGCTGATGGTATGGCCGCTCGGCCTGCTGCCGCTGGGCCAGGCTTATTACGCTTGGGTCGGGCTGACCTTTGCCGCATTCGTCTGGGCCGTCGCCGGACCGCGCCCCAACGCGCTGGTCGTGCTCGCAATCCTAGCCGCCCCGGCCTCCACCATGAACGTGATCGCCGGCCAGAGCGGCTTCCTGTCCGGCGCGCTGCTGATCGGCGGGCTGCGCCTGATCGGACCGCGGCCCTGGCTAGGCGGCCTGCTGCTAGGATTGCTGACCTACAAGCCGCAGTTTGGGCTGTTGGTGCCGGTGGCGCTGCTCGCAGCCGGGGCCTGGCGCGGCATCGGCGCCACGGCGTGCGCTACGCTCCTGCTGGCGGCGTTGACGGCTGCGGTGTTCGGCGCTTCGATCTTGCCGGACTGGCTGGCGTCCCTGTCGGGCTATTCGGCATGGTTTGCGGCAAAAACCGAGCTGCTGCCGTTCAAGCCGACGGTGCTGGCCAACCTCGCGCTGCTTGGCGTGCCGGAGGCTGTGGCGGAGGCGCTGCAATTGCTGGCGGCCGGGGTCATGGCGGTGCTGGTGTGGTTCGCCTTCAGCCGCGGCGTGTCGCAGGCCGCCATCGGTGTGCTGGCGGCCGCGACCGTCCTGGCCAATCCGCACGCATTTTGGTACGACTTGCCGTTGCTCACCGCGGCGGTGCTGTTCCTGGGCACGGCGCGGCTGCGGGCCGGGCAGCCGCTGCGTCCGTGGGAAACGCTGCTGATGGCGCTGACGCTTTGCCTGCCGGCGGCGATGCTGTGGACGGACCTGCTATGGCCGGGATTGCCGATCAGCCTCCCTGTCCTGCTCGCGTTCATCGCGTGGGCAGCCTGGCAGGTCCGGCAGGGCGTGGCCGAACCGGAACCGCGCGAGATACTACGCCCATACGCCCTGCCCGGCTAAGCAGGCGTTGCGCCTGGCCCTGCCGCTCCATAAACCTCGTCCCATGACCCGCGCCCTGATCCTCATGCTGCTCCTGGCCACTTCCGCGCAGGCGGCCGGCCTTTATGAGGCCAGCACGATCACCACCGGAATGGACGGGCGCAGCCGCCCTGCCGGCCTTGCCGACTGCCTCGCCCAGGTTTTGGCTAAGGTCTCCGGCAATCCAGCATTGCTCGACGACCCCCGTGTCGCGGCGCTCGGACCCGCCGCAGACGGCATGCTCGCTGGCCTAGCCTATCTCGACCGCATGTCTGACCAGCCGAAGCACGACGAGCAGGGCACCCGCGACCGCCCCTACGACCTGGTCGCGCGCTTTGATCCGGCCGGCATCGACGCCGCCTTGCTCGGCCTCGGCGAGGCGCCCTGGCTCACCACCCGCAACCGCCCGTCCGTCGCCGCCGATATCGCCATCACTCCCCGCGACGGCCCTGCCATGCCGCTCCGTGCCGACACCGATCCTGACGAGCGTCATCGCGCCGCCCTGCTCGCCGCCGCCGACCGCTTCGGCATCCCCGTGCTGCTCCGCCCAGTCCTCGGCCCGGCGCCTGTCGCCGACGCCACCCTGCACGGCAACCTGGTTTGGCAGGAAGGCGCCGCCGGCTGGGTCGGCGCGTGGTCCCTAATGTGGCAAGGCCGCGAACACGCCTGGCGCGTCGCCGGCGTCAGTTTCGATGCAGCCTATCGCAACGCCATGGCCGGCGTCGCGGCCATACTCTCGGGGCACAGCCTGCCCGCTCCATAACGGCCCGCTCCATGACGGCCCGGTTCATAACCGTCAGCATGGCGTGGGCTTCGGGTAATCCTGGCTGATGCGGCTCAAGTCCTGCGCGCCCCACAACGACGCGTTCCGGTCCAGCTCCGCCACCTTGCGCGCCCGGATGTAGGATTGCCCGAACCCGCGTCCGAACGGCACGTTCAGCCAATCAGAGTGCCGCATATGCGGCGGCGGCACGATCGCCACCGGGAACGCCATGCCGCATTCCACGACTTCGAACCCGGTGGCCGCCCCGAACAACGAGCGCAGCGCCTGGTCGGACATCCGGAAAAAGTCGTTCGGCGTTTCATGCACCGGCCAAGTCTGGTGCGTCACATGCATCGTCTCGCCGCCCAGCTTCAGCGCCCGGTTGATCTCCGCCGCCGCAAGCCATGGCGCGACCAGATGCTCGAGCACGGCAACCGAAAACACCCCGTCGAGCGACCCGGCGGCCACGCTCGCCGTCAGGGTATGCACGTCGCCCACCACGTCGATGCCGGGTCCAGGATGGATATCGTTGCCCAGATACCGGCACTCCGGCTCATAGCGTGAGCGCCACCCCTGCGTCATGCTGCCGACAATGCGCGCCCCGAGCTCCAGCACCGTGCCGTTCCGGGCCTTCATCGCAGCGAGGAATTGCTCGACGGACGGCGTCGCGTCCGGAGTCTCGGCATCGGCCGGGGGCGGCAACCGGACCGCCATCTCCCCGACCCCGGCGTCGGTCATGACGGACAGCATCAGCGGCGAATAGGCCGGGCACGGCAGATAGAGCTTGAACGCGGCGGCGCCGCCGGGCGGAAGCTCCGGGTAGTGCGCGAGCACGTCGGGACGTGGGGTGAATTCGGCCGTTTCCGCCCGCTCGCCGCCGCATATCAAGACGATCCGGCGCACGGGATGCGGACCCGCATGGGCCCAGCCATTCACGTAGACGCCGCCAGTGTCGCACCAAGCCTGGTCGATGTAGTGGACGGCGTGAATGGGCTTATCCGCGCTGACGGTCGAAAAAGGAGGTCCGTTGGGCTCTAGAACGGTCAGCCTGGCCTGCAGGCGCTGAACATTGGCCTCCGACCGAAAGGCCCGCTCCTCGGCCCCGGCGATATCCGCCTCAAGCCGGGCAATGTGGCTGCGCATAGCCTGCAAGCCATCGTGCACGCGCCTCGCATACGGAATCGTCCGAGCGATCCGTTTCAATAATTGATTTGACATGGAGTGAAGGATGGCCGCGTCGCGCATCCCACGCAAGAGGCGGCAAACGCGTGCTCACGCGCCGGCAATTCGATCGCAGAGCCTGGCCCCGGAACGCTTGTCCCGGGGCCAAGTTGCGGCGCGGTTAGACGAACGTCGTGGCGGAAACGCTAGTCAGGCCGCCGAACGTGATCTTCGTGTTGTCGGACAACGTGATGGTGTTGGACGACCCGGCCGCCGCAATCGCGCGCGCCGCTTCACCTGCCGCATAACCCTGCAGCGTCACCTGGTCCTGGCCGTCAGCAAAGCCATTGAGCAGGACCGTGCCGCCAGCCCGTCCGTTGACGATGGCAACCAAGTCCTTGCCCGCGCCGCCGTCGACCGTGGAATTGCCGCTGCCGGCGAAGATGGTGTCGCTGCCGGGGCCGCCACCGATCAACGCGTTGCCTTTGCCGGTGAAGTAGTAGTTTCCACCGGTCGCGGCCGAGCCCGACAGCGTCTCGTTCCCGGCGCCTGCCTGCAGCAACGAGGTGCCGCTGCCGCGCGCGAACAGCACGTCGCCATCGCCGCCGCCGAACAGCGTCGACCCGACCGAGCCGTTGCCGCCGAGCAACACGTTCTTGCCGGCCGACCCGCCCTGGATCAGCCCGCCGCCCAAGCCCGCGAACACCGTGTCGCTGCCCGTTCCGGCCAGCACCGTCACCGCGCCCGAACCGCCGACGAAGTATAGGTTCTTGCCGCCTTCGGCGATGAAGGCAGAATTGCCGCCGCCATCGACCGTATCCGTGCCCGGCCCGGCCCCGCCTTGAACGGTGTCCTTGCCATTCGAGTAGATCAGGTTGTTGCCGGTTCCCGTGCTGATCAGGTTCGCGCCGGCGCCAGCGGAGATCGTGTTGTTGCCGGTTGCCGCGACGATCGTGTCATTGCCGGCGCCGGTCGCGAAGGTGAATGCGCCGCCGCCCGACGTGGCCGTGCCCAAGAGGTTGTTGCCGTCG
Source organism: Acetobacteraceae bacterium (assembly GCA_965277495.1). Classification (GTDB taxonomy): domain Bacteria; phylum Pseudomonadota; class Alphaproteobacteria; order Acetobacterales; family Acetobacteraceae; genus CAHJXG01. Next base: position 3,418,080 of record OZ255824.1, on the reverse strand, counting down.
CCGGTGACGACCTCGCCTGAACCGCCATTGGTGAAGAAGGTCAGGTTGCCGCTGCCACCCAGGATTTGCTGGCCCTGCCCACCTGAGCCGACCACCGACTCAGCGCCGCCGCCGGTCAGCGCGAGGGCGCTCACGGCCGGCTGCATTTTGATGGTCGTGTTCACGGCCGCGGAAACTAAGAAGCCCGTCCCCGTCGGCGGGTTCGTGTTGTCGGTCCGTGTCAGCGCGCCGCTGTCAAGCCCGGCAGTAATTTGGTTTGCCAGCGCGGTAGCGATCCCGTTCTGATCGTTGCTGCCGCTGTTGAACGTAGTCTGTGTGCCTGTGCCGCCGGAAATCGTTGTCATTGAAGTTACCCCAGGAGTTCTTCCGTTCTTCGACTAACCCATCAATCAACAACGCGCAACGAAATTTGGCGAGTAATGTGCGCAGCAACATACGATTTCATAAATGGTGGTAAAATAACTGCTGTTATCCGTAGATTATTTCCCCGCAACATCATTATCGTCAATTCATGGCTTTTTTTCATATTGGGAACAGCGTCTAAATAATTCATTTCGTATAATGAATGTCTGACATTTTCTGATACGTTGCGTTAAATATGTATTCGACCCATGGCCGAACCGTCTCATCCCGCGTCACTGCCCAGTGCCGCGCCTCGAGGGCGCCTGGCCGCAATGGCCGGACCGCCGCCCGCAACCGCCGGGCGGCCTCGCCCGATCTCGCAGCCGGCCCTTTGATCGGCCGCCCGGCATCCGCATTCGCCAATCAGTTGTAAAACTCCGCTTGACCCGCAAGCACTAGGAAAACTAGCTTCGTTGAGAACGAAAAGGGAACGATTATGCCCAACTCAATCGACAGCACCGGATTGCGCACTCAACGTGGCACCGCACGGCCAATCGACGTGGCCGCCGCCGTCCAACCGACGGTCTATGTCGTCCGTGGCCGGCCAGGGCCGCTCGACCGCCCCGCCTTGCCGTCGGGCCATCCTGAAAGCTGGGGCGCCATTACCCACGGAACCCTCCTCGATCAAGCCGTCTATCCATTCCCGATCTTCTGGGACCTGCCGCAATGACCGGCGTCACGGGCCAACTGCGCGCCGCCACGGGACCGGGCCAGGCCGCCAGGCCAGGGAACCGACCCAACGCCCAATTGCCTGGAGGCGTCCGCGCCACCGCCGAATACGTGCTGGCTGCCCTTGAAGAAGCCGGGTGCACCCTGCTCGCCCTGCCGCAATCCGGTTATTCCACCCGTTTGCGCCAAGGCGGCCTTGAATGGGTGCGCGACGCCGCCAGCGCCTATCCGCCCGAACGCAGCCAGATCCGCCCGGCCGTCCCGAGCGCCGCGGCGATCGACCGCATGGACCGCGTGCTCGCCTGGATACCGCGCATCCCCGCCGACAAATTCGTGTTGCGCCGGATCGTGGGCGCACGCTGCCTCATCAACCCGGCCACCGGACGCCATTTGTACAGTTGGCGGCGGCTAGGCACCGCAATCGGCGCCGATCACAAGGCGGTGCAGCGCTGGCACGCCCAAGGCATCGACCTGATCGTTGCGGCACTCAACTCGCGGTGAGTGCGGTCGGTCTGGCACCGCTCAGCGCTGCACGATGGCCCCGGCCTGCCGCAAGCGGCCGGTCATGATCGCGGCCCCAATGCCCGAAAGCACCAACGCGGCGGTCCACCGCGCATTCGGCGCCCCCCCGTCCACGCCGCCGCCAACGAGCACCACGAACAGCAGCGTCACCAGCAACAGCGCCCCGCGCCCGCGTCCGCCTCGGCGCGCCACCGCGACCGCCAGCACCACGAACGTCGCAAACAACCCGATCGCCAGCGCCCGCACCAAGTCGAGCGCCAGCAAAGACAGGTCCTCGACCGCCTCGCTGATCCGCCATGCCAGCACATGCAGCGAGTCCAGCACCCGGAACACGAACCGGTCGGGCCCGACCACATACACGGCAACGGCCAGCACGAGCCCAACGGCCCAGGCCAGCAAAATAGGATCGCGTCGGTTCATCGAAACCCCGGTTTCATCAAGGCCCAGCCTAGCTCGCAGCGCAACCAAGCCTGGGCACCCAGCGGCGCATGTAGTACTGCGCCCGTCCGCATCCAAGCGCCGCGGCCCCGATCCGTCCAGGCCAGGCCCCAGGCCCAGGATCAAACCATCGCACGCACCTTCTGCACCAAACGGTCCACCGCCCGCCGCGCCTCAGGCACCACGCCGGCAAAATCGGCGAACCCATGCACCAGCGCGGCCTCCTCCAGCAGCTCCACCGGACGCCCCGCCGCACGCAGCGCCTCGGCATAGGCCACTCCCTGATCGCGCAGCGGATCGAACCCGGCCACCACGATCAGCGCCGGAGCAGCCCGCGACAGGTCTGCCCGGATCGGCGACAGCCGCGCCTGGCCGCGGTCCACGCCCGGCGGGATCAAGGCATGCGCGCAAGCCGCCATCCCTGCCGCCGTAAGCAGGTAGCCGTCCGCAAACGTATCGAGGCTTGGATACCGGCCCGCCGACTCCACCATGTCTACGACGGGATAGATCAAAACCTGACCGTGCACGCCGCCGTCCGCAGCGAGTCCAGCCGCCAAGTTCGCCCCCGCACTGTCGCCGCCCACCAGCAACGGCCCGCCGCCCTGCTGCCGCACCCAGGCCAGCGCCGTCGCCGCATCGTCATGCGCGGCCGGGAACGGATGCTCCGGCGCCAGGCGGTAGCCCACCGAAATCACCCGCAGCCCGGCGCCGGCCGCCAACCGCCGGCAGATCCCGTCGCGCAACGCCGGGCTGCCCATGATGAAGCCGCCGCCATGGATATAAAGCAGGGTGCCCCGCGGCTCCCCCTCCGCCGCATACGCGCGCGCCGGCGGCAGCCCCGGAATGGACAGCTCCGTCGCCGCCACCGTCGGATTGAGCCGCAACCCAGCGGTTGCGAGCAGCGTCGCATAGTTCACCCGCAACGTCTTGAAATCGCCCGCATCCAGCGACCGTCGGCGCACGAAGCGGACCAGCGCCGACATCATCGGGTCCATCGCGCGCCCGTCCGCGGCCAGGCGGCCCCCGGTCGCCGCGCCAAAAGCCAGCCCTGCCCGCATCCCTGCGCGCCGCCAAAACCAATTCTGTGCCATGCGCCTGAAACTCGCGCTGCCCCGCCAAGTTGCAGCGGGCCCTGCAGCAACCCACCGCGATGGCCGCGCTGACTCTATGCCCGCCGCATAACTCGCCGCAGCACAGCATCCAGCCGGTCGCCAGCGGCCGCCCAGGCGAAATCGCCCGCCACCATCGCCTGGGCCGCCGTGCCAAGCCGGCGCCGGGCCGCGCTGTCCTGCAATAATGCCACGGCCGCCGCCACCAGCCCCGCTGCTCCCGCCTGCACCAGGCCCGCGTGGCCCGGCGGCAGCGTCAAGCCGTTCATCGCCAACGGCGTCAGCACGACAGGCCGGGCGCTGGCCCAAGCCTCCAGGACCTTGTTCTTCAATCCGACGCCCCTGCGCATCGGCGCGATGGCAACCCAGGCGGACTGCAATTCGGCAGCCATGTCGGCGACGTCCGCGCGAACCTCGATGCCGTGATGCCCGTCCAGAGTGCGGATGGCCGCAACGGGCCGTCGGCCAGCGACCACCCAGCGCGCGGCGGGCAACACGGCGCGGATGCGCGGCCAGATCTCGGCCGCCATGAAGGCCACGGCGTCGATGTTGGGCGCGTAGTCCAACGTGCCGGAAAACATGACCGTCGCGCACGGGTTTTCCGGCACTGCGGACCGTGGCAGCGCCACGCCGTTCGGCACGTCATGCACCGCCCGCCCGGCCACCCGCGCCATCCACGCCGCGTCCGCCCCGCCCACGCAAACCGTCGCCCCAAACCCGCGCACCGCCCGGCGGGCGTGGACGGCCGCGATAAACGCCTCCCGCAGGTTCCATATCCGGTCCCGCCCCCGGCCCGCCCAAGCCGCCCGGCCGAATTCGAGCGGGTTGCAGTCGATCATGTCGAGCACCGCCGGCACACGGGACCCGCCGGCGAGCCAAGCGCCCTCCCCGCCCGGCCACACCAGCGCGCAAGCCGGACGCACCGCCGCCACGCCCCGCTCGATGGCCGCCACCAACGGCCCGTTGTCGAACCGCCAGGGATAGCTCAACCCCGAGCCCTCCAGCGCGAGCGGCAGATGCTCCATGACGCCCGGCGGCGGCGCCCCAGGCGCGAGCAGCGCAACCCTCCACCGCCGGGCGAGCGCCTCCAGGAGGTTCGCTGCGCGCAGCGAGTAGCCGTCCCTGACCGGCCAGATCGGCAACGTGCAGACAGCGAGCAGACGATCCATGGCTCGGTCCTATCCCGCAACAGCCGCATCCGCCAAAGGCCAGCGGCACCGCCTGCGCCGGGCACGCCCATGGCCTGCCCGGCTCAATCGCGGCGGCGTTACTTTATTCGTCCTTCGTGGAATAATACGTCAGCTCACGGACACCGAGGTTGAAAGAATGAAGCTCTATAGTTTTTGGCGCTCGCTCGCCACCTACCGCATACGCATCGCGCTCAACCTCAAGGGCGTGTCCGTCACCGAGGAACTGATCGACCTCGACCGCGGCGACCAAAACACGCCCGAGTTCCGCAAGGTGAACCCGATGGGCGCGGTCCCGGCGCTCGTGCTGGACGACGGCACTGTGCTCACCCAGTCGCTCGCCATCCTGGAATGGATCGACGAGACCCATCCCAATCCAGCCCTGTTGCCGCAAGGCGCCGCCGACCGCGCCCGGGTGCGCGCACTCTGCGCCATCCATGCGGCCGACAGCCATCCGCTGGTGGTGCCGCGCGTGCAGGGCTATCTCGGCCGCGTCTTCGGCGCCGACGACACGGCGAAACAGGCCTGGGCCGCCAACTGGTTCCAAAAGGGACTCGATGCTTACGAAGCGCTGCTGCCCGGCGCCGGGCCGTTCTGCTTCGGCGCCACCCCCACGATGGCCGATTGCTGCCTCGCAAGCCACGTCGCCGGCGCGCAACGCTTCAAGGTGGACCTGCAGCCCTATGCCACCGTACGCCGCATCCATGACGCCTGCATGGCGATGCCCGAGTTCGCCAGCGCACACCCGCTCAAGCAGGCAGGCGCGCCGGCTGGCTAGCAACGGGCACGCAACGACGACCGGCCGCCCCGGCCACGGCTTGAGTTTCTCCAAAGCCGTCGCCATTTCCCGGCCAGCGCAAAGGAGCAAACCATGACGACCGAGACTGCGACGACCGAAACTGCAACCCTGGGCGGCGGCTGCTTTTGGTGTCTCGAACCCGTGTTCCTGAGCCTGCGCGGCGTGCACGGCTCGGTCTCCGGCTATGCTGGCGGCACCGTGCCCAATCCTACCTATGAACAGGTCTGCAGCAAGCGCACTGGGCACGCGGAAGTGGTGCAGGTCACCTTCGACGCCGGCCAAATCTCCTACGCCGACATCCTGCGGGTGTTCTTCACCCTGCACGACCCGACCACGCCGAACCAGCAGGGCGCCGACGTCGGCCCGCAATACCGCTCGATCATCCTGACCCACTCCGACGCGCAGGCCGAGACCGCGCGCGCCGTCAAGGCCGAGATCGACGCCGCCCATGTCTGGGACCGCCCGATCGTCACCGAGATCGTGCCGCTGACCGTATTCTACCGCGCCGAAGACGAGCATCAGGACTATTACGCGCGCAACCCGTGGTCCGGCTATTGCCGCGCGGTGATCAATCCGAAGGTGGCCAAGCTGCGCAAGCTGTTCAGCGACCGTTTAAAGCAGCAAGCCGCCGCGTGACCGAGACCGCCCGGGCCGAGGCCTGCGACGCTTACCGCCGCCTCGGCCGCCTCGGCCTGATCCAAGGCAGCAGCGGCAACGTCAGCGTGCGCATCTGGGGCGGCATGCTGATCTCGTCCACCGGCACGACGCCCGACCACATCGAGCCCGCCCATCTGGTCGCCATGGCCTTGCACGACCCGGCGCCCAAGGCCAGCAGCGAATGGGCGCTGCATGCGGCGGTCTACGATGCGGATTCTGCCGTCGGCGCCATCGTGCATACCCACGCCGACGCCTGCACTGCCCTCGCTTGCCTGGGCGAACCGCTTCCGCCATTCCACTATCTGGTCGCGGGCTTCGGCGGCGATGACGTGCGGTGCGCGCCCTATGCCACTTTCGGCACCCCGGCCCTCGCGGCGTTTGCCGCAGAGGCGATGCAGGGCCGTACTGCGTGTTTGCTGGCGAACCACGGCATGATCGCCACCGGGCCGACCCTCGACGCAGCGGTGGCGACGGCGCTGCAACTGGAGACGCTGGCCCGGCAATATTTGCTGGCGCGTTCCGCTGGTGAGCCGCGCCTGCTCACGCCGCGGCAGATGGCGGATGCGCGTGAGCGGTTCCTGACCTACTGATTGCAGAAAGCCCGCGTTTTAACCCAGCCGGGCAAACAGCATTCCCAGTTCTTGCACCCCGGGCACCCCGGCTTTGCCGAGCGCCGACCGCACCTGGGCCTGGACCGTGCTGGCCGACACGCCGCGCCCGGCCGCCACGGCCGCAACCTGCTGTCCGGCCGCGACTGCGACCGCCACGTCGGCCTCCGCTCGCGTCAGGCCAAACAGCGCCGCCACCCGCTTCGGGTTCGCCGGCACCTGCGCCAACCGGCGCAGCGTCACCAACGCCTGCCCGGAAATTTGCCTGGCACCATGCCCCGGCGCTTGGGCTGCCCCTGGGTCCGTCGCTTCCTCGAGATCATCGGACCCTGCCGCCCCGCTCACCAAGCTGCAAACCGCCAGCGCCACCGCCGAGCCATCCGTCGCCCGCATCAGCATGTCGCCCCCGGCGCCGCCGGCCGCAGCGTCGTGCACCAGGCCGTGCAAATATTGGGTGGCACTTGGATCGTCGGCCTGCAGCGCCCCGCGCCGAGGCTCAAGCTGCAGGCCGACGCTTTCGGCCAAACGCTGGGCCGCCGGGTCCGCATAGACGATGCGCCCGCCCGCCGTAACCAGGATCACCCCAGTGTCGGCCGCCTGCAAAGCGGCCGAGCTCGCGGCCTGCATGGCCTCCGCAATGGCCAGGCGCGTCCGCAGCCGCACCGCCCGGCGCAGGTGCAGGGTCAACTGCGCCATCTCCGCACGCTCCGCCTCGGTCGCTGGCGACGCGGCAACCTTGTCCGGCCTGGCATAAGGAGCGGCAGCCTGCCCCTCAGTTACCAACGCGGTGGCGGTCAGGCTATGCCCGCCCCACCCCGGCGTCACCAACGGCGCCGCCCCGCCGTTATCGGCGACAACGAGCAACGACGGCGCGCTCCCTCCGGCCGCAGCGGTCGCCTCCGCCCATACAGCCGGCCATAATGACGGCTCGAGCGCCGCTTCATACAACCTGGAGAGTAGTGAATCGAAACAGTAATTCGCGGCCATAGGGCATCCTCACCGGCCAAAACCTGAAACATACCAGGCAGCCTATAAGCACACTTCGCCGTGACACTGACAACGACCAACACACGATTTGTGTGACCGCGGTCACAGATGTTGCCGCCGCGCCACGCCGACTCACGCCGATGCTGCCACAATTGCCCGGCCGATCATCGCGGCATTCATCGGAACTACGGCGTTGCCCAATGCGTGGATGCGCGCCCGCCTGGACCCGGCAGCACAAATTCGGTCCATCCGTCCGGAAATCCCATCATCCATTCGGCGTAGCCCGGGTGCATCCGGCCACCCACGGCGTCGTTCAACTGGCAGGCCCGCCGCCGCCCCTGCTGGCGCAGGCTGCCATGCTTCCAATCCCGTGCCACCAGGGTCGGCAGCAACGCCTTGCGCCACCAGCCACACGCGGCTTCGTCGATGCGGGGCGCCGGCATGGACAGCACCCACCACCAACGGCCAGCAGGCGTAACCCGCAGTTTCCAGGTCAAGCAGCACCCGGTCCGCGCCCCGGCTTCGCAGGCCAGGAACGTTCTCAACCACCACCCAACGCGGTCGGCACTCACGCACCAGGCGCGCCATGTGGGACCACAGGCCCGAACGCTCGCCCTCGATCCCCGCGGCCTGGCCGGCGAGGCTGATGTCCTGGCACGGGAAGCCGCCGCAGAGCAGTCCGGGCCGTGGCAGCCCATCGGCGCGCAACCGGGCGGCAGACAGGATGCGTATGTCGTCGTAGATGGGCACGCCGGGCCAATGCCGGGCGAGCACGGCGCGGGCGAATGGATCGGCCTCGCAGAACGCGCGGGTCCGCATTCCAGCCCAATGCAGCCCGAGGCTGAGCCCGCCGATGCCGCTGAATAGGTCAAGGACGGTAATCTCCTGGGAAGCGGACTGCATTCCCAGGAGATCGAATTCTGGCCAGCCTAGGTCAAGGAATAATCACGGCTTGGCGTCAAACTCCCGATGAAGCTTGAACGCATTCAGACGCCCGGATTGTAAAAATAAATGTAATTTCCTGCCGGCTGGGTGCCCGTCGAGACCTGCAGTCCTTTAGCTTGCTGCAGACTCAACCCGGCGAAGGTGATGCTCGCATCGATGCCGTCTCCCGTCCGGCCCGCTCCGCCGACGATATCGGCGCGCAACGTGGCGCCCTGCGAGCCCACGGCGCCGGAAAGGCTGCTGTCCCAATGATAACTGCTGATTTTAGTGTCGAAGCCCCACAACGTCGCCGCGTCTCCGGCATGGAAATTCAGGACCGTATTCCAGACCACACCCGGGTTGCGCGCGTCCGTGAAAAAGGTGTCGGTGCCCGATCCGCCGGTCAGGAAATTCGAGCCCAACCCGCCGTCGAGCACGTTTTGCCCGCTCGCGACCTGGATCGCGTCATCGCCGCTCCCAGTATGGATGAAGGCGTTCGCCGACGCGACGCTCGCCGCCATCCCGTCGGATCCAGCGTAGATATACTGCGAATGGAGATAGCTGGGGCTGTTCGCAGCCGGGTCGTCCATCGCGACCTTGCCGGAGTTGCCGGCGGTCGTGTCGGTGTATCCCAACCAGGCCAAGTTCGCGGTTTTCAGAGTCTCGTTGTTGAACTGCAGCGCCTCGATGTTTTTCAGGCTGTCCTGCCCGCCCTGGAAGCTCACGCCGATCGACCCATCGCTGGCGAGGTTGATGACGGCCTGTTGCCGGGAGATTTCATAAAGCGCCGTGTTGTATCCGCCGCCGCCATCGATGGCGTTGCTGCCCAGGCCGCCTTCAAGCACGTTGTCGGCGTCGTTGCCGACGATGGCGTCGTCGCCCGATCCCCCGACAGCATTGGCAATCAACGACCGCTGATCGTTCTGGTATTGCAGCGCGTTATAGACATTGCCCCTGGCATACTCGGTTGGCCCAAGCTGCGCCAACTGCGCGTTCGAACCGATTGACGACTGCCCGGGGTTGAGGTTGATCTGGACGGCGGTGTGATAGGCCGAAAAATCGTACGTCGCCTCCGTCCCGTCCCCGTTCCACAGCGTCAGGAATATCTTGTTGCGGTCCGACGCGGCGTCCCCGGCGCTGCCCGGCTGCCCTTGCCCGACGCCATTCACCATGGTTTCGCCAGTATTGGGGTTCCATGCATACCGGGTCGGACCCAGCACGGCGAAGTTCGCGCCATAAAGATACTGCAATGCCGCAACATCATCCATCATGTAGGTCTGTGGATTGCTGTCCAGCGAGCATGTGTCCGACGTGGCTGCCGAACCGATATAGCTCGCATAGGTCATGATGCTGTATTCAAGGCCGTCGGACGCGGCCGGCAAGGTCTCGTTGGCGACACCGTTCGCCTCGTTGCCATGCTTGAGCCCGAGTGAGTGGCCCAGCTCGTGGATCATTGTCATATAGGCATAGTTGCCCGGCGCCGGCGTCCGGTAATCCGCGTAGGATACTCCGTCAAAGGCCTGGCCGAACCAAACATCACCCGATTTTGGCGAGTTCCCGGCATAATACGCATAGGAGGTCGGCGGCGCGCTGGACGACCCCAGCATGAGGGTGGCGGGGCCGGAACCCACATCGGTGAAGGTCTCGTTGGTGAACGACGCGACGGAGCCGAGACCCATCGTCGAATACCCCGACAGGCCGCACTTGCCGGTCAGCACGTAATCCGCCGCCGCGTGCTGCGCCGCCGACACGGCGCGGAAGCTTTGCCCAGCTTCGGAATATCCGGCGCTGTAGGTGGAGGACGACGTTGGAAAGCTGAATGTGAGGTTTGAGGCTGTCCAAGCGGTGCCGAACACTACGCCGTCGATCGATTGGTTGCCGCTCGCGCCGACTGTCCTGGTTGGGACCTGCCCTGGCTGGACAGTGCCGGCCTGCAGGCCTTTGGTCGCGAGCGAGGCGTCGAAAGCGGGGACATTCGGATCTTGCAGCTCATCATGGTCGTTTAATAAAATGGGCCGCATGATCTTTTGTCCTACTTAACGAGTTTCAGCGCGTTAAGCTGTACAACATGGAACAAGCCGGTCAAAGTCTAGTTAACGATTTAGAACTGTCCTACCGAATACGTGTTGTGTATCAAATTTGATGGTTTTAGTGAAAAAAGAGAGTTGCCCTCAAACCGGGTCTCACCCAAGAAACCAACGCGCGTTCACACGGCGCAGCGTCAAACCATTTCATCGCCGGTCCGCAGAACGTCCGCTATGCGCATCGTTGCGCCCGCCTGAGCGTTTCCGAACAAGCTCGATCATCAGCGTTCAGTTCCAATCAGCATGGGCGTCCACGTCGCCCAATCCGCCTCGACCTCGCCGGGTCGCGACAGCGCCAAGTCTACGCTCCATGAAGTCAATGCCGCGGAACCGGCCATAATGCTCCATGCTGCACAAGCGCCATTTTATTACAAATCCTGACTGCTATATTTGCGTTTTCGCAACTAAATGGGCGTGTTCTCAATCAAGGTGACACATGCTCAAGGGTATTCTCGTGCTTCCGCTTGCCATGCTCTCTGCCTGTGCCACGTTGGTCAACGGCACCAGCCAGACGGTGACAGTGTCCACGGCACCGCCCGGCGCGAGCTGCACCCTCGACCGCATGGGAGAGCGCGTCGGCGCCATTTCCGCCACCCCGGGCAGCGTACGCCTGGACAAGAGCAAGAACGACCTGTCGGTCACCTGCAGCAAAGAAGGTTACCAAACAGCGACCGTCGCGCACGCTCCGAGCTTCGGCGCTGCGACATTCGGCAACCTCATCGCTGGTGGCGTGATCGGCGTCGTCGTCGATGCGGCATCGGGCGCCAACTACACCTACCCGGCGGATGTCCGGCTCGATATGGCCGCGACCGTGCCAAGCCTGCCGCCCATGGCGCAACAGGATCCATCATCGATGCCGGGCGCGCCGATACGCCTGATGCCGGTCGCAGCCTGGCCCAATGCTCAACCGGCGCCGATCCAGCCAGTCAGCGTGAATGGAGTGAACGGCGTCGGCCGCCCTAACCTATACATTCGGTAAGCGGCCGACGCGGCCAGGCACCCGGACGCCCGCCTCAAAGGCTGCCCAGAAAAGCCAGCAGATGACGCCGCTGGTCCAGTGGCAAGGCCCGGAATGCCTCAGCCGCCTCCGCCGCCTCGCCGTCATGCGCCAGCACCGCGGCCGCAAGGCTGCTTGCACGGCCGTCGTGCAGCAGCCTTGCGCGGCGGCCGACGCCCCACAGCGGGGCGGTCCGCCACTCGGCCCCGGTGGCGGCGCCCTGCACGACGCCGTCGTCCAGGGTCGGCCCCATGTCGTGCAGCCGCAGGTCCGAATACAGCGGCACCACCTGGCCGTCATGGCCGGGCATCGCTGGAACATGGCAAGCGCCGCATCCGGCCTGATTGAACAATGCCTCGCCCACCGGGGCAGGCGGCCCAGCCGGCGGCAACGGCGGCAGCGAACGGATGTAGGCCGTAGCCGCCCGCACCCCCGTGCCGTCATCATCCAGGCCCGCAGCGGCACCGCAGCCCGGCGTCGCCGCGACAAGATCCACCGGCGCCAGCGGGCTCGTGACCCCAAGCTCGTTGCGAAACGCGTCCGCCACGAACTGCTCCAGCTCCGCCGTGTCCGCCTTCCAGCCAAAGCGCCCGGCGCGCTGCCGTCCATCGGCGCCGCGCACCCAATTCAGCCGGCCCCGCGAGCCGGCGGCGCCCACGGCAGAAATGGCGTCGTCCGGCACCCCCTCGATCAAGCCGAGGCCAAACAGCGGCGTGGCGCTGCGCACCGACGTGATGTTCGCCGCCATGGGGATGCCGGGGACGGCCGTGCATGGCAACCCGGCGTCCGCCACGGTGTGCGAACGTGCGACCGGGCCGCCCTGGCCGAGCAGCGGATCGAAGGTACCGCCAGGCGTCCGCCGTCCCACACGCAGCACGAAGCCCGCGCCGTCCGGCGCCGTCCCGCCCATGACCGGGCTCGCATGGCACTCGGTGCACGAACGCGCGTTGAACAGCGGCCCCAGGCCATCGGCGGGGCTGAACACCTTCTGGAACACCGCCCGGCCCAGTTCGACGAGCTCGGCCGGCGCGCCATCCTGCCCCGTCGCGGACGCGGCCCGGCCTGGCCCGAACGCGGGCACCTCCAGCAAGGCGCCGGGCGCATCCGCATGGCCCGGCAGCGCCCCGCTCACGGTGACCCACAGCCGCTGCGCATCAGGCGAAACCGCGACCCCGTTCAGCCGCCCCGCGCCGAGCGCCGCGCCTTCGACCGCCACACGCCGGACCGCCAGCACCGCGCCGTCCTGGCTGACCCGCATCAGCGTGCCGTTGCCGCGGCTCACGACATAAAGGTCCGATCCGCCCGCAAGCGTAGTGTTGCTCGCGAGCGTCGGATTGCCCGTTTCCGGCACCGCTGGGGCAACGTCGACCGGCAGGTCGAGGCCGGGTATCGCCATCACCCGCGCCTGCGCCACCCGGAACACCCGTCCGTCATCAGCGATTGTGAGCGCCATCAACGCGTTGTGGGTTGGATCGGTCACATACAGCACGCGGTCGGGCACCCATCGGAACGCCATGCCGGCGCGCAGCGTCAACGGCTGGTTTGGCGTCATCTCGCGCTTTGCGGCCTCGGCGAAACCTGCCACGGTCCCGGGCGGCGCGAGGCCGTCCACCGATTGCTCCGTATGCGCCTGCGCCAGCGCGCCATCGGCCGTGAGCACGGCGAAGACCGCCCGCTTGCTCCCGTCCGGCGACATGCCGAGCAGCGCGGTCGCGACCGCACCGGCCTGCAGCCCGCCCGGAATAAGCTGCGCCGGCTGCCGTCCGGTCAGCCCGCCGGCGAACACGCCGCCGCTGAGCGCATTCGGCGCTCCGGCCAGCGGTTGCCCGCCGGGATCGACGATCGACAGCGTGCCGGGGCCACCGGCGCCATGGGGCGAATTGGCGAACCAGAGCCGGCCGAACCCGTTGTTGATGGAAATGCCGAGCGGGTTGCTGACCGGCGGCAGGTCGGCCGTCACGGCGCCGGGCGTGTTGACGCCATTGAGGAAGGCCGGGCTCTGCGCCGTGAACAATTGCACCCGCCCGCCATCCGAAGCATCGGCGATGTCGCGTGGGATCACGATCAACTCGCCGTCCGGCGCCAGCGACAGCACGCTGCCCCCGGGGTCGTCAGCCCGGGCCAGCGGGGCGCCGAAGTTCGAGCTGCTGGTGATCAGGACGCGAGAGGGGTCGAGGATGCGCCCGGCCTGGGTCGTGGCGGCGAACCCCGGCTTGTCGTGGATGGGTCCGCCCGGGTGGAACGCGCCGACGGCGCTCACCGCGCCCGCCCCTGGTATGCCGACCGCGACGACCCGGGCGGCAAGCGTTGGCGGCTCGATGCCGGCGGCGTCCGCGGCGCACGTGACGGCGGACGCCAGCGCTGCTGCAATAAGCGGCGCGATGGGACGGCGCAAGGCGCATCGCCCAATCGTCGAGATCGCTGAAACCAATGCCAATGTCCCCTCCGCCCGCAATTCCCGGCAGAGTAGGGCTACGAAATCGGAAGATAGTGTGACCTAGGTCACATCGCTGCCCCTGCGAGGCTGCGGCTAAAAGTCCAGGTCCACGTAATGCGCCGGCGGCGTCACCCCCGGCACCCGGTCCGCCAACAGCGCGCGGAAGCTGGGCCGGCACTTCACCCGCGCATACCAATCGCGCGTATGCGGCGAAACCGACCAATCCACGTCGCTGACGAAATCCAACGCCGACAAATGCGCGGCCGCCGTGAAATCCGCAAGCGACAACGTGTCGCCCCCCAGCCACGTCCGCTGTTCCGCCAGCCAGCCGATATAAGTCATGTGGTGCCGCAAATTGGCGTATCCGGCCCGCAACGCGCCGCCATCCGGGTTGCCCCGGCCCAACAGCCGCTTCATGAACTTCTCGCCGAGCAGGTTCATCGTCACTTCTTGTGCGAACTTGCCGTCGAACCACGCGACCAACCGCCGCACCTCCACCCGGTCGGCCAACGTGCGGCCCAGCAGCGGATGGTCGGGATAGGCCTCCTCCAGGTACTCGCAGATCACCCCGCTATCCGCGATCACCAGCCCGTTCTCCTCGACCAGCGTCGGCACGGTGGCGGCCGGGTTCATGTCGAGGTAGTCGGGCCGCCGTTCCCAAACCTTCTCGACCCGCAGCTCGAACGGCAGCTTTTTCTCCGCCAGCACGAGGCGGACCTTGCGGGAGAACGGCGAGAGCGGAAGATGGTAGAGCACACGCATGGCCGGGCTTATCGCACTCCCGCCTGCGCGCGCCAACCGACGGATGCGGGCCGTTCCGCACATCGCCGTGCGCGGCTTGCCCGGCCACTGGCCACCCCGGCGGCATTGTGCAAACTCCAGCAGCTTCGATACCATAACGGGTTTGGCAGATGATCATCGCGCGCGACATCCCTGAACTACGCGCCGCCCTGGCCAAGCTGCCGCGTCCGCGCGCGCTCGTGGCGACCATGGGGGCGCTGCATGCCGGGCACATGGCGCTGGTTGCCGAGGCGCGTCGGCTTGCTCCGAGCGTCGTCGCGTCGATCTTCGTGAACCCGCTGCAGTTCGGTCCCAGCGAGGACTTCGCCCGCTATCCCAGGATTGAAACGGACGACTTGGCCATGCTCCGGGCGGCGGGGTGCGACGTGGCCTGGCTGCCCTCCGTCGAAACCATGTATCCGCCCGGCGCCGCCACGCGCATCACTGTTTCGGGGCCGGCTGAGGGCTTCGAAGGTGCGATACGCCCCGGCCATTTCGAGGGCGTTGCCACAGTCGTCGCCAAGCTGCTGAACCAGGCCGCTCCGGACGTGACCCTGTTCGGCGAGAAGGACTGGCAGCAGGTGCAGGTCGTGACCCGCCTGACCGCCGATCTCGACATGCCGGCCCGGATCATTGCCGTGCCCACCGTGCGCGACCCGGACGGCCTCGCGCTGTCGTCCCGCAACCGCCACCTTACGCCGGACGAGCGCGCGCTAGCTCCGCGTTTGTATGCGGTGCTCCAGGCCACGTCCGCCCGCCTGGCCGCCGGGCAGCCGGTCGCCGCTGCGGAGCTTGAAGGGGTCGACGCGTTGCAAGCGTTGGGTTTCGCGCCGGACTACCTGCGCCTGGCCGATGCAACGACGCTGCGCCCGCTCGATGTCCTGCAACGCCCCGCCCGGTTGCTCGCGGCGGCCCGCCTGGGCAGCGTGCGGTTATTGGACAATGTCGCTGTTTGAGGTGGAAGGTCCGCGCAGGCTTCCGCCGGGATAGGCGGGCATCGCGAGAAGCCGGTGCGGCGTCGGAGCAGATGTACTTTGTGCACAGGCATCGAAACGGACTAGAACGGTCGAGTAACATCTTTGCACGGGGTCCGGGAACTTGGAGTCGCTGCTATTCCTGCTGACCTTGGTTGCTATGGTCACGCTCGTGATCTCGGGGCTGCGGGATGATCGGCGCCGGCCGGGGACGCCTGCCAAAAGCTATTTCCGATACATCGAGGTTGACCCGGAAGCCTCCAGTCACGCCGAAGCCGGGCCGAGCCAAGTATCGCCAGCGGGTAAGCCAGTTCGGGGATCGAAGCGGTGAGAGATGCTTTATTTGCCCTGACGTGGATGCTTCTGCTGCCCATGACCGTCATGTCGGCGCATGTCGGGGTGCTGCTCTGGATCTGGGTGGCGCTCATGTCTCCTGGAGAAGTGCTGTATGGAGCC
Source organism: Acetobacteraceae bacterium (assembly GCA_965277495.1). Classification (GTDB taxonomy): domain Bacteria; phylum Pseudomonadota; class Alphaproteobacteria; order Acetobacterales; family Acetobacteraceae; genus CAHJXG01. The sequence continues at coordinate 3,402,050 of OZ255824.1, read as the reverse complement.
ATGGCCGGGGTGCCGTTTAACAAGATCGTCGCTATCACGACCGTCGTATGCTTGCCGTTCAACATGGAGAAAAAGGAGTTCTACATCGATAAGCTGGCGGCCCTCATGCTCATGTTTGCCGGCGCAGCGACCATCTCATGGCTGACCGCGATCGTGCCCAGCGCGGATTCCGATCTGCTCTATCAAAAGCTGATCAAAGAAATCGTGCTGTTCTTTGCAATCACCTCCGTCATGCTGACCCGGCACCGCATTCATCTCGTCCTGATCGTGGTCGTGCTGTCCATCGGCTTCTTCTCGGTAAAGGAGGGCCTGATCTTCGCGTTGACCGCTGGCGGGCACATCATACTAGGCTCAGGCGCAATCGGCGATAACAATGCCCTGGCCACGGCGATGCTGATGACCATCCCGATCCTGTATTACCTCTACCGCTACTCGGAGCTTCGGGTGGTGCGACTGTGCTTCATGGCCGCACTGGTGCTCAGCGTTATCGCGACGGTCGGCACCTACTCCCGCGGCGGGTTCGTCGGCATGCTCGTTGTCGGGCTGTTCATGGTCAAGAACAGCCGCCGCAAGGTCAGCACCCTCTTTTTCCTTGGTCTGGCAAGCATGCTTGTCTACGCATTGGCTCCCGCATCCTGGTTCGATCGGCTGCACACGATCAACTCCGCAACGGATGACGGATCGTTCATGGGCCGGGTCGTCGCCTGGAAAATGAGCGTGCTCGTAGCGCTGGACCATCCGCTGACCGGCGGCGGTCCCCACTCGATCCATCGCTTGCTGGTATGGGAAACCTATCGGCCGTTGCTGTATCGCCTCGACTTCATCACGACGCCGCCCGCCGACACCCTCCCGCACGCGGCGCACAGCATCTGGTTCGAGATCCTTGGCGACCTCGGCTTTCCCGGCCTGCTGCTGTTTCTGGCAATCCTCGGATCGGCGGTCTGGCAATGCCGGAGCATCGCCCGAATGACCCGCGGCCAGCCCTCGCTGATTTGGGCGGCGGACCTCGCACGCATGTTGCAGATCAGCCTGGCCGTTTACGCCGTAACCGGATCGGCCCTGAGCCTTGGCTACTTCGAGATGTATTACATCATCGTAGCCCTGCTCTCCCGCATCAGCCGAACCGTCCAGCAAACGCTCAATGCGCAATCCCGCCTGGCTAAAACGGAGTTGCCCAACCAGCATCTGCCCGCCCGGACGCCACGTCCGGCGTTCGCCCGGAGTTTTGGGACGGCATCCTAAATAGGCCTGCACACGGCATCGGCCCGCAACGACCGATGCTCGGCCGCCGAACCGGGTTTTCGCCCACTTAAGCCCGCAAAGCCTCCACCCCGTCCACCAACGGCGCATCCAAATACTTGACGTATTCCTTTGGAACAACTTGCCAGAAACGCTCGAGCGTCCGCGGCCAATCCAGCAGCAGCGTCGCTGCATAGCGGCTGCTGGTCTCCTTCACATGCCGCACCACCAGCGCCCGCAACGCCTCATCCCAATGCGCGGACTGCACGCGCTGCCAGGTCAAGGTATCCGGGTTGACCCGCTTCTCGAATATCGCGTCCGGGTCATAGATGAACGCTACGCCCCCGGTGAATCCAGCACCGAAGTTGTCGCCCACAGCGCCCAACGACACGACCGTCCCCCCGGTCATATACTCGCAGCCATTGCTGCCGCAGCCCTCCACCACCGCAATCGCCCCACTGTTGCGCACCGCGAACCGCTCCCCGGCTTGCCCGGCGGCGAACAACTCTCCCGCCGTCGCCCCATAGAGCACCGTGTTGCCGATGATGGTGTTCTGCTGGCTCACCAACGTACTGCTCGGCGACGGGCGCACCACGATGGTGGCGCCCGACAGGCCCTTGCCAACGTAGTCGTTCGCATCGCCCAAAACCTCGAGCTTAAGCCCCTGCACCGCAAACGCCCCCAGCGACTGCCCAGCCGACCCGCGCAGCCGCACCGTCACATGGCCCGGCTGCAGGCCCGACATGCCATACTGCCGGGTGATCCGGGACGATAGCTTGGTGCCGATCGCGCGATGCGTGTTCCGCACGTTGTATTGCAACTGCATCTTCTCGCCACGGTCGAACAGCGCCGCCGCGTCCTCGATCATCTGCGCGTCCAGCGTCTCCGGCACCTCCGTACGTCCGGCCTGCGTGCAATACCGTGCATGCGGCCCCGGGTCGGCCTGCGCCAGCAACGGGTTCAGGTCCAAATCATCCAGCAGATCGGACCCGCGGCTGACCTGCTGCAGCAGGTCCGTCCGCCCGATCACGTCCGACAGCCGCCGCACCCCCAGCGAGGCCAGGATGCCGCGCACATCCTCGGCGATAAAGCTGAACAAATTGATAACCTTCTCCGGGCTGCCGTCGAACTTCGCCCGCAACGCGTCGTCCTGGGTGCACACGCCGACCGGACAGGTATTGCTATGGCACTGCCGCACCATGATGCAGCCCATCGCCACCAGGCTGGTGGTGCCGATGCCGAACTCCTCCGCCCCCAGCATCGCCGCGATAACCACGTCGCGCCCGGTCTTGATCCCGCCATCCGTCCGCAGCCGCACCCGGTGACGCAAGCGGTTCAGCATCAGCACCTGATGCGCCTCGCTGAGTCCCATTTCCCAAGGCAGGCCGGCATACTTCACCGAGGTTTGCGGACTGGCCCCTGTGCCGCCGCTATGCCCGCTGATCAGGATCGTATCGGCCTTTGCCTTCGCCACCCCCGCCGCAATCGTGCCGATCCCGCTGCGCGAGACCAGCTTCACGCACACTGAAGCGTCCGGATTGATCTGCTTCAGGTCATAGATAAGCTGCGCCAAGTCCTCGATCGAATAGATGTCGTGGTGCGGCGGCGGGCTGATCAGCGTCACCCCCGGCGTCGAGTGCCTAAGCTTGGCGATCAACGGCGAGACCTTGAACCCCGGCAACTGCCCGCCCTCGCCGGGCTTCGCGCCCTGGGCCATCTTGATCTCGATCTCGCGGCAGGCGTTCAGGTACTCGGCCGTCACCCCGAACCGCCCGGAACCCACCTGCTTGATCGCCGAAGACGCATTGTCGCCGTTGGCGCGCGGCGTCGCACGCGCCGGGTCCTCGCCGCCCTCGCCGCTGTCGCTTCGCGCCCCGATGCGGTTCATCGCGATGCTCAGCGTTTCATGCGCCTCCGGACTCAACGCCCCCAGCGAGATGCCCGGCGCCACCAGCCGCTTCCTGATCTCGGTGATGCTCTCGACGTCATCGACCGGGATCGCCTTCACGCCGTCGGTGCGGAAGTCCATCAGGTCGCGCAACGCCACCGGCTTCTGCCGGCGCACCCCGTCGGCATACCGGCGATACGTCTCGAAACTGTCGGTCGCCACCGCGGTCTGCAGTGTATGGATCAGCCCGCCATCGAACGCATGCACCTCGCCCCGCCGCCGCAGCTTGTAAACGCCGCCCACCGGCAACGCCGTCGTCTCCCCATGCCACGCCGCCTCATGCAGCCCCAGCACCTTGCGCGCGATGCCGGTCAGCCCGATGCCGGAAATGCGCGACTGCATGCCCGGGAAATACTCGGCGACCAAGGCCCGGGACAAACCGATGGCCTCGAAGTTATACCCGCCGCGGTACGAGCTGATGACCGAGATGCCCATCTTCGACATCACCTTCAGCAGCCCCTTGTCGACGGCCTTCTTATACCGCTGCACCGCCTCCTTCAGGCTCAATTGCCCAAACAGCCCGCGGCGATGCCGGTCGGCAATCCCTTCCTGCGCCAAATATGCATTCACCGTCGTAGCGCCCACCCCGATCAGCACGGCAAAATAATGCGTGTCGATGCATTCTGCGCTGCGAACGTTAAGGCTTGTAAAAGTACGCAGCGATTGCCGCACCAAATGCGTATGCACCGCGCCGGTCACCAGGATCATCGGGATCGGCGCCCGGTCCTCCGACTGCGCCTCGTCCGTCAGGATCACGTGCGAACAGCCGGCGCGCACCGCCTCCTCCGCCTCCCGCCGGATGCGCTCAAGCCCGGCGCGAAGGTCCACCTCGCCATTCACGATCGGGAACGTGCAGTCCACCGTGACCGCAGAACTCCCCAGCCCCGCCGTCATCGCCGCGAACTCGGCGTTGCTCAGCACCGGGCTCTCGAGCTGCAGCAGGTCGCACTGGCCGCTGTCCTCGTCCAATATGTTGCCGAGGTTGCCGAGCCGGGTCTTCAACGTCATCACCCGGGTCTCGCGCAGGCTGTCGATCGGCGGGTTGGTGACCTGGCTGAATCCTTGCCGGAAATAGTGGTGCAGCCCGCGGTACCGCTCGGACAACACGGCGATCGGCGTGTCGTCGCCCATGCTGCCGATGGCCTCGGCGCTGTCCTCGACCATCGGATGCAGGATCATCTCGAGTTCCTCGAGCGTCGTGCCCACGGCGAGCTGCCGCCGGCGCAGCTCCGCCGCGTCGTAAAGCGCCGGCTCCGGCGCGTCGGTCGTGACGATGCGGTCGATCTTGGTGATCCGCTTGGCCCAGTCGCCAAACGGCTGCCGCGCCGCCATCAGATCCTTCAGCTCGTCATCGAGATAGAACCGCGCGTTCTCCAGATCCACGCCGATCGTCTGCCCCGGCCCGACCCGGCCCTTGGCGACGATCTCGTTCTCATTGAACTTCACCATCCCCGTCTCGCTGCCGACCACCAGCAGCTTGTGCTCGGTGACCGTGTAACGCAGCGGGCGCAGCCCATTGCGGTCCAGCCCGGCAATCACCCAGCGGCCATCGGTCGCGGTGATCGCCGCCGGGCCGTCCCAAGGCTCCATGACGGCGTTGCAATACAGGAACATATCGCGATGCGCGTCCGGCATCGTCGCGTCCTGCCCGACGCTCGCCGGGATCATCAACGCCTTCGCCATCGGCGCGTCGCGCCCGGCGCGCACCAACAATTCGAATACGTTGTCGAGCGTCGCGGTGTCCGACCCGCCCGCCTGGATCACCGGCTTCACCTCGTCGATGAAGCCCTCCAGCGGCCCGGCCGCGAGCCGGGTCTCGTGCGATTTCATCCAGTTGCTGTTGCCGGCGACGGTGTTGATCTCCCCATTATGCGCCAGCATCCGGAACGGCTGCGCCAACCGCCAGGTCGGGAAGGTGTTGGTCGAATAGCGCTGATGATAGATGGCGAAGCGGCTGATGAACCGCGGATCCAGCAGGTCCGGATAGAAATCGGTCAGGCTTTCGGCCAGGAACATCCCCTTGTAGATGATGCTCCGGCACGACAGGCTGCAGATATACAGCTCCGGGATCTGCGCCGCGATCGCCTGCTTCTCGATCTTGCGGCGGATGACATACAGGTCGCGCTCGAACTCGGCCGGGTCGGCGCCGGACCGCCCGCGTATCATGATCTGCTCGATCTCGGGCCGGGTCGCGTTGGCCTTTTCACCGATGCAGGCGACATTGATCGGCACCTGACGCCAGCCGAAGATGCTGTATCCCAGCGCCAGGATCTCGGTCTCGACGATCTGCCGGCAGCGTTCCTGCGCGCCCAGGTCGGTCTTCGGCAGGAACACCATGCCGACCGCCATGCGATCCGGCTGCTCGGCATGCCCGCTGCGCCGCACCGCCTCGGCAAAGAAATCCTGCGGAATTTCGATATGGATGCCGGCGCCGTCCCCGGTCTTGCCGTCCGCATCCACGGCGCCGCGGTGCCACACGGCGCGCAACGCGTCGATGCCCGCCTGCACCACGTCCCGCCGCGCAACGCCGTCCAGCGCCGCCACCATGCCGACGCCGCAGGCATCATGCTCCTGGCTCGGGTCGTAGGTCCCAGCAAGCCGGGCGACGTTGGCGTTCCATTCGGCAACAAAGCCCGTTCCAACCGTGTTCATGCCAATGGTTTCCATGCCCGTCACTCCGCCGCCGCCAGCATGGCGCCCTGCTGCATATACTTGTGCATCCGCGTCGCCGCGTCCCGCCCGTCGCGGATCGCCCACACCACCAGGCTTGCGCCCCGCACGATGTCCCCCGCCGCGAACACGCCCGGCATCGCCGTCATCTGCGTCCGATGCTCGACCTTCAGCGTGCCCCAGCGGCTGACCTCGAGCCCGGGTTCATCCCATAGCTTCGGCAGATCCTCGGGATCGAAGCCCAGCGCCTTGATCACCAAATCCGCCTCCAGCGTAATCCGCACATCCGCCGGCTCCACCGCCTGCCGGCCCGAACTGTCGGTCAATCCAAGCCGCATGCGCTGAACCCGCACGCCCGTCACCTGCGTGTCGCCCAGGAACGCCTCCGGCGCCGAGAGCCAGACGAACTGCACGCCTTCCTCCTCGGCGTTCTTCACCTCGCGCATCGAGCCCGGCATGTTCACCTTGTCCCGTCTATAAAGACAGGAAACGCTTGTTGCCCCTTGGCGAACCGCCGTGCGCACGCAGTCCATCGCCGTATCGCCGCCGCCGATCACCACGACGCGCTTGCCCTCGGCATTGTGTTCGCCGCTGTCGAAGCTCGGCACCGGATCGCCGAGGCCCTTGCGGTTGCTGGCGGTCAGGAAGTCCATCGCCGGCACGATCCCCGCCAGCCCGGCGCCGGGTCCGCCAATATTGCGCGCCTTATAGACGCCGGTTGCGATCAGGATTGTGTCGTGCTTTGCCCGCAGGTCGGCAAAGCTTAGGTCGCGGCCGAGTTCGACGCCGAGATGGAAGCGGATGCCGCCTTCCTCCAGCAGCTTCCACCGTCGCAGCACGATCTCCTTTTCCAGCTTGAAGCCGGGAATGCCATAGATCATCAGCCCGCCGACCCGGTCATACCGGTCGTAGACATGCACCTGGTATCCCAGCGTGCGCAGCCGTTCCGCCGCCGCAAGGCCGCCGGGTCCAGCGCCGATGATGCCCACCGATTGCGGCCGTTCCTGCCGCGGCCGCGGCGGCTGCACCCAGCCCTGCTCCCAGGCATGGTCGGTGATGAAGCGCTCGACCGCGCCGATGGTGACGCTCTCGAAGCCCTTCTCGATGACGCAATTGCCCTCGCACAGCCGGTCCTGCGGGCAAATCCGCCCACAGATCTCCGGGAAGGTATTGGTGGCCGAGCTGACCTCATAGGCCTCTTGCAGCCGGTTCTCCGCCGTCAGCTTCAGCCAATCGGGGATGTTGTTGGCCAGCGGGCAATGGACTTGGCAGAACGGCACGCCGCATTGGCTGCACCGGCTGCTCTGCGCGCCGGCCTGGGCAGGATCGAAGTCGGCGTAAATCTCGGCGAAGTCTTCCCGCCGCATCGATGATGCGCGTTTCGGGGGCTGATGTTGTGCGAGACTTACGAACTGCAGCATACGGTCAGCCATAGTCACTCTCCATGAGCGGCTGCCCGGCAGCCTTCTTCATGCCGTATATGGCTCACGCCGGCCCTTGACCAGCGGAAACAATGCGGATGGGACAGCAGTCGTGTCGTATTATACGTAAATACCATCGACGCCGTCTGCTGCAAATCGTTGCGACCCGATTAATAATGCCACTTCGGCCCTATCGCATTTTGCGGGGCCGTTTGGCATGGCGCGGCTCTCTCCGATTGTCGTCTATGACGCCCGACCCACGCCACGGCGCGCTTCAAGCCTGCAGCAAGGTAGTTCCCAGACCCCAGACAACGTTATAATTTCATTACAAGCAGGCAGGCTTTGATGGCGTGGAACGTGCGGCCGAACGTGCGGCCAGGCGCTCAGCCGGTCATCACGATAACGTTTCTATTACGCCCCCCGGAAGTCTTGACGAGACGTTAACAAACGTCCATTGTTCAAAAAAGCGAAAGAGCACGGTTAAAAACAACGAATCCCGACTAATTGAACGATCGCCTGCACTGAGGAGAATAGGCCAACCCGTAGCTGTTGAAATGAGGATGAACGAACCTCTAGCTTGTCGATTGCCGTTTTAAAGCCGTCATTCGCGTGAACTCTCGGGCCGCCCATCAGCAGAACCATCCCAGGACGACGTGCCTTTGTAAGTAACGACCGCGGCGATCGCCATCTCCTTGGTGTGACCGCAGTCACTAACAGTCGATACGACACCAGCCTATCATCTCTGCTGCCCAACCGGCACCGCCAACTCGCAAGATACTCACACCCGTTCCGCAACGCACACCAGCAAGATTAATTTTTGAGGTTATTATGATCGTTCTCGTCGTCAGCCATGCGCACTTCCTGCGAGATGCGCTAATTACGACCCTGCGTAGCGATGGCGACATCGATGCTATCGGAGCATTCTCTTACGAAACCGTCGAAGCCGCCGCAACAGAGTGCACGCCCAACCTGGTCATCGTCGAGTCGTCGCACCCCGAAGGAATGGAACTGGTCGCGCAAATCCGGGCGCGCTTCCCAAAACTGGCCGTGGTTGTCTTGTCGATGCGTGAATTGGACCAAGAATTCCTGACCTGGGCGGATATCGGCATCTCCGGCTACCTCGGGCCGGACACCTCAACGAACCACTTGGTGTCAACCGTCCGCCGTGCTGCCGCCGGGGACGTCGTTTGCCCGCCAAGGCTGACCGCGCTGCTGCTGAACGGATTTGCCGACCGCTCCAACGAACGCATAAGCCGGGCCGGCATCCACGCGCTCACGGCTCGTGAGCGTGAAATTGCCGAACTCCTCGCGGAAGGCATGTCGAACAAGCTCATTGCGCGCCGGCTCAACGTCGCGCTGCCGACCGTGAAGAACCATGTTCATAGCATCCTGGATAAATGGGACGTGCGCAGCCGGGGCGAGGCTGCCGCCCGCTTCCGTCAAAAGAACCCGCAAAATGTCGAGCCGAGCACCGTAAAGCCCACAGCCGCTCGGGCCAGCCACATTTCTCAAATGGGCGGCCTCACCTATCGCAACGGCGAGGGGCGTCATGCCATGACGATGTCCTCCACTCGCAACGCGGCCTGAGGAGCGGGGGCAATGCCTGAAATTGGTCTCGCCGGATGCCGTCCGTGATGATCCAGATCCATACGCTGCTTGTCCTATGTCACGTCCTGGCGCTTGCACTCGGCCTCGGGGCTGCCTTGCTCGCCGATTGGATCGTGGTCAGAAAGCTGGCCTTCGGGATAGTCAGCCAGAGAGCAGCGTCCCAGTTGGCTGACCTGTCTCGTGCCGTCGGCGCCGGGCTCGCGCTGATCTGGCTCACCGGAGCGCTCCTCGTGCTTTACAACGCATGGGACGCGCCGGCATCAATCATGAACCAGAAGCTGTGGGCAAAGTTGGTCATCGTTGCTGCCCTGACGTGCAACGCGCTGCTGCTGCATAGGGTCGTGCTGCCTATGGTAAAGGACAGGATCGGCTATACGCTGTTCACGACAATCCTCAACCAGATCCCAGTGATATCGATCTTGCTCGGCGTCGTGTCCGCAATCTCCTGGATCTTTGCCGCCTATCTCGGCGTCGCACGCGAACTGAATGGACAGGCGAACCTCGTGACTATCCTGAGCGCCTATGCCATGGCAGTAGTGTGGTTCTGGCTCGGAGCCGTCCTGATGTGCCTGTCGGTGCATCACTATAAAACACAGCCAGGAACCCGCAAGGAAATGGCCATGTGACCGCGAAAGCGCATTGCTCGCCCAGCATCGCTGACGCGCCTGGTTTTAGGTCGGAACCTCCTCCCGCTTGCCGCCGCCGACCCGGTAGCGGTCCAAATACTCCGGCACCACCAGCTCAATCGGCGTCGGCACGATGCCCAGTTCCTGCAGGCCGGGCATTCCCTGCGCCACCACGTTATCCCGCCCGAGCAAAATCAACTGGTCGCGGGTCAATGGCTTGCCGGGAATCAGCTCGCCGATGCGGGCCTGCACCCGGGCCACGCTCATCGGAACATCGATGAGGGGCCGGTTGCGCCGGGTCTCCCGCAGGATCCAGCTCAGGATTTCCCGGAACGTCCAAACCCGGGGTCCGCCCAGCTCATAGACGCGCCCCATCGCGTCGTCCCGCGCCAGCACTGCCATGATCGCGTCCGCGACATCGCCGACATAGACCGGCTGGAACCGCGTGTTGCCCGAGATCACCGGCATGACCGGCAGCGTCATCGCCATGTTGCCGAACCGGTTAAAGAACTGGTCCTCCGCCCCGAACACGACCGAGGGGCGCAGGATCGTGGCGCCGGGCATGGCAGCGAGCACCGCGCGCTCGCCTTCCGCCTTGCTGCGCGCATACAGGCTGGCGCTTTCGGGATCGGCGCCGATGGCCGAAACCTGCACCATGCGCCGCACTCCCTGCGACGCCGCCGCGCGGGCAATGCGCCCGGCGCCCTCGGCATGCACGCGCTGAAAGTCCCCGGCCCGCCGCTCAGATAGGATGCCGACCAGGTTCACGACCATGTCGGCGCCCTCGGCCGCCCGCTGGATCGCCGCCTCGTTCGACAGGCTGACATACAGCGGCACCACCTGGCCAACCTGGCCGGCCATCATCGACCCGCGCGCCGCCTCGGTATTGCGCCCGGCCACCCGGACGACATGCCCCTGCGCCGCCAGCCGCATCACGACATAGCGCCCAATGAAGCCACTGCCGCCAAACACCGTCGCCACGCTGCGCGTCGCCATCAGGCCACCCCTTACAAGTTGCCCTCTACTACGGGTCGAACCCGGCCTTCTCAAGAGACCCCGGCGTTTCGAACTGCCTAACCTTGGCAACTCCCTTGCGATTGCGGCTTGACGCCCCTGATTCCCAAGGCTACTTCACGCCTCCACCGTATGGAATGCCCAGGTGGCGGAATTGGTAGACGCGCAGGTTTCAGGTACCTGTGACCGCAAGGTTGTGAAAGTTCGAGTCTTTTCCTGGGCACCATTTCCGTGACGGTTCAGTTCATGCCAAATGCCGCCATCCACCTGCACCGGAACGACCTCCCGGACGGTATGCAACTCGGCCCGGTGGTCGCCGTCGACACCGAAACGATGGGCCTCAACCCGCACCGCGACCGGCTCTGCCTCGTGCAGATGTCGTCCGGCGATGGCGCTGCGCATCTGGTGCAGCTCATCCCCGTGTCCCTCGGCGGACGTGGCTACGCTGCGCCGAACCTCGCGCGCCTGTTGGCCGATCCCGGCGTCACCAAGCTCATGCACTTCGCCCGCTTCGATGTCGCCGTGCTGCAACAGGCGCTCGGCATCACCGTGGCGCCAGTGAAGTGCACCAAGATCGCAGCAAAGCTCGTCCGCACCTTCACCGACCGCCACGGCCTCAAGGACCTATGCCGCGAGCTGGTCGGCGTGGAACTGTCGAAACAGCAGCAGACCTCGGACTGGGGTGCCCCCGAGCTAAGCTCCGAACAGATGGCCTATGCAGCCTCCGACGTGCTCTATCTGCATGCGCTCTGGACCCGGCTCGAGGCCTTGCTGGTGCGTGAGGACCGCCTGGCGCTGGCCGAAGCCTGCTTTGCTTTCCTGCCCACCCGCTGCCGCCTCGACCTACTCGGCTACGAGGACCCCGACATCTTCGCGCATTGATCGGCTGGCCTGCTGCCGCCTGGCACCCCTAAGCAGACATTCGTGGCGTGGCCAACGAATGCCTGCTTAGAGGCCTTTGATAACGCACCATCTTATTCGCAGCGCGCAAGGGCGCCCTGCGAGATGATGCTTAGGCTAAACGGCGCTCGCGCACGCCGACGCTGCCTGCGATAGCGCCACCTGCAACGTCGCCTCATCGTAGGGTTTTCGCAACCACAGGACATCGTGCCGCCCGGCGGCGGATGGCGTGCCCGCCATGATCACCGGCAGGCCCGGCAAGCGCTGCCGTACCTGGTCGACCAGCGCCAACCACTCGATGTCCAGCAAATCGAGGCTGCATATCATCAGGTCCACCCCGTATATCAGCCGGGAAATCGCCTCGGCGCCGGTCCCTGTTTCCAGCACCACGTGGCCAAGGTCCACCAGCATGGCGGCGGCCGTCATGCGCAGCAGCGGCTCCCGTTCCACCAGCAGCACGCGCAATGCCCGGGCCGAGCGCGGCGCACGCGCCCTGTCCAAAACCGAGCGCATCTGCCGCGCCAGCTCCTCGGTCCGCCACGGCTTGCTGAGCAGGCTGACGCCCCGGTCGAGCTCGCCGTTGTGCACGATGGAGTTCTGCGTGTAACCGGATGTGAACAGCACCGCGAGCCGCGGCAGCATCCGCTGCGCCCGCTCGGCAAGCGCACGCGTCGAGAGCTCACCCGGCATCACCACGTCGGTGAACAACACGTCCGGCCGCGCGCCGTCCTCCAAAATACGCAGCGCAGCCTCCGCGTCGGCAACCGCCTGCACGCCGTAGCCCAGCCCCGTCAAAGCATCGGCGGCAACCTGGCGCACCCCGGGATCGTCCTCCACCAGCAGCACCAGCTCGCCGTTTCCCATCGGCAGGCCCATAGGCTCGGCGGCCACTGTCTCCGCGGGCACCGCCGTGCGCGGGATATAAAGCCGTGCCGTGGTGCCGCGCCCGGGCTCGCTATAGAGCTGGAAATGCCCATTGGACTGCTTGGCGAAGCCGAACACCATCGACAAGCCAAGCCCAGTGCCCTTGCCCTCGGCCTTGGTCGTGTAAAACGGCTCGGTCGCGCGGCTAAGCTGGTCCGGGGTCATGCCGATGCCGGTGTCGGTCACGGCATACATTACGTATTGACCCGGAGTAACTTCGTCTGACCGGCCTGCATACTCCTCGTCGAGGGTAGCGTTCGCCGCCTCGACCGTCAGCCGGCCCGCCGGCAGCCCGTCCGGCCCGGTCATGGCGTCACGCGAGTTCACGATCAGGTTGAGAAGCGCATTCTCCAACTGATTCGGATCGGCGCGCACCGGCCACAGCCCGCCGCCGATCACCAGTTCCAGCGCGATCGCCTCGCCGAGCGTGCGGCGCAGCATGTCCTCGATGCCCATCAGCACGCGGGCGGGGTCGAGCGGCTCGGGCGCCAATGGCTGGCGCCGGGCAAAGGCCAGCAGTTGCCGGGTCAGCCGCGCGCCGCGGACGACACCCGCCCGGGCAGCCTCCAGCCGCGCCTGTATCCAGCCATCAGGCTCCTCCCGCTTTGCCATGCGCAGCGTAATCAGCTCGAGGTTGGCGGAGATCACCTGCAGCAGGTTGTTGAAGTCATGCGCGACCCCGCCGGTCATCTGTCCCAGCACCTCCATCTTCTGCGCCTGCCGGGCCACGTCCTCGGCCTGCACGCGGCGGGTGATGTCCGCGACCGCGACCATCTGCCCGCCGTCCGGCATGGCGCTGCGCCAAACCTCCAGCCTGCGGCTGTCCTGCTGCGCCTCCGCGACGACCGGATGGGCGCCGGGACGCGCGTTCGATAGCAGCGGCGGGTCCAGCCGCTGCGCCGCAGCGAGCTCGGCCAGGGGAACGCCGGGCTGCACGGCGTCGGGCGAGAGGCCGATCGCCTCGGCGAAGCGGCTGTTGCGCAGCAGCAGGCGGTCCTCCGGGCCGAACACCGCGACGCCGTCGCGGACATGCTCGATCGCTGCCGCTAATTGAGCCGCGAGCTGCTGCTCCCGCCGCCGCAGTTCCAGCAAACGCGCCCGGCTCACCAGCAAAGCCAATACCGCGATCCCAAGCAGCAGCAAGCCCAGCACCGAGGCGATCTGCATGGCCAGCGTCGCGGAGCGCTGGCGGGCCTGCAGCGCAGCCGCCCGCGACGCGCGTTCAGCCTCGGCCCGGTCGACGATCCGCTGCACGGTGTTGCGTATGTCGTCCATCAGCGCCTTGCCCTCGTCCGTCAGCACGAGCTCGATGGCCTGTTGCTGTTGCCCGGCGCGCGACAGCGTCACGGTCCGGTCCAGCTCCTCCAGCTTGCGAGCCACCAACCCACGCAGCGGCGCGGCCTCGTCCTGCAGCCAAGGGGAGCCTTCGGCCAGCGCCGCCAGGCGGTCGAGCAGCGCAGGCACCTGCGCATTCTCCTGCTGCAGCGGCTCGATATAATACGGCCGCCGGGTCAAAAGGTATCCGCGCTGCCCCGTTTCGGCGTCCTGCACGGCGGAAAGGACCTGGCGCGCGACGCCTGCCTGCTGCCGCGCCAAGGAGGTGCCTTCGAGCAATCCCTGGATCGACCGGCCAACCTCATGCTCCAACACGACCGCCGCCGACAGCAATGCCGCGACGACCAGCAGCAGCGCGGCGCCTTGCCAGCGAATGGCCCGCCAAGCGCCTGCCGGCTTCAGCCCAGCCAAAGCGGTTCCTTCAGCCGTGCGACGAACGCGGCGTGGCGGGCCAGCGCCTCCGCGTCGGGCTGCACCCGGATCGGCGTGCGCGGACCCGCGAGTTCATAGGCGATGGCGGGCAGCGCGTCGCCGGCGCCCTCGGCGAGCAGCAGCCCACGCTGGCGTCCGCCGGTCAGCTCGATGTACACCTCGGCCAGCAGGCGGCAGTCCAGCAGCGCGTTGTGGCTCGTGCGCTCCGACAGGTCGATGCCGAAGCGGCGGCAGAGCGCGTCGAGGTTGTTGGGCAGGCCGGGGAACCGCGCCTTGGCCATCGCCAGCGTATCGACCATGCGGCCGCGGCCCAGCGGCGGCAGGCCCATCCGCGCGAACTCCGCGTCCAGGAAGCCGAAGTCGAACGGCGCATTGTGCGCGACCAAGGGCGACGTGCCCAGGAATTCCAGCAGCTCGTTCGCGATGTCGGCGAATCGCGGCTTGCCGCGCAGGTCGGCGCGGGTCAGGCCGTGCACCCGGCTCGCATCCGGATCAATGTCGCGCTCGGGGTCGATGAAGCGGTGGAAGCAGCGCCCGGTGGGCAGGTCGCGCAGCAGCTCCAGGCAGGCGACCTCGATGACGCGGTCGCCCAGCAATGGATCCAGCCCAGTCGTCTCGGTATCGAACAGGACAGAACGGCTCAAGGATACAGCCCCTCAATCAAGCGGCGCAGGCGGCGAAGCGCAAAGTGGCGGGAAAGCCCCGTGGGGATCACGATATCGGCCCGCCGGCGTTTTTCCGCATCGGGCATTTGACGCGAAATTATGGCATCAATTTGCGCGTCCGTCATCCGCCGCCGCTTCCGCACGCGGGCACGCTGCACGGCCCGGGGCGCCGAGGCCACAAGCACGAGGTCGACCCGGCGCTCACCGCCGGTTTCGAGCAGCAGCGGGATGTCCAGCACCACGCCCGGACGGCGGGCACGGCGCATGCGCACCACGAATGCACGCTCGGCGTCGCGCACCAGCGGGTGCAGGATGCGCTCCAGCACGCGCATTGCGGCCGGGTCGGTGATGGCGACGGCGCGCAAGGCTGCACGGTCCACCGCGCCATCCCGGACCGTGCCGGGAAAGGCTCCACCGATCAGCGGCACCGCACCGCCGCCGCGGGCCTGCAGCGCATGCACCGCGGCGTCGGCGTCGAACACGGGGATGCGCGCGCGCCGGAACGCCTTGGCTATGGTGGATTTGCCCATGCCGATGCCGCCGGTCAGTCCAATGATCTTCATCGGTCGAGGATTATCATGAGGCCGGCGATTAGGTTGTTGTTGGCGGAACGTCATTGGCGCGGCCGGCTATGGAAGCAGTGCCGGCCGGCTAGGTTTTCTGTTAAATAACGCAGTCCGCGGCCCTGCATAGGGGCGGGGCCGCCGAGTGAGCGCGGCTATTTGCGCCAAAGCCGGCCCTGGCCGACACTATGGCCAGCAACCACGGGGAAAACGACCATGATCCACGTCCTGGCGATCATCACCGCTAAACCAGGCCAGCGCGATGCCGTGCTGGAGCAGTTCCGCGCCAACGTTCCCGCGGTGCTGGCCGAGGAGGGCTGCATCGAATACGGCCCGGCCATCGACCAGGAGCCGAAAGCGCCGTTCCAGGCCGCGTTGGGCCCGGACAGCTTCGCGGTCATCGAAAAGTGGGCGACCCCCGCGGCGCTCATGGCGCACGCCGCATCGCCGCACATGGCCGCCTATGGCGCGCGGGTAAAAGACCTGCTCGCCAGCCGGGTCATCCATATCCTCGCACCGGCCTGATACGTCGCAGAGCGCGGCCCGGGCTTGCCGACCATCCCAAGTTAAATAAAAGTTACCGCAAGTTGGCAATCGCTCCTTCGGACCGACCTATGGCGCAGCGGCATCCCAGCCGCCAAGCAATACTGCTCCGGAGGCATCTTTCATGAACGACCAAACCAATGTCACCGACCCGGCCTCCCAGGACGGCGTCAACCGCCGGTCGCTGATCGGCCAGTTCGGCGCGGCTGCCGCGGCCATACTGGCGACGGGCGCTGCCGCCACGGGCGGCGCGGTGCTGACCAGCCAACCGGCGGCCGCGCAGGCCTTGACCGACAACGACATCCTGAACTTCGCGCTCAATCTCGAGTACCTCGAGGGCGAGTACTACACACGGGGCTTCCTGGGCACCGGCCTGCTTCCCAGCGACATCAGCGACCCCAACGCCGTCGGCAATGCCGGCTTCACCCTCGGCGGCTCGGCCGTGCCGTTCAAGACCGCCGAGGTCGCTGGCGTCATCGAGCGGATCGCGGTCGACGAAGTGGACCATGTCCGCTTCATCCGCACGGTGCTGGGCAACGCCGCCGTGGCAAAGCCGAACATTGACCTGCTGAACAGCTTCAATGCCCTGGCCGTGGCAGCGGGCCTGATCCCGCCCGGCACGCAGTTCAACCCGTTCGCGGACGAAGTGAGCTTCCTGCTCGGCGCGCTTTCCCTGACCGACGTGGGCGTGACCGCCTATGCCGGCGCTGCCCGGCTGTTGCAAAGCAAGGACAACCTGGACGCGGCGGCCAGCATTCTGGCGGCGGAGGCCTATCACGCCGGGTCGCTCCGCACCTTGTTGGCGATGTTCGGGCAGCAGACCGTGTTCAACGCCATCTCGGCCGTCCGCGCCCGGCTTGGCGACGGCAAGGAGGCGGGCCTGTCTATCCCGAACTTCAACTATAATATCGCGCCGGTGGACTCCAGCGGCTTGGTCTATCGCCGGACTGCGGCGGAGGTGCTCAACATCGTCTATAACGGCGTGCCGACCGGCGGCGGCTTCTTTCCGAACCGGGCGAACGGCACGATTCGCTAAGCACAGGCAGGCGCGCGGACCAGGTTCGCTTGATGACATAGCCATGAACACTGGACCCGGCATAAAATTCATTTTGCATCCGTTTCCGATACCTGGCGTAATGCATTGGCGGCCTGCGTGCCGCCATGCTTTATCTCCGGGAGGTTTCTCTTAATGGACGACCAGATCATTACCGCCGAGCAGGCCTCGGACGGCATCAAACGCCGATCCCTCATAAGCACGTTCGGCGCGACCGCCGCGACCGTCATGGCGGTGGGGGCGGCCGTCACTAGTGGCGCTGCGTTGACCAGCCTTCCGGCCGAAGCGCAGGGGATCACCGACGCCGACATCCTGAACTTCGCGCTCAACCTCGAATACGTCGAGGCGCAATACTACATCCGCGCCTTCCTGGGCCGCGGCCTGGACCCCAGCGACACCAGCGACCCCAACGGCGTCGGCAACGCGGGCTTCGTGCTGGGCGGCTCGGCCGTGCCGTTCAAGACCGCGGCCATCGCGGACTACGCGCAGAAGATCACGATCGACGAGGTGAACCACGTCCGCTTCCTCCGCCGCGTGCTGGGCAACGCAGCGGTGGCGCAGCCGAACATCGACCTGCTGAACAGCTTTAACGGCCTCGCTCTGGCGGCCGGGCTGGTCCCTAACGCCAACACGCAGTTCAATCCGTTCCTGAACGAAGTGAACTTCCTGCTGGGCGCGTTCGTGTTCGAGGATGTGGGCGTGACTGCCTACGCCGGTGCCGCGGCGCTGCTGCAGAACAAGGACTACTTGAGTGCCGCCGCCAGCATCCTGGCGATCGAGGCCTATCACTCCGGTACGGTCCGCACCGTACTGGCCCAGCTTGGCCAGCAGGACGCGGCCAACGCCATTTCCGCCGTCCGGGCCAAACTGGGCAACGGCGGGGAGCAGCCGCTTTCGACCCCCACCCTCCCCATCAACACGTCGCCATCCGACACTGACTCGCTCGCATTCCGGCGCACGACCACCGAAGTGTTGAACATCGTCTATGCCGGACGCAGCACCGGCGGCGGCTTCCTGCCCAACCAAGCGAACGGCGCGATTCGCTAAGCCAAGCAGGCCGCTAATCATCGAACGGGACGGGCGCTGCCGGTCCGTCCCGCTTTTCCGGAGGCCGCTTGTCCCAAGCCCGGCATGCATGGTTCAGCGCCAGTATCTTCGTATGTATGGGCCTCATGGGCCTGGGCTCGGACGCCCAGGCCGGTGATCTTCCGCGTCCGGTTTGTGGGCGGAACGAGGTGTTGAGCGTCGTCGCCGACGACATCGCCCGGCGCGGAGTCGCTGCCGTGATCCTGCCAGGCGCTGTGGGCGAGGCACCCGATTACGTCCCGGGAACCATCCGTTGCGCAGTACGGCTCCAAACCACGTTCTTTGACACGGACCGTTACGGCACTGTGCCGCAAGTCCGCTTTTCGGTGCTTGAGTTCACCGTCCGCGCCGGACGCAACGGTCTGTTCGTGGACGCGATCGGCGTCGGGCGTTAACGCGTAGCGGCCTCGGCCGGGTGGGCGCCGAACATAGCCGCGGCAGACCGCCGCACCTTCAATTGATAGCCCTGGTTCAACAGCGGCGTATGGGAATGATAGTTGCCGATGGCCTGCATCAGCTCGCCCCGGGTCTCGTCGAGGTACGTACGCAGGATCAGCCCGGCCGCCGCGATGTTGAAACAGGGCCGGTTCAGCAGCCGCTCCCGCACCGCAGCCGGATCGAGCCGGGCATAGCGCGCGAGCGGCGCCAGCCAGATCGTGTTGATCTGCATCACGCCGAGATCGACGGAGCCATCGGTGTTCCAATGCACGACGCCGGGGCCGCCGCCCTCGACGGCCTGGATCGACGGCAGCACACGCGGCGGCAGGCTGTAGATCTGCGCCACCAGCGCCATGCAGGCGAGATAGGGAACCGCCATCAGGCATCGGCTTTCACGGTCAGCGGCATGGCCCAAACTACTCGGTTTCGGGTATCGCTGTGAAAACCCTTGATCCCACGATGGAACCAAATGGTTCGCACAACAGCGCGCCTAGCAGAAAGCAGGACACGATGCAGCAGTCTTCTTCTCCTCGCAGCGCCACTTTTTCACCGAACCCCGCCGACGCAGGGTTCACGCTGCTGGAGATACTTGTCGTCATCGCGATCCTGGGCCTGCTCATCGGCCTGGTCGCCCCGGCGGCCCTGCGCCAGTTGGGCGGTGCCCGGACCTCGGTGGCCAAGCAGTCGATCGAGCGTATCTCCTCCGTGCTCGACCTGTACAAGCTCGATGTCGGCATTTATCCCAGCACCGAACAGGGCCTGGCGGCGCTGAATACCCGTCCATCCGGCCTGGCGAACTGGGGCGGGCCATACTTGAAGGGCGACGGCCAGCCGCTCGACCCCTGGAACCGGCCGTACCTGTATCGAAGCCCAGCAAGCCGCCCAGGCCACGACTTCGACCTGTGCTCCCGCGGCCCCAACAACCAGGCGGGCGACAGCGGCCCCGAGCTGATCTGCAACCCGTGACCCTGGACGCCGGGGGTCACGACCCCGGAACCGCTTCCCAGGTTAATATCTGGAACAGCGGCTCGTTTGGCGTGCTGCCCAGCCTGACCGCCGCGCGGCGAGTAAAATGCCCGCCGGAGTCGCCGACGGCCCGCGCGGTGACGGTGACGGTGCGCGGCGGCTTGCGGCGCGACCCGGCAGGCACGCCGCGCACATCCTGCATCGCCTGGCGCACCAGCGGCGGCGCGGCGGCCGGATCGGGATCGGTGTCCGTCAGCACCGAGACATTCGGCTCCAGCCGGGACAGCAACGCAGGCGTCATGCCCAGCACCGCGCCGAGCTCCGCCACGCTGCGGAACGGCGCGCCCGGCGGGCCATAGTCGCGTCCGGCGGCGCGATATTGCGCATCCTTGGCGCCGGCGGAACGCGCCTGGCTGCTGGGAAAACGCCAATCCACGATGGCGGCGGCGATGCTGTCCGCGGTGCGGCTGTCCGCATCTGACCGCCGCAGCAGCGCCCGCAGCAACTCCGGGGAGGCCGAATTGGGGTTGACCTTGCCGGCCTCGTCGGCGATCCGCACCACCGCCTGCCCGCCGGGCACGCGCAGCGCGCGGTCCACGCCGTCGGCGAGCCAAGGCTCCGATGGGTCAAGCAGATGGAACACCGCCGCATAGACCGCGCCATCCGCCGCCGCCTCCGCCTCCGCGGCGCCACGCAGATTGGCGGCAAGCTGCAGCTCGGTGCGCCCGGACGCAGCCAACTGCGTGACCAGCAGCGTCAGCAGCACCATGGCCCATAGCACGATCAGCAGCGCGAAGCCCCGGTCGTTCCCTGGATCGTTCTTTGGATCCTTTCCTGGCGCCCGCATCACCGTTCGAGCTGCAGGCTCCGGCGCAGCGGACGTTGCGGATCGGGCGAGCTGGAAACCTGCCCCCGCTGCAGGTCGTCCGGCACGCGGGCGGCGTTGATCAACTGGTCGCGCAGGTCCTCGGTCAACGCCCGCGCGTCCCGCTGGTCGTGCACCACGTGCGGCGTGATCAACACCAGCAGCTCGGTGCGGGTGCGTATGTTGTCCTGGCTCCCGGCCAGCAGGCCCAGCAGCGGCACGTCCTTGAGGAACGGGATGCCGGAATTCGACCGCTGCGACGAGTCGCGGATCAGCCCCGCCATCCCCACCGTCTGCCCGTCCTGCACCACCACGCGGCTGCTCACGTTGCGTTCCGAAAACGTCGGCGAGTTGATGCCCGATGCGCTCTGCCCCGGCACCACGTCGCTCACCTCCTGCGCGATGTCGAGCGTCACCAGCCCGCCGCTGTTCACCCGCGGCGTGACCTCCAGGATGACCCCGGTCTCCCGGTAGTCGATCGAATTGACGATCGGCGCATTGTTGGTGATCTGGCTCTGCGAGCTCGCCGTGAGGTACGGCACCAGGTTGCCGACCTGCAGCCGCGCCTGCTCGTTGTCCAGCACCAGCACCTGCGGCGACGACAGCACCTTCACGTCGGTCACCGCCTGCAGCGCATTCAGCGCGGCATTGGCGTTGTTGGGGCCGCTGAGCACGAAGCCGGGGAAGCCCGACGCGAAAGCGCTCGCCGCCGCCCCGGCCGGGCTGAAGTTGAGCGCGCCGTTGATCCCGGCCTTGAAAAAGAACTGCGTGCCGTATTGCAGGGTGTTGTTCAGCGTGACCTCGGCGACCGTCGCGTCGATGCGGACCTGCAGCGGCAGGATGTCGATCTTGCGCAGCATCGACTCGATGGTGTCGCGCTCGGACGGGGTGGCATAGAGCAGGATGGCGTTGTTCTGGCTGTTCGGGATGATGCGGACGGTGTTGGCGTCCTCGGCCCCGTTGCCCGCGCCGCCCGGGCTGCCGCCGGTTGGGTCCAGCCCGCCGAGCAATGGGTTGGCCGGGTTCTGCGACGGTTCCGGCTGTCCCCCGCCGGGCTGCGAGCCGATGCCGCCCAATCCCTGGCCCGAACCCAGCCCGCCGCCGCCGCCACGGCCGCCCAACCCGCCGCCGCCTAGGCCTCCGCCGCTGCCGCCCAGGCCCCCGCCGCCCAGCCCGCCGCCGCCGCCGAGGCCACCACCGCCGCCGCCACCGCCGGAGTCGCCGTTGTTGAAACCCGACTGGCGGCTGCCGCGGCCCGGCGCCGTCGACCCGACCGCACGCGGGCTCGGAACCGCCGTGACCTTGTTGGGCGTGAAGGCCTGCTGCAGCACAAAGGCGATGTCATTGCTGCGGCTGTTCTGCAGGTAATACACGTTCCAGCTTCGCACCGTCTGCCGGCGCCCGCGCTCGATCAGCGCATACACCCGCCGCGCCTGGTCGATGTAGCGCGCCTGGGCCGACACCAGCAGCACGGAGTTGATGCGCTCCATCGGCACGACGCGCACCACGCCGGCCAGCGCGCCGCCGCTGCTGGAGCGGAACGCGTCGGACAACGCGGTGGAGAAATCCTTGGCGCCGCCGGAGGTGACGGGGAACAGCGCGTAGGACTGCCCGGCCAGGATGTCGATGTCGAAGGCGCGTATCAGCGACATCAGCGCATCCCGCGTGGCCGGGTCGCCGCTGATCAGCAGGACGTTGCGCCCGGGGTCGGCCACCACCTTGCCCCCGGCGCCGACATAGGGTTGCAGCACCTTGGCCAGGTCCTCGGCCGAGGCGTAGCGCAGCGGCACGATCCCGCCGCCGCTCGTGGCGTCGCTGCCGGCCAGCAGTTGCGAACCGGCGGCGGCGGCCGGCACCACGCGGTAGATATCGCCGGACTGCACCAGCGCCGCGCCGTTCTGCGCCAGCAGCGCCTGCAGCGCCGGCAGCAATTGCGAGCGCGCCACCGGGGTCGCGGTCCGCAGGGTCGCGGTGCCGCGGACGGCCGGGTCGATGGTGTAGGTGACGCGCAGGATGTTGCCGAGAATCTGCGCCACGACCTCGCGGATGTCGGTATCGACAAAATCGAACGAGATGTCCCCGCCCGCAGCCCCGGCGCTCCCGGCCGGGAGCGTCACCGCGCGGACCTGGCCCACCGAGACCTGCGCGGGCGGCAATGCGTCGGGCGACCCGATGGGGCCGTTCACCCGCGCCGTTGCCGCGGTCGTGGGGCCGCTGAGTTCAGGAAGCGACCGCAGCACCGGCACGCTATGCGGCTCGCATCCGGCGAGGCCGGCCAGCAACAGCAATTGCGTGCGCCTCATCGGGCGGCGCCGGGGAAGCCAGGAAGGTTGCGCAACGATTGCATGACGTCGGCCGCGGCGCCCCCAGCCCCTGGGGAGACGCCGGGCGCCTGTAAGCCGCCGACCTCCCTTGGGCGCGGATCGAAGCTGGGACGCAGCACCTGCGCGCCGCTGGGGCCTGAAAGCGTGACCTGCCCCGCCTCGATCGACTGCACGGTATAGGCGCCGACCTGCGCGCCCTCGTGCGCCACCACCGGCCGTCCGTTCCCAGCGCCGGCGAAGATCACGCTGCGGCTGCCGCCGTTGAGCAGGATGCCAGCCAGCCGCGGCAGGTTGGCCGGCGCTGCGGCCGGGCCGGCGGCGACGGCGGCCGGACGCCGCGACGCGACGAACAACGGCCGTGCCAGGATGGCGTCCACCAGCTCCTGCCGTCCGTCGCGCGCTAAGGGAAGCGCCGCGGCCGGGCTGGGCCGTGCGGAAGGCGGGCGCGGGATGCTGGGGATCATCGCGCCGTCATCCCCGACTCCGCCCGGAAGTTCAAGCGCTATCGTCCCGGCCAGCAGAATGCCGAGCCCGAGCAAACCGGCCAGCGCGCGCGGCATCATGGCGCCCGGAACCCCAGCACGGTGAACGAGGCGTCGAGCGGCGGCTCCCCGGTCACGCCGAACTGACGCACGCCGTGGATCTGCAGGTCGTCCACCAGCATCTGCGGCGACGCCTGCTCGATCGCGCGCAGCAACTGCACCAGCACTGCCCATGGCGCCGAAAGCGCCACCCGCACCCCGATCCGGCGATAGTCCGCCACCGCCTCGGCCGGCAGCGTTTCGGTGCTCGAAAGCGTCGCGCCGGCGCGCCCGGCCATGTCCTGGACCAACTGCTGCAAGTTGGCGCCGGCCACCGCGTCGGTCGACCCGTCGAGCAAGGTCGCGGCTACCGGGCCAGCCGCCGCAGCCGCAGCCGCCTGGCGCTGCAATTCCGGCAATCCGGCGGCGACCTGCGCCATGCGCCGGGCCAGCAGGCCACGCTGCTGCAGCGCCTCCGCACGGTCCGTATGCCAATCCAGCAACGGCGACGCCACCGCCAGCCAAGCCGCGGCCAACACCAGCAGCAGCAGCGCCAACGCCAGCGCCTGGCCCCGGCGTCCGGTCGGCAGCGACTCGATCACGGCGCGACCTCGGCGCGGATGGAAAAGCCCTCGCTATGCGTGCCCTCGTTGCGCGTGACCGGCGCGGCGAAGGCCGGGTTGCGTATGCTGCGCTCGGCCGCCAACGCCGCGATCAGCCGGGCGGCCCCGGCGGATTGCCCGCTGATGGTCAGCACGCGGGCGCGGAGCGTCAGCTCGTTCAGGAACGTGTCGTCCGGCAGCACGTCGGTCAGCGTCGCCAGCGTTTGCAGCGCGTCGCCGACCCGGCCGCGCTGCTGCTCGAACACGTCCGTTCCGGCGGTGCTGCTCAGGATGCGGCGGCGCAGCGCTTCCGCCTGGTCCACTTGGGGGCGAAGCGTCGCGATCTGCTGCTCGACCCGGTTGCCCTGGATGGATTGCACGCCAAACGGAACCGCCACGGCGGCGACGGCCAGCACAGCGCAGGCGGCCGCAGCGGCGACCAAGGCACGCCTCCGCCATCGCGCCGGCTGCGCCCGGTCGAGCGCAATGCGCCGCGCCGGCCCGACGGGGTCCATGGCCTCCAGCGCCGCGGGACGCAGCCCGGCCTCACGCAGCACGCCCAGGACCGGGGCGAGCCTGGCTTTCGGCACCAGCAGCAGGCGTAGATACAGGCGGCCCTGGGCGCGGTCCCGCCGCTCGACGCTCCAGGTCCAGAACAGCTCATCGGCGGTGAACGGGGTGATGCGGTCCATTTCGTATTGCAGGACGCGCTCCGGATCGCGATCGGCGGCGATCGGCAGCACGGCCTGCTGTTCCAAAAGCAGCTCGGGCGGCAGGCGCAGCACCGCCGCCGGCCCCTGCCCCGCGACGCTGGCCCGCAGCGCGGCGATCCCCTGGGGGTCCAAGGTGAAATGGCCGAGCGCCTCGTCACGGCCCTTGCGCCGCGCCAGGATGTCGACGCTGGGCGGTCCGGACGGCAAATGCACCACGACGGCCAGCCCCCGCGCATCCGCCCCGGCGCCGGATTGCACAAGCCGCGCCGGCACCGCGGCCTTGAGCTGCTGCGCCCACCAATGGAGGAACTCGTTCAACATAGTGCGCTATTGACGCCAACCGAAAACGTATCGCAATGGAATACTCCCCGGCCCACCATAGCGGATGCATGGCCCCAATGGCAGGGGCGGGCCGTGGCGATTGCGCTACACGCCCGCCGCGCGCTGCCGCCGGGGGCTGGCGACGATGTCCGGCCAATGCCGGCGGTCACCCGGCGGGAACACCACCCGCAGCCGCACCAGCAACGGCAGGTCGTTGCCGCCCCACGTGGACATCCATTGCGGCGCCGGGCCACGCGGCCAATAGGCGAGCTCGATATGGTCCACGCCGCGCAGCAGCTCGGTCTCGATCGGCGGGCCTGGCGGCCCGAACGGCTTGCCGGCGGTGCGGGGCGTGGCGCGGAGCATGAGACGCCGCGCGCCGTCGACGCCCAGGGCGATATCGGCGCGCCGGGTCGGCAGGCCGCTCGCCGCCGGCAGTTCGGACACGAAGGCCAGCGTGCCGGCGCTGCCGCGCATCGCAGCGCCGTCGCGGGCCGAGCCGGGGTCCATCTGCTCGATCAGGCGGCGGATCGCACGGTCGACCGCGTCCAGTTCGCTCCGCTCACTGAGCGTGCGCGCCTGCGTGTCCGTGGCGCGCAGGCCGTAGCGCACCCCCTGGGTCAGGCCCGCCAGGATAAAGCCCAGCACCACCAGCGCCACCAGCAGTTCCAGCAGCGTGAAACCGCCGTCCCGCGCGGGGCCATCGGGGCGCCGGCGGTTCAAGGCGGCTCCGGCGGCGCCGCGCCCACGCGCTCGGTCGCCAGCACGACCTGGCGTTCCCCGCCGTCCATGCGCCACGAGATGCGGACGGTGACCGCGAGCAGCATGGCGCGGGCCGGGCGCGGAGGATCGACGCCCTCGCGTGGCTGTCCAGCGGTGGCAACGGGCGTGACATCGACCTGCCATGCATAGCCGCCGCCGTCATCGCCGCGCTGCTCGCCCGGCACGGGGGCGGCGCCCAGGCTGGCGAGGCGGGAGCGGGCGCGGGACAGCGCTTCCTGGTAATGGCCGGATATGCGGGCCGATTGCAGGCCCCCGGCGGCGCCTTGGGTCAATGCGCCCAGCGCCAGGGCGGCGATGATGAAGGCGACCAGCACCTCTAGGAGCGTGAAGCCCTGCTCACGGCCCATCGGCCACGCTCACGCGGCCCGTCAGCCAGTCCACGCCGACCTGCATATGCCGCGCGCCCGTCGCCAGCTCGACCCGTCCGCCCGAGGAGCTGCCGTCGGGCAGGAAGGCGATCCCCGCCTGCGCATTGGCCCCAGGCTGCGCGCTGGCGAGATCGGCGGTCGTGACGACCGACATCGTGACCCCGGACGGCAAGCCGCGCGGCGCACCCGCGCCAATGCGCAGCGTGGCGGCGCGGGGGTCGAATGCCACCATCACGCGCTGGTTCGACATGATGGCCCGGGTGCGCGCCACCCGCAGCACCTGGGCCACGGCGTTCGTCGCCGCCCGCATTTCCAGCGCGGCGCTGCGCGGCGGCCCCCGCGTCAGCACCAGCCCGGCGACCATCCCGAGCACCGCCAGCACGACGATCATCTCGATCAGGGTGAAACCCGCGTCCCGGCCTCGGACCACCCATTCAGCTCGCGGCAAGGTCGTTCAGGCCCAGCATCGCCAGCAGCAGCGACGCCACGATGGCGGCGATCACCGCGCCCATCGCCACGGTGATCGCCGGCACCAGCAACGCGACCAGGCGCTGCACGTTGAGCCGGGTCTTTTCTTCGTGGATCTCGGCGGCGCGCAACGCCATGGGGCCGAGCTGGGCGGTCTCTTCCCCCAGGCGCAGCAAGTAGATGGTGCGGGCCGGGAACACACCGGATTCGTCGAGCGGACGCGACAGCCCTGCGCCGCCCTTGGCGCTGAGCGTGGCGCGCTCGACCGCGGCGACCCCGGCCAGGTTGCCGATCGCGTCCTGCACGATGCCGAGCGCCGCGATCAGCGGCACGCCGTTGTTCAGCAGCGTGCCGAGCGTCCGGGTGAAGCGCGCCGCCACGATCTCCCGCGTGAGCCCGCCCACTATCGGCAGGCGCAGCAGGAAGCGGTCCATCAGCAGCCGTGGACGGGGCTGGCGCAACGCCTGGCGCGCGATCAGCACCAAGGCCACGACGGCCAACAGCGCATACACGCCATAGGCCGACACGGCGTCCCCGGTGGCGATCAGCAACTGCGTCGGACGGGGCAGCGCCGCGCCGTTCTGCTCGAACAGCGGCACGAACTGCGGCAGCACCTGGGTCAGCAGCAACGTGATGGACCCGATCGCCACCAGCAGCAGCAGGGCCGGGTAGATCATGGCGGAGGTGACGGTGGAGGCCAGGCTGCGCTCGCGCTCCAGCAGGTCGGCCAGGCGGTCGAGCGTCGGCGCCAGCGTGCCGCCCGCCTCGCCGGCGCGCACCAGGCCGACATAGATGCGCGGGAAGCTGCCGGGGTGCTCCGCCAGCGCCGTCGCCAGCGATCCGCCGTCGCGCACCGTCTTGCGCAGGCTCTCGACCGTGGCGCACACCCGGGGGTTCGCCGCGGTGTCCACAAGGAAGCGCAGGCTGCGGTCCAGGTCTTGCCCGGCGCCGAGCATGATCGACAATTCCCGCGTCAGGTTGGCGACATCCTGCCGGCTCATGCCGCGGCGGCCCATGTCGCGGTGCAGCAGGTCGGCGAAGCGGCTGCCGCCGGCGGGTTCGGCGCGCATCGGGATGCTGCCCTGGCGCTGCAGGCGGGACACAACCTCCGCCTCGTTCGCCGCATCCATGGTGCCGTGGACGGTTTGGCCGGCCGGGTCGATGGCGGTGTAGCGGAACGCGGCCATCACGCTCCCCCAGTCACGCTTCGGGTCACGCTTCGGGTCACGCTTCGGCGCGGATGCTGCGGACGACTTCCTCGATCGTCGTGGTGCCGGCCAGGGCGGCTTCGAGGCCGGCATCGAACATTGTCACCATGCCGGCGGCCACCGCCGCGCGCTCGATCTCGGTATGCTCGGCGCGGGCGAAGATCAGCCGCTCGATCTCGGCGTTGGGGGCCAGGAACTCGGCGATGGCCTGGCGTCCGCGATAGCCGGTGTTGCGGCATTTGGCGCAGCCGACCGGGTGCCAAAGCCGCGGCTTGCCGCCCGCCCGGCGCTCCAGGTCGAAACGCCGCACCAGTTCCGGCGCCGCCTCGCCCTCGACGGCGCAATGCGTGCACAGCCGCCGCACCAGCCGCTGCGCCAATATGCCGCGCAGCACGGCCGTCAGCAGGTAGTCCTCCAGTCCCATGTCCCGCAGCCGCGAGATGGTCGCCGCCGCCGAGTTGGTGTGCACCGTCGACAGCACCAGGTGCCCGGTCAGCGCCGCCTGCACCGCGATCTGCGCCGTCTCGAGGTCGCGGATTTCGCCAACCATGATCACGTCGGGGTCCTGCCGCAGGATCGACCGCAACAGGCTGGCGAAGTTCAGCCCGATCTGCGGCTTCACCTGGATTTGGTTCACGCCGGAAAGCTGGTACTCGATGGGGTCCTCGACCGTCACCACCTTCCGCGCCACGGAATTGAGCGACAACAGGCCGGTATACAGCGTCGTCGTCTTGCCGCTGCCGGTCGGTCCCGTCACCAGCACGATGCCGTTCGGCAGGTCGAGCGCCGCGTTCACCTTCGCGATCACCGGCGCCGGCAGTCCCAGCCGCGCATAGTCGAAGGCGACGGTGCTGCGGTCCAGCACGCGCAGCACGACGGTTTCGCCATGCAAGGACGGGATCGTGGACACCCGGAAATCGATCTCCTGCCCGCGCACCGCCAGCTTGATGCGTCCGTCCTGCGGCAGGCGGCGCTCGGCGATGTCGAGGCGCGACATAATCTTGATGCGCGACGTGATGGCGGCGGTCAGGCGCGGCGCGGGGCTGTCGGCCTCGTGCAGCACGCCGTCGTAACGGTAGCGCACGCGCAGGCGGTCCTCGAACGGCTCGATATGGATGTCGGAGGCCTGCGTTTCGACAGCGCGGGCGATGATCTGGTTGACCAGGCGGATGACCGGGGCCTCGCTGGCGAGGTCCTTCAGCCGCTCGGCGTCCTCCTCCAATGGCTCGGCGTTGGCGTCCTGCGGCTCGGCGCTGGCGGCCGGCGCGTCCGAATACAGCCGGTCCAGCGCCGCATCCAGCTCGATCGGCACGCCGACCAGCAAACTGACTGGCAGCCCGGCGGCGGCGGCAATGGCGGCGGGGACGAACGGGTCGAGCGGATCGGCGACCGCGACCAGCAGCCGGCCCTCCTGCTCGGCAATCGGCAACGCCCGCGCGCTGCGCAGGAACCGGGTCGAGAGCCGGTCGGCGAACAAAGGCTCGGATGCGGGATAGCGGTCCGGGGTGGCGACCGGCAGCCGCAGCAGCGTCGCATAGGCGTCGGCCAGGCCCCGCTCCGTCACCAGGCCCAATTGCAGCAGCACCTTGTCCAGCCGCTGCCCGCTGTCCTGCGCGACCCGGCGGCCCCGGTCGACCGTGCGCGCGTCGCACTGGCCGAGCTCGACCAGCAACGCAGCCAGCCGGTCGATTACGCTGCCTGCGGCAGCGGGAATGCTGCCCGCGGGGCCGGGATCAGCCTCGGTGGTCTGCTCGATGCTCGGCGCACTCATCGTGGGGCGGCCCCGGTTGTGGCATGTGGTGGCGTCCTATACATGGTCCCTCCGCGCGCCGGAAATAGGCCGCGCAGGTTGGGTCCGCTAGTGGTCCGATCCTAACGCTTGGTTCCCAAGCGTTAGGTGAATCGGTCCACCAAACAAAGGCTAGTGGTGACAATCGGACAGACCTTTCCGTCTGATTTCCACCACTAGATTGGGAGCATGCGTGGACGGGCTGTTGCCGCTGCTGCTGTCCCCGTTCATCGGCAGCTTCCTGGGAGTGTTGATTAGGCGGCTGCCGCTGGGCCGTCCGGTCACCGTGGCCCGGTCGGCCTGCGAGGGCTGCGGACGCACGTTGCCGGCCCGCGACCTGGTACCGTTGCTGAGCTTCGCCATGCTGCGTGGACGCTGCCGGTTCTGCCGGGCGGGCATCGCGCGCTTCCATGTGTGGATCGAGCTCGCCGCCATCGCCGTCGCTGCCTGGGCCATGCAGACGGTCGCGGACTTGGGCACGCTATGGGCCGATTGCGTGCTGGGCTGGTCGTTGCTGGCGCTGGCCTGGATCGACTGGGACCACCTTCGCTTGCCTGACGTGATCACGCTGCCGCTGGCCGTGCTGGGCCTGCTGGCGACCTGGTGGCTGGACCCGGACGCCGCGGGCGACCACGCCTTGGCCGCCGCCGCCGGGTATCTCGCGTTCCGCGGCGTTGCCTGGGCGTATCGGATGCTGCGCCGGCGTGAGGGCCTGGGCCACGGCGACGCGAAGCTGCTGGCGGCGGCGGGCGCCTGGGTCGGGCTGGCCGGGCTGCCGACGGTGGTGCTGGCGGCTGCGGCGATCGCACTGGGTGCGACGCTGGTGCAGCGGCTGTTCGGGCGCCATGCCGCGGACACGCCGATTCCGTTTGGGCCGTATTTAGCCTTGGCGACGTGGCTGGTGCGGCTTTATGGGGCGGCGGACTTCGCGTGAGGAGCTTTGTTCAATTCGCCTAGTTGACCGGCAGCGCCCATGATAGGTCACATGTAACCATTAAAGGAGGATTGCTGTGGTCTCGGCGCCTCCATTCAAGCCGTCGCGCTTAAAGGTGCGCGCGCATCGCGAACGCCTTCGCGAGCAGGGTTTGCGTCCTATCCAGATTTGGGTGCCGGACGTGCGCGCGCCCACGTTCCGCTCGGAAGCGCATCGGCAGTCGTTGGCCGTCGCCGCCAGTGCCGAGGCGGGCGCAGACCAGGAGTTCATCGATGCGGTATCGGAGTGGGATGGTGAATGAAACGGGGCGGCATCTGGACGGTCGCGGGGACGAAAGACTATGTGGGCCAGCCGCGCCCCATCGTCATCGTGCAAGATGATAGCTTCGACCAGACGGACTCCATCACCGTATGCGCTTTCACCACCGACGAGACGAAAGCACCACTGTTTCGCCTGCCTGTGCAACCGAATGGGCGCAACGGGCTGCGAGTGGCAGGACGTTTGATGGTGGACAACATCACCACTGTCCCGAAAAGCAGGATTGGCGTGCGCATCGGCAGCTTGGACAATGAGGACATGCTGCGGCTGAACCGGGCCATGCTTGTGTTCTTGGGCCTGGCGGTTTCACCCAGGGCCCGGCGGGAACAGTGATACGGAATAGAGCAACTCTACCGATGTGAGCCTTTACATCGAGCCAATTAGGTTTCCCGTAGATCAGAATGCTTTGGGCAGCCCGGCCTGCTTCAGCACGGCATTTGCCGTGTGCCGGCTTACGATGCCTTGCGGGACCGTGATGTGGGTTTGTGTGATGGGGGAAAACCAAATCTCGTGGCTGCCCTTGGCAGGCCGGACGTACGCGCAACCGGCATCCCCTAGCAGCCGGTTTAGCTCCCGGTCAAACGTCCCGGCCACGCCTGCGTCAGACCGCTTCCACCTGACGCGTGACGCTGAACTCCAGGCTGACCCCGGCGGCATTCCTTCCGTTCGCGGTCAGCAACTCGCCCGCAACGGCCATCACGCGGTCGATCAATTCGTCCAGCGTCGGCGCCTCGGACACGAGGCCCGGCAGATCGTTGCTTTCCGCCCACCACATCCGGGTTTCGGGATCATAGGCAGCATGAACGTGTCTGGTATCTGCCATGGGCCCCTCGCTTGCTGACCGTGGCATGATGCCACGGAGTCAGTAGAGCAAGCTGAACAAATCGGCCTGGCGCGTCACTAAGTTGCATGGACATACAGGTACGGACTGCCATTTGCGTCCTGCCCAAACGCTGCCGTGATCCTCCCGCTCGCAAGGTCGGCGGTGCTGAACCCCGCCAGCGTGAGCGCGATATTCGGCTTGCCCGCCGCCGTGCCAACAAGCGTCAGCCCCTTGGCCCCAACCGCCCCTGCCCCATCCACCCACGTCAGCGATTGATTGCCTTGCGATACCCCGAACAGGGTGGCCGCATCGCCGCTATGGAACCCGGCCACCGTGGACCAGGTGTCCGACGTGATGCCGCGCGCATCGACGAAGAATGTGTCCGTCCCCGTGCCTCCCACCAGGAAGTTTGACCCGGTGCCGCCGTCGACCACGTTCTGGCCGCCGAGCAGCGACACCCCGTCATTGCCCGATCCGGTGTGGATGAACACGTTGGGCTTCACCGCGGCGATGTTCAGGCTGTCCGGCGTTATGTCAATGAACTGCGTCTGCAGGTAGGATACAGGGCCGTTATAGGCCTGCGACAAGGTATCCGGCAGGTCTGCGCCCGTCGTCGTATCGTGGATCACCACGGCCGGCGTATGCGGCTGCGGCGGCAACGGGGGTGGGGGCGGCGGTGCGTCGTCCTGCTTGACCCACGCGGCGATCTCTGCCGCATCCGCTGCCGTCAGCCGCATGTCGAAGCCGTCAGTGCCACTCGCCGCTGAGACCAGGCCGACGACATCGGCGGCGCCGTCCGCGCCCGTCATCCATACCGGGCCGCCGCTGGACCCGGCGCCGAGGGCCGTGCCGTCGAACATGCCGGGGTAGTTCGGGTCTATGCTGACCGGCTGCACGCTGTCGACCATCGCCTGGCCGCTGCCGCTGTCGCCCAGCGGGAAGCCGGTCACGTGGACCGTGCCGCCCGCGAAGTCCGGCGCCACCTTCATCACCGGGGCGCCGAGGACCGGCATGGACAAGTGGATGATCGAGAAGTCGGTCTGCACGTCGGCAAAGGAGATGTTTGGGTCGTTGTCGGCGGCCGTGTAGTGGGTGACGGTCCCGACGTAATCGCCAGCCGCGCCATAGCCGTTGTTGTAGCCGGGGCCGACATCGATGTCGGTCGCGAGGCCAGTGACGGCGCCGCCCTTGTACGACACGTGGTTGGCCGTCAGCACCTCGTCAGGCGAGATCAGCACGCCGGAGCCGAGGTAGCGCACGCCGCCGATGGTGTCGGTGATGCGGACGACGGCGGTGTATGGGGCCTGCGTTGGATCGAAGATTGGCGCGTCGGTAGTTTCGCTCGAGGGCAGCGCGAGGTTGGGGATTGCTGGCATGGAGAAGGTTCCCGAAAGCCGGACGTTCATTGCGCCGTGTGGTTACGACCGCACGACTTCAATGCAGCAGCATCGCCTTGGCAAGTCCTTTGTTGCTCGATGTTGCCATGCGCGATGTGGATCGGGCCGGGGTGCCGACAGTGCTGCCGGGCGCTGCGGCCTTGGGGTGATTGCCAGGGCGATGCTCCCGATCCCCCTGCAAACTGCCGCGAGCAGCGGTTTGCAGGGGGCGCCGTGACCTGGCGGACAGGCCGTCAGACGTGGGCCGCCACGACCACCGAGAAGTGCTGGACCGAGGTGCTGAACAGGGCCGCTGCGGCGCCGGGCACGGTGGCGCCGTTGGCGACGACGCCGTTGACATACAGGTTGCGGTCGGCCGTGGCGGTGCCGCCCCAGGCGTCGTTCAGGAACGATACCGCGACATCGTGCGTGCCGGCCGCCATGGCCTGGCCGAAGGCGAAGTTCTGCACCGCGCCGTTCGCGTGCAGCGCCGTCACCGACTGCGGCCCGCCCAGGCTCTTGCCGTCGACGGCCACGCTGAACTGCGCGTCGCCTGCGTAGGCGTCCTCGGACAGTTGCAGCACGAGCGGGCTGGCGGCGGTGGCCAGGTGGGCTGTGCCGTTCGAATACAGCGCGGCGGGCGGCGTGGCCGAAGCCTGGCCGTCATAGGTGACGCCATTGACATACAGGTTGCGGTCGGTCGCGGAGGTGCCGCCGTAAGCGTCGTTGATGAACTGAATGCCGATGTCGTGCGCGCCGGGTCCCCACTGCCCAGTAAGGGTGACGGCCTGCGACTTGCCCTGGTTATGCAGCGCCGAGACGGTGACCGTGCCGCCGACGGTCTTG
Organism: Acetobacteraceae bacterium; assembly: GCA_965277495.1. Lineage (GTDB taxonomy): Bacteria > Pseudomonadota > Alphaproteobacteria > Acetobacterales > Acetobacteraceae > CAHJXG01. Next base: position 3,368,359 of record OZ255824.1, on the reverse strand, counting down.
CCGTCGACCGTGATGACGGCCTGCGCGTCGCCTTGGTAGGCGTCTTCGGACAGGCTGAGCTGAAGCGTGTCGGTGGCGCTGCCGACGGGTGCCGGCGTCGGCGTCGGCGTGGGCGTGGGCGTGGGAGTTGGTGTCGGTGTCGGTGTCGGCGTTGGGGTCGGCGTAGGTGCGGGCGTGGGCGGAGCGGCGGCTGCGGTCCAGGTGGCCTGGTTCCAGGTATACCAGCTCTGGCTGCTGGCGTCCTGGCCGTAGACTTGGCCGTTGGCATACTCCATCGCGCCGGTGTTTGCGCTGTCGGCCATCGCCTTGCCGTTCTCGGTGCCGTTCTTCGACGCGTCGATGCTGTAGGCGTTGCCGGCCGCGTCGCTGAAGGAACCCTTGCCGGGCGTGATGTAGTTGCTTTGGGAGGGGCTAGGCGTCGGTGCGGGCGAGGGTGCCGGTGCGGGCGACGGTGCCGGAGCAGGAGTCGGCGCCGGCGCGGGATTGGACGTCCCGGTGAACTGGGTGCCTCCATGCGACGCTTCGTTGGTGATGATGACCACGCTGCCCGCCGCGACAGAAACATGGGACAGGTCGGTTATCGCCGACCTGAGCCCGTGCGGGTTGGCGTTGCTGACCTCGACGCGATAAAGGCCCGTCGTGGGCAGCCCATTCTTGCTCAGGTCGACCGTGTAGCCCTGCGACAGGTTGGTGTCGATCAAGGCCGTCGAGAACCCCTGGCCGTTCATAGTGGTATAGCCGACGAGGCCCGGCGTGTCGCTGGGCATCGTGGTCTGCACGAGGTTGCCGGGCATGTAGGCCGTGAGGTCCGCGAGCGTTACGCCCACCGAGTCGATGTGGTAGTTCCCTTGCGCCCCGAACACGCTGTAGGAGCTGTCGTTCTGCACGTCCCAGAGCGCGCCCATGGGCATGTTTACGTTCGCATGGATCATGGCGTAGGTAGCCGCCGCCGCCGCGGCCGCCCCAACCATGTTCCCGTTGGCCGGATCGCTGTAATCACCGCCGTCCACGTTGTATTCGCCAAGGAACATCGGCACGCTGTCGGGAATGCCGGCGGCGTGCATTTGGGCGCGCACCGACTGCGCGGTGTTTGCCACGCCCATGCTGTCAGTGACTTCCTGTTGGCTGGACTTGCTGCTGCTGTCGCCGGTCACATACTGGTGCCAGCTCACGAAGCCGATGTTCTGGCCGGCGATCTTGAAGAACGTCTGCAGGTCGTCTTGCCTGGCGTAGGTCTCGGTCAGGCCGCCGAGCTTGTAGGCGGGATCGACGGTCCTGAGCGCCTGCGCCACCACGTTGAACGTGTTGGCCATGTCCGTGACGCTGTAGTGGCCGTCCGGCTCGTTGACCAGCTCGTAATTGGCGATCGGCTCGCCCTTGGCGATGAAGTGCTGGGCGATGCCCTTCACCATGTTGGCATAGAGCGCCTGGTCGCCAGCGTTGGAGATGTTCAGCCAGGACGGGAAGCCGAGCGTTACGATCTGGGTGGCGGCCTGGTTATTGATGAAGCTCTTGAGGTTGCCCTGCTGGTTCAGGTAGGCGTCGATGTGCGAGTAGTCCGGCGTGGACGCCGTCGCCCGCGTCGGGAACATGAAATCCATCAGCGTGTTCAGTTCCCAGTTATGCCGCAGCAAGTCCGTGGGATACTGGTTCGCCAGCGCCTGGAACGCTGGATCGGCGTAGGATGCATAACTCCAGTTGGGCGTGCCCATCGTCGTCGCGAGGCCGAATTCGGCGCCCGTGACGATTTGCCCGGTTGCCGCGCCGAGGTTGATCTGGACGACGCCGGATTTCGCAGCCGGGCCGTTGCTGGCCGCAGCGATCGGCGAAACAGGCAGCATGGATGTCGTCATGGCTAGTCTCCTTGGATGCATGCCGCGCCCGGTTCCGTCGCGGTTGCGAGCGGGACCGAATGTCTCGGCACGGGCGTTTGCTGGCCGGCGCCGGATGGCGGGCTGCAGTGATAATTTGGCGGTTATTTACACAGGTGACCTATATCGGCAGTGTATGGCTGACGAGGTTCCGTGGAATACTTGAGCGGTGTTCACGGGACTTAGCCATGACTTCCGGTGGCGGAAGAAGCTGTGCTGCTAGGGTATGCACTTGTCTTCGTTTGATAGCTCTAGCCGCGGATCCGTCTTCGAATGCCGGCACCTAGAACTTAGTAGCTGGATCAGCCCCGCTTTCACATAAACGTGATTAATCACGTATTCGTGAGATAGCACATTTATGGGCGCAAGTCGGGCCTTAAACGAGCCTATAGGTCGAAATTTGTCAGGAACAGAGCGCGCGCCGGCTTCTTGGCCGTCGCTGGCTGTCGCAGCCAGCGCGCAGGCCCGCGCAGACCAAGCCTTCGTCGATGCAGGGTCGGTCTAGAACGAAGCGGCTGATCGAGGAAGTGTTCGCGTTGAGGAGCGTCCTTGCGCACCGTTTGTGGTTGGTGCGATGCGTCTATTAAAGCATGTCCAAGCAAAGCAAGGGTTCGATCATCACTCGGCGGAGATGCTTTACCGGGTGGCCAACGTCCTCGTATCATGGAGGAACCGCAAGGTGCCGAGGAGCGATGTCGCCAGCCAAATTTTGATGCCGCTATAAGGGTCCAGCCAAACTTCTTGGCGAACGCCGGCATCTTGCTTAAACAGATGCGTCAGGCCGCCCGATGCAGCAGGGTGCAGAGGGATCGTCGTGGAAACAAAGGATTTTGCTGAAGTTCTTGTTGGCCGACTCGCCCGCAATGACTTTCACACGATAGGCTCCCTCGCTGCCTATCTTGCCTTGCCCGAGAAAGACCGCAGTGGCGACGAGGCCAATATTGTTGACCTTCGCGTTAGCCGCGTGCTCTTGGAAGCGCTCGGCTATAGCAGTGCAGAAATCAACTACAACGCAGGTAAAGATAATTTACGTCCGGATTACGTAGTCCGCATCCGCGATTTTCCGGATTGTTGCTTCATCATTGAAGACAAAGCGACCAACGAACGCCACCTCGAAGCCCATCGCCCTCAGCTAGGCGGCTACATGGCGGCCTTCCGCTGTCCGCGTGGACTATTGATCAACGGAGAGCGCATCCTTGGATATGACGATACCGGCCCAATCGCTTCCGCCACGATGCAATTCTCACTTTGCAACGCGGTTCGCCTATGGAACGGCGAGGACCTTCTAGCCGCAGGCCAGACTGGTTGGGAGGCGCTGCCTCAGCCAGACCGCGACGCGCTTGCCGTCCTCGCTCGTCGCTACAGCCGGACCGCATTTGAGGGTGTCACCCGTCTCGTCGATGATTTAACCCTCGACCGGGATGGCCGGCCCCATGCGCTCGACGGAGGCACTTGGCGTCCTGGCCAAACCCGCATCCCCATCATTGACGCACGTGATGCCCCCGACCACCTCGTTGCAGTCGTGCAAGGCTTGATTGGCGAATTAAGAGAGGACGTCGCAGTCCAATTCGCTTCCCGGCAAATTGAGCACGAGGCTTTCCGGGAAGCTATAGAGCGGGCGCCTGGCTCCTCCGCGCCTGCGGAGGACGTTATGAGCGGCCAAATCGAGGGTATGCTGGCGCTATGGCCGCGAGCCTCGGCGGGAACCCGCAGCGAGTTGCGTGAACGCCTGCATCGGGCGATGCGCGGAGAATTACCGGATACCGAGATCGATAGCGTCGCTGCCATCATAAGGGCGGAAGTCTCAGGCCGTGCCGGGAATGGCGCCGATCCCCTTTCCCGCGCTGTCGCAGAGGCGCGCTCTTTTGCGGCGCGGCACAGTCGGCATGTGACCCGCGCTCGCGCCTCGCATGCCGCTGGTGTTCATGCGGTGGAAGCCTATGAGCGCTGGCAAGCGGCCGTGGGAACGCTGCTGTTGGCGGGAGCCAATCCCGACAAGGCCCGCGACGAATATTTCGCGCAGACCGCCTATCTCGTCGTTGTCCGCATGCTCATGGTGCGCGTGCTGGAAGACAAGGCGCTTACGCCGCGCGTGTTCACCAATGGCGGGGCCGCCTTGTGGTCTCACCAAGTCGAGCCGCATTATTTCAGCCTCGCCAGAGGCCGCAGCACCGCCCGCTTGTTGGAGATCGCCTACGAGAATGCCCAGGCTACCTACGCCCACTTCTACGACGATCACCGGGTTTTTGACTGGTATGTTCCTGACCGCATCATGCTCATTCGCGTGCTGCACCGTCTAGCTGGCTTCGATCTCTCGGCAATGGACCGCGACATTGTGGGCACCATCTACGGCCGCTTCGTCAACGACCGCCATAAGCACGAACAGGGCATGTATTACACGCCGCGCAGCGTGGTCGGGTTCATCCTCGATCGGGTTGGCTGGGCGGGACCAGCAACGGTAGGAGCGCGCTTGTTGGACCCTGCTTGTGGCTCCGGCGCCTTTCTGGTGGAGGCGGCCCGCCGCGCTATCGAAGCTCACCGCGTCCAGGCGCGCGCCGAGGGCCACAAAGAAATACCGCCCGGGCGCGTTCAGGCCGTGCTGGACTCGTTGCGCGACGGCATTGTTGGCTTCGACCTCAATCCTTTCGCCTGCGCCTTGGCCGAGATCAACCTGTTGGTCCAGGTGCTGGATTTGGTAGCCCACGCGCACCAGCATGGAGAGCAGGGCAGGCTCGAACGCTTCCGTATCTATGCAACCGACGCGCTGCGTGTGTTGCCGACCACCCGCGCCACTCTGGAAATGGGCTTGGAGCCGTCGGACGCCGAGGATTTGCCAGACGAGGAACAGGCCAAAGCCGGCCTAGGCCACTTCGCTGCCGGTTTCGACGCCGTGGTGGGGAACCCGCCTTATGTCCGCGCTGACGAAGGCGCGGACGGTTTGCTGCGCTACCGCCGGCAGATCGAGGACCATCCCATTCTGAGGCCACTTGGGGTGTTGACGCAGAAATGGGACCTTTTCATCCCCTTCGTCGCGCTGGGGCTCCGGCTGTTGCGCCGCCCGGAAGGGCGGCTCGGCATGATTGTCAGCAATGCGCTTGAGACCGTCCTGTATGCCGGTGTGCTGCGCCGGCACTTGGCGGCTACGGCGACAGTGCGGGAGGTGCATTTCTTTGAGCCGGGGGTGAAGCTTTTTGACGATGCGGTCGTGCGCAACACGATCCTGGTCGCCGAGGCCGCGCCAGCCGCCGCGGACAGCAATACTTTACGGGAATGGCACAGTGGCGCACCGCCCCTGGCCGTTCGCCGCCAGCGGTTGCCACAGGCGGCTTATGGCGCCGAAGTCTTCCGCCCGGCGCTGCCAACGTTGCGCGTGCCTGCGAAGGCAAGCTCTCATGCGCTGAAGCACATTTGCTATGTCTCGGTTGGGATGGTGCTGAATGCGGATGAGCGGCTGGCAAAAGGCCAGTTCAAGCTTGATGACTTGCTGGCGGACCACCCCGACGCGGCTCACCCGAAGCCTTACGTCGGCAGCGAGGACTTGCGCCTACTTAACGCTATGATCGAGGATTATCCTTTTGCAGCGATGCGAGTCCGCTACCTGGAATACGGCACCGCTCGGGTGCCAGCCTTGATCCGCCGGGCTACTTTTCCTGAATTGTATGATCGTGACAAGTTGATGATTGGGAAGTTCGGAGGAGCTGTCCACGATGACGGCAATCTTAATACGTTGGGCTATCTCACAAGTAACCATACGGTTTTTCTCTTTGTCCCGTGGCGTAGCCTTTCCGGGGTGCGTAACCGCGCTCTCACTGATCGGGAAAACGAAATGCGACGCCAGCGAAGTGAGCTAGAGGCTACATCGAAGTTGTACCCTTTGCCGTTCCTTGCTGGACTTTTCAACAGTTCATCGTGGGCCGGCATTATCGCTGGCAGAACAACCGAGGCCATCGTAGGCGGAACTCAGCCGAATGATTACGCCAATCAGCTCATCCCTGTCCCCGATCCAGCCCTCGCCGCCGCAGTAGGCGAAGCAGCCACCGCAGCCCGGGCGGAAGGGCGCGCCCTTGCGGCATTGCTTGCGGCTGGCTGGAAGCGCCATCCTCAGGGCTGGCGTTCGCCGCCCACCATCGCTGCCAGCATCCCGCAAGCTGCCTTCGGCATCGCCCGCACGCGCTGGGGCCTGACCATCGAGCGCCCGACCATCCGCTGCGGCACGCTTCGACGGGAAGGCGAGGTCTTCTTATCCGGCCAGCGCGTCGCTGCCCGCCTGCCGCCCGGCACGGACGCCGCCGCCGCGGATTTCCTGCTGCGCGTGCTGACCGCCCAGGGCGCCCTCACCCTCCAAGTCGTGGAGGCGAGCGTTCTACCTATTCCACTTCGCACGCAGGACGCAGCAGCAGCAGAGCGCGCACTACTGGCAGCCGAGCGGGCGGCGCTGGCCCGTGAACAGGTTATTATCGATTACCGCGCCGAAATCGATGCGTTAATCAGCCCGCTCTTCGAAGCTGTGCCTCATCCGCCAATAGAGCGAATTGGACCATTGGCGTGACCCTATACTCGCCCATACACCCGCACGAAGGAACAACCAAAATGCCTCAGGTAGAGTGCCATTGGCGGAGAGAGTGTCCGTTATATGTTCATCCGCTGACGTTCGCTGACGCTCGTTCGTGACCTAATTACACCGGTTCTATCAATAGGATAGCTCGATGTTCGTTCGCCGGCGTTCGCGTAGGTTCATGGGCAGCCGCATCTTGCTTGGGGGTAGATCTGGGGGTAGCTTAGTGCCTGGTGCTTTTGGGATGTGCGGTGAGATGGCTAAGTTGACGGCGGTTTCGGTGAAGGCGGCGAAGCACGACCCGAGTAAAGGCAAGCGCCCTGTCCGAGTGGGCGATGGGGGTGGATTGTATCTTCAAGTCGCAGCTGGCGGTGGGAAGTCATGGCTGTTTCGCTACATGCTGGCTGGACGGTCACGGGAGATGGGACTTGGCTCGGCTAGCCTGGTCACGCTTGCGCTTGCTCGGCAAGAGGCGGTCGAGGCGCGGCGTTTGCTCATGCGGGGCGTTGACCCGATCGACGCCAGGCAAGTGGTGGAGGAGGCCGCGAGCGCTGAGGAGGCCAACGCGCGCGTGAACACCTTTTAGGCCGTAGCTGAGCGGTGAGATTGACCCGTCTTGGTGGACAATTTGCAGGTTCGGGAGCTACGTCGTGGTCAGGGCAGCCTCCCTGTCGGCTTCGTAGGCCATGGGCGAGCGGTAGCCCAGGCTGGAATGCAGGCGGACGGGGTTGTACCAGCCCTCGACGTAGCTGAAGCAGGCCATGCGCGCTTCGGTCTGGGAGGCGAACCGGCGGCGGCTGAGCAGCTCTGCTTCCAGGGTGGAGAAGAAGCTCTCGGCCATGGCGTTGTCGTAGGCGTCGCCGACCGACCCCATCGAGGGCCGCACGCCCGCCTCGGTGCAGCGCTTGCCGAACGCCAGAGATGTGTATTGAGACCCCTGGTCCGAGTGATGAACCACATTGCCCGGCCGCCTCTGGCCGACAGCCATCTCCATCGCGTTCAGCACCAGTTCGGCCCGCAGGTGGTTGGCCATCGCCCAGCCCACGACCTTTCGGCTCCAAGCGTCCAGCACGACAGCCAGATACAGGAACCCTGCCATCGTCGGCACATAGGTGATGTCGGCGACCCACAACTGGTTCGGCCCGGAGGCAGTAAAGTCCCGGTCCACCAGGCCGGGCGCAGGCCGGGCCTCCTTGTCCCGCTGCGTCGTCACCGGGCCGCCCCGGCGGTGGCTGGCGCCCACGAGGCCGCCCTCGCGCATCAGGCGCGCGATGCGTTTGCGCCCATGCTGCTCCCCTTGCGCCCGGAGTTCGGCATGGACGCGGGGCGCCCCATACGTCTGCCGCGAGGTGGCGTGGACGGTCCTGACCCGCTTCAGCAGCGCCGCGTCGGCGACGGCATGGGCCGACGGCGGACGATGCAGCCAGGCGTAGAAGCCCGCCTTGGACACGCAGAGCACGCGCGCCATGATGCTGATGGGGAACACGGCCTGGTTCGCGCTCATGAACCGGAAGACCCGGGGAGCGTCCCGGTCTCCCGGGCAAACCAGGCCGCGGCTTTTGAGAGGATGTCGCGCTCCACGCGGAGCTGGCGCACCTCGCGCCGCAGCCGGGCGAGCTCGTCGCGCTCGGCCGTCGCCAGGCCCGGGGCCGCCTCCTCCCGGCGGCCCTCCTGCCGGTCGGCCTGGGCGACCCAGTTGCCGATCGACTGCGCGGTCGGTTCGAACTCGCGGGCAAGGTCCTCCGGCGAGCGTCCGGCACGGACCAGCTCGACCATCTGGCGGCGGAACTCAGGTGAATACGGCGGATGAGTCTTGGGCATCAGGAACACCTCTGGCGAAAGCTTCAGGGTGTCCACCGAACCGGGTCAATCCCACCCGCTCGATACGGGTTCGGAGAGGAGGCGCCTCCGAGAATCCTTGCCAGCGGATGTGATGGCATCTCAGGTTGCGATAGCAGAAAGGGAAGGAGCTCTTGCGCGGTGAGCGGAGGCGCAAGCCTGCACAGGTCGGTTGCGATATATTTGACGATGCGCGTGAAAAGCATATGGTCGGCGAAAGTCAGCTTGGTGAACTCATTCGGGGCTACTACACCGAAATCGGCTTCGACTTTTTGTTGCAATCCGGCGACCCTATCGAACTCGCGCTGAAGACGGTCGCGGTCGATAGAGCTATGGACGAATGCATTGCGAATGAGCCTGTAGTATTCAAACAATTCGTAACGCTCCCTCCGAATCCTGATCGTGTTGTTTGCAAAGCCTCCGTTTATGCAATCGAGCGTATATTTCATCTGTGGCTCGCCGTCCGATCGTTGCCGCCATATCCTCCCCATATGCAGCTGTTCTCGTCGGAAATTGTCCAGAAAGGCCTCGGCTTGTTGGCATGTTCCGACAATCAGAAGCTGAGTGAGATGTGTGGGAACGCTTGGGAAGTCCACGAAGTGGGTCGAGACCCTGTACCGTACTGCCAGGTCGCGCACGAACTGCTGCGGATCGGCATGCGTTGCGGCATGGTCGATGAAGTGTTTCGCTGCAAGCGTCTGAGCAGCTGCCAGCCCATCCATGGCGCCGAGGTCACGCATCAGCTCGCGGTAGCTGTCGAACAAAAATGGCATGTCCTGGCGCGGCGTCAGCGTCAGCGGCAAAGGCTCAACCTGTCCCATGTCGAGAAAGATCGCTTGTCGTGGCCGGTTGGTCCAGACGGCCGCCTCCATAAAGCCGTCACGTCATCCCGCCGCCGCTCACGCCCAGGCCACTACGGCAGAACTGAATGGCCCTAAATCAACCAGGACCGCGTGGCGTGGCCGACCGCCTCTGGGTTAAGGACCAACTCGATCCCAAGAAGGAGGAACCACGGTTCCCAAAGTAGACGCGGTTTAGCTGGCAAAGAGAGCAGCTTTATTCCTTGAGCGCGACCTTCTTGCCAACGTGCTCCCGCCACAAACCGAGGCGTTTTATTCTATACTCGACAAGCTCCGGAGAAGTGCCGAAACGTTGTGCTATCTCGGTTGAGGTCTGGCTTTTCATAACTGCAACCTGGATAGCTTTTCTTGGCAGCAGTGTCGCGGAAGCGAGGTAGTAAGCGTCGTGCTCCTCCGCTTTGTCGTAGGTGCGACCGTACGCCTCCGCAACGCGGGCAACTTTGGTGAGCTTGTGGCCCATTAGAATGTGCCAGTACTCCTCAAGCAGCGTTACTCGCTGCCTCTCGAGCGTGTGACAGTCGTTCAGGAGGACGGCCCACCTATCCATGTTTTTGTTGAGTGGAACGCTCATAGCCGACCATTCCGAGCAGGCCTCGTCGCGCAGCCTGCGCAGCGTCCGTCTGTCGAAGCAATCCGTGGTCGTGAGCTTCACGACCCGCACCCCCTCAACATCGATCTGCAGTGAGTTGATCGGGTCCATCTCGCGCAGATTAAGGTCCGATCTGAAGCGCGAGACGATGGCTTCCAACTGTTCTTTCGAAAGTTCAGGATATTCCTCGGCCTCGGTCGACGAACTCGATCGGAGATCCTCTGTCTCACCCATGTCGCCGCTACAGCGGTCTTTAAGACAGGCCGCCGCTTTAAGCAGCGAATGAACCGTGCCCGACTGAACGTTTTTCATGGCACGGAAATGGACGAGGGCGACGCGCTCGAATGTCAGGCCTGCCTCCTCGGCGTCAGGACCCAGCCAATGGAGCAGTCGGATCTTGGAATTGTTGTCCGGCAGGCCGTCGCCGCGTTCGATTCGCGCCAGCGTCGAGAAGCTGATGCCTACCTCTGCGGATAGACCTCGGATGCTTAGCCCGAGTTCCCCGCGCTTCCTGACGATGGCTTTAATGAGCTTCGTCTCAAAGGTATCCATATAATCCCGTGCGATCGACACACCTTGACACAATGATCAACGACGTGCAGCTTGTGCTTACGACACAGACTCGCACATACGGCATCTTAAGGGAAGCTCGGTGGCGACACGTGTCCGCCCCGCCTCCGGAGGCGAGCCGATTTAGGTCGAGGGTCTGCCTGTCAGGAGGCGTGCATGGGATTGAGCAACACGCAGCTGCGTTACTATGATTGCAATGTCCTGCGACTGCCCGCGGACAAGCGTAAAGAGTATCACGATCAGGTCGACCGGCTCATCGCCGAGCTGTGCAAGAGCATTCGTGATAAGACCGAGATCAAGATCACGAAGGTGGTCAAGGCAGGATCGTTTGCGAAGTTCACAATCCTGCGCAAAACGTCGATCGATCCAGTGGATGTCGACGTCGTATTCTACATTTCGGGCCGTGACGCGAGCCAGGAAACGCTCGATAGCCTCAATGATTTGATCTATGATCTTCTGATCAAGATCTACCCCAACAAGTCGGTCGAGGACTTCGAGATCCAGCGTAAGGCCGCGACGGTGACTTTCGTCGGCACCGGCCTTAGCGTCGACATCGTGCCCGTGATCGAAGACGAGTCCCAGACTGGCTACGGGTGGCAATTCGACATCCATGACGGCTCGAAAATCCGAACCTGTGCACCGTGCCAAATCAAATTCGTGCGTGATCGCAAGACCCAGGATGGTGATTTTCGCACGCTGGTGCGCCTGGCCAAGAAGTGGCGCAATCACGTGGGCCTCAATCCGCTCAGGTCGTTCACAATCGAGCTGATCATGGCCCACGTGCTCGCCCAGCATGGAAAAGCCGGATCCATCGAGCAACGCTTCCGCAACTTCCTTCTCTACATTGCGCAATCGGGCCTGAAGGACGAGATCAGCTTCCCAGAGAACATCGCACCCTTCGGCGTCTTCGATGACCCGGTCGTCGTCCTCGACCCGGTCTACAGCTTCAATAATGTCGCAAGCCGCATCACCGAAGCCGAGCGGCAGGAGATTGCTGCCGCTGCGCAAGAGGCCTGGGAGATAGCCAACTACGCATCGGCCGAGGACGACGCATCGGTTTGGAAAGAACTCTTCGGACCGCGTTTCAAGACGGAGGACTGAGTTCATGTCCCAGACCGCGACGGCAACAGCCACCTATACGATGACCGACATTGAAAAGGTGGTGCGGCGCGTCACCACCGACCTTGTCATGATCGCCGACAGCTCGGGGGCAATCACCGCTGACAATGCGCGCGATTACGGTCACGACGTCGAGCTGCTGGCAAAAAACGGTTACCTCAAGAAGGTTGACGTGACCCTACTCAGCGGCGGCACTGAGAAGCGGGCGGTGCGTTATGAGGTGAACACTTCCTCGGGCAACCTGACCTTGAGCCGGCCCGGCGGCGTCCTTTGGCCGAAGGTGCCGAATCCCTTGCTGCGGGTCGTGCTCAGCTACAGCTCGGCATATGACGGCGCCGGGCGGCAGAAGTTGGCGGGCAAGCTTAAGATCAGCTGGTCGCCGACCAACGCCGACACGAGCCATAGCAGTCTGTCGGCAACCGGCGGGCGCGATTACGCGAGCAACAGCTACAGCATGCAGAGAAAGGATTGGGCCGCGTGAGCCAGCCATCAATCTTCGACACCGAAACTCCTCTTCCCGATAATGGGCTCGCCCGGCGCGAGAAGGCGTTGCTCGGGTTCGATGCACGCTACGTCCGAGTGCACGATCAGCTGCGCCTGCTTTTGAACGTCGGCCAGCTCGCCGCCTGGAACAAGCAGCACCACGGTGGCAAGCTGGCGCTCTGCGATCTCGTTGCAGAGCAATACCCCCTGGTCATCTTCCATGGTGACGTCGGCACGGGCAAAACGGCCATGGCCGAGTGCATTGCGAACCGGTTGGTCGCCGAAGCGAAGAGCGAGGACTCGATCCTTTTCAAGCTCAGCAATCGGGTTCGCGGCAGCGGTATGGTCGGCGAAATGGGAACGCTTATCGTCGAAGCATTTCGGAAGGTTGTCCAGTCGGCAGGCAAGCATCGGCGCGCTATACTTGTCATCGATGAGGGCGACAGCCTTGCCGCCGCGCGCACGCAGCAGCACAGCCACCATGAGGACAAGGTGGCCGTGAACACGCTTATCCAGTGCATCGACGATCTGCGCCAATATGGCGGCCGGATCATCGTTTTCCTCTGTACCAACCGGCTTGCCGCACTTGACGCGGCCCTGCATCGGCGGGCCGCGATCATCGAGGAGTTCCGGCGTCCCTTGGACGAGGAACGGCGGCAGCTCTTCACCATGGACTTGTCGGCGCTTTCGCTCAGCCCTGCCCAGATTAGCCAGCTCGTGACCGCGACGAGCGCGTGCGGTGGCCAGCCGGGCTGGACCTACTCCGACATCCGTACCCGGCTTTATCCGGCCGCGCTGGCCAAGGCCTATCCGAAGGACGCGCTTCGCTTCGACCATCTCTACAGCGTTGCCTCGTCCATCAAAGCATCACCCGTCATGGAGGACAAATGATGGCGCGTTCGCCCCTGTTCGGCCGCCGCGTCCATATCGCGGGCAGCAATGTCGATGACCTCGCTGTCGCCTCCGCGGAGGAGGTCAGGTGCGCCCGCGAGCTGGTCGTCAGCCTCGTCAAGGCGCTGATGAAGCGCGGCGCGAACTTCGTCGTACCAGTCGACGCCGAGCCAAAGCGTAAGTGCGACGGCCTGCCCATCTGCTTCGATTGGCTAGTCTGGCAGACGATACGCGACAACCTTGCCCTGCGCCCGGCCGATGCGCCGGGGCCGCAGGGCAATCGCTTGAAGGGCGATCACGCTGATTGCCGGAGCAGAGCTTCGAGGTAGGCGGTATCCCAAGCGGCGGATTTCCGGCGGACCTTGAGGCTATGTTTGTCCTTTGGCCGGCGCAGGAGGTTCATCGCCATGTGCCGGACGGTGGCCATGTTTTGCGGCCCGGCGCCGGATCGCAGGCGGTTGAGGTCCTCGTGGAACACGACGTCGAGCACCCAGTGCAGGCGGTTTTCGACATGCCAGTGGCACCGCACGGCGTGGGCGAACAGCTTGGCTTCGAGTGGCATGGAAGACAGGAAGTAGCGCCGTTCCAGACTTGTGCTGCCGTTGCGCTCGACCTCAGCCTCGACCACCGCGATAGCGCGCAGGCCGGGGAAGCGCGGCTCGCCTGGGAAGCGCCGTGCGGTGGTCAGCCAGCCCACGTCGTGGCTGATCCGATGACGGCGGACCTCGATCCGGCCGTGGTCGCCGTCGGTCGTCTCGAAGCGGCTGTGAATGATAGCAGCCGGGTCGTCGAGGTAGCGCCTGATCTCGTCGTGCAGGCTGGGCTGGTTGTCTTTGACCGCGAGCAGGTAGTCGCCGCCGCGGTCGAGGATGGCTTGGGCGATCTTGGTCTGGGTGCCCATGGCGTCGATGGTGACGAGCGCGCCGGTAAGGGCGAGGCGTTCGAGCAGCAGCGGGATAGCGGTGATCTCGTTCGACTTGGCCTCGCACGCCTGCTGGCCGAGCACGAGACGCTGACTGCTGGCCCAGGCGGACACCATGTGCAGCGGCCCACGGTCCTTGCTGCGGTCATGCGTGCGTCGCGAGGTCTTGCCGTCGATGGCGACGATCTCGGGGGCGGTGCTGGCCGGGGCTGGCTCGCGCAAGCCCTCGACCCAGGCGGTGAAACACTGGGCAAAGAGCGTCCCGTCGATGGCGTTGATGATGTCGTTCAGGGTGTCGTGGCTGGGGATCCCGGCCTTGTAGGGCAGCAGGCGGCGGAGGAAGTCCTGGTGCATCTGACCCCAGCGCCTGATCTCCACGAAATCCTCAGCCCCGGCCAGCGTGCCGCACAGCACCAACAGAAGGACTTCCGGCAACGGAAACAGAACCTTCCAGGCCTGGCGCGGGTCCTCCAACGCAGCAAAGTGTTCGATCAGCGATGCACCGGACATCGGGAAACCTCCTCAACGAGAGGTCCCCTATGAATCAGACTTCAGACCGCGACAAAATCCCCGAACCGTTCAAGCGATTGCCCTGGCCGGGGCCGCTAGCGGTTGCGGTCCAGCACCACAAAAGCGAGGATCAGATCCCGGGTGAGTTCGAGGCGCTCTGGGACGAGCTGCGCGGCAATACCTCGCTCGTCCATATTGAGAATGCCGCGCACTGGAACATGAACAGCAAGCGGATGGAGGCGCAAGCCCGCTTCGGCGATATCCTCGTGGCACTTGGTGGCACTGAGGGAGTGCTGTTTCTCGCCAACTTGTACCACGACGCAGGCAAGCCGATCGTTCCGCTGAACCTGGCGCTTTGCCCGGAAAACACGGGCGCGCGTCGCCTCTATGCTTTTGGCCTTGCTAGCCATCAAACGCGTCGGTTGTTCCAGGTCGCGGACGGTGGTGACCCGCATAGCTGGATCAACCGCATCCGCTTCCCGGCGCGGCAATCGATACAGGATCGGGTAAACGAGCTGGTCGAGTTCCTCGAAGCCCTGGAGCGCCCTCGAGCTTTCGCCGTGCGCCTGCTCAACTCCGACTTGCCGGAGTTCGCGGACGTGCAGAACTTTTTCGATGTGGTGGTCCAGCCGATCATCGAGGATGAGCTCGGCTACCGTCTCGTCGTGGTAGACGGGCGCCAGGCCTATCGGCACGCCCGCATTGACGAGGAGATCTTCGCAAAGCTCCACCGCAGCAGCGTGGTGATCGCCGATCTCACGGGCTCACGCCCAAACTGCCTCATCGAACTGGGGTATGCGCTCGGCCGCAGCCTTCCGACGATGGTGACCGCCATGGAAGACGGTAGCACGCCCTTCGACATCACCACCTTCTCGGGATTGCGCTGGGTGACGACGGGGACCGTGGAAGACAGGCGGCGCGCATTCCGCGAGCACTGGAAGGCGATTCGCACCCGCCCGCCCCTGGTACCGGCAGAGCCGCTCATCGTATGAATACGAAGCGCAAGGTCTTTATCTCGGTCGACGTGGGGACCGCCGGGCCCATTCCAGTTGAATTCGGCCAAGAGAAGCTTTATGCGACCACCCCGCCAGGAACTGGCTTTCCGGAATGGTTAGGCTCAACTTGATCGGCTGCAACTTCCGCCGCAGACCGGGCTCGGACCTCGAGGTGCAAACCCATGGAAGTCAACACCTTCATCACGGTCGAGAACTCGGGATTTCCAGCGGCGTCGAGCGAGCGATAGAGGCTCTCGCGGGCAAGCCCGGTTTCGCGGGCGACTTGGCTCATGCCACGGCCGCGCGCGATCGCACCCAGTGTCTCGACGATCCTGGCCGCGTCGCCCGACGCTAACGCTCCGTTCAAAAACAGGATCGGGTCAGCGAGAGCGGGGCCGCTTACAGCCGCTTCGTGAGGTTCGGAAATCGGTTCGGTCGGCGCCTTTGGTTCGATCGAGGGAAAGAGGTTCTGCTGTGAGTTGTTATCGACCAGCGCCCATTCCTCTGGCGTCGCCCGCTCCTTCAGGTCGGCGCGCAGATCCACGCTGAAGGTCTGTTGGAAAGAGCGCCATTGGTCAGTCGACTTAATGTTGATGGCGCCCTTGTCAGGGACGCTGAAGAGCACGGAAACCTTGCCGGCCTGGACGAGGCGCAGAACGTTGAGCACTGTTCCGGGACTTTTGCCGTCCCATATCATCAAGCCAAAATCGGCCTCGCGAGCCATCTGACGATCCTTGGCCGCATAGAATTGGAAGCCTTTGGTGCTCGTGGGCACGTCGACCCGATGCGTGCGCCAGGTGCCAAGATTGTTGCGCGGTGTCCGGCCGGAACAGTATACTGTTACCTTGTCATAATGGGCATCCAGGAAATGCTTTTGAACGGCTTTGTCGGCGCCATTGGCGTCTCCGACAATGACTTGATGCCCGCTCGCGACGACATTATCGAGGCGCTTCCTAACCTCCGTAGGTAGACGGGACACATGTCGCGAGCCGCCGATAAAGATCGTATTCATTGGTTGCTCCGGGTCTTCGTGACAGTGAGAGCGCGGACGCTTGAGGCCTTGCCGTTGCCGAGGAGGAGGTCGGTGATCGCATTCATTGTAGAGCCCGATCGGAAGAGGTCGTCGAAGAGTAGGATATTCTTCCCGCCTGTCTCTTTTGGATCGATGGCGTAGAGGCCCTCGACGTGCTTCTTGCGCTCCTGGGGATCTGTGATGTTCTTGAGCTGGGCAGTCGGTCGCGTCGTGGTGATGCAGGAGACGACGGGAAGCTTCAATATCTTGCCGATCCCCTCGGCGAGAACGATGACGGGCTGGAGCGCGCGCTGAGACGACGGCGGCACTGGAATAAGAATATCGAGTTTGTGGCGGTGGGCTTTGAGGAAGTTGGCTGCCGCCTCGATAATAGGTTCGGCTGAGGCCCGATCAGCGCGATTCTTGAGGCGGAACAAATGTTCTGCGATCTCCGGGCGCACCGTCTCAAACTGCATATGCCCGAATTCGTTATAGCCGATTGGCGCGCTACTTGTGGTGTGGAGGTCAAGCGCTACGCCTGACTTCCAACGGCCCACGATCCGCTGCGGATGTATCTTGACGATCGTCATACTCTCCCCGACCGTCCTACTGTAACTTATAGGCTACATATAGGCAAGTTCGAGGCGGCCTCAAAGTTGGGCCGCGTTACACGTCTCACATGCCCTCGCAATTGTTTCGCAAGAGGTCGTGCGAGCGGCAAATCGACAGCTGGCCGTATGCCGGTCCGCGAGCGTCCGAAACTGAAGCTTCTCGCCAAAAAGCTGACTGTCCGGTGAGCTTGAGCTGTAGTCTCTGTTAGAGCTCGCTGGGGCGCTCGAATACGGCATCCGGCGAAAAGGCCGTCATTTTGGCCGTCGTTTTTCCAAGTGTTAGCCCCGGCGAGTAGGCCGGTTTTTCGGATTTAGCTGTTTTGCCTGTTTGGGTGGAGGTTCTCCCATTTGACGCATCGATTACAGGAGTAGCCGGGGCAAGATCATGGCAAGCCGCATCATGGGCGCCCAATCGACTGTGTGCTGCGGTAGTGCGCGTCGGTGCGGACGATCGTGCGCGCAGGCGGTAGGTGGAAGTGGGCCGTGATCTGCGCCAGGCGCCGCTTTGCGAGCAGTTGGCGATCGACGTAGAGGATGAAGCGGTCGGTGAACCGGTGGAAGACAATGCGGCCCCGGGGCCAGGCCTCATATTCGTGGATGGCAAGCAAGGGCGCGAGCGCGGGTATGGGCGGCTTGGGCCGGCCACGCCGCCAGGCTGCCCAAGTTTCGCAGTGGCCGGCCGGACAGGTCAGGCAGTCGCCATACTCCTCGGCGGCCGTGAGCGGGCAGGTGTGGCCGAGGAGCTGTGTGCGGTCGCGCTGGTCGCGAACAAACCAGAAGATGCCGAGCAGCGGAGCGAGGGAGGGAGGGAGGTGGTCGTGTCGAGCCGCTCCGGGCCTGTGACCGCTTGTTCCGCGCGGCCATTGCCCAGAGTTCGTGCAGCGCCGCCGCTCCCTCGACATCGCGAAGGATAGCCTCGGCCTCGTCGAGCGGTCGGGACGGCCGCTTCGTCGGTTCGGGCGTAATGAGTGGAGCTGTGGCCCCGGCCCGGCGGCGTCTCATGTGCGCTCGCGGGTCGGGTCGAGGGCGCGATCGAGTTCGGCGTTGAGGGTGGCGGCCGGCTCCGGATCGAAGGCGGCGATGGCGTCGATGTGCGCCTGGTTTGTGGCGCGGGCAGCCTGAAGCTTGTCGAGCGCGTCGGCGGCCTTGCAGCCGCGGACGAGCTTCGCCCAGATGGCCAGCCATTCCGCGCCGGTCTGGAACGTCGTCGTGCCCTGCCGAGTAGTCAGCGGATAAACCCGGGGTGGCGTCGGCGACGGTGCTGGTGGTGTCAGCGGCGGCGTGGCCGGCTCGGCGGTGGCGTCGATCGTGGGCGGCAGCTGGTCGGCGCCGGTGAGGTTGTCCAGCGCCTCTTCCACGGCGATCAGGCCCTTGAGCACGTTGGGGAAGGCGTCGCGGAGCGCGAAGCTGCGGGCGCGCATCTGGAGCATGCGGCGTGGATAGGTTTGCCACGGGCCGGGCTTGGTCCAGAGACCGGCGCGCTTGGCGTCCATGGTGGAAAAGCGCGCGGTGACCGGCGTGGAGCCGTGGCGCTTGGCGGTGCAGACAGCGGTGAGGCGGTCCGGGTCGTCCGGGTTCTCCCAGGTCTCGATGATGTCCTCGTAGACGGGGCTGGCTTTGCACAAACCCGGCAGGGCGTCGCCCCAGACGCATGGCCGGCCGTTGATGACGGCGATGTTTTGCAGTGCCTGCATCGGACGCAAACCGACCTCGCTGCCCAACTGCACGGCCAGCATGATGTCCGCCGGCTGGTTGCGGTACTCCTTCGGCACAAGCTGCGACTTGGCCGCCAACTCGGAGAACTGCACGAGTTCGCCGAAGGACGTGGGGGCGAGTACGGGGGCGTAGCCGGCGCTGGCGCTCGCGGGGGATGGGACCTTGGTGAGGGCGGTCATGGGGTGGTCCTACTTGCGGGTGACGACGAGGAAGGGCATGCCCGGCAGCAGTGCGGCGCCCGGGATCGCCTGGCCGGCCTTGAGGTCGGCGAGCAGACGGTCCTTGAGCGGCCGGCGCGTGACGGTGACTTCCACCTCGACGTAGTCAGTGGGGAGAGCGTCGGCGTCGAGGTCGCCGAGGTGCGGCTGCCCGGCCTGGATGCGGGCGAGGAAGTCGGGCTCGGGCAGGCGCGTAATGCCGGCGAGGTCGATGAGGGCGAAGGCGGCGGCGCGAAGCGCCTGCTTGCGGCGCTCGGCGCGTTCGGCTCGGCCGGCGATCTCGGCCTGGCGCTTGCGGGCGGCTTCGGCGAGGAGGTCGGCATCGATGCTGGCGCGGACGAGGTTGCGGATCAGGTCGACCGCGTCGCTCTCGCCGTCGAGCGTGTCACGCCACAAATCCGGATCGTCGGCGAGGTCCGGGTCGTCGGCGAGCAGGCGCGCGCGGACGGAGCGGACCAGGGTGGCGGTCTGCTCCTGCTGAAAGGGGGAGAGGGTCGGTGGGGGCGGGGGCTGTGATTTGCTCATGATGGAGCTTCACCAGAGCCGGCCGGAAGTTTACCGCATCAACAAATCGTCGTTGCAGAAGCTACAGGAATCGCGCCGGTTTGCGAATGTGAGGGGCACCATGTTGCGCCAGCCTCGAAACCCGTGCTCTCGTACGCGGGACAACCAGCGAGCGGACAAACCATGCCAGCGTTGAGCCTTGTGCGGCTGATTGCCCCGACCGTCGGCGTCGTCGTGGTGGTACGGCCGAAGGCCGCCCGCCCTTACAAAGTTACCAGTTCTCGGCGTTTAGGATCATAGCCTGCCGAGGTGATGCTCAGGACAGAGCGTCGATTGTCATTTGAGAAGCCTAACAGGCGGTCTCAAAACCCTGTCCACGTCAGGGGTTCACTTCAAAAACCCGAGCTGGCCAGCTACAATCTGTTGGGTGCATCGGAAAATCATCGCGTAGGACACCCTATACTTACAACCCAAAAGCATGATTGATTGTTACGTGCGCATTATAGCCAATTCCGGCAACGACCGGGTCATCGACGTGCTTCGTTCAGCCCAGGGCGCGAGTGCGATGGACGTGGCGACTGAGCGAATTTCGTTGTTTGGGGCGGACGCGTTGTTCAACGCCCGTGTGCTGCCGGCTACGGTCCGCCTTCTGGTGGGAGCAGGGCAGGACTTTGCGGCGGGATTGGCCGGGTCTCCGCACGACCGGCGCCAGCGCAATGCCCTACGCCTTCGCGCCCAGGCCGCCTCCCTTGAAAAGCAGGTCGCTGCTGCGGAGGTGCGCATTGCCCGGCTGCCTTTGGGTCAATCCATGCTCCTTCGGCGTGCTGGCCCGATGCCGTGTGCCGCCGTCGTCGGAAACTGCGCCGTTACGACGGCCGGCCTTGGGACAGCACCGCAGGAACATCTTGGGTTCACCCAGGCCACCGACAGCGCCGACGAGCTCGGCTTCCTCATGCACTGGTTCGAAAGCCAATGGCAGGCAGCCAATCCGGACGGGGTAGGCGCACTCAGGGAGGCTATCGCCCGCGCTGCCTGTGCGCACCCGGCATCCGTACCATACCTCCATGCCCTGCATCGCCTATTCGCCGACATGGACGCACCTGACGAGGACCAGATTGTCAAGGACGCAACCGGCATACGGGCCACCCGCATCTGGTCCAAGCTGTACCGCTTCCAGACCGACGGCGTGATCGGCGCAATCGATAAGCTGCAACGCTTCGGCGGCTGCATCATCGCCGACAGCGTGGGCCTCGGTAAAACTTTTGAGGCCCTCGCAGTCATCAAGTACTTCGAGCTGCGTAACAGCCGGGTGCTCGTGCTGACGCCCAAGCGGCTGCGCGAGAACTGGACGCTGTGGAAGCAGAACGACGTCCGCAACAGCCTCGCTGGCGACCGCTTCGCCTACGACGTGCTAAACCACACGGACCTGTCCCGCGAACGCGGCCTATCCGGCGAGATTGACCTTAGCCACGTCAACTGGGGCAACTACGACCTGGTCGTCATTGATGAGTCCCACAACTTCCGCAACCGCCCGACTGGCGCGGACCAGACCAGCCGCTACGACCGGCTGATGAACGCCGTCGTCAAGGCGGGCGTCAAAACCCGCGTGCTGATGCTGTCGGCCACGCCGGTCAACAACCGACTGAACGACCTCAAAAACCAGATTGCCTTTGCGACGGAAGGCAACGACGCGGCGCTTGCCGGCTACGGCATCGCCAACGTGTCCACCGCCATCCGCCTTGCTCAAAGCCAGTTTAAGCGCTGGCAAGAGCTGCCCGATACGCGCCGCACCTCTGCCCGGCTGCTGGAAATGCTCGGCTTCGATTACATCCGCCTGCTCGACCTTCTGACCATCGCGCGCTCGCGCAAGCACATCGAGCGCTACTACGGGACCACGGAGACCGGCGCCTTCCCTGAGAAGCTGCCGCCCGTGAACATCAAGGCGGACACTGACCTGGCGGGCGCCTTCCCGCCCATCGGCCGCGTGAATGACGAGATACGGCGGCTGACCCTCGCCGCCTACGCCCCCCTGCGTTACGTGCTGCCCAGCCGGCGCGCCACCTACGATCGGCGCTACAACCAGCAGGTACGCGATGGCACCAGCGTGTTTCGCCAACTCGATCGCGAGGAGAGCCTGGTCGCGCTTATGCGGATCAACCTTCTGAAGCGAATGGAAAGCTCTGTCCATGCCTTCGCGCTCACCATCGAGCGCCAACTGGCCGCAGTGACGGAGCTCATCGAGCGCATTGACCGCCACGACGACAGCATCGAAGCGCCCGACGTGGACGACATGGCGGACGACGATCCCTTGTTCGACGAGCTGGGTGTAGGCCGCCGTGTCCGCGTGCTCCTGCCCGACGCGGACCGCGTGAGGTGGCGGCAGGACCTGGATGAGGACCGCGCCCGCCTCGCCACCCTATTGGCCCAGGCGCAGGAGGTCACACCAGCGCGCGATGCCAAACTCGCGCGCCTGCGGGAGTTGATCGCCGACAAACTCACTAACCCCCTCAACCCTGGCAACTCCAAGTTGCTGGTGTTCACCGCCTTCGGTGACACCGCCGCTTACCTGTACGAGGCCCTGCAAGCGACTTACCCCCGCAACATGGCCCTGATAAGGGGAACCGGTGCCAACCGCACGACGCATCCGGCACTCCGCACGGACCTTGCCTCGTTGCTGACCGCTTTCGCCCCTCGCGCCCGCAGCCGTCCGGATGCCCTGGCGAGGGAAGAGGAGCTTGACCTCATCATTGCCACGGACTGCATCAGCGAAGGCCAGAACCTGCAGGACTGCGACTGCGTGGTAAACTATGACATCCACTGGAACCCGGTCCGCATCGTGCAGCGTTTCGGTCGCATAGACCGGCTCGGCTCCCCCAACGCCGTCATTAGCTTGGTCAACTTCTGGCCTAACATGGACCTGGACGCCTACATCGGCCTGGAGCGCAGCGTGTCCGGCAAGATGATCCTGCTCGACGTGTCCGCCACGGGTGAGGAGAACATAATCGAGGCTGAGGCCGGCGACCGGATGAACGACCTGGAATACCGCCGCAAGCAGCTCGAAGCCCTGCAGTCGCGCGTCGTGGACCTCGATGACCTATCATCCGGCGTGTCCATTATGGACATGACCCTGAACGACCTTCGCCTAGACCTCCTTCGGCTTCCGCCGGCCGAGCGGGACGGACTGGCCGCACTGCCGCCTGGCCCTTATGCGCCCATCCCGGCGTCCGCCGACTTCCCGCCGGGCGCGTTGTTCGTGCTGCGTGCCGAAACACCCGCTGCGCTTGCCACGATCTCCCCGGCCGATCCGCTGCGCCCGCACGCGCTGGTGTATATCGGCGCCGACGAAGCCGTGGTGCTGCCGCCCAGCCAGCCCAAGCGCGCCCTTGACCTCTTGCGCCTCGCCGCCGCTACGCCAACAGGTCGACAAGCCGACGCCTGGGGGCAATTCGACGCTGCCACGCAGCACGGTAGCCGCATGGACGTTTGGCAGCGCCTGCTCGCCGTGGCGATCCGGGCGGTGACGGGCAAGGCGGAGGAGCGCGCCGTCGAAAGCCTGTTCACCACTGGCGGCATTGAGGGCGCAGGCGGTGACACGGGGCTGGATGATTGGGAAGTGGTGAGCTGGCTCGCCATCCTGCCGCCCGATGCCTAAGCCTTGAGTCCCGAAGCGATCCGCGCGGCGCTGTCGTTGCCGCCGGGCGGTGCGCCGGCCCGGCGCATTCCCAAGACGGTGCTGGCTGAGCATGGCGGGCTTACCACGGCGGACCGCAAGCTCCTGGATCGCACCGTGGAGCGGTTGGACTGGCTGGCGACGCTCTCCCCCGCCACCATCGGCGTCGTCGCGTCCGATGACGCGGACCATCCGGTTCCAGCGATCCAGGTGTTGGCGCTGACTGCCCGGGCGGAGCCGGTGCGGCGCTTGCTGATGGCATTGCATCGAACAATCCCGGTTCCAGTGCTGCTTCTGTCCACATACGACGGCACCCTGCACCTGAGCCTCGCGCCCCTCCGCCGGGCAGAGCGGGTGGCGGACCGGATGGTTGTGGAGCGGCTGGTGCTGGCGCCACCGCTGCGCGAGCCGCTGGACGAAGCGGGCCGGGCCTTTCTTGCAAGCCTTGCCCTTCCCGGCCTTCCGCGCACGACGCTGGGTGCGGTGCATGATGCCCTCTTGTGGCGGGTGGAGGCACTGCAAGCGGCGCGCGCGGCTAGCGTCCCGTTCTACCTGCCGCTGGACGCCGCTGCGGCTGGTGTCAGGCGGGCACGCCTGGCCGAATACGCTGCACTGGACGCCGAATGGCTCGCCGCCCGCGCAGATGCCCGCACCGAAAGTCGCCTCGCGCGGCAGGTGGAGTTGGCGGAGTCGGCGCGGCGGATCAAACGGCGTCTGGACGCGATTACGGCGTCGCTGGCAGACGATGGCACCGACCACGCGCTGCCTCCAAGCGGCACCGCCCCACCCACGCCTTCTAGGAACACCGCATGACCGACCCGGCCGACCCTATCCCGCGCGTTACCGCCGCCGACCTAGCCGCAGGCAGCGGCGACGTGATGGCCGACAACATTGCAGCGTTGAAGCGGCTGTTCCCGGCGGTGATGACCGACGGAAAGGTCGACTTTGATGTGCTGCGCCAGTTGCTTGGGGATGCGGTTGAGGACGGGGAGGAGCGGTATGGGCTGACGTGGAAGGGCAAGCGTCGGGCGCGGGCGTTCGCTCTGACGCCAAGCCTTGGGACGCTGCGGCCGGCAAAGGAGGACAGCGTTGATTGGGAAACGACGAGGAACATCGTTATCGAGGGTGACAACCTAGAGGTGCTGAAGCTCCTACGCAAAAGCTTCTCAGGGCAGATAAAGCTGATCTACATTGATCCGCCTTATAATACAGGTAACGACTTTGTTTATCCAGATGATTACCAGCAGAGTATTGCCAATCACGAGAAAATAACCGGCCAGCGAGATGAAGACGGTATAGTAATAACGACCAATAAGGAAGCTAGCGGGCGTTTCCATACCAGATGGCTCAATATGATGCTTCCGCGCTTGATGCTGGCGAAGGAATTGTTAGATAAAAATGGCGTCATGTTTATCAGCGTCGATGACACAGAGGTGTCCAATCTGCAAGCGTGCTGTGCCGAAATATTTGGCACTGATAATCATATTGCTACGATGGTATGGGAAGGTGCTTTTAAAAACGACGCGGGTCAGATTGGCATTAATCACGAGTATATCTCTGTCTATGCAGCAAGCTTGACTGATCTCGAGCGCGAGTGGGGTATTGCAAAGGTCGAAGTGGAAAAAGTTCTCGCGGAAGTAGATCGACTCCGCGCTCTGCACGGTGACGATTATGAAGCTGCTTCAGATGATATGGCAGGTTGGTATAGGGCTAACAAGGCGAAACCTGTTTTTGCTCACCGTAGATTTCGGTATTTCGACAATAACGGCCTGTATAAAGAGGACGATCCTACAGCGCCGGGTGGAAGAAAGTTTGATCTTGTCAATCGGAGGAACGGGAACGTGTTTCCATTACGCCAAGGTCGAGGCTGGGCTTTCGACCAGGACACGTTTGATAAGATGGTTGAGCAGGGTCGCATCACCTTTGTCACCGAGAATACAATCATGGTCCGTCGCTATTTCCATGAGACCGACAAGGTGACGCCCCAAAGCGTATTCTACAATGCTGCTAGATCAGCCTCTGAGCGGTTGACCAGATTGATGGGTAGCGACATTTTCGATTTCCCGAAAGACGAAACCGTAATCCAGCAGGTCGTCGAGATGGCCTCTGGGGAGGGCGACATCGTCCTCGATTTCTTTGCTGGATCTGGAACAACCGGCCATGCAGTTCTGGCACAGAACGCTGTCGACGGCGGCAACCGGCGCTATATTCTTGTTCAGCTGTCCGAGCCACTCAACCCCGCGAACGCAAGCCAGAAAACGGCCGCCGATTTCTGCAACATGCTGGGCATGCCGCGCACGATTGCCGAGCTGACCAAGGAACGCCTGCGCCGCGCAGGTGCGAGAATTGTAGCCGAGAACCCGGGCAAGCCGCTTGACACCGGCTTTCGGGTATACGGGCTCGCTACTTCCAACCTCAAGCCGTGGCAGCCGGACCCGGACAATCTCCAAGCCAGCCTGCTCGACGCCGTTGACAACATCCTGCCCGGCCGCACGGAGGATGACCTGCTGGTCGAGCTGCTACTCAAGACCGGCATTGACCTGTCCCTTCCGTCCGAGGCGCGCAGCATCGTGGGCGCAACCGTCCACGCCCTGGGCGGCGGTGTGCTGATGGTGTGCTTGGCGAACATCGCTGAGGACCAGGCCGAGGAACTGGGTCAAGGCATGTGCGACTGGCGGGCCGAACTGGACCCGCCCCGCGCCACCACATTCTATTTTAAGGATGCCGGCTTCGAGAATGCCGCCACGAAGGCCAACCTGGCTGCGATCATCCGGCAGCGCGTGGGCACGGGTGTCGAGAAGCTGGCCAGCATTTGATGGAATTCAAATTCGAACCCGGCTTGCCGCACCAGCTTGCGGCAATCGAGGCAGCGTGCGGTCTGTTCGCCGGGCAGGAGGTCAACCAAACGACCTTCACCGTCGCACCCGGACAGATCGCCGGGCAGCTTGCGCTGGCGGAGGAGATGCGCGGCTATGGCAACCGCTCTCGTCTGCTCAACACGGACATCCTCGCCAACCTGCGCGAGGTTCAGACACGCAATGCCCTAGAGGTGGATGACGCCATCGAAAGCATGGACTTCACCATCGAAATGGAGACCGGGACGGGGAAGACGTATGTGTACCTCCGCACGGTGTTCGAGCTGAACCGGCTGTATGGGTTTACCAAGTTCGTGATCGTCGTGCCGTCGGTGGCGATCCGTGAAGGGGTCAAGAAGCAGATTGACCAAACGCGGGAGCACTTCCGCGCCTTGTATGACGGCGTACCGTTCGACAGCTTTGTGTATGACAGCTCCGACCTGTCCAAGATACGGGACTTCGCCACTGCTTCCACAATCCGGGTAATGGTTGCGACCGTGCAGTCGCTGGCCACCAAGAACGCCGTGTTCCAGCAGGCGCGGGAGCAAACGCAGGACATTCCCGCCGTCGAGTGGGTGGCGGAGACCCGGCCGATCGTCATCATTGATGAGCCGCAATCCGTGGATGCGAAGGAGGGCGGCGCCGGGCAGCAGATCATGGCGGCGATGAGACCGCTGGCGACGCTGCGCTACTCCGCGACGCACGCGAGGAAGTACCATCAAGTGTTCCGGCTGGATGCTTTCGACGCGCATGACCGGGGTCTTGTGAAATCCATCGAGGTGGATGGCGCTCGCATTCAGGACGCGGATGCCAGCCCTTACGTGAGGCTAATGGAGGTGCAGGCCCGCAGAGGTCATGTACCCCGGGCGAGGATCGAGATCGGTTTGCAACAGGCGGCGCAGGTCGCGCGCAAGATGATCTGGGTGAACGACGGTGACGACCTGCAAACCGAGAGCAAGGGCCGCAGCGTTTATGCGAACATCCGCATCGGCACTCTGGACGCTAGACACAACACCATGCAGCTCGTCGTACCCGGCGAGTTAAAGACGCTGAGCCTTGGCGACACCCACGCGGCGGTGGACCCAGACAGCCTGGAACGCGCGATGGTGCGCCAGACTATCGAGCACCACTTCCGCAAAGAGCTACGGAACAAACCGGTGGGCATCAAGACGCTCAGCCTGTTCTTCATCAACAAGGTTGCTGACTACCGGGCATATGACGACGCTGGCGAGGCACATCCCGGCCGGCTGGTGGCAGCGTTCGAGGAGGAATACCGAAAGCTTGCCGCCGATCCCCGGTTCCGCGACACCCTGTTTGCCGGCATCACACCCGACCCAGCCAAGGCGCACGGTGGCTACTTCTCACAGGACAAGCACGGGCGCTTCAAGGAACCGTCGCTGAATGGCGCAGCGGAATTCAGCAACGCCGACAGCCGGGCGGATGCGGAGCGGACGTTCAATCTCATCATGAAAGACAAGGAGAAGCTGCTCGGCGAGGCCGAGCCGCTGCGCTTCCTGTTCTCCCATTCCGCGCTGCGCGAAGGGTGGGACAATCCCAACGTGTTCCAGATCTGCACATTGCGGGAGATGGCAGCGGAGGGGCGCCGGCGCCAGTCCATCGGGCGAGGCCTGCGGCTTTGCGTAGATGGGACGGGCCAGCGGCGGCGGGATGAAGGTCTGAACATCCTCACCGTCGTGGCTAGTGAAACGTTTGGAGATTACGCGCGCAACCTGCAAGTAGAGATGGAGGACGCACTTGGCGTCAAGCTGGGCCTCGCGACACCCAGGGCAATCGCTTGAACGGTTCGGGGATTTTGTCGCGGTCTGAAGTCTGATTCATAGGGGACCTCTCGTTGAGGAGGTTTCCCGATGTCCGGTGCATCGCTGATCGAACACTTTGCTGCGTTGGAGGACCCGCGCCAGGCCTGGAAGGTTCTGTTTCCGTTGCCGGAAGTCCTTCTGTTGGTGCTGTGCGGCACGCTGGCCGGGGCTGAGGATTTCGTGGAGATCAGGCGCTGGGGTCAGATGCACCAGGACTTCCTCCGCCGCCTGCTGCCCTACAAGGCCGGGATCCCCAGCCACGACACCCTGAACGACATCATCAACGCCATCGACGGGACGCTCTTTGCCCAGTGTTTCACCGCCTGGGTCGAGGGCTTGCGCGAGCCAGCCCCGGCCAGCACCGCCCCCGAGATCGTCGCCATCGACGGCAAGACCTCGCGACGCACGCATGACCGCAGCAAGGACCGTGGGCCGCTGCACATGGTGTCCGCCTGGGCCAGCAGTCAGCGTCTCGTGCTCGGCCAGCAGGCGTGCGAGGCCAAGTCGAACGAGATCACCGCTATCGGCCTTCGGCCGATCCCCCGGAGGGACAGACCGCGAAGCGGTCTGAAGGCCGCTGCTGCTCGAACGCCTCGCCCTTACCGGCGCGCTCGTCACCATCGACGCCATGGGCACCCAGACCAAGATCGCCCAAGCCATCCTCGACCGCGGCGGCGACTACCTGCTCGCGGTCAAAGACAACCAGCCCAGCCTGCACGACGAGATCAGGCGCTACCTCGACGACCCGGCTGCTATCATTCACAGCCGCTTCGAGACGACCGACGGCGACCACGGCCGGATCGAGGTCCGCCGTCATCGGATCAGCCACGACGTGGGCTGGCTGACCACCGCACGGCGCTTCCCAGGCGAGCCGCGCTTCCCCGGCCTGCGCGCTATCGCGGTGGTCGAGGCTGAGGTCGAGCGCAACGGCAGCACAAGTCTGGAACGGCGCTACTTCCTGTCTTCCATGCCACTCGAAGCCAAGCTGTTCGCCCACGCCGTGCGGTGCCACTGGCATGTCGAAAACCGCCTGCACTGGGTGCTCGACGTCGTGTTCCACGAGGACCTCAGCCGCCTGCGATCCGGCGCCGGGCCGCAAAACATGGCCACCGTCCGGCACATGGCGATGAACCTCCTGCGCCGGCCAAAGGACAAACATAGCCTCAAGGTCCGCCGGAAATCCGCCGCTTGGGATACCGCCTACCTCGAAGCTCTGCTCCGGCAATCAGCGTGATCGCCCTTCAAGCGATTGCCCTGTCGCGACACCGGAGGTGTTCGCCGGGCTGCACTACCCCTTGCACGGCGGCGGGACCGGCATTGTGTCACAGGCGGAGGGTCGCGCCGTGATTGAGGCGCTGATGGCGGCCGGCATGGTGGATGCTGGCGGCAAGGTGACCGATGCATTACGGTTGGCGCTGGTGGCGGGCATGGTGCCGATGCCGCCAGACCTGGACCCTGCGGCCGCCAAGCTTGTGCGAGACCGCCTAATTCGGCTGGCGCGTACCCTGAAAGTCCGGGACGCCAACAAGAAAGGTCGGATACAAGTAAACCTGGCCGTGCTGAATGGGCATGACTTCCAAGCTTTGTGGGAGCGGATCAGCCGCAAGACCACGTATCGGCTGAAGTTCGACGATGACACGCTGATTGCCACCTGCGCCAAAGCGCTTGCCGATATGCCTGACCCAGGCGAGGCGCGCGTAACGTTCGAGCTTGCAGAAATGCTGGTCGGGCGTGAAGGAGTGACGGCTGAGCGCGTCCGCAGTTCCATTCCCCGCAAGCTGGTACATGGACGGCTCGAAGTGCCTGATTTGCTGGGAGAGTTGCAAAATCGCACCGACCTAACGCGCAAGGTTCTAGCGCAGATATTGATCCAGTCTGGCAGGTTGGACGAAGCAAGTATCAACCCAGCCGCTTTCGTGGATGCCTGCGCCGCCATCATCAATGCCGGCAAGCGCCTGGTGATGGTGGAGGGCATACGATACGAAAAACTGGATGAGCACTACTTTGCGCAGGAACTATTTACACCCGAGGAGGATGTGAACCAAGATCGCATGGTCCCGGTTACAAAGGCACCTGTCGATCACATCGTCTATGACTCCGAGACGGTCGAGAAGCGTTTGGCCCTCGACCTGGAAGATAGTGCTGCAGTCCGCGTATTCGCTAAGCTTCCAAGTGCCTTCCGGGTCACAACGCCGCTGGGAACATACAATCCTGACTGGGCAATCGTTCGGGAGACTGAGGAAGGTCAAACCGTCTATCTGATAAGTGAAAGCAAAGGCAATCTGAACACCCTACGTGATGCTGAGAAAGGTCAGATAGCTTGCGGAAAAGCGCATTTCGCAGCCTTAGACGTCCCATTCATAACCGCGACGAGCATAGATCAGATGGTTACCGTATAATTGTGTTTAGGTACCGTCTAGCGATGGCTAGATGTATAACGATGTTCCTTAGCCATTACTTTAAGGCACAGAATGTGCTTTACTACTTCATCGGCTGTGACCTCGAAAGGCTGACCAAGGGAGAGCGAGATCAGCTGACATTATGCCTGTTAGAGTCTGTCTCGAATCGGTTCATCAACGTGCCAGCTTGCGTAGTAGCGGGATCGCCGAAGCGGCGTAAAGGAAGGCTTTTGCGGACGCGATCATGGCTTTGACGTCCTCGGCGAGGCCGGCCCAAGGGAGGCATTGCCGAGTAGTGGCTTGCGCCCACGGCAATGGCAGCGCCGGGCATGTGTGCCTTTGTCGACGGATGGGATCAGGCGGGTGCGTTGTCCGAATGGCTTACGCGGCCCAACATCTCATATCCTAGCGGGATCGCGTCACCCGGGTTTCTCCGTGACGTCGCACGACTACGATGATGATCAACCCGAAGTATATCTTATTGGGAAAGTCCCTGAAAGGTTGCGAAAGTGGCAGACCCGGCGCACTCTGACCTACGACGTAAGTTGAGGCTGGGAACAGGTCGGATGGCAAACCCGATATTCAGCGCCGACGTGCTCGCTGCGGCAAAGGATGCGGGCATCCCTATCGCCGTAACGGTTGGGATCGTATCTATCGTGACCCTGGCTTTGACGCTGCACGCGAGGCCAGCTAGCTGGAAGCTGTTCGTGCCCGTGCTTCTGTTTTCCTCGGTCGGCATTTTGTCGCTGCTGTTCGTGATGTGGATATCGACCGCGGAGATTTACCGCTGGGTGGATACGAGGAGCTTGGCGGATTGGGCCGGCAACGACGAGGGATGGACGGATGGGCCGGTGCCTGAGCATGCACGCTGTGATCGCCAGCGAGAGGGCGTGCTCGCGACCTGCTGGCGCAACCGCCCGTCCGGTTGGCCGGAGAGCCCCCCGCCTACATTTACGGGAACGCCAAAGAACCCGCAGTGGTGCACTTACAAGCTGCGCGAGGGGATCGTCCTGGGCAAGGCGGACGGCAAGGCGACGGGACAGGTGTTCATCTGTGCCAGGGTTTCTCTCTGACAATTTGCCAATGTATCCATCCCCGGCTTATCCCCTGCACTAAGGAAATGCCCACGCCATTACGAGCAACCCTCGCTCGTGGGGCAGTATGGGACAAGTTATGCTCATCGGTACGGACTTCCGGTCAGGTGGTAAGCCGAAGGCTCTCAACTATACACGAAGCCTCAAGTTAGTAGAGCGCCTACCTGTCACGGCAGCCATCTCGGAATGCTATGGCGGTCTCGGCCGAGACACCATGCAGTTTCCTGCCACGCACCTGCCTAGTTTTGTGCTCTGCTGCTGCGAAGTTTCGTGCTTCCAACCTGTTCAGTTTCGTGCTTAGCCTGCGAGCAGTTTGCTGCTGACCTGTGCTGTGGCAAGCAACAGAAGCTGCCGGTTGCGTACAGGTTGATAGGGAATGCTGAAGATGAACATTGATCGGAGCCACGCAGCTGACGGCAGAGTTTTCCCTGGTAGACTGCTGAAAGTACTCTCCACTATTGGCAAGATACAAGGCGAGAACGGGGCCTGTGCTTACTGCCGTCGAAGTGCAAGTGGTTGAGCATGAATGACGATTGATACTGATTGGCTAGCCGACACCTACCCTCCCAACATTGATCAGGATGCGACCGCGGCAGTTCGAGCCAAAACACAGGAGCTCGTTTGCCTTATGAGATTGGAGGAGTTGTATTGGCCAGAGGGGCCGGTTTGTCCGGAGTGCAAGCAGGCCTCAGCGCGTCCCTGGAACAGCGCGCGACGGGGTCTGGGGTGGCGGTGCGAGATCCCGACTTGTGCGAAGCGGTTTCATGTGCTGGAGGTGATTCCTGCGTTGGCACACATGCACCATAAGGTAGCGTTATTGTTCCGCGCGGTATACTTAGTCACGAATAACGGTGGCATGAGTATATCGGCGTTAGGCGAGAAGCTTGGCGCTACCCGGGTTGCTGCGAAGAGCCTGCGCGAGCGTATCGATCAACTGACGAGAGATGATCCTCTCGTCGTGGAACGGATCGTTGGTGGGCCATCTGCGGACGCGGTGCTACTGCGAAAAGCGCATAAGCTTGCCGCCGCTGCACGTCGAGCCGCGAGACTGGAGGCAAAGAAGGCTAACAAGCAATGAGGGTCCGTCTGTGAGCGGCTCCCTTATAGGAGCCGTGACAGACTGCGTATCTGCGCTTCGATGCGATGTGGCTCGGTAGGAAAGGCCCGAATTTGCACGGTAAGCTTGGTGAACGGTCCTTCACTACGGATGTAGAGCCACTCAGAGTCCGATTGGAGCACGAGTTGGTTGTTGCAAACAGTTAAAGCCCTCTCCACCAGCGACAACTCAGTCAGGAGATCTAAGGTCGTCTCCGACCGGATTGGACGCAAGAAGCCAGCTATGTTTATTTTCGTGCCTGTTTTCCATGAATGAGTTGTCACAAGCAAGCGGGCGGGCTGATCGTCCGTCACCCTCGCTCGTAAAACTTGGCTCGACTGCAGTGCTCCCTTACCCTTCCTTAGTGAATCTTTGATTTTATCTTTGACACCTTTAGTTGCTATTCGCACCTCTGTGTTGGGTCTGTTCGACGACATCGAAGTAGGCGAATGCCGGTGTCGTTGGTCAGGAATTGTCGCGTAAAGTTTGGTAAAGCTATCTGTGAAGATGTGATGCTGTTGGCCGGTGGTGAGGTGATGCGGTTGCAAGAGTTCGAAGCTGGCTAGCAGTTCGCCAAGAGGGCGGGCTTGAGACCGCCTTAGCCGAAGATTGATGCCTTTGAGAGATGGAACCTCGATAAAGAACCGGAGATTGAGCGACCCACCGTGAGCGATACCGTCGGCGAACTCAAGAAGCTGGTATTGTTCCTGTTTGCTATCATTTAAGAGCAGTTTTTCAGCCAGAGTCAGGCACTCCCGGAAAGCAGGAACGTGGATTTTTGTTTCAACTTCCCTGCTGAGGAGACTGTCAAGTTCCGACGGACGATGCGTATTGAGGCTGAGCTCCATCGTGTCGAGCTGGTCATCATTCAGGTCCAAGAGGCCCTCAAAGAGGTTCAGTTCGGGCGGGGTACCGTCTGTGAGGACGATACGGTCCTGCTTAACTGTTGCGGTGTCGTCCTTTGGCGTGACTTTGATGTCTAGGGAGGTCCAGCCCTCCTTGTTGGCCTTTTTGACCACAGATGGCAGTTCGGCGGCGGCCACGCCAAACCCGGAGATGGGGAGCTGTGAAACCCCATTCGGGATGGTCGCGCCCAGTTGCCGCACGAGGCCGAGTTCGTTGCCCACGGCCGAAAGGCAGACGCCTCTATCGGTGAGGTCGAACCAGGCCGTTCCCGTGCGAGCGACTACCGCCGCCGCTGCGAGGAAGGGAAAGTCAGCACGCGGGAAGCTAACGACAAAACTCGCGACGTCATTCACCTGGTTTGATCCTGGTAGAAGCTGAGAAATTCCCAGGTGGCAGGAACGTCAGGAGCGTGCAAGTCAACGAAAGTTGCCCGGCCGCGGCGGAACCCTTGGGTGGATCAGCGCGGAACGGTGGTGCGGGTCCCGCGGTGGATGGGGTTCCGTACGCCCAATACCTAAGCATTGTAGTGAGACGGCGCGTAAATCTTTTACGTGGCAGTGTCATAGGAGACGGCCTACGACAAAGCCGGTGCGACGTGGCGCGAGTTCAATGACCGTCAGGCATGATAGGCAAAACCAAAGTCCTTGGGCATTCGATACGGAGATAGCCTAGTTCGACGAGAACCTCCTCAAGGGCGAGCAGGCCGGTCCGTTGCCGTGCACCATCGTCGCCATCGACAAAAATCGTGCCCTTGGCCGGGTAGTAGCTCACCCGCGGACCGACCTTCAGTTGGTAGCGCGTCATTTGCCGGTAGGTAAGGTTTCGGTCACAAAGCCAGGCCTTGGTTTGGGCCATTGCGGGGTCGGTGGGCAGTGTCACGGGCTGGATCCTATTTCAGGCTGTTCAAGCGGGTGGCAGGCGCGGAAGTGCTCAGGTCGTACTTTTCCATTTGCCGGGCTGGAAAGACAGTTTCTTTAGGTGTTTGAGAGAGTTTGTTAGATTGTTTGAGACAATCAAACAGTCTGTTTCAGATGGACAGTCAATTGATTTGTGTGATGGGGTATTTGACTGTCTGTCGATTGTTCAAGGCTGTTATATTGATCTAGTTCTGAACAGCGTTTTTGTACAGCTCGTGGGCAATAATTTTTTGCCTTCCTCCCATTCGAGCCTATGCCCGAGCGGGGGGCCGGTGCAGCCGGCCAGGCAGTCCGCGGAAGGCTGCGGTGCGATGATCCGGGCCTTTGTTGGATGCGGGGCACATAGAGGGCAGCGAACTCAACCACCGATGCGCCTCTTCAGTAGTGATGAGGGTCCGTCGGCCGCACTTGCGTGCTTGTAGGTCGCCGTGTTCGATCAGTTCGTAGACCTTGGTTTTGGATAGCCCTGACCAGTGGCAGAACTCGCTGATGGAGAGACAGCGGACAGCAAAGTCCGTGGGCGGGGTGCGGTCGTTGGTCATCGTGGTCTGCCTGATCAGTTAAAAGCGCCCGGATATAGTGGGCGGAGGGTCGATCAGGTCAGACCGGTCCAGCGATTGATTAAGCACCGGCTCAGGGCGCTCCAGGCCGAGGGATGAACAACCAGTTCCTTTACCGTGTCATCAGAGGTGCCGAATGAGGCCTGGGTAACTGATCGTGATGACCTCAAGAGCCAGGTGATGAAACAGGCGGCCGAGATGAATGCACAACACGCGAGCATAGCGGAGCGCAACTGCTGCCCAGCACAAAACGGAAAGTCTATGTCTGACTGGGGAACTCGCACGGTGGCTGATCGGCTACGATCCGGACACCGAGGATCTAAACGGGATTATTTGTCGGCTGGCGACCGAACAAACGTCTACGGGCCAACTTCTTCAGATTGTACTTAGACGGTTGGGTCATTGCCCTGAGTAGGTCGGTCACCAGATCGCTGATCTTCGCGACTTACGTGCTGAACTCGGACCTAGCCATGTGAAGAGCCGACTGACAGGTAGGCAGTTGAATGCGGTGCTGGCCAATTTACGGTGGGCAACGGAGGGGTAGCCTCACACACGGAGATGCCCGACGTCGGCGTGCAACTGGTCCTGTGAAGGCTAGTGCGGACGCGCCTTATCCGGGCGATGATGCCAGCGAAAGGTCCGCCGACGTTCGCGGACGTTCATCAAAGACCAACATACTAATGGGGGTAAGTTTGGGGGTAAACAATCGCTGCGGAGTAGAAAAACAAGTAACAACAACTACTTAAGACTGGCAATTGGCGGAGAGGGTGGGATTCGAACCCACGGTAGCTGTTACACTACAACGGTTTTCGAGACCGCCACCTTAAGCCGCTCGGCCACCTCTCCACGCGCGGCGCGCCTTATAGGCGGTCGCGCCGATCCCTGCAATAACATTGACACCCCCCACCCCGCGCGTATAACCCGCCGCTCGGTGTCCGGCAGCGGCCGGTGCCCCATGCCCACAAAAAGGGTTGCCCGGCGCGCCGGGACAGCCGATCAGGAATTTCAACCATGTTCGCAGTCATCCGCACCGGCGGAAAGCAATACCGCGTCGCCCCGAACGACGTGCTGAAAATCGAAAAACTGCCCGGGGACGCCGGGGAGACCATCACCTTCACCGACGTGCTCGCCGTCGGCAGCGACGCTGGCACCACGCTCGGCACGCCCGTGGTCCCCGGCGCCACGGTCACCGCGACCGTCATCGCGCAGGACCGGCTCGACAAGATCATCATCTTCAAGAAGCGCCGCCGGCAGAACAGCCGCCGCAAGAACGGCCATCGCCAGCATGTAACCGTGCTCCGCGTGGCCGGCATCAGCGCCGACGGCCACGCCATGCCAGCAGCCGCCGCGGCCAACGCCACCCCAGCTGAGCCAGCAACCGACTTCGTCGCCGCGTCGGATGCCGACGGCAGCGCGTCCGAACCCACCCCCGTATAAGGAGACCGAGCGATGGCCCATAAGAAAGCAGGCGGCTCGTCCCGCAACGGACGCGACACCGCCGGACGCCGCCTCGGCGTGAAGAAGTTCGGCGGCGAGGCCGTGACCGCCGGCAACATCATCATCCGCCAGCGCGGCACCAAGATGAAGCCGGGCCTGCACGTCGGCCTGGGCAAGGACCACACCATCTTCGCGCTCGTGGACGGCCACGTGAAGTTCCAGCGCAAGACCGAGGGCCGCGTTCACGTCTCGGTCGAGCCGCTCGCCACCGCCGAGGCCGCCAACGACGCCACCGACCCGGCTGCCGCCGCCGCCGAGTAGCGCCGGGCCGCCGCAGCCAACGGACCGGGGGTCGGCGCAAGCCGGCCCCCTTCGCATTTCAGGCATAACTCCATGAAGTTCCTCGACCAAGCCAAGATCTACCTACGCTCCGGCGACGGCGGCAACGGCGTCGTCGCGTTCCGGCGCGAGAAGTTCATGGAGTTCGGCGGCCCCGACGGCGGCGACGGCGGACGTGGCGGCGACGTCATCTTCGTCGCCGCACACAACCTCAACACCCTGATCGACTTCCGCTACACCCAGCATTTCCGCGCGCCGAAGGGCGGCAACGGCGCCGGCAGCGACCGCACCGGGGCCGGGGCGACGGACGTCATAATCCAAGTCCCCATCGGCACCCAGATCATCGCCGACGACAAGGAAACCCTGCTCGCCGACCTCGATGAACCCGGCAAGCGCGTCGTCCTGTGCCGCGGCGGCGACGGCGGCCACGGCAATGCCCACTTCAAGTCCAGCACCAACCGTGCGCCGCGCAAATTTACCGTGGGCTACCCCGGCGAGGAGCGCTGGGTATGGCTGCGGCTCAAGCTGATCGCCGACGTGGGCCTGGTCGGCCTGCCCAACGCCGGCAAGAGCACCTTTCTGTCGGTCGTTTCCGCCGCCCGGCCCAAGATCGCCGACTACCCGTTCACCACCCTGCACCCGCAACTCGGCGTCGTCCGCCTTTCGCATTCCGAAGAGTTCGTCATCGCCGACATCCCCGGCCTGATCCGCGGCGCGCATGAGGGCGCTGGGCTCGGCGACCGCTTCCTCGGCCACGTGGAGCGCTGCGCCGTGCTGCTGCATCTGGTCGACGGCGCCGCCGGCAACGTGGTCCGCGCCTGGCGCACGGTGCGGGAGGAGCTGCGCGCCTATGGCGGCGGCCTCGCGGACAAGCCGGAGCTGCTGGTGCTGAACAAGTCGGACGCGATGACCCCGCGAGAGGCCGCCACCCGCCGCGCCGCGCTGGCCAAGGCGTCGGGCCAGGAGGTCATTCTGCTGTCCGGCGCAACGCAGGACAACCTGCCCGCCGTGCTGCGCGCGCTGATGACCCGGGTGCACGCGGCCCGAGCCGCCGAGCCGACCGCGCTAGAGCTGGCGTGACCCCGCGGCTGCAGCACGCCCGGCTGCTGGTCGTGAAGATCGGCAGCGCGCTGGTCGTGGACCGGGCCGAGCCGCGCGCCGCATGGCTCGGCAGCGTCGCCGCCGACATCGCCGCCGCCCGGGCACGCGGCGCCCAAGTCATCGTCGTCTCGTCGGGCGCCATCGCGCTGGCACGCTCGGCGCTCGGCCTGCTGCAGCCCCGGCTACGGCTGGAGGAAAAGCAGGCGGCGGCGGCGGTGGGCCAAATTCGCCTGGCGCAGGCCTGGACCGCCGCATTGTCCGCGCACGGCATGATCGCGGCGCAACTGCTGCTGACGCTCGAGGACACCGAGGACCGCCGGCGCTACCTCAACGCCCGCGCCACCTTGACCACGCTGCTGGGGCTTGGCTGCGTCCCCGTCATCAACGAGAACGACAGCGTCGCCACCGCCGAGATTCGCTTCGGCGACAACGACCGTCTGGCCGCGCGCGTGGCGGAGATGGTGCAGGCGGACCAGCTCTTGCTGCTGTCCGACATCGACGGGCTGTATACCGCCGACCCGAAGCGCGACCCGGACGCACGGCATATCGCCATCGTCCCGGCCATGACGGCGGAGATTGAGGCGATGGGGGGCGATCCGCCGCCGGGTTATTCGAGCGGCGGGATGCGGACCAAGCTGACGGCGGCGCGCATCGCCACCCAGGCTGGCTGCGCCATGGCGATTGCGGTCGGCCAGGTCGACCACCCGTTGCGCGCCCTGCTGGCGGGCGGACGTTGCACGTGGTTCCTGCCGGCGCCGGACGGACGCAGCGCCCGCAAACGCTGGATCGCCGGCAGCATGCAGCCCGCCGGCCGCCTGATCGTCGACCCCGGCGCAGCCCGCGCGCTGGCGGCGGGACGGTCGTTGCTGCCCGCCGGGGTGCGCAGCGTCGACGGCGAATTCGAGCGCGGAGACGCCGTGCTGGTGCAGGACTCCGCCGGCGACACGCTGGCCCGCGGCTTGTCGGCCTATGCCAGCGCCGACGCGCGCCGCATCGCCGGGCACCGGTCGGAGGAGATCGAGCGCATCCTGGGCTGGCGCGGACGCGACGAGATCGTGCACCGCGACGACCTGGTGCTGGCCACGCCTGCCACGTCCTGACGCCGCCCGCCGCAACTTCGCGTTTGGATCGCGACAGCCATACGCATGACCCCTGGCGTAACCTACCATAGACCGGCAAGAATGCCCGGCGATGAACAACGAAGCAGATCACTGCGCAGCCTGGCTGCGGGATGCGGGGCGGCGGGCCCGGGCGGCCTCGGCCATCCTGGCGGCAAGCTCCGACGCTTTCCGGACCGCGGGGCTGCATGCGGGCGCCGCAAGCCTGCGCCGCCATGCCGTCGTAATTTTGGCGGCGAACGAGGCGGATGTCGCCGCCTTCCACGGCAGCGCGGCGTTCCAGGACCGCCTGACCCTCAATCCCCAGCGCGTCGAGGCGATGGCCAAGGGGTTGGAGGAGATCGCGGCCTTGCCCGACCCGCTGGCCCGCACGCTCGCGGAGTGGACGCGTCCGAACGGGCTGCGCTTCCGCCGCATCGCCGCGCCCATCGGCGTGATCGGCATGATCTACGAAAGCCGGCCCAACGTGGGCGCCGACGCCGCCGGGCTGTGCCTGAAGTCGGGCAACGCCGTCATCCTGCGCGGCGGCTCCGACAGCGCGCGGTCCGCCGCCGCCATCCACGCCGCGCTGGCCGAGGGGCTGGAGGCCGCGGGCCTGCCGCCCGACGCCGTGCAGATCGCGCCCGGCGCCGGCCGCGGCTACGTCGCTGCCATGCTCGCCGGCAGCGGCCTGATCGACCTCGTCATCCCCCGCGGCGGACGGTCGTTGGTGGAGCGCGTGCAGCGCGACGCGCGGGTGCCGGTGCTGGCGCACGCCGAGGGGCTGAACCACACCTATATCCATGCCGCCGCCGACCCGGCCATGGCCCGCGCGGTCCTGGCCAACGGCAAGATGCGGCGCACCGGGGTCTGCGGCGCGACCGAGACGCTGCTGATCGACGCCGCCTGCGCCCCCGCATTGCTGCCGCTGCTGGTTGCGGACCTCGAGGCGCTCGGCTGCACGTTCCGCGCCGATGACCGCGCCCGCGGCATCCTGCCGCGCCTGCCGCCGGCGTCTGAGGCCGATTTCGGCACGGAATGGCTCGACGCCGTGCTCTCCGTCGCCGTGGTGGACGGCGTGGACGCGGCGCTGGCCCACATCGCGCGCCACGGCAGCGAGCACACCGAGGCGATCGT
Organism: Acetobacteraceae bacterium; assembly: GCA_965277495.1. Taxonomy (GTDB): domain Bacteria; phylum Pseudomonadota; class Alphaproteobacteria; order Acetobacterales; family Acetobacteraceae; genus CAHJXG01. Next base: position 3,328,666 of record OZ255824.1, on the reverse strand, counting down.
GACCGAGGACGCCGCCGCCGCCGAGCATTTCCTGCGCCAGGCCACCGCCGCGGTGACGCTGTGGAACGCCTCGACCCAATTCTGCGACGGCGGCGAGTTCGGGTTCGGCGCCGAGATCGGCATCGCCACCGGACGCACCCACGCCCGCGGCCCGGTCGGCGTCGAACAGTTGACGACGTTCCGCTACGTCGTCACCGGCACGGGCCAGGTGCGCCCCTGAGCCAGCGCGCTTCGGTAAAATCATGGGCCGACCCAGTGCCTGCTTGGGGGCATCGGCATCGCATTCGGGTCGGCGTGCTCGGCGGATCGTTCAACCCGGCCCATGCCGGCCACCTGCACATCGCGCGCCTGGCGCTTCAGCGGCTGCGGCTCGACCAGCTTTGGCTGCTGGTCTCGCCGGGCAACCCGCTGAAGCAGGCGTCCGGCATGGCGCCGATGGCCGACCGCATGGCCAGCGCGCGCGGGATCGCGGACGGGCGGCGCATCCTGGCAACCGGGACCGAGGCGCGGCTGCATACACGGTATACCTTCGACACGTTGCGGGCGCTGCGCCGGCGCTTCCCGCGGGTGCGGTTCGTTTGGGTGATGGGGGCGGACAACCTGGTGCAGTTGCCGAAATGGCAGCGCTGGAAGGGCATCGCACGCACCATGCCGTTCGCGGTAATGCCGCGTCCGACCTACAACTACCGCGCTTTGGCCGGGCAGGCGGCGCAACGGCTGCGCCCGGCCCTGCGCGCCGCCCGTGCCGCGCCGATGCTGGCGGGCAGCAAGGCCCCGGCCTGGACGTTCCTGCCCGCCCGGCAGAATGGATTGTCCGCCACGGCGCTCCGCGCGGGATCAGCTACAGCGCTCCGCGCGGGCCACAGCGCTTTTCCCTTGCCGCAACGGCCCCCGGTGCCGCACACCACGCCGCACATCCGCGTGGCCGGGCACGGCGCGCAGCATGGCCTCGATCATACGCCGACCATAAAAGGACCACGGACATAGCCAGGAAACCAGTCGCCGACCCGTCCGCCAAGCCGCCCGCGAAGCGCCGTGCGCCGCAGCCCGCCCCAGCGCTAGCCGAGGCCGCGAAGGTGCCGGGCACTCCGCGCAAAAAGGCAGCCGCCGCCGGGCCGCGGGTCCGCAAGCCGAAAATAGCGGCGCCGGCCGCGGACCAGCAGGACCGGCTGGACCGCATGCAGGCCGTGATCGTCGAGAGCCTGGAGAGCGACAAGGCCGAGGAGGTGGTGACGCTGGACCTTGCCGGACGCGCCTCGTTCACCGACCGCATGGTCATCGCCACTGGCCTCGCCGACCGGCAAATCAGCGCGATGGCGCTGCATCTCGAGGAAAAACTGGCAGAGATCGGCATCAAGCGCGTGCAAACCGAGGGCAGCGGCGGGTCGGATTGGGTGCTGATCGACGCCGGGGACATCATCGTGCACCTGTTCAAGCCGGAGGCGCGCGCCTTGTATGCATTGGAAAAGATGTGGGGGCCGGACCTGGACGAAGCCGCCGACGCGCCCGCCGTGACCTAACCGGGCCGCCTGGGATGCGGGTGGCGCGGACGCAGGTCGATGGCCGGCGCCGGATGGGTGTTCGCATATGCCGTCCCGTTCCAGACATAGTGCTCGGCGTTGGCCACCAGGTCCGCCATGCCCGCGTGCCGCGTGGGCGCAATCGTGATCCGGCCGCTGGCGTCGTCCAGCACCTTGACCCAGTGCCCCTTGATCCAGGCGTAAACCGAGGTGCTGCAGCCTGCCGACCCGCACTGCCGCGGCGATTGCAGTTGCACGAACAGCGCCGGACGGTCGCTGGCGGACCCCAGCGGTGCGGACCCGGTCAGCACCAGCGTTTTCTCGCCGGAGCGTGCGCCATCCGCCAAGTCTTGCGCAACGAGGCCACGCGCAGTCCGGTCGAGCGCCGAGCCGGGCCGCGCCACCATGGTGACCGGCGTTCCACCAGGGTCCGGAGCGGCAGCCGCGGCCGGCAACCAAATCAGAGCGAGGCACGCCAGCACCCGATGCAGCACAGTCATGAACGCTTAAGCACGGCTGCCCCTATATTGGTTTTGACGGCGGCGGCCGGAACGGCCCGATGCACCTTATAGCGGTAGGCCGGCTGCGCCCAGGGCCGGAAGCCGAATTGTTCACCCGATACAACGCCCGGCTGCGGCCGAAGCTTGCCGTCGCCGAAGTCGCCGCGGGCGCAGGCACGCCGGCCGAGGCCAAACGGCGAGAAGCGGAGTCCCTGTTGGCCGCGCTGCCCACGCCGGCGTTCGCCGTGGCGCTCGACCTTGGCGCACCCTGCCCCGGCAGCGACGGCTTCGCGCGGCTGCTCGAGCGCTGGCTGGGGCAGTCCCGCCCGCTCTGCTTCGTCATTGGCGGCGCCGAGGGGCTGGACGCGGCGGTCCTGTCCCGTGCCGACCACGTGCTATCGCTGGGACCGATGACCTGGCCGCACATGCTGGTCCGGGTCCTGCTGGCCGAACAATTGTTCCGCGCCCAATCCATCCTGTCCGGCCATCCCTATCACCGCACATCCAGGCCGAGCTTTACGGCCTAAAGCCCCGGCTTCACAATCTAAGCCCTGACTTGCCGCAATCCCCGAGTTTCGCCATACGTGGGTGTCCGAACTAGGAACGCCGCCATGTCCACGCCGCCCCGCCCCGTGATGCTGGTGATATTGGACGGATGGGGCTGGCGGTCCGCAGCAGCCGACAACGCTGTCGAGCAGGCGGACACCCCCACCTTCGACCGGCTGATGCAGGGTCCGCACGCCTTCCTGAGCACCTCCGGCCTCGATGTCGGCCTGCCCGCGGGGCAGATGGGCAACTCGGAGGTCGGCCACCTGAACATCGGCGCTGGCCGCGTGGTGATGCAGGAGCTGCCGCGCATCGGCGTCGCGGTCGGCGACGGCAGCATGGCGGCACTGCCGGAACTGCGCGCCCTGATCGATGCGTTGCGGCAATCGGGGGGCGTGTGCCATTTGATGGGCCTGGTGTCCGCGGGCGGCGTGCACGCGCACCAGGACCATGCGGCGGCGCTTGCGCGCATATTGACGAGCGCCCGCGTGCCGGTCCGGGTGCACGCCTTCACCGACGGCCGCGACACGTCGCCGCGGTCAGGCGCCGATTGCATCGCGCGCCTGCAGGCGGCGCTGCCGGATGGCGCGCGCATCGCCACCGTCATCGGCCGCTACTATGCGATGGACCGCGACCATCGCTGGGACCGGGTGGAGAAGGCCTATCTCGCCATCGCCGAGGGCCGCGGGGCCAGCTTCGCCGACGCCGCCAGCGCCATGGACGACGCCTATGGCAACGGGGTGACGGACGAATTCGTCGTCCCCGCGGTGATCGGCAGCTCCTACCATGGGGTGCGCGACGGCGACGCCCTGCTATGCTTCAACTTCCGCGCCGACCGGGTGCGTGAGTTGCTGGGCGCGTTGCTGGACCCGGGCTTCACCGGTTTCGCCCGGCCCCGCGCGCTCAAGTTCGCAGCCGCGGTCGGCATGACCCGTTACAGCGACGCATTGGCCCCGCTCATGGGCGCGCTATTTCATCCGCAGCACATGGGCAGCCTGCTGGGCGAAGTGGTGTCGGCCGCCGGGCTGCGGCAGCTCCGCATGGCGGAGACGGAGAAATATCCGCACGTGACCTATTTCATGAACGGCGGCCAGGAGGTCGCGTATCCCGGCGAGGACCGCACGATGGTGCCCTCGCCCAAGGTCGCGACCTACGACCTGCAGCCCGAGATGTCGGCGCCGGAGCTGACCGACAAGGCCGTGGCGGCGATCCAGTCGGGCGCCTACGACCTGATCGTGCTGAACTTCGCCAATCCGGACATGGTCGGCCACACCGGCAGCCTTTCGGCGGCGGTCCGCGCAGTGGAGGCGGTGGACGCCGGGCTGGGCCGCATCGTCGATGCGGTGGCGGCGGCGGGCGGCGCGCTGCTGGTCACCGCCGACCACGGCAATTGCGAGCTGATGCGAGACCCGGCGACCGGCGGCCCGCATACGGCGCACACGACGAACCCGGTTCCCGTCATGCTGGCCGGGCACGGCGGGTCGCTGGACGATGGCCGCCTGGCCGACCTCGCGCCGACCTTGCTGGCGTTGATGGGCCTGCCGAAGCCGGCGGTCATGACCGGGCGCTCGTTGCTGGAGGACAGCCCTGGCCTGGCGGGACATGCGGCCCGGCCTGCGCCCTGAATTATTGCTGATCGGCGTCGCACTTTGCGGCGCGGCGCCGTCCGGAACCGTGCGGGACGCCGAACGCGCCCAGGCTGCCCAGGCCGCCATCCAGCGCAATGCTGCGGAACAGGCCCGCGCCGCCGAGGCTGAGGAAGGGCGCCTGGCCCAGCAGCGCGTCGCCGCCGCAGCCCGTATGCGCTCCACGGAAGCCAAGACGGCTGACGCAGCGTCCGAGCTCGAGGGCCTGGCCGCGCGGCGCCGCGACGCCGAGCAGCGCCTGGCCGAGCGCGCGGCGGCGTTGACGCCGTTGCTGCCGCTGATCGAGCGGCTGGCGTTGTATCCTGCCGAAACCGTGCTTGCCGTGCCGGGCCCGCCGGAGGATACGCTGCGCGGCCTCGCAGTGCTGCACGGCTTGGCGCGGCGCTTGGAACAGGACGCCGCGGCGCTGCGGGCCGAACAGGCGGCGGTGCAGGCGCTCGAGCGGGATATCGCCGCCGCCCTGCCCCGCTTGCAGGCGGCGCAGGCGGCGCAGGCTTTGCAGGCAGCGGAGCTCGACCGGCAGATCGACGCGGCGCGCGCGGGCCGCCATCGCGCCGAGGACGCCGCCACCGACGCAGTCCGGCGCGCCGCTGTCGAGGCGGCGCGGGCCGACGGCCTGCGCAACGCCCTTGCGGCCATGGCAGCGGAGCGCGCGCGGGCGGAAGCGCGGGCGCGGGACGACGCCGCGCGTGCCGAGCGGCAACGCCAGGATGGAGCCGCCGCCGATGCGCGCCGGCGGCAGGTCGCGCTGGCTCGCCCGGCAGGGCCGGGAATGGACCAGCAGGGTCCGCTGATGGCGCCGGTGGCCGGCCGGGTGATACGCGGCTGGGGCGACCCGACCGACGCGGGGCCGGCGCAAGGCGTGTCGTATCATGCGCCGCCCCTGGCGCGGGTCGTGGCGCCTTGCAACGGGCGGGTGGCGTTCGCCGGGCCATTCCGCAGCTTCGGCGTGCTGCTGATCGTGGATTGCGGCGGCGGGCTGCACTTTGTCCTTGCAGGATTGGAACGGCTGGATGTAGGGGTTGGCGTCGCGGTGCAGCGGGGCGAGCCAGTCGGCGTCATGCCGGGGTGGGACCCGTTGTCCGCGAGCCAATCCGGGACCGTGCGGCCGTCCCTTTACATAGAATTGCGCCGCGATGGCTTGCCAGTGAACCCCGCCCCCTTCCTACGCGCACGTGGATAGCCATTTCATCATTGGCTCTGTTAACCTCACGGCAACCCATGCTGTGCTAAGGATGTGTGGCGCAAAGGAAAGTTACGCATGAAGTTTCGTACTGGCTTGCTTGTGGGCGCCGCTTTCGCGGCCGGTATCGCAGCCGGGCCTGCATCCGGGTATTTCGATGGGCTGTTCGGCACCGGGTGGCCCATCGCGCACGCCCGCGCGCAGGACAACAACCGCGCCGAGACCTACCGCCTGCTGACGCTGTTCGGCGACGTGTTCGAGCGGATTCGCGCCGAATACGTCGAACCCGTCAACGACCGCGAGCTGATCGAGAATGCGATCAACGGCATGCTGACGGGCCTCGACCCGCATAGCAGCTACATGAACGCCAAGTCGTTCCGCGACATGCAGGTGCAGACCCGGGGCGAGTTCGGTGGGCTCGGGCTCGAAGTCACGTCGGAAAACGGGATCATCCGGGTGGTAAGCCCGATCGACGACACTCCTGCCGCCCGTGCCGGGGTCAAGGCCGGCGACCTGATCACCATGCTGGACGGCCAAACCGTGCAGGGCCTGACGCTGAACGAGGCCGTCGACAAGATGCGCGGGCCCGCCGGCAGCCAGATTCGCCTGACCATCAAGCGGGACGGGGTGAATACGCCGATCGAACTGGCGATGCAGCGGGAGGTCATACACATCCAGGTCGTCCGCTCGCGGCTTGAGGGCGACATCGGCTATGTCCGGCTGACCAGCTTCAACGAACAGACCGATCCCGGACTGCGCAAGGCGATCCAGGATTTGAAACAAAAGGCGGGCGGCAACCTTCGCGGCATCGTGCTCGACCTGCGCAACAACCCGGGCGGCCTGCTGGATCAGGCGGTCTCGGTTTCCGACGACTTCCTCGACCAGGGCGAGGTCGTTTCAACCCGGTCGCGCCATCCCGAGGAAAGCCAGCGCTGGAATGCCAAGTCTGGGGACATCACCGGCGGGCTTCCCCTCGTCGTGCTGATCAACGGCGGCTCGGCGTCGGCGTCCGAGATCGTCGCGGGCGCGTTGCAGGACCATAACCGGGGCGTGATATTGGGCACCCGCAGTTTCGGCAAGGGCTCGGTGCAGACCGTCATGCCGCTGCCGGGCAACGGCGCGATGCGGCTGACCACCGCGCGCTATTACACGCCGTCCGGACGCAGCATCCAGGGCCTTGGCATCACGCCGGATATCGAGGTCGCGGCGTCACGCACCGAGACTCCGCATTTTGGCCCGGAGCGCGAGGCCGACCTGAATAAGGCGTTGCGCAACCAGGGTGGCGCGCCGCAACCGGCGACGCCGCCGGCCCGCAGCGATTTGCCGGCCATCGCGAAGGAGATACCGAAGCTGCCGCCCGAAGGCTTCCCGGCGTTCGATCCGGCGAAGCCCGATACGGACTTCCAGTTGCAGGAAGGCCTGGTTGTCGTGCGGGCGATGGCTACGCAGCGTCGTGCTGCACGCTGAGCGCCCAGGCCCCGTTTAACGCGCGGGGCCTATTGGCGGCTCGGTCGGCCTCATGGCGGTGGCTTGGGCTGTTTTGGCTGGGGTTGGCCGTGTTGCTCGCCATTGGGGGCACGACGCTTTACGTCCTGGGTCCGCTGCCTCACCCGAAAACGGCGCCTTTGCCTGCACCGGCCTCGGTTCCTGCGGCCGCCACAACCCCGCCGGCGTGGGACGGCCATATTGCGGAGCCAGAGCCGGCGCTGCTTGAAGCTTCTCCGGCTTTCCCCCAGGCGGCCTTGCCGAGAATCGCCGCGGATGGACGGACCCCGCGACTGGCCTATCGCCGCCCGGCCGCCCCCCAAGGCACACGTCCGCGTATCGCGCTGGTCGTGGCGGGCTTCGGATTGTCTGCCGCCGATAGCCGGGCCGCAATCGACGCCCTCCCCGGCGCAGTCACCCTCGCCTTCTCCGCCTATACGCCGAATTCCGAACCATTGGCCGAAGCTGCCCGCGCCCGTGGCCATGAACTGCTGGCGTCGCTGCCCATGGAGGCTGACGGTCATCCATGGAACGACGCCGGGCCACATTCACTCATGACCGGCGCGCTGCCCGCGGCTAACCGCATGAACCTCGAATGGGCCATGGGCCGCTTGCAGGGCTATGTCGGCATGACCGGCGCGTCGGACGGCCTGCGCGGCGAGCAGTTCGCGGTGCAGACCAGCAGCTTCAGCCTAGTGCTCGACGAACTTGCCCGGCGCGGCCTGATGTATGTCGATCCACGCCCGGGCGCGCCGTCGCCCCGCATTGCCGGACGGTCCGTTGACCTCGTCGTCGACGACCCGCCGGCCCGCGCCGGGATCGAGGCCAAGCTCCTGGCGCTCGAGCGTGCGGCGCGGGAGCATGGGTCCGCCCTGGGCCTTGCCGGACCGCTGCGTCCGGTGATGATCGAACGCATCGCTGCTTGGGCGCGGGATATCGAGGCACGCGGCTTCGAACTGGTCCCAATCAGCGCCTTGGTCACGGAGGCAAACAGATGAACGGCCTGCCCTATCGCCCCAACGTCGGCGCGGTGCTGTTCAACCACTTGGGCGAAATCTTCGTCGCCCGGCGGGCCGACCTGCCGAATGCCGAGGGTGCGCCCGGCGGCTGGCAACTGCCCCAGGGCGGCATCGACCCCGATGAGGACCCGCGGGCGGCGGTGCTGCGCGAGCTCGAGGAGGAAATCGGCACCGCGGACGCCACGATCATCGGCGAGCACCCGGATTGGCTGACCTACGACTTGCCGCCCGAGTTGCTCGGCAAGGCGCTCGGCGGACGCTACCGTGGGCAGCGGCAGCGCTGGTTCGCCTTGCGGTTCAACGGACGGGACGAGGACGTGCGCCTCGACCGCGACCCGCATCCGGAATTCGACGCCTGGCGCTGGGCGCCGCTTGCCGACCTGCCCGGCGTGGCGGTCGGGTTCAAGCGTCCGATCTACGACGCGCTGGCCCAATCATTCCAGCGCTTCGCCGTCGTCGGCTGAACCGTCCAGCCGTGCCCCATCGAGCGCCGCCTCATGAGCCTGGGCGCCCTTCGCATCCATCTTGCGCTCGGCTTTGCTGCGTCCGTGGCGCGCCCGCGCCGCCATGGCGTCCTGGGCGGCGGCATCACGGGCTCGCCGCTTTTTCATCCGCCGCAGGTTGACGATCTCGGCCATGCCTGGTTTGACCTCGCCATGCTGACGTTATTGATGGTGATTGTCGTCGTACTGCTGATCAGCGCCGGGCAGCTCTCGGTGTTCGACCTCGACATTTCGGCCTTCCCGGGCGGGACCGCGGGCGTGCTGGTGCTTGTCGTGGTCGTGCTGCTGCTGACCCGCCGGATCTAGCCCAGCACCCTGCCGGCGACGGCGTCCAATCGGGCCATCAGCGCCGGGTCGCGCTCGCCAGGGGCGGTGACGATGGCATATTGCAGCGCGCGGTCGCACCCAGCCGGGCATAGGCCGCGTGGCGCACCCAGCGTGGGCACGACGGCGCGCACCAGCCTGCGGGCGGCCTCTGCATTCGCCTGCATGACCTGGATCACCGCCTCGACCGTCACGGCATCGTGCGCGTCGTGCCAGCAATCGAAGTCCGTCACCATGGCCACCGTCGCGTAGCAAAGCTCGGCCTCCCGCGCCAGCTTCGCCTCCGGCATGTTGGTCATGCCGATCACGCTGCAGCCCCAGCTCCGGTAAAGCTCGCTTTCGGCGCGGGTGGAGAACTGCGGCCCTTCCATGACCAAATAGGTTCCGCCCCGGGTCATCGGCAGCCCGATGGCGCGCCCGGCGGCTTCAACGGCGTCGCCAATGCGCGGACAGACGGGATCGGCGACCGACACGTGCGCCACGCAGCCATCGCCGAAAAAGCTTTTCTCCCGCGCGAAGCTGCGGTCGATGAACTGATCGACGACGACGAAATGCCCCGGCGGCAACTCCTCCTTGAGGCTGCCCACGGCCGACAGCGACAGCACGTCCGTCACCCCGGAGCGTTTCAGCGCGTCGATATTGGCCCGGTAATTCAGATGCGTGGGCGACAACCTGTGCCCGCGTCCGTGCCGCGGCAGGAACACGCAGCGGACGCCATCGAGATCGCCGAACAGCAACTCGTCGGACGCCTCGCCCCAGGGCGTTTCGACCCGGCGCCATTCCTTGTTCGCCAGCCCGGCGATATCATACAGCCCGGAGCCGCCGATGATGCCGATCACCGGCGTGATTTCGTCCGACATGCGTGCCCCCAAATGAAAACGCCGCGCGGGGCTACCGCACGGCGTTCAAAACGTCCAGGCAGTCTGCAGCCTAGTGAACGTCTTTCCAAACCTTCTTCTTCACCGCATAGGTCAACCCGGTCATCAGCGTCAGGAACAGCACGACCTTCACGCCCATGCGCTTGCGTGGTTCCAGGTCGGGATTGGACGTCCAGGTCAGGAACTGCACGACATCGCGCGACATTTGCTCGACCGTCGCCGGGGTGCCGTCGGCATAGGAAACCGCGCCGTCATGCAGCGGCGGCGGCATGGCGAGCTGGTTGCCGGGGAAATAGCGGTTGTAATATTGCCCCTCGCCGACCTTCACGCCCTCCGGTGCATCGGAATAACCGTTCAGCAGCGAGAAAACGTAGTCGGACCCATCCTCCCGCGCCTTGACGATCAGCGACTGGTCGGGCGGAAGCGCGCCGCCATTCGCCGCCCGCGCCGCCTTGTCGTTGGCGAACGGAGAGCGGAAATGGTCGGACGGCAGGGCGGGGTGCTCGACCGCTTGCCCTGAGTCGTCGGTTCCGCCTGGCACGGTCACGCTCGCGGCGACCGCCACGACCTGCTCTGGGCTCAGGCCGATTGCCGTCAGGTTACGGTAATACATCTCCTTCATGGAGTGGCAGTTGGAGCAGACCTCCTTATAGACCTGGAAGCCACGCTGCATTGAAGCACGGTCGAAGGTGCCGAACGGGCCGTTGAAGCTCCAGGGCTGCTTCGGCGCCGACACGGCTTCGTGCCCTTGGGCGAACGCCGCCGGGGCCAGCGCCGGACTCGCAAGCATGAGTCCGGCAAGAACGAAGGCTACCCGCATCACGGCTTCTCCATTGGCTTTGCCGTAGCGCCCTGCGGCAATGGGCCGCCGCCACCGCCCGGGGGAGGACGCCGGATCACCGGACGGGCGATGCTTTCGGGCAGCGGCAGCGGCTTCTCCAGCTTGCCCAGGATCGGCAGCAGCACCAGGAAGTGCAGGAACCAATACGCCGTGGCCACGCGGCCAAGCACGACGTAGATGCCCTCGGGCGGCTTGCCGCCGACGTAGCCCAGCACCAGGAAGCTCACTACCATCAGGAGGATGAGCTGCTTGTAGATCGGACGGAACCGTGCACTGCGCACCGGCGACGTATCCAGCCACGGCAGGACGAACAGCACCGCGATCGAGCTGAACATCAGGATGACGCCGCCGAGCTTGTTCGGCACCGAACGCAGGATGGCGTAGTACGGCAGGAAGTACCACTCGGGCACGATGTGCGCCGGCGTCACCAGTGGGTTGGCCGGGATGTAGTTGTCGGGATGATTCAGCAGGTTGGGCGCAAAGAACACCAGCAACGCGAACACCAACAGGTAAACGCAAATGCCGATGCTGTCCTTGGCCGTGTAATACGGGTGGAACGGCAGGGTGTCCTGCGGCGTCTTCACGTCGATGCCCAACGGGTTGTTCGAACCGGTGATGTGCAGCGCCACGATATGCAGGAAAACGACGCCGGTGATCATGAACGGCATCAGGTAATGCAGGCTGAAGAACCGGTTCAGGGTCGGGTTGTCGACGCTGAAGCCGCCCCAAAGCCAGGTCACGATGCCCTCGCCCACCAGCGGAATCGCCGAGAACAGGTTGGTGATGACGGTGGCGCCCCAATAGGACATCTGGCCCCACGGCAGCACGTAGCCCATGAACGCCGTCGCCATCATCAGCAGCAGGATGACCACGCCGAGCATGAACAGCAATTCCCGCGGCGCCTTGTATGACCCGTAGTACAGCGCGCGGAAGATGTGGATATACACGACGATGAAGAACATCGACGCGCCGTTGGCGTGAATATAGCGCAGCAGCCAGCCATAGTTCACGTCGCGCATAATGCGCTCGACGCTGTCGAAGGCGAGGCTGGTATGCGCGGTGTAGTTCATCGCCAGGAAGATGCCGGTGGCGATCATGATCCCCAGTGAGATCATCGCCAATGCGCCGAAGTTCCAGAAGTAATTGAAGTTCTTCGGCGTCGGGAAGGACCCGTATTCCTTCTGCATCATCGTGAAGATGGGCATGCGGGTGTCGATCCAGTTGACGACTGGATTCTCGAATTCGGACTTATGCAGGCCGGCCATTTGCTTGTTCTCCTCAGCCGATCTTGATTTTGGTGTCGCTAACGAAGGCGTAAGGCGGCAGACCCAAATTCGCCGGCGCCGGGCCATGGCGGACCCGGCCCGCCGTATCATACTGGCTGCCGTGGCACGGGCAGAACCATCCGCCATACTCGCCGCGCGGATCGGTGATCTTGTTGCCCAGCGGCACGCAGCCGAGGTGGGTGCAGATGCCGATCACAACGAGCCACTTGTCCTTGCCGGGCTTGACACGGGCGGCATCGGTTTGCGGATCGATCAATTGATTAAGCGGAACGTCCTGCGCCTCCTTGATCTCGGCTGCGGTGCGGTTGCGCACGAAGATCGGCTTGCCGCGCCAAACCGCCGTGATGGCCTGGCCCTCCGGCACCGGCGCCAGGTCGACCTCGATGCTCGACAGCGCCAGCACGTCCTTGGCCGGGTTCATGCTGTCGATGAACGGCCAGGCGATCGCGCCGGCACCGATCACCACGCCGAAGCCAGTCACCAGTTTCAGCATGTCCCGCTTGGTAGGGTCGGCGACGCCGACGGTGGTGATAGCGCTTCGAACATCGGCGCTGGCGGTGCTGCTCATAAGATCCCTCTGCCTCAACGCGCCGCATGGGCGCGAACCTGCGATTGCATAATCCAGGCACCGTAGTAGAGGTGTGAACTGCCCCCTGCAACCTGCGACCGGACGCGCCTATTCTGTATCCCGCAAATTGGAAGGCCTGCATATGCCGCAAGGGCAGACCCTCAACATAGCATCCCGCGAGCGTCCAGCGCATGAGGCGTTGAGGCCGATTGCCCAAGCCTGGTTCGAGGCGCTGCGCGACCAGATGGTTGCCGAGTTCGAAGCGGTCGAGGACGCGCAAGACCTGCCGATCTCGAGCCAGCCGCCGGGCCGGTTCGCCCAGCAGCCCTGGTCGCGGCCCACCGTTGAGGGTGCATCGGGGGGCAGCGAACCCGGCGGCGGCGGCGTCATCAGCGTCATGCGCGGACGGGTGTTCGAGAAGGTCGGCGTCAACGTCTCGACCGTCTGGGGCGAGTTCAGCCCCGAGTTCCGCCGCCAAATCCCCGGCGCCGAGCAGGACCCCCGCTTCTGGGCGTCCGGTATCAGCGTCGTCGCCCATCCGCAAAGCCCCAGGGTGCCGGCCGCCCACATGAACACGCGCATGCTGGTCACGACGCGCGGCTGGTTCGGCGGCGGCGGCGACCTGACGCCCATGCGGCTAGACACGCCCGAGGCGCTGGCCGACGCCGCCACGTTCCATGCGGGCTTCCAGTCCGCTTGCGACGCGCACGACCCGGCGTACTATCCCAAGTTCAAGGCCTGGTGCGACGAGTACTTCTTCCTGCCGCACCGGAACGAGCCGCGGGGCGCCGGCGGCATCTTCTATGACCACCTGTTCAGCGGCGACGCCACCGCGGATTTCGCCTTCACCCAGGATGTCGGCCGCGCCTTCCTGGCGTCCTATGCCGCCATCGTGCGCCGCCGCATGCGCGAGCCCTGGACCCCGGCGGAGCGCGACCATCAATTGCTGCGCCGCGGACGTTACGTCGAGTTCAACCTGCTGCACGACCGCGGCACGCTGTTCGGCCTCAAGACCGGCGGCAACGTGGAGGCGATTCTGATGAGCCTGCCCCCCGAGGTGCGCTGGTCCTGACGCAACGCTTGCAGGCTGCCGCGCCGGAGTGGCTTATTCATAGTTCAACTTAGGAGGAGAGCACGATGCCGAAGTCCCTGCGCCTGATTGCCGCACTGTTCGCACTGCTGGCCATGCCTGCCGTCGCGCAAACGCCAAGGCCGGCAGCCCCGGCCGCGCCGACCATGCCGCCGCCGACGATGCCGCCCGCAACCGCCGTTCCCCGCGCAGCGCCGCCTGCCGCCGTCGCGCCGCCAATGGCCGCCACTCCAGCCACCACCGGCAAGCGCCTCGACATCAACAGCGCCACCGCAGCGCAGCTCGACGCCCTGCCCGGCATCGGCCCGGTGCGCAGCAAAGCGATCGTCGCCGGACGGCCCTATGCCGACATGAGCGACCTGGTGACCAAGAAGGTCCTGACGCAAGGCGTGTTCAACGGCATCAAGGACCAGATTGCCCTGGCGAACATCAACACTTCCAGCGCCGCTGAGATGGAGAAAACCCTAAAGGGCATCGGCGCCGTGCGCTCAAAGGCGATCGTGGCCGGACGGCCCTATGCCACGCCGCAGGACCTGGTGACCAAGGGCGTGTTGCCCCAAGGCACCTATGATGGAATGAAGGGCCTGGTCACCTATTAAGCCCAGCAGTCCGTTTCTTGCCGGGGCGCTGGCGGCAAAACCTCAAGCCGCCAGCGCCTGCGTCTTCACCAACCGGGCATACAACCCGTCCAGCGCCAGCAGCTCGGCGTGGGAACCCTGTTCCATCGCCACGCCGTCGGCAACGGCCACCACCAGATCGGCGTCGCGCACGGTCGACAGGCGGTGCGCGACCACGATGGTCGTCCGGTCGGCGCGCAGCCGGGCCAGCGCGTCCTGCACCGCCGCCTCGCTCTCGGCGTCCAGCGCACTGGTGGCCTCATCGAGCAGCAGAATGCGCGGATTGCGCAGCAGGGCGCGCGCCAGGGCAATGCGTTGGCGCTGGCCGCCCGACAGCCGCCCGCCGCCAAAGCCGACACGGGTGGCGAACCCCTCCGGCAGGTCGTCCACGAAGCCGGCCGCGGCGGCATAGGCGGCGGCCTCGACCTCAGCCTCGCTCGCGAGCGGACGGCCCATGCGGATGTTGCCCGCCACCGTGTCGTCGAACAGCAGCGTGTCCTGGCCGACATAGGCGACCGCGTCCCGCAGGCTCGCCAGCGTAACGTCCCGCACGTCGGCGCCGTCGATGGTGATGCTGCCCGACAGCACGTCCTGCAGCCGTGGAATCAACGCCAGAGCCGTGCTCTTGCCGGCGCCGGACGGGCCGACCAGCGCGATGGTCAACCCGGGCGACGCCTCGAACGACAGGCCGCGCAGCCCCATGCGCCCGTCGGGGTAGGCGAAGGCCACATCGTCGAACCGCACCCGGCCACGTCCGGGCGGCAGCGGCGGCGCGCCAACCCGTTCGACGATGCTGGCGGGCTCGTCGATCACGTGGAACACCCGCGCCAGGCCCGCGAGCCCCTCCTGCAGCGCCGCATTCATCGACCCCAGCGCGCGCAGCGGCTGCGATGCGATCAGCAGGGCGGCGACAAACCCGGTGAAGTTGCCGACGCCGCCGCCGCCCTGCGCCGCGCGCCAGCCGGCAAAGCCGATCACCGCCGCCACCGCGGTGCCGCCCAGCACCTCCAGCAACGGATCGAGCCGGGCGCGGCTGCGGGTCATGCGCAGCAATGCGCGATACAGGTCGTTGAACGCGGTTGCAGCCCGCGCCGCCTCGAACGTCTCCAGCCGGTAGGCGCGCACCGTGCGGGCCTGGGCAAAGCTCTCGTGCAGCAGCGCCGCCGTCTCCCCCATGCGCTCCTGCATGCCGCCCGACGCCCGGCGGATACGCTTGCCCAGGCGCTGGATCGGCAGCGCCGCGAGCGGATACAGCGCCGCGGCGATGGCGCTGAGTACCCAGTCCAGCCACAGCATGCTGGCCACCAGGCCGACCACCGTCACAGTATCCTTGATCCCGTTGACCGCACGGGTCAGCGCCTCGCGGATGATGGCGGCGTCGGTGGTGAAACGCGCGGCGAGCTGGGCCGGGGCCTCGCGCTCGACCTGCGCCAGGTCGGCGTAGGTCAGATGGTCGAACATGCGGACCTGCAGCTCGCGGATCATCGTCAGCACCGTCTGCTGCACCAGCACGTTCTGGCCATACTGCGCGGCGGCCTTGGCAGCGGTCACGATCACGACCAGCACCGGGATCTGGTATAAAATCCGCTGGTCCCGCCCGGTGAACATCGAGAAGGCGCGGTCGATCACCACGGGATAGAGCGCCGTCAACCCAGCCATCAGCAACGTCAGCAACAGGATCGACCCCAGCCGGCCCCGATGATGGCGCACGTGCTCGCGCCACAAGCGGCCCAGCAGCGCCCGGGTGCTGTCCTGGCTTGGTTGGGTCGGCGAAAGGGCGTCCATGCCGGCCCGTGTATCAGCCAGCCACCTGCCTCGCCAGTTCGGTCCGGCAGGCGGCGGCATTGGCGCGGCAGCCGCCGTCCATCCACCAGGCCCGAACGTCGCGCAGCAGCTCGCCCACCGCCGGGCCGGGCGGCACGCCAAGCGCCAGCGCGTCGCGTCCTTCGAGCGGAAAAACCGGGCGCGGCAGCGCGGCCAGCCGCGTCCGAATCACCTCCCATGGTGGATCAGCGTCGCCGGCGAGCCATGCCCGCCCAAGCATTGCACCCGGCGGCGCGTCGGCCAGCAGGCGGCGCAGCGCGTCGTCGTCCATGCCCGGCGCGGGCGGCGGACCGGCCAGGGCCACCAATCGGTCGCGCTCGGACACCGACATCCGCAGCCGGAGCGCAAGGTCGAGCCCGGCCCCAGGCGCCAGCGCCGCCAAGCGCAACAGGGGATCAGCCGGACCGCCGGCCTGCACCATGCGGTCAAGCCGCGCTATATCCAGCGGACCCGGCAACACCGCGGGCAACACGCCCAGCCTGGCCATGAGCCGGACAGCGCCGCGCGGATCGTCGGTCGCCAGGATGCGTTTCAGCTCGCTCCAGACCCGTTCGGGCGACAGGCGCGCCAGGCCCGGCACGCCGTCGCGCAACGCGTCGAGTGCGGCCGGGTCCGGTTTCCCGTGGCCGTAACGCGCGTGGAAGCGGAAGAAGCGGAGGATGCGCAGGTAGTCCTCGGCGATCCTTGCCGCCGGGGCGCCCACGAAACGCACCCGGCCCGCCTGCAGGTCGGCCACCCCTCCGAAGTAGTCGAACACCGCGCCATCCGGCAGCATGGACATCGCATTCATCGTGAAATCCCGCCGTGCCGCGTCCTCGCGCCAATCGGCGGTCCAGTCGACCTGGGCGTGGCGTCCGTCCGTGGCCTTGTCCCGGCGCAGCGTCGTGACTTCGAACCCCCGTCCGCCGCTGACGGCGGTGACGGTGCCATGATCGAGGCCGGTCGGCACCGCGCGCAGCCCGGCGGCCTGCAACGCGCGGGTGACCGCCTCGGGCGGGCTGGGCGTCGCCAGGTCGACATCCGCGACGGGATGATGGCCGATCGCGTCCCGCACGCAGCCGCCGACCAAGCGGGCATCGGGCAAAGCGGCGAGGACGGCCTGCAGCGCCGGGTCGGAAAGGAACGCCGGCGGCGCAATGTGCAGCGCCGGGCCGGAAGTCATCCGGCGTGGCCCGGAACGACGCGTCCGTTCTGCTGGGCGGCCGGGATGTAACGCAGCCCCTCGGGCATGCGCTCATGCACGCTGAACCAGGCAAGCCCGCCGCCGAACACCAGCAACCCGATGGCAATAACCGCGAGCACCTGCGGCGATAGCCCGGCCTGCCCGCGCGCGGCCGTTACCCGCCATAGGATGTAGGCGGCAAGCGGAGCGAAGAACAGCGCCAGCTCCGCCGCACGGATCACTGCGCCGCCATGGCCGCGCCCCGCCTGTCGCCACTCCCATCATGGACGTCCTGGGCGCGCAGGCGATGAGCCAGGTTGACCAGGATCGCGGCTGTCGCGCCCCAAATATAATGATCCGGATGCGGCCAAACCCAGAACTCGCGCGGCCGCCCGCGGAAATGCGCGCGCCGGCGTTCCGGAGCGTTCGGGTCCAGCAAAACCGCCAGCGGCAGAGTGAAAATCGCCTCGACCTCCGCCTCGGAGGGTGTCAGCGCCAGCCCATCCGGCAGCAACGCCAGCACGGGGGCAATTAGGAACCCGGTGCCGGTAACGTAATCCGGCAGCCGTCCCACGAGCTCGACCTGGTTGGGGTGCAGGCCGATCTCCTCCTGCGCTTCACGGAGCGCAGCCGCCTCGATGGACGCGTCGCTTTGCTCGACCCGGCCACCAGGAAACGCGACCTGGCCCGCGTGCGACTTCAGCCTTGCCGAGCGCTTGGTCAGCAGGATGCCGGGCCGCTCGCCATGGACGATCGGCACGAGCACGGCGGCGGGCACCAACGGCCCACGGTTAAGGTCCACGGCGTCGTCGGAGGTGGCGAGGGCGGCGATGGCATCCGGTGGAACATAGGCTAGGCGTTCACGCAGCGCAGTCAGGTCCAATCCGTCAAGCCCCGCGCGTATCGAACTCGCCGCATTGCGGCAGGTCGCCCAGGGAGAAGAACTGGCCCTGGCTCCAAACCCCGAGCACGCGGCGTCCGGCGATCAGGCCGGGCACGGCGAGCGCCACGAGCTCATAATACACCGCGCGGCCGATGCGGGCCTCGAGCGCGATGCCGTCCGACTTGCGCACCGTGACATACGGCGTCGGCTCGCTGGTCAGGCAATCGTGCTTGACCCGGATCGGATGTTCCAGCCCGGCCGCGACCACCTGGTCCACATTGGTGCGAAACGACAGCACCTGGCTCCGGCCATCGCCCGACCAGTCCATCTCGACGGCGATCCACGGCGTGTCCTCAACCTCGATCCGGCCGCGCTCGACAGGGGTTTCCAGCCAATAATCGCCGTTCGCGGTGCGTTTCAGCACGCTGCTGAACAGGCAAACCAGCTCTTTCCGGCCAATCGGGCTGCCACGATACAGCCAGGTGCCGTCGCGCTTGATCAAAAAAGGAAGATCGCCGCACTCGACGCGAGGCGGACGCGTTCGGATAGGCGTCACTTCACCGTGGCAGGCCAAAACCTGCGGCGAAGTGTTTTCATGTCTAGCAGTCAGCCCTTCAGGCATGGCATCGTTCACGTCTGCGTCTCCGGGAAACGCCGCGTTCCGTCCCCGCACTCGATATAGGTAGCCTCCCCCCGTTGATGAAACCCCTGGCATGGGCAGATCATGGGAACCACGTAGCATCCAATTCGGGAAGGACCCCGCCGTTGCCGATGAGCGACACAAACAGCCTGGTTGCGGATGTCGAGGCGCTGGGCGTCCGGGCGTCGGCCGCGCGGGCGGAAATCGGCCGGGTCATCTTCGGCCAGGAGTCCGTCATCGAGGAGGTGCTGGTCACCCTGCTGTCCGGCGGCCACGCGCTGCTGGTCGGCGTGCCCGGCCTCGGTAAGACCCTGCTGGTCGAGACCTTGGGCACCGTGCTCGGCCTCATGCCGAAGCGGGTGCAGTTCACCCCGGACCTCATGCCGGCCGATATCACCGGCAGCGAGGTGCTGGACGACGACGGCCAGGGCCGCCGCAGCTTCCGCTTCGTGCCCGGCCCGGTGTTCTGCCAGTTGCTGATGGCCGACGAGATCAACCGCGCCAGCCCGCGCACCCAATCCGCGCTGCTGCAGGCCATGCAGGAGGGCCGGGTGGCCGTCGGCGGCGTCGACCATCCGCTGCCGCGTCCGTTCCATGTGCTGGCGACCCAGAACCCGATCGAGCAGGAGGGCACCTATCCGCTGCCCGAGGCGCAGTTGGACCGCTTCCTGTTGCAGGTCGACGTGGGCTACCCCGACCTTGCCGCCGAGCGCACCATGTTGCTTGCCACCACGGGAGCCGAGACGGCCCGTGCCCGCCCGGTGCTGACCGGCGAGGAGCTGATCGCGGCGCAGCGGCTGATCCGCCGGGTGCCGGTGGGCGAGAGCGTCGTCGAGGCCATCCTGAACCTCGTGCGCGGCGGGCGTCCGGAAACCACCGGCATCGAGGCGGTGCGCCGCCATGTCGCCTGGGGTCCCGGCCCGCGCGCGGCGCAGTCACTGATGCTGGCATGCCGCGCCCGCGCCGTGCTGGATGGCCGGCTGTCCCCCAGCCTGGACGACGTGGCGGCGCTGGCCCAGCCGGTGCTGCGGCATCGGATGGCGCTGAATTTCTCCGCGCGCGCCGAGGGCGTCGGCCTGCCGGACGTGATCGACGGCTTGGTCGGCCAGGCCGTCTGACGGCATGAAGCCGGCCCCCTTGCCCGGCCAAAACGCACCCGGCCAAAACGGGCTCGGCCTGAACGCACGCCGGGCGGAGGCGCTAGGCTCGCGGCTGCCCCCGCTGCTGGTGGCGGCTCGGCGGGTGGCGGCGACCGTGGCGCAGGGCGTGCACGGACGCCGGCGCGTGGGCCAGGGCGACAGCTTCTGGCAGTACCGCCCATTCCTGCCCGGCGACGCGCAGACCCGCATCGACTGGCGCGCCAGCGGCAAATCCGACCGTGCCTTCGTGCGCGAGACCGAATGGGAGGCGGCGCAGTCGGTGTTCCTTTGGCGCGACGCCTCCGCCAGCATGGCATGGCGCTCCGGCATGGCGGTGCCCGAAAAACGTGAACGCGCCGAGCTGCTGTTGCTAGCGCTGGCAGCACTGCTGTTCCGTGGCGGCGAACGAGTGCGCCTGCTGGGCGGCCCGGCGCGCCAGCGTGGCGGACGCGCGGCGCTTGACGGACTGGCGGATGCACTGGCGGACCTTCCGGCCGATGGTGGGATGCCGGCGGCGGCGGCGCTGCCGCGCTACTCGTCCGTCGTGCTGATCGGCGATTTCCTGGCCCCGTTGGACCAAATTCGGGCGGTGGTGGCAGGCCTCGCCGCCCTCCCCGTGTCCGGGCACCTGCTCCAGGTCCTGG
The DNA here is from genome assembly GCA_965277495.1 of Acetobacteraceae bacterium. Taxonomy (GTDB): domain Bacteria; phylum Pseudomonadota; class Alphaproteobacteria; order Acetobacterales; family Acetobacteraceae; genus CAHJXG01. Next base: position 3,308,368 of record OZ255824.1, on the reverse strand, counting down.
ACCCCGCCGAGGCGCTGCTGCCTTACACCGGACGCGTCCGCTTCCGCGGCATGGAGCAGGAGGTCGACGCCGTCGTCCCCCGCGTCGAAGGCATACGCGCCGGCTATGCGGAGGCGCTGCAGGCGCAGCAGCGTGGCCTCGCCGCCCTATGCTCCACCGCCGGCTGGAGCTTCGGCGTGCACCGCACCGATCATGCGCCCGAGGCCGCGCTGCTGGGCCTATTCACCGCAATGAGCCCCGCTTGATCTTCACCGCGCCCTGGCTCCTGCTCGCGTTGGCCGCCTTGCCGCTGCTCTGGTGGCTGCTGCGCGTTACCCCGCCCACGCCGCGCACCCAGAGCTTCCCGGCGATCCGCCTGCTGGCCGGACTGCGCGCCGATGAGCATACCGCGTCCCGCACGCCGTGGTGGCTGCTGGCGCTGCGCCTGTTTGCGGCGGGGCTGGTGATCGTGGGCCTGGCCGGACCGGTGCTGGACGCCGCGGGCGGGCTGCCGGGCAGCGGGCCGCTGCTGCTCGTGGTCGACGACGGCTGGGCGGCTGCGCCCGATTGGACGGCGCGCATGCAGGCCGCCGGGTCCGTGCTAGACCGCGCCGAGCGTGCGGGCCGCACGGTGGCGTTGCTGACCACGGCCCGGACCGAGGCCGACCAGCCGCCGCGCCTGTCGCCAGTGATGCCGGTGCCCGACCTCCGCACCCGGCTTGCCGCGTTGCGTCCCAAGCCATGGCCAGCCGACCGTGCGGGGGCCGCGGCAGCGTTGAAGGGCGCCGGCGTAGGGGCGGCGGCCTACATATCCGATGGCGTCGCGGCGGCCGGGGACGACGCGTTCGGGCAGGCGCTGGCTGCGCTCGGGCCGGTCACTGAAATCCAGCCCGATCCGTTGCCGGTCCGCCTCGCCCGTCCGCCGCGCGCCGATGCGGGACGCCTGGTCGCCCGCGTATCCACGCTGCCGCAGCCGGCAGAGCGGCCATTGGCCGTGTTGGCGCAAACCGGCGATGGCCGCACCCTGGCGCGCGTGGAAGCCACGATCGCGAGCGGCGCGTCATCCGTCGAAGTCCCCATTCCGCTGCCGCCGGAACTACGCAACCAGCTCGCGCGCCTGGTGCTGGATGGCGCGGCGGGCGCCGGGTCGGTCGTGCTGCTGGACGAGCGTTGGCGGCGGCGTCCGGTGGGCTTGCTCGCCGCCGACGAGGGTGCCGACACGCCGCTGATCGGCCCGTTGTTCTATGTGCGCCGCGCGCTCGCCCTCACCTCCGAGGTGCGCGAAGGCAATCTGGCGACCCTGCTGTCCCGCGAGCTTTCGGTCCTGGTGCTGGCCGACGTTCCGGTCGAGGGGGAGGACGCGGCGGCGCTGGAGCGTTGGGTAGAGGGTGGCGGCTTGCTGATCCGCTTCGCCGGGCCGCGCATGGCGGAGGCGAGCGGCGACCCGTCCTGGCACGATCCGCTGCTGCCGGTGCGTCTGCTGGCCGGCGACCGGCAACTGGGCGGCGCGCTGTCCTGGAGCCAACCCGCGGCGCTCGCGCGGTTTCCGGCCACCTCGCCGTTCACCGGGCTCGAAGTCCCCGAGGAGGTCTTGGTCACGCGGCAGGTGCTGGCCGAACCCTCCGCGCAACTGGCCGAGCGGAGCTGGGCGCTGCTGGCGGACGGCACCCCGCTGGTCACGGCCGCGCCGCGCGGCGCCGGCCGCATCGTGCTGTTCCATGTGACCGCCAACGCCGATTGGTCGAACCTGCCGCTGTCCGGCCTGTTTGTGGACATGCTGCACCGTCTGGTGGACCTGTCGGCCGGCGTCGCTGGGGCGGCGGAGGACACGGTCCTTGCCCCTGCCGAGGCGTTGGACGGGTTCGGCGTGCTGGGCGCGCCGCCTCCGGCCGCCACCGGGCTGACGGCCGCTGACCTGGCTACGCCGACGGTTTCGCCGCGCCATCCGCCCGGCACGTATGGGCCAGAAAGCGGGCGGCGGGCACTAAGCCTCGGCGCAGCGCTGCCGGAGCTTGCCGCCGCGGCCCCCGTGCCAGGCGCCGAACATGCGCCGCTTTCGGGCATGGCGCGCGAACGGGCGCTTGGCCCGGCGTTGCTGGCGGTTGCGGTCGGCCTGCTGGCGCTCGACCTGCTGCTGTCGTTATGGCTGCGCGGGCTGCTGCGGGTGCGCGCGGCAACGGCGGCCATGCTTCTGCTCGCCGGGGTGGCGTATGCCATGCCGGCCTGGGCGCAGGACCTGCCGGCCAACACGACCCGCTTGGCCTACATCGTGACCGGCGATGCGCAGGTGGACGGAGTGTCGCGCGCTGGGCTGCTGGGGCTGTCCGCCTATGTGAACCGCCGGACCGCCGCCAGCCTCGCGGACCCGTCCGCGGTGACGCCGGGGCAGGACGACCTGTCGTTCTATCCACTGTTATACTGGCCGGTGACCGCCGACGCCGCGATGAGCCCGTCCGGGATCGTCGCGCTGAACGACTACACCAGCCACGGCGGCATCATCCTGATCGACACGCGCGGCGGCGGCTCCGGCGAAGGCTTCGCGCCCGGCGCCGATGCAGCGTTGCGCCGGGTCGCGCAGGGCCTCGCGGTGCCGCCGCTCACGCCGCTGACGGGCGACCACGTGCTGGCGCGCTCGTTCTATTTGCTGCAAGAGTTCCCCGGTCGCTTCGCCGGCGGCACCGTCTGGGTGCAGCGCGACCAGGACCGCAGCAACGACAGCGTCAGCCCGGTCATCATCGGTGGCCATGACTGGGCCGCGGCCTGGGCGGTGGACGCGTCCGGGCGCAATCCCTACGCCACCGTCCCCGGCGGCGCACGGCAGCGCACGCTGGCCTACCGGTTCGGCGTCAACCTGGTGATGTACGCGCTGACGGGCAACTACAAAGGCGACCAGGTCCACGTGCCGGCTATCCTGGAGCGCCTAGGACAATGAGATTTTTGGGCCAATGAGAGTCTTGGGCCAATGAGATTAGAGCAAGCCTACGCCGCGCTGCGTTTCGACCCGGCGCTGCCCTGGGCGGCGTTCGCGGCGCTCGCGGCGGTATGCGTGCTCGCGCTGCTGCCCGCCATCCTGCGCCGGGCGCGCGGGGCGGCGTGGCGGGCGCTGGCGTTCGGCGTGCTGCTGCTGTGGCTGTCCGGCCCCCGCCTGGTGCGGGAGACCCGCGACACCCTGCCCGACATCGGCCTGATGGTCATCGACGAGACCGCCTCGATGCGGGTGGGCGACCGCGCCGCCTTGCGTGACGCCGCCCGTACGGCGCTGGCCGTCCAGGCCGCCCGCATGCCCGACCTGGAAATGCGCACCGTCGTGGTGCCGGACGGCGGGCACGACGGAACGCAACTCTTTGCCGCCGTGAACCGCGCCTTGGCGGACATCCCGCAATCGCGCCTTGCCGGCATTGTGGCGCTCACCGACGGCCAGGTGCACGACGTGCCCGCCGAGCCGCTTCCGGCGCCGCTGCAGGTGCTGATCCCGGCCCGCGGCGAGGAGACCGACCGGCGGCTGCGCATCGTGGAAGCGCCGTCGTTCGGCCTGGTCGGGCGCAGCGTGACGATCCGGGTCGCGATCGACGACCTGGGCGTGGCTCACCCCGCGGCCACCGCACGGCTGACGATGCGGCAGGACGGCGAGCCCGCCCAGGTCAGTAATGTGCCGATCGGGCAGGAAATCCCCATCGAGCTGCCGGTCACCCGCGCCGGGCCGATGGTGGTCGAGCTGCAAGCGGAGCCGCTGCCGGGCGAGGTATCGGGCCTCAACAACCGGGCGGTCGTCGAGATCAACGGCGTGCGCGACCGCCTGCGGGTGCTGCTGGTGTCGGGCGAGCCGCACGCCGGCGAACGGACCTGGCGCCGTTTGCTGAAGGCCGACCCGGCGGTCGACCTCGTGCATTTCACCATCCTGCGCCCACCCGAGCGCGACGACATGACGCCGCTGAACGAATTGGCGCTGATCGCCTTTCCGGTGCGCGAGCTGTTCCAGGTCAAGATCAAGGACTTCGACCTGATTATCCTGGACCGCTTCCAGAACCGCGGCATTCTGCCGCCGCTCTATCTGCGCAACATCGCCGACTACGTGCGGGATGGCGGCGGCCTGCTGCTGAGCGCCGGGCCGGAGTTCGCCGGCAGCGCCAGCCTGTCCGCGACCCCGCTGGGCAGCGTGCTGCCGGCGCGCCCAAGCCTGAGCGGCGCCGGCGTGACGGAGGGCGGGTTCCGGCCGCAAGTGACGCCCATGGGCATCCGCCATCCCATCACCGAGGGCCTGCCCGGCTGGCACGCGCCAGGGGTCGAGCCGTCATGGGGGCCATGGTATCGCCGGATCGAGGTGGCGACGCAGGCTGGGCAGGTTTTGATGAACGCCCCCGATGGCGCGCCGCTGCTGATCGTCGACCATGTGGGCCAGGGGCGCACGGCGCTGCTGCTGTCGGACCAGATTTGGCTGTGGTCCCGCGGGCACGAGGGCGGCGGGCCCCAGGCCGAACTGCTGCGCCGCATCGCGCATTGGCTGATGAAGGAACCCGCGCTCGAGGAGGAAGCCTTGCGCGCGAGGATCGAGGATGGCCGGCTGCTGATCGAACGCCGGACCATCCTGGACGGCGCGCTGGGCGATGTCACCATCACGTCGCCGACCGGCGCGATTACCCGCCTGCCGCTCAAGGCCGACGGCCCCGGCCATGGGACAGCGGAGCAGCCGGCCGCCGAACCCGGCGTTTGGCAGGTCGGCGACGGCACGCGCACCACCTTTGCCGCCGCGGTCAACGCCAACCCGCGCGAGATCGCCGACCTGCGGGCGACCGGCACGGTGTTGGCTGCTACGGCCCGCGCGTCGGGCGGCAGCGTCCATTTCATCGCAAGTGGCACGCCGGAACTGCGCCGGGTCGAGCCGGGGCGGGAGGCGTCGGGCGCGGGCTGGATCGGGCTGCCCCGGCGGCGCGACCACATCGTCACTGGGCTTGATGCCATTCCGTTGCTGCCACCCTGGGCGGCGCTGCCGTTGCTGCTCGGGCTGGTCCTGATCGCCTGGCGGCGTGAGGGCACCGGCTGACCTTTGCAGGATTGATCTTTGCAGACTGGGGCGCGCTGCTTACATCAGGCCAAGAGCTAGGAGGGCCGTGTTTTCCAGACATATGAACCCCCCTCACGCCGTGCGGCGCGTGGCAGCCTGCTGGCGCTGATCGGCTTCGTCGGGATGGCGCTGCTGGTTTGGGCGGCCAATGGCGCCATCATCGCTGGCAACGCTCGCGGCTGGTATCCCTCGTTGACCGCGCCGCCGGGGACGCCGCCGGCTTGGCTGTTCGCGGCGGTGTGGACCGTACTTTATCCAGTGATGGGCGTTGCGGCGTGGCTCGTTTGGCGGCGAATCGCCGTGGGCGTTGAGCGAAAGCGCATGGCGTTGCGGACTTGGGGATGGCAGTTGCTGGTCAATTCGTTGTGGTTCCCGGCATTGTTCGGATTGCACAGCCTTGGACTGGGCCTGTTCGTGATCGGTTTGCTGCTCGCCGCCGCCCTGCTCACTATCCGCCGGTTCAGTCCGTTGCAGCCGGTTGCCGCCGTGCTGATGGGGTTCTACGCCGTGTGGGTCGTCTATGCAGCCTATCTCAACGCTGCCTTCTGGTGGCTGAACCACGGCTAGGCTATAACGCCGCCATGAACCGTCGCATCCTGACTGCCACCCTCTTGGCCGCTGCCTTGCACGCGCCGGCAGCATTTGCCCAGCTCTCGAACCCAGGCGCGATCACGACGCCCGGCGCCCGGCCAGGCCAGAGTTCAAAGCCGGACAAGAGCATCCGCGAAACGCCGCCGCCCGCGTTGCCGGGCTCCCGCGCCGAACCCACGGCGGTGGCGCCCGCCGACCGGGTCGCAGCGGACATGCCGCCGACCGAGGCGCTGTTTGACAGCGTCAACCGTGGCGACCTTCCTGGCGCGCGGGATGCCATTTCGCGCGGAGCCGACCTGCAGGGCACCAACGTGCTGGGCCTGACGCCGCTTGAGCTTTCGGTCGACCTTGGGCGCAACGAGATATCGTTCCTGCTGCTGTCCTTGCGCGGTGGCAGCGGCTTCAACACGGCCCATGCCGCTGCTGCGCCGGCCGCGCCCAAGCCGCCGACCCGGGCCGAACGGCAGGCCGCTGCTCAGGCCGAGCATGCCCGCCGCACCCAGGTCGCCGCCCGGCCCGCCACCAAGGCCGCGCCGCTCGCGCCCCGGCTGTTCGTCGGCAACGGCGGCGCGCCAATTGCGCAGGCGGGGTTCCTCGGGTTCGACAGCGGCCGCTAGACCAGGCGCCCTGCGGACCCTAGTCGCGCACCGGGGTCGAACGGAGCCGCTTCACTTCGCCGCGCAGCACCTTCGCGTCCGTCCGCTTGCGCCGGGCGGCCTTCGTTGGCTTGGTGTCGCGGCGGATCACGGGCCTAATCGCCGCCTCGCGCAGCAGCGCGACCACACGGTCCAGCGCGTCCTGCCGGTTGCGGTCCTGCGAGCGATGGCGTTGCGCCGTGATGACCAGCACCCCATCCGCCGTCACCCGCCGTCCGCCCAACGCCTCCGCCCGATCGCGCAACGCTTCCGGCAGGGTGCCCGGGCGGCGCAAGTCTAGCCGGACCTGCACGGCTGAGGACACCTTGTTGACGTTCTGCCCGCCGGGGCCGGAGGCGCGGATGAAGTTCTCCTCGATCTCGCGCGGGTCGAAGGCGATGCCGGGGGCGATGGGGATCAGCATCTAGCCGATGGTCATCAGGTTGGCATTGCCGCCGGCCGCGGCGGTGTTGGTGCTGACCGACCGTTCCTGCACCAGCCCATCCAGCGGGTAATCGGTTCGGGCGACGAACACGGGCACAATCGGCCCCTCTTGCGCCGCGAGCCTTTGCAGCAGCGCGAGCAGTTCCGGCTCGGGGCCGCTATAAAGCACCGCGTCGCACCGCACAGCCGCCCCGGCCGGAACCGTCGCAATCCAGTCCGCGAGCGATCCCGGCAGGTCCGCAAGCTCAATCCCTGCCACGGTCGCCCGGTTGCCAGTGGCAAGCGCCGCGCTCACTTGGCGCAACGCCTCAATCATCTCGGGCGCCATGCATAGAATCGTGCCCCGCGGCGTCGTCTGGTAGGCATTCCGCTCGCCGACCGGACCGGACAGCTCGATATCCAGCCCGGCCGGAGTTGCAGCCAAGCACGCGGCAAGATCGGCAATGTCGTGCCCGTGCCGCTCAAGCCACTCCTGCCACGCAGCGGCGGCCGCCGGAGGGGACCCGGGCGGCAGCGTGGACTGGCGGGGCCGCACCGACAGCAGGCGTCGCAGATACAGCGGCCCGCCTGCCTTCGGCCCGGTCCCCGACAGGCCATGCCCGCCAAAAGGCTGCACGCCCACCACCGCGCCGATCAGGTTGCGGTTCACATAGATATTCCCCGCCCCCAGGCGCGCGACAACCCGGGCGACGGTCTCGTCAATCCGGGTGTGGATGCCGAACGTCAGGCCGTAACCCGTCGCGTTGATGTCGTCGATCAGCGCGTCCAGCCCGCCGCGCGGGAAGCGCACCACATGCAGCACCGGGCCGAACACCTCCCGCTTCAGGTCCGAAAGCCGGTCCAGCTCGATGATCGCCGGCGGCACGAAAGTGCCGTCAGCGCAGCTCTCCGCGAGCGGCAGCGACCGGGTCGCGTGCCCGGCGGCGCGCATCGCTTCGATATGCCCGGCGATGCCCGCCTGCGCCGCCGCCGAGATGACCGGGCCGATGTCGACGTTGAGCCGGTCCGGGTTGCCCACCGTCAATTCGGCCAGCGCCCCCCGTAGCATCGTCAGCACGCGGTCGGCCACGTCGTCCTGGAGGCACAGCACCCGCAGCGCCGAACACCGCTGCCCCGCGCTGTCGAACGCCGACACCAGCACATCCGCCACCACCTGCTCGGCCAGCGCCGAACTGTCGACGATCAGCGCGTTCTGCCCGCCGGTTTCCGCAATCAACGGCACCGGCGCGCCGTCCGGCCCGGTGCGCCCGGCAAGCTGGCGCTGGATCAGCCGCGCAACCTCGTTCGACCCGGTGAACACCACTCCGCAAACCCGCGCGTTCCCCGCCAACTGCGCGCCGACGCTGCCCTGGCCCGGCAGCAGTTGCAGCGCATCCGCCGGCACGCCGGCCCGATGCAGGATGTCCACCGCCGCGGCGGCAACAAGCGGCGTCTCCTCGGCCGGCTTCGCCAGGACCGTGTTGCCCGCCGCCAGCGCAGCCGCGGCCTGCCCGGTGAAGATCGCCAGCGGGAAGTTCCACGGGCTGATGCAGGCCACGGGTCCCAACGGACGGTGCGTGTCGTTGGTGAAACCGTCCCGGACCTCGGCCGCATAATAGCGCAGGAAATCGACGGCCTCCCGCACCTCGGCGACGGCATTGGGCAGGCTCTTGCCGGCCTCCCGCACGATCAGGCCCATCAAGATGGGCATCTCGTTTTCCAAGGCATTGGCGGCGCGCAGCAGCACGGCCGCGCGTTCCTCCGGCGGCGTGGCGCTCCAGGCAGCACCGGCGGCTGCGGCCCGGTCCAAAGCGCGGTCCACCTCGGCAGGGTTCGCCTCGATCACGTGCCCCACGATATCGCCGGCATCGGCGGGGTTGCGGACTTCGAGCAGTGGCCCGGCGGCGGACGGCGGAGCGGCGCGCCAAACCCGGGCGGCGCTGGCCTGCAACGCCGTCGCAAGATCGGCCAAGCGCTGCTCATTCGAGAAATCGAACCCGGCGGAGTTCGCCCGCGCCGGCCCAAACAACTCCCGCGGCAAGGCGATTTGCGGATGCGGCGCGCCGGGCGGATGCATCGCCGCGACCTCGGCCACGGGGTCGGCGACCAGCTCCGCGACGGGGACCGCCGGGTCCTGGATGCGGTTCACGAACGAAGAATTGGCGCCGTTCTCCAGCAGCCGGCGCACCAAATACGCCAGCAGCGTCTCATGCGTGCCGACGGGGGCATAGATCCGGCACGGGCGGTCCAGTTTGTTGTGGCCGACGACTTCCTCATACAGCGGCTCCCCCATGCCATGCAGGCATTGGAATTCATACTGGCCGGGGGTGAACGGGCCGGCCATGCTGTCGATCGCCGCGACGGAGTAGGCGTTGTGGGTGGCGAATTGCGGGAACACCGCGTCGGGCGCAGCCAGCAGCGCGCGGGCGCAGGCGAGATAGCTGACGTCGGTGTAGACCTTCCGGGTGAACACCGGAAAGCCGTCGAGCCCGTCGACCTGGGCGCGCTTGATCTCGCTGTCCCAATAGGCGCCCTTGACCAGCCGGACCATCAGCCGATGGCCGCTGCGCCGGGCGAGGTCGATCAGCCATTCGATCACGAAGGCGCTGCGCTTCTGGTAGGCCTGCACCACGAAGCCGATGCCGTCCCAGCCCGCCAGCGCCGGGTCGTGGCACAGCGCCTCCAGCAAATCGAGCGAGAGTTCCAGCCGTTCGGACTCCTCGGCGTCGATATTGAGGCCGATGTCATACCGGCGCGCCAGCACCGCGAGCTGTTGCAGCCGGGGCAGCAATTCCGCCAGCACGCGCTCCCGCTGCAGGCGTGAGTAGCGCGGATGGAGCGCCGACAGCTTGATGGAGATGCCCGGCCCGTTCACGATGCCCCGGCCCGCCGCCGCGGCGCCGATGGCATGGATGGCGCGTTCGTAATCCGCAAAATAGCGCTTGGCGTCGGCGGCGGTGGTCGCAGCCTCCCCCAGCATATCGTAGGAGTAGCGGAACCCGCGCGCCTCCAGGCGGCGGCTGTTGGCCAGGGCCTCATCGATGGTCTGCCCGGTCACGAACTGCTCGCCCATCATGCGCATCGCGAGGTCCACCCCGCGGCGGATCAGCGGCTCGCCACCCCGGCCCACCAGCCTGGCAAGGGCGGCCGGCAGCCCCGCCTGCGCCGTGGTGGCCGTCAGCTTGCCGGTCACGACCAGCCCCCAAGTGGCGGCGTTCACGAACAGCGACGAGGAGTGCCCGACATGCGCCTGCCAATCGCCGGTGCTGATCTTGTCGCGGATCAGCGCGTCCCGCGTGGCAGTGTCGGGAATGCGCAGCAGCGCCTCGGCCAGGCACATGAGCGCCACGCCCTCATGGCTCGACAGGGCATATTCCCGTATCAGGCCCTCGACCGTGCCGCGCGTCCCCTTGGCCCGCAGCGCGGTCACCAGGCTTGCCGCGAGCGTCTGCGCCTGCGCCACGGCGGGCGCCGGGAGCGTGGCGCCGGTTATGAGCGGGGGCAGGCAGTCCGGCTCCGGCCGGCGATATGCAGCCGTGATCGCGGCGCGCAAAGGGGCTTGCGGCTGGAGGAAGGCGGCGAACTCGGCGAACGGCTGCGGCATGGTGAAGGATTCCAAAAGCTTGGTCGGGGCGGGCGTAGCGGTGTTTTTTGAGGAGCTGTCGGGTTTGCATGGTGGCGGATGCTGGCCATCATGGCGAACGCCAGCATGACCAGACTGACGTGCCGGTGCCAGCCATGCCAGGGCCGGGTCGCATTGTGGTCGAGGCCGAGCTCGGTCTTGGCGGCCTCAAAGCTGTCCTCGGTGCCCTCCAGCCGTATTCCACCGGCTACGCCGATGGAACCTTGACGGCTTCCGCCCAGCGCTGCCCTTCAACGGCCACCAGGGTTTCGATGCCGGCACCGGCCGGGCACCATGTGGTGAAGTATGCGCACTCGCCGTCGGCCAGGGTGCGCCGGACCAGCAGGCCGCGCGTCCAGGTGCCGGACAGCGTCGGATTGAACTCGTCCGCATCGAGGTCGGCCAGCTCAGGCAGGCCCGTGCCGGGACACATAGGCTGCGAACACACCCACTTGGCAATCGGTGACTCTTGGGTGAACAACGGGCGGATACAGGCTTTGGACATCCCGCAACGACAACACCCACAACTCCAGCAACGCCTCCATCAAAGCAACCACCATCTACGCCCTCCAAAAACCCAGAACCTAGAACGCTCAATCCCTAAAATGCACTTGTGATGCTAGGCATTCCGAGGGATCGGCGATAGATCGGGGCGATGGTCGCCCCCTGGCTGCTCCGGATCGCACTGGTGTGGATCGCGCTGGTGCTGCCGGCAGCGGCTCGGGATGGGCCGGACACCCCCGTAGACGGCCGCGCCTGGGCCGAAGCGCAGAGCGCGCAATGCACCGGCGCGCTGCGTTTGGCCGAGAGCCGGCATGGCACGCCGCCGGGCCTGCTTTCCGCGATCGCCAAGGCCGAGAGCGGCCGTCCGGTGCCGCCGTTGCCGGGCTTGCAGCCCTGGCCTTGGGTGGTCAACGCCGACGGCGCGGCGCTTTACTTCGACAGCAAGCCGGCGGCGGTGGCCTGGACCCGGCTGGCCCTGGACCGCGGGGTGCAGCAGATCGACGTCGGCTGCATGCAGGTGAACCTGCAGTCGCATCCGCAAGCGTTCCGCAGCCTCGACGACGCGTTCGACCCGGCGGACAACACCGGTTATGCCGCCAGTTTCCTGCGCAGCCTGCGCGACGAGGCCGGCGGCGACTGGACTGCCGCCGTCGGCTACTACCATTCCAGGACCCCGGTCCTCGCGGCGGATTACCGGGAGCGGGTGGCGGCCATCGCCGAGGGCCGAATGCCGGCGGCGAGGCTTGGCGTGCCGCTCTATTTGCGCGCCATCCAGCAAGGCAGCCTGCGCATCTCGCTCGCCGGCGGCGGGGTGCTGCGGATCAACGTGAACCGGCAGCCCTCGCAGCGCGGGCCGCGGCGCATGACCGCGTGCCAGGTTGCCGCCGTGCTCGGCCCCTACATGGCCGCGCCGGCCCGGGCCCGCTGCGCCTTGGCCCGGGGATGATGCACGCCGGAATGGCGCGCGAGCGGCAAGTGACCGCTGGCAATCTCCAAAAGAAATCGCTAATGTCATCGCTGATTACTTATTGCGATGGGTTGGCCCGCACCGTCGGCGTCCCATGTTCCGTTCCGTTCATACCGTTTGAGACCAGATATGCGCACACCAGACCGCCGTTCCTTTGACAGCCCCCGCCGCGGAAGCCGCGGACGCGACCGGAACAATGATTTCCCACCATCACGCGGACGGGATGAACCCTACGTTCCGCGCGACGCCTTCGTCCCGCGCGGCGGCGACCGCGCCCCTCCCGGCTTCGGTGCCCCGCGCGGTGCGGCCCCGACCGGGCCGGAGACTGGGGCGGTGGTGAAGTGGTTCAACGCCGAGAAGGGCTTCGGTTTCGTGGAGCTCGAGGGCGGCGGCGGCGATGCGTTCCTGCATGTCAGCGTGCTGTCCCGCGCCGGGCATACCACCGTGCAGCCGGGGGCCGCGCTCCGCGTGTTGGTCTCGCCGGGCCAAAAGGGGCCGCAGATCGCCGAGGTGCTGCGCGTGGACGAGGGCGCTGCGGCGCCGATGCAGTCATCGTCATACGCGGCGGATCGCCCGCGGCCCGCGCCGCGTGCGCCGGTCGACGCCAGCATGGCGGTCGAGCTGCGCGGGACGGTGAAGTGGTTCAACGCCGAGAAGGGCTTCGGCTTCGTGATGCCCGACGGCGGTGGCAAGGACGTTTTCGTGCATATCTCCGCGCTGAACCGCGGGGGTCTGAGCGGCCTCGAGCCGAACCAGACCGTGCGGATGCAGGTGGCCGATGGCCGCCGCGGGCCGGAGGCGGTCTCGGTCGAAGCTGCTTGATGGCCTGAACCCGGCCCAGCGCGTCAGGCTCCGATTTCGGATTGTCGTCGCGCTGGGTGTGGCTTTGCTGACCGGGGCGGCTGGCCTCCCGGGGCTAGGTCCGCATGAGGCCCGCGTTTCCATCGATATCGCCGCGATGCCCTGGGCGGCGTTGGCGCGGGTGCAAGTTCCCGGCGTTTCCCGATGTACCGGCTTTCTAGTCGGGCCACAGACCGTCGTCACTGCGGCGCACTGTCTATATGGGCGGCGCCTTGGCCACTTCGTACCACCTGCGTCCGTGCATGTGTTGCTGGGCTATGCGAACGGCGTCTTCACCCGGCACGTCACGGCTGCCTTCTACCGTGTTGCAAATGGCTATAACCCGTTAACACCGGGTGGACAGGCGACGGATGTCGCCGTGCTGGCGCTGGCGGCGCCCATCGGCGATCCCAGTGCAAGCCTTGCCTTGGCTGAACAGCCCGTCCCAAAAGGCGCCCCGCTGATGCTGGGCGGCTACGGGCAGGACCGGGCGGAGCGGATCGCGGCCGACCTGTCGTGCAGATCGCGTGGCTATGGGGCCGGCGCGGACGGGGGCGTGCTGCTGAGCCATGATTGCGCGGGCACACGCGGCACCAGCGGCGGCCCGGTGCTCGTGCAAACACCCGGCGGCTGGCGCGTCGCGGGCGTCCAGGTCGCGGGCAACCGGGATGAGGCCGGCGGCTTCGCGGTGCCGGCCGAGTCGATCCATGCATTGCTGGCGCGGCCATAGCGGCGCCCATGCCTAGACCGCTTGGCCGGCGCACCACCCGCTCGACCACGCCCACTGGAAGTTATAGCCGCCCAACCAGCCCGTCACGTCGGCGGCCTCGCCGATCACGAACAGGCCCGGCACAGCATTGGCCTGCATGGTCCTCGACGACAAGGCGCGAGTGTCGATGCCGCCCAGGGTGACCTCCGCCTTGGCATATCCCTCCGACCCCGCGGGCGTCACCTGCCAGCCATTCAGCACCGAAGCAAGCCCGCGCAAGGCGCGGTCGGGCAGGTCCGCCATCGGCGCCCCCGGCAGGTATGCTGCCGCGAGCGCCTGCGCCAGCCGGGCCGGCAGCAACTCGGCCAGCACCGTCCGGCCCTCCGCCCGCGGACGGGAGCGCTTGCGTTCGCGCAAAACGGCATAGGCGTCGACGCCCGGCAGCATGTCGACCTGCACCGCCGCGCCATCGCGCCAGAACGATGACGCCTGCAGGATTGCCGGGCCGGACAGGCCGCGATGGGTGAACAGCATCGCCTCGGGGAAGGTTCGCCGCCCGGCTGTGGCGGACACCGGCAACGCCACGCCGCTCAAGGGTTGCATGAGCCCAAGTTCTGCCCCATCGAAGGTCAGCGGCACGAGGCCGGGGCGGATTTCAGTGAGCGGCAGGCCGAATCGCCGCGCCGCATCGTAGGCGAAACCGGTGGCGCCCATCTTCGGGATCGACAGCCCGCCGGTCGCCAATACCAGCGCCGGCGCAGTGAAGCCGCCGCCATCCGTCTCGACCCGGAAGCCGCCGGAGTGCGACAGCCCAGTGACGCGGTGGCGCAACCGCAGGTCCACCCCGGCGGCCGCGCACTCGTCCAGCAGCATGGCGACGATGGCGCGCGCCGACCCGTCGCAGAACAGTTGGCCCAACGCTTTCTCGTGATACGGGATGCGGTGTTTCTGGACCAGCGCGATGAAGTCCTGTGCGGTGTAGCGGCTGAGTGCCGACGTGCAGAAACGCGGGTTGCCGGACAGGAACCGGTCAGGCGCCGACTGCTCGTTGGTGAAATTGCAGCGTCCGCCGCCGCTGATCAGGATCTTGGCGCCGGCCCGGTCCGCGTGATCGAGCAACAGCACCCGCCGCCCCCGTCCGCCCGCGGTCATCGCGCACATCATTCCTGCCGCCCCCGCGCCCAGGATGATGACGTCGAAGGCGGCAGGCATTGGACAGGAAGGCTGCGGCATCATGGGAACAGGATCTGGTTAGCATGGATTAAAGCGGGAATAGCCGCGCAGGATATATATATATGGAGCGAACGCCAGTTTCGTGCGTTGCAACATAACGGGCTTGCGGCCCGCTGAGAGTTTCCCACCATGGCCGACATCGGCTCGAACTCGCCGCGCATGAAGAACCAGGTCTTGCCGCCGGAGCTTCCGGGCCTGCAGGCGCTGACGACGCTCGCGGTTGCCGTCGTCGTCATCGCGGCGCTGTACCTGGCGCGGGAGGTGCTGGTGCCGATCACGCTGGCGATACTGCTGTCGTTCGTGCTGTCGCCGCTGGTGGCGCTGCTGCGCCGCATTGGCCTGCCGCGCATTCCGGCGGTGGTCACGGCAGTGCTGTTCGCGCTCGGCATCCTGCTGCTGCTCGGCGGCGTGATCGGCACGCAGGTCGCGAGCCTGGCCAGCGACGTTCCCCGCTATGCCGCAACGGTCGAGCGCAAGGTCGACACCGTCCGGTCCTACACCGTCGGCCGGATCGCTGCGTTGACGGGAAAGCTCGGGCGGCAGATCGATGACATCCCGCCGCCGGTGCCGAACGCAAAACCCGCCCAGGGCGGCGCGCCCTCCGACACGCCGAAGCCGGTTCCGGTCGAGGTGCACCAGCCCGACCCGACCCCCATGGACATCGCGACGCGCGTGCTGTCGCCGATCCTGTCGCCGCTTGCCACCATCGGCATCGTGCTGCTGGTGGCGGTTTTCATCCTGATGCAGCGGGAGGACCTGCGCGACCGCATGATCCGGCTGTTCGGGTCGAGCGACCTGCACCGCACCACCGCCGCGATGGACGACGCGGCCGCCCGGCTGAGCAAGTATTTCCTCACCCAGCTCGCCCTCAATGCGGTGTTTGGCGTGGTGATCGGGCTTGGGCTGCTGATCATCGGCGTGCCGAACCCGGTGCTTTGGGGCATCATCGCGGCGCTGATGCGGTTCGTGCCCTATATCGGTGCTTTCGCCTCGGCGATCCTGCCGATCACGATGGCGGCGGCGGTGGACCCGGGCTGGACGATGGCGGTCTCCACGCTCGCGCTGTTCCTGGTGGTCGAGCCGGTGACCGGCCAGGTCGTCGAGCCGCTGATCTATGGCCACAGCACCGGGCTGTCGCCGGTGTCGGTCGTCGTCGCCGCAATTTTCTGGACATGGCTCTGGGGGCCGGTCGGGTTGATCCTGTCCATGCCGCTGACGCTCTGTTTAGTGGTGCTCGGGCGGCATATCGACCGGTTGGAGTTCTTCGATGTGCTGCTGGGCGACCAGCCGGCGCTCACTCCCGGAGAAAGCTTCTATCAACGCATCCTGGCGGGCGACGCGGACGAGGCGCTCGACCAGGCCGAAGTGCTGCTGCGGGACCGCGCGTTGTCGTCGTATTACGACGAAGTTGCGCTCAAGGGCCTAGAGCTTGCGGCCAACGACTCGATGCGCGGCGTTTTGAGCGACGATCAGCTCCGCAATATTCAGGATGCCATCGATGGCGTGGTGGTCGACCTGGCGGACCACGACGATGCCGATCCGGCGCCGTCGAAGCAAAATCCCGGCAGCGCCCCGGTGTCCGCGACCGTCGCGCCGCCGCAAACCATGCCGGCGCCGACTGGCACCGCTGCCGATTTGCCGCCCGAGTGGGCCGGTGCCGCGCCGGTCCTTTGCGTAGCCGGGCGCGGTCCGCTGGATGAGGCCGCATGCACGATGCTGGCGCAGTTGCTGGGCAAGCACGGGATGCGCGCCCGGGTCATTAGCCAGGAGGCCGCATCCCGCGCGCATATCGCATCCCTGGAAACCGAGGGGGTGGCGATGGTGTGCGTTTCCTACCTCGAGGGAAGCGGCAGCCCGTCGCCGTTGCGCTACTTGATGCGGCGATTGCGGCAGCGCATGCCGGGCGCGCCGATCCTGGTCGGCCTTTGGCAGGCGGATGAGGATTTGCTGACCGACGAACGCCTGCGTGCTGCGGTGGGGGCGGACCATTACGTGACGACGCTGCGCGATGCGGTGAACGCCTGCCTGGCTGCGATGCAGGGCGCGTCGGAGGCGCCGCAGGTTGGCGCAAAGGCCGCTGCAGCCGCGCCTGCGCTGTCGGGCGTGACCCCTTAGCTACGTCGTCGACTCAGCACGCAGCGTATCGATCGGCAGCAGCACGCCGGCGCGCTCGAAATGCCAGAACGTCCAGCCGTTGCAGCTTGGCGCGTTCTGCAGGGTGGCGCCGACCTGATGGATTGATCCCCGGATCGTGCCGGTCACCAAAGTGCCGTCCGCGGTCACGACGGCGGTCACCCGGCGCTGCTTGTCGAACAGCGCGGTTCCTGGCGCGATCAGGCCACGCTCAATCAGGCTTCCGAACGGGACGCGCACCGCCTCGCGCTTGGTTGGCGTGGCGGCCATTCCCTCCGTCGAGGCCGGCCTTTCACGCCGCACCCGGCCGATGGCCGCTTCGGCATAGGCGGGATGCCGTTCTATGCCGATGAAATGCCGGTGCAGGCGCTTGGCCATGGCCGCCGTGGTGCCGGTGCCGAGGAACGGATCGAGGATGACGTCGCCGGGCGAAGTGCTGGCAAGCAGCACGCGATGCAGCAGCGACTCCGGTTTCTGGGTGGGGTGCAGCTTCAGGCCATGCTGGTTGCGCAGCCGCTCCGCCCCGGTGCAAAGCGGCAGGAACCAGTCGCTGCGCATTTGCAGGTCGTCGTTTAGCGCCTTCATGGCCTGGTAATTGAAGCGGTAGCGGCTGTCCTGGCCGCGGGCGGCCCAGATCAGCGTCTCGTGCGCGTTGGTAAAGCGCCGACCGCGGAAATTCGGCATCGGATTTGATTTGCGCCAGACGATATCGTTAAGAATCCAGAAACCAAGATCCTGTAGGATGGCGCCGATGCGGAAGATGTTGTGATAGGAGCCAATGACCCAGATCGTGCCGTCCTTGCGCAACAGGCGCCGGCATTCGCCGAGCCAGTCCCGCGTGAAGGCGTCATAAGCGGCGAAATCGCTGAACCGGTCCCAGTCGTCATCGACTGCGTCCACAAGGCTGTCGTCCGGACGCCTCAGCTCGCCGCGGAGCTGGAGGTTATAGGGCGGGTCGGCAAAGACGCAGTGGACCGACGCCGGCGGCAGCATGCCCATCAAAGGCACGCAATCCCCCAGCAGCACCTGATCCAACGGCAGCTCACGAACTAATTCCACACGGTCCAACCAGCGATTTGGGGCTTATCGTGCCTAGGCCATGGAAGCCGCGTCAATCCGCCCCTGCTTCGCAGGCGGCTTCCCGCAGCAGCCGGACCGTGCCGAACGCTGCCCGGTGGTGACGGCACGGCCCGACTCGATGCAGCGCCGCGCGATGAGCTGGCGTGCCGTAGCCGGCGTTTATCTGCCAGCCGAACGCAGGGTAGCGGGTTGCGAGACGCGCCATCACGCGGTCGCGGATGACCTTTGCCACGATCGATGCCGCGGCGATCGACAGCGATGCTGCGTCGCCGCCGATGCAGCACTGAACGCTGCACGGCAGGGAGGGCGCCCGGTTGCCGTCGACCAGCGCGAGGTCCGGCACGCTTGGCAGGCGGAGCACCGCGCGGCGCATGGCGAGCAAGGAGGCGTGCAGGATATTGAGCCGGGCGATCTCGTCCACCGACGCGGCCGCGACGCCGATTTCCACGGTGCCGCACGCCTGCAATGCCTCGAATGCCGTTTGCCGGGCGGGTGCCGTCAGCTTTTTCGAGTCGTCGAGCAGTGGCCTTAGGCCTTTGGGAACGCCGGCCGGAAACACTACCGCAGCGGCGACCACCGGGCCGGCCAGCGGCCCCCGCCCGGCTTCGTCCACCCCTGCGACTCGGCCGCCATGTTGCGACTCGCGTTTGAAATCCGGACTCATGAACCCCGGTAGCAGGTCCGGCCTACAGCAGCGAGAGCTGGTCCCCAGCCGCAAGCGGACGGCTGAACTGCGTGGTATCGAGCGACTCGCGTCCGAGAAAGCCGAGCTTCTTCTGCATGTTGCGAAAACGCTGGGCCAACAGGTCGGCATAGGGTCCGCCGCCGCTGAAACGGTGATGGAACCGGCTGTCGTTCAGCTCTCCGGCCCGAGTCTCACGAATAAGGGCCAGGATGCGCCGCGCCCGGTCCGGCACGTGCTCCTGCAGCCAAGTGGTGAACACCTCCCGCAGTTCGAGCGGCAAGCGCAGCAAGACATAGCCAGCGTGCGCCGCGCCGTGCTGCCGGGCGGCGGCCAGGATGTTTTCCAGCTCCATATCGTTTAGCCCGGGGATCATCGGCGCCGCGAGCACGCCGGCCGGAACGCCCGCCTGCGTCAATGCCGCAATCGTCTGCAGCCGGCGCGAGGGCGAAGCAGCCCGCGGCTCCATGCGCCGTGCCAGCCCGGCGTCCAGCGTGGTGACGGACAGCCAGACCCGGACCAGCCCGCGCGACGCCATGCGTTGCAGGATGTCGAGGTCCTGCAGCACGCCGGCGGATTTGGTCACGATGCTGACGGGATGGCTGAACCGGTCCAGCACCTCCAGCACCGCGCGCGTGAGCCGCAGCGTGCGGTCGACGGGTTGGTATGGGTCGGTGTTGGACCCCAGCGCCATGGGTTGGGCGACATAGCCAGGCTTGCTCAGCTCCCGCTCGAGCAGGGTGGCGACATCCGGCTTGAAGACGATCTGCGTTTCGAACTCGAGCCCGGGCGAGTAGCCGAGATAGGCGTGGCTGGGCCGGGCGTAGCAGTAGACGCAGCCGTGCTCGCAGCCGCGATAGGGGTTGACCGCGCGGTCGAAGCCGATGTCCGGGCTGCCGTTCCAACTGATTGCGGTCTTGCTGCTGTCTCGTGTCAGGACGGTCGGCAATGGCGGCAAATCCGCGAGGTCGGCGCCGATCTGCGCCCATCCGTCCTCGAAGGGCGATGCCGTATGGCGGTCATAACGCACGGCGGGGTTATTTGCAGCTCCCCGTCCGTGGCGGGCGAGGGATCGAAGCCGTTCATTTGGTTGTAGTTCCGCCGCGTCAGCCTGGGCAAACGCCGCAATCGCATCTTGGTCCAGGGCGCTTCGCAACAAATCCCGCGCAGCGATTGTCCCATCCGGCATGGCCGCGTTCCCTATGCGTTCTGACATGACCTGCGCATAGGCGCCGCTCGATGTCAAGAACAAAATAAGAACTTGAGGCTGGCTCCGCCGATTATTCGACCGCCCGGAGACGCTCCTGCAGCCGCGGCATTAGTTCGACCAGGTTGCAGGGACGGTGACGGCTATCGAGCTGCCAAAGCAAGATGTCGTCCCATGCGTCCTTCACGGCGCCCGTGCTGCCCGGCAGGGCAAAAAGATAGGTGCCGCCCGCCACGCCGGCGAGGGCGCGGGACTGCATCGTGGACGTGCCGATCTTCTGGTAGCTCAGCATGCGGAACAGCTCGCCGAAGCCCTCGATGCGTTTCTCCAGCACACGGTCGAACGCCTCGGGCGTGACGTCGCGTCCGGTGATGCCGGTGCCGCCGGTGGTGATCACGGCGTCGATGGCCGGATCCGCGATCCAGCCGCGCAGCCGGGCTTCGATCAGGCCAGCGTCGTCGCGGTCGATGGCCCGGGCGCCGACGTGATGGCCGGCTTGGGCGATGCGTGCGGCCAGCGTGTCGCCGGAGCGGTCGTCGGCAGCGGTGCGCGTGTCGGAAACCGTGAGGACGGCGATGTTCACCGGGATGAACTGGCGGCTCTCGTCGATCGGCATGTTTATTGGCCTAGGTTTACGGTCGGTTAAGGATTTGCTCGTAGGCTGATGCGGAGCGCAAGAAGGTCGGCCCAGCAATCACGCTTGGCCGTTGGAGTTCGGAGCCATTGATCAAAGGGCAGCATCGCCAACGCCGGCACGGGGGCGTCGAACCCAGGCAGCGCCGCCTGCAGCCAGCGTCCGCGCAGCCGCCGGATGCTGTCGCTGCTGCCGGTCGCCGCCTTGACCGAGGCTGAACCGAGCAGCACGAGCCGCTCGGGGCGGACAAGCTGCAACAGGCGAAGCAGGAAGGGCAGGCATGACTGGATTTCGGCATCGGCCGGGGCTCGGCCACCCGGCGGGCGCCAGGGCACTAAATGGGTCAGCAACAGGCCAGACCGGTCGAGGCCGGCGCTCCCGAGCACGCGGTCGAGCACCTGCCCGGCCGCCCCGGCGAACGCTGTTCCCGCCCGGTCGTCATCGGCGCCGGGAGCATCGGCAATCAGGACCAGCCCGGCCGCCGGATTGCCATCCGGTCGGACCGTCGTTGTCGCGGTGGCGCGGAGCGGGCATCCGTCGAACGCTTCGAGGGCTGCGTGAAGCTCGGCGAGAGTTTCGGCCCGGGCTGCAGGTGCCGGCGCTGCGGCCGGCTGGCTGCGCGCAATGGCAGGCGTGGCCTGGGCTGGGAGCGGTGACGGCATGGACGGCGCTGCCGGCTTGGGCCGGAAGTGGTCGCGCGGCAGGTCGTCCAGCGCCTCGTCCGCCCCCCATTCGATCTGCAGGCGCAGCGCTGCGAGGCTGTCCATCGGGCCTAGACCGTTCTATGTCGCATGGAGACGAAAATGTGCCGCGTGCGGGTTTTGCGCAACCCGCGCCCGTCCCCACTTAAAGCGGACAGACGGAGGGATGGATGTCGGAACGTGAGGTGGCCCGCGAGGCCATGGAATTCGATGTGGTGATCGTCGGCGCGGGCCCTGCCGGGCTTAGCGCGGCGATCCGCCTGAAACAGCTTTCGCCCGATGCCAGCGTGTGCGTCGTGGAGAAAGGGGGGGAGGTCGGCGCCCATATCCTGTCCGGCGCCGTGATCGAACCGCGCGCGCTGCATGAGTTGCTGCCGGAGTGGCAAAGCTCCGGCGCGCCTTTGCTGACGCCGGCCGGGGAGGACCGCTTTCTGTTCCTGACCAAGACCCGCGCCTTCAGGCTGCCGACCCCACTGCCGATGCACAATGCCGGCAACTACATCGTGAGCCTTGGCGACGTGTGCCGCTGGCTCGGTTCCCAGGCCGAGGGGCTGGGCGTCGAGATCTACCCAGGCTTTGCCGCCGCCGAGACCCTGATCGAGCATGGGCGCGTGGTGGGCGTCGCGACCGGGGACATGGGCATCACGAAGGAGGGCGAGCACGGCGCCAACTTCCAGCCCGGCATGGAATTGCGCGCCGCCTACACACTGTTCGCCGAGGGTTGCCGCGGTTCGCTCACCAAGCAGGTTGCGGCGCATTTCAACCTGCGGGAGGGCCGCGATCCGCAGACCTATGCGTTGGGGATCAAGGAGTTGTGGGAGATCCCTGCGGCTTCGCATAAGCCTGGCCTGATCGAGCACTCCATCGGCTGGCCGCTGGACCGCAAGACCTATGGCGGGTCGTGGCTGTATCATTGGGGCGACAACCTGGTGTCGTATGGCTTCGTGGTCGGGTTGGATTACCACAATCCCTGGCTGTCGCCCTTCGACGAGATGCAGCGGTTCAAGACACATCCAGCCATGCGCAAGCACTTCGAGGGCGGGCGCCGCATCAGCTATGGCGCGCGGGCATTGATCGAAGGCGGGCTGCAGTCGCTGCCGAAGCTGACGTTCCCCGGCGGCGCGCTGATCGGCGACGCGGCCGGGTTCCTGAACGTGCCGAAGATCAAGGGCATCCACACCGCGATGAAGTCCGGCATGTTGGCGGCGGAAGCCGTCGCCGACGCGCTCACGCATGGCCGTCCCGCCGAACCCGAGGGCTATGACCGCCGCTTCCGCGAAAGCTGGCTGTTCCAGGAACTGAGCGGCGTCCGCAACATCCGCCCGTCGCTCGCCAAATTCGGCCTGTTCGGCGGCATCGCCTATTCGGGGCTTGACAGCTATCTGCTGCGTGGGCGCGCGCCCTGGACGATGCGCCACGCCCACGCCGACCACGAGGGCCTGCGTCTCGCCAAGGATGCGCCACGCATCGAGTATCCGAAGCCCGACGGGAAGCTGACCTTCGACCGGCTGTCGTCGGTGTTCATCAGCAACACGAACCACGTTGAGGACCAGCCGTCACATCTGCACCTGCGCGACCCAGGCCGGTGGCTGGGCGTGAACTGGGAGCAATTCGCCAGCCCGGAAAGCCGGTATTGTCCGGCCGGCGTGTATGAGGCGGTGGATGTCGAGCAGGGCGCTCCCCGGCTGCAGATCAACGCGCAGAACTGCGTGCACTGCAAGACGTGCGACATCAAGGACCCGACCCAGAACATCGACTGGGCGGTGCCCGAAGGCGCCGGCGGGCCCAATTATCCGAGCGGCATGTAGCTCGATGCAGCGATCTGGCCGCTCGGCGCTGATCGTCGTGGCCTTGCTGGCAGGCGGGGGCGCGAACGACTTTGGCCAGGAAAGCGCAGTCGGAACGTCGAAATTCGTGCCAAGTAGGGCGTTTGGCGACTACCTGGCCGGGCGGTTCGCGGCACAGCAGGGCGACCTGGACGTGGCCGCCGACCGGCTGGAAGCGGCGCTGACCCAGGATGGCGGCGTGATGGAGGTGGCGAACCAGGCGTTCATCGCGGCCGTCATGGCCGGGCGGTCCAGCGCGGCGCGGCTCGCAGCGGGCGTGCACGACAATGCGGTGGCGGAACTGGTCCTGGCCGACCGGGATGTCCGGGCCGAGAATTGGGACATAGCCAAGGCGCGCTTCACCGGCCTGCCGGCGCAGGGCCTCACGCAGATCTTGCGGCCTTTGCTGATTGCCTGGGCGGAGCAGGGCGCCGGCCATGCCAGCGCGGCCTTGGCCACCCTGCAGCCGGCGTTGGACGAGCAGCGGCTCCGGGGCGTCATGGCGCTGCATGCGGCGATGATCGCCGACCTCGGCGGCCTCAAGCCGGACGCCGACCGGCTGTATCAACTCGCGCAAGCCGAATATGGCGGCCTCAACATCCGTCTTGGCCAGATTTTAGCGAGCTGGCAGGCCCGGCAGGGCAACCTCGATGAGGCGCGGCAAACCATACGCGACATGGTGGCCGTGAATGGGGACATTGCGCTCGCCCGCCCGGCGTTGGAGCGTGACGTGGCCGAACGGGCGGTCCGCAACGCGGCGGACGGCATCGCCGAGACCTATCTCGCCATGGCCGCAACGCTTCGTCAGCAGAACGCCAACGACTCTGCGCAGGTGCTGCTGCGGCTGGCCCTCGATCTGCGCAATGATTTCACCGCGGCGCGGCTGTTGCTCGCCGATATCCAGGAGGCGGCTAAGCGGACGCAGGCCGCCATCGACACCCTGGCCAGCGTTCCGCCGTCGGACCCGCTCGCAGCGGTGGTCGCGTTGCGCCGGGCGAGCTTGCTGGACAGCATGGGCCAGGAGCAGGAAGCATCGCGGATACTCGAGGGATTGGCCCAGCAGTATCCGGACCGTCCAGAGCCGTTGGCGCAGATCGCCGATAACTTGCGCCTGCATAGCCACTTCGGCGAAGCGGTGGCGGCCTATGACCGCGCGATTGCCCGCATCGGCACGCCCACCCGCACCAACTGGCCGCTGTTTTATGAGCGCGGCGTCGCCTTGGAACGCGCCGGCGAATGGCCGAAAGCCGAGGCTGATTTCGAGTATGCCCTGCAGCTCGCGCCGGACCAGCCGAATGTCTTGAACTACCTGGGATATGCCTGGGTCGAACAGCGCCACAACGTGGACCGTGCCCGGCACATGATCGAGCGCGCCGTGGAGCAGCGGCCCAACGACGGCGCATTCATCGACAGCCTTGGCTGGGCGCTGTTGCGGGAGGGCGACGTGGCCGGGGCGCTGAAGAACCTGGAGCGGGCGGTGGAGCTGCAGCCGGAGGACCCCACGATTAACGCGCATTTCGGCGACGCGCTGGATGCGGCCGGACGGCGGCGGGAGGCCGAGTTCCAATGGCGGCGCGCGCTGAACCTGAAGCCGGAGCCGGAGGACCAGGCGCGCATCGAGAGCAAGCTGCGCGGCGCTGAGGCGGCTCCGCCCCAGCAGGCCGCGACGCCCGGCGCCGCTCCTTAAAGCGTGCCGACCGAGGCAGCGCCTGCGAAGGTCAACCTGTATTTGCACGTCGTGGGGCGGCGTGCGGACGGGTATCACCTCCTGGACAGCCTGGCGGTATTCCCTGGCGCTGCCGACACGGTGCATGCAACGCCCGCGGACACGATGACGCTTGAGGTCAGCGGCCCCCACGGGATTGGCCTGGAGACGGGGGCAGGCAACCTGGTGATGCGGGCGGCGCAGGCGCTGGCTTCCGCGGCGGACATCGAGGCCGGCGCCCGGTTGGCACTGGAAAAGCATCTGCCGGTTGCCAGCGGGATCGGTGGCGGCTCGGCCGACGCTGCGGCCACGTTGCGGGCCCTTGTCCGGCTTTGGAACGTGCGCCTGCCGATGGACCGTTTGTGGCTGATCGCTCAAGGTTTGGGCGCCGACGTTCCGGTGTGCCTGGCAAGCCGTCCGGCGCGCATGCAGGGCATCGGCGACATCCTGGGCTTGGCGCCGATAATGCCGGCGTGCGGGATGGTGCTGCTCAATCCGGGTGCGGCGGTGTCGACCCCGGACGTGTTCCATGCGCGCCAGGGCGCGTTCTCCGCGATCCCGGTGCTCCCGGCCGCCTGGCCCGACGTTGCGGCGATGGCGGCAGGCCTGGCCGGGCTCGGCAATGACCTCGAAGCGCCCGCCATGGCGCTGTGTCCGGCCATTGCGCCCGTGCTGGATTGGCTGCGTGCCTGGCCTGGCTGCCTGCTGGCGCGCATGAGCGGCTCGGGCGCCACGTGCTTCGGCCTGTTCGCCACCGCGGGTGCCGCCGCCGCCGTGGCTACGCAGGCGCCCGCGTCCTGGTGGGCCTGGGGCGGCGCGATGACGGGCGACTCGAAGGGCTTTACGGAAGGGTCCTGCACCCCCTATTGACAGCAGCGGCAATGGCCAAGGCCGGTGATGGGGCGTCGCCAAGCGGTAAGGCAGCGGACTTTGAATCCGCCATCCGAAGGTTCGAATCCTTCCGCCCCAACCAAGCTAGGTTGCTTACCAGAAACAATAAGTTCCCTAGCATTACAGTTGCCATCTGCGCTTCATATGGCAGCGTTGCGCGATAGCTTGGTGCGCTTTTCGCGAGAGTGACCACGCGATGACATGGGCAGGCTGGATGCGGCGCTGGGCCAGGCGGGTAGCGACCCGGCGGAGTTCCTGAACGGACCAGCGGACGAGCGCTGGGGTAGTCGGGGCGGGCGTAGCGGTGTTTTTTGAGGAGCTGTTGGGTTTGCATGGTGGCGGATGCTGGCCATCATGGCGAACGCCAGCATGACCAGACTGACGTGCCGGTGCCAGCCATGCCAGGACCGGGTCGCATTGTGGTCGAGGCCGAGCTCGGTCTTGGCGGCCTCAAAGCTGTCCTCGATGCCCTCCAGCCGTATTCCACCGGCTACGCCGATGGAACCTTGACGGCTTCCGCCCAGCGCTGCCCTTCAACGGCCACCAGGGTTTCGATGCCGGCGCCGGCCGGGCACCATGTGGTGAAGTATGCGCACTCGCCGTCGGCCAGGGTGCGCCGGACCAGCAGGCCGCGCGTCCAGGTGCCGGACAGCGTCGGATTGAACTGGTCCGCATCGAGGTCGGCCAGCTCCAGGCATGCCCGTGCCGGGACACATAGGCTGCGAACACACCCACTTGGCAATCGGTGATCCCAGCCGCAAACGCCCCGCGGTTCGGCGAGCCTGCCGACCCCGCATACTGACGGCCTACCCCGCAAGACGACTTGCCCTGCTTGAGGAACCCCGTCTCGTCGATCACCCCGGTTCAGCAAAGCTCGGAGGCCGCGCCAGGGTCGGCCAGCACCTCCAGCGCATACGCGCGCACGACGTCGCGCAACGCATCCGCATCCCACCGGCCCCGACCCAGGATGGCCTGCTGGCGCCATGGTCCCGCATCGCCCGCCGCCTCAGCCCGCATCCATCCGGTCTTGCGCCGCTCCGGCCCGAGCAGGCCATCCAGGAACAGTCCTGCCGACTGTGCCACGCGCTCTTGGGTGAACAACGGGCGGATACAGGCTTTGGACATCCCGCAACGACAACACCCACAACTCCAGCAACGCCTCCATCAAAGCAACCACCATCTACGCCCCCCAAAAACCCAGAACCTAGAACGCTCAATCCCTAAAATGCACTTGTAATGCTAATAGGTCGCCCACAGGCCCGGCCCGGCCATCTCCAGCGAATGCCCATCGGGATCGCGGAAATACAGGCTCGTGCCGCCGAAGCTCTGCACGACCCGGCTCTCGACCGCAATGCCGAGCGCGGCCAGATGCCGCTCCCACGCGCCGAGTTCCGCCAACGGCACGGCGAAGCACAGATGCAGCGTGCCATGGCCGTCATGCGGCGGGATGACGCCGCCCGGCATTGGGCTCGGCTCGACCGATCCGCCGCGGCGGAACAGCAGCAGCACGCTGCCGCCGGGCACGGCCAGGGCGGCCATGCGCTCCTCTTGCAACAGCAGTTCGAAGCCGAACACGCGCTGGTAGAAGCCGCGGGAGCGGTCGAGATCGGCGACATAGAGCGATGATTCGAGCTGCCCGGTGACGCGCGGGACCGCCGTCATGGCGCCAACCCCCTACAGGCGGCGCAGCGCCTCGGCCGCTGCCATGCGGACCCCGGCGCCGACCGCCTTGACGCCGCCCGCCTTGACGCCAGCAACGCGTGCGCCCATGGCCCGCGCCGACGATCCGCCCAGCATCGCCAGCCCGATCAGCCCCAGCCCGAGCGCCAAGCCGGCCGCGCCGCGGTTCTTGTTGGCCCACATCTGCACGCTGCCGTTCAGGCTCTCGTTGTCGAAGGGGCCGTGGGTCGAGGACGGCTGCTGGCCCGGGCCCGTCAGGTTCGGGTCGCGCATGGCGACCGCGCCGCCCTTGTCCGACTGCTGCGCCGTCACGCCGAACTTGCCCGACAGGTAGTCCAGCAAGCCCGGCGCGACCTTGTTCGCCACCGCGAAGCCAACCGTCGATCCCCCCACCTTCACCTCGCGCCGGCGCGTCGTGGCGGCGAGGTAGATGGCGTCGGCGACGACCTCCGGCTGATACACCGGCGGCGGCGGACGCAGCGGCTTTGGCATATGCGAGGTCGCGTGGTTGTAGAACGGCGTGTTCACCGCCGGGGGATGCACCATCGTCACATGCACCGCGCTGCGGTCGTTGGCGAGGTCGGCCCGCAGCGCCTCGGTGAAGCCACGCAGCGCATATTTGCTGCCGGAATACGGCGATTGCAGCGGCACGCCGCGGTAGCTGATGGTCGAGAGGATCTGCACGATGGCACCCTGGTTGCGCGGCAGCATCCGGCGCAGCGCCACGCGGGTGCCGTTCACCGTGCCGAGGTAGTTGGTCTCGGTCACCCGGCGGAACTCGTCCTCGGTGATGTCCATGAACTTGCCATACACGCTGACGCCGGCATTGTTGATCCAAACGTCGATCGGGCCGAGCTCGCGCTCGATCTGCACCGCCGCCGCCTCGAGCGCCGCGCTGTCGGCGACGTCGGCGACGGCAATCGACGCCATGCCGCCGGCGGTCACGACATCGCTGCGGGTCGCCTCCAGGTTCTTGGCGCTGCGGGCGATCAGGCCCACGCGCCAACCATGCGTGCCGAACAGGGCGGCGGCGGACCGGCCGATGCCGGACGACGCGCCGGTGATGACGACGACGCCGGGCGAGGCGGCTTGGGTCGCCAGGGCAGTTGGCGCCGTCTGGGCGGTTTGGGCGGTTTGGGCGGAGTCGGACATGGATTCCTCACGCGATCAATGGATGCCGGCACAGCGCAGCCGTGGCCGCAGGGGGCCGGGGTTCCAAACGTGTCGTGGAAACGCCCGGCGGCAACCCCCATGTAGGCCGCACATCAACGGGAGGTATCCTCATGCCCGCAGCTCTCATCATCGGCGCATCCCGCGGCCTCGGCCTGGGCCTCGTGCGCGAGTTCACCAGACGGGGCTGGAGCGTCACCGGCACGGTCCGGTCCGAGGCCGGGCGCACGGCGGCCGAGGCGGCGGGCGCCACCGCGGCCATCGCCGACGTCACCGACCTCGCCTCCATCGCCGCGCTGCCGGCGACGCCGCTCGACCTGCTGTTCATCAATGCCGGCGTGTCGGGACCGGCGCACGGGGACGCCGGCCAGGCGACGGCGGCCGAGGTCGGCGCGCTGTTCCTGACCAATGCCGTCGCCCCGGTGGCCGCCGCCCGCATCCTGCTCGGCCGCATCGCGCCCGGCGGCGTGCTCGCCTTCATGACCTCGATCATGGGCAGCGTGGCCGGCAACGAGCGCGGCGACATGGAGCTGTACCGCGCCAGCAAGGCGGCGCTCAACTCGCTCACCCGCGGCCTGGCGGCGAAGCTGGACCCGGCGCAGCCAGGGGGCCCGCTCACGGTGCTGTCCCTGCATCCCGGCTGGGTGCGCACGGACATGGGCGGCGACAGCGCCGACCTCGATGTCGAGACCAGTGCGCGTGGCCTCGTCGACGTCATCCTGGCGCGTCGCGGCACGCCGGGCTCGGCCTTCCTCGACTACAGCGGGGCCGAATTGCCCTGGTAAACCCGCTGCAAAACCTTCGCAGCGCCGGCCTGGTCGACCTGCAGGTGAACGGTTTCGCCGGGGTCGACTTCAACGACGCGGCGCTCACCGCCGACGCGCTGGACCATGCGCTGCACGCCATGCTGCGGGGAGGCGTCACCGCCTGCCTGCCGACCGTCATCACCGCCGGCCTCGCCGAGATGGCGGCCCGGGTCGCGGCATTGGACCGGGCAGTGGCCCATAGCCGGCTCGGGCCGCTGATGGTGCCGGGCTACCACCTCGAAGGGCCGTTCCTCAACCCGGCACCGGGCTTTGCCGGCTGCCATCCGCCCGCGGCGATGATCGCGCCTGATCCCGCGGCCATCGAGCGCCTCACCGCTGGGCTGAGCCGCCCGGTCCTGCTGCTGACCCTGGCGGCGGAGCTGCCGGGGGCGGAGGCGCTGATCCACTGGCTGACGGCGCGCGGCGTCATTGCGGCGATCGGCCATTCGGACGCCGGGGCGGACGTGGTGGCGCGGACAGCGGCAGCCGGGGCGCGGCTGTCGACCCATCTGGGCAACGGCTTGCCGCAGATGCTGCCGAAGCTCGACAACCCGCTGATGGCGCAATTGGCGGAAGATCGGCTGGCGGCGAGCTTCATCGCCGACGGCATCCATCTGCCGGTGCCGGCGCTGCGGGCGATGGTCCGCGCCAAGGGACCGGGCCGGGCGATCCTGGTGACGGACGCGGTGGCGGCAGCCGCTGCGCCGCCGGGCCGCTACGGGTTTGCCGGCATGGCGATTGAGGGCGCGGTCGATGGCAGCGTGCGGCAGCCCGGCACCCGCACCCTGGCGGGCTCGGCGCTGACGCTCGACGCGGCGGTGCGCAACGTCGTGGGATGGGGGATCGCATCGCCGCAGGAGGCGGTCGCCATGGCCTCGGCGGCGCCCGCCGCGCTACTGGCCCACGGCCTCCAAGCGCACGGAATAGCCTTGTCCGACAGCCAGGTGGAATGGGACGGGCTGCGCGTCGCGTCCGCCCGGGTCGGCGAGGTGCAGGTCGGCTAAACCGCCTCCAGCCCGCACCAGCCGGCGATGGTCAGCGCCAGCACCCGGGTCACGTCGTGCATGGCGTCGAGGCCGACGCTCTCGTCGATGCCGTGGATGTTCTCCGCGTCCGGGCCGTAGCAGGTGGCCTGCGTGCCGCCATACAGCGTGTAGAACCGGGCGTCGGTCAGGCCGGTGGCGCTGTAGTGCCGGATGTCCGTCCCAGTCACCTCGCGGTGCATGGCGCTCACCGCCTGGGCGATCGGCTGCTCCGGCGGGAACACGCAGCCGTCGGCCAGGAAGCCCTTGAACTCGACGCCAAGC
The DNA here is from genome assembly GCA_965277495.1 of Acetobacteraceae bacterium. GTDB lineage: Bacteria > Pseudomonadota > Alphaproteobacteria > Acetobacterales > Acetobacteraceae > CAHJXG01. The sequence goes on along the minus strand of OZ255824.1, from coordinate 3,277,981 downwards.
CGCGCGCCGCGCAGCCGGGGGTCGTCCGCCGCCTGCGCCACGAGCGCCTCGATCTCGTCACGCACCGCGTGGCAGCTATGGCCCGGCATGACGCCGACCCGCACGCCGAGCCGGGCGCGGGTGGCGACGCTGCTGTTCCACTCGCCGCCGCTCAGGGTGCCGAAGTTGACGTTGACCGGGTGGTTGTCGGCGGCAAAGGCCGGATGGCGGCGCTCCGCGCGGTTCATCGTGCCCTCATAGGCGCGGAACCGCTCCATCAGCACGTAGGCGGCCTCGATCGCGTTCACCCCCGCCTGCATGTCGCGCACGTGGGCGGGGCGTCCGGTGACGGTCACCCAGGCCCAGACCACGCCGACCTCCGCCACATACAGCGCCGGGAAGCCGGGGCCGGGCTCGGGGATCAGGCAGGCGTCGGGCCGCGGCAGCGCGTGCATGACCGCGAGCGCGCCGTTGCCGGTGCACTCCTCCTCGATGACGGCGGCGAGTTGCAGCTCGGACGCCGGCTGCAGCCCGGCGCGGCGCAGCGCCGTGCAGGCCATGACGATCGACGCCAGGCCCGCCTTCATGTCGCCGGCGCCGCGGCCGTACATGCGGCCGCCGCGGATATCCGGCTCGAACGGCGGCGTGGCCCAGAGGTCGGCGGCACCCTCTGGCACCACGTCGACATGGCCCTGCAGCATCAGGCTGCGGCCGAGATGGCGCCGCGGACGGTGCAGCGCCGCGACGTTGTCGCGCCCGGCATAGGAGATCAGCGGCGGCGAAAAGCCGGGGATGCCGGCGAGCGCGCCCACGTCGACCGGCACACGGCGCGGCGCGAGGCCCAGGCCGGCAAAGGCGTCCGCCATCGCATCGAGGCAGCCGGCCTCCTCGCCCAGCAGGCTGCGGTGCCGCACCAGTTGGCCGAGCAGGGCGGCCGCGTCGCCCTGCAGGCCGTCGACGGCATCGAGGATGGCGCGCCGTGCGCCGGGGTCGATCGGCAGCAGGCCAGCGTCGGGCATAGCGACTCCAATCTTCCAGGGCGGCCAGTGAGGAACGGGGAACTGTAGGCCGCACCGGCGCTGCCGTGCTAGCGTAAGCCATGCTTCCCATCCCGAATCGCGCAGTCCCAGAGCCGCCGCGGTTGTCGCCGCCGCGGTTGCCGCCGCCGCGGTTGCCGCCGCCGCGGATTCGGCTGCTGTCCGAGGGCATGGTCAACCGCATCGCCGCCGGCGAGGTGATCGAGCGCCCGGCCGCCGTGGTCAAGGAGCTGATCGAGAACGCGCTGGATGCCGGCGCCGCCCGGATCGCGGTGACGCTGGCCGGCGGCGGCATCGACCGGATCGAAATCCTGGACGACGGCTGCGGCATGGACGAAGCCGACCTCGCCTTGGCGGTCCAGCGGCACTGCACCTCCAAGCTGCCCGCGGACACCGGCGGCGAGGCGCTGGTCCACATCGCCACCCTCGGTTTCCGCGGCGAGGCGTTGCCGAGCATCGGCGCCGCCGGACGCCTGCACATCGTCTCGCGTCCGCCGGGCGCCGCGCATGCCCATGCGATCCGGGTGGAGGGCGGCGTCGTCAGCGGCCCGGCGCCGGCGTCCGGGCCGTCCGGCACCCGCGTCGTGGTCGCCGACCTGTTCTACGCCACCCCTGCGCGGCGCAAGTTCCTGAAGCACCCGCGCACCGAGGCCGAGCACGCCGAGCATGCCGCGCGCCGCCTGGCCTTGGCCGCGCCGCACGTCGCTTTCCGCTGCGAGACCGAGGGCCGCGTCGCCTTCGACCTGCCGGCGCAGGACCGCGCCGCCCGGGTCGCCGCGTTGCTCGGCCCGCTGCTCGGCGCCGAGGCCGCCGCGGCGCTGCTGCCGCTCGATGAGGCTCGGGGCGAGCTGCGGCTCAGCGGCTTCGCCTGCCTGCCGACGGTCACGCGGGCCACCGGCGCGGCGCAGAGCCTGGTGGTGAACGGGCGTCCAGTGACCGACCCGGTGCTGAAGACGGCGCTGCGGGTGGCCTATCGCGACGTGATCGCCGCCGGGCGGCATCCGGTGGCGGCGCTGTTCCTCGAGCTGCCGGCCGCGGCGCTGGACGTGAACGTGCATCCTGCCAAGAGCGAGCTGCGTTTCCAGGATCCGGCCGCGGTGCGCTCGCTGGTGATCGGCGCCATCGCCCGGGCGCTGGCCGGCGGCGCCGGGGGCAGCGCGCCGCGGATCGGCATTCCCATGCGTCCGCCGCTGCAGCTCGTAGCGCAGGGCCGCCGGCCCGGCCCGCGCTACACCGGCTTCGCCGAGGCGCAGTTGCCGCTGGACGCCGCCCCGGCCGCGCGCAGCCTGCTGGCCGCCGCAGCCCCTGCGGCGGACCACCCCTTGGGCGCCGCCGTGGCGCAGGTGCTGGACACCTATATCCTCGCTGTCGCCGCAGATGGCAGCCTGGTGCTGGTCGACCAGCACGCCGCGCATGAGCGGCTGACCCACGAGGCGCTGCGGGCGCAGCACCATGACGGCGGGATACGCAGCCAACCGCTGCTGCTGCCGGCGGTCGTCGACCTCGCCCCCGCCGATGCCGCCCGGCTGCTGGACCGGGCCGGGGAGCTGCGGACGCTCGGCCTCGACCTCGAAGGCTTCGGACCCGGCGCCGTGCTGGTGCGTGCGCTGCCGGCGGCCCTCGGCGCGCCCGACCCGGCGCCGCTGCTGCGCGACCTCGCGGACGAACTGGCGGAGGGCGATGAGGCCACCGCCCTGCTGGCGCGGCTCGACGCCATGCTCGCCCGGCTCGCCTGCCACGGCAGCATCCGCGCCGGGCGCCGGCTCGGGCAGGGCGAGATGGACGCGCTGCTGCGGCGGATGGAGTCGACCCCGCGCGCCGCCACCTGCAGCCACGGCCGCCCCACCTTCCTCAAGCTCAGCCGCGCCGAGATCGAACGCCTGTTCGGCCGGCGTTGACGCCAAGCGGGGTTAACGCCCCAGCAGCGCCCGGGCGTCGTCCCACCAGGCCCGGGCCAGCACCCCCGCCGGTTCCGCCCGGGCCAGCGCGGCGGATTGCCCGGCCCAGGCCTGCATGCGGTCCACGTCGTTGGCCTTGGCGCCGGCGTCCCGCATGGCCTGGGTCAGGCCGCGCTGCACCGGATACGGCGCGGGCCGCGGCGCATCCGGCGCAGCGGCGGCGCGGGCATAGGCGGTGGCGACGCCCCGCCCGGCGCGTCCGCTAAAGGCGCGGGTGACCAGCGTGCCCTCCGGCGGCGTGCGCCCCAGCGCCTCGGCCCAGGCCGGGTTCAGCTTGGCCTCCGGGCAGCGCAGGAAACCGGTGCCGACCTGCGCCGCCGACGCGCCCAGCGTCAGCGCCGCCGCGACGCCGCGCCCGTCGGCGATGCCGCCCGTCGCGATCACCGGCACGCTCACGGCGTCGGCGACCGCCGGCAACAGGGCGAACAGGCCGACCATCCCGGCCTCCGCCCGGCCGGCGTCGAAGCAGCCGCGGTGGCCGCCCGCCTCCATGCCCTGCGCCACCACCGCGTCCGCGCCCGCCGCCTCGGCCGCGCGCGCCTCGGCGACGGTCGTGACGTTGGCGAACCAGGCGATGCCGCGCGCCTTCATGCGGGCAACGAACTCGGCGGAATACAGGCCCATGACCGAGGAGACGACCGGCGGCCCCGCCGCCAGCAGCGCCTCGCACTGCGCCGCGAAATCCGGCGGCCCCGCATCGGCGGCATCGGCGGGCGGTGCAGGCCCCCAGTCCGCGAGGAACGCCCGCAGCCGATCCTCATGCGCTGTGTCACGCAGCGGCGGCGGGTCGGGAATCCAGAGATTGATCTGGAACGCGCCGTTGCTGCCGGCGCGCATCGCGGCGGCCCAGGCCGCGATCCCAGCCGGCGGCAGCAGCAGTGCGCCGCACGCGCCGAGCCCGCCGGCGTTCGCCACCGCGATGGACAGCGACGGCGGGCAGGCCCCGGCCATCGGCGCCAGCAAGATCGGCAGGCCGAAGCCAAACCGGCGGCAGAACGCCTCCGCCCGCGCAACCGCGTCCGTCACCATCCGTCCGTGCTCCCGTTCCATTGCAAGAATGCCCTAAACTCGCGCAACCGCGCTTCGACTGGCATTGGGCCGCGGCTCGCAGCCGGGCGGCACGGTTCACCTCGCCGCGACGGCCTGCGCCACCCGTTCGCCGAACGCCCTGCAGCCCATGTCGCCGCCAAGGTCCGCGGTGCGCGACGCCGGGTCCCCCAACACGGCGTCCACCGCCTGCTCCATGGCGGCGCCAGCGTCCGCAAGCGCCTCGGCCTTGTGGTGGCCGCCCAACCATTGCAGCAGCATCGCCACCGACAGGATCATGGAGGTGGGATTGGCGATGTCCTTGCCGGCGATGGCCGGCGCCGACCCGTGCTGGGCCTGCGCGCAGCAGATCGAATCGCTGGCCATGACGGACCCGGCCAGGCCCAGGCCGCCGGACAACTCGCTGGCCATATCGGACAGGATGTCGCCATAGAAATTCGTCGCCACGATCGCGTCGAAGCGCTCCGGCTCCCTGACGATGTGCGCGGTGGAGGCATCGACCAGCAGGTCGTCCAGCCGCACCTCCGGGAACTCCTGCGCGACATGGCGCACGGCTTCCAGGAATAGCCCGTCGGTCATGTGGAAGCTGTTGGCCTTGTGGACGGCGGTCACTTTCTTGCGCCGCCGCATCGCCCACTCGAAGGCCCGGCGCGCGATGCGCTCGCTGCAGTGCCGGGTGATCTTGCGGACGGACAGCGCCATGTCCGGGCTGGGCATCATCTCGCCCCAGCCACGGGTCATGTTGCGGTCCGGATAAAAGCCCTCTGTCGCCTCGCGCATGATGACCAGGTCCATCGACCGGCCCGCGCGCATGTTGGTCGGCAGGAACGGGCGGGTGCGGGCCGGGCGGATGTTGGCATACAGGTCGAGGCCGATGCGGAACCCGGCCGAGACATTGCGGCCGCCCTGTTCCGGCGCCGGATAATCGGCGTGCGACTGGGTGCCGAGGATGACGCCGTCATAGGTCTTGGCACGCTCCAGCACGTCCTGCCGCAGGGTGGTGCCATGCTTCTCGAGGCTGGCGAACCCGGCATCGTCATAGTCGTAGGCCAGGCCGAGGCCAAAGACGCGGTCCGCGGCCTCGAGGACCTGCATGGACACACCGACGATCTCAGGTCCGATGCCGTCGCAGGGCAACACGATAAGGCGCATATAATGGCTCCCCAGAGGTCATTCCTGATGCGTGCGGTCAAGCTACCGCGTCGGTATGATCCGGAATATTGCAATGAGTAAATACTGAAACTTCTGCCAATCTCTTGGCACGGCTGCCTGAGCTCGACTTTTGGCCATTCCAGGCTGGGTGGCAGGCGGCTTTCATCAGGACGCCGCGGCGCCGGCGCCTGCCAGGCCATCCAGCAAACCCCCCGCGGGCAGGCCGTCCCCTACCCACGCAGAGCAAACACGTTTGTGCAGTATTCGGTGCAACCCCGCTGAACCCGGCCAGGAGCCTACGCCTGCCCCGGATGTTTGCCGGCCCGCTGAGGCAGGAACGCGATCAGTCCGACCATAAGCACGGCGAGCGCGGCGGAGGCGGCAAAGCGGCCGAGTGCCAGGCCGCCATCGCTCAACGGCTTGTCTAGGAAGTCGCCCACAGTGGCGCCAAAGGGCCGGGTCAGGATGAAGGCGGCCCAGAACAGCATTGTGCGCGACAGGCTCGTGAAGAAGTAGAGCGCTGCGACTATCGCCAGTCCCGCCCCGAACACCAGCGCGCCGCCACTGTATCCAAGCCCGCCCGTGTCGGCCAGGAAGTCGCCGAGCGCGGTGCCGAGCGTTTGCGAGAACATGATCGTCGCCCAATAGAACACCTCGGCCCTGGGCGTCGTCACGCTGTGCACTGACACGGAACCGAGCGTGCGGCGCCACAGCCCCAAGGTGACCATCAGCAACGCGAACAGGATTGACGACCCGCCGACATAGCCAATGCCGAGCGAGCGGTCGAAGAAATCGGCCAAGGTCGTGCCGGCGGTGGTCGTGGCGACGATCACGGCCCAGTACAGGAAAAGGTGGAACCGCTTGGCGGCAATCTGGGCGGCGACAGCCACGATGAACAGGGCTGCGAAGATCGCGGTGCCGACCAGGTAACCCAAGCCCAATGTCATCGTGACTGCGTCGCCGCCGGTTTCGCCCAGGGTGGTCGCGATCACCTTGATGATCCAGAAGCCAAACGTGACCTCCGGGACCTTGCTGACGGCCTGTCTCAACTGTTGATGCATCTCGGAACGCCCTGCTGTAGCGGTTGGATCAAGCCCTGATGTGCTGCGGCCAGAGCCGGCCAGCTGTCAGTGGGCGGCTGGCCTGGCATTGATGTGACTCCGAGCACCCGGGTTCGTGCCGGTCTCGCCATCGCCTCGGGTATCCGCACGTGTCAACGAGAGATAGGCCACGAGCATGACGAGGAGAGCGGTCAATACGACACTGACGTCCGCCGTCCCGCAACCTAGCCCGTCTTTGGCAAGCGGCTTTGCGAACCAGTCGGCAAACGAAGCGCCCAAGGGCCGTGTTACGACGTTGCGAACCAAAAACTGACCACTCCATTGAGGCCGAACTTCCAGAATCCGATCGCCGGCAATATGAACAACGCCAGGAACAAGACGCCCGAGTAGAAGTTCCCAAGATGCAAGGTCCCGGCCGTCCAGTCACCCGCGGCCGTTCCAAACGAAAAGCTTACGAAAACCGTAGCCCAGTAGAATACCTCTCTGCGAAACACGGATATTTGATGGAAATCAAGTGTCTTTTCGCCAGCGTACCATGCCCAAAATACGACAAGCAGCGCGATCCCGAAAGCTGAGGTGGAAGCGTAGACCGGCACCCCCATGTAATGGATGAAGTCCGCGGCCATCGTTCCGAAAATACTGATGGCAGCGACGAGCAGCCAGTATGGGGTCGCCAAGTACTGTTTGACGGAAAACTGGAGTGCCGATGCAGCGGCAAAGCACACGGCCCCAAACAGCAATGCCTCGGAGCGGTTCAGTCCCATCAGGGTGTCCGGGGTCGCCTCCCCCATCGCCGTGGTAAATTTGCATCGGCACCCTCCTGGCCCGAACGCGTCGGCTGCGTGGTCGCGTCCATGATTGTATTTTGTCACGACATGCCATAGTATCGCCGCTTGCTCAAGGTCATTCGGCGCAACGGGCTAAAAAGCTCCGTTGACGCTGATCCTTTCTCTGCCGCACGAGGCGCCCGATGCCCGCTCCGCTCCAGTCCCAGTTGCCCGCGCTGATCCTGGATTACGTTCGTGTCCATGCGCTGGCGAGCGGCCAGCACATGCCGGAGCAGGCCTTGGCGGACCGGTTCCGGGTGTCGCGCGCGCCCATCCGTGCAGCACTGCGCACGTTGGCCGAGCTGGGGCTTGTCCGCTCGCAACCGAACTGCGGCTTCTTCCTTGTCAAAGGCGGCGATGATCTCGCCGGCGCGGCGCTGGGACTCGCCCCCGATGACGAAGACGTGCCGTATATGTCCGTCGCGGCCGATCACCTGTCTGGCACGCTGCCCGAGCGGGTGAGCGAAAACGAGTTGATGCGGCGCTACGAGCTGTCGCGCGGCCAGGTGCTGAAGATCATGAATCGGATCGCGGCAGAGGGGTGGGCGGAGCGGCTCCCAGGCCATGGCTGGGCGTTCCTGCCGGTGCTGACCTCACGCGAAGCCTACGACCAAGCCTATCGGTTCCGGGCCGCCACGGAACCGGCAGCCCTGCTGGAGCCCTCGTTCCGCATGGACCCTGCAAGGGCCCGCGCCGCCCGCCAACAGCAACTGGCGCTGCTTGATGGCGCCGCCATGAGGCTGACCCGGGCGCAGCTTTTTCAGATCAATGCCGGGTTCCACGAGATGCTCGTCGGCTGGTCGGGCAACCCGTTCTTCCTGGACGGCTTGCGCCGGGTGAACCGCGTGCGCCGCCTGATCGAGTACCGCATCACGGTGGACCGGAGCCGCCTCGGCCGGCAATGCCGCGAGCACCTGCAAATTTTGGACTTCTTGGATAACGGCGACATGCCGGGAGCGGCAGCGTTCCTGCGGGATCACATAGGCGGCGCGAGGAGAATCAAAACGCCGAGCTTCGTATGATCAAGATTGTATTTTTTACAGGCAAATGACTATGTCGTGTCAGGCAGCTCGAATGAGCGCCCGGCGGGAACCACGGTGCTGTCCTCCGTCGAATTGCGCCGCAGGCACACATGGGAGGCCTGAATGAATAACGATATACGGAGCTATGCTGGAATTTGGGTGACGCCGTGATTAGGCGGCGTTCTGTGCTGGCATGTTGGTGACCTTGACGCCGTTGCGGAACGTGACACCCTGAACGACCTTGGGCAACTGGTTTTCGTCCTTTAGTTTGTGCCAGGTCTTCGCAGCGGCCGTGACCAGCTTGAACACCATGAGCCGGGCGGTGTCTTGCGACAGCGCGCCCTTGGTCCGGACGGTGCGGTGCCGGACGGTGGCGAACACGCTCTCGATCGGGTTGGACGTGCGCAGGTGATCCCAGTGCTCGGCCGGGAAGTCGTAGAACGTCAGCAGCGCGTCACGGTCCTTGACCAGGCAGGTGACCGCCTTCTCGTACTTGGCCCCATACTTCTCGGCAAACGTCGCGACCGCCGTTTCAGCCGTCGCCCGGTCCGGCGCCGTCCAGATCTCGCGCAAGTCGGCCTTGATGGCTGGCTGGATGGACTTGGGCACCTTGTCGAGGATGTTGACCGTTTTGTGCACTGTACAGCGCTGGTGTCGGGTCGTCGGCGACACCGCGTCGAGTGCCTTCCAAAAGCCGAGTGCCCCGTCGCCGGTGGCCAGTTCCGGCGCAATGGCGAGGCCGCGTGCCTTCAGGTCCACCAGCAATTCGCGCCAGCTCTGCGTGCTCTCGCGCACGCCCACCTGGAAGCCGATCAGCTCCTTCTTGCCCTCCGGCGTCGCGCCGATCAGCACCAGCATGCACTCGGCCTGTGGCTCCATGCGCGCCTGCAGGTAAACGCCATCAGCCCAGACATACACGTAGCGTCGGGCCGACAGGTCGCGCCGCTGCCAGCACGCGTAGTCCGCTTCCCACTCGCCCCGCAGCCGCGCGATCACCGACGGCGACAGGTTCGGGGCCTCCTTGCCCAGCAGCGCCCCAAGCGCTTCCTGGAAGTCGCCCATTGAAATGCCACGCAGGTAGAGGATCGGCAGCAAGGCATCCAAGCTGCGCGTGCGCCGAGCCCAACGCGGCAGGATCGCCGAGGTGAAACGGATACGATCGGCGCCAGCCTCCCCAGCAGCACGGTCGCGCAGCTTTGCCCGCCGCACCGCGACCGGGCCGATCCCGGTCTGCACCTGACGCTCCGGGCCATGGCCATGCCGCACCACGCGCTCGCGCCCGTCCGCCAGGCGCTCGCCCTTCATTGCAGCCAGAAACTCCTCGGCCTCCACCTCGATGGCTTGGGCCAACAGTCGGCGGGCGCCGCTTCTCAGGATCGCCGTCAGCGGATCGTCGATCGTCTCGGGCTGACGGAGGGGAACAACAGTGTTAATGCTCATCTTGGCGTATCGCTCCTTCGGGAGGTTCAGGCAGGCTTCCACCCACCTCGATACGCCGCCTTTCTCACTCAGCCATCACCCATTCTCCGGCATAGCTCCGATATACGCGGCGATCAGCATTCACTCGAGGCCAGGACGGTCCGCAAGGTCTTCTGGTGCATTATCCCGTTCTGTTTCGTGCTCTACATCATCTCCTACTTGGACCGCGCCAACATCGGCTACGCGGCGTTGCAGATGAACAAGGAACTGGCGCTCAGCAGCGAGGCATTCGGCTTCGCGTCCGGCATCTTCTTCATCGGTTACTTCCTGTTCGAGGTGCCCAGCACCATCCTGATGAACCGCTTCGGCCCGCGGGTCTGGATTTCGCGCATCCTGCTGACCTGGGGCGCCGGCGCCGTGCTGACAGCCTTCGTCTCGGCGGTTTTGTGGGCCCCTACGTGATCGGGCTGATCAAGGACGCCACCGGCAGCCCGACGGGCGGGCTGATGTTCCTGGCCGTCCTGCTGTTCGCCGCGTTCGCCATGATGGCGCTGATGCGGCTCGCCTCCGGCCATGACCCGATATTGCCGCTGCGGCCGGCCACCGGCGCCCTGGCCGAGGGCAGCTCCCCATGACCGCATTGTAGGCCGGGGCGGGCGCCCTCGCGCGTTTGCCCTGGCGCCACCGCGGGATGCTAAGCATCATCTCGCAGGGCGCCCTTGCGCGCTGCGAATAAGATGATGCGTTATCAAAGGCCACTAAGCAGGCATTCGTTGGCCACGCCACGAATGTCTGCTTAGTGAACGTTCTGAGCCAGCCCGAAGCGGCCCTGGCCCAAGCTGGCCGCCGCAGCCTGCTGGAATTGCTGGACACTGGGCGCAGCACGGCAGAAGTCCCACAACGGGCAATCGGCTTCGGCAACAACCCCCGCCGCCTGATTGCAACCTCTCAATGGCTGTAGGAAGCTTCCCTGTGGCGCCGGCCCGCGGCGCAACGGGGGGAGCAGCATGAAATCAAGCCGGATGACGACCTATATCGTGATCGCCATGGTGCTCGGGATCGCCACCGGCGGCCTCGTGCATTCGCAAGTCGCCGATCCCGCCACCCAGAAGTTGCTCGCCGGCTACGTCTCGATTGGCAGCACCATCTTCCTGCGGCTGATCAAGATGATCATCGCCCCCCTGGTGTTCTCGACCCTCGTGGTCGGCATCGGTCATATGTCGGACGCCGGCGCGGTCGGACGGGTCGGCGGCAAGGCCATGCTGTGGTTCGTCAGCGCCTCCTTGGTCTCGCTCACCCTCGGGCTGATCCTGGTCAACCTGTTCGAACCCGGCGCCGGAGTGCACAAGGTCGCGAGCGGCGTCGCCTCCGGCATCGACGCCCATGCCATGTCGGTCGACGGCTTCGTCAAGCACGTGTTCCCGGACTCGGCGCTGCGCCCGATGGTGGACAACGAGATCCTGCAGATCGTCGTGTTCTCCATCTTCTTCGGCGTCGCCTGCGCCGCCATGCCGACGCGCGCCAAGCCGGTGCTGGTCGCGGTCGAGGCGTTATCGCACATCATCCTGCAGGTCACCGGCTACGTCATGAAGCTCGCGCCGCTCGCGGTGTTCTGCGCCATGGCCGCGACCATCACCACCAACGGCCTCGGCATCCTGCTGAACTACGCGAAGTTCATGGGGGAATTCTACTTCGGCCTCGTCTGCCTGTGGATGCTGCTGATCCTCGCCGGCTTCGTGCTGCTGGGCCCGGCCGTGAAGCGGCTGATTGCCCTGGTGCAGGAGCCGTTCCTGCTCGCCTTTTCGACCGCCAGCTCCGAGGCCGCGTATCCGAAGATGCTGGAGCAACTGGCCAAGTTCCCGATCTCGTCCAAGATCTCGAGCTTCGTCCTGCCGCTGGGCTACTCGTTCAACCTCGACGGCACCATGATGTACTGCACCTTCGCCAGCGTGTTCATCGCCCAGGCCTACGACATCCCGCTCAGCCTCGGCACCCAGGTCGCCATGCTGCTGACGCTCATGCTGACCAGCAAGGGCGTGGCCGGGGTGCCGCGCGCTTCGCTCGTGGTGATCGCGGCGACACTCAGCCAGTTCAGCCTGCCCGAGGAGGGGCTGCTGCTGATCCTGGGCATCGACACCTTCCTCGACATGGGCCGGTCCGCCACCAACGTCATCGGCAACTCGCTGGCGACCGCCGTGGTGGCGAAGTGGGAGGGCCAGCTCGTCTCCGACGTGGAGACCCGTCCGATGATCGAGGAGATGGAGGGCCAGCCCGCTTGACCCCTCGGAGGCTCCGCACGCTTGCCGCCGCGGCACTCTGCCTCGCGGCGTCCGCAGCACGGGCCGAGGACGGCGCGCCGCTCACTGGCACGCTTGCAACCATCAGCCAGCGCGGCAGCATCCTGATCGGCTACCGCGACAGCGCGCCGCCGTTCTCGTTCCTGAACAGGGGGGGCCAGCCGGTTGGGTTCTCGCTCGATCTGTGCCGGGGCATCGCGTCCGACGTCGCCCGGACGCTCCACCGCGACCTGATCGAACCCGGCGCGCCGGCGTGGCAGCAGGGCGTGCGCATGGTCCTGCTGCCGGTCGCGGCCGACGCGCGGCTGCCGAAGGTGATCGCCGGCGACGTGGACCTGGAATGCGGCTCAACCACCGCGACGGACCAGCGGGCCGAGACCGTTGCCTTCTCGCCGGTGTTCTTCTTGGCGGGGACCAAGCTGATGGTGCCCGCAGGCTCGCCGTCCGCCTCGTATCGCGACCTCGCGGGCAAGACGGTCGTTGTCGGCGCCGGCACCACCAACGCCGGCGTGCTGCGGCGGTTAGCCACGCAAACGACGCCGGCGTTCACAATTATAGAGACGCCGGGCCTTGCCGCCGCCTATGCGGCGCTGGCCGCCGGCAAGGCCGACGCCTTCGCGTCCGACGACATCCTGCTCGCCGGGTTCATCGCAACCCAGCCGGACGGGCGGCGCTTCCAGGTCGTCGGCGACTATCTGTCCTATGAACCCTACGCCATCACCCTGCGCCGCGATGACCCGGCCTTCAGCGGCCTGGTCCGGCAAAGCTTCGAGCGCATGGCGCAGGAGGGCACGCTGACGGCCCTGTATAACCGCTGGCTGACCGACCGGCTGCCGGACGGCGAGACCTTGAACCTGCCGATGAGCCCGCATTTGGCCGAGATGTACCGGGCGCTCGGCAGCCCCGATTAGGCGCCATCCCGGCCCAGGCGCGCACGGGCTGGCATATCGGCGCGTCCACCCGACATTCCGTGCATGCCACGTCCCTGGATACCGCGCCGCGTGCTCGTCACCCCCTCTGCCCTCGCCTGGCCGTCCGGCGCCGCCATGGTGCAGCGTGCCGAGGCGTTGGGGTCGGAAGTCGTGCGGCTCAACGCCGACCGGCTGAGCGGCCTGCCCGACGCCTACCGCGACGCCAAGACCACCATGGCGGTCGTGACCGCGAGCCCGAGCCGGCGGCGCCTGCAACCGATCCCACCCAGCGCCGATTGGCGGTTCGACCTCGCCGAGGGCTGCCCGGCGCATTGCTCGTACTGCTACCTCGCCGGCTCGCTCGCGGGCCCGCCGATCATCCGCGCCTACGCCAACCTGCCCGAAATCCTGGCCGAGCTGCCAGCCGCCGTCGGCCAGGGCCGCGTCACCTCCATGTCGCCGGACCGCGCCGCCGAGGGCACGACGTTCGAGTGCTCGTGCTACACCGACCCGCTGTCGATCGAGCACCTGACCGGCAGCCTCGCGGCGTGCATCGCGCGTTTTGGCGCGTGGAACGAGCCGGTGCAGCTCCGTTTCACGACCAAGTTCGACGCCGTCGGCCCGTTGCTCGGCCTCGCGCATAACCGGCGCACGCGCATCCGCTTCTCGGTCAACGCGCAGGCGGCCGAGCGGCACGAGGGCGGCGCGCCCCGCATGACGGCGCGGCTCGCCGCCCTGCGCGCGGTGGCGGAGGCGGGCTACCCAGTCGGGCTCACCGTGGCGCCGATCATGCGCGTGCCGGACTGGGCCGACGCCTATGACCGCCTGTTCGCCGATGTCGCCGCGGCGCTCGACGGCGTAGCGGGCGTCGACCTGACGGCCGAGCTCATCACCCACCGGTTCACCCCAAAATCGAAGGAAATCCTTGCCGGCTGGTATCCAGGCAGCTCGCTGGAGATGGACGAGGCCCAACGGTCGCGGAAGATGACGAAGTTCGGGTCGGTGAAATGGGTGTTCCCGAAGGAGCAGATGACCGAAACGCGCGCGACGATCGAGGCGGCGCTGGCCCGGCGGCTGCCGCTGGCGCGCCTATTATATTGGACCTGAGTCATTATTGCGCCGCGGTGTCTGTCATAAAAATGTCATAAATCTGAAACATGCTTGTCCCGATTGCCTCGTAGGGTGCGCCCATTCGCAACCGGGGTTGCCGGACCGCAGCGAGGGCCGCCAACCGCTCCACCGAGGAAAACCGAATGAGCTTGATGTCGAAGATGCTGGCGACGGCCGCGCTGGGCTGCGCGATAGCGTTCCCCGCAGCGGCGCAGCAGATCACCGGCGCCGGGGCGACGTTCCCGAACCCGGTCTACCAGAAGTGGGGCGAGGCGGCGCAGAAGGCGATCAACATCCAGCTCAACTACCAGTCGGTCGGCTCCGGCGCCGGGCAGACGCAGATCAAGAATCGCACGGTCGATTTTGGCGCCTCGGACGCGCCGGTGCCCGCGGCGGCGCTTAAGGAAAGCAATCTGCTGCAGTTCCCGTCGGTGATGGGCGCGGTGGTGGCGATCGTGAACATCCCCGGCGTCACCGAAAACCAGATGAAGCTGTCGGGCGAGCTGCTGGCCGACATCTACCTCGGCACGATCACCAAATGGAACGACCCGAAGCTCGTCGAGCTGAACCAAGGAGTGGCGCTGCCCAACCTGGCGATCGCGCCGGTGTATCGCGCCGACGGCTCGGGCACCACGTCGATCTGGACGTCGTACCTGTCGGCGGTCGACCCGGAGTTCAAATCGAAGGTCGGCGTCGGCACCTCGGTGCGCTTCCCCGCCGGCACCGGGGCGCGCGGCAATGAGGGCGTCGCCGGCACGGTCCGCAACACGCGCGGCGCGATCGGCTATGTCGAGAACGCCTACGCGACGCAGAACAAGCTGGTCACGACGCAAATCCGCAACAAAGCCGGCAATTTCGTGACCCCGACCACCGAGGCGTTCGTCGCCGCCGCGCAGAATGCGGATTGGTCCGCCCCGGACTTCGCCGCGAGCCTCGTCGACCAACCGGGCGCCACGAGCTGGCCGATCGTCTCCCCCACCTTTATCTTGCTGCCGAAGGACGGCAAGGATGCGGCCCATACTGCGGCGGTGCTGAAGTTCTTCGATTGGGCCTATACCAACGGCGGCAAGATGGCGCAGGACCTCGAATACATCCCGCTGCCCGGCGCCGTGCAAACCGCGGTCCGCGCCGCCTGGAAGGCCGAGATCAAAGGTCCGGACGGCAAGCCGATCCCGACCCCGTAAACGCCTTCGATCAGGGGCCGCCACCGCCGGCGGCCCCGCCCCTCTCACCGGGATGACCCGTGCAGCAAACCGCTCCAATCGCGCTTCCAGCCGCCGGCGCAGCATCGGCGAAACGCCACGGCGGCGCGGCCGGCGACGCCGTATTCGAATGGATGTGCCGCATCGCCGGCGTGTTCGTGCTGATCCTGCTGGGCGCCATCATCGTCGAACTGTTCGTCGGCGCGCTCCCGGCGTTCCGGCAGTTCGGCCTCGCCTTCGTCTGGACCGAGCTATGGGACCCCGTCGCCGAGCAATACGGCGCGCTGGTGCCGATCTATGGCACCGTCGTCACCTCGGTCCTCGCGCTGATCCTTGCCATTCCCGTCGCATTCGGCATCGCCTTCTTCCTGACCGAGCTGGCGCCCGACTGGCTGCGCCGCCCGGTCGGCACCGCGGTCGAGCTGTTGGCCGCCGTGCCCAGCATCATCTACGGCATGTGGGGCTTCTTCGTCATCGTGCCGATCATGGCGCAGGTCATCCAGCCGCCCTTGATCGACAGCATCGGCGACCTGCCGCTGATCGGCTTCCTGTTCGCCGGGCCGCCGTTCGGCACCGGCATCTTCACCGCGGCGCTCATCCTCGCGATCATGATCATCCCCTTCGTCGCCGCCACCATGCGCGACGTGTTCGCGACCGTACCCCCGGTGTTCAAGGAAAGCGCCTACGGCCTGGGCGCCACCCGCTGGGAGGTGATGTGGAGCATCGTGCTGCCCTATACCCGCAAGTCCGTCGTCGGCGGCATCATGCTGGGCCTGGGCCGCGCGCTGGGTGAGACCTTGGCCGTCACCTTCGTGATCGGCAACGCCAACCGGATCACCACGACGCTGTTCGGACCCGGCAACACCATCGCGTCGCTGGTGGCGCTCGAGTTCGGCGAGGCGGGGCCGGGCAGCCTGAAGCTATCGGCATTGCTGGCGCTGGGGTTCATCCTGTTCGTGCTGTCGTTCATCGTGCTCGCCATCTCGCGCCTGCTATTGCGTCCGCGCGCCAAGGGGGCGGCGGTATGAGCGGCGCGGCCTTGAATGCCGGCGCCCTCGGCGGGATGCCGCCCAAGGACGCCGGCACGTCCACGCGCCTCGGACGGCGGCGCGGACGCAAGGACAAGGTCATGACCGGCCTGGCGGTGGTCGCGACCGTGTTCGGGCTGTTGTTCCTCGCCTCGATCCTGTTCACCCTGTTCTGGCGCGGCCTGCAGGCAATGGGGCCCACGGTGTTCACCGAGGTCACGCGCCCGCCGGGTTCGCATGGCGGGCTGCTGAACGCCATTGTCGGCACGGTCATCCAGGTCGGCATCGGCACGCTGATCGGCACGCCGATCGGCATCCTCGTTGGCACCTACCTCGCGGAGTACTCGCGCGGGTCGAAGCTCGGCGAGGCGGTGCGCTTCGTCTCCGACGTGCTGCTGTCGGCGCCCAGCATCCTGATC
This sequence comes from Acetobacteraceae bacterium, assembly GCA_965277495.1. Lineage (GTDB taxonomy): Bacteria > Pseudomonadota > Alphaproteobacteria > Acetobacterales > Acetobacteraceae > CAHJXG01. The sequence goes on along the minus strand of OZ255824.1, from coordinate 3,261,512 downwards.
GGCCTGTTCGTCTATCAATTGATGGTGCTGCCGTTCGGCGGCTTCTCCGGCATCGCCGGGGCAGTGGCGCTGGCGATCATCATCATCCCGATCGTCGTGCGCACGACCGAGGACATGCTGCAGCTCATTCCCAACACGCTGCGCGAGGCCGTGATGGGCCTGGGTTCGCCGAAGTGGAAGATGATCACGCTGATCTGCTATCGTTCGGTCATGTCGGGCCTGATCACCGGCGTGCTGCTGGGCATCGCGCGCATCGCCGGCGAGACGGCGCCGCTGCTGTTCACCTCGCTCGGCAACCTCACCTGGTCGGTGGACCTGCGCGAGGCGATGTCGAGCTTGCCGATCACCATCTACCAATATGCGGGCTCGCCGTACGAGGACTGGATCTCGCTCGCCTGGACCGGCGCGCTGATTATTACCGTAAGCGTCCTGCTGCTGAACATCATCGCACGCGTCGTGCTGCGTAAGTCATAAAGGGGCGTCATGAGCCAGACAGCCAACTCTGTCCCGGGCAACTCCGTCCCGGCCCAAGCGGCCAATATCGGCAGCATGACGGCGCGGTCGGGCGCGAGCCTGAACCAGGCGCGCATCGCCATACGCAACCTCGATTTCTATTATGGGGACAACCGGGCGCTGAAGGGCATCAACCTCGATCTGCCGGCGCGGCAGGTGACAGGGATGATCGGCCCCAGCGGCTGCGGCAAGTCGACTTTGCTTCGGGTGCTGAACCGCATGTACAGCCTGTATCCCGGGCAGCGCGCCGAGGGCGAGGTCGTGATGGACGGGCAGAACCTGATCGCGCCGGACACGGACATGAACGAATTGCGGTCGCGCATCGGCATGGTGTTCCAGAAGCCGACGCCGTTCCCGATGTCGGTGTTCGAGAACATCGCCTTTGGCGTCAAGCTGCACGAGCAGCTTTCAAAGTCGGCTATGGAGGAGCGGGTCGAGTGGTCGCTCACCCGCGCCGCCCTGTGGGGCGAGGTCAAGGACCGGCTGTCGACCTCGGCCATGAGCCTGTCCGGCGGCCAGCAGCAGCGCCTGTGCATCGCCCGCACCATCGCGGTGCGCCCGGAAGTCATTCTGCTCGACGAGCCGACCAGTGCGCTCGACCCGATCAGCACGCTCAAGGTCGAGGAGCTGATCGACGAGCTGAAGCGCGATTTCACCATCGCCATCGTGACCCACAACATGCAGCAGGCGGCCCGCTGCGCCGACCAGGTCGCGTTCTTCTACCTCGGCGAGATGATCGAGGTCGCCCCGGCGGCGCAGCTCTTCACCTCGCCCAAGCAGCAGCGCACGCGGGAATACATCACCGGCCGGTTCGGCTGAGGGAGGCTGTCACGATGTCCGAAGCCCAGAACCCAGTTGCCCAGCATATCGTCAAAAGCTACGGCCAGGAGCTGCAGCGGCTGCGAAGCCTGATCACCGAAATGGGCGGCCTGGTCGAGAGCCAAGTGTCGCTCGCCACCCAGGCCATCATCAACCAGGACGCGGCCACCGCCACCCGGGCCGTCGAGCTCGACCTTGCGGTCGACAACCACGAACGCGACGCCGAGCAGATGGTGATACGCATGCTGGCGCTGCGCCAGCCGATGGCGGACGACCTGCGGCAGATCGTCGCGGCCATGAAGATCACCGCGGCCCTGGAACGGATCGGCGACTACGCCAAGAACATCGCCCGGCGCAGCATCGTGCTGGACCAATACCGCCTGCCGTTCAGCCTGACGGGCATCGCCAATATGTCCCGCCTGGTGCAGGGCAACCTGAAGCTGGTCATCGACGCGATCGGCGAGAACGACGCGCAGAAGGCGATGCAGGTCTGGCAGGCCGACCAGGCAATCGACGAGATCTATAACTCGATCTTCCGCGAGCTGATCACCTACATGATGGAGGATGCGCGCAGCATCACGCCCTGCACGCACCTGCTGTTCATCGCCAAGAACCTGGAGCGGATCGGCGACCACGCCACGAACATCGCCGAACACGTCTATTACGCCGTTACCGGCGAACCGCTGACCGAGGAGCGGCCGAAGGGCGATGGCTCCGCCTTTGCCGTGGTCCGGCTGCCCGACGACGTGGACCTCCGCTGATGCTGCCCGCCCCGACCAGCCCGGCCAAACCCTATGTGCTCGTCGTCGAGGACGAGGCGGCGCTGGCGACAATGCTGCGCTACAACCTGGAAAAGCAGGGTTTCCGGGTCGAGGAGGCCGTCGACGGGCAGGAGGCGTTGACCCGCATCGCCGAGGGGGCGCCCGACATCGTGCTGCTGGACTGGATGCTGCCGGTCATGTCGGGCATCGAGGTCTGCCGGCAAATCCGCCGCCGCCCGGCCACCCGCGACCTGCCGGTCATCATGGTGACGGCGCGGACCGAGGACCAGGACGCGGTGCGCGGCCTGAACACCGGGGCCGACGACTACATCACCAAGCCGTTCAACATGGAGGCGCTGCTGGCGCGGATGCGGGCGCTGCTGCGGCGGTCCGGGGCCGTCCCGGTGCGCGGGCAGCATGTGTTCCACGACATCACGATGGACCTGACGGCGCACCGGGTGCACCGCAACAGCCGGCCCATCCATCTGGGGCCGACCGAGTTCCGGCTGCTGGAGTTCCTGATGCAGCATCCGCGCCGGGTGTTCTCGCGGGAGGAGTTGTTGAATTCGGTGTGGGGGCCGGACATCCACGTGGAGCCGCGGACGGTGGACGTGCACATCCGCCGCCTGCGCAAGAGCATCAACGGCGAGGGCGAACTGGACGTGGTGCGCACGGTGCGCGCGGCGGGGTATGCGCTGGATACCGAGCAGATTTAGGCGGCGGCCCGCCTTTCGTTAAACAAACCGGTCGGCCTGCGCCAGGTCGTCTGGGGTGTTCACGTTGAAGAACGGGTCCACGCCGTCGACCGGCCATTCCACGATCACCGGACCATGGCGCCTGACATACGCGCCGACCTTGTGCAGGTCCTCATGCACCAACGCGCGGCGCAGATCATGGCGCAACGCCACCGGCCAAAGCGTCACCACCGGATGCGTTTGGCCGCCCGATGCGGCGCAGGCCAGGGTCGCGTTGCCGCGGGCGTCATGCAGCCGGGCCACCAGGTCCGCCGGCAGGAACGGCGCGTCGCCGGGCACGGTCACGACCCATCGTACATCCGGCGCGAACTGCGCCGCCCAGTCCAGCCCGGCCAGCACGCCCGCCAGCGGACCCGGACGGTCCGGAAGGTCGTCACCCGCCACCGGCAACCCGAACTCGGCAAACCGCGCCGCGTCCTCGTTGGCGTTCAGGATCAGCCGCGTCACCTGCGGCGTCATGCGTCCGATGAGCCGCGCCAGCATGGTCTGGCCGCCGACCATGCGCAGCGCCTTGTCGCCGCCGCCGAGCCGCCGGGCCAGGCCGCCGGCGAGGATCGTGCCCACAGTAGGTTCAATCATCCGACAGCTCGAACCCCCGTGCACGCAGGGCCGCCCGCGTCGAGGGCAGCCGCAGCAGTTCCAAGAAACGCCGCACCGGAGCGCGGTCCAACCGCGCAGCGGGCACCACGAAATCGTATTGTTCGGCCTGCAATGGCAGGAAGCCCAGCCCATACTCGGCCGCAACCGTCTGGATTGCGACGCCCCAATCCGCCCGGCCCTGCGACACCGCGACTGCCACCGCATTGTGCGACTTGGTCTGCGCCGAATAGCCCGGCGGACGCGCCCCGCCCAGCACCCGGTCGATCAGGATGCGCGTGCCCGATCCGGCATTGCGGTTCACCATCAGCGCGCCCTCGACGCGCATGGCCTCCATGGCATCCGGCAACCCGTTGAACCGCGCATCATCCGGACGGAACACGACCCCTTGCAGGCGGCCATAGCCGGGCACGAGGCTCAGCGCGTCGGTAAGGAACGGACGGTTATACTCGCCGCTCGCCGGGTCCATGAGGTGGACGCCGGCCAGGTCGCACTCGCCCCGCCGCGCCGCCGCCAATCCGCCGGAGCTGCCGACCGCCAGCGACTTCACGCTCAATCCGTCCTGCTCCAGCAGGCCGATCAGCATGTCCAGCCCCACGCAATGGCTGCCGATCACGACCAGGTCCGCAGGCCCTGCCGCCGTGCCGATCAACTGCACCCGGACCGCCGTGCCGGCCGGCACCGCCTCGGTCAGCGCCGGGACCGCAAAGAACCCGTCGGCCTGGGCGAACCCGGTGACGGCGCCGGACCCTTTCGCGGTCGGATAGGCCAGCAGCCCGCCCCCCGGCGCCTGCATGAGCGAGACCATGACGTATTCGGTCCGGCCCCGCTCGGAGGGGATACGCACCGGCAGCGTGGCGTCGACCGTCTCGGGCCGGGCGGCGGGCAGGCCGGCGAAGGCCCGGATCACCGGCGCTGCGAACTCGTGGAAGGTGAAGATGGCCGAGGTCGGGAAGCCCGGCAGCACCACGACCGGCTTGCCCCCTTGCACCGCGAGGCACAGCGGCTTGCCGGGCTTCAAGGCGACGCCGTGCACGATGACGCCGGGCTCCGTCAGGCGCGCGACCACTTGGTAGGCGAGGTCCCCCGCGCCCTTCGACGTTCCGCCGGACAGCACGACCATGTCCCCGGACGCCAACGCCTGGGTTAGAGCGTTCTGCAGCGCGTCGGGATCGTCGGGAACGATGCCGAGCGGGACCGGCTCGCCGCCGGCCTCCTCAATCGCCGCAGCAAGGATGGCGGCGTTGCTATCGAACACCTGGCCCGGACGGATCGGATGGCCCGGCGCCACGATCTCGTCCCCCGTCGAGAACACGGCGACGCGCGGCCTGCGCCAGACCGGGATGTCGGCCAGGCCGACCGCGGCCAGCATGCCGATCTCACGCGACGTCAACAGCCGTCCGCGGCGCAGCACGGTCTCGCCGCGGGCGATGTCGGACCCGGCCGTCGCGATATACTGGCCCGGCGACGCGGCCCGGCGCAGCTCGATGGCGAGCGGCGGCCCGTCCAGCGTCTCCGTTTGTTCCACCATCACAACCGCATCGGCGCCGCGAGGCACCATGCCGCCGGTGGCAATCACCGCAGCCATGCCGGGCGCGACGGGCTGCGTGGGCGCGATGCCGGGGGTCAGGACCTCGGTATTGAGTTGCAGCACGACGGGCTGCGCGTCGGCTGCGTCCGCGGTGTCGTCGGCGCGGACGGCAAACCCATCGACGCTGGCACGGTCGAACCCTGGAACATCCAGCGGCGCCACGACATCGCGCGCCAGCACCCGGCCCCGTGCGGCGGCGACCGGGACCAGTTCTTCGCCAAGCGGCTGCATCCGCAGGTGGCGGCGGAAGCGCGCCTCCGCCTCGTCCCGGCTCACGACATCGAGGAACTGCTCTTGGCGCGCGGCGCGGCGGAGGGTGCGGAGATCGAGGGTCATTAGCGGCATATATGGACGCGGACGGTTGCCCCAGGGGGAAACCCTTCGCTGGATTCGGGGATGACGATGAAGCCATCTGCCTGGACGGTGGTCGCCAGGGTGCCGGAGTTGGTTGGGCTCAGCGGGGCCGCGTGCGTCTGGGACACGCTGACGGGGATTACGTCGGTGAAGCCGACCGCCGACACCGCCTTGCGTTCGAGGGTCTTCTCGACGCTCGCATAGGGTTCGGCAGGCTGCACGCCCGCCATGCGCCGGACAGCCCGCGCCGCCAGCAGGTCGTAGATCGCGAGGCACGCATGGGGCGCGCCGGGCAGCAGCAGCACTGGCACGCTGCCGATGCGGCCGAGGCCTGCGGAGTCACCAGGCCGAACCGCAACCCCATGCATATCGAGCACGCCGCCCGCGTCCGCCAACGCCAGCGGCGTCGCATCGTCCGGACCGGCGCCGGTGCGTCCCGCCATCAGGATCAGGTCGGCCCCGGCTGCGGGCAGCGGCCTCGCCACCGTTACGCCGCCATCACGGGCAACCAGGACCCGGAGCATCGGCGACAGCAAGTCGGGGCCGGATTTTGGTCCCGCCACCACCAGCCCGACCAGCGGCCGACGCACGACGGCGACCATCTCCACGCCCAACGCCGCCAGCAGCCCGAGATCTTGCGGGCGCAAGGCCCCCTCGCCCACCGCCCCGCTTCCCATCCGCACGCCACTGCCCCGGCGGTCGACGCCAGTGCCCCGCGCGACCGGCGCCAACGCGTCCAGCGCCGGCCCATTCGGCTGCGCGGACGCGAATGGCAGCATGGCGTCGGTCCCGGGCGGCATCGGCTGGCCCGCTGCGGTCAGCGCATGACGCCCAAGCGGCAAAGGGTTGTATTCGCTGGCGCCCTCAGTTTCGGCGGCGGCCACGGCATAGCCGTCCGTAGCGGCGCAATCGGCGGCGGGCCAGTCAACCGGGCTGGCGACCGGCATGGCGAGCACGCGCCCAGCCGCGTCGGCCACGGCAACCGCCTCGGCCGGCAGGATCGCGGCATGCGCGTCGACCCAGGCCAGCGCGTCCGCCAGCGGGGCGCGGCTGCTGAACCCGATCAGCCGGATGTCATTCACAATCGGGCGGGGCTGCCCAAGGCGGTCCGGATTGCCCCGGAAATGATGTCGCGATCCCTCATCCTGGCACTATGCGGCAACGCGATTTGAATGCAAAACCCTGCCCTTGCGATGCGTGCGCGAAGGTGCAAGCTAGGGATCGCACCCATCTTCGAGGCACGTCATGACTGGCAAAAGCGGGGCGTTCAAAAGCGGCCGGCACTTCCTGCAAATCCCCGGCCCGAGCAACGTGCCCGACCGCATCCTCCGCGCCATCGACCGCCCCACCATCGACCACCGCGGCCCCGAGTTCGGACGGCTCGGACGCTCGGTGCTGGCGGGCTGCCAGACGGTGTTCGGCACCTCCGGACCCGTCGTCATCTTCCCCGCGTCCGGCACCGGCGCCTGGGAGGCGGCGATCGTCAACACGCTCGGCCGCGGCGACCGCGTGCTGATGTATGAAACCGGGCAGTTCGCGTCGTTGTGGCGCGCGATGGCGGGGCGGTTCGGCCTGCAGGTGGACTGGGTGCCCGGCGATTGGCGCCGCGGCGTCGACCCGGCCGACGTCGAGGCCCGGCTGCGCGCCGACCCCGAACGTTCGATCAAAGCGGTCATGGTCGTGCACAACGAGACCTCGACCGGCGTCACCAGCCGCATCCCCGAAATCCGCGCCGCGATCAACCGCGCCGACCATCCGGCGCTGTTCATGGTCGACACCATTTCCTCGCTGGGTTCGATGGACTACCAGCACGAGGCCTGGGGCGTCGATGTCACGGTGGCCGGCTCGCAGAAGGGGTTGATGCTGCCGCCGGGCCTGAGCTTCAACGCGATGTCGGACAAGGCGCTGGCGGCGGCGAAGGCGGGCGGGATGCCGCGGTCGTACTGGGATTGGCAGGAGATGCTGGCCCCGAACGCGACGGGCTATTTCCCCTACACGCCCAGCACGAACCTGCTCTATGGGCTGGAGGAGGCCATCGCCATGCTGTTGGAGGAGGGCCTGCCCAACGTGTTCGCCCGCCACGCCCGCCATGCCGCCGCGACGCGGGCGGCAGTGCAAGGCTGGGGGCTCGAGATCCTGTGCCAGGAGCCGCGGGAATATTCCAGCATTCTGACCGCCGTCGTGATGCCGGACGGCCATGACGCCGACCGGCTGCGCGAGGTCATTCTCGACAACTACGACATGTCGCTCGGCGCCGGGTTGGCAAAGCTGAAGGGCCGGGTGTTCCGCATCGGGCACCTCGGCTATTTCAACGACCTGATGCTGCTGGGCACCCTGGGCGGGGTCGAAATGGGCCTGCACGCGGCGGGCGTCCCGCACCAGGCGGGCGGGGTGGCTCGGGCCATGGACGTGCTGGCGGGCCGTGGAGGCGAGGCAGCCCAGGCGAAGGCGGCTTAACGGGGTTCGGCCATGGCTATCCGGCGGCTGACGGCCAGCGGCAACATCTTGCTGCTGATCTGCGTGATGTATTTCATTACCTACATGGACCGGGTGAACGTCAGCACCGCCGCGGCGGCGTTCAGGTCGGAACTCGGGCTGAGCAACACGCAGCTTGGCCTGGCGTTCTCGGCCTTCGCCTATCCCTATTTGGTCTGCCAAGTGATCGGCGGCTGGTTCGGCGACCGCTTCGGCGCGCGGCGGACGCTAACAGTGTGCGGATTGATCTGGGCGGTGGCGACAATCCTGACTGGGTTCGTCGGCGGGCTATGGTCGCTGATCCTGGTTCGGATGATGCTGGGCCTGGGCGAGGGCGCGACCTTCCCGACCGCGACCCGCGCCATGTCGTCCTGGCTGCCCGGCGGCAAATCCGGCTGGGCCCAAGGCATCACCCACGCCGCCGCCCGCCTCGGCAACGCGGTCACCCCACCCTTCGTCGTGCTGCTGGTTTCCGTCGTTACCTGGCGCGGGTCGTTCGTCATCATGGGCGTGCTGAGCTTGGGTTGGGTGGCGGTATGGGCGTGGTACTACCGCGACGACCCGCGGACGCATCCGGGCGTGCGTCCGACCGACTTCGCGACGCTGCCGCCGCCACGCGTGACCGCGGCCGTCCGGGGGCCGACGCCCTGGGGACCGCTGGTGCGGCGCATGGCCCCCGTCACCTTCGTCTATTTCTGCTATGGCTGGACCCTGTGGACCTTCCTCACCTGGGTGCCGCAATTCATGCTGCACGCCTATAAGCTCAACCTCGGCAGCTCGGCGCTGTTCGCGTCGCTTGTGTTCGCAGGCGGCGTCGTAGGCGACGCGTTCGGCGGCTGGGTCAGCGACGCGCTATACCGCCGGACCGGCAGCCTGATCCGGGCACGGCGCGACCTCGTCATCTTGGGCTTGATCGGATCGTTCATCTGCTCGGCGCCCGTGCTGTTCGTGACCGACCCGGCGCTCGCGGCATTGTCGCTGGGCGGCGCGTTCTTCTTTGCCGAGCTGACGATCGGGCCGATGTGGGCGATCCCCATGGACATCGCGCCGGCCTACTCCGGCACCGCGAGCGGGCTGATGAACTCCGGGTCGGCGCTGGCCGCGATCCTGTCGCCGCTGGTGTTCGGCGTCGTCATCGACGCGACGGGCGATTGGTCGCTGCCATTCTATGGGACGATGGCGCTGCTGGCCGCCGGCACCGTCGCTGCGTTTTGGATGCGGCCGGACAACACCTTCGCCGCCGACGCCGCGGCTGCGATGCGCAAGGAGGCGCCGAAACTTGCCTGACGATTTGCGTGCCCCGCCCCGCCTGGCGCCGTTAGGCGACCCGCGCCTGGCCCAACGGCTGCGCCGCGAGGTCGAAGGCGAGGTGCTGTTCAGCCGCGCCGACCGCGGACGCTACGCGACCGACGCCTCGATCTATCAGGTCGAGCCGGTGGGCGTCGTGGCGCCGCGCACCACAGCCGAAGTGGCGGCGGCGCTGTCGATCGCGCGGGAGTTCGATGTGCCGGTGCTGCCCCGCGGCGGCGGCACCAGCCAATGCGGGCAGACGGTGAACCGCGCCTTGGTGATCGACTGCACGAAACACCTGCGCCGGGTGCTGGGCGTCGACCCTGTCGCGCGGACCGCTTGGGTGGAGCCGGGCCTGGTGCTCGGCCACCTGAACGCCGGCCTGAAGCCGCAAGGGTTGTTCTTCCCGGTCGACCCCAGCACGCATAGCCGCTGCACCCTGGGCGGCATGGCGGGCAACAACTCCTGCGGGTCGAAGAGCATCCGCTACGGGCTGATGGCCGACAACGTGTTGGCGGTCGACGCCCTGCTGGCGGACGGCACTCGGCACCGTTTCGGACCGTTGCCGGACAACTTGGGCGCGGATATGCCAACGAGCATCGCCACGCTGATCCAGCGGCTGCGGGCGCTGGGCGCGGCGGAGGCGGACGAGATCGCGGCGCGTTTCCCGGCCCAGCTCCGCCGGGTCGGCGGCTACAACATCGAGACATTGACTCCCACTGCCCGCCGGGCCGGGCGGGAGAACCTGGCGCGGCTGCTGGTCGGCTCCGAAGGCACGCTGGCGTTCTCGGCGGCGATCCAGTTGGCGTTGCAGCCGATCCTGCCGCGCAAGGTGCTCGGCATCTGCCAGTTCCCGACCTTCCGCGCCGCCATGGAGGCATCGCGCCATTTGGTCCAGCTCGGCCCCGAGGCGGTCGAGCTGGTGGACCGCACCATGATCGACCTGGGCCGCAGCATCCCGATTTACCGCGCCACCATCGACCAGATGGTTCAGGGCGCGCCGGACAGCCTACTCATCGTCGAGTTCCACGGCGACGCGGACGGGCCGCTGTTCGCGAAGCTCGACGCCCTGGACGAGATGATGTCCGACCTCGGCTGGCCCGGCGCCGTCGTCCGCGCCACCGACCCCGCGTTCCAGGCCAGCGTCGCCGAGGTGCGCGAAGCCGGGCTGAACATCATGATGTCGATGAAGGGCGACGGCAAACCAGTCTCGTTCATCGAGGACTGCGCCGTCGGGCTCGACGACCTCGCGGACTACACCGAGCGGCTGAACGACGTGTTCGCCCGGCATGGGACCAAGGGCACCTGGTATGCCCACGCCAGCGTCGGCTGCCTGCACGTGCGCCCGGTGCTGAACATGAAGGACCCGGCCGACGTCGCCACCATGCGCGCGGTGGCGGAGGAGTGCTTCGCCCTCGTGCGCGAATACAAGGGCTCGCATAGCGGCGAGCACGGCGACGGCATCGTCCGCAGCGAGTTCCACGAAAGCATGTTCGGTCCCCGCATTGTCCGCGCGTTCGAGGCGGTGAAGGATGCGTTCGACCCGGCCGGCGTGCTGAACCCCGGCCGCGTGGTGCGCGCCCCGCGCATGGATGACCGCAGCCTGTTCCGCTATGCGCCGGGCTACGCGGCGGCGCCGGGGTTTTCGCCGCAACTCGACTGGTCGGAGCATCCGGGGCCTCTCGGCGGCATGCTGGCGGCGGTCGAGATGTGCAACAACAACGGCACCTGCCGCAAGTTCGACGCCGGCAGCATGTGCCCGAGCTACCGGGTGACGCGGGACGAGCAGCATTTGACCCGCGGCCGGGCCAACACGCTGCGGCTGGCCTTGACGGGGCAGCTTGGGCCAGACGCCCAGGGCTTGCACGGGATCGCCTCGGACGACGTGGCGGAGGCCATGGCGCTGTGCGTGTCGTGCAAGGCGTGCCGGCGGGAGTGCCCGACCGGCGTCGACATGGCCAAGATGAAGATCGAGGCGCTGGCGGCCCGTGCGGCGCGCCATGGCGTCGGACGGCGTGCCCGGCTGGTGGCAGAACTCCCGCGCTATGCCCGGCTCGCTTCGGCCATGGCGCCGCTGGCCAATCTCCGTGACCGGGTTCCGGCGCTGCGCCGCTTGTCCGAACGGCTGCTCGGCCTGTCGGCCACGCGTTCATTGCCGGCCTGGAGCGGCGCGCCGTTCCGCGACGCCGAGGCAGCAGCCCTGCCCGCCCCGCATGGTGACGTGCTGCTGCTGGCCGACACCTTCAACCGGTACTTCGAACCCGAGAACCTCCGCGCCGCGATCCGCGTGCTGGCGGCGGCGGGATACCGCGCGGTGCTGCCGGCGCATGCCGGGCGTCCGTTATGCTGCGGCCGCACCTATTTGTCCGCTGGCATGGTCGCCCGCGCCCGCGCCGAGGCGCAGCGCACGATGGCGGCGCTCGCCGGCCCGCTGCCGGTCATCGGGCTGGAGCCGTCATGCCTGCTCACCCTCCGCGACGAGTTTGCGTCCCTGCTGCCCGGCGCCGAGGCGGCTGACCTGTCGTCGCGCGCCATGCTGCTGAGCGAGTTCCTGGTTCAGAAAGGCGTGCAATTGCCGCTCGATGCATTGCCGGGCCGGGCGCACGTGCATGGCCATTGCCACCAGAAGTCGTTCGGCGCCTTCCCCGGCGCGCTCGCCACGCTGCGCCAGGTGCCCGGCCTCGACGTGCGGCCGATCACGTCGTCCTGCTGCGGCATGGCCGGCGCATTCGGCTACCAGGCGGAGAGCCAGGCCGCGTCGGCTGCGATGGCGGAGGCCGGGCTGCTGCCGAGCGTTCGCGCAGCGGCGGCGGACGACCTGATCGTCGCCGATGGGACCTCGTGCCGGCATCAAATCAACGATTTGGCGGGACGCCGCGCCGTGCATTCCGTGCTGGTGCTGGACCGGGCCCTGCGGTCCGGTTGACGCCTCCATGGCGCACGAATCTAAATCCACCATCTTCGCCGCCCTCGCCGGCAACCTGGCGATCGCGCTGACCAAGTTCAGCGCGGCCTTCTGGACCGGCAGCGCCGCCATGCTGAGCGAGGCCATCCACTCCACGGTCGACACTGGCAACCAGTTGCTGATGCTATACGGCCTGCGCCGCTCCGCCCGGCCCGCCACGGAGTCGCATCCGTTCGGCTATGGTCTCGAGCTGTATTTCTGGACCTTCGTCGTCGCGATCCTGATCTTCGGCCTGGGCGCAGGGGTGTCGATCCTGGAGGGGATCGACAAAATACGCACGCCGCATCCGGTCGAGAGCCCCCTGGTCAACTACGCCGTCCTCGGCATGTCTTTCCTGCTCGAGGGCGCAAGCTGGCTGGTGGCGTTCCGCGCGTTCCGGGCCCAGTCCAAGGTCGGCGACCTGCTGGAGGCGGTGCAGCGCAGCAAGGACCCGACGGTGTTCACGGTCCTGCTGGAGGATAGCGCCGCGCTCGCCGGCCTGCTGGTCGCAGCAGTCGGCCTGGCCTGCGACCAGATCTTTCAATTGCCAGTCATGGACGGCGTCGCCAGCGTGCTGATCGGCCTGTTGCTGGGGGCGGTCGCGTGGTTCCTCGCTGCCGAATGCAAAGGATTGATGCTGGGGGAGGCCGCCGATCCCGCTGTGCGCAATGGCCTGCGCGACATCGTGGCCGGCGGCCTAGGCGTATTGGGCGTGAACGAAGTGCTGACCATGCATTTTGGCCCGCGGGACGTGCTGGCGGTGATCAGCCTCGACTTTGTGGATGGAACGACGGCCGAGGTTGTGGAGCGGACCGTCAGCGGCATCGAGCGCCAGATCAAAGCGGCGTTTCCCCAGGTGCGGCGGATTTTCATCGAGGTCCAAAGCCGCGCCGGCCACCTGCAGGCGTTGAAGGAAACGGCGCCATTGGGCGAGAGCTAGCTTTTTTTCCGTCGCGAGCCGGCAAAGCCGTGTTCGCGCGGCAGGAGGGTAGGCGGAATTTTCGAGTCCGGAACGCCGACGCCGTCTCATCTATTGCACTTCGATCATCATAGACCCTAGACTGGATCGTTTGGTTCAAGACCAGTGCTTGGAGATGATTATCTTTACGAAATAGAACGCGCCCGAAATACTTAGTAGGCGGGAATTTGCCGTGAACAACTCATCATACCTGATATTGCGGCCTATCCTAAAGCAGCACGCCAAGTTGCGGGTATCCAGCGATCAGTTGTCAGACGACACGAACCTGTTCGAGGCCGGCCTAGATTCACTCGCCATGGTGAACGTCATGCTCGCTATCGAGGACGCCTTCCAGGTCGAACTGCCGGACTCCATGCTGTCGCGCGAAACGTTCTCCAGCATCGCTTCGCTACGCCGTGCCGTCGAGCAATTGCAGTCGGCTTCGCCCTGATGACCGCACTACTCGACGGGGCGGTCGGCCCGGGCGTCCTCGCCGACGCTCGCCCCATCATATTCTCGTCGCCACATCCTGAGGTAAATGCTTCGGCTGACAGCGCCGCCTCACCTATTGCGCGCGTCGTGAGCGTGGCGGCGCGTGATGCGGCGCAGGTGGATCGCGACGCTGTCCTGCCAACCGCCACCATCGCGGCGATGAAGCAGCAGGGGCTGCTCGGCGCCATGATCCCGGGGTCGTTGGGTGGCGCAAACGCGCCGCTCGCCGCAATTGCCGCGACCGCCTGCGCCTTGGGCCGCGCCTGCAGCGCCACGGCGATGATCTACGCCATGCACCAAATCCAGATCGCCTGCCTGGTGGCCCACGGCACGGACAGCATCTGGCACCGGCGCTTCCTGCAGCGCGTCGCCAGCGAACAGTTGCTGCTCGCCTCGGTCACCTCCGAGGTCGGCGTCGGCGGCGACATCCGGCAAAGCCGCTGCGCCGTCGCTGCGTCCGGCAACACGTTCACCTTGCGCAAGGACGCGACCGCAATCTCGTATGGGCGGGGCGCCGACGCGCTGCTCATCACCGCGCGGCGTCATGCGGATGCGGCGCCGTCCGACCAGGTGCTGGTGGTGGCGCCGCGCGAGACGGTGCAGATGGACCGCACCGGCGCATGGAACCCGATGGGCATGCGCGGCACCTGCACCGAGGCCTTCATCGTGAACGCCGAGGGCGTGCTGCCGCAGATCATCCCTGCCCCGTTCGGCGACATCGCCGCATCCACCATGCTGCCAGTGTCGCACGTGCTGTGGAGCGCGTTGTGGATCGGCATCGCCGCCGATGCGCTGGACCGCGCGCGGGCGTTCCTCCGCGCCGGCCTGCGCAAGGACGGCGGCGCGCTGCCACCCGGCGGAGCGCGGCTCGTCGACGCGGTCGCGGCCCTGCAACTGCTGCAATCCCAGTTGCGCGCCTGGCTCACCCGTTTGGACGGCCGCGCCGACGGGGCCCTGGCCGCCGCGCCGTTGTCGCTGTCCGAGACCGCCGAGATGAACAACCTCAAGGTCCAGGCGTCCGAGACCTGCCTGCGCGTGGTCCAGGAGGCCATGCTGATCTGCGGTTTTGCCGGCTACCAGAACGACTCGCCGTTCAGCCTGGCGCGCCACCTCCGCGACCTGCAATCGGCGCCGTTGATGGTCAACAACGACCGCATACGCGCCAGCACCGCCAGCCTGCTGCTCGGACCAAAGCTCGGCCTCGGGATTTCGTGATCATGCTGGACGCCGCGCCGTCGTTCCTGGAACAGCTTTTCGCCGAGGGCCTGCTGATCCCCTCTGGCGTCGACGGCCTTTACGGGCGCAGCGATAGGTTCGAACGGGTGGCCACCGGGCTCGACGCGCTGGTGACCCGCATGGGCGCGCCCGATCAGCCCGAAATCATGCGCTTCCCCCCGGCGATGAGCCGCGCGGAGTTCGAAGCCAGCGGCTATCTCAAGGCGTTCCCGCAGCTCGCCGGCACCGTCCACAGCTTCTGCGGCGATGACCAGGCGCATCGCGCCGTGCTGCAATGCCTCGAGGCCGGCGCCGATTGGACCGGCCACCAAGCCGCCAGCGACATCGTCCTCACCCCGGCGGCCTGCTACCCGCTGTACCCCGTCCTGGCCCGGCGCGGCACGGTGCCCGACGCCGGCTACCTCGCCGACCTGCAATCGTTCTGCTTCCGCCGCGAGCCGTCGCTCGAGCCCACGCGCATGCAGATGTTCCGCATGCACGAATATGTCCGCGTCGGCACGCCGGACCAGGTCATGGCGTTCCGCGGCGCCTGGATGGAGCGCGCCTGCGGGATGATGGCCGCGCTCGCGCTGCCGTATGAGGTGGAGGTCGCCAACGACCCGTTCTTCGGACGCGCCGGACGCATGCTCGCCGACAGCCAACGCAGCCAAAAGCTGAAGTTCGAGCTGCTAATCGCCGTCAACGGCACAGCGAGCCCGACGGCCTGCGCCAGCTTCAATTGCCACCTGGACCATTTCAGCCAGGTCTGGCCACTGCATCTCTGCACCGGGGCGCTGGCGCATACCGCCTGCGTCGGCTTCGGGCTCGAGCGGCTGAGCCTCGCCTTGTTCCGTCATCACGGCCTCGATGTGCCAGCCTGGCCGGAAGCCGTGCGGAAAGAGCTCGGGCTGTGACCCCGGTCGCGTTCGACGGCTGCTTCGGCTGGCTGCATCCGGCTGCGGGCGAGTGCGGCGTGGTGATGTGCGGGACGGTCGGGTTCGAGAAGCAGATGTTCCACCGCTCCTGGCGGTTCTTGGCCGAGCGCCTCGCCGCCGAGGGCTATCCGACGTTGCGCTTCGACTATCCGGGGTCGGGCGACTCCTGCGGCAACGACACCGACCCCGGCGCGCTCGACGCCTGGCTCGCCAGCATCGAGCAGGCTGTCGGCTGGCTGCGGGCCAACGCCGGGGTGCAGCGCGTCGCCCTCTGCGGCATCCACCTCGGCGGCCTGCTCGCGGCGGCGGCTGCGGCGCGGATTGGCGATATCGAGCGCTTGGTCCTGCTCGCGCCGATGCTGTCTGGACGCAGCTATGCGCGCACCCTCGCCCTCGCCACCAAGTCCGGCGGCGTATCGCCGATGGCCGGCGCGGAGGCCGGATATGTCGAGGCCTTCGGGCTGCGGCTGCATGAAACGACGCTGCAGGCGCTGCGCCCGCTGGACATCGCCCGCCTATCGCGTCTGCCCGCCTCGAAGGCCCTCATCCTCAGCGCCAGCAGCGCCGCTGGGACGGCCAGCGCGGTGGCGGCGCTCGATGCCAGCGGCGTCGAGGTGACGCTGCTCGACATGCCGGACTACCTCGAACTGACTCGTCCGGCGCATGAGAGCCAGGTTCCCGTCGCGTCCTTCGACCGCGTGCTGGCCTGGCTGAGCGCCAGTGCACAGCACTCGTCCGATGCGCCGGGCCTAGCCCCGCGCCCAATCCCGCTTGCCGAGTTGTCCACGTCCCACGCCATCGAGCGCCCTCTGTTGCTGGATTGCGAGGCGGGGCGGCTGTTCGGCATATTCAGCCAACCACGCAGCCAGTTCGGAGCGTCGCCGGCTGTGCTGATCTGCAACACCGGCGCCAATCCGCATTACGGGTTCGGACGTTTCGCCGTCGAGTTGGCGCGCAGCTTGGCGGAGGACGGGGTCGCGTCCTTGCGCCTCGACCTCACCGGGATCGGCGACAGCGACGGCGCTTCCAGCGTCACCCAGCCGCATCTCCATGCCGACCGCGGCGCCGACCTGCGCGCCGCGACCGCCTTCCTGCAGCGGCGCGGCTACGGCCGCGTCGTGGTGTTCGGCATCTGCAGCGGCGCGTTTCACGCTGTCCGGGCCGGGCTGGACAACCCGTGCGTTGCCGGCGTGGTGCTGGTCAATCAGAACGTCTACCTTTGGCGGCCTAGCCGGACCGCGCTCCGTGTTGCGGCCCTGCGTCGCAGGCTGCGCCAGCGGATGCGCGACAAGTCGCTGGTCGACGCCGAGCAGGGCGCGCTTCGTCTCAGCATTTCGCCGCCGACCCCGATCGACAATCGGCTCCTACGGTTTTCCTGGCGCGCGGCCGTCGTCGCCGAGCATGCGATCCTGCATCCGCTCGGGCTGTATACGCGGCTGAGCTTCCCCGCCCGCGCCTTTCGGCAGCTAGCCTCCCGAGGCGTGCGTGCATTGGTCGTCTCCGGCGAGAATGACTATGCGAAGTCCGTGCTGCAGGCGCAGTTTGGCCAATCCTTCGCCGGGCTCAGCAAGATGAATGGAATGCGGGTCGAGATCGAGCCTGACTTCGACCACCCCGTAAGCTGGTCCGGCGCGCGCAAGCGTCTCGTCGGGCTGGTCGGCGATTTTGTCGGAGGGTTCGCCGTCACGTCGGCCGGGCAGCAAAGCCAGGATGCGCCAGCCCTGTCGCCGATGCGGAGTGCTGCGCCGGGCGGATAAGGCTCCTCTGGCTACACGAAACTGTGCCTGCCCCTGTCGGCAGATTGCAAAACATTGCCGTCTGCACGTTTAAATGTTACAATGGGAAAATGAATTGCTGGGCAGTATGTACGAAGGCCAGGGGCGCAATACCGCCCGCTGCGCCGCTGATGTTGTTTTGTCGCCGCTGCGGCCCGACCAGTCCTGATCAGATCTAGAATGACCACCAATATCGGCAAAGCGACCTTCTGGGCGGTGCTGGAAACCGGAGGCGCCCAGGCGGCGATCTTCCTGTTTTTCGTAGTGTTCGCGCGCATCCTCACGCCGGACGAGTTCGGCGTCTATTCGCTCGCGATGGCCATCGTCGGCGCTGTCAACATCGTGCTGTTTCAAGGCTTCGGCGACGCGCTGATCCAGGCCGAGCGGCTGGACGAGGAGTATGTCTCCACCGCGTTCTGGACCAACATGCTGCTCGCGCTGGGCATGATCGCAATTCTGCAGGTCGTGGCGATACTTGGCCCGGCGCTGTTCGCCGACCCGTTGATCCGCCCGGTCATCGCCTGGCTGTCGCTGCTCTGCATCCCGCGGGCCTTGGTCAGCGTGCACTCCGCGCTGTTCCGCCGTAAGCTGGACATGCGCGTGCTCGCCATCAGGACCATCCTCGGCTCCGTCGTCGGCGGCTTGGCCGGGCTGGCGCTGGTGTTCTGCGGCTGGGGCGTCTGGGCCTTGGTGGTGTCGCAGTTCGTGCAGTCCTTCCTCATTGTCTTCATCATGTGGCGGTCGAGCGATTGGCGGCCCCGGCTGCTGTTTTCCAGGCCGGCCTTTAAAAGCCTGCTGCACTTCAGCAAGCATTTCATGACGGCCAGCATCATCACCTCGTGCATCGACGATTTCGGCAGCATCTTGATCGGCTTGTGCCTCGATATCGCGTCGGTCGGGTATTTCTCGGTCGCCCTGAAGGTGATCCGCTCGCTCATCATCCTGACCATGACGCCGGTGCAGATGGTGATGATGCCGGCGCTCAGCCGGATCGCGAACGATCGTAAGCTATTCGGCAAGGCCTATGCGGACATGGTGCTGATGACCAGCACGGTCTGGCTGCCCGCCGTCGCCGGGCTTGGGATCATGGCGCCGGAGCTGATCCCCGCGGTGTTCGGCGCGCATTGGGCGGGCGCCATACCGGTTGTCCAGGCGATGTGCTTCGCGTCGCTGACAATGCCGCTCTGGACGTTCTCCGGACAGGCGCTGTCGGCGCTCGGGCGCCCCGATGCGTTTGCGCGCATCGCCTTCTGGCAGCTTGGGCTGTATTGCGTCATGTTCCCCGTGGCGTCGCATTTCAGCATCGTCGCAGTTGGATGGGCGTGGTCCGCGCTCTCCCTTATGATGGTGCCGATCGCGCTGGCGATGCTGCATCGCCTGGCCGGCCTGGATGTTGGCGCGCTGCTGATGAAAAACGCGCGTATTGCGCTCTGCGGCGGCGCGCTGGTCGTTGCGGTCGTGCTCGTCAAGATAGCCCTGCCACCCGGATCCTGGTCGATGGCCGCCGAGGTCGCCACCGGCGCCATCGTCTATGCGGTTGCGCTGGACCGGTTTCTGCTGCCGGGTCACCTGACCCGCATGGCGAGGTTGGCGCGTGGCTCCATCCCGAACTCGGCACGTGACGAAAAAGACCGCCCAGTCGAACAGAAAATGGCCGCATAACGGGTCCAGCGGTGACGCAGCATTGCTCCCCGAAATGAGATTTCCGCAGCTTGGCCAAGGGCTCGCGCGTCAGGCTGGCGGCCCGTAGCCGCCACCGCCGGGCGTCTCGATGACGAAGGCGTCGCCCGGCAGCAGTTCGGCCTGGTCGGTGCCGGTCATCTCATGACGTGAGCCGTCGGCGCGCTCTATCCATTGCCGGCCCGCGGCGCCGGGTTTGCCGCCATTCAGCCCGAATGGCGGCACGGTGCGGCGGCTGGCGACGACGACGGTTGTCATGGGTTCCAGGAAGCGGATGCGGCGGACGCTGCCATCGCCGCCCCGCTGTGCGCCGGCGCCGCCAGAGCCGCGGCGGATGGCGAATGTCTCCAGCCGCACGGGATAGCGCAGTTCCAGCACCTCCGGGTCGGTCATGCGCGTGTTGGTCATGTGGGTCTGAATGGCGGACGCGCCGGGCTGGCCGGGGCTGGCGCCCATGCCGCCGCAGATGGTCTCGTAGTATTGCCGCGTCGCGTCGCCGAACAGCACGTTGTTCATGGTGGCCTGGCTGCAGGCGAGGGTGCCGAGCGCGCCGAACAGCGCGTTGCAGGTGGCCTGGCTGACCTCGGTGTTGCCCGCGACCACCGCGGCGCCCGGCGCCGGCGACAAGAACGTGCCCGGCGGCAGCACGATGCGGATCGGCTTCAGGCAGCCGTCGTTCAGCGGGATATCCTCGCCGACCAGGCAGCGGAACACATACAGCACCACCGCGCGGGTGACGGCCGGCGGCGCGTTGAAATTGCCGGCGCTCTGCGGACCCGTGCCGGTGAAATCCACCGTCGCCGTGCGCGCCTGCGGGTCGAGCGTCACCGCCACGCGCAACGGCGTGCCATCGTCCATCGTGTAGTCGAACACGCCGTCGCCAACCGTGGGGGCGATGCGCACGATCGCCCGGCGCACGCCCTCCTCCGCGTTGTCCATCACGTGGCGCATGTAGGCCTGCACCGTGCCCCAGCCGTATTGGCCCACGACGCGGGCCAGTTCCTGCACGCCGCGCTCATTGGCGGCGACCTGCGCCTTGATGTCCGCCACGTTCACGTCGGGGCTGCGGGCCGGGTAGCGCGCGCCGGACAGCAAGGCGCGGAACTCGGTTTCCCGGAACGCGCCGGCGTCGACCAGCAAGAAGTCGTCGATGACGACGCCCTCGTCGTCCAGGGTGCGGGAGTCCGGTGGTGTGCTGCCGGGCGTGGTGCCGCCGATGTCGGCATGGTGGCCGCGGCTGCCGACAAAGAAGCGGATCGCAGCCCCGGCCTCGTCGAAAACGGGGGTGATGACGGTGACATCGGGCAGATGCGTGCCGCCGTTGAACGGGTTGTTCAGCGCAACGACGTCGCCTGGGCGCAGCGATCCACCGCGGCTGCGCAGCACAGTCTTCACGCTCTCGCCCATGGCGCCGAGGTGCACCGGCACGTGCGGCGCGTTGGCGACCAGGTTGCCCTCGGCATCGAAGATCGCGCAGCTAAAATCCAGCCGCTCCTTGATGTTCACGCTCAGCGACGTGTTCTGCAGCACCGTGCCGGTCTGCTCGGCTACGTTCATGAACAGGTTGTTGAATAGCTCCAGCAACACCGGGTCGGGCCTTCCGCTGTCGGCCTTCACCCGGCTCGGCAGCGGCGACGTGCGGCGCAGCAGCATGTGGTTCTGTGCGGAGACCTCGGCGGTCCAGCCGGGTTCGATCACCGTCGTCGCATTGGCCTCCCGCACCAAGGCCGGGCCGGGCAGGCGGTCGTTGGCGCGGAGCGTCGTGCGGTCGAACACCGGGGTGCGATGCTCGGCGCCGCCGCTCCAGATCTGCACGTGGTCAACAGCTTCGGGGCCACCGCCGTCGCGTGCGGGCAGGCGGGGTTCGTCCACGGCGTCGCCGGCCGCGGTGGCCTCGACAGCGACGGCCTCGGCGACCACGGCCCGGTCCGGGGTCGCGAAGCCGAAGCGGGCGCGATGAGCGGCGGTGAACGCGGCCAGGGTGTCGCCCACGCCAGACAGCGGCACCGGCAGCGCGGCCTCGGTGCCGGCATAGCGCAGGTAGACCGAGCGTTTGACGCTCACGCGGCCTGGGTCGGCGCCTTGGTCCAGCAATGCGGCGCGGGCCGCCTCCGCAAGCTGTTCGGCCAACGCCTCCAAGCCCGGCAGCGTGTCCTGCGCAAAATCCTGCTCCGCCGCCTGCTCGCGCAGCACGGTCTGGTCGGCCAGGCCCATGCCGTAGGCGGACAGCACGCCGGCATAGGGATGGATGAACACCGTCTCCATCCCGAGTTCGTCCGCCACCAGGCAAGCGTGCTGGCCCCCCGCGCCGCCGAAGCACTGCAGCGCGAACCCGGTGGCGTCGCGGCCTTTCTGCACGCTGACCTGCTTGATGGCGTTGGCCATGTTGGCGACGGCGACCCGCAGGAACCCCTCGGCGATGGCGCGCGGGCCCTGCCTCTCGCCAGTTGCCGTGGCCACCTTGTCCGCGAGCGCCGCGAACTTCGCCCGTACCACTTCGGCGTCCAGCCGCGCGTCGCCGCCGGGTCCAAAGATCAGCGGGAAATGCGCGGGTTGGATCTTGCCCACGCACACGTTCGCGTCCGTCACCGTCAGCGGCCCGCCGCGGCGGTAGCACGCCGGCCCCGGGTTGGCCCCGGCGCTGTCGGGACCGACGCGGACGCGCGCCCCGTCGAAGTGCAGGATCGAGCCGCCGCCGGCCGCGACGGTGTTGATCGCCATCATCGGCGCCCGCATTCGCACCCCGGCGACCTCGGTCTCATACGCCCGCTCGAACGCGCCGTCATACAATGCGACGTCGGTGCTGGTGCCGCCCATGTCGAAGCCGATGATGCGGCCGATGCCGGCCATGTCAGCCGTGCGCGCCGCGCCGACGATGCCGCCGGCGGGTCCGGACAGGATGGCGTCCTTGCCCTGGAACCGGTCGGCCTGCGCCAGGCCGCCGTTGCTCTGCATAAAGTAAAGCTTCACGCCGCGCAGCTCGGACGCGACCTGTTCGACATAGCGGCGCAGGATCGGCGACAGATAGGCGTCCACCACCGTGGTGTCGCCGCGCGGCACCAGGCGCAGCAGCGGGCTGACCTCGTGGCTGGTGGACACCTGGGTGAACCCGGCCTCGCGCGCCAGCTCCGCCAGGCGGCGCTCCATGGCCGGATACTTCCACGCGTGGATCAGCGCGATGGCGCAGGCCCGCATACCGTCGGCGGCTGCGGCGGCGAAGGCGACACGGGCGGCGGCCTCGTCCAGCGCCGCGGTCTCCTGGCCGTCGATGCCGACGCGGCCCGGCAACTCGGCGACCCGTTCATACAGCAGGGCCGGCAGCGTCACGTGCAGGTCAAACAGCCGGGGCCGGGCCTGGTTGCCGATGCGCAGCAGGTCGGCAAAGCCCTGGTTCACAATCAGCAAGGTGCGCTCGCCCTTGCGCTCCAGCAGCGCGTTGGTGGCGACCGTCGTGCCCATCTTCACCTGGTCCACCAGGCCCGCCGGGATAGGCTGGTCCAGCGCCAAGCCCAGCACCGTCTTGATCCCCGCGATGGCGGCGTCCCGGTAGCGCCCGGGGTTCTCGCTCAGCAGCTTATGGGTGCTGAGCCCGCCATCCGGCGCGCGGGCCACGATGTCGGTGAAGGTGCCGCCGCGGTCGATCCAGAACTGCCAGCCGCCGCGCGATGGGGCGTCCGTGCTCACTGAACTGCCTCGCGCACCGGGTTGAGGCTCTCCAGCTCCCGCCCGCGCGTCTCCGGCAGCATCAGCGCCGCCAGGATCACCAAGCCATAGGCACCGCCGGCGAACAGCCCGATCGCCTCGCCGAGCGGCATGGTCGCCGACGCCGCGCCCACCAAAGTGGGGAACAGCGCCGCGAACCCACGCCCGGAGTTGTAGCAGAATCCCTGGCCGGAGCCGCGCAGTTCGGTCGGGAACAGCTCGGTGAACAGCGCGCCCATGCCGCTGAAGATGCCGGATGCAAAGAAGCCGAGCGGGAAGCCCAGCACCAGCATCAGCCCGTTCGAGATCGCCAATTGGGTGTAGCTCAGCACGATCACCAGCGACCCAACCGCGAACAGCAGGAACGTCCGCCGCCGCCCCAAGTAGTCGTTCAAATAGGCGCTGGTGATGTAGCCGCAGAACGACCCGGCGATAATGACGCCGAGATAGCTGCCGGAGCCGAGCACCGACAGATGCCGCTCCGTGCGCAGGAAGGTCGGCAGCCACGTGGTAATGGCGTAATAGCCGCCCTGCGCCCCCAGCGCGAGCAGGCAGCCGCGCAAGGTAACGCTCAGGAACCGCGGTGAGAAGATCGCCCAGATGGAGGGCCGGGCCGTCGCCTGCACGAACACCTCCGGCTCCGGCACCACGCGGCGTATGACGAACACGGCAAAGGCCGGCAGCAGGCCGATGAAGAACAGCACGCGCCAGGCATAGGCCGGCGGCAGCACCGAGAACGACAATGTGGCCAGGATCGCCGCCACGCCCCAGCCGACCGACCAGGAGCTTTGCACCACGCCGACCGCCTTGCCGCGATGGCGCGCCGCGATCACCTCGCCCATCAGGACCGACCCTGCCGCCCACTCGCCGCCGAAGCCCAGGCCCTGCAGCCCGCGGGTGACCAGGAGCTGCTCGAAGCTGTTGGTGAAGCCGGAGAGGAAGGTGAACAGCGCGAACCAGGCGACGGTGATCTGCAGGGTCCGCACCCGCCCGATGCGGTCCGCCAACAGCCCGGCCATCCAGCCGCCGGCCGCCGAGAGGACCAACGTCACCGTCGCCAGCAGCCCGGCCTGGGTGTTGGACATGCCCCAAAGGCCAATCAGCACCGGGACGACGAACGAGTAGATCTGCACATCCATCGCGTCCAGCGCATAGCCGCCGAAACAGGCCCAGAAGGTGCGGCGTCCGTCGCGGTCAAGGCCGTGATACCAATCGAGCATGGGCAAGCCCTCTCCCTAGAAGCGACCGGATCGCCGCAGGCGTCGTTTCGTCGTCAGGATGCGGCGGGGTGCCGCCGGTCGGTGATCAGCATCTTGCCCGGCGCATGGGCGATGAAGAACGGCAGCCGCGCCGCCTCCGCCGCCACCTGGCTGGTGACGCCGCAGGCCCAGAACACCGGGATTTCGCCGGGCTCGACCGCGACCGCCTCGCCATAGTCCGGACGCTGGAGGTCGGCGATGCCCAGCGCCGCCGGGTCGCCGCAGTGGATGGGCGCGCCGTGCATGTCGGGGTAGCCAGCGGTGATGGCGGCCGCGCGGCCGGCGTCGGCGGGTGTCAACGGCCGCATGGACACGACAAGCGGCCCGCCGAACGGCCCGGCCGGGACGGTCGCCCGGTCGGTGCGGTACATCGCGACATTCCGCCCCTGCTCGACATGGCGCAACCGGATGCCGGACGCGATCAGCGCCGCCTCGAAAGTGAAGGAGCAGCCGATTACGCAGGTGACCAGGTCGCCGCGCCAGATCGCGGCAATGTCGGCCACTTCCGCGGTGGGCTCGCCATTGCGGAACACGCGGTAGCCCGGCAGGTCGTGGCGCATGTCGATATCGGCGCCCAGCGTCGGCAGCGTGGGATCGCCGGGCAGCGATGTCGCCAGCAACGGGCAGGACTGCTGGTTCAGGCGGCAGAACTCGGTGAATACCCCGGCATGCAAGGCCGGCAGGATGACGATATTGCCCTGGATGTAACCCGGCGCCAGCCCTGCGGTGTTGCCGGTGATCCTGCCGGCCCTGATCGCCTGCCGCGCAGCCGATGCCCCCATCGAGGCCCGCCCAGTATCCGCTTGCATCACATTCATGCGGGTATCCCTTCCAAAATCCGGGCCAGTCGAATGCCGGATGCATCGCCGATCGTGGCACTGCGCCGATGAAGCCTCGGGCGTCGATGCACGCATGGCAAGTGCAGCCTGGAACCGAACCGCCTCCCGGGTGCTTTGGCTGTGCTGGCGTGCTACGCCGCTGCATCCGCACGCGAAGGACCACCATGATACGCCGCATCATCCCGCTGATTTTTGGAGCCATGCTGATGACCCAAGCCGCATCCGCCGCCGACGACTTCACCACGCTGCCGTCGGGGGTGAAATACCATGACGAGGCCGTTGGGGCCGGGCCGGAGCCGAAAAGCGGCCAAACCGTCTCGGTGCATTATACCGGGTGGCTCGACAACAACGGCCAGCGCGGCAAGAAATTCGACAGCTCGCGCGACCGCGGCACGCCGTTCAGCTTCGTGCTGAATGGGCAGCAGGTGATCGCCGGGTGGGACAGCGGCGTCGCCACCATGCACGTCGGCGGCAAGCGCACGCTGATCATCCCGCCCGAACAGGGCTATGGCGCACGCGGGGCCGGCGGCGTGATCCCGCCCAACGCGACATTGATCTTCGACGTCGAACTGCTCGGCGTGCGCTAGGCCATGGCGGGCCGTACGGCCGCACCAGGGACTGTGGCAATCGTCGGGGCCGGGCTGATCGGACGCGCCTGGGCGGTGGTGTTCGCCCGGGCCGGTTGGATGGTCCGGCTGACCGACCCGCACGGCCCGACCCTGGACGCTGCGCCGGGGCTGATCCGCGACGAATTGCACGCGCTGCATGCGCACGGCCTGGTGGATGATCCCGAGGGTTCCGCCGCCCGGGTCAGCATCGCCAAGGACCTCGCCGATGCAGTGTCGCCGGTGGAGTTCGTGCAGGAAAACGGGCCGGAGACGGTCGAGGCCAAGCAGGCGCTGTTCGCCGACCTCGACCGAATGGCCCGGCCCGGCGCGATCCTCGCCTCGTCCACCTCGGCCATCGTCGCATCCCGCTTCACCGAGGGCCTGCCCGGGCGCGCCCGCTGCCTGGTGGGCCACCCGGTCAACCCGCCGCATCTGGTTCCGGTGGTCGAGCTATGCGGCGCGCCCTGGACCTCGCCCGAGACCATCGAACGGGCGCGGGCCGTGTACCAGGGGATCGGCCAGGTTCCGGTCACGGTGAACCGCGAGGTCGAGGGCTTCGTGCTCAACCGCTTGCAGGGAGCGTTGCTCGCCGAGGCGTTCCGGCTGGTCGGCGATGGGGTCATGTCGCCGGAGGACCTGGACGAGACCGTCCGCCACGGGCTCGGCCTGCGCTGGTCGTTCCTGGGGCCGTTCGGCACCATCGAGCTGAACGCGCCGGGCGGCATCCCGGATTACTGCGCGCGCTACACCGGGTTCTACAAGCGCCTGGCGTCCGACCCGCCGGGTCCAAACGTCTATGAAACCGCCAATGCGGACCGCGTCATCGCCGCCTGGCCCCACCCGCCATCGCCCGATCGGCAAGTGGCTCGCACCACCTGGCGGAATGACCGGTTGGCGGCGCTCGCGGCGCACAAGCGGTGGCAGGTGGCCGAGCCCTGACCGGCGCGGGTGACGGGCGGCGCAAACTCAACGCGCGCATCGCCGAATTGTCGTTATTTCGGCACAGTTGCAGCCTATGGTCATAGGTGGCCGGATCGTGCGATGGTTTGGAGGCCAGACTATTCCGGCAGCTTTGCCCGGCGGTCGCCAGGCTCGTTTTGACAAAAGCTCCAGGCGCGTCCGCGCATCGTCGCGCCGGCCGTGTTCAATCCGCGCTTGGCTCAACCCCTGCGCGGCTACGCGAAAGGAATAATTCGATGAAGGTTTCAGCTTTGGCCTGTGCGGCGCTCCTCGGCCTGGCGTCCGCCGGCACGGCGATGGCGCAGGCAACCCGGCCGCAGGACACCGGCAACATGGCCTATCCAACCCCGGTGCCGCAGGGCAACGTGGCCAGGCACGCCA
Organism: Acetobacteraceae bacterium; assembly: GCA_965277495.1. Taxonomy (GTDB): domain Bacteria; phylum Pseudomonadota; class Alphaproteobacteria; order Acetobacterales; family Acetobacteraceae; genus CAHJXG01. The sequence goes on along the minus strand of OZ255824.1, from coordinate 3,234,609 downwards.
CGCCACGCCAGCGGCCTGACACCGGCAGCGCGCAATATCCTGCCCCGGTGCCGCAGGGCAACGTCGCCACCACTCGGACAATGGGTCCGCGGCGTCCGACCGACACGGGGAACATGGCCTATCCGGCCCCGGTGCCGCAGGGCAATATCGGCACCACGACGGTCAAGTAGGCCAAAACCCGCAGCCGAGGCGCTCGAAGCGTTGGCTGCATGTTCGAAAGCGTCCAGGCCCTCGATCTTGGGCCTGGGCCATCGTCACTCGATAATCCGGTCCAACCAATGGCGCAGCGCCTGAACGGACACGCCAGGCTGGGCCGCGCGTTGCACCTGTTGCGGTCCGGCAGGCTGCTGCGCCGTCGTCCGGACGGTCCCGCCATCCACCCGGTCTACGTCGGACGTCCCGAGCGACTGATGGCAGAACAACTGTTTTCCCGCGTCGTGGGCGCGGCGGCGGTCGAAGGCAACACCGTGCGCCTGCTGCGCGATGGCGCGGAGAACTACCCGGCTTGGCTCGAGGCCATCAAGCTGGCCCGGCACTCCATTCACTTCGAGAACTACATCTTCCGCAGCGATGCCATCGGACGCCAGTTCGCCGCCGCCTTGGCCGCCCGGGCGCAGGACGGCATCGCGGTCCGCGTCCTGTATGACTGGATGGGCAACTTCCTGCAGACGCCGCGCGGGTTCTGGCACGGCCTCCGCGCTGCCGGGGTCGAAGTGCGCTGCTTCAACCGGCCACGCCTCGACAGCCCGTTCGGCTGGCTGAGCCGCAACCACCGCAAGACCGTCAGCGTGGATGGTGCAGCAGGGGGTGCAGCGGGGGGCGCAACCGGCTTTGTGGCCGGCCTCTGCGTCGGCGATGCCTGGGTCGGCGACCCGGCCCGCGGCATCCCCGCCTGGCGCGACACCGGCGTCATGATCCAGGGACCCGCCGTGGCCGATCTCGACGCGGCCTTCGCCGAGAGCTGGGCCCATGCCGGCGGACAGCCGCCGCAACGCCCGCAGGAGATGGCAGCCCAGCCCGCAGCCCAGCCGTTGAACCCGCCGGTTTCGCCGCCTTCGCCGGACCAAGTGGCGCTCCGGGTGATCGCCAGCAAGCCGAACACGATGGGGCTGTATCGGTTCGACCAGCTTATTGCCGGGATGGCCCGCCGCTCGCTCTGGCTCACCGACGCCTATTTCGTCGGCACCACCGCCTATGTCCGCACCCTGTGCGACGCGGCGCAGGACGGCGTGGACGTGCGGCTGCTGGTGCCCGGCGCATCCGATATTCCGGTCGCAAAGGCGCTGTCCCGCGCCGGGTACCGCCCATTGCTCGAGGCAGGCATCCGGGTGTTCGAATGGAATGGCCCGATGCTGCACGCGAAGACCGCCGTGGCGGACGGACGCTGGGCCCGGATCGGCTCGAGCAACCTGAACCTCGCAAGCTGGCTCGGCAACTGGGAGCTCGATGTCGCGATCGAGGACACCGGATTTGCGGTCGAGATGGAGGCGATGTTCGAGGCGGATCTGCGCAACGCGACCGAGATCGTGCTCAACCTCGGCCGGGTGCATTCCGCCAGGCCGCGCCGCCGGCTGCGGACCCGGCGGGGCAGCCCTGGCCGCCTGGCCGCGGGCGCCGTCGGGCTGGGCAGCGCGGTGGGCGCCGCGATCACCAACCACCGGGCGCTCGGCCCGGCCGAGGCCAAGGTGATGGCGGTGGGCGCCGGGCTGCTGTTGGCATTCGCCGTTACCGCGTTGGCGGTCCCGCTTTTGCTGACACTCCCCATGGCGATCGTGGCGGCTTGGGTCGCCGTCACCTTGCTGGTGCGGGCGTGGCGGTTGCGCACCAGCCCGGACACAGCGGACATTAAAACCCAAGCTGACACGAAGACATTGGCGGACTCTGAGACCTCGGGAGCCTGAGCGATGCTGTTTCGACACGCCCGCCGCACCTTCGCGACGCAGCCGGCACGCGGGCCGCTCGCCAAAATCGTGAGCTGGAACCTGCTGCGGCTGACCGGAGCCAACCTCGACGACGTCGTGCGCCTGGCCCGGCGCGAGCAGCCGCAGCTATTGCTCATGCAGGAGGCCACCCAGCGCATCGACGAGCTGCCGTCGCGGATCGGCGGCAGTTATTCGCGCGTGCTGCTGCCGGGCCGCATCCACGGCTTGGCGATGTGGAGCCCGGTGCCATTGCCAGCGCCGATGGTCATTGCGCTGCCGTCCGGGGCGATGTTCGAACGGGTGTGCCAGGTGGTCGACCTCGGCACCTTCTCGGTCGCCAACGTGCATTTGTCGCACGGGCAGTTGCTGAACCGGCGGCAGTTGCGGACCATCGCGCACAGCCTGCCGCCACGCGCGGCGGTGCTGGGCGATTTCAACCTGGTCGGCCCGGCGCTGCTGCCGGGTTTCCGCGACGTGGGGCCGCGCGAGCCGACGCATGTCGCGGGCGAGGTGTTCCCGCTGCGCATCGACCGCTGCCTGGTGCGCGGGCTGATTTGCACCGGGGCGGAGGCGCTGTCCCGGCAGGCGTCGGACCATCGCCCCATCGTTGTGCGGCTGGGCGCTGCCGGGCATCGCGCGACGCGGGCGGCTTAGGGCGAGCATCCCAGCCTATTTGAGGCCTGTGCCCCAGCGGCGGTGCAGGAAGCGCTCCCACGGCGCGAACAGCGCCTTGTCGGCCAGCAAGCCGATCAGCACGATGACCAGCATGACGGCAATCACCTGGTCCATCGCATTCAGCTCCCGCCCGTAGTGCAGTAGCTGCCCCAACCCGAAGCCGCTCAGGATGGTGACGTAGATTTCCGCCGCCATCAGCGAGCGCCACGCGAAGGCCCAGCCCTGCTTCATGCCGCTGACCAGGAACGGCAGCGATGCTGGCACGATCACGCGCGTCCAGCGGTGGAAGCCGACCGAGCCCATGGTCCGCGCCGCCCGGGCATAGACCGGGGAGATGTTGCGGGCGCCGGTGTCGGTGGCGATGACGACGGACCAGGTCGTCCCCATGACGACGATGAACAGCATCGCGGTCTCGCTCTGGCCGAACCACAGCAGGGCAAGCGGTATCCAGCACACGCTGGGCAGGGTCTGCAGCCCGAGCGCCAGCACGCCCACGGTGTCCTCCACGAATTCGGAGGCGCTCGAAAGCAACCCGAGCGGCAGCCCGATCGCGAGGCCGATGGCGTAGCCGACCAGCAACCGGCGCATTGTCACTTCAACCGCTTCCAACAAGCTGCCGTCGGCGAGCGCCGTCCAAAGATATTCGCCGACGCTCTCCGGCGACGGCAGCAGCACCGGCGACCACCGTCCGCTCATGGTCATGGCCTGCCATATGCCTGCCAGGCTGGCGAAGAACAGGGCAGCGACCAGCGTGCGCCTCACAGGGCGGTGCCCGGCACGAAGTAGGTCTTGAGCGCCGCGGTGATGCGCATGGCATAGCTGGACAGTTCGGGGCCGTTGATGTCGCGCGGACGAGGCAGCGGCACGTCGAATACCGCATGGATGCGCCCTGGGTTAGGCGAAAGCAGCACGACGCGGTCGGCCAGGCAGACCGCCTCACGCACGTTGTGCGTCACCAGCAGGATGGTCTTGCGGCGGGCCTGCCAAATCTCCTGCAGGTCGTCATAGAGCTGTTCGCGGGTCAGCGCGTCGAGGGCGGAGAACGGCTCGTCCATCAGCAGCACGCGCGGGTCAGGCGCCAGCGCGCGGGCGAGGGCGACGCGCTGCCGCATGCCGCCGGACAGCTCGTGCAGGTTGGCGCGGGCGAACCGTTCCAGCTTGACCAAGCGGATATAGCGGTGCGCGGTCTCGACCCGTTCGCGGCGGGCGAGGCCGGGCACGAGCTTCAGCCCGAACATCACGTTGCCCAGCACGTCCAGCCAGGGGAACAGGGCCGACTCCTGGAACATCACCAGCCGATGCCGCCCGGTTCCGGTGACGGGCTGCCCATCCGCCGTGACCCGGCCCTCGTCCGGCTTGGTCAGGCCGGCCATGATGTCGAGCAGCGTCGATTTGCCGCAGCCGCTGGGACCAACGAGGCACACGAACTCGCCGGGCCGCACCTGCAGGGTGATGCGGTCGAGCGCGTGCACCGTGGCCTGGCGCGTGCGGAACGTCTTCGAGACGCCCTCGACCGCGAGCTCGCCCTGGCGGGCAACATCCGCGGCGGCTTCTTGCACCGGCATGTCGGGAGCCATTTAGGGGTGCTCAATGAGGCGGGACAGGTCGGGCGCGGACCGTAGGAAGCCCGCCGCCCTGGCTTTTGCGACGAAGCGCTCCAGCGCGTCCTGCGACACCTCGTTGGTGAGCGCGATGCGGGCCCAGGCGTGCGAAATCAGCTCGGGCTTGATCTGGGTGTGCGTTTCCGCCGCAAGCTCGTCGCGGACGATGGCCTGCGCCTCGTTGGGATGCCCTTTGACCCAGTCCGTCAGTTCCTGATGGGCGGCGGCGAAGCGGCGGGCAAGGTCGCGTTTGCTGCCAAGGAACTTGGCGCTGGCCACGAGCACCGTGGTGACGGAGTCGGTTTCCTCGACCAAGACCTTGCCGCCCGCCTCCGCTTCCAGCCGCGACACCCAAGGCTCCACGGTCCACACCGCATCCAGTTGGCGGCGCTGGAACAACGAGAGCTGGTCCGGGTTGGCGGTCGGGATGACCTGCGCGTCCCCGCCCGTCAGGGTGATGCGCAGGCCGCCGGACGTAAGCCAGGCGCGGGCGGCGACGTCTTGCGTATTGCCGAGCTGCGGCGTGCCGATCCGTTTTCCGCGGAAGTCGGACGGGGCCCGCAGGCCGGCATCCGGCTGCACGACCAGGGCAGCGCCGCCCTCGGCCGCGCCGGCGATGATGCGGACCTCCTCGCCGCGCGCCTTGGCATAGGCGTTGATGGCGGGGCTGGGGCCGACATAGGTCAGGTCGATGGAGTCGGCGAAGATCGCCTCCATCGCGCCGGGTCCAGCGTTATAGACGAACCATTCGATCTTGATGCCTTGCCCCAGGCGCTGCTCGAACCAGCCCTGCCCCTTGCGCGAAAGCCCATGCGCGACGAGCGCCTGGACGTGGGTCACGTTAGGGAAATGGCCGACCCGGAGCGTGGCGGGCTGCGCGGCGGCGACGGGACCAAGCACCGGCGCAGCCAGCACCGCCAGGCCCAGCGCCATCCAGGCGCGCCGGCCCAGGAGTTCCTTGCAATGTTTCCCATCGTTCACGCGTGTCGCGCCGGTCGGCATTGGGCAGCTCCGCTTCATGGACGCTCGTTTAGACGGATCGCGGGCATTTGTCCTACTTCGGCCGGGCGAGCGCGAGGCCGACGCCTGCGCCGGCCAACAGGCCGCCGGACACCCGGTTGCGCAGGCGGCCATGCACCGCCAGCACGCGCCGGGCGCGGCCGGCGGCGATCGCCCATAGGCCGTCGATCGTGATCGTCAGCATCAGGAACACGGCCGACAGCGCCAGCACCTGCGCCGCCACCCTTTGGCCCGGGACGATGAACTGCGGAAAGAACGCGCCGTAAAACAGCAGCGTCTTTGGGTTGGTCAGCGCCACCAGCACGGCCCGGCCGAAGATCGCCCGCATCGCTCGCGGCTGCGGCGCGGTGCGCGTCAGGTCGACCGGGACCGCGCGCCATTGCTGCACGCCGATCCACACCAGGTAGGCGGCGCCGATCCAGCGCAGCCATTCGAACCAATGGCCCAGGGTGCCGAGGATTTCGGTCATGCCTAGCCCGGTCAGCGCCAGTTGCCCCACCACCGCGGTGCTGGTGCCCGCCACCGTGAGCAGCCCATAGCGCGGCCCGTATGCCACCGAGTTCGCCACGATCAGCGCGACGTTCGGCCCGGGGATCAGCAGCAGGACCACCACGGCGAGCACGAAGGCGGACAGGAGCGGAAGGTCGGGCATGCGGGCGACGATGCCAGAGTGGGCGTATGGCGGTCCAGCTTCGTATGAAGCGGAGGCCTGGCGGTGCTCTGCTACCTCATTTTAACTGCTCCGTTTGGGGGATAGCGGTCATATGCTGCTCCCACTGGAGACGGCTGCTCTGCGCCCAAAACTCAGCCCCTCAGCACCAATCGAGCCGTTCCTGACTGCTGCCGTTCATTCAGGGTCCTGCGCGATCACGATCGATGCACCGACAAGGCGCAGTCGTAGAGTCGCGGCTGAGGCATTTGGCGCGCTGACCCCAAGTCGTGCCGGCGCGATATAGAAGCGAGTTGGCGGCAACCTAAGCGACTAATCTCTCGATTATGCTCCGAACCTCAGTGCTTTTCGAGGACGCATCGTCTGCCAGAAACGGTACTAGGCGATCACGGCTGAACTTGATAACCTCCTCTAAGTCCTTGCCTATGTCGAGATACGCCTCAAGGTCGCCTTCCTTTAGTATGAAGGTGCGATTTTTACATTCCGCGTCAATGCGTGTCTCCCAATCAGGGTTTCTCGACTTGAAGGCAGCTATCGCTTGGGGGGTCTTCAGTGCTTTTCCCTTCTCCGCTTGATAGTGCAGGTTTGCAAGATAATCGAAGTCGGCGATTGCCGAGACCGTGAGGCCGAACGCTGAGAAAAGCTCACGCCACTTCATAAACTCCCCCTTTCCGCCGATGTGGAGCACCGCGATTTCCTGATCGAGATGCCGATATCTTTCTTGGATTATGGCACGAATAAAGTATCTGTCGGTCTCCCCCTCAACCAACACGACTTTCTTGGCGAAGAAGGCATAGGTCGACCGAGTATTATCCAGAATCTGAATGAGGCTTTTTTGGTCAGCTGTTAGGGTTGGCGAGTATACCTCGGTGTGACCGTCGGCGCTGAGCGCAAAGCGGCGAACTGAGTTGATGGTGCTGGAATTGATGAGCGCTTCGGAGTGCGTCACCAGGATATACTGGCAATTCTGCACCTGGTTCAGGTCGCGAGTGACCTGAAGGTACTCATGCTGGAACTGATAGTGCAGATGGATTTCGGGCTCGTCGATGATTACAATGCCACCTTTGAGCTCGCCTCGACCGTAGGCTTCGAGCACCAGGTGAATGATTGCCTTCTGGCCGGCGCTCAGGCTGTTGATGTCGCGGATCGGGCGGTTCCGGCGAGTATCGTAGAACTGGAAAGTATATTGCCACGTCCGCATGTCAATCAATTGGATTTGGCAGCGTAGGTTGACGATCCGAAGCCGCTCATTGATCGAAGCAATGAAAGACACGTTGTTGGCCTCGACCTCGCGCTCTTCGAGCGATTTTGCCTCGGTCATAAGGCCAAAGTGCCGCTCGGCGACTTGGAGCCTTACGAGCCCGAAAATGGGCGGTTCATTGCTATCGCTGGCGTTCAGACTGCGGCTGTAATCCTGCGATCTGATCTGCTGAATCTGCTGCGCGGCAGGCGCGGCGGCAAACGAAATCGACGGCTGGAAGGCGTGGTAGTTTCGATAGCTGCTGATAAGCGTGAAGGACTCAAAGAGAGGCGAAATCGCTTCCTCAGGATGCAGATAATTGTGAAGTGAGATCGCCTCTTTAAAAAAATGGTAATCGGTAAGATAGGTAAATCCGAAGTCCTGCGCGTTCATCGGGACGCTAACGGAGAACGTCCCTGTTTCTCGGTGCAGCATAACGTCAATGACGCAGGTATCATGCGTCTGATCGGTTAGTGCCACCGCGTGAGGCGAATACATGCTTGTAGTCCGCATTATATTATTGAAATGCACCCGGATATTTAGGATATTCACCTTATCAAGGTCATCGAGTTGAAGCGCAATCCGGATACGTTGCTCTTGGCCCTCGCTGTCCCAGTTAGGTTCTAGGCGAAAGCCGCCAATGTCCTGTTGATTAGCCGGTGTAAGCACTTGCCGGCGGTCGTTTACGGTGGCCGCGCGACGGCGTTCGAACAGCTCACGGTTGAGATTGAATTGACGGTAGATGACACGCCGGAAAAGGAAATTGATGATCTCCAAAACCGTCGACTTTCCGGCTCCGTTTTCGCCGATGATAATGTTAAAGCCGTTATCAAAGACGATTTTCTGGGCCTGTGCGATGTCGGGCGCGAACTTGAAACTCAAAATATTAGAGACTTGAAGATAGTCTATTTTCATAGAGTTATCTTATCATTTGGGCAGCGGCTTTCAAGGCAATGGTTTCGACAACATGCGGCCCGTCTCCGAGTGTCGCTTGCTCGATGCAAGCGATGAACAAGCCTGATCGGCAGGAACGCGTGCTGAGCGCCTGATATCGTGAGCTAGGAGCCTTGTAGAAGCGCTTTCTTTGAAGGCCGCTATGGCGTTGTATATCGCAAAGACCGCCGGTCCGCTCCCGGCCAACTCCGGCCATACAGCGCCGGTCGGCTGGATCGCCACGTCGGGCCGAAAGCGCTCTTTGAATGCCGCTGCATAGAACATGATCCTACCCCAGCAACGCCCGCAACGCGTCCGGCTGGCGCACCACCAAGCGCCCGTCCCGGTCGCCCAGCACGCCCGCCTCGTGCCATTGCCGAAGCTGCTTGTTCACCCGTTCCCGCGTCGCGGCGACCTGCGCGGCCATGTCCCGTTGCGACAAAGCCAGCCGTATCTGCACGCCGTCGGGCGTAGCGGCGCCGTGCGCCTCGGCCAACGCCAGCAACAGCCGGGCGAGCCGGGCGGAAAGCGGCGCCAACGCCACATCCTCGAACGCCGCGCTGGCCCGGCGCAAACGGTCGCACAGCAACGCCATCAGACGCAGCATCAGCTCCGGACGGGCGCGCAGGAACGGCAGGAAGTCGCGCCGTTCCACCGACAGCAGCAAGCTGTCCGTCATCGCCACCACATCCAGGCTGCGCGGACGGCCGTCCAGCAACGCGATCTCGCCCAGCACTGCGCCGGGCTCCAAAAGGCCGATGGTGACCTCCCGGCCCTCGGCTGACGCCGCGCCGGCGCGGAGCCGGCCATGCACCAGGATCAGCAGCGTGCAATCCGACTCGCCGCGGCGCACCACGGCGGCGTCCCGGTCCACCCGGCGCTCGCCCGCCAGGCCGGCCAACGCCTCCAGCTCCTCGCGCGCCAAGCCGGCAAACAACGGCGTCGCGGCCAGCACGTCGCGTTTGGTCGATTGCGAAAGCGAGTGCATCATTCGGCCATCAGCCCGGCCTGCACGTGCTTCGGGGCGGCATCGCGCGGCGTGCTGCGCTGATCGGTCATGGACGACGCTCCGTTCCCAGCAGCAAACGAGCCGGATTGCTGGCGGCACGACCTTCAACCCGCAATACGCCGAGCGCAAGGCCGGGCATGACAGCCGCATCTTTTGCGGCCCGTGCGGGGGCATCCTGGACACTGTGCGCAATATCGACGCCACAGTGACGTTGGTCACAGCCATGCCGGGCCGATGCACGCATAGCTGTATCCCTGGCCGATTCACAGCCACGGACGGAGGCGGCGATGCGTGTCTCAATTTGGAATCCATTGAAGACGTCGGAAGACGAAACGCATGTCCCCAAGGGCAACGAGGCCGGCAACGCCTTTGGCCCGCTGATCGTCCTGGCCGTCGCCGTGCTCATCGCGACGGCGACGATGTTCGCCTCCGATTACGCCAGCATCCGCCAGGCCTGCGCGGTGCACGCGGGGGCCGGGCAATGCTGAACACCTTTCGCAATCATCTCCTCCCTCATGGCCGCCCGGTCGATCAGGAGAGCCCGATGGATGGCATGAGACGGATCGACAGCATCGACCTTGACCGACGGCAGCCGCGCGGAGCCCAGCGTGCGAGTGGCAGCATCCACGGCGTCGTGCTGATGGCGATCATCGCCGCCGCGACATTGCTGGCGATCTTGGCGCTGGACTACGCCAGCATCCAAATCCCAACCGGCGGTGATCCGCTCGCTTGGCCGTTATTGGACTGAGGCGGACAGCGGCGCGTTGGATCAGGCCCGGCCGACCATCAACGCCGGCAACGCCAGATGCGCCAGCACCGCCACATGCGGAAGCTGCGCCTCGTTGTAGTGCCCGGCACGGTGCAGCAGGTTCAGCGTGGCCACCGTCTCGCCCCGCCAGCGGACCGGCATGTTCAGCACGCTCTCGCAGCCGAGCGCCAGGATGGTGGCATGGTCGAAGAACGCGCCGCGTATGGCATGGGCGTCGTGGCCGATCCAGGGCTCGCCCCTCAGCACGACCCGGCGCATCCACGCGGTGTCGGTCACGGGCTTGCGTCCACCGACGGGGTATTCGGACAGATGATTGCTGTAAACCCGCTCGGACTGCTGCGCGTCCAGGTCATGCGCCAGGATGGTGAACAGGATGTGGCCCGGCGTCTCGGCCAGCGCGGCGTCGAGCGCGCGGAACGTCGCGCCGGGCTGGTCGGGTGAGGCGTGGGCGGCGATGATGGATGGGATCATGGTGCCCCTCGATGCTTCCGGACGCGCCCCGTCAAGCCCTGACTGGACGCGCCAGGGCGAACTTGTGGTCGGCCAAGAAATAGTCATGGTAGCCGGCGCGCCCAATCGTCTGCAGCAGCACGGTGTCGACATAGCCGTCCCGCATGACGCGCTCGTCGATATGGACGCCGACCACCTGTCCGATCGCCATGACATAGGCGGCCTCGCCACCCTCCAACGGCGTCAGCTCGACCGTTTTGACAAGCCGGCATTCCAGCGCCGCCGGGGCGCCGCGCACCCGGGGCGGGCGGATCAGCACCGACGGTTCCGGCTCGAGGCCGCCATATTCGAACTCGTTCTGCCCGCGCGGCAGCGGCGCCGAGGTGCGGTTCATGGCTTCGCGCTGGTCCCATGAGACGATGGAGCAGGTGAACTCGCCGGTCTCCTCAACGAAGCTGAGCGCGTCCTTGCGTCCGCCGGACGAGAACATGACCATGTGCGGACGGTCGGAGACCTGGTTGAAAAAGGAGTACGGCGAAAGGTTCACCTCCCCCGCGGCGCTCAGGGCGCAGATCCAGCCGATTGGACGCGGCGCGATCAACGCCTTCACGGGGTCGTGCGGCAGGCCGTGGCCTTTGGCGGTTTCGTAGAACATTCAGGCTCCGTTTCAGGGCGCGGGAGAACGTGGCGCGGCGGCAGCCGATTTGTCCAGGGCTGGCCTCTGTCCAATCCCGAGCTTCGTCCAGAACGGGCCGGCACATCCGTGATGGCGCTATGGTAAAAGGTCGGAGTAGGCTTGGCCAATGAAGCAGCCGGGCTGTCGCCATATTCTCAAGTCTCTCGTGCTGCTTGCGGCGCTGCTGGGGCTGGCCGCCGCTTGGCCGGCGGCGGCCGAGACGCTGACGGTGCGGCAGGTGATCGCGCTGCTGCGCGGCGGGCATCCGGCCGACCTTGCCGGCAAGGACCTGTCGCGGCTGGATCTCGCGGACCTCGACCTCGGCGGCGCGAACCTTGCCGGCGCGAACCTGTTCGCCGCCGACCTGACCGGGGCGCGCCTGGTCGGCGCCAACCTGGCCGGCGCCAATCTCGATCGGGCCACTATTATCGGCACGGACTTTTCCCATGCCGACCTGTCCGGGGCGCGTATGTTCCTGCCGGCGGCCTCGACCCTGCTTGGCGTGAATCCGGCCGCCGAGGCGCCGCGCTTCCGGGGGACCAACCTGGCCGGCGCGCACCTGCTGGCCCATCTCGGCAACGGCGACTGGACCGCCGCCAACCTTGCCGGCGCGCATTTGGAGCTGGGGCGGACGGAGTTCCTGGCCGCATTGCGCTCGGACCTCAGCGGTTGCCGGATGGCCGGGGCCAACCTGGAGGGCGCGAACCTTGCTGGCATTCGGCTGGCCTTTGCCGACCTGCGCGGCGCCAACCTGACCCGGGCCAACCTGGAAGGCACCGACCTGACCGGGGCGCGGCTGGACGGCGCCAACCTGACGGGCGCGGCCCTGGCCCGTGCGGACGTCCACGGCGCGTCGCTGCGCAATGTCATCGGATTCGACGATGCCACCGGGCTCGACAGCGTGCGCAACCTCGATCTGGCAGACCGATAAGCATGGGCCGCTTAGCGATCCTTGGCTTGCTCACCACCCTGTCGACCGCGGCACTCGCTCAAACCGAGCGGGTGGATTTGGCATTGGTGATGGCGGTCGACGTATCGGAGTCGGTCGACGACGCCCGGTTCACGCTGCAAATGGACGGCATCGCCCGCGCGCTCGAATCACGCGAAGTGCAGGCGAGCGTGCTGTCAGGCCCGCACCAGGCCATGCTGCTCGCGCTGGTGCAATGGTCCAGCCGCCCGGCGCTGTCGCTGCCTTGGACGCTGTTGACCAGCGGCGCCGATGTCCGCCAGTTCGCCGCCCGTGTCCGCCGCCTCCGCCGGGCAAGCAATGGCTTCACCTGCATGTCGGTGGCGTTGCGCAGCATTGCCGATAAGCTGTTGACCCAATTGCCGGTGCCGTCCGAGCATATGGTCGTGGACGTTTCCGGCGATGGGCGCGACAACTGCAATCCGTTGGAGACGGTCGACCATGTGCGCGACGAACTCGCGGCCAGCGGCGTCACCCTCAACGGACTGCCGATATTGGAGGGCGACGAGGCCGCGACCCTCGAAGGCTGGTATCACGATCACCTGATCGGCGGCCCGAACGCGTTCCTGGTGCCGGCTGCGAGTTTCGACGACTTTGACCGGGCGATACGCCGCAAGTTCGTGACCGAGATGAGCGCCCTGCCCGGCCATGGCGCCGCCACCATGGCCGGGCATCAAGCCATTAAGGCCCGGCAGCTCAGCCCATGAGCTCCCGGGTGCGGTCGATGGAGGCGCGGCAGGTCGGGTCGTCTTTCTGGTCCAGTTGGCGCGCTTTTTCCAATTCCATCTTGGCCTGCGACATCCGGTCGTTGGGCGCGGCACTGCTGCCCTGGCCCGGCGCGGTCTCGATCGATTTGCCCGAACCGGCGGCGGCAACCGCGGCTGCCGTGGGCAGGCCCTCCTGCTGCCGCCGCACATCCTGGGACGACGTGGCGATATTGTTGCCGACGGCGGCGTTGAGTTCCTTGGTGCCGGCCGTGCCGCCAACTCGGTTGTCCGCCGAGGTTCCCGTAGCGGCCGGTGCGCCGGGTTGCGGGTTTGCGGCGGACGGGGCGCTGCCAGGATTGGAGCCGCTCAATGTGCCGGTCGTCACCGGGCCGATGCTCGGACTTTGCGCGAGTTTGCGGCCGAGTTCGGCAATCTGGTCAGAGCAGGGTCCGGCGGCGGCGGCAGTCGGAACTGCGAACAGGGCAATGCAAACTGCCGACAGACCGGCCATGGCGTTAAAACGACGATGCATTCGGTTCCTCCTCATTATGCGTTGACCATGAGGATATGCATTGGATGCATTTCCGCTATGAAAGCAGCACGAAGACGTGATGCTGCGTGGCGGATGACGTTTTTATATCTCCAGTAATGCTTGACTTGAGTTCATGCCAAATCCTAGGTTGCGCCTCGCTAAAACAGAAACTGGAGGACATGATGGCCTGGAAGACCCCGAAGATCGTCGAGATCGCCCTCGGCGCCGAGATCAACTCCTACGCTTGCGCTGACCTGAAGAAGTAAGCGCACCTCTTTGCTACGCCCTGAGGCCGATGCAGACCGCATCTCGGTTTCAGGGCTTTCGCAGGGGACGTGCCGCCGGATCTCGTTATGCGCGCAGTCGTGCTCGGCGCCGCTGCAGGCGGTGCATTCCCGCAGTGGAACTCCAACGCTGAACCTTGCCGGCGCGCCCGCTCCGGTGATAAATCTGTGCGTCCACGTACCCAAGCGTCTGTGGCCCTCAGCACCGATGGGCAGCATTGGGTATTGCTGAATGCCTCCCCAGACCTTCGCCAGCAGATCGAGCAGACCCCGGTCTTGCAGCCCAACTCGGGCCTGCGGTCCACGCCAATCGCCGCGGTCGTGCTCACCAATAGCGACGTCGATGCCATCGCCGGGTTGCTGACCCTGCGGGAACGCCAGGCATTCAGCGTGCTCACCACCCCCGCAGTGCACGCCGTCCTGGACGACAACCCCATCTTCGAGGTCCTGTCGCGCCAGGTCGTGGCCCGGCAGCCGATCATGTTGGATGTTCCCTGCGCCATACGGCTGCCGGGTGGGAAGCCAAGCGGCCTGACGGTGACGCTGTTCGCAGTGCCGGGCAAAATTCCGCTGTATTTGGAACAGCCGGACCGTGCGCCGGCGTTACAGGAAACCGACCAGACCGTCGGTGCGGCCGTTTCCGACGGTCGTGCCACCCTGTTCTACATCCCAAGCTGCGCCGCCATGACCCCGGCCCTCGCCACCCGGCTGCACGGCGCCGATGCAGTGCTGTTCGACGGCACGCTGTGGTCGGACGACGAGATGATCCGCGCCGGACTCGGTCCGAAAACCGGGCTGCGCATGGGGCACATGAGCGTGTCCGGCCCCGAAGGCACGCTGGCGGCGTTCGAGGGCATCGACGTTCGGCGGCGCATCCTGCTGCATATCAACAACTCGAACCCGATCCTGCTGGACAACTCGCCGGAACGCGCGCAAGTCGAGGCCGCGGGCTGGAGCGTGGCCTATGACGGCATGGAGCTGACCCTGTGAGCGACCGCATCCTGTCCCCGTCCGACCTGCGTGCGGCGCTGAACGCGATCGGCGATGAGCGTTACCACATCCATCACCCGTTCCACCGCATGCTGCACGACGGCAGGTTGACGCGCGGGCAGGTGCAGGCTTGGGCGCTCAACCGTTATTACTACCAAAGCCGCATCCCGGCAAAGGATGCGACGCTGTTGGCGCGCCTCCCCACTGCGGACCTGCGCCGGGCTTGGCGCAGCCGGCTCGACGACCATGACGGCACCGGGCCGGGCCTGGGCGGCGTGGCGCGCTGGCTGAAGCTGGCGGAGGGCGTGGGGCTTGATCCCGCCTATGTCGAGACGACGGACGGCATCCTGCCGGGCACGCGCTTTGCCGTGGACGCCTACGTCGCCTTCGTGCGTGACCGCAGCGTGCTCGAAGCCGTCGCCTCGTCGCTGACGGAAATGTTCTCGCCCACCATCATCGCCGAACGCGTGTCGGGCATGCTGGCGAACTACGACTTCATCACCAAGGACACCCTCGCCTACTTCACGCCGCGGCTGACCCAGGCGCCGAAGGATGTCGATTTCGCCCTGGCCTACATCGACGAGCACGCCCGCACCCGGCAGCAGCAGGAACAGGTGCTGGAGGCACTACGCTTCAAATGCGACGTGCTATGGTCGCAGTTGGACGCGCTGCACTATGCCTATGTCGAGCCCGGACGCGTGCCGCCGGGGGCGTTCGTGCCGACCGTATGACCGACGCCGCCACCACGTCCGCGCCGGCGTTCAACCGCGGCTTCCGGCTGCGGCACGACGCCGTGCGCGGCGCCTGGGTCGTGCTTGCGCCGGAGCGGCTGTTCCTGCTGGACGGGCCCGCGGTCGAGGTGTTGAAACTAGTCGACGGCGTCCGCAGCGTGCCGGACATCGTCGACGCGTTGGCCGCCCGGTTCGACGCGCCGCGGGCGGCGATCGCGGCGGATGTCGAGGCCATGCTGCGGGACTTGGCGGATAAAGGAGCGATCCGGTTATGAATGCGCTGTTGCCAATCCTTCCTGAGACGCCAGTCGAGCCGCCCTTGGCGCTGCTGGCCGAGCTGACGCACCGTTGCCCGCTGCAATGCCCGTATTGCGCCAACCCGCTCGAGCTCGAACGCGCCGCGGCGGAGCTTGACACCGCGGCCTGGCTGCGCGTGCTGGACGAGGCGGCGGCTTTGGGCGTGCTGCAGGTGCATTTCTCTGGCGGCGAGCCGACGGCGCGCAAGGACCTGCTCGAACTCGTGCGGCACGCAGCGGCTTGCGGGCTGTACAGCAACCTGATCACCTCCGGCGTCATGCTGGACGCGCCGTCGCTCGCGGCCCTGGCCGAGGCCGGGCTTGACCACGTGCAGCTCAGCTTCCAGGACGCGGACGCGGCGCAGGCGGACCGCATCGGTGGCTACCGCAACGGCCACACCCGCAAGCTGGTGGTGGCGCGGCAGATCCGTGAGGCCGGGCTGCCGCTTACGGCCAATTTCGTGGTGCACCGGCAGAACCTGGACCGCTTGCCGGAGATGCTGGCGCTCGGCCAGGAGCTTGGCGCCAGCCGGATCGAGGTCGCCCATGTGCAATACTACGGATGGGGCCTGGTCAACCGCGCCGCATTGATGCCCAGCCGCGCGCAGTTGGAGCGGGCGAATGCGTCCGTCGCTGAGGCCCGTGCCGAGCTGCGCGGGCGCATCACCATCGATTATGTGGTGCCGGACTACTATGCGGCGCGTCCGAAGGCCTGCATGGGCGGCTGGGCGCGGCGGATCATCAACATCACCCCGGCTGGCCTGGCCCTGCCCTGCCATGCGGCGGAGACTTTGCCGGGTTTCCAGTGGCCGTCGGTGCGCGCCACGTCACTCGGGGCAGTGTGGCGCGACGACCCCGGCTTTGCCCGGTTCCGCGGCACGGCCTGGATGCCGGAGCCTTGCCGGTCCTGCGACCAGCGCGAGGTCGACTGGGGCGGCTGCCGCTGCCAGGCTTTCGCCCTGACCGGCGACGCTGCGGCAACCGATCCGGCCTGCGCGCTGTCGCCCGCGCATTTCATAATGGCCGACGCCGTGGCCGCCGCCGAAGCGGAGGCCGCTGCTGCCGAAGCGCCCGCCTTGGTTTACCGGCGCATCCGCACCGCCGCACTGGTGAGATGAACCGCCGCGACGCCCTGCTGCTCGCTACCTTTGCGGCGCTGCGTCCGGGCCGCGTCCTTGCTGCGCCCTCCCCCGTGCAGCCCTTCACCATGATCGAGGTCGCGCCCGGCATCCACGTGCGGCCCGGCGTGCACGAGGACGCAACCGTCGCCAACCAGGACGGCATCGCCAACATCGGCTTCATCGTCGGCGACGCCGCGGTGGCCGTCATGGACCCCGGCGGCAGCCGCGCGGACGGCGACCGGCTGCGCGCCAGCATACGCCAGCAGACCGGCCTGCCGATCCGCTACGTCGTGATGACGCACATGCATCCGGACCACGTCTTTGGCGCCGGGTCGTTCGCGGCGGACCGTCCGGTGTTCGTCGGGCACGCCCGCATGGAGGGCATGCTGGTGCAGCGCGGCGAGTTCTACCGCAACAGCCTGGCCGACCTGCTCGGCATCGAGGAGGCCGGCGATTACGCCAAGCCGAACCTGTTCGTTTCCGGCGACACGACGCTCGACCTCGGCGGACGCAGCCTGTGGCTGCATGCGCACCCGACGGCGCACACCGACAACGACCTATCGATCCTGGACGAGGCGACCGGCACGCTCTGGCTGGGCGACCTGCTGTTCGTCGACCGGGTGCCGGCGCTGGACGGCAGCATATTGGGCTGGCTGGCGCAGACGGCAGCTTTGCGGGCGTCCCCGGCGATGCGGGCGGTGCCGGGCCATGGACCCGCCATCGTCTCGTGGCCTGCGGCGGCTGCGGCGCAGGAGCGCTATTTAGGCGGCATCGTGCGCGATATCCGTGCCATAATCGCCCGTGGCGGCGACATCGAGCAGGCGGTGGCGACGGTTGGCCCGGCAGAACGTGACCAATGGCTGTTGTTCGACGACTACAACGGACGCAACGTCACCGGCGCGTTCAAGGAACTTGAGTGGGAATAGGCCGGGCTGAACCGGCCTCGACAAGGGAAGCGGGCAAATGAGGGCAGTCGCAATCGCATTGGGTCTGACGCTGAGCGTGGCCATGCCAGCATTGGCGGAGGAAGACCCGAACGCGCGGGCCGAGCGCTGGACCGACCTCAAGCATGCCGTGTTCGGGGACCGCGTGGTCACGGACGGCACCGGCGTCATCGCGCTCGATGCGCCCGCCCGCGCCGAGGATGCCGCCCTGGTACCGGTCTCCGTAAGCCTCGCGGCTGGCGGCGGCACCGGTGGAGGCAGGGTGAAGGCGGTCTGGCTGCTGGTCGACGGCAACCCGTCGCCGCTTGCCGGCACCTTCAAGTTCGGCCCGGCCGCCGATCCTCGCCGGCTGAAGACTCGCGTCCGCGTCGACCAATATTCCCTGGTGCACGCCGTCGCCGAGACCGAGGACGGGCGGCTGTTTGCCAGCGAACGCTATGTGAAGGCGGCGGGCGGCTGCTCGGCCCCGTCGACCAAGGACCCGCAGCTCGCCATGTCGCGCCTGGGCCAGATGCGCCTGAAGCTCGACGGCGAGGAACAGTTGCTGCACGACGGCGAGGCCACCAATGCCCAGCTTCTAATCAGCCACCCCAACAACAACGGCATGCAGGTCGACCAACTCACCCACGTCTTCGTGCCGCCGCGATATATCCAGGACGTGACGGTGCGCTACGGCGATGCATTGGTGCTGAGCGTGGACGCCGACATCTCCTTGAGCGAGGATCCCGTCATCACCTTCGGCTTCGTGCCGCAGGGTCCCGGCCCGATACGGATCGACGTGCTCGACAGCACGCAGGCGAAGTTCCACCGGGAGTTCGCGGTCAGCAAGGGGCAGAGCTAAAGACTAGCTAGGCGGTCTCCATTTTACTTGCATTGCAGCGCCACCTCCGCCTGCGCCCGGCGGAGCTGCTCGGTCCGCTCCTTGGCGATCGGGGTGTCGCGGAACATCGCGCCGCGGTCGCCCAGGCCGCCCTGCTGCATGCGCAGGATCGTGTCGGCCTGGTCGTAGTCTTCGAACGTCATCATGTCGGCGATCACGTCGATGCCGCAGGCGCAGCGCTCCAGGTACTCCCGCTTGAATCCACTCGTGGCCATGCAGCCGATCACGTAATCGGCACGGGTCGCGGTGGGGTAGTCGTTGGCGGGATGCCGGACCTGGGCCTGCACGGCCTGCGTCGCCAGCATTGCGCCGAAAGCGGCGAGCAGCAGGGCGCGGATCATGGCTCCACCCCGGTGAAGGTGATGCGTTGGTTAAACGCCGGCGCAGCCATCGCGGCATCGGCCGGCGTGCCGATCCGGATTTGCGCCAGCGTACCCGGAACCCCATCGGCAAGCACGAAGGTGTAGCTTTTCGCCTGCAAGGACGGAATGCGCTCCAGCCGCTTATCGCCCTCGAACGGGTGGACGGTGACCTCCCGCGACGGCATCGCGACGCCGTCCAGCGTGAAGGTCGCATCCGTCACCGTCGCCCCGGTCACAAACGCCTCGCGGATCTTGTTGCGGAAATACGCGGCCGACAGCCCCACCTGCTCCTTCATCTCGGTCACGTCGCGGTCCAGCGTGAGCATGAGCAGCGGGTTGCCGCGGAAATTGTCGAGTTCAGGGAATTTCACCTGGCGGTCGCCGGTCAGGTAGTCGAAGGCGAGATTTTTGCTCCCGTCCGGGTTCACCCGCCGCACATGCACCGCGATCTTGTCGCTGAACCCGGCGGCGCCATCGCGGACGAAGCCGTAGTCGAGCGTCTCCGGGTGGTCCACGTTGCGGAGATGCGGCGTTTCGAACAGCGCGACCTGCGCCGGGCTGAGCGGACGGGTGTCTTCGGCGGGCGGCTCCTCGGCCAAGGCGGGCAAGGAAAAAGTCGCGATCGTAAGCATTGCGCCGACCCGCATTAGCATCATTGTTGCATAGCCTGGGGTTACATGGACGGATGCGCGGGAAAGGATAGCCATGATCGAATTGGTCCTCGTTTATTGCCTGTCGAACGAACCGGACCGCTGCATGGAGCGGCGGGAAGTGCGGGAAGCCGTCGGCAGCCCGATGGAATGCACCATGAAGGCGCAGACCGTCGCAGAGGAGTGGGTCCTGGCGCACCCGCGATACCGCCTGGCGGGCTGGCGCTGCGAGGTCGATAAGCCCAGGGAACGCCCGGCATAGCCGCAGAAAAAGCGGACTTCCGGGCGCCTGGCCTCAATACACGACGACGCTGCGTATGCTCTCACCCCGGGTCATGAGGTCGAAGCCCTCGTTGATCCGTTCGAGCGGCAATATGTGGGTGATCAGGTCGTCGATGTTGATTTTGCCCTCCATATACCAATCGACGATGCCCGGCACGTCGGTGCGTCCGCGCGCGCCGCCAAAGGCGCTGCCCTGCCACACCCGGCCCGTCACCAACTGGAACGGACGCGTGCTGATTTCCTGCCCGGCCCCGGCCACGCCGATGATGGTGCTCTTGCCCCAGCCCTTATGCGCGCATTCCAGCGCCTGCCGCATCAAGGTGGCATTGCCGACGCACTCGAAGCTGTGGTCCGCGCCGCCCTTCGTCAGGTCCACCAGATAGGGCACGATGTCGCCCTCGACCTCCTTCGGGTTGACGAAATGGGTCATGCCGAACTTCTTGGCCAGTTCGCGGCGTCCGGGGTTGATGTCGACGCCGACGATCATGTCGGCGCCCGCAAGCCTGGCGCCCTGCACCACGTTCAGCCCGATGCCGCCCAGCCCGAACACCACGACGTTGTCGCCGGGCCGCACCTTGGCGGTGAAGATGACGGCGCCGACCCCGGTGGTCACGCCGCAGCCGATGTAGCAGATCTTGTCGAACGGCGCGTCCTTGCGGACCTTCGCCAGCGCGATCTCGGGCAGCACGGTGAAGTTGGCGAAGGTCGAGCAGCCCATGTAGTGCAGCAGCGGCTTGCCTTGGAAGCTGAACCGGCTGGAGCCGTCCGGCATCAATCCGCGGCCCTGGGTCACGCGTATCTTCTGGCAGAGGTTGGTTTTCTGGCTCAGGCAATAGTCGCATTCCCGGCATTCCGGCGTGTACAACGGAATGACGTGGTCGCCTTTTTGCAGCGTGCGCACGCCGGGTCCGACGTCGACGACGACGCCGGCGCCTTCGTGGCCCAGGATGACGGGGAACATGCCCTCGGGATCGTCGCCCGACAGGGTGAACTTGTCGGTGTGGCAGATGCCGGTGGCCTTGATTTCGACCAGCACCTCGCCCTCGCGCGGGCCTTCAAGCTGCACGGTCTCGATGCTCAGCGGCTGGCCGGCAGCGAAGGCGACGGCGGCACGGACGTCCAAGATGCGTCTCCCAAAGTTATGGCCGGCGCAACCTAGCGGAATGCACGCACGAATCCAGCCCTGATGGCGTCCCATCAGAGCACAGAGTTTCTTGTTGCAGTGCAGCATGGAAAGATTAGTGCCGACCGTGCGTTTTTCGATAGGTGCCATGTCTTGCCGGCTTGGCCATTGCCTGCATATGTTGAAGACCGAGCGTTCCGCAGTCCAAACGGTGAGACCTGTTGTGGATGTGGGACGAAGCGGTCTGCGGAATTGCAGAGTGAAGCGGCTGAAACATTGGCCATCTTGAGGAGGGATCGACACGTGAGGCTTACCAAGAAGAGTCTGCTTGGCTGTACGACGACATTAAGTGCGGCGATGTTGAGCGTGGCTGCGCTTGCTTGGGGCTCGCCCGCCTCCGCCAACGATGAGCTGCAGAAGCTGCAGGGCGACGCCAACCAGTGGGTGATGCCGACCGGCAACTATGCCAACCAGCGCTACAGCACGCTCAACCAGATCACTGCCGCCAACGTGTCGAAGCTGCATCCGGTATGGTCGTTCTCGACCGGTGTGCTGCGCGGGCACGAGGGCGGCCCGTTGGTCATCGGCAACGTGATGTATGTGCACACGCCGTTCCCGAACAACGTGTTTGCGCTCGACCTGAACGACAACGGCAAGATCATCTGGAAGTATGAGCCGCGCCAGGATCCGACCGTCATCGCCGTGATGTGCTGCGATACGGTGAACCGCGGCGTGGCCTACGGCGATGGCAAGATCATCCTGAACCAGGCCGATGCGACCACCGTCGCGCTCGATGCCAAGACCGGCAAGGAGCTTTGGCACGTCAAGAATGGCGACCCCGCGAAGGGCGAGACCATGACGATGGCGCCGATGATCGTGAAGGATAAGGTTTACGTCGGCATCAGCGGCGGCGAGTTCGGCACCCAGGGGCGCCTGACGGCCTACAACCTCAAGGACGGTTCGCAGGCCTGGAACGCCTACTCGGTCGGGCCGGACGAGCAGTTGCTCGTCGACCCCGAGAAGACCACCAACATGGGCAAGCCGATCGGCAAGAACTCGTCGGTGTCCACCTGGGAGGGCGACCAGTGGAAGACCGGCGGCGGCAGCACCTGGGGCTGGTACTCCTATGACCCCGCCACCAACCTGATCTATTACGGGACGGGCAACCCGAGCACCTGGAACCCGGTGCAGCGCCCGGGCGACAACAAATGGTCAATGACCATCTTCGCGCGCGACGCCGACACCGGCATGGCGAAGTGGGTGTATCAAATGACCCCGCACGACGAGTGGGACTACGACGGGATCAACGAGATGATCCTGGCGGACATCCCGGTGAAGGGGAAGCCGACCAAGGCGCTCGTGCATTTCGACCGCAACGGCTTCGGCTACACGCTGAACCGTGAAACCGGCGAGTTGCTGGTGGCCGAGAAGTTTGACCCAGCCGTCAACTGGGCGACCCACGTCGACATGAAGACGGGCCGCCCGGAAGTCGTGGCGCAATACTCGACGCAGGCCAACGGCGAGGACAAGAACAGCCGTAACGTTTGCCCGGCGGCGCTGGGGTCCAAGGACCAGCAGCCGGCGGCATTCTCGCCCAAGACCGGGCTGTTCTACGTGCCGACCAACCACGTCTGCATGGACTACGAGCCGTTCAAGGTATCCTATACCGCGGGCCAGCCCTATGTCGGCGCGACGCTGTCGATGTATCCGCCAAAGGGCGACACCAACCTGGGCAACTTCATCGCCTGGGATGCGGGCCAGGGCAAGATCGTCTGGTCCGACCCGGAGCCGTTCTCCGTTTGGTCGGGCGCGTTGGCGACCGCGGGCGACGTTGTGTTCTACGGCACGCTCGATGGCCAGTTGAAGGGCGTCGACATCAAGACCGGCAAGGAACTGTATAAGTTCAAGACGCCGTCCGGCATCATCGGCAACGTCACCACCTACATGCATAACGGCAAGCAATACATCGCCGTGCTGTCTGGGGTTGGCGGCTGGGCCGGGATCGGCATGGCGGCCGGGCTTGGCAACGATACCGACGGCTTGGGCGCGGTGGGCGCCTACAAGCAGCTTTCCAACTACACCCAGTTGGGCGGCGTGCTGACCGTGTTCGGCCTCGACTAGGCCGACACTTGCAATCTCCGGCCGCGGATGCGACGCGGCCGGAGCTGCTTCCGGAGACGACTGATGCGTAATAAATCTTTGCTGGCGTTCTCTGGCCTGGTCTGTGCCGGCCTGGCCACTATTGTTACTGGCTCATCTGGCGCCAAGGCGGAAAACGAACCGGTTTACGTGGTCCAGGACGGACGGGTGGACCAGCATACCTTCAACGGCTACCGGCGGTATGGCGAGTCTTGCCTCCGCTGCCATGGCCCGGACGGGGCCGGCAGCTCGTACGCGCCAAGCCTCACCGAGTCGCTCAAGCACATGTCCTACGACGACGTCGTGAACACCATCGTCAACGGACGGCAGAACGTGTCCAAGTCGCAAAACAACGTCATGCCGGCGTTCGGCACGACCGAGGATGTCGTGTTGTACATGGACGATATCTATGGCTACCTGAAGGCGCGGTCCGACGATAAGCTGCCGCGCGGACGGCCGAAGCGCATTGGTGATGACAGCTAGGCTAATGCCCGGTTGGACGCGGGCGTTCGTTGGTTTAGCCGCCTTGCTGGCCTGCGTGCCGGCATGGGGCCAACGCGCCGAAATGATCTCCCGTACGGAACTGCGTGTCTGCGCCGACCCTAACAACCTGCCGTATTCCAACGAGGCGCGCCAAGGGTTCGAGAACCGAATCGCCGAGCTCATGGGCGTGGACTTGGAACTGCCGGTCACCTATGTCTGGTTCCCGCAAGTCGTCGGGTTCGTGCGCAACACATTGCGCGCCCGCGAGTGCGACCTGGTCATGGGGACCGTCAGCGGCGACGGCGAGATGGACAGCACCAACCCGTATTACCACACGGGCTACATGATGGTGACCCGGACCGCGGATGGAATAACCACGCATGCGGTGGGCGACCCGGCGCTGGCGGGCAAGAAATTCGGGGTGATCGCCGCGACGCCGCCAACCGACCTTCTGGTGCGGCATCATTTGATGGATCAGGTGCGGCCCTATGCGCTGCGGGTCGACACCCGCATCAGCAACCCGCCGCGCGCCATGCTGCAGGATCTGGTGGATGGGCAAATTGACGTTGCCCTGATTTGGGGTCCGACGGCCGGCTACGCCATCAAGCAAGACCATCTGCCGCTGACGGCGGCGTTCATCGAGCCGGAGCCGGGCGCGCCCAGGCTTGATTACCGCATCGCCATGGGCGTGCGCGCTGGCGAGCCGGAGTGGCGTCGCCGCATCAACCAGGCCATCGGCAAACGCAAGACCGAGATTGCTGCCGTGCTGACAGATTTCGGCGTGCCGCTTATCGACGACCAAGGCCAATCGACGCCTTGAGGCTTGCGGCCGCTTCGCTTGCCATCGGCCTCGGCGTCGCGCCGGCCTATGCCGATCCCAGCGTTCCCGTCCCAGAAACCTTTCGCCAGGATGATTACCGCGCGCCGGTGCCGGACACGGTGCCGGGCGCTGAGGTGCTGCACATACCGGCGATGCAGCAGCTTGTCGCCCGGCACGACGCCGTCCTGATCGACGTACTGCCCGCGCCGCGCCGCCCCGCAAGCATGCGTCCGGGGACGCCGTGGCTGCCGGCCCGTCATCCCAGCCTGCCCGGCAGCCTGTGGTGGCCGGAGATTGGGCGCGGCGCGTTGCCTGAGGTAGTGGAGGCACGGTTGCGGCAACGCTTGCGGGATGTGACGCAGGGTGATCCAGGCCGCTTGGTCGTGTTCTACTGCCTCGCGGATTGCTGGATGAGCTGGAACGCGGCGCGCCGGGCGGGGACGATGGGGTTCCATGCTGCCTGGTTTCCCGAGGGCGTGGATGGATGGAAGGCTGCGGGCCTGCCGACGCAGGACACGTTGCCTGAGGAGTTCGAGTAGCACCGAGTGTGTCGGGGCGACCAACCCCAAACCAAAGCAGGCATTCACATCGGCTTGGTCGAGCACCACCCCAAGTGCGACGAGCCTTCCCTCAACCGCGTTGCCGTCCTATGGTAACGGAATGGAAGATGCCTTCGATGTTGATCGGCCCGTGCCGTCGGACCTCCGGTCCGAGCTGGAACGTAGCCAGGAAGACTTGATCGCGGGCCGGGTGCACCCTTTGGGTGCAGTCCTAGCTGCTATTCATGGACGCGCATCTCGCCGGATTGAACAGTCGCAACAAGCGGCGAAGGGAGAAAGGCAGAGGTCGGCTAAACCCGGCTGATGGTGCAGATCACGTCAACGGCTCACGCCCAGCTTGAGGCGTTGGAACGTCATTTCGCGAGGCTGGACCGGAATTTTGCAACAGTTCGCATGACGGAGGCGGTGGAGATAGCCGTTGTCCGGATCGAAGCGAAGGAGGGACCATTCTGGTCCGCGCCTCGACCCTATCCCGACCTTGCTGATCTAAGCTGGCAGTGGTTGAAGCAAGGCCCTTATTGGATCGCGTTTGCAGCGGCTGCAAACGGATACGCAATTACCGGCATTTTTTTTGAAACAGCAAATATTCCTGATCGCACGTAACCTATCCTTCCTGTCGTTCTGCGAATTGATGGATAGGCTGGAATTCTGCGCGGCGCTCAGGATAAATACTTAGAGTTTATTTAGCCAGTTCATCAACGACTTTTCGTAACTGTGAGAGAAGGGCCGGGTAGTCCATTTTGTTATTTTCCCAATATGTTAGTGCCCCCTTCGCCAGTAGCAGTGCTTGAACTCGCTTCGTTTTAAGACCAGCCAGTTCTTGGACAGCTAATGTTTGGGCCCATTCTCCTACCTCGCTTCCCCTATGCATAATCTGAGCAAGAGCCTGTAATCGTTCCCAATCGCGTCTGCTTGCCTCGCGCCGCCCACTTAGAAACGTATTCCAAACGGCGAACATGAAGGCACACACGGCGACAACGGCACTTACAGTCGGCGCAATCAAAAGCAGCGTTGCAGTCCAGTCCTTAGTATTATAGATGGTAGGCATCATA
The DNA here is from genome assembly GCA_965277495.1 of Acetobacteraceae bacterium. GTDB lineage: Bacteria > Pseudomonadota > Alphaproteobacteria > Acetobacterales > Acetobacteraceae > CAHJXG01. The sequence goes on along the minus strand of OZ255824.1, from coordinate 3,208,721 downwards.
AACGTTCGTAGAGTTGAGTCGTACCATTCGGCAAAAATGCCCGTTCAGTTTGAGAAAGGGTTTTAAATAAACCACATGCTCTCTCTATATTGATTGTGTCGAAATAGACTACTGCAGGCCATTACAGGCGTCATAATGCAAGTCTCAAAAATTTATAGCGGTACTGCAAACTATTCTCGTGGGGATTTCATGATTAATTTGCCGTCTCAGGAGTTTTACTAATTTTCTCCAACCCACCAAATCCGAACCTGTGCGGCAGGCGCGGACACGGCCGATGCCACCCTAATCCCCCAACCCGCGCTGCAATGCCTGCGCTAATGCGCCAAGCTTTGCCTCCATCTGCACCGGCGCCTCGCAGGCATAGCGGATCGTGCGCTCGATCTGCTCGTATTCGCGGATTAGGAAGCCGCGCCGGGTGACGATCTCCTCGCGCTGGGCGGACGAAGCGTCGGACGGCAGGGCGCGCAGCTCGGCGGTGATGCGCGAAGTCAGCTCGGTCAGCGTACGCTGGCGCTGCGCTATGCCGCGCAGGCGATCGATCACCTGCGCGCGTTGCACGTTGGTTTCATCGACCAGGCCGGCGAACACCTGCGCCGCAACTGCGGGCCGGTCCGGCGCCGGCACCGCTCCGATGAACTGGTCCAGCCGCGCCGCGCCGTCCGGTGCGGACACGCCCCTCGGTGCCACAGCGGCAACCACCGCGACCACCTTCGGGTCGGCGTGCCAATCGCCAGCCGCGTCGTGCCCGCCCCATAGCGTGCTGGCGGTCAAGGCTGGGACTAGGCGCTGCACGCAGGGCCAATCCGGATCGGTCCGCGGCCCGGCTGCCCCAAGCGCCAGCGCTGCCACGCCCAGCAGCATCGCCCGGAACGCCCTCATTCTGCCCCGGCCCGCCGCGCCATCAGGCCGCGGCCCGGGTCGTATCCCACCACCGCCAAGGCCATGAACACCACCGTGCAGCCGATGACTACCGCAGCCGAAACCCAGTCGACCCGGCCATAGAGCGCGAACCGGATCAATTCCGTCGCCGAGGTGAAAGGGTTCAACTGGCAAACCCACCAAAGGAACAGGCTGCTCTCCTTCACCCGCCACAGCGGATACAGCGCGGACGACGCGAAGAACATTGGGAAAATGACGAAATTCATCACTCCGGCGAAGTTCTCCAACTGCCGGATGAACGACGACATTACCAGGCCGAGCGCCCCGAGCATCAGCCCCGACAAGACCAGCGCCGGCAACACGGCGAAATAGCCGATGGCCGGCGGCTCGATCTCCCAGAACCACGCGATGCCCAGGAAGATGTAGGACTGCACGACCGCCACCGCGACGCCCGCCAGCAGCTTCGACAACAGGAGGAACCAGCGTGGGAACGGGCTGACCATCAGCGTCTTCATGCTGCCCATCTCGCGGTCATAGACCATCGACAGGCTGCTCTGCATGCCGTTGAACAGCTCGATCATCGCGATCAGGCCGGGCGCGATGTAGACCTCGTAGGGAATATACGTCTCGTAAGGCGGGATGATCGACACCCCGAGCACGAAGCGGAACCCGGCGGCAAAGATCGCCAGCCACACCAACGGGCGCACCAGCGCCGAGATGAAGCGCCCGCGCTGATGCACCCAGCGCAGGCCCTCGCGCCGGATGATCCCGGCCATGCAGCGCGCATAGGCCGGTGTTCCCAAGGGACGGATGTCAGTTTTCAGCATGGGTCAGCCTTTCGAACGCGCCTTTCAGGTCCGCGGCGCCGGCCTGCGCCACGACATCGGCGGCCGGCCCGCTCGCCAGTACGCGGCCCTTGTGCAGCACCACGACGCCCGCCTCCCCGCCGGCTTCGTCGATCAAATGCGTCGCCCACAGCACGGCGAGGCCGCGCTCCCGGCAAAGGCGGCGCACATGGTCCAGCAGGAACGCGCGGCTCGCCATATCCAGCCCGGCGGTCGGCTCGTCCAGCAGCAGCAGCGCCGGCTCGTGCACCAAGGCGCGCGCCAGCTCCACCCGGCGCTTCTGCCCGCCCGACAGCAGCCGCACCCGGTCGCGCGCACGCTCCGCCAGGCCCACCCGGGCCAGTTCGTCCTCGATGCGCGGCGCGGCTGCGGCGCCGGACATGCCTTGCAGGGCAGCGTGGTATTCGAGGTTCTGCCGCACCGTCAGGTCGAGGTCGAGCGTCGGCTGCTGAAACACCACCCCCATGCGCGCGAGCGCCGCCGAGGCATTGGCGCGGAACGGCTGGCCGAACACCGCGATGCGGCCCTGGTGCGCGTGATACAGCCGGGTAATCAGCGCGAACAGCGTGGTCTTGCCGGCGCCGTTCTGCCCGAGCAGCACGGTGAAGCCGCCGGGCATGATGCGGAAACCGACATTGTCCAGCACCGTGCGGTCGCCGAACTTGTGGGTCAGGCCGTCGACCTCCAGCGCGACCGGCTCATGCATGACGGAATCGGGCATTACGGCACCACCGCCACGCCCCAGGGCAGCCCGCCGACCGGGATCGACTTGGTCACCCGCAGCGCGTCCACGTCGATCACCGACAAATCGTTGCTGACCCCGTTGGTGGAATACAGCCGCTTGCCGTCGAGCGAGAACGCCAGGTTCCACACCCGCTGCCCCACCAGCAGGTACTTGCGGACCTCATAGGTCCCAGTGTCCACCACCGCGATGCGGTTGGCCGGGCCGAGCGCCACGAACGCCGTCTTGGTGTCGGCCGTGATGACGATGCCGACCGGCTGCACGCTCTCGGCCGGCACGCCGGGTATGGCGAAGTTGATGGTGTGGGCCACGGTGTGGGCCTTGGTGTCGATGACCGACACGGTGCCGCCGACCTCGGCGCTGACCCAGACCTGCGCGCCGTCGGCAGTGAAGCGCGCGACCCGCGGACGGCTGCCGACCAGCACGTTGGCGATCGGCTGCCGGGTCGCGGTGTCGATGAAATGCGCCATGCTCGTCGTCTCCGACGTGTTGACCAGCACCTTGCCGTCGGGGCTGACGCCCATGCCCTCCGGCTCCACGCCGACGGGGATTTCGTTGACGATCCGCGCGTCCTTTATGTCCAGGATCGACACCATGTTGTCGTTCTCGTTGGCGATATACAGCGTGTTGCCGTCGGGGCTGAGCGCGAACAGCTCGGGGTCCGGCCCGCTCGGCAGGATGCGGTCGATGGCGAGGCTGGCAGTGTTCAGCACCTCGATATGGTCGCTATCGCTGGTGCAGATATACAGGCTGCGGCCGTCCTTGCTGGCGACGATGCCGCGCGGGCGGTCGCCGACCTTGATCGTGTTGGTGACAACGAGCGTCGTGCCGTCGATGACGGTGATGGTGTTGTCCTTCTCGTTTGATACGAACAGGCGCTCGGCCCGGGCCGCCGCCGTGGTCAGCAACAGCGCCAACAGCGCCACGATCACATTTTGCATGTCGTCTCCGGCTGGTCGAAGCCGAGGGTGTCCAACTCGGAGAACTGGTGCAAATAGCCCGGCTGCGGGCTGACCGACACCAGGCTGCGCGCGTCGGCCAGCAGCACCGGCTGGCGCAACTGCCCATCCCAGGGGCGGAAGGTGAGGCGGGAGCCCTTGAACGCCGCCAATTCGAACTTCGGGCTGCGCAGATAGGCGATGATGGATGCGGGGTCGGCGCCGGTTCCGCGGCTGGCCGCCTCGCCCACGGCGCGCACCGCCATCCATGCGCCGAAATCGTGCGCGGTCATCGGGCGTCCGGCCTGTTTCTGAAACCTGGCCTGCAACTGCGTCGCGCCCCATTGCTCGAACGGCCGTGCCCAGGCGGACGGGACCAATCCTTGCGTGCCGGCGACGGGCCGCGGATCGGTCGTCCGGAACGCGAGGTCGTCGCCGAACTCGTCGCCAGCGTCGGCCACCACCAGCATGTCGTATGACAGGCCCTGGGTGAAGCGCGCGACCTCGGCGCCGATGGTGACGTGCCCGGTGTCGGTGCGTTGCGCGCCGGGTTCGAAGGTCCAGGGCTTGTCGGCGACGATGCGCAGTTGGAACTTGCGGGCGGACCGGCGCAGCGCGTCGGCGTAGGCCGCGTCGGCGGCGCTGTGCCCCTGCACCAGCAGCAAGTTGCGCCAGCGCTTGACCGCCAGGAACTGCATCAGCGCGTCCGCCAGCATGGCCCGGCTGGGCAGCAGATGCAGCACGCGCGCCCGGCAATCCACGCCGCGCAGGCTGTCGTCCTCGGAGGTCGCATCGAGGAATATGGCGTCGCGCGCCTCCGGCAGATCGGCGACCTGCAGCAACAGCGGCGCCGGCAGGTCCGTGACGATCACCCGCTCGCCCGCCGCCAGCATCGCGCGCGCGGCCGTCATCACCGCATCCGCATCCGGCTGCAGCGATTCGTGCAGGGCATAGGCCTGGTTGAGGAATCGCCCGGTCGTCTGGTCGTCGGTCAGCGCCAGGCGCGCGCCCTGCACGCCCTCGTCGGTGGGCGGCGGGTCGAGCGCCACCTGCGGCCCCACGCGCTTCGGCGTCAGGGCAAGGTAGCCGATGCCCACCGTCACCGGGTCCGCTGCGAACGCGGGCGCCGCCATGAGCAACGCCAGGGCCAGTGCAATTGGACCGGAAAGGGCCGGCATCCGTTTCTCCCAAGCGCCACGTTCCGCTCGCCGCGTGTTCCAAGTGTGGCCCGCGCCTGCCGCCTTGTCAGCCCCTCGCGGAACGTCACATCAATGAAGCGGTCGCGGCTGCGCGATTGACATTGGCCCGCGGTGTGCGCGCATGGGCGCAACCGAAACCGCCCGGGGAGGGGCCGCATGCACCACGGACGCCGCGCGTTATTGCTGATGCCGCTCATGGCAGCGCTGCCGCCGGGTGCGGCGCGCGCCGCCGGTCCGCCCATACGCATCGGCACCTTGCGGTTCGGCAGCGTGGCGTGGGAGCTGGACGTCATGCGGACGCACGGCCTCGACAGCGCGTCTGGCATCGTGGTCGAGCCGGTCGAGTTCGCCGCAATCCAGGCGGCCCAGGTGGCGCTGCAGGCCGGGCGCGTCGACATGACCGTGCAGGATTGGCTGTGGGTGTCGCGCCAGCGGGCGTCCGGCGCCGATTGGACGCTCTCGCCGACCTTCGGTTCGCTCGGCGCGGTCATGGCGCCGCCGGGGTCGCCGGTGCAGGCGGTGGCCGACCTGCGCGGACGGCGGCTCGGCATCGCCGGCAGTCCGCTCGACAAAAGCTGGCTGCTGCTGCGGGCCTACGCGCAACAAACCCTGGGTTTGGATCTCGATCAGGCCGTCAGCAAAAGCTTCGGCCCGCCGCCGTTGCTGGCGGAGCAAGTGGCGGCGGGCCGGCTGGACGCCGTGCTGACCTATTGGCCGTTCGCCGCCCGGGCCGAGGCCGCCGGGCAGCGCCGGGTGCTGGCGATGGAGGACGCGGTGGAGGCGCTGGGTATTCCCCCCGGCGTGCCATTCCTGGGCTGGGTGTTCTCCGACGCCTTTGCGGCGCGGAATGGCGCAGCGGTGCAGGGCCTCATCGACGCATCGGCAAAGGCGCGGTCGATCCTGGTGGAGTCGGATGCGGAGTGGGACCGCATCGCGCCGTTGACCGGCACGTCGGGACCGGACGAGCTCGCGCGGTTGCGGTCCTGGTACCGGCGCGGCGCGCTGGGCCATTGGGACCTGGCGGCGACGGCGCGGCTTTATGACATCCTGGCGGCCATCGGCGGTCCCGCCCTCGTCGGGCCAGCCGCCCATCTGGCGCCCGGCACGTTCTGGGCCCCAAGCTGAAACGCATCCGCTGGGGCTGGACCGCGCGGGTTTGGCCGGTGCTCGCTTTGCTGGCGGGCTGGGAAATCGCCGCCCGCCTGATCGGCAACCGGCTGTTCCCGCCCGTCAGCGCCGTCCTGGCCGCCCTTTGGCACGAGGCCGTGTCCGGCCAGTTGGAACGCCAACTGGGCATCACCTTGGTGCGGGTCGCCTGCTCGTTCATCGTCGCGATGGCGCTGGGGACGGCGCTCGGCGTGGCCATGGGACGCTGGCGATGGCTCGACCGCGCGCTCGACAGCCTGCTCATTGCGCTGCTCAACATGCCGGCGCTGGTCACCATCGTGCTGATCTACGTCTGGTTCGGGCTGAGCGAGGGCACCGCCATCGCCGCCGTCGCGCTGAATAAATTGCCGAGCACGGCGGTCACGCTGCGCGAGGGCGCCCGGGCGCTCGACCAGGGGCTGATCGACATGGCCCACAGCTTCCGCATGGGCCGCGCCGCAATCCTGCGCCACGTCGTGCTGCCGCAGCTCTATCCATACTTGTTCGCTTCCGCACGGTCCGGACTGGCGTTGATTTGGAAGATCGTGCTGGTGGCGGAGCTGCTGGGCCGCAGCGACGGCGTCGGCTTTCAAATCCAGGTGTACTTCCAACTGTTCGACGTGACCGGCATCCTCGCCTACACCCTGGCCTTCATCGTCGTGGTGCAGTTGATCGAGTGGCTGGCGCTGCAGCCACTCGAGCGGCGGGCCAACCAATGGCGGTGATGCTGGAGGTCGACATCGCCCGCAAGGCGGTGCGGGGCCGCGAGGGCCCGCGCACCGTGCTGGCGGACCTGCATTTCACCCTGGAGCAGAACGAGATCGTCGCCCTGGTCGGCCCGTCCGGCTGCGGCAAGACGACGCTGCTGCGCATCATCGGCGGCCTGGACACCCAATACGACGGACGCATCGCCTGGAGCGGCGGCAACGCGCCGCGGTTCGGCACGGTGTTCCAGGAGCCGCGGCTGCTGCCCTGGCGCACGATCCGGCAGAACCTCGCTTTGGTCCGCCCGCCCGATCCGCACGCTGCGGAGGCGTTGCTGGCGCTGCTTGGCCTCGCGGACTATGGCGGCCTCTATCCGCCGGCGCTGTCGCTGGGAATGGCGCGCCGGGCCGCCATTGCCCGCGCCTTTGCGGTCGAACCGGCACTGCTGCTGCTCGACGAACCCTTCGTCTCGCTCGACCCGGCCATGGCCGAACAGGGCCGGACGGTGCTGGCGACGGCGTGGCGCACCCAGCGATGCGCGGCCTTGCTGGTCACGCACGACCAAGCGGAGGCCGCATCGCTCGCCGACCGCATCCTGCTGTTGTCCGCGGGACCGGCCCGCATCGTTCGGGAATTCGTGGTGCCCGAAGCCAGCCGGCGGCGCGGGATCATCGAGGGCGCCCGCGTCGCTGCGACGCTTGCCGGGCCGCCTACTTGAGCGTTTCGAGGTAGGCGATCACGTTCGCCCGCTCGTCATCCTTTTTCAGCCCGACAAAGATCATTTTCGTGCCGGTGACCACGCCGCGCGGGTCCGCCAAATAATGGTCGAGCGTCGCCGGGTCCCAGGTCACGTTATAGGCCTTCATCGCATCGGAGTAGTTGAACCCCTCGATGCTGTGCGACGGCCGTCCGACGACGCCGTGCAGGCTGGGCCCGATCTTGTTCTCGCCCTCTTTGATCGAGTGGCACGCCACGCACTTGTTGAATGCGGTTTTGCCCAGCGCCGGGTCGCCATCCGCCCGTGCCGCGCCGGCCGTCATTCCAATGGCCGCGATTGCCGCCAATCCTAGTAGATACCGCATCATGCCTCCCAACGCCGCGTCTTGCCCACCTTCGCTTGGCCACGCTTGCTTCGGTCGATTATGGGAGTCTGCCGGCGATTGTCGAGACGCCTACTGCCCCTCGCCCGGCGTCGTTTCGCGGGACCGGCGGCAGATCGTCCGCACATAGGCGTCATGTCCGATCTCGTAGGCTTGGGCGGACCGTCCGATCACCTCCTGCCATCCGCTGGCGCAGCCGAGTTCCGTTTCGACGTGCTTCGACAGCACCTCCGTCGCCGTCGCCTCGGTGCACTGGTCCGAGGGCACGGTGTTGAGGCAGACCAGGATTATGGCCTGGAAACCGGTCATGCCGCTGATGTCATCGGCTTGCGGCCCCTTTCCTAATACGCCATTGAGACCCTAGCATAAGGTGCCACGAAGGCGTTTGCGGGGAGGGAAACAAGATGCTGATCATCACTGTCATGTATCCGGGCGGCGAGGGCGCGCGCTTCGACCACGCCTACTATTCGAATACCCACATGCCGCTGGTCCGCCGCCTGTGGAACCCGATGGGGCTGCAGCAGGACCAAGTGACGCGCGGCGTGGCTGGGCCGGATGGCGCGGCGCCGGCCTACGTGGTCACGACGCTGCTGACCTTCGACTCGATGGACAGCTTCAAGGCCGCCGCCGGCCAGCACGGCGCGGAGATCTTCGCCGACATCCCGAACTTCTACGACGGCTCGCCGGCGCTCGGCTTCTACGAAACGGTGGCCTGACCAATGACGGCGACCATGGAGACCCGGAGCCAGCACGCCTGCTTCGGCGGCACGATGGGCTTCTACAGCCATGCCTCGGACGCCACCGGCACAGACATGCGCTTCGCCGTCTTCCTGCCGCCGCAAGCGCAGCACGGCCGATGCCCGGCGTTGTACTATCTCGCCGGACTGACCTGCACGGAGGAAACCTTCGCCATCAAGGCCGGCGCGCAGCGTCTGGCGGCGGAGCACGGGCTGGCGTTGGTGATGCCCGACACCAGCCCGCGCGGCCTCGATCTGCCCGGCGAGGCGGCGAGCTGGGATTTCGGCGTCGGCGCCGGGTTCTATCTGGACGCGACGGTGCTGCCCTGGGCCGCGCATTACCGCATGGCGAGCTATGTCACACAGGAGTTGCCGGCGCTGATCGAGGCGAACTTCCCTGTTCGGCCCGACCGGCGTGGCGTGTTCGGCCACTCGATGGGCGGGCACGGCGCATTGGTCACTGCGTTGCGGGAGCCTTCGCGTTGGCATTCAGTTTCGGCGTTTGCCCCGATCGCCAACCCGGCCGCGGTGCCATGGGGGGAGAAGGCGTTCAGCGGCTACCTCGGACCCGACCGCGCGGCGTGGGCGGCGTGGGATGCGAGCCTGCTGATGCGCGAGCGCGCGTATCCCGGCCCGATCCTGGTCGACCAAGGGCAGGATGACCAGTTCCTCGCCAGCCAGTTGCATCCCGAGGCGCTGGAGCAGGCGGCAGCGGCGTCCGGCCAGGAGCTGACCCTGCGGCGGCAGCCCGGCGACCATAGCTATTGGTTCATCCAGACCTTCGTCGGCGACCATCTCGCGCACCATGCACGCCAGTTGCTGGGGTAGCCCGGTGCGTGCGTTGCTTGTGCTTCTGGCGCTGTGCGGCACCGTGCGCCCGGGCATGGCCGAGGAACGGCTGGCGTTCTGGAACCTGACCAGCTTCACCATCACCAACCTGGTCATGGCGCCGTCCGGCCCCGATGGGAAAACGGGCGATTTCGGACCGAACCAATGCGCCAATGACCGCGACGGCAGCGTGGACCATGACGAGCGGCTGCGGCTCACCGGCGTCATGCCCGGCCGCTACGACGTGCGGCTGACCACGAAGCCCGGACGTGTCTGCACGGTCCGCAATGTCGAGCTGAAAGGCGGGGGCAAGTATGCGTTCTCCCTTTCGGACAGCGACCTCACGGATTGCAGATAACCCGAAGCTGGCCGGCATGACATTCTGGATGAACAGCGCAGTGCGGCGGCGCATGGCCGGGTCGTTTGCCGTGGCGGCCTCTGCCGCAGCGCTGATGCCGCTGATCGCGCTTGCGCAGGCCGGCGCTGCGCCGGGTGATGCAACCGCCGGCGCACCCGTTGCCGAAGTCGCCCTGCCGACCGTGAACATCATCGGCAGCAGCCCGCTGCTCGGGTCCGGCATCGACCGCAACAAGCTGCCTGCCGCGACCAGCGTGCTGAACAGCGGCGACATCGCCCGCGACGGCACGCCCAACGCGATCCGGGCGCTGAACGAGCAGGTCGGCGGGGTGAACCTCAACTCTGCATCGGGCAACCCCGACCAGCCGACCCTGCTGTATCATGGCTTCGAGGCCTCTCCGCTGCAGGGCACGCCGCAGGGGCTGGCGGTCTATGTGAACGGCGCGCGTTTTAACGACCCCTTTGGCGACACGGTGAACTGGGACCTGATCCCCAGCCTAGCCATCGGCCAATTGAACCTGGAAGGCCCCAACCCGGTGTTCGGCCTGAATGCGCTGGGCGGGTCGCTGAGCGTGCAGCTCAAGAACGGCTTTACTTATCATGGCGGCGAGGCGGCGCTGTACGGCGGCTCGTTCGGCCGGGTTGTCGGCGAGTTCCAGTATGGCAAGCAGGTCGGCAATCTCAGCGCCTACGTCGCGGCGACCGAGCGGCACCAGGACGGCTGGCGCAACGTGCAATCCTCCGACATCCAAAGCTTCTATGGCGACCTCGGCTGGCGCGGCGATCATTCCGAGGTGCACCTGAACTTGAACCTGGCGAACTCGGTGCTGAACGGCCCCGGCACGTCGCCGGTCGAGCTGCTTGCCGCCGATCCGGCCGCGCAGTTCACCGCGCCGAACCTGGTCACCAACCGCTATCTGGCCACCAGCCTGCAGGGCAGCTTCGACGTGTCCGACACGACCTCGATCCAGGCGCTCGCCTACTACCGCTATTTGCTGCAGCGGGTGGTCAACGGCAACGTGTCCAACGATGTCGCCGCTACTGACGGGTCCGGGCTGCTGCTGAACCGCAACGGCGATTTCAGCACGACCCGCGGCGGCGGCCTCATCCCTGACTTCCTGCATGGCGGCCCGTATTCGGAACTCGATAGCCAGACGACGAACACCAACAGCTACGGCGCGTCGGTGCAGGCGACGGACACCGGCGATGTGTTCGGCCTCAAGAACCACCTGGTCGGCGGCTTCAGCTTCGACGGCGCGCAGACGGAGTTCAGCGCCACGGCGCGGCTCGGCGGCCTGACGCCGCTGGACCGGGTGTTCATCGGGCCGGGCATAACCATTGACGAGCCCGGCACCAATACGCCGGTGCGGCTCGCGGCCAGCAACGCCTATTACGGCCTCTATTTCTCCGACACGTTGAACCCGACGCAGCGGTTGGCGGTCACGGTGTCCGGACGCTTCAACGCGGCCCAGATCAACCTGTCCGACCAGGGCGGCGGCAACCTGACGGGGCAGCACACCTATAATCGCTTCAACCCGGCCGTCGGCGCCACTTATGAGTTCGCCCCTTGGCTCACGGCCTACGCCGGCTATTCGGAAGCCAACCGTGCGCCCACGCCTGCCGAGCTATCCTGCGCCGGGCCGGCCGATAGCTGCAGCCTCGCCAATTTCTTCACCGGCGACCCGAACCTGAAGCAGGTGGTGGCGCACAGCGTGGAGGCCGGCCTGCGCGGCACGGTCCGCCCGGCGGACGACGTCCGCATCACCTATAATGTGGGCCTGTTCCACACCACGCTCGACGACGACATCGCCTTCGTCAACAGCGTCGACCTCAACCGGGCGTTCTTCCAGAACGTCGGGCAGACCCGGCGGCAAGGCGTGGACGCCGGCGTGCAGGTCAAGACGCCGCGCTGGCTGGCCTACGTCAACTACAGCTACACCGACGCCACCTTCCGGAGCGGCTTCATCGAGTCTGCCGGCAACAACCCGCAGGCCGATGCCAATGGGAACATCGCCATCCGGCCCGGCAACCGCCTGCCCGGCGTGCCCGCCAACCAGCTCAAATTCGGGGTCTACTACAACGTTTCCGACAAGTGGACCGTGGGGGCGACGGGGATCTACCAGAGCGGCCAATACCTTATTGGCGACCCGGCCAACCTGACGCCGCGCCTGCCGGGCTTCGTCACGCTGAACCTCAACACGCAGTACCAGCTTACGCCAAGCATCCAGCTTTTCGGCTTGGTTGAGAACGTCAACAACGCGAAGTACTACACCTACGGCACCTTCTCGCCGACCTCGTCCGTCTTCCTCGCCCAGGCGCCGAACGCAACCAACCCGCGCTCCTACAGCCTAGCCGCGCCGATTGGCGGTTTTGGCGGGCTGCGGGTCACGTTCTGAACGGGCAAGTTTCCTTCATGGCCTGCTTGGCCGTCCATTGCATCCGCGCACGAGTCAGGCAAAGCTATTGCGGTGGAATACTAACAGCGGGCCAGTTCAAACCGATGCCCGAAACAAGGAGAACCGTCATGGCCAGCGCAGTTCATATCCATCCATCCGTCGACGACGGCATCGCACCGGCCGCGCCGGCTTTCGCGGGCGGCACGCTTGTCTGCAAGTGCGCCACCGACCCGGTGAAGGTCGCGGTGTCGGCGCAGACCGCGTTCAACCACGCCTGCGGCTGCACCAAGTGCTGGAAGCCCGCGGGGTCGGTGTTCTCCGTCGTCGCCGTGGTGCCGCGCGACAAGGTTCAGGTCGCGGAAAACGCCGGTAAGCTGAAGGTCGTCGACGCCAGCGCGGCCATCCAGCGCAACGCCTGCAGCGGATGCGGCGCGCACATGTATGGGCGGATCGAGAACAAGGACCATCCATTCTACGGCATGGATTTCGTCCACACCGAGTTGTCGCCCGAAAAGGGCTGGGCAGCGCCGGAGTTCGCGGCCTTCGTATCGTCCATCATCGAGTCCGGCGCCAAGCCCGACCAGATGGGCGCAGTCCGTGGCCGCCTGCGCGAGATCGGCCTTGAGCCGTATGACTGCCTGTCCCCGCCGCTGATGGACGCGATCGCGACCCACGTGGCCAAGCAGAAGGGCACGCTGGCCGCGTAGCAAGCCTGGCGTGATTTAGATTACCCACCGGCCCCGCTGTTGGGGCGTGCTTGTTTCCTGCCTTTTCAATGCCGCCGAGCCTGAATCCATGATCGCAAGCCGAGCAGGATCAGGCGAAGCGCCCAATCTTGAGCGCCAAAACGAAGGTAGTTGTAAACCTTTAGGCTGTAATCTCAGGATGCGAAGGGCCTGACGCTCCAATCGTCAGGTGTGTTTGGAAAGGCAATCCCATTGAGTCCAGTTAGGGCGCTGCAGGCGGTCGAGCCTGCAGCCACCGCCGCCATATGTGCATCTGCGGCGACCGGCCATGGCGGCCATGGGAGCCCTATCTTGCTTTCGCCGCTGCGTGCCGTTGCGCCCGCACCCGCGAACTGCATTGAACACGCGCGCCTGAGTGCATTGCGCCAACTCGGCTTGCTGGATACCGCCCCAAGCGAGGCGTTCGACCGCATCACCCGTATGGCGAGCCAGATTTTTCGCCTGCCCATAGCGGCCGTTTCGCTGACCGACTCAGACCGGCAATGGTTCAAGTCACGGGTCGGCATCGACAAGGCGTTCATGCCGCGGGTAAAGGCGCCCTGCGCCAAGGTGACAGAAAGTTCCCGTAGCCTTGTGGTCCCCGACCTGCTGCTCGATCCCTGCTACCGCGACAGCCCTCTGGCCGCCGCCGGGGTGCGTTTCTATGCCGGGGCGCCGTTGACAACGGGCGACGGGTTCTGCCTGGGCGCCATGTGCGTCCTGGGACTGGAACCGCGGCAGGCGTCGGCGACCGAGATGGCGTCGTTGATCGATCTCGCGGCCATGGTGATGGCGCAGATCGAGCTGCAGCACGCGTTCGTGCGGATTGACCCACTCAGCAAGATGCCGAACCACAATCAATTCAGTGAAGATCTCGAGGACCTCGTCGAAACACGTCCCTTGCACGAGCGGCGGTTCGTCGTGGCGGCCGATCTCGCCAGCCCGGCGCAGCTCAGCAACATCATGCGGGTGATGGGTCCCTCGTTTCTTGATGAGATGGTTCAAGAGGCAGCCCTGGCGATCAAGACGGCGATCGGTCCGACCCGAAAGGCGTATCACGTCGCACCAACCCAGTTCGCCTTCCTCGCCCCGCCCGGCGTCGAGGAGCACAGCTATGTCGCCATGGTCGCAGCCATGATGTCCGAGTTCCACAGTCCCGCAAACTCTCGCTTCATCACCTCGGTTATCGGCGTGGCTCCGTTCGTGTTAGGCCAGTCCAAACCCCGCGACCTGCTGCGGATCGCCAACAGCGCAGCCCAGGACGCCCATATGGCAAAAACCCGGGTGAGCGTCTATTCGCCCGTCCAGGACACGGTGCATCGCCGGCGCTTCACGCTGCTGAACGAGTTCGGGGCCGCTCTGGAGGCATCCGACCAACTGAGCCTCGTGTTCCAGCCGCGCGTCGACCTCGGCTCCGGCACATGCGTGGGCGCCGAGGCGTTGCTGCGGTGGAAGCATCCAAGTCTCGGCGCAATCTCGCCGGGCGAGTTCGTGCCAATCGTCGAGCAGACGACGATGGCCAAGGCGATGACCGGCTGGGTGCTTGATGCTGCCCTGAAGCAGCTCGCGGCCTGGCGCGCCGCCGGCCTCGACTTGCAGCTTTCCCTGAACGTGTCCGCGTCCAACCTGCTCGAACCCGACCTCGATGCCCGGCTTTTGCGGGGCTTGGCCAAGCATGCGCTGGCGGCGGAACGCCTGGAGCTGGAGATCACCGAAAGCGCGCTCATGGACGACGGCAGGCAGGCGCTTTCACAACTCGAAGCGATTGCAGGGGCGGGCATACGCTTGGCGATCGATGATTTCGGGACCGGTTACAGCAGCCTTTCCTACCTGCAGCGCCTGCCCGTTCATGCCGTGAAGATCGATCAATCGTTCATGCGCGAGCTCACGGTCGACGCGCGCAAGCGTTCGCTCGTGTCGACCATGATCCTGCTGTCGCACAACCTAGGCTACCGCGTGGTCGCCGAGGGGGTCGAGACCCGGCAGGTACTAGACATCGTTGCAGACGCCGCTTGCGATGAGGTGCAAGGGTATTTCTTCGGACGTCCGATGATCCCGGAAACCTTTTTGGCCTGGATCAACGACTGGGTCGATCCGCGCTTACGTTGAAGCGCCCGCATGTCCGCAATGAGCCGCCCGGCAGCGGCCAGCAGGGTGCGATTGCCCCTGGCGCCCCCTGTCATTCCGCGCAATCCTGCCGCCGGCGCGCGGCGATCGCGCGGGACGATGCGCGGCATTGTCCGGAATGGAGACGGTATATGCTGCAAATTCATCGGCGACGCCTCATCGCCACCCTGGCCACGGCCGCGTCCGGCCTCGCGGCCCACCGGGCCCAGGCGCACGGCCCGACACGCCAGAAGGTCACGCAAACCGTCGATATCGCCCGCACCCCGGACCAGATCTGGGCCATCGTCGGCGACTTCGACTCCATCGCGCATTGGCACCCGCTCATCGCCTCCAGCCCGGCGGATCACGGCAACCAGATCGGCTCCAAGCGCACGCTCACCCTCAAGGCCGAGGGTGATCCGCATTTCGACGAGGAACTGGTCAAATACGACGCGGCCGCCCACAGCTACCAATACCGGATCGATAAGGTGGATCCCAAGGTCTTTCCGGTGAACAACTACACGTCCTGGTTCGAGGTGCAGGAAACCCCGCCCGGCGGCAGCACGGTCGAGTGGCGGGCGGCGTTCTACCGCGGCTATCCGTTGAACGATCCGCCGCCCGAGCTGAATGACGCCGCCTCGGTCAAAGCGGTCACTGGCGTGCTGCGTGCCGGTCTCGACAACATAAAGGCCATCGCCGAGCGCGCTGGTTGAGGCATGTCTTAACGTGCCTGGCGCTGCTGGCGTTGGCGCAGGCATCACCGGCAAAGGCCGCGCTGGCCTATGTCACCAACCAGGGCGACGACACCGTCTCGGTCGTGGATACATCGTCCGGCGCCGTCATCCAGACCATCGGCGTCGGCGCGAAACCCGCCGGGGTGGCGGTTGCGGCCGACGGGCAACGCATCTACGTGACTAACCCGGAGGGCCATAGCGTCAGCGTCCTGCAACGCAAGAACGGAGAATTGTCGATGCTGTCCGAGGTCCCAGCCGGCGCCGGGCCGCTTGGCATAGCGGTCAGCCCACGCGACGGCCGAGTGTTCGTGGCCGACTGGTACGGCGATACCGTCGCCGTCCTGGACCCGGCCGAACTGGCCCGCGTCGGCACCATCAAGGTCGGGCAGTCGCCCTCCGGCCTTGCCATCGACCCCGGCGGCGCGCGGCTCTATGCGGCCAACCGCGAGAGCGATACGCTGTCGGTCATCGACCTCGCGACTCTTGACACGCTCGCGGCCGTGCCCGTCGGCCACGCCCCGTTCGGCGTCACGGTGCAGGGCGGACGGGTGTTCGTCGCCAACGTTCAATCGGGCGACGTGTCGGTTATCGACGCCGCCACCCTCAAGGAAACCCGGCGCTTCAAGGTCGGCGAGTTCCCTTATGCCGTCGCGGTCGCGCCCGACGGGTCGCGCATCATGGTGACGAACCAGCATAGCGGCACCCTGTCGGTGTTCGACGGCGCCTTCGTGCCCCAGCCCGAGATCGCCGTGGGCGAGTATCCCGAGGGGATCGCCATGTCGGCCGATGGAACCTGCGCCTATGTCGCGTTATGGATGGACAATCGGCTGGTGGAGGTCGACGTGGCCAGCAACAAGGTCGTCCGCAAAATCAAGGTCGGCGAGAGCCCGCGAGCGTTCGGCGCCTTTCTAGCACCCCCATGATGGGACAAGGGAAATGCCATGAGCCGCTACGAAGGCGATGACGCCGAGCCGATGCTCGGGCCGGACGGGCCGCTGGTCGAAACCGTGATCGTGCCGGCGGCGCGCGACCTCGGCGGCTTCGAGGTGCGGCGCGCGCTGCCGTCTAAGGAACGGCAGATGGTTGGGCCGTTCGTGTTCTTCGACCATATGGGGCCGGCCGTGTTCCACGCGGGTCGCGGCCTCGACGTGCGCCCGCATCCGCATATCGGGCTCGCCACCGTCACTTATTTGCTCGACGGCGAGATCATGCACCGGGACAGCCTCGGCACCGTGCAGGCGATCCGGCCCGGCGCGGTAAACTGGATGACGGCAGGCCGCGGCATCGTGCATTCCGAACGCACCGCGGCGGAGCTGCGCCCGGTTGAGAAGCGGCTATATGGCATCCAAACCTGGGTCGCGCTGCCGCAGGCGGACGAGGAGACGGCGCCGGATTTCTTCCATATCGGCCGCGACGCGTTGCCGGAGGTGGCGGGCGAGGGCAAGCGGGTCCGAGTGATCGCCGGCGAGATGTTCGGGGTGCGCTCGCCGGTGCGGACCTTCTCGGACATGATCTATGCCGACGCGGCGCTCGACGCCGGGTGCAGCCTGCCGATCGAGGCGGACCATATCGAGCGCGCCGTCTATGTACTTGAGGGCTCGGTGCAGATCGGCCCCGATACGCACGGCTCCGGCCGCCTGCTGGTGCTCCGCCCCGGCGACCGCATCACCGTGCGGGCACAGACGGCGGCACGGCTGCTGGTGCTGGGCGGCGAACCGATGGACGGTCCGCGCCATGTCTGGTGGAACCTGGTCTCAAGCCGGCGCGAGCGGATCGAGCAGGCCAAGTCCGATTGGCGCGCCGGACGTTTCGACCGGGTGGCGGGAGATGCCGAGTTCATCCCGCTTCCCGAATAGCGTTACGATGACCGACAGCACGTCCGCATTGCTGGCCCGTATCCAGGCGCTGCGCTCGAAGACGACGGACCGCGGCTGCACCGAGCAGGAGGCGATGGCGGCAGCCCTGAAGGTGTCGGAGCTGCTGGACCGGCACGGCCTGTCGATGTCCGAGCTGGAGTTCAAGGCGCAGCCCTGCGAGCGCGGCGACGTGCGGACCGGGCGCAGCCGCATCGGGCCGCTCGACGAATGCGCCCCGGCGGTTGCCGCGTTCTTCGACTGCCGCTTCTGGTTCGAAACCGACGCGGACGGACGGCTCGCCCAGGTGTTCTTCGGCCTGCCGGCAGACGTGCAGGCGGCGGTCTATCTTATGCACCTGATCGCCCATGCGTTCGAGACCGAGGCCAACCGCTTCCGCGCCGGACCCGAATACCTGCGCGGACGTGGCGGACGGCGCCGGGCGCTGCATACGTCGTTCGTGCTCGGCCTTTCGCACGGCATCCAGTCGAAACTCGCGGCGATGCGGGCCGCACGGGAGGCGGCGCTGCACAGCTCTTCTGGCCGCGACCTGGTTTTGGCGAAGGCTGTGGTGGTGAACGCGGAGATGGACAAGCTCGGCCTGCGGTTCCGGTCCCGCAAGCCGGCGACGCGGCGGGTGAACCTGGATGCGTTCGACGCGGGCAACGAGGCGGGCGAGCGGTTCGAGATAAGGCCGGGCCTGAACTGAACTCAGCCGGTTTTACGCTGGACTCCGGCTGGAAGGTTCGCCAGGCGCCCCATCTCGCCGCGTGTCAGCAGTCCCGGATCGTCCAGCGCGGCCTCAGCCATTGGCATCGCGTCCGCCCCCCAAAATAGCGCGTCGCCCACCGCCAGCGTTGGCACCCCGAACACTCCCGCCGCTATGGCCGCGTCGGTCCAGGCACGCAGCCGAGCCTTGGCGTCCCGCTCGGCGATGAGGGCGCCGTAGTCGGCGATGCCGAGCCGGGCACAGAGCGCTTTGAGCTCATCGGGCTCGCCGGGGTCGCGTCCCTCGGCCCAGATGAAGTCGAAAACGGCCCGGACCGCATCGGGATCGCCGTCCAGCGCCGCGATCAGCCGCAACGCTTCGAGCGAGCGGAATGGATGCCGGGGCGGGAAGCGCAGCGGCATCCCGGCGCGCCCGGCCAGGAACTGGCAAAGCCGATAGGCATGGGTCCGCTTGGGCGGGATCTCGGTCGGCCCGAGCTGGCCCCAATGGTTCAGCACGGCGGCGAACACGACCGGCCGCAACAGCACGGGACGCCGCCGCGCCACCGCCAACACGGCGGGGAACGCGAGGTAGGCGAACGGCGAAACCACGTCGAAATACCAGGTCACGGCGCTGTCAGGCGGCGGGTCCGCGTCGATGGGCATCGGGCCGTTCCTCCGCTATTTCAGCAGGGCCAGCGCCTCGCGGAAGCGCGGGTGCTCCGCGGTGGCCAGCCACTCGAACACGACCATCTCCGTGGTGACGACCTCGGCCCCATGCCGCTCCATGCGCCGGAGCGCTGCGGCCTTGCTCTCCGCGCGCCGGGCGCCGACGGCATCCTGCACGACAAAGACATGCCGGCCTGCGTCCAACAGGCCGAGCACGGTTTGCAGTACGCAGACATGCGCCTCGCATCCCGCGACGACCAAACCGGGGCGGGACGGCAGTTGCGCCAGGCCGCCGTCCCGGCAGGCGTCGAACGCCATCTTGGTCAGGACCGGGCCGTGCGCCGGCGCGTCCAGATCGGGCACCGTCGCACCCAGGCCGCGGGCGTTCTGCTCGGTGAACGCAACCGGGACCTCCAGCAGCCGCGCCGCAGCCAGCAGCAGCCGCGCATTGGCAATGACCGCGCTGCCGTCCTCAATGGCCGGCATGAGGCGCGACTGGAAATCTACGACCAGCAGGGCGGAGGTTTCGCGCTCGATCGTCCGCGTTGGCATCCTGTCACGCTTGCAGATTTCCCCCGCGCCGTCCAATTTTCCGCCGACTTTTCCCCAATCGAGGAGCAGGGTGCCATGCTGATGACCGCCGCCGGCTACCGGGAGTCGCTGCGCGCCTACAAGCCGCGGGTGTTCGTCAACGGGCGCGCCGTCGAGTGCGTCGCCGACGAGCCGTCATTGGCGCCGGGGGGGAACGCGGTCGGCGTCACCTACGACCTCGCCCACGCGCCCGGGCACCAGGCCATTATGACCGCCCGGCAAGGCACGTCCGGCAAGATCGTCAACCGCATGCTGCACATCGACGAGAGCTCCGCCGACCTGCTGGCCAAGCTGGAAGCGGTGCGGCTGGTCTGCCGGACCTCCGGTTGCGCGCAGCGTTACCTGACGCACGACGCGCTGAACGGAATATTCCAGGCCACGCGGCGGACCGACGGCGTGCACGGCACCGACTATTCGCAGCGCTTCCTGGCCTATCTGCACCACGTTCAGGACAATGACCTCACGCTCGGCGTCGCGATGACGGACGCGAAGGGCGACCGCTCGAAGCGCCCGGGCCAGCAGGCAAACCCCGACACCTACGTGCACATCACCGAGCGGCGCCCGGACGGAGGAGGACGCCGCGGCCTTCGCCGTATGCTGCGCCGTGCCGGTCGATGCGCCCGGCGTCACCATCGTCGCGCGTCCGGCCGGGCGGCCCGGCGAGGCGGCCGCGAAGTTCTCCGCCAAGTACGGCCAATCCACCGGCGTCGTAATGTTCGACGACGTGTTCGTGCCGCATGATCGCGTGTTCCTGGCCGGCGAATACGCGGAGGGCGGCTTCCTCACCACCACCTACGCGACGCACCACCGCCACTCCTGCATCGGCGCGCGGGCCGGGTTCGGCGACCTGCTGATTGGCGCCGGGGCGCTGATGATCGAGGCGAACAGGCTCGATCCGGAGCGGCACGGCCATATCCGCGAGGCGGTGGTCGAGCTGATCACCATCACCGAGGGTTTTTATGCATGCGGCATCGCGGCATCGATCCATTGCGCCAAGGACCCGGCGGGATCGGTGACGCCGGACACCGTGTTCTCGAACATCGGCAAGCTGCTGCTGGCCACCAAGATCTACGACATGCACCGGGTCGCGCACTACGTGTCCGGCGGCCTGATCGTGGCGCTGCCCGGCCCCGACGAGGACCATAACCCGGAGACCCAGGCGTCGTTGTCCGCCGTGCTGGCTGGCCGGCCCGATATCCCGGCGGAGCAGCGGCTGGAGGTGTCGCGGCTGATCGAGGACCTCACGGTGTCACACCAGGGCGGCTGGTATTCGGTCATCTCGCTGCATGGCGGCGGCTCGCCCGAGGCCATGCAGCGGGAAATTTGGCGCAACTACCCGGTCATGGAGAAGGCGGCGCTGGTGGAGGACTTGCTGGATCGTGGCGTCATGGCCGACGGGCGCCGCGTGTCAAAACAGCCGGGACGCTGCTGCGCGACCGGCTGTGAGACACCAGTGCCGAAGGCCGCCGAATAGCGGTCTAATTGCGCGGCAGCATGCGGGCGAGCACGCTGTCATGCCACAAGTAGCGGTGCACCAGCGCAGCCGAGGCGTGCACCCCGGCCAGCGCGAGAATGATCCAGCCAATTGTGCCATGGATGCTTTGCACTTGTTCGGCGAGGGCGCGGTTGCCGGGGTCGTAGGCTGGGATGCTGAACAGGTTGAAGATGCTGTCGCCCCGCGTCCAGGTCAGGAACATGCCCGCCAGCACCATCGCGGCGAGCAGTGCATAAAGGACCCAATGCGTGCCCTTGGCGACCACGTTCAGCGCGCCCTCATCGGCGAGCGGCAGACGGCGCCCACCCGTCACGCGCCACGTCAGCCGCGCGATAAGTATCGCCGCCAGCAGCAGGCCGAAGCTGATGTGCAGCGAACGCGCGTCGACCCGCAGCGGGCCGCGCGGGAACCAGTCGATGGTTTGGGCGCCCAACCACTGCGCGACGACCAGCACGGCGGTCGCCCAATGGAAGAAGATGGTTTTGGCGTCATAGCTCTGCGCATCGCGGCTGACAGGCTGCATGAACTCACTCCTATGCGGCGTCGCTTTACCTTGGATGGGCATAATGATGCTACGCCTGGTTGATCATCTCGCATCGAAGATGCCCAACACTCACCGGAGGCGCCGATGCCTGCAGTTCGCGAACCCATCCTGCACCCAGTCCCCATCGGCGAACTGCGCCCAACGCAGATCACGGTCGGGATACGCGAGGTCGAGGCGAAGCGCAAAGCGTGGCGGGCCAAGACCGACGGCCAGGGCGCGGAGTTCCTGGGCCAGCATATGGTTCCAGCGATACTGGGGCCAAAGAGCCGGTATTACGTGACCGACCACCACCACCTCGCCCTCGCCCTGCACAGGGAGGGCGTGGCGAGCGTGCTTGTGACCGTGATCGCCGATCTCAGGCGTCCGCTTGGCCGGCCAGCCTAGCTGGGGCATTGTAGCTCCATGCCCGCTGCCAAGCCGTCCTGACCCCGTGCCCGGCTCCGCCATGGGCGTGCCGCTCGAAAGCGTTGCGCACGTCATCCAGGTTGCGCTGACCCCGGTGTTCCTGCTGTCGGGCGTGGGCACCTTGCTCAACGTGTTCAACACCCGGCTCGCCAGGGTGACGGACCACATGGAGCATTCGGAGGAACTGCTGCGGGCGGAGCCGGACAGCCCCGCTGCGGCAAGGCTGCGCGTCCACTTGCATCGGCTGCGGCGGCGAACCTTCGCGCTCGACGTCGCCGTCGCCCTGGGCGCGGTCGGCGGCGCAGCGACGGCGGCGGCGACCCTGATGCTGTTCGTGGGCGCGCTGCGCGACGCTGTGACGGCGTCGGTGCTGTTCGTGATGTTCGGCGCGGCGGTGGCGTGCACGATCGGCGCACTCGCGGCGTTCCTGGCCGAGACGGTGCTGTCGTGGCACGGGCTGCGGGATGAGGGACCCCTGCCCCGGCCCAAGATGGCGCCCCGCGCATAGGCCCGGCCATCGCGCCCAGGCTCGTCGCCGTCGTCCTGCCGCCGAACGAGGGCTTCAGCCCCGAGGCGGTCGGCGCCATCGGCCTCATGGTTCAACGGATGGGCGCCGAGCCGTCGACAGCGTTCCGCACGGTTGTGGTCGGCGCGCCGCTGCGCAATCCGCCGTTCGCCGCGCCCCGCTTCGAAGCAGCGCCCATGCGGAGATGGCTGCCCATCGGCCGTTCGGCGCAATATGCCCGGGGCGTCGCCACCGTTCTGCGCCGCCTGCGTCCGGACCTGATCGAGGTGCATAACCGTCCGCTGATTGCCCTCGCCCTCGCACAGCGTTTCCCAGCCACGCCGACCGTGCTGGTCCTGCACAACGACCCGCAGGCGATGCGCGGCGCAGCCAGCGTGGACGAGCGCAACCGGCTGCGCAGCCTCGCGCGCGTGGTCGCCGTGTCGTCCTACGTGGCCGCCCGCCTGACCGACGGGCTGGCGGACTGGAGCCCACCGCCATCCGTCCAGCCGAACTGCATCGACCTCGCCGCGATGCCGCCGCGGCTGCCGCAGCATTCGCGCGGCGGCCTGATCCTGTTCGCCGGACGCCTCGTGCCCGAAAAGGGCGCCGATTGCTTCGTCGAAGCCTGCGCGGGCGCGCTGCCGGACTTGCCGGGCTGGCGTGCGGAGATCATCGGCGCGCGCCGCCTGCGGCCCGGCACCGCCAGCGACGCATATTCCAACGCCGTGCAGCGCGCCGCCGAGGCAGCCGGGGTGCGCTTGGCCGGACACCAGCCCCACGCCGAGGTCCTGGCCGCCATGGCGCGCGCGGCAATCGTTGTGGCGCCGAGCCGCTGGCCCGAGCCGTTCGGCCTCACGGCGCTGGAGGCAATGGCCAGCGGCGTCGCGTTGATCTGCTCGGCGCGCGGCAACCTGGCCGAATTGGTCCACGGCGCGGCCGTGCTGGCCGACCCCGACGACCCGGTGGCGCTTGCCGACGCGATCATGCGGTTGGCACGCGACGAGCCGCGCCGAGTGGCGCTGGGCGACGCGGGGCTGCGGCGGGCGCAGGCGTTCGACATCAAGCCCGGGGCGGCGAGGCTGGATCGCCTTCGGCGCGAGGTCCTCGGCCTCGGGTCTTTCGCGGAACCCGGTCACACGGCGTGAAGGCCGGCGTCGATCGGCAAGGCCCGCTCGACATCCTCGACCGGCAGCCCCGAAAGGTCGCCGCGTTTGAGCCAACGCGCGCACGGACCCCAAGGCGCGGAGACCGCCGGGTCGGTGTGGGAGGACATGAGCATCAGGGTCGGCGTTCCGACGGCGGAGGCGAGGAAGGTGGCGCCGGTGTCGTTGCCGACCGCGACCCTCGCCTGGCGCGCCACCGCTGCGAGCTCGAACAGGGTCGTGCGTCCGCCGAGGTCGACCAGGCCAGGGGCCACCGCCCGCACGCCATCGATTGCGCCGCGGTCGACGCCGGTGCCGACCGCGACGACGGCGAGGCCGCATTCCGCCAGCCGCTGCGCCAATAGGCCATAGCGCTGCGCCGGCCATCGCTTATGCGGCAGATGCGGCGAGCAGCCCGGGATCAACAGGGCAAAGCGCTCTGGCAGGCCGAGGTGGGCGACCGGCGCGGTCAGCCAGGAGAGATCGGCTGGCTCGGGCGCCGGCACCCCGGCAGCGGCGAGTTGGGCCGCCATCTTCTGCCGGTTGGACGGGCTTCCTGAGAAATCGGGGTTGGGATGCGAGCAGCCCGGCGCCGCGCCGACCCATTCGGGCCGTTGCCGCCGGGGCAGCATCCGAAAATAGCGCGCGGTGCGGGAGGAGCATTGCAGGTCGTAAACTCGGTCGAAATTTTCGGCGGCAAAGCTTTTTCGGATCGCCCACCAGGCCCGGATGTCGTGCAGCCGGGGCCGCTTATCGAGCCAAACGCGGTCAAACCACGGAATGGCTCGCGCCAGCGCCGCATAGGCCGGGGAGGTCATGAGCACGATTTCCGCCGTCGCGTGATGGCGGCGCAGCGCCTGGAACGCGTCCATGGCCTGGATCAGGTCGCCAAGCGCGCCGTGCTTGATGACGAGGATGCGCCCATGCGGCACCGGCAAGGCGGACGCCAGCCGCAAAGCGCCGTCAGCGCGCCCGCAGGAAGCTGGCGAACGCCGCGAGCGTGCTGGCGGAAACATGGTGCTCGATCCCCTCGGCGTCGGCCTCCGCGTCCTCGACCGGCACGCCCACGGCGACCAGCAGTTCGACCACAAGCCGGTGCCGGGCACGCACGCGCGCCGCGAGCGCCTGGCCCGCGTTGGTCAGGAACACTCCCCGATAGGGCAACGCCGTGACCAGCCCCTCGCGCTTGAGCCGTCCGATGGTCTTGACCGCGGTCGCATGCGCGACGCCCATGCGCCGGGCAATGTCGACCGTCCGCGCCTCGCCGCCCGTCGCCAGCAGATCGGCGATGAGTTCGGCGTAGTCCTCCAGCAGCGTGGCCGACCGGGCCTGCCGCGCGCGGCCGAATCGGTCCGCCTGCGCCGGCTCCTTCGGCATGGTCGACGCGGGTTGCAGCCGTTCGGACATCCGCCCTCCAGAACTCGAAGCATTTTTTGTTCGGACCATCATACACCGCGGGTCCATGCCGGTGTCAGAAACATTTTTGCTACACCGGTAATAGGTTGATGCTCCTGCATGATGATCTAGTCAAACGATAAAGTCAGACCATCTTGCGTAAGGTGTAGCATTGGCTGTATTCGAAACCGGCAGGGTAGGATGGCTGAATGAGCAAGGTGCAGGCGCAAGCAAGCCTAACCGACCGCACCACCGCCGCGGTCCGGGATGCGCTGGCCGGACGCCGCCGGGGCTTGCGCGCGATGCTGCCGTTCGCCGGGCCGGCGTTCATCTGCTCGGTCGCCTACATGGACCCCGGCAACTTCGCGACCAACATCCAGGCCGGGGCCAAGTACAACTACAGCCTGCTATGGGTCGTGCTGTTCGCGAATGTCGTGGCCATGCTGTTCCAGGGGCTCTCTGCCAAGCTCGGCATCGTCACCAACCGGAACCTCGCCGAACTGTCGCGTGAGCACTTTCCGCGGCCCGTGGTTTGGGGAATGTGGGTGATCAGCGAAGTCGCGGCGATGGCGACCGACCTTGCCGAGTTCCTGGGCGGCGCGATCGGGCTGTCGCTGCTGTTCGGCATGCCGCTGCTGTGGGGCATGGTCGTCACCGCGATCGTGACCTTCGGCATCCTGGCGTTCCAGCGCCAGGGCTATCGCCCCATCGAGCTGATCATCGGCGGCCTGATCGGCTTGATCGGCCTCAGCTATTTGATCGAGCTGTTCATGGCGCCGCCGGACTGGGACGCAGCCTTGCTCGGCACCGTGCTGCCGCGCCTGGCCGACGGCGGGGCGTTGACGCTCGCGGTCGGGATGGTCGGCGCGACCGTGATGCCGCACGCCATCTATTTGCACTCTAGCCTGACGCAGGACCGCGCGCCGGCACGCAACGAGCAGGAACGGCGGGTGCTGCTGCGCTACTCGAACATCGAGGTTGTCGTGGCGCTGGTCATCGCGGGCCTGGTCAACATGGCGATGGTGATGATGGCCGCCGCCGCATTCCATAACGGCCACGAGGATGTCGCCGAGATCGAGACGGCCTACCGGACGCTCATACCGCTATTTGGCGGCGGCGCTGCGGCGGTGTTCATGCTTTCACTGATCGCCTCGGGCCTTTCGAGCTCAGCCGTGGGCACGATGGCGGGCCAAGTCATCATGCAGGGGTTCGTCGGCTTTCGCATCCCGCTCTGGGTCCGGCGGCTGATCACGATGGCCCCGTCCTTTGCAGTGGTCGCCTGGGGGGTGAACGCCACGCAGGCACTAATTTTGAGCCAAGTCGTGCTGAGCTTGGCGCTTCCGGTGCCCATGATCGCGCTGGTGCTGCTGATGCGGCGGACGGCGGTGATGGGCGCATACCGGAACGGACGGTATACCGGAGGCGCGGCAATCGCCGCCACCGCCATCGTGCTGGCGCTCAACTTGCTGCTGGTGCTGCAAACGCTCGATGTGCCGATCCCGGGCCTGGGCGCGGGTTGAAGCCTCAGGCCCTAGTGCGACACCAGCGTGCAGCGCCCTGGGCTTAGCAGCAGGTCGCGGGTCACGCCGCCGAGCACCCATTCGCGAAGGCGGTTATGGCCGTAGACGCCGGCCACCATCAAGCCGGCCCCATGCTCCCGAACGATCCCATCGAGCCGGGCCGCGTCGCTGCCGCTCGATGGCGCGGCCAGGGACGTTGCCGTTACGCCGTGCCGCCCGAGCCATGCGGCGACGTCGTCGAGGCGGCTGCGCGCGTCGGCGATGTCCTCCGGCCCGGCGACCTCCACCACCAGCACACGCCCTGCAAGCCGAAGCAGCGGCAAGGCATCCACCACGGCGCGCCGCGTTTCCCGGCTTTCTTTCCAGCCGACGACGACGCTTTCCAAATTGAGCCGGTCGACGCCCGGCGGCACGATCAGCACGGGCCGGCCCGCACGCATTACCAGATCGCCGATGTTCACCAGCCTCGAGCTGTCGATCGACGGGTCCTTTTGATCGGGACCGGTGATCAGCAGGTCGGCGGCGCGCACCTGCTCGGCGAAATAATTGGTGAGCGACATGTAGCTGATGGTCGAGCGCCACTCCAGGCCAGCAACTTTGCCCTCCAGCGCCGCATTGAAGCCGGTCCTGGCCTGGTCGATCTCCCGCTCACGCTCGGCGCGGCTCTGCTCGATCACGTCGGCGGACATATACCCGTCGTCATAGGCGACCGGCATCGGCTGGCAGGCCGTGATGCCGATGACCCGCGCCTTGCAGCGCTCCGCGAGATCGGCGGTGATCCGCAGCAGTCCGTCATTGGAGGAACGAAGGTTGAGGTGGGCCATCAACGTCGAATACGTCATCGGGCGTCTCCTATGGGATACCCGGCGTCATGGCACCACTGCGATACGCTACCGCATTTCGGGCCGCAGGTCTTGGCTTATCGCGCGGCCAAGCGGGCTTTGAAAATCAAAGCGCCCTTGCCGGCGGTTCGTTACAAGGGTAACGCCCGGCGATCACTTACGCGAGGCTGGCATTTTGCTTAGCGACGAACCGTGCTTTCGATAGGCCTGGCGCGCCGGGTGGTGGCCGGGCATCCACGAACGTTCATCGCCCTTGCAATAAGCGTAGCGGCTTGGACGGTGATCGCCGGCATCGACAAGGGCTGGGACGCGAAGATCCGGTCCATCGTTAGCTGGGATGCAGGCGCCTTCATCTTCCTCGCGCTCGCGATACAGCTTTTTGCCAGCCGCGCGCCAGGGCAGATGGCTGCCGAGGCGGAGGCGCAAGAGGAAGGGGGATGGACCATCTTCTGGGTGATGCTGCTGGGGACGATCTTCAGCTTCGTGGCATTATCGAGCGAGTTTTCCGGCATTAAAGACCTGCCGAGGGTCGAGCGCAGCCTGCATGTGGCGCTGGTGGCCGCAACGCTGCTGCTATCGTGGCTGCTGGCGCACATGGTGTTTACGTTTCGTTATGCCCATGAGTGGTATGATCTCGATGAGCAAGGCAAGACGAAGGGCGGCCTGGATTTTCCGTCGGACGACCTGCCGGACTACTTCGACTTCTTATATTTCTCAGTGGTGGTCGGCATGACGTTCCAGGTGTCCGACGTGCAGGTCACCTCCCGTCGCCTACGGCGTCTCGTGCTGCTGCATGGGCTGCTCAGCTTCCTGTTCAACACCGTGATCGTGGCGCTCACGGTGAACATCGCGGCCGGATTGTTATAGGCGGGCGGGGTGGCGGTTATGACGCTTGCAGGATAGCGGGGATCGCCGCCTTGACCTGGAAGTAGCCCCGCGTCGCCCGCGGCCACACCAGCTCATCCCAGCGCCGCCGCATGCGCAAGGCCGGCGGCAGGATTTCGGCAGTAGGACCGGTCGGCGCCCAGGCCGTCACCAAGGGCAAACCCTCCGCCCAGCCTGGTTCGACCAGTCCGGCCGGGCAATCGAAATGCGCCGACGCACGGGCCAGCGCGTCCGCCATCGCGTCGCGGTCGAACTGTTTCACTGCGTCTGCCGCGCCCTCGGCGTGGGCCAGCAACCCCCCGACCCGCCGCACCCGGGCCTGGCCGAGCGGCAGGCTCTCAGGATGCAGGTCGTCCAGATGCAGCAGCAACGCTATGGCGCCGCAGGGTGGCGCGTCGCCCGGCAGCAAGGCACGGGCCGGTGGCGGATCGGGCTCCAGCAGCGGGGCGGGATCCTCGTTGAGGTTGGCCGGGCTGTAGCGTCCGTCGGTGTAACGGCGGATGTTCTCCGCCCGTGCCGCATAGGGCTTGCCGCGCGTGTGCAGCCCGGCGACCCACCGCCATGACAGCGTGTTGGACGCCGGGTCGCCGTCCAGCAAATGGCGCATGAAGAAATCTGCCCCCAGCGCCCAAGGCAGCTTGAGCGTGAAAATCCAGATCGAGGCGAACCACATCCGGGCATGGTTGTGCAACCAGTTGGTGGCCGTAAGCTCGCGCGCCCAATCGTCAAAGCCGTCGATGCCGGTGCGCCCCGTTACCGCCCGTTCATAGGCGAGCCGCAGCCCCGAATTGTCGCCCAAGCGCGCGTGGCCCTCGACCGCCAGGCGTCGATACTCCGTCCACAACTCTGGCCGCGTCTCAAGGTGGCCCTTGAAGTAGCCCCGCCAAAACACCTCCTGCACGAATTTTTCCGCAACCGGGCCGTGCGCGCTGAGTGCCGCATCCACGGTTTCCTGCTCCAGCACCAGGCGGCGGCGCAAATAGGGCGACAGTGCCGCGGTCGCGGTTTCCGCGTCCGGCCCATGATCCGTGTTGCGCCCGGCGGCGTACGCATGGCCCATGCGGGGCGTGAATACGGTGAGGCGCGCCAGCCCAGCGGCGCGGGTGGCGGGGAAGCTGCGGTCCATGCCGGGGTATGTAGGGTGGAACCGGCCTCCCGCTACCGGCCGGTTCAACCGTGCAAAGGTACGGCGCGGATCGTAGCAGTCCATGATGTCGCGCCGTTCGGATCACCGGATGGCGTGAGCCCGTTACATCGACGCGGTCATAGCATGGATCTGCCTCAAGCAGGCATCGGCCAGGCCTTGCACCCTAGCCAGCCATCAATTCGCCTCGACCCGCTCGGATTCCAGCGGCTGCGGGCGGGCGGACGCCAGCAGGCGCTGCGTAAGCACCGAGCCGCGCCGAGCCGCTGTTGCGGCCATCCCGGTGTAGCGGTCGAGCCCGTCAAAGCGCCCGGCGGCGATACGGCATTCCAGCATTTCCAGGCTGCCGAGGACTCCGGCCATGACGTTATTCAGATCATGCGCAAATCCGCCGGCCACCGGGCCAGTTGCCTGCATCTCCTGAGATTGGCACAATCGCTCCCTGGCGCATTCCCGCGCCTGGGCCGCCTCGGTTCCCGCGGTGATGTGCCGTCCGCTGGCATAGATCAGGCCCTCGTCTTGCGACGCTACCCAAGCGATCCAACGGCCGGAGCCATCCTTGTGCCGCATGCGGCTCTCGTAGGGAGGCTGGCCCTCAATTGCTGCGGTGACGAGCCCGTCCGCGATGGTTGCGGGATCGGCGGAATCGATGAATTCGCGATGGTTCCGGCCCACAATTTCGTCCTGCTGCCAGCCAAGGATATTGGTCCATGCCGGGTTTGCCGCCTGGATGACGCCGTGCTCCCCGCATATGACCATCAAGTCACGGGACATGCACCAGGCGCGGTCGTGCCCATGCGCCCGCCTTGCGTCGACCGGGGAAACGGCACGATACTCTTGGCCAATCGCCCGATCCTTAAGGCTATAGGCAGCGCGCCGGAGGCCGGAAGCCTCAGCAGCGACACGGAACGACGGTTCGCAGCATTCCAGTACGGACCGGATGCACACGGCGCCCTGGTGCAACATCTTCCGCCGCATGCGGGATGATAATTCGCCGCTAATTAGGTTCGCCATCGCTTGGGTCGCACTCCTGAAGGCGGCTCGGCCGCCGCGGCCAAGTCATTGCAGACATAGCAATACGATATAACGGCTTCGTGATGATCGCTAGGGTTGAGAACAATTCATAAAGAACGGTTGCGTACGATCACGCCGCCCGGCGTCCGCTCGGCCGCCGGTTGCTGCTCTGCGCCCCGCCGCGCTGGCCGCCGCCGCGATGCCCCTGTCCACGGCCGTTGCCGCCGCCCAGCACCGGCGCGCGCATCGTCGAGTTCCGCGCGGCTTCCGAGTGATATTCGTGTTCGAAAAACACTGGGATTGCCTGGCCGACCTCTTTCTCGATCTCCCGCAGCCAGGCGCGCTGCTCGGCGCTGCACAGCGAGATTGCGTGGCCCTCGCGCCCGGCCCGCGCGGTGCGTCCGATACGGTGCACATAGCTCTCCGGCACGTTCGGAAGGTCGAAGTTAAACACGTGCGACACGTCGTCCACGTCGATGCCGCGCGCCGCGATGTCGGTCGCAACCAGCACCTTCACGGCGCCGGACCGGAAGCCGGCCATCGCACGCTCGCGCGCGCCCTGCGACTTGTTGCCGTGGATCGCCTCGGCGTTGACGCCGGCCTTGGTCAGATGCTCGGCGACCTTGTTGGCCTCGTGCTTCATCAGGGTGAACACGATGGCGCGGGCGACCTTGGGCGACTTCACCAGCATCTCAATCGCGGCCTTCTTGTTGGCCTCGTCGACGAACATCATCGTCTGCCGCACCCGCTCGACCGTGGTGGACGGCGGCGCGACCTCGACCCGGACCGGGCTGCGCAGCATGCTGCCCGCCAGTTCCGCGATGGCGGCGGGCATGGTGGCGGAGAACAGCAGGGTCTGCCGGGCGTGCGGCAGGGTGGCAACGATGCGGCGGATGTCGCGCACGAAGCCCATGTCCAGCATGCGGTCGGCCTCGTCGAGCACCAGGACCTCGACCTTCGACAGGTCGATGTGGCCCTGGCCCATCAAATCCAGCAGGCGGCCGGGTGCCGCGACCAACACGTCCACGCCACGGCGCATCGCGTCCACCTGGCGGCCCTGGCCCACGCCGCCGAACACGACGGTATGGCTCAGCCGGATGTGCTTGGCGTATGTCGCGAAGCTTTCGTCGATCTGCGACGCCAGCTCGCGCGTCGGCGCCAGCACCAGCACGCGGGCGCCCTTTGGCGGGGCGGGCACGCGCTTGGCGTCCAGCCGTTGCAGGATCGGCAGGGCGAAGGCGGCGGTCTTGCCGGTGCCGGTCTGCGCCAGGCCCAGCAGGTCGCGGCCTTCGAGAAGATGCGGGATGGCGCCGGCCTGGATCGGCGTCGGCGTGGTGTAGCCCTCGGTCGCGAGCGCGCGCAGCAGGGGCTCAGAAAGCTTGAGGTCGGTGAATGTCGTCATAAAGGAAAGCGCCTCCTGGCGCTGGGTCGTGTGGCCGCCACCGCGAAGGGGCAGCAAAATGGTAAATCGGATGCCATGGCACCGGGTTCGGCGGGACTGCCGCGAGCGTCATAAGGGTTCGAAGGGCGGCACTTCCATGTTGGGCGTCCACTCTCTGCGCACGAGGACACCGATTTAGGAAGGCGTAAGCAGTCGCAGTCTGCTGCACTGCACATAAGCCCAGCAGCGCGGACACGCAACCATCTGTGTCAGAATAGCACGGTGTATGGCAAGAATGCCACAATGTCCCCCGGCGAAACCGTCGTCATGTCGTCCGCCAGCTCGGCAAGCCCATCCGTCTCGGTCAGCGAGGTCAGGATGCCGGCCCCATCCACGCCGTGCTTGTGCGCCGCGGCAGTGCCGTCGGGGCCGGGGCGCAGCCGGACACGGACATATTCCCGCCGCCCGGCTTTCTTGCGGTATGCGAAGGCGGCCCGCACATACAGCGCCGGCAGGGGATGCGTCTCGGCGCCGGCCAGCGCCGCAATCAGCGGCCGGGCGATCTGCGCGAAGGTGACGAAGGCGGCGACCGGGTTGCCCGGCAGCCCCGCGAACGGCACGCCGGCCACAGCGCCCATCGCCACCGGACGCCCCGGCTTCACCGCAAGGCGCCAGAATACCAGGCGCCCTATCGCCTCGACTGCCGCCCGGACATGGTCCTCCTCGCCGGTCGACACCCCGCCCGAGGTCAAGATCAGGTCATGGGCCTCCGCTGCCGCCCGCAATGCGCCGATGATGGCATCCAGCTTGTCTGGTAGGATGCCCAGGTCCGTCACCTGCGCCCCGGATCGGCGCGCCATGGCGGCCAGCAGCACCCGGTTGCTGTCGAACCGCTGCGCCGGGCCGGTGGGCTGCCCGGGCTCGACCAGCTCGTTCCCCGTCGAGAACAGCGCGACACGGACCGGCCGGCGCACCACAAGCCCGGTGATGCCCAGCGCCGCCGCCAGCGCCAAGTCTTGCGGCCGCAAGCGAAGGCCAGCGCGCAACGCAACGACGCCACGTGCCACGTCTTCGCCGCGCGGACGCGTGTTGGCGCCGCGCCGCAGACCCCGAGGAAGCTGCACATGGCCGCCATCGAGCCGCACGTCCTCCTGCATGAACACCGTGTCCGCGCCGGGCGGCAAGGCGGCGCCGGTGAAGATGCGCTGCGCCGTGCCCACGGCCAATGGCTGCGCGGGCGCCCCGGCGGCGAGCCGGCCCCGCACCGGCAAGCGACCGCCATGCTCCAAACCCGCAAGGCGCACGGCGTAGCCATCGACCGCCGAGTTGTCGAACGGCGGCAGGTCCACCGGCGCCGGCACGTCCTTGGCCAAGACGCGCCCATCCGCTTCGTGCAGGCCCACGCGCTCCGTGCCGTCGACCGGCCCTATTTGGGCCACGATCATGGCCCGCGCCGCGTCCAGCGTCAGCAGCGCGCCCCCGAAAGCGAAGCAGTCGTCCGAGAGCTGCGCCATCAGCCGACCTGCACCGCGTATGCCTGCACCGCCGCCGCAATGGCGGGGATGTCGTCGAGATGCAGCCACGGCAGCGCCAGGCCCGGCATCGGCGCATCCGACGCAACCGCCACCACGGAGCGGTCATCCACGTGCAATGGCGGCTTGTCGTTCACGCTGCGGAACACCTCGAGCTTCGGATGGCCGCCGCGCTTGAAGCCCTCGATCAGCACCAGGTCGACCGGGCTCAGCCGGCCCAGCAGGTCAGCGAGCTCCGGTTCGGCAACCCCGCGCAGCTCATGCATCAGCGCCCAGCGATTGGCCGACGCCACCAGCACCTCCTGCGCGCCGGCCTGGCGATGCTCCCAGGAGTCTTTGCCGGGCTGGTCCACGTCGAAGTTGTGATGGGCGTGCTTGAGGGTCGAAACGCGCAGCCCCTGGGCGACGAGGGCCGGGATCAGCCGGCGGAGCAGGGTCGTCTTGCCCGCACCGCTCCAGCCGGCCAGGCCGATCACCCGCATGGGAGGAAAGTCTGGGGCCGCAGCGATAGGGTCGATCTTGCCATTGATTTAAGTAATGGTCGTTGCCGTGAATGTCACGGGCCTAGGCTCTTGGTTTGGTGCGCCGGGCACCCTTGGCGTCGTCCGGGATTGCGGTCATATGACGCCTACAAAGGCATGGCCAGCAAGCCGCGCCCCCTGGGAGTCTTTGATGGCCGCACCCCTTGGAACCGTCGTACGCTTCGAGCATCCGGGCGCCGGACGCCGCCGTGCATCCGCCCTGCCCAAGGGCCGCGAGGTCCAGCCGAAGGCCAAGTTCGAAGTGGCGGAGCTGCTTGGGGACCGTCTGCGGGATCGGGAATTCCTGATCGAATACCTGCATCTGATTCAAGATACGTATCATCAGATCTCGGCCGCGCACCTGGCCGCGCTTGCCGACGAGATGCGCCTGGCCTATGCGGAGGTGTTCGAGACCGCGACGTTCTACGCGCATTTCGACGTGGTGAAGGAGGGCGACGCGCCGCTCGCGCCGTTGGTGGTCCGTGTGTGCGACACCGTGACCTGCGCGATGCACGGCGCCGAGGAACTGTATGCCGAGCTGCGCGCGCATGAGGCGGCGGGCAGCCTGGGCGGCCCGGCCCGCGTGGTGCGCGCGCCCTGCGTCGGGCTGTGCGACCAGGCGCCGGTCGCCGAGGTCGGCCACCACTTCCTGCACAAGGCCAGCGCCGCCACGGTGCTGGAGGCGATCGCGCAGGGCGACACGCATCCGCACATTCCGGACTATCCGGATTACGGCGCCTACGTCGAGGGCGGCGGCTACGCGTTGCTGAACCAGCTCCGGGCCGGCACGCTGACCAGCGATGCGGTGTTGGCGCTGCTTGACGAAAGCGGGCTGCGCGGCCTGGGCGGCGCTGGCTTCCCGGCCGGGCGCAAGTGGCGTTCCGTCCGCAACGAGGCGGGCCCGCGGCTGATGGCGATCAATGCCGACGAGGGCGAGCCTGGCACGTTCAAGGACCGCCATTACCTGAACGGCGACCCGCACCGTTTTCTGGAGGGCATGCTGATCGGCGCCTACGTCGTCGAGGCGGCGGATGTCTATATATACTTGCGCGACGAGTATCCGGTCGCGCGCGAGATCCTGGCCCGGGAGATTGCCAAGCTGCCGCCGGGCGGCCCGCGCATCCACATGCGGCGCGGAGCAGGGGCCTATATCTGCGGCGAGGAGAGCTCGATGCTCGAAAGCATCGAGGGCAAGCGCGGCCTGCCGCGGCACAAGCCGCCATTCCCCTACCAGGTCGGGCTGTTCGGACGACCGACGCTGATCAACAATGTCGAGACGGTGTTCTGGATACGCGAGTTGCTGGAAAAGGGCGCGGCGTGGTGGACCAGCCAGGGCCGCAACGGGCGCGTGGGACTGCGCAGCTACTCGGTATCCGGCCGGGTCAAGCAGCCCGGCGTCAAGCTGGCGCCCTCGGGCCTCACCGTGCGGGAGCTGATTGACGAGCATTGCGGCGGCATGGAGGACGGGCACGAGTTCACCGCCTATTTGCCCGGCGGCGCATCGGGCGGCATCCTCCCGGCGTCGATGTCGGACATCCCGCTCGACTTCGGCACGCTGGAGAAGTACGGCTGCTTCATCGGCTCCGCGGCCGTCGTCGTGTTTTCGCAGGCGGATGACGTGCGCAGGGTGGCGCTCAACCTGATGCGCTTCTTCGAAGACGAGAGCTGCGGCCAGTGCACGCCATGCCGGTCCGGCACGCAGAAGGCGCGGATGCTGATGGAGCGCGGCGCCTGGGACGCGGACCTGCTGGGCGAGCTGGGCCAGGTCATGCGCGACGCTTCGATCTGTGGGCTGGGTCAGGCGGCGTCCAACCCGCTGGCCTGCGTCATCAAGTACTTCCCTGAATTGCTGGCATCCAAGGAGGCCGCAGAATGAGCAGCTCGACCATGCGGGAGGGTCCGCAGAACCTGGACGGCACGACGACCGAGACGCAGGGCCTGGCGTTCGAGCTGGACGGCGAGCGGGTGTTCGCGCGCGAGGGCGAGAGCCTGTGGGACGTGGCGCGCCGGGTCGGCACGGTGATCCCGCATCTGTGCCACCGTCCGGAGCCGGGTTACCGCCCCGACGGCAATTGCCGCGTGTGCATGGTGGAGATCGAGGGCGAGCGCGTGCTGGCGCCGTCCTGCAAGCGCATGCCCGCCGTCGGCATGAAGGTCCGCACCCAGTCGGAGCGGGCGGCCAAGGCGCGCGCGATGGTCATGGAACTGCTGGTGGCCGACCAGCCGGCGCGCGCAACCTCGCACGATCCGACGTCGCCGTTCTGGAACTGGGCCGAGCGGACGCATGTCACCGAAAGCCGTTTTCCCGCCGCGCAACGCTGGGCGCATGACCCGAGCCACCCGGCCATGCGGGTCAACCTCGACGCCTGCATCCAGTGCAACCTGTGCGTCCGCGCGTGCCGCGAAGTGCAGGTCAACGACGTGATCGGCATGGCGTTCAGGAATGCCGGCAGCAAGGTAGTGTTCGACTTCGACGACCCGATGGGCCAATCGACCTGCGTCGCCTGCGGCGAGTGCGTGCAGGCCTGCCCGACCGGCGCGCTGATGCCGGCCGCCTATTTGAACGAGGCCGAGCAGCGCGTCACCTGGCCCGATCGCAAGGTGGACAGCCTGTGCCCGTATTGCGGCGTGGGTTGCCAGGTGACGTATGAGGTCAAGGACAAGCGCGTCGTCTATGCCCAGGGGCGCAACGGGCCGGCCAACCATAATCGCCTGTGCGTCAAGGGGCGGTTCGGCTTCGACTACATCCACCATCCGCACCGGCTGACCAAGCCGCTGATCCGCCTGCCGAACATGCCGAAGCACGCGCAGGACCAGGTCGACCCGGCCAATCCCTGGACGCATTTCCGCGAGGCGACGTGGAATGAGGCGCTGGAGTTCGCGGCCGGTGGCCTGTCGCGCATCCGGGCCGAGTCCGGGCCGCGTGCACTGGCGGGTTTCGGATCGGCAAAGGGGTCGAACGAGGAGGCGTATTTGTTCCAGAAACTGGTGCGCATTGGCTTCGGCTCCAACAACGTCGACCACTGCACCCGGCTGTGCCATGCGTCGTCGGTCGCGGCGCTGATGGAGGGATTGAACTCCGGCGCCGTCACCGCCCCGTTCTCGGCGGCGCTCGATGCCGAGGTCATCATCGTGATCGGCGCCAACCCGACGGTGAACCATCCGGTCGCGGCGACCTTCATCAAGAACGCCGTGAAGGACCATGGCGCCAAGCTGATCGTCATGGACCCGCGCCACCAGGCGCTGACCCGGCACGCCGCCTACCACCTCGCCTTCAAGCCTGGCAGCGATGTGGCGCTGCTGAACGCGATGCTGCACACCATTATTGAAGAAGGTCTTACCGACGAGCAATATATCGCCGGCTACACCGAGGGTTACGAGGAGCTGCGGTCCCGCATTGAGGACTTCGCGCCCGAGCGGATGGAGCCGGTTTGCGGCATTCCGGCGCAGACGATCCGCGAGGTCGCGCGGCTGTATGCCAAGGCGCGCGCCAGCCTGGTGTTCTGGGGCATGGGCATCAGCCAGCACGTGCATGGGACCGACAACTCGCGTTGCCTGATCGCGTTGGCGCTGGTGACGGGGCAGATTGGCCGGCCCGGCGCCGGGCTGCATCCGCTGCGGGGCCAGAACAACGTGCAGGGCGCGAGCGACGCCGGGCTGATCCCGATGGTGTTCCCGGATTACCAATCGGTCGAGAACCCCGGCATACGCGAGCATTTCGAGGCGTATTGGCACACCAAGCTCGATCCGGTGCAGGGATTGACGGTGGTCGAGATCATGACCGCGATCCACGAAGGCAAGATCCGCGGCATGTATATCGAGGGCGAGAACCCGGCGATGTCCGACCCCGATTTAAACCATGCGCGGGTGGCGCTGGCGAAGTTGGACCATTTGGTGGTGCAGGACCTATTTTTGACCGAGACGGCGTTCCATGCGGACGTGGTGCTGCCGGCCTCGGCGTTTGCGGAAAAGAGCGGCACGTTCACCAATACGGACCGCCGGGTGCAGATTGCGCAGCCGGTGCTGGACCCGCCCGGCGACGCGCGGCAGGACTGGTGGATCATTGCCGAGGTCGCCAAGCGCATGGGGCTGGGCTGGGATTATGCGGGGCCGGCGGAGATCTTCGCCGAGATGGCGCAGGTGATGCCGTCGTTCGCCAACATCACGTGGGAGCGGCTGGAGCGGGAGGGCGCGGTGACCTATCCCGTCGACGCGCCGGACGTGCCGGGCCACGAGATCATCTTCTATGCGGGTTTCCCGACCGCGAGCGGGCGGGCGAAGATGGTGCCGGCCAATGTGCTGCCGCCGGACGAAATTCCGGATGACGAGTATCCGATGGTGCTGTCGACGGGGCGGGTGCTGGAGCATTGGCACACCGGGTCGATGACCCGGCGGTCGGACGTGCTGGACGCGATCGAGCCGGAGGCGGTGGCGTTCATGTCGCCGAAGGACCTTTGGCGGATGCAGTTGACGCTTGGTGATCGTATTCGGCTGGAGACGCGGCGTGGGGCTGTGGAGGTGAAGGTGCGGTCGGATCGGGATGTGCCGGCTGGGATGGTGTTTATGCCGTTCTGTTACGCTGAGGCGGCGGCCAACTTGCTGACCAACCCGGCGCTTGATCCGTTTGGGAAGATTCCGGAGTTCAAGTTTTGTGCGGCGCGGGTGGGGTTGGTGGGGATGGGGATGGCGGCGGAATAAAAACTCTGTTTATAGGTCGAGAGATAGAGCAGTCACGGCTTTGTCGTGACTGCTTTTTGTTGCAGGTTGCACAACCGTGTCTCTATGGAAGTCAGGCAGGAGAAGGGCTGGTGTTGGCCGGGAGCAACCGGTCCGCAGTCGGGAGCACGATGGACCGATGCGGACGTTGCCATGGACTGGTGCTTCGGCAGCAATCGACCCCGTGTCGGTCGTCATCTCGGGACGGGGGAAACCCCAAAAGCGGACATGGCAAGCGAGACTCGGGCCCACATGACTTATTTACGTTGATGGCAAGAGGCGATCAAAATGACAGCCAGCGCGCCTATCGTTACCCGCACTGCGCCGACGAGGATCACGGCCTTTAGCGTCAGCTAGAAGACCGCGCCGCGTCATTGTGGCGCCGCTCACGCCGACCGTCGTGTTGCTTTTCCTCACAATCGAGATTGGCGGTTGATGTAGGCCGCCACACGCCGCTCAATCTCAACGCCATCCATGGAATAGCCGTTAAAGAGTGCGAACAGCGGCTTAATCAATTTTGCAGCGAACGGGCCAAGGGCGGGCGCAACCGTCGCGATCGGCACCTCGACGTATGCGTCGTATTCGTCTTCGACTGATTTGTTCTCGAACGCGATCAGTTGGGCAGCAATGCCCGACAATGCAACAAGCCGCCGTCCCTTCAGACCGGTTAGTCTGATGAGGAACCCGATTCGCCCTGCTTCTTGATCACCGGACAGCGACTTCGAAAAGGACAAGACGACTGCCATAGCCTCGGCAACGTGAGCGATTGTCGGTTCGATACCGAGAATCTTCCCCGGCTGCGCGCCGCGGCGGCCACTTGTGGTGTCTTCCGTGAGCGGTCGCTTGACATAGAACCGGCCCGTCTTATCGAGGCGAGCAAATTCGCGGAGCTGAAAGTTGGTAAAGTCCACCAGCGTTTGCCAGCCTTCCCGATCCGGGATCGGATGGTCTTCCAATTCCTGAAAGCTCCGCGTGTCGAGCCAAAGGCCGTGGTCATATTGTGGCTTCGCCATAATGAGCCGGAGCAGGAATTGAGTGTCGGCCTCGTAACTCGTGGCCGGAGGGTTGAGCACCGCCGCGACCTCAATCGATCCGAAGCTTGACGGGAGAAGAGGCATGCTCCGTCTCACTTCCTCCTCAGCCGCCCCACTCCGGCACTTGTCCGCAAACGCTCGGCAATTCTCTTCAAGGCTTGGTGGCGGCGGTTTCCCAGCGACTGCGCCCAGCTCAGCCAGGACGCCCGGCAATTCGCTGCTTAGAAGATGCCGACGGACGAAACCGGCAAGATCAGATTCTCGATTGGCAAAGCAGATCTCCACGATCTCTCGCCAGTCTTCCGGGGCCGCTGGCGCTGACGAGACGGTGTTGTTGGCGCGCAATGTACGGAACGGCACCTCGCCTCGTCGGACGATCGGCTTACCCCCACTGTTCTGGATGTCCTTCTTAACCGCGACCGGAACTCGCACCCCGGCCGGAATTTTTACGACCGGGTACGCCACACCATTTCGCTCCGGGTATTCCGCGTCAATGCCGAACAGCTCGGACGCATACCCGGTGACAAGGCGCTGAAGGTCGTCGACGTGGTAGACGGTGCGCGTGTCATTGGGCGGATCCGGCGATGGGTCGCCCGTTCTGTCATCGAAGCCGATGACGACGTAGCCTCCATTGTAATTCCGCAGGGCCAGGAACGCCCGAACGAGCTTCGCTTTATGCTCCGGATTTTCGAGATTGAGCCACGCTTTCAGCTCGAGGGACAGGCTCTCGCTTGGAGCCCCGATCAGTCGCTTGGCTTCACCTTCGTCCAAACTGGATGCCTTCATCAGCACGAACCGGCAACTCGCCGGCGGGCCGCTTATACGCCACTAGTGCCGCTTCTGTGACTATGAATCTTGTCAGCTGAAGCCGGCGCCTCACCCCCCGGGCCGAGCGCCGGCGCGTTGGCGTTCCTACCCGTCCCATGCGAGCACGCCTCTCATTTAGATAACGTCCGTGTGCGGCTGCCCACTTTCTTGCCAGGGTGGTGCGCCGCGCGAACGTGCTGTCCGCTAATTGCGACAGCTCGGCGAAACCGGATGGTCCGCAATCCACCAATCTCACCGCTCATGATTTCGTGCCGAACGTCTGCTCCGGGGCAATGACAAAAATCGGCAGAACGACCGGGGTTTGCGCAAACCCAGGTCAAAATGTCGCTACGACGCAAGGTCACCTCCTTGCAAAAAGCGGCGGTTCTCGATCAGATTTCGACTTGGTCATCCCCAATCCGCGCACGCTCCACAATCGCCTGCGAGGCTAAACTCTGCGGCAATGTGCCATAGGCGTGCCCCCAGTCGCCATCCAGCCTCGTCGCGCAAAAGGCATTCACCATCGCCGGGTGCGCATACCGCACCAGCAAGCTCCCCTGCAGCGCCGCCGCCATCATCTCGGCAATGCGCCGCGCCACAGGCTCCAGCCCCGCCGGGTTCGCCAGCCGGTCGGCCAGCTTCTCCGCATAAGCATCCAACCGTCCATCGCCCCCCTGCGCCGCACGAACTTCATCCAGGAATATTCCAACGCTCTCCGGCTCCCGCTGCATCGCCCGCAGCACATCGAGGCAGATGACGTTCCCCGTCCCCTCCCAAATCCCGTTCAGCGGCGCCTCGCGATACAGCCTTTCCATCAGGTGGTCCGCGATAAACCCGTTCCCCCCATGGCATTCCAGCGCCTCCGCCACAAAGCCCGGCGCACGCTTGCAGGCCCAGTACTTGGCGACCGGCGTGCAAATACGCGACAGCAGCGCCTCCCCCCGGTCCGCCCCGGCCCGGTCCAGCGCATAGGCGAGCCGCATCGACATCCACATCATCGCCTCGCTCTCGACCGCCAAATCGGCCACCACGTTGCGCATCAGCGGCAGGTCCACCAAGCTGCGCTGGAACGCCCGGCGGTTCGACGTGTGGTGCACCGCCTGGCTCAACGCCTGCCGCATCAGGCCTGCCGAGCCGATGGCGAAGTCCAGCCGGGTCGCGTGCGCCATCTCGATGATGGTGCGGATGCCGCGGCCCTCGTCGCCCAGCAGCACCGCCTGCAGGTCGTGGAACTCGACCTCGGAGCTCGCATTCGACTTGTTGCCGCACTTGTCCTTCAGCCGCTGCAGCTTGAGCCGGTTGCGCGAGCCGTCCGGCAGCCAGCCGGTCGCCAGGAAGCACGAAAGGCCCGTCTCGGTCTGCGCCAGCGTGAGGAACAGGTCGCTCATCGGCACCGAGAAGAACCACTTGTGCCCAGTAAGCACATACGGCGCGCCCGATCCGCGACGCACGGAGGCAGGCCGCGCCGTGGTGATGGTGGCGCGCAGGTCCGAACCGCCCTGTTTCTCCGTCATCGCCATGCCGACGGTCGCGCCGGCCTTTTCCTTCGCATAAACGGGCCGGGGATCGTAGGCCGTGCTGTTGATCGACGGCCCCCACTCCGCCAGCAGCGCTGTGTCGTGCCGCAGGGCCGGCATCGAGGCGAAGGTCATGCCCATCGGGCAGCAAACCCCGTTCTCGCCCTGGTTCCATAAGTAGCTCAGCACGCCCCGGGCCACGTGCGCGCCGCGCCGGTCATGGGTCCAGGCGAAAGAGTGGGTGCCGCAGCCGTAGATCAGGCCCATCAGCTCGTGATAGGCGGGGTGGAACTCCACGACATCGACACGGCGGCCGAAACGGTCATGGGTGCGCAGCTCCGGCAGATGCCGGTTCGCCTGCCGCGCGAGCTGCTGCACATGCGCGCTGCCCACCAGCCCGCCGGCGTGGCCCAGCGCATCGTCCGCCCACTCGGCGCCGAAAACGCGCGTGGCCTCGACCAGCGCCTGGTCGCCGCGATAGGCGTTGTAGCCCTCAAGCGCGCCGGGCTGGTTCAGCACCTCATGCGTGGCAAATCCGTCCATCCGCCGTCCCCCTGCACTGACGCCCGGCTTCACTCGGCCGGTGGCGCGTAGTCTAATGGTATCGGGAGCAACCTGTCAGGCGAGCGGAAATGGAAAACTGGCTGAAGCGCGGCGCGGAAACCGCGACCTTGGTCGAGGCGGACCGCGCAGTCCGCCAGGCCGTCGAAGGCATCCTGGCCGACATTGCCGACCGTGGCGACGCGGCGGTGCGCGAGCTCTCGGTCAAGTTCGACAAGTGGGACCGCGAGGATTATCGCCTGACGGACGCGGAAGTCGAGGGCTGCCTGTCGCAACTCACCAAGCGCGACCTTGAGGACATCCGGTTCGCGCAGGACCAGGTGCGCGGCTTCGCTAGGCATCAACGGGATGCGTTGCGCGACATCGAGGTCGAGACGCTGCCGGGCGTGGTGCTGGGCCATAAGAACATTCCCGTCGGCGCCGCCGGCTGCTACGTGCCCGGCGGCAAGTATCCGTTGCTGGCGTCGGCGCATATGTCGGTCATCACCGCCAAGGTCGCGGGGGTGAAGCGCGTCATCACCTGCGCCCCGCCCTACCACGGCAAGCCGGCGCCGGCGATCGTGGCGGCGCAGCATATGGCGGGCGCGGACGAGATTTTCTGCCTGGGCGGCATTCAGGCCGTCGCGGCGATGGCGCTGGGCACCGAGACGATCGCGCCCGTCGACATGCTGGTCGGCCCCGGCAACGCCTATGTGGCCGAGGCGAAGCGGCAGTTGTTCGGGCGCGTGGGGATCGACCTGTTCGCCGGGCCGACCGAAACGTTGGTGATCGCCGACGACAGCGTGGACGGCGAGCTGTGCGCGACGGACCTGCTGGGCCAGGCCGAGCATGGCCCCGACAGCCCGGCCATCCTGCTGACGACATCCGAACGGCTGGCGCGCGGCACCATGGCCGAGGTCGAGCGGCTGTTGCAGATCCTGCCCACCGCCGCCATCGCCCGCCAAGCCTGGGAGACGCACGGGGCCGTCATCGTGGTCGAGGACGACGCGGAGATGGTGCAGGTCGCCGACC
This sequence comes from Acetobacteraceae bacterium, assembly GCA_965277495.1. Lineage (GTDB taxonomy): Bacteria > Pseudomonadota > Alphaproteobacteria > Acetobacterales > Acetobacteraceae > CAHJXG01. The sequence goes on along the minus strand of OZ255824.1, from coordinate 3,165,489 downwards.
GCATCGCGTCGGAGCACGTGCAGGTGATGACGCGCGACCCGGATTATTTCCTGGCCAACATGACCAACTACGGCGCGCTGTTCCTGGGACCGCGCACCAACGTGGCGTTTGGCGACAAGGCGATCGGCACCAACCACACGCTGCCGACCAAGCGCGCCGCGCGCTACACTGGCGGGCTATGGGTCGGCAAGTTCCTGAAAACATGCACCTATCAACGCGTGCTGACGGACGAGGCCTCGGCCATGGTGGGGCGCTACACGTCGCGGCTGTGCGCATTGGAGGGGTTTGTGGGGCACGGCGAGCAGGCCAACATCCGCGTGCGGCGCTATGGCGGCGGCAACGTGCCGTATGGGGCGGCGGCCGAATGACCATGGAGTTGCCGCGCACGCCGTCGTTCCGGCTGGACGGCAAGCGGGCCTTGGTGACGGGCGGCGGCCGTGGGCTGGGCGTGGCCTGTGCGGCGGCGCTGGGCCAAGCCGGCGCGCACGTGCTGGTCGCCGCGCGGACCGCGGCCGAGATCAAGGAGGTAGCGGCCGCGATCCGTGCTGATGGCGGCAGCGCGGAGGCCCGGGTGATGGACGTGCGCGACCCCGTTGGCGCCGCCGCGGCCATCGCGGAGTGCGGGCCGGTCGACATATTGGTGAACAACGCCGGCACCAACCGTCCGGCCGGGTTCCTGGACGTGACGGTCGAGGACTATGACGCGATCATGGACCTCAACCTGCGGGCGGCGTTTTTCGTGGCGCAGGCCGTGGCGCGGGAGCAGGTCCAGGCCGGGCGCGGCGGCGTTATTATCCATATGTCGTCGCAAATGGGCCATGTCGGCGGCGCACGGCGCACGGTTTACTGCGCCAGCAAATTTGCGGTCGAGGGCCTGACCAAGGCCATGGCGATCGACCTCGCCCCGCACGGCATCCGGGTGAACTCCATATGCCCGACGTTCATTGAAACGCCGTTGACCCGGCCGTTCTTCGAGGACGCTGCGTTCCGGGCGGACGTGCTGACCCGCATCAAGCTCGGGCGGTTGGGCCAGGTGCAGGACCTGATGGGCGCGGTCGTGTTCCTGGCCTCGGATGCGGCGGCGCTGATGACCGGAACGTCCCTGGTGGTCGACGGAGGCTGGACGGCCGATTAGCAATTCGCAGTTTCTTCATCTTCGTCTGCCAAACTGCCCCGGCAGTAGACGGAGACGACGATGCAGGCCCGCCGCAAACAGCCCCACCGTGCCCATCCTGGCCCCCCGGCCACGGCGCAGACGCAATTTCAGCGCGGCTTGGCGCACCACCAGGCCGGACGGCTCGATCCCGCGATATCAGCCTATTCGGCTGCGGTCCGGCTCGCCCCGAGCCACGCGGACGCGTTCCATAACCTTGGCGTGGCGCTGGCTGCGGCTGGACGCCCGGCGGAGGCCATTGTCGCCTGGGACCGCGCAACGCGGCTGCGTCCGGAGCAGGCGGACAGCGCGGTGGCACTCGCCCACGCTTTGCTGAACGCCGGGCGGCAATCGGATGCGGTTCTCCTGCTGGCCGGCGCGTGCCAGCGCCATCCCGGCGATGCGCGCCTGCTAGTGCTGAATGGCCGGGCACTCCTGGCGTTCGGGCAGACGGGGCCTGCGATTGGGGCGTTGCTGATGGCGCTGGACCTGACGCCTGGCGATGCCGCGGTGCATGCCAGCGTCGGCAACCTCCTATTCGACAGCGGCGACATCGAGCGGGCGATGGCGCACAGCCTCGAAGCGTTCAGGCTGGCGCCCAGCCACACCCATGCCGTCACATTGAGCGCCGTGCTGATAGCGCTCGGCCATTACCACGAGGCATTGGTGATGGCCGAGCACGCGCTGGAGCTTCGGCCGGACTGGTTCGAGGCACTGGTGAACCGGGCCATCGCGTTCGAGGGGCTGGAGCGGTTTGACGACGCCGTGGCCGCCGGGCAGCAGGCCATCGCTGCATCGCCGGACAGTGCGGTGGCGCGGCACAATCTGTCTGTGACCCGCCTTGCCATGGGCCAACTGACGGCGGAGGCTTGGGACCTTTACGAATGGCGGTTGCTGTTGAAGGGCAACCCGGCTTGGCTATCCAGCGGGCTGCGATGGACGGGCGAGGACATCGCCGGGCGCACGATCCTGCTGCACGCCGAACAGGGCCTCGGCGATACGCTGCAGTTCGTTCGTTATGCGCCGTTGGTCGCGGCTTTGGCTGGACGAGTCGTATTGGCGGTCCAGGCGCCTTTGGCCCGGCTGCTGCGTGCGGTGCCCGGCGTGGACCAGGTTGTGGCCATTGGCGGCCCACTGCCGCCGTTCGACGTGGTCTGCCCGTTGCTGAGCCTGCCGCGCCTGCTTGGCACGACGCTCGACACCATCCCGCTGGCCCTGCCCTACGCCGACGACTTCGCGCCGTGGGATGATGCGGCCCAGGGTTTGCGCGTCGGCCTGATCTGGGCAGGCAGCAACAGCTTTGCCGACAACCGGCAGCGGTCGTTGCAACTGGCGGATCTGGCTGGTCTCGCCGGCACGCCCGGGGTGCAGTTCTACAGCCTGCAACGGCGGGAGGCGGGAGTGGCGCTGCCGGCGGAACTCGGCGCGATAGACCTGATGGACGGAGTGCAGGATTTTGCCGACACGGCCGCGCGGGTGGCCGGGCTCGATCTCATCGTCTCGGTCGATACTGCCGTCGCCCATTTGGCGGCTACAATGGGCAAGCCAGTCTGGCTGTTGTCCCGGTTCCGCGGCTGCTGGCGCTGGTTGCATGGTCGGGAGGATAGCCCATGGTATCCGAGCATGCGCATCGTCCGGCAAGCGCGTCCGAACGACTGGAGCGGCGCGATCGCGCAGGTCCGGGAAGATTTGGCCGCGCTCGCGTGCCAGCCCATCTCGCGCCCGTCCGCCCGCGCATCCCAGCCTGCTGTGGCACTTCCGCGTGAATGCAAGGCTTGCGGCACTGCTTCTCCGGCCTTGGGCGCCGTCGATTTCAACAAGTGCTGCGAGGATCGGCGCCGGGCCGCCCTGCCGCAATCCGGCCGTCGCGTCACCTATCATCGCTGCCCGGCCTGCGAGCTGGTGTTTACCGGCGATTTCGACGCTTGGGACCGGGAGGATTTCCGGCTCCAGATTTATAACGAGGGTTACGCCGATGTGGACCCGGACTATGCCGAAGATCGCCCGGCTGCATCGGCCCTGCTGATCGGAACCCTGTTCGGCGAGGCCTGCCGCGGCCTTCCGATGCTGGACTACGGCGGCGGCGACGGCGCGTTGGCGGCATTGCTGAGCAGCCGGCATGGCATGGCGGCCGAGGTATACGATCCGTTCAATCCTGCCTGCGACATACCGCCGCACCGGCTGTTTCCGCTCATCACCTGCTTCGAGGTGCTGGAGCACACGCCGGACCCCCGCGCCACGATCTTTGAAATAGCCGGCCTGCTCCAGGAGGAGGGCATCGTCGTGTTCTCGACCTTGGTGCAGCCAGCCGACTTCCTGCAAAGGGGCCTGGACTGGTGGTATGTGGCGCCGCGGAACGGCCATGTGACGATCTACTCGGCGCAGGCGCTGCGGGCGCTGTGGACCGAGCTTGGGTTCCAAGTGGCCAGCCATGGCGACAACCTGCATTTCGCATACCGGACCCTGCCGGCATTCGCGCGGCAGCTTGGGTGCTGAGCGATTTAGCCGCCTCATGCACTGCCATGGTGGTGGGGAGCACAAAATCGAGACGATGGCGCTCCGTTAGGTTTCAGGATACGCGCCGGATCTTCCGCCCCTATCACCCAACCGGCCTATTCGAACCGATCGTCGCCAGCGACGACTTCCAGGCGCTCGACAAGGCGCACGAGGTCGGCTTGCCGGGCGGTGCCGGTCTTCTCGAACACGCGTTGCAGGTGCCAACGCAGCGTGCTGGCCGCGACGCCGAGCGCCTCGGCCGCATTCTTTGCGCCCTGGCCCTTGGCAATAAGTCGAGCCACGGCGGCCTCTGCTGCGGTCAGGCCATAAATCTCGCGGAGATGGGAGGCAGACGAGCGGTGGCGCTGCTCTGGGTCGGCCACGAACACGATGGCGGCGGGGCGAGGCTCCGGCAGCCAGGCCGCGCCCTCGGCTGCTGCGCCGATCGGCGCCACGAGGACCGAGAGCGGGCGGCCCAGCGACGGACGGTCCAGCCGTAGCGCGCCACCCCGCCCGGCAATGCAGGCGCGGTCCGCCGCGCGAGCAACCAGGCGACGCAGCGCCGCCGTTTGAACGGCGGTTGCGGCGCGCAGGCCCGACGTATCGGTCGCGATACCGTCGCCCTGGGCAAGCATGGCCTCGGCTGCCCGGTTGGCCTGGACCACGCGAGCGTGCCGGTCCACGAGGACGACGCCGAACGCGAGGTGGTCGAGCGCCTCGGCCGCGTCGTCCGCGCGGACACGGGCGTCCTCCAGGCGCACGTGCACCCGCATCGCGCGCCCGAGATGGGGCAGGAGCAGGCCCAGGGTCCGGACGTGCACATGTTCGAAGTCGCCCGCGCGCACCGAGCGAGTCGCCGCGACAAAACACGCGCGGTCCGGCGCGCGGAACGCGAAGGCATAGGCGGCGGAGTCGATGCCGTTCGGGCGCGAAAAGCCGTCATGGATCTCCAAGCGGCGCAACTCGGCCTTCGACATCGCCATTCGGTCGGTAAGCACCCCGAGCGCCGGCGCGCGGCTTGCGATGTCCAGCATCGGGTCCACCCGGCAGTAATAACTGGCGTAGGCTTCCAGCGAGCCTGGCGAGTAGCCGACAGAGTAGTGAACCGGGAACCGTCTACAGCCGTCATCAAGCCCGACCGCAGCGCAGTTGGCGCCCAGCAGATCGGCCATGCGCTGGAGCGCGCCTGGCCAGAGCGCTTGGTCCATGGACGCGCCATAGATCGACTCAACCGCGGCGGAGAAGTCCTCGACTGACGGCGTTTCCCTGCGCCCCATGTCAAATTTCCTGGTATGCGAACCCCACGGCTTTCCGAGGGGTCGACACCCTGCTTGGCTGTCAACGGTGTGGCGACGATACGGGCTGGTGAGCCCGCCCGCCATACCGATCAAAGAGCCGCCGAGAAAAAATGACGCACCCCCTTCAAACGAAGGGCGCGGAGCGGGTTGCCCGCGGTCCAGGGTCCATTCCCAGGGGCGGTTCTCGCCGCACTGAAAACCACTAAGGGAGGCGACCATCACAATCTTAGATCGTGACAGGAGCCGCGGCGCGCAGGAATGCGACCCGTCGCGACGGGGATTTCTGAGGACAGCAGGAGCAGCGGCGGTGGCGATAACGGCCGGCGCGCGGCCAGCAGCAAGCGCAACGGACGACCCGTTCGCATCCCTTGACGGCATCGGCTCCTCCGAACTCATCCGCTCGGGCCATGCATCGGCCGCCGACCTCGTCGAAGCCGCCATCGCGCGGATCGAGCGGCTCAATCCGCAGCTCGCCGCAGTCTGCACGCCAACCTTCGACTTGGCCCGCAAGCGGGTGCGCGCGGGTGCGCCCAAGGGCCCGTTCGGCGGCGTGCCGTATCTGCTGAAGGATTTACTCGAATACCCCGGCGTGCCCTTCGCCTCGGGTTCGCGCATGCTGGCCTCCAACGTCTCCGACTGGCGCTCGCCCTACCTGGACGCGACCGAGGAGGCGGGCCTTGTCGTGCTCGGCAAGACCGCCACGCCCGAGTTCGGGCTGTCGGCGACGACCGAGCCGCTGCTCGGGGGACCCACCCACAATCCCTGGGACCTGCGACTCTCGCCCGGCGGCTCGTCCGGCGGCTCCGCCGCCGCCGTCGCCGCCCGGCTTGTTCCCTTCGCGCACGGGAACGACGGCGGCGGTTCAATCCGCATCCCGGCCTCCCAGTGCGGCCTGTTCGGGCTTAAGCCATCCCGCGGGCGTCAGTCGGCGTCCATGCGGACGGCACTCGCGGCGGACATCGCGGTCGAGCACTGCGTTTCGCGCTCGGTGCGCGACAGCGCCCTCCTCCTTACAATGACCGAGCGGCGGGATCCCGGCGCTCCGCTGCCGCCGGTCGGCCACGTGACGCAGCCCGACCCGCATCGCCTCCGAATCGGCGTCACGACGCTGAACTACTACGGCCGCAACGCGGAGCCGGAAGTCCGCGAGGCCGTGTTGGACGCCGCCAAGCTCTGCGAGGCCCTCGGCCACCGGGTCGTAGAGGCGGGCTGGCCATTCAGCGGCGAGCAGTTCGTCGAGCACTTCATGACGGTCTGGGCAGCGGGCGCGGCGGGGGTCGCCGGCTTCTACCGCGGGCAGGCGGGACGCGACCCGGACGCGTCGGTCCTTGAGCCCTGGACACTCGGGCTAGCGGCGGAGTTCGCAGCGAAGCCCGCTTCCGCCCTTCCGGACGCGCTCGCCTACTTCAACCGGCTGGCGGCGGACTACGCCCGCGCGTTCGATGGCTACGATGTATTCCTCAGCCCCGTCGTCCGAAAGGCGCGCCTGCCCCTGGGCGAGTTGGGCCCGACACGCGAGTACAACGCCTTGCGCGCCGGCCTCATCGACTTTGCCTCCTATACCCCGGCGCAGAACGCAGCAGGCGTTCCGGCGATGTCGGTGCCACTCGGCTGGACACCGGACGGCCTGCCGGTCGGCGCCCAGTTCACGGCCACCCTCGGGGGTGAGGCGACACTTCTTGCCCTCGCCCTCGAGCTCGAGCGGGCACGCCCCTGGGCCGGCCGCCGGCCACCAGTGAGCGCGTGAAAAATCAGTTTGACTTCGCAGGTTGTGTGTTCCTGGTTTCAGCCGCCACCGGCAGCGAAGTGAGGCGCTGCATTGGATTTTATGAATGACGGCCAATGAACGTGGCGCAACCTTTTCCGCTTTCGGAGTGTGAACTATTGCGAGTGAGTGACCAAAAAGGGCGTAAACCGGTCGAAACCTCCGCCATGGATCAATGTCAGCGCCCCACCGTACTCCGTCCCGTAATAAGCCGGCGCTGCTACTTGAACAGGCTCAGCAAGCTCTGCGGGGCCTGGTTGGCGAGCGATAGCGCCTGCGTGCCCAACTGCTGCTTGATCTGCAGCGCTTGCAGCCGCGCCGACTCCTTCGACAGGTCGGTATCGATCAAGGCGCCCAGCCCGGCATTCAGGCTGTCGATCTTCGAGCTGTTGAACGTGATTGTCGCGTCCAGCAGGTTCGAGTCCGAGCCCGTCTGGTTCAACTGGTTCGCCACGCCCTTCAAGGCCGTGGTGAACGCCGTTGCACCGGTGGTCGACGTCAAGGCCAACGAAGCCGCAGCCTGATCGGCGCCCGCGGCCGCAGCCGAGAACGTATCGATCCCGGTCGCGCCACGGTTATACGTCGCGCCAATCAAGCTCGCCAGCGTGGTCGCCAGCCCGCTGGTGTCGGCGGCCGAAATTGTCGTCGTGTTGCCGAGCTCGCTGCTGATCACCGATTTGGAAGTGCCTATAACGCCACCGGAGGCTTTCCCCAGCAGGCTCTGGCCGTTGTAGGTCGAGTTGTCGACGTAGTTGGCGACCCCGATCACAAGGTTCTTGTACGACGTGACATACTGGTCGCGCTGATCCTGCGCGATGCTGCTGTCGCCGATTTTCACCAACAGCAACTTCGCGGCGTTGACGCTGTCGGAGATATGCCCGAGCGCACTGAGCGACGTGCCAACCAGGCCCTTGGCGTTGCCAAGCTGCTCGTTCACGCTGGTGAGTGCGCCGACATCCGACCGCACCCGCTGGGCCACTGCGAAGGCGCCGCCGTCATCGGTCGCGTCCGCCACGCGGTAGCCCGTCGAAATGTGCTTCTGCGACGCCTGAAGCTGCGTATTGGTGGCATTCAGCGACGCCAGCGCGACCTGCGCGCCGATGTTGGTGTTGACTGAGTTCAGCGACATGATCTTTTACCCTTGATAATGGCCGCTGTCCCAAGCCTTGGCAGCCGCACCTGCTTTTTGCGTCGCCACGTCTTGTGGCTGGAGCGGAGTTTGGCGCAGATCCATTACTAAAGTGTGAAGATCCAACGGCGCGCGCGTCCTAAACGCTAAAATTTATCATCGGCACGGCCCCACGGCGCGCCATCGCAGGCATACCAGGCGCACCCAGGCCCACTCACCCCAAAGCGTCCAGGCATTGCGATAGCCCTGATCCTGGGCCATGCAGTCGGCCCCGCGCCCTTCGCGCAAACCGTGCCAGGAAAGATGCTGAATGGAAGCCGCGCCGACCCACCCGCGCTTGTCCGTGGTCATTGCGGTATTCAACGAGGCGGACAACGTGACCGCGGTGTTCGACGAGGTAACCACGGCATTGGCGGCATTGCAGCCGTTCGAGGTGGTGTTCGTCGACGATGGCAGCACCGACGCGACCGCCGAACAGCTCACGGCCCTGTCCGCCGCCCATCCCGCCACCTTGCGGCTGCTGCGGCACGACCGGCGCTGCGGCAAGACGGCCGCGTTGCGCACCGGCATTACCGCCGCATCCGCCGAGTGGATCGCGACCATGGACGGCGACGGCCAGAACGATCCGGCGGACATCCCAGGCATGGTGCAGCTCGGGTTGGACGCCGTCGGCACCGCGCCCTTGGTCGCCGGCATCCGCATTCGCCGCAACGACCCGCTGTCGCGCCGCCTCGCAACCCGCTTCGCCAACGGTTTTCGCCAGGCCGTGCTGGACGACCATTGTCCGGACACCGGCTGCGGCCTCAAGGTATTCCGGCGCGAAGACTTCTTGCGGCTGCCGGCGTTCGAGGGCATGCACCGGTTCCTGCCGGCACTGTTCCAGGCCTACGGCCATCCCTTGCTGTGCAAAACGGTGTCGCATCGCGCCCGGCTGCGCGGGCAGTCGAAGTACACCAATTTCGGCCGCGCCATGGTGGGCATCGGCGACATGCTCGGCGTGATCTGGCTGCGCAGCCGCACGACCCTTCCGCACAAGGTCACGGAATCCTGACCCCGCATTCGGACCGGCTGCGGCTGCATCACTATGCGGCGCTGATCCTGGTGGCGCTGATCCTGTTCCTGCCCGGACGCGCCAGTCTGCCGGCGATCGACCGCGACGAATCCCGCTACATGCAGGCGACCTCGCAGATGCTGGAAACGCACAACTTCATCGACGTCCGGTTCCAGGATCAACCACGCTATTTGCAGCCGGCCGGCATCTATTGGCTCGAAGCCGCGTCCGTTGCCGTATTCAGCGACCCGGCCGCGCGCGAGCCCTGGGCCTATCGCATCCCCTCGTTGCTCGCCGCGGTCGCGTCCGTGCTGCTGACGGCATGGATCGGCAGCACGCTGTTTGGCGCATCCGCCGGCACCGTCGCGGCTTTGCTGCTGGCGACCTCGCTGCTGATGGGGGCGGAGGCGCGCATGGCCAAGATCGACGCTGCCCTGCTCGCCACCATCCTGGTCGCGCAGGCCAGCCTGCTGCGCATCTACCTCGACGGCATCGCCGGCGTCCCGACCCGGCGGCGCTGGGCGGCGCTGCATTGGGCGGCGCTGGGCGTGGGGCTGATGCTGAAGGGGCCGCTGATCCTGCTGGTCAGTTGGGGGACAATCTTGGGCTTGATGCTGTCGGAGCGCCGGGTCGCCTGGTTGCGGCGGCTGCACGCAAGCTGGGGTTTCGCACTCATGCTGGCGATCGTGCTGCCGTGGTGCGTGGCCATCGGCGTGGCCAGTGGCGGTGATTTCTTCGCAAAGTCGGTCGGCGACAACTTTCTCGGCAAGGTCGCGCAAGGGCAACAGGCGCATGGCTTCCCACCGGGCTACTACCTCGGCGTATTCGCGATCAGCTTCTGGCCCGGCTCGCTATTCGCCGTGCTGGCGCTGCCGTTCATCTGGGCGCAGCGGCGCGCGGCGTCGGTGCGCTTCCTGCTGGCATGGATCATTCCCACCTGGCTTTTGTTCGAACTCGTGGCGACCAAGCTGCCGCACTACGTGCTGCCGACCTACCCGGCCATCGCCTGCCTCACGGCCGCATCGGTGCTCGCGCCTAGCGCGTGGCGCTTCGGCCGGACCTGGCGCTGGATTGGCCGGGTCTATGGCGCGGCCTGGCTGCTGATCGGGGTGGCGTTGGCGGTTGCGGGGCCGGTCCTACTATGGTCCATGGAGCGGCGGGTCGACGGGCTGCCGATCCTGGCCAGCCTCGTTGGCGCCGGGCTGATCACCGCAGCCGGCTGGATGGCGTGGCGTGCCCGGCCGCGCCCGGCCATGGCCTTGGCGGGCGCGTCGGCGCTGGTCCTGTTCGCCAGCACCTATGCGCTGGTCTTGCCCAACCTCACCACGATATGGCTCAGCCCGCGCATCGCCGCCGCAGTTGCGTCCGTGCGGCCCTGTCCAGACAGCGTGCTGGCCTCAAGTTCATACAGCGAGCCCAGCCTGGTATTCGAGGTCGGCAAGGACACGCGGCTGGTCAATGCCGCCGCCGCCGCCGACTATCTCGCTAGTCACGCCGCCTGCGGCCTGGCACTTATTGGCAAGCGCGAGGAACCGGCGTTCCAGGCGCGCTTGCAAATCTTGGGCGTAGTGCCACGGGCGTTGGCCGAAGTCGCCGGCGTGGACTATTCGACCGGACGGCGCCTCGACCTGACGATCTACGCCGGGTCATGAGCCACCGGCCGGCCCGGGCCGTCATACGGCGAAGGCGGTCCGGCCCTGCGCCTGGCCGGTGGTAACGAAGCTGGTCAACGGATCGGTCCCGCTGGTGCTCACGTCCGAGTAGGCCGCCAGGTATTTCGCGGTCGAGAACGCGGCTGATGGGTCGCGGCCTTCTTTCCAGCCCGTCGTCTCATACTGTTTCAACGGGTTGATGCCGGCCGCACGGACGTCGGCATTGTGCGCAAGATAGTAGTTGGTATCGAAATACGCGTCGGGATTCAGCCCCTTCTGCCAGCCGGCCGCGTCATAGCTCGCCGCCGCCTGTTGCTGCCCCGCTACGCCGGGCGGGATCAACGTCGCGCCGAGCTGTTTGTCGTAATAGGCCGCATTCACCAGCGGATCCGCCGGGGCGGCGGCGCCTGCAAGGAATGCCATACGGCCCTCAGCCCGTCCCCAGGTCAGGTAATGCACCAGCGGATTGAGGCCAGACGCGCTCACATCCGGGTTGGCGGCTGCATACTTGGCGTCCGAGAACAGCAAGCTGGGCTCCCGGCCTTCCTGGCGTCCGTTGCTCTCGAAATGCAGCATCGGATCGACGCCCGCCGCCCTCACGTCCGGGTTCTGCGCCAAGTAATAGTTCGTATCGAACAGCGCGTCGGGGTTGCGGCCCTCTTTCCAGCCATAGGTCTCGTAATGCAGCAGCGGATCCATCCCAGACGCGGCCACGTCGGGGTTCTGCGCCAGGTACCATGCCCGGTCGAACAGCGGGTCCTGCGTGGCAACGACGGGCGCCGTGACAGGGGAGGCGACACGGCCCGCGGCGCGTCCGGCAGTGAGGAATTGCTGCAGCGGATCGATCCCGGCCGCCTTCACGTCCGGATAGGCCGCCAGGTACTTGCTCACGCTGAAATTGGGTCCGGGATCGCGTCCCTCATGCCAGCCATACGTCTCGTAGTGCACCAAGGGGTCCATGCCCGACGCGGCGACATCTGGATTTTGCGCCAAGTACCAGGACGTGCTGAAATAGGCGCTGGGATCGCGATGTTCCTTCCATCCATACTGCAGGAAGTGCTGCAACGGATTGATGCCCGAGGCGGCGACGTCGGGGTTGCTCGCCAGGTAATAGGCGGCGTCGAAATCCGGGTTCAGGACATGCGTGGTCTGGAGCAGGGTGCCGCCGGATTGGTCGTCTGCGAGGCTGAACTGGTCGACGCTGTAGGCCGCGGTGCCGCCGGTAAGCGTGAAGCTTCCCATCGGCAGGCCGCCCTGATTGACCTGAACCGCGCCACCCGCAAAGCTTATGGCGAGGCTGTTGCTGTAAGAAAGGCCCTGGAGGTCGATGCTGTCGCCGTTCTGGAAATCCTGCAAGGTCGCGCCGACCGCGCCGCTGCCCTGGAACACGACCTGTGCGGTCGGGTCCTTAAAGGTGACTGTGCCGCCGAACATCGTGGGCCCGGCGAACACCAGCGTGCCGCCTGATTGCACCGTCAGGGTGCCGGGCTGCGCCGCCTGAACCAGGCTGACGGCGGGATCTACAATCAGGGTGCCCTCGACATTGATCGCGCCGCCATTGACCAAGGCGCCATTGCCGCCGAGCGCGACCGACACGGTCGACGCCACATCGAGCACGGCGCCCTTGCCGAAGGTGACCGTCGTGCCGACGGCACTTCCGGCGCTGCCGATGTTCAGCGAACTGGCCGTGCGATATCCGGCGGCAAAATCGATCGCCGCATTATCGAACTGCGTCGAGGCGCCAAAGGTCAACGCCGAACCACCGACACGGAGCAGGCCGGGCGACGTGCCATCCGCGGCCACAAAGGTCGTGTTGCCCAGCAGCGTCAGTTGGCCGTAGTTCGATAGCGTCAGCACGCCGTAATGATACGGGCTCGCCAGATCCAGCGTGCCCTGCACCCGCACGCCATCGAGGACAGCGGCGTCGTTCCGCATCAGGACGCCGCCGTTCATCACTAGGCTGCCGCCCTTCAGCGTGCCTTGCAGCAGCAACCTGCCGCTGTTCAAGTTGAGCGCCGTGTTGACGGCCAGACCTTGCAATGAAACTCCGAGCGTCGCGCCGGCTGCGTTGAGGTTCACGCTGCCGATGGAGGTGAGCGCCGCATTGCCGACCTTGACGGTGTAGTTGCCCGGGGCGTCGATTGTCACGGCATCGGTCGAGGCTGCGCTGGCGTCCGGCGCCGCACCGGACGACCAATTGGCCCCGACGTACCATGAGCCGTTGCCTATCAGCCATTTCGCGCTCGCCACTGCCATTCGTCCCAAAATACTGGAGCGCATAATGACAATGAACTAATTTTAATACGATACTCAGCGCTGGCCCGGACCCTTATTGTGCCACGCCGGAACGTTTCGTGGGCACTTCTGTCTATATCGCCGTTGAGCCACCCTGTTCCCGAACGACTGGCAGCCGAGTGATCCCGTCGACAGGAACCAAGGCAGACGTTGATCCGGCTGCGGGCTAAAGCTGGGCGAGGCTGCTGCGGGCCGTCTCGATCTGCTGCTCCATCTGCACCAGCGAGCCGCTATCGAGGTTCATCCGCGCCGCAGTCAAATTATCCCGTATGACCCCAATCGTTTGATCCATTTCGGCGTCGAGACAGGACGCCCCAGCCTCGCGCAGTGCGGCCAGGGCCAGGTCGAGGCCCCGCCGGATTTCACCAGCGTTGGCCGTGACCGCCGCGCGATGGGCGCGGTCAAGCTCAAGCTGCGCAGTCTCCAACAGGGCGCGGGCATGGTGCGCTTCGATCGACATCGCGGCTACTTCTTCGCGCCGAGCGGATATAGGTAGTCCAATAAAAAGTGTTTCACGGATGCCGGCGGTTTGGCCTGCTCCGCTGCCGCCGTATCCAACCCGGCATTGTCATTATGTGCGCCTTCATGTGCCGCTTCGACGTAAGCGGCCCCGTTCTTGTGCGCAACGCCGTCTTCCAAAGCATCGCTGGGCGGCACAATCGCCTTGGACTCGGTCTGGGAGACCTCGACCACCGCCGGCTCGCTATGGCTCAGCAACGCCACCGTCCGCGACCCGAGGTCGTCCGACTGGACCATCTCCACCACCCGCCGCAACGCGTCGCTCCGGCCCAGGGCATAGGCGCGGTGCAGCGCTTCTTGCATGGCCGCAGCAATCGTCTCGAGTTCGTTGTTCTGCATCGAATAGTCTCCCCTGCGGCCTCAAGGTTAGTGCTAGGTCCTAGCGGGCGCAACGCCGCTTTCCTATCCGTAATGTGCTGCTAAACGTAACGAAGCGGTCAGGCGGCATCGCGCCGCCAGCTAAATTGACTGTCGGCAGCCAAACATGCACGACAGGCGTTAAGATTTTTATAACGTGGCGCGGCAGGACCTGCGCCTAGCATAGGCTTGCTTGCATGAATGGGATCGAGACGTAATTTTGGGCAAACTTGCCGGCCGCGTCGCGCTGGTGCTCGGGGCGGGCTGCGCCGGGCCGGGCTGGGGCAACGGCAACGCCGCCGCGGTGGCCTATGCGCGGGAGGGCGCGATGGTGGTGGCCGTGGACCGCGACTTGGCGGCGGCGCAGGCCACGCGGGACCTGGCCCACGCCGAGGGCCTCGCGTGCGAAGCGCTGGCGGCGGATGTCACCCGGTCGGACAGCGTGGCGCAGGCCGTGACGGACACCATGCGCCGGCATGGCCGCATCGATGTGCTGCACAACAATGTCGGCCATGCCGGCATGGGCGGCCCGGTCGAACTGCCGGAGGCCGAGTGGGACCATTTACTCGATCTCAACCTCAAAGGCGTATTCTTGGCTTGCAAGCACGTCCTTCCGGTCATGCTGCAACAGGGTAAGGGGGCAATCGTCAATATTTCCAGCATCGCGGCCATACGATGGACCGGCTATCCCTACGCCGCCTATTATGCGGCCAAGGCGGGGGTGAACCAGCTTACCGTCAGCCTGGCGATGCAGTATGCCGCCCAGGGCATCCGCGCCAACGCGATCATGCCCGGCCTGATGAACACGCCGCTGATCCACCAGCAGATCGCCGGCCAGTATGCGGCCGCCGACGAGATGGTCCGCGCCCGCAACGCCGCCTGCCCGATGGGCCGCATGGGCACGGGCTGGGACGTTGCGCACGCAGCCGTGTTCCTCGCGTCCGACGAGGCTTCCTATATCACTGGCGTATGCCTGCCGGTCGATGGCGGGATCAGTTTGCGGGGCGGATGATGGCGTTCACATAATGACGCCCGAGTTTTAATGGCATTCAAAGGCAAGGCGCCCGGCAGCGGATCGGGAGAGATGTCCCGCCGCACCCAATTGCTGCGTCCGACGATCGCACTTTCGGATAAGCAAGTAAGCCAGGCGCGCCGCATGCGCCGGGCGGGCGCCGAACCGGATGCGATCGCCGCCGCGATGGCGCTGCCTCAGGACGAGGTGGAAAAGGCGCTGGTGCAAATGCGCTCCGCCCGGCCCGAGACCACGCGGGGCACGCTGAACGTGACGCTCGCTGCGCATCGGCTGATTATGAAGGAACGGATTGCCGACGAGCCGATTTGGCAGACGATGGACCGGATGCTCGATGAGCTGCTTCGCCTGCGCGGCGCGGCTGCCCCGCGAAAGAGGCCGTCGCCGCCGGCGCAGGACGACCTGCTTTCGCCGCTCCCTGCACCCGATCGGCGAAGTGACTAGCTCCAACGATCCTCTAGCCGCAACGAAACTAAAGTGAGACACCACATCTATGATCTACGCTTTCCACGACGCCGCTGCTGCTGCCTTGTTGCCCGCCCGCGTGTGGGCCCGGGCTGCCAGCTCCATGCTGCGCTCGACACCGGGGCCGGACGCGTTCACCTGGGGAACCCGCGCCGCGGTCGCCTGGGCGGACGTTGCGAACGACGTGCTGCGCCCGCGCGGCAAGCCCGATTGGAACATCAAGGTCAGCCGCGGCGCCGATGAACCGCTGCACGAGGCGGTCGAACTGGACCGCCCCTTCGTCCGGCTGCTGCGCTTTCAGGCGCCGGGCGCGACTGGAAAACGAGTGCTGCTGGTCGCGCCCATGAGCGGTCACCACGCGACCCTGCTGCGCGGCACGGTCCAGGACATGGTCGACGCTGGGTTCGAGGTATTCGTAACCGATTGGCGCGACGCCAAGATCGTGCCGCTGCTGCACGGCGATTTCGACCTCGGCAGCTATGTCGAGACGGTGATCGGCTTCCTGCAGCACCTTGGACCCGATACCCACGTGGTCGCCGTGTGCCAGCCGGCGCCCGCCGTTATCGCGGCAGTCTCGCTCATGGCGGCCCGCAACGACCCGGCGCAGCCCCGAAGCATGACGCTGATGGGTGGTCCCGTCGACACCCGCGCGGCGCCCACCGTCGTCACCAAGCTCGCCCAGGAACATACCATCGAGTGGTTTGAACGGCATGTGACGGCGACCGTTCCGCCTTGGCACCCCGGCGCGTTCCGCCGTGTCTACCCGGGTTTCCTGCAGCTCGCCGCGTTCATTTCAATGAACCCGGACCGCCACATCGCGGCGCATCGGAAGATGTTCGACCACCTGGTCCAGGGCGACGAAGACAGCGCCGCCGCACATCGCCGGTTCTACGACGAGTACCTCGCCGTCATGGACGTTCCTGCGAGCTACTACCTGCAAACGGTCGAAACCTTTTTCCAAAAGCATGACCTCGCCGAAGGCCGCATGATGGTGCGGGGCGAACGGGTGACGCCGTCCGCGATCGAGAGCACGGCACTGATGACGGTCGAGGGTGCGCTCGACGACATTTCCGCCCCTGGGCAAACCATCGCGGCGCAGGCGATGTGCAGCGGCGTGCCGTCGGATCGCCGGATGCAATACCTGCAACCCGACGTCGGCCATTACGGCATCTTCAATGGCCGCAAGTGGCGGAGCGACATACTGCCCCGCATCGGCGCGTTCATCGCCGCGAACTGATCGACGGCGGAGTCCGGAAGATCCCGGGCTCCGGATGACCTGCGGCCCCAGAAGGCCAGTATCGATTTCGCCACTTACCGCTGATACGCCACGCGCAAAAAAAGGCGGCACCCGAAGGAGCCGCCAAGTTTAGGGAGGAAACGTCCTGCAAACAAAGCGGCAAGCCGCGGTGTCGCAAGCCGGAGATGATAGGCCCGCAACTGAAATGCAAGCCCGCCAGCATTAGAAATTGCTGCACTGCGCTACAAACCCGTTATGACTCACTCGCGGCGGGCGGGCGGGCGGCCAACAGGAGGGGACCACTCTCCACGCTGCCGCGCCGTCCAGGCATAGCGCGTGTCGCCCTCCAGCAGATGCAGGCTATCGTGCAGCCGGTTGCGCTCGAGCCAACCTACCGCGGCCTCTAGCTCCTGCAAGGTCATCGTCGCCCGGCTCTTGCCCATGATCCGCTTGAGCACGGCGTTATAGCGGTGATAGCCGCCTTGGCCGCGCACCTGCCGCAGCGCCCCCTCATCCTCGACCGCCTGTGCCGCCACCATTTCCCCAACCCGGCGGCGCAGGCGGCGCTCGGCGACGCTCGGCAACTCCAGCAGCTCGCTTTGCCCGGCCGGGTCGCCAGCGACGAAATTGGGGCCAGGCTTCAGCATCGCATAGCGCAGGGCCAACGCATTGCTGCTGAGCGGCACGATGCCATCCGCAGCCTCGGCCTCGTTCACCTGGCCATGCAGCCAAAACGGCAGCCGGCTCTGGCGTTTCGGGATCGGCGTCCGCGCCAGGGTGCCCTGCTCGGTCTCGATCCGGTGCCGGAACTTGGCGAATAGCGGGTCGTCCGGGTGGAAAACCAATGCCCGCTGCGCCGCGTACGGCCCGGCGTTCGGATCGACGCGGGTGGCGCGGGCGACCATCTGCTCCAGCCATGGGCGGCTGCGGATCTGCGTCAGCGCCGCGACGACGGCAACCTCCGGCGCGTCCAGGCCCTCATAGGCCATCGCGACCGTGACCAAGATCGTCGGCTCGGCCCGCAAGCGGAAGCTCGCCAGCGTTTCCCGCGCGTCACGCTCGTCGCTGGTGGCCAGCCGCACGTTGTCCTGCTGCGCACGCGGCAGCCAGGTACGCACCACATCCTGGTAGCGCCGGGCCGACATCTGGTCCGGGGCGACGATCAGCAGCTTGCCCAGGCCCCTGCCCTCGCCCCGCTCCGCCCGGCGGCGCGCCCGCAGGCTGCGCGTGGCGTCGAACGCCTGCCGCAGCAGCTCCTCGGCAAAGCCGGTCCGCAATGCCGTGAACAATGCTGGCCGGGTCGTCTCGGTCGGCCAATGGCTGAACAGCCGGTGCGGCCCCACCTCCGCCGGCGATCCATCCGGCTGCTTGAACTCGGGATCGAGCCAGCGCGCCTCGCCGTCCAGGGCACCGAACACCACCGGCAGCACCGCACGCTCGGCCAGCGCCTGGGCGCGGCTATAGCCGACCACGGCCCAGCCGGGCGCGAGCATGTCCACCTCCCGCGTCGCCGCCCGCTGCCCCGGGCGATAGGGCAGCCAAAGGATGCCGCGCCCATCCGCGCGCTCCAGCGTGCCGGACAGCAACAGCCGCAGCCGCGCCGTTTCCAGCATGGGATGCAGGGCGCGGCTCCAACCGGATGCTTCGTCCGGGCCGGTTTCGGGCAGCGGCTCCGGCGTCATGTCGGACAGCGCCGGCAGGTGGTGCACCTCGTCGACGATCAGCAAATAGCGGTGCCGGCGGAACTCCGCCAAGTGCAGGTCCGGGGCGGCGGCGACGCCCTGATAGGTCGTGACGTAGCCGGCCAGGCCACGGCACGGGTCCGGATCGTTGCCGGCGGCGCGCACGGACAGCGCATGGTTCAAGGCGTCGCGCCAAGCCGGGTCGGCGAAGGCCTCCTCGGCCTGCAGGCGCAGGCTGTCGCGCGGCACCACCCAGCAGACGCGGTCGATGATCCCGGCGTTGATCAGCGCCGCGGCCGCAATCACCGGCAGCAGGCTTTTGCCGCCGCCCGGGGTCACTGCCGCAAGAATGTCGGCGACACCGTCCGCCTGGCCGGACGCGATGGCCTGAACGATGGCGGCCACCTGAGCCTGGTGGGTACGAAGCGGTCGAGTCGGCACGCGGGCTCCGGCAATAGGATTGCCGGCAGCATGAGTCCATTAAGCCCGGATGTTAATCCCCCTCGGCGGACTTTATTCCAGCGCCTTCATCGAGGGGCGGCTGATGCTGCGTCCGTGCACCAAGGGGCGTTCCTCGTGGTTGGCGGTCGCGGACATGATCACGCCGGTCCATAGGATCAGCGACAAGGCGCCGGCAAGGCGCGCGTGCCGGGTCAGGGTGCCGCCGCCGATGCTCTTCAGGCCAATGGTCCGGGGCAGGCTGAACACCGACGCGTTGAGCACCGCCGCGCCGAGCAAGAGCAGCTTCGGCAGAAACCAGCTATGGCTGCCGGTCTGGATCGGGTCATACAAGAACAGCAGCGCGCCCGACGCCATCGTGACCACAAAGCTTGCGTGGGTGACCGGCAGCACGATCCGCGCCAGCGCATCGAGCGCGATGTCGCGGCCGAGCAGTCCGAGCAACCGCAGGTCGAGCAGCACGATTGCGCCGAAGAATACCGCGGTTCCCCCTAGGTGCAGCAGGCGAAGCGGCCCATGCCAGCCCTGCAACCGATACAGCGCCATGCGGGCAGAACTGGTGGCCAGCCAGACCAGCCAGTCGCCCGGCAGCACCAAGGCTGTATCGGAATAAACGCCATGCAATCGGTCAGCACTCCGGGGTACGGCCGGACGTCAAGCGCGTGGCGCGGACGCCTGCTTGAATTGGGCGACGATCACCTTGTAATCGGCGACCGACTTCAACGGCAGTTCCGGCGGCAGCAGCGGGCCGACGATGGCGCGCATCTCCATAAGCTTTGCCCGCGCGAGAACGAGGTTTTGCGAGCCGCGCAGCTCGGGCCGCCCTTCCAGGCGGCGCAGCTCGCGGTCGGCATAGATCAAGTAGCCGCGGCTGTCATGATACTCGACCGGCTTCTCGATCCGGCCGCCCTCAATCGACTCGCTATAGTCCTCGGAGGCGATGGTCGCGACCTCTGCCAACATACCCAGCATGAACCGCTCATTGTCCAGCAGGCCAGCCGGCACGGTGGCGCGCACGGCGGCGATGATGCCGACCACCTTGCGGTATTGCGCCGCCGTCGCCGGATCGGCCGGCTTGCCCGCGGCCAAGGCCTCCAGCGCGATCAGCTCGCCATCGAAGCCGGTGACGCCGCGCCGCGCCAGTTCGCCGGAGATGTCGTCATACAACTCCCGGATCGGATGGCCGAAGTGCGGCAAGGCAAGCTCGGTCTGGTTGGCGTCGATCAGCTCGCGCCCGACCATAAGGTGCCCCTCCAGCAGACCCAGCTTGAACAGCAGCTCGGCGTGGTCCTCGTTGCTGATGGCGGCGTCGGCCACGGGAACGATGGCGCCCGGCGGCACGAACTCGATGCCGCGCGCATAGGCGTGCGCCAGGCGGGGCGAATGCGCGTTGCAGATGGCGGCGGCAAATCCGGGGCGCAGCGCCGGCGCGGCGTCGGTCGGATGCGCGGCCACGAACAGCATCCCGGCCGCCCCAATGGCCAATCCGCCATACATCGTCGTCCGCCGCTGCCGCATCACGAGACCTCCTCATTGCAAACCACTTGCAAGTGGCCTGGGATAATGCAAATGAGAGTCGGTTGCAATAACCTTGGAAACCGCCTTATGCAGCTTCGATTCGCTGATATCGCCGTTCTAACCATGCTGATGGCGGTACCCGGCGCGGCATGGGCCGACGACCCGGCAACCTTCCGCCTCACCCTCAAGGGGCACGTCTTCGCTCCGAGCGGACTGACGGTCCCGGCCGGCAAGCGGCTGATCCTGATCGTGCGCAACGACGACGACACCCCGGCCGAATTCGAAAGCCGCGAACTGGGCGCGGAGAAGGTCATCTCGGCCGGGCGCGAGGCCACGATCCGTGTTGGCCCGCTTGCCGCCGGAAGTTATCCGTTCATCGACGAGTTCCATCAGGACCAGGCGCACGGCGTCCTGACCGCAACCGGAGAATAGCCCCATGCTGGCAAGCGCATTGATCGTCTTCCGGGAGGTGTTCGAAGCCGGGCTGGTGCTCGGCATCGTGCTCAGCGCCACCCGCGACGTGACCGGACGGGCGGGCTGGGTCACGGGGGGCGTGCTGGGCGGCCTGCTCGGGGCCTGTTTGGTCGCGGTATTCGCCGGCGCGATCGGCGACGCCATGCAGGGCTCCGGACAGGAGGTGTTCAACGCCGGCATCCTGCTGGTCGCCGCGGTCATGCTCGGCTGGCACAACGTCTGGATGGCGCGGCATGGGCGGGAGATGGCCGGCGAGATGAAGGCGCTCGGACGCAGCGTGTCGGATGGCAGCCGCACCTCGTTCGCCCTGGCCGTGGTGGTCGGCGTGGCGATCCTGCGGGAAGGTTCGGAGGTCGTGCTGTTCATGTATGGACTGGCGGCCGGAGGCGAGGGCGGCATTTCGCTGGCGGCCGGCTGCGTGCTCGGCCTGCTGGGCGGCGGCGGCGTGGCGGCCCTGCTGTATCGCGGCCTGGTCGCCATCCCGACCCGGCAGCTTTTTCGCGTCACCAACGTGATGCTGTCGCTGCTTGCTGCCGGAATGGCGGCGCAGGCGGCCGGCTTCCTGATCCAGGCCGACCTGTTGCCGTCGTGGGGCACGCAGATCTGGAACAGCTCGGCCCTGCTGGACGAAAAGAGCATCGCCGGACGCGCGCTGCATGCGTTGATCGGCTACACGGACCGTCCGGCAGGGCTGCAGCTTGCGGTCTATGGCCTGACGCTCGTTGCATTGCTGGCCGCTGGACGGGCCGCGGCGCCCCGGGGCCGTCCGTCACGCCATGGAGGGGGCGCCCCACAACGTGTTTGACGCCAATAGCCGCCCGGGCGCAAAAAAGGCTCGGCGCGTGGATCCCCCCAGCGCCGTGGATCGGAGTGGTCGATTGAGCGATCTGGCACGGCTGGGTGGCGCGAGGCCCAGGGCTGCAACGCGTCCGGAGACGGCAGCGCCAGCGCCGTTCGACCTGGCAGGCCAGAGCATCGAGCGGCTGTGCGTGGCGCAAGGGTTGAAGATGACCGGGCAGCGCCGGGTCATCGCCCGCGTGTTGTCCGAGGCCGAGGACCATCCGGATGTCGAGGAGCTGTATCGCCGGGCGGTCCAGCTCGACGCCCGCATCTCGATCGCCACGGTTTACCGCACGGTGCGCCTGTTCGAGGAGAAGGGCATCCTGCACCGCCGCGACTTCGGCAGCGGGCGGTCGCGCTACGAGCCGACCGACCACGGCCAGCACCATCACCTGATCGACGTCGAGACCGGCCATGTGCTGGAGTTCAAGAACGCCGAACACGAAAAGCTGATCCGTTCGATTGCCGAGCAGCTTGGGTTCGACCTGATTTCCTTGCGGCTGGAATTGTTCGGCAAGCGCCGGGCGACTTGAAGACAAGCGCCGGGCGACTTGAAGACAAGCGCCGACGCTACTTGGCGGGCGGCCCGTCCATGGCCACCCGGGCAAAGGTGCTGACGATGCGGGTCGAGGCGCGCATCGTCCCGCGCAACGACCCCGCCACCTTCGACGCGCCCGCGGTCCGGCAACGATAGGGCACGGGCAGCTCCAGGATGCGCAGTCGCGCCCGGGCCGCCTTCATCTGCATCTCGATGTTCCAACCATACGTCATCTCCGTCATTCCCAGCCGGGCCAAGGTGTCGCGGCGGATGACGCGGAAGGCGCACATGTCGGTGTAGCGGACGCCATACAGCACGCCCATGAACCGTCCGGCCAGTGCGCCCGCGAGCACCTGGTGCCAGTTCATCGACCCCGGCGCGCGTTGCCCCCGCGTGCGCGATGCGATCGTGAAGTCCTGCTGGCCGTCCAGCACCGGGCCGGCCAGCCGCGCGAGCTGGTCCGCGCGGTCGGCGCCATCCCCGTCCATGAAGGCGATCACGTCACAGCTTGGGGAGGCAGCCGCGGCCCCGCGCGCGCAGGCCCGGCCATAGCCGCGTCCGCCGTCCACCACCCGGGCGCCGGCGTTCCGTGCTGCATCCGCCGTGCCATCGGTGCTGCCGCCGTCGGCGACGATCACCTCGCCGACGCCTTGCTGCAGTACTTCCTGGACCACGGTGCCGATCGCCCCGGCCTCGTTCCAGGCCGGGATCACCACGGCGACGCGGCGCAGCAAGCCTACAGGCTCCAGCGCAGCCCGCAGCCCTGGCAGGGCTTTGGCGGCGCGTCGCCCACCAGCCCGGTGCGGAAATCGCGGTAGGCTGGGCTGTTCCAAATCTCGCGCAAAGTCTGCTGGGTGGCGTCGCCGAGGGTGTAGTTTTCGTAGCCGCGGGCCGAAAACGGCGCGATGCAACAGGGCAGCGCGCGGCCGTGCGAGGTGAAATACATCAGCGACCACGGACGCCGGCAGGTCGCCCAAGGCTTGTCGTCCGCAGCCTTTTTCAGGCTTAATCCAGGCTCGGTCGCGCCGGATGCGTCCAGCGTCACGCCGAGTTCGCGCCCGATCGCCTGCGCGTCGGCGATGGTCGCCTCCTCGTCGGCCCGGGTCTGCTCGAACAGGCTGCTGTCGGCGCGGGCCATGCCGAATCCGGCGTCATCGAACACCAGGCGCTGCAGGTGCACCTCGGCCACGCCGATCCGGGCCGCCAGGCGGACGAATTCGGGCAATTGGTCCACCGTCTCCTTCAGGCCGGTCAGCCAAAGCGAGACCTTGGGCTTCGTCGCCCCAATCGAGCGCTGCAGGTTGGTGAAGCTGCTCACGTTGCGGACGATGCGGTCGAACATGTCCTTGCCGCGCACCTTGAGAAACGTCGCCGCCTCGGCAGCGTCCAGCGACACGCGCAGCTCGTCGAGCCCGGTTTCGATGATCTCCATCTGCTTGCGCGGCGCGAGCAGGGTGCCGTTCGTGTTGAACAGCACGTGGGTGCCGCGCGCCTTCAGGTAACGGATCATGTCCGGCAGGCGACGGACCAGCATCGGCTCGCCGACGCCGTGCAGCACCACACGGGCGACGTTGGGCACTTGGTCGACGATCTTGGTGAACAACTCCCAGCTCAGGTCCATCGGCGGCTCGAGCGCCTCGAACGTGCGCGGACAGGTCTCGCACAGCAGGTTGCAGCGGTTGGTGACCTCGAGATAGAGGCAAACCGGGGCCGCTTCGGCCACGCTGTCGCGGGTGGCGACAGACTCGAAATAGCGGTGGGGGTTGAGCGTCTGCGCCGGGCGTTCAGTCGTTGCGGACATGGTCATTTTCCTTCGGCGGCGAGCGCCGGTCGTGGTGTGGCCCGGCGCCACAGCACGTCGCGGGCCAGCAGGATGGCGAACGGCACAAAAACGATAGCAGGCGCGGCCAAGTCCCCCAGGCCATGATCCAGATATAGCACCGGCGCCGCCAGGGTCAGCCATAGCACGCTGGGCAGCGGCGCCACTACAGAGGGTATGGTCAACGCGGTGAAATACCATGGGTAATGCGGTGACAATGTGGCCATGACCGCGGCAGTCAGCCAGAGCGCATCGCGGCCGATCACCATTGCCCGGGCGGCCGGATCGGACGGCAACGGCGCCCGGAGCGACACCCAGGCCGCCAGGGCCAGCAGTCCCGCCAACGCCGCAGCGACGTAGGCTGCTCCGGCCCAGACCGGCAGTGGTCCCAGCGTGCCCAGCAGCCGCAGGAGAAAGAACCCGCCGCCGGTGCTCAGGCCCTCCTCGGATGCATAGCCCGGCAAATATCCCAGCACGCGCCAGCCAGCGCCGGCGAAACAGGCGTAGCCCGCCGCAACCACCGCTGCGCAGGCAAGCGGGGTGCGCAGGTCCCAGCGGCGCCAAATCGCCGGGAACAATGCGGCCGGCAGCAGCTTGCACAGCACGGCCAAGGCTAGCATCCCGCCCGCCCAGGCCGGACGACGCCGGGCCGCCGCCAGCAGCGCGAACGCCGACAGCGCCAAGGCGGCAGCGTCGATGTGGCCGCCGCCGGCGAATTCCCATACCGGCAACGGGTTCCAGGCATAGATCAGCACCCGTTCGGGCGGCAGCCGGGCGGCGCGCAGCAGCAGCAGCGCCGCCACGATCGCCAGCGCGTCAAAGGCGAGCATCACCGCCTTTACGCCCCAGATCGTCGGCCACGCATAGGCGATGGCGGCAAAGATCGCCTGGGCCGCGGGCGGATAGATGGTGGGCGCGCTGTCGGCGCGGTTGATATTGGGATAAATCGCCTCCGGCCCGGCGCCGCCGTCCCGCAGCGCGGCCAGCGCCGGATCCGCCGGCAGATAGAAATAGGGGTTGATCCCGGCGGCCTGCACCCGTCCGTCCCAAACGTAACGGTAAAGGTCGGTGGACAGCAGCGGCGGCGCCGTGACGGTCAGCAAGCGCATGCCGGACGCCGCGGCCAAGACGACGATCAGCGCCGGACGCCGCGGCAGGGTCCGCCGCAGAATCAGCAACGCCGCCGCCGCATAGAACAGCCCGGCGCCAGCGCTGAAGCCGACATAGGCCACCGTCCGGCCACGGTCCATGCTGCCGATGTCGCCGGCGACGCGCTGGAACAGCCCGCCCGCCACCATCGCCATGATCAGCACGCCCAACCCAGCAAGGGCCGCGATCCCCTGGGTTGGCCGCATCAGGCGTCCGACAGCGCGGACCGCAGGCGCCGCTTCAACCCCAGCGTGGCGATGCAGGCGGCGGTGGCAGGCGCCGCGAACGGCTGGGTTGGCCCGGCTGCCGGTTCCGCAAGCTCCTGCACCAAACGCTCCAGGCTGGCGCGGTCGTCCACATCGAACCAGGCGTCCAGCGTATGCAGCGGCAGGCCGATCTCCTCGGCGCGGCGGGCGGTGACGGCGGCGACCGCGCCGGTGCTCCAGGCGATGCGGGCATAGAGCGCGGGTTCCGGCGACTGCATGCCCAACAGCCAGTATCCGCCATCGTCGGCCGGTCCCAGCACGGCGCAGCGGCCCGGCGCCAGCAGGTGGCGGGCGGCCTGCACCAGAAGCGCCGTCGGCAAGGTCGGGCTGTCGGCATTGAGCACGCACGCCGCGCCATAGCCCCGGGCCAACAAGGCGCGCGTCGCGTGCAGCAGGCAGCGGCCGAAGCCCTCGACCGCATGGGCGTCGCCCCCGGCCCCGTCCGCCAGCACCAGTTCCGTGCCCGGCGCCAGCAGGCCGTCGAACCGCGCCTCGGCCCCTAGTGGCGCATAGGCGACGAAGCCGTGGATCGGGGCCTGCGCCGCCGCGGCCTGGATGTTGGCCGTGACGTCCTGCAGGAAGGCGGCGCTGATGGCGGCGGCCTCCGCAGGTTCGAGGACGGATTGCAGCCGGGTCTTGACTAGGCCGGGCTGCGGGGCCTTGGCCATGACGGCGATCGCACACACAGCCTCAAGCCCCATGCCTGGGTCCTCTGTACATTTTAGGGCTAGACGGCCTGGCGATCAGCCGGGCGGACGGGTGGCGACCATCGCCGGCGTTTCGCCAAACCGCGCGAACCACGCCGCCAAGGCCGGATGCGCCGCGCGCCAGCCGATGCCGGCATACCTGAAATCGAGATAGCCGAGCGCGCATCCGACCGCGACCGAGCCGATGTCCGGCGTCTCGGTCAGCTCCGGTGCAGAAACCTCCAACTGGTCCAACCCCGCCGCGACCTTGAGCATCATGCCGTCGGTCCACGCGTCCCACCGGGCCTCCGCCGGACGCAGATGGTTTTCGTAACGCGCCAGCAACGCGGCATCGAGCATGCCGTCGCCCAGCGCCTGCCGCACGAGCACCGGCCACCGCTCGGCGCCGGTCCGGAACAGCTTGCCCTCCGCCAGCGCGTCCAGGTACTCGCAGATAACCCGGCTGTCATACAATGCCTGCCCGTCATCGGTGACCAAGGTCGGCACCTTGCCCAGCGGGTTATGCGCAGCATTGCCCGCGTCCCGGCTGACCGGCGTGCCCGCATAGGGCAGCAGCTCGATCCCGTCGCGCAGCCCGCACAACGTCGCCACGACCAGCACTTTCCGCACATAGGGCGAGGCTGGCGAATGGAACAGCTTCATGGGCGCTCCTGGCAGTGATGATCGTTGGGCAATGCGGCAGGGATTTCAGCCGCGGAGCGCCCGCACCATCGTGCTGCCAAGCGCCGCCGGGCTTTCGGCGACGTGGATGCCGGCCTGGCGCATGGCCTCGAACTTCGCCTCCGCCGTGTCCTTGCCGCCGCTGATGACGGCGCCGGCGTGGCCCATGCGGCGGCCCGGCGGCGCCGTCGCGCCAGCGATGAATCCCACGACGGGCTTCTTGGCGCCGCTGCGGGCGATGAACTCGGCGGCCTCGGTCTCGCTGTTGCCGCCGATCTCGCCGATCATGATGATGCTCTGGGTTTCGGGGTCGGCCAGGAACATTTCAAGCACTTCGATGAAGTCGGTGCCCTTCACCGGGTCGCCGCCGATGCCGACGCAGGTGCTCTGGCCCAGCCCGGCCGCGGTCGTCTGGCTGACGGCCTCATAGGTCAATGTGCCGCTGCGGCTGACGATCCCCACGGTGCCGCGGCGGTGGATATGGCCGGGCATGATGCCGATCTTGCAGGCCTCGGGCGTGATGACGCCGGGGCAATTGGGGCCGATCAGGCGCGACTTGCTGCCCGACAGCGCCCGCTTCACCCGCACCATGTCCAGCACCGGAATGCCCTCGGTGATGCAGATGATCAGCGGGATTTCGGCGTCGATCGCCTCCAGGATCGCGTCGGCGGCGAAGGGCGGCGGCACGTAGATCGCCGACGCCGTGGCCCCGGTCGCCTCGCGCGCCTGCGCCACCGTGTCGAACACCGGCAGTTCCAAATGCAGGCTGCCGCCCTTGCCCGGCGTCACGCCGCCCATGACCTTGGTGCCGTAGGCAATGGCCTGCTCCGAATGGAAGGTGCCTTGCGCGCCGGTGAAGCCCTGGGTGATGACGCGGGTCTCCGCGTCGACGAGAACGGCCATTATGCGGCCTCCTTCACGGCGCGGACGACCTTTTCTGCGGCGTCGGCCAGGTTGTCGGCGCTGACGATCGGCAGGCCCGACTTCGCCAGCAGCTCCTTGCCCAAATCGACGTTGGTTCCCTCGAGCCGCACCACAAGCGGCACGCCCAGGCTTACCTCCCGCGCCGCCGCGATCACGCCCTCGGCGATGACGTCGCAGCGCATGATGCCGCCGAAGATGTTGACCAGGATGCCCTCGACGTTCGGGTCGGAGAGGATGATCTTGAACGCCGCCGTCACCCGCTCCTTGGTCGCGCCGCCGCCTACGTCGAGGAAGTTGGCCGGGCTGCCGCCATACAGCTTGATGATGTCCATCGTCGCCATCGCCAGCCCAGCGCCGTTCACCATGCAGCCGATGGTGCCGTCCAGCGCGATGTAGTTCAGGCTGTATTTGGCGGCCTCCAGCTCCTTGGGGTCCTCCTCCGCCTCGTCCCGCAATTTCTCCAGGTCCGGATGCCGGTATAGCGCGTTGTCGTCGAAGCTCACCTTGGCGTCCAAGGCCACGATGTCCCCCGCCCCGGTCACCACCAACGGGTTGACCTCGATGATGGCGCAGTCGAGGTCGATGAACGCCTGGTACATCGCCGTCACGAACTTGATGAACGACCCGACTTGCTTGCCCTCCAGCCCCAGCGCGTAGGCGAGCTTGCGGGCATGGAACGGCCAGACGCCGGCGGCGGGGTCGACCGCGACCCGCATGATCTTCTCGGGCTGCGTTTCGGCGACGTGCTCGATCTCCATGCCGCCCTCGGTCGAGGCGACGATGGTCACGCGCGCCGTGTCGCGGTCCAGCAGCAGCGAGAGATACAGTTCGCGCTTGATGTCGCAGCCGGCCTCGACATACACGCGGCTGACCCGGCGTCCGGCGGGACCTGTTTGCTTGGTGACCAGCACGTTGCCGATCATCGCCGATGCCGCCTGCAGCGCCTCGGCGGCGGATTTGGCCAGGCGCACGCCGCCCTTGCCCGCGGGGTCATGCCCGAAGTGCCCGGCGCCACGTCCGCCGGCATGGATCTGCGACTTCACGACGTAGACCGGGCCGGGCAGCTTCTCGGTCGCGAGCGCCGCCTCCTCCGGCGTCCAGGCCACGAATCCCTGCAGCACCGCAACGCCGTATTCGCGCAGCAGGTCCTTCGCCTGATACTCATGGATGTTCATCTCGGCCTCTCCGCTCGCCGTCGTTGGCACCGTCGCTCAACGGACATACAGCTATTCAGCGGGACGCTCTAGGGTCTCGCGCATAAACCGCTCCAGCGCCGCATTGAACGCCTGTGGCTGTTCAAGGAACGCGAGATGCCCGGCGCCCGCAAGCACGACGCACTGCGCGCCGGGAATGCGGATGGCCATGCGTTCCATGCCGGCGGCGGGCGCCAGCGTGTCCAAGGCACCGGCCACCACCAGCGCCGGCACGGCGATCCGTTCCAGCGCG
Source organism: Acetobacteraceae bacterium (assembly GCA_965277495.1). Taxonomy (GTDB): domain Bacteria; phylum Pseudomonadota; class Alphaproteobacteria; order Acetobacterales; family Acetobacteraceae; genus CAHJXG01. The sequence goes on along the minus strand of OZ255824.1, from coordinate 3,136,560 downwards.
TCGCGGGAATCGAAACCCCGCAGCGCCAGCACGCCGTCGCGATACGTGCTGTCGGGCGTATGGGCCAGGCAGTCGCGCGCGAGGGCGATGCCGGCCGGGTCGGCGCCGGGTCCAACCATGTCCGCCACCATCGCCTCCGCGAGCGAGGCCATGCTGTGCCCGGCGTCCAGCGGGCCGAGCCGCGCCGACAGGAACTCCGCCTGCCAGGCCGGGTCGCGGCTGCCGAAGGCGGCGCTGGTCTGGGCCAACACGACCGCGCGGGCCTTGTGCGGCGCTTGGGCCAGCAGGCGCTGCACCACCATGCCGCCGAGGCTATGCCCGACCAGGATTGGGCGGTCCAGGCCAAGCTCGTCGATGAACCCGCCCAGCGCCGCCGCGAGCGCGTCGACCGTCACGAGCGGCAGCGGGGTCGAGCCGCCATAGCCCGGCATGTCCCAGGCGACCGCGCGGTAATTTGCGCCAAAATGATCCAACTGCGCGCGGAATATCCGCGCCGCGCCGCCGATCCCATGCAGGAACACCAACGGCACCGCCGAGGCCGACCCAGCCTCCAAATAGCCGATCCCGCCGGACGAGACGACCTGTTCGTATTCCTGCTGGGTCTGCTGATGCGCCGCCTGCGGAACGTTCGCTGCGTGCTGGCTGGCCATCACTCGCACTTCGACCAGCCGCAGTGATGGCAGCTCAAGCAGCCGGCCTCCTTCACCAGGCCGGGCTGGCTGCACTTCGGGCAGAGTGGGCCGAGGGGCAGGTTCAGCGCCGGCGCGAATGAGGGCGCCGGTCCCGCGTCGTCGCCCCCCGCTTCATTACCCGCAGGCGGCAGGAAGCCGGTGCCGACCATGTGCCGCTCCAGGATGCCGCCGATTGCCGCGATCAGCGACGGCACGTAGCGGCCGTTCTGCCACTGCCCGCCGCGGGGGTCGAACACCGCCTTCAGCTCATCCGCCACGAAGGCCACGTCGCCGCCGCGGCGGAACACGGCGCTGATCATCCGGGTCAGGGCCACCACCCAGGCGTAGTGGTCCATGTTCTTTGAATTGATGAAAATCTCGAACGGACGGCGGTGCCCGTCATGCTCGATGTCGTTGATGGTGACATACAGCGCGTGCTCGCTATCGGCCCAGCGCAGCTTATAGGTGGCGCCGGTCAGCTTTTCCTCACGGTGCAGCGGCTCGGACAGGCCATGGCTTGGCGCATTGAGCGTCGGCGCGGCGAGCACTGGCGCCACGGGTTCCGGTTGCGGCGCCGGCGGCGTCACCTCCAGCACCGACCCGGTGATCGCGTTCGGCCTATAGGTCGTGCAGCCCTTGCAGCCGCTTTCATACGCGTCGAGGTAGATGCCTTTGAACGCCTTGAAACTGATGTCCTCCGGGCAGTTCACCGTTTTCGAAATGGCGCTGTCGACATTGCGCTGCACCGCCGCCTGCATCCGCACATGGTCGCGCGGGGTCAGCGTCTGCGCCGTCACGAAATAATCCGGCAGCTCCGCATCCGCCCCGAACAGCGCGCGGTAGCGGCGGACGGCGTGGTCCGACACCTCCTCCTCCCGCAACGTGCCGTCGGGGTTCTTGACCCGGCGCGTGTAGGCGAGCGCAAAGATCGGCTCGATCCCACTCGACACGTTGTCCGCCCATAACGAGATCGTCCCGGTCGGCGCGATCGAAGTCAGCAGCGCATTGCGTATGCCGTGCGCCGCGATGGCCTCGCGCACGTCGGGATCGAGCCCGCGCACGGTCTCCCCGGCCAAATAGGACTCGCGGTCGTACAGCGGGAACGCGCCCTTTTCCGCCGCCAACGCCGCGGACGCCAGATACGCCGCCCGGTTGATCCGCGCGGTCCAGCGGTCCGCCAACGCCACGGCGGCGTCGGAACCATACGTCTCCCGGCACATGATCAACGCATCGGCCAAGCCCGTGACGCCCAGGCCGATCCGCCGCTTCGCATACGCCTCCTGGCGCTGCGCTTCGAGCGGGAAGCCGGACACGTCGACCGTGTTGTCCATCATGCGCACCGCCGTCCCGACCAGCTCGTCGAGCGCCGCCTCGTCGAGCCGGGCCGCCGCGGTGAACGGGTCGAGCACCAGGCGGCTCAGGTTCACCGAGCCCAGCAGGCATGCGCCATAGGGCGGCAGCGGCTGCTCGGAGCATGGATTGGTCGAATGGATGGTTTCGCAATAGGCCAGGTTGTTGCGGGCGTTGATGCGGTCGATGAACAACACGCCGGGCTCGGCATAGGCGAAGGTCGCCTGCATGATCCGGTCCCATAGCTCGCGGGCCTTGATGGTCCGGAACGTTTGGCCGCCGAAGGTCAATGCCCAGTCCGCGTCGGACGCAACTGCCGCCATGAAGGCGTCGGTGATCAGCACCGACAGGTTGAAGCTGCGCAGCCGTCCGGGCTCGCGCTTGGCGTCGATGAACGCCTCGATGTCCGGGTGGTCGCAGCGCAGGGTGGCCATCATGGCGCCGCGGCGCGAGCCCGCCGACATGATCGTGCGGCACATCGCATCCCAAACGTCCATGAACGACAGCGGCCCCGAAGCGTCGGCGCCCACGCCGCGCACCAGCGCGCCCTTTGGCCGCAACGAGGAGAAATCGTAGCCGATGCCGCCGCCCTGCTGCATCGTCAGCGCCGCCTCGCGCAGGTTGGCGAAGATGCTGCCGAGGTCGTCTTCGATGTCGCCCATGACGAAGCAGTTGAACAGCGTCACCCGGCGTCCGCTGCCGGCCCCGGCGACGATGCGTCCGGCGGGGATGAAGCGGAAATCCGTCATCGCCGCCATGAACCGGTCCGCCCACATCGCCGGGTCGGCCTCCGGCTGCGCCAGCGCGCTCGCCACCCGGCGCCAGGTGTCCGCGATGGTGCGGTCGACCGGCGTGCCGTCCGTCTGGCGCAGCCGGTATTTCTGCTCCCAAATGAAGGTCGCGATCGGCGTCAGCGTGTCGGGGATGGCCGGAACGTTGTCGAGTGCGGGCAAGCTCGGACTCCGTGTGCAGTGCAGGGCGCTTTGGTGAACGCCGGCACCGTCATGCGGCAGGCGGCGGCCATTCGTCCAGGACTAGCTTTCCGGACCGGCAATCCAACGTCTGGCGGACACCCGCGATTAGGAGGAATTCATGCGCCGCACCTTATTGCTGCTGGCTTTGACGCTGTGTGGCGCGGCGAACGATACGTCGATGGATGCGCCCGGGCAGCGCCACCGAATCGACGCGGGCGGCCTGCCGAAGCCGTATGAAACGCGCTCGGCTTCCCATTCGCCGGACATCGTGCCGCGTCCGCCGGGCGCCGTGCCGTCCGTTCCCGCCGGGTTCGAGGCGACCCTGCTGGCATCCGGCCTCGACCAGCCGCGCACGTTGCGGACGGCCCCGAACGGCGACGTTTTCCTGGCCGAAAGCGGCGCAGGCCAGGTTCGCGTGCTGCGCGGCACTCAAATGTCGGTGTTCGCGTCCGGGCTGTCGTCGCCATTCGGCATCGCCTTCTGGCCGCCTGGCCCGGCGCCCCGGTTCGTCTATGTCGCGGAAACATCCCGAGTCGTGCGGTTCCCGTATGCGCCGGGCGAGCTTCGCGCGTCGGGGCCGGCGCAGGTCGTGGTGGACGGCCTGCCGACCGGCGGCCATTGGACGCGCGACGTGGCGTTCAGCCCGGATGGCCGCCGCATGTTCGTGTCGGTCGGGTCCGCGTCGAACGTGTCCGACCAAGGCGAGGAGGGCCGGGCGGAGGTGCGCGAATACGATTTAGGAGACCAAGGCAGGCCCGACGGCCACGGCGGCCGGACGTTCGCAACCGGCATACGCAACTGCGTCGGCTTGGCGATGCAGCCGGACGGCACGCTGTGGTGCGCGGTGAACGAGCGCGACGGCCTGGGCGACGACCTGCCGCCCGACTACATGACCCGGGTGCAGCCGGCGGGGTTCTATGGCTGGCCGTGGTTCTACATCGGCGGCCATGCCGATCCCCGCCATTTGGGCAAGCATCCTGAGCTGGCGGCGCGGGTCGCAATGCCGGATGTGTTGATCCAGCCGCACTCCGCGCCGCTGGGCGTCACCGCCTACCCGGTCGATGGCGCCTGGGCCGAGTATCGCGGGGACCTGTTCGTGGCGTTGCACGGTTCGTGGAACCGCTCGGCTCGTGCTGGCTACAAGGTCGTCCGCATCCTGCTGCGGGACGGCGTGCCGACAGGCGAGTATGAGGATTTCGCCACCGGCTTTGGTATTGGCCGGGATACCGTCTGGGGCCGTCCGGTTGGCGTCGCGGTGGCCCAGGACGGGTCGTTGCTGGTCAGCGAGGACGGCAACGGCACGGTATGGCGCATTGCGCGGACGCATTGATCCCACGGTCCGCGTTTCGCGGGATGGGGTTAGCCGGTTCAGCAGGGCATGGGATCAATGCACGATGTGTCAATGCGGAGGCACATAGTCCTTTTCGAGTGCTGGCCTAGATCGTTTAGTCCAAGACGTTTGCTGGCAGGTTGTTATTGTTTCGTTGGCCGCATGTTCATACGCCCAACTGCGGAAGCCATGGTGGATCATAGCGGACGGACGGGGCACACGGGGTATCACGAAGTTGTAACGCATTAGACTTTCTAAACGTCGTCGGTGCAATGATAGTTTTTTCTTTGAACTTTTGTTCGTTTGATTAGATCGATACACCGCGCGGTGATTTAGTAGAAATATCCAAGCGAGCCATGCCCGGCTTTGGAAGTAGTCTGGATTTCGCTATAAGACAATCTGAAACGTCACGCGAAGTTTAGTTGCCGTGACCCGCATACCGTGACGTTCATGTTTTCAAGATCAGGAGAGTTGTGTTGGCTGATGTCGTCGTCATTGGTGCCGGGCCGTACGGGCTGTCCGTAGCGGCACAGCTACGTCACCAGCGCATTCCATACCGAGTGTTCGGCAAGCCGATGTCGATGTGGACGAACCACGTTCCAAAGGGGCTCACGCTCAAGTCTGACGCCTTCGCCAGCAATTTTGCCTCGCCTGACGATGAGTTCCCGCTGCAGCGTTTCTATCAAGAAAGCGGACGCACTGATTATTCGCCCATCGGCCTGCGCGTCGGCGCCGATACGCTCGCCGAATACGGCAAGGAGTTCCAGCGCCGCTATGTCGGCGAGGTCGATGAGTCGCAGGTCGTCGAGGTTGCACGCGCCGGTGACGGCTTCCGACTAGCGCTCGATACCGGCGAGCAGGTTACCGCGCGGAAGGTCGTGGTGGCGACCGGGCTGCTGTCATTGCGCAACATCCCCGACAGCCTCGCCGCGCTGCCGCCCGATAGGCTGTCGCATAGCTCGGGTCATCATGATCTCTCCAGGTTCAGCGGACGCCGGGTAGTGGTGGTCGGCGCCGGCCAATCGGCGTGCGAGATGTCCGCCCTGCTCAATGAGGCAGGCGCCGAGGTCACGATGCTGACGCGCCGTCCGCTAAAATGGTACGAGCCGAAGAACGAGGACAAGCCGAATGTCCGCCGCACCGCCTATCAGCGGCTCCGCCGCCCCAACTTCGGCCTCGGGCCAGGATGGCGCACGTGGTTCTGGTCCGAGATGCCCTACGCATTCAGCTTCTTGCCCCAGGCGACGCGGCACGCGAAGGGTTACGGCTTGTTCGCCCCGGCCGGATCAGGCTGGATCAAGCACCGCGTCCATGGCGTGATACCGATCCACACCGGCAGCCTCCGCAGCGCCGATGCACGCGGGAGCGAAGTGCATCTGTCGATCGACACGGCAACCGGGCCGATCGACCTGACCGCCGACCACGTGGTCGCCGCGACCGGCTACCGTGCGGAAGTGAGCCGGCTGCCGTTCCTCAGCCGGCTGCAGGGCGACATCGAGACCATCAAGGGCGCCCCGTTGCTCAACCGCAGCTTCGAATCGTCCGTGCCGGGCCTCCACTTCGCCGGCTTCATGGCCAGCGCGACCTTCGGGCCATCGATGCGGTTCATCTATGGCACCCGGTTCGCGGCCACCCAGATATCCCATGCCGTGTCGCACCTCAGCGAGGCGAAACAGCGTGGGGCGGGCCTCTCGCTTCAGCGGACGAGCAGCGCGGGCGCCTCTATTTAACGAAGGCCGCGAACCCGGACCGGGCACAGGCGGCAAAAAGCCGCTCGCGTGACAACCCGGTCCCTTCACGCGTATTTCGTGTGCGGGCCGCATTGTGAAGGGAGTGCCACGGTCATGCGCGTGCAGCAGCCAAGCCCCATACCCGAGCCAATCCCACCGCCCGGCGGTCCCACTCCGCCCGGGCGCGATCCAGACAATCCGGCGCCGGTCGAAGAACCGCCAGCGCCCATGCCGGTCCCAACCCCCATCGATCCCAGCGAACCACCAATGCGGTTGGCTGGCGGCACAGGGCGCATGATGGCTGGTGCGCTGACCATGCACTGACGCGGCATCTGCCTTCGTTCCTTGGCTCCCGTCCATCGCGGTCCTCGTCGGCAACGAGTGGCGGCCAGCTTGTTGATAGCGGAAACCTGATGTATGCCGGGTTTACATTGCTCACGTCCTGCAATACATCGGCAACGGTTTGCAAAAGGAAATCGACCTATGGGTATCATTGCGTGGCTAGTGCTCGGCCTCATCGCCGGCTTCATCGCGAGCAAAATATATGCTGGCAGCGGCCAGGGTGTCGTACTCGACATAGTCCTTGGCATCATCGGCGCGTTCGTAGGCGGCTTCCTGTTCTCGGTGTTCGGCGCTGCGCCGGTAACTGGCTTCAATCTATACAGCATGATCGTCGCCATCATTGGCGCCATCGTCGTGCTGTGGATCTACCACGCAATAGCTGGCCGGCGAGCACTGTAGCCACCCGGAGCAGCCAACGGGCCGGAGCGGTGGCTCTGGCCCGATAGCCGCTGCGATCCGAACTGCGCCCTAGCTTGACGCGCGCCGTAACTGCCGCAACGGTCAGCCAATACAGCCGGGACCGGGCAGCACGTGACGCAAATCCGCTTAAATGCCTTCGAGACGAACCGTGTCGGCCTCGCCCTGCCGGGGTTGTGGAGCCATTTCGATGACCGCTTGACAAAGCACGGCTCGCTCGGTCGCTGCGACAAGATCGCGCGCATGCTGGAGCGGGGTCTGTTCCTCGCGGATATTCTCGGCGTCTATGGTGGCTGGGCCAGTCCCGGCATCCGGCACACCGTGCAAAATCCAGTTGGCGATACGTTTCACCCGACGACGGGAGCCTATGCGGATCCCAGAAAGCGCCAGCCGGTGCAGCACGCGGAACTGCACCGGTTCAGCGCCGGAGACGGCCTGCCGCCCAAGCATCCGGCTGTGGCGCACTGCGGGAACCCGGCATGAACGGGACCGTCGTCCGGCTGTTTCGCTATCCCGTTAAGGGATTGAGCCCCGAACCAATGGAGCGCCTTGAGCTTGTCGAAGGCCAGGGCATAGCACATGACCGCAGCTTTGCTTTGGCCCTGGGCACCACGCAGTTTGATCCGGCGCGGCCGCAACCATTGGCCAAGACCAACTTCCTGATGCTAGCCCGGAACGAAGCGCTGGCCAGGCTGCAGACGCATTTCAGCCCGGACAATTCGCGCCTGGTCGTAAGGCTGGCTGGACGGATCGTGGCCGAAGGCGCGCTCGACGAACCCAAAGGCAGGGCGGCGATCGAGGATTTCTTTACCGCATTCATGGGCGATGCGGCGTGCGGCCGTGCGCGGGTGGTGTCGGCGCCGGGGCACCGGTTCACCGATATCGGCGCGCCGGTGCCAGCGTTCATGGATTGCGTGTCGTTGATCAACCTCGCAAGCCTGCGCGCGGTCGAGGCGGCAATGGGCCGCCGGCTGGACCCGCTGCGGTTTCGCGCCAACATCTATATAGACGGCCCGCCAGCCTGGGCCGAGTTCGGCTGGCTGGATACACAGGTGACGGTCGGCGGCGTCCCGTGCCGGGTGGTGCGCCGCACCCGGCGTTGCCCGGCCACCAACGTGGACCCTTGGACGGCGCAACGGGACGCGGACGTGCCCAAGGCATTGCGCGACACGTTTGGCCATGCGGACCTTGGCGTATACCTGCAACTGGCCGGCTCTGGCCAAGTGACGTTGAACGACGCCGTCGTCATGGCAGAAGAGCATTGATTGCTGCAAGGACTGCGAGGGCAGGAATTGCAAGTCGGCTGACGCTGGCGTTAGCGTTCACAGTTGCAGGATGTGGCATGTTCGAGAAGGTTACCGCACCGGCGCCGGGCGATATTTCAGGAATACTGCGCCCTACTTCGCCAAATACCTATCTGGCGGCGCCGCCGGGTTTCGTTTCAGTGCCTGACTTGGCGACCCGCCAATATCAATTGACGCCCGACCGGCTGTTTGCGACGGTGCGGGAGGTGATTGCGGCAGCTCCGCGCACGACGGAACTGGCGGTGGATCCCGGCCGCCTACGGGCGGATTATGTGGTCCGCAGCCGAGTGTTCCGCTTTCCGGATATCGTGCTCGCGCAGGTGCTTCGGGCATTGGACGGAAAATGCAACTTGGTCCTATACTCTTACAGCCTGAAAGGACATTATGATTTCGGTGTAAACCGGGGCCGGGTCACAGCTTTGCTTGACGCATTAGAGGCCCGGCTCGCTGTGCACGGTGAGGGCTGAAGCTCGGCGGCATTGCGCTTGACTTCGCCTGCATATGTAATAGTGGACAAAATGCGAGGATTGGTCCATAGTTGGCCATTGACCAACGCGAATCGCCATTTATCTAAAGATCGCACGGGTGGGCATCTCATGGCGTCGTAGCGCAATGATAGCCTGGCGATAATCCCGGCGCTGGAAATACAGCTTCATCCTATATAAAAGATACGAGAGCGGATGTCCGACTCAGACGAAAAACTCCCCCTGTCCCCAAATGACAGTCAATCTCCCGAAAGCCGAATGCGGCGTGCGTTGGGCCTTCAAGGCCCTTCCCGCGCAGCACCGCAGCAACGTGCCGACCAAGCCCGTCCTCGCCATCGTTTCGTGCAAGACGGCGGCGTGCCGGTCGTGGTCCTGAACAGCCGTGGCGAGAACGATCCCACTGCCGCTCTCAAGGCGCGTATCGCCGAACTGGATGCGGCGCTAGAAGGCGAGCGCAATGCCCATGGCGTGACACGGCGGGCGCTGCACGAGGCGCAAAGCAGCGTTCAGGCGCTGCAAACCCGGATTGTCCACAGCGACCTTGCCCATGGCGAGGCACTGGCGGCCGAACGCCGGGCACGGAAAGACGCTGAGGACAGCTTGCAGGCCCATCTCCTGTCTCAGGCTGAGCAACCCACGGCGCAGCCTTCAAGCTCTGCCGCGGCGTCGGCTACTCCTGCGCCACCAAAGAGGACCGCGCGCAAGGTGGCGCGCGTGCCGCGTACCCCCAAGGTCGCGGAGGCAAAGCCGGTGAAATGGTGGCTGCCCACTTTCCGTGAGAAAGCGCGATAATAGCCAGTCGCCATTATATTATCGAAACGGATTGGCTGCCGCAGCTATCTCCTGGACTTGAGGGGCTTCATGACCGAGCTGGGCACTCTGCCAAGTGTGGGCCTGCCATCTGGCATCCGCTCCCGGTTCGTGTCCGATATCAATGGCCTGCGCATCCACCTGCTCGAGGCCGGCGCGCCGGGCTAGCCATGCGTGCTGTTGCTGCACGGATTCCCGGAGCTTGCCTATAGCTGGCGCAAGGTCATTTTGCCGCTGGCGGACGCTGGCTTTTATGTGATCGCGCCTGACCAACGGGGCTATGGCCGCACCACGGGATGGGATCCTGCCTACGACGGCGATGTCCGGCAATTCCGCATGCTCAACCTGGTGCGTGACGCGCTGGGGCTGGTTTCGGCGCTCGGGCAGCGGTCGGTCGCGGCGGTGGTGGGTCACGACTTCGGCGCGTCCGTGGCGGCATGGTGCGCGCTGGTCCGCCCGGACGTGTTCCGCTCGGTGACGCTGATGAGCGCCCCGTTCACCGGGCCGCCAAGCCTGCCGTTCGATACCGCTGTCCATCCACCGCAACCAAATGCGGCAAGGACAATACACGAGGAACTCTCGGCGCTGGATCGACCGCGGAAACATTATCAATCGTACTACTCGACCGCCGCGGCGAACGAGGATATGTGGCGCGCGCCGCAGGGCGTGCATGCGTTCCTGCGCGCGTATTTCCATATGAAAAGCGCTGATTGGCCCGGCAACCGTCCGGTTCCGCTGCAATCCTGGACCGCCGCGGAATTGGCGAAGCTGCCCGCCTATTACGTGATGCACGCTGGCAAGAACATGGCCGAGACCGTGGCGCCCGAGCTGCCGTCCGACGCCGCCATCGCAGGCTGCGCATGGCTGACCGAGGCGGAGCTTGCTGTCTACAGTGAGGAATATGGCCGAACCGGCTTTCAGGGCGGACTGCAGTGGTATCGCTGCCGAACCCTCGGCGCCTTCGATGCCGAGCATGAAACCTTTTCAGGCCGCACGATCGACGTCCCGTCCTGGTTCATCGCTGGCGCCAGCGACTGGGGCATCTACCAAGTCCCCGGCGCCCTCGAACGGATGCGGGATGCTGCCTGCACGCAGATGCTGGGCTGTCATGTGCTGGAAGGCGCCGGGCATTGGGTGCAACAGGAGCAGCCGGCGGCAGTAGCCCGGTTGCTGATCGAGGCGTTGCAACACCGTTGATGCCAGCCATCTACGCCGCAGCCGCGATGCGCCCTTCCGCCTGGCCATAAAGCAGGAAATGCACTAACGGATTGATGCCGGAAGCGCGCACATCGGAGTATGCCGCCAGATACTTGTTCGTGCTGAACTGTGCCGAGGGATTGCGGCCTTCGTGCCACCCATACAGCTCATAATGCTTCACGGGATCGTATCCCGCTGCGGCCACGTCGGGATTATGGCTTAGGTAATACTTGGTGTCGAAGAACGCGTCCGGGTTCAGCCCGCGTTTCCAGCCTGAAAGATCGTAACTCGAGGCAGCCTGCTGTTGCGCCGCCGTTCCGGTCGGAACCAGCGTCGCACCGAGCTGCTTATCGTAGTAACTTGCATTGATCAGCGGGTCGGCCGCTGCCGTGCCGCCGGATAAGAACGCTATCCGGCCCTCGCTTTGGCCGTATTGCACATAATGCAGCAATGGATCGAGGCCGGACGCCTTCACGTCCTGGTTTGCGGCCAGGTATTTAGCCGCGGAAAACAATAGGCTGGGGTCGCGCCCCTCATGCCATCCATACTGCTCGAAATGTTTGAGCGGATCGATGCCGGATGCTTTCACGTCCGGATTTTGCGCCAAGTAATAGGCGCTATCGAACAATGCGTTGGGGTTGAGCGCCTTTTGCCACCCACTGGCGTCATAGCTCCAGGCCGCTTGCTGCTGGCCGGCCGGTCCCGCCGGGATGATCGTGGCGCCGAGTTGCTTGTCGTAAAACGCCGGGTCGACGAGGACGTCGGCCGCTGCCGTGCCACCAGTCAGGAACGCGGTCCGCCCCTGTTCCGGACCGAATTCCACATAATGCAGCAGCGGATCGAGGCCCGCCGCCTTCACGTCCGGGTAGGCGGCTAAGTACTTTGCCGTCGAGAACAACAGGCTCGGGTCGCGGCCCTCGTGCCACCCGTACTGCTCGAAATGCGATAGCGGGTTCGACCCTGTTGTCGCCAGGTCGCGATTTTGCGCGAGGTAATAGGGCAAATCGAACAAGGCGTCGGGACTGCGCCCTTCCCTCCAGCCATTCATCATGAAGTGCTGATACGGATCCACCCCGGCCGCAGCCACATCAGGATTGTGCGAAAGGTAATAGGCCTCGTCAAACAATGGATCATAGACCGAAATGGCCGTCACCGCTTGGCTGCTGCCGGTCGGGGTCGCTTCCTGCAACTGGAAACTGTCGATGCTATACGACCCGGTGAATGCGATGGAATTCACCGCCACCGTGCCAAGCGATAAGGTGAGCACGCCACTGTTCGCGCCGGTCGGCACGTAGGCGGCCCGGTCCCAATGGCTGCCATTGAGCTGGATGGCGTCGGAAGACACGAACCCGGAAACCGTTGCGCCGAACAGCGTCCCGCCGTCGATCCGCAGCGTCGTGTTTCCGCCGCCGCCGTGCTCGAAGACGAAAGTCTGGCCTGCGCCCGCGGCCCGCACCGCCTCGAACGTGACGGAGGCGCCCAGCACCACCGTGCCCGTGCCAACCAGATTGGCCGCGACATAAGCCAGCAACGGCGCTTGGAACGAAGTGCGGACCGAGATGACGCCGTCATTCTCGAGCTGGTCAGCCGCGTTGGCGCCCGCCGTAATGATCTGCAGGTCCGTATTGCTGACCTGGATTTGGCCTGTGTTGACGAAGTTCGTGGTGCCGCCGCCCGGCGCATCGTCGATCTGTAGAATAACCTGCCCCGGACTGGCGCCGGTCGCCACGATTGTGCCCGCGTTGTTGACCGTCCCGCTCAGCCGCAGAGCAGCATTCGCTCCCCCGGCCCGTATGTTCAACTGCGAGGAGGCCCCGAGCGTGGCGCCGGACAGGATCAGCACGGGACTGGACGAACTCGACGAACTCAGCGTGATCGTAAGAAAGCTTGGCAGCGTTCCCGATGCCCGGACCGTGCCCGCGTTGATGACCGCCGTATCGCCCGATGCCGGCGCAACCTGCGGCAACCAATCGCTGTCGGTTGCGAAGGCGGCGTCGGACCCGTTCCACGTCTTTACCACCATCGCATGCGCGTCCCTAAAACGTTCGGCCGTGCTTCTATTAACATAGATGCACAACCTGAAATAGCATTGAAGGATTACCAATTCTATAAATTGGTAGCCTAGCCTTGGGGACTGCATGTTCATTGTGCCAAGCCTGAAAGGTTGCCTTCGCGGCCCCACAAGCGCAAATCTCCCGGAATGTTCAGGGAACAAGCTGATACCCGATGATGGCCGGCTCCCATGTAGCGCTTGGGGTCGCGGCTTGGCTCGTCGCGGCCCCCCATCTGGGCCTTCCGGCTGCTGCCCCGGCGTGCCTTGGCCTCGCCATCCTGGGCTCCTTGTTGCCCGACATCGACCACCCAAAATCCTGGTTGGGCAAACGGTTGCGCCCGCTTTCCTCTACTATCGCATCTGCCCTTGGCCACCGTGGCGTCACCCATTCGGCGGCTGCGGTGGCGGCATGCGCTTGGGGCCTTCTGCATGGCGGCGCTCCGGGCTGGGTCGTGCATCCTTTGGCGGTCGGCTACCTTTCCCATCTCGCCGCGGACATGCTCACGCCGGGCGGACTACGGCTTGCCTGGCCGCTGCGCAGGACCTGGGCACTGCCGCTTTGCAAGTCCGGCTCGCCAATCGAGCCACTGGTGGTCGCGCTGCTGCTATCCTGGGCCGGGTCCGGCAACCTGGTCCCGCCACTCCTGCAGGAGGCGTGGGACCAATCCGGCATGACCTGGCGTGCTCCGCCGCATGCGGAGGCTGTGCGTCATGCCAAGGCTGACAAACGGTTGCAGTAGCCTTCTCTGCGCTCAGGCGTTACACTGAATTCCAGCTATGATTGCTGCTGCTTTCCAAGAATGCCACCGTGCAATATTTTCCGGGAGTGAACTATGAAGTTTAAGATGCTTGCCACCCTCTCTGCCGTTGCTTGCTTAGGCATCGCCAATGCGGAGGCACAGGGCTATAACTCAAATGGCTCCAACCAGGGCAGCGCAATGCAACAAGGCCGCATGCAACAAGGCTCCGGTCAGGCTGCGTCCGGCGATCCCTTCAGCTTCCAAGGCGACCAGATCCAGCCGATGCCGGATCAGCGCCAGATCAATCCGAAAGACCCGCGCTACGCGCAGACCTATCAGCAGCAGCAAAACGGTGAGATCCCGAAGCCCGGCGGCGGCTGCCTGCGATATGGCGCTGTCGGCGCCGCGGGCGGTCATCTGGCCGGCCATGGGGTGATGGGCGCGTTGGCCGGTTGCGCAACCGGCATGTATGTGCGGCACCGTGACAAGGCGCATATCCAAGAGCAAACGAACCAGTAGTAGTTGGTTCCACAATGCCGCAGGGGAAGGCGCATCCCCTGCGGCATTGGCCGCGTTCTCAGCCACAGCTCAATTCGTGCGCGAAGCACCGAGCGTAGGCCGCGGCAGCACCGTGAAATGCGCCCAGTCGCTCACTTCATAGCGTGCGGCGACGCGGGCGAGCGTGAAGACGCGCCACGCATATTCGCCGGGCTTATCGCGCAAAGGCGCTGCGACGGCGGACCCATCGGTGAACTCGGAAAACACTTCGGTGGAGGCGATACGGCCCAGGGCCTGCACCTCGATCAAATAGCGGACGGGTTCGGACTGCGCCGCCGCGGTCCAAACGAATTCGATCGGCGCCGGCCCGGCGGCGAATTCCCCAAGCGGCACGGTCGGCAACGCGGCCGATATTGTCGTCGCATGCTCGTCCGGATGCAGCGCCGCGATCCGGCGTCCCGCCTCCGGAACTGCCGGCGCAGCTTGCCTGAACCAAAATGCCGCGAGTTCGGGATTACGCGGCACTCCGGTGCCCGCGCCATACAGCAACGCTAGATTATACTGCGCGCGATGGTTCCCACGCGCCGCCGCCCGTCCGTACCAGGCCGCAGCCTCAACCATGTCCTGCGCCGCGCCGCGTCCACTGTCGAGCATGACGGCAACGTTGAACTCCGCCTGCGGCAGCCCAGCCTCTGCGGCGCGGCGGTACCATTTGAACGCAAGAGCCGGATCCTGCGCGCCCAAAGCGCCGAGGTCGTACTGTGTCGCAAGATCGAACATGGCCGCGGGATCGCCATGCTCAGCACGCGCCGTCAGGTCCTCGGCCCGCGCGACGCCGGCCGCAAACAGCCCAACGCCCAGCAGCGATGCCACCCCCCAGCGCATGATCCGCAGCGTCAACGCCAAGTGATCTCCACCCGGCGGTTACGCTCCTCAGGCACGCCGGACGGGGCGCTCACCGCTGGATCGGTCTCGCCTTTGGCAAGCAATTGGAAGCGGTCGACCGGAATTCCGCGCGCCACCAGGCCGCGCAACACGGCATTCGCGCGCCGTTGCGATAGCAGCAGATTGGGTTCGGCCTGTCCGACCGCATCCGATCCACCGCTGATGGTCATGATGATCGGGTGCCCCTCGTTGAAGGCGCGCGAAGCACGGTCGAGCACCGCCTCGTCCTGTTGCCGCAAGGCCGCGCTGCCGGAGGCGAAATACACGACCAGCGGCGCCGGGCCGCTCGCGGGCGCAGGTTGGGCGTGCGCCGCACCGGACAGCAACAATGCTGCGAACAGGGCGCGGAACGAAAATGCTGTGCTCACCAAATCCTCCTTCGGGTCAAATAGCGCGTCATGGACTGGCAATGGCGAGTTCAAGCGCGCCGGGCCGCGGCATTGCCTCTCGCGACGGTATACGCCGCTGGATCGGCTTCCATTCTGGACCAAGGCCACGCGCGGCAATCGTGGCCGCGAGCTCATCCTCCGCATAAAAGTACGCCACCGTATTGGCGGCGACGCGCTCGGACACTGCTGCGAGGTCCACGACGTCCAGGCCCTGATCGCTCAAGCCATGTGCAAGCTCAATGGAGCGTTGGCGCGCGGCGGCGTTGCCGGCGGGATAGCGTATGCTGATCCGTGCGGGCACGCCGGCGGGGAGCCGTGGGTCGACCGGCTCCGTCAAGGCATCGACCGTGCCGGGCGGCGTTGGCAAGGATTGGCCAGCACCCTCAGCCACCGCCGCGGCGCAAGCAGCGGTGCTGAACGTCAACGTTGCCATCACGGCGGCCAATGCGGCCGCAATGAACAGCGACTGCCCGTCCCTCGGTGGAGACTGTCGGACCGAATGCCCGCGCCGGTACCAGATTAATCGAAGTATCATAATTGTCATTAAACGCGCCATTGTCCAATTAGTAAGCCGCGCACCAAATGTTGACCGCCGGATGCAGCTTTGTTTACGGGCATCGATGGGCAACAGATGCCGTAGAGTCGCCCGCAGCCGGCTTGGAGGAGGAAAGATTGCGGACGGATTGGGACGTGATCGTCGTCGGTTCCGGCAACGCGGCGCTGTGCGCGGCCATCACGGCGAAGGACCGGGGTTGCGACGTGCTGATCATCGAAAAGGCGCAGCCAGATCTCGCCGGCGGCAACTCGAAATACACCGCAGGCGCAATGCGCTTCGTTTATGGCGGCAATGACGACCTGCTGCCGTTGCTGGCGGACCCGTCCGACCCGCGCCTGCCCGACACCGAATTCGGCTCCTACTCCGCCGAGAAATTCGCGGCGGACCTGCTGGGCTTCAACGACGGACGCCCGCTCAGCACTGAGCAACGGACGTTGATCGCCGAGAGCTATCCCGCCCTGCGCTGGCTCGCGTCGCACGGGGTGCGGTTCGAGCCGATCTACGCGCGGCAGTCGTTCCAGAAAGACGGGAAGCACGTCTTTTGGGGCGGGCTGACGCTGGAGGCCAAGCACGAAGGCGTCGGCCTGGTCGAGGCGGAACTGCGGGCCTTCCTCGGCATGGGCGGCGAAATCCGCTACGATTGCGCTGCCGACGACCTGGTCGTCGAGGACGGCCGGGTCGTGGGCATCCGCACCATAAACGAAGCTGGCGAGACCGGGCAGTTGCAGGCCGGCGCCATCATCCTGGCATGCGGCGGATTCGAGGCCAGTGCCGAACTGCGCGCCCGGCACATCGGCGCGGGCTGGCGCAAGGCCAAGGTCCGCGGCACGCCGCACAACACGGGCAAGGGCCTGGAGATGGCGCTCAAGCTGGGCGCCCGGCAGCACGGGCTGTATGGCGGCTGCCACGCGACGCCGATGGATCTGCACATGCCGGACTATGGCAACCTCGACATCCCGCATCTCGACCGCAAGAACTACCGCAAGATCTGCTATTTCCTCGGCATCATGCTGAATGCGCGCGGCGAGCGCTTCGTCGATGAGGGCAAGGACTTCCGCAACTACACCTATGCGCAGTTCGGGCGTGCGGTGATGGAACAGCCGGGCCATCTCGCCTGGCAAATTTTCGACAGCAAGGTCGACCACCTGCTGTATGGCGAGTACCGCTTCCACGACGCCCATTTCGTGCAGGCGGACACGCTGGATGAACTGGTCAGCAAGCTCGATGGCGTCGAGGACAAGGCGGCCGCGCGCGCGACGATTGCCGCCTACAACGCGGCCGTGATGCCCGGTGCCGCTTTCGAGCCGAGCGTGAAGGACGGCAAGGGCACGCTCGGGCTTGCTTTGCCAAAATCGAACTGGGCGCAGGCGATCGACACGCCGCCGTTCAAGGCCTACCCGGTCACCGGCGGCATCACCTTCACCTATGGTGGCCTACAGGTCAGCGGCACGGGCGGCGTGGTGCACGAAGACGGCCATGACATCCCAGGATTGTTCGCATGCGGGGAGCTGGTGGGCGGTGTGTTCTTCAACGGCTACCCCGGCGGCTCCGGCCTGACATCGGGCGCGGTGTTCGGTCGGCGCGCCGGCGGCGGGGCGGCGGGGCGGCGGGGCGGCGACGCAATCCCGGTTTCTCGCGGCGACGCCCATAATCCAAAACTTTTCCGTCAACCTCGTCCAAATGGATTAACAACCCGCCGCCGGTCGACGCTACACTTCATCTGGACTCTAACCTGCGGAGGTGTGCCTTGATCCGTTACCCGCCACTCGCGTCCGCCGTCGGACGGCTGCACGAGGCGGCGTTGGCGGCGGAAGCCATTCCGTTCGAGGCTGTCGGCCAGGCGGTCGGCGCGTCCTATACGTTGCTTTTTGCCGAGCGCACGACGGACGGCAAGGTCGAAAGCCCCCTGGTGCAGGGTGTCGACCAAGCATACGGGACACGTCTGCAACACGCCGCGACGGAGCGGTTGCTGCCGGGATGGCTGCGCGGGCTCCATTCGGGCATCGTCGTCGACCGGGCGGCGCTGCAGCGTGACCACGATTTCGCGCACTCCGCCTTTTTCGACTACGTCGTGCGTCCCGAAGGGCGGTTTCACTGCCTTATCACCACGCCCTATGTCACCCCGACGCATCGCTATCATCTGATCGTCGGACGTCCGTTCAACCGCACGGACTTCACGCCCGTCGATATCGGCGCGCTGCAAGCGTTGATGCCCTTCATCGGACGCCTGATCGCCACGGAGCGCGAGGCGGCACGGATCAAGGACAAAGCCGACGGCCTGGCATCGGCGTTCGACTGCATGTCGGCGAACGTGCTCATCCTGTCGCCGCATGGCGGCGTCGAGTTCGCCAACACCGGAGCCAAGCGGCTGTTGGGGCTGCGGGACGGCCTGCATCTGGCGAATGCGCCCCCGGCTAGTGCACCCCTGAGCGCAACCCTCATTGCCGCCGATCCCGTCGCCAACTCCAAGCTGCAGCGGGCGATATCGCAGGTGACCGCGATCGACGGACCCTCGGAGAATGAGCTTCATTTGCCGCGCCCGTCGGGTTGCGCTCCCTTCCATGTGATGGTGCGGCGCCTGAGCGGCACCCCCGACCCGCTGTTTCCCCACGCCGCGACCGCGACGCGTGCGATGGTCGTCATACAAGAGCTCGACCCGCAGGAGCCGGTGAATGGCTGGTCGATTGGGCAGATTTACGGCTTGACGGCGAAGGAATTGGAGATTGCCGTGTTGCTGTCCCGCGGGCAGGACCTCCGCAGCGCCGCCGCCACGCTGGGCATCAGCTACAACACCGCGCGCTGCCATCTGCGCCATGCCTACGAGAAGATGGACGTGCATCACCAGGGCGACCTGGTCCGCATGGTGCTGAACGCCTCCCCCCGCTTGCGGCGCTGAACAGGCGAACGTTCGCTCGCGGCCGCGCCGCGCTGGCGTGACTCACAGCATTTGATGGTCCGGTGATGTGACGCTGGTCACGCAAAAGAATTGTGACGTAGGTCACACTGCGCCATTCCGCCGTGCGGTATGACTCTCGCGGTCGCTGCCGTCCAACTCACGCAAATGAACGATGCGCAGCTTCTAACGAGGGAAGCATTTTGCGCTGTTCGCGAGGGTGAGACCTTGAACAGCACAGCAATGCGAGTGCTTGGCGGCTGCTTTCGCGTAACCGAGGCCGATGAGAATGGGAGGATGAGCATGGTTCAGGCATCGCGGCGTACCCTGCTCGGCGCAGCGGCAAGCCTCGCGGCGGGCATGGCAACCGGACGGGCGATGGCCCAAGGCAGGATGCCGGGGCCGGTCCGCATCGGCTGCCTCGTCGCCCTGACCGGAGCGCAGGAGGTGATCGGGCGGCCGATCCTGGACGGCGCGCAGATCGCGGCCGGCCAGATCAACGAGGGCGGCGGCGTGCTCGGACGCCCGGTCGAAATCGTCCCGTTCGACATCCACGCCGACCCGAAAGCCGCGGTGGCCGGGATGCGCGAGCTGACGGGCCTTGGCATCAACCTGCTCTGCGGCGTCCTGTCCAGCGATGTCGGCCTGGCGCTGGCGCCGTTGCTGCAGCCGGCCAACGCGGTGCTGATCACCTGCGCCGCCGCGTCCGAGAAGCTGACGCATGAAGCGTTCACGCCCAACCTGTTCCGCGTGTCCGATCAAACCTACATGCGCAACCGCGCCCAGGCCCGGCTGATGGCCGAACGCTACCCGGAGGTCACGCGCTGGGGCGCCATCGTTCCCGACGCTGAATACGGCAGGTCCGCATACGCCTCGTTCCGTGCGGGATTGCTGGAAGCCTATCCCGCGATCGCCAAACGCAGCCCCGAGCTTGTCGACCCGGTCGTGGCCCGCTTCGGCGAATCCGATTACAAGCAACAGCTTGCGGCGCTGAAGGCGGGCGGCGCGGAGGGCCTGTTCATCGCCGTCTACGGCGACGACGCGATCAATTTCTACCGGCAGGCGCGCCTGGCCGGATTGATGCACGGCGTCAAGGTGCTGGCGGACGCGACGAACGAGTTCCTGGTGCCGCTTGCGCTGGGGACCAGCACGCCGGAACAGCTCTGGCTGGGAATGTCCTGGTATTACGGCGCATACCAGAACCTGCCGATGGGCAAGACGCTTTATGACGATTACGTAAAGCGCACCGGCAACGGGCTGCCGCTGGGCTTCATGTGCGCCGGGCACTCCGCGGTCTATGCCTATGCGGCGGCGATCCGCAAGGCGGGCGGCACGGACACCAAACCGGTGATCGCGGCCCTGGAGGGCCTGAGCTTCGATACGGCAAAGGGTATGGTGACGCTGCGTCGGGAGGACCACCAGGCGATTTGCGACGTGAACTTCATCCGGATCAAGGGTTCGGAGGTGGAGCCGACGATGGACATCCTCGACTACTCCCGCGCGGACGTCGAAGTGGCCGAGTTCGTGCGCTACGACGGCGCAAGCCTGATCGAACCGCCCACGCCGGGAAAGGCGGTGGTTTACCCGGCCACGCTCTAGGGATGCGGACGCCACGGTGAATGCAACAGGTTATCGGGCCGCTTAGATTAAGGGAGATCGCGCGACATGGACGGCATGGGGTTCATCAGCCGGGACTGGCATCCGGAGGAAGCGGGGGAACGCCATGTCAGCATGTTGCGGTTTGCGGTCGCCACCTGGGCCGTATACGCGCTGATCCTTGCCATGACGCTGATCACCATTGCCATCCTGGACCAGGCAGGCATTCACCTGCCCGTTGCCGACGAAGGATTCACCCTTTCGACCGTGGCCGCGCAAGCTGGGTAGCGCACGGCTTAACGAGTGGCCGATGCCAATCGCTGCTTCGTGGCTGTGGCTGAGCTGGTCCGCGATACAAAGCTCGTGGCCTGACCCAGACTGCTCCCGTCGTCTGCGTTAGATCATCAACCAGCCCCCTCACAAGCGCTTTGCGTCGATACGATGCCGGGCTATGCTCCCCCGGTGAAAGCTCGACCCTCGACGAAGCGTCGCCGCCCGTTTCGTACGAGCAGGATGTGGCGGCTTGGGCCGTCGACCAGGCCCGGCTGATACGCGCCGGACGGTTCGAATTGCTCGACCGCGAGCACGTAGCCGACGAGATCGAGGACGTGGGGAAAAGCGAACAGCGCGAACTCGCCAGCCGCATCGCCGTGCTGCTGGCGCACCTGCTCGAGCAACAGCACCAGCCGGACCGTTCAGGCGCGAGTTGGGAGCGCACCCTGCGTGAGCAGCGCAAGCGGGTGCTGCGTCGCCTGAAACAATCTCCAAGCCTGCAGCGCATGCTGGGCGACGAGGATTGGATAGCGGACATATGGAGTGATGCCGTGACCCTGGCCGTCAACGAGACCGGCGAGGAGATCACCAGCCTCCCGGAGACCTGCCCATGGTACCTCAACGCCGTCGTCCATGAGGCGCCTTGATAGCAGCTACCCGGCGTCCAACAGCCAGGGAACGCCCGACTCCGCGGCAATCTGCTTGATCCGCGCAAGCAGGTTGCGGCCGACCGGGATGCCGTCCTGCATCCGCCGCGCCGCGTTCCGCCGCTCGGGGTCGCCGGCGACCATCACGGGCTGGGCCGGGTCGACCGGACGGGTGGCGCGCAACGTGTCGCACAGCGTCGCCACGTCGGCTTCGAACGCGCCCTCCTCGCGGAACAGGGCCGGGCTGAGCGCCAGGAAGAAGTGCCCGATGTCCATGCCGGCGGGCTTTTTCGCGTGCATGGGGTCGGTGACCAGCGT
This sequence comes from Acetobacteraceae bacterium, assembly GCA_965277495.1. Taxonomy (GTDB): domain Bacteria; phylum Pseudomonadota; class Alphaproteobacteria; order Acetobacterales; family Acetobacteraceae; genus CAHJXG01. Next base: position 3,115,042 of record OZ255824.1, on the reverse strand, counting down.
CGCGCCGGACAGGCACGAACTCAAGATGTTCACCATCACCGCCAGGCCATAGCCCTTGTAGCTGCTGCCCTCCGCGCTGCCGCCCAACGACGTGAGAAACCCGCCGTTTTGCACCTCCAGCGGGTCCGTCGACGGCAGGCCGTCCCGGGTCAGCAGCCAGCCCGGCGGCGTCGGCAGGCCCTCGTTCGCCTTGTTGCGTATGCGCCCGGCCGCCACCGTCGTCGTTGCCATGTCCAGCACGAACGGCTCGTCGTCCCGGCCCGGCGCCGCGAACGCCCACGGGTCGGTGCCCAGCCGAGCCTCTGCCCCGCCGGTCGGCGCCACCTGGACGATGGATGCGGAGGTGGCCACCATGCCGATTAGCCCCGCATCCGCCGCCATCCTGGCATAGAATCCGCAAGCGCCGAAATGCGACGAGTTCCGCACGCAGACCGCCGCCATGCCGACGGCGCGCGCCTTGCCAATCGCGAGCTCCATCGCCTGGCGCGACGGCTCGTGCCCCAGCCCGGCATCGCCGTCCACCAAGGCGGACACCGGGGTTTCCCTTAGGATGCGCGGCTGTGCCCGCATGTCGACGCGTCCGCTCTGGTGCCGCTCGAAATAGGCGGGAAGCATGGAGATGCCGTGGCTGTCGATGCCGTGCAGGTCCGCCCACGCCATCACCTCCGCCGTCCGCTGCGCGAACGCTGCGGGCATTCCCCAAGCGGTCAGCATCGCCTCGAGCTGGGCGCAGTGGGCCGCATAGGACGCCGGCATCAGCCCTCCGCCTCCGCCACGAACGGGTTGCGCAGGGTGCCGATTCCCGTGATGTCGATCTCGACAATGTCGCCGGGCTTCAGGTCGGGCGACGCGCCGTCGGTGCCCATCCAGATGACATCGCCGGGGTGCAGCGTCAGGTAACGCGTCATGGTGGAAATGTATCGCGCAATGCCGAACAGCATGTCGTCGGTGCGGAAGCGCAGCGTCTCGGCGCCATTCAGCCGCACCACGGTTTCCATCGCGGCGAGGTCGGCGTCCGTCTCGATCCAGGGACCCATGGGCTTGAAGGTGTCGGTGTTCTTGCTGCGCCAAAAGGTGCGGTCGGACTTCTGCCAGGCCCGTTCGCTGACATCGTTGCCGATGGTGTAGCCGAACACGCAGGACAGCGCGTCCGCCTCGCTCAAATGCCTGGCCTGCCTGCCGATGACCACGGCGAGCTCGGCCTCATACTGGACTTTCGTCGCGTCGCGCGGCATCACCACGGGCTGGTCATGGGCGATCAACGCATTCACCGCGCGATAGCCCATGTCGGGCTGCTGCGGGATATTCGGCGCCTCGCCGAGCATCTTCGCGGCGTGGGTGACGTGCTCCGTGTAGTTCAGCCCGGCGGCGTAGAACGTGCGCGGCAGCAACGGAACCTCGATCCGCACCTCGGAGAGCGCATGCGTCTGCCCGGTATGAACCGGAGGGCCGTCGAACAGCCCGCCCGCCAACTCCGCAATCCGGTCGCCTTCAAGAATGCCATACGCCGTGCGGCCTGCGGCGCTGAACCTGATCCAGCGCATCCGGCTATTCGGCCCCCTGCAGCAGCGCCCGCTGCACGAAACTCGGGTCGAACACCCGGTCCGCCATCACCTGGCAGCGCTTGATCAGCCGATGCTCGTCCGGGCCATAGTCCGGGATCGCGTTGTGCAGGGTGCCGATGTGGTCCCACATCAGCACGTCGCCCTCCGTCCAATGATGCGCGTATTGGAAGGCGGGCTGCAATTGGTGCTCGAACAAATGGGCCAGCACCTGGGCGCTCTCCGCCGCATCGAGCTCGTTGATGCGGGTGACGTAGCCGGGATTGCAATACAGCACCTGCCGGCGAGTGATGGGGTGGGCCATGAACACCGGATGCACCGCGGGCGGACGCTGCGCGCGCTGCTCCGGCGTCAGTGCCGGGCGGGTGCTGCCGGGGCGTTGGCGCATCTCCTCCCAGAACTTGTTGAAGTCGTGCGTGGCGGTCATGCCGTGCAGCCGCCGCTTCAGCTCATCCGAAAGTCCATCATAGGCCGCGTGCATATTGGCGAACACGGTGTTGCCCAGCGCCTTGCCGCCACGCCGCGGTATCTTGATGCCATACAGCACGTTGGTGAAGCCGATCAGGTCGTTATACGACATGTCGGTGTGCCAATCCTGCCCGGCGTCCGCCAAGCCGAGCGGCTTGCCGTCCTCGATCAGGTTCGAGAGGATCATCACCTCAGGCATGCCCGGCTCGCAATAGGTGCCGGTCAGCGACGCCTGCAGCCCGCCGAAATGTCCGGAGAATGCCTTGAGCTGGTGCGCGTCGAGCGATTGGTGCGGGAAACACAGGACGCCGTGGTCGCCCAAGGCCCGCAGGATGGCGCCGAACTCGTTGCGCCCGAGCGGCTGGGCCAGGTCGATGCCTTCGACATTAGCGCCCAGGGTTTCGTGCGTCGGTGTCATCTTCATCGTATGCCCCTCCCCGCAACGCGATTGCGGCCGCCCCTGTTCACGGCGGGGTTCGCGGCGGGATGTTAGAGCATGCGTGCGGAAACGCCATACCGGCAGGCACTCGGCGGACGCCACGCATCAGCCGGAAATAGGAGAGCTTTTGCCTCTCCCATGCCATGGCCGGATCAGGCGGTTAAGTGTCGCTGCGCTGCTCGGTCACTTCGGAACGGCGCCGGCGTTCGGCCATGAACTCGTCGAACTCGGCCTTGTCGCGAGCCTGGCGGAGCCTGTCGAGATACGCCTGGAACTCCTTCTGCTCCTCCTCGAGGCGGCGCAGGGTCTCTTCGCGATAGGCGTCGAAGGCGCGGTTGCCGCTCGGGGCGCTACGGCTGCGCCAGGCGCCGCCGGGCTGGACGCCACGAAGATTGAACCATGTGCCCGGCATTTCAGCGCGCCAGGCCTTCAAGCGGCCGCTGCCGACCAGATACGCCAGGACAGCGAGGCCAAGCGGCCAACCCGCCATGAACGCGAGCACCAGAAGCGATATCCAGGCCGGTTTGCCCCACTCGTCCAACTTGGCTTGCAACATAACGAGCCTCCATTTTCATGTGAGAGACATTTACACTGCGGCGGGGCCGAAACATCCCTGCACATACATCACGTTTCCGTGTGCCTATTCGTCACGCCGGGAGGGCAAACCGAGCGATTGCAGGTACACGAGCAACCCCGCCTCCAGCAACGCCTCGGGCGGCATCGGGATCAGCAGCCGGTTGTTCCCATCCTGGCTGACGAACAGGGTCGCGATCCCGTGCGTCAGCGACCAGACATGCAGCGCGACCATCAGCGGCGGCGGGCGGCGGGGAGCCCGGCTCATCGCGCATGCGGCCTCTGCGACCCGGCGCAACACGGCAAATGCGCCGTCGCGCGCCCGCACCAGGTCCGGGTGCTCGCCAGACGGAAATCCGGTGTCGAACATGGTCGCATAAACCGCAGGCTCACGTCCGGCAAAGGCTACGTGCGCCTGGGCAGCGCGTTCCAGGGCGGCAAGCGGGTCGGTTCGCCAGCCTGCGGTGGCGGCCGTCAGTTCGGCCGCGAGCGACTCGAAGCCCCTCCGCGCGACTTCGGCGATCACTGCGTTACGGTCGCGGAAGTGCCGGTATGGCGCGGCCGGGCTGACGCCGACGACCCGGGCCAACTCCGCAATCGCGAAGCCGGCCAAGCCGCGCTCAGCGATCATGGCAAGCGCCGCTTGGATCAGCGCCTCGCGAAGATTCCCGTGGTGATACCGCTCCCGGCCGTTGCCCTGGTCGTCTGATGCCATGCTATGGTTACTTACATCAGGCCCCGGCCGGATGCACGGCGCTCCCAACTGCTTTTCATGACCTGCATCTTGGTCCGGCCAGGCTTTCTTGCCACCCCCATGCAACCAACCGCGTGCTTTGCGTTAGTCGGTCTTACATACGGGCGGACTTGCCAATCACGGCAGCCCCGGCATCGTGAGGAGCGCAATAATGGACGAGGACCGGATCAAGGGTGCGGCCGGGAACATCGGCGGCAAGGTCAAGGACGCGGTCGGCGGCCTCACCGGCGATACCAAGACCCAGGCCGAAGGCAAGCTGGACCAGGTGACTGGACGGGCACAGAATGCTTACGGCTCCGTGAAGGACCAGGCGCGCGAGGGCGCATCGTCGATGGGCGCCGAACTGGACAGCTTCATGTCGGAACGCCCAATGACGGCGTTGCTCGCAGCCGTCGGCGTCGGTTATGTGCTCGCCCGTCTCATGCACCGCTAAGGAGCGCGCCTGATGGTTGTCACCTCGGAATACACTGGCCCCGCCGTTCCCACCGGCACCACCACCAGCGTGGTCGTGCCTGACGACCAGCGCACCCACCTGCGCAACCGCGTATCGTGGGGCGCGATCTTTGCCGGCGTCGCGGCGGCGCTGGTCGTGCAGTTGCTGCTCAACATCCTGGGTGTCGGCGTCGGCGCATCCGCGGTCGACGCCGCCAACACCGCCGACAACCCGACCGCCGGGCACTTTTCCCTGACGGCCGCCATCTGGTGGACCGTATCCGGCATCATCGCGTCCCTGGTAGGCGGCATCGCCGCAGGCCGGCTTTGCGGCACGCCGGACACCAATACGGCGCGGTGGCATGGCTTCATCTCGTGGTGCGTGGCGACTATGGTGCTGGTTTACCTGTTGAGTTCGGCGGTAGGCGGCATCATCGGCGGCACCTTCAACGCGCTTGGCAGCACGATCGGCGGCGCTGGAAAGGCGGCAGCCTCGGCCGCTTCCGGCGTCGCGCAGAACACCGACGGCGATGCCTTGCAGGCCCAGGTGCGCCGCCTGGTAAACCCGAACGACGCGCAAAGCGCCCAGGACAGCGTAACGGCGTATATCCGAGCGAGCGTGAGCGGCGATCAGCAGGCCGCCGATGCGGCACGCGAGCGCGCCATCGACGGGCTGGCCAAAACGGCCAACATCAGCCCAGACGAGGCGCGGACCCGGCTCACCCAAGCCGATCAGCAATACCGGCAGACGGTGGACACGGCGAAACAGAAGGCGGCCCAGGCTGCTGAAGCAACCCGTAAGGGTCTGGCCAGCGCTGGCATCTATGGCTTCATCGCCTTGGTGCTCGGCGCGTTGGCGGCGTGGCTCGGTGGCGGCATCGGCGCTCCACGGCGTGATTTGGCCGTCGCGGCAACTCGGCGCGTGTAGAATTCTGCGGCTTCCATAGCCCGGCGCCAGGTGAAAACCTGGCGCCGGGTTATCTCTTGGGTTGATTTCGCCCGCGCGTGGGGCGGCCTGCTCGATTTCGGACCAATCGGGCCATCCGGCACCCGTGGTCCTGTCCCACCGCGTCTTTGCTTCCGTCCGTTAGCCGTTCGCGCGATGATGTCCTCGTTTCGGCACAACCGCCGTGGCAAGCGCAAACTCGGGTGCGTTGGCCGCCGCTGTCGCGATTCCGCCACGAATCCCTAGGCATATAATTTGCAAGGCGTTATCCGAGCAAGTTGCACGTGCGTTGAAGGCTCGAAACGCGGTAGCGTTAGATAGCGGTTTTGTAACGGAGTCGCTTGCCTGGGCACGAGGGCCACCCAACTATCGTAGTGCTCGCATGAATATGCTGGTTGCCGGACCGGATGCCGAGCATTCGACATCCTGGCTCCTTTTGGGAGTTTCATAATGCTTCAAGCAAACAGTGTGTTTTCCCTGCATGCCTCCCTCCGCGACCAGCATCGCGAAGTTGAGATGAGCCTCGCCGACTATCTCACTGCGTGCCGCGACGACCCGGCCTGCTACGCCAGTCCGGCCGAGCGCATGTTGAAGGCGATCGGCGAGCCGGAATTGCTGGACACGTCGCGCGCCCCGCGGCTCGGGCGCATCTTCCTGAACCGCACGGTTCGCGTTTACCCGGCGTTTTCCGAGTTCCACGGCATGGAGGAGACGATCGAGCGTATCGTCGGCTTCTTCCGCCACGCGGCGCAAGGACTCGAGGAGCGTAAGCAGGTCCTGTACTTGCTCGGCCCCGTCGGCGGCGGCAAGTCGTCGCTGGGCGAGCGGCTCAAGGCGCTGATGGAACAGGAGCCGATCTATGTCCTGAAAGCCGGCAGCGAGTTGAGCCCGGTGTTTGAAAGCCCGCTCGGGCTGTTCGACCCCGACACCATGGCCGGCGCGCTGCAGGAAAAGTATGGCATTCCGCGCCGGGTCCTGACCGGCATCGCCAGCCCTTGGGCGTTGAAGCGGCTGGATGAGTGGGACGGTGATATCGAGCGGTTCCGCGTCGTCAAGCTGTATCCGTCGCGCCGCAAGCAAATCGCGGTCGCCAAGACCGAGCCGGGTGACGACAACAACCAGGACATCTCGGCCCTCGTCGGCAAGGTCGACATCCGCAAGCTGGAGACCTACAGCCAGAACGACCCGGACGCCTATGGCTTCTCCGGCGGCCTGAACCGCGCCAACCAGGGCATTCTCGAGTTCGTGGAGATGTTCAAGGCGCCGATCAAGATGCTGCACCCGTTGCTGACCGCGACGCAGGAGGGCAACTATCTTGGCACCGAGAACATCGGCGCGATCCCGTTCCAGGGCATCCTGCTGGCCCACTCCAACGAGGCGGAATGGCAGAGCTTCCGCAACAACCGCACCAACGAGGCGTTCCTCGACCGCGTGTCGGTGGTGAAGGTGCCGTATTGCCTGCGGGTGACCGAGGAAGGGCTGATCTACCGCAAGCTGATCAGCGGCTCGGCGTTGGCGGAGGCGCCTTGCGCGCCGCATACGCTGGAGATGCTGGCGCGGTTCGCGGTGCTCTCGCGCCTGAAGCCGCACGCCAACTCGCGCCCGTTCGCCAAGATGCGGGTGTATGACGGCGAGAACATCCGCGAGACCGACCCCAAGGTCCGCACCATGCAGGAATACCGCGACACCGCCGGCGTCGACGAAGGCATGGAGGGCATTTCGACCCGGTTCGCCTACAAGGTGCTGTCGGCGACCTTCAACCACTCCTCGAACGAGGTCGCGGCCGACCCGGTGCACCTGATGTACGTGCTGGAGCAGGCGATCCGGCGCGAGCAGTTCCCGCCGGAGACCGAGGCCGCCTATCTCGCCTCGATCAAGTCCGAGCTCGCGTCGCGCTACGCCGAGTTCATCGGCAACGAGATCCAGAAGGCTTATCTCGAGAGCTACGGCGATTATGGGCAGAACCTGTTCGACCGCTACCTCGACTACGCCGACGCTTGGATCGAGGACCAGGACTTCAAGGACCCCGATACCGGGCAGATGCTGAACCGCGAGCTGCTGAATGCGGAGCTGACCAAGATCGAGAAGCCGGCGGGGATCGCCAACCCGAAGGATTTCCGCAACGAGGTGGTGAAGTTTGCGCTGCGCAACCGGGCGGCGAACGGCGGGCGCAACCCGTCCTGGACGTCGTATGAGAAAATCCGCGACGTGATCGAGAAGCGGATGTTCTCCCAGGTCGAAGATCTGCTGCCGGTGATCAGCTTCGGGTCCAAGAAGGACGGCGAAACCGAGAAGAAGCACAACGACTTCGTTGAACGCATGGTCTCGCGCGGCTACACCGAACGCCAAGTGCGCCGGTTGGTCGAGTGGTACATGCGGTTCAAGCAGTCAGCCTGAGCGAACGCCCTTGGATATCATCGATCGGCGGCCTAACCCACACGGCAAGAACCTAGAGAACCGCCAGCGGGTGTTGGCGCGAGCAAGGGGGGAAATTGCGCGGGCGGCCCGGGCCGCCATCACCCAGGGCACGCTGCGCGAGACCGGGCATGGCGAGACGGTGACGGTCCCCGCCGATGTGCTGCACGAGCCGTCGTTCCACACGGTGTTCACCGGCGGTGAGCGGCAGGTGGTGCTATCCGGCAACAAGGAGTTCTCGACCGGGGACCGCCTGGCGCGCCCGCCGAGCGGACGGGGCGGCGGCGGGTCCGGCGCCGGGCAAGGCGGCGGCGAGTCGCAGGACGGGTTCCGCTTCGTGCTCACCCGCGACGAGTTCCTCGACTTGTTCTTCGAGGACCTCGAATTGCCCGACCTGGTGAAAAGCCAGGTGGTGGCGACGGAGACGATGGCGCCAATCCGGGCCGGCATCAGCGTGGACGGCAACCCGTCGCAGATCGACATGTCGCGGTCCATGCGGCAGTCGCTCGCCCGGCGCATCGGGCTGCGGCGCCCAAAGCCGCCCGAGGTCCGCGAATTGGAAAAGGAGATCTTCCATCTGGAAGCGAGCGGCGAGGATGCGGACCGCCTTCGTATGCTGCGCGGTGAACTGGAGCAGGCGCTGCGGCGCCTGGCGCGCGTGCCCTGGGTCGACCCCATCGACTTGCGCTACCGCCGCTATACCCAGGTGCCGAAGCCCTCGACCCGCGCGGTGATGTTCTGCCTGATGGATGTGTCCGGCTCCATGTCCGAGAGCATGAAGGATTTGGCGAAGCGCTTCTTCCTGTTACTGCACGTGTTCCTGGAGCGGCGCTACAAGCGGGTGGACCTCGTGTTCATCCGCCATACCGAAACCGCCGAGGAAGTGACGGAGGAGGTGTTCTTCACCGACCCGCGCACCGGCGGCACGGTGGTGTCGACCGCGCTTGCCGAGCTGACCCGCATCCAGCGCGACCGCTACTCGGCGGAGTCGTGGAACATCTATGCGGCGCAGGCCTCCGACGGCGACAACTCCGGCAGCGACACGCAGCGCGCGGTCGGCATGTTGGAGACGGACATCCTGCCGGTGGTGCAGCACTTCGCCTATATCGAGGTCTCGATGTCGGCGGCGATCATCCGCGGCGAAACCGACCTATGGCGCGGCTATGCCCCGTTGTCGCAGCGGGCGCCGAAGCTCGCCATGCGCCGGGTCGCCGAGCGGCGCGACATCTTCCCGGTGTTCCGCGACCTATTCGGGCGGAAGGCGGTGGCATGAGCGGCGTTCGGACAGACTGCCTGGAGGCTGCATGACCGATCTGCCCCTGCTTTACAGCGGCACGGACTGGAACTTCGAAACGCTGCGCCGGTCCTACGATGCCATCGAACGCATCGCCACGGACGAGCTCGGCCTGGAGCTTTATGCCAACCGCATCGAGGTGATCACCTCGGAGCAGATGCTCGACGTATATACCGCGCATGGCATGCCGCTGACCTATCGTCACTGGTCATATGGCAAGCGGTTCCTGCAGCACGAAAGCAGCTACCGCCGCGGCTACACGAGCCTCGCCTATGAGGTTGTGATCAACTCCAACCCGTGCATCTCCTATTTGATGGAGGAGAACACGGCGACGATGCAGGCGCTGGTGATCGCGCACGCCGCATTCGGCCACAACCACTTCTTCCGCAACAACCACTTGTTCCGGCAGTGGACCGAGGCGTCGGCGATCCTCGACTACCTCGGCTTCGCCCGCAGCTACGTCGCCACCTGCGAGGACAAGTATGGCGTCGCAGCTGTGGAACGGGTGCTCGATGCGGCGCACAGCCTGTCGCAGCACGGGGTGCACCGCCACGGCGGCACCCGTCCGATGAACCTCAAGGCCGAGCAGAAGCGCGAGCGCGAACGGCAGGAATACGACGAGCGGGTATTCGACGACCTCTGGCGCACGCTGCCGGAAGCGAAGCCGGCGCCGGGCATCGACAAGGTCTCGGAACGGCGCCGCCGCCTTGGCCTGCCTGAGGAAAACCTGCTGTATTTCATCGAAAAATCCTCGCCCAGCCTGCAATCGTGGGAGCGGGAAATCATCCGCATCGTGCGGCTGATCGCGCAGTATTTCTACCCGCAGCCGCAGGTCAAGCTGATGAACGAGGGCTGCGCCACCTGGGTGCACCAGCGTATCATGGCCCGGCTGCACGAGACCGGGCAGATCGACGACGCGGCTTTCCTCGAGGTCATCCACTCGACCAGCAACGTCATCATGCAGCCCGGCTTCGACCATCCCGCAGGCGGGCCGGGGTTCAACCCGTATGCGCTGGGCTATGCGATGATGACCGACATCGCCCGCATCTGCGACGAACCGACCAAGGAGGACCGCGCCTGGTTCCCCGACCTCGCCGGCAGCGGCAACGCGATCGGCGCGCTGCGTCACGCCTGGGCGAACTACCGCGACGAGAGCTTCGTGCTCCAGTTCCTGTCGCCCAAGGTGATCCGCGACTTCCGCATGTTCCGTTTGATGGACGAATCCTCCGAGCCGACGCTGCTGGTGGATGCGATTCACGACGACGAGGGCTACCGCGAAATCCGCCGCACCCTCGCGCGATCCTACGATCCTGGCCTGAGCGACGCGGACGTGCAGGTGGTCGACGTGGACCTGTCGGGGGATCGCCGGCTGCTGCTGGAGCATCGCACCCGGCCCGGGCAGTTGCTGGCGAAAAAAGATGCAGAAGCGACCCTGCGGCAGCTTGCGCTGCTGTGGGGCTATGAGGTGCGGCTGCAGGAGGTCGATTCCACGACCGACTCGGTGCTGGCGACGCACACGGCAAGCCCGATCCGCTAGACGCTGCCGCAGCGAGCGGTTAGGACGGCTGCCATGAGCCTAGCCCTCAAGCTTGCCGCCCTGGCCGAAGCCGGGAAGCCGATCCGTGTCGGAGTGATTGGCGCCGGAAAGTTCGGCTCGATGTTCCTCTCGCAGGCGCCGCGCACGCCCGGCCTGCACGTCATGGGGATCGCCGACCTCGATGTCTCACGCGCCCGTAGCGCCGTCGAGCGGGTCGGCTGGCCTGCCGAGCGGTTTAGCGCGGCGTCGTTCGCCCATGCGCGCCGCGACGGCACGACCTATATCGTCGATGACGCCGAAACGCTGATCGCCGCTGACGGGATCGACGTGATCGTGGAGGCCACCGGCAATCCCGCAGCAGGCATCCGGCACGCGCTGCTGTGCTTTAAGCACAGGCGTCATGTCGTCATGGTCAACGTCGAGGCCGACGCGCTGGCCGGCCCCTTGTTGGCCCGGCGCGCGGCGGAAGCCGGCGTCCTGTACTCATTTGCCTACGGCGACCAGCCCGCGCTGATTGCCGAGTTGGTGGATTGGGCCCGCACGGCCGGTTTCGAGGTGGTCTGCGCCGGCAAGGGCACCAAGTACTTGCCCACCTATCACGCCTCGACGCCCGACACGGTCTGGGGCCACTATGGCTTCAGCGAAGAACAAGTCGCCGGCGGCGACTTCAACGCCAAAATGTTCAATTCCTTCCTCGACGGAACCAAGTCGGCGCTGGAAATGGCCGCGGTGGCGAACGCCACCGGGCTCGAGCCTGCCGCGGACGGCCTCGCCTTTCCCGCCTGCGGCGTCGACGACCTGCCGAACATCCTGCGCCCGCACGCGGACGGCGGCATCCTGTCGCATAAGGGCGCCGTCGAAGTCGTGTCGTCATTGGAGCGCGATGGCCGCCCGGTGTTCCGCGACCTGCGCTGGGGCGTGTATGCGGTGTTCGAGGCGCCGTCCGACTATGTGCGCAAGTGCTTTGCGGAATATGGCCTGCGGACCGACACGACCGGACGCTACGCCGCGATGTATAAGCCCTACCACCTGATCGGCCTCGAACTCGGCGTGTCGATCGCCAGCATTATGCTGCGTGGCGAGCCGACCGGGGCCACGCGTGAGTTCCGCGGCGATGTCGTCGCGACCGCCAAGCGCGGCCTGCGGCCCGGCGAACAACTCGATGGCGAGGGCGGCGCGATGGTGTATGGCAAGCTACAGCCGGCGCAGGCCTCGCTCGCAGCCGGGTGCCTGCCCATCGGGCTGGCCCACGGCCTCGTGCTGAACCGGTCCGTCGCCGCCGGCCAGGCGGTGCGCTGGCAAGACGTGGACTTCGACGCGGCAGACCCAGCGATCCGGTTCCGCCGCGAGATGGAACGCGTGTTCAGCGCCGGCTAAGCCATGCCTTGCAGGTCGCCGCTGCCGATCCGCCGCACGCCGGCCTCGTGCATCGCCCGCCAAGCCTGATCCAGCGAACCCTGCGTATCGATCCCGCGGCACGCATCGGCGACGACATGCACCTCGAACCCGGCGGCGCGTCCGTCCATGGCGCTCCAAGCCACGCAGAAATCGGTCGCCAGCCCGGCCAGGAACAGGCGGCGCAACCCACGTTCGCGCAGGTAGCCGGCGAGGCCGGTGGGCATCTGCCGATCCGCCTCGGTGAAAGCGGAGTAGCTGTCCACCGCCTGGCGAAACCCCTTGCGTATGACCAATTCCGCCCGCGGCAGGTCTAACCCTGGGGCGAACACAGCGCCGCTGGTACCCTGGATGCAGTGCGCGGGCCAGAGCACCTGCCGGCCATACGGCAGCTCGACCGTCTCGAACGCCGCAACGCCCGGGTGGTTGACGGCGAAGGAGACGTGGTCGGCCGGATGCCAGTCCTGGGTCAGCAGGACATGCCCGAACAGCGTGCCGAGCCGGTTGATGGGGCCGACCACGCCGTCGCCGCCGGGCACGGCCAAGGCGCCGCCCGGCAGGAAGTCCCGCTGCACGTCGATGGCGATCAGGACGTCGTCAGGCAGCAATTGCACGGTCACGCACCCTCCAAGCGCTTCATGTAGAAGATGCGGTCATGGCCAGCCGGGTAGTCGGTGATCCGCCCGCACTCTACGAAGCCCAGCTTTGGATAGAAGCCCGGCGCCTGGAACGTCCAGGTGTCCAGCCAAATTCCGTTCAGCCCACGCCGTCTCGCCTCGGCCTCCGCAAGCTGCATCACCTCCCAGCCCAGCCCCAGGCCCTTGGCGGGACCGAGGGCGAGCAGTTCGACGAAAAGGAAGCCATAACCCGTCCAGCCCCAAAGCCCGCCGACGACCTCGCCGCTATCATCTCGCACCGTAACGGCCAGCGGACCCCAGCGGCCCGGCCCGGCAGCGCTCTCGTTGTGGGCAACCAGCGGCTCCAGGATCTTTGCCCGCAGCGAGATATCGGGATCGGTCTCGAGGTTCACCGTCCATCGGCTGCCCTGCATCGGACTGCGCTCCTGCTTGAGAAACGGCCGGCGCCTTCAGCCCATGGCGAAGTTGGCGATCGCTCGCGCGCCGTCGCGGCTGATGTCGGGGCAGCAGGCGGGAAACACCTCGATGGCGTGCGTGGTGCCCATCACCTGCCGGCACCGGGCCGCGACGCCGTTCTGGATCAGCAGCCGGTAGAAGTTGACGCCCTCGTCGCGCAATGGGTCGCACTCGTTGACGCTGATCACCACCGGCGGCAGCCCCTTCACGTCCTCGGCGCTGGCGAATCCGGGCCACGCCAGCGGGTCGCGCGCGCGGAACGCCTCGATGCCATAGCCGAAGGCGTTGCGGTTGTTGCACAGGTTCAGGAAGATGCCGTCGTTCTCGGTGGAAGACGGGTTCTGCGGCAGCGGCCACTCGCCGGCGATGAACGGGCAAAGCGCATAGAGGCCCCTGACCAGGCCGATGCCGCCATCCTGCTTGAGCTTCATCCCGGTCGCGAGCGTCAGGTTGCCGCCGCCGCTCTCGCCGGAAATGATGACGCGGCTGGCATCGATGCCCAACAAAGCGGCGTTGGCGCAGACCCACTTGAGCCCCGAAACGCAGTCGTTGAGCCCGGCCGGGAATGTCGCCACCTCCGGCGCGGACGAGGCGTGCAGCGCGTTGCGGAAATCGACCATCGCAACCGCCACGCCCTGCGCGGCGATCATCCGGCCGAAGGCGCGGTAGTTGCCGTCATAGCAGGACAAGAACTGCATGCCGCCGCCATGGATGTAGTAGACGCAGGGCACGATGCGGCCGTGGTCCGGACGGATGAACTGGATGTTGACCGTGTTGCCGTCGGGCGAGGAGGTGAACCGCTCGGTGCGTATGCTGAGGCCCGTCGACGGCGCGGCCTCCTCGGTGCCCATGGCATCGAGAAAGGCCTTGAGGCCCGCCGCGCCGGCCAGGGCAGCGTCCGAATACTCCTGTTGCAGCAACTCCTCGCGGCTGGCCACGCTGGGCAGGGCCGGCAGTTCTACCGAGCCGAATACCGCCTTGATGCGGGGGTCGATGCGAGGATCTTCTGCAAGCTTCGAGGCCATGGCGCCCTCCCTGGAGGTTCGTTTGACCTGAAGATATCGAAGATGGGAGCGGGAGTCTTGGGGCCATGGCCCAAGTCCGATATTGTGCCCGGCGGCAGGATGTTTCACCGTCCGGGCATGGACCTGAACACTGTCGACGAGCTCCTGCGCCCGGCGACCCGCGCGGACCTGCCGGAATGGCGGGAAACCGATGCGCTGCTCGCGGGCGGGACCGCGTTGTTCGGCGAACCGCAAACCGGCTTGCGCCGGCTGATCGACCTGCACGCCCTGGGCTGGCCACCGTTTGAGCTGTTGCCGGACGGCCTGCGCATCGCCGCCACTTGCACCCTGGCCGAGGCCGTGGCGGCGCGTTGGCCGGCGGCGTGGACGGCCACGCCGCTAATCGCCGGGTGCTGCCGGGCTTTGGCGGGTTCGTTCAAGGTATGGAACGCGGCCACCGTGGGCGGCAACGTCTGCCAGGCGCTGCCCGCCGCGCCGATGCTGGCGATGGCTGTGGCGCTGGACGGCGTGGCCGCGATCTGGCAGCCCGGCGGCGGCGAGCGGCGCTTGCCCATGCTGGATTTCGCAGTGGGGCCGCAGCGGATGGCGCTGCGCCCTGGCGAAGTGTTGCGGGCGATCGACATCCCGGTGGCGGCCCTTCGTCGCCGGGCAGCATGGCGGCAAGCCTCGTTGACGGAATTGGGCCGGTCCGCCGCCCTGCTCGTCGCGACGCTCGACCCGGCGGATGACGGATACCGGCTTACCGTCACCGCCAGCCTTCCGCGCCCTATGCAGTTGGCCTGGCCCGCGCCGCCGTCCGCTGCTGCCCTGGATGCGGCGATCGCGGCGATGCCCGGCGACGCGTGGTTCGACGACGTCCACGGCGCGCCGGATTGGCGGCGGCACATGACGCGCCGGCTCGCCGCCGAACTGCTGCACGAACTCGCGCCATGATGCGGCTGAGTGTGAACGGCCATGCGCAGGAGGCGCCCGGGCGGCCCGGCCAGTGCCTGCGCACGCTGCTGCGCGAACTCGGCTGGTTTGGCACGAAGAAGGGCTGCGACACCGGCGATTGCGGCGCGTGCACCGTGCTGCTGGACGGGGCGCCGATCCATAGCTGCATAACCCCCGCCTTCCGCGCCGCGGATCGCCAGGTCACGACGGTCGAGGGCCTGGACGCGCACCCGCTGCAGCGGAGCTTCGCGGCGGCGCAGGGCTTCCAATGCGGCTTCTGCACGCCAGGCATGATCCTGACCGCCAGCGCGCTCACCCCTGAACAGCGGGCGGAGCTGCCGCGCTCGATGCGGGGCAACCTATGCCGCTGCACCGGCTATCGCGCGGTCTCCGACGCTGTCCTCGGCATCGAGCCGGCGGCGTCAGGCCCGCCCGCCCCGGCCACCCAAGAAGTTGTGCAGGGCAAGGCGCGCTTCACGCTCGATATCGCGATTGACGGAATGCTGCATCTTTGCTTGCTGCGCTCCCCGCACGCCCATGCCCGCGTCTGCGCCATCGACCGCGCGGCGGCCCTGGCGGTGCCGGGCGTCGTGGCGGTGCTGACGCATGAGGACGCGCCCGGACGCCTGTTTTCCACCGCCCGGCACGAGGATTTCCGCGCCGACCCGGACGACACAAGGCTGCTGGACAGCACGGTCCGGTTCATCGGCCAGCGTGTCGCAGCCGTGGTGGCCGAGAGCGTCGCCGCGGCCGAGGCGGGCTGCGCCGCGCTGCAGGTGGAGTATGATCTGCTGCCCGCCGTGTTCGACGCCGAAGCCGCCATGCAGCCGGGCGCCCCGGTCCTGCATCCAAAGCACGCCAGCCGCATCGAGGACCCCGGCCGCAACGTGGTCGCCCGCATCGATGGCCGCACCGGATCGATCGAGCAAGGCTTTGCCGACGCCGCCGCCATCGAAGAAATCGACTGCAACCTGCAGCGGGTGCAGCACGCGGCATTGGAAACCCACGCCTGCATCACTTGGTTGGACGAGCAGGGCCGCCTCGTGGTGCGTTCCAGCACCCAGGTGCCGTTCCTGGTGCGCCTGGCGTTGGCGGACCTGCTGGGCTTGGCGCCCTCCCGCATCCGCGTGTTGTGCGAGCGGGTCGGCGGCGGCTTCGGCGGCAAGCAGGAGATGCTGGTCGAGGATGTCTGCGCGCTCGCCACCCTGCAGACGGGCCGGCCGGTGCAGATCGAGTTGACCCGCGCCGAGCAGTTTTGCGCCACGACCACCCGCCACCCGATGCGCGTCCGCGTCCGCGCCGGCGCACGGGCGGATGGCGTCCTGACCGCCCTCCAGCTCGATATCGTGTCCAACACCGGCGCCTACGGCAACCATGGCCCGGCCGTGCTGGAGCACGCCTGCGGCGAGGTCTTGAAGGTCTACCGCTGCCCGAACAAGGCCGTGCGCGCGGTGGCGGCCTACACCAACACGGTGCCCGCCGGCGCATTCCGCGGCTATGGCCTCAGCCAGACCCTGTTCGCCATGGAACAGGCCATCGACGCCTTGGCGCACCGCCTGGGCATCGACCCGTTCGAGATGCGCCGCCGCAACATGGTCCGGCCCGGCGACCCCCTGGTCGGCGCGCACGCAGCGCTCGACGATGTCGAGTTCGGCAGTTACGGCCTGGATCAATGCCTGGACCTCGTGCAGGCCGCCCTGGCGAGCGGACGCGGACGGCCCGCGCCCGCGGGCTGGGCGGTGGGCAAGGGCATGGCCATGGCGATGATCGACACGGCGCCCCCGTATGGCCACCACGCCGAATCGCGGCTGCATCTGGCGGTGGACGGCCATTTCGACCTGCATGTCGGCACCGCCGAGTTCGGCAACGGCACCTCGACCACCCATCGCCAGGTCGCGGCCACGGTGCTCGGCACGACGCCCGAGCGCATCCGGCTGCACCAGTCGGACACCGACCTGGTGGGCCATGACACCGGAGCGTTCGGCAGCACCGGCACCGTGGTCGCCGTCCGCGCCACCGAGTTCGCGGCCACGGCCCTGCGCGACCGCATCCTGGCGTCGGCTGCCGCACGGACGGGCGGTGAGTGCCGCCTCGCGGACGACGGCGTATTTTGCGGCAACGTGTTCATGCCGCTCACCGAATTCGCCCAATTAGGCCTCGCGGTGGTGCGCAAGGCGGACGCGTCCCCGCGCTCGGTCGCCTTCAACGTGCACGGCTTCCGCATCGCGGTCGACCGCGGCACCGGGGCGATATGCATCCTGCAAAGCGTGCACGCCGCCGACGCAGGGACCGTGCTGAACCCCATGCAATGCCGCGGGCAGGTCGAGGGCGGCGTGGCGCAGGCGCTCGGCGCGGTGCTGTTCGAGGACTTGCGCATCGGTCCGGACGGCGCGGTGCAGAATGGCGCATTCCGCCACTACCACATCCCCGCCTGGGTCGACGTGCCGGAAACCGAGGCGCTGTTCGCCGTCACGCACGATTCATTCGGCCCAATGGGTGCGAAAAGCATGAGCGAGAGCCCGTTCAACCCGGTCGGCGCGGCCATGGCCAACGCGCTGGCCGACGCGACTGGGTTGCGCTTCACGGCCCCGCCCTTCACCCGGGACCGCATATGGGCGGCGCTGCACGCGCAAGGCTGAATTTGGCGAACTGAGCGGCGTCAGGCTTCGCCCTCTAGCCGGGGTCTGGGGAGCAACGGAACGGAAAACCTATGTAAGGCTTGGCCAGGTGTGACCTATGGGTGGAACGAGCGCGGAGCCTCAATTCCGCATTGTAAATGATCACTGTTTGTTCTAGGACTATGGACCTAAAGCAAGAGTGGTGCTGATGAGTTGGGAGGATCAAGGGCGGCAGTATCACATGTGGTTCGGGAGCGGGACCGCGGGCAACAAGGCCACAAAGGCCGCGCCCGGTTCGTCCGTAGGCGGGCAAAGCACGGCAGACCGCGTCCTGGCTCTCGCCTAGGGCGCGCTCGCATCGCTTCCAACTGCGCATCGCGGGCAGGCCGAGGCGCAATACCACAACGGCACCCTGCCCCGCTTGAAGGAGGCCGTGACGGCGTGGATGCGCGGCACCGCGCTCAACCAGGCGGGCTTCGCAGGCCGGCTCTTCGGGCGCAGCGCCGACGATCCCGTTGTCCGGAGCCTGCACAGCGCAGTCCTCCACGCCGCGACGGCGACCAGCCATGACGACCTCCGGGACGCGGCCGGCAAGCTCGCCGAGGCCATGGAGACGGTCGGCATCCAGCGATAGCCGGGCTTCGTCGCCGACGCCGCGCAGCGCGCCCGCGATCCGGCCACGCAAGCGGCCATTGAGACGAGCAGGCAGCCGCCCGCTCCCGGCCGCGATGCAATCCAGCCGGTTTACCCGCTGGAGACTCTGGCTGGGATCGGGGCTGCCGGCCTCATAGGCGGAGCGGCTGCCGCACTCCGTAGCGCCGGCGGGGCAGCCTTGAGGCAAATCCTGCCCGAATGCAGGCCGCCAACGGGCAGCAGCGTACCGGACGTTGCGGAGGGCGCGACCGCCTAGACACCTGTGATCACGGTCAAGCCGGCCGGCAAGCAGATCGGGCCGACCCCGCCTACGGCGGCTGAGAAGTTGCCGATCTCGCGGCAGAAGCAGGATGGCCACATTGCCGGAACCCCGCAGAACCGGAACCGAATAAAAATCGGCAAACCGACCTCGACCTTTGGTGGTTTTTCCGCTGAAGCCGATGCGCTGACCCAAGAGGCATGGCAAAAGGGAACGCCTGTGCCAAATCGACCGGGTGTGCGCGAGTACGATTTCGACCGGCGGATCGGGACAGGAGGTTACGGCGGTGGCCAGTCCAGCGTTCATGTGTCCCAAGACTCAGCCGGCAAAATTCACGGTCATCCTGTAGGACGCGAAACACCATGAGCTACCCCGATCATGATACATCAGACGATGCGACGATGCAGGCAATCATGGCAGCGCTGCGTGCATGCTATGGTAGTTTGGATGAACCCAACTTCCACAAAATCTCCGAAACACTCAAAAGCGGCCCCTACCGTCCTCTTGTCGAATTGCTGCGGTCAAGTGGGATCCAAGTCACCGACACAACGGACTTGAACGACGATGTTTCGATCCATTTGGTCCTAGACCGATCAGGGGACCAGGTGGGTTTGGCGCTATCCGGTGTGGGTCCTTATGCGGCACTACTTTGCCAAGATGTGGCTGAACGCTATTCCTGGGTCACGCAACCGCAGAATGCACCGACGCCGCTGGCCGCATTAGTTGCACAAACCGTGCAAGGTGCGGGCTTTGAGTTGCTCGACCGCAGCCTTGTGAGCCGAACAATTAGCATGAGCTGGTATGACGGCTCGGAAGAGGTAACACTTTACCAAGCCCTGTTCACCGACAGCGATGTGATCCCCTAACCCCCATGGCCGTCGCGGAACTCCTGATATTCGCACCGCCGTCCCCACGATCGGACCAAACCTCGGCATGGAGTTGTCCCAAAGAGTCTCTACCCTCGCCTGTCCCCACAATAAATTTATTATTAATCCGGAACGTGAAGGGCGTAATCTTGCGCTCTGGGCCGGCGCAACGGTTGCCAGAGCAAGAGGGGTCCGAATGCTTCACCGCGCAACCCACTCCAAACACGCCGTTTGTTTATGGCTCGCCGCAATACCGTTGGCCGCGGTGGCATTGTCATCCGCCTCGGCGCAGCAGTTTGAAGTCAAGCCGATCGTCGAAAGAAAAGTCGCGCAATTGCCGCCCGGGCAGCTGTTCTGGCGCATCGACACCTTCCCCACTCTCGCCCAAGCGCAGACCGCGGCCACTTCGACCGCGTTTGCCACGGAAGCAGCAGGTCAGTTCTGGCTGTTCACACTTGGACCGAAGGGCGGATCATCGCCGGGTGGCGCCAAGGTTGCCGAGATCGGACCAGTGCCGCCCGTCGCAGCGCCCGAATATCTGTTACGCATCAATATCTCGAGCGGACCGCCGGGAGGCAAAACGGCGGTTCACACCCATCCAGGGTCCGAAACCTTTTACGTCTTGACGGGCGAGCTCAGCCAGAAGACGCCGCACGGAACAAGCCATATACCGGCCGGTCAATCCATGGCGGGCCATGAACCTGGCATGCCAATGGAAGTCTCCAGCAGCGGAACCAGCGATCTAACAGCCCTCGTGATGTTTGTTGTGGATGCAACGAAGCCGTTTTCCTCACCGGACGCAATGCCCTGACACGCAGCGCAGGAGCGTCGCCCTTCGGCGGTACAAAAGTCCTAAGTTCCGCGACTGCCGCCACGCCCCAGGCGGGTTGGGCACTTTTCTGTCGCAAATGTATGTCGCACAAAGCCGACACTCCGCGACAAGTTGCGCGACACGGCCTTACATAGGTTTTCCATTCGTTTGCTCCCCAGGCCCCTAGCCGGTCAGCGGCCTTGGAACTCCGGCAGCCGCCGCTCCGACATCGCCTGCACGCCCTCCTTGAAGTCGGCCGTCTCGAAGTGCTGCTGCTGCTCCGTCAGCTCATGGTCGGTGATCGCCTCGATTTCATCGGCCAGGCCGCGACGCAGGGTGCGCCGGGTCGACGCGACGGCAATCGGGGCCGATTGCGCGATCTCGGCCGCAAGCGCCAGCGCCGCCTGGCGCAGCCCGGCCGTCGGCGCCAACACGTCGACCAGGCCGATGGCATGCGCCTCCTCGCCATCAATCCGCCGTCCGGTATAGAACAGCAGCGCGGCTTTTTGCGCCCCCACCACCCGCGGCAAGGTGACGCTGAGACCAAATCCGGGATGGAAGCCGAGCCGGTTAAAATTGGCGGTGAAACGCGAATCCGGCGACGCCACCCGGAAATCCGCCACCAAGCTCAGCCCCAATCCGCCGCCGACCGCCGCACCCTGCACCGCCGCCACGATCGGCTTGCCGACGCGGAACAGCCGCACCGCCTGCTGATACAGATGGCCGCCGTCGCGGTCGCCCACGGTGTCGCGCGCCGGCGAGCTGAAATCCGCCCCGGCGCAGAAGTTCTTGCCCTCCGCCAGCAGCAGGATGCTGCGTATGCCCGGGTCCGCATCGAACCCCTCGAACGCCGCCGCCAGCTCGGCAATCAGCGGCTTGTTGAAGAAGTTGTTCGGCCCGCGGCAAATCTCCGCGATCCCGACATGCCCATCGCGCGTAATCCGGACGTCGTTCATCCCCGGGGTCATCGCAATCCAAGCCCCCGGGCAATGATCCCTCGCAGGATCTCGCGCGTGCCGCCGCGCAGCGAAAACGACGGCGCGGTCATGATCAGATGCGCCAGCACCGCAACCAGCGGCGGGCTGCCGTCGTCCTCCGATGGCTCCACGTCGATCAGCAGGCGCACGACCTCGACGGTCTCCTGTTCCAAAACGTTGCCCAGGTCTTTCACCAATGCCGCCTGCAGCGCCGGGTCCTCGCCGGCTTGCAGCATTCCTGCGACCGAACGCGACAACTGACGCAGCGCCAGGATGTGCGAAGTAAGCCGCCCGATCGCCACCGCCGCACGCTCCGGCGCCGCCGGGCCGAGCGTCCGCACCAGCTCGACCAGCAGCGTGAACGACGACAGGAACCGGTCGGGGCCGCTGCGCTCGAAGGCGAGTTCGGCCGTCACCTGCTTCCAGCCGTCGCCCTCCTTGCCGAGCAACGCATCCTCCGGCAGCAGCAAGTCTTCGATCGCGACCTCATTGAAATGATGCGCGCCGCGCATGTCGACGATCGGGCGCACCGTCATGCCGGCGGCGCGGGCCTGGTTCATCTCCACCAGGAACTGGCTCGCCCCGGCGTGGCGGTCGTCCGCGGACTTGGCGCCGGTGCGGCAGAACAGGATCATGTAGTCGGCCTTGTGCGCGCCGGAGGTCCAGACCTTGGTGCCGTTCACCAGCCAGCCGCCCTGCACCCGCTGCGCCCGGGTGCGCGCCGCCGCAAGGTCGGAGCCACTGTCGGGTTCGCTCATGCCGATGCAGAACGAGCACTCGCCCGCGGCGATCTTGGGCAGGATGGTTTGGCGCTGCTCCTCGGTGCCGTTGCGCAGGATGCTGGGGCCGCTCTGCCGGTCGGCGACCCAATGATGGCCAACCGGCGCGCCAGCTGCCAGCATCTCCTCCAGCACCACATACCGTTCGAGCGCGGACCGTTCATGGCCGCCATAAGCCTTTGGCATCGTCATGCCGATCCAGCCGCGCTGGCCCATCTTGCGGCTGAACGCCGGGTCGTTGCCGCTCCAGGACTCGGCGCGCTGGAATGGCGAGCGGTGCTGCAGCTCGACGCCCAGGAACTCCCGGACCTCATGGCGCAACGCCTCCGCCACAGTATCCGGCGGCGGCGGCGTCGTGAAGGTAAGTCCCTGCATCGTGGTCATCTCCAGGGTTGGCCGGCTGGCGAGAGCACCAGCAGGGCGTCGGCGATCGTGCAGCCCTGGCCGGCGGCATGGGCGATCACCGGGTTCAGCTCCAGTTCGGCCACGGTCTCGCGCCCGGCGTCGGCAAAACGCGAAACGAGGGCGACAAGCCGCGCCAGCGCCGGGACATCGACCGGCGGCGCGCCGCGGAAACCGTCCAGCAGCGGGGCGCTGCGCAGCTCGCGCAGCATCGCCGCGGCCTCGGCTTCATCCACCGGGGCGAGGCGGTAGGCGGTGTCCTGGAACAGCTCGGCCGCGACCCCGCCGGCGCCGACCATCACCACGGGGCCGAAGGTCGGGTCGCGCACGATGCCGACGATGATCTCGATCCCTCGCGCCGCCATCGGCTCCAGCAGCACGCCGTCAAGCGCGGCGTCCGGGGCATGCTTGGCTGCGTTGGCGAGTATGTCCCGAAATGCGGCTTCGAGCGCCTGCAGGTTTGCAATGCCCAGGCGGACGCCGCCCGCCTCCGTTTTATGCGGGATCGCCGCCGACTGGATTTTCGCCGCCAGCGGAAAGCCGAGCGCCGCCGCGGCGTCCGCCAGTCCGGCAGCCTGCGTGACCAAGCGGCTTGGCGCAATCGCTGCACCGCAGGCCGCAAGCACCGCCTTGGCCGCATGCTCCGCGAGCGGTCCGTTATGGTTGGACAGCGCAATGCGCACCGCATCCGGGAGCGCCATGGGCGTCGCGGCCCCGGGCGGCGTGAACCGTCCCCGGTCCAGCAGCGCCCGGGCCGCGGTTGCCAGCACCGCCATGGAGGGCATGATGACCACCCCGGCCTCGGCCAGGATGCGCCGGCCCAACGGGGATGGCAGCGTGTAGCTGTAGAACAGCACGGGTTTCAGGCGCTGGGCCAGCAACGCCGCCAGGCCCGCGCCATCGATGAAAACGCGCGCCGGGTTCGACAGCGAGCTGATCACCGCGATCTGGTCCACATCGGGGTCGCGGCTCAGCAGCTCCAGCGCCCGCAACATGCCGCCGCCCTGCACGCCCGCCGCCGTCAGGTCGACCGGGTTGCGCGCGGCGCCATAGCTCGGGATGAACTCGCGGATCGCCGCCTGGGTCCCGGCGCCCAGCTCCGGAACCTCCAGCCCGGCCGCCGCCAGCGCATCGGCGGCCCATGCGCCCGCGCCGCCGGACACCGTCAGCACCGCCACCCGGCCCCCACGCGCCGGCGGGTTGGACGCGAGCGCCGCCGCGATCCCCAGCGCCCCGTCCAGCTCGGCCGCGACGATGATCCCGTGCCGGCGGAACATCGCGTCGTAGCCGGCGTCCCACCCGGCCATGCTCGCGGTATGCGACGCGGCGGCGAGCTTGCCGGCCGCCGACCGTCCGATCTTGATCGCGACGATGAACTTGCCCGCAGCGTTGGCGGACGAGGCGGCGGCGGCGAAGGCGGCAGGGTCGCGCACGCTCTCTAGGAACAGCAGGATCGCGGCGGTGGCCGGGTCCTCCGCCATATGGGCGAGGAAGTCGGCCGCGGTCAGGTCGGCCTCGTTGCCGGTGCTGACCACCGTGCTGAACGACAGGCCGAGCGCCCGGCCGCGGTTATACAGCGCGAATCCCATGCCGCCGCTTTGCGCGACGATGCCGAGACGGTGCTTGACCGCCGTGGGATTGTCGTCGGCGTCGCGGTCGACCGCCGGGCTGAAGGTGGCGCTGACCTGGCCGGGCTCGTTGTGGAAGCCCTCGGCGTTCGGGCCGCAGACGCGCATGCCGGTGCGCCGGGCCAACGCGGCCACCTGGTCCTGCAGGTCGGCCGGCGCTGCGTCGTCCTCGGCAAAGCCGGAGGAGATGATGACGACGTTGCGCACCCCAGCCGCCGCGCACTCCTCCAGCGCCGCCAACACGCCCGACGCCGGGATTGCGATCAGCGCCAGGTCCACCGGCTCCCCGGACGCGGCCAATGCCGGGAAGCACGGGACGCCGTCAATGTCCTGGTAGCTCGGGTTCACCGGGACGATGCGCCCGGGAAAGCCATTCTTGCGCAGCACATGGAACAGCGCGCCGCGAATCTTATGCGGGTCTGGCGAAGCGCCGATCACCGCGACCGACCGTGGCGACAGCAGGCTGTCGAGCCGGGCCATCAGGCCGCCGTCAGCGCGGGCCACAGCCCGTCCGGCCCAGCCGCCAACGCCGCGCGCCCGACGACGCCGTTCCACTCCGCTTCGTTGCCGAACTCGTCCCGCCACGACCACAGGCGCCGGGTAAAATAGTGCAGCTCGTATTCCTGGGTGAAGCCGATCGCGCCGTGCGACTGGTGCGCAAGCCCGGCGGCGATGCCGGCGGCCTCGCCCGCACGGGCCTTGGCTGCGCCGATCACCAGCGGGTCGAGCCCACCCGCCAATGCGCCCGCGGCCATGTCGGCGGCGGCGATCGCGGCGGCGGACTGCCCGGCCAGGATCGCCAGGTTGTGCTGTATCGCCTGGAACTTGCCGATGGGCCGGCCAAACTGCACCCGGGTCTGCGCATACTGCACGCTCAGGGCCAGGGCGCGCGACAAAGCGCCGGCGATCTGCACCGTGCGCATTGCCGCCCCGGCCGCCCGCAGTTGCGCCGGGCCGAGACCAGGCGGCGCTGGCGCCACCGCATCCACCGGCAGCGGGGCGTCCACAATGATCGTATCCCGCGGCTCGCCGGCCAGGTTACGGCCGTGGGTCAAGGTGAAACCGCCTGGGCGCAGCGACCCCACCGCAGGCCCGTCCGGCGCTTCCGCCAGCACGGCGATGGCGGCAGCGTCCCGTGCCCAGGGAATGCGGGTGACAGTGCCCGTCAGCCGCCAGCCGTCCGCTGCCCGATCCAGCTTGAGCGCGTCCTTCGTGCGCACGGGGGCCAGGGTCAGCACGCCCTCCGGCACCGGCAGGCCCGCCAGGGCGAGCAGCCAGCCAGCGAGCATCGTCTCCGCAAATGGGATGGGCGCCGCGTGATGGGCAGAAATACGCAGCAGCGACATCGCCTCGGCGGTCGTCGCGCCAAACCCGCCGGCGTGCTCCGGCAGCATGGCGGCAGTGAAGCCGGCCTCGGTCACGGCGGTCCACAGCTCATGCGGGAAGGCTCCGTCCTCGGCGGACCGGATCACCGCCTTGCCCGTGTTCGCCGCGAACAGGCGTTCGGCGCTATCGGCAAGCTGATCGCTCATCCAGTGTTTTCTCCCCCGCCGAGTTGACGGCCTGAACTCGGTTGGGTCAAGCCATCTCAATGCCGCCGGAGCAACGCTCCCGCCAGCAACGCGCCGCCGGCTGCGACGATGAAGGGCGCGCCGGCGAAATGCACCGGCAGGGCTGGCGAGGTAAAGGCGTAGAACAGCCACGCCGTCAGCAGCGGCGCCGCCACCGCGGTCAGCCCCTCCACCGCGGTCAGCACGCCCTGCATCTCGCCCTGGTTGTCCACGCCGCCCTGCCCCGAGACCATCGCCCGCACCGAAGGGATCGCCAGGCCGCCCAGGGCCAGCAGCGCCACCGCCGGCGCCAGCATCCAACCCGCCAGCGCCAACGCCAGCGTCGCATAACCGAGCGCCGCCGCCGTGTAGCCGAGCAGCGCCGTGCGCCGGTCGCCAAGCCGCGCGGTGATGCGGGTCAGCAGGAACCCCTCCGTCACCGCCTGCGCCAGGCCGATGCCGGCGAGCACCAGGCCGTTCGCCCCCATGCCCCACCCGAAGCGATAGCGGGTGAACAGCACCAGGCTGCTCTGCACCGCGCCGAGGCCGACCCAACTGCATGACCAGGCGATGGCCATGCTGCGCAGCGCCGGGTCGCGCCACACGTTGCGCAGCAGGCCGAACGGATTGGCGCGGGACCAGGTCACCGGACGGCGGTTCTCCGGACGCAGGCTCTCGGGCAGCACGAACACGCCATACAGGAAATTCGCGAACGCGAGCGCAGCGGCGGCGTAGAACGGCCAGCGCAGCCCGTATTCGCCGAGCCAGCCGCCGATAGCCGGGCCGATCACGAACCCGGCCCCGAACGTCGCCCCCACCAGCCCGAACCGGCTGGAGCGGTCCTCCTGGCCGCTGACATCTGCGATGTAGGCGGTCGCGGCGGCGACGTTGGCGGAGGTGGCCCCGGCGATCAGCCGCCCCAGGAACAGCCACCACATGCTCGGCGCCAACGCCAGCAGCACGTAGTCGAGGCCGATGCCGAACACTGACGTCAAGATGACGGGCCGGCGGCCGAAGCGGTCGCTGAGCGCCCCGAGCAGCGGCGCCGCGAAGAACTGCACCCCGGCGTAGGCGGCGATCAACGCGCCAACCCACGGCGCCGCCTGTTCGGGCGGCAGGTGCTCGAGTTGCTGCACGAGGCCCGGCACGATTGGGGCGATGATGCCGACGCCGAGCGCGTCCAGCCCCAAAGTCGCGAGAACGAAGCCGATCGATAGGCTGCGAGGCCGGTCCGCCACAATCTTTCCTGACACGGCATCCCCATCCGTAGAACCCGGCAACGCCGGCGCACGGGCTACGTTGGGCTGGTCTGGAGGGTGTCTAGTGACAGTTTCGTCGTTGCCGCGTTTCGTATGCCTGTATGCCGCCCTCTTTGCCGCATTCGGCGCGGCCTCGCCGTTCCTGCCGGGGCTGCTGCAGGAGCGCGGGCTTGGCCCGTCCTCGATTGGCCTGGTGCTGGGGCTGGGGTCCGCCATCCGGCTGCTGACGGGGCCACTTGGGGGACGCCTGGCGGACCGCTCGGGCGCGCCGCGCGCGGTGCTGGCCGCAGGGCTGGCGGCGGCGGCGGTGGTTGCGCTGGGATATGCCCCTGCCTACGGATTATTGCCGTTGGCGCTGGTCAGCGTCGCCCACGCCGCGCTGCTCGCTCCGCTGTCGCCGGTGGCGGACGCATTGGCGCTCGGGGCCGGCGGATTTGAATACGGCTGGGTGCGCGGGGCGGGCTCGGCTGCGTTCATCGTCGGCAATGTGGTGGCCGGGCTTGCAGTGGGCCGGGCCGGACTCGACGTCATCATCTGGCTCAACGCAGCCCTGCTCGCCGTTGCCGCAGCGTTTGCCGCCAGGGTGCCGAACCGCCCGGCCGGAGTGGCGTCCGGACGCCCGGCCAAGCACTCCAGCGCCATGCGCGACCTGCTGGCCATGCCGGTGTTTGCCCGCCTCATGCTCGTCGCGGCGCTGGTGGGCGGCAGCCACGCCTTGCACGACGGGT
Source organism: Acetobacteraceae bacterium (assembly GCA_965277495.1). GTDB lineage: Bacteria > Pseudomonadota > Alphaproteobacteria > Acetobacterales > Acetobacteraceae > CAHJXG01. The sequence goes on along the minus strand of OZ255824.1, from coordinate 3,087,644 downwards.
TCGAGGTGATCCGCTGGCGCGCAGCCGGCATGGGGCCCGGCGCCGCCGGCATGCTGTGGGGCGAGTCCGTGGCGGCCGAGGTGCTGGTGTTTTTCCTGCTTGGCCCGATCATCATCGACCGGCTCGGCCTCGGCGGTGCCGCCATGCTTGCCGCCGCGGCCGGCGTGGTGCGCTGGGGCACGGCAGCCGTGACCGCCGCGGTGCCGGCGATGGCGCTGGTGGAGCCACTGCACGGCTTCACCTTCGCCCTGTTGCACCTCACCTGCGTGCACACCATCGCCCGCACGGTGCCGGTGCAGCTTTCGGCGACGGCGCTGGCGTTTTATGGCACGGTCGCGGTTGGCGCGGCGTCGACGGCGCTGACGTTCGCCTCCGGGCCGCTCTATAGCGGACTTGGCGCGTCGGCGTTCTGGGCCATGGCGGCCCTGTGCGCCGCTGCGCTGCCGATCTCATATGGCCTGCTTGGCCCGCTCGGCGCATCGCCGGCCCGAACCGTCTCCGCCGCAACATCGGCATACGAGGAATAGCCCGGACGCTCCGCATTCGCGTCCGCCGGGATGTCGGTATGCGCGAGCACATGGGAGGCGGAGGCGATATACAGCCGCCCGGCGGCGGTGGCCCGCGCGACGCATTCTGGCAGGGAGGCAACGCAGCGCGCCTTGGCGATTTCGACCAGCATCGGCAGGTTCACGCCGGCGATGACGTCCACGTTGGGCCGTCCATCGGCCCGTCCCGCCAAGGACACCGCCAGGTTGCAGGGGGTGGCGCCGAACAGGTCAGCGGCCACGATGACCCCTGCCCCGTCGTCGGTTTCGGCAATGGCCCGGGCCACGGCGGCGCGGCGTTCGTCCGGGTGGTCGTGCGGGTCGACGCATACGGTGGCGAGGTTTGCCTGGGCGCCTGACACGGTTTCGAGCGACCGGCGCAGTTCGACGGCCAACTGCCCGTGGCTGATGAGAACGAGACCGATCACTCCGTCTGACCCGAACTCTCCTGCTGTCCGAGGCTTCGCCCCGCACATGACTGCCGGGGCGGCGGGCTGGGCGGCGCTTTGGGCTGGTCGCCGGGGAACCGCATCGCGCTGCGTGAATTGGACGGCTTGATTGGCTTTTCCGGAGACGGCGGAGCGGGATCGAGCGAAGGTTCGGTCGAGAAGGTCTTCAGCATGGCGGTTCACTCCTGCTAACAGCCCGACCTGCCAGATAATGGGCCGGGAACTCAATCGAGATGAATATCAACTTGAAAGTTTGACAGCAATCAAGTCCCTTCCAACGTTGAATTAGGAAAAACGTCGGAAATCCCTAGTTCATTCCAGCGTTTTTGAAGAAATGTAACGAACTTCTCAGCAATGTAAGTGTGGCTATAATCTCCTAAGTTTGCCTGGAAACTTGAGGTGAACTGAATAGGAAGGTTTATTATTGTTTCAACTAGTTCATGCAAATCATTGACTTGTTAGTCTAGCTGAACCTGGAGCCATGAGCGTCCGCTGGTAGTCAATCCAGGTCGCCCGCTATGGCAGCAAGGCCGGATTGCGCCATCCCTGCACGCCATCCACCTCGACGACCGGCGCACCGCCTGCCAGGCGAAACTGGCAAGGGCGTTCAATCTCGAGCTGCCACCCTGTCCCCAGCATGGCATCGAACAGCCGGCCCTCGATGGCCCGAGAATGCGTGCCGATCAGCAGGTAAGCGACTTTCTGGCCGAGCAGCGGCAGGCAGGCCGCGACCAAATCGGCCTCGCCGCCCTGGATGTCGATGTGCAGAAGGTCGATGCGCGCATGTTGCGCGGCCACCTCGGCAAGCGGGACCATCGGCAGCGCATCGTAACGTCCAGAGCGCACGGCTTGCTTGCGCTGCGCCTCCGTCGCACTGAATATCGGCTCCAGCCCCCATGACGGCCCGGCGTTGCCCTGACGCGGAAACAAGGCGGTGCCCTTCGCGGCGGTGGCGATGCCGTGGTGGAGCGTGACCTGGGACGGCAGGAAGCCGTTGGCCGCGCACGCCTCGCGGGCGAAGCCGATATGCCCGGCATCGCCTTCGACACCGATCAGTTGGACGGCGTGCCCTGCGCGCCGGGCGGCGACGCCGGCGTTGTTCATCCAGCAGCCCCAGCCGCAGCCAAGCTCGATCATAGTGAACGTGCCGGGCATCGCGAAGCTGCCGTGCGCCAGGTCGACGGCGCGCAAGGCGGCGCCCCATTCCGCGATGTCGGCGTGCCAATTGGCCGGGATGGGCGCCGGCTCGACCTCGCCCGCCCGGTTTGCCAGGACCGAGGGGAAGAACTTAGGGTCGATGAGGACGCCGAGGAAGTTCGTGAGGTACTCGGGATGCGGCTGCAGGCCCGGCACGGCGTGGCGGTATATGACCTCTTGGGCGTCAAACGCCGAGTTGTAGAAGTAGAACGAGCTTGGGGCGCCGTCACCCTCGGCAACCAGCCTCGCCTTGCAAGCATCGAGGGCGCGCGACAAGCCATCTCGTTGCATAATCAGCTCGTTGCGCGCGTCGTGCAAATTACGGATAGGCGGAAATCTCAGGATTTGGCTTTTCAGCAAGTTCATGGCGGCCTTTTATGCTTTCTGCCGGCGCGATAAGCCGGACGTGCACGATTGCGGCAGCGGCGATGCTGCCCACGCAATCGCATTTGCCTCCTCTCGTTCTCGCGAGGAGCGCTTGCGGCGCGCAATGACAGCCTTTCTGCGGCCAGATGCAAGCCGGGCCGCGCGCTTTAGTCATCGCAAGTGCTGTACAGGGGTGTCGCCATAGGACTATTTGGGCGCATGATCGGCCCAGGAAGCGAACTTTCCGCGCCCCGGGCCGCTGGTTAACGCCGTCCCCTACAGGAGCCTCGCCATGGACTACCGCACCCTCGGACGCAGCGGTCTGCAGGTTTCGCCGCTCTGCCTCGGCACGATGAACTTCGGCGGCCCGACCGACGCCGCGGCCGCCGGGCGGATCATCGCCCGGGCGCGCGACGCCGGCGTCAACTTCATCGACACCGCCGACGCCTACACCGGGGGCGCGTCGGAGCGCATCACCGGGGCGGCGATCAAGGCCGACCGCGACGCCTGGGTGCTGGCCACCAAGGTCGCCAATGCCGGCGCCGGCAACCCGCATCCCAGTTGGCCGAACGGCGGCGGGCTGTCGCGCAAATGGGTGATGCGCGCCATCGACGCCAGCCTTGCACGGCTCGGCACCGATTATGTCGACGTTTATTACCTGCACAAGGAGGACCACGCGACGCCGCTCAGCGAGACGGTCCACGCCATGGGCGACCTGGTGCGCCAGGGCAAGATCCGCTACTTCGGCCTCAGCAACTACCGGTCCTGGCGGGTGGCGGAGATCTGCGGGCTGTGCGACCGGCTCGGCATCGACCGCCCCGTCGTAAGCCAGCCATATTACCATGCGTTGAACCGGCAGCCGGAGACCGAGCACCTGCCGGCCTGCGTGCATTACGGCCTGGGGGTCGTCAGCTACAGCCCGCTGGCCCGCGGCATCCTGTCGGCCAAATACGACGCGGACGCGCCGCCGCCGCCGGACAGCCGCGCCGGACGGCAGGACAAGCGGATGATGCAGACGGAGTGGCGCCCAGAGTCATTGGCGATGGCGCAGCAGATCGCCGCCCACGCCCGGGCGAACGGGGCCACGCCCACCGCATTTGCCGTCGGCTGGGTGCTGAACAATCGGTTGATGACCGGCGTCATCGCCGGCCCGCGCACCGAGGCGCAATGGGAGGATTACCTGGCGGCGCTGGACTACCGCTTCACGGCGGAGGACGAGGCGCTGATCGACAGCCTGGTCGCGCCGGGCCATTCGTCCACCCCCGGCTATAACGACCCGGCCTATCCCATCGAGGGCCGGCCCACGCGCCTGGGCTGAGGGGGCCATTCGAGGCGGTATTGCAACTCCAGCCGGGACCGTGGCTTTATCGAGGTCTAAGCAGCAAAGGGAACCACCATGAGCGACACGTCGAAAAGCCCATCGGACGAGGTTGAGCAGCTTCGCGGCCAATTGGACGAACTGCGGGCCACCGATCCGACGACCAGGCTGGCGGATGCCAAGCAGCGCGTCGGCGCCACCGTTTCGGACGCCGCCGCCAGCGTGAGCGATGCCGTGTCGGAGCCGATCCGCCAGGGCGCCGAGAAGGTGCGCGGCGTCGTGGACAGCGCCCGCCGGACCGCGAACCAGGTCAGCGCACAAACCGAAAGCATGACTCAGCGCATCCAGGACAAGCCGCTTGCCTCCCTCGGCATCGCGGTGCTGACCGGCTACGTGTTCGGCCGCATCGTCCGCTGACCCGGCGCAGGGTTGCCGCGCAAGGTTGCCAGGCCAGACCGGGCAGCTTGCTATTGGAGGGCGGGCGCCTGCGGAATTCCGTCCAGTAACTGCCTTTGGGCCTCTGCGGCGCACTGATTGAGCGCGGACGCAAGTTCAGCCCCATGGACGTCTACGCCTCCATCGGTGAATGCCTGCTCGACGTGGCGGCGCAGGCGTTCGTCATGCCCGACGCCGTCGCGCACCGCCAATACCGACGTGGTCAGCGCGGCCCGCGCCTGGCCCGCAAGCTGCAGCCGGTCCGCAGCCCATTGCGCGAACAGCCTGTCGCGGCGCGCGGTGACGAGGAAGCGGAACTCCTCGTCATGCGCGAACTTCGCCTCGAATGCCTGCTCGCGCTCGTGGAACGTCATCATCGCAGACGCCTCCCTGGTTTTTGTTGGCGCTGCAAAACATAGGCAGCGCCGGCGCAGAATGCCAGTCGTTCAGAACAGCAACTTGCCCGCCACGACGATCAGGGTGGCGGCCAGCGCGCTGCGGACGGCCTGGGCCGGCACCCGGGCGGCGAGCAGGCTGCCCAGGACGATCCCCGGCACCGAACCGCTCAGCAACGACCCGAGCAGCGGCCAATCCACCGCGCCCAGGAACCAATAGCCGGCCCCGGCCAGCAGGGTCAGCGGCACCGCATGCGCGATGTCCGACCCGACGATGCGCGCGATCCGCATGCGCGGATACAGCAGGCTCAATGCGCCGACCCCAAGCGCGCCGGCCCCCACGGACGACAGCGTGACCAGCACGCCCAGGACGCCGCCGGTGGCGATCGTGGCCGAGGCGAGGCTCCCAGGCGCGAGGCTGTCGGTGAAGCGGCCACCCCAGCGCAGGAATTGCTTTTGGAACACCAGGAGCACCGCCGCCCCCAGGATCGCCACCGAAAGCACGGGAGTGATGACCTGCGAGACCGTGGACGCGTGAACGTCGAGATGGTGCAGCACCGCGAGGGTGAGCGCCGCCGTCGGCAGGCTGCCGGCCGCCAGCAGCCCGGTGATCCGCCAATCCACGGTCTGGGTGCGTGCATGGACGGCCACCCCGATCGACTTCGTGCAGGCGGCGAACAGCAGGTCGGTGCCGACCGCGGTGGCCGGGTGGATGCCGAACAGCAGGATCAGCAGCGGGGTCATCAGCGAACCGCCGCCGACGCCGGTAAGCCCGACCAGCACGCCCACGACGAAGCCCGATAGGCTATAGAGCGGGTCGATCATGCCACGCGCCGGGCGGACGGCGGGCGCTGGTCAGGGATGCGGCGGGCTGCGCAGGGCATGGGGGCTGATTTCGATGTGCATGGATGGCTCCCTTCCGGAAGGCGCGCATCCGAGCTTAAGCGTACGCAGGCGGCGTAGCCAGCGTTGCGGTAGGATCAGGCCGCGTGCTTGATCTGGCCGTGCATGCCCGGCCAGGGGCGCTCTGTTGGCGTTTTAGGCATCCATCGAAAAGCGTGGCCGCGCGCAACGGCACTTGAACCAATCGTGCAGGGCAGGCGTTAGGTTACGTACAGACATCAGCAGGGCTTGCCATGAGCAACAATAATGCATCCGAGGATCGCGTTCGGGATGAAGCCTATCGCCTTTGGGAACAAGCTGGCCGGCCGCATGGCCGCGACGCCGAGTTCTGGCACCAGGCTCGCGATACAATAGGCGCCAATGCCGGCGTCGGCCACGAGCCGCCCACGCCAGCGAAGCTTGCCGCTCCGGCGCCGAAGCCGCGCAAAAAGGCAGCCGAACCCACCATTCCCGAGCCGCCGCGCCGCCGTCCGCGCAAGGCGGGCGCCCAGCCGAACACCCCTTCAGCTTAGGGCCATGCCATGACGGACAAGGCCAAGGAAGCAGCGCTGCCCGGCAATCACGGCCAGTTCGGCGTCAACAACGCGAGCGAGGACCATAAGCGCCTGGAGGAAAAGCCCGCGCCCAAGCCGCAAGAAAATCCGCAAGACGGCACGATAGCGGAGAAGTAGCACCCCGGCGGCCAGCGCGATGAGCCGCCTGGCCCTCCTCATCGCCGGCGCGTTCTTCATGGAGTTCCTGGACGGCACGATCATCGTGACCGCCCTGCCCCGCATGGGCGCGTCGTTGGGCACGTCGGCGGTGGACCTGCATATCGGCATCACCGCCTATTTGCTCACGGTTGCGGTGTTCATCCTGCCGGGCGGCTGGGCCGCGGACCGGTTCGGCGCGCGGACCGTGTTCACCGCGGCAATCGCAGTGTTCACCGCCGGGTCGGCGCTGTGCGGCCTGGCGAATTCGGTCGACAGCTTCGTGGCCGCGCGCGTGCTGCAGGGCCTGGGCGGCGCAATGATGGTCCCGGTCGGACGCCTGGTGGTGCTGCGCACGACGGCGAAGCCGGACCTGCTGCGCGCCATCGCCACCTTGACCTGGCCCGGCCTGACCGCGCCGCTGCTGGGACCGCCGCTGGGTGGGTTCCTGGCCGAGCACTTCTCCTGGCGCTGGATCTTTTGGGTCAACGTGCCGCTCGGCCTGATCGGCATCGCCCTGGCGCTGCGGCTGGTGCCACAGCTCCAGCCCAATGGGCGGCGTCCGTTCGACGGCGTGGGCTTCGCGCTGGCGGCGGCTTGGTGCCTGTGCACGACGCTGGCGCTCGATCTGGTCGCCGATGGCGGCGCGTCCTGGCCCGGCGTCGCGGCGCTTGCCGTGGGCGCCATGACGGCCGCCCCGCTGCTATGGCGGCATCTGCGCCGGCACGGCCATCCGCTGATCGACCCGGCGCCGTTCAAGGTGCCCACCTTCCGCCTCACCATGCTGAGCGGCAGCGCCATGCGGACCCTGATCGGCACGATGCCGTTCTTGTTGCCGCTGTCGTTCCAGCTTGGCTTCGGAATGGACCCGTTCCACGCCGGGCTGCTGGTGCTGGCGCTGTTCGCCGGCAACCTGGGCATCAAGCCGCTGACCTCGACGGTGCTGCGGCGCTGCGGGTTCCGCGCCGTGCTGGTCGGCAACGGCCTATTGCAGGCGGCGACGATGCTGGCGTTCGCAGTTGTCACCCCTGCAACGCCGCTCGGCGCGGTCGTGGCCTTGCTTGCCGTTTCGGGCGCGTCGCGGTCCCTGCAGTTCACGGCGTTGAATACGCTGGCCTTCGCCGACGTGCCGCAACCCTGGATGGCGCCGGCCAACACCTGGTTCAGCGTGGCCTTTCAGTTGTCGCTCGGGCTTGGCGTCGCGGTTGGGGCTGTGGCGCTCCGGCTCGCAAGCACTGCGGCCGGCATAGCCGTGCCGGGCCTGGCGGCGTTCCACGCGGCGTTTGCCGCCGTCGCGCTGTGCATGGCGTGCGCTGCGTTGGCCGGGTTGCGGCTGGCGGCGGATGCTGGAGCGGTCGTGGTGGGCGAGCGTAGCAAGGCAGGATAGCAATGTTCGTAAACGCCGTTGCAGCTTGGACCGCGCCAACTCCGCCTATTGGTCTCCAAGCAACGTCGAGCGGAGCATCTCCAGCGATAAGCGGAGCGCAGGCGCTGCGTCCAGCAACTCCAGCACGTTTACACGCTGCTTGCCCGGCTTGGACACGACCCAGAGCTTAGTCGTCTCGTAGACGGTCGCTCCGGGAATTGCGGCGGCCAGCGTCTCTGCAAAGCCCCTGAACGCATCTTTCTTGGCTCCAATGCTCCAGGGTATCTCGACGAAGCCGTCCTGCTGAACTCCTAGAAGCTCTAATCTGGTGTCGCCGGCGGTCATCCGGACAATCAGGACCTTGTTCAAGCTCCAACTCACGTCTAGGTCGGAACATCCATCGACGAACTTAATCAAGCGGTTAGATGGCGTGGGTTGAATCGCGTCCAGGCACGCAAACCACTCGGCATCAGAGAGACGTGACCGTTTCGCAGCGGGCGGCGGAACGTCACGGATCTCGGGAATTGACATGACTATCGGAGAGGCCGCCGGTGACATGCCGACGGCCAAAGGTATGGCCCGCGTCAGTAGACGTCCGAGACCATCCCAGCCGTCCTTTACGGGCGGTCGTTTGTGCGGATCAAGCACTCCGACCTCCTCCAACGACCATGCGCCGCGCCCGAACTGGCACGGCCAGCAGGCTGTGACGAGGTTCTCATCGTCGTTGGTTCCGCCAGCGCTGTGTGGGACAATATGATCCACGGAGGCGCTCATCGCATAGAAAGCGCCATGGAAGCCCTCAGTCTCGCTCCAAGGTATGGCTCCCAGCAGGGCCGCCCTCATCGCAGCGCGAACCTTGGGCGGCACGACGCAACACTCACAGAAGCGGCAGCGCCAGCCATCGCGAGCGAACAGCGCTCTCGTAGCCTCGCCGGACGGCATGCGCGAGGCGACCTTGGCACCTTTTCCCGCCGGTGTCTCGACTGGTCGCCTGCGCTGAATTCTGGGATCGCTGCCGCCCATCACCAGGGAGGCGTGCTCGAACAGGATGGGCATGTCGGCGCCCCGGACGAGTTCGCGAGCCATGTCCAGGTCTCCGGCGAGAATAGCGTCCGCTGCATCCGAAAGCATATCAGCGGCTGCCTCGTGCTCCGGCAGCGGCGGCAGCAGACAGGTCCTCAGTGCTAGAAAATCTGCAACCTCCGCCATGCATAATCCCGGCCAATGCCTGAGCATCTTACCACAAAATCGTTACAAAGTCAGGCGTTATCGCATAGCGCGTCTGCGTAACCGATCGCATTGTAAGGGAGGCATTATGGCCGGCAACTACAAATACGGCAGCAACAGCCTCACCCCCGCGTCGCGCAGCCGGGCGGGCAGCGAGCGGCCGTCCAATTCAGCCTGCGTCAACGCCGGGCCGCGGTTGCGTTGCACCAACGCCGTCAGCGAGGCCGCCAACTCCCGGCTATAGAACTCCATGCTCAATTCGAAGTTCAGCCGGAACGAGCGTATGTCCCAGTTGCAGCTTCCGACCAGGCACCATTCGCCGTCGACCACCATCACCTTGGAATGACAGAATGGCGGCGGCGAGAACCAAATGCGGACGCCGTCGGACAGCAGCGGCCCGATATTGGCGCGGTTGGCCCAATCCACGACGACGCGGTCGCTCCGCTGCGGGATCACGACGTCCACCGCGACCCCGCGCATCGCCGCCAGGGACAGCGCGGTGATCAGCCGCTCGTCCGGCAGGAAATACGGCGTCATGACCACGATGCGCGCGCGCGCGCAGGCGGTGGCCTGCAGCATGGCGAACTCGATCTTCTCGAGGTCCTCGTCCGGCCCGCTGTCGATCACGCGCGCCGGGGTGCCGCCATGGCCTGCGATGTCCGGGAACCATGCGTCGCCCTTGAGGTCCTCGTTCGTGACAAAGGTCCAGTCCTGCACGAAAGCCTCGGTGAGCTGGCCGACGACGGGACCCGTGACCTGGAAATGCGTGTCCTGCACCGGATCCTTCGACTGCGACGCCGCGACGTTCTGGCTGGCGATGTTCATGCCGCCGGTGAAGCCGACGGAGCCGTCCACCACCAGCACCTTCTTGTGGGAACGCAGGTTGAGGAAGGGCATGCGCCAGGGCAGCAGCGAGTGCATGAAACGTGCGGCCGGCACGCCTTCGCGGCGCAAATGGTGATAGGCGCCGGACAACAGCCAGCCGCCGCCAATGCCGTCGATCAGCACGCGCACCGCCACGCCGCGCCGCTGCGCCCCGGCCAGCGCGTCGATGAAGCGCCCGCCCCATTCGTCGTTGCGGAAGATGTAGGATGACAGGCCGACGCTGCGCCGCGCCGCCGCGATGGCCGCCAGCATGGGCGGATAGGCCTCGTCGCCGTTCTCGTATAGCTGTATCGCGTTGCCCGGCAGGATCGCGCGTCCGGTGATGCGTCCGACGCCGCGGTCCAGCGGATCCAAATGGTCGTCATCGTCGGGCGATGGCCAGGTGGCGTGACCGCCGCCGCCGCGGTCGCTGGGCGAGCGCAGCCCGCGGGCGCGGCGTCGCACCCGGTTCACGCCGAACATAAAATAGCTGACGGACCCGATGACCGGCGCGAACCAGGCCAGCCCGATCCAGGCCGCCGCCGAAGCCACCTCGCGCTTGTGCAACAGCGCGTGCACCGTGACGACCGCGGCGAGCAGCAGCCCGACCACGAACACCACGTCCGCCCGGACATGCAGCACGTTGGGCCACAGATCGTTCATGACGCCGGGGAAACGCCCCTATTGGCCGGATGCGACGCTCAGACCGCGCGCCAACCGGGTTTCGACGGGTCGGTGAGCGCGTAGTTCACCGGCCCGGCGCCGCAGATGGCGATGATCGCCGGGTCCGGGTGCCCGCGGATCACGCCGTCATAGTGCGGGGTGCCCGCCACCCGGCGGACAAAGCTGCCGGCCGGCACCGGGACGCAGGCGGCCGGGTCGAAATCCGGCCCGCTGTTGCACCACCAAGTGCCGGACACGACGACGCAGAGCCGGTCGGTCGTGTAGGTGTGCGGCGCGCTCATGTAGCCCGGCCACCAGCGCACCAGCGTGTAGTACATGCCCGGCTGGTTCGTGTCGCCAACCAGCGGGCACATGTCGACGCTGTGCTCCGGATAGCCCTTGTTGGGTATCCAGGCGTGCTGCGCAGGAAGCTGGATGATGGTTTGCGACGGGTTGAGCGGGCTGGCCGACGCGGTGGATGCGAGCGCCATCGGCAGCGCCGCGAGCAACGGCGCCAGCAGCAGGTCGCGGCGGCCTGCCTGGATGGGGTCCATGTTCGATTCTCCCTCGGTGCTTCGGTGCTGTTGCAATCCTGGACGCGGGGCCAGAGCGGCGCAAGGTGGCGTGAGTTCCTGCGCGACGGCCGCTCACATTGCCGAGAGTGCAGCAGTGGACTGAACCTCGCTGCGGAAAATGGCGCTAGCGTCAAGTAAGGTCAACAAGCGGCGGCGCGCCAGCCGCACCGAAGGGAGACCATCATGGGTAGAATAATCGCTTTGCTGACCGCCTGTATCGTTGCCGCCTGCTCGGCTGAGCAGCCCAGTACGGCCACCGCGCCAAAACTCGAGACCGGGATCACCTCCAGCAATGGCGGTGGCCAGCGCCAACTGGACAACACGCAGAGCATCGGTGTCACGACCCCCACGACGCCAGCGAAGTGAGGATGGCGGCCATGGCGGCGGCCTCGCCCGCCGTGGCCGCCGCTCGGAAGCGCGGCTAAGATCCGGCAATCAAACACAATTTGCGCCTCACGCTGCGCCTCGACGTGGGTGGCCGGGCGACTCTGGGGCCGGGCAAGGCGCGGCTCCTGGAGCTGATCGGCGAGACCGGCTCGATCTCGGCGGCGGGCCGGGCGATGGGCATGAGCTACCGGCGCGCCTGGACGCTGGTGGACAGCCTGAACGCCTCCTTTGCCGCGCCGCTCGTTGCCGCCCGGCCCGGCGGCGCGGGCGGCGGCGGTGCCGAACTGCTGCCCCTTGGCGCCGAGGTCGTCCGACTCTACCGCAAGCTGGAACAAGGCACCGCAACGACGGGCATTGCCGAGCTGGAACGGCTGCAAGCCATACTGGCCGCGCCGGCCTGCTGAGTTTTAGCGGGGCACGGCGTTTTAGCGCCGATACCGCCCGTGCTCGCGCTCCCACTCCAGCCTGGCTTCCTCGCGCCGGCGGCGCTCCCATTCCCCGCGGCGGGCGTTTTTGTCCCACCAAGGCTGGGCAACCGCGGCTGCGAACGGCAGCGGCAGCATGGACAGCAGCAGGCTGCGGCGATTGAACATGGATATCCCTCGAGTGATCCGTTTCACGACGGGCAAACATTGGTGGGAATTGTTGCCCAAATTAAGGCCGTCCGGTGGTTGACCCTTGGCAATGCAGCCGGGTCAACCAACCAATGGGATGTCAATTATGCGGCTTTTGGCAAGCAGCGTTTGGCAGGTAACCGGCTACTGCTGGCTTACGGCCGACTGCAGCTCGCTCGGCACTTGGCCGTAGTCGGCCGCGCTGACCACTGGCGGGCTGATCGGGGCGGGACCGGCCGCCGTCTGCAACGCAACGCCCTGCGCGCTGAACAGCATTTGCAGGAACTTAATTGCGTTCGCGTAGTTCGGCGCCGTGCGCAGGATCGTCAGGCCCCAGATCACCCGGGTCGCGGGGATGGCGACCTTCGGGGCTGCGCCGGGAACGCCCAAGCCGGGAACCACAGTGACCGCCTGGCTGTAGCGCATGTCCTGCCGGGTTTTCGACAAGCTGACGGCGGGCGGCAGCTTGACAAAGCGGTAGGTCGACGGGTTCGCCTGATAGGCCGCAAGCGCGCTATGCTCATAGATGAACTGGTAATCGTAATTGGCGCCGAGCACGTCGGCCGTCCGCGAGATCGTGTAGTGCTCCAGAAGCTGGTTATACAAGGCGGGCATCGAATAGCGCAGCGCCGCGAGCTGGAAGATCATGTCGGCCCGGTAGCCGCTGGGGTCGAGGAACGGGTTGGACCCCCCGATCAGGACGCCAGTCTGCGTAAGCTGTGAATACCAGTTCGCGGCGGCATTGGGGACCGAGCTGGGCGGGGTGAACGGCGTGTTCGGATCGGCGATCGTGCCGGCGTTGCGGCTGTTCGTGCTGTAGGCGAGGACCATGCCGCCCTCGGCGAAGGCGATCGTGTAGTTGGCCAGCCCGGCCGGCTGCAGCAGCAGCGAGATGTCCAGGTAGTCGGCAGCAGCGAAGATATCCGCCGGCTCCTGCCCGACGCTGACCCGGCGCGCGGCGTCGAGGCTGCCTGCCGCAACGTCCGTGATGCAGGCGCCGGTCTGCTGGGTGAACAACTTCTCCACGGCCGTGAACGCCGCCGACAGGCTGCCGGCGTGGTAGATGATGAGCGCGCTTTGGCCCGGCGCGCAGGTCGCCTGTGCACGGGCGGGATGCCCGCCGCCGAAAGAAAGGGCCGCCAAGCAGCCGAGGGCCAGTTTAAGCGTCGCGTGTCGGGTCATGTTGCTATCCTTTGGTGGATGGTGGCCGCCGGGAAAGGCGCAGGGTTGCGGCTCACGGCTCCCCGGCCTGGAAATCGCCCGGCTGCGGCGGCGCGACCGGCGTGAACATGCAGCGGTCCGGCTTGAGGTCGAGCAGCGGCGTTCCGTCTAGGCAATCGAGGCCGCGGACCAGCACCGTGGCGCCCTCAATGCCAACAAGCCGCGCGACCGACGTGCCGAGGGGGTTGGGCCGCACCGGGGAGCGCAGCGAGAACGTGCCGCGGGACGTGCCGTCGTTGGCCGGGCTTTGCCGGACCAGGTCGCGCCGCGACAGATGCAGCCAGTAGATCACCTCGACCTGCTCGTATTGTTCCAGGCCGTCCAGCGCGGGCACCCAGGGTTCGAACACCTCGATGCGGCAGACCGGGCCGTCCGTCCGCCCCTGCCGCGGCGTCTCCATGCGCGAGGCCCAAGGCGTCCGGATGCGTCCGATGAACACCAGGCCGGCATCGGCCGCGGCCGGGGGCGCCACCGCCAGCTCCGCCCGCCGTATTTCGTTCTCACGAACCATGCGCCCTCCCAAGTGCTGAATATGCCGTCACTGCTGCGTCCGGTCCGCTGCCGGCAGCGCGACGGAAATCAGCCCCTGCCGTGCCAAGATGGCCTGGCCCGGCACCGACATCACGAACAGCGCGAAGCGCGCCGCCGCCGGGTTGGCGGACAGCACGGTCATGCCGTACTCGGGGCCGACCTCCAGGTCCGGCGGCAGCGGCACGGCCGCAATGTCCGGCACGGCGCGGCGCAGCGTGTCCGTGCCGCTGCAGTACCCCAGCATGACATCGGCCCGCCCCGACAGGAACACCCCCTCGCTCGGACCCTGGCCCGGCACCAGCGGCGCCATGCTCGGGCCGCCCACAAGCTGCTGCGCCTTGCCCTCCAGCGTGGCCTTGGCGCCGGGATGCACCCGGTCCGCGCGGGCGAACACCGCCCAGGCGTAGTCGCCGCCGGGGTCGGCGCCCGGCGTGGAGGTGGCGAGCTTGACCGCGGGGTCGAGCAGGCGGTCGAGCAGGTTGGCCTGGGTCAGCCCCAAGCCGCCGCGGCCCAGCGCGCAGATGCGGTTGCGTGCGAACATCACCACGGGCGTGCCGCGGCCTGCGTCGGCCAGGCGCCGGGGCTGGCCCATGTCGGCAGAGGCGAACAGGTCCGCCGGTTCGCCCCGTTCCAGCCGCTCGCGCAACAGGCCGGATGGGCCGTAGGTGGGCTGCGCTGCCGCGCCCGGCGGGGTGCCGAACGCGTCCAGCAGGGCGTTGAACGCCCCGGTCAGGCTGCCCGCCGCATAGACGCGCAACGGGCCAGGCGCCTCGGAGCCCTGAGCCAGCGCAGACAGCGGCATGAAAACGGCGGCCCCGAGCACGATGCGCCGCAGGATAGCGCGCATTCCGGGCGTGGCCGCCGCAGTCAGGGAACGTTTCATCATCGAGCCTCGCTAAGCAGGAGGCGTCATGTTCCCTGGAATATAACGCTTGCGCCAATGCCGAATGCGTGTGCGTGAGTGCAGCGGCACTGATGCATAACCCCAAACCCGCACACCCTGGCCCATCCGGCCCAATGCTGCTTATCCTGCCCGTCCACAGGGGAGCCTGGATGAGCATGATGCCGCGTGTCCTGACCGTCGCCGCCGCCCAGCTCGGCCCCATCCAGAAAGCCGAGCCGCGCAGCGTCGCGGTGGACCGGATGGTGCGGCTGATGGACCGGGCGCACCAGCGCGGCGTGCAGTTGGTCGTGTTCCCGGAACTGGCGCTGACCACGTTCTTCCCGCGCCACTACTACGAGGACGCCGCGGATGCCGACCGCTGGTTCGAGGTCGCGATGCCGTCGGACGAGACCGCCCCGCTGTTCGCCGCCGCCAAGCGCCACGGCATCGCCTTCCACCTGGGTTTCGCAGAGCTGGCGGATGAGGCGGACGCGGCCGGCGTCATCCGCCGCCGCCGGTTCAACACCGCGATCCTGGTCGGGCCGGACGGCGACATCATGCTGAAATACCGCAAGGTGCATCTGCCGGGCCACGCCGAGTTCGATCCGGCCCGGCAGGTGCAGCATCTGGAAAAGCGCTACTTCGAGGTCGGCAATCTCGGTTTTCCCGTCATTCGCGCGCCGCTGGGCGGCCTGCCGGGGGTGAACACCGGCATGATGATCTGCAACGACCGCCGCTGGCCGGAGGCATGGCGGGTGCTGGGCCTGCAATCGGTGGAGCTGGTGCTGCTGGGCTACAACACGCCCAGCCTGAACCAGAACGCCGCCGGGTTCGAGGCGCACCATCTGCGGGTGTTCCACAGCCATCTGTCGATCCAGGCCGGCGCATACCAGAACGCGTGCTTCGCCGTCGCCGCCGCAAAGGCCGGCACGGAAGACGGCTGCGAGCTGTTCGGCCATTCCATCATCGTCAATCCGCAGGGCGAGATCATGGCGCAGGCGACGAGCTGGGACGACGAGCTGATCACCGCCGACTGCGACCTCGATATGTGCACGCTGGGGCGCACCACGATTTTCGCCTTCGACAAGCACCGCCGCCCGGAGGCGTATGGCCGCATCACCGGGCAAACGGGCGCCATCGCACCGCCGGACTGGCGCAAGACATGACGCGCAACGCTCGTCCGATGCCGACGTGGCAGCGGGGCCGGCGTCCCGCGCCCCAAGCGCCCCAAGCGCCCGGGCGGCTTAACCGGCCGTCACGCCAGCGAGCAAATCCCTAACCCGGCTCGCCAGGGCCTGCATCGCGAACGGCTTGGTCAGCACGTGCATGCCAGGCTCCAGGTGACCGTCGCCGATGACAGCGCCGTCCGCGTAGCCGGTGATGAACAGCACCCGCAGCCCCGGGCGCAGCATCCGCCCGGCATCGGCCACCTGCCGCCCGTTCATGCCCTCCGGCAAGCCCACGTCGGTGATCAGCAGGTCGATGCGCGCGTCCGATTGCAGCACCCGCAACCCGGACGCGCCGTCCGCCGCCTCGATAACGGCATAACCCTCGTCCCCCAGGATTTCCGTAATGAGCATCCGCACCAACGGCTCATCGTCCACGATCAGCACGGTCTCGCCATGTGGGGCGCGGGGCACGCCCACCGCCGGGTCAATTGGCGTATCGGCAGCCTCCGCCTTCCCCATGTGCCGGGGCAGGTAAATGCATACCGTCGTGCCGCGGCCGGGTTCGGAGGAGATGCGCACCTGGCCGCCAGACTGCCGCGCAAAGCCGTAGATCATCGACAGGCCGAGGCCGGTGCCCTGGCCGATCGGCTTGGTGGTGAAGAACGGGTCGAAGGCGCGGGCGGCCACGGCGGGGCTCATGCCGGTGCCGGTGTCGCTGACGGCCAGCGACACATATTGGCCCGGCGGCAGTTCGCATTGCCGGGCCGCATCCTCGTCGAGCCAGCGGTTCGCAGTCTCGATCCTCAGCCGCCCGCCATGCGGCATGGCGTCGCGCGCGTTTATGCACAGGTTCAGCAGCGCGCTCTCGAGCTGGTTTGGATCGACCCGCGTGGTCCACAGCCCGGGAGCCGCGGCCACCTCGACCCCAATCGCCGGACCCACGGTACGGCGCACCAACTCGTCCATCCCGTGGACCAGATGATTGACCTCGACCGCCTTGGGATCGAGCGTCTGCCGACGCGAAAAGGCGAGCAGCCGATGCGTCAACGCCGCCGCGCGCCTCGATGCGCCCTGGGCTGTTTTTATGTAGCCGCTGCAATCATCGATCCGCCCCTGCGCCATGCGGGCCTGCAGCAGTTCCAGGCTGCCCATGATGGCGGTCAGCAGGTTGTTGAAGTCGTGCGCGACGCCGCCGGTAAGTTGCCCCACCGCCTCCATCTTCTGCGATTGGCGCAGCGCCTCCTCGGCCTGGCGGCGCTCGGTGATGTCGGCCGCTTCGGGCACGATGGCGATAACGGCGCCCTGCCGGTCGCGGATCGGGCGTATCGTGGCATCGTAGGAACGCAGGCCCGTCGTCATGTTCACCGATATTTCCTGGCGGAAGTCCTCGCCGCCCGCCGCTGCCGACACGGCTGTGCGAACCAATTCAGGCATTCCTGGAGTGGCGGTGAACCAAGGCGTTTCCCAGAACGGCTTCCCCACAACGTCCGCCAACTCTGCCCCAATGACCGCAAGCGCCGTCGCGTTCGCATCGAGAAGCGTGCCGTCGACCGCCAGCAGTCCCTGCAGTTGATAGCTGGTCTCGAATATCGTCCGAAGCTGCGCCTGTGAACGCTCCAGCGCCCTGGCTGCTTCCCGTTCGGCGGTGACGTCCCGTCCGGTCGCGTAGATCAGCCCGCCCTCCGGCGCCGACGCCCACGAGATCCAGCGATAGCCGCCGTTCTTGTGCCGGTACAGGTTGTCATGGGCCGGCAACTCGGCGACCGCGGCCTGCGCCAGCGTAGCCTCGGTGGCCTGCACGTATTCCGGGTGCACGAGCTCAAAGACGCTGCGCCCCACGATGTCGTCCGGCGCATAGCCGAGTATCGTCACGACGCTAGGGCTGACGCTGTGGACGATGCCCTCGAAGTCGAGCACAGCCAGCAGGTCCTGGGAATTCTGCCAGAGCCGGTCGCGCTCGCGGGTGCGCTCCTCGACGCGCTGCTCGAGCTTGTTGTTGAGGTCTTGCAGCGCGATCTCGGCCCGCCTTCGTTCCGTGACGTCGTGGCCCTCGACGAAGATGCCGGTGATTTGGCCTGCCTCGTCGCGCATCGGTTCGTAGACGAAGTCGAGGAAGCGTTCGTCGGGCCTGGAATCCGGCGTGTTCTGCAAGCGGATGACGTGCTGGTGGCCGACGAACCGCTCGCCCGTTGCATAAACCGTATTGAGCAGCTCGAAGAAGCCTTGGCCTTCGATCTCCGGCAGCGCATCGCGCACTGTCTTGCCAAGGAGGTCGCGCTCGCCGAACATCCGGCGATATGCCTCGTTGGTGAACTCGAACCGGTGCTCGGGTCCACGCAGGACCACGATGAAGCCCGGCGCCCGTTCAAACACGCGGCGCTGCCGGGCCACCTCCGCCGCAAGCCGTTGCTGGGCCAATACATTTTGCGTGGTTTCCGTGCAGATGACCAGCACGCCGCCGACCCCGTCCAGGGCCGTTTCGTCGTCGATGGGACCGTAGCCATAAGTCCAATACACGTCCTCGCGCGCACCGTTGCGCGTGATCGGCACCAGTTGGTCCTCATGCCAAGTCGCGCCCTGCCCCGCCATCACGTGGTCGATCTGCGGACCGATGATCTCCCAGATCTCGCTCCATACGTGCCGGGCCGGACGTCCGAGCGAGCCTGGGTGATGCTCAGGCCCGACGCACTGGCGATAGGCGTCGTTATAGAGGCAGGCGCCGGCTGCGCCCCAGAAGATATACATGGGATGCCGGGTGTTCAGCATGAGGCGCACGGCGGTCCTGAGCGGTTGCGGCCAGGCTTCCGGCGGCCCAAGCGGCGACGCCGACCAATCATGCGCCCGCATGAGCGCACCCATTTCCCCGCCATCGGCAAGGAAGCCAAGCGCCGCCTGCCGGGCGCTCATCGGCGGGCGCTCCGGACTGGCGGCGCATTCAGCCGAGGCGGCTGCATTTCTTCGGCCAGGACCGGAGCACCAGGCTTGTTATGCCGCTATTGCAATCGCTTGCCGGAGGTTCCTGCCCTGCTGGCCCCTGCATCGGCCATGTGCAACGCCCGCCCATCCATCGAGAACCCTTCATAGCCTTTTGCCACGACATCGTCGCAAATATCCCGATATCGCGCCATGCCGCCCGCATACGGCATGAACACGCGCGGCTTTCCCGGCACGTTCGCCCCAAGGTACCACGAGCTCGCCGCCTGCATCAGCAGCGTGCCGTTGGCGACCTCGTTCACCTGCGCGACCCACTTGTCCGACGCCTCGGACGTGGGCTCGATGCGGTCGAGGCCGCGCTCCCGCATGTGGGCGATGCAGTCGGTGATCCAGTCGACATGCTGCTCGATCGCCACCGGCATGTTGCAGAGCACGGACGGGCTGCCCGGCCCGGTGATGGTGAACAGGTTGGGGAAGCCAGCGACCTGCAGCCCCAAATAGGTGCGCGGCCCCGCCTCCCAAACCTCGCGCAGCGGTATTCCGTCGCGTCCGCGTATGCCGATGCGCAGCAACGGGCCGGTCATGGCGTCGAAACCGGTGGCGAACACGATGATGTCCAAGGGGTATTCGGCGTCGCGGGTCTGGATGCCCCCCGGCGTGACCCGCTCGATCGGCGCCGCGCGCACGTCGACCAGGGTGACGTTGCCGCGGTTGAAGGTCTCGAAGTAACCGGTGTCGATCGGCGGGCGCTTCGTGGCGTAGGGGTGGTCGAAGGCGGTCAGCTTGGCGGCGACCGCCGGGTCGTGCACGACCTGGCGGATTTTCGCGGTGATGAACTCGACCGCCGTGTCGTTGGCCGCCTTGTTGACCAACAGGTCCTGGAAGGTGGAGCGGAACCGCAGGCCGCCCTCCGCCCACGCCGCCTCATACAGCGCCTGGCGCTCCTCCTGCGTGCTATCCAGGGCCAGGCGCTCGGAGGCGGAGTAGTCGTGGCCGTTGACGGTCGACCGCATCTTGCGCCGGATTTCGCCGTAGTTGGCCTTGATATCGCGCCAGAATTGCTCTGACATCGGGCCATTGCGGGCGGGCACGCTGAAATTTGGCGTGCGCTGGAACACCGTGAGGTGGGCGGCGGATGCGGCGATGACCGGCGTGGCCTGGATCCCGGTCGATCCGGTGCCGACCAGCCCGACCCGCTTGCCCGTGAAGTCCACCCCCGCCTGCGGCCACTGCCCGGTGTGATACCAGCGCCCGGCGAAGCTATCGAGGCCCGGGACATCGGGGACGTTCGCGGACGACAGGCAGCCGACCGCGGTGATCAGGAACTTCGCCGTAAGCTGCTCGCCCGCCTCCGTCGTAACATGCCAGCGGTTCGCCGCCTCGTTGTAGTGCGCCTCGATGACGCGGGTCCCGAACCGGATGCTGCGGCGCAGGCCGAACCGGTCGGCGACGTGGTTGAGGTAGCGCATGATCTCGGGCTGTTCCGGATAGCGCTCCGACCAGTTCCATTCCTGCTGGAGTTCTTCGGAGAAGGAGAATGAGTAGCAATAGCTCTCGGAGTCGCACCGCGCGCCGGGATAGCGGTTCCAGTACCAGGTGCCGCCGACGCCGTCGCCCGCCTCCAGGACCTGCACCGAAAGGCCCAGCCGCTCACGCAGGCTATAGAGCTGGTACAGGCCGGAGAACCCAGCGCCGATGATCAGGGCGTCCAACTCGCCAACCGGCGCGGGGCCGCCCGGCGAACGTTCCGGGATGAGGGCAGGCATCGCTTCCCATGTCTCCTTTTTGGTTGCTTTACGCGTCGCAACAATCGTTTCCGGGACGCTACCGCGCAGGGCGCAGGGTGGCAAGAAACAGGCGATATGGGCAGCGTGCCGGTTTACGGAAGAGCAGGCCGTCGTGGCGCTCCGACGCCGGGGCTGGCCGAACGGGCGCAAAAATGGTTACAGTTCCGCCGAGTCCGGCGCACGGCCGGGCCGCCTGCAACCAAGCGTGGGGAGGCCAACCATGGAAAGCTCGCTCGAAGGACGCATCGCCATCGTGACCGGCGGGGCCAGCGGCATTGGGGAAGCCTGCGCGCGCGACCTTGCCGAACGCGGCGCCCTCGTCGTGGTGGCGGACATCGACGAACCGCGGGCCCAGGCCGTCGCCAGCACGATCCCAAACGCCGTCGCCGGCCATGTCGACGTGACCCAGCCGGAGGCGGTCGAGTTGATGGCCGACTGGGTCGAGCGCGAGTTCGGCCCGCCTGAAATCCTCGTCACCTCCGCCGGCGTGCTGCAGCGTCCCTTGCCGCCCGAGGAGCTGCCGATCGAGGTCTGGGACCACGTGGTCGCGGTGGACCAGCGCGGCGTCTACCTAAGCTGCGTCGCCTTCGGCAGGCGCATGGCCCTGCGCGGCGGCGGCGCCATCGTCAACATCGCGTCCGTTGCCGGCATCCGCTCGATGCCGCTGCACGCCTATGCGCCGGCCAAGGCCGCGGTGATCGGCATCACGCAAGCGCTGGCCGCTGAGTGGGGCCGGTCCGGCGTGCGGGTCAACGCCGTGGCGCCGGGCTTCGTGCTCACGCCGGCGCTGCAGGCCGCCGTCGACGCCGGGCAGCGCGACCCGGCGGCATTGGCGGAGAACTCCGCGCTGGGCCGGCTGGTGGGCGCCGAGGAGATCGCCAAGGTGTGCAGCTTCCTTGCTTCCGACGACGCCTCGGCCATCACCGGCATCACCCTGCCGGTCGACGCGGGCTGGCTGCTGGCGGGGTCGTGGCACAGCTATGGCGGGCTGCCGCCCAAGCGGTGAGGCTGCACAGGATCTATTGAGGAATGCCGGCAACCGAGCGATAGCCGCCGTCTGCGGGGCGCAGCCGGCCCTGGCGCAGCATGAGGTTGATGTGGGCCAGGGCCTCGCTGAATGCGAACGCCATCTGGTGCGGGTCGTCGATCGGACGGCGGAACACCACCGGCAGCAGCTCCGCCGCCATGCGCGCCCGTGCGCCGCAAGCCTCGAAGATGGCGGCGCAGCGGGCCTCATGGTGCGCCGCCAGCTCGTCTACCCGCGCATGCAGGCCGACGAACGGCAGGTTATGGCCCGGCAGCAGCAGCGTGTCGGCCGGCACCCGGCGCTTCAGGTCGGCGAGCGAGCGCAGGAATATGCCGAGCGGGTCGCCCTGCGGGTCCATCGCCTGCACGCTGATGTTGGGCGAGATGCGGGCCAGCACCTGGTCGGCGCATAGCAGCAGCCGGGCGGACGCGCAGTGCAGCATGACCTGCTCGGGCGAGTGCCCGCCGCCCGACAGCACCTCGAAATCACGCGTGCCGAGCCGCAGCGTCTCCCCGGCGATCAGGCGGCGGAAAGTCCGCGGCAGGCCCGTCACCATGCGCAAATAGCGGTGGCCGAGGGTCAGCAGGCTCGCCGTGACGTCGGCGTTCAGTCCTTGGCCGAGATAGAAGCTGCGGTACGGTTCCTTATCGAGGCCCTCGGGGTCGAGGTGGATGTTGAGGCCGGTCAGGTATTCGGTCTGGCTCATGAGCAACGGCGCGCCGGTATGCTCGCACAGCCAGCCCGCCATGCCGACATGGTCCGGGTGGCAGTGGGTGGCGATGATCCGGGTGATCGGACGGGACCGCAGTGGGCCGGCCAGCAGCGCCTCCCATACCGCCCGCGTCGCGTCGTCGCCGATGCCGGTGTCGACCACGGCGCAGCCTGGCCCGTCCTCGACCAAATAAACGTTCACATGGTCCAGGCGGAACGGCAAGGCGAGCCGCAGCCACTGGATGCCGGGTGCAGCCTCGATGACCTGGCCAGCCTCGGGCGGCGTGGGGAACGGGAAGGTCAGCGGAGCCATCGACGCCGGCATGGTGGTCACGAACGACACCTCGTAGGGTTTAGCCTCTCTTGAGCGTTCACTTGCCAAAGGTCTAGGCTCTGTATCCCGCTGCTGAAAGGCAAATGCGAGTGGAACCCATGGATCGCTACGCCCGCTACACCCGGCTCAGCTTCGACCGCCCGCATCCCCGCGTGCTGCGCATCACCATGGCCAATGGCAAGATGAACGCCGCCGACCGCGCCATGCACACGGAGCTGTCCGAGATCTGGCGCGACGTGGATGCGGACCCCACCGTGAACGCCGCCATCATCACCGGCGCCGGCAAGACGTTCTCGGCCGGCGGCGATTTCACGATGATCGACGAGATGATCTCCAGCTTCGACGTGCGGATGCGGGTCTGGAAGGAGGCGCGCGACATCGTCTACAACCTGGTGAATTGCAGCAAGCCGGTCGTCAGCGCCATGCGGGGCGCGGCGGTCGGCGCGGGCCTGGTATGCGGCCTGCTCGCCGACGTTTCGATCGCCACCAAGGACTGCCGCATCGTCGACGGCCATACCCGGCTCGGCGTCGCGGCGGGCGATCACGCGGTCATGCTCTGGCCGTTGCTGTGCGGCATGGCGAAGGCGAAGTACTTCCTCTTGCTGTGCGACCCCCTGCTGGGGGAGGAGGCCGAGCGGATCGGGCTTATTTCGCTCGCCGTCACCGACGAGGAGCTCGACGCGCGTGCCGTGCAGCTGGCGGGGCGCCTGGCGGAGGGCGCGCAGTCGGCCATACGGTGGACGAAGTACGCCCTGAACAACTGGTTGCGGCAGATGGGGCCGAGCTTCGATGCCTCGCTCGCGATGGAGTTCCTCGGGTTCAGCGGGCCGGAGGTGAAGGAGGGGCTTGCGTCCCACCGGGAGAAGCGGCCGCCAGCGTTTCCGCCGGACGCGCCGGTCTAGCGGGGCCGGTTGGCTTGCGGGCCACTCCGCTGCGGGCATAGTCGCGCGCCAACGCCCGGCGGTAGCGCCGCGGGTCGAGTTCCAGCCCATAGCGCGGGCTGTCCGGGAACTGCTTTGCCGCCCAGGCGTGGTCGGCGGCGATCGCGGCCTGCATGCTGTCCTGGTCCGGCAGCTTCACCGCGCCGCCCGCCACCGCCGCGATGTATTCCGCCTGGTCATCCATCATGCGGATGTTGCTGCCGCCGCTCACGTCGAACAGCCCGATGAAGAACAGGCCCGGCACCGCCGGATGCACGACCCGGTTATACAGTTCCGGCCGCGTCCCGGACAGCGGCAGGCAGCCGGGCGGCAAGTATGGATACTCGGTGGTGTAGCCGGTGGCGGCGATGATGCTGTCGAATTTTTCGGCGGTGCCGTCCACGAAGCGGACCTCGTCGCCCGCGATCGACTGGATGCCCGGTTTCACCGCGATGCGCTTCCAGGCGATATGCGCCATCAGCGTCGGATGGCTGATCGGATGGGTGCGCGTCTTCGGCGTGCGGAACCCCCATTGCTCCATCGGGCCGTGGAAGATCCGGGTCAGGAACGCCCGCGCCCAGATGCGGACCGGCCACGGCACCCACGGCTTTTCGATCTTTATCAAAGTGCGCGAGTTCGGCACGCCGAACATCATCCGCGGCATGATGAGCACGGGCGAGCGCGCGCACAGCGCCGTCTGCTCGGTGACGGTGCAGATGTCGGCGGCGATGTCGACGCCGCTGTTGCCGGGTCCGATCACCAGCACGCGCTTGCCGGCGAAAGGCTCGGGGACGCGGTAGTCGTGCGCATGCAGGTATTCGCCGGTATAGGCTTTCACCTCCGGCGGATGGCGCGGGCTGCTTTGGTGGCCGCTCGCCGCGACGACGCCGTCGAACACGTCCTCGGCGCCATTCTCGAGCCGGACCATCAGCCTGGCCCCGCGCGGCTCGACCGCCGCCACCCGGCTGTTGAAACGGATGCGGCGGACCAGGTCGAAGTGCTCGGCATAGCCCTCGAAGTAGCGCTTCATCTCGGCATGGTCGGGTACAGCGGGGCATCGGCGGGGAACGGGTAGTCGCCGTACGCGCTGACCCGCGCCTCCGAATTGATGTGCAGCGAACGGTAGGCCGAGCTGAGGCCGTTGTCGTTCCCATAGACCCACAGGCCGCCGATCTGCGACCCGGCCTCGAAGATTGTCGCGTCGAAGCCGCTGGCGACGAGGGTCTTGGCGGCGCAAAGCCCGGCAGCCCCAGCGCCGATGACGGCGAACCGCTTCTGCATGCCTGCCTCCCTACGCTGGCCGGCCAAGCATGGCCGATCAAGCGGGCCGTATTCTGCCGGGCGCCGAACAGCGAATCCAGCCCTGCGTATCAGCGTGCGCGAGCATAGATGAAGCAGTCGCGGGGGGCGGCGGCGATGTTCGGGTGCACGAGCCATCGGCGCAGCAGGCCTTCGCGGACCAGGCCCGCTTTTTCCATGACGCGCGCCGATCCGATATTCTCCACGTCGCATACCGCGCCGATGCGGAACATCGCCGGCTGGTCCAGCGCCCAGCGCACGACTTCGGCAAGTGCCTCCGTCATCAAGCCCTGACCCCAGCAGGACCGCGCCAGTACGTAGCCGAACTCCAGGCGGTGCGGGCCGGCCTTTCGCACATCGAGGGCGCCGCGGATGGCACCGTCGTCACGCCCGGTCAGTACGTATGTCCGGGCGTCGCCTGGGTCCGCTGCGATGCAATGCGCAATGTAGGCTTCGGTGTCGCTGCGGCTCTGGTGCGGGCGCCAGATCAGGAACCGGGTCACGGCGGGGTCGCAGGCATATGCGTCGAAGATCGGGACAGCGTCGTTGAGCGCGATCGGACGCAGGATCAGGCGGGCGGTCTGGAAGGCATCAGGGAACATGCGCTGCTCAACATTCCAGCCGTCGGTTCCGGCGCTGCGCGCCTGGCTGATCAGCCGCGCTTTCTACCGGGGACGCCCGGCTGCGGCGGACGGTTTAAGCCGGGCTCCTGGGGTCGGGCTGCGACTGCTCCGGACCCATGAACAGGGAACTGCGATCGAGCCTGGTATAAAGTGCCAACCGGTCGGACGTGAGCGGCCCCGGGCGGCCGATCAGGTAGCCTTGAACCTCGTCGCAGTTATAGGCCTGCAGGATTTCAAGCTGCGCCTGATGCGCGATGCCCTCGGCGCAGACCGTCATGCCCAAGCCGGCGGCCATTTGCAGGACGGCGCGGGTGATGACCTCGGTCCGCCGGCAGGTGCCCAGGTCCTCGATGAACAGGCGGTCGAGTTTCAGCTTGTCGAATGCGATGGTGCGAAGATAGCTCAAGGATGAATAGCCGGTGCCGAAGTCGTCCAGTGAAAGGCCGACGCCGAGCGCCTTTAACTGCGCAAGCTCCCGCTGGGCATTGCCGGCGTTGTCGATGAACACACGCTCCGTCACCTCGATCTCGAGGCGGCTGGGATCAAGCCCGCTGTCCCGCAAGGCGGTTTCCACCATGTGCGACAGGTCTTCGCCCCGGAACCAATAAGCCGAGACGTTGACGGCGGCACGGTAAGGCTGCGGCCAGCGCAGCGCCTCGGCGCACGCCGTCTGCAGCACCCAGGTGTCGAGTTGCTTGAACAATCCCAGCGTTTCCGCGATCGGCACGAAGGTGGCCGGGGAAACCTTTCCGCATCCAGGGCGGTCCCAACGGACCAGCGCCTCGAACCGGTGCAGCACGCCCGTCAGGCAGTTGACGATCGGCTGCCAAAACAAATGGAACTGCCCGGCATCAAGCGCTTCCCGCAGGTCACGCTCCAGCTCCCGGCGGTTCATCACGCCACGGTCCTCGAGCGTCGAGGCCAGGACGTTGGCCCGGTCGTCGCCGGGTTCGGTGTCACGCAGCAGGGAGGTGGCGCGCGGCGGATTGATGATCGGCAGGCCGACGTTGGGCGCGAACCCGCTCATCGGGGCGGCCCATCCGTCCTCGTGAACGTCCCTGCTACCACGGGCCGGCGGGTAACTGGCATTCCGGCTGGGACTCGAACCGCTCGGCATCGTTGATCCTTACCGTGTGCAAAGCCGCCGACGATGACGTTTTGCGTTAATCCTGTGTCATCCTATCCTAAATGTTGTCAAAACCGTACATGTAAACGCTAGTTACGAATCGTTTTTTCCTCAGGCATCGAAGTTACAGCATTAATTGCTCGTTCCCAGCGCGAGGGACGGGGCGAAAAAGCCGGTTCCCGAACAGTCTTTTCTTTCCAACGCTAAGCAGGCGCTTCCTGGACCGCTGCCGCCATCCATGCGGCTACCGGACGCAGCGCTTGGTCCCAATCGGCGCCAAGCGCCAGGCGGTCCCGCCGGACCCCGCCGCATTGCGCCGCGGCGGCCCGCAAACCGTCGGCGAAGCCCTGCATCGTCGGCGCCACGCCCAGAATGTCTGGCGATAAGGCACCGAGTGCCTCGGCGGTCTTTGGGCCATAGGTGTTCGTCACCACCGTCCCGCCGCACGCCGCCATCTCAAGCACCGGGTAGCTCGTGTGCGGCGACAGCATCGGGCACAGCAGGATGTCGGCCTGCCGCAAGCTGTCGGCATAGCCGGCGTAGCTCGCCCAGGGCGCAGGGTGCAGGGTGCGTCCGCCGCCGAGTTCGATGGATGGCAGGCTGCCGCGCCCGCCGATGCTGGTGAATTCCCAATCGCCAGGAAAGGCGTCCTGCTCGATAGCCGCCCGCAGCGCCTGCAAGCCTAGGCCGAGCATGTTGCGCGCATTGGTTGGCCGGGCATAGAACAACAGGCGGCGCGGCCTCGATGCCGCCGCGGCCGGTTGGGCGGCATCTCCGGGCGGATGAAACAGCCGGCGGTCCACTGCAGGTTCGAAAGTGGTGCATCCCGCATCGAGGAACCCGGGGTCGGCATAGAGGCCCGGCCCTTGTTCCCGCAGGTGCTCGGCCAGGAACGCCTCGTTGATCGCGGCGCGGTGCGGCATTGCATAGGTCTCCAGCGCTAGGGCGTAGTTGCTGGACCAGGCGTAGAACCCAGGCTCGAAGTCCTGCACCAGATAGAGGAACCAGCGGCGGCGCATCCGGGGCAGCACCGGGCGTATGCCTTGGGCGGTGGTCCAATGCGTCGCGAGCCATAGGTCGTCCACGCCGACCGCCGCGGGGGCAGCAGGCTCCGATCCGGTGACGACCTGCAGCCCGGACGGCGGCGCCCGGCCCAACAGGCTGGCAACATGGTTGGCGAACCAGGCCGGGTCGGTCCGGTGACCGGGACGGTTGGTGACGATCCGCACGGGAATGCCGGCCTCTGCCGCCAGCGCCGCCAGCAGCACGATGGTGTTCGGCCCGCCGGTCATGGCGTCGGGGCTGAGAACCGGCTGCAGCACGTTCAGCGCCGGAGGCAGGCCAGGTTCGACGCGCAGGTGCAGCGGCGGCTGGTCCAGGATGTCGACGAGGCTGGCTTCGAACTTGGCCGGGCTGGTGTATTGCAGCAGGTTGCGGCCGAACCGCTCGGGGTCGTCGCGCAGCAGGCGCAGGTGCGTCGCAACCTTGGCCGGCAGGCGGCGGATACGGTTCAGCATGGGTTCCGCCGTTCAGCCGAAGGCCAGGTTGCGCCGGACCCGGCGCGACAAACGATGCAGAGCGCCCATCATATCGGCCTCCGCCCCCTCTGGCCGCCCCTGCGCCGCCCAAAGGACGCCGAGGGTCATGGCGTAGGCTGCGGCGCCAAGCGCTGAGGACCCGAGCAATCGCGTAGCCGAGGCGGTGAACGTCTCGGTCGTTCCGGTCCATGCAAGCCCGGCTGCCGAGAGCGCTCCGGCCATCGCGGCGCAAGCGGCGGCGACGCGCCAGCAGCCGGCAATAAGCGGACCCAGCGGCATGCGCTGGGTCGCAATCACCAACGCCAGCAGCGTCAGGCTTTCGACTATCATGGAGGCTGCGGCGCCTCCGGCCGCGCCAGGCAGGCCATACAACTGCAGCAGGGTGCTAATCATTGCGACCTTGACCAGCAGTCCGAGGAAGCTGACGGCGCAGACCGTCGCGAAATAGCCGTGGGAGCGCAGGACCATGAAGGCGAGATTGCCGAATGGCGCGACGCCGCAGGCCAGGCTCAGCACCTGGATGACTGGCACGACGTGCAGCCACCGCTCTCCGAGCGCCACGCGAACGAGCGGGTCCGCGACCATCGACAATCCCAGTCCTGCCGGCCCGGCGATCAGCAGCGAACTGGCGACCAGGCGGTTGAACAGCGCTCGCGTGCCGCCCTCTCGCCGAGTGGCGCTGAAGCCGGAATAGGCGGCACGGCCGAGCGGGGCGACGATCTCCGAGGTCGGCAGCGTGGCGATCTCATAGCCCAAGGCATAGGCGCCGACGCTGCCGGTGCCGAGCGAGCGCCCGATGACGAAGGCATCGACACGCTCCTGCATCATTTGCACCACGGCGAGCGCCCATGCCCAAGCCGAGAACAGCAGCAGCCTGCGCCAGGCCGCCAGCGAAAAACGCGGGCGATACGGGTGCATCCAGTACGACGCCGCGACCCGAAGTATCCGGAAGGTCGCCTGTCCGGCAACCAGCGCCCAATAGGACTGGAACAGCGCCGCCACCGCCACAGTCATGACGACGCTCGCCATGCGCGGCAGGATGTTGAGCAGGAATTCCTTGTGGAAGTGGAAATCGCGCCGGAAATCCACGACGCCGATGTTCAGCCAGCCGTCGCCAACCGCGAGCGCCGACAACGCCAGCAGCAGCGGAGTCAGCCGCGGCTCGTTGAAAAAGATCGCAATGGGCCATGCGGCGGCGGCGACCACGGCGCCGGTAAGCACGCCGCGCATCGCGTTGAGGGTGAACGCCGTGTCGTATAATGCCCGGGTCGGCTCGCGCTCGCGGATCAGGGCGTCTTCGGTGCCGAGCACCGACATGGCGTCGACGGTTTGGGCGAAGGCGGCGCCAAGCGCCACCAGGCCGAAATCCTCCGGCAGCAGGATACGGACCAGGATCAGGGTGCTGGCGAGGCCGAGCAAGCGCGTCGCCATCCGCCAGCCGATGACCCATCCGGCGCTGAGCGTCGTCCGTTCCAGGATGCTGCTCGTCATGCTGCGGCGGCCTGTGTGCCCGAACCGTCGCGGATCCGCACGGCATTCTCGAAGATTTCGTCGGGCGTGCTCATTGCGCCGCCGATCTCGCCGAGGAAGAATTCCAGGTAGCCTTCGAGCCATGCCAGCAGGCGCTGCAGGTCGGCGGCGGTGCGGACGAACGGCGTGTTGCCGGGCTGCAAGGAGGGGCTGTGATAGCCGACCACGAACAGGCGGTGGCCATCGGCCAGCATCGCCCGCGTCAGGCGCTGCGCCTCCGCAAGCCGGGTGCCCTCCGGGGTGAGTTGGACCCGGTCCAGCAACCGGCCCCGGGCCAGCAGGCCGCGAAGCCGCAATGGCCGCAGCACCGGGTGCGCCGCCGGGGCCAGCAGCCCTGGGAA
Source organism: Acetobacteraceae bacterium (assembly GCA_965277495.1). GTDB lineage: Bacteria > Pseudomonadota > Alphaproteobacteria > Acetobacterales > Acetobacteraceae > CAHJXG01. The sequence goes on along the minus strand of OZ255824.1, from coordinate 3,057,677 downwards.
ACGGGCGAGCCTTCCCGTCAGCCCGACCGTGACCGGCAATTCGAGCACGCTCTGCCCGGGGTCGAGCCAGAACGGGCGGTCGTAGGTTTCCTGGTAGTCCGGTCCGCCGTCGCCATTGCTCGCGAAGTGCGGACGCACGCTGCAATCGATGCGGTAGCCCATCCCGGCCAGCAAATCCGGCGTATTGGGACCAAGCCCATACCGTCCGGACCGATAAAGCGTTGGGCGGACCCCCAAATTGGCCTCGATCACGTCGGTCAGCATCCATAGCTTCGCCGCTTCGAGCGTCTTCGGCAGGTTGCCAGGATACGAGTTGCGCTCGTTGAGTTCCTCCTCGATGGGCGGGTTGAGCCAAGGATGGAGTTGCGTGCCGATCCCGCATGCGCCGGATTGCAGGAACTCCAGCAGCGGCGCATAGCCATCGCGTTGCGCCGCGACGGGGTAGTCGACGGCGTAGGTGGGCACGCAGCCGAACCGCTCGAAAATGCGCTGGGCCGGCGCCTGATGCCGCATCGCGCAGACCCCGCTGGTCATTGGCGGCACGACGGCCCAGTCGAATTCCTCCTCGGCGTCGATGATGACCAGCAGCCGCGGCTGCCGCAGCCCCAGTTCGGCGGGCACGACCGGCTTCCCGAACATCTGCGGCGGCCCGGAGGTGCGGAGTGCTCGGCTGACATCCCGCTTGATGTCCAGCACCGGGCTGGGGACATAGGAAAGGGCAAGCCGCGCAAGCCGCCCGAGCGTCGGACCCGTCCGGGCCGCGCGCAGCCCGAGTTCCCGCGCCAGCGTCACATCGCGCTCGTGCAACGCAGCGCTGGCGAAATGATCGAGCGCCGCCATGCGCCGGGCCTCCACTTTGGCGGCGGGAAGCCGCAGCACACGCTCGAGTTGGTCGAGGTTATACAGCGAGGCCGCCAGCAGGCGATGGGTGTTGCTGCTGATGCCGACGCCGCGTGTGTAGCGCGCGAGTATCTCCTGGAGGGTAAGAATGCGCCAATCGGCGGCGGCGATGCGGAGCCAGAGGTTGTAGTCCTCGACCGAAATCAGGGCGCGCGCCTCGTCGTAGCTGCCGGCGGCCTCCCAGGCAGCGCGGCGCAGCAGCACCGTGCTGTTCACCAGGAGGTTGTTGCTCCAGAGCTGGTCGAAGCTGATCTCCGGCGGGCACGCCTGGCCGGGCTTGTCGGACAGGCAGGCGATGATGCCGATGCGGTCGTCGCCGTCGAGCGCGAGTTGATGCTCGAGCTTGGTCGGCAGCCATGTGTCGTCGGCGTCCAGCAAGCCGATCCAGGTGCCGCGGGCGGCGCGGATGCCGGTGTTGCGCGCGGAGCCCGGGCCACCATTCTGCTGGCGGATCAGCCGCACCTTCGAGCCAAACGTTTCGGCAACCGCAGCAGTATCGTCCACGGATCCGTCATCCACGACCAAGACCTCAAGCGGGGGACGCGATTGCTGAAGCGCGCTGCGCAGCGCAGCGGCGAGGGTTGCCTGGGCGTTATAGGCCGGGACAATCACGCTCACGTCGGCGGCCACCAATGCATTCCCCTTCTTATGGTGCGCCATCCTAGCCGCTATTCGTTAAATATCAGTTACTGCGGGATATCACCATGTACATTTTGCAACGAGACCCTGCGCGGCGGCGTCACGGCCCGGGCTTCGACGCCGCACGTCCGATGCCGCGATACTCGAGCCCGGCTGCAGCGAAGGCGGTCGGATCGAAAACATTGCGCAGGTCCATGATCAGGCGTCCGCGCATCGCGTCGCGCAGCCGCGCCGGGGACAGCGCCCGGAATTCGTTCCATTCCGTGACCAGCACCAGCACGTCCGCCCCGGCCACGGCGTCGTAGGCGTCCGTGCAATAGATGACGCTGCCGGGCAACAGGGCGCGGGCCTGGGCCATGCCGACCGGGTCATACGCGCGGATCGCGGCGCCCTCCTCGGCCAGCCGGTCGATGATCGGCACGCTGGGCGCATCGCGCATGTCGTCCGTTTCCGGCTTGAACGTCAAGCCGAGCACCGCGATGGTCTTGCCGAACACCGACCCGCCGCAGGCCTGGATGACCCGGATCGCCATGCCGGACTTGCGCGCGTCATTCACCGCGACGGTCGCCTCCACCAGGCGGGACGGCGCGCCCCAGTCCTGGGCGATGCGCATCAGCGCCAGCGTGTCCTTCGGGAAGCAACTGCCGCCGAAGCCCGGCCCCGGATGCAGGAACTTGCGCCCAATCCGGCCATCGAGCCCGATGCCGCGCGCGATGTCGTGCACGTCGGCGCCGACCTTCTCGCACAGATCGGCCATCTCGTTGATGAACGTCACCTTCATCGCCAGGAACGAGTTCGCGGCGTATTTGGTGAGTTCGGCCGACTCCAGGCTGGTGAAGACGATGGGCGCCTCGATCAAGTACAGCGGGCGATACAGCCGACGCATCACCTCACGCGCACGCTCGCTGCTGGTCCCGATCACGATGCGGTCGGGGCGCATGAAATCGCCGATGGCGCTGCCTTCGCGCAGGAACTCCGGGTTGCTCGCGACATCGATGGCGAGCTCGGGGCGGGCGCGCTGCATGATCTCGGCGATGCGGCGTCCGGTGCCGACGGGCACCGTGGATTTGGTGACGACGACGGCGTAGCCGGTCAATGCGCGGGCGACCTGCTCGGCGGCGGCGTTGACGTAGGACACGTCGGCATGGCCGTCGCCGCGCCGCGTGGGCGTGCCGACGGCGATGAACACGGCCTCCGCCCCGGCCACGGCGGCGGTCAAGTCGGCGCCGAAGCTGAGGCGTCCGGCCGCGACGTTCTCCGCCACCAAACGGTCGAGGCCGGGTTCGTAGATGGGTATGCGCCCCTCCGCGAGTGCGCCGAGCTTGGCCGGGTCCGCCTCGACGACGGCGACCTCGACCCCCAGGTCGGCGAAACAGGCGCCCGACACGAGCCCTACGTAGCCGCCGCCGATCATCGCGATGCGCAAACCTTTGCCTCCCGCTTGTGCTTTTGCCCGCTTGCGCCATCGTTGCCGCGACGCAACATACCACGCCGGGGACCGCTGGGCCAGACGAACTGAGCCGGTGATAATTCCCCAGGCGGTTTACCGCAGTGCTGCGCGGCTGTAACTACTATCCACTGGAGTCAGGAGCGCCATGATGCACCTCGAACGTCGAGTCCTCGTCACCGGGGGCGCCGGATTCCTAGGGTCTCATTTGTGTGAACGCCTGCTCGCCGCCGGGTGCCACGTGCTGTGTGTGGACAACTTCTTCACCGGAACGCCGCGCAACATCGCCCATTTGCATGACAACCGCAATTTCGAGCTGATGCGGCACGACGTGACGTTCCCATTGTTCGTCGAGGTCGACGAGATCTACAACCTCGCCTGCCCGGCCTCGCCGATCCACTACCAGCGCGACCCCGTGCAGACGACCAAGACCAGCGTGCTGGGCGCAATCAACATGCTGGGCCTCGCCAAGCGCACCGGCGCCAAGATCTTCCAGGCCTCGACCAGCGAGGTTTACGGCGACCCGTCGGTGCATCCGCAGCCCGAGGAGTATTGGGGCAACGTGAACCCGATCGGCTCGCGGTCATGCTACGACGAGGGCAAGCGCTGCGCCGAGACGCTGTTCTTCGACTACCGCCGCCAGCACAAGCTGCAGATCAAGGTGGCGCGCATCTTCAACACCTATGGCCCGCGCACCCATCCGCGCGACGGGCGCGTGGTGTCGAGCTTCATCGTGCAGGCCCTGACCAACCAGGACATCACGGTGTTCGGCGCGGGCCAGCAGACGCGGTCGTTCTGCTACGTCGACGACCTGATCGACGGCTTCATCAAACTGATGGACAGCCCGCCCGAGATCGCGGGGCCGGTGAACCTCGGCAACCCCGGGGAGTTCACCATCGGCGAGCTGGCGCAGAAGGTGATCGGCCTGACCGGCTCCAAGTCCCGCATCGTCCACCGTCCGCTGCCCGAGGACGACCCCAAGCAGCGCCGCCCGGACATCGGGCAGGCGAAGGCGAAACTCGGCTGGGAACCCGCCGTTTCGCTGGACGAGGGCCTGAAGCGGACGATCCCGTATTTCGAGGCCTTGCTGTCCACCCTGCCGCCGGGTTTGATGGTGCACGGGCGCTGATTTCAACAGGATTGATCCATGGATACCGACAAGCCGACGGTCGACGCGACCTCGATCTGGGACGAACGCTACGAGAAAGGCGAGCATGTCGGATCGAAGGAGGTCATCGAGGGCGACCCGATCGACTACACCCAGCACAAGTTCCTCTATCAATACGCCGTTGCCAGGCCGCTCACGGGGTCGCTGGACGGCTGGTCGGTCGACAGCATCGCCAAGCAGTTCTTCAACCCGGCGCCGGCCCGCGTGCTGGCCATCGGTTCCGGCATGGCGTTCCTCGAAGAATACCTGGCCGCCAACGGCTATGCCCAGCACGTGACGGCCTACGAGATGTCGCGCACCGCGATCGAGGCGGCGCGGGCGCGGGTGGCGGACAAGGATTATGCCGGCAAGCTCGACCTGCGTTGCGGCGACGTGCTCACGGAGGACCTGCCCACGGCCGCATACGACGCCGTGTTCGTGCAGGCGGCGATCCACCATTTCGACAAAATAGAAGAGATGTACGCCCTGATGCACCGGGTGCTGAAGCCCGGCGGCGTGCTGTGGTTCGACGAGTATATCGGCCCCGACCACCACATGTATGAGCCCGAGGTGCTGGCGATCATGGACGAGGTGAACGACTGCCTCGCGCCGAAATACCGCTGGGACGTGCTGGCCAAGCACACCCGCGCCATGGTGCCGCGCCCGTCGCTCGAGTTCATGATGGGGCATGACCCCAGCGAGGGCGTGCACGCGTCGCGCATCCTGCCGCTGACCTACCAATGGTTCGACGTGATCCACCGGCAGGACTATGGCGGCACGATCATGCGTCCGTTCTTTACCGGCATCCTGCCGAACTTCGATTGGTCCGACCCGGCGGACCAGACGATCGCGCGGCTGATTATCCTGATCGAGCAGATGCTGACCCGGACCGGCGTGCTGCCGAACTACCACACCGCGGTCGTGGGCCGCCGCCGCGACCAGCCGCTGCCGCCGCTGACCGCGGAGGAGGAGCGGCGCATCAACTACGCCGACTGGCCCGGCCTTATCGCGAAAGCGGAGGCGACAGCGGCGCCGAGGCCGGCTGGGTTGCTGGGGCGCTTGCTAGGCCGCTGACGGACGGTGCCGGCTGCGCGCGTCCGGGCTTCCAGCGCAGCGCCGGCGCCTCGACCAGGTGCCAGGACAGCACGGCGAACGGCACAGTCAGCACCATGCAGGTGGCGATCGGGTATTCGTTCCACGGCATCGCGCCCAGCACGATCTGCTGCACCGGGAAGGCATAGAGGTACATCCCATACGAGAAATCGCCGAACCGCCCGGCGTGGCGCACCACCGGCATCGACATCCGGCCGAAGCAGATCACCATGTAGGGCAGCGTCACCCACTCGATCGGCAGGTTCCACCAGCCGTACCAACTCGCGATCATCCAGTTGAGCGAATAGCCGAGGATGGCGAAGTCGGCGCGGTAGAAGTCCCCTACCCGATCGCCGAGCAGCCGATACAGGCCGCCGATGAAGAAGAACGGCACCTGGACCAGCATGTACTTGACGTCGGTGTTGTAGAAAACGACGGGGTCGCCGTCGTAGCCGTAGAACAGCCACATGCCCGCAACGCCGGCGAGAACGCCGCCAACCGCAAGCGCCCACAGCCGCGGACGCAACGGCAGCAGCGCCATCAATGGCACGCTCAGGTAGCACAGCACCTCGGGGAACAGGCTCCATAGCGAGCCGTTGACCGCGCCGTTCAGCCGCAGGCCTTCGAACACGCCGGGCAGGTATAGCCGTTGGAACAGCCACATGTTCTGTAGATATTTGAGCACGTTGCCGTTGTGGAGGTAGTCCCGCAGCGGCAAGGTGCTGAGCCGGGGGCCGAGCACATAGGCGGTCGCCAGCACGCAGGCGATCAGGCCGGGGAAAATGCGCAGCGCCCGCTTGGCGAGGAACAGCCGCAGCTTCGGCGTGCGCTGCCAGCTTCCGGTGACCATGTAACCGCTGATGGCGAAGAAGATGTCGAGCCCGATCCGCGCGAACGGCACGCCCCAGAAGCCCGGCCCGGCGGGCGTCGCCAGTATCCAGCCATGCCCATAGATCACCATCCCCGCCGCAAACAACCGCAGGAAATCGAAGTTGTTGTTCGGATGCGTTTCGCTGGTCATTTTGCGATCTGTGCCTTTGGCGCCGCGATAACCGACGTGATTGCCTGCTCCCATTTGGGGGACAGGGCCGGGGATTGATACAGCGCGGCCTGGCGCAGCCCACGCTCCCGCATGGCGGAAAGCACGCCGGTCTCACGCGGCAACTCGACCAGGCGTGCCAGGATGGTGGCCAATTCCTCGTCGTCATACGGGTCGAAATACTCGGCGGCGTCGCCGTAAACCCAGCGGTGCACCGGGATGCCGCTTGCGACCAGCGGCGTGCCGCAGGCCATGCCCTCGACGCCGCTGTAGTCGAAGCCCTCGGCACGGCTCGGCGCCACCACCAGATGCGCCATCGAATACAGCACCCGCAGCTCCGCCAGCGGCACGCCGGACACGTGGTATGCGCCCTCCCGCACCAGCAGCTTGAGTTCCGCCAGCTCCGCGTCGGAGCGCCAGCCGGGGTTGGCGACGATCAGCAACTGCATCGGCGCCTTGGTCATGCGCCGCGCGATCTCGAAACCACGGAACAGGCGCAGGTAGTTCTTGCGCGGCTCCAGCGTCGACACGGCGATGATAAGCTTCGGCAGCGGCGCGTCCGGCGCTTCCCTCCGTCCGCCCGCCGGCGCCGTCGCCGTGCTGGCCCGGCGCCGCAGGATAGTGCGCAATTCGCTGTCCGCCCGCACGTCGGGGCGATATTCGGGGGCGACCAGCGCCGGGATGGTATGCACCCGCGGCTCGCTTTCGGGGAACAGTTGCAGCACATCCTCCCGCACCGGCTCGCTGTCGCAGTAGAAATGCGCGCCCTGGTCCATGTTGCGCTTCAGCATGCGGGCGTGGCTGTTGGTATGCGGCCACGGCTCGCCGATGGTGTGCGGGCTGAGCAGCGGCAGCGCGTCATAATACCGCACCATGAACTGGGTGCCCGGCGTGATGCGGTAGGGCGACACGGTGGCGGCGAAGAACACGTCCCACCCGGTCGTGTTGAGCCGGCGCTGGAACGGCAGCGGCAGCAGCGACAGGCTGCGCGCGTTCTCGTGGCCGAGCGCCGTGGCGAAGAACTCGGCGCGCGCCAGCAGCCCACGGTCGCCCGGCGGCAGCGTGTTGTCGAACAGCTTCATCCATAAATAGTCCTCGAACAGGACGGGATTGATGCTGAGGTCGAGCTGCTCCTCGCGCTGCGCCAGGCTCAGGACCGTGGTCACGTGATGCATGCGGCGGCGGATCGGGCCGGGCAGCAGGAACGACATGCCGGGCGGGGCGTGATGGCGCTTGGTGTCCTGGCTGATCAACACGCGGGCCTGCTGCAAGGTGCGGTCGAACGGCGTCTGGCCAGCGTTATCGCGCCGCCGGGGCGGGCCGGCGAAGTGGATGCCGGACGCCAGCCCGCCGAGCCGACCCAGCCCCATTTCGGAGAACATCTGGAACAGCAGTCGCGTCTCCTGCGGGATGCCGGCGAAACCCTCGTAGCACGGGCGCAGGTCCACCAGGACGGACGGGCGGCCCGTGGTCACTCGCACCGTCATGGGCGTGGCCGGGCGTCGAGGGTCGAGCCCTCGCCTTCATAAGCCAGCACGTCGAACCCGGCGGCGATCAGCGCGCCTGCGTCGCCAACCCGGCCCGGCCGGACCCAGCGCCCGCCAGGCCGCAATGCAGCCAACACGCCTGCGGGGTCGAGGGATGCGCCGCCGATCAGCAGCTCGAGGGAGGCTGCGGCCAATACGGCGTCGGACGAGCGGCGCAGATGCTGCTGCAACGACATCGGCACGTCGCCCCATACCCCCAGGGAAAGCCGGGCCAGCCGGGGCAGCGCGTCGGCGAGGCTGCGGCCATTGCCGAACGGCAGCCCCTGCAGGATGGCACTGGCCAGGCCCAATGCCGCGGCATCGGCGTCGCAATGCGGGCACACAGCCGGACGCCCGGGCGCGGACCGCCCGCAAACCCGGCAAGTCCACTGACCCAGCACATCCATCAGCGCCGCCCGGGCCGCGTCCTCGCTGAAATCGCGGCGCAGCACCGCTTGGGCGGCCTGCGCCATCGCGGCGCAACGCGCGGGGTCCTGGTGCAGGGCGATGATCCCGGCGGCAAGGCTTGGCGCGTCTTCAGCCACCCAGGCCTCGGCACCATGGACCAGGCCCAGCCCCTCGTTGCCCACCGGCGTCGTGATGACCGGAACGCCCGCTTGCAGGCTGGCGACGATCTTGCCCTTCACCCCGGCGCCATAACGCAGCGCGTTCACCGACAGCCGCGACTGCGCATAGAGCGGCGTGATGTCGGGCACGAAGCCGGTGACGGTGACGCGCCGGCCCGCCAGGTCCGCGACCGCAGGCGGCGGGGCGTTGCCGACCAGCAACAGCCGCACATCCGGAAGTGCTGACCAGACCAGCGGCATGATGTCCCGCACCAGCCATACCGCGGCGTCGACATTGGGCGCATGGTTATAGCCGCCGACGAAGATCAGCGCATCGCGGTGCGCGAAGTCCGGTCCGGCCAAGGCCAGGGGCGTGGCGGGGACGAGGTAGGGCGGGATCACGTGCACCTGCGCCGTGGGCACGTCGGCGCGGATCACCGCCGCCTCGTCCGCGCTGGGCGTCATCACGCGGTCGACCCGGGCGAAGATGCGGTCCTCGATGCGCTTCAGGCGCCGGCTCTCGCTCAGCGCGTGCGGGTCGCCCTCCAGTTCCCAGCGGCGGCGCTCGCGCAGGTGATGCAGGTCGTGCGTGTAATACAAGATCGGCGCCCGGGTCTCCGCCCGGATCAGGTCGAGGATCGGGCCGGCCACGTCGGGCCGCGCGGTCCAAACCAGGTCGAGCTGCCGGCCATTGGCCTTCAGCCAGCGTTCAGGCGTTTCCGGCGCGTGCAGCACCTCGATCCCGTCCTGCTGCAGGATGGCGGTATAGGGCTGCGTGGGAGTCGCGTCGTAGGCCGGGCAGAATATCACCTGGTAACCCATGCCCTGCAGCAGATGCAGGTACTGGTTGAGCGTGACTCCGCCGGCGTTGCGGTCCCATTCCGGCACGCGGTCGTCGATGACCAGAACTGTGCCTGCCGGGGCCGGACGGCTGCGGACCTGCAGCTCCGGCGCGTTCGGCAGCGGCTGCGACAGCAGGGCGCGCGCCCACTTCGCGCAGAACTTCGCGTGGTTCGCCTGGCTGTGCCGGTCCCGCGCCGCCGTGCCGTACGAGTTGCTGCCGTGGTGGACCACGACGCTGGCGGGTTGGTAGGCCACCCGCCAGCCACGGCCGCGCAACGTGAAGGCGAGGTCGAACTCCTCATAGAATGCAGGCGCATAGCGGTCGTCGAAGCCGCCCGCGTCCCAAAATGCGTCGCGGCGGACCAGGATGCAGGCGCCGATCGCCACGTCCACGTCGCGGACGAAGTTGAGCTCGGGTGCCGCCGGGTCGCGCCCGGCGCCATAGGGCAGGCCCCAGCCGTTGCGCAGCACGGCCCCGCCCGCCTCCTGAATTGTGCCGTCGGCGTTCAATAGCTTGACGCCGACTAAGCCCACCAGCGGGTCCGCATCCGCCAGCCGCGCCAATGGGGCCAGCCAGTCCGGCTGCACCGTCGTGTCATTGTTCAGGAACACGATATGCCGCCCGAGCGCCGACCGGGCCGCGTTGTTGCAGCTCTGCAGGAAGCCGAGGTTCTCGGGGTTCTCGATGATGCGCAGGCCCGGCACGCGGTCGCGCAGCAACGGCGCGATGCGTCCGCCCGGCTTGTCGTCCGCGACGATCACCTCATAACGGAGCGTGCTGCCGGAATGCAGCATGACCGCCTGCAGGCAGCGCAGCGTGTCGCCGTAGTGGCCGTAGACGGGGATGATGATCGAGACGTCGGGCTCGGGTTCGGCGGGGAACGCCACCGCGGGCGGCGCGTCGCCGCCGGCCGTGTCGAGCGGCGAGACCGGCAGGCCGGCGGCGCGGCCCATGTCCAGCCAATGCGCCAACGGGTCGGCCCCGGCGGGCAATCCGTATTGCGCGGAATACCACGCGGCATCGAACAGCGGATGCGGGTTCAGCCGTCCGCTTGCGCCATGACGCCACCAATGCAGCAGCGGGTCGAACTCCGGGCCATCGCCGTGCTCCAACCCGAAGGCTCGGGCATCCAGCATCGGGTTCGGATCGCGGTCCTCGGCACGCCCGGCCCGCATCCAGTGCACGAGCGCGTTCTCCCCAGCCGCATCCGGATTCTGTGCTGAAGTCTGGGCCGCATACCAGTCCACATCCAGGAACGGATTTGGGTCCAGGCCCTGCGCCGCGCCTGCCCGCATCCAGTGCAGCAGCGGGTTTTCGCCGCTGGCCGCCACATCGGGGTTGCGGGCGAGATACCAGGCCGTGTCGAAATACGGGTTCGGCATGGCGCCCGATTGCGCGCCGACCCAGACGAAATGCGCCGCGGGGTCATGCCGGGCGGCAACGAGCTGTGGATGCTGTGCCAGATAGAACTTGGCGTCGAACAGCGGGGAGGCACGGACGGCGGCGACATCCTCCCGCCGCCGCGCCTGCAGGCGGCGATGCGCGGCAAGCTGGCCCGACAGCGCCATCCCGGCAAAGCGCAGCCCGCGCCGGATGCCGCGCCCGAACCAGGGCGCGTGATGGCCCACCGCGCGCACCGGGGCGGCGAACCGCCAGGAGGCCGAGCGGTAGGTCGCGGCCTGCAGCGCCTCCGCCCGGGCCAGCGCCGCACGCGTCGCCGCCACCTCGGCCTCGCGGCCCGCGAGCACCTGGTGCACCCGCTCCCAATCCTCGGCACGGACGGCCAGCATCGCAATCAGCTCGGCGGCATGGGCGTCGCGCTGGGCGATCTGGCTTTTGAGCGCCGACTGGTAGGACCATGCATCCTCCAGCTCGGCCCGCGTCTCAGTGGCCTCGCGCTCCAGGCCGGCGGCGGCCCTGAGCTGTTCGGTCAGCCGCGCCGCCTCGGCCTCAGCAGCCGCGGCGGCCTCGCGCACGCCCTCCAACGCCGCCACCTCGTTGGCATAGCCAGCGTTGCGCGCCTCGGCCCGCTGCTGCGCGCCGACCGCCTGGACCTGCTCGAAGTGGTCCATCCACCGCTCGCCCAGCAGGGCAAAGCGCTGCCGCACGGTGTATTGCGCAGGCCCCAGCCGGCACAGCGCCAGCACATCCGCGGGCGCATCGGCGCCGGCCGCCAGCACGCCGAGGCCGTGGCTATGCAGGAACTCGAAGGCCGGATACTCGGCCTGCAGCTCCCGCCACAGGCGCCAGACGCCAAAATCGCCGCGGCGCTCGTTGGTGTCATGGAACAGCACCACGCCGCGGTCCGACAGCTTGGGGCGCCAGGCCTCAAAGTCGCCGCGCACGGCGTCGTAGGTATGGAAGCCGTCGATGTGCAGCAGGTCGACCGTGCCGTCGGCGAAGTGCGGCAGCGCCTGCTGAAAGGTGCAGCGCAGCAGCTCGGAGAACCCGGCGTAGCGCGGATCATGGAAGCGTTTCAGCGCGTCGAACACCTGGTCGCCATAGTGGCCGGCGTGCTCGTCGCCCTCCCAGGTGTCGACGGCGTAGCAGCGGGCGTCGACGCCGTAACGGGCGACGGCCTCGCAGAACGCGGCGTAGGACACGCCGTTATGGGTGCCAAGCTCGACCAGGAGGCGCGGGCGGCAGGCGGCAATCAGCCAGTTGGCAAACGGGACATGGCCATACCAGGTGCTGGCGACGCCGACGAGCGCCGGACGCAGGAAAAGCGGGTCGAGCGCGGGATCGCACAGCACTTGCAGCGTGTTGGCCGCGGCCGGGTCGGACGCCGGCATATCGGTCAGGCGTTGGTCCAGGACCCGGTTCCAGTTCGAGAGGTCGGCGTTTGCAGGCGCCCCGTTTATAGGCGTCCCGTTTGTAGGTGCAGGCGGACTGAAATCAGATTTGCCCGGGGCTGGCAACTATCCTCAACCAGGCTGTTGCCAGGGGCGTGCCCGGCGTGGCGGCGCCAACACAAGCTGATGGTCCGTTGCGACCAAATTGGGGTTGAGGAACGGGTCGGTATCGGCGGCATTTCCCCAGGTCTCGCGATACAGCGCCTGGTCCGCCAGGAACCGCGCCTGCCGGGCTGGGTCGGCAGCGTCCTCGCCGCGGGTTTCACCCTCGAGGTGCAGCAGCACGGCGTGCGGCGTCCAGATCACCCGGAGGCCGGCGGCGCGGACGCGCTGGCACAGGTCCACGTCGTTCCAGGCGACGGGCAGCCGTTCATCCATGCCGCCCACCTGCGCCCAAACGTCGGCACGCATGGCGAGGCACGCGGCGGTCACGGCCGACAAATCGCGCGTCGCGGCCAGTTGGCCCAGGTAGCCCGGCGCATCCCGCGGCGCTCCCCGCAGCACATGCGTCGCGCGCCCGGCCGGACCCAGCACCATGCCGCCATGCTGCAGGCTGCCGTCGCGATACAGCAGCCGCGCACCCACCGCGCCGACGTCCGGGCGGACGGCGTGGGCGGCCATGGCACGCAGCCAGCCGGGGTCGATCAGCTCTACGTCGTTGTTCAACAGCAGCAGGACCTGGCCCTTGGCCCGGCGCGCAGCGGCGTTGTTCATCGCCGGAAAGTTGAACGCGCCGGGGAACGGCAACACCGCGGCGCGTGAGTCGGCGCCGAGCTCGTCCAGCAAAGCCAACGCAGCCGGGTCGGTGCTGCCGTTGTCGACGACGATCAATTCAAGCGCCGGGTAGTCGGTGCCGCGCAGCACGCCCCAGGCGCTGGCGGCGAGCAGGTCGGCGCGGTCGCGCGTGGGGATGATGACGGTGACGAGCGGCGGCGGGTCGGGCAGCGCGAGTGGCGGCGGTGCGGCCGGGTTGGGCGGCGGCGGCGCGGCACGGTGGCACAGCACGGCGGGCACGTGGCGAATGCGGCTGGACCCGGCCAGCACGGCGGCGCGGCGGGCGAAATCGTAGGCTTCATACGGAGCCGCGTCCGGGTCCAGGCCGCCGAGCGGACGGATCACCTCGGCCCGATACAACGCCAATTGGCCGATCACGTTGGCGGCCAGCATGGCATCCGGGCTGTAATCCGGCTTGAACCGCGGGGCGCTGCGATGGCCGGCGGGATCGGCTTCGTCCTCGTCGGTGAACACCAGCATGGTGCCGGGGTCGAACGCCAGCAGCGCTTCGTGCAGTGCCGTGGGCGGCAGCGTATCGCCGGGTTCGAGCAGGCCGACGATGGCCCCGGTGCAGCCGGCAAGGGCATGGTTCAACGCCGCGATGGCCGGCGTCGCAGGGGGCGGGCTGGTCAGCACGATCCGGGAATCGGCCTCCGCCAGCGCCGCGATGGCGCGCCGTGGCCACGGCGAGTGAAGCTGGCAGGCGAGGCGCAATTCCCAATCATGATGCACTTGCGCCTGCAGGGATGCGGCGGAGCGCAGCACGGCCTCGGCCTCGCTGTCCCCCGCCCGCATGACAAGGCTGACCCGCGGCCCCGGCGGTGGGGCGATGCGGGACACGGCATCCGGCGGCATGGTGTCATGGGCGGCGATCCAGAAGGCGTAGGCGACGGAGTTATCCGGTGGCACGTCGGGGAACAAGCCCGGCAGCAAAGGCGACCGTGCACGCACCGGGGCGGCCTCGGCGATCCCGGCCAGCGCCTCGGCGCGCCCAAGCCCTTCCATCGCGGCGGCGAGGGCGCCCGCTGCGGGATCATCGGCCGGCCCAAATGCCTGCCGAGCGACGCGGGCGGCGAATGCAGGGTCGGCAGAAGTTTCAGAGTTGCCGGGGCCATGCACAGCGGCAAATTCGGCGGTTCCAGCTAAAACGTGCGCGAGATCGGACAAGCTCGCCCCGTTGCGCCGCGCCGCCACCAGCGCCGCTAGACCTGCGGCATCTGGGTCCCGCCCCAAAGCCGCACGATGCAGGCGAAGCAACGGTCCGCCAACCACCCGCGCATCCTCGGCGGATGTGAACGGCGTCGAACCAAGCATGGAAGGCGACATGCGCCGTGTATGGAGAACACAGCGAAGCGAGGCAAGCCGCCGCTAGCTCCGGACGCTAACGGCGGCGAGCGTAGCCTACTGGGAGTTCGAGTCTGGGGTTTGGCCGCTTGTCGACGCCGGGGTTTGCTGCTTCGCCTGCTTGGCCGACTTGTTGGCCTCGTGACGCCCCACGGCGCAGCCGGCAGCGGCGCCCAGCACGCCATGGCCCGCGACATGCCCGGCAACGCCGCCGACCGCAGCGCCCTTGAGGCAGCCAGCCGCTTGGGCCGGCGCAAATGTGCCGAGCATGAGCGCAGTGGCCCCAGCAGCGATCAAGAGAGTCTTCATGAATGGCACTCCTTCGTTACTCGAGGTTTAACGCGCGTCGGCGCCAAAAGCTCCCGCGGCCCCGGTTGCCGACGGCGCCTCCCGTGTTTCCGGCAGCACCAGCAAGCCCAGCACGGCGCCAAAGCCCACCGCCGCGAGCACCAGCAAAGCCGGCGCATTGCCAAAGCGGTCGGCAACCAGCCCGGCGATGGTCGTGGACAGCGACGCGCCGGCACCGACAGCGAGGCCGAGCAGCCCCATGCACAGGTTGAAACGGCGTGTCCCGCGCGTCAGGTCGGCCGCGACCAACGGCAGCAGCACGCCGAACACCGCAGCGCTGATGCCGTCCAGCGTTTGGACCCCCACAACGAAAGCCGGACTCGTGCCGAAGGCCAGCAGCACGCCGCGCACCGGCAAAGCGGCAAAACCAAGCAGCAGGACCGGACGCCGCCCCCAGCTCTCGGCCGTGCGTCCCACCAGCGGGGAAACCCCGGCCACGATGGCCTGCGGAACCACCACGCAGGCCGCAATCACCAGGTTGGCCGATGCGCCCGTGTTGCGCGTGACCTCGTTTGCGACCAGCGGCAGCATGGCGGCGTTGGATAAATGGAATAGCCCGACGCAGGCCGCGAAAATCAGCAGCCGCCGGTCGAGCAGGGCCCAGATCGCGCCGGGCAGGCCCCGGGTCTCGGCCGCGACCTGCGCGGTGGGCGCTTCTGCCCGCGGCGGCGGCAGGGATCGCAGGGTCAGCAGGCCCAACGCCATCAGCGCGGCCGTGGCCCAGAACACGCCCTCGCCGGAGATATAGGTGCCGATGGCGCCCAGGATCACCGCCGCGGCCGCACTGCCCATCGAGGCGTAGCGCGCGTTCCGGCCCAGGCGCACCCCGAGCCCATGGCGTCCGACCAGCTCGAGGCTCACGGCGGCAATGGCCGGGCCGATCATGCAGCTCGCGAAGCCGTGCAGCACCTCCGCCCACAGCACGGAAATCCAGGCGGAGGAGGCGGCGAAAAACAGTGCGCTGAGCGCCACGGCAATGCCGCCTACGGCGATGGCGAGACGCTTGCTGCGCATGGCGTCCACCAGCGCCCCGGCCGGAAGCTGGCTGAGCATCGCGACGATGGTGCCGAGGCTGAGCGCCTGGCCGATGTTCGTCTGGGTCCAAGCCTGCGATGTAAGATAGACGGCAATGAAGGCGCCGAACCCGGTCTGGCTGCTGGCGACCAGGGCATTCAGCGCATCGAGGCCGCGGGAGGACCGGGCCGTCAGCAAGCGCGGGCTCGTTGTACGGGGGTCAAGGCTGCGGTGGCGGGCTGGCGAGCACGACGGGCGCCGCGGCGGGCTTGTATTCGGGGGCGGCGCCGATCTGGTCGGCGGGCATCAGCAGGGTGATCCCGCCATCGGTGGGATTGAAGCGCAGCCCGCGCCAGGCGACCGCGATGCGCCGCTGGCCGAGGCCCATGAAGCCGCCCACATCGATCACCGCGGCGCGGGTCTGCCCATCCTCGTCCACCAGCACGTCGACGATGCGCCCGGCGACCTTGCCGGATTGATCCAGCACCTGCCGCCCGAGGATGGGCGAGGCGGTGGTTGCGTCCATCGGCTCGTGCACCACCGGGGGCATCGCCGTTTCCTGGGCTGCCGCGGGCGACGCCATCAGCGACAGCAGCACGGCGATGGCTGGCTTCATGGGTTCACCGCCTTGTTCATGCTGGTCTCCTTGCGCCAACGTGATGAGCGGGCGGGCAGATTGTCAACCGTAATAGCGGGACCTAAGCAGGGTTGTTGCCTGTGCGCAGACTGATAGACGTCTGCTTAGGGTCGCGATATCAAGGGGGGACGCAGCGATGGGCCACGCTTCGAGCGCCACAGCCTATGCGGGCGGCAAGATGCTGGCCGAAGTGCAGGACGGGGTGGGACTGGTCACCTTCAACCAGCCCGAGAAGCGCAACGCCATGTCGGTCGAGATGTGGGACGGCCTGGCCGCCATCCTCGATGCTTGGGAGCGGGACCCCGCGGTCCGCGTGGCCGTGCTGACCGGTGCCGGGGACAAGGCGTTCGTGTCCGGCGCCGACATCAGCCAATTCGCGAAAAGCCGCAGCAATGCGGATGCGCAGCGGGAGTACGACAAGCTGACGGGCGCCGGGCGGGCCAAGCTGGCGGCGTTCGGCAAGCCGGTGATCGCGCGCATCCAGGGTTTCTGCCTGGGCGGCGGCCTGGGCATCGCCATGCAGGCCGACATCCGCGTCGCGGCGGAGGGCAGCGCGTTCGGCATCCCGGCGGCCAAGCTGGGCATTGCCTATGGGTTCGACATGGTGCGCCGGCTGGTTTCGCTGGTGGGGCACGCGCATGCCCGCACGCTGTTGTTCACCGGGGAGCGGATCGACGTGCAAGAGGCAGCGCGGATCGGCCTGGTGAACCAGGTCGTGCCGGCGGCGGCGCTGGAGCAGACGGTGGCGACGATGGCGCGGGTCATTGCGTGCAACGCGCCGCTGTCAGTGTCCGGCATGAAGCTGATTTTGGACCAGGCGCTGCGCGACCCGGCCGAGCGCGACATGGGGGCGGTGGACCGTGTGGTGGCGGCGTGCTTCGACAGCGCCGACTACACCGAGGGGCGGACGGCTTTCATGGAGAAGCGGAGGCCGGTGTTCCGGGGGGTTTAGGCCGGGTCAGCGGATTGGTTGCGAAGGTTCGCCGGCAAACCTACTCGGAATTCTGCGCGGCGATGGCCAGGAAGGAAGGCAGCCCGCTACATCACACGAGCCGCGCCCGGGACGTGGCGAAGGGCGTTGGCGGCGATCCAGCTCAGCAGCAGCGCCGCCGGGAAGACGATAGATGCTTTGAGGATCGCGTTCAGGCGCAGTCCCGCCATGGCGTACTGCGCCCATATAACGATGGGGTAGTGAATGATGTAGATGCCGTAGGCATTGGCGCTCAGGCTTTCCCAAACCAAAATGCGCCGCTGGGCAAACCGCAGAAAGGCCGCGAGCAACGCAAAGTTGGCCGCTGCACAAAAGAGAACCAAAGCGCAACCGTAAAGCGCGGACCACGTAAGTGGGGGCACCGCCGCCGAAGCTGCTAGCCACAGCACCTGCTCCGAGACGAGGACGGCAAACAGGAGCGCGCTTAGCAGCATCCAACTTATCCAGCGCCGCTGCAAAAGCCCATCCGGCGCGAACACGCGGCAGCCTGGACCATGGCGGCCAGCCACAACGCCGGCCAGGAAATAGACCCCGTAGAACAACATCCGGCTCGCCTGGACGGCAAACGGTCCGAAGGTGAGCCATCGTCCGGGACCAAAGATGGCCAAAAGTGGCACGTAGGCGATCCCGGACAGCACAGCGAGCAGGCCAAAGCATCCCAGGGGACGCAGCATAACCGCTCGTGCAGGATTGGTGCGGCGTCGGCGGAGGGCCTGAACGGATATGACGGCAACATCGAATGCCAGCAGCACGCCGAGGAACCACGCCGGCCCATTCGGCCATGGCCCGATGAGCATGGTTTCACTCCAGAAGCGGCCAAAGCCAGCGTCGGCTCCGGTCATTCGGAACGAAGGATAGTAGGCGATCGGCATGATGATGACGGCCGCCACGGCGAAAGGCAGGCCGAGGCGCAACAGGCGGTCACGAAGGTAAGGCCCGGCGCCCTTGCGTACTAGGCTCGGCCAGACGAACAGGCCGGACAGCAAGAACATCAACGGCATGAAATAGCTGTCGTTGAACAGCACGAGCACATCGAACCCGGACCAGCGATCGCCGTCCACAATCGGTGCAGTCGACCAAAGGTAATGCCGCTGATTGAAGTAGCCGAAAGAGCAATAGGCGAGCACCGAATGGTGCAGTACGACAAGCGCCGTGACGAAGCCACGCAGGTAGTCAAAGGCGACAATTCGTGCGGCCGGCGGTGGCAGGGTTGGCACAACCGAGTTCCGGCCCAGCCCGCTACTTCTCCACGAACGCCTTCTCGATCACATACTCGCCCGGCGCGCTGTGGCTGCCCTCGCGGAAGCCCGCCCTGTCCAGCACGCCCACCATGTCGGCCAGGAAGGCCGGGCTGCCGCACAGCATCATGCGGTCGCCCGCCGGGTCGATGGGGTCGAGGCCCAGGTCGGCCGTCAACTTGTTGGTCTCCAGCAAGGCCGTGATCCGGCCGCGGTTGCGGAACGGCTCCCGCGTCACCGTCGGGTAATACAGCAGCTTGCCCCGCACCAGCTCGCCCAGCAGCTCGTCGTCCGGCAGGCGCGAGACGATCTTTTCGCCATACGCCAGTTCCGCCACCTCGCGGCAGCCATGCACCAGGACGATGCGCTCGAACCGGTCATACACGTCGGGGTCGCGGATGATGCTGGCGAATGGGGCGAGGCCCGTGCCGGTGCCCAGCAAAAACAGGCTACGGCCCGGCGTCAGGCTGTCCTGCACGAGCGTGCCGACCGCCTTGCGCCCAACCAGCAGCGGGTCGCCCGGCTTCAGGTGCTGCAAGCGTGACGTCAACGGGCCGTTCGGCGCCTTGATGCTGAAGAACTCAAGCTGCTCGTCGTAATGCGCGCTGGCCATGCTGTAGGCGCGCAGCAGCGGCTTGCCGTCCACCTCAAGCCCAATCATGGTGAACTGCCCCGACAGGAAGCGGAACGCCGGGTCGCGCGTCGTGGTGAAGCTGAACAGGGTGTCGGTCCAGTGGCGGACGCCGGTGACGGTTTCGGCAAGCAGGTTGGACATGCTGGTTCCTGAAGCAATGGTCGTGTGCTGCCCCGGATGTGGGGTGCTGTCCATGCTCTTGCAGCCTTGGCCTGCTATGCCGGTTCCGCACGCGCTGGGCTTTGCTGCCCGGGTCCTGCTCGGGACAGGCTAGCCCCGCCAGCCAATCCGGGCCATGAACCCGGCCATGAACGCCAAGCCGCCCGCCCCAATGCAGGACCCCACGCGCGAGATCGCCTTCGACCTGCTGGCCGCCGTGCTCGACCGCCGCCGCCCGCTCGAGGAGGCGCTGGATGCCGCCCCGTCAGCCGAGCCGCGCGACCGGGCCGCGGCGCATCGGCTAGCGGCGGCGGTGCTGCGCCGGCTCGGCTCGCTCGATGCGGTGCTGGAGCCGTTCTTGACGCTTGCGCCGCCGGAAGGCGTGAAGCACGTGCTGCGGCTGGGTGCAGCCGGGCTGCTGCTGCTGGACACGCCGCCCCACGCCGCCGTCGCGACCGCAGTGGCGCTGGCCCGCACCCGGCGGCTCACCCCGTTTGCCGGCCTGGTGAACGCGGTGCTGCGCCGGGTCGCGGAGGCGGGCCAAGCGGCGCTCGATGGGC
Source organism: Acetobacteraceae bacterium (assembly GCA_965277495.1). Classification (GTDB taxonomy): domain Bacteria; phylum Pseudomonadota; class Alphaproteobacteria; order Acetobacterales; family Acetobacteraceae; genus CAHJXG01. Next base: position 3,037,926 of record OZ255824.1, on the reverse strand, counting down.
TGGACGGCCCGCGGCTCGACACCCCGGCTTGGCTCTGGGCCAGTTGGGGCGCCGATGCCCGCGCCATCGCGGAGGCGCACGGGCACGAGGCGCCGCTCGACCTCTCGCTCCGCCCCGGCGCTGCGCCGCCGTCCGGTGGCGAGCCATTGCCGACCGGGTCCGTGCGCCTGCCCGTGGGCACACGGGTGCAGGACCTGCCGGGCTTCGACGCCGGCGCGTTCTGGGTGCAGGACGCCGCCGCCGCCCTGCCGGCCAAGCTGCTGCACGCGCAACCCGGGGAGCGCGTCGCCGACCTGTGCGCGGCCCCCGGCGGCAAGACCGCGCAGTTGGCCGCGGCCGGCGCGCGCGTGACGGCCGTCGAGCGCGACACGTCCCGGCTGCGCCGGCTGCACGAGAACCTGGCCCGGCTGCAGCTCGAAGTCGACGTAGTCCAGGCCGACGCGGCGAGCTGGACGCCGCCCGCGTTGTTCGATGCGGTGCTGCTCGATGCGCCGTGCAGCGCCACCGGCACGATCCGCCGCCACCCGGACGTCGCCCGGCTGAAGCGCCCGCGCGACCTGATCGAGATGACGGCCGGGCAGGACCGGCTGCTCGCGGCGGCGGCGGCCATGCTCCGCCCCGGTGGGCGCCTGGTTTACGCCGTATGCTCGCTGCAGCCGGAGGAAGGGCCCGGACGCGTCGGCGCGCTGCCGGGCTTGCGGCCCGATCCGTTCACCGCGGCCGAACTCGAAGGCGTCGCGGCGGCGCTGACCGTCCAGGGCACGCTTCGCACCCATCCCGGACTGTGGGCCGAGCGCGGCGGCATGGACGGCTTTTTCGCGGCGCGCTTTGTCCGGGTGTAATGGCTTGCGTCCGGCGTGCGCGGCTCTAGAACCCTCCCATGCCGCACCCTGATCCTGCTTGGCCGCCCCATGGGGTCGTCATGGCGCCTAGCCTGCTCGCAGCCGACTTCGCCCGGTTGGGAGAGCAAGCGGCGGCGGTGGAGGCAGCCGGCGCCGACTGGCTGCACCTCGATGTCATGGACGGCCATTTCGTGCCGAACATCTCGTTCGGGCCGTCCGTGCTGAAGGCGCTGCGCCATCGGGTGCGCATCCCGTTCGACGTGCACCTGATGATCGCCCCCGCCGACCCCTACATCGCCGATTTCGCCGAGGCCGGGGCCGACCACATCATCGTCCACGCCGAGGCCGGGCCGCATCTGCACCGCTCGCTGCAACTGATCCGGTCGCTCGGCAAGCGGGCGGGGGTCGCGCTGAACCCGGGCACGCCGGCGGACATGGTGGCGCATGTGCTCGACGTTGCGGACCTCGTGCTGGTGATGACGGTGAACCCCGGTTTCGGCGGCCAGGCGTTCATCCCAGGGCAGCTCGCGAAAGTTTCGGAAATACGGGACATGGTGGCCGGGCGGCCGGTCGCGGTCACCGTCGACGGCGGCATCAACGCGCAGACCGCGCCGCAGGCCGTGGCGGCCGGCGCCGGAGTGCTGGTGGCTGGGACTGCGGTATTTGGCGCTGGTGACCTGCGCGCTGCCATGGACGGGATGCGGGGGACGGCATGATCAATCCAAGCCGCTGGGCACGGGATGCGCGCCGGGCCATGGCCGGAATGCCGGTGCTGCGCATGGGCCGCGTGCCGGATGCGCCGGCGCTGCCGGTGCGCGACCCTTGGCCCGGCGACCCCGCCCGCGGCGCACGGCTGCTGCAGGACGAGATGATCCTGGGCGGGATAACACGCAGGCTGGCGCCCGGCGGATGGGCCGATACCAGCGGCCACGAGTCGTTGCGGGCCGCCGCGCACGGCTTCACTTGGCTGCGCGACCTGCGCGCCTTGGGCACGGACGCCGCCCGCACCCGCGCGCGGGCGCTGGTCGCGGATTGGATCGCCACCCCGTCGCTCGAGCGGCTGGCGCACCGCCCCGATGTCGCCGGCGCACGCATTGCCGCCTGGCTCGGCCACTACGACTTCTTTGCCGCCAGCGCCGACGACGCCTTCCGCACGCGATTGATGGGCCGCCTGGTCGCCGACGCCCGCAAGCTGTCGGCCAGCCTGCCGCCCGAGGAGCTTGATGCCCGCGCGCTGACCGCTTTGAAGGGGCTGATCGCCGCCGCGGTGGCGTTGCCGGACCACGCGGCGTTTCTGACCCGCGCGCTGCGGTTCCTGCCGCAGGAGATCGCGCGCCAGGTGCTGCCGGATGGCTGCCACGTCGAGCGCAGCCCAGCCGCGCAACTGGCGGCGCTGCAGGATCTGACGGAAATCCGCGCGCTGCTGCAGGGTGCCCAGGCGCAGTCGCCGGTGGCGCTGGCATCGGCCATCGAGCGCATGGCGCCGGCGCTCCGCGCGTTGCGGCACGGCGATGGCGGCCTGGCGCTGTTCAATGGCTCCAAGGAGGAGTTCGGCCCGCTGATCGAACTCGTGCTGACGCAGACCGGACGTGGCGGGCGGGCGGCGGCGGGGTTGACCGAGGGCGGGTTCCACCGGCTGCAGGCTGGGCCCAGCATCCTGATCGTGGATTGTGGCGCGCCGCCGCCGCCGGGCATCGACCGCATGGCGCATGCCGGCACGCTGTCGATCGAGGTGTCGATCGGCCGCGACCGCATGATCGTGAACTGCGGCGCAGCGCCTGCCGCCGGCCCCGATTGGCAGGACGCCACCCGGGCGACCGCCGCGCACTCCACCCTGGTGATCGCCGACACCAACTCGTCCGAGCTTCGCCCCGGCGGCATCGGCCGCCATCCCGGCCAAGTGGAGGTGCAGCGGCAGGAGGCCAACGGCGCGCATTGGCTGGAGGCGAGCCATGACGGCTACCAGGCTGCGTTCGGCGCATTGCACCGCCGCCGCCTGTATATGGCCGAAAGCGGCGAGGACATACGCGGCGAGGACGCGGTCGAGGCGAAGACACCGCAGCCCTACGCGGTCCGCTTCCATCTGCATCCCGCCGTGGCCGCGACGCTGCAGCCGGACCACGAGACCGTGCTGCTCCGGCTGCCCAACGGCGGCAACTGGCGCCTGCGGGCGGAGGGCGCCCAGGTCTCACTGGAGGAAAGCGTGTATCTCGGCGGCCCCGACCCGCGCCCGACCCAGCAGGTCGTGCTGACCGGGCACAGCGACGGGGCGCAGCAGGTCAAGTGGGCGATCACGAAGGTCGGTTAGGCCGGCGCTTCTTAACAGACGGGCCGCGATGATCCCGCCGATGCGGCACCTGGCGCTGGTGCAGCCGCGCGTCGGCATCGGCGACATGATCTGGCATCTGCCGCACATCCGGGCGTTGGCGCGGCATGTCGGGGGCCGGGTCACGCTGGTTACCCGGCCACGGTCGATGGCGGACCAGTTCGTCGGGCCGGACGATGGCGTGCACGGCATCCTGTATGTCGAGCGCGGCCAATGGAGCCCAGGCGGACGGCACGAGGGCAACGTCGGGATGCTGCGGCTGGTCCGCGACCTGCGCGCGCTGGGCTGCGACGGCGCAGTGCTGATGACCCGCAGCCGGAACTTGACGCTGGCCGTGCTGGCGATGGGCGTGCGGCACCGGCATGGCTACGGCATCGGGATGCAGCGCCGGGTGCTGCGGGGGCCGTTCCTGCCGCCGCCGCTTTGGAAGGCGCATCCGTACGACCAGGCCACGGCATGGATGGCCGCAGCCTGCATCGCGCTCGACCGTCCGGACCCGGTGATGCGCGTGAACGAGGCGGACCGGTCGACCGTGGCGCAGCGGCTCGGCGTGGGCGGCGCACCGGTGGCGCTCGGCATCGCGGCGTCGGATGATTGGAAGAACTGGGGCGCGGCCAATTTCACGGCGCTGGCGGCGGCGCTGCTCGATGCGGGGTGGCCGGGCGTGGCGCTGGTCGGCGGACCCGCGGAACAGGGCATGGCCGATGCGATCCTGGCGGGGCTCGGTGCCCGCACCGGCCAGGTCCGACTGGCGCTGGGCTGGCCGCTGCGGGAGCTTGCGGCGCTGCTGGCCGCGGTTCCGTTTTACGTTGGCAACGACACCGCGGCGCTGAACATGGCGGCCGCGGTCGGCACGCGAAGCTACGGCCTGTTCGGGGCGACCATGCCGCTGCGCCACAGTCCGCTGATCGTCCCGATACTGCCGCCAGCGGGGCTGGACAGGGTGCGCGGCATGGCCGGGATCACGCCAGCGGCGGTGCTGGATGCGGTCGGCGGCGAGGGCCGGGCGCCAGTTACCCGGCGGGCGGGCAGCGGTGTCCCGCCGACAATTTGACTGAGCCGCAGCCTACAGAAATTTACTCCGCGTTAATCACATTTATGTTACTTTGGCGGATCATCTGATTGAGGGTGCGATGTCAAATTCAGGGTTCAGTGCCGGCTACCTTACCGAAACCGAGGCTTCCCACTTGATGTCCGAGGCGATGCCCGGCGCGTTGGTGCTGCACCTAAAACGCGACGTTGCCAGTGAAGCCGCTGCCGGACGCAGGCCGCAGCGCATGTTCATCGAGCTGACGGTGGGCGAGGCGGTGCAGCACTGGCTCAATATCGGCGACCTGATCCGCCGGGCCGGCGCGTTGGAAAGCCAGGCGTCGCATGCGGACGCCGCCGGCAATCTCTGAGGCGGGAACCTAGGCCGAAGCTTGCATTTGCGGCGGCATCTCGATGTCGATCGCAAGCGTCGAGACCTCGTCGCCGCGGTCTAGCTTCACGACCACCTTGTCGCGGTCGATCTGCATGTGCTTGGCGATCACCGCCAGGATCTCCTCTTGCAGCACCGCCACGAGCTGGGAATGGCCGCCGGATACGCGCTCATGCGCCAGCAGGATCTGCAGCCGCTCCCGCGCGACCGGGGCGGACGTGCGCTTGTTGAAGAAATTAAAGAGGCTCACGCGACCCTCCGTCCGAACAGCTTGCCGAACAGGCCCTTCTTCCCGCTCGGCACCGACATCGCGAGCTTCTCGCCGAGCAGGCGCCGCACCGCGTCCGAATAGGCCCGGGCGGGAGCGCTGGCCGGATCGGCGAGGGTCACGGGCGCACCCAGGTTGCTGGCGCGCAGCACGTCCTGGCTTTCCGGGATGATGCCCAGCAGCGGGATCGACAGGATCTCGAGGATGTCCTCGGTCTTCAGCATCTCTCCCCTCGCCGCGCGCGCCGGGTCGTAGCGGGTCAGCAGCAAATGCTTCTCCACCCGCTGGCCCTTTTCGGCGCGCTCGGTCTTGCTGTCCAGCAGCCCGATGATGCGGTCGCTGTCGCGCACGGAGGAGATTTCGGGGTTGGTCACCACGACTGCCTCGTCGGCGTGATACATCGCGAGCTGCGCGCCACGCTCGATGCCGGCCGGGCTATCGCAGATCACCCAATCGAACTTCTCCCGCAGCTCCCCCATCACCCGGGCGACGCCTTCCGACGTCAATGCGTCCTTGTCGCGGGTCTGGCTGGCGGGCAGAAGGTGCAGCGTTTCCAGGCGTTTGTCGCGGATCAGCGCCTGTGCCAGCTTGGCGTCGCCCTGCACGACGTTGATCAGGTCATACACCACCCGCCGCTCGGCCCCCATGATGAGGTCGAGGTTGCGCAGGCCCACGTCGAAGTCGATCACGACGACCTTCTTGCCGGTCTGCGCCAGCGCCGCTCCCAGTGCGGCCGTGGAGGTGGTTTTGCCCACGCCTCCCTTGCCCGATGTCACGACCAAGACCTTGGCCATTGCGGTCACCTCATATCCATAGAAAACTAATCGAGCGCAGCGATCGCGAGCTCGTCGCCGTCCAGCCAGACTTGGACCGCGCGCCCTTGCAGGGCCGGGTCCATCTCGTCCGCTGTCTTATAAACGCCGTCGATCGCCAGCAGCTCTGCCTCGAGGCGGCGGCAGAAGATGCGCGCCCGTGCCCCGCCCGGACCGGGGCCCAGCAACCCGGCGATCGCCCGGCCACGCAGCGCGCCGTAAACGTGGATCGACCCGCCGGCGATCACCTCGGACCCCGACGCGACGGAGCCGATCACCGTCACGTCGCCGCCGGTGAAGGCGACGCTCTGGCCCGAACGGACGGGGCGGTCCACGACCAATGCGGACGGCTCGCGCTCGGCGGGCGGCTCCGGCTCGGGCGGCGGCTCGCCCGCGACCAGGACCGGCAAGCCCACGGTGCGTCCGCCGGCCAGCACGGGCGGCAAGCTGGGCAGCAACGGGCCCAAAGCCGCCTCGTCGGCATTCTCGATCCCGATGACGCGGATCGCGCGGGCGGCCAAATCCTCGATCAGGGTTGGAAAACCGGCCTCGGCGCCCTTCAGGCCGTCGAAGTCAAGCACAACAGGGCGTCCGTCGAAGAATCGGGGCGAGCGGGCGAGCTGGGCGTCGAGCTGCCCCATCCAGTCCGCAAGCGGCTGGTCCGGCATGAGCACGACGGCCATGAACGAGCGTCCACGAAGGCGTAAGAATGGGCGAGGGCGGGCTGCGTTGGTCAAGATTAATTCGGCGTACTGGCACAAGCCTCGCCCGTCAACATGATTGGGCGCACAGAATGGTCGTTGGCTGCATTGGTTGCCGTAAAGCCAGCGCTTAAAGCTGGTGGTGCGCCGCCGGCCCCAGCACGGCCTCCCGCATCCGCGCCTGCAGGAAAGCGCCCTCACGCGGCGGCAGCACGAGCGGCAGCGTGCCGGCGTCTATCTTCGCCAGCGCAAATAGCGGGCCGCCTCCGGCATGAATCGCGGTGCGCAGGCCAGGCACCTGCTCCGGCGCCGTCACCAGCATCGTGCGCGTGAAACCGGCCCCTTGCGCCATCGCCACCAGGTCGACGCCGTGCTTGGTATGGGTCTGCTGCATCCCGGTCTCGCCGTAATGCTCGTTGTCCTGCACCAGGATCGCCAGGTTGGGCGGACGCCGCACCGCGATGGTGGCCAGGCTGCCCAGGCCCATCAGCATCTCGCCGTCGCCGGTGATGACCAGCACGGTCCGGCCCGGTTGCGCCAGCGCCAGGCCGAGGCCGATCATGGCGGCCCCGCCCATGCCGCCCCATAACGGCAGGTTTTCCGCGCAGTCGCCCACGGCGGTGATGTCCCAGGCCGGCGCGCCCAGCCCGGCGACCACCAGCATATCGCCGCGTCCGGCCAGCACGGCGCGGCACAGCTCCCTGCGGTCCAAACGGCCGGACTGCGCCAACATCGCCAACGGCTTAGTCCTTCCCAAACGTCTTGGCGCCCAGCACGCGCTGGCCGATCAGCGTCGCGGTTGGGCGGAACGTGTTGAACGCCATCCGCAGCGTGGCGTCGACCGTGGGCGCCACGTCCTCGGGCCGGTCGGCGCGGCGCACCAGCGTGCCCATGGCCTCCAGCACCGCCTGCGTCGCGTTGCCCATCGGCACCTGCGCCGGGTTGAACTCGCCGAAGTCGCCCCGCATGGTCACGATCATCGCCAGCGGCGTGCGGTGCATGGCGCTCAGCGACAGCATGTTGACGCAGTTGCCGACCCCGGAGCTCTGCATCAGCAGCACGCCCTTCTGCCCGCCCAACCATGCGCCGCACAGCATGGCGACGCCCTCCTCCTCGGTGGTCAGGGTCACGACCTGCATGGCGTCGTCGGCCAGGCAGCGCCGGATCAGCCGCGAGTGCCCGGCATCCGGCACCAGCGCCACCTGCCGTATGGAGTGCGCCTTCAGCAGGTCGAAGACCTGGTCCGGCCAGGCTGTACCCGCATCGGGCGCGCTCTCGATCTGATCCGCCTGCATCATGCCTCCTGCCCGCCGCTTGCCGCGGTCCCGTCAATCTATACCCAATTGCGTGGCGCAGTGGCCATGGCCGTCAGATCGTCGCCTCGACCGCGGCGCGCAGCTCCGGCGTGACCTCCGGCAGCACGCCCCACCACGCCTCGAACGCCGGACGCGCCTGGTGCAGCAGCATGCCGAGGCCGTTGATCACCGGATTGCCCCGCGCCCGCGCATCCGCCAGCAGCCTCGGCTCCAACGGGTTGTAGACGATGTCGCACACCAGCGCGTCCGGCGGCAGCGCGTCCAGCCGGAGGTCGAGCGGCGGCTGCCCGACCATGCCCTGGTTGGTCGTGTTGACCAGCAGCGCGCAGCCCGCCAAAGCCGCATGGCGCCCGGGCCAATCGAGCGCCGTCACCTTGCCGCCGAACGCCGCCGCCATCGCGTCCGCCCGCGCGCGGGTGCGGTTGACCAGCCGGATTTCGCGCGCGCCCTCGTCCAGCAGGCTGCCCACCACCGACCGTGCGCCGCCGCCGCCGCCCAGCACCACGGCCGGGCCGGCGTCGGCGCGCCAGTCCGCCTTGCCGCCGAGCAGGTTCTGGATGAAGCCGTAGCCGTCGGTGTTGGCGCCGCTGAGCGAACCATCGGCCTCGACGACGACCAGGTTGACCGCCGCCAGGCGCTGCGCGACCGGATCGAGCCGGTCCATCAGCCGCGCCGCCTCCTCCTTATGCGGCAGGGTGATGTTGCACCCGGCGAAACCGAGCGCGCGTATGCCGCGCAACCCGTCCGCCAGGCGGCCCGGCTGCACCGGCATCGGCACATAGGCGCCAGGGATGCAATACCGGTCGAGCCAATAGCCGTGCAGCCTCGGCGAGCGGGACTGGAACACCGGCCAGCCGATCAGGCCGGCCGCCTTGAACTGCTCACTCCCGGTCATTGCGCCACCCGCTCCGCGAATTGCATGATGGCCGGCAGTTCGGGAAGCGGGCCCACCCTCGCCGCGGCCAGGGCGCTGCGGCTGTAGAGGCGCACGAGGCACTGCGCGAGGGTGGTGACGGTGGCGGGGTGGTCCATGCCGATAGCCCTTTGCACGCAGGCCCGGTGCGGGCAAGCTCCCGGGGCACGCTGAATGGGCAAGCTGGATGCCGCATGACCGCCTATCTCGATCCGCGCACGGGTGAAACTTTTCCGCTCGACCCGCCGCGCTGGTGTGGGCCGGGCGGTGCGCCATTGATGCTGACGGCGCTGCCGGGCCTTGCGCGCGGCGACATCGACACGTCGGTCCGCAGCCTATGGCGCTACCGGGCGGCGCTGCCCATGCCGCCCGGCCTTGTGCCCGACCCGATCACCATGGGCGAGGGCTGCACCCCGCTGCTGCCGCGCCGACTGCATGGCGGGCAGGCGCTGCTCAAATGCGAGTGGTTCATGCCGACCGGCAGCTTCAAGGACCGCGGCGCGTCGGTGATGCTGTCGCTGCTGCGCGCACAGGGCGTCACGGCGGTGCTGGAGGACAGCAGCGGCAACGGGGGCGCCGCCATCGCCGCCTACGCCGCGGCGGGTGGCATGAATGCGACCATCATGACGCCCAGCAGCACCAGCCCGGCCAAGACCGTGCAGATGCGCGCCCACGGCGCCACCGTCGAGCTGGTGCCCGGCACGCGGCAGGACACCTCCGACGCCGCCGTGCGCCGAGCCGCGGATGTGTTCTATGCCAGCCATAACTGGCACCCTTTTTTCCTGCATGGGACCAAGACGCTGGCCTACGAGCTGTGGGAAGACCTGGGGTTCCGTGCGCCCGACCATGTGGTGATCCCGTGCGGCGCCGGGTCGAACGTGCTGGGATGCCATCTCGGGTTTTCCGAGCTTTTGCGCGCCAGGCAGATCGCGCGGCTGCCGAAGCTATGGGCGGCGCAGCCGGTGAATTGCGGGCCGGTCGCCGCGGCCGCGCTGGGCCTGGCGCCCGGCCCCGTGCGGCCCACCATGGCCGAGGGCACTGCCATCGCCGCACCGATCCGCATGCCCGAAGTGCTGCACGCCCTGCGCGACAGCGGCGGGGGCGGCGTCTTGCTGACCGAGGCGGAGATTGCCGAGGCTGTGCTGCATCTGGCCCGCATCGGCATCTATGTGGAGCCGACCTGCGCCCAGGCGTCCGCCGCCTATGCCAAGCTGCTGGCCAGCGGCGCCGTCGCGCCGGGCGATGTCACCGTGCTGGTGCTGACCGGCACCGGGCTGAAGGCGACGCCGCGCATTGCGGAACTGCTCGGGATCGAGCTGTGAACGCCTAGAAAATCAGCGGAGCAGGCTCCCGCTGGCAACGGATTTCGGCAACGGAAGCCGGTCGCGTTTGCGGTGCGGCGCCAAGGCGCGGAGCTCGGTCACCATGGCATGGGCAACGCCGCGCCAGGCGGACTGGCAGTCGTTCGCGGCGGCGGGAACAGGGAGCTCGCCGGCCAGCAGCCGGGCCAGGCCGGCGGCGAGGCTCACGGGCGTCGGGTCGCACATCAATGCCATGGGCTCGTTGCGAAGCTGCTCCTCGAGCCCGCCGACCCGGGTCGCCACCAGCCAGCGCTGTGCCGCCACGGCGGCGGCGGCGACACCACTTTGACTCGCCTCGCGATGCGACAGCACCAGCCCGTCGGCCCAGGCGAGCAGCGCGCCGACCTCGTCCTCCGGCACCCAGCGGTTCTCGACCGACACGCCGGGCATGGCCCGCAGCGCGTCGAGCACCGGGCTTTCCGGACCGCTGCCAACGACCCGCACCGCCAGGTCGGCGCGCGGCCCCAGCAACGCCAGGCTGTCCGCCAGCAGGTCCAACCCTTTGTAGGGCAGCAGCCGCCCGAATGAGAGCAGGCGGAGCGGCCCGCCATGCGCCCCCGGCGGCGGCGGCGGCGCTCCGAACGCCAGCGGCGGCAAGGAGGCCGTCGCCAGCAGCCGCCCCGCCGCGGTCCCCTGCTGGCGCAGGCGGTCGGCGACATGCGTACTGAGCGCAAACAGCCCATCCGCTTGGCGCAGCAGGCGGCGCTGCAGCCGGATCTGCAACGGGAACGTGTCGCCAGGGTGCAGGTCGGCGTCATGGACGACCACGGCAAACGGCACCCCGGCCCGCCGCAGCGCCGCCGCCATCAGCAGGTCGAGCGCCGCCGGCATCGCGCATAGCGCCACGTCCACCCGGTTATCCCGCAGCCAGGCCGCCAGGCGCGGCACCAGCAGCGGTGCGCTCAGGGCACGCGCGGCGAATCCTGGGACCCCGTCATAGGTATGGAACCGCAGGCCGCACGCTGGCGGCGCCGCCGAGCGCAGGATTTCGGCCCCGGTTGCCAGCGACAGCAGCGTTTCCGTCTCGGCCACGCCGGCGAAGCTGCGCGTCAGCTCGGCAGCAAATCGTGGCCCGGCGCCACGCCGTCCCCACTGCCAAACCAGCACCTTCATGGCGACGCATACTCGACCGGCAGGCCCAGCCCACGGACCGCCGCGGCAAGCGGCCCGAGCCCCAGCCGAGCCCGCGCCGCCGCCTGCCCGGCCTGGCCCAACGCTCGGCGCGCCACCGGGTCATCGGCGAGCCGCACCAGATGCGCCGCCGCGAGGGCAATATCCGGCTCGGCCCATTCGGCGCCCGGCGCCATGAACACGCCGCGCGGGTCGCGGGCCGGGATCAGCCGGGCCGGCACCATGGCGGCGCAACCGGCGTCCATGAAATCGACGTTGCCCGACCAATCCGTGGCGACCACCGGCACGCTCAGCAGCATGGCCTCGGCCGGAACCAGCCCGAACCCCTCGCTGCGGTGCAGCGACAGCACGATGTCGCAGGCTGCCACCAGCGCGTGGTTGTCGGCAGCCGGGAGGATGCGGGTGTCGATGCGGATGTTTGGGTGGTCGGCGGCCGCACGCAGCCGGGCAAAGTCGGCGGGGAAATGATGCGGGTTGGCCACGCGCAGCAACAAAATCCGGTCCGCCCGGCCGCCGAACGCCGCCCGGTGCGCGGCGATGGCCCCAAGCGGGTTCTTGCGCTCAAAGCTGGACGCCAGGTTGAACGCCACGAGCGTGACCACCGCATCCAGGGGCAGGCCGAAATCCGCTCGGCCCAGCGCCGACGGCGCCGGCGGATGCGCCGCCACGGGATGCGGGACGACGCGGACACGGCCCGGCAGCAGCGGCTCGAGCGCGGCGGCAGTGAATTGCGACGGCGCCCAAACCTCATGCACGAAGGCCAGCCCGGCGCGCCAGCTCTCGGGCACGACCGGCAGCTCCCATGCCCAATAGCCGACGACCCGGCGGCCACGCAGCGCCGCCCGGCTCAATCCCAGCAGCGCGAGCGGCACCTGCGGCGCGTTCACGTGCAGGATCAGCGGCGCGCCGTCCGGCGGCAACGGACTGCCGCGGCGCATTGGCCAGGCCGGCACGCCCAACGCCGCCAGGCCGTGCAGCATCAGCCGCGCGCCCTCCCCCAAGCCCGATGCGCGGTCGAGCTCGCCGGCCACTGCGATGCCGGCGCGGGCAGGTCGCGGCGGCCAATCGGGATGCGGCGCCAGCAGCGCCGTGCCCTGGGTCAGCAATCGCCGACGCGCGTTTTGCGGCAGGCCGCGCCACAGGCGATGCAATGGGTGCAAGGCAGGTGCATCGGAGTCTAACGACATAAAGGATACTGCGTTGCCCGCTCAGCGGCCGTTTAACCGGCAGGCGCCGATATCGGCGGCGAGGGCCAGCGCCCGTATCGTAAGCTGCATGCGCCACCCTTCCGAACCGATCCGCATATAGCAGGCCTCCTCCCCGTCGCCAGCATGGGTGCATACCCGACAAATGGGCGCAGGCCCCGTTGCCGAGTGCCGTGAGCCGTATAGACTGCGGCGATGATCGTTTCGCCGCATTTTTCGCCTGTGTCCACGCTGGCCCGCAACGCGGCATGGCGGGCGGCCTGACCCCAGCGATGGACCCGGTCCCGAACGGCATCCCGCATTTCGCGGTGGAGCTCGCGCGCCCTGACCTGTCGCCGTGGCTGCCGGGCAACACCGGGGTGCGCGGGTTCACGACGTTCGGTTCCGGCCGGCCAGGCCCGCACGTCGCGGTGGTGGCCGTGCTGCATGGCAACGAGATCGCGGGCGCCGTCGTGCTGGATCGGCTGATGCGCCGGGGCGTCCGGCCGGCGGTGGGCCAACTGACCCTCGGCTTCGCCAACATCGCCGCGTTCTCGCGCTTCGACCCGGCCCAGCCCACCGCGTCCCGCTTCCTGGACGAGGACATGAACCGCCTATGGGACCCCGCCGTGCTGGACAGCCCGCGCCGCAGCGCCGAACTCGACCGCGCGCGCGAGCTGCGTCCGCTGATCGATACCGTGGACGTGCTGCTGGACTTGCACACCATGCTGTGGCCGTCGGAGCCGCTGATTTTGAGCGGGCCTACCCTGCAGGGGCGCGACCTCGCGGCGGCGCTGGGCATCCCGGAGCTGGTGGTGGCAGACAGCGGCCATGTGACGGGTCCGCGGCTGATCGACTATCCGCATTTCACGGCGCCGGGCCAGTCCGCGGCGGCGGTGCTGGTGGAGGCCGGGCAGCACTGGCAGCCCGCGGCGGTCGAGGTGACGGCGGCCTGCGTCGCCGGCCTGCTGCGCCACACCGGGCTCGCGGACGGCCCGCCCGCAGCGCCGCGCCCGCGCTGCGCCGAGGTCACGATGACCATCACCGCCGCCACCGCCGGATTCGCCTTTGTGCAGCCCTATCGCGGCGGCGAGGTGATTCCCCGGCGCAACACACTGATCGCCGTGGACGGGGCGGCCGAGATCCGCACGCCGCACGACGACTGTTTGCTGGTGATGCCAAGCCTGCGCCCCAGCCGTGGGCACACCGCCGTGCGGCTGGCACGGTTTATCTAGCGATACCGTAGGCCCCGCCCCATGTTGCAACGCAGCGAATGGAGGGACCGATGCCGCTGACCGAACCCGTGCCGCGTGAGCCGCTGCACCTGCGTGATATCGAACTGCGCGGCTTTAGGCGTCACGACGGCCTGTTCGATATCGAGGCGCGGCTGACGGATACCAAGACCTATGCGTTCAGCAACTCCGACCGCGGCCAGATCGAACCCGGTGTCCCGCTGCACCGCATGTTGGCGCGCATGACGCTGAATGCCGAGATGGTGATCACGGCGTTCGAGGCGGTGACGGAGTTCGGCCCCTATGCGATCTGCCCCACGGCGGCGCCCAATTTTTCGCGGCTGGCCGGGCTGAAGGTCGGGCGCGGCTTCCTGAAAGCGGCGAACGAGCGGGTCGGCGGCGTGCACGGCTGCACCCATCTGCGCGAGCTGCTGGGCCAGATGGGCACCGTCGCGTTCCAGACGCTGTGGGCAGTCAAGGTGAAGCGGGAGGCAGCGCCCAATGCGGTGGCCAACGCGGAGCAGCCTGCAACCGAAAAGCCGTCCAGGCCGATGGTGCTCGGCACCTGCCTGGCCTATGCGCCCGACAGCCCCGTCGTCGCGCGCCAGTGGCCGCAATTCTACACTGGGCCGACACCGGTCGCATCTGTCGCCGGACGCTAGAAGTTTGCCTTGAAGGGTGGCATCCGGCCCTGGACGGCGGCATTGCGTATTGTGTGCATTGGGACCCGCTTACGTGCGGTCCGGCGCACGCCGTCATCCATGAGGAAGTTCGGTCAACAAGCTTAAATGAACTTGCGCCGCTGCATCGCCGCGATCCCCATGACACCGAGGCCCAGAATGGCAAGAGAGGCGGGCTCCGGGACGGCCGTGATGGCAAAGTTGTCGACCGCGCCGCCGAATTGCGACGAGTTGCCGCGTCCGATGATCTGCACGTTCACATTGCCGATGCCGTTGCCAACGTAGGTGAACCCGCCCGCATTGAAGGGGTTGTTCGCTCCCGCGAAGGCCGGCGTCATATAGTTGTAGTCCAGCACGGTCGCGCTGTTTGCGTCGGTGACGACGAAGCCCAGCATGTCGCCGGCGGTGGTGGCCTCGGGAGGCGAGCCGTAGACGGCTCCGGCGGCCAGGAAGCTTACCTGGTAGGTGGTGCCAGCCACGTTCGCGGCGATCGCGGTCTTCGTGTGGATTTCGTTCGGGTTGGAGCTGTTCCCGTTATACAGCATGATAGCCCAGTCGCCCGCCCCGGTGCGGTCCACGGCGTGGATGGCGTTGAACCCGGAGCTGTTCCAGAGGAACAGTGAACCACCGTAGTTCTCCTTCAGGCCGGTCTGGTACTGCGTGTACCCGCCGTTGGGGCTGGTGTAGGTATTGAAGGTGTCGGAAAATATCGGCAAGGCCTGAGCCTGTCCGGCAATCACGCAGGTGGATAGCAGGACGAAGAAGCTCGTGAACGGCCTGGCGCGCACCTTGAAGGTTGACATGGGCTGTTCCTTGAGGCCCGGCACTGCCGGCCTTGCTAGAGGTTTCCGCCCCAGGCATGGAGGCCGGGTCGCACCGTGAGCCAGCTTGTGAGCCGGGGCCGAGAAACATGCAGCCTTAATGTCTCGGAGGGATCGATATACATGACGCTTGCAGAACGATCAACGGACGTAGCGCCAAGACTTGCTGAAAAGTTGTATGAAATATCAATTTTTGTCTGAACTTGCTCCCTGGACTGGGCTAGGGCGGCCCTTATCTGCTGTCCGCCACGCCAACCCCAACCGACGGGAAAGCTGACACAGCGACCTTGGCGAACGTTGGCTATGCGCGAATGTGCACGCGGGATCAGGACCTTTCGCTCAAGCTCGTTGCGCTTGCGGCGGCGGGATGCGCCAAAGTGTTCGAGGATCGCGCCTTCGCCGACCTGTGCTGCGAAGTCGCCGCTCGTGACTAAAGTGTTGAATCGAGGCCGGATCTCGCCATGGCCGTCGCTGACGTCCACAATCCGTCAGCCGAGGCCGCTGTTGCCGCAGCCGAGCGGCGGCATCGGAACTGAGCGGATGCGCATCCGCTCGACGACGAGCTATCGGCGAGCCAGCGCCGCCTGCTCCTCCGGCGTGCGCAGCGTGAGCGCCAGCGCATGCAGTCCCTGGGTGAATTCACTTTCCAGCGCCGCGTTCACCATGCGGTGCCGGGCGATGCGGCCCTGGCCCACGAAGCGGTCGGACACGACCAAGACGCTATAATGTGTTTCCCCGCCCGGCGTCGCCCCGGCATGGCCGGCGTGCTGGGCGCTGTCATCGCGCACCTCCAACAATACCGGCGCGAGCGTCGTGGACAGCAGGGCATAGATGCGCTCGGCACGGAGTGGCTGGTTTGACATGCGACGAGGCTTAGCGCGGCGTCAGCTGGGTGGGAAGCACTTGCCGCCACCACGAACAAGCGCACATAAAGCGGGATGACCCGATCACCGCGACCCCGGGCCTATGCGCCCGACCCGGCCGCGCCGGGACGCCCCTGCGACATGCCCGGCTGCCCCGAGGCTGGCGGCTTTCGCGCGCCGAAATCACGCAGCACGCTGAACCAATACTGGTGGTTTTGCCTTGAGCACGTGCGCGAGTACAATGCAGCCTGGGACTTCTACAAAGGCATGTCGGCAAGCGAGATCGAGGCGCATACGCGGTCGGACACCGGGTGGCAGCGTCCGACCTGGCCGCTGGGCCGCCTGGGCGCGCATGCCTTCGACGAGGCCATGCTGCATGACCCGCTGCATATCCTGTCCGCCGGCCGCATGCGCCGGGGATCGGCGCCGCCCAAGGCGACGGTGCCCGCGGACCTGCGTGACCCAATGCAGGCGTTGGGCCTTGATTGGCCGGTGTCGATGGACACCCTTAAGGCGCGTTATAAAGAACTTGCCAAGCGCCACCATCCCGACGCCAACGGCGGTGACCGCGCGTCGGAGGAACGATTGAAGACTATCAACCTTGCCTACGCCGCCGTCCGGCAACATTTGACCGCCGAACCCCGGATGGCCGCGGCCGGGTGAGCTTTCGCAACCGCCCCGAAGGGGGCTAATGTGCCCCGCCCGGCTTGCGGCACGGCGGGGCACTGCACAGGACCCCAAGGCCTATGAACAACATCGCTGCACTCGCTGACGCCCGTTCGACGCCGACGTCGGCCATCAGTGTACCGGATACCACCGTCGACGCGCGGCAGGCGTTCGGCCTGGATATCGACATGACGGTGCCGGCGTTCTCGGTGCCGACCGAGCACGTGCCGGAGATCGACACGGCGTATAAGTTCGACCGCGAGACGACGCTCGCCATCCTGGCCGGCTTCGCCTTCAACCGGCGCGTGCTGATCCAGGGCTATCACGGCACCGGCAAGAGCACGCATATCGAACAGGTCGCCGCCCGGCTGAACTGGCCGTGCATACGCGTCAACCTCGATAGCCACATCAGCCGCATCGACCTGATCGGCAAGGACGCCATCGTCCTCAAGGACGGCAAGCAGATCACCGAGTTCCGCGAGGGCATCCTGCCCTGGGCCTTGCAGCACGCCTGCGCCCTGGTGTTCGACGAGTATGACGCGGGCCGGCCCGACGTGATGTTCGTGATCCAGCGGGTGCTGGAGGTCGAGGGCCGGCTGACCCTGCTCGATCAGAACCGCGTGATCCGTCCGCACCAGAGCTTCCGGCTGTTCGCCACCGCCAACACCGTGGGGCTGGGCGACACCACCGGGTTGTATCACGGCACGCAACAGATCAACCAGGGGCAGATGGACCGTTGGAACATCGTCGCTACGCTGAACTACTTGCCGCACGCGCAGGAGACGGCGATCGTGATGGCCAAGATGGGCATCGACGCTTCGGACAAGGCGATGAAGAAGCGGGTCGAGAGCATGGTGGCGCTGGCGGACCTGACGCGTGCTGGGTTCATCAACGGGGATATTTCGACGGTGATGAGCCCGCGGACGGTGATCACCTGGTCGGAGAATGCGCGTATTTTCAAGGATGTGGGTTTCGCCTTCCGCCTGACGTTCTTGAACAAATGCGATGAGGCCGAGCGCAGCACCGTGGCGGAATACTACCAGCGCTGCTTTAACGAGGAGTTGCCGACGGGCCTGCTGGCGCCGCGCAAAGGGCTATGAGCGGCTCCCCAATGAGCGGCAGTAAAGAAAACACGCGCACCGAGGACTTCAAGCGCGCGACGGCTGGGGCGGTGCGGGCCATATCGAAGGTACCCGAGGTGCAGGTCGCGTTCCAGCCGGGTCCCAGTGGCTTGGTTGGCAAGCGGGCGCGGTTGCCGTTGCCCACCCGGGCGCTGCCGCCGGCCGAGATGGCGAAGCTGCGTGGCGCCGCGGATAGCGTGGCGCTGCGGCTGCGCCATCACGATGACGCCGTGCACGCGGCGCGCAGCCCCGGCCAGCGCGACGCAAAGGACGTCTATGACGCACTGGAGCAGGCCCGCGTCGAGACCGTCGGCGCCGCGCATATGTCCGGCGTCGCCGCCAACATCCGCGCCCGCCTGTCCGACGAATGCGAGTCGGAGGGTTATGACCGCATGACCCGCAAGGACCAGTTGCCGTTGCCGGCGGCGCTGTCGTTGCTGGCGCGCGAGCGCATGTCAGGCGAGGCCAGCCCGTCCGCCGCGTCCCGCATCCTCGAAAGCTGGCGCGGCACCCTGGGCGACGACGCCGAGGGCGCGCTGTCGGAGATGGCCGCGGCGCAGCATGACCAAGGGCGTTTCACCCGCGCGGCGCGGAAGCTGCTGGCGGCGCTGAACCTGGCGGAGGCCGAGGTCGAAGCCGAGCCCGACGACCAGACCGACGAGGGCGAGGACGGCGGCGAGCAGGCGGGTTCCCAGGACAACGCCGAGCAGAACGAGGGCGACACCCAGTCCGATACCGACAGCATGATGGGCGCCCAACCCGAGCAGATGCAGGGCGAGGCGTCCGAGGACGAGGGCGAGGACGACGCCGAGGAGGATGCCGCGGCGGCGGAGGGCGACGACCGCCCCGGCGGCCCGCAGACCCGGCGCGAGAAGCCGGTGCCGGACGACCATATGGCCTACCGCGCCTTCTCCCGCGCCAACGACGAGGAGACGGACGCCGCGGACTTGTGCGACCCCGAGGAATTGGCCCGGCTGCGCCAGCAGCTCGACCAGCAGTTGCAGCATTTGCAGGGCGTGGTCAGCAAGCTCGCCAACCGGTTGCAGCGCCGCCTGCTGGCGCAGCAGACCCGGGCGTGGGAGTTCGACCTCGACGAGGGCATGTTGGACGCCGGGCGCCTGGCGCGAGTGATCGTGAACCCGATGCTCTCGCTGTCCTACAAGCGGGAGCGGGAGACGGATTTCCGCGACACGGTGGTTACGTTGCTGATCGACAACTCCGGCAGCATGCGTGGGCGCCCGATCACGGTGGCGGCGATGTGCGGCGACATCCTGGCCCGCACGCTGGAGCGCTGCGCGGTCAAGGTCGAGGTGCTGGGCTTCACCACCCGCGCCTGGAAGGGCGGGCATAGCCGCGAGCGCTGGGTGGCGGAGGGCAAGCCGCGCAACCCCGGGCGGCTGAACGACTTGCGCCATATCATCTACAAATCGGCCGACGCGCCGTGGCGCCGGGCGCGCAAGAACCTCGGTTTGATGCTGCGCGAGGGCCTTTTAAAGGAGAATATCGACGGCGAGGCGCTGCTATGGGCGTATCGCCGGCTGATGGGGCGTCCGGAGCACCGGCGCATCCTGATGGTCATCAGCGACGGCGCGCCGGTGGACGACAGCACCTTGTCGGTGAACCCGGGCAACTACCTGGAAAAGCACCTGCGCGAGGTGATCCGCGAGATCGAGAGCCGGGATGCGATCGAGCTGATTGCAATCGGCATCGGCCACGACGTGACGCGGTATTACCGCCGGGCGGTGACGATCGTGGACGCGGAGGAGTTGGGCGGCACCGTCATGAAAAAGCTGGCCGAGCTGTTCGACGAGGACGCAGTCCGCTCATGGGCGCGCGCCATGGCGGAGCAGGCGCCGCTGGTGGCCTAAGCGCCTACGTTTGCCGGGGCCGGAACCTGCGTGAGTTGCCGGAGGATTGTGGAGGCGTGCCGGATGGCCAGGGAATAGTGGCCCTCGTTCGGCAAAACATGCAGGCGCATGCCGGGGATGGCCTCGAACGGCGCCAAGGCGTGCTGCGGGATCAGGGAATCTTCGCTCCCATACCAGACGTCCACCGGCACAACGATCTTGCCGAGCGGCACGTGCCAGTCCCGTGCGTAGATCTCCGCGTCGGACAGGGCGCCCTGCACACCGCGGCCGATGCCCTCGCGCCAAACGCGGGCGAGGCCGGCTAGGGTCTTCGGATCCAGGCACTCGCGGTTGGCGTCGGGGAGCGTGCCGCCGACCAGGGTGCTCGGCGTGATGATCCGGCGGCGCAGCAGCGGCCGCACGACGCTGAACAGCCGATGCGCCAGCACCGGGTGCCGCCCGAGCCGGAACAGGTGGCCGACGCCGGGCGCGCGGGGATGGATGCCATGGGCGGGAGGCACCGGGCAGACCAGCGCCGCGCCCAATACCCGGTCCGGCAGCGCGTAGGCGCAGGCGACCGCATACGGCGCCCCGCCCGACAGGCCGACGACATGAAATCGATCGAGGCCGAGCCGGTCCGCGACATCGGCGACATCGCGTGGCCAATCCAGCAGGGTGCGGCCCGGCTGCGGCGACGACCGGCCATAGCCCGGACGGTCGAACGCCAGCACGCGGGCCGGGAGATCGGGGATCAGCCCGGCCTCGAGGCGCGAGGCGGGCCAGCCGTGGAAATAGAGCACGACGGCTCCGGCCGGGTCGCCATACTCTTCGACGGCAATGGTCCGGCCATCCGGCCCGCGCACCATGAACGACGGCGCCGCCGTCCGGTGCACCCGGCTTGGCGCACGGCCCCGGCGCGCGAACCGCGTGAGCGTCAAGCTCACCATAACGAAAAAGGCCCGCCGAAGCGGGCCCTTGCACTTGGCGGTCCGCGGTTAAACGGCTGGTTGCGCCGCGGCACGCTTGACCTGGCACCGGGCGATGCGGCGCTTCAGCACCTGCGCTTCCTCCGGCAGGTTGCGGTTCGGCGTGCCGAGCAGGAACGAGTCGAGCCCGCCATTATGCTCGATGGTGCGGATGGCATGGGTCGTCAGGCGCACGCGGATGGTGGTGCCCAGGATGTCCGACAGCAACGACGTATGCTGCAGGTTCGGCAGGAAACGGCGGCGGGACTTGTTGTTCGCGTGGCTGACGTTATTGCCAGACTGCACACCCTTGCCCGTGAACTGGCAGCGACGAGACATCGGATTTCCTCAAAACAAAGCGTCGCGCGGGACGGACGGCCCCGGCGATCAGGCGACCGGTTATGCCGTTGCGACGCCGCGCCGTCAACCCATTGGGCTCAGGCGCGTCCGGAAACGCCCTCATGCGGGCCATATTCCGCGCGCAATTCGCCGGACCGCACGCTGGACATCGCGTTCTGCAGCACCTGGACGATCGCGTCGTCGCCCATGGTGCGCGCCAGCAAGCCCAAGGATCCGCCGAGCAACGCCGAAGCGATCGACAGCGGACTGAGGTTCTGCCCGGCCATATACTCGATCGCCTTGTCGACGACCGCGCCGGCGTGGCTCAGGTCCGCTGGGGCTTCCGGATTGGCGTGGTCGGCATCATGCGGCATGCGGTGCTCCTTTCCCCATACATGGCGCTTGGGCTAACCGATCCAACCCGCGCCTATTGCGCCGCGACCGTCTCCGGCTCGGCCGTGTCGAGCATCGCGGCCTCGCCCTGCTCGACCTGCAACTCCCACATGCGGGCATAAAGGCCATCCGCCGCCAGCAGGCTCGCATGGGTGCCGCGCTCGGCCACCTGGCCCTCGGCAAGCACCAGGATTTCGTCAGCGTCCACCACGGTCGACAGCCGATGCGCGATCACCAGCGTGGTGCGGTCGGCGGACACCGTGCGGAGCGCCGTCTCGATCTCACGCTCGGTCCTGGTGTCGAGCGCGCTGGTCGCTTCGTCCAGGATCAGGATGCGAGGGTTTTTCAGGATGGTGCGGGCGATGGCGACCCGCTGCTTCTCGCCGCCCGACAGCTTCAGCCCGCGCTCGCCGACCTTGGTGTGGTAGCCCTCGGGCAGGCGCAGCACGAAATCATGCACCTGGGCCAGCCGGGCGGCGTGCTCGATCTCGGGCTGGCTGGCGCCGGGGCGGCCATAGGCGATGTTGTAGCCGATCGTGTCGTTGAACAGCACGGTGTCCTGCGGCACCACGCCGATGGCCGCGCGCAGGCTGGTCTGCGTCATGTCGCGCACGTCGATGCCGTCGATCTCCACCGCCCCCTGCGTCACGTCGTAGAAGCGGAACAGCAGGCGGCTGATGGTGGACTTTCCGGCGCCGGTCGGCCCCACGATCGCGAGCTTCGCCCCGGATGCGGCGGAAAAGCTGACGCCGCGTAGGATTTCGCGGTTCGGGTTATAGCCGAAATGGACGTCGCGGAAGGCGACGGAGCCGGGCTGCCCGAGATCGGGCTTGCCCGGCGCAGGCTGCGCCGCCAACACGAGAGCGCCGGGCCGGTCCGCGACCTCCTGGCCCACGGACATCAACCGGAACATCTGCTCCATGTCGACCAGGCCCTGCTTGATTTCGCGGTAGACGAACCCGAGGAAGTTGAGCGGCTGGTAAAGCTGCATCAGGTAGGTGTTGACCAGCACGAACTGCCCGACCGTCATGGTGCCGGCCTGCACGCCGTCCGCCGCCATCAGCATGACCCAGCCGAGGCCAATCGCGATGATGAACGCCTGGCCGAGGTTCAGCATGTTGAGCGTGACCTGGCTCTTGACCGCGGCGCGTTCGTAACGGGCGCGGGCCTCGTCGAAGCGATGGGCCTCGTGCGCCTCGTTGCCGAAATACTTCACGGTTTCATAATTAAGCAGGCTGTCGATCGCCTTGGTCTGCGCGTCGTTGTCGGTGTCGTTCATTGCGCGGCGGAACCGGACGCGCCAGTTGGTGAAGCCAAAGGTGAAACCAATGTAAAGCACGACGGTGACCAAGGTGACGAGGGCGAACCGCCAGTCGAACATGTGCCACAATATGCCGACCACCAGCACGACCTCGAGCAACGTCGGCACGATGTTGAACACGGCCAGGCGAAGCACATTTTCGATGCCCGCCGTGCCGCGCTCGATTGACCGGGACAGGCCGCCGGTCTGCCGATCCAGGTGGAAACGCAGCGAAAGGCGGTGCAGATGCTTGAAGGTCTGCAGCGCCACCTTACGCACGGTGCTCTGCTGCACGGCGGCAAACACGGCGTCGCGCAGCTCGGCAAAGCCCGACGAGGCGATGCGCAGCAGGGCATAGGCCAGGATCAGGGCGAACGGGATGGTGAGCGGATGCCCCTTGGGCGACAGGGCGTCGACCGCTTGGCTATAGACGATCGGGATGTAAACCGTCGCGACCTTCGCCAGCACGAGCATGACGACGGCCACAATCACGCGCACATGGGCGCCGGGCTCTCCCTTGGGCCATAGATACGGCAGCAACGAACGTACGGTCTGGAACCCGGTCCGCTGCGGCGTGGCGGAGGCGGGCGTGGCGATCAGGTCAACAGGCTTCATTTCCAACATGTGGCGACGCCCGCCGATGGTGGAAAGACCGCACGCCTGGGATGCCCGGGGATTGTCACCATAACAGGGTGATGAACGAGCTCATGCGCCACATCGCCGCCTGTCGTAATGCCGATCTGCCGGGCCAGCGGCTGCCGTTGCGGCTGGGGACGGCGCAGGTCGGATGGGTGCTGCCGGAGATGGCGCGGGCGTTGGCCGGGTTGGGCGCGGCGATTGGGCCCGGCGGCGTGGCGCTCGCGGCGGACGAGCTGCCCGGCATGGCGAAAGCGCTGGCCGGCCAGGGATCGTTCCGCTGGCGGGGCGAGGCGTTCGATGTGCGCGCCGAGCCGGATGGCCCAGCGTTGGCGCAGCTCGACCGCGGCGCGTTGCCGGCGTTCGGCGTCCGTGCGGAGGGCGTGCACCTGAATGGGTTGGTGCGCCGGGCGGATGGGCCGTGGCTATGGGTGGCGCGGCGGGCTGCGGACAAGCTGCTGGACCCGGGCAAGCTCGACCACTTGGTGGCTGGCGGCGTTCCGGCGGGCCTGTCGCCATGGGAAACATTGGCGAAGGAGGCGGATGAAGAGGCCGCGGTTCCTGCCGAGCTGATCGCCGAGGCGGTTCCGGTGGTCCGGCTTGATTATGCAATGGACCGCCCCGAGGGACTTCGGCGCGACCGCCTGCACTGCTACGATCTCGTGCTGCCGGACAGCTTTGCGCCGCATCCACGCGACGGCGAGGTCGAAGCATTCGAGCTGTGGCCGCTGCCGGCGGTGCTGGACGAGGTTCGGCGTGCGGACGGCTTCAAGTTCAACGTCAACCTGGTGCTGATCGACCTTTTCCTGCGGATGGGCTTGGTTGACGGCGCCGAAGGCCAGCGGCTGCGGACAGCGCTGGACGCCCCATCTGGATAGCCCGCTTGCCTGGCTAAGCGCCCAGGCTAATGCTCCGGCGGCACCGCGGCGATCGGGATCTCCCGCATCTCGCCCGACTGATCGCTCACCCGCGCCGGCTCGGACGCGGCTTGCGGTTCGTCCTCGTCGTCCTGATCGACGCCTTGCTGCTGCTCGGCGGTCTGCGGCTCGTTGCCGTGGCTTTCATAGGGCTGGCGCCGCTGCGGTCCGGCGCCATTGGGCTGGCCCTGCGACTGCGCCGCCTGGTTCATGGCGTTCAGGATGCGGAAATAGTGCTCGGCATGCTGGAAATAGCTCTCGGCCATCACCCGGTCGCCCGAACTGGTGGCGTCGCGGCCAAGCTGCAGATATTTTTCAAAAAGCTGCTGGGACGTGCCGCGGATGCGCAAGTCGGGTCCGCTGCTGTCGAAGACGTGATTGCGGTTGAGCGGCACGTTGCCGGTCTGGTGCCGGATCGGCACGCCGCCGCCACTGCCGCCGCCACGGTGGTTGCGCCCTCGCATGCGTTTCATGTTCATTCGTATGGAACACTTTCCTGTTCACAGCCGACCTATGACACGCACGGGCCTAGCCCGGCGGCAGTCCATTGGCGGCATTGGGTATCACCCGCAAGCAGGCGAACGGCGCAAGCAGGTGTGCCCGGCGGGCTCAACTCCTGATCGCGCCGGCACCCTAGCCGTCTCGCGCCGTCCTGCCAACCTTTTCTTATGGACGCACCACCATGGCCCGGCGGATGCCGCCAAGGTCGGCGCGGAACGTCACCGTCCCCGCAGCCAAGGCCGAGACCGCATCAGCCTGGCCGACGCCAAGTTCCAACACAGCGATACCACCTGGGGCGAGCAGGCCGGGCAACGCCGCCATGATGCGGCGATAAGCGCCGAGCCCGTCATTGCCACCGTCCAAGGCGCCGCCTGGCTCGTACTGGGCGACCTCCGGCATCAGGCCAGCGATGTCGGCCGTGCGGATATACGGCGGATTGCTGAGCACGAGGTCGAACCGGCCCGAAACCGCATCGGCCCAGTCGCCGCACACGAACACGGCGCGTGCAGCCAAACCGAGCGCCCTCGCGTTGCGGGAAGCCAGCGCCGCGGCCTGCATCGACCGGTCGACGCCGAGGCCCCATGCGGCAGGAAGCTCCGTCAACGCGGCCAGCAACAGGCATCCCGTGCCGGCGCCGAGATCCAGGATCGACCGCACCCGGGCGCGGTCCGGCGCCGCCGCAAGCGCCGCTTCGATCAGGGTCTCGCTATCGGCGCGCGGGATCAGGGTCGCGGGCGAGACCTCGAAATCGAGGCTCCAGAACTCCTGCCGGCCCAAGATAAGCGCCAGCGGCTCGCGCGCGGCACGCCGGGCCAGCAGGGTTTGGTATGGCACAGGGTCGATTTCCCGCAGCGGTTCGCGCAGCAGCGCCTCACGCGGCAGGCTCGTTGCGTGGCCCAGCAGCACCCGGGCATCCAAACGCGGGTTGCCCACCCCGGCCGCCTCCAGCAGCGCCGCGCCGTATAGCAGCGCCTCGCCAACCGTCACTGCATCGTTACTCTTGGGCAGCCAGCCGCGCGGCCTGGTCCTCGGCGGTCAGCCGGTCCACGATGTCGTCGAGGTCCCCCTGCATAATCCGGTCGATTTTGTGCAGCGTCAGCTCGACCCGGTGGTCCGACACCCGGCCCTGCGGGAAATTGTAGGTGCGGATGCGCTCGCTGCGGTCGCCGGTGCCGACCTGCGACTTGCGGTCGGCGGCGCGGGTGGATGCCAGGCTCGACCGCTGCGCCTCATACATCCTCGCGCGCAGGATCTTCATCGCCTTGGCGCGGTTCTTGTGCTGGCTGCGCTCCTCCTGCATCGCCACCACGATGCCGGTCGGGAGGTGGGTGATGCGGACGGCGCTTTCCGTCTTGTTCACGTGCTGCCCGCCGGCGCCGGACGCGCGGTAAACGTCGATGCGCAGGTCGGTCTCGTTCACCTGGACGTCGACCTCCTCCGCCTCCGGCAGCACGGCGACGGTCACGGTCGAGGTATGGATGCGCCCCTGGCTTTCGGTGGCCGGCACGCGCTGCACCCGGTGCACGCCGGATTCGTATTTCAGCCGGGCGAACACGTTGCGCCCGGTGATTTCGGCGACGCCTTCCTTGAGGCCGCCCAGGCCGGTATCGGCGTATTCCAGCACCTCGACTCGCCAGCCCTTCGACTCCGCGTATTTCTGGTACATCTGGAACAGCTCGGCGGCGAACAGGCTCGCCTCGTCGCCGCCGGCCGCCGGGCGGATTTCCAGGATGGCGCTGCGGGCGTCGGCCTCGTCCTTCGGCAGCAGGGCCAGGCGGATTTCATGCCTGAGCGCCGGCAGCTTGTCCTTCAGCTCATAAAGCTCGGCCTCGGCGAGATCCTTCATCTCGGGATCGGCCAGCATCGCCTCCGCTTCAGACTGCGCCCGCTCGGCCTCGCGCAGTTCGCCGATGCGCTCCACGACCGGGTTCAGCTCCGATAACTCCTTGCTCGCGCGCGAAAATGCGTCGCCGCCCAGCCCGTCGCTCAGCATGGCGCCCAGCTCCGCCGCCCGCCCGACGATGCGGTCGAGCTTGTAGTCCAGGCTGCCGCTCATGCCAGTTTCGCCGCGAGTTCGGCCAGGGTGACCTCGGACTGCGCGCCGGTCGCCAGGTCCTTCAGTTGCGCCACGCCGCGCGCAAGCTCCGCCTCGCCGATGATCACCGCCGCGCGGGCGCCGATGCGGTTGGCGCGCTCCATCCGCCGCTTGAGATTGCCGCGATAGGCCATCTCGGCCCGAATGCCGGCGCAGCGCAGCGCCTGCATGGCGTCGAGCGCCGCCGCTTCTTCCGCAACGCCGCCCACCGGGATGACCGCGACCGGCGCGGGCGCAATCGGCGGCGTTCCCAGCAGCATGGCCAGCCGCTCCACCCCCGCAGCCCAGCCGACCGCCGGGATCGACGGGCCGCCCATCTGCGCGATCAGCCCGTCGTAACGGCCGCCGCCCATTACCGTGCCCTGCGCGCCAAGCTGGTCGGTCACGAACTCGAACGCCGTATGGTTGTAGTAGTCGAGCCCGCGGACGATGCGCGGGTTCTCCCGGAACGGCACGCGCAGCCGGTCCAGATGGGAGCGCAGCCCGTCGTAGAACGACGCCGCCGCCGGGGTCAGCACCGCCTGGATGGTGGGCGCATCCGCCATCAACATACGGTCGCCGGCGTCCTTGCTGTCCAGGATGCGCAGCGGGTTGCGTTCCAGCCGGTCCCGGCTATCGGTCGACAGCGCGTCCCGGTGCGCGCCGAAATACGCTACCAGCGCCTCGCGGTAGGCGTTCCGGCTGGCAGCGTCGCCCAGCGTGTTCAGCTCGAGCACCGTGTCGCCATCCACGCCGAGAGCCTGCAGGACATGCCAGCCCAACGCGATGATCTCGGCATCCGCCAGCGGCTCCGACGGCCCGATCAGCTCGGCGCCGATCTGGTGGAACTGCCGGTAGCGTCCCTTCTGCGGACGCTCGTAGCGGAACATCGGCCCGGCATAAAACACCTTCTGCGGCAGCGATTGCGTCAGCCCGTTGCTGATCAGCGCGCGGCATACCCCGGCGGTGTTCTCCGGACGCAGCGTGATGCTGTCGCCGCCGCGGTCGTCGAAGGTGTACATCTCCTTCGTCACCACGTCAGATGTGTCGCCCAGGGTGCGGGCGAACACCCGCGTCTCCTCGAAGATCGGCGTCGCCCATTCGTCCATGCCATACAGCCCGGCCACGCGCCGCGCGGTATCGATGACGTGGGCGTGGCGGCGCTGCTCCTCGCCGATCAGGTCCCGTGTGCCGCGGACCGGCTGCAGGTCGGCCATGCTACTCCGCTGCGGCCTGCGCCACCGCCGTCGGTGCGGCGGCGAGTTCCGCGGCCTTGCGCTCGACCGTCGCGATGATGTGCTCGACCATGTCGCCACCGTCGATCGTGTGGTCGGTGCGCCCGGCGTGATACACCATGTGCCGCCCGTTGCCGCCGCCGGTGACGCCGATGTCGGTCATCAGCGCCTCGCCGGGGCCGTTCACCACGCAGCCGATGATCGACAACGTGATCGGCGTCTTGATGTGCGCCAGCCGCTCCTCAAGCGTCGCCACCGTCGCGATCACGTTGAAGCCCTGCCGCGCGCAGGACGGGCAGGAGATGATCTTCACGCCGCGGTGCCGCACGCCGAGCGACTTCAGGATGTCCCAGCCGACGTGGACCTCCTCCTCCGGCTCGGCCGACAGCGAGACGCGCAGGGTATCGCCGATGCCGGCCCAGATCAGGCTGCCCAGGCCGATCGCCGACTTCACCGTCCCTGCCCGCTTGGTGCCGGCCTCGGTGATGCCGATGTGCAACGGGTGGTCGCAAACCTCGGCCAGTTGCTGATAGGCCGCAACGGCCATGAATACGTCGGACGCCTTCACGCT
Organism: Acetobacteraceae bacterium; assembly: GCA_965277495.1. Classification (GTDB taxonomy): domain Bacteria; phylum Pseudomonadota; class Alphaproteobacteria; order Acetobacterales; family Acetobacteraceae; genus CAHJXG01. The sequence continues at coordinate 3,009,491 of OZ255824.1, read as the reverse complement.
GATCTTGAACTCGTGGAAGTCATTGTCCTGCAATATCTTGGCGTGCTCCAGCGCGCTCTCGACCAGCGCCTCCGGGTTTGGTTCGCCGTATTTCTCCAGCAAATGCCGCTCCAGCGATCCCGCGTTCACGCCGATGCGCATGCTGCAATTGTGCTCGCGCGCGGCCCTGATCACCTCGCGCACCCGCTCGGCGCTGCCGATGTTGCCGGGGTTGATGCGCAGGCACGCGGCCCCGCTCTCCGCCGCCTCAATGGCCCGGCGGTAGTGGAAGTGAATGTCGGCGACAATCGGCACGGACACCTGGCGCACGATCTCCTTCAACGCCAGCGCGCTTTCCTGGTCCGGGCAGGACACGCGCACGATGTCGACCCCGGCCTCCTCGGCACGGCGGATTTGCGCCACCGTGCCGGGCACGTCGGTCGTCAGCGTGTTGGTCATGGTCTGCACGGTGATCGGCGCGTCGCCGCCAACGGGCACGTTGCCCACGTGGATCTGGCGGGACTTGCGGCGCTCGATCTGCTGATACGGGCGATAGCTCATGGTGACTCCTCGCGCCGGACGCCCGGCGCCTTCGTCTATATATAAATGTGCGCCGCCGCTTCTACTGCGCCGGGGGCGGTCCCGTCGAGATGGCTTTCAGCGCATCGGGGTCGAGCGGCACGTCGCGGCGGACAGCGCCCGCGTTGCCCAGCGCGGGGGTGGCCAGTCCGTCGACCAGCAGTTCGGTCCCGCCGGCGTTGCCGGTCGAGAGCAGCAGCCGCGTGCCGTTGGGCACCGGCCAACTGTCGCCCGCGCGCATGACGCGGCTCAGCAGCACCGGACCCTGGCGCTCCCTGACCTGGACCCAAGCCTCGGCCCGCGCCCGCAGCGTGATGCGGCCGTCGGTCGTCAACGGGCGCGCAGGCGGCGCAGGCGCTATGTCCGCCGGCGGCGCGGCGGGCGGCGGAAGGACCGGCGCGGGCGCCGCGAACGCCGAGGTGGGCGAGCCCGGCAGAACGGAGGCAACCTGCGGCACCGGGCTGGAGGGCGGCGCGGCCCGGTCGGCGAGCGGCGCCAAGCGCTCCGGCACGACTGCGACCGCCTCGGCCAAGGGCGGCGCGCCGTCGGCAAAGCGAAACCAGCCGGCGTAGGCCCCCAGCATCAGCAGCACGCCCAGCAGCACAACAGCGCCGGGCGGCACGCCGCGGTCTGGCATGGGGACGGGAAACGCCAGCTTGGTCTTGCGGTTCACCTGATGCGCCTCTGCCCGGAAACGCCGGGCCACTTCGCCTGCGTCCAGGCCAAGCGCCGCCGCATAGCTGCGCAGGAACCCGACGGCGTAGGCGCTGCCGGGCAGGCCGGCCACCCGTCCGTCCTCGATTGCCTGGAGGAACTCCAGCCGGATCCGCAGCATCGCGGCGACGTCGGGCAAGGCCCAGCCAAGCCGCAGCCGTGCCGCGCGCAACGCCGCGCCGACGCGGGCCGCGTCCATGGCGGCGCCGTTCGCCTGATGATCGTCGGAGGGCATCGTGGCCTTTGCCTGGTTGGGGTGACGATGGCCCGATAATGGCGCAGAACACGATACGATTGCGACATCATTATTGTTGCACGACCCGGCACATCTGGCCCATGGCCACTGCCCGTTGCAGCGGGCCGGCGAGGCCGTTTGCAGCGCTGCCCGCGACGCAAGTGCGTGCACCCTGCGGATTGGCTATAGCCTAGGCTTGGCACATAGTTGCGATGAGGCGGGAAGGCATTGAGGATGCTCGGAATGCTGATGTTGGCTACGCTGCTGCCTGCCGCTATCACGGCCAGGGCGGAGGCCCTCATGCCGGTTGTCCCAATCGATAGGCTGGACGATGCCGAGTGGAAGGCCCGGCACCAGGCTAAGCTCATGGAGGCGCGGTCGAGGCCGGTTGACCTGGTTCTGCTCGGCGATTCGATCACCGCCAACTACGAATTGACCGGTCCCGGGGCACTGCGTGACTACAGCGGCGTTTGGCGGCGCTATTATGCCGGCCGGCACGCGCTCAACCTGGGCTTCAGCGGCGATGGCACGCGGCATCTGTTGTGGCGCATCATGCACGGCGAGGTCGAAGGCATCGCGCCGAAGGTTGCGGTGATCCTGATCGGCGCCAACGACATCGGCTGGCTGTCCGGGACGGCGGACGATGCAGTGGCTGGCATCGATGCCGTCGTGGCCGAATTGCATCACCGGTTGCCCGCCACCCGGATGCTGCTGGCCGGCGTGCTGCCGAGCGGACGCGGCGCGCAAGTGCGGCAGGCGACGCACGACATAAATTCCGCTCTGGCCGCTCGCTATGGTCAGGGCAAGGTGCCGTACGCGACCTACCGGGACGTCTCGGCGGCATTGCTCAAGAACGGGGCCTTGGATATCTCCCTGTTCAGCGACCCGCAGCAGGTTCCGCCGGAGCCGGCCCTGCATCCCTCGCCGGAAGGACAGGAGCGGTTGGCCGCTGCCCTTGAACCGGCGCTGAGCGGACTGCTGAGGGATGGCCGGCATCGGCCGTGACTCCTTTGGGACCCTGCGCCCGCCAACCCGGGGGTTCGCCCGGCTGAGCATAGCTCTTTACGCGCAAAGCCCACCATTGTAGTCGTTCCGCACTTTGACGGTGGAGTAAAGCACCGGCCGTCTCAAAGCATTGGAGACGATGATCATGGGCGCGACAGGCGAGAAGCCCTCCGATATCCGAGCACTTACTGGCATACGGGGTATCGCTGCGCTACTGGTGGCCACTTATCATTTTTTCTTGCCTGAACTGCCGGCCGGAAGCCTGGGCTTTCGGCTTCTCGGGCGCGGCTACCTCTATGTCGACCTTTTTTTCATTCTCAGTGGCTTCGTCATCGTCCTGAATTACGGTGCTAATTTCACCAACGGCGTTAAGTTCATGGCGTTCCGTTCTTTCCTTTGGAAACGCATCGCGCGGGTCTATCCGCTTTACTTGGCGGTCCTTTTAGCGATGATCGCCGCCTATTGGCTTGTTCACCGCGATTTCGATCCGCATCCGGGATGGTGGGTCAGCCTGCAGATGTCCCGTCCGTGGCTGGACCTGCCGCTCAATGCCGCCCTCATGCAGAGCTGGGGCTTCGGGGATGGGGTCGTTGGCCAAGCCTGGTCCGTCAGCGCCGAGATCGCTGCCTACCTAGTCTTCCCATGGCTGGCGTGGGGCATAGCGGGGAACTTGCGGCCTGTGACCGGCCTGCTGATGGTCGTCGCGGTTGCCGCCATGCTCATCGCTGCCCAGCAGCTCGGCAGCAGCGACGGGCGATACCATGCCGGCGCGTTCGACATCTGGGATGGGCCGCCCGCAATCATGCGTTGCTTGGCGGGCTTCACCTTGGGGCTTTGCTTATGCCGTCTGTCAGAAGGCCGTTATGGCCGCTTGCTGCACTCGGACTTATTTGGGCTGTGCGCCATCGGCCTCTGGCTGCTCATGCTGGTCCGGTCGGCTCCCGACCTGTTTTTGTATATCCCTTTCGGAGCGCTCGTGCTCTGCCTTTCTAAGAACCGGGGCAAGCTGGGTGCAGCGTTTGGCAGCAAGCCCGTTTATGCGATGGGCCTTCTCTCATACTCGTTCTACCTGATCCATGTGTACTTCATCCCGCCCATGCATGCCTTGACGGGCGCTCTTACCCCCATTGTCACAGCGGGTTATGCGAAGGCCGTAGCGATAGTGGTCACGATATTCGCGCTGTTCGTTTGCTCCGGCGCCGCATACTTGGCTGTTGAGCTGCCCGCACGCAATTTCCTCCGAAGGTTCCGTGTCCCTGCCGGGCCTAAAGCTCCCCCAGCCTGGAAACGCACAGGCCAGGAACGGCGGACCGTGCCGGGCTTATCGGACTTCCCAGCGACCGAGGCTGTGGAGCGATGAGCAAGCCCACAAGGAACAAGCCCTTTGCCGAGGTGGGCTGGTTCACTACCAGAGCCATGGAAGCCAGGCGCATTCATCGCGCCATCGGCCTGCACTAAGCCCCATCGCCCAGCAGCTCGTCCAACGTGACGGGGCAAGTCTGGGGCACGGGCAACGGCGGCAGGCCGTCCATGCTGTCCGGCATGCCCGCGAGCGCATCGCTGTAGAGCGCTGCCACATCGATCTTGCTCCGCATGGATGGCGTGAACTTCCGCCGCGCTTGCCTGCGAAATAGCCGCGCTTCGCCGCGCCAGTGCGGCACGTCACGCGATTGCGGCCATGCCTCGGACTTAAGATCATGCAAAAAGGCCAGGGTCCACAGGCTCTCGACAGCGTCTACCTGGCTCCGGCCCACACTCTCGACCTCCTCGATAATGTTGGTCCAGTCGGGCACTTCGTTACCGGCCTTGCCGGCTGCGTGCTGGCGCAAGAGCCGTGCCTGGTGCTCGGACCACTCCAGTATGTCCAGGTCATACAGCTCGCCCATGTGTCCCCCTCTAGCCCAAAGTATCACGAGCCGCTGCCTCAATCACGCCAAATGCCCATGCTCCCGCGCCCAAGACGTGAGCGGCGCGCGCAGGCTCGGCTGGCCGGACGCATTGCGCCGGGCCGCGGTGAGCACCGCCCGCAGCTCCGCCAAATGCACCGAGGCGAACGCCGCCTTCAGCCGCAACAGGCTGGATGCGGGCATCGACAAGCTGGTGATGCCCAGCGCCGCCAGCACCATCGCCTCGAGCGGACGCCCGGCATGCTCGCCGCATAGCGACACGTCGACCCCGGCGGTGGCGGCCGCGGCGCAAATGTGGTCCAGCGCATCCAGCACCGGCGGCGACAGCAGGTCGTAGCGGCCGGAAAGCCCCGGCGTGCCACGATCGGCAGCGAACAGGAACTGCATCAGGTCATTGGACCCAATGGAGACGAAATCCACCTCCGCCATCAATGCCGGAAGCTGCCAAAGCAACGCCGGCACCTCGATCATGCTGCCGACCAGCAGGCGCTCCGGCGCCGGGCGCACCCGCGCCGCCTCCGCCAGCAGCAATGCCCGGGCGGCGCAGAACTCGGCGACGGTCGCGACCATGGGGAACATGACCGACAGCGTCCGGCCCTGTGCCGCCAGCAGCAGGGCGCGAAGCTGCCGCCGCAGCAGCGCCGGGCGGTCGAGGCCGACGCGCAGGCTGCGCCAGCCCATGGCCGGGTTCTCCTCCTCCTGCCGCGGCGCGTCCGGCAGCAGCTTGTCGCCGCCGAGGTCCAGCGTGCGGAACCGCACCGGACGGTCCCCGGCGGCGTCAAGCACCCTTGCATACAGCGCCGCCTGCTCCGGCACGTCCACAATCTCGCCGCGGGCGAGCATCGCAATCTCGGTCCGGAACAGCCCGATCCCTGCGGCGCCGGTGGTGTCGAGATGCTCGACCTCCCGCGCCAGGCCGACGTTGAGCATCAGGCTCAGCCCGACGCCATCCGCCGTGTGCGCCGGACGGTGGCGGTGCGCCGCGAAGCCAACCTCGATCTGCAAACGGATGTCCAGCGCGCGGGCATAGGCGGTGCGGACCTCGTTGTCCGGGCGCAGGATCAACTGCCCCTCGTCCGCATCCAGCACCGCGTCGTCGCCGTCCTCCAGTGCCGCCAGCAGGCCGCGCACGCCGCCCAGCGCCGGCAGGCCAAGGGCGCGGGCCAGGATGGCGGCGTGCCCGGACGAGCTGCCCTCCTCGATCACCACCCCGCCGATGCCGCGGGCGTGCCACTCGAGCAATTGCGCCGGGCCAAGCCGGCGGGCGAACAGGATGGCGCCCTGCGGGATGGCCGGCAGGGCCTCGGCGCCGTCCAGCGCCGCCAGCAGCCGTCCGGCCAAGTCCTCCATGTCCGCAAGCCGCTCCCGCAGATAGGGGTCGGCGATACGGCGCATGCGGTCGCGCAGTTCGTTGGCGGCGCGGTGCACGGCGGCCTCGGCCGTCAGCCCATCGGCGACCGACTCGCGCACGCGGCGCATCCAGCCGCTATCGGCCGCGACCAGGCGGGTGGCCTCCAGCACCTCCCGCGGGCCATCGCCGGTCGGCAGCCGGGTCTCGATCAGGTCGTCGAGCGTCTGGCGCATCGAGGCGATGGCCAGGTCCAGGCGCCCGGTTTCCTGCACGGGGTCGTCGGCCAACAGGCGGCGCAGCGGGGCGCCGGCGCCGTGCAGCACCACCGGGCCGATCGCGATGCCCGGCGCCAAGGGGGCCGCCTGGAACTGCTGCGGCATGGTGGCGCCGATGCCTTGCTCCGCCCCATCCGACGCGCCGGCCGCGGCCAGCACCTCGGCCAGCAGCATGGCGACCGTCTCCAGCAGCTCCACTTCGTCATCGGCATAGCGCCGGGGGGCGCGGTTCTGCACCGCGAGCACGCCCAGCACCCGGCCCGCCCGGCGCACCGGCACGGCCAGCAACGAGGCGAACGGGTCCTCGCCGGTCTCTGGCCGATAGGCGAAGGCCGGGTGGCTCTGCGCGTCCGGCAGGTTCTGCACCGTGCTGGTCGCCGCCGCGATGCCGACGATGCCCTCCCCTACCCGCAGCCGGGTGCGCCCGACCGCTTCGGGATTGAGGCCGTGCGTGGCGGCAAGCTCCAGTAGGTCGCCGGGCCGCATGGCGTAAACCGTGCAGACCTCGGCCACCATCTCGCTGGCGACCAGCGCCGCCAGGTCGCTGAGCGGCACGCCGCCGGCGCCGCTGACCGAAAGCCCGCGCGCCATCATGTCGCGCAGGCGTGACAGCAGGCGGCGGGTCTGCGGCATTCAGCGCCTTGCCGCGCCGGACCGGGCCGCGCCGGACCGGGCGGCGATGGCCCGGCAGGCTTGACCGACCAGCTCGGCGATGATCTCCGCCGTCGGCTGCTCCGCCGTCACCATGCCGACCGACTGCCCGGCCATCACCGAGCCATGCTCCACGTCGCCGTCGATCACCGCGCGGCGCAGCGCCCCGGCCCAGAAATGCTCGATCGACAACTGCGCCTGCTCCCGCGTCAGCTCGCCGGAGTCGACGCGCGCCATCGCCGCCGCCTGGTGCTGCAGGAAGGCCTGGGTGCCGGCGTTGACCAGGCCGCGCACGGGGATGACGGGGAAGCGCGGATCGAGCTGCACGCTGGGCAGGGCGTCGCGGGCGCGGGCGTGGATGAACGCCTGCTTGAAGCGCGGGTGGGCGATGCTCTCGGTGGCGGCGGCGAACCTTGTGCCGAGCTGCGCCCCGGCAGCGCCCATTTCGAGGAACGCCAGGATCGCCTCGCCGCGTCCGATGCCGCCGGCGACGAATACCGGGACCTCGGTCACATGCGGCAGGATTTCCTGCGCCAGCACGGCGAGCGACACCGGGCCGATATGGCCGCCGGCCTCCGAGCCCTCGATTACCAGCGCGTCGGCGCCGAGCCGCACCATGCGTTGCGCCAGCACGAGGGCGGAGGCGAAGCACACCAGGCGGCTGCCATCCTTCACCGCGCGCACCGCCGCCCCGTTCGGCACGCCGCCGGCCAGCACGATATGGCCGACGCCCGCCTGTAGGCAGACCTGGATCAGGTCCAGCAGGCGCGGGTGCATGGTGATGAGGTTGACGCCGAACGGACGGGTGGTGAGCGCCTGGGTGGCGGCGATCTCGGCGGCCAGCGCGTCCGGCCCCATGGATCCGCAGGCGATGACGCCGAAGCCGCCGGCGTTGCTGATGGCGGAGACCAGGGTCCGCTCGCTGACCCAGCTCATCGCGCCGCCCATGATTGCGGCCGGGCAGCCGAGGAAGCGCTGTCCGCGTTCCGACAGGCGGTCGAACTCGGCGCGGGCGGACAGGCTGTCGCTGTGATCGCTGATATAATCAGCCGGGCTGATGTGATCAGCCGGGCTGACGATATCAGGCGGCATCGAGGCCGTAGGCGGTGTGCAGCGCGCGGACCGCAAGCTCGGTGTATTCCGCCGAGATCAGCACGCTGACCTTGATCTCGCTCGTGGAGATGACCTGGATGTTGATCCCCTTGCCCGCCAGCGTACTGAACATGATGCTGGCGACCCCGGCATGGCTGCGCATCCCGACCCCCACGACGCTGATCTTCGCCACGTCCGGGTCCATCAGCACGGTGCTGGAGCCGATGGCGTCGCGGTGCTCGGCCAGCACGGCCTGCACGCGCGGCAGGTCGGCGCGTCCGACGGTGAAGGTCATGTCGGTGCTGCCGTCGGCCGACACGTTCTGCACGATCATGTCGACGTTCACCTGCGCCTCGGCCAGCGGGCCGAAGATGGCGGCGGCGACGCCCGGGCGGTCCGGCACGTTGCGCAGCGTGATTTTGGCCTCGTCCCGCGAGTAGGCGATGCCGGATACTATTGCGCTTTCCACGATCTCGTCCTCATCCACCACCATGGTTCCAGGCACGTCGGCAAAGCTCGAGAGCACCTGAACCCGCACGCGCTCCTTCATCGCCAGCTCTACGCTACGGGTCTGCAGCACCTTTGCCCCCACGGAGGCGAGCTCCAGCATCTCCTCATACGCGATCTTGTCCAATTTACGCGCGCGGGCGGTGATGCGCGGGTCGGTCGTGTAAACGCCGTCCACATCTGTATAGATGTCGCAGCGGTCCGCGTGCAGGGCAGCGGCAAGTGCGACCGCCGATGTGTCCGATCCGCCACGCCCCAGCGTGGTGATGCGCCGGTCCGGCCCGAGTCCCTGGAACCCCGCCACCACCGGGATCTGCCCGGCCGCCATCGCCGCCTGCAGCGTGCGTCCGTCCACCGACTCGATCCGCGCCTTGCCATGCGCGTTGTCGGTGTGCACCCCGGCCTGCCAGCCGGCCCAGGAGCGCGCATCGAGGCCGAGCGACTGCAGCGCGATCGCCATCAGGCCGGAGGTGACCTGTTCGCCCGTCGCCACCACCACGTCGTATTCGCGGGCGTCGTGCAGCGGCGCCAGCGACGCGCACCAGTCGACCAGTTGGTTGGTGGCCCCGGCCATGGCGGAGACGACGACCGCGAGCTCGTGCCCCGCCGCCGCTTCGCGCTGCACCCGGCTGGCGGCGCTGCGGATGCGGGCGAGATCGGCCACCGATGTCCCGCCGAACTTCATTACAATCCGCGCCATGCCTGATTCTTGCCTTTTTCGGTGCGGGCCCGCCAGTTGCGGCGACGCCCATGCCCGGTGACATACTACCGTGCCGGCTCACATACTCATCGAAATCAGCGCAGGGCAACATGATAGACGCGCAACCCCCCATACGGAGAACCGGATCGGTCGTTGCGGCCGAGGTCGCACGGTTCGATGCGCTTGCCGCGGAGTGGTGGGACCGTTCCGGCCCGATGCAGGCGCTGCACGCGATGAACCCGCTGCGGGTCGGCTGGATCGATGCGCGCATCCGGGCTCGGGTCGGGGCCCAGGGAGGCGGGCCGGTGCGGCTGCTCGACATCGGCTGCGGCGCCGGGCTGGCGGCGGAGGCGCTCGCGCGGCTGGGCTACGACGTGCTCGGCCTCGATGCCGCGGCGGATGCGGTTGCGGCGGCAGCGAGACATGCGGCCGGCCAGGGCTTGCCGTTGGCGTATCGCGTGGGCACCGCCGAGGACCTGGCCGCGGAGGGCGCACGCTTTCCCGTCGTCACCGCGCTCGAAGTCATCGAGCATGTGGCGGACCCGGCGGCGTTCCTGCGCCTGCTCGCCCAGTTGATCGAGCCCGGCGGCTTGTTGTTCGTGTCCACGCTGAACCGCACGCTGCGCTCGCTCGCGGTGGCGAAGCTCGGGGCGGAATACGTGCTGCGGATGCTGCCGGTCGGCACGCATGACTGGCAGCGTTTCATTACGCCGGCGGAGCTTGGCGGCTACGGCAAGGCGGCTGGGCTGCCGGTGGCGGACATCGGCGGCATGCTGTTCGACGTGCGGTCCCGGCAATGGCGGGCGGGAGCGGACCTGGCGGTGAACTACATCGCCATGCTGGAACGGCGGTAGGCCGAGCAAGAGCCTTTCAAAATCCAAGCCTGTAGGGCACTTTGCGGGACTCTCTCCGGGAATTCGAACCGATTGGAGCCAGCGCCGCCGATGGGACCGCAAGTCGACCACTTCGAAAGCGATGCGCAACAGCCGGCCCGCACCGGCGTCGTCGTCATCGGCGGGGGCATCATCGGCATCTCCACCGCCCTGGCCCTTGCCCACGCCGGCGTTGCGGTGACGCTGTGCGAAAAGGGGGCGCTCGCCGGCGAGCAGTCGAGCCGGAACTGGGGCTGGGTGCGCAAGACCGGACGCGACCAGCGCGAAATCCCGCTGATCATCGAGAGCCTGCGCTTGTGGAAGGACATGAACCGCGTCGTCGAGGCAGAGACCGGATTCCGCGAGTGCGGCGTGCTGTATGTCAGCGAGACCGCGGCGGCCCGGGCGTATCACGAGGCCTGGCTCGAAAAGGCGCGGCCCTACCAGATGGGTTCGCGCATGATCGAGGGCGAGGAGCTCGCCGCGTTGCTGCCGGGCACGGCCCGCACGGACAAGGCGGCGCTGTATACCGCGACCGACGGCAGAGCCGAGCCGCAGAAAGCCGGCCCGGCCATCGCCGCCGCAGCCAGGCGCGCCGGCGCCACGATCCTGACCAACTGCGCCGTCCGCGGCCTGGACATCGTGGGCGGGCGTGTCGCCGGCGTGGTCACCGAACATGGCCGCATCGCCTGCGACGGGGTGGTCCTCGCGGGCGGCGCGTGGTCCCGGCTGTTTTGCGGCAACCTCGGCCTGCGCCTGCCGCAATTAAAGGTGCGGTCCTCGGTGCTGCGGACGGCCCCGTTGGAGAACGGCCCGTCCGTGTCAGCCTGGTTCAGCAAATTCGCCTACCGCAAGCGGATCGACGGCGGCTACACGATCGCCAACGGCCATGGCAACGTCGTGCCGTTGGTGCCCGACACCGTGCGCTTCTTCCGCGAGTTCATCCCGGCGATGCGGGCGACCTGGAGCAGCCTGCGCCCGCGGCTCGATGAGCGCTTCATGGCCGAGGCGCGCACCCCCCGCCATTGGGCGCTCGACGCGAAAAGCCCGTTCGAGGAGGTCCGCATGCTCGACCCAGCGCCGGAACCCAGCGTCAACGCCGAGGCGGTGAGCGCCGCGAAGGCCGCGTTCCCCGCATTCCGCGGCATGAAGATCGTGCAGCAATGGGCCGGCATGATCGACGTGACGCCGGACGCCGTGCCGGTCATCAGCCCGGTCGACGCCATGCCGGGCCTGGTGATCGCCACCGGGTTCTCCGGCCATGGCTTCGGCATCGGCCCCGCGGCCGGGCGGTTGGCGGCGGACCTCGTCACCGGCGCGGGGCCGCTGGTCGATCCCACGCCGTTCCGCTTTTCCCGGTTCACCGACGGCTCGCGCATCTATGTCGAGGCCCCGGCCTGAGCGCCCGCGCAACTATCCACAGGAGCCCAGCATGACGCAGCACCGCGCCGACACCCTGCCGAGACGTTCGGTCCTGCAGCTCGCCTTGGCAGGCGGCGCAATCCCGCTGTTCGGCGCCGGCGCGCGCGCCCAGGGCAAGGCGAAGCCGTCCGGGCAGGTCATCATCGGCCTGTCGCAGGAGCCGACGGTGTTCAACCCGCTGCTGCCGCATATCGAGGTCGATGACGGCATCTACATGTCCCTGTTCAGCCCGCTCTGGGCCGTGGACCCCGAGGGCACGTTCCTGCCGCGCCTGGCAGCCGAAATCCCCACCGTCGCCAATGGCGGCGTTTCGGAGGACGGGCTGACCTGGCGGGTCAAGCTGCGCGACGGCGTGACCTGGCACGACGGCAAGCCGTTCACCGCCAACGACGTGAAATTCACGATCGACCGCATCAACGACCCGAACTTCCCGGTCGGCACCCGGTCGGGCCATGAGCTGGTGCGCGACCTGACGGTGCTGGCGCCGAACCTGGTTGCGTGGCGTATGGAAAAGCCGTTTGCGCCCTATGCGTCGATCCTGGCGTGGACGTTCATGGTGCCGCAGCATCTGCTGGCCGGGCCGTCCGATCCCAGCGGGTCGGCGTTTACCCGGGCGCCGGTCGGGACCGGGCCGTTCAAGTGGGGCGAGCGGGTGCCGGGCGACCATATCACGCTGGCCGCCAACGAGGCCTATTTCGGCGACGGGCCGTATCTCGAACGCGTGGTTTACAAGTATATTCCGGACCTCACGGTGCTCTATACCCAGTTCCGCACCGGCGACATCGACTACATCAGCCTGCAAGGCATCGCGGCCGACCATTACAACGAGGCCAAGGCGCTGCCCAACCGCGTCGTGATGCCGACAGCGCAGGCGAGCATCGAGAATTTCTACTTCAACCTCAGTCTGCCGCAGTTCAAGGACCTCGCGGTGCGCCAGGCGCTGTATCTGGGCATGGACAAAAAGAGCATCATCGACGAGCTGTACTATGGGCTGCCGCACCCGAGCGAAACCTATTTGCCGCCGCAGTCATGGGCCTACAACCCCGACTTGCCGAAACAAGAATACGACCCCGGCAAGGCCAAGGCGATGCTTGACGGCGCCGGATGGAAGGTCGGCAGCGGCGGGGTGCGCGAGAAGGACGGGGTGCGCCTGCAGTTCACCAATTCGACCACGGCGGGCAACCATCTCCGCGAGCAGGCGCAGCAGCTCCTGCAGCAGAACTGGCAGGAGATCGGCGTCGGCATGACGATCCGCAACCTGCCGGCGGCGGTCATGTGGGGAGACTACTGGATCAATTCGCATTTCGAGACGGCGATCGTCGGCATCAATTTCATGACCGGGCCGGACCCGGCCGCCGCCGATTATTTCAGCAGCAAGGCCATCGCGGCGCAGGGCGGCTCCGGCTCGAACACGATGCAGTACGCCAACCCGAAGCTGGACGGGCTGATGCAGCAGGGCGCGACGACGCTGGACCGCGCCAAGCGGACCGAGGCCTACCGCGCCGTCCAGGCCCTGCTGCGCGAGAACCTGCCGTTCCTGCCGATTTTCCAGTATGTCCTGGTGGAAGGGACCAAGGCCGGACTGAGCGGCTACCAGCCGAACATCAACACCCGGATCAATGCCTGGAACGTCAATACGTGGCGGTGGAACGCCTGAGCGGCCATGACGTGACGTTCGTCGCCCATACCGGTCGTGCGACCGGCGCCGCCTGGATCGAGCAGGTCGAACAGGCGGCGGGCAGATCATTCAGGCGGACTGGGGAAAGTAACTCAGCGCGGCTGCCCGGGTGCCGATGGTTGCGGCCGCGATCAAGACTGTCCCCTACGCTGCCGCAGCTACCGCGCCGCCCGGCTTTGCGAACAGGCCCAGGTTCGCATCGCCCCAGGCCTTCAACGCCAGCAGCACCGGCTCCATGGTGCGTCCGAGCGGCGACAGGCTGTATTCCACCTTGGGGGGCACCTGCGCATACACCTTGCGCACGATCAGCCCGTCCGCCTCCAGCTCGCGCAATTGGGTCGTCAGCATGCGCTGCGTCACGCCCGGCACGTGCCGGCGTATCTCGTTGAAGCGGATCGTGCCGCGTAGGAGCTGGAACATGATCACGCATTTCCATTTGCCGTCGATCAGGCTGATTGCCGCCTCGACCGAGCAGCCGGGGTTGCAGTCGAGGCGAGAATGGCGGGCTTGCGGCATGACGGTATCCTTTTCGGCACTATCGGCGAAATTTGTGCGTACTGGCAAAGTCTAGCAAGCCGTCCCATCCTGGCATTCACATGCAAATGCGGAGATGGGACATGCGTGCAGTGGGATATCAGCAGCCGGGGCACATCGGCCGCGCCGACGCCCTGGTCGACATCGAGCTTCCGGCGCCAACTGCGGCAGGCCGGGACATCCTGGTCGAGGTCCGCGCCGTGTCGGTCAACCCGGTCGACACCAAGGTGCGCAAGGGCAACACGCCCGAGCCTGGGCAGTGGAAGGTGCTCGGCTGGGACGCGGCCGGCGTCATCACGGCTGCCGGGCCGGACGCCACGCTGTTCCGTCCGGGCGACGAGGTGTTCTACGCCGGCGCCATCGGCCGGCCCGGCGCCAACAGCGAGTATCACCTGGTCGACGAGCGCATCGTCGGCCCCAAGCCGCGGACGCTGGATTGGGCGGAAGCCGCCGCGTTGCCGCTCACGTCCATTACGGCGTGGGAGGCGCTATTCGACCGGCTCGATGTCGGCAAGCCCGTGCCCGGCGCCGCGCCGGCCATCCTGATTATCGGCGGCGCAGGCGGCGTCGGTTCCATCGCCGTCCAGTTGGCGCGGGCGCTGACCGACCTGACCGTCATCGCCACGGCGTCGCGGCCGGAAACGGCGGACTGGGTGCGCCAGATGGGCGCGCACCATGTGGCGGACCACAGCAAACCTCTGGCGGGGGAAATTGCGGCGCTGGGCATCGGCGCGCCAGCTTTCGTCTTCTCGACGACCCAGACGGAGCGCCACCTGGACGCGATCGCCGAGCTGATCGCCCCGCAGGGCCGCTTCGCCCTGATCGACGACCCGGCCACGCTCAACGTGAACCTGTTCAAGCGCAAGTCGGTCTCGGTCCACCTGGAGCTGATGTACACCCGGTCGATCTACGGCACGCCGGACATGGATGAGCAGGGCAAGCTGCTGGCCGAGGTGTCGCGCCTGGCCGACGCCGGCACCCTGCGCACGACGATGACGCAGCGCGTGGCGGGCATCAACGCCGCGAACCTGCGGTGCGTCCACGCCCAGGTCGAGAGCGGCACGACGCGGGGCAAGGTGGTGCTGGAGGGGTTTGGCGCACCGGCGTCCACGGTCGGCTTGTGAGATGCGGCTGGGCCGGGTAGAGCGGGTAAATACTTGCTGCGGTCGTTACGCCGAACGGCTTTTCGGGATGCTGGCAGCCAAATGACATATCCTATGGCAAGTGCCATGCTGTCCGCGTGAGGCGGGTGGTGCTAGCCCATCTTATTCAGGGCATGGCTGGGAGTCGGCGGCGGGTGTCGCGTAAGCTGCTGATCGTGTTTATGGATTGGGTGTCGAAGCCATCCATTCACCCGATCACGCCGAGCCACACCCGCCATGTCCGACGATACGGCCGCGCCGTTCCTGTTTCCAGCCGTGGGCCGCAAGAAAGTCATCGCTGACTTCGATGGCGGACGCCTCACCTCCGATGGCGGCGTGATGCTGTTGGCCGCTGCCGAGCGCCGTTTGGGGATCGCTGATCGGCTGGCAGAGCTAATTGCCGATCCGCGCAACCCATTGTTCGTGACGCACAGCATCGCCGATATCTTGCGCGCCCGCATGCTCGCCATCGCTTGCGGCTACGAGGATGCCGACGACCTCGACCATCTCCGCACCGATCCCGGCTTCAAGCTCGCCTGCGGACGCTTGCCCGACAGCGGCCGCGACCTGTGCTCGCAGCCGACCGTATCGCGGTGGGAGAACGCGCCGACCCTGCGCGAGGTGGTGCGGCTGAGCTACACCATGGTCGACATCTATTGCGCCAGCTATGCCAGGCCACCCAAGGCGGTGGTGCTGGACATTGATGACACGGTCGACGTCGTGCACGGCCATCAGCAGCTTGCTTTGTTCAACGCGCACCACGACGAACGCTGCTTCATGCCCATCCACGTCTACGATATCGCCAGCTCGCGGCCGGTCGCCATCCTGCTGAGGCCCGGCAAGACGCCGTCCGGACACGAGGTTCGCTGCCACGTCCGCCGCCTGGTGCGCCGCATCCGCAGCCATTGGCCCACCACGCGCCTGACGATCCGCGGCGATGGCCATTACGGTCGTCCCGAGGTGATGGCGTGGTGCGAAGCCAACGCCGTCGACTACATCTTCGGCCTGCCGGGCAATGCCGTGCTGAGCCGCTTGCTCGACGAGGCCGCCGACGATGTCCGGGTCCGGCGCGCCGAGGAACAGCTGCCCGTGCTGCGCCGCTATGCCGAGGTCCGCTACGGCGCCAAGTCGTGGGGCTGCAAACGCCGGGTCTCAGCCAGGATCGAGGCCACGACGCTGGGTCTCGACATACGTTGCGTGGTGACCAACCTGCGCGCCGGCAGCGCCGAATGGCTCTATGACACCCTATACTGCGCGCGCGGCCAGGCCGAAAACCTGATCAAGCTGCACAAGAGCCAACTCGCCTCCGACCGCACCAGTTGCCGGTCCGCCCTGGCCAACCAGGTCCGCCTGGTGCTGCACACCGCCGCCTACTGGCTGATGCTGACGGTGCGCGATGCCATTCCCAAACCCCAACCGCTCGCCACAGCCGAGTTCGCCACCTTGCGCATGCGGCTGATCAAGATCGCCGGGCGCATCACCGAGACCGCCACCCAGATCCGCGTCGCGTTCGCCGCCGCTTGCCCGGAAGCCGAGCTGTTCCGCGGCGTCGCACGCAGCCTCCAACTCGCCGGGCCATAAACGCCGGGGCCGTCGCCCCCGGAACCGCCCCGTCTCGCCAACCCCAACGCCCAGCACCTCTGGACTGAAATCGCGATGAAACAGGCGTATCGTCGAACCGTGTCCACCGCTCAGCTTGTGGAATAAACCTTAGCACGCTGAATAGGATGGGCTAGACAGTTCGGTGGTGCTCTCGGGTTTCCGCAGCCAGCACGGCGCATCCTACAGGCTGCTCGACCTTGTGGCTGGCCGCCAGCATGTGCTGCTGGCCACGCTGGCGCTGTTCCTGGAGCACGAAGACGTGCTAAAACGGCCGGAGTAGCGCGAGGTCTCGGGCCTGACCTTGGCAGAGGTGGACGCGGCCCTTGCCGCGTTCGCCGCCGCGATGGAGCCGGTCGAGGTGCATTTCGCCTGGCGGCCCCAGTTTGCTGATCCCGAAGACGAGTTGGTGCTGGATGCCGCAGCAAACGGGCGAGCCGATGCGCTGGTCACGCACAACCTGGCCGACTTCGCCCAGGCTGCGCCACATTTTGGCCTAAGCAGACATTCGTGGCGTGGCCAACGAATGCCTGCTTAGGGGCCTCTGATAACGCATCATCTTATTCGCAGCGCGCAAGGGCGCCCTGCGAGATGATGCTTAGCCCTGCTGCGGCCGGGCGTGGGCCGTACCATGCTGTCCTGGGTCGTTTGACGAAGTCGTATAGCCTTTTTGAGTGCCTGGCCCGCTCACTCCAACCATATCGGAATGATGGATGCGGCGAGCAGAACGCCCAGCACGGCGTTGAGCATCCGCCACTGTCGCTCGGTTCGCAGCAGCCGGGCGAGCAGCCGCCCGGCCATGCACCAAAGAGATAGCGACACGGCTGCCGCAAGGCCGAACGCCGAACCGAGCAGGAGCGCGAGTTGCAACGGCCCGCTGGCAAGGGTGGCGAACGACGCCGCGGCGCCCAGCGCCATGGCCCAGCCCTTCGGGTTCAGCCAAAGCAGCCCCGCTCCCCCCAGGAAGCTCGTGGGCACCCCCATGGTGGCGTCCATGTTCGGCTGCCCGCTCCTAGCGATTTTCCAAGCCAGCCAGAGCAGGTAAGCCGACCCGGCTACCCGCATGGCCGTTTGTAGCGACGGCGCCGCCAGCAGCACGCCAGCCAACCCGGCCGCAGACGCGGCAGCGAGCGACGCCAGGCCGGCAGCGATGCCCGCCATCAACGGCACGGAGCGCCGGAAGCCGAACTGGGCGCCGGACGCTGTCGCCAGCGTGGTGGCGCCCCCTGGCGTGATGGTCGAAACAACCACGAACAGGACGAGCGGCAGGATCGTGTCAAAGCCCACGTTGCCGTTCTCCCCGGCCCAAGAAGAACAGGTTAGGCCCGCCGCCATGCCCCAGTAAGCTAATGTTGGTGATACCGGGCATTACGCATCATAATGGAAGCCATGGTCCGCAATCTCGACACCGGCCTTGTCCGCACCTTCGTCACCGTCGCGGAAAAGACCAGCATGACAGCCGCCGCGAACGCGCTTCACCTCACGCAAGGTGCCATCAGCCAGCAGGTCAAGCGGCTCGAGGCGACGCTAGGATGCGGGTTATTCGAACGCGACCGGCGCGGCTTGCGGCTGACCCCGCACGGCGAGCGCCTGTTCAGCCAAGCCCGGAAGCTGATTGCCTTGAACGACGAGATATGGGCCGAGATGACCACGGTGGCCGTCGAAGGACGGGTGCGGCTCGGCGTGCCTCCCGACTTGGTGGGCAGCTATCTGGCGCCCGTGTTGAAGGCGTATGGGGATGCTTTCCCGCGGGTGGAACTCTCCCTGGTGTGCGCGCCGTCCCCGGAGCTGGTGGAAGCGCTGGCGATGGGACGGGTTGACCTCGCCGTAGTCGAGGAGCCGGCCGGGCCGTCCGCGGGCGAGTGCCTCGGCATCGAGCGGCTCGTCTGGATCGGAGCCAAAGCCGGAACCGCGCACCTGAAGCGTCCCTTGCCGGTTTCGATGGTGGCCGGCACCTGCACGTTCCGCCCCGCAACCTTGGCAGCTTTGACCGGGCATGGCGTGGGATGGAGGACCGTGTTCGAGAACGGCAGCATGGAAGCGGCGTTGGCGACCGTGCGGGCGGACATGGCCGTGTCCGCCTGGCTGGCCTACACCGTTCCACCTGACCTGGACATCCTGCCCTCCAGCTTCGGCCTGCCAGAGCTGCCGGCCTTCGCTATCAACCTTCACCTGCCCCGCCACCCTGCCGAGGCAGCGGTGGCGAGGCTGGCCCAGCACATCCGTGACGGGTTGGTGAGGCATCGGCGTGCAGCCTGAAGGGTCGTGACCCATGTCAGGATTGCGTAGGAGTTCTTGGACGGACTTCCTTCTCCAAACAGGGGTTACGCCACGGAACGGGCAGAATAGCACGGCGGGCGGGGTGAACCGGGGACATGGCTTCCGCCGCACTCGATACAAAGCAGCCCCTCGTCGCCCCCAAACTCAGGGTAGCCACCCACGGTCCGCCTACCTACCTTCCTACCCATGTCCCGCTCCCCCGCTGCCGACCTGGCCCCCCTCATCAAGCTCCTGCAAGCGGGCGTCCCACCCGCCCGCGCTGCAACCGAACTCTCTCGCATCCTGGCCATCTGGACGGCCGAACTTAAGGATGATGGCGAGCAGCTACAGGAGCGGCTATCCGGCCTGGCCGAGCAGATGACGACGGGGATCGAAGAAATGCACGAGGGCATCGCCGAAGCAAGCGACAAAGGGAAACCCACGCTGCGGCGTATACTGGCGACGCATGAGGCGGTGCTGGACGGGGTGCGGAAGGCGCAGGGAGCGGGGTAGGCGTCCCACCGCCTCGCCAGGGAGGCTACTGCAGCACGCGACCCAAAGCTGATCAACAGCTTGGCCCACGACCGCAAAGCTGTGCAGACTGGCCATCTGGCACTGCTGCACGTTGATCGGCAGCCAAAGCCAGGGGTGTCCGCCAAACCACGCTCAACCGACCACGCCCGCCCTGTCCGGAAACTCCGAGGGCTGGTGAACTGGACCCCGAAAGTGAGACAGGTAAATTCGGACAGCTCCCACGAGGAGAGCGTACCGATGTCCCTGAGCGAGTCCGTGCGTCACAGCCGGGAGTTCATGCTGAAGGCCGTTGAACGGCTGGAGGCTGGCGAGCGCGCAAGCGCCCTGGCCATTGAGCTGAACCTCAACCGGACGATCTGTGAGTAGGCGCAGTCAAAGGGTCTCGCGATGCATGATCTTGCCTTGGCGAATTGGCCAAGGCGGTTGCAAACGCCGCCGTCTCCCGACAGGCTGGCTTCATTGACCGTACAGACGCGCGCCGTAACTGGAACAAAGGAAACATAGGCAGTTCCTGCACAGACCAGACAGCATCATACGCGGCCAATTTGATCGCTCGCAGTTGTTCACGCACGCACTAGCCGGCCTTGCTGGCGCTGCCCTACTGTTCCCGCGTCGAGGCTGCAACGCACGCAATCAACGAAAAGGGGAAACCGAGTGACGAAACCTGAAATGGAACCCGGCATGAAGCCCGGGGACGAGGCCGCTGCGGGCACGCCGGGAACCGGCGACGACCTCTGCCCGGACTGCCACGGCACCGGCAAGATGGAGGGCAAGCCCTGCCCGGCCTGCGACGGCTCAGGCACTATCACCCGCGCCATCGGCGGTGGCTGACGCATCCTGGCGTTCCAGGCCTGACGCTGCGCTGCCTGCGGGTCCATAACCAGGTCATGCGCGCTGCCGGGCGCCTCGTTGACCCGGTCGGCCACTACGTGTTTTCCGAGGCTGCTGGTCCCAGGGACCGTGCACTAAGTGATCAGGCGCCAGCTCTGGTGGACCTTTGGTCCGCCAAAGCCGGCCGTCCAGGCAGCCGCCATCTCCCGATGCAATTGGGATGATGCTCCGGCCTTGGACGATGTTTCAGCCTTCATCAGCCTGAAAGGAACACTCCTGTCATGTCATGCAAAGCATTGCTCGCACTGGTCCTATGCGCCGGGTTCGCGCTTCCCGTCGCAGCCCAGCAAACCCAGACGCCGCCCGCCGGCACCCCGGCGCCAAGCCAGCAGGCGTCGGCCTCGAAGAACGAAAGCGCCCAGGCAATCCAGGCCCGCTTGACCCAGGATCTGGACAAGGCTGGCTATACCAATGTCCAGGTCATGCCGGATTCGTTCCTCGTTCGGGCGAAGGACAAGGCGGGCCACCCCGTAATGATGGTCATCAACCCTGACTCGATCACCGCGGTGACGGCCATGAACCAGCCGAACGGCAGCCAGTCCGACACATCCAGCAGCTCTGCCAAGAAGTAGTCGCCACGCCCCCGCCGGGTCAGGCGGGGGCGCGGTCTCTGGCGCACGATGCCGCAATGCCGTAACGCTGCCCTGTCCCAGGAGGTAAAGAATGATTCGCTCGCTCCCAAGAATTCGGCCGCTTGGCCTAGCTGCCGCGATCATCGTCGCCCTCGGGTTTTGTTCGCCGATGCCCGCGTCCGCCCAGGCGTTCGAGTGCCCGGCGCCCCAGGACCAGCATGACCCAGGCGCGCTGAAGGAGACCCGCGCCCAGGTCCGCAGGACGGCAAGGCTGCTGGGCAGCGGCGATGCAGGCAACCGCGTGCCGGAGATCGTCACCCGCCTGCGGCATCGCCACCCCGGCGTGCAGAACGCCGAATTGTTGAACTACCTCGTGACCGCTTACTGCCCGGTGGTGGACCGGATGTCCGGGCTGGGCGACGCGGAAAAGAAGTCCCGCCTGGACCGGTTCGCCAGCCAGGCGAGCCATGTAATCGGCCAGCATTGATCGACAGGCCTGGCCGGGCGAGGCGTCGCGGCGCGGGACGCTGCACCAACACCGGAAACGAGACCTGCACGTGTACTGCACCATGCACTGAGCTCGAAGGCCACCGGTCTGTTCCGATTGTGCACGGGAATAGGGCCGATCTTACGACGCCGGGCTTGATACAAGCGCGCATCGCCATTATCTGCGCCGGCAACTGATCCGGGCCCCTCTGGCGAGGACGGCGGCATGGGCCGCCCAACCTCGCGATGTCGGATCGCCGCGCTACGCCGGGGCATCGGCGGGCCGTCGCCTGGGCCCGGCTCCTTCACCGCCACAAGTCCAAGCCGTCCCGCTGTGTCCCTGCCGCGCCGCCGCCAGGAGCCAAGCAGATGAGCCGCGAACCCTTCATTTCCCTCCATGAGCAAAACGCCGATGCCGTGCGTGAGCGCCGCATCGCCCTGTTGCTGCGCCAACTCCCGCAACGGCTGCGGAACGCGGTCATATGGCTGCGCCGGCCGCAGGCGCGCTGGGTGCGTATCCCTGCCGGCGTGCTGCTGATCCTGGGCAGCGTGCTCAGCATCCTGCCGGTGTTCGGCCTTTGGATGCTGCCGGCCGGGGTGGTGCTGCTGTCCCAGGACGTGCCGCCGCTGCAGCGCCTGGTCGACCGGGTGCTGGCGTGGATCCGGCGGCGTCACCCGCGCTGGATGGGATTGGGCGAGCCGGCCGCTCCGGGCAATGAGCGCGCGTGATGGCCGGCGCGCTGGCCGATCCGCATATCTGGGCGAGCTTCCTCACATTGAGCGTGCTGGAGATCGTGCTCGGCATCGACAACCTCGTCTTCGTCGCCCTGCTCGCGGGACGGCTGCCGGAACACCAGCAGGCGCGGGCGCGGCGGCTTGGGCTGATGCTGGCCTTGCTGATGCGGCTGGCGCTGCTCGGCTCGATCGCCTGGCTGGTCCACCTGACCGAGCCTGTCGCCGCCGCGTTCGGCCACAGCTTCTCCTGGCGCGACATCGTCCTGATCGCGGGCGGCGGCTTCCTGCTGTATAAGGGCACCCACGAAATCCACCTGCGGGTCGAGGGCGAGAACGAGGACCCCGGCGCCCGCCCGGCCGCAAGCCTGGCCGGGACCGTCGTGCAGATCATGCTGTTCGACATCGTGTTCTCGCTCGACAGCGTCATCACCGCCGTGGGCATCGCCGACGAGCTATGGGTGATGGTGGCGGCGATCGTCGCCGCGATGGCGCTGATGCTGGCGGCAAGCGGCCCGCTCGCTTCGTTCATCGACCGCAACGCCTCGGTCAAGATGCTGGCATTGTCGTTCCTGCTGCTGATCGGCATGATGCTGGTGGCCGATGGTTTTGGGGTCCACGTGCCGCGCGGCTATGTTTACGCCGCAATGGGGTTTTCCGGGGCGGTGGAGGCGTTGAACCTGCTGGCGGCGCGGCGGCGTAGGCGGCAGCCGGGCGCGTCCGTGGGGTTGGGCAAGCGAGGAGCATGAGCATGTTGGAGGAACGGGCGCAGCGCCCTGCCCTGTCGCCAATCGAGCGCGGCATCGAGGCCGTGCTGTTCGGCAGCCGTTGGCTGCTGGCCCCGGTCTATCTGGGCCTCGCGGGCGGCTTGGTCATCATTCTGATCAAGTTCGTGCAGGACCTCGTCGAGCTATGCCTGCACATCCCGTCCGCCACCGGCGACGAGACCATCATCGGCGTGCTCACGCTGATCGACCTGTCGCTGATGGGCAGCCTGGTGCTGATGGTCATGTTCTCCGGCTATGAGAACTTCGTCTCCAAGTTCGAAGGGGTCGATCACGCCGACAAACCGAGCTGGATGGGGCACGTCGACTTCACCGACCTCAAGCTGAAGCTGATGGGCTCCATCGTGGCGATCTCGGCGATCAAGCTGCTCGAAAGCTTCATGAACACCGAGCATCTCAGCGACCGCGAGCTCGGCTGGAGCGTGGGCATCCACATGGCATTCGTGGTTTCTGGCCTGCTGCTCGCGGTGATGGACCGGATATCGGCGAAGGATCATGGCTGAAGCGTTGCCGGTTCAAGGCCCGGAGCGGCCCGGGCGGGCTTTCCGTTCGAGCGCCTCCGGTTCCGGCGCCATCTTCAGCGCCACCTGCAATAATGCGGCGCGGGAGGAAACATCCAGCCGCCGGTAGGCCCGCAGCAGCGCGTCCTCGTCGCCCGCCAGCAAGCCCAGGCTGCCCTGCTCCTCCTCGAAATACTCGTCCGGCACCGGCGTATCCGGGTCCAGGCCCACGAGATACGACACCGAGGTGGCCAACGCCTCCGCCAGCTTGACCAGGCGCTGGCCACGCGGCGGCGGCGCCCTCCCGTCCAGCAGCCTGCCGATGAAGTCGTCCGGAAGCCCGGCGGCCCGCGCCGCACGCTCCGGCGAAAGATCGAGGCGGTCGAGCCTGCCCTGCACCCGCTCCGCAAATTCAGTAAAGCCGTCCAAGCTCACTCCCCTTTTGCCTGGCAATTCCCCATCAGAGGGCTGGGAACCCGTCCACCCGCGCTGCCGCGCGCCGGTCATCTACGGCGGCTAGCCAAATCGCCAAGGCAGCCAAATCGGAGTTGCGGAACAAAACTGTAGTTGAACACTGCGACGGTGCGCCACTGGCGTGCCGAAGTAGGCGCTGGCAGGTCTCCTTGCGTCACCTGAAACGTGAATCATGGCGGACAGAAGCAGCCTGGACCGAGTAAGCTAGTTCGAGAGAAGGAAGCCGTATGATGCAAAGAATCGCTCTTGATGCCGAAGCCGGACAGGTCTCGGCCGAATTGGTCCGCCGCGGCATCGCTGCAGGCACGCGGGTGCATGTGCTGGTGGACGTGATCAGCGACGAGGGCCTGCCCATGGCGGCTTTGGCGCAGGCCGGCGGCGCGTTCGATTGGCTGGCCGAGGAGCCGGACCTCTACACCGACGCCGACCTGGTGAGGCAGGCCGGACAGGTGTTCGCATTCGGCAGCATCGTCCTGGCGCGGTTCCCGTTCACCGATCTTTCCGGCGTTAAGCGCCGTCCGACCCTCGTGGTGTGAGCGTTACACCCAGCATAGAATGCTCATGACCTGGCTGCCCGCATCGCCGCGCGGCACCGCACGAGTTCCAGCATCGCCGTGCTGATCGGCACCGGTGCATCGACCCAACCGGCGAGTTCGACCACCGCGCCCAGGATCGCCTCGATCTCCAGCGGACGGCCCAGTTCCAAGTCCTGCAGCATGCTCGTCTTGTGCCGGCCCACCTGCGCGCCGCCCTCGATCCGCTTGTCCACATCCAGCGCGAACCGCGCGCCGAGCGCTTCGCCGACCGCTTGACCCTCCAGCATCATGGCGCGGGCCACCTTGCGCACGCCGGGTTCACCGGTGATGACGTCGAGCGTCGCCGTCGTCAGTGCGCTGATTGGGTTGAACGCCATGTTGCCCCATAGCTTGACCCAAAGCTCGTCGCGCAGCCGCGGACGCACCGGCGCCTTGAGCCCGGCGGCGATCAATAGCCGGGACAATGCTTCCGCCCGCTCGCTCCGGCTGCCATCGGGTTCGCCAAGGCTGAAACGGTCGCCATAGGTGTGCGAAATCACGCCCGGACTCGAAATCTCGGCAGCCGGGTAGATGATGCAGCCCAGCGTCTGCGCCGGCGGCAGCGCGTCCCATAATGCGCCGTCCGGGTCCACCGACAGCACGCGCCGTCCGCCGAACGGCTCCGGCAGGCCGTGGCAGTACCACCAGGGAATGCCATTCACCGCCGCAACGATGGTGGTGCCGGGTCCGATCAATGGGCGAAGCTGCGGCAGCGCTGGTTCCAGCGAATGCGCCTTCAAAGTCAGGAACAGGTAGTCCTGCGGCCCGATCACGGCCGGGTCCGAGACGGCGCGGGGGTGGGTGACGATGCGTTCGCCGCCGCTGTCCAGCACCAGGCCGCCGTCCTGCATCGCCGCCAGATGCGGGCCGCGCGCCACGACGGACACCGGCGTGCCGGCCATCGCCAGCCGCGCCGCCAGGAAGCCGCCGATCGCGCCGGCGCCGAATACGCAGATGCTGGTCACGTCAGGCTCCCAGGCCCAGCTTCCCGGCGAGCCCGATGCGCTGCACCTTGCCGGTGGCGCCTTTCGGGATGTCGTCGCGCAGCAGGACATGCCGCGGCACCTTGTAGGCGGCGAGGCGGGTGGCGCAGAAGTCGCGGATTTCCTGCTCGGTCGCGGTGGCGCCGGGGTGCAGCACGACGACCGCGCCGACCTCCTCCCCAAGCTTCGCGTGCGGCACGCCGAAGGTGACGACCTGGGCGACGCTCGGATGGTCCAGCAGCACGACGTCGACCTCGAGCGGGCTGATCTTCTCGCCGCCGCGGTTGATCTGCTCCTTGAGCCGCCCGGTGAGGAACAAATAGCCCTCGTCGTCGATGCGGCCCTGGTCGCCGGTGCGGAACCAGCCGCCGGTAAAGGCGCGGGCATTGGCGTCGGGGTTGCTGGCATAGCCCGGCGTGACGTTCGGCCCGCGTATCACCACCTCGCCGACGCTGCCTTGAGGCAGGATCGCGCCATCCTCGGCCATGACCGCGATCTCCGGCCCGGCGGCGAGGCCGACTGCGCCGGGCTTGCGGGCACGGGGCGGCAACGGGTTGGAGGCCATCTGGTGCGCGGCCTCGGTCATGCCATACGCCTCGACGACGGGGCTGCCGAACACCTCCTCCAGTTCCTGCATGACCTGGGGCGGCAGCGACGCGCTCGACGAGCGGATCAGGCGCAGCCCGGCCGCACGGGCGCGCTCGGGGTGCGCACGCATGCGCATCAAAATGGCCTGGTGCATGGTCGGGACCGCGGTGTACCAGGTCGGGTGGACCTCATGCAGCCAGTCGCCGAACTTGAAGGCGTTGAACCCCGGCGTGCAGCATACCCCGGCGCCGGCGCGCAACGACGACAGCACGGCGGCCACCAGCCCGTGGATGTGGAACAGCGGCATGACGTTCAGGCACACGTCGTCCGGGCCCAACGCCAGCGATGCCGCGATATGCCCGGCCGACGCCGCCAGGTTGCGGTTGGTCAGCGGCACGATCTTGGGCCGCGCCGTGGTGCCGGAGGTGTGCAGCACGAGCGCCATGTCGTCCGGCCCGGCCGCGCCTGGCTCCGCAGCCGCATCTGGCGCGACGCCCGGCATCTGCAGGCTATATATCCCAGCGGCTGCGTCGGCCTGGGGCTGCAGCGTGATCACCGGGACCGCAAGGCGCTCCGCCACCGCACGGGCCGGCATGGCATCCCCTTGCTGCAGGATGATGGCGCGGGGTTTCAGGTCGGACAGATAAAAATCAAACTCGTCCGCCGTGTAGGCCGGGTTGAGCGGCGCGGCGGTGCAGGCCGCAGCGACGCTGACGAAGCAGGTCGCCATCTCCGGCCCGTTGGGCAGCACGATGCCCACCCGGTCGCCACGTCCGATGCCGGCGTCGTTCAGCGCCTGGCGGGTCTGTTCGGCCAGTGCGCGCAATTCAGCGCCGCCAAGCCAAGGCCGGCCCGGCGCGCCGATCGCACGGCCGGAAGCGTTGGCTGCCAGAACGGTCCAAATTGAGTCGGCCATAATCGAACGATCCTTATCGCGCCGGACGCGGAAACCAGGCGGGCACGGTGGCCGGGCCTTCGTGCTCCGCCTTCGAGACCTCATCCGCCCGGTTCTGCCGCTCCAGGCTGCGGAACGTGGCGTATGGGTCGAGCGCGCTGCGCTTGATCTGGTCAATCGGTTCGATCAGCCGCTCCCGCGTGTCGACCGCCGTGACGCCATAGCGGATGACGCCCAGTGCCGAGCTGCCGCCGAACGAGGCCCAGGTCAGCGGATCGAGCACAATGTCGGCGCCGAACCCGCCGGCGTCGCGCGGGTTGGTCGGTCCCAGCACCGGCAGATAAAGGAACGGCCCCTCCCCCACGCCCCAGAGCGCCAAGGTCAGGCCGAAGTCGTTGCTGTGGTCCGGATAGCCCCACCCGGTCGCCACGTCGAACACGCCGCCGACGCCGGCCGTGCTGTTGATCAGGAAGCGCATCAGGCTGTCGCCCGCGCGGAGCGGCTTGGCCGACAGCACGTCGTTGGCGAATACGACGGGTGTACCGAGGTTGGTCAGCACGTTATGGATCGGCCGCCGGACAGCGCCGGGCACCACGTCGCGATAGGCGACCGCGACCGGACGCAGCGCATAGGTGTCGAGCGCGTCATTGACCCTGTAGAAGAACCGGTTCGTCGGCTCGAGCGGGTCGTTCAACTCGCGGAAGTCGGCCCGCGCCTCGGGGTCGCTGGCGGGCGGCGGGGTCGCGCAGCCGGCGACGGTCAGCACGGCAAGGCCAAGCAGCAGGCGGACGATGGACGGCACGTGCGATGGTCCTTTCAGGCTCTTTCCGCGATCATTCCACGAAACCGGCGGAAATCCCACCCCGGAAAGCGGGCTGCCGGGTTCCCGATGGCCGTTGCCGCGCCTATCTCCCAAGACAGACCGAGGAGCCCGCCGCATGAACGTCGTCGCCCGCAACCAAATCAACAGCCGGACCAGCAGCAACAATGCACGCCTGGACCGGCTGGGCGAGGTCGCGGTCCGCGTCGGCCTCGGCCTGGTTCCTGGCCAGGAGTTGGTCATCACCGCGCCGCTCGACGCGGTGCCGCTGGTGCGCCGCATCACCGAACACGCCTACCGCGCCGGCGCATCCCTGGTCACGACGCTGCTCACGGATGATGTCGCCGCGTTGGCCCGCTTCGAGCATGCGCCGGACGCGGCGTTCGATGTCGCCGCGACATGGCTGTATGACGGCATGGCGGCGGCATACCGCGGCGGCGCCGCCCGCCTGGCGATCGCCGGCGAAAACCCGTCGCTGCTCGCCGGCCAGGACCCCGCGCGCGTCGCCCGCGCCAACCGCGCCCGCTCCGTCGCCTATCGCCCGGCGCTCGAGTTGATCACCGGGTTCGGCATCAACTGGACCGTCACCTGTTTCGCCACGCCGTCCTGGGCGCGCACCATGTTCCCGGACCTGCCGGAGGACGACGCGGTGGCCAAGCTGTGGGACGCGATCTTCGCCGCCTCGCGCATCGACGCGGCGGACCCGGTCGCCGCCTGGGCCGAGCACAACGCGACGCTGCGCGCCCGCACCGCCCTGCTGAACGCGCGGCAATACTCGGCGCTGCACTTCCGTGGCCCCGGCACCGACCTGCGCGTCGGCCTGTCCGACCGGCATCTGTGGCTCGGCGGCTCGGAAACGGCGAAGAACGGCATCACCTGCAACCCGAACATCCCGACCGAGGAGGTGTTCACCACGCCGCACAGGCTGCGGGTGGACGGCACGGTCCGCAGCACGAAGCCGCTGTCCTACCAGGGCACCCTGATCCAAGACATGGCGGTGCGGTTCGAGGCGGGCGCCATCGTCGACGCCACGGCGCGCACCGGGCAGGAGGTCCTGCAGAAGGTGCTGGGCACCGACGAGGGCGCGCGCCGGCTGGGCGAGGTGGCGCTGGTGCCGAACTCGTCGCCGATCTCGGCCAGCGGATTGCTGTTCTTCAACACGCTGTTCGACGAGAACGCCGCCAGCCATATCGCGCTGGGCCAGGCGTACCGGACCTGCCTGGAGGGCGGAACGTCCGCGTCGGAGGCAGAACTGGCCGAGCGCGGCGCCAACAGCAGCCTGATCCACATCGACTGGATGATCGGCTCCGGCGCGATCGATGTGGACGGCATCGATGCCAGCGGCAACGCCGAGCCGGTGATGCGGCTTGGGGAGTGGGCCACCGCGGCCTGACCCGTCAACGCCGGGCTGCTTGCCACCTAACGCTCGTCTGGTGTCCACCTGACGCTCGTCTGGTGTCCACCTGACGCTCGTCTGGTGTGCACTGCAACATTTAGCTTTTGTCGCCGTTATGGGCTAGACCATGCGGCCCATGGCCCTCCGGTCACGGCCATTTGGTAACAGCATGCCCTTTCCGAGCGTAAACCCGGCCCTCAACCGCGCCCTTGCCGACCGCGACTACCTCGAACCCACCGCCGTCCAGTCCGCCGTCCTGGTGGACGAAGCGCTCGGGCGCGACCTCGTGGTGTCCGCGCAGACCGGATCGGGCAAGACCGTCGCCTATGGCCTCGCCTTCGCCCCCACGCTGCTGGGCGACGCCGAGCGCTTCGACCGGCCCGGCGCGCCCCTCGCCCTTATTATCGCCCCCACGCGCGAACTCGCGATCCAGGTGCAGGGCGAACTGGCCTGGCTCTATCAACAAACCGGCGCGCGCATGGCGTCCTGCGTCGGCGGCATGGACAGCCGGGCGGAGCAGCGGGTGCTGGCCGGCGGCTGCCACATCGTCGTCGGCACCCCCGGGCGGCTGCGCGACCACCTGGAGCGCGGACGGCTCGACCTCGGCAGCCTGCGCGTCGCAGTGCTCGACGAGGCCGACGAAATGCTGGACCTCGGGTTCCGCGAGGACCTGGAGTTCATCCTCGACGCGACCCCGTCCGAGCGGCGCACGATGCTGTTCTCCGCCACCATCCCCAAAGAGATCGCCTCGCTCGCCCGGCGCTACCAGCGCGACGCGCTGCGCATCGCTGCCGGGGGCCGCAACGAACCGCATGGCGACATCGAATACCGCGCCGTGACGATGGCGCCGCACGACGCCGAGCGCGCCGCGGTCAACGTGCTGCGTTATTTCGAGGCGCGGGCCAGCCTGGTGTTCTGCGCCACGCGGGAGGGCGTGCGCCGCCTGCACGGGCGCCTGCTCGAACGCGGCTTCGACGCCGTGGCGCTGTCCGGCGAATTGAGCCAGCACGAGCGCAACAGCGCGCTGCAATCGTTGCGCGACGGACGTTCGCGGGTTTGCGTCGCGACCGATGTGGCGGCGCGCGGGCTCGACCTGCCGGACCTCGATTTGGTCATCCACGCCGACCTGCCGACCAACAAGGAGACCATGCTCCACCGCAGCGGACGCACCGGGCGCGCCGGGCGCAAGGGCGTGTCGGTGCTTCTGGTGCCGTTCCCAAAGCGCCGCCGGGCCGAGCAGTTGATCGCCGCCGCCGGGGTGGACGCGGGCTGGAGCGATCCGCCGTCGGCCGAGCTGATCCGCGCCCGCGACCAGGAACGCCTGCTGAACGATCCGATCCTGGCGCAGGAGCCTACCGAGGAGGACCTCGTGCTGGCCCGGCTGTTGCTGGAGAGCCGTCCGGCCGAGTGGATCGCCGCCGCCTTGGTCCGCGGCTATCGCGCGCGCATGCCGGCGCCTGAGGAGCAGTTCGACGCCGCCCCGGCCGCACCGCCGCGGCCGTCCGGCGAACGCTTCGTGCGTGCGCCCATGGAGCCGCGCGCTTCGCAACGTTCCGCTGGCGGCGGCGCATGGTTCCGCCTGACCATCGGACGGCGCAAGAACGCCGATCCCAAGTGGCTGATCCCACTGATCTGCCGGCTAGGCGGCGTCACCAAAGCCGACATCGGCGCCATACGCATCTTCGACACCGACACGCGGTTCGAGATCGTGGCCGAGACCGCCGACCGCTTCGCCGCCGCGGTGCGCCACGCGGGCGAAGGCGAGGCCCGCATCGAGCCGGCGACGGCCGGCGCCGAGGCGCGAACTTCCGGCGCAAGGCCGGGCCGCTCCTATTCCAGCCGCAAGGCGCCGCGCGCCCAACGGGGATAGTGGCCTGATGCCGACGCGTGTTCGGCAAGCTGATCCGCGGCATCCGAAACTGGCGCTGGGTCGATAAATCAACCCCGCACAACCCTGTCCGCCAGAGAACTCTCTTTTTTGTGATTGTAAGACGGCTGAAACGCACCTGCCGTATCGCTAGTTATGGGTGTCACCGCTTTGTCACATTGAGGAGCCATGCAGTTGATTGAGGACATGCTTACAGGCTCAATCGGCGAGCTGGTGGCCGTCGGTGCTGCAGTCGTTGCATTGCCGGATGTGGTCCTCCAGCCAGCATGCCCACTGCAGTTGGCGCATCTCCCACCCTGATGCGGCGCTTGCAACGGCGCAGCACGCGCGCCTTCCGATAACAGGCACTCCCTTTCGACACGTCTGCAAAGGAAATTGGATATGGCTTTACTCGAAGATTTGGCTAAGGGCGTGACGCCTACCGGGATTGCCGTGAGCATCGGAACAGTCGTGCTGGCGCCTTATGTGGTCCCTGCGCTCGCGTCCGTGTTTCGCCCGGCGGCCAAGGGTGTGCTGAGCACTGGCATCTCGCTGTACCGCCAGGCCATGGAGCCGGTCAGCAAGGCAATGTCTGGCCTAGTTGCCGAGGCCCAGCTTGAACTCGCCAGCGCAAAGGCGGCCTCAGCATCGGCCGTCGCGGTCCCCGCGGCTGCGTCCCCCGCGACGGCTGCTGCCACGACGGATGAGGATGCCCCGGCTCATAAGCAAGCGCGGCGCACCCACAAGGACGCAGGCGAACACGCGGCAACCGCCTGAACCACGATATCGGCAACGGAGAGAACGAATGGCCATCTTGGAAGATATGTTCAAAGGCAACATCGTAACGGCGCTGGTGGTCGGGGTTGGCAGCGCGTTGCTGGCGCCGGTCCTGGTTCCCGCGGTCAGCAACCTGCTGCGTCCGGCGGCCAAGGCCGTGATCAAAGGCGGCATCCTGGCCTACGACAAGGGCCGGGAAGCCATGGCGCAGATGACCGAGGCAACCAGCGACTTGACGGCGGAGGCTCGCGCCGACATCAGTTCGGGCGAGGGCGGGGCCAAGCCAGCCGCGGCGGCCTGACAGCGGAGCCTATTGCGCTATTTGGCGGGGGTTGCAGGCTTGGCCTGCAGCCCCCGTCGTGCGTTTTGGTCCTTTGTTTTTTCGAGTAGCTGAAACCGAATGGTCTTTCGTGACGACGACCGTGTCCAGGATGCCAGCGCGTTGAGATCGGGTTCCGCTCCAGAAGACGCTCTGCTCGAAAATAGTGGGGCCTGCCCGGTGCGCACCGTGCACGACCGGGTGCCTGGGCGCATACGCCTGCACGTCGCGGGCCTGCGCCAATCGCCGGAGCTGCAAGATGTCCTGGAGCGCGGCATGGCCGTCCTGCCAGGCGTGTCGGCCGCCAGCGCCAGCACGGACACCGGCAACCTCCTGGTCCAGTTCGACCCCGCGATGTCGCCGCACCACATTGCGCAGCGCGTCGCGGGCCTGGTTCGCGGGGATGCGCTGCCGCCGGACGAGGATGGCCGGCTGGGAGACGCCCCGCGATGGCATGCGCGCGGCGTGGACGACATCGCGGCCGAACTCCGTGCTTCGACGGCCAACGGCCCGACCGCTGCGGACGCCCGCGCGAAACTGGCCGCAGCCGGCGCCAATGCCCTGCCGCCGCCGCCGACGCGCTCGGCGCTGGCGATGTTCGCCGGCCAGTTCAAGACCCTTCCGGTCGGGCTGCTGGTGGCGGCGGGGGCCATCTCCATCGTCACCGGAGGCACCATCGAGGCCGCCGCCATCCTGGGCGTCGTCGCCTTGAACGGGGTGCTCGGTTACGCCATCGAAACCCGCTCGGAGCGGACCATCAAGGGCCTGGGCGGCGCCAACCATGAGCCGGTTCGCGTGATCCGTGACGGGGCCGCGACGGAGGTCGAGCCGGAGGCGGTCGTGCCGGGCGACCTGCTGCTGCTCGCCCCCGGCGACGTGGTGCCGGCGGATGCGCGCCTGGTGTCGGCGAGCGACCTGACGGTGGGCGAGGCGATGCTGACCGGCGAAAGCCTGCCGGTCGCCAAGCACGCCCGCATTTTGACCCGGCGCATCGTCCCGCTCGGCGACCGCGCCAACATGGTCTATCGCGGCACCGCGGTGACGGGCGGCAGCGGCACGGCGCTGGTCGTCGCCACCGGCGCGCGCACGGAGGTCGGGCGCATCCAATCCCTGGTCAGCCGGGCCGAGACGCCGCAGACGCCGATCGAGCGGCAGTTGGACCAGTTGGGGCGGCAGTTGTTCTGGGCCTCGCTCGCCGTTTGCGGCGCGGTGATCGGCATCGGCGCGTTGCGCGGCTTCGCCTTCTACCAATTGTTCCGCTCCAGCGTTTCGCTCGCGGTGGCGGCCATCCCGGAAGGGCTGCCGACGGTGGCGACGACCACGCTGGCGCTTGGCATCGAGGACATGCGCAAGCGCCAGGTGCTGGTCCGCCGGCTGGACGCGGTGGAAACGCTCGCCTCGGTGGGGGTGGTCTGCTTCGACAAGACCGGCACGCTGACGCAGAACCGCATGAGCGTGGCGCAGGCCGCGCTGCCCGGCGGCGTGCTGCACGCTGTCGCGGGTGCGGCGACGCCCGGCCTCGAGCAACTGCTGCGGGTCGCGGTGCTGTGCAGCGAGGTTGGGATCGAGGCCGGGCCGGACGGCCCCGTCCTGACCGGCTCGGCCACCGAGGCCGCGCTGGTGCAGGCGGCCCTCGACGCCGGGTTGGATGCGGCCGGGCTGCGCCGCACCCGTCCGCGCGTCGGGGTCCGGCACCGGACCGAGTCGTATCGCTTCATGGCGACCGCGCACACCCTGCCCGGCGATGCGGCGGGCGGCGCGGCAAAGGCCCGCATCGCCGTGAAGGGCAGCCCGGCGGAGGTGCTGGAGCTGTGCGCCGCCGAGCTGCGCGACGGCGAGGCCCACCCGTTGACCGACGCGCGCCGGGCCGAAATCCTGGCCGAGAACGGCGTCATGGCGGACGCGGCCCTGCGTGTGCTTGGCTTCGCGTCCCGCGACGTGGCGGCCAATGAGGTCTCTGACGACGCCATCCCCGTGCACGACCTGACCTGGCTCGGGCTTGCGGGGCTGGCCGACCCGGTGCGGCCCGGCATCGGCGCGCTGATCCGCACCCTGCACGGCGCCGGCGTCCACACGGTGATGATGACCGGGGACCAGGTAGCGACGGCGCGGGCCGTGGCGCGGCAGCTCGGCCTGGCCGGCGATGCGGCCATCGAGGTCGTGGACATCGCAGACTTCGACCGCCTGCCGCCGGACCAGCTCGCCATGGCGGCGCGGCGCGCGCATGTGTTCGCCCGGGTCAGCCCGGCGCAAAAACTCCAGATCGTGCGCGCCTTGCAAGCGGGCGGCGAGGTCGTCGCCATGACCGGGGACGGCATCAACGACAGCCCCGCGCTGAAGGCGGCCGACGTGGGCATCGCCATGGGCGGCGCCGGCGCGTCGGAGGCGGCGCGCGAGGTGGCCGACGTGGTGCTGCAAACAGACGACCTGATGGCGCTGGCCGTCGCGGTCGAGCGCGGGCGCACCACCTACACCAACGTCCGCAAGTCGATCCGCTATCTGCTGGGCACCAACCTCAGCGAGATCGTGGTCGTGCTCGGCGCGACCGCAGCCGGGTTTGGCGAGCCGCTGACGGCACTCCAACTGCTGTGGATCAACCTGATCTCCGATATTCTGCCCGGCCTCGGCCTCGCCTTCGAGGCGTCGGAGCCCGACGAGATGCAGCGCCCGCCGCGTCCGGCCGACTCCGCCATCGTGGGACGCGGCGACTTCGGGCCGCTGGCGGCGGAGGGCGGCATCATCGCGGCCGGCGCGCTGGCGGCGTGCGGCATCGGCGTGCTGCGGCACGGCGTGTCGGCGCAGGCGCGGACGATGACGTTCGGCAGCCTGATCGTGGCCCAGTTGCTGCACGCGCTGACCTGCCGCTCGGCCACGCATGGCCCGTTCACCGGCGGGCCGCCGTTGCAGCCCAACCGTCCGCTCATGGGCGCGCTGCTGTTCTCGTTCGCGCTGCAGGGCGTGGCGCTGCTGGCGCCAGGCGTGCGCGGCATGTTGGGCGTCGTCCCGCTCGGGCCGCTGGACGTGCTGGTGACGGTGGGCGGCGGCGTGTTGCCCTATGTCGTGAACGAGGCCCGCAAAGGGGCGCAGGGCGTCATCGTCATCGAGGGAGCCGCCGAACCCGCCGCTTTGCCGGACGCAGCCTGATGTGCCAGTGATGCAGGTATGCCCGCCTCGCGCCGTCTTCCCGAGGCGGCGGCGGTGGCGTCATCGAGTTGGGGAGAGCCGGCATGGCGGTTGGATATAAGACGGGAGTTTTGACCGGCGTCGTCGTAAGCCTCGGCGCGGCGTTGCTCAGTCCGCTATGGCGCCCGGCGGTGTCGCGCTATGGCCGCCCGCTCGCCAAGGGCGCGGTCAAGCAGAGCCTGGCTGCCTACGAGATCGGGCGCGGCCGCATGGCGGAGTTCGGCGAAACGGTGCAGGACCTGGTCGCCGAAGCCCAGGTCGAGCGGGTCACCGAGCGCATGCGGCCCGGCGGCGCCGACGCGGTTCCGGCGGCGGCAAACGGGACTGCAGGGCCTGCGTGAAACGATGGACCCAGCAAAGGCCTTCATCGAGCATGAACTGCCGGGCCGCATCCGCCTGCGCATCCCATCGCGGCGCGGGGACCGGCCCTTCTTCGAGGCGGCCGGCAAGCGTGTTGCGGAACTGCCGGGCGTGCGGTCGCTGCGTGCCAATCCGCTCACCGGCGGGTTGCTGATTGAACACCGCACCAGCAGGGATGCGATTGCGTCCTTCGCCCGGGAACACGGCTTGTTCGACCTATCGACGCCCGTCGCGGTTCCAGTCCGGCACGAGGCCGCGGCGGCGCGCACGTCCACGGCGGCGTTGCCGGCCCCGCTCTCGCTGGCGGCCGCGGGGCTGGCTGGCGCGGGGTTGTATCAACTGGCGCGGGGCGAGGTGCTGGGCAGCGCGTCCGAGAACCTGTGGAATGCCTACAGCGCCTATGCCGTCCTGCGGAAGCCCTGGGTTGCCGGCGCCCTGGTCGGCTTCGGAGTGGTTCAGGCCGTCTCGGGGCAGCGCCTGGGATCGGCGGTGTCGCTGTTCCTTTATGCAATGAACGCGCGCCGCATGGCCCAGGGGCAGGCGCCGGAGTCAACCGTGTGAGGGCGCGCCGTGAACGCGCACGGTGAGATCACCGAGAAGGACGCCATCAACATCGTGGCGGCATCGGTCCGCCGCCTGTTCGCCGTCATCTCGGAGCAGCAATCGCGCGACTTGGCGTCGCTGGTGCTGAACGACTTGCGGGCAAAGGGGGTCCGTCTCGTGCAGGACGCCGCTCTGCTGCCTTAGGCTAAAAGGGACACGCGCCGGCCAGGCAACGTGTCCCCGCCATTATTGCCTAGCCCTGGCGCTTGGCCACCGGCTTCTTGACCGTCTTCGGCTTGCCCTTCGCATCCGGCTCGCCGGGCTCCTCGTCCTCGTCCGGCTCCTTGCCTTCGTCGTCCTGGCCCTTTGCTCCGGACGCCTGGACGTTGGTGCCGCCCTCGGCGATCTTGCTGAGCGCCTGGTCGTCGGTGCGGGCCGCGTCGCGCAGCTTCTCCAGTTCCTGGACGGCATCCTTCAACCCCATCTGCCGCGCGAACGCCAGCAACGAGCCGTACCGGGTGACCTCATACGTCTTGATCCCCTGCAGGCACGCGATCAGCGCGGCGTCGAGCACGGGGCCGCTCTCACCTTCCTCAATCGCCTCCTGGCACTCGGCGAGCAAGCCGTTCATCGCCTCGCAGGTCTTGCCGCGCGGGCGCTACACCCGGTCGAGCGCCTCGATCGGCTCGCTCGCGTGATCTTTGGCCTTCTTGAGGATCTCACGGACCTCTTCGTTCCTGGCCGCCTTCATGATTTTGTTGGAGGATTTCGCGAACGCTTTCTCGGCGTAGTAGATATCCTGCAGGAAATGCAGGAACAGGTCGTTCATCGTCTTCATGGCGCTGCTCCAAGGCCGGACTGGATTGCCGGCGCGCCGAGCCAACGCTGCCGGTGCGGACTGGTTTGTCTCGCGATTGGATGGACGTTACGACGGCGGCCGGGACTAATTGCGAGCCGCTGGGTTCCTGCTCAAGCGACAGGCTGCGGACTTGTTCTTTCCTGCAGGCGCCGGACATACCAGCACAACACCGCGACCGGCACGCCGATCAGCGAGGTCGCGACGAAGAACCATTCGAAGCCCAGGCGTTCGATGACGAAGCCGGAGGTGCCCGCGAGCAGGCTGCCGGGCAATGCGCAAAGCGAGGTCAGCAGCGCATACTGGCTGGCCGCGTGCTCCGTCGAGGCCAGCGATGACATGTAGGTGATAAGGACGATGGAGGCGAAGGCGTAGGCGAAGCTGTCGATGCTGACGGCCGTGGCGAAGGTCCAGAACTCGCCCCCGCCATGGTCCCCGTGCACGGCGAGATAGGCGAGCGACAAATGCGACGCGGAGCCGAAGACGGTGCCGACGAGCAGGCTCGCCATCATGCCGATCCGCGGCACGACGTAGCTGGCGAGGAAGGTGCCCGCCATCCCGACCCCGAAACCGAACAGCTTGGTGACGGTGGCGATGTCCGAGTTGGAGTAGTGCAGGCTCTTGAACAGCGGCAGGGCCATCGCGCTCGACACGTAGCCGGGCATGCGGAACCCGGCCACCATAATGAGGACCGGAACGGCCAGCGGCCCGAGGCGTGTGACCAGTTCCTTGATGGGTGCCCAAACGGTCGCGATGAAGCCCGGCGCCTCGGCGTGCGCGGCCTTGTCGGACTCGGGCTCGGGCGCGAGCAGGGCGGCGATCATGCCGGGCGCCATCAGCGCGGCCATGCACAAATACGCGGCGCGCCAGCCGAAGCCGTCGGCCAAATACAGCGCGCCGGCGCCGGCGGCGAGGTTGCCCACGCGCCAGCCGATCTCCGACCAGGACGACATCAGCGCCTGCCGCTCGGGCGGCGCCACGGTGATGCGCCAGCCGTCGATCACCACGTCCTGCGTCGCCCCGGCGAAACCGAGCGCCAAGGAAAAAACGATCGTCCATGCGAGCCAGTGCGCGGGATCGCCGAATGCGACACATGCGAGCGCCAGCATCACGCCGATCTGCGAGACGATGATCCAGCCGCGCCGCCGCCCCAGCAGGCGGCTGAAAATAGGCGCGTCATAGCGGTCGAGAAACGGCGCCCAGACGAACTTGAACTTGTAAGCGAACGTCAGCTCGCTCATCAGGCCGAGGATGCTGATCGGCACCTTGGCCTCGGACAGCCAAGCCGACTGCGTGACGTAGACGAGCAGGAAGGGAATGCCCGAGCTGAAGCCCAGGCCCAGCATCGCCGCGACGCGGCGGTCGGAGAACAGATGCTTCAGGGACGGGGACGTCCGCGCACCTTCCTGCATTGCGTCATTTTGCATGCAGTTCGATCTCTTCCGGTTTTGCTTTCAGGGTGGCGGCGGGCGGCGGCGCCAACTGGCGGTCAACCGTGTCCGCGGCGCCGTCGCCGAGATAGCTGCGCCACGCCGCCTCGCTGGTGAACCAGCCATGCGCTTCTCGCCAGGACGCCACCGCCTCGGGCAGGGCGCGGCATCGCCAGGCCAGGCGCAGCGTGTGGCGCAGCAGGGTGCGGAACGTGGCGCGCGAGCGGCGGTAGAGCGGGTGGTCCACCTCCCACGCTTCACGCACCACCACGACATCGGCGCCGCGCACCCTGAACCAGATGTGGTCACGCGGCTCCACGGCGATCACCCGGCCCGAACGGTCCGGGCGCATCCACTCGCCGGCCAGCGCCGCCGCCAGGCCAACTAAGAACGCGCTGCGGCTGCGCGGGCCGATGGCCGGGTGCGGCTGATGCAGCACCGTCTCGCGCGCGGCCGTGCCGACCGGATAGGCGCGGCGCAATTCGGCCAGGCTCGCATGCACCTGGCGGGGATCACGCGCATAGATGTCCGGGCCGCCCAGGAAGTCCTCCACGGCGCGGATCAGCAGGGCGGCGCGCGCGTAGCGGAACATCAGCAGCTCGGCGATGATCCATTTCAGCGCCACGAAGCCCAGCGTGCGGGCTGGCCGGGGCAAATGGCGCGCCGCCAGCACGAACATGTTCCGGAACTCGTAATAGACGTGCCAACTGCCCAGCTTGGCGTAGAACGGCTCGTGCCAGATGCCGATCCCGGGGGAGGAAACCATTTTCACGCCGGCATCGTGCAGGCGGCGTCCGAACTCCACGTCGTCGCCGCGGATGAAGCAGGGCATCGGGTAGCCCAGCCGGTCCAGCATGGCCAGCGGCAGGCCCATGAACCACCAGCCGTTGTAGTGCATGGGAGTTTCATCGAGGAACCGGTCCAGGCTGCCGGGCGCCGACAGCTCGACGCCGAGGTGCAGCGGCACGGTGGCCAGCTTGGCGTCGTCCAGCTGCGCCCCGCCCTCATACAAATGGGTCGGACGGAACAGGTCCAGCATGTGCCCCGCCACCACCAGCTCGCCGCGGGCCAGCTCATAGAGCCGCAGGGTGCGCAGCACCGCCTCGGGCTCGATCACTACGTCGTCATCCATGAGGATCGCGTGGCTGGCCCCCAGCGCGCGTGCCTCCAGCAGGCCGCGGGTGAAGCCGCCGGCGCCGCCGGAGTTGGATTGCTCGACAATGTGCAGCCGGGCGGCCAGCGCCGGGTCGGTGCAAGCCGCGCGCAGGCGTCCGGGCAGGCCTGGCGTGCCGTTGTTGACGACCACGATGCCGGCCAACGCCTCCAGCACCGTCGCGTCGGCGGCCAGGCGCGCCAGCAAACCGTCGAGCGGCCCATCGCGGTCGAAGGTGCAGATGACCGGCATCAGCCGCACGGCAGGAGCAGCAGGCCCTGGCAACCCGGTTGCACGCCAGCAGCCGTCGCGCAGCCGCACGCCGGCCGCGGAGCGCGCATCGGCCACGATCCGCAGCGCCAGCCGTCCCGCAGCGCGCGGGTGCGGCGGATCGGGAACCGGCAGCAGCACGACGCCGCCTTGGGTCGCAGCTTCGGCCAGCACGACCGGCGGCGCCGACCGGCTGTGCCGCCACAGTTCCACCCGCGCCGCGCCATCGAGCGCCAGTTCGGCCGTGAGCGCGCCGAGCGTGGTGTGCCGCCGCCAGACAGTCTCGTCGAAGCTGTTGAAATAGGTGTCCAGGTCCAGTACGCCGCCGGGCGGTATTTCGGCGGATGCGCGGGCGGGCGGCGCGTCGCCTTCGTGACGCCAATACAGCTCTGCGGTCTCGGCGCTGCCGGCCGTCACCAAGCGCTGCAGCACCAGCGCATTCACCATGCGTGTTCCAGACGGCCCGGCGCCCCATGCCGCGTGATGTCCATTAGCGGCGGGCCGCCTGCATTGTCCGTCGCCATCAGTTCACCCGGCCGGCAGCCCTGGTTTCCCACGGCGCGATGGCATTGTTTCAAAGGGACCGACGCATTATGGGTGACCGCTATGGAAGTCAAATGCGAACCTGGAGAAGCGGCTTTCGCGCTGCGGACAATGCGTGCGGGCAGGCGGCCGTAGCGTGCTGGCGGACATGGCATGAGCGTGCGGATCAAGCCCGCCGCAGCCGACTCGACCGGCGCGGAATGGTGGCGCACCGCGGTGATCTACCAAATCTATCCGCGCTCGTTTGCCGACTCCGACGGCGACGGCATCGGCGACCTGCCGGGCATCATCACGCGGCTGCCGTATCTCGCGCGGCTGGGCGTGGACGCCGTTTGGCTGTCGCCGTTCTACCGCTCGCCCCAGGCCGATGCCGGCTACGATGTCGCGGACTACCGCGCCGTCGATCCGCTGTTCGGCACGCTGGAGGACTTCGACCGTTTGTTGGGCCAGGCCCATGCCGCCGGGCTGCGCGTGATCGTCGACCTGGTGCCGAACCATACCTCGGACGAGCATGCATGGTTCAGGGCCGCCGCAACTTCACCGCCCGGCAGCCCCGACCGGGCGCGCTACATGTTTCGCGACGGGCGCGGCGCAGGCGGCGAACGGCCCCCCAACAACTGGAAAAGCGTGTTCGGCGGCAGCGCCTGGTCCCGGGTCCCAGGCGACCGGCAATGGTACCTGCACTTGTTCGACCGCCGGCAGCCGGACCTGGACTGGGAGCACCCGGAGGTGCGCGCCGAGCTCGAGAGCGTGCTGCGCTTCTGGCTGGATCGCGGCGTCGACGGGTTCCGCGTCGATGTCGCCCATGGCTTGGTCAAGCAGCCCGGCCTGCCCGACTGGGAGGGGCACGCGGCCATGGTGGAGGGCGATGCAGCCCCTGGCATCAATAGAGGTCCCATGTGGGACCAGGAGGGCGTGCACGAGATCTACCGCGCCTGGCGCCGGGTGCTGGACGAGTATCCGGGACAGCGCATGATGGTGGCCGAAGCCTGGGTCCACCCGCAATCGCGCCTCGCCCGCTATGTGCGTGCGGACGAGATGCAGCAGGCCTTCAATTTCGACTATCTGTTGACGCCCTGGGATGCGGATGCGCTGCGAACGGTGATCGAAGCGTCGCTGGCGGCCATGCAAACGGCCGGCGCGCCGGCCACCTGGGTCATGTCCAACCACGACACGGTGCGCCATGCCTCGCGGCTTGGCCTCCGCCGGCCCGGCGCCCGGCCGAAGGGCATCGACGCCGCCAGCGAGCAGCCGGACGAGGCGCTCGGGCTGCAAAGGGCGCGGGCCGCCGTCCTGCTCACGCTGGCCTTGCCGGGTTCGGCCTATCTTTACCAGGGCGAGGAACTCGGCCTGCCGGAACACACCGCCATGGAGGCGCATCACCGCCAGGACCCGGCGTTCCATCGCACCGCCGGCGAGGAGATCGGGCGCGATGGCTGCCGGGCGCCGCTGCCGTGGCGGGCCGACGCCCCGTCCTTCGGCTTCGGCCCTGGCGCGCGGACCTGGCTGCCGCAACCGGACAGCTTCGCCCGCTATGCCGTCGATCAACAGGACGGCGTGCCGGGATCGACGCTGGAGCTGTATCGCCAAGCGCTTCGTCTGCGCCGTGCCCACGGATTGGGCCAGGGGCGGCTTCGCTGGCAGGCGTCGGCGCCGGACACGCTGGTATTCGACAACGACGGCGTGCGCGTCGCGGTCAACCTCGGCCTGCAGGATGCGGCGATGCCGGCGGGCGAAGTGCTCGTGTCCAGCCAGTCATTGCAGGCGTCCGGCCGGCTGCCGGGCAATGCCGCCGCCTGGGTCGCCTTGGACCGTGCTCCGCAGGGTGGTGCAGCGGCCGGTGAACCCGGCGCAACGACGGCGAAGCTATGATCCTTTGGTGGCCGTCAAGTACTCGACAATCGCCGGAACGTCGGCCGCGTCGACCGGGGCCTTATAGACGCCGATCATCTTCTTGACCTCGCCTTCCCACGCCGCCTTCGACAGGCTGGGCTGGTTCAGGATCATGCCGGGCGAATGGCAGGCCACGCAATTGGCGCTGACGACGTCCACGCCCGGACCCTGCGGGAACTGGCGGTCGCCGTTCGGCAGCACGACCGAGACCGATTTGAACACGGGGGCGTCCGTGGCCGCCGCATGGACCGGGTTCGCGGCAGGCCCGGCAAAGGACGCCGCCGCGATGACGGCGAATGCAGCCTTGGCGAATGATGAAGCCATCAGGAACTCCTTTCCGGGCGTGGGGTCAAATGGATCGTAAGCCGACCGTCTCGATCGGATTGCGCATGAAGCCGCTGGGGTTCCAATTCGGCGCTGCCGGCTGCGCGAGTCCGTTGGCGTTCGTGCAGCGGACCATCAACGCGGCGTCGCCCGCCGCGGGAACCACGGACGCCTGCCATTGCCGGAAACTGTATTTGCCCTCGTCGCGGCCCAGGCTGGCCGGGCGCCAATTCGCTCCCCCGTCGACCGAGACATCCACCGCCCGCACGCCGGCGTCGCCGCCGAAGGCCAGCCCGCGCACCGCTGTTGCCGCGCCGGCGTGCACCGTGTCGCCGGGCCGGAGATTGGTCACGAAGGCGCGCGGAACCATGGCGTTGATGGGAACCATCTTCACCCCGGTTTCGCCCGGTTTCATGTTGGCGCTGGGCGTGTCCGGGATGGTGTAGGCCGTCTTCATCCAAAAATTCTCGTCCGGGCGGTCCAGCACCTCGATATGGTTGAGCATCTTGACCCAATAGGTCGAGTACCAGCCCGGCACCACCAAGCGCAGCGGAAAGCCGTTCACCAGCGGCAACTGCTCGCCGTTCATCTCGAACGCCAGCATCACCTCGCCGTCGCGGGCATGGTCGACGCTGATCGACTTCAGGAACTTCGGCGCGTCCTCGGTCAAGGGATCGTCCAGCCCAGCGAAACGCACGTGCTGCGCCCCCGGCCTCACCCCTGCGCGGTCCAGCACGTCACGCAGCCGGACGCCCGCCCACCGCGCATTGCCC
Source organism: Acetobacteraceae bacterium (assembly GCA_965277495.1). Lineage (GTDB taxonomy): Bacteria > Pseudomonadota > Alphaproteobacteria > Acetobacterales > Acetobacteraceae > CAHJXG01. The sequence continues at coordinate 2,966,468 of OZ255824.1, read as the reverse complement.
ATCGCACCGTTGCCCCATTGGCCGCCGGCGACACGGGGCTGGAAATAGCCGCGGGAGTTGCCGGAGCACTGGTTCACGGCGGCGAGCTCGACGCGCTCCATCGCCAGGAGGTCCTGCAGGGTGAGCGACTGCGCGGCGTTCACGTGTCCATCGACCGCCAGGCGATAGGTTCCGACGTCGATTTCGGTCGGGATGGCCGACCAGTGCCAGCGGACGAAGAACTGGTCGTTCGGCGTGAACACCCCGCGGTCGAACACCTCGAACGGCGTTTCCAGCAGCGGCGGGCGGGTCCGCTGCAGGATCATGGCGCCCTTTTGCGGGAATGCGGTCGTGATCTCCCGCCCGCTGGGTCCGCCCGGTAGCCCGAGGTCGACGCTGGCGGCCAGCGCCCGGCCGGTCAGCACAGCCAACCCAGTCTGGGCCAGCAACGCCCGGCGCGTGGTGGCCCAGGCAAATGGGTGGTTCATGCACGCCTCGATTCAGGGTTCACCGTTTTCACGCGCAAAGCAGGCCCAGGCGCCGTCCCGGATGTCATTGCGCCTCCATTTCGACAGTGGGATCGGTCCGCAGGGAAAGCACGCCGCCGACCGTATCGCCGATGACGCTTGCGAACAATATGGCGGCGGAAAACCAGGCGAACTTCACCATTGGCGAGCGCCGCTCGTTCGCCAGGGACGACGGCAGCGCGGCCTGACGCGCTCGCCCATTGCAGCAACAAGCATCTCGCCGTTACCGTCCTTGTGCCTCGCCTGACGCTCAGGCAAGGCAGACCGAAGCGGATAACGAGCCACGGGAAGCCTGGCTCCCCTGGAAGGGACACCTATGCCGGCACCGGCGAAACACGCATCGATCACGACACCCGGCCAATCCATCCGCAGGATCGCCCTGGCAAGCGCAATCGGCGCCACGATCGAATGGTATGACTTCTTCCTCTACGGCGTGGTCGCGGCGCTCGTGTTCAACAAGCTGTTCTTCCCGTCCTACGATCCGCTCCTCGGCACCCTGCTCTCGTATACGACCTTCGCCGTCGGCTTTGTCGCGCGTCCGATCGGCGGCGTCATCTTCGGCCACTTCGGCGACCGGGTGGGGCGTAAGGCCATCCTGGTGCTGACCCTGCTGATCATGGGCGTCGCCACCACCGCCATCGGCCTGTTGCCGACCTACGCCTCCATCGGCATCGCGGCGCCGATCATGCTGCTCGTGCTGCGGGTCCTCCAGGGCATCGGCATCGGCGGCGAGTGGGGCGGCGCCGTGCTGATGTCGGTCGAGCACGCGCCGGCTGGCCGCAAGGGGTTCTACGGCAGCTATCCGCAGGTTGGGGTGCCGGCCGGGCTGATGCTGGCGTCCGGCGTCGTCGCGCTGCTCTCGTTGCTCGACAACGACTCGTTCCTGCTCTGGGGCTGGCGCGTGGCGTTCCTTCTAAGCGCGGCCTTGGTCGTGGTGGGCCTGGTCATCCGGCTCAAGCTGCTGGAAACCCCCGACTTCGAGGAGGTAAAAGCAGGCGGCGCATCACGGGCGCCGTTCATCGAGGCGCTGCGCTTGCATCCCAGGAGCATGCTGCTCGGCTTCGGCGCGCGCTATGTCGAGGGCGCGTGTTTCAACATGTGGGGCGTCTTCATCATCTCGTATGCCACAACGCAGCTCCATTTGACGCGCGGCATGGCGCTGGGCGGGGTCATCCTCGCCGCCGCGCTGATGATCCCGTTCGTCGTCATCTTCGGCGCCCTGGCGGACCGGGTCGGCACGCACACGGTCTATTGCTGGGGCGCCGTCGCCATCGGGGCGCTCGCCTTCCCGTCGTTCTGGCTGATGGACTATGCCGGCGCCGCACATCCGATGCTGGTCTGGCTGGCGATCATCCTGCCGCTTTCCTTCGCCTATCCCGCGGTTTACGGCCCGCAGGCGGCGCTGTTCTCCAGCCTGTTCCCGCCGCGGGTGCGCTACACCGGCATCTCGTTCTGCTACCAATTCTCCGGCGTGTTCGCGAGCGGGCTGACGCCGCTTATCGCCACCTACCTGCTCAGCTACGGCGGCGGCGCCCCATGGTATATCTGCGGCTACGTCGTGCTCACGGCGGGGATAAGCCTGGTCTCCGTGCTGGCGATGCCCCGTCCTGATGCGCCGGCGTTCCAGGCCCCCCGCGCCGCGATGCCATGAACGGCGGCCTGGATGGCACGGAAACCTTCGACTACGTCATCGTCGGCGCAGGGTCGGCGGGCTGCGTGCTCGCCAACCGCCTGTCCGCCGACCCATCGCGCCGCGTGCTGCTGATCGAGGCCGGGCCGCCGGATACCTATTTCTGGATTCACGTGCCGATCGGCTACTTTAAGACCATGCACAACCCGCGCACCGACTGGTGCATGCGGACCGAGCCCGAACCCGGCCTGAATGGGCGGCAGCTCCAATGGCCGCGCGGGCGCGTGCTGGGGGGATCAAGCTCGATCAACGGCCTGCTGTATATCCGTGGCCAGCCAGAGGACTACGACCAGTGGCGGCAGCTCGGCTGCACCGGCTGGTCCTACGACGACGTGCTGCCGTTCTTCCGCCGGTCCGAGGACCAGGAGCGCGGCGCAGATGCATTCCACGGCGTCGGCGGACCGCTTGCGGTGTCCGACATGCGGGTCCGGCGCGACGTGTGCGACGCCTATATCGCCGCCGCGGAGGAGCTCGGCATCCCCCGCAACGACGACTTCAACGGTGCTGCGCAGGAGGGCGCGGGATATTTCCAGCTCACCGCGCGCAACGGACGGCGTTGCAGCGCGGCCGTCGGCTACCTCAACCCGGCGAAGCGGCGTCCGAACCTGCGCATCGTCACCGGGGCGCTGGTGCATCGCGTGGCACTCGCGAATGGCCGGGCCACCGGCGTGGAGCTGTCGGTTGGCGGCGTCGTGCGCCGGGTCCATGCGGCGTGCGAGGTGCTGCTGAGCGCCGGGGCGATCAACTCGCCGCATTTGCTGGAGCTGTCCGGCATCGGGCGCGGCGAGGTGATGCAGCGCATCGGGGTGCCGGTCGCGCATGACTTGCCCGGCGTCGGCGAGAACCTGCAGGACCACCTGCAAGCGCGCTCGGTTTACCGGAGCAGCCGCCCGACCCTGAATGACGAGGTGAACCATCCGGTCCGCAAGATGCTGATCGGCCTGGACTACATCGCGCGGCGGCGCGGGCCGATGACGATGGGCGCGAGCCAGGTCTGCATCTTCGCCCGCACCCACCCGTCGAAGGCGACGCCGGACGTGCAGTTCCATATCCAGCCGCTTAGCGCGGATAAGCCCGGCGACGGCCTGCACCGCTACTCCGCCTTCACCGCGTCGGTTTGCCAGTTGCGTCCAGAGAGCCGCGGACGCCTGACGCCGCGTTCGTCAGATCCGCGCGAAACCGTGGCGATCCAAGCCAATTACCTGGCGACGCTTACCGACCAGCAGACCCTCATTGCCGGCATGAAGCTGGCCCGCCGCTTGGCCGCGACCAGCGCGCTCAGTCCTTATATCGTGGAGGAGCTGGTGCCAGGCCCGCCGGTGCAAACCGATGCGGAACTGCTCGAAAGCGCACGCAGCACGGCGACAACCATCTATCACCCGGTTGGCACCTGCAAGATGGGAACTGACCCAAGGGCGGTGGTCGACGCGCGGCTGCGGGTGCGGGGCGTCCGAGGATTGCGGGTGGTGGACGCCTCGATCATGCCCACGCTCGTATCGGGCAACACCAACGCGCCGGCGATCATGATCGGCGAGAAAGCCGCATCCATGATCCTCGAGGACGCGCGGGGCGCCGCCGCGCACTGATACAGCGCCGGACTTTCCTCCCCGTTGCCAACATTCTGTCCACGCCGTCGTCCACCGAGTTATCCCGGGTTCACTGTATGTCTCCGGACGTCCATGCCGGCGTGGGCAAGCGGGCCGCTTGCCACTATGCTGGCGAACATGCGGGGCCAGCGGGCACGAGTTGAAGCCGCCGGCGGCAGTCCCGCCAATCAGGAGAGATCATTATGGACGACATCAAGGCATCCGCGGCCAAGCACCACGAGGACGCAGGGCACCACTTCGATGTGGCGGCGAAGATGCACCACGAAGCGGCCAAGCACGTCGCGTCGGGCAACTTCGAGAAGGCCGAGCGCCTCGCCACGTCTGCGGCCGAGGCGGAGGCGGTCGCCAACCGGCACGCCATCGACGCGCTGGACCTGCATCGGCAGCACACCCAGCAGATTGCCGACCGCAAGGCCGAGGCCGCCGGCGAGGAAGCGGCGCGGGCCGCCAAGCACGAGGCGAAGGCGTCCGCCGACGATTAGCACGGTCGAAAGGGCGAATCACATAAAGGTCACCACATTCTGACGTGAGCCGCCGGCTTCCATGCAACGATTGCCAGGCTGCCGCGTCATCATGTATGTCAATCTTACATCCTGCCCCGCCTAAATGCAGGATTGGTTGTGACTTAACCCGTGCCGAACTCTCACATAGGAGCCTCCCACTCATGAGAACACTTGCTATTGCCCTCGCCTCGGGGCTGGTTGCCACGGCTGCCTCGGCCCAGACGGCGCAGGTCCGCCCGGCGGCGCCGGTCGTGACCACGCCTGGGGCAACCCTGCCGGCCGCGCCCGGCGTGAACACGAGCACAGGCACGGCGCCGGGCGCCGGCGTGGTCGACCGCAACGCCGGTCCGGCCGCAGCCGCGGGCAACCGCAACCAGGCCGTAGCGACCACGGGCGCGAACGCACCGCAGCCGGCCAAGGGTGCGAACTCGTTCAGCGAGGGCGAAGCGCGCCGCCGTATCGAGAGTGGCGGGTTTTCCAACGTTTCCGGCCTGAAGAAAGACGCCGACGGCGTATGGCGCGGCAACGGGACGAAGGGCGGCACCCAGGTCGCCGTCTGGCTCGACTACAAAGGCAATGTCGGCCAGCAGTAATGGGCGGCTTGGCTGCTACACTCTAAGTTCCAAGGAACCAAACATGCGACTGATCACACACAGCTACGACACATACGACCATGCCGTCCGCGCCGTCCACGCCCTTGAAGCGGCCGGCGTGCCGCATGACGACATCAGCCTCGTGTCCGGCGACAAGGACCGCAACGTCGCGACCACCGTTTCGGGCGACACCGCCGAGAACACCGGGACCGGCGCCGGCACGGGTGCGACGCTTGGCACGGTGCTGGGCGGCGGCGCGGGCCTGCTGGCCGGCATCGGTTCGCTGGCCATCCCTGGCGTGGGGCCGATCGTCGCCGCCGGCTGGCTGATCGCGACGCTGACCGGCGCGGGTGTCGGCGCCGCGGCGGGCGGCCTGCTCGGTTCGCTCACCGGCGCAGGGGTCGACGAGGCGGACGCCCAGGCCTACGCCGAACACGTCGGCCGGGGCGGCACGCTGCTCACGGTGCGCGCGGATGACGCCATGGCGCCGCAGGTGGAGTATATCCTCGAGCACGGCCAAGCTCCGGTCGCGGCCGGAACCGCTGCGCCCGTGGTCGCCGCGCCCCTGGTTGCCGCGCCCGCCGCTCCAGTGGCGGCGCCGGTCGGCGTGGCTGCAACGGCGCCGGTGTCGGGCGACAAGCTCCAGGTGATTAAGGAGGATCTGGTCGTCGGCAAGCGCGAGGTCGAGCAAGGCGCCGTGCGCGTCACCTCCCGCGTCGTGGAGACCCCGGTCGAGGAGCAGGTGCGCCTGCAGGAGGAGCGGGTGGTCGTGGACCGTCGCCCGGTCAACCGTCCGTTGACCGGCGTCGCGGCCGACGCATTCCGCGAGCGCACGCTTACGGCCACCGCCCGGTCCGAGGAGGCCGTGGTTGGCAAGGAGGCCCGCGTCGTCGAGGAGATCGGCCTGCGCAAGGAAGCATCCGAGCGCGTCGAGACCGTGCGCGACACCGTGCGCGAGACCAAGGTGGACGTGGAGCAGGTGCCCGGCGCGGCCGGCACGACCGGCATGTCTGGCACAACCGTGCCAGAAGGCAGCGCTTTGCCGGGCAATGCGGCGACCCGTGCCGTCGACGGCAAGCTCGGCACGAACATCAGCGGCGCAAATCCGGGCCGTAAGATATAAGCCGACCCAGTCTTTGAACGACACAGATCCAACGAGAAGGACAACACCATGCGTATTATGTTAATCCCAGCCGCCCTCGTTGCGGCGTTGGCCGTCGGCATGCCCGCCGAGCCGGCGCAGGCTGCGGGCTGCATCAAGGGCGCGATCGCGGGCGGGCTTGCCGGCCACGCTGTCGGGCACGGGGTCATCGGCGCTGCCGGCGGCTGCTTCGCGGGCCGCACCATCGCCAACCGGTCGGCGCGCCAGAGGGCGTTGCAGCAGCAGAACGGCGACCAGGGCTACTCCTCCACTGGCGCGCAAACCCCGGGCGGCTACAACTCGGGCGCCACGCAGAACCAGGGTTATGGTGCGGGACCGCAAGGCCAAACCTACAGCCCCGGCAGCACCCGATAGGGTTTGGGCCGATAGGGCTTGGGCGACACGCCGGGCGCAAGGCTGGACCAAGCTTGCGTCCGGTCTCCGTGACGGCGGCTCCAACGAAGGCCGGTATCCACCTACAGGGATACCGGCCTTCGACAGTTCCCCGGTTTGATAGGTAGCAAGCACTCTCCCCAACGACTCGGAATGCTCGCCTCAACCCAACCCAAAATAAGCCCGGTGCAGCGCGTCATCCGCATGCAGCGCCGCAGCCGTGCCCTCGAACCCAATCCGCCCGCCCTCCAGCGTGTAAACCCGGTCCGCCAAGTCCAGGAACGCCACATTCTGCTCGGCAATCAACAGCGCCAGTCCGGTGCCGCGGAACCGGCGCAGCACCGCAATCACCTCGGACACGAACAGCGGCGACAGGCCGGCGCTCGGCTCGTCCATCACCAACAGCCGCGGCGACCCGGCCAGCGCCTTGGCGATGCCGAGCATCTTGCGCTGTCCGCCCGACAGGCTGCTGGCCAATGCGCCGCGGCGCCGGGCCAGGTCGGGGAACACGGCGAACAGCTCCTCCATCCGCGCCCGCAGCGACGCCGCGGCGGCGAACTGGCCGCCGATGCGCAGGTTCTCGTGAATGGACAGGCCCGGGAACACCCCAAGTTCCGACATGTAGGCGACGCCCAGCCGCACCCGGCGGTCGGTGCGCAGCCGCGTGACGTCGGCGCCGTCCAGCGCGACCCGCCCGCCCCAAGCCGGCATTAACCCGAGCAGCACTTTCAACAGCGTCGTCTTGCCCGCCCCGTTCGCGCCCAGCAGCACGACGCTCTCCTGCGCCGCCACCCGCAGCCCGGCGCCCCACAGCACCTGGACGCTGCCATAACCGGACTCGATGCCGTTCGCGTCCAGCAGATCAGCCATGCGCGCCGCCCAGATAGACCTGGATCACCAGCGGGTCGCGCGTGGCCGCCGCCATGCTGCCGCCGAAGATCTCGCGCCCGGCGTTCATCACCACCACGCGGTCGGTCACCCGGTCGATGAAACCCATCAGATGCTCGACCACCAGCAGCGCCATGCCGCCCGCCGCAAGCGCCCGGAGGCGGTCGGCCATGCGGCCCAGCTCGGCCGGGTTCAGCCCGGCGGCGAGCTCGTCCACCAGCAGCAGCCGCGGCGACGTCGCCAGCGCGCGGGCCAAATCGAGCGCCTTTTGCTGCGCGCTGTTCAGCTCGTGCGCCGGACGGCCCGCCACGCCATCGAGGCCGACGGACGCCAGCAACGCGCCGAGGTCGGCCGCACGCCCTGCCCCGCCATACGCCGCCGCCACCGCCACGTTCTCCTGCACCGTCAGCGACCCGAACGGGTGCGGCGACTGGAAGGTGCGGTTGATCCCGGCCTGCGCCCGCCGGTGCGGCGCGACGGCGCCGAGGTCGCGGCCCTCGAACGTCACCCGGCCGTCGCTGGCGGCATAGAGGCCCGATATGACGTTGATGCACGTCGTCTTGCCCGAGCCGTTGGGGCCGACCAGTCCCAAAACCTCGCCGGGCCGCAGGTCGAAGCTGATGCCGTCCAGCGCCCGGAACGCGCCGAACCGCTTCACCAGCTTTTCCACATGCAGGATGGGATCAGGGGACACGCAGGCCCCTCCGCTGCAGCAAGGAAACCAGGCCGTTGGGCAGGAACAGCACGAGGCCCACGATCAACGCGCCGTAGATCAGTTGGAAGTACTGCGGCACGCTGATGCCGATGCTGTTGTAGACGCCGTACAGGATCGCGACGCCGAGCACGGGGCCGAGCAGCGTCGCAGCGCCGCCGAACAACGTGAACACGACGGCGAAGATGCTGATGCCAAGGTCGAACACGCTCTCGGGATAGAAGGTGCCGATGGTCCAGGCGTAGGCGCCGCCGACCAGCCCGGCCACCAGCGCCGAGAGCAGCCAGGCAATGGTACGCAGCCGCACCACGGGGACGCCGGCGCTCGCGGCGCTGACCGGGTCGTCCTTGATCGCCTGCAGCGCCAGGCCGAACCGCGAGTTGCGCAACACGGCGACCAACGCCAGCGCGCCCGCCAGGATGACGAGCGCTGCGGCGTAGCTGGCTTGCGGCGCATAGACGCCGGTGAGCGTGATGCCGTAGGGGCCGCGGGTCAGCCACTCGAGGTCGGGGTTCGAGACGACCTGGTAGACCGCCTGCGACGCGGCCAGGTTGGCGATGGCGAAGTATGCGCCCGACAGCCGCAGCAGCGGCGTGAGCACCAGTCCCAGCAAGACGGACGCAGCACCCGCCGCCAGCAGCGCAGCCAGCGGCGGCCAATGCAGTTGCAGCACCGCGATGGCAAAGCCGTAGGCCCCAGCGCCAAAAAAGCCGACATAGCCGAACGGCAGATAGCCGGTGAACCCGTAGATGATGTTCAGGCCCTGCGCCAAGGCGAAGAACATGACGAAGTTGAACAGCAGCAGCTGATTGCCATAGCCGAACGGCGCCAGCGCCATAACCAGCACGGTCGGCGCCGCCACGAACACCAGGTCGCGCAGCAGCCGGCTACGCAAGCCGCACCCGACGCCCCAGCAGCCCGCTCGGACGCACCAGCAGCACACCGATCAGCAGCAAGTTGGGCAAAAGATTGGCCCAGGAGCTGAGGTAGGTCTGCATCAGCATCAGCGACACGCCGTAGATCAGCCCGCCCAGCACGGTGCCGAGCGGGTTGCCAAGGGTGCCGATCACGATCACCGCGAAGGCCGTGATGTTGAGGTCGACGCCGATGGAGGGCTTGACGCTGCCCAGCATGAACGGCGCGAACACCCCCGCCAGCCCGGCCAGCCCCAGGCCGATGCCGAAGGCGATGGCCGAGACGCGGTGGACGTCGATGCCGGTCGCCAGCGCCTCCTCGCGGTTGACCATGACGGCGCGGGTGAGCGTGCCGAGCCGGGTGCGATACAGGTATATGAAGATGCCGAGCACGGCGGCGAGGCTGACGGCGGCGCTGTACACCCAAGCCTTGGGCAACGACGCGCCGAGCAGGTTCATCGGGCCGACGCCGAGCAGGCGGCCCGGCAGCGAGCGCTCGTTGGCCCCGAAGGCGAGCGTCGCCAGCGCCTCGATGATCTGCGACACGCCGAAGAACAGGATGATCGACAGCATCTCGGAATCGCGCGCGGCCAGCAGGCGCGGCACCACCAGGAAGTAAAACGGCAGGCCCACCAGGAAGAACACCGCCGGCACCAGGAAAGCCGAGAGCAGCGGCGATGCCCCGGCGGCGCCGAACAGCGAAACCGCGGCGAACGCGCCGAGCATCAGCACGTCGCCATGCGCGAGGTTGACGATCCGCATGACCCCGAACACGAGATTAAGCCCGAGGCCGACGAGGGTGAAGTATAGGCCGAACACCAGGCCGGATAGGATCGCGTGGGCGAGCACTCGTCAGGGCGCGCCGAAGACCGCCTTGGCCGTCGCGGACGGCGGGGGCCAGACGACGTTCATCTTCAGCTTGCCATGGCCATCGGACACCAACTGCCCGGCCGGCGTGACCGAGCCGATCTGCGCGCCCATCGGGTTCAGCTCGAACGGCCCGTTCAGCGTGCGTATCTTGCCCGAAAGCGCGAACGCCGCCCGGCGCAATTCGAGCTGCGCCATGCTGTCCGCCGTCGCAAGCGTGCGTTCGATGATCAATCCGGTGTTGTAGCCGGCGATGGCGTTGAAACCGAACTCCACGCGACCTTCCGGATAGGCCTTTTCCCACGCCGCCCGGTACTCGCCGATCGGCATGCCGACATCCGGCTTGTAGTCGATGTCCATCGCGGTTGCGAAGGTGAACACGCCCTCCATCGGCGCATAGCCGACGGTCTTGGCCAGCTCGTCCGTCTCGATCCCCGGATAGACCTGGAACCGCCAGCGGAACGTGGCCCCGCTGTCGCCCAGGTTGCGCAGGAATGCGATGTCGTTGTTGGGATAGCCCAGCTCGATGACGGCGTCCGGGTTGGCGGCGGCGATGTTGTTGATCAGCACCGTGTAGTTCGATGTGGCGGTGGGCACGCCCTGGTCATAGACGAACTCGAGCGGCGCGCCGCTGTCCTTGATCATGCTGCGGAATGCGTTGGCGAGCGTCGTCGTGAACTCGTTGGTGGCGTAGATCAGCGCCACGCGCTTGATGCCGTTCGCCGGGCCTTCCTTGGCGAGGAACTGCGCGACCCATTTTGGCCACTCGGCGGAGAACGGCGTCGAGGTCAGCAGCATGTAGGGGTTGGCGTCCGAAAACAAATTCAGGCCCGAGCCGGTCGGGTTGAACAGCAGCATCTTGTTGTCCCGCGCGACCGGCATGGCGGCGGCGGCCAGCACGGAGCCGGAGTTGGCGACGAGGATGTCGACCTTGTCCTGGGTAATAAGCTGGTTGATCATCGTGGTCGAGGTGGCCGGCTGGCTCTGGTCGTCGTAGCCGACCATGCGGATCTTGACCTTGCGGCCATAGGGCTTGACGAACACGCCGCCATCCGCGTTCAGCCGGTCCGCCCAGAGCTTCATGCCGTTATACACCGGCAGGCTGATGGCGGCGTAGGTGCCGGAGCCTGAGTAGACCTCGCCGATCTTGATTTCATCGGGGGGCGTGCCCTGGGCCGCGACGCCGCCGGCGAGGGCAAACGGCATGGCGCCCGAGACGGCCAAGAACGACCTGCGCAGCATCGACATTTCCCCAAGCATTATTTTACGGCCTAAGTGTCGGGCCACGCGGCAGGGCGGTCAAGCGGCTGGCTAATCTTGTTTGGCGGCATCCGCCAACTCGCTGCCGGCCAGGCGTTCCGACAATTTGGCAAGCTCGGTGTGGTCGGCGCCGGGGCCGAGCATGGCCTGGGCGGCCGCCGAAAGCTCCCGGCACAGCGCCGCGAACGGAGCGGCCGTGCCGGTGTCGCGGGCGACGCCGAGCGCGATGCCGAGGTCCTTCACCATCAGATCGAGGCCGAAGCCGCTGTCGAATTTCCGCGACAGCACGAATTGCCGGAACTTCTTCTGCGAGCTGTTGCTCATGCCGGTCGAGGCGTTCAGCACGTCAACCATCATGCCAGGCTCCAGGCCGAAACGTTGCCCGATCAGCAGCGCCTCGACCCCAATCAGGAAGCCGCCGGCGCTGGCGAGGTTGTTCAACGCCTTCATGGCGTGCGCGGTGCCGACGCCGCCGGTACGCAGCAACGAGGAGCCCATCGCCTGCAATGCAGGGCGCGCCCGCTCGACATCCGCGTCGCCGCCGCCGGCCATGATGGCGAGCTGCCCGGTGCGCGCCCGTTCCACGCCGCCGGACACCGGCGCGTCCACCATCGCGCCGCCGGCCTCATTGACGCGGGCGGCCAAACGTTGGGTCGCCGCCGGTTCGCCGCTGGTCATGTCGATCAGGAGGGCGCCGGGCCGCAGATGGGCCAGGATCTCGTCCAGCACGGCCGACACCGCGGCGCTGGTGGGCAGCATGGTGATGACCAGCTCGCTGGCCTCGGCCAAGGCGCGCAGGCTGCTTGCCGCCCGTCCGCCGACCTGGTCCGCAAACCCCTCCGCCCGCTCTGGCCGCGTGTCGGCGACGTGCACGGGGAACCCGGCCGCGACCAGCCGCGCCGCCATCGGCCAGCCCATGTTGCCGATGCCGATAAAGCCGGCCGCGGGCAATCCCGCAGCGCCGTCCGTGTCGTCCGTCATGGCATTCCCCGGATTCGCCCTGACGCTAGAACATTATCCTCCGCGATGGAACGCACTCGCCGCATGACGGCTGGCAATCTGCGCGCGGCCTTGCCACCCTGCGGTCCGAGGGAGGAACGGGATGGATCGAGTGCAGGCGCCTTGCCGGCCTGGAAATATGATGCGCGCGATGCTGGCGGCGCTGTTCACCCTGGCCGCCTCCGCAGCGGGCGCGCAGAACATCCAGGTCTTCGACCCGGCGCCGGTGCGCGCCAGCCGTCAGCCAAGCCCGCTGCTCGGCACGCCGTTCGAGCCCATCGTCCGGCTCGGCCAGGACCTGCTCGATCTCGGCGTGCTGCCGCGGATGCGCTATGTGCAGAGTTTCGCCGCCAACCCGGTCGGCGGCATCACCCAGGGCACCGACACCTCGGGCGTCGTGCTGTTCGGCGCCGACGTGGACCTCAACAAGACGGTCCAGCTTCCCGGCGCGCAGCTCCATGTGACGTTCGCGCAGTTCTATGGCCACGAGCTGGCGACCGACCACATCGGCACCCGGACCAAGGTGCAGTCGTTCTATTACCCAAAGAAGCAGTTCGAGCTGGCCGAGCTGACCTATGAGCAGCGTCTGCTCGACGGCCGGGTCGACCTGCTGGTGGGCCGGGCCAACGCGACCGGCGAGTTCGCGCGGTCGACCTATGGCTGCCGTTTCCAGAACGTGGCGGACTGCCCGTTCGAGCTGACGCAGGCGGTGGCGGGCTTCCCCGGATTTCCCTACGTGAACTGGGGCGGGCGGGTCAGCTACAGCCCTACGCCCGACACCTACGTCAAGGCCGGCGCGTTCGAAACGAACTCGGCACGCAACACCAATAGCGGGTTCGACTGGGGCCTGAACCACTCGACCGGGTTCGTGGTGCCGTTCGAGGCCGGATACGGCACCGATTTCACCAACGACGCCTATCCCCGCCACGCCAAGGTGGGCGGCTGGTATAACTCCGCCCCGTACACGGACCCGTTCCAGAACACTGCCGGACGCTCGCGCGTGCAGTTCGGCGGGCGCGCCCGGTCGTACAGCGGCGGGCGGCGCGGCCTTTATGCGCTGGGCGACCAGGTGGTCTACCGCTACGACCGCGACACCACGCGCAGCGTCGCGGTGTTCGGCACCGTGGCCGGCCCGTTCGATGGCGAGGGGCTGTTCGCGTTCCAGGGCGTGGCCGGGGCGATCTGGTCCGGCCCGATCGCCAGCCGGCCCGGCGACCAGATCGGCCTGCTCGGCACCTACATCCGGCTGTCGAACAAGGAAGACGGTTTCTTGAACGCCCTGCTGCGGAAGGCCCACAGCCCGACCTTCGTGTCCCGCAACCAGTTCGTCTTCGAGGCCAACTACAACTACCGCGTGGTCGAGGGCGTGTTCCTGGCCGGCAGCCTGCAATACCTCGTCAACCCCGACCAGATCAGTAAGCAGAGCGCCACCCGTGCGCCGCGGGACGCGTTGGTTGTTGGATTGAAGCTGGCGTTGAACGTGAACGAGCTGCTGGGCTTGCCGGCGGTGTCCGCGTTCCGCTAGGCACGGGCGCGGCCTATGTGAACGGCTGCTCAGACGGCTAGAAGCCGCCGCATCGTTTTTGCATAGCGTGCGGCGGTCGCCTGCCGCGCAGTGTGCCGCCCGTCCGCCACTTGCTTGCGCCCGCGCGCCCAGACGCAGTCGATGACGCCCTGGGCAGCGCCGAAGATCCAGCCGTCCAGCAACAGGTCGCCGCGCCGGTGCACGAGGCTTGGATGATCGGCGCGCAATGTCACGAGGTCGGCGGCGGCGCCCGCCTGCAAGCCGGGCGGTCCGGCTCCGAGCGCCGTGCCGCCACCCTGCAATGCCGCCGTGAACAATGCGCGCCCGGTGGACACGCCCGGTTGGCCCGCCATCAGGTTGCGCCCGCCTTGCCGCAGCCGCTGCGCGTATTCCAGTTGCCGCAGTTCCTGCGCCGCGTCGGCCGCCACATTCGAGTCGGTGCCGACGCCGTAGCGGCCATTCGCGGCAACCCAGTCCACGCCGGGGAAGATGCCGTCGCCGAGGTTCGCCTCCGTCATCGGGCATAGCCCGGCCACCGCGCCAGTGTTGGCGAGCCGGACGGTCTCGGCCGCCGTCATGTGCGTCGCGTGAATAAGGCACCACCGCCGGTCCACGGGCGCGTCGTCCAGCAGCCATTCGACCGGGCGTGCGCCGCTCCAGGCTCGGCAATCCTCCACTTCTCGAACTTGCTCGGCGACGTGGATGTGCACCGGTCCATCCGGCGCCAGGGCGATGACAGCCGCAAGCTCGTCCGGCGTCACGGCCCGCAGGCTGTGCGGTGCGACGCCGATGACGCCGCCGTCCAAGGCCGCGACAACGCGGCGGCTCGCATCCAGCAAGCGGGCGAACCCGTCGAAATCCGTGATGAAACGGCGTTGGCCATCCGCGGGAACAATGCCGCCAAAGCCGCCATGCGCGTAGAACACGGGAAGCAGAGTAAGCCCGATCCCGGTCTGCGCCGCCGCCGCACCGACGCGCTCCGCCATCTCGGCACATTCGGCGTAGGACCGCCCAGTGGGGTCGTTGTGCAAATAGTGGAACTCGCCCACGCGGGTGAAGCCGCCCTCCAGCATCTCGACGTAGGCTTGGGCGGAGATGGCCTCCACGTCCTCCGGGGTCATGGCGCCGAGAAAGCGGTACATCACCTCGCGCCAGGTCCAGAAGCTGTCGGATGCCGGGCCGCGCACTTCGGACAGCCCCGCCATGCCGCGCTGGAACGCGTGGCTGTGCAGGTTGGGCAGGCCCGGGATGCCGATTGCGTGACGTTCCTCGCCGGGCGCGGCGGCCACGCCCTGCTGCACGGAGGCGATCAGGCCGCCCTCGATCATCAGGCGCACGTCCTGCGCCCAACCCGCCGGCAGCAGCGCGTCGGACAGGAACACCGATTTCATTGCATGATCCCTCGATGAATGCCTGGATTCTACCGGGTGCGGACTGATAGGGATACCAGCAGCCCCGAGGAGCAAGGCCCGGTGTCCGATAAGGTATGGCGCAATGCGCGGCTTGCGACTTTGGCGCCGAATGCGGCGGGGCTGGGCGTGGTGGACCGTGGCGCGGTCGCCAGCCGTGCGGGCCGCATCGCCTATGCGGGGCCGGAGGCCGGCCTGCCCTCGATTGCCGGCGCCGAGATCATCGACTGCGGCGGACGTTGGATCACGCCCGGGCTGATCGATTGCCACACCCATCTGGCGTATGCCGGCAACCGTGCGTCCGAGTTCGAGCTGCGGCTCGCCGGCGCGAGCTACGAGGCGGTCGCGCGTGCCGGGGGCGGCATCGCCAGCTCAGTGCAGGCCACGCGCGAGGCCAGCGTGGAGGGCCTGGTGGCCGAGACGCTACCGCGGCTGGACGCGTTGCTCGCCGAGGGCGTGACCACGGTCGAAATCAAATCCGGCTACGGCCTGGACCTGGCGAACGAGGCGAAGCAGTTGCGCGCCGCCCGCCTGCTGGCCATGCACCGTCCGGTTGGGATCGTCACGACGTTCCTCGGCGCGCACGCCTTGCCGCCCGGCGACGGCGACCCCGGCGACAAGGATGCGTATATCGCCCGTGTGTGCGACGCCATGCTGCCGGCGATCGCGGCCGAGGGCCTGGCCGACGCCGTCGACGCGTTCTGCGAGGGCATCGCCTTCTCGCCGGCACAGGTTGCGCGCGTGTTCGCCGCCGCCCGGCGTCATGGCCTGCCGGTGAAATTGCACGCGGACCAGCTTTCCGACACCGGCGGCGCGCGGCTGGCGGCCGAGGCTGGGGCGCTGTCGGCCGACCATCTGGAATATGCCAACGAGGACGGCATCGCCGCCATGGCGCGGGCGGGGACGTCCGCCGTGCTGCTGCCGGGCGCGTACTATTTCATCCGGGAAACCCGGGCGCCGCCGGTGGCGCTGTTCCGCCGCTATGGCGTGCCGATGGCGCTGGCCACCGACAGCAACCCCGGCACTTCGCCGCTGACGTCGCCCCTGCTGGCGATGAACATGGGCGCCACGCTGTTCCGCATGACGGTCGTGGAATGCATCGCCGGCGTCACGCGGGAGGCGGCGCGGGCGCTCGGGATGCTGGGCCACGCCGGCACGCTGGAACCTGGCAAGTGGTGCGACCTCGCGGTCTGGTCCATCGATGCGCCCGCCGAGCTGGCCTATCGCATCGGCTTCAATCCGCTGCACCGCCGGGTCTGGCGCGGCCAATGATCGCGCTGATCCCTGGCGAGGTGCCGCTCGCGGCCTGGCGGGCGGTGTATCGGGGCGCCGGCGTGACGCTGGCGGGCGGGCAGGAGCGGATCGCGGCCAGCGCCGCAGCGGTGCAGGCGATCCTGGCGCGGGGCGAGCCGGCCTACGGCATCAACACGGGCTTCGGCAAGCTGGCGCATGTCCGCATCGGCGCCGACGACCTCATGGCCCTGCAGCGCAACATCGTGCTGTCGCATGCCGCCGGGGTGGGCGCGCCGATGCCGGTCCCGGTCGCCCGGCTGATGCTGGCGCTGAAACTCGCGAGCCTGGCGCAGGGCGCTTCGGGCGTGCAGCCGCGGACTGTCGCGCTGTTGGAGGCGATGCTGGCGCGCGGGCTGGTGCCGGTGGTGCCGGACCAGGGGTCCGTCGGCGCGTCGGGCGACCTGGCGCCCCTGGCCCACATGGCGGCGGCGATGATCGGCGTGGGCGAGGTTTTCGTCGCGGGCGCGCGGGTTCCGGCCGCCGCGGCATTAGAGCGTGCCGGGCTGGCGCCGGCGACATTGGGACCGAAGGAGGGTTTGGCGTTGCTCAACGGCACGCAGTTCTCCACCGCCTACGCGCTGGCCGGGCTGTTCGAGGCGGAGCTGCTGTGGCGTACCGGCCTGGTGATCGGCGCGCTGGCGACCGACGCGGCGCGCGGATCGGACACGCCGTTCGACCCGCGCATCCATGCGTTGCGCCGCCACCGCGGGCAGATCGACGCCGCTGCGGCCCTGCGCGCCCTGATTGCCGACAGCGGCATACGGCAGTCGCACCTTCTGGGCGACGACCGGGTGCAGGACCCGTATTGCCTGCGCTGCCAGCCGCAGGTGATGGGCGCGGTGCTCGACCTGCTGCGCCACACCGCCGTGACGCTGGGCACCGAGGCCAACGGCGTCACCGACAACCCGCTCGTTTTCCCTGAAACGCTGGAGGCGTTGTCCGGCGGCAACTTCCACGCCGAGCCCGTGGCATTCGCCGCCGACATCCTAGCGCTGGCGCTCTGCGAGATCGGCTCGATTGCCGAGCGCCGGCTGGCCATGCTGATCGACCCGGCGCTGTCCGGCCTGCCCGCCTTCCTCACGCCGCGCCCGGGCCTGAATTCCGGCTTCATGATCGCGCACGTCACCGCCGCCGCCCTGGTGTCGGAGAACAAGCAGCGCGCCACGCCGGCCAGCGTCGACAGCATCCCGACCTCCGCCAACCAGGAGGACCACGTTTCGATGGCGGCGCACGCGGCCCGGCGATTGCTGCCAATGGCGGCGAACACGGCGGCGGTGCTGGGGATCGAGCTGCTGGCGGCGGCGCAGGGCTGCGACTTCCACGCGCCGCTGCGGTCCAGCCCGGCGCTGGAACGGGCGCGGACGGCGCTGCGGCTGGAAGTGCCGGGCTTGGTCGACGACCGCTACTTCGCGCCCGACATCGAGGCGGCGACCCGGCTGGTCACCTCCGGCGCCATCGCCGCAGTGGCGCCCGGTATGCTGCCCGAATTGGAGCCGCCATGACCCGACTTGACAATGCCCGCGTGGTCCGCGCCGCCCGGGGCAACGCGTTGACGGCCCGGTCCTGGCTGACCGAGGCGCCGCTGCGCATGCTGATGAACAACCTCGACCCCGATGTGGCGGAGCGGCCCGGCGAGCTCGTCGTCTACGGCGGCATCGGACGCGCCGCGCGGAACTGGGAGTGCTTCGACCAGATCGCCGCGACCCTGCGGCGGCTAGATGCGGACGAGACACTGCTGGTGCAGTCCGGCAAGCCAGTCGGCGTGTTCCGCACCCATGCCGACGCGCCGCGGGTGCTGATCGCCAACTCGAACCTGGTGCCGCGCTGGGCGACCTGGGAGCATTTTCACGAGCTCGATCGGCTGGGCCTGATGATGTACGGGCAGATGACGGCGGGCTCGTGGATCTACATCGGCAGCCAGGGGATCATCCAGGGCACCTACGAGACGTTCGTGGAGGTGGGCCGGCAGCACTATGGCGGCGTGCTCGCCGGGCGCTGGATACTGACGGCCGGGTTGGGCGGCATGGGCGGCGCGCAGCCGCTGGCGGCGACGATGGCCGGCGCGTCGTGCCTGGCGGTCGAGTGCCAGCCGAGCCGGATCGAGATGCGGCTGCGCACCGGCTATTTGGACGTGGAGGCGCGCGGCCTGGACGAGGCGCTGGCGCGGATCGAGGCGGCGAAGCAGGCGGGAC
The DNA here is from genome assembly GCA_965277495.1 of Acetobacteraceae bacterium. Classification (GTDB taxonomy): domain Bacteria; phylum Pseudomonadota; class Alphaproteobacteria; order Acetobacterales; family Acetobacteraceae; genus CAHJXG01. Next base: position 2,947,976 of record OZ255824.1, on the reverse strand, counting down.
AGCCGGTCTCGGTGGGGCTGTTGGGCAATGCGGCCGAGGTGTTCCCGGAGTTGGTGCGCCGGGGCGTGCGGCCCGACGTGGTGACCGACCAGACCTCGGCGCATGATCCGCTGAATGGCTATCTGCCGCGCGGCTGGACCTTGCCGGAGTGGGAGGCCCGGCGCGAGCGTGACCCGGCGGGCGTGGCAGCCGCCGCGCGGGCGTCGATGGCCGAGCATGTACGGGCGATGCTGGCGTTCCACCGCATGGGCGTGCCGACGCTCGATTATGGCAACAACATCCGGCAGATGGCCAAGGAGGCGGGGGTTGCGGACGCCTTCGACGTGCCGGGCTTCGTGCCGGCGTATATCCGGCCACTGTTTTGCCGGGGTGTCGGGCCGTTCCGCTGGGTGGCGCTGTCGGGCGACCCCGAGGACATCTTCCGCACCGACGCCAAAGTGAAGGAGCTGCTGCCGGACAACGCGGCGCTGCACAACTGGCTCGACATGGCGCGCGGGCGCATCCAATTCCAAGGCCTGCCGGCGCGGATTTGCTGGGTGGGGCTGGGCGACCGGCACCGGCTGGGGCTGGCGTTCAACGAAATGGTGGCGAGCGGGGAGTTGCGGTCGCCGATCGTGATTGGCCGCGACCATCTGGACAGCGGCTCGGTCGCGTCGCCGAACCGGGAGACCGAGGCGATGCGGGACGGGTCGGATGCGGTGTCCGACTGGCCGTTGCTGAACGCGCTGTTGAATACGGCGTCTGGGGCGACTTGGGTGTCGCTGCACCATGGCGGCGGCGTGGGAATGGGGTTCTCGCAGCATGCGGGGATGGTGATCGTGGCCGACGGGACGGACGCGGCGGCGCGGCGGATTGCTCGCGTGCTGTGGAACGACCCGGCGAGCGGGGTAATGCGGCACGCGGACGCCGGGTACGATGCGGCGGTGGATTGCGCTCGGGAGCGGGGGTTGGATTTGCCAGGGATCTTGGGGTGATGGGTGTTTGAGGGGCGGTCGCTTCGAAACGCACCCTGTAGGGCCCTTTAGCGTTGGAGTTCTTCGCGGCAGTTCATATGACAACCGCCGAAGGACCTATGGTCAAGCGTCGTCCGGGCTTAATACGGCGATCATTTCGGCTGACCTCTGATGGACCTCCGCCTCCCGCTCCAGGTTCTTCGGAAACCGGCTGCGCCTTGCCTGGATCAACGTTTGCTTCGCTTGCGACTCGTGCCAATAGCGTGCGGCGAGGAGTGCTGCATCCCAACCGCGCTGGAACTCCGGGGTGATCTCGGCGGGAGCGTCGGTCATAGGGCGTTCCTACCGCGTGGCCGCCATGCCGTCGACACCGGCGTCGACGGGTTCGACGAGGGGAGCGGCACGTTCGGACTCCGGTAGGCTCAAGAATTTGCAACCGGTGAAGCCGGAGGATGCAGCCGCGTATCCAGCGCGAACGCTTGCTGCAGCTTGACTGTGTAAGCATCAGCCGCCGTCACGCTGACAAAGACCAAGTTCCAGCTATGGGTCGATACGGCGCTGGGGATCATGACGAACCGATGCCGTCCGAGCAATTCGTCCCCAAACGCCTGCTGTCCCGCCCCTGGAATGCCCAGCCGCAGCCAGTTCGGGTTCGGAATGGCCGCCGGGTCCACGACGTGGATGACGGAAAGGTCGGGAATGACCATCGCCGTCAGCACGTGCGGCACCGTATCGAGCGCTTTGAAACCCTTGTGGACCGCGACCTCAAGGATCGCAGTGGCGGGGTCCGTCGAACAATACACCGCGCGGACGCCCCGGCTGTTCCAGCGTCCGCCCACCCGGTATGCACCTTCGCCGCTGTCCCAGGCCGTGCTGAAATCTTTGTGGTCCAGCCGCCAGGCCATCAGGCCGCCATCGCCCAACGGCGGCGGCAGCGGCGTCATGCATAGACGCCGTACTCGAGCCGCTTCAGGAAGGTCTCGACGATCTCCACCCCGGCAGGCGTCGCCAGCAGATCGATCGGACGGCGCTGCTCCAGGCCGATGGCGGGCCGCTCGAGCCATTGCTCCGCCTCGTCCTGGGAGCCGAGCACGGCCGTGGCCTTGGTCAGGATCTCGGCAAACTTCCAGGTCCGGCCGCTTTGCTCGGGGTTGAGCAGCTTTGCCGGGGCATCCCGCCGGCGTTGCAGGGTGCGAAGGCTCATGCCAAGGGCGCGCTCGAACGTGGCGCTGTTTTTGAGGGCTGCCACGACATCGACCAGGTGAGTCAAAGCCTCTCCCGGCAAGCCTTGCAGCAGCAATTCATGGGCGTCGAGCGGGGTTGCCAGCCGATGCCGCAAGGTTCCGGCGCCGCCCAGCAGAGCCGCGACCTGCTGGAACTCCGTGGCGGTCGCCGGGGCCGTGCCGCGTGTGGTTAAGTCGGTCATAATAGCTCTTGGACAACTGTCGTTCTCAACATGCCACGTGTCGTCGGAGGTTTCAAGATCGACGAAAGAAGTTCACCTTGCTGCGCCCTCGCGTCTCACGACGTTGTTTGCACCCGCACTCGCGGCATTTCCCCCGCCATCGCGTTGACGACTGCAAATACAAAGGAAAAGCCATGGCCCAGCAGATACCGATGAGCCAATCCGACATCACCGGCGAGTCCCGGGACGACGGCACCGTCGAGGTCGCGCCGGACCTCGCATACCTGCGGCTCGCCATCGTCAACGCCGTCCTCTACGGCAAGCCCGGCGCGCCCGGCTGGGTGCTGATCGACACCGGCGTCATCGGCATGGCCGGGCGCATCCGGCGCGCGGCGGCCGAGCGCTTCGGCGCCGACGTGCCCCCCGCCGCCATCGTGCTGACGCATGGGCACTTCGACCATGTCGGCACGCTGGAGGACCTGGCCCGCGGCTGGGACGTGCCGGTCTATGCGCATCCATTGGAGATGCCGTACCTCGATGGCAGCGCGTCGTATCCGCCGCCCGATCCGACGGTCGGTGGCGGCCTCACGGCGCTATTGTCGCCGCTGTTCCCCCGCAGCCCCGTCGACGTCAAGGAGCGGCTGCACCCCCTGCCCGCGGACGGCAGCGTGCCGGGGATGCCGGGCTGGCGCTGGGTGCACGTGCCGGGCCACTCGGTCGGCCAGGTCGCGTTGTGGCACGACGCCGAGCGCAGCCTGATCGCAGCCGACGCCTTCGTCACCACGGCGCAGGAATCCGCCTACGCCGCCGTCACGCAGGAGCCGGAGCTGCACGGCCCGCCCAAGTACTTCACCCATGACTGGCAGGCCGCCCGCTCATCGGTCATGCGCCTGGCGCAACTCGAGCCGGAACTGGTGGTCACCGGCCACGGACGGGCCATGCGGGGCGCCGCGATGCGGGAGGCGCTGCACATGCTGGCGCGGGACTTCGACCGGCTCGCGGTGCCGGAGCATGGACGCTACGTCGATGCCCCGCAACGTGCGGAGGACGGCAGCGCCTATCGCTAATGCCCCATCGCATGCGGCAGCCATAGCGCCAGGCCCGGCACGAACGCGATCACCAGCAGGCAGGCGAGCAGCAGCGAGAGATAGGCCAGTATCGGCTTGACCGTCACCTCGATCGACACCCCGCCGATCAGGCACGCGCCATATAGCCCAAGCCCGAGCGGCGGGCCGCTGATTTGCTTGATGCCGGTTTTTTGTTGCGCGTGACGACCCTAGGGCGCGGGTGGCGTGCAAGCAACCGGGGTGTCGGCCTGTCGTTTGGTTACGTATATTGCGCATCCTGCTAACCCACACGCCGCACATGCTGGCGAACTACTACGGCGACCGCGCCTTGGCCCTGCTGGGCCAGCATGGGGACGTACGCCTCAACCCGCATGGCCGCACGCTGGACGACCCGGACGCGCTGATCGCAGCCGCCGGCGACGCCGATGTCATCGTGGCGGACCGGACGGTGCCGGTCGGCGCGCCGGTGTTCGCGGCATTGCCGAAACTGGTCGCGGTGTGCCGGGTCGCGGTCGACATCAGCACGATCGACGTGGCGGCGGCGTCCAGCCACGGCGTGCTGGTGACGCGCGCGACGCCGGGGTTCGTGGCGGCGGTGACGGAGCTTGCGGTCGGGTTCATGGTGGACCTGGCCCGCGGCGTATCGCGTGCGGTCCTGGACTACCGCGCGGGCGCCGACCCGGCGCCGCGCCAAGGGCGTCAGCTCGCCGGCGCGACGGTTGGGATCATCGGGTATGGCGCGATCGGCCGCAGCCTGGCGCCGGTCGCCGTGGCGCTCGGCATGCGCGTGCTGGTGGCGGACCCCTATGCCGAGATCATGGATCCGGCGCTGCGCCATGTCCCGCTCGCGACGCTGCTGGGCGGGGCGGATTTCGTGGTCTGCCTTGCGCCGGCCACGGCCGGGACAGAAAACCTGCTGGATGCCGCCGCCTTCGCCCGCATGAAGCGCGGCGCGTTCTTCATCAACCTGTCCCGCGGCGGCCTGGTGGACGAGGCGGCGCTGCGCGATGCGTTGGACGCCGGACGCCTAGGCGGCGCAGCGATGGACGTGGGCCGCGCGCCGGACCAGAAGCCGACGCCAGCCCTGGCCGCCCGCCCCGATGTGATCGCGACGCCGCACATCGGCGGATCGACTCCCGAAGCGGCCGAACACCAGGCACTGGACACGGTGTGCCAGGTCGGGAGATTGGCGCAGCGCCGTGTGCCAGCGGGCGCGGTGAATGCGGAACATGCGACGCGGCTAAGGGAGTGCGCGAGGCGCACCCCCTTTTAAATAAGACGTTTCAGGCCGCCGCAAAACTGGCTGCGGCGGCCTACGCGTATCCCGAGATTACACCGGCGCGGCCTCGCTCGGGGCAAGCTGCCGGACCGGCGGGTTGACGGAAGCCGCCATGATCTTCCCGAGTTGCTGGCCTTCCGGGGTCGACCAGTCCTGCGCGAGCTCGGCGATAAGCGTGCTGGTGGCCGTCAACTGCACGCCGGCCGCCTCCATCCGCCGCCGCGCCATCTCCTCGCCGATTGGGGTGGGCGAGCCCGAGATGTCGATGACGGCCTGCACCTCGTAACCCGCCTCGACCGCGCTGATCGCGGGATAAACCAGGCAGATGTCCGTCGTGACCGCGCCCATGATGAGCTGCTTGCGGCCCGTCTTTTCGACCGCCGCCCGGAAATTAGGGTCGGTCCAGGCGTTGACGATGCCCTTACGCTTGATCCGGGCCGCGTACTCGTCGGGCAGCGCCTCCGCAAGTTCCTTGAAGATCGGCTGCTGGAACGCGGTCTCGACGCTGGTCGTGAGGATGATCGGCATCTTGAGCGCCTTGGCCGCTTTGGCCAGGGCGACCGTCAGCCGCTTCACGTCGGCGACGTCAAGCGTCTTGATCATCTGCATCACGCCGACCTGATGGTCTATAAGCAGGAGAGCCGCTGTTTCTGGTTGGAATTGACTAGCCATCGAAGCCACCTCATCCGGGTTACGCCGATCGTGAAGCCGCCCGCTTCCATCCCGGCTCGTCGGATGAAACGCCGATCCGGGGATGGGGCGTATTGCGATCTTGCTGCTTTGCCGCGGCAAAAGCCCGCTGCCACCGCTTGCCCGTCCCCACGGCGGAGCCATCAGTTGCCGGCCGTGTCCGCAATCTCCCAGCCTCCGCCAAGGGACCGGTACAACGCGACCAGATCGGTGGCGATTTGGGTGTTGATGTTCGCCAGGTCGCTCTGGCTTTGCAGCAGTTGCGCCTGCGTGGAGATGACATTCAAGAAGTCGATGGCGCCCATCGCATAGCGTTGCCGCGCGGCGCTGAGGGCGATTTCGTTTTGCTTCACGGACTCCGCCACCTGTAGCTTCTGGCGCTGCGCCTGGGCATAGGCCGTCAGGGCGTTGTCCACCTCCTGATAGGCCTGCAGCACCGTTTGCTGGAAGCTGATCGCCGCCTGCCGCTGCTGCGACTCCCGCAAGCGCAGCGTGCCGCGCAGTTGGCCGCCCTGGAAGATCGGGATGGAAATCGACGGCCCGACCTGGAACATGCTGGAGTACAGGTTGAAGGCGTCCTTGAACCGCAGGCTCTCGAGGTCGAAGCTGCCGGTCAGCTTGATGTCAGGGTAGAAATTGGCCACCGCCACCCCCGTCTGCGCGGTGGCGGCGTGCAGGTTGGCCTCCGCCTGCCGAACGTCGGGACGACGCCGCACCAGGGCGCCGGGCAGGCCGATCGGCACGCTCGGCGGCACGCCGGGCTGGGCGACTGGAGTTTGCAGCTCCGGTTGCAACGCGCGGGGCAGCTCGCCCAGGAGCAGGCCCATGGCGTTGATTAGTTGCGCCACCTGGGTGCGAAGCGGCGGCACGGTGGCAGCGATGGTCGATAGCTGCCCCTGCGCCTGCGCCATATCGAGCGTCGTGGCGACGCCGTTGGCAAAGCGGTTCTTCACCAGCCGCAGATTGTCCGCCGCCAATTGGGCGTTGCGTTCCGTGATGGCCAGCCGCGCCTGTGCGCCACGCAACTGCATATAGTCTTGCGCCAGGTCGGAGATCGCCGACAGGGCAACGCCGCGCCGGTTCTCCACCGAGGCCATTACATCCGCGTCGGCCGCCTCCACGCCCCGGCGAACCCGGCCGAACAGGTCCAGCTCCCAGGATGAGGACAGCCCCTCCTGGAACAGGTCGTATTCCAATGGCGCGCCCGGCGCGGGCGTCTCCAGCGAAATAATGCCGGTCGGGCTCTGGCGGTTGCGGGAATACGAAGCCTGGCCGTTGATGTGCGGCAAACCCTGTGAAGCCGTAACCTGGCGCTGCGCCCGGCCCTGGAAAATCCGTTCCAACCCCGTCTTCAAATCGAGGTTTTGCCGCGTCAGCCGCTCCACCAGCGACGACAGTTCTGGGTCGTTGAAGCTCCGCCACCAATGGTTGTCGACCTCGCTGGAAACGGTGACGCTCGGCACATCCAGCGGTTCCGCCCCGTAGGCGCCTGGCGCGTCCACCACCGGAGGATGGAAGTCCGGCCCGACCGTGCAGCCGGCGAGGAAGCCGGCGAGCATGATGGATGCGGCCATCGGCGCCGTCCGCCGCCGAGCAGCGCGTTGCCTGCGCACCGTCATCGCTCAGCGCGCCGATATGCGCGCCGGGTCATTGCGCTGCTCGCCCCTTACGTTCGCCAGCCCGGTGTCGACCGTCGTTTCCACCGACAGGCCGAGGCGCAGCAGCTTCGCCTCGTCCTGGCCCGGCGTCACCACGATCTTCACTGGCAGGCGCTGCACGATCTTGGTGAAGTTGCCGGTCGCGTTGTTCGGCTGGATCGCCCCGAATGCCGCGCCCGAGGCCGGGGGCAAGCTGTCGACGACGCCGTCCAGCATGATGTTGTAGGCGTCGACGTGGATGCGCACGTGCTGCCCCGGGAGCATGTGCCGCAATGCTTCCTCGCGGTAGTTTGCCTCGATGTAAGCCCGGTCGAGCGGAACCACGGCCATGAGCGCCACGCCGGGGCCGACGTAGTTGCCGACCTGCACGGTGCGCTGGGCCACCATGCCGTCCAACGGCGCAATGATGCGGGTGTATGACAAATTGAGCCTGGCCTGCGCCACCTGCGCCTCGTCGGACTTCACCGTGGCGGCGGCGGCGGCGCGCTGCGCCTCCAAGATCGGTATCTGGCGCTTTCCCGCCTCGGTCGCCGCTTTCGCCTGGTCGATCGCCGCCTGCGCCTGCTGCACCGCCTGATCCGCCTGCTGGCGCTCCTGCACCGTGCCTGCCCCGGTCGCGGAGAGGTTGCGGTAACGCTTTTGGTTGGCCAGGGCGAAAGCGAGCTGCGCCGTCGCGGACGGCACCTGCGCCTGCGACTGGCCGATCACCGCCGGCTGCCGTTCGATGGAGGCCGATGCGTCGCTCAATTGCGCCCGGTCGCGCTCCAGCACCGCCTCGGCGTTGGCCAGCGCCGCAAGGTAGTCGCGGTCGTCGACCGTCACGAGCACCTGGCCGGCGCGCACCGGCTGGTTGTCTTCGACGTCGACGGAGGTGATCTTGCCCGAGACTTGCGGCGCGATCGTCGCGTAGTGCGCGGTCACGTAGGCGTCGTCCGTGTAAACATTGGGACGCGGCACGTAGATGATCGCCAACACCACGGCCACGAAACCCACGCCGACCACGCCGGCGACGATCCACGGCCAGATCGGCTTGCGCTTGCCCGGCTTGCCGTCGTCCTTGCCGTCGTCCTTGCCCTTGGCTTGCTGCTTTTCCTCGGAACCGCCCTTCTTGGGCTGGTCCTTGTCGTCCTTGTCCTTGGCTTCGTCGCTTGCGGCTGCCATTTTCTATGTCCGTCAGTTCTTGGCCAACGCGATGCGGGGCGGGTAGGTGCGCACCGGCAGCACCAGCAGCACGACCATCAAGACGACGGTGAGCGCCGCGATGATGAAGTATGCGTCGCTGAGCGCCATGACGGTCGACTGGGTCTGGACCGCCTGCGAGAACAACGCCAGGGCGGCCTTCGAGTGATGCTGCAGCGCGCTGAACGATCCCAGCCCGGATTGGTCGACGATGTCGTTGTAATGCAGGGCGCCGCGCCAATGCATAATCAGTTGCATCAGCCATACCCCCACCGGCTCGGCGACCGTGCGCATGGTGTTGACCAGGGTGGAAGCGAACGGCCCGTTCGCCGGGTTCTTGATCGTGTTGGTGGAAATCATCAGCAGCGGCAACACGACCATCGGCTGCCCAACGAGCTGAAGTGCCTGCCAGAGCAAGAAGCCCCCGCCGTCCACGACGGACGTGAGCAGCGTGTTGCCGAGGCAGGACATCAGGATGCACGCCATGCCGATGAAGCTCACGACGCGCGCGTCCACCCGCTCGAAGTTCAACAGGAACGCCACGGCTGGGAGCATGACGAACTGCCCTACGGCGACCACGAGGGTGACGATGTAGGACTGGCTCGGCCGATAACCCTGAACCTCCTGCAAGAACTGGAGCGGGATGGTGCCTGCCGACAAACCGAGCAGCAAGAAGATGAACAAGGCGATCAGCGAATAGGAGAAATTACGTTCTTTCAGCAAAGAGAATTTATACAGCGGCAACTCGTGGTATAGTTCGTTGACGACCAGCAATGGGAGCGCCACGACGCTGACCAAGGCCAAGACACAGATCATCGGGGAATTGAACCAGTCATAGCGGTCGCCCTGCTCCAGCATTGTCACCAGTGCGCCGAAGCCGATGGCGACCAGAAGCGCGCCACGCCAGTCGAATAGCCGCAGCCGTTCGTATTTCGGCGGGTCCTGCTCGACGCCGTACCAGACCAGCAAGGCGGCAACCGCGCATAGCGGCAGGTCTTCCCAGAACACGAATTGCCAGCCCACCGCGTCGGTCCACAGGGCCGCCAAGGTGGTGGAGATGCTGGGGCCGAACGTCGCCGTCAGCGCATACAGCGCCAGGCCGTATAGCCGGATCGGCGGCGCCAGCACCCGCAGCCCGACCGTCAGCAGCAGCGGGATGGTGAACCCGGCCGAAACGCCCTGGATGAACCGCAAGCCATAAAGCAGGACCAGGTCCGACGTCAGCGGGATGCAGAGCGTGACCACGCAGCAAAGCGCGATGGCGAACAGCGCGAAACGCCTGATCGAGACGGTGAGCGCCCACCACGTCGCCATGCTCATGCCAATCACCTCACCGACCGCGAACAGGCTGGTGAGCCAGGTGCCGGGATCGTGACTGATCCCGAGTCCGCCTCGCACGTCAATCAGCGCCGCAGAGGTCACCCCGTCGTTGAATTCGACGTTCAGGGCAGCGATCAGCACGCCCAGGAGGCCAATAAGCGGCTTAATCTCCATGCTAGCCTCGAAACCCCACACGCAAGCCGGACCATAGATTACCGGGTTTGGTATCAATGAACGGTGGGTTTGGAACGCCGTTGCGCCGGGACTATCGCGTTCTTGCTGCGGGTAGGCGGCGGGGGTACGAAGGCTGCGAAAGCAGGGTTTATTGCGGCTGGGGCATCGTGCCGGTGGCGCTCAACCGGGATGCCAAACCATTCGCGTCCTGGGTCGACGTCAACTGCCCCGTCGCGAATGCGAGCGCGGCCGCCGTGGTGAGGACCTGCGAATGGACCGCCGCAACCGTGCTCTTGGCCGTCGCAAGCGCCGTCTGCGCGTTGCTCGCATCCGTCAGCGTCCCCACCCGGTGCCGGTATGCGTCCGCAGCCGAGTCGAATGCGGCCTGCGAGGCGGCCTGCAACGCGACCGCGGCATCGTATTGCGTGAGGCCGGTCGCCAGCTCGTCGTAATTGAGCGCCACTTGCCGCATCGCCTGGTCCTGGGCCTGCTGCAGGGTGTCCGCCGCTTCGGCGGCAGCCGACTGGGCCAGCTTGATCGAATTCTGCAGCGTGCCGCCCTGATACAAGCTCCAGCTAAAATCGAGGTAGGCCCCGGCTTCCGTCCCGCGGATGGAGGTCGACGGCAGGTCATCGGTCGATATCTGCCCGTACTTCCCGCTTCCCTTGATGCTGATCAGGACCTTGGGGAACAGGGCCGACCGCGCAGACGCGACCTGTGCCTCGCTGGCGCGCAGCTTGGCCAAATCAATAAGCAAATCCGGCCTGCGTTCCAGCGCCGTGTGCATGAGCTGCTGCACCGTTGCTCCGATTTGCCGCGGCAGCGGCTGGCCGGACGGCAGCGCCACCCGCAGTTTGGCGTCCGGCGGCGACCCCATGGCCGCGAGCAGGCTATACAGGGCTGCGTTCCGGGCGGTGGCGGCCTGGGCGATCGCGTAGCGGGCCTGGGCCACGGAGCGCCGCGCCTGGTCGACATCGGTCACCGTGCCCTCGCCGTGCCGCAGCTTCGAATCAGCCGAGTCGAACAGGAGCTGCGCGTTCTTGAGCGACTGCCCGGCGCTCTCGACCTGCGCATCCGCCGCCCCAAGCGAGAAATATGCCCGCGACACGTCGAGGATCACCAGTTGATGGGCGGCAGTGAATGAGATGTTGGCGGCGATGGATGCCTGCTTGGCCGACTGCACGTTGGCCGCCCGCCCGCCGAAATCGAACAGCAGGTAGCTCATGGTTATCGCAGGAAACAGCCCCTCGGCGTCCGACGTGATGTAACCCTTCTTGCTGAGGAACGTCGGGAACGGCGTGACCGAGCGCTGGTATCCGCCAAGCACATCCAGCGTGATCTGCGGCAAATAGGCGGCCTGGCTGATGCCCACGCTGATCGCGGCCTGGCGCGCCTGCTCCCAAGCGATGCGGGTCTGCTTGTTGCTGCGCTGGGCGATGTCGATCAGCTCGACCAGGCTGTATTCACGCGCGGCGTCGATCGCCGGGTGACTATCCGGCCACGGCAGGGCGGAATCCCTCGGCAGGTCGTAGCGGCCCGGCACGGCGCCGGTAACGAGGGCCGCGCGCGGGGTACTAAGCGACGCCGTCTTCGGCGCCGCGCCCGGGGCGGATACGGTGGTCCGCCACGGGGCTTCCGGTGACGCCGGGGCCAAGCCGCTGGTGTCGTTGCAGCCGCAAACCGGCAATGCCAGCAGAAAAAGAATCCGTTTCATGGCATCAACCGCTCGCAACGGCCGGCTCCAGCGCCGGGGTTCCCACATGGCCGGCGTCTGCGCCAAGTTCGCTGATCATGCTGATGGCGTCATCGTGAAGGATGCCGAACCACGCGGCGTGCGCCGTCGTTTGCGCCTCGGGCTCAGCTTGCGGACCGGTGCGCTTGCGGCCGGGCGGCTTCGGCAGCGTTGCCAGCAGCGCGCTGCCGCCGGCGCCGCTCTGCATCCAATGGGCACAGCCGCGCAGCCAATCCGCCATCGCTGCTTCGTATCCCTCCGTTGCGTTTTGCTTCGGCATCGCCTTGGCGCCGTCCACCTGATCGAGCGACACGATCATCGAAACCGGCAGCACCAGCGCTTGCACGCTTGCCACGCTGCCGGCATCGATCAGGCGATGCTCACGGTCCGGGTCGCGCCGGTCGGGCCGCATCCGGGTGGTCTCGTAATGGTCATTCACCAGGTTCGCTTGCGCGCCCGCAATCGCCTTGTCGAAGCCTTGCCGCAGCTTCCCAGCATCCGGCGCATGGTCCTGCTTGTCCGATGGCCGGGTCGAAACCAGCAGGTCGGCCAGGCTTTTGAGCGCTTGGCCCAGGTTCTTGCGCACGTCGCTCGCGATGCTGACCGGCCAGATCGTGGTGAAGACGGCATAGACGGTGATGATGCCCAGCAGGATGCCGATGACGCGGTCGCGCCCCCCGTCCATGCTGGTGGTCGGGCCATAGCCCGACAGCACGCAGGCGAAGTATGCGATGGCGATCTGCTGGCCGGCGTAGTTGCTTCGCGCGCTGCCGCATTTGACCCAGCTCGCCAGCAGCATCGGACCGGCCATCGCCAGCAGGAAGTCGCCGAGCGAGTCCAGGAACGGCATCAACAGCAGGATTGTGCAAATGCCGAGCGTGGCGCCGATCAGGCAGCCGCAGATGCGCAGCAGCGCCTTGTGCACCGTCTCGCCGGTGGACTCGAACGAGACGACAAACACGGTGATCAGGCATGTCCCGATGCCCGACCAACCCGTCAGCGATTCGACCCCGTAGCTGATCGCCGCGCATAGGGTGAGCTTCAAGGCGAAGTGGACGTAATCTGGGTTGGTCCAGGCGTCGGCGACGAAGAACCCGCCAGATTCCTTTTTTGCTTTCGGCTTGCTTTGCTTCTCGGCGGGTTCGTTGCCCAGGATACGCCGGATTTCCCCCAGCACGTCCGCCAACTCCGCCCCGAGCGGCAGCACCGCAGGCGGCGGCTTGCTGTCCCCGCTCCCGCAACCCGGCGCCGCATCGCTGGGCTGCTCCTGGAACGCGGTGTTCTTCCGCAACGCCCGCGCCGCAGCGCGGCACGTCTTGGCGGCATGGGCAAGGGTCGCCCCGGGCGGCTCGGTTGCGACGCGGTGCCAGGCCAAGACGAGGAGGCCGAGCCGGTCGACCTCGGCGATCAGCTTCTCGGCGTCTTCGTGCCGGGGCGAACCGCGATGCCACATCTTGGCGGCGCTTTGCAGCTTGAGCGGCTTGGCCGTGCCCTGCCGCGCGAGCTTGGCGAGCTTGGGCGCGGCATCGCGGTCGCCGTCGCAAACCCGCGCCGCCGCGTCGAGGCGGCCGGCCAAGCCAGCGCGCAGGATTTGCGCCGGGTCGCGCCCCAGAACTTGGTTGTACAAATACAGCAGCACCACGGCCATGACCAACTCGAAGGTGTTCCACAGCACGGTATGGACCAGCGACTCCTCGGGCGACATGAACAGGATGTTGGGCAGCGTGTTGCTGGTGGTGTTCCCCGATACATAAGTCTGCTCCAGCGCGCCCGCCCGCAAATTGTCGGCGGCCGGAATGTTGTAGACGGTCCACATCCCCAGTATCTGCAGGGCGTGGCCGAGCTTGGCGGCTTTCGTCACGAACCCGGTGGCGAAGGTCAGCACCGCCATCAGCGGCAGCCGCAAGGCGGGCTGCGACAGGCTCACCATGAACACCAGGATGATGAGGACGGTCGACGCGACCACCGCGGCCGCGCCGGCCAGCGAACTGGTGGTGGTCGAACCCGCGTCGGTGTTGAACACGATGACGCCGGTGTAGGCAAACAGCAGGATGTCGGGCAGGCGGAACATCTCGCCTATGGCGACGGTCGCCAGAACGAACAGCGTCAGGCGCAGCGTGTTGCCGAGCCGCCCTGGGGTGGGCCGCATCTCCCGGCTCAGCAAAGCGAGCATCGCTGGCGGGTCGCCGACATCGACCGCGGGCGGCCTGTGCTTGCTCATCGGTCGACCAGAAGGACGACGCTGGCGCCGATCCGCATCAGCGGCGCGGGCGGATTGTCCAGCCGCACGCGCACCGGGAAGCGCTGGGCGATGCGCACCCAGTCCAGGCTTCGCGGGATGGCCGGGAGGCCGCCGCTCGAGGAAGCCTCGTCCGGCGAAACCCCGCCGCCAATGCTTTCGACCACGCCCTGCACGGCCTGCCCGCCGAAGCTGAGCACGAAGGCGGTTGCGTTCACGCCGGACCGCAGGCCGGACAGGTCGGTTTCGCGGAAGTTGCCGATGGCATACCAGCGTTCGGTGTCGATGATGGTGAACACCGCGGTTCCCGTCGTGGCATACTCGCCCGCCGCCACCTTCAACGAGGTGATCTGCCCATCGCACGGCGACCGCACCACCGTGAGCCGCAGGTTGCGCTCGGCCAAGGCGAGCTCGGCTTGGGACGCCGTGACCTGCGCTTCGAGCGAGGCGACGTTCGTCACCGCCTGCGCCGCCGCCCGGGCCTCGTCCCTGGCCGTCTGCACCGATACTTGCGCGGTGCGCGCTGCCGTGCGGGCCTGATCGACCTGTTCGGCGCTGACGTATCCGCGCGCGCCGAGCGGCGCGAGCCGTCCAACAGTCACGTTCGCCATCGCCGATTGGGCCTCGGCGGTCTTGACCGCTGTCGCTGCTGCCTGTGCCTTGGAAACCTGCGAGGCGACTTGGCTGATGTCGGTCGCGAGTTGGGCCTGCACGGAGGCCAACTGCGCCTTTGCCTGGACGACGTGCTCGATGAACGGCTCCTGGTCGATGACGAACATTTCCTCGCCGCGGTGCACGAACTGGTTGTCGCGCACGTTCAGGCGGGTGATCCGTCCGCTCACGTCTGGCGCCATGTGGATGATGTCCGCTTGAAGATAGGCGTCGTTCGTGCGCGGGCGCGTATCGAGGCGTCCGATTGCAAGGAACAGCAGTACGCCCACTGCTACCAACACCAGGACGCTGATCGCGATGCCGAGTATCCTTCGCATCCGCCTCAGTGCCCGAACCACAACAGCCACGCCAAAAGCGTGAAGGCTATGGCGATGCCGATGTAGGTCAACGGCGGGACCAAGAGCTGGTCGCTTATTCCGGCGTACTTGAAGATGAAGCGGAACAGGACGGCCGCGCACAGGCCGATGATGGCGCTGACCAGCCAAGACGGGACAAAGGAACCGAGCACGTTTTGCGCCGGCGCGGCGCTGCAAGCCGAGCATCCAGATGCGGCCAAGGCCGCCGTAGAACGGCGAACCCATTTGGACGCCGGCGCACGTGCCCGCAAATGGCTGGATGATGAAAGGCCGCTCATCGCTGAGGGGACTATTTTTTCCAACGTCTTATTGCAGGATAATAAGCTTTCACTCTAGTCTCCCATAGCGGCGGCGATAGACTCGCGCGGTCCCGAGCGTGGCGATCCCTGTTTTAGGACGCCCGTTGCCGCGTCGGTTGCGGAGTTCTGGCCGGCGCAGCGTTGTTTTATTGAGTTATGGTGCGCCGGGCGGGGCGGCAATCGCCTGGGTATCGCGATCTTGCTGGGCACTAGGCGACATTAGCCGGGCCACAAGCCTGTGTTGTCGCAAGCGCTGCTCGCAACGGCATTGTTTATTCGTGCCGCTTCAAACCTGATCGTAGTCGATGACCACGTGGGGACTGGTGGGCCGGGCCTGGCAGGTGAGCACGAACCCGGCCGCGGTCTCCCAGGGTTCGAGCGAGAAATTCACCTCCATCTCGACCGTGCCCTGCTGCACCCGGGCGCGGCAGGTGCTGCACATGCCGCCCTTGCACGCATAGGGCAGATCGAGCCCCGCACGCAGCGCCGCGTCGAGCACCGACTCGCCCGCCGCGACCGGAATCTCGGCGCGCCGGCCGTCGGCGATCAGGGCGGCGGTGGCGAACGGTGCCTCCGTCCGGACGGGCGCCGGCCTCGGACGCGGCTTGCCGCCGAGCGCTGAGACGAAGCGCTCGATGTGCAGTTGGCCGGGCCGTAGCCCAAGCTCGAGCAGCGTCGCCTCGATGGCGTCGCTCATCCCGGTCGGCCCACAGATGAATGCGTGGTCAACGATTGCAGCGGGAACGATGTGGCGCAGCAGCAGGCGGACCTTGTCCGCATCGAGCCGCCCGTTCAGCACCGGCACGTCCTGCTGCTCCTGCGACAGCACATAGAACACCGACAGGCGCCCCAGATAGCGGTCCTTCAGCTCTTCCAGAGCCTCACGGAACAGCATGTCGCCGGTGGAGCGGTTGCCATAGAACAGGAACATCCGGCTATGCGGCTCCCGGCTGAGGATGCCGCGCATGATCGACAGGATCGGGGTGATGCCGGACCCGGCGGCGAAGCCCGCATAGACCCGCGCCTGGTCCGGCGCGTATGGCACGCCGAAGCGTCCGGTGGGGGTCATGACGTCGATCGCGTCGCCGGGTCCGATGCCGTCGTTGGCCCACACCGAGAACGTGCCGCCGTCGACGCGCTTCACCGCAATGCGCAGCTCGCCGTCGTCCGGCCCCGAGCAGATGGAATAGGAGCGGCGCAGCTCCTCGCCGTCCAGCGTCTTGCGCAGCGTCAAATACTGCCCGGCTGCAAACTGGAAATCAGGCTGCAAATGCGGCGGAACCTCGAACGCGATCGACACCGCGTCCGGCGTTTCCCGCTTCAGGCCGGCGATGCGGAGGATGTGGAAGCGGGGCGTTGCGGCTGCCACGGCGTGCTCAGTGGCACTTGAAATAATCGAACGGCTCGCGGCAGGTTTCGCAGCGCCAAAGCGCCTTGCACGAGGTGGAGCCGAACTCCGACAGCACATGCGTGTCGGCAGAACCGCATTGCGGGCATTCCACCGCGTCGGCGCCGAACAGCGCCCGCCGCCCGCCGCCGCGCATCGGTGGCGCCACGCCATATTCGCGCAGCTTGCGCCGCCCCTCGTCCGTCATCCAATCCGTGGTCCAGGCCGGGTCCAGCACGGTGCGCACGCGCCCGCCCACGATGCCCGCCTTTTCCAACGCGGCCTCGATCTCGAACTGGATCATGTTCATCGCCGGGCAGCCGGAATAGGTCGGCGTGATCACCACCTCCACGCGTCCGTCCCGCACGGCCACGTCGCGCAGCACGCCGAGGTCGGCGATCGTGAGCACCGGGATCTCCGGGTCGCAAACCTCCCGCACCGCCCGCAGCGCCTGCTCCCGCAATTCGCCGGTATCCGCCAACGCTGTGCTCACCAGGCGGCCCCGGGGTAGGTGCGCTGCACATGCTGCATCACGCTGAGCAGGTGGCCGAGGTGCTCGCCGTGCCGTCCGGAGCGTCCGCCGGTCTGCATCCATTGGTTGGCCGGCAGGGTCAGCGTGGCCCGGGCCAGCACCGAACCGACCATCGTATCCCATGCATCGCGCAACGCCGCCGGGTCGACGATGATGCCCGACGCGGCGAGGGGACGCTCGGCGGCGTCGCACTCGAACATCTCGCCCGTGTAGCCCCATAGCTGGTCCACCGCCTCCTGCGCGCGCGCGTGGCTGTCCTCGGTGCCGTCGCCGAGCCGGATCACCCATTCGGCGGAATGGCGAAGGTGGTAGGCGCTTTCTTTTTCCGACTTCGCGGCGATGGCGGCGAGCGTGCCGTCTGCGCTCGACATCATCGCGCGCCAATAGGCGTCGGCGAAGGCGGAGTAGAAGAACTGCCGCACCATGGTCTGGCCGAAGTCGCCGTTCGGATGCTCGGCCAGCAACAGGTTGCGATACTGCGGCGCATCGCGGAAATAGGCGTACTTGTCTTCGTCGTTGCCCTCGGCCTCCAGCTCGGCCGCATAGGCGTAAAGCGACCGTGCTTGCCCGATCAAGTCCAACCCGATGTTGCCAAGCGCCATCTCCTCCTCGAGGATCGGGCCGTGGCCGATCCATTCGGACAAGCGGTGGCCAAGGATCAGCGCGTCATCCGCCCGGCGCAGCACGTAAAGCACGAGCGGGGTTTCCTTGACCGTGATGGACGTCGTTGCCATGACGCGGCCCCCGCTCACATATGGCCGACTTCGTCCGGCACGTCATAGAACGTCGGATGCCGGTAAACCTTCGACACCGTGGGCTCGAACATCATGCCCTTGTCGGCCGGGTCGGAGGCGATGATGTCGTTCGACGCCACGATCCAGATCGACATGCCCTCCCCCCGCCGCGTGTAGAGGTCGCGGGCCGCATGCAACGCCAGCGTCGCGTCGGCTGCGTGCAACGAGCCGACATGCTTGTGCGCGAGGCCGTTGCGGCTGCGGAGGAACACCTCCCAGAGCCGGGTATTCGGAGTTTTGGCGTCGGGCATCGACTGGTCTCCTCGCGGCGCCGCAGCCGCATGATCGGTTATGCGGCGAGCTTCTGCTTCGCCTGCTTCGCAGCGTAGGCCGCCGCGGCTTCGCGCACCCAAGCGCCTTCCTTATGGGCCTTCTGGCGCGCCGAGATGCGTCCGCGGTTGCACGGACCGTTGCCGGCTAGAATCTGCTTGAACTCCGCCCATTCGATGGGTCCGTGCCGCCAATGGCCCGGCGATGCGCCGTCGGGCGCGCCACCGTCCGCCGGTTCGAAACGCAGGTCCGCGTCTGGCAACGTCAGGCCGAGGAACTGCGCCTGCGGCACCAGCGCGTCGATGAACTTCTGCCGCAGCTCGTCGTTGCTGAACCGCTTGATCTTCCACTGCGTCGACTTGTCGGAGTTCGGGCTGTCGCCGTCCGGCGGGCCGAACATCATCAGGCACGGCCAGTACCAGCGGTCGAGCGCGTCCTGCGCCATCGCCTTCTGCTCCGGCGACCCGCGGCTCAGCGTCAGCATGATCTCGTAGCCCTGGCGCTGGTGGAAGCTTTCTTCCTTGCAGACCCGGATCATGGCGCGGGCATAGGGGCCATAGGAGCATCGGCACAGCGGGATCTGGTTCATGATCGCCGCGCCGTCCACCAGCCAGCCGATGGCGCCGATATCCGCCCAGGACAGCGTCGGATAGTTGAAGATCGAGCTGTATTTGGCCTTGCCCGCCAGCAGCTCGTCGAACATCTCCTCGCGGCTTTTGCCCAGCGTCTCCGCGGCGGCGTACAAATACAGGCCGTGGCCCGCCTCGTCCTGCACCTTGGCCAGCAGGGTCGCCTTGCGGCGCAGCGACGGCGCACGGGTGATCCAATTGCCCTCGGGCAACATGCCGATGATCTCGGAATGCGCGTGCTGGGCTATCTGCCGCGTCAAGGTCTTGCGGTAGGCCGCCGGCATCCAGTCATTCGCCTCGATGCGGTCCTCGCGGTCGATGCGCGCCTGGAAACGCTGCTCCAGTTCGGGGCTTTCGACCGGTTTCGCTTCGCTCGGTGAGTCCGGATGATACAGGCCTTGCGTATACATGATGCCCTCCGCTTCCGATGCCGGCTTTGTAAAACATTTTTCCTGGGTGTCAAGAGAATTTCGTAACACGTTCCCGCTTGGGCGCTGGAAACTCCCTGCCGCCGGGCGCCCCAAACCGGCGCCGCAGGTCGCTTGACGGCGGCGGCAACACGCCGTCCTCGCCTTGCCCATGCCGGTCCAGCCAGCGTTCGGAACCCGGCAGCAATGCCCGGTAAATCCCGGATGCGAGCCGCCGCGCCTCGATGCCCGGCCAGTCGGCAGGCAAAAGCTCCGGCGGCAGCAACGGATCGCGCAATACGACGCGGCGGTATTCGTGCACCAGCAGGATGCGCGCGACCAAGGCATCGAGGTCGGACAGGCGCCCATCCGCCGCGACCCACTCCCGGAGCGGCCCGAACGCATGCAGGAAACGGCGATACGCCTCCGCGGTCCCGGTCAGCGTCCAGGCCCGTTCGGCCAACTGGCGCGCGGTCGGCACATCCGTGCAGCCCTGCATGCGCATCAGGCCAGCGGCCTCGCCGGGCACCGGCGTCGACAGCGGCGCCATCAGGACGCCGGGGGCGATGCTGCCGAAGCCGGAACTTTCCAGCGCGCCGCGCGCCGTGTCCCGGTCGGCCCCGCCATCCAGCAGCACGAGGTTGAAGCGTCCGTCCCACTCCGTCGGCGGCTCCCCATAGATTCGCTCGGCCGCGGCGGCGAACCTGGCCCGCCCCGTGCCGGTCAGCCGGTAGAAGCTGTTGCGGCCGAGGCGGCTGCGCTGGAGCCATCCGTCGGCAGCCAGGCGCGACATCGCGGTGCGCACGACCCCGCCCGGGATCTCCATCGCCTCGAAGATGCTCAGCAAAGACCCCAGCCAGAGCGACCCGCCGCGCGGCGCCACGGCATCGCCGAACACCGTGACGACGATCGACCAGGTGCGGGACGGCCGGTCCCGCAGATGCTGCAAGATCGGGACGATGGGGGAAGGCGACGTGGGCGCCGCGACTGGGGCCATTGCGCTAATGGACACGCCTCAAGCTGCCGGCGCCTTGGCCAGGATGCGGCGGGCTTTGACGGCCACGGGGTAGTCCACCATGACGCCGTCCACCTGGACGGCCGCGGCCCCGGCGGCTTCGGCCTGGTCGAAGGCGGCGACGATGGCGCGGGCGCGGGCCAGTTCGGCGCCGCTCGGGGTAAAGACGGCGTTGACGATGTCGAGCTGGGCCGGGTGGATGCAGGCCTTGCCGCCAAAGCCCATGGCGCGGGCGCGCTCGGTGGAGGCGCGGAGGCCGCCGGGGTCGTCGATGCCGGTGAAAACGGTGTCCAGCGGGCCATCGAGCCCGGCCTGGCGCGAGGCCAGCGCGAGGGCGAAACGGGCATGGGCCATCGCCCCGGCATCGTCGTTCAGGTCGATGTCCATATCGAGCGCGAGGTCCACGGCGCCGAAGGCGAGGCGGCGGACGCGGGGGGAGGATTGCGCGATGGCGGCAGCGGCGGCGAGGCCGGCAGCGGTCTCGATGAGCGGCATGACCTCGATGCTGCCCGCAGGCTTGCCGGCGCGGGTTTCGAGCTGGCCCAACAGCCAATCGACGGTGGCGATGCCGGACGCGGACTCGGCTTTCGGCAGGACGATGCCGTCGATCTCAGCCGCCGCCGCCGCCTGGAGGTCGTCGTAGCAGAACGGGGTCGTGAGGGCGTTGACGCGCAGGAATATCCGGGTTGGGTGCCGGGACTGGAGCATTTCGGCGGCCTGGCGCCGGGCCGCGTCCTTCTCGGCGATGGCGACGGCATCCTCGAGGTCGACGATCACGCCGTCCGCGACGCTGGCGAGCGCCTTTTCAACTTTGCGGGCGCTGGTTGCCGGGACGAACAGGAGCGAGCGGGGAGTGCCTTGCAACATGGGACCCTTCTTGCGGCTCAGACGGTCGCGACGGGCGTGGCCGGGGAACCGACTGCGCCGGGCAGGCGGAGCGGCGGGGCGGTCAGCAGGAAGCGGTGCCGTCCGTGCTCGCGGAGCCAGTTGGCGAGCGGGGTCAGGTGCCAAATCTCCCCCAGGTGCACGCCGAGCTTGAACAAGCAGTGCTCGTGCAGCGGCAGGGACGCGCAGCAGCCTTCGCCGGGTTCGGCCGGGTGCGCCTCGACGGCATAGTTGTCGGCGATCAGGACCGACAGGCCGCTATCGGTGATCCACCGCAGCAGTTCATGGTCGCGCCCGTTCAGCACGGGGCAGGCATGGTGCAGCGCGTGCTGGTCGGGCGTGCCGCCCATTTCCAGCAGCATCTGGCCGAACCCGGTATGCAGGCAGACCATGTCGCCGGGTTCTACCGTCACGCCGTCGGCCTCCATGACGCGCATCAGGCCGTCATGGCCGACCAGCTTGCGGTCGCGGCCGTAATGGGCGTGCAGGTCGATCATGATGCCGCGGCCCTGGACGCAGGCCGATGCCATGTTCTCGATGCCCAATGCGCCGGCGCGGCTGGTGCTGCCTGCGTTGGGCCCGCTGGGCACTCCGGCCTGGGCGGCGTCGGCTGGGCCCTCGATGTGCTCGCCGCCGCGGAAGCCGTTGTAGAAGACGTGCTCCGCCCGGCCGTCGCCGTCCGCGTCGAACAGGCTGCCGACATGGGCCAGGCTGTCCCATTGGGTCGAGTATTGCAGGTACAGGACCGCGAGGTCGTCGCAGAACACGTCGGAATTGCCGCTGCCCGGCACGTCGCAGTTGAAGTTGGGCACGCCGTTGCGCAGCGTGGGGCGGAGGACCGGCGGGAAGCGGCGCGGGTTGAGGCCGTTGCCGCCTGGCAGATCGAGCGGCAGGCTGAGGCAGAAGGCGCGGCCCTCGCGGACCTCGGCGACGCCTTGCAGGACTTTCTCGGGCGTGAGCAGGTTGATGCGTCCGCGCTGGTCGTCCGGGCCGAAGTCGCCCCAGTTGGAGCCGGGCGGGCGGTTTTTCCAACGTTGGGCGGATGGGCGCGCGCTCATTCCGAAACCATGTTGGCGGGGACGCATTGCAGGGAACGGATCAAGCGCAGGCTCCTTCGGCACGGAGGGCGGCGATGCTGTGCCCGTCGAAACCGGCGGCGGCCAGCACCTCGTCGGTGTGCTCGCCGAGCGCCGGGGCCTGGCGGCGCCATACGCCCGGCGTTGCCGACAAGCGGGGAACGATGTTGTGGACGGGCAGGCTGCCCAACTCGCGGTCCTCGACATCCACCAGCACCTGGCGTTGCTGGAAGTGCGGGTCGGCGACGGCGTCGGCGATGTTGTAAACCGGGCCTGCCGCGACGCTCGCCGCCTGCATCCGTTGCAGCGCCTCGTCGCGCGGCAGGGCGGCGAACCAGCCGCCCACGGCCTCGTCGACCAGGGCACGGTGGCGCACGCGGCCGGAATTGGTGCGGAAACGCGGGTCGTCGATCATGCCGGGCTGGCCGATCACCTCGAAGATGCGCTTCGCCATGGCCTGGGTCGATCCGGACAGCGCGACATAGCCGCCGTCGGCGCAGCGATAGATGTTGCGCGGGGCCGAGATGTTGGAGCCGTTGCCGACCCGTTGCTTGATGTCGCCGGTGCGCTGGTGGATCGCGGCTTCCGGCCCGAGCGTCGAGAAGATCGGCTCCAGCAGCGACAGGTCGATCACCTGGCCTCCAGCGCCGCGCTCACGCGCCAGCAGGGCCGTCACGGCCGCCATCGCGCCCGACAGCCCGGCGATCATGTCGGCCAGGGCCAGCGGCGGCAGAACCGGCTCGCGATCGGGGAAGCCGGTGCGGTCGGCGAAGCCGCTCATGGCCTCGACCAAGGTGCCGAAGCCGGGCTGGCGGGCATAGGGGCCGGTCTGGCCGAAGCCGGAGATGCGGACGACGACCAGCCGGTTGTTGCGCGCGAGCAGGGTTTCGGGCGCCAGGCCCATTGCCTCCAGCGTGCCGGGCCGGTAGTTCTCGATGAAGACGTCGGCGGTGTCGACCAGCCGCAGCAGGGCGTCGCGTGCCTCGCCGTTGCGCAGGTTCAGCACCACCGACATCTTGTTGCGGCTGTAGGTCTTCCAGAATAGCTGCTCGCCGCCGTCGCGCCAGGCGCGCAACGGATCGCCCTCCGGCGGCTCGATCTTGATGACGTCGGCGCCGAAGTCGCCCAGTTGCAGCGACAGCATGTTGCCGGCCACCAGGCGCGAAAGGTCGAGGACGCGCATCCCGGCCAGCGGCCCCTTCGCCGACGGATCGAACCGGATCGGGGCCGTCATTCCAGGACTGCGCTGCGGACGCCCAAGATGATCGCTCAACATTCTGCACGCGCCCAGGGTTTGGAACGCTTGAACGCCATGTGGATTCAAGCGGAGGAGGGCGTCAATTCGGAAAGCGTGCTGCACGGCAGCAATTCGGTCGCGCACGCTGCCATCAGGGCAACATTGGGCCGTGCACGCCGCCATGCTTCACGCTCCAGTGCTTCACGCAATTGAATGCGGAACCCGACGCAGCCATCCCGCGGCAATGCCGTTGTGGCGGCGCGGGCTGCAGGGCCGAGCGCGGCCCGCAGCATAGCCCCATCATAGCCCCATCATAGCCCTAAGGAGTTTCTTCATGGCCGACGATCCCACCAGCAAGCATCCCCAGCCGCCGATGCCGTCCCAGCAGATCGACCCGCCGGGCCACACCGGCGAGATGGCGCAGCAGCCCGACCATGGCGAGCACAGCTACAAGGGCTCCGGACGCCTGCACGGCCGCGCCGCCATCATCACCGGCGCCGACAGCGGCATCGGACGCGCGGTTGCGATCGCCTATGCGCGGGAAGGCGCAGACGTGCTGATCTCGTACCTCAATGAGCATGAGGACGCCGAGCAGACTGCCCATTGGGTGCGGGAGGCCGGGCGCCGCGCCGTGCTGATGCCGGGCGACGTGTCCGAGCAGGGCCATTGCCGCGAGATCGTGCAGAAAGGCGTGGCCGAGTTCGGACGGCTCGACATCCTGGTCAACAACGCCGCCATGCAGCGCACCCACGAGGACATCTCGGAGATCAGCGCCGAGGAATGGGACCGGACGTTCCGCACCAACATCTATTCGCAATTCTATTTATGCCAGGCGGCGGTGCCGCACATGAAGCCGGGGGCGGCCATCGTCAACACGACGTCGATCAACGCCAAGAATCCGACGCCGCAACTGCTGGCCTATGCGACGACCAAGGGCGCCATCGCCAACTTCACCGCGGGGCTCGCGGGCATGCTGGCGGAAAAGGGCATCCGGGTGAACGCCGTGGCGCCCGGCCCGATCTGGACGCCGCTGATCCCGTCCACCATGCCGATGAAAAAGGTCGAAAGCTTCGGCTCGGAGGTGCCGCTCGGACGGGCCGGACAGCCGGCGGAACTGGCCGGGGCCTATGTGCTGCTGGCGTCCGACGAGGCGAGCTACATCACTGGCGCCATCATTCCGGTCACCGGCGGCAGGCCCATGCTGTGATGGCGCGAGCGCTGCCCGGGGTCCGGTATAGTCCAACCCGGACCCGCCTGGTAAACGAAATAGCCGGATTCTCGATAGTTCTTTGGGGATGCGGCGAGTTTGCGCTTGGCCCGCTAAGATGCAACGCTGGGCGCCTTAAACACCATAAAAGGAGGATATCGATGATGACGAAGTCGCACACTGCGTACGTCGCTGGTGGCATTCTGGCCGCGTGTTTGGCTTTTGGCCCGCCAGCGCTGGCGCAGCAAAAGGGCGTCACGTCTGGCCCGGCTGTCGGCACGGACGTCGTGCCCAGCACGACGGCACAAAAGGAGGACCCGGCACTTCCGGCAGGTTCCGGGAAGGCCGATCCCGGCCTGCGGCGCGGCGCGGTCGGCGTCGGCGCGCCAGGCGTCGCAGCCAAGTCGGGTTCCGAGGGAGGCACGTCGCCGGGTCCAGGCAGCGGCAAGCGCCCGTGACTTGATGGCTTCACCCGGTTGAGTGGATGCGGCGCCGGGCAACGACGGCGCCGCATTCGCTGTTTATTGGTTGATGATGCCGCCGCAATGTTGCCCGGCGCGCGTGGACGTTGGCAAGCACAGTCGACGTCCCGAAGCCGGCCATTCAAGCCGCGGGAATGGCTGTCGCGATCTTGCTGTTACTTGCGCAAGGCGGCGGCCCCAGCCGTTCCACGTCCGATGCGGCACGTTGGTGCAGCAATCCCGCATAGGAGCATCCAGCATGGCCGACATCGACCCCAACACCCAGCCCGGCAACGCAGGCGAGCTGCACCAGGCCAGCGGCGGCGGCCATCCGCCTCTGACCACCCAGCAAGGCGTGCCGGTCAGCGACGACCAGAACTCGCTGCGCGCCGGCGCCCGTGGCCCGACGCTGCTGGAAGACTTCGTGCTGCGCGAAAAGATCAACCACTTCGACCACGAGCGCATCCCCGAACGCGTCGTCCACGCCCGCGGCTCGGCCGCCCATGGCTACTTCGAGCTGACGGACAGCCTGGCCGACGTGACCCGGGCGGATGTGTTCCAGCGCGTGGGCGAACGCACGCCGCTGTTCGCGCGCTTTTCCACGGTTGCCGGCAACGCGGGCTCCACCGACCTCGCGCGCGACGTGCGGGGGTTCGCAGTGAAGTTCTACACCAAGGAGGGCAACTGGGACCTGGTGGGCAACAACATCCCAGTGTTCTTCATACAAGACGCCATCAAGTTCCCCGACCTGATCCACTCGGTGAAACAGGAGCCGGACCGCGGCTTCCCGCAGGCCGCCAGCGCGCACGACACGTTCTGGGACTACGTCTCGCTGACGCCCGAAAGCATGCACATGATCATGTGGGTCATGTCCGACCGCGCCATCCCGCGCTCCCTGCGCATGATGGAGGGGTTCGGCGTCCACACCTTCCGCCTGCTGACCGCTGCGGGCGGCAGCACCTACGTGAAATTCCATTGGCGCCCAAAGCTCGGCACGCAGTCCGTCGTGTGGGACGAGGCGGTGAAGATCAGCGGCGCCGACAGCGACTATCACCGGCGCGACCTGTGGACCTCCATCGACGAGGGCCGCTTCCCCGAGTGGGAGCTTTCGGTGCAGTTGTTCGACGAGGCGTTCGCCAATTCGTTCGACTTCGACGTGCTGGACGCGACCAAGCTCATTCCGGAGGAGGTGATCCCGCTCCAAGTCA
Source organism: Acetobacteraceae bacterium (assembly GCA_965277495.1). Classification (GTDB taxonomy): domain Bacteria; phylum Pseudomonadota; class Alphaproteobacteria; order Acetobacterales; family Acetobacteraceae; genus CAHJXG01. The sequence continues at coordinate 2,921,845 of OZ255824.1, read as the reverse complement.
TCGGCCGCATGGTGCTGGACCGCAACCCCGACAACTTCTTCGCCGAGACGGAACAGGTGGCGTTCTGCACCAGCCATGTTCCGCCGGGCATCGACTTCACCAACGACCCGCTGCTGCAGGGGCGGAACTTCAGCTACCTCGACACCCAGCTCAAGCGGCTGGGCGGCCCCAACTTCGCGCAGATCCCGATCAACCAGCCGCGCTGCCCCATGCATAATTTCCAGCGCGACGGCCACATGTCGATGCAGGCGCCGAAGGGCCGGGTAAATTATGAGCCGAACTCGCTGGTTGGGCGCTGGCCGCGCGAGAGCCCGCGCTCCGGCTACGTCAGCTTCCGGGAGCAAGTGCCGGGGGACAAGCTGCGGGTGCGGGCGGCCAGCTTCTCCGACCACTTCAGCCAGGCCCGGCAGTTCTTCATCAGCCAGACCAAGCCGGAGCAGGACCACATCGTCGCGGCGATCACCTTCGAACTGAGCAAGGTCGAGACGCCTGCGGTGGTCGGGCGCGTGCTCGGCCAGCTCGCCAACATCGGCGAGGGCATTGCCGGGCGCGTCGCAGCCGGGCTGGGCTGGGCTGAGCCGGCCGCATTGGTCCCGGCGGCCGTGGCGGCGCGGACGGACCTGCCGCCATCCCCCGCCCTGAGCATCTTGGCCAAGGCCAAGCCCACGCTGCAAGGGCGCACGGTGGGCGCACTGGTTTCCGAAGGAGCCGACGCCCAAACGCTTGCCGCACTGCGGGGAGCGGTCGCCGAGGCGGGCGGGATGCTGAAGGTCGTCGCTGCCAAGGTCGGCGGCGTCAAGGCGGGCGACGGCACGCCGATCAAGGCCGACATGCAGCTTGCGGGCGCGCCATCCGTGCTGTTCGACGCGGTTGCGCTGATCGTGTCGGACGCGGGCGCGGACGCGTTGCTGCACGAGGCCGCCGCAGTGGACTTCGCGCGCAACGCCTACGCGCACTGCAAGGCCATCGGCCATACGCCTGGCGCGGCCAAGCTGCTGGCCAAGGCCGGCGTGCCGGAGGCGGGCGACCCCGGCGTGGTGGCACTCGACGGCGCCGCACCGTTCATGACGGCGGCCAAATCAGGCCGCGTCTGGAGCCGGGAGGCGAAGGTGCGTGCAGTGTTCTAGTGGTCCGATCCTAACGCTTGAGTCCCAAGCGTTAGGTGAATCGGTCCACCAGACACCAGCTAGTGGTGCGAACCTGACGGTCCCACCCGTTAGATTCGCACCACTAGCGCGCCGCGGCTGGGCAGCCCTGGCTCCTACCTGATCGGCCAAAGATTTTGCTTGCAGCCTCAACATCGAAACGGGGCAGGTAACAACAAAAACGATACGGCCTGAAACGATGCCCGCACGAGCATGCAAACGCCCTGCCCCGGCTTGCTCCAGCCTTGTGCCGACCAACTTTCAACGTCATGATAACGGTCTTGTGAGCGTCCATACCTTCCGGCCGAGTCGCTCAACGCGATGGCATCGCCGCATGAGCCAACAGGGAAGCGCAGTCCTGGCGCGCTCACCTGGCACGCTCATCATAGCCGGGGGCTCCTCCGGCATCGGGCGGTGCACCGCCGACCTGTTTGCACGGCGCGGCTGGCGCGTGGGGCTGATTGCCCGGGGTGAAACTGGACTGGCGTCCGCCGCTGCAACCCTCAGGGCAGCCGGCGTGCCGGTCGCTATCGCCGTTGCCGACGTGACGGTCAGCGCCGCCCTGCAGGACGCCGCCGACGCGATCGTCGCCGAGCTTGGCCTCCCGGATGTTTGGATCAACTGCGCGGGCAACGGCGTTTACGGCCGGTTCACCACCATACCTGAAGCCCAATTCGAACGGGTAACGGCCGTGACCTACGGCGGCACGGTCAATGGCTGCCGGGTCGCGCTCGCATTGATGGCGCTGCGGGAGCAAGGCACGATCGTGAACGTCTGCTCCGCGACCGCTTTTCACGGCTTGCCGCTGATGACGTCCTATGCCGGGGCGAAGGCCGCCGTGCGTGGCTTCGGCCAGGCGCTGCAGGCGGAGCTGCGGATGCAGCGCAGCAACATTCGCGTCAGCACGATCTTCCCGCCGGCGGTGAATACGCCGTTCTTTTCCCATTCCATCTCCCACATGGGCTGGCCGGCACGTCCCGTTGCCCCGGTCTATCAGCCGGAGGTCGTGGCGGCCGCAATCCACCTTGCGGCAACGCGCGGCCAGCCGGAAATGGTCGTGAGTGGCACCGCGGCTGCCTTCTCGATCGCCGCCCGCATCTCGCCGCGGCTGATCGCTTTCGCGATGACCCGCCTGGGCCTCGATGGCCAGCTCACCTATGATCCGGAGGTGGCGCGCCTGGAGCGTCCGACCCTGTTTGCCCCATCGGCCGAGGCCTCCCGGGTGCATGGGCCGTTCGGACGGCGCGCCCGGCAGCGCAGCATCCAGGTATGGCTATGCCGGAACGGACGGGCGCTTCTGGGCCTCGGGGTGCTGGCCGGCGCGGCGGCATGGGTCATTCGCGGGTCAGTGCTTCCGTAACGAGCCAAACCCGCTCCATCAGCGCTGCGTCGAGCACGCGGCTATTGGGCCGCACCGGCTGCCGCTTTTTCACGTAGGCCCCGGTGATCGTCCCGTACTCCGGTGACAGCGCCACGTGCAGCGGGGTGTCGGCGCCCTGTTCCTCCGTCAGCAGGAAGGGCGCCATGATCCGCCACGCCAAGCCGATCGGCCCCGCAGCCCGCACCAGGCTGGTCGCCACCGCGCCTGGATGCACCACGTTGGCCACGATGCCCGCATCCCGCAGCCGCTGCGCCCAGCCAAGGGTCGCCATGGTCAGCGCGAGCTTGGATTGGCTGTATGAGCGCACCATCCCCCAGCGGGCCGGGCTTTCCAGGTTGGCCGGATCGATGCGCGCACGGTCGGAGGTGGACGACCCGACGTTGACGATGCGTGCGGCCGTCCCCCCTTGCGCGGCGGCATGCAACGCCGGGATCAGGGCGCGCGTGAGCACGAACGGCGCAAGATGGTTGACCGCAATGACGCGCTCGTGCCCCTCGGCGGTCTGCTCCCGCCGGGTGCAGAACACGCCGGCATTGTTCACCAGCACGTCGACCGCGGGATGGCGCGCAACGATCAGCCTGCCGACGTCGCGCGTGGCGACGAGCGACGAAAGATCGGCGATCAGCAGGTCGACCCGGGCCGATGGCGCATGCGTGCCGATCCAGGCCACCATGTCGTCGCCGCGCCGGCGGTCGCGCGCCACCGCGGCCACCGTATGCCCGGCCCGTGCCAGGCCAAGCGCGATCCACCGACCGATGCCGCTGGTTGCGCCTGTTACGACACCGACCGGCATGCGCGGGAAGTAACGCCAGCCTTACCTCGGGCAGTAACGGTATGTCTCGCCACCGTGAAAGCCGTCACGGCGGCTATCGAAGCATCCGGACGCATTCGCAGCCGGGGCCGGAAACAGCGACGGCGGCGGCTGTTGCCCAAGGTTGGCCTGTTCGAGATATCCGGTCACCCGGCCGACCTGAATCATGCACCATTTATCGGCGCAGGACTGCACGTCCACCGTCATGCCACGCGCGAGTTCCTGCAGCACGACGAAATGCCGGCCCGGCCCGGTGCGGAAAAAGGTCGGCCATTCCACCACGCCAGTCCAGGCCGCTGCCGGACCGGCCCATGTGGCTCCCATCAGGGAGACGGCGGCCACGACTGTCAGACCTTTGAGCCGCCGTCCATGCCTGCGCACGGTCATTTCGCCCTCCAAAACTGTCATGTTTAATTGACAAATAAGGTGTCAGCGAAGCTTGACAACCCCATCGGCAATTTCAATGTTCAGGGTCTCACGGCCCAGGGAGCATGCCGATGTCAATGCTGTCATACGAGCAGAAATACCGTGTCAAAGGCGGCACGTTAGTTGGCGGCGAGGTTTTCGACTTCTGGGTTGGCCCGTTCTACGTCGGCTTTTTTGGTTTCACCGCCGCAATATCCGCCCTGCTCGGCACCCTGCTGATCGTCTACGGCGCCGCAATCGGGCCGACCTGGGCGCTGTTCAAGATCAGCATCGACCCGCCGCCCATCAGCCGCGGGCTTTCGTTCGCCCCGTTGCGCGACGGCGGGCTGTGGCAGTGGATCACGCTCTGCGCCCTGATCGCCTTCACGTCGTGGGCGCTGCGCCAGGTGGAGATCTGCCGCAAGCTCGGCATCGGCCTGCACGTGCCGTTCGGCTTCTCCATGGCGATCCTGGCCTATTTCTCCCTGGTCGTGATCCGTCCGGTGCTGATGGGCGCCTGGGGCTACGGCTTCCCATACGGGATCATGAGCCACCTCGATTGGGTGTCCAACACCGGCTACCAATACCTCCATTTCCACTACAACCCGGCGCACATGATCGCGGTCACGTGCTTCTTCACCACCACGTTCCTGCTGGCATTGCACGGAGGCGAGATCCTCTCGGTGGCGCATCCGCAGCGCGGCAAGCCGGTGACCTACGCCGAGCACGAAAGCATCTACTTCCGCGACACCATCGTCTACTCGGCGGGTTCGCTTGGCATCCACCGCATCGGCTATTTCCTGGCGCTCAATGCCGGGTTCTGGAGCGCGGTCTGCATCCTGATCGCTGGGCCTTTGTGGTCTCGCGGTTGGCCATACTGGTACAACTGGTATCTCAACATCCCCGTCTGGGGCCCGAGCGGCTTCCAATAGGAGAGGACAGGATCATGGCGCGATACCACACCCTCTTTACTTCGATTGAGCTGCACGGGCCGCTGGAGCGCGGGCTGCCGCTGCCGCATGGCTCCAGCCCCCGGCTGCTGACGCCGCGGCATTCGGTCTGGCTCGGACGGATCGGCGAGACGCAGGTCGGGCCGACCCACCTGGGCGTAATCGGCATATTGTCGCTCGTCTGCGGCTTCGTCGCCATCGAGATCATCGGGCTCAACATGTGGGCCTCGGTGGACTGGAACCCCATCCGCTTCGTGAAGATGCTGCCGTTCCTGTCGCTCGAGCCGCCGTCCGCCAAGCAGGGCCTCCGGATCTTCCCGCCGCTCAATGACGGCGGCTGGTACTTGATGGCCGGTTTCTTCCTCACGTCGTCGATCCTGTTGTGGTGGGTCCGCATGTATCGCCGGGCGCTTGCGCTCGGGCTCGGAACCCACATCCCTTGGGCGTTCGCATCGGCGATCTGGCTCTACCTCGTGCTGGGCTTCATCCGCCCGATCATGATGGGGAGCTGGGCAGAAGCGGTGCCGTTCGGCGTCATCGCGCACCTCAACTGGACGGCGACCTTCTCGGTCCGCTATGGCAACCTGTTCTACAACCCGTTCCACATGCTCTCGATCGTGTTCCTGTACGGATCGACCATGCTGTTCACCATGCACGGCGGCACCATCCTCGCCACCACGCGCTTCGGCGGCGACCGTGAAACGCGCGAGATCGTCGACCCCGGCAGCGCAATGGAGCGGGGCGCGCTGTTCTGGCGCTGGACGATGGGGTTCAACGCGAACTTCGAATCGATCCACGCCTGGATCTACTCCTTCGCCGTGCTCACCACACTGACGGGCGGGATCGGCATCCTGATGACCGGGACGCTGGTCGACAATTGGTATCTCTGGGGCGTCAAGCACGGCATTGCGCCCGAGTATCGGCAGCTATTGCCGACGCCGCCCGCGCCGCCGCCTGGCGCCATGGAGGTCAAGCTGCCGAACGAAAGGCCACTGCGATGAAATCCCTTACGGTAATCGCGATCGCCGGCGTGATCGCGGCAGGAGCATTCGTCGTCTTCGTCCCGACCTACACCGGCCCCCCGCACGACGCGAAGGAGGTGGGCTTTCCGCAACAGGTGCTGTTCGGCGGCGCGGCGGAGCGCGCATCGGCCCGCCAGGTGCCGCCCGCGCTGCCGCCCGCCGAAAAGGGCGGGCCGTCCGCAACCGAGACCTACAAGAACGTCAAGGTGCTGACGGACGTGAGCGCGGCCGAGTTCATGCGCCTGCAGACCGCGATCACCGACTGGGTCGCGCCGAAGCAGGGCTGCGCGTTCTGCCACGCCGGCGACGACTATGCCTCCGACGCCAAGCCGACCAAGGCGGCGGCGCGCGTCATGCTGCAGATGACCCGGCACCTCAATACCGATTGGGCCAATCACGTCGCGGGCGCCGGCGTCACCTGCTACACTTGCCACCGCGGCCAGCCGGTCCCGGCGGAGATCTGGTTCCCAAGGACGCCGCCGGCGCAGCATCCATTCATCGCGCCGCAGGAAAACTGGGGCGAGTCGGCGGACACGGTGCGCAAGTTCTTCCCCGATGACGGGTTCGCCGAGTATTTCTACGACGACCAACCCATCGCGGTGCAGTCCACGACGGTCGAGCCGAGCGGCACCGTGTCCGCCCGCGTCGAGGCCAAGCGCATCTACGAGATGATGATGCAGATGTCGGACGGCATCGGCGTCAACTGCGGCTATTGCCACAACTCCCGCGCGTTCGAAAGCTGGGCGGAGAGCACGCCGTACCGCTGGGTCGCCTACGACGCGATCCGGCTGCTGCGGGACGTGAACCGCAACTACCTGCGGACGATCGCCGAACTGGCGCCGCAGACCCGCACGCTTACGACCGAGACGAACATACCCGTGCTGCCGGCGCGCGAAAGCGGTCCGCAGCTCGGCAACGGGCTGGTGCTGTGCGCCACCTGCCACGTCGGCGTCACCAAGCCGCTGGGCGGGGTGAACATGGTGCGCGACTACCCCGGCCTGACCGGCCCGGCTTCCGTCCATCCGGCCGCCGCAAACTCCACGCCGGCGCCCACGCCGCCGCCACCGCCAGGTTAAGGAGGCCCACATGCCGCTCGGCAGCATCACCTACCACATCGACTTCGCGCAGATCGCGATCACGCTGTTCTTCATCGGCTTCCTCGGCCTCGTTTGGTTCCTGCGGCGCTTGGACAAGCGCGAGGGCTATCCGATGAAGGCTTCGCCGTTCGATCGGCAGCCCATGCTGGGCTTCCCCAGGCCGCCCAAGCCGGAGACCTACCTGCTGAACGAGGGCGGCGAGACGTCCGCGCCGCACTATTACCCGCAGCCTGAGAGCGACGTGCGTCCGCTCTATCCCTTTGCCGGCACGCCGCTGGTCCCGGTCGGCAACCCACTGCTCACCGCGCTCGGCCCGGGCGCCTGGGTGATGCGGCGGAATGAGCCGATGCTGACGGAAAAGGGCGAGCTGATGCTGCAGCCGCTCCGCAACCTGCCGGAATGGTCGGTCGAGAAGGGCGAGGCGGACCCGCGCGGCATGGCCGTGTTCGACCTGCGATGGGTCGAGATCGGCGTGGTGCGCGACATCTGGGTGGACCAGTCCATCAAGATCATGCGCCTGCTCGAGGTCGAGCTGCGGCCGGGCCTCGCCAGCGGACACGTGCTGGTGCCGGTCTTCCACACCGACATCAAGGAGCGCGCCCGCGAGATCCGCGTCACGGCGCTGCAGGCGCACCAGTTCGCCGACATCCCGATGCCGGCGGCGCCCGACCGCATCACCGCGCGGGAAGACGACCGGCTGAACGCCTACTTCGCCGCCGGCCGCTTCTACCGCGACGCCCCATCCAGCGAGCCCGCCGCAGGAGCCGGAGCATGACCCATCCCGGCGTCCACGACCTCATGCCCGGCGAGCGAGTGCTGTGGCAGGGGCGCCCGAGCTGGCGGGCAATGGCGCGCGACGTGCTGCACATCCGCTGGGTGGCGCTCTACCTCGCGGCGTTCCTGATCTGGGGCGCCTATTCTGACCGGACCGATGGGCTCGGTCCCCTGCAGGCGCTGGTCGCCAGCGTGCCGTTGCTTGCGCTCGGCCTTGTTATGCTGGGCGCCTGCGCCGGGTTCGCATGGGCATGCGCGCGCACCACACGCTACACCATCACCAATGAGCGGTGCATGCTGAGCTTCGGCATCGCGCTGACGGCTACGCTGTCGATGCCGCTGCGGCGCATCGCCGCCGTTTCGGTCGCGTTGCGCGGCGATGGCGCCGGCGACATCCCGCTGGCACTCAAGCCGGGACGTCCGGTGGCGTTCCTGAAACTGTGGCCGCATGTGCGCCCGTGGCAGTTCCGCTCGCCGCAGCCGATGCTGCGCGGCATCGAGGACGCGAAGCATGTCGCAGCGCTGCTCAGCCAGGCGGTGGCTGCGGTTTCGCCGGGCCGGCTGACGGCGGCACCGGTGCATCCTGGCGCCATCTTTGCCGCGAACCCTGCGCCCGTTGCTAGCCCGGCGGCGGGCGACTGAGGTCGAGCAGCCGGGCGAACGCGGCGATGCCTGCTGGGCCGAACGCGTTCAGTTCGATCAGCTTATGCGTCGCTGTGTCGTCGATGGTCAGGCGCCCATCCGACCAGCGCGTCAGATGGAACGGCAGCGACGGCGCCCCCACGCCCTCGCGCCGCCGCTCCCGCACCAGCCCGGCCAGCATGACGCGCAGGAAGCCGTTGCTGGCCGGCGGCACCACGTCGATCAGATGGCGGTCATCCGCCTGCAGCACGGCGATGCTGCCGTCATCACGGTCCTGCATGACCAGGTCGGCCGTACGCAGCGGGGTTGCGGCGGGCGACATGCCACCGGGTGCGGAGAGCCGGACCATGATGGCGATGCAGAGTATTGCCGCCAGCGGCAGCCCGATCACTGCGAACGGGATCGGGATCCCGCCGGGAAGCCGGCGCGGCTTGGGCCAGTGACCCTCGTACGGTTCGATCGGCCCATCACGCATGTTCGGTATTCGCCCTCGCCATCCCGACAACGCCCACGATGCGCTCCACGTTCCGCCTTCCCTGCCGGCAGGCGGATGCTTTAAGCACCGGCCCGGTCAAGAGTATGTTTGCGCGCCTGCAGCCAGAACTCTTCCAGGATGGCGCCCTGGCGCGCCCGGGGCCGGATCAGGCAGATTTCCAGCGGAACATCCCAGTCCTCGTTTGCGGCCCGGACCAAACTCCCTGCCGATACCGCTTGCTCCACTGCGCTCCAGGGCAGCCAAGCGAAGCCACGGCCGGCCTGCGCGATCGTCGCGAGGGTAAGGACGGCATGGGAGTGGAACGCCGGGCGCAGCCGGTCCTGCACCCGCTCGATCAGGCCCGAGCGGCTTAGGATGCGTCCGACGCCGGATTCGGGACTGTAGGCCAGGTAGGCGACCGGCGCCGAACCGCCCGCCAATCGGTGGAGCGCCTGGCCCGCCTCGCCGGGGGCGCTGACGGGAACTAGCCGGTCTTGGCCAATCGGAAGGCGGTCGAACGCCCGTGGTTCGAGCTCCATCGGCGCCGCGTCATGGTGATGGCACAACATCATGCGGATTTCGCCGCGCCGCATCAGCCGCTCGCAGCCCTGCATGTGATCAACAAGGAATTGAAAGGAAAACCTGTGTCCGGCCGCATGCTCGATGGCCGGCAACCAGTGCGGGAAAAATGCGGAAGCGAGGAACGGCGTGCTGGCGAAGCGTATCGCGGAGGCGGAGGCCTCGGCAGCCTCACGGGCCTGGCTGCGGCCAAGCTGCAAGCGGCGCAACACATCTTCGGCCGCCGGGTGGAACGCATGTCCGGCCGCGCTGAGCGTGATCTGGTGGCCGGAGCGGTCGAATAATGGGCCGCCGATCCAATCCTCCAAGGCTCGGATACGGCGGCCGAAGGCGGGCTGGGTGACGCCGCGCTGCTCGGCCGCGCGCGAGAAACTGCCGCAGGCTGCGAGCGCGATAAAGTCCTCGACCCAGGTGAGTTCCATGCTGCCTCCGCACTATTGTAAGCCGACTGAGCATTGGCGCCGCCCCACCAGACTAACCAAGATCATAACCTGAAAGGAGCCAATCATGGCGAACGACAGCAACAGGATCTTCGACGTCGCGGTGCTGCCAGGGGACGGGATCGGCCGTGAGGTCATGCCTCCGGCCTTAGAGGTGCTCGAAGCCGTCGGCAGCCGCAACGGTTTTGGGTTTAACTGGACGGAGCACGATTGGAGCTGCGACCGCTTCCTCAAGACCGGCGCGATGATGCCCGCGGATGGCGTGGCGCAGGTCCGGCACAAGGACGCTATCCTGCTCGGCGCCGTCGGCGCTCCCGAGGTCCCCGACCATGTCTCGCTGTGGGGCATGCTGATCCCGCTGCGGCGAGACCTGCAGCAGTATGCCTGCGTGCGCCCGGTGCGGCTGCTCAAGGGCATCACGTCGCCGCTCGCCAACCGCACGCCCGACGACATCGACATCCTGGTCGTGCGCGAGAATAACGAAGGCGAGTATTCGAAGATCGGCGGCGGGATATACGAGGGCACCGATGACGAGGTCGTCGTGCAGAGTTCCATCTTCACCCGCCGCGGCGTTGACCGCATCCTGCGGTATGCGTTCGAGCAGGCGCGCCGGCGTCCGAAGAAGCATCTGACGGCGGCCACCAAGTCCAACGGCATCTACTACTCCATGCCGTTCTGGGACGCCCGCTTCGCCGCCCTCGCGGCAGAGTATCCGGACATCCGCACCGACAAGTATCATATCGACATACTGACCGCACAGTTCGTCGCCCACCCCGATCATTTTGACGTCGTCGTCGGCACCAACCTGTTCGGCGATATCCTGACCGACCTCGGCCCGGCCATCGCCGGCTCGCTGGGCCTGGCCCCTTCGGCCAACCTGAACCCCGAAGGCGATTACCCCTCCATGTTCGAGCCTGTGCACGGCTCGGCGCCCGACATCGTCGGCAAAGGCATCGCCAACCCGATCGCGCAGATCTGGTCCGGGGCGATGATGCTCGACCAGCTCGGACTGCCGGACGCGGCGTCGTCCATCGTGTCCGCGATCGAGACGCTGCTCGCATCCAAGGACGCGCCCAAGACACCCGATCTGGGCGGCAATGCGAAAACCCGCGACATCACCAAGGCGCTGATCGCCAGCCTGCCGGACACCCCGTAACCGGGCGCCGGCGACGGGAAAGGAGGCGCGAAATGGCCAGGCCGCCGAAAATGCGCTCGTCGACAGTGGCGGGGGTGTTGCCCGATGCCGATAGCAGCACCGACCGCACGGTGGAAAAACTGCTTCGGCAGCAGGCAGCCCTGGCGGCGTTCGGCAGCTTCGCCTTCCGGGAGCCCGACCTGCTCCTGGTGCTGACCGAAGCGACGCGCATCTGCGCCGCCTGCCTGGAGGTGCCGTTCGCCAAGGTATGCCGCTACCGCGCCGCGGAGGACGACCTTCTGATCGTGGCCGGGTGGGGCTGGCATCTCGGCGTCATCGGCCGGGTGGTCTCGCGGGCCGACGAAAGCTCGCCGCAGGGACGGGCCTACGTCACCGGCAGGCCGGTCATCATGCGCGACCTGCATGCTGTCGATGGGCTGGACCCGCCGGCCTTTTACGGGGAGCATGGCATCGTCTCGATCGTCGATGTCGTCATTCCCGGCATCGACGGGGTAGCCTTCGGCGTGCTGGAGATCGACAGCACCTACCAGCACCAATACGACGTGCACGACATCAACTTCCTGACCGGCTTTGCCAACGTGCTGGCCGAGTCCGTCGCCGCCGCGACCCGGCTCAAGGCGCTGCGGGATGCGCTGGAGGCCAAGGACCTGTTGGCGCAGGAGCTGCACCACCGGGTCAGGAACAACCTGCAGATGGTCACGGGCATGTTGGACACCTACGCCCGCAACACGGCCAACGGCGCGGCGCGGGACGGCATCGGCCCCATCGTGCGCCGCGTGAACACTCTGGCGCAGTTGCATGACAGCCTGCTCAACGCCGGGCTGAGCGGGACGGTGGACCTGGCCGGCTATCTCCGCGCGCTGTGCGCCAGCCTGCCGGCCGTGCAGGCCATGCAGAGCCATCCCGTGCAAATCGTCTGCAATGCCGAGCCGGTCATGCTCGGCGTGGACGAAACCTCGACGCTGGGGATGGCGGTCGCAGAACTGGTTACCAACAGCTACGGCCATGCCTTCTCGGACCAGGGCGGGACGATCACCGTCACCCTGGCGCGCTCCGGCCCTGCCCGCGCCGTGCTCACCGTGCAAGACGACGGCGCGGGCCTTCCGGCCGAGTTCGACCCGTCGCGGAACGGGTTGAGGCTGGTCCATCGGCTGGTGGGGCGGATCGGCGGCGCCTTGGACACCCACTCCGACGGCGGAACGGTGTGGAAGCTGAGTTTTCCGGCGCCAGAAACGTCCGGCAGGACCAAAACAGCCGCATAAGCGTCATTGGAACAATGGGGCGCTCACAGCCGCCGTAACCCCGGCGGGCGCCGGATGGAACCATGCAGCGGACAGGCGTTTTTTGCGTAAGGGGGAAATGCTGGATGTCCCGGAACTCTCAAACAGCCTTGGGTGCGCGATGAATGCTGTAGCGGGTGGGTATGATGGCGGGCCAGGCGACATCGCCAACAAGGCCCTGTTCCCCGGCTTCAGGCAAAGCTTCATCCAAACGCCCGGCGCCGTCATCAACACGCTCGTGGGCGGCGACGGCCCGCCGTTGCTGCTGCTGCATGGCCACCCGGAAACGCACGTCACCTGGCACAAGGTGGCGCCGAAGCTGGCGCAGCGCTTCACCCTCGTGCTGACCGACCTGCGCGGGTATGGCGATAGCAGCAAGCCGGACGGCGGCCCCGGCCACGCCAACTATTCCAAGCGCGCGATGGGCAACGACCAAGTGGAGGTCATGCGGTCGCTGGGCTTCGATACGTTCCAAGCCGTGGCGCACGACCGGGGCGCCCGGGTCCTGCACCGCATGATGCTGGACCATCCCGACGCCATCACCCGCGGGGTGACGCTGGACATCGCGCCGACCGACAAGATGTACGAGCAAACCGGGCAAGCCTTCGCCACCAAGTATTTCTGGTGGTTTTTCCACATCCAGCCGGCGCCGTTGCCGGAGACGATGATCAATGCCGCGACCGAGGCATACCTGAAGGCGCATCTCGACGCGCAGTGCGGCACGGAGGGGGCGATCACGCCGGGTTGCTACGCCGAATATTTCCGCGGCTACCGCGACCCGGCCTGCGTCCACGCGGTGTGCGAGGACTACCGCGCGTCGGTGACGGTCGACATGGACCACCTGCGTGCCGACGCCGGGCGGAAGGTATCGCAGCCGTTGCTTGCCTTGTGGGGCGCCAAGGGCACGGTTGGGAAGCTGTTCGACGTGCTTGGGCTTTGGCGGACCGCGGCGGAGGACGTGCAAGGCCAGGCCCTGCCCTGCGGGCATTTGGTGCAGGAAGAAGCGCCCGGTGCGTTGCTCGACGCGGTGCATCCATTCTTGGCCGCCTGACATGACCGCACGGCCGCAACGCCGGGTCCCGGCCATGGCGGAAACGGTGCCGGTCCGGCGCCGGACGCAGCCCTGACCCGTATTGTCCCTGCGGGCCGTTGCCGCCGGTGACGGGCCACGAAGCGACCGAGTCCGCCAAGCGGGCGGTGCAGCGGCGTGCGCAACGATGGGCGGCGCTTCGTTCCAGCACGCGCCTGCTGATCGCGGCGGCTGCAAGCTGCGCGCTGACCATCGGCGGCGGGATGTTGGATGCCTGGGTTTACATGGCCCATGGACACGTGTTCGCCACGGCGCAGACCGGCAACGTCGTGTTGTCCGGCATCGCCTTGGCGAATGGCGACGGGGCCGGCGCATTGCGGCAGGCGCCCTCGATCGCCGCGTTCATCGTCGGCCTGCTGTTGTCCCGCGTGTCGGGAACCCTGTTGCAACGCCGGGGCGTGAACTCGCGGACGGTCCGGCTGCTGGCGGAATGTGTCTTGTTGGCGGTGCTTGCGAGCTGCGCCGACCGCCTATCCAACGACATCGTTACGGCCTGTGTCGGGTTCTTGGCCGCGTTGCAGATCACGACCCTGTCCCATATCGGCGGCTGGTCATTCAACACCGGCATGACGACGGGCAACTTGCGCAGCGCAGTGTCTGCCCTGTCCAAGGCCCTGTTCAATCCGCACCCGTCCGAGGACTGGCTGCACACTGCCGTCCTCGGGCTGCTCTGCGCCGCCTTTGCGGTGGGCGCAGTCACCGGCGGCTATCTCACGCCGCGGTGGCACGCCTGGACACTGCTCGCGGTCGCCGGAACGGTCCTCGCGGCCGCCCTTGTCAGCATGTCGGCGCCCGATCCGCTTTCCATCGACCCGCCGACCGGCTGACTGGCTTGCGCAAGGCGCCCGTTGTCAAAACGAGCCGTTGACGATCCGGTCCGCCGTGCGCATCGCTATCGCGCTGATGGTCAGATGCGGGTTCACGCCGCCCACCGTAGGGAACACCGAGCCGTCGCAGATCCAAAGATTCGGGATGTCCCAACTGCGGCAGTCGGCGTCGACCACGCTGGTTTCGCGGTCGAAGCCCATGCGCGCTGTGCCGCCCAGGTGGTTGGTGTCGTTCTCCTGGCGGAACACGTCGCGGGCGCCCACTGCCTCGAGGCTCGTCTGCATCTCGCCTAGCGCGTGCTGGATCAGCGCCTTGTCGTTGTCGCCCCAGTTATAGGTCACCCGAGCGACCCGCAGCCCATACTGGTCGACGTCGTCGTGCAAGGTCACCCGGTTGCGCTCGTCCGGCAGCATCTCGCCGACCATCTTCAGCCCGACGCTGTGGTTGTACTTCTCCATCTCGTCCCGCAACGCCTGCCCCCACAGCCCGCGCGAACCGGTCTGGATGGTGACCCACTCGATCGGCATCGGCCCCTGCGCCATCCAGCAATAGCCGCCGTGGAAATCCTTGCGGTCGTCATAGTTCCAGTGCTCGGTGATCGACAGCGACGGCGGCCCCTTGTTCCAGCGCACCTCCTGCTCCATCGTGCCGAACACGGCCTGGTTGGACTGCGTCATCAGGTTCTTGCCGACGAGGCCGGAACTGTTCGCCAGCCCATCCGGGTAGCGGTCGGTCGCGGAAGCGAGCAGCAGCCGCGGCGTCTCGATCGCGTAGCCCGACACCACCACGTTGCGGGCGCGCTGGAACCGCCATTTGCCCTCGCGCATGTAATGCACCCCGGTTGCGCGCCCGTCGCTGCCCATCTCGATGCGTCCGACCATCGCGAGGTCACGGATTTCCGCCCCGGCCCGCAGCGCGCGCGGAATGAAGGTCACCAACTGGCTCTGCTTGGCGTTGGTCGAGCAGCCAAAACGGCAGAAGCCGCGGTATACGCAGGGCGGCGAATGCCCATGCGGCGCCGACACGGTGGCCAGCGGCGTCGGCGTCCACTTATAGCCCATCGCCTCCGCGCCGCGTCCGAGCAACTCGGCGGCACCGTTCAGCTCGTGCGCGCGATACGGGTAGCGCGGGCGCTTCGGCCCCCACGGATAGGTCACCGGGCCCGAGATGCTGAGCGCTTTCTCGACGCGTCCGTAATAGTCCCACATCTCGCGCCAATCGAGCGGCCAGTCGGCGCCATAACCCAGCAGGCTGCGCGACTTGAACCATTCGGGACGGAACCGCAGCGACACCATGGCGAAGTGCACGGTGCTGCCGCCGACCGCCTTGCCGCTGTTCTTGCCGCCCATGACCATGGGGTTGGCGCCGTCGACGACCCGCTCGTCGGTCCAGTAGATCTTGTTCTGCTCGGTCTCGTCGGACGCGAAATCCTCCAGCGGGCGGAAATACGCGCCGGCATCGAAGCCGACCACGGAAAGCCCGGCCTCCGCCAGCCCCGCGATCATCGGGCCGCCGCCGGCGCCGGTGCCGACCACGACGAAATCGACCTCCTCGTCGTCGCTGTGCTGGCGCATCGGCACCCAGGCGCCGACCTTGAACACGTCGGGGGCGCGGCCATTGGCGGCGCGCGGGGCGGCGAACGGATCGGTGGACGGGTTATTAGACACGGCTGTTCTCCCACCGGGCGCGGGCTTCCTGGCCGGGCTTGGCCTCAGCCGCCTCCCAGGGGTCGCGGCGGTCCAGTTGCATGCGCACGTAGCCGCGCGGGCTAGCCGGGCCGCCGAAGCCCAGCTCGTTCCACGACACCGGATGCGCGTAATAGGCGTGGGTGATGTCGGCGATCACCCGGTGCTCGAAGAACGGCTTGCATGGCATGCCACCCCACGCAGCGGAATCCAATTCACCCGCCTGCATGCGGTGGATCAGTGCGTCCTGCTGCTCCCCGGACAGGAGGTGGAAGCGGCTGCCGTGGGCTGCCTGCGCCTCGGCGTCGAGTGCGGCCAGGCCGCGCTGCCAGGCCTCGCCCTGCGGCGGCAATGCGACGTAGCGGTAGCCGTCCATGTGGTTCTCGGTGATTTTGCTGTCGACATAGGCCGGCAATGGGATCGGCTCGCGTCCTGCCGGCTGCGGCATGATGCGGTTGCACAACGCGCCGAGCGTCTCCCACTCGGCGGCGTTGAAAAAGCGGGGGTGCCGCGGGACATCGAGCCGGCGCTGGATCACCTTGCGGGTGATCTCGTTCCAGGACACCCCGTCCTGTTTCGCCATGACATCGTATCCGGGGTAGCGATCAGTCATCGGGGTGATCCTCCATCAGTCCGAGGGCGGCGAGGCCGGCCATCGCCAGGCCGGTGAAACTGGGCGGCGCCGGGATCGGCGGGCCGTTGAGCACGTTCTGGCTCCAGTTGCGCCAGCCGCCCATGTTGCGGGCGACGCCCATGATGTGAAACCCGGCCCCGGCGAAGCCCATCATGGCCGTCAGCCGCAGCCAGGACCGGGTCCAGCCGCGCTTGCGCCGGGTGGCTCCGGCGGAAGCGTTGCCCAGCAGCGCCGCCGTCACCGGCGGGATCGTCACCGGCAGGAACATAAGCGGGTTGTGGTATGCGCCGCGGAAGTGCAGCAACCCCGCCTCCCCGACCGTGCCGATCAAGCCAATGCTGGAGGCGAGCCCCACCACCCGTCCCGCCGGCAGGCCCAGGATGGTCGGCGCCACTCCCGGCGTGGTGTCGCGCACGCGTTCGGACAGGAACCCCAATGCGCCGGACAGGCCCAGCGCGGCCGGGGCGCCGAGCGGGGCGGAATAGAACAGGTTCTGCCACGAGAAGCCGCCGGGCCGCTTCGCCACGTTGTAGACGTGGAACGCGGTGCCGACCATGCCGGTCAGCGCCGACAGCACATAGACGCCGTCGCGGGCGCGATGCGCGATAGGCCGGTTGTCATTGTTGCCATGCGCGCTGACGGCGAGCGCGAGGCCCGCAGTCACCAGCGGCGTGAACATCGCCCGGTTGTGGAACAGCCCGCGGTAATGCTCGACCGCGCTGTCGGCGAGCACGGAGGCGGCGATCAACCCGGCCGACCGGTTCAGCCGCTGCGCCGCCCGCAACGCCGCCGATGGGTCGCATTCCTGGCGCTGGGCTGGAGCGGCGAGCCGCTGGGCCGGAGCGGCGCGCCGGGGAACGCGGGGGTCGACGATGGCCGGCGTGGAGCGCCGGGTCACCGCCATCGCGGCGAGACCCAGCAGCGCCGCCCCGGAGGTTGCGAGCGCGGTCGTATTGCGTGCCATGCTTTATCCTTTGGCGCCGACGGAAAACTGCTCGGCGTCCGCCTGTTTGAATGTGAGTCCTAGCCCGGGGCGGCCATCGTCCGGAGCGATCTGCCCTTCGCGGGCCACCGGGGCGCCGTCGAACAGCATCTGCTCGATGCGGACATGGTCGTGGAACCACTCGAGGTTGCGGAAACGCGGCGCGGCGCAGCCGAGATGGCGGTGCAGCGACGGCGCGCAGTGGGCCGACAAATCGGTTTGGAACGCCTCGCACAGCGACGCTGCATGCATGAATCCGGTGACGCCGCCGCAACGGGTCGCGTCGGCCTGCTGCACGTCCACCGCGCCAAACAACAGCATGCGGGCGAAGTACTGCGCCTCGTAGCCATACTCGCCCGCCGCCACGTCCATCGGTGCCGGCACGTGGTCGCGCACGCGGTGCAACCCGTCGAGGTCGTCGGACGACACCGGCTCCTCGAACCACTGCACGTCCTGCTCGCCGGCGAACACGCGCGCCAGTGCGATGGCCTGTTTCACGGAGTATGCGCCGTTGGCGTCGACGAACAGCGTGGCCGCGCCGATCGCCCGCTTCGCCGCCGCCACCCGCGCCGGATCCTGTTCGGGATGCGTGCCGACCTTCATCTTCACCGACGTGCAGCCGTCCCGCTCCACCCATCCCGCCAATTGCCGCATCAGTTGACCGTCGTCATAGGAGGTGAAGCCGCCGCTGCCATAGACCGTGACAGCGTCCCGGTAGCGTCCGAGCAATGCCGCGAGCGGGACCCCAAGCAGCTTGGCCTTCAGATCCCAAAGCGCCACGTCGACCGCCGAAATCGCCGTCGCGCACAGTCCCGCGCGCCCGAGATTGCGCACGGCGCGCTGCATTGCCTGCCAACCCGCGGGCGGATCCATCGCATCCCGCCCGGCCACCGCATCGGACAGCTTGCCATTGACGACCCCGGCCGCCGCGGCATCGGTGTAGCTGTAGCCGATCCCCTCCATGCCGCCGGCCGAGGCCGACACGACGATGATGGTGGTCTGGTCCCAGGCCGCGGTGCCGTCTGCCTCGGGCGCGTCGGTCGGGATCGTGTAGGCTCGCGCCCGCACATCCCGGACGGCCAACTCGCTCGCCATCGCTAATGCTTGCCGGGCAGCACGCTGGCGACGACCTGCTTGATGCTGTTCTTGAGCACGCTGCCCAGTTCGGGTTCGGTCGCCATCATGGTTGTGAAGTTCTTGGCGTCCTTGAAGGTGATGTGCGGCGGCAGCGGCGGCACGTTCGGGTCGGCATAGACGTTCATGATCACCGGACGGTCGGCGGCGAACGCCTCGTCCCACGCGGCGCCCAGCCGCTCGGGATCGCGCACGACGATGCCCTTCAAGCCCAGCAGTTCCGCGTATTTGTCATAGGCGAAGTCGGGGATGCTCTGCGTCGACTCGGTCTTGCCGTCGCCGAGCTGCACGCGCTCCTCCCAGGTCACCTGGTTGAGGTCCTGGTTGTTCAGCACCATGACGATCAGCTTGGGATTCGACCATTGCTTCCAGTATTTGGAGATGGTGATCATCACGTTCAGCCCGTTCATCTGCATCGCGCCGTCGCCGATGAAGGCGATCACCACGCGCTCGGGGAACGCCATCTTCGCCGCCATCGCGTAAGGTGTCGCAGCGCCGAGCGAGGCCAGGCTGCCCGACAGCGACCCCTTCATGCCGCGGCGCATCTTGATGTCGCGGCCATACCAGTTGGCGACCGAGCCGCTGTCGCCGGTCATGATGCAATTCTCGGGCAGGCGCTTGGAACACTCCCAGAACACCCGTTGCGGGTTGATCGGCTCAGCGGTCATCATCGCCCGGTCCTCAAGCGTCTCCCACCACTTCGACACGTCCTTGGCGATGCCTTCGCGCCAGCTCCCGGCTTCTTTTTGCTCCAGCATCGGCAGCAGCGCCCGCAATGCCGTGGCGCTGTCGCCGGCCATGCTGACCTCCATCGGATAGCGCAGGCTGAGCCGGGTGGGATCGATGTCGATCTGCACGCCGCGGGCCGAGCCGGGCTTCGGCAGGAACTCGCTGTATGGGAACGACGACCCCACCATCAGCAAGGTGTCGCAGTCCTGCATGAGGTTCCAGGATGGCGCGGTGCCCAGCAGCCCCAGGCCGCCGGTAACCCAAGGCAGGTCGTCCGCCAGCACCCCTTTGCCGAGCAATGCCTTGGCGCAACCGGCCTGCAGGCGTTCCGCGACGGCGGTCACCTCGTCGGTGGCGTCCAGCGCGCCTTGGCCGACCAGCATGGCGACCTTCTTGCCCGCGTTCAGCACGGCCGCCGCTTGCCGCAACGCCGCCTCGTCCGGCATCTTGGCCGGGTTCGCATAGCCAACCCCGGTGTGGGTGGTCCCATGCACCAGCGGCGGGTCCTCGTAGGGCAGCAACTGCAGGTCGTTGGGGATGATGACGCAGGTGACGCTGCGGGTGGCGGACGCGATGCGCACGGCGCGGTCGATAAGCTGGCGGACCTGTCCCGGCACCATGGCGGTCTCGACGAACTCGCTGGCGACGTCCTTGAACAGGTTCTGCAGGTCGACTTCTTGCTGGTAGTGGGCGCCGAGAGCGGTGCGCGCCTGCTGTCCCACGATCGCCACCACGGGCACGTGGTCCATCTTGGCGTCATACAATCCGGTCAGCAGGTGGATGGCGCCGGGTCCGGAGGTTGCGTAGCAAAGCCCGACCTCGCCGGTGAACTTGGCATGGGCGGACGCCATGAACGCTGCCATCTCCTCGTGGCGGACCTGGATATACTCCATGGTGTCCTTGGCCTTCTCCAGCGCCACGTCGAGGCCGCCCACGCCGTCGCCGGGATAGCCGTAGACGCGCTTCAGGCCCCATTCGCCCAACCGTTGCCAAACGAACTCGCTGACGTTCATGCTCACAGCCATCTCCCACGCTGATGCCTAGTGGCGCAACTACGCGCGCCGTCCGGGATTGGTTTTGCCGACTATCGGGTTTTTGCTGGCACTTCACGCATCGACGCCGGCGAGATGCTACAAAAACAGGATCGGAGGGCGCCGTGACCAATATAGAAATAGTGTTGGATGCAAAGGCCACGATCGGCGAGTCGCCGACGTGGTCGCCGGACGAGGCAGCGTTGTACTGGATCGACGTCAAGGCGCCGGCCCTCTACCGTTTCGAACCCGCCACCGGCCATCAGCGTACCTGGCGCGTGCCCGCCGACATCGGCGCCTTCGCCCTAGAGCCCGGCCTGGCGGGGGCGCTCGTGGCGCTGCGGACCGGGCTGCACCGGCTAGCCTTCGCGACCGGCGTGCTGACGCTCGTGGCGCCGCCGTCGTTCGACCCGGCGATGCACCGGTTCAACGAGGGCGGCTGCGACCCGGCCGGCCGCTTCTGGGTCGGCGTCATGTTCGATCCGGTCGATCCCAGCAGCCCGGCCCGGCCCGGCGCCCTGCAAAGCTACACGCGCGCCGACGGGCTAAGGCCCGAGTCGGACGCGGCCGAGCTGCATAACGGCATGGCCTGGAGCGCCGACGGCAACCGCATGTTCCTGTCGCACAGCCAGATCGGCCAAATACGGGTTTTCGACATCCAGGACGGACGCCTGCGTCCGCCACGGCTGTTTGCCACCATCCCGGACACCGACGGCATCCCGGACGGCGCGGCGATCGACACCGAAGGCGGCTATTGGTGCGCGTTGCACGGCGGCGGCAGGCTGCGCCGCTTCCACGCGGACGGCAGGGTGGACCGCGACATCGCCTTGCCCGTCAGCCAACCAACGATGTGCGCGTTCGCCGGGCCAGCGCTGGACGAAATGTATGTCACCAGCGCCACCGACAAGCTGACGCCGGAACAGTTGCGGGGCGAACCCCATGCCGGCGGCCTGCTGCGCCTGCGTCCGGGCGAACGCGGCATCCCGCGCCGCTGCATGACGGGCTAGGCATCATCTCGCAGGGCGCCCTTGCGCGCTGCGAATAAGATGATGCGTTATCAAAGGCCCCTAAGCAGGCATTCGTTGGCCACCCCAGGAATGTCTGCTTAGGCTCAGGCGATTTCGATGTCACGCGCACGCTTGGCCAGCGTCACGTCCAAATGCACCGGATTATGCAGCGTGTTGGCGACTGGCGACCAAAGCGTGGCGTGCTTGATGAGCGCCTGCAGCACCTCGTCGGTCGCATCCGCCTGAATTTGCACGGAAACGCGGATGCTCTCGAAGCCGAGGGGCTTCGGGTGGTCGTCGCCGATGCCCCAGACCGCCGTGGTGTTGATGTCGGCCTCGAGCAACAGCTCGAGTGACCGGATCGGGATGTAACGCGCGACCGCGTTGGCGTGGATGCCGATTGCGAGGCAAGACCCGAAGGCGACGAGCAACGCCTCGCTCGCATTCGGGGCGAAGTCGTCATTGAGCAGGCTTTCCGGCTCGTCTTCCCCGACCGGCTGGGCTGGCAGGTTACGGATGTAGCTCAGTTGGCGGAACCGCCCTTGCGCGACGGTGCGGCAGCGCAGCGTGCGGATGGCGGTTGGATCGGCGTGGCCTTTGGCGACCAACGCGTCAAGCTCGGGCTTGGGCACGGGCATCAATAATGCGTCCCGGGTCAGCCGTTTCACCATGGAACACAATCCTTCCTGCAACTTGTAAGCTTCATTGGGGTTTACGTTGGAGACAGCCAGGGCTGTCCGGCGTTTTTCGGCGTCAACGGCTATCACAACTCGTTAAACAAGACCTCCGATCGTGGAAACGGAGATTAGCAGAACCTTTGCTTTCGCAACATAACACTCCTGTCACCCGCATCCGAGGCACGAAGCCGCTAAGCGGGAATGCAGAAACGCACGGCACTTAATCTATGCTCGACTGGGACGACCTGCGCTTCTTCCTCGCTATTGCCCGGCACGGCAGCCTTTCGGCGGCCGCGCGCGAGCTGCATGTCGCCCAATCGACGGTCGGGCGCCGGCTTGCGTCGCTCGAAGCCGGCTTGGCGGTGCGGCTGCTGAACCGCACTCCGGACGGCTATGTGCCTACGCTCGCCGGCCAAAGCGTGCTTGAGCAAGCGGAGCGGCTGGAAGCGGAGGCGCTCTCCTTGGTTCGCAACGTCGGTGGGCACGACAACCGGCTGGCCGGACTGGTCCGCGTCACCTGCGTGGAAACGGTCGCCAGCCACATCCTGGCGCCCTGCCTGGCGACCCTGCACCGGGAACATCCGGAGATCATGGTCGAGTTGATCCCCGACCAACGGGAACTCAGCCTTTCGATGCGCGAGGCGGACATCTCCGTGCGGCTCACCCAACCTGAGCAGCACGACTTGGTCGTCCGCCGCATCGGCAACCTGGCCTTTGGCCTGTATGGCAGCCCGACGTACCTCGAACGGCACGGCGAGCTGGATTTCGAGGCCGGCTGTCCCGGGCATTACGTCATCACTCAGCTCGACGATGTCCATGATGCCGCACAGACCGGTTGGTTGGCGGACCTCGCGCCCCGCGCGCGCGTTGCCGTGCAGACCACCAGTCACGAAGCGGCAGTGTCGGCAGCGCTGCACGACGGCGGCCTGGCCTGCCTGGCCCGGTTCCGGGCGGACCGCGAAGCTGGGTTGCGGCAACTTCCGACCCCGGTTGCCGTTCCTGCCGCCAATATCTGGCTGGTGACCCACAAGGACAATCGCGCCAACGCCCGGATCAGGGCTGCCTTGACCCACATCACGAACTCGGTGCGCAGCCAGGCCGGCATCCTGAACCCCGAGGTTGCCGGGTCGCTGATCAAAGCCTAAGGCAGCAGCTTGGCAGCCTGGGTGCGGTGCGAAGGCCGCGCGTATGCGGTTTTGCATAGGCGCTCGCCGCAATTGCAAAGCGTACGCCAAAAACCATCCGCCCGACTCACGTTAACTTCATCAACCCTGTTCGAGGCCTGGTGCTGATTGCATCATGCCTGGTCAGTAACGATGGCGGCCGGAACGGGTCGCCCGCAGGCGTACGGAACGGGATACCGAACCCGGAACTGTTCGAAAAACGGCGCCATGGAGATCGACGATGCCGAGCGATGCGAGACCTACCCGGAACCGGCTGATCACATCGCCCGTTTTCAAGGCGGCGCCGCATTGGCGCGTCGTCTCGCGCCATTCGGGAAGCAAACCATGGGTGTGCTGACGAATGCGGCCGACACGGCGGCTGCCTCACTTGCGCCGGGCCATTACGCTGACCCGGCCCTTCCCCTCACGATCTCGCACTGGCGCCACGGGGATGTCGAGGTCGTGTCCAATGGCGGAGAAATGGCATGCCTCACGCTGATCCTGTCCGAGGGACAGGTCGTGGAGCGCAAGAGGCGCGGCGCATGGTCGCATCGTCCGTCAAGGCTGGGCCTGGTGACGGTGAACGATCCCGACGAACTGACACGGTTCACGATCCGTGGGCAGGCCAGTGTCGCCAAGCTGTTCATTCCGGTGACAAACTTGGCCGAAGCGGCGGGGATGAACCGGCGCCCCAACGTCAAAGCCCGGTTCATCGAGCGGGAACCGGAACTCGCGCGTCATGCGCAGCGCGCGCTCGTGGCCCTGCACGAAGGCGCCGGATCGGACCGCTTGCTGTTGTCCAGCCTAGTCATGGGGCTTTCCAAGATGCTGATCGAACAACCGTTCCAGGGCAGCAACCGCGCAATCGGCGGGCTGTCGCGCCGGCAACTGCGCCGGGTGGAGGAGCTGATCGAATCCCGCCTATCTGCCCCGGTGGCCTCGTCCCCG
Source organism: Acetobacteraceae bacterium (assembly GCA_965277495.1). Taxonomy (GTDB): domain Bacteria; phylum Pseudomonadota; class Alphaproteobacteria; order Acetobacterales; family Acetobacteraceae; genus CAHJXG01. The sequence continues at coordinate 2,897,780 of OZ255824.1, read as the reverse complement.
TCGCTCAGCGACCTCGCGGCCGAGGCAGGCCTGAGCCTGCACCATTTCGCCCGTGAGTTCCGGCGGACCACGGGCGTCACGCCGTATTCCTACATGCTCCGGCGCCGGTTGGAGCGGGCGCGGCGGTTGGTCATCCATTCGACCCTGCCGCTGGCCCGGGTCGGCGCAGTCTCCGGTTTTCCATCCGCCGCCCATTTCGCCGACCGCTTCCACCGCGAGATGGGCGTCCCGCCCGGCGCGTTGCGGCGTGCCGCACAAGCTTGATTGTTGCGGCGTGCCGCACAAGCTTGATTGTTGCGCCAAAGCCCGCTCGCGATGACAGTATTCCTAATACATAACGCATGTGAAGCCAAGTGCGAAGGTTGTGGGGCCGCCATGCTTGCCCTTGCAGCACCCCGCCTGTCGTGTTCTTGCTGGTGAACCGTTGCGCGAAACGCTCGGAACGATAACGTTATGATCCGTTCACTAGCAGCAAGATTGCGATAGGCCAGCTTACCTAAGCGAGCGGCATTCCGTGTTATGGTGATCGCGGAGACAGTGAATCACTCGCTGGCAGCGGGAGCTTGTGGATGAGCGATCATAGAGGCTCACACGGCGATCATCGAGAGGCGGTGCTGGATTTCCAGGGCGCCGTGGGCGACGCGGCACTGCTCGCGGGCAAACCTGCGCATGGCCTGGAACTGCGGCGGCAAAGCTTGCTCGCCGGGTTCGGGCGGCAGGCCTTGTGCGCCGAAACCCTCACCCCGCTGCTGGATCAGGCCAGCGCCATCGCGGCAGCGGCGCTCCAGGCCGACTACGCTTGGATACTCGAACACTCGCCGGAAGACGCGGCGCTGGAACTGAAGGCGAGTGCCGGCTGGGGTGCGGATGCGCCCCACGGCCTGCGCATCGGCGCCGGGGCGCATAGCGTCGCCGGGCATGCGCTTCAGGCCGGCGAACCCAGCATTTGGAAACGCCCGGCCGTGGAAGGCGCGCCGCAAGCCGTCAAGCTCTGGCACGAGCATGGGATACGCGCCGCCATCTGCGTGCCGATCGGCGTGGACGGCGCCGCGCCGTTCGGAGTCCTCGAAGTCTGCAGCCCAGAGGACCGCAGTTTCGGCGAGCACGAAGCGGCCTTCCTCCAAGCATTGGCCGACATGCTGGCGGCGGCGGTCGCGGCGCACCGGCACCGGCAGGCGTGCGAACGGCGGCTCGCGGCGCAGGAAGCCAAGCTGCGGGCGGCGGAGGAGGCATTGCTGATGAAGGACGTCCTGGTTCAGGAGGCCCACCACAGGATCGCCAACTCGTTACAGTTGCTGCGTTCCTTGCTGCATGTGCAGGCGAGGAACGTGGCGGATGCCGAGTGGCGGGAGCAGATCGAGGGCGCAGGGCGGCGTGTCGCCACGGTTGGCGCCCTGCATCGCCGCATGTGCGAAACCGGCGCTGGCCTCGATGCCGATGCCAAGGACTATCTCCAAATCATGCTTGACGAAACGCGCGCGAGCCTTGCGGACGACAGCGGCCGCCAGATGCTGCTGCAAATGGATTCCTTCATGCTGCCCGCCAGCGACCTGACGGCGATGAGCTTGATCGTTGGAGAGCTGGTGACCAACGCGGTCAAGTACGGGCATGGCACCGTCACCGTGCAGGTCCGGCGGCAACCGACGGGAGTCGAGATCCGCGTTTCGGATAATGGCGGCGGTTTCCCGCCCGACTTCGATCCCGCCACGTCGCGCGGCCTGGGAATGCGCCTCGTCAGCGCCCTGGCGAAGAACTCGGGCGGCGACGTGGTGAGCGTGGACCGGTCGGTCAGCTATGGCCAGATCGTCGTACGGACCGGGTTTGGCGGCGCCTGAGCGCCCGCGCGCCGGCCTGCGGCGCATTTCCTGGCGGGGACGGCTGGCTTAATCCAGCGACAGTCATTTCGGCATGCGGGCCTTGATCTGCAGCGCGAGATACTTCGAATAGATCCGGCACTGGGCCAGGCTGCCGGCGGTGAACCACAGGCCGTCCTGCGCCGTCGGCCGCCACATGTTGCGGAGTTCGCCGCCCGCGTCGAAGCCCCACACCGGACCGACGCGATCGGCGACCGTATCGCCCAGGCAGGCGCGCACGACGTCCTGCTGGTTCATATAGCCGGTCGCGAGCACCAGGAGCTCGGCCGCAACCGTCTTTCCGTCGCGAAGCTGCACGCCGTCGCGCACGAAGCCTTCGATGTCGTCGTATTGCAATAAACCGATGGCGCCCGCCGCGACCAGGTCGGAGCAGCCGATGTTGAAGTAATAGCCGCCGCCGCGGCGCAGGTATTTCATCTGGAACCCGGTGCCGTCCTCGCCGAAATCCAGCCGGAAGCCGCGCGCCGCCAGCCCGTCGAGCAAAGGCTGGTCGGCGGCGCGCGAGGCCGCGGTGGAAAGCTGGTAGGCCCGCACCAGGACGGGATACGGCGTCGCGGTCGCCAGCAGGTCGCAATCCTCGATCGGCACGCCCTCGGCGTAGATGGCATAGACCGACTGCGCCTCCTTGAGGCTGACGATGTAGGTCGGGCTGCGCTGGATCAGCAAAACCTCGGCGCCGTTGGCGTGCAGGTCCTGTGCCACGTCGTGCCCGCTGTTGCCGCTGCCGAGCACGAGGGCGCGGCGGCCCTGCCACCCGGCGCCGCTGGTGTAGGCGCCGGAATGCATCACCGTGCCCGCGAACGATTCGAGGCCGGGCAGCTTTGGGAGGGACGGGATGCTGCTGACGCCGGTCGCGAACACGAGGTGAAGCGGACGCATGATGCGCTCGTTGCCGTCGGCATGGCGCAGCGTGATGCGCCAGCGCTGCGCCGCGTCGTCGTAGGCGCCGCCCGCAAGCTCCGTGCTGGTCCAGACATTGAGTTCCAGGCTCTCGGCATAGGCCTCGAACCAGTTCGCCAGCTTGTCCTTCGGGATGAACACCGGCCAGGTCGGCGGAAACGGCATGTAGGGCAGGTGGTTGACGTGCACCTCGTTGTGCAGCGTCAGCGAATGGTAGCGCTTGCGCCAGTTGTCGCCGATGCGCGCCTGCCGGTCGACGATCAAGGTGTCGACGCCGAGCTGGCCGAGCCGGGCCGCTATGGAAAGCCCCGCCTGGCCGGCGCCGACAACGACGACGGCAGGCTCATGGCCGGCGTAGGCGCGGGCCTTGGTGCGCTTGTCCAGCCAGTTGTCGCCGCCGAATTCACGCATGTATTGCGAGGCGTGCTTGTTCCCCGTGCCGGGCTGCGCCGGATGCAGCGCGTCGAGCGTCGTGACCATCGTCCAGGCGCGCAGCATCCCGGGCGCGGACCGATCGTCAGCCAGCCGTACCACGCCGCTGCCGACGCCATGCGCCGTCTCGAACACGAAGATCGTCTCGATGACCTCCGTCCCGGCGCGGACCACCCGGCGCGGCGGCGTCCGCCCGGCAGGCAGGCGGATGCCGTGCGGCCTCGCCGTGGCCAGGGTCTCGCGCAGCAGCGCCTCGATGGCAGGAACGCCGGACACCGTCTGCAATCGCCAGCTTAACGCCAGCACGTCGCGCCAATGGCCGTCCGGGCGGAACAGGGCGGCCACCGCAGCCGGGTCGCAGGCCGCGAGCGCGTGCGCGAACCGCTCGAGCCACGCGGCTGCTTGCTCGACGACATCCATCTGCTCAGTGCCGCTCATCCGGTCCATAGGAGATGCTATGCCGGCTCATCCATCGAATGAAGCGCAAAGTGCCCCCGTCGCCAGCCTTGTGAAGGCGGCCCCGCTCGAAGACGAGCCGGGTGCGGATTGGGCCTACTCGCTCAACATCGATGCCCAGCACGGGGTTAAGAGATGCCTGGGTCGCCGCGATCGGGGCAGGCAACGCCCGGCGGCCGATGCCGCGGCTTGTGCAATGAACGGGGCAGCGCAATAAGGGCATCCGGTTGGGCTGCGGCAGGCTTACCGGTTCTGAACTTCTCGGGAGATAAATCGTGCCAAACCATGAGGCCGCGGGCGTGCCGCGGCGGCGGCACCCGGAGTGGCGGTGGCTAGGGACCGGGAGGGCACGCCTTGGCACGCCGGCGCGCGGCATCTGGCTATGGATGTGGGGAATGCTGGCCCTCGCAGTCATGCTTTCCCCGGTCGCCGCGAGCCACGCCGAGACCACTCGCCAGGTCCGGCTTGTCGCGGAGGACCTCGCCCCGGTTGAGCTTGAGGTGCCGGAGCGGCTTATCAGCCACATTGCGCCGCCACCTCCTAAGTACCGCGACACGCTGCTCAACCTGTCGTTTTTTCTTCCGGTGCACGCCGACGGCACGATCGACAGTGCGGACTTTCAACTCAGTAACATCAAAGGCGAAAAAGAGCAGCTTGCTTCTATGGGCGGGTCAGTATCGCCGGCAGACTTGATCGATGTACGCACGGAAAAAGGGATTGATGTACTCATCACCCTTGGCTCGTACGACTTCGAGGCTGCCTTTGAACATGTTTTCAGGCAGGTCGGCATGGACGATAGCGGACAGTTCGAGCACTGGGTCTCTGCTCGGAACGACGGGCCAAGCAGCTACGACTACTACCGTCCCGTCGGCAGCAAGGATGTATTGATCTCCAAACACAAGCCGCCATCCCGGGCAAAGTGTTCCTTGGAGTTCACCATGCCAGGGAACGTATTTGTCAGAGTCGCCGTTCCCGAACGGTTCTTGCCAAAATGGCAGGAACTGAAGGCGCTCGTTAGCAGCTTGTTGGTGATCCGCTCTCCGGTCCGCCAGCCATGAGGCAAGACATGGCGCCGAAGCTCACGCGCAGGACACTTAACTACCCACGAATCGTATAGCGCCTCCCTGACTGGAAAATTGGAGGACGGCTCGTCCGGACCGGACGCGTTCCATAAGGCCGGCGGGCCACAGCATGTCGCCGGCATCTCGACTGCAGAGCCGGTTTGATTTGACCGCGCCGGGATGCGCCGCGCATGGCTGGACGAGAAAAGCGAAGGATTCGAGCATGGGTGCAGGCTCCAGGATCGCGCGGTGCGCCCGCAACGTGACCGCTTCCCAGATCGCCGGGTTCCACGGTATCCCGGTGGCTAACGTCAGCGACTGCATGTCGCGGATGCCTGCGGGCGGACCCCGGCTGCGCCCCGTGCACGCCAAAGCAGCATGGCCGGCTCGGCGCTGACGGTGCGGACCCGTCCGGGCGATAACCCAAAGGTGCATCGGGCGCTGGACATGGCGGATGTCCCGAACGGACTGAATATGACGGACGGCGCCGATCCCGGCCCCCCGCCGCGCCGCATCGCGCGGCGCAAGCTGGTGCAGTCCGCCTTCGCCATAGCTGGCGCCAGCACTTGGGGCGTGGGCGCAGACGTCCGGCAAATCGGCACGGTGAGGTCCCCGAATGCCCGCGTGCAGGCCGTCATCCGGCTCAGCGAGCGTGGCGAACCCGGCCTGACGGTCCTGTTCGACCAATCAGTGCTGATCCGGTCGCCCGGCCTCGGGCTGGACCTCGACGAGGGCGGGCCGCTCGCGGCAGGCTTGCGCCTCACTGGTTCCGCGCAGGCCGCCGTGCAGGACCGGTATGCGCTCGCCTGCGGCAAGACCCGGCAGGTCGATGCCCACTGCAACGAGCTCAAGCTGGATTTCGAGGAAGCCGGCCCGGCAAGCCTCGGACGCGCGCTGCGCCTTATTGTCCGCGCATACGACGACGGAGCCGCATTCCGCTACCAACTGCCGTCGCCGTCCCAGCACGGCGTGGCCATCCGCTCGGAACTGACGCGGTTCGACTTCCCGCGGGACTATCGGTGCTGGGGCCTCGACCTCGGCGGCTTCGGCACCAGCCACGAAGGGGAATTCACCGCGTTCCGGGCCTCTCGGATGGGTGGGCAAAGCCAGTTCGACGCGCCCCTGGTCTGCATGACCGGACAAGGCGACGCCGCCTTCGCCATCGCGGAGGCGGACGTGCAAGACTATCCCGCGCTCTATTTGGCTCGCCCGGACGATGGAGGGCTCGGCGTCCGGATCAGGCTGCCGCCCAGGCTGGACGAGCCATCCGTTGCCGTCCGCTGGCCACGGGCCGATGCCGCGCAGCCACGGCCCATGCAGTCGCCCTGGCGCGTCATCATGATCGGCGGCCATCCGGGACGGCTGATTGAATCGACGCTCATCACCACGCTGAGCCAACCTTCACAGGTCGGCGACACCGCCTGGATTCGGCCTGGCAAGGCGGCGTGGGACTGGTGGAGCGCCGCACCCGACACCGCCGGGCCGGCCATGGGTGACGCGGCCATGATGCGGCTGATCGACTTCGCCCAGGCGGCGAACCTGCAATATCTGCTGATCGACGCCGGCTGGTATGCCTTCCCGGACCAGAAGACCCTGGGGCCGGACATCGACGTGACCCGGACGGTCCCGGCGATCAACCTGCCGATGCTGGTCGACTATGGCCGGCAGCGCGGCATCGGCTTGTTCCTGTGGGTCAATTGGCTGCACCTCGACGCGCAGATGGACGCGGCCTTCGCCTTCTATGCGCGCACCGGCGTCAAGGGCGTGAAAGTCGACTTCATGAACCGCGACGACCAGGAGATGATCGCGTTCTACCATCGCCTGCTGGCCAAGGCCGCCGCTTGCGGGCTGATGATCGACCTGCACGGCGCCACCCATCCGGCCGGGCGGTCGCGGACCTACCCCAACCTGGTGACGCAGGAGGGGGTGATGGGGGCCGAATACAACAAATGGACCCGGCGCGTCACGTCGCGGCACAACGTCACCATCCCCTATACCCGCATGCTGCTGGGTCCGATGGACTACACGCCCGGCGGGTTCCGCAACGTGACGCCCGAGCAGTTCGTTCCCCGCGAGGTCCTGCCGATGGTGCAGACGACGCGCGGCCAGGCGCTGGCGATGTATGTCGCCTATGACAGCCCGTTCTCCTGCGTCTCCGACAGCCCCGGCACATACCAAGACGCAGCCGGTTTCGATTTCATCTCGGCAGTGCCAACCAGTTGGGACGAGACCCGCGTCCTGTCCGGACGGATCGGCGAGTTCATCGTGATCGCGCGCCGGAATGGCGCGGCATGGTTCATCGGCGCCATGACCGACGGCCAGGCAAGGCGCTTGCCGGTCCGCCTGGATTTCCTGGGCCCGGGCCACTTCACGGCGGCCATCTATGCGGACGGTGCTGCGCCATCCCTGCTGGCCATCGAGCGGAACCGTCCGGTTGCCCGCCACGATGTCATCCACCTTGCCTTGGCAGCGAACGGCGGCGGCGCGGTTGCAATCCATCCGGCGCATTGAACGGCGCCAAACGGTTCAATGCGCCATGGCAGCATTGCGGATCATGCCCGCGGTGCGCTCCAGCCCGGTCCAGGCCGGCTTGTCCGGAGCGAAGCGCGCGCGCAGGTGGGCGGCGAGGTCCGCCACTTGCGCATCGCTCAGGCTTCCGGCGTAGGCGGGCATGGCGCCCAGCTCGGTCCGCGTCGCCGCGACCCCGCGCAGCACCGCCTGGATCAGGTTGTCCGGCCGCGCGCTGTGCAGGTTGGAGTTCAGCGCCAGCGACACCAAGCCGCCGGCCTCATGGCACGCCGCGCAAGCCCCGGCATACAGCCGCGCGCCGGTGCTGGCGGCGTTCGGCTCTAGGGCACGCGCTTCGACCGACCGAGCCAGGGCCGCATCGTCGATGGCATCCTCCTGCCCGGCCACCGTCGCGAGATAGGCGGCCATCGCCCGGATATCCGCGTCCGGCAGCGCCGCCAGCCCGGCCACCACCGTCGCCATCGGCCCGGACGCCGAGCCGTGGACAGCCGCCTCGCCCGTGCGCAGGTAGTCGTATAACGCGCCCGCCGTCCATGGCACCGGCGCGTGCGAGAGCGCGGTGAGCGGCGGCGCTTCCCATCCGTCGACCGACCCGCCCGCCAAGTGCGCGCCGCCCCGCTGCTCCGCGCCGAGGGCGTTGCGCGGGCTGTGGCAAGCGCTGCAATGGCCCAGCGTCTCGACCAAATAGGCGCCACGGTTCCATTCGGCCGAACGCGCCGGGTCCGCCTGCCACTCGCCGTCGCGCAGGAACAGGGTGTTCCACGCCGCCATCAAGGAGCGGATGCGGAACGGGAACGCCAGGCGGGTCGCGGGCGGCGGCGTCGCCACCGCCGGCTGCGCCATCAAATAGGCATACAGCGCCTGCAGGTCGGCGTCGCTGGTCCCGGCGAACGAGGTGTAGGGGTGCGCGGGATACAGATGGTGGCCGTCGCGGCTGACGCCCTCCCGCATCGCGCGTTCGAACGCCGGGTAGGACCATGCGCCGATGCCTGCCTCGGGGCTGGGCGAGATATTGGTGGACCAGATGCGTCCGAACGGCGTGTCGAGCGACAAGCCGCCGCCAAATCGCGCCAGCTCGGCGCCGGTGTGGCAGGCGGCGCACGCGCCGAGCCCGGCCAAGTGGCGTCCGCGCTCGATAGTGGCGGCGGAGAACACGGACGGGTCGGGGCGTGCGACCGGCGCGTAGGCCGCGCGCCACGGCAGCGCGACCGCGGCCATGCTCAATGCGCCGGTGAACGCCGCCGCCAATGCGCCGAACCACCGTCTCCGCTTTGCCGGTCCGGGCGGCGGCCCCTGCGCTGCAACGCCGATCCCCAACCCCGCCCTGATCCGCTCCGGGGTCAGCGGCAGCTCGCGGAAGCGCACCCCTGTGGCGTCGAACACGGCGTTGGCGATGGCGGCGGCGCTTGGGACCGAGGCGGACTCGCCGGCCCCGAGCGGCGCCATGTCCTGCCGTGGCATCAGCACCACGTCGATCGCCGGCACCTGCGGGAAGGTCAGGATGGGGTAGGCGCCCCACTCGCGGCTGACCACGGCGGTGCGGTCGAAATGCACCTGCTCGACCAAGGCGCGGCTGGTGGACTGGATGACGTTGCCGTGGATTTGGTGGCGCACCCCGGCCGGGTTGACCATCATGCCGGTATCCTGCCCGGCCACGACCCGGGTCACCGCCACCTCCCCGGTGCGGCGGTTGACGGCGACGTCGGCGACCCAGGCGGACCAGGCGGCGGCGGTGCCGGGGAAGCGGCCATGCACATAGACGGCGTAGGCGAAGCCGCGGCCATACAGCAGATCGCCCTCGCCGCCATGGCTGCCGGGCGCCGTGTGCGGCGTCCACCCGGCCCGGTCCGCCACCGCGCGCACCAGGGCTGCGCCGCGCTGATCCGGCAGGTATCGCAGGCGGTATTCGACCGGGTCGGCCTTGGCCGCGGTGGCGCACTCGTCGATCCAGGATTCATGCGCGAAACTGTTCGGCAACGCCGACACGCCGCGCAGCCAGGACGCCCGCACGATCGGCGCCATGTCGTGCACCGTCACGCGGATGGCCGCATAGGCATAGGGCGGGATCGCCGTGCGGTCGCCCATCTCGAACACCAGCGGCACCGGCGGAACGATCCCAGTCAGCAGCAGCGCCAGGGTGGGCGCGCCGTTCGACGGATACCGGGTGGCGAAGTCGTAGCCGGCCACGCCGCCCGCCGCATCCAGCCCGCCGTTCACGTCCATCACCTGCGCCGCGCCCTTCGGCTCCCAGGCGTGCTCCTGCTCGCGCGATAGCTGCACGCGCACCGGACGCCCGGTCGCGCGGGACAGCAATGCAGCGTCGGCGCTCACGTCGTCGGCGCAGTTGCGTCCGTAGCAGCCGGCGGCCTCGTGCCGGATGACCTCGATCCGGCCGTCCGGCAGGTCCAGCAACTGGGCCAGGTCGGCACGCAGCATGTGCGGGCTCTGCGTGCCCGACCACACCACCACCCCATCGGCGCGGTAGTCGGCCACCGCGCAGGACGGCCCGATGGAGCCGTGCATCTGGAACGGCCACACGTAGGTCCGCGGCATCGGCGTGACCGCGCCGGCGATCGCGGCATCCACGCCGCCGCGGTCGAGCAGGACCCGCGGCTGCGACGGCTGGGCGCGCAATGCGTTCTCCGGGCGCTCCAGGTCCGGCAGCTCGCCGCCGTTGCGCCATGTCACTTTCAGTTGGCGGGCGGCCTGGACCGCGTGCTCCTCCCGCTCCGCCACGACGCCCACGAAGTCGCGGATGACCACGGTCGCAATCAGCCCCGGCACGTCGGCCACCGACGCCTCGTCCACCGCGACCAGGCTGTTGCCCACGAATGCGCCGGCGTCGAGCCCGGCATAGGGCGGACGCACCACCCGTCCGTGCAGCATCCCGGGCACGCGCACGTCGTGCACATAGGTGAACTCGCCGGTCGCCTTGGCCGGGATGTCGATCCGGGGCACCGCTGCCCCGACGATGCGGTACCCGGCCGCCGGCTTGAGCGCCGCATCCACGTCCAGCGGCAGCCGGATACGCTGGCCCGCCACCAACTCGCCGTAACCCATGTGCCGGTTCCCGCCCGGCACGCCGACGACGCCATCCGTGACAGTGAGCGCGTCCGGCGCCGTGTCCAGCAGCTTGGCCGCACGCGCCACCAGGGCGTGGCGGGCCGTCGCCGCGGCCTGGCGCAGCGGGATCGCGGCCACCTGGATCGTCTCGCTCGCGATCGTGGCGCCCTGGTTCGGGGAGCGTCCGGTATGCCCCAGCACCATCGTCACCCGGTGCATGGGCACGTCCAGTTCCTCGGCGACGATCTGCGACAGGGCGGTGGCGATGCCGGTGCCGAGGTCGACATGGCCGTTGAACGCAATGACGCTGCCGTCGTCCGCCACCGCGATGAAGACTTGCAGGTCCGGGTCGCCGGGATCGGGCGATGCGGCGGTTGGCTCATCGAGCGCTATGGCCGCCGGGCCAGCGCGCAGCACCAGCAGCGTGCCCGGCGCTTGCAGCAGTTCGGACCGGCTGAGGAGCGACAGCGCCGGCGGTGTGGTCATGCCGGCACGCCCGCCGCACGCTGCACGGCGCGGACGATCTCGATGTGCGCGCCGCAGCGGCACAGGTTGTATCGCAGAGCGGCGCGTATCTCCGTCTCCGTCGGATGCGGGATGCGTGCGAGCAGGGCCGTGGCCGTCATGATCATGCCGTTCAGGCAGTAGCCGCATTGCGCGGCCTGCTCGGCGATGAACGCCTGCTGCACCGGATGAGGCGCGGCGCTGGAGCCGAGTCCCTCGAGCGTGGTGACCGCACGCCCTTCCACCGCGCCGGCGGACACCACGCAGGACCGTGCGGCGCGCCCGTCCACGAGCACCGCGCATGCGCCGCACTCGCCGAGGCCGCAGCCGAATTTCGGTCCGTTCAGGCGGAGGTCGTTGCGGAGGATATAGAGCAGCGGCGTGGCGCGGGGGACCGGAAGCGTGACCTGCGCGCCGTTCACCGTGAGCCGCAACGCCCCAGCGCCTGCCTCGTCCCGCATCGCCTGCACGGCTCCCTGCCTTGTTGGTCGGCGACGCTAACGTTCGCATACAAACATGCAAGGGCCGTGCTGGGCCGGGTGGCGGGTCAGTTTGGACGTCGGGTTCTGGTGGGGAGCGGCCTGACCGCTGTGGAACGCGCCCAATTATAAGAGTAGACATTTTCCTGGGAAGAATTGCTAAACCTCCTGTCAAGCTGTGAACTCGGCTCCAGGGAAATTTGCGGGGGTAAGTCGGAATTGCCAGATAGTAATAATCTTATGGGAGTTTTGAGAAACCTGAGCGAGTCGGAACTGTCTACGCAGGCTATAACCCCTTTGTTGAGGGCGATGTTTTCAGGAGCAAGGATTGAGTTTACTCATGGACCGGATGAGAAAGGGCGTGACTATATCTGCTATGCCCGCCATCCGGTTCTGAATCAGAGGGTGACCTACTGTGTTCAGGTAAAGAATCATAAGATTAACAGTCAGATTGGAAGTCCATACTCCATATCGACCTTGAGACAACAAGTACAGGCGGCCAAGGAAACTGGCGTTCTTGGGTCTGATAACGAAAAACTAAGACCTGACGAAGTCTGGATCATAAACACTTACGACTGCACCGACAATTTTCGCCGCAAAAACGTAAGTGATTTCGACGCGATAAAGTCACTCAGCGGAAGGTTTGTCGATGGAGATGAACTCGAGACATTGCTCAACCGCTTGTGCCCGCATGTAGTCGCTGAACTTCTGCAGTGGAAAGATGCAAGATCGGTTGAAATGATTTCAAAACTATCTATTCACCGTGAGAGCCGTGCTTTTGGACTACGATTTGATCGAATGATTTCGGATTTCTACATCCAAGCTAGAACGTCTGTCGGATCCACGCTGATAGGTCTCTTCGAAGCGGATAAGTTGAAAATTGAAGATCTAAGTATTGTCCGAATAGATACCATTGAGGCTGCAGATATCGGGAGCTTGAAAGAAGAAAAAGGAAGTGGTTTCTCGGCGGATGATATAGCTCAGTCGCATCTCATTTCCATTTGGAGTGATCTAGCAAAAATATGGCCACTCCAGATACGATGGTCAAGCAAGATTGCGGCCGACCCAAAACATCGCGGGCGTTCGATTCTCGAGAAAGTATTCGAGGTTGGGACAGCAAAAGCGCAGGTCGCCTTGCGAAGGAGGCTCGCGCAAGCTCGGAGAAAGTTCCCTTCAACATTAGACGGCAACGAAGCAAAGGTAACGTCTGCACTTGAGACATTCCTTATGGCGGAACAGTTGTTGCGAGCTTGCGAGGCCGAAAGAGCGTTAACTCGGCTTTCAAAAGACTTAATGGGAACTGAACCGCCAGCTCTTCAGGTTGACTCTGACTTAAGTGTTTTGAAATTAGGCCGAATAGTTCTAATTGAGGGTGGACCAGGGGGTGGAAAGACAACTCTGCTACGACGGATTGCAATCGCAATACTAAGAACAGGAGGCAGACTGAAGTATCTGGAGTGCGCCAAGGTTGAACCGGCTCAGATTATTGCCGCGGTAGCAGACGTTCAACGGCGATTAAAAGGCTCTCAGGAGCTTGTTCATCGTGCGCCCATTTGGGACTCAGTTTTCGACGAAATAGACCGGCGTGCTAGTTCGACTGATGACCGAACTCTTAGGGATGGCGGTTTCGTTGGTATTGTAGACGGCTTAGATGAGTTGCCTGCCGGTCTACTCGCCCCATTCGTTGAGGCCTTTCTCTCTGGATCCAACTGTTTCGACCGACTTATTGTGAGCTGTCGAGATAGTTATGCGTCCGATCTAAAAGGGCGGGTTCCCGTTTTGACTGTCTCACGATTTGAAGACCCAGAACGCGAGGAGTTTTTCCGGAGGTGGTTTAGCCCATCTTATTCAGGGCATGGCTGGGAGTCGGCGGCGGGTGTCGCGTAAGCTGCTGATCGTGTTTATGGATTGGGTGTCGAAGCCATCCATTCACCCGATCACGCCGAGCCACACCCGCCATGTCCGACGATACGGCCGCGCCGTTCCTGTTTCCAGCCGTGGGCCGCAAGAAAGTCATCGCTGACTTCGATGGCGGACGTCTCACCTCCGATGGCGGCGTGATGCTGTTGGCCGCTGCCGAGCGCCGTTTGGGGATCGCTGATCGGCTGGCAGAGCTAATTGCCGATCCGCGCAACCCATTGTTCGTGACGCACAGCATCGCCGATATCTTGCGCGCCCGCATGCTCGCCATCGCTTGCGGCTACGAGGATGCCGACGACCTCGACCATCTCCGCACCGATCCCGGCTTCAAGCTCGCCTGCGGACGCTTGCCCGACAGCGGCCGCGACCTGTGCTCGCAGCCGACCGTATCGCGGTGGGAGAACGCGCCGACCCTGCGCGAGGTGGTGCGGCTGAGCTACACCATGGTCGACATCTATTGCGCCAGCTATGCCAGGCCACCCAAGGCGGTGGTGCTGGACATTGATGACACGGTCGACGTCGTGCACGGCCATCAGCAGCTTGCTTTGTTCAACGCGCACCACGACGAACGCTGCTTCATGCCCATCCACGTCTACGATATCGCCAGCTCGCGGCCGGTCGCCATCCTGCTGAGGCCCGGCAAGACGCCGTCCGGACACGAGGTTCGCTGCCACGTCCGCCGCCTGGTGCGCCGCATCCGCAGCCATTGGCCCACCACGCGCCTGACGATCCGCGGCGATGGCCATTACGGTCGTCCCGAGGTGATGGCGTGGTGCGAAGCCAACGCCGTCGACTACATCTTCGGCCTGCCGGGCAATGCCGTGCTGAGCCGCTTGCTCGACGAGGCCGCCGACGATGTCCGGGTCCGGCGCGCCGAGGAACAGCTGCCCGTGCTGCGCCGCTATGCCGAGGTCCGCTACGGCGCCAAGTCGTGGGGCTGCAAACGCCGGGTCTCAGCCAGGATCGAGGCCACGACGCTGGGTCTCGACATACGTTGCGTGGTGACCAACCTGCGCGCCGGCAGCGCCGAATGGCTCTATGACACCCTATACTGCGCGCGCGGCCAGGCCGAAAACCTGATCAAGCTGCACAAGAGCCAACTCGCCTCCGACCGCACCAGTTGCCGGTCCGCCCTGGCCAACCAGGTCCGCCTGGTGCTGCACACCGCCGCCTACTGGCTGATGCTGACGGTGCGCGATGCCATTCCCAAACCCCAACCGCTCGCCACAGCCGAGTTCGCCACCTTGCGCATGCGGCTGATCAAGATCGCCGGGCGCATCACCGAGACCGCCACCCAGATCCGCGTCGCGTTCGCCGCCGCTTGCCCGGAAGCCGAGCTGTTCCGCGGCGTCGCGCGCAGCCTCCAACTCGCCGGGCCATAAACGCCGGGGCCGTCGCCCCCGGAACCGCCCCGTCTCGCCAACCCCAACGCCCAGCACCTCTGGACTGAAATCGCGATGAAACAGGCGTATCGTCGAACCGTGTCCACCGCTCAGCTTGTAGAATAAACCTTAGCACGCTGAATAGGATGGGTTAGAGATGAGCCGCGAAAGCAGGACATTGTCTTGGACCTGTTCGCGCGAAACCGAGACCTTGCTGAGAACGCAAGAGTTCCTTTAATGGCAACGTTGATTGCGGCATTGATCGAGAACGACCAAGAGCCAGGCTCCCGTCTTCAGATATACCGACAGAGACTTAGGCTATTACTCGATTTTTGGGATAGATCCAGGGAGGTGCACCGAGCCAGAATCTCGCCCGAGAAGAAAGAGCGTTACGTCCAAGAACTCGCATACAGCATGCACTTTAGTCATCACCGGGAAATTAGTAGTGACGATGCGGAGGCTGTGTTTGGCAAATCTCTGGGTTATGCCGGTTATTCGGTAGATTTTGACTCAATGATTACCGAACTTGTTCGAGTAGCTGGAGTGTTGCGGAGGGAGGACAACGGAACCTTTACCTTTGGTCACCTCTCTTTTCAAGAGCACTTGGCGGGTGAAAGGTTGGCAAGAACTGGGCATTCTCGCGACATTAGGTCGCTGCTAGGTGACTCTTGGTGGATCGAACCAATCGCGTTCTACGCCGCCGCCAAACGTGACATAACTGAACTGCTGGAACACTGCAGTAAAGTTGGATGCCTTGAGGCTCATAGTTCACAGCTTTTGGCTTTAATCCGATATGCGCCTTTCACAGATCCTGGTGCTGTCGAAATACTTAGAGATCTAGCCGTAAACGCGAACCGAATAGTTGATATCGAGGAAGATTGAAGCCAAAGCTATTTCTATAAACCACCTTGCTCGTCTGCTATGGAGCACCGTTTGCTTGTCAATGAATGTCATACTTGAGGTCGAAAGCCGGCATTCAAACCGAAACGCTGCCCCCAGCCGGCCATGCTTGACAGCGCCGGCACGCAGGGCGGAGCATCCATTTGCATACAAACAACATCAACCGCCCCGCGGATGGCCCAGGAGACGACCTTGACCAGCATCCCGGCCGCAGACGCCGCGCCCGTCCGCAGCGATGACCGCATCCGCTGCGATGCCTGCCCGGTCATGTGCTACATCCGGCCGGGCCAGGCCGGCGCCTGCGACCGCTATGCCAACCATAACGGCGAACTGGTGCGCGTGGACCCGCACGTCATCCTGCAGCGCACCATCGCGGACGGCGGCCTAGTCGTCCCGTTCAGCACGGCGGAGTGGGACGGCGCCGTCGTCGGCGAGCCGCAGGAGTTCGTGACCGCGATCGGAGCCGGCACCACCTATCCGGACTACAAGCCGGCGCCGTTCATCGTGTCATCCACCATCGACGGCCTCGACATGGTCACCGTCGTCACTGAGGGCATCTTCAGCTATTGCGGCGTGAAGGTGAAGATCGACACCGACCGCCACGTCGGGCCGGAACGCGCCTTGGTGCGCGCCGATGGGGAGCCGGTGGGCCATGTCTCCACCGGCGAGTACGGGTCGCAGATGCTGTCGCTGGGCGGGGTGCACCATCTGACCGGCGGGTCCAAGAAAGAGGGGCGCGTGACCTGCAGCACCATGCTGGCGCTGTGCAACGGCGGGGCAATGGAGCTGGCCATCGACGACGGCGCCACCATCGTGATCCAGGCCGGCAAGCCGCCCGTGGTGAACGGCCACCTGGAGCAGCGCATGCGCGTCGGCTGCGGCTCGGCCACCATCGGCATGTTCGCCAAGCAGTGGGAGGGCCGGGTCGACGAGGTCGTGGTGGTGGACGACCACATCACCGGCGTGCTGTCCGAGCACCAGGCCGGCAAGCTGCTGGGCATTCCGGACACCGGCATACGCATCAAGGGCCGGCGGTCCACGCCGGGCCGCTATTTCCAGGTGGCGCAGCCGGGGACGGGGTGGGGCGGCACCGGCATCGCCGACCCGCTGGCGATCCTCGGCCCGTTCGACCCGAAGGTGGCGCGGCCCGGCATGACCCTGCTGATGACCTCCACCACCGGCGAGCACCACGCCTATTTCGTGCTCGATGAAGCGCTGCGCCCGGTCGAGCAGCAGGCGCCGGCGGCGTTGCGCGCCTCGGTCGAGCTGATCCAGGAAAACTGCGAGCCTGCCCTGGCGACCGTGCTGTTCATGGGCGGCGCCGGCGGCTCGCTGCGCTCAGGCGTCACGGAGAACCCGGTGCGGCTGACCCGCTCGGTGAAGGACGCGCTGACGGTGGTGACCTGCGGCGGCGCGCCGGTGTTCGTCTGGCCCGGCGGCGGCATCACCTTCATGGTCGACGTGAGCCGGGTGCCGGAGAACGCCTTCGGCTATGTCCCCACGCCCGCGCTGGTGGCCCCGGTGGAGTTCACCCTGCGGCTTGCGGACTATGCGGCGTTGGGCGGGCACATGGACCACGTGCGGCCCCGGTCCAGCCTGCGCGCGTCCGGGGGCGGCATGCGCCAGGTCGCGCCACGCGGCGGCAACCCTTGGCCGCTGGCCAAACGATGAGGGCGCCGCCGCAAGCGCACGCGCTGCCGGACGGTCGGCTGCACCTGCAGCATGGCCCGATCGACCTGATCGTGGGCGTGTCCGCCGACCCGGCCGCGCGCAGCCGGGCGTTCCAGGCCGTCATCGACCGGTTCGCCACGGTGCTGGAGCAGCTTTGCGCCGAATTGGCCGGGCTGCGGGCACAGGCCGCGCCGCACGCGCCGCCGCTGCATGGCCCGGTGGCGCGGCGCATGGCGGAGGCGGTGCGGCCCCACGCAGCGCAGGGCTTCATCACGCCCATGGCCGCGGTGGCCGGCGCGGTCGCGGACGAGATGCTGGCGGCGATGGTGGCCGCTGCGCCGCTGCGCCGGGCCTACGTCAACAATGGCGGCGACATCGCCCTGCATCTCGCGCCGGGCGAGCAGTTCCGCATCGGGTTGATTGACCGTCCGGATCAGCCGGGCCTGTTCGGCGCCATGTCCGTGCACGCTGCCGATCCCGTTCGCGGCCTCGCCACCAGCGGCTGGCGCGGGCGCAGCTTCTCCCTCGGCATCGCCGACGCGGTGACCGTGCTCGCCGCCAGCGCAGCCGCCGCCGACGCCGCCGCAACCGTCGTCGCCAACGCGGTCGACCTGCCCGGCCATCCCGCGATCCATCGCACGCCGGCGTGCGAGCTGCAGCCGGACTCCGATTTGCGCGACGTTCTGGTGACGACGGCGGTCGGAACATTGTCGCCAAGCGAGATCGGCCGTGCGCTGGACGGCGGCGCGGCCATGGCGGGACGCCTGCTGCGGACCGGGCTGATCGCCGCCGCCGCCATGCATTGCCAGGGCGTCACCCGCGTCGTCAGCCATGTCGCTGGCGCGCAGTTTGTCCTGGCCAAGGAGGCCGCCCATGCCTGAACCGCTCGCCCGCATCCGCAAGATCGTCGTCGTGCTGGAGGAAACGTTCGCCGAGGCGGGCCGCCCGGTCATGCCGCCGACCCGCCGCGCCGCCGCCCTCGCGGTGATCGAAAACCCATTCGCCGGACGCTACGTCGAGGACCTGTCGCCGTTGTTCACGGCCGGCGAGGAGCTGGGCCGGTTGCTGATCGAACGCGCCGTGGCCGCGCTCGGCATCGACGGGGCGGCGGTGCAGAGCTATGGCAAGGCCGCCGCGGTGGGGGAGGATGGCGAGCTGGAACATGCCGCCGCGATCCTGCATCCCCGGTTCGGTGCGCCAATCCGGGCGGCGCTGGGCAAGGGCGCCGCGCTGATTCCGTCCTCCAAGAAGCGTGGCGGCCCCGGCGTCGCGTTCGACATCCCGCTCGGCCACAAGGACGCCGCCTTCGTCCGCAGCCACTTCGACGGCATGGAGGTCCGCATCGCCGACGCGCCACGGGCGAACGAGATCGTGGTGGCGGTGGCCGTGACCGATTCTGGCCGTCCGCTGCCGCGCGTCGGCGGCCTGCAGGCGCACGAAGCCAAGGGCGAGGACGGGCTGCGCTGAGGGTGCGGCCCTATCGGCTGGACGACCAGGTTGGCTTCATCCTGCGGCAGGCGACCCAGCGGCACGCGGCGATCTTCGCGTCCAGCATCGGCGGCGGCCTCACGCCCACCCAATGGGCTGCGCTGGCCAAGCTGCACGAGGCCGGGCCGCTGTCGCAGAACCTGCTGGGGCGGCACACGGCGATGGACGCCGCGACGATCAAGGGCGTGGTCGACCGCCTGGTCCGGCGCGGGCTGGCCACCGCGGAGCCGGACGCCGCGGATGGACGACGGCTGCTAGTGGCGCTCACGGCGGAGGGTGATGAGCTGGTGCGGCGTTTATTGCCCCATGCGTCGGCCATTACTGCCGAAACGCTGGGTCCGCTGACGCCTGCGGAGCAGCGGACCCTGATCTCGTTGCTGTTACGCCTGCGCTAGCTCGGTAACGGCCTGGGTTGGGCGACGGGCTGGAACCGTGAACTGCCGCGCTGTCGGATGGTGGATAGGGTACGCCAATGATGAAGGTGACGCGCCGCCAGGCTACTTGGCCGGCGGCTTGCCTGGCGTCCCTTTTGCATCGCTCGGCAGTCCCGGGCCTGGCGTGGCTGGCGGCAGCCCGCCCACATTTTGTCCCTCGTTTGAGCCGGTCGCCTTGTCCACCGGCGCCCGCGGGTTCGCCGGGGATGTGAACGGGGCGGCAACTCCGCTCCCTTCAGTGGCCGGCAAAGGCGGTTGCGCGCTCTCCTGCGCCATGGCCGATGACGCGCCCAACCCGAGCACGGCAGCTATCATGATGACTCTTACCATCCGGCTCACCCATGGGTGTTGGAACTACGCACGCCGCTCATAAGCCCAAACGCCAGCGACGGTTGCGTGGTTGCATCCATCGGCGGCGGCGCCGCGCGGCGAACCCCTAGCGGAAGCGTCAAATATCTTCGGACTGACTCGCCATGCTGGCACGCCTGTATCGGGTTCTTGCTGTCTTTCCAACAAAGGGCAGCACATCAGAGAACCGGCACGCCTGTTCCAGGTTTTGCTGCCGATACAGCGGGGAGGGCATCCGTGGTCATTACTCTTCATGCTCAGGGGGCGATCCTCGGGCGCGGCCGTCAAAGGAGCCGCCGCGTTGGCTGACGGAACCATAAATGGAAAATCTGTCCGGCACGCCCGCACCCGGCATAGCTGGGGGCCTGGTTGGATCTGGTCGCTGCCAATCGCCGCCGTCCTCATACTCGGCTGGTTTGCCCTCCGCGCGCTGACGCAAGGAGGGCCGCAAGTCACTGTCGTGTTTCCCGCGATCGCCGATCTCAGGGCTGAAAACTCGCTCGTCACCTTCGAGAACCTCAAGGTCGGCCAGGTGTCCTCGGTCGAGCTCGATCCCGATCTGCGGCACTTGCGCGTGAAGCTGGATCTCCAGTCC
The DNA here is from genome assembly GCA_965277495.1 of Acetobacteraceae bacterium. Taxonomy (GTDB): domain Bacteria; phylum Pseudomonadota; class Alphaproteobacteria; order Acetobacterales; family Acetobacteraceae; genus CAHJXG01. The sequence continues at coordinate 2,877,744 of OZ255824.1, read as the reverse complement.
GACATGAAGGGCCATCTTGGCAAGGACACGCAGTTCTGGATCATCGGTCAGTCCGAAAGCCTTTCGAACCTGTCCGAGATCAAGGCGATGATCTCCGGCCCGTCGATCGGCATCAAGCCGGCTTCCGGTGCGCAACAGGACCGCTATGAAGGGCTCACGGAGGATCCTGTGCTCGCCTTCGGGGCCGCCGGCACGACGTTCAAGCTGCATGCGGACAGCCTCGGCTCGGCGCATGCGCACACGCCGATCTATTACCGGGGCAAACGCGTCGGCGTCGTGAAGAGCACCGCCATGCCAAGTCCACGCGGCTTCGCCATCGAGGCATTCATCAACCAGGAGAACGCGTCGCTGGTGCACGACGGCACCCGCTTTTGGCGCGCCGGCCCCGTGCACGTCTCCATGGGCGGCGACGGGCCGACGGTCCAGTTCCAGTCGCTGCCGGCGCTCGTTCAGGGCGCGATCGCGTTCGATACGCCGGACGGCCCGGCGCAAGGCCCATCCGCCGCTTCCGGGCACGACTTCGAGCTGTATGAGGACGAAGACGCCGCGCGCCACGCGCCCGACCGGGAGGGCGTCGCCTACCGGGTCACGTTCGAGTCTGCCAACGGCGTGCCGCCCGTGCATGCGCCGGTGACGCTTATGGGCAAACAAGTCGGGTCGGTCAGCCAGAGCGCATTGCAATTCGACGTCGAACAACAGCGGTTGAAGGTAGGCGCCACGATCGTGATCGAGCCGCGCACGATCGAGCTGCAAGGAGCCGCCGCCGGGACCGATCCGCGCGCGCAGATCGGCGACATGATACGGGCGCTGATTGGGCAAGGCCTGCGTGCCGAGCTCACGAACTCACCGCCGGTGATCGGGGGTGAGCAGGTGGCGCTCCGCATCGTGCCCGGGCCGCCGGGCACGCTGGGGACGGGGCCGATCCCGGAAATCCCAGCGGCGCCGGGCGGCGGCGGCGTGCCGGGGGTGATCGAAAAGGTGGGCGACATCGCCGGCAAGGTCGATGCCATCCCGTTCAAGCAGATCGGCGACCATATCGACGACATCTCGGCACGGTTCGCGCGCCTGGCCAACTCACCCGAGCTGCAGGCGACCCTGAACCACGCCGACCATACGACCGCCGATCTGGAGCGCGTTGCCTCCGAGCTGCGGCGCAACCTGCCTCCGGCATTGGCATCGTTGCGCGATTCGCTGACGGAGGCACGGTCGGCGCTCGCCTCGGCGCAGAACCTGCTTTCGGCCCGCAGTGCGGCCGGACCCGGCAGCGGCGACCTGCCGCAGGCACTGTCGGAAATCACCCGTGCCGCCCGCTCGATCCGCGAACTGGCGGATTTGCTCGACCGCAATCCTACGGCACTGCTGACCGGAAGGAGGACGCACGAATGAGACGGGATGCGCGTGCCGCCGGGCAGTGACGATGCCGGGTCTGCTGATCGCATGCCGGGACTGCGGCGCCATTCAACGCATGGAGCCTCCGGCACAGGGGCGGGTCGAGTGCTGGCGCTGCGGCCGAGTACTGGAGAGCCGGAACGGACGCAGCCTGAATGCCGGGCTCGCGCTGTCTTGCACCACCTTCATGCTGCTGGTGATCGGCACCATCATGCCGGTGATGACGGTGCATATCGCCGGGAACACGGTGTCCACCCGGATCGTCTATGGCCTGGGGGTCGCGTGGCGCCAGGACTGGGGGCTGCTGACGCTGGTGCTGGGCCTGGTCGGCGTCGTGCTCCCGCTCGTGCGGTTCGCGGTGCTGTCGGCCACGCTCGCCGCAATCCGCTTCGGCTGGCGCAGCCGGCGCGTTGCGGCGGCGTTCCGCATCTGCGAAACGCTCGACCCCTGGGCGATGTCGGACGTGCTGCTCGTTGGGGCTGGGATCGGCTACGGCCGGATCGAAACGAGCATCCCCGTGACGATTGAACCCGGCGGCTGGTGCTTCATCGCGGCGGCCGTGGCAACGATGCTGACGCGCACGGCTATCAACAAGCAGGAGGTCTGGCGGTTGTTGCGGCAGCCACGCGTGTCCATGCCCGCCGCCGCGGTCACCTGCACGAGCTGCGATGCAGTGGCGCCGGCTGAACGCGAGGGAGGCCGCTGCCCCCGCTGCAGCGCCGTCCTGCACCGGCGCCGTCCAGACTCGCTGATCTATACGCGGGCGCTGCTGCTCGCGACCGCCGTCCTGACCCCGCTCGCCTATTCCCTGCCGATGAGTGCCCTATGGGAGGCCGGCACGCCGCACCCGCACACGATCATCGACGGGATCGAGATGCTGTTTCAGTATGGGTTCTGGTATTTCGGCGTGCTGATCTTCTTCATATCGCTGATCTTCCCGCTCACGAAGATCATCGTCATGAGCTGGTGCCTCGTGTCGATCCGGCGGCATTCCGCCTCCCGCTTGCGCACCAAGACGCGGCTGTTCCGCTTCGTGCACAAGGGGGGCCGCTGGTCGGCGCTGGACCCGTTCACCGTGCTGGTGTTTGCCCCGATGGCGCAGTTCCAGCAGCTCGCGCACGTTGATTTCATGTCCGGCTCCGTGGCGTTCCTGGCGACGGTGGTCCTGTCGATGCTGGCCACCGACGCCTTCGATCCACGCCTGATGTGGGACCGGGCTGGACGCAATGACGCGCAGGGACGTGCGCCCGAACCCTTCGCGAGCCCTCGCCCACAAGAATAAGGGGGGTAGAACGGGCCTGGCTAGGTCCGGGTCATGGAGAGCGAAACGGCCAGCGGGAGCCACGGGCGGTCCGGCCAGGCCCAGCAGCCATCGGCGTCCTCGGCCAACTGCGCAAAGGCCTGCCAGGTCACGCGCGGATGCTCATGCAGCCAATCCAGGCGCAACCCGGCGTTGAGCAGGCTGCCCAGGATGGCCGACAGAGGATGCATCCACTGCACGGTGCGCTGGTTGGTCAGCCGGGCCGTGGCATCGGCATAGTCCCGGGGATCGTCGATCACGAGCGGGGCGGTCTCGAAGTAGGGCGCGAACCAGCCCGGCCGGCCATCCGTGCCAGGCGCCATGTCGTCGAATACGTATGCCGCCGGGTGCATGTCGGCGAAGTACAACCGTCCGCCTGGGCGCAGGAAGTGGGCGATGATGCGCGCCCAATCCGCGATGTCCGGAAGCCAGCAGATCGTGCCCCAGGTGACGTAGGCCAAGTCGAAGGAGGCGGGTTCCGCGATCGCCTGCCGGGCAGCGTAGATGTCCGATAGGACAAATCGGGCGTCCAGGGCCAGCGCCTCGGCGTTCTCCCGGGCCGCATTGATCGCCGGGGCAGAGAAATCCAGTCCGGTCACATGCGCGCCGCGACTGGCCAAGATGAGGCTGTCATGGCCGAAATGGCATTGCAGGTGCAGGATGCGCAGCCCGGCGACCGGGCCGATCTCGGCCTCCTCGATCGCATTCATCCGGGCCGTGCCATCCCGTATGCGCGCCGGATCGTAGAACGGCACAGCACGATGCACCGGCACGCGCTCGTCCCAGTTCGCCCGGTTCAGGGCGCGCCAGCTTTCATCCGTCGCAAGTTCGGGCGTCACAGATTCGGGGCTGGCCATCGATCAGGGCGCCGGCTGTTGCTGGTGCGCGATGCTGCGGGCAGCCGCGACCTCGCGGCCTCGTCCGCCCAGCTCCATGAACTCGGCAATGTGCGGGCGACGCTCGATCTGCAGGCGATGCAGGGCGTGCGTCGCCGCAATCAGCGTGCCGTTGCGGTCGAGCGCCGCGTCGCCGAGCTCGATCAGGCGCAGGTTCGGCCAGGCTTTCTCGCGTATGCCGTGCACCAGCATCAGTATCGCGTCCGCCGGCTGTTCCGGCAGCGCCTGGGCCAGGATCAGCGCCATGGAGGCGGTCGACCGGGAGATACCGGCGTGGCAGTGCACCAGCAGGTGCGCGGACGGCGCCGGTTCGGCCAGCAAGCCGCGGCCGAGCGCCAGGATGCTTTCGACGTGCCCGGGCTGCGGCAGGACGAGGCCGGGCGTCTCGTCGATGATGTCGTGGAACCGCACCTCAAGCTTTTCATGCTCGCCGAACGTGCCGAACGCCTCGGGCACGGGGTAGTCGGGGTCGAGGATGGACAGCACATGGCTGGCGCCGGTGGTGCAATGCCCGGCCAGCTCCTCGATGCCGCAAACGGTGATGCCAAAGGGAGGCGCGGGGCTGCTCATGGGGCTCCTGTTCGTCGTTCCAGAGTGTTCAACATGCAATGCGTCCGCCGAAACCACCAGGATGCCTCCGTTGCGGCAAGGCTGCCACGGGCTCACCGCCTTCCCACCTTCCGCAGCGCAAGCTCCGTGATGCAGCGGCTGTCGGACGCGGTCCCGGTCAGCAAGCCGCCCTCGACCCTGCCCTGCAGGATGGTGAAGTTGTGGAAGCCGTGCGGGCTCATCCACAATCCGGAGGCCCGGATCGTGCCGTCCGCGCCGACCGTCCCCGTCATCTTCGTGCCAGGATTGAACAATTGCATGCGCAAGTTCCCGCCGGCGATGTCCGCCGCGGTCCTGCCCGCCGTGGCAGCGATTCCGCAAGCCTCCATAAGGTTGGACTCGCGGGTCCCAACGTATCGCCCATCGTACAAGCCGGACGGCTCGGGATTGGAGACATGGGCACAGCCGCACAGCGCGAGCACGCCCATTGCCAACAGCCAAAACGGCCTTTGTTCCCTGGGAAACCGGCCGATGCCGGGTTTCAGCGGCCCGGCTCAGCAGAAAGCCATGCGGCCACGTCGCTGGCGCTCTGGTCCGGCGGGAACACTGGGTAGAAGACATGCGTCACCTTGCCGTCGTCGACGACGAGCGTGAACCGCTTCAGCAGCGTCATGCCGCCGGCCTCGAAGGTCGGCAGGTTCGCCGCCCGGGTAAGTTCCAGACGTTCGTCCGACAGCAGCGGGAACGGCAGGTGGAAGCGTTGGGCTGCCTCGCTCTGGTAGGCGGTGCCCTGCGTCGACAGGCCGAACAGGTGGCCGGCCCCAAGCTGCCGCAATGCCGCGAAGTGGTCGCGGAACGAGCAGGACTGCGGCGAGCAGCCGCGGGCGCCTGGGATCATGTCCCAGCCTTCCGGGTTCTCGACGCCGGGCTGGCCTGTCCGCGGATAGGCGTAAACCACCGTGCGGCCCGGCAAGGACGCTAGGCTGACCATGGTCCCGTCCGTCGCCGGCAGGGTCACCGATGGCAGCGCCATGCCGGGCAGGTGCCGGGTCGCGCCATCGTCCTCGGGCGCCGGTATCTTGGACCAGTCGGGTGCATCAACGTTGTCGCCAGCCATGATCGCCTCGTTCAACTCGGCCCGGATGATAGCGCCGCGCGAATCCGCTCGCCATCCCTCATGCATCAGCGCGCTTGCTCCCTCAAAGGCCGTGACCCCCTCCGGATGCTTACCTGTCCCGTGGCATTGGCGGGTTTTCATGTGGCCGGCACGGTCCCAAGTGGTCGGTTATGCCCGCATCTCCGACTCTCCGCCGTCCGCTCATCCTCGCATCCGTCATGGCCGCGATGTTCATGATCGCGATCGAGGCCACGATCGTGTCCACCGCCATGCCGCAGATTGCCGGCCAGCTTGGCGACCTGCACCTCTACTCCTGGGTGTTCTCGTCGTTCCTGCTCACGCAGACCGCCACCACGGTGGTGTTCGGCAAGCTCGCGGACCTATACGGACGCAAGCCGGTGCTGCTCGTCGGCACTGCCGTTTTCCTTGTCGGCACCGTGCTGTGCGGGCTTGCCTGGTCCATGCCGTCCCTGATCGCATTCAGGCTGCTGCAAGGGGTCGGGGCAGGCGCGATCCAGCCGGTCTGCCTCACCGTCGTGGGCGACCTGTACTCGGTGCAGGAACGCGGCAAGATCCAGGGCTACCTGGCGAGCGTCTGGGGCATCTCCTCCGTAATGGGGCCGCTCGCCGGCGGGCTTATCATCCAGCACCTGAGCTGGGCCTGGATCTTCTGGATCAACCTGCCGATCGGGCTTGCCGCCGCGGCCGGCTTCACCGTCTTCCTGCACGAGAGCGTCGTCCGCGAAAAACAGAGCGTGGATGTGGCCGGCGCTGCCTTGTTCACGGTGGCGGTCGCGGCATTGATGGTGGCACTGACGGAGGCCGGCACCTCCGACCACGGCTTCGCCTTCGCAGCCGCCGGCGTTTGCGTCATCAGCGCGGTCCTGTTCGTCGCCCAGGAGCGGCGCGCCCGCGCCCCGATGATGGACTTCGCCATGTGGGCGCGCCGGTCCATCGCAACGGCCAACCTCGCCACGCTGTTGAGCGGCATGACCGTCATTGGGCTCACCACCTTCCTGCCGATGTACGTGCAGGGCGTGCTGGGCCAATCCGCACTGGTCGCGGGCTTCACGCTGACCATGATGGTGCTGGGCTGGCCGATCGGCGCCACGCTCGCGGCCAAGAACTTCACCCGCTTCGGCCTGCGCGCGACGCTGCTGTTCGGTGCGGTCTTGTTGCCGGTGGGTGCGCTCGCCTTCCTGTTCATGGAACCCGGCGTGCCGCCTGCCGTGGCGGGCCTCGGCTCCACGGTCATGGGCCTCGGCATGGGATTCCTGAGCACCTCGGCCATCGTGCTCATCCAGGACAGCGTCGGCTGGGCGGAGCGCGGTTCGGCCACCGCTTCGAACATCTTTTCCCGCAACCTCGGCAGCACGCTGGGCGCAACCATGCTGGGCGCGATCCTGAACATCAGCCTGGCGCATGGCGGCGGCGGGGCGGCACCGGTCCATTTCGACCAAATCCGGCAGTTGCTGGACCATTCCCTAAGCGGGGCCGGCGACGAGGCGATACGGGCGGCGCTTGGCCAATCGCTCCATTACACCTTTTGCGCCGTGTTCGTGATCGCGGTGTCGACGCTGGCGCTGGCCACCCTCGTACCCTCGGTCGCGGTCAAGCCGGGGCCGAGACAGGTCGCAGCGGAGTAGGAAGCGCCTTTCAGGCGCAGGCCTGTTCGCCGCCGCCGCCCTTGCCTCACGCGGCTAAAACTCGTCCGATCGGGAAAAGCTTTAGCCGCGCCCGTGCGCCGGGTCCGCGCACTCCATCGCGTGGCGCAAATCAGCCACCCGCAGCAACGGGCCTTCCAGCGAGGCCCCGCGCAGCACCCGGCAGGGTGCGTCCGTGTCCCCCAGCCCATCCACGACCAGCAATGCTTCCTCGAACCCGGCGGTCCCGCCATATAGGCTCGTGGTGATCACGACCGGAATGCCGGCGCCCTGGGCAGCAAGCAGGCCATTGGGAGTGTCCTCGAACGCCATGCAGCGCCCGGGCGCGATGCCAAGGCGGCCAAGGACAAGCTGGTAAACATCGGGCGCCGGCTTCTTCGCCGCCACCATGTCGCCGGCGCCGATGCACTCGAACAGCCCCGCCGCATCCGAACCGAGCGTCGTGCGCAGCAACGCCGCCACGTTGGCAGGGCTGGTGGTGGTGGCGATGGCGAGCCGCAGCCCGGCCTCATGCGCTTCGTGCAGCAGCCGTGCGACCCCGGGGCGCAGCGCCATCGCGCCGCCCTCGACGAATGCCACATAGCGCGCGGTCTTGGCAGCGTGCAGGCGCGCGATGACGCCGTCGTCGACGGCCTGGTTGCGCAGCGCCGCATAGTGCCGCATGCGCTCCTTGCCGCCGGTCACCTCCAGCAGCTTGGCATAGAGCGCCTGGTCCCAATGCCAATCGAGCCCGGCATCGGCAAAGGTATCGTTGAACGCCCGGCGATGCCATTCCTCGGTCTCGGCCAGGGTGCCGTCCACGTCGAAAATTAGTGCCTCAAGCGGCATCGGGCGCAGCCTTGGCTGGGCGCGCAGCCGATGCGATGCGGGCGTGGTCCCGGCTGATGTCTTCGATCACGTGCTGGCCCACCTCGATCAGGAAACTGCGCAGCCGCGCCTGCACCGGCAGCAGCGGCAGCGTCCGGCGCTGCACGATGTACCAGGACCGCATCAGCGGGAAGCCCTGCACCGGCAGCGTGGTCAACAAGCCGAGCGCCAGCTCGAGGCTGACGGTGTGCTGCGAGATCAGCGCGAGGCCCATGCCGGCGATCACCGACTGCTTGATCATCTCGTTGCTCGACGACACCATCGCCACCAGCGGCGAGAACCCGGCGTCGTGGAAGAACTTGTCGGCCAGCGCCTTGGTGCCCGACCCGTCCTCGCGCACGACGAACGGCTCGTCCGCCAGCGCATCGGGGCGGATTTTTGCCGCCGGGCCGAGCCGGTGGCCGACGGCTGCGATGATGACCGACGGATGCGGCGCGAACCGCTCGGCGATCACGTCCGCGTCGTCCGGCGGCTGCCCCATGACGGCGAGGTCGATGGCGCCGCCCGTCAGCAGCGCCAGCACCCGGCTGCGGTTGCCCTCGGTAAGCTGGACCGTGACGCCGGGGAACGCGGTGCGGAAGCGCGCGATCATGTGCGGCACGATATACTTCGACGTCGACACCAGCCCCAGCCGGACGCGGCCCCCGGTCAGGCCGCGCAGGTCCGTCATCGCCTGGTCGGCGTCGTGCAGCGAGCGGAGCACGACGCGCGCGTAGCCGAGCAGCAGCGCCCCGGCGTCGGTCAGCGCCACCTTGCGTCCGACCCGCTCGAACAGCGCGAAGCCGGTCTGCAGCTCGATCTGCTTGATCTGGAACGACACCGCCGAGGGGGTGAGGTTCAGCTTCTCCGCCACGCGCGCCAGCGAGAGCCGCTCGGCCGCTTCGACGAACACCTGCAACTGCCGGATGGTGACGTTGCGCATTCCTCGACAAGCAATCCCTTGTGTAAACACGAAGTATATTTTGCTTTTCCTTGCCGAGTCTATCCACGATGTTGCGGCACACCAGGCTAAAGCTTGGACCGCAAAGGGATGGAGGCTGCTCGTGAACAAAGCGCTCGACGTGAAAATCACCGATCTCAAAGAGCGTTACACCTCCGGCGTGCTGAAGTATCGCCAGATGGGCTATTGGGAGCCGGAGTACGAGCCGAAGGACACCGACGTCCTCGCCGTGTTCCGCCTGACGCCGCAGGACGGGGTCGATCCCGAGGAGGCCGCCGCCGCCGTCGCCGGGGAGAGCTCGACCGCGACCTGGACCGTGGTGTGGACCGACCGCCTGACCGACAGCGAGTACTACCGCGCCAAGGCCTACAAGGTCGAGCGCGTGCCGGGATCCCCCGACCAATGGTTCGCCTATATCGCCTATGACCTCGACTTGTTCGAGGAAGGGTCGATCTCCAACCTCACCGCGTCGATCATCGGCAACGTGTTCGGGTTCAAGCCGCTGAAGGCGCTGCGGCTCGAGGACATGCGGATGCCGGCGCATTACTTGAAGACGTTCCAGGGGCCGGCGACCGGCATTGTCGTCGAGCGGGAGCGGATGAACGTGTATGGCCGCCCGCTGCTGGGCGCCACGATGAAGCCGAAGCTCGGGCTGTCGGGCCGCAACTACGGCCGGGTGGTTTACGAGGCGCTGAAAGGCGGGCTCGACTTTACCAAGGACGACGAGAACATCAACTCGCAGCCGTTCATGCACTGGCGCGACCGCTACCTCTATTGCATGGAGGGCGTGAACAAGGCGCAGGCCGAGACCGGCGAGGTCAAGGGCACCTATCTTAACGTCACCGCAGGCACGATGGAGGACATGTACGAGCGGGCCGAGTTCGCCCGGGATCTCGGCAGCGTCATCATCATGATCGACCTGGTGATCGGCTACACCGCCATCCAGTCGATGGCGAAGTGGGCGCGCAAGAACGACATGATCCTGCATCTGCACCGGGCGGGGCACTCGACCTACACGCGGCAGAAGAACCATGGCGTGTCGTTCCGGGTCATCGCCAAGTGGATGCGGATGGCGGGCGTCGACCACATCCACGCCGGCACCGTGGTGGGCAAGCTGGAGGGCGACCCGAACGTCGTCCGCGGCATCTACGACACCTGCCGCGAGATCTACGTGCCGAAGAACCCACAGCACGGCATCTTCTTCGACCAGCCCTGGGCGTCCTTGAAGAAGATGATGCCGGTGGCGAGCGGCGGTATCCACGCCGGGCAAATGCACCAACTGCTGCATTATTTGCAGGACGACGTGGTGCTGCAGTTCGGCGGCGGCACGATCGGGCATCCGATGGGCATCCAGGCCGGCGCGATCGCCAACCGCGTGGCGCTGGAGTGTATGGTGAAGGCGCGCAACGAGGGCCGCGACATCTGGAACGAGGGTCCGGAGATCCTGACCGCCGCCGCGCGCTGGTGCCAGCCGCTGCGGGCCGCGCTCGATACCTGGAAGGACGTGAGCTTCAACTACGCTTCGACCGACTCCGTCGACGTGCTTCCCACCCCCACCGCGTCCTGAACGGGAGAACGGACATGAAGATCACCCAAGGGCAGTTTTCCTTCCTGCCGGACCTGACCGACGACGAGATCAAGCTGCAGATCGAGTATGCGTTGAACAACGGCTGGGCCATCGCGGTGGAGCACACCGACGACCCGCATCCGCGCAACTATTACTGGTCGATGTGGGGCACGCCGATGTTCGACCTGCGCGACCCGGCCGGCGTCATGCTCGAGGTCAACGCCTGCCGCAAGGAGCATCCAAACGACTACATCAAGGTGCTGGCGTTCGACTCGAAGAAGGGGTTCGAGTCGATCCGCATGTTCTTCATGGTGCAGCGTCCGCAATACGAGCCGGGCTTTGAACTGGTGCGCGCCGAGGGGCCGGGCCGCACGATGCGCTACACCATTCGCAGCTACGAGACGTCCAAGCCGTCCGGCAGCCGCTACCTTCCTTCGGGCACGCCGTGACCGCGTTCCAGATCGCGCCCAGCATCCTCTCGGCCGACTTCGCCCGTTTGGGCGAAGAGGTCGAGCGGTTGCAGGCGGCCGGGGCCGACCTGGTGCATTTCGACGTGATGGACAACCACTACGTCCCAAACCTCACCATGGGGCCGATGATTTGCGAGGCAATCCGGCCGCATGCCACGATCCCGATCGACGTGCACCTGATGGTGACGCCGGTCGACGAGCTTGCAGTGATGTTCGCCAAGGCCGGGGCGAGCATCATCACCTTCCATCCCGAGGCGTCGCAGCATGTGGACCGCAGTTTGGCGTTGATACGCGACCATGGCTGCCGGGCCGGGCTGGCGCTCAACCCGGCCACCCCGCTCGATCATCTGTACCATGTGGTGGACCGGCTCGACCTCGTCCTCATCATGTCGGTCAACCCCGGCTTTGGCGGGCAGAGCTTCATTCCGCATGCGCTCGATAAGATCGCGGCGGTGCGCGCGCGGATCAATGACCACGTGAGCGCGGGGGGGCAGCCGATCCTGCTGGAGGTGGACGGAGGCATTAGGGTGTCGAACATCCATGATGTGGCAGATGCCGGTGCGGACACGTTCGTGGCAGGCTCGGCCATTTTCGGCGCGCGCGACGCCGACGGCGGCTACCACGGCGTCATGGGCGCGCTCCGGCGCGAGCTGGCGAATGTCACGCTGCAGGATCGCGTGGCATGAGCGCCGCATTGCAGCCGGACAACGGCCACGTCGACCTCGCCGCGCTGTATAAAGAAAGCAATATTGGCGAAACCATTGGTCAGTTGGACAACGACCTGGTCGGCCTGCTGCCGGTGAAGACCCGCATCCGCGAGATCGCCGCGCTGCTGCTGGTCGAGAGCGCCCGGCGCGGCATGGGCATCCAAACCGAGCCGCCATCGCTGCACATGAGCTTCACCGGCAATCCCGGCACCGGCAAGACCACCGTGGCCCGGCGCATGGCGGACGTGCTGCATCGGCTGAAGTATATCCGGCGCAACCACGTGGTCACGGTGTCGCGTGACGACCTGGTCGGCCAATACATCGGCCACACCGCGCCGAAAACAAAGGAGATCTTGAAGAAGGCGATGGGCGGCGTGCTGTTCATCGACGAGGCGTATTACCTGTATCGCCCGGAGAACGAGCGCGACTACGGGCAGGAGGCGATCGAAATCCTGCTGCAGATGATGGAGGACAACCGCGACGACCTCGTCGTCATCCTCGCGGGCTACAAGGACCGCATGGACACGTTCTTCCGCAGCAACCCCGGCATGGCGTCGCGCATCGCCCACCACATCGACTTCCCCGACTATTCCGCCGAGGAGCTGTTGCGCATCGCCGAGCTGATGGCGACTTCCATGCACTACCGGTTCGACGACGCGGGCAAGGCGGCGCTGCAGGAATACATCACGCTCCGCATGCAGCAGCCGCGGTTCTCCAACGCGCGTTCCATACGCAACGGCATCGACAGGGCGCGGCTGCGGATGGCGAACCGGCTGTTCGCCGGGCGCGACCAGCCGCTGGACCGGGCAGCGCTGGAGACGATCACCGCCGAGGACATTCGGGTCAGCCGGGTCTTCACGCAATAGAACAGCGGAACGCTGCTTTTGAGGGAGTGAACCGTGCCGTATCGCCGGACGACACTGTCGAAATTCATCATCGAGGATGAGCGGCGGACCGCGACGCCGGTGCCGGAGCTGACCTCGTTGCTGAACGACGTGCAGACCGCATGCAAGCTGATCGCGGTCGCGGCCTCGCGTGGGGCGATCGCGCCGCCGAACGATGCCGTCGCGACGGAGATCAACGTGCAGGGCGAGCAGCAGAAGCCGCTCGACGTCATTGCCAATGACATCATGGTCGGCACCTGCGAGTGGGGCGGGCAGCTCGCCGGCATGGTGTCGGAGGAAATGGAGCAGCCGTACGAAATCCCGGCGCACTATCCGCGCGGGCGTTACCTGCTGGTGTTCGATCCGCTGGATGGCTCGTCCAATATCGACGTCAACATGCCGGTCGGCACGATCTTTTCCATATTGCGCTGTCCCGAAGGCGTGACAAACCCGGTGTTGAAAGACTTCCTGCAGCCCGGCACGGCGCAGGTCGCCGCCGGCTACGCCATCTATGGGCCAACGGCGATGCTGGTGCTGACGCTCGGCGCCGGGGTGCACGGCTTCACCCTCGACCGCGAGATCGGCGCGTTCACCCTGACGCATCCCGGCATGGCCATCCCCGAGGAAACCCGCGAGTTCGCGGTGAACATCTCCAACGAGCGGTTTTGGGAGCCGCCGGTGCGCCGCTATGTCGACGAGTGCGTCAAGGGCGCCGCCGGGCCGCGCGGGGCGGACTTCAACATGCGCTGGATCGCCTCGATGGTGGCGGAGGTGCACCGCATTCTGGTGCGCGGCGGGCTGTTCATGTATCCGCGCGATGCCAAGGACCTGACCAAGCCCGGACGCCTGCGGCTGATGTACGAGGCGAACCCGATGGCGATGATCATGGAGCAGGCCGGTGGCGCGGCGTCGACCGGGCGCGGGCGCATCCTGGACATCGAGCCCGCCAGCATACACCAGCGCGTGCCTGTGATCCTCGGGTCGCGCAGCGAGGTCGAGCGGCTGGTGCGCTACCACGCCCAGCACGACGCGGGGGACGACATGCCGTTCCAGACGCCGCTGTTCAACGCCCGCAGCCTGTTCCGCACCGCCTGACCGGAGCGCACCCATGTCGCAGAAGCATCCGGTCGTCGCCATCACGGGGTCCTCGGGCGCCGGGACCACGACCGTAACCACCACGTTCGAGCAGATTTTCCGCCGCGAGGGCGTGCAGGCGGCCATCGTCGAGGGCGATTCGTTCCACCGCTATGACCGTTTGGCGATGCGGGAACTGCTGGCGCAGGCGTCCGCCGAGGGCCGCAACCTCAGCCATTTCGGCCCGGAGGCCAATCTGTTCGCGGAATTGGAGGAGCTGTTCAGCACATACGGCAGGACGGGCGCAGGACGGGCTCGCAAGTACCTGCACAACGCCGAGGAGGCCGCGCCTTACCGCCAGGAATCCGGCACCTTCACCCCATGGGAGGACCTGCCGCCCGGCACCGACCTGATGTTCTACGAGGGGCTGCACGGCGGCGTCGTCACCCCCGAGGTCAACATCGCCCGTCACGTGGACCTGCTGGTCGGCGTCGTGCCGATCATCAACGTCGAATGGATCCAGAAGCTGCACAGGGACAAGAAGGCGCGCGGCTACTCGCACGAGGCGGTGGTCGACACGATCCTGCGCCGGATGCCGGACTACGTGAACTATATTTGCCCGCAGTTCTCGGAGACGCACGTGAACTTCCAGCGGGTGCCGACGGTCGACACCTCCAACCCATTCATCGCCCGCGACGTGCCGAACGCCGATGAGAGCATGCTGGTGATCCGGTTCCGCAATCCGAAGGGCATCGACATGCCGTATCTGCTGTCGATGCTGCACGACAGCTTCATGTCGCGCGCGAACACCATCGTCTGCCCCGGCGGCAAGATGCCGCTGGCGATGCAGTTGATCTTCACGCCGATGATCCTGCAGCTCATGGACCGCAAGAAGCGGCTGTAACTACAAAATACAACGGGAGAATAGGCGTGGCATTGGTATCGATGCGGCAGTTGCTGGATCACGCGGCCGAGCATGAGTACGGCATTCCGGCGTTCAACGTGAACAACATGGAGCAGGTGCAGGCCATCATGCAGGCGGCGCATGAGTGCGACAGCCCGGTGATCCTGCAGGGCTCGGCGGGCGCGCGGAAGTATGCGGGCGAGCCGTTCCTGCGTCATTTGATCGAGGCCGCGGTCGAGACCTGGCCGCATATCCCGGTCGTCATGCACCAGGACCACGGCGGCAGCCCGGCCGTGTGCCAGCGGTCGATCCGGTCCGGGTTCACCAGCGTGATGATGGACGGCTCGCTGCATGAGGACATGAAGACCCCGGCGGATTATTCCTACAACGTCATGACGACGCAGCGCGTGGTCGAGATGGCGCACGCGGTCGGCGTGTCGGTCGAGGGCGAACTGGGCGTGCTCGGTTCGCTGGAAACGGGGGAAGCGGGCGAGGAGGACGGCTCCGGCGCCGAGGGCAAGATGTCGCACGACCAATTGCTGACCGACCCCGAGCAGGCGGCGGAGTTCGTGCGGGAAACCGCGGTGGACGCGCTGGCGATCGCGATCGGCACTAGCCACGGGGCGTATAAGTTCTCGCGCAAGCCGACCGGGGACATCCTGGCGATTGGGCGGATCAAGGAGATCCATGCGCGGATTCCCGGCACGCACTTGGTGATGCACGGGTCGTCATCGGTGCCGCAGGAGTGGCTGGACATCATTCGCGAGCATGGCGGCGAGATCAAGGAAACCTACGGCGTGCCGGTGTCGGAGATTCAGGAGGGCATCCGGCACGGCGTGCGCAAGATCAACATCGACACGGACATCCGGCTGGCGATGACGGGCGCTATGCGCCGGCTGATGGCGAAAAAGCCCGACGAGTTCGATCCGCGCAAGTTCTTCGCCGCCGCGGTGACGGCGACGCGGGAGTTGTGCAAGGAGCGGTTTGTGGCGTTTGGCTGCGCCGGGCACGCAGGGCACATCAAGCCGGTGCCGCTCGACCGGATGAGCGAGTTGTATGCGAAGGGGAGCCTGCGCCCGGTGGTGCATTGAGGAGAGCTGCCGCATCAGCGGTGGCCCTATATCGCCGCCAGCCGATTTGCCCGTCACGCCACAGTATCAAACTGAAGATCAGCACGAGGGGGAGCGTGCTTACGGGCACGTTGAACCCGCTGATCAACATGAACGCCGGGAATACAAAGGCGAGGATTAATATTAGGACTTCCGCCAAGCTGGAGGAGGCGCCTGCCCGGGTGCGAGCCTCGATGAACAGCGCCAGGGCCGCCGCAACCATGGGCATGTC
Source organism: Acetobacteraceae bacterium (assembly GCA_965277495.1). Classification (GTDB taxonomy): domain Bacteria; phylum Pseudomonadota; class Alphaproteobacteria; order Acetobacterales; family Acetobacteraceae; genus CAHJXG01. The sequence continues at coordinate 2,862,075 of OZ255824.1, read as the reverse complement.
GTAGACAAATGCGTGCGGGGTGGCGAGGAAGGTGCCAACCAACAGTGCGGCGGCCGCAAGCCGTCCCGGATTGCGCCGGAAGCAACGCCACACGACAATCGCCACCGCGGCGGCGGCAACGGCTTGCACCCCTTTGGCCACCGGCAGCGTAACGCCGGCCAATAGCAGGTTGGCCATCACGGTCGGCATTAACTTTAGCCCTGCGGTCTCCTGGTCAAATATTTCCGCATAGACCGGCAACATCGAAAGCCAGGCCGGCCAGACGGCCCAGCCGAACGCGAGCGTGGCTACCAAGGCCAGCGCAAAGGCCGTTGCACATGCGGCACGGAAAGCGGGCCAGTGTCCGGCAGAGACGAGAGCTATGGGCACCAGGAGGCCGAGCTGCGGCTTGTAGGTGAGGATGCCAAGCAGGACTCCCCCAAGGATAGGCCGGCTGCCTGCAAGCCGGATTCCTGCCGTTATCAACGCCGCCGACAGGAACCCGCTTTGGCCCGCGACGACCGTAGCGACGCTTACGGGTGCGACGATCACGCCAAGCACGCAAAGCGGCAACCGGGAGCATGTTGCCATCACGGCCCAAACAAACAGCCCCAGAGTGCCTGCGCTCCAGGCAAGATAGGCCGCCTCGTAGGGCAGCAGGCTGAGCGGCCACAGCAGCAGGATGAACATGGGCGGATAGGGAAACGGGTTCTGGTTGCCTGGAGGCATTCCGAGCGCAACTTGCCTCGCATGGAGGGTGGCGAGATCGTAAAGCTCTGCCGCAGGGTGGGCGCTTACGATCTTCGCGTAGGACCAGAGCGCAAAGAAGTCGCCGAACGGGGCTGGGTGGCCCAAAGTCTGGTCGGCATACTCGGCCCATATCTTCTGTATGTAGATAAGCAGCACAAATGCGCCCGACCCAAGCACGAGCGCGCAAAGATAGATCGTCTTGCGTTCGCCATACTGCCATCGCAATGGCCAAGTATCTACATTGGATAGTTCAGTGACAACAGGCAGCCGGATGTCGTTCATTGGCACACGAGCCTCTGGTATGATTGATCCGACGTGACCCAGCCGGGTAATTAGGTTGCCCCGCAATCAAAGCACGCCAAGTCCTTGGAAGCAGCAGTATGGCGCCTGAAACAGGTTGATATCGTAACGTGTAACATCCAGCGTGGGGTTTGGCCACTTCCGGTGGACGGTGCCGAATATGCCGGATCAGGCCTGGGTTAGGTTGCTCAATGCAATGGTCGCGGCGAGCCTCCATCAGAGACGAGCACAAGCCCGAACTTGCAACGGAACCTGCCCCGGAGTTTCTGTCAGGCGGCACGTCCGGCATGAATCTGCGCCAAAATGGCGATTTCGTCGAAGATGCGCCATTCGCGGAGCACCTTGCCATCGCGCAGTTCAAAATGGCTTGCGCCCAGCACGTTCACCGGCGTGCGCGTGATGGGCCCATAGGTCGGCACGCCGCAGTACGTGCCGCGCAACAGCCACACCGCCGCCACCCGCAACCCGTTCTCCGGCCCGTCGAGCACCGCGATGTCGCGCACCTCCACGCGGAAATCAGGGAACGTCGCCAGCAGGTTCACCAGCTCGACCTGATAGGGGTCGATGCCCTGCACCCGCTTCATCCGCACCGAATTACAGACCACCTGCCGGTCGCAATAGGCCGGCACCCGGTTGAACAGGCGGGCGTTCCAGACCTCCTCGAACATGCCCTGGATCAACGCGCATTCCGCGGCATGGCGCGCCGGGCGCGGGCCGGAAATGCCGGCGCGGGCCGGGTCCGGGTACCGCCCGGCGAACGCGCCCTGCCCGCCGTCCAGCGCCAGGGCGCGGCCGAGCACCGGGCTCGCCTCGGCCAGTCCGGCGGCAATCCGGTATGGGTCGAGGCCCAGATGCTCCAGCACCGCCCACTCGTCGCGGACGATCCACTCCTCGGTCACCTTGTTGTCCTGCACCAGGCAGTGCGCGATGGTGCGCGACACCCAGTCCCGTCCGGTCGGCGGGCCATAGGTCCAAAAGCCCGTATGCGTCCCCGACTTGAACACCCGGTGCGAGCTGATGAAGCCGTTGGCGCCGCGCTGTTCCCAGATCACGTCCTCGCCATGCCCGCCGCCGCCGTTCGGAAAGGCCGCGAACTTCTGCAGCGAGTTCTGCATGACGTGGTCGAAATCGTAGGTCTCGCCGTAAGCGCTATGGACCTTCACGTCGGCGGCGTAGTGCTCATGCAGCCGACCCAGGCCGCGGTCGATCCAGATCGCGTCGGTCCAGCTCAGGATGTAGTCGCGCGGATCGCGGTAGGGCGCATAGGCGGAGGGGGACAAGGCGTCGGTCGGTGAGCCGTTCATTGCTGCCCCCATGCGGCTCAGCTAAGCGCCGCCGCCGCGTCGAGGCGCCCGGCGTCGAAAGCCGCCAGGCTCGGTGCGGTCCCACCCGCAACAAGCGACTTCGCCACCGCCTCGCCCAGCCCGGCAGAATGCTTGAATCCATGCCCGGAACACGCCGAGACCAGCAGGACCCGGTCGTTCTCCGGCGCGCGGGCAATGAGGAAATCCCCGTCGGGCGTGCTGGTGTACAGGCACGTCGCGCTGCGCAGCGGACGCGGCGACAGGCCGGGCAGGCGTCCGTCGACCTGGTCCTGGAACGTCGCCTGCGCCTCCGCGGCGGACGCCTCGCGCCGCAGCGCATCGGGGTCGGGCGTCGCCAGCGAGTATTGCTCGGTCCCCACCTTCACGCCCTGGGTCCCCGGTGGGGTCGGGAAGCCGTAGAAGCTGTCCTCCGGCCCGTCGCCATGCAGCCAGATGAATGCGGGAAAGCGGTCCGGCGCGAACTCCGCTGCCGCGACCGGCTCGAACCAATGCAGCGCCTGCCGCGTCACGGTGAGATGCGGCGCCAGCGTGCCGCCCAGCAGCCCGGACGACCACGCCCCGGCGGCCAGCACGGCTTCGGCGGCGAAAAAGCGGCCGCCCCCCTGGGTCGTGACGCAGACGCCGGAACCGTCGCGTTCGATGCTCGCGACCTGCGTTCCGGTCCGCACGATGGCCCCGCGGCGCTTTGCCAAGGCGAGCTGCGCCTCGATGCAGGCTTCGGGCCGGACGTAGCCGCCGCCGGGTTCAAAATAGCCGATCTCGTCGCCGTGCAGGCGGAACTGCGGGAAGCGCTGCATGACCGAGTCGGCGTGGAGGACGTCATGCGGGATGGCGAACCGTTCGGCGACGGCGATCGTGCGGCGGAAGAAATCGTCTTTGCCGTGCACCGGGGGCGAGCCGGAGCCGCTGGCCAGGATCAGCACGCCGCATTGCACCATCAGCTCGACGCCGGTCTCCTGCTCGAGCTCACGCCAAATCTCGTGCGAGCGCAGCACGAACGGCACGTAGGCGCCGCCCTCGCCGATGGCGCAGCGGGTGAGCCGTGTTTCGCCGTGGGTGGAGCCAAAGGTATGCGGCGGGTCGTAGCGGTCGAGGCCGATCACGCGCTGCCCGCGCCGGGCGAGCTGCAACAGGCAGGCGCTGCCCATCGCGCCGAGGCCGATGACGGCCGTGTCGAAGCGGTTGCCGCCGTGGAGCGAAGTCATTGCTGGTCGCGCAGCCGGTGCATGGTGCCCTTCAGCGCGGGATAGAGGTCCGTATAGACGCCGAACAGCCGGTCATAGGCCGCACGCACGTCTGGGTTGGGCCGGGTCCGCGGCACCAGCGTGACCCAGCCGCGCGTTGCCTGTTCCGGCGTGACTAGGCCGACGCCGAGGCCCGCGAGCAACGCCGCGCCCAACGCCGCCTCGACGTTCTGCTCGATGGTCTGGACGGGATAGCCGGTGATGTCAGCGGCGATCTGCATCCACAGGCCGGAATGCGCCGCGCCGCCCACGACGATCAACGTGTCGTCGAGCGCCTGCAGGTTGCGGCGGCCTGCCTCGATGTTATGGCGCAACGCGAAGGTGACGCCCTCCAGCACCGCGCGATACAAATGGGCGCGGGTGTGGAACAGGCTGAGGCCCACGAACGCGCCGCTCGCCCGCCCGTCCCACACCGGGCTGCGCTCGCCCATGAGGTAGGGCAGGAACACCACCCCATCCGACCCGGCGTCGATGCTGGCCGCCTCGCCGTCGAGCCTGGACAGCGGCAGCGCCGCGCCAAGCTGCTCCTGGAACCAGGACACCGAGGCGCCGGCGGTGATGGCCCCGCCGAACACATACAGGTCGCGCAGGCCGTTCAGCACGTGCGGCATGGCGATCAGGCCGTGCCGGGCGTCGGCGGCCTGCGCGATGCTGCCCCAGCACATGCTGGTGCCGATCATCGCGACATGCTGGCCGGGCCGCGTCGCCCCGGCGGCGAGCGTCGCGACCGCCGCATCGACCCCGCCCGCGATCACCGGCGTCCCTGCGGCCAGGCCCGTGCGCCCGGCCCATTCCGCCCGCAACGTGCCGACCTGGGCGGTGGATTCGACCAGCCGGTCCGGCATCATCGCGCGCGGGATGCCGAGCAGGCCCAGCATTTCGTCCGACCAGGCCCGGGCGCGCATGTCATACACGCCGCCGATGTTGCCGGCGGACGAATGGTCCACCGCCAGCTCGCCCGTCAGCGCGTGCGCCACATAGGCGTTGGGCGGCAGCAGATAGCGCGTGCGCGACCACACCTCCGGGCGATGCCGCTGCAGCCACAGCATCTTGGTGTAGCCGTAATAGCTGTCGACGCCGTTGCCGGTGATGTCGAACAGGCGGTCTTGGTCGATGGTGGCGCGCACCCACGCGACCTCGTCTTCCGCCCGGCGGTCCATCCAGATCAGGCACGGGTGCAGCGGCTGCATGTCAGCGTCGACCGGGATGCCGGAGCCGCCATACAGGCTGCTGACGCACAACGCCGCGACATCGGAGGGCGGAACCGTGGCCTGGGCCATGCAGCCGGCGATGCAGGCGATCACGGCGTCGAGCCACACCGCCGCGTGCTGCTCCGCCCACAACGGACGCGGCGTATCCGGCTGGTAGCCGTGCGAGTGCTGCGCCACGATGCGGCCGGACCCGGCGTCGATCAGCAGCGCCTTGGTGCTCTGCGTGCCGATGTCGACGCCGAGGACGTATGGCATTACACGGCCGGCTTCAGCAGGACCTTAATCGAGTCGAGCGAGTTGGCGACGCGGATCGCCTCGTCCCACTCGCCGATGGCGTAGCCATGCGTCACGATGCCCTGCGAGGTGACGAGGCCGCGGTCCAGCAGGTCGATGGCGATCGGGTAGCAGTAGGGTCCAAGGTGCGAGCCGCGGATGTCCAGCTCCTTGCGGTCGCCGATGATGGACCAGTCCACCGTCGTATCGGCGCCAAACACCGAAAACTCGACGAAGCGGCCGAGCTTGCGGATCAGCGACAAACCCTGGGTAACGCCCGCCGGCGAGCCGGTCGCTTCGATATACACGTCGCAGCCGTAGCCGCCGGTCAGGCCCTGCACGATGGCCAGCGCGTCCTGCTCGCGCGGGTTGATCACCACGTCGGCGCCGAAGCCGCGGGCGAGTTCCAGCCGCTCCGCCACCATGTCGATGACAATCAGCTTCTTCGGCGTCTTGAGCTTGGCGACCTGCACCATCATCAGCCCGATCGGCCCGGCGCCGGCGATCACCACCACGTCGTCCAGCTGCACGTCGCCGCGCTGCACGGTGTGGATGGCGCAGGACAGCGGCTCGATGATCGCCGCGTCCTCCAGCCGCATGCTGGGGGGGATGACGTGCACCCGCGCCGTCGTGGGGATAAGCATGTATTCGGACATGCCGCCGTCGGCGACCTGGCGCTGGAAGCCGAAGATGTTGTGCACCTCGCACATCCAGTACTGGCCGGACCGGCAGAAGCGGCAGCGGTCGCAGGGGACGATCTGCTCGGCGATGACGGTGTCGCCGGGCTTGACGCCGAAGTGGGCGGCGGCATCGGGGCCTAGGTCATCGACCACGCCGAAGAACTCGTGGCCGGGGATCACCGGCGGCTTGACATAGGCGGGCGTGCCCGTCGCCGTGTCGCCCCAGAACATCTTGGCGCCGCCCCAGCACTTGCAGTCGCTGGCGCAGATGCCGCAGGCGGAGATGCGTATAACCATCTCCCGCGCGCCGGGGTTAGGCCGGGCAACCTGCTCGACCCGGTAATCTTCCGGGCCGTGGCAGACGACGGCCGTCATGCGATTGTTGGCATTGCTCATTTCCGGCGCTCACGTCCAATGTAGATGGCCAACAAGATAATCCCGCCCTTCACGACCGTCTGCACGTAGGGATTCACCCCCACCATGTTCAGGCCGTTGTTCAGCACGCCCAGCAACAGCGCGCCGAGCAGGGTGCCGATCAGCGAGCCGCGCCCGCCGGCGATCGAGGTGCCGCCCAGCACCACGGCGGCGATGGCGTCGAGCTCGAAGCCCTCGCCGGCGCCGGGCTGGCCGCTCATCAGGCGCGAGGTCAGCACGACCGCGGCGATGGCCGACGCCAGGCCGCTGAGGCCGTAAACCACGAGCTTGGTCGGCGAGACCCGCACGCCCGACAGCCGCGTCGCCGTTTCGTTGCCGCCGATGGCATAGACATAGCGTCCGAACGGCGTGCGTTCGAGCAGCACCCAGGCCAGGATATACAGCACGGCCATGACCACGATCGGCGTCTGCACGCCGAGAATTGCGCCGCCGCCGAAGAAGCGCATCCACGCCGGCAGCCCGCTGATCGGGTAGCCGCCGGTGTAGATCAGCGCCAAGCCGCGGGCGATGCCCATGGTCGCGAGCGTCACGATGATCGGCGGCATCTTGGCATAGGCGACGAAGCCGCCGTTCGCCAGGCCGAACGCCAGCCCGATGCCGAGGCACACCAGCACCCCCAACCCGCCGTTCAGCCCGCCCGCCATCAACCCCGCCATCAGCGTGCCCGACAGCGCCATGACGGCGCCCACCGACAGGTCGATGCCGCCCGTGAGGATCACCAGCGTCATGCCGACGGCGATGATGGCATTGATGGAAACCTGGCGCAGGATGTTGGTGATGTTGCCGGCGGACAGGAAGGTGTCGCTGGCGAAGGTCATGACGATGCAGACGACGATCAGCCCGATCAGCGGATAGAAGATCGTCGAGCGCCGGATCGCCGCGAGGCCGCCCGGCAGCAGCGGCCCCCTCGGCGCCGGTACGGCGAGCTTAGTGGAGCTCATGGCTGCCTCCCGCGGTCGCATGGCGCATCACCTCGGCGGGATTGATGCCGTCGCCCTCCAGGATGCGGACGATGCGGCCCTCCCAGAACACCGCCACGCGGTCGCACATGCCGATGATCTCCGGCAGCTCGGACGACACCATGATGATCGAATAGCCGCGCTCGGTGAGCTGGCGCATCAGGGTGTAGATCTCGGATTTGGCGCCGATGTCGATGCCGCGGGTCGGCTCGTCGAAGAACAGGATCTTGGCGTGGTGGTTGAGCCAGCGGGCCAGCACCACTTTTTGCTGGTTGCCGCCCGACAGCGTTTCCACCACCGTGCCCATGCCCGGCGCCTTGACGCCGACGCTGGCGATGACGTCCGCCGTCGCGCGCCGCTCCGCCCGGCCGTCGATGAACACGCCGAATGCGGGATACTTGGCCAGGTTGTTGACCGAGACGTTTTCCTTGATGGGGAAGCTCGTGATCAGCCCCTCGACCTTGCGGCTCTCGGGCAATACGCCGAGGCCGAGCGCCAATGCCTCCGCCGGGCTGCGCAATGCGGCGTCGCGGCCGTCCACTTTGACGGATTTGCGCTGCACCGGGTCGGCGCCCAGCACCGCCATCACCGTCTCGGTGCGGCCCGAGCCGACCAGCCCGGCGAACCCCAGGATTTCGCCCTCATGCAGCGCGAAGGCGTTGACGGGGCCGCCGCGCTCGATCTGCAGGCCCTCGACCTCCAGCACCTTGCGGCCATCGGCCGGGCGCGCCGGCTTGGGCGGGAAGGCGCGGTCGATGCGGCGCCCGACCATCATCTGCACCAGCGTGTCGTGGTCGGTGTCGGCCACCATCGTGTCGCCGACATACTGGCCGTCGCGCAACACGGTGATGCGGTCGCAGATCTCGAAGATCTCCTCCATGTGGTGCGAGATGAACACCATCGCGACGCCCTGGCGGCGCAGCTCGCGCATGATGGCGAATAGATGCTCGGCGTCGGTGGGCGTCAACGTCGCGGTCGGCTCGTCGAGCACCAGTATGCGCGCATCCAGCGCCAGCGCCTTGGCGATCTCGATGAATTGCTGCTGCGCCACGCTCAGGCGCCGCACTTCGACAGCGAGGTCGAGCTGCACGCCGAGGCGTTGGAACAGCGCCGCCGCCTCGCGCCGCATCCGCGCGCGGTCGAGCAGGCCGAAGCGCAGCCGTTCGCGTCCGAGAAAGATGTTCTCGACCGCGTTCAAATAGGGAATCAGGCTGAATTCCTGGAACACCGTGCCGATCCCGGCGGCGATTGCGTCGTGGTAGTTGGCCAGCACGCGCGGCTGGCCGTCCAGGGTGATGCTGCCCTCGTCCGGCTGGTAGATGCCCGACAGCACCTTCATCAGAGTCGACTTCCCGGCGCCGTTCTCGCCCAGCAGCGCGTGGATTTCTCCCGCGTGGATGTCGAGGTCGACGCCGTTCAGCGCACGCACGCCCGGGAAGCTTTTGCCGATGCCGCGCAACGTCAGCAGCGGCGCTCCCGGGGCGTCGTTATCACTCACCAATGAAACGTCTTGGCGCCGCTCGCATCGACCAGCTTCACGTCGATCGGCACCGAGCTCGGCACGTTCGCGCCCCACTTCTTCGCCAACGCGATGCCGAGGGCGATGCGCACCTGGTCGGCGGGATACTGCGCCGAGGTCTCGATGAACTTCGAGCCGGGCTTCTGCATCGCCTCGACCGCCTCCGGCGCGCCGTCGACGGAGGTCAGCTTGATGTCCTTGCCGCTGGCCTCGATGGCCGACAGCGCGCCCATGGAACCGCCGTCGTTGACGCTGAACACGCCCTTCAGGTTCGGGTGCGCCTGGATCATGTTCTCGGTGACGCTCAGGGCGTTTGCGCGCTCCTGCTTGCCGTTCTGGGTGTCGACCACCTTGATGTTGGGAAACTTCTCCAACGCGGCCTTGCAGCCCTTCACCCGCTCCAGGATCGGCACGACCGGGATGCCGTCGAGGATCGCGACCTCGCCGGTGCCGCCGATCGCCTTGGCGAGGAACTCGCACGCCATCTGCCCGGCGTCGACGTTCTTCGAGCCGACGAAGCTGTCGACCGGGCCGGAGGCGTTGGCGTCCACCGCCACCACGACGATGCCCGCGTTATGCGCCGACGTCACCGCCGATTGGATGCCGGCGGTGTCGGTCGGGTTGACCAGCAGGATGTCGATCTTCTGCTGGATCATGTCCTCCACGTCGGAGATCTGCTTCGACACGTCGTGGTGGGCGTCGGTGACGACGACGGTGGCGCCAATGGTGGCGGCGGCGTCGCGCAGCGCCTTTTGCATGGTCACGAAATATGGGTTGTTCAGCTCCTGGAACGTCATGCCGATCTTGAGCGGCGCGGCCTGCGCATTGGCGGCGCCGAGCGCGAGGGTGGCGACGCCCGCCAGGGCCAGGGTCTTGAAACTGGTCATTGCAGGTTCCTTTGGTTGTTCTTGCCCTCGAGCGAGGCTGCCGCCTGCCCGAGGTGGTGGTTGCGGTAAGCCGAGGGCGCCATCGACTTCTGCGCCAGGAATTGGCGGTTGAAGTTCGATAGGTTGCTGAAGCCGACCTCGAAGCAGATGTCGACGATGCGGCGCTGGCCGCCGGTCAGCAGCTCGCAGGCGCGGGCGATGCGCAGGCTGTTGACGTAGGCGACGAAGTTCATGCCGGTGTGGCGCTGGAACGCCCGGCAGAACCCGCCGCGGCTATATCCGCTGAGTTCAGCCAGGTCGCCCTCCCGCAGGTCGCTGGCGAGGTTGCGGCTGATGTGCTCCAGCACGTGGTTGAGCGGCTGGTCCATGGCGCTAACTGGGGCGCCGTCCGGCACAGGGCGATAGCCGGCGCTGGCCAGCGGATGCCGCCCGCAGTCCCATTGCAGCATGCCGAACAAGGCGAACAGCAGTTCGATGCGGCGTCCCCCGGCGGCAATCAGCAGTTCGTCCATGATCGGACGCGCCGCCTCGCCGGCCTGCGGGGTGAATTGCAGGCCGCGGCTGGCCTCGCCCAGCATCCCGTCGAGGAACGCCATCTCGGGGAACAGCCCGGCAATGCCGGCAGCGAACGCCGTGGTGAACTGCAGCACGAGGCAACGCTGGCTGATTTCGGTGCCCGCGGGCACGTCGCTGATCCAGTTATGCGGCAGATTCGGCGCGGTCAGCACCAGGTTCCCCGGGACGAACGTGCCGACATAATCGCCGACGAAGGCCCGCCCGGTCGTCGCGGTGATCAGGTGCAGCTCGTACTCCGGATGGAAGTGCCAGCGGACGGTCCGGAACGGATATCCATGCGACCAAACCTTGAACGACCCGTTGCGCGGCACTTCGACCAGCTCGAGGTCGGGTCCCGGCACGCGTCCGCCCAGCTCGCGCGCATAAGCTGTGATCATGGCCGTTACCGGACGGCCTTTGGCGCATAGGAAACTGCACGGCAAGCCGTTGATCTGCGCATTTCTTCCCCTCTTTGCCGGCGACTCGCAATACTCCGCTGCGCCGATCGTCTTTTGAGCCACTAATCTTGGAGGGGGTAAGCTACGGAAGCGTTGCAGGCATTACAACGCCATTTTGCTCGGCGAACTGATACTTTTTTGCCGTTGTCCGGTCACGTCGGCGGGGCGGGCGCGGCCAGGGTGATGAAGCGGTTCCCGACCGATACCTGCACATGATAGCTGGCCCAGTCCGCCGCATAGTCGGCGGGAACGGGAATCAGCGCCGAGGCGACATACTGGTCGCTCACCTCCGCGGGCGTTGGACGTCCGACGGGCACGCTCGTGCCGATCCCCAAGCCGAGCCCGCTGCAGCAGCCGGAGAAGCCGAACCCGCCGATCCCCAGGCTGACGGATGGCGGGGGGTTGTAGAGCACGTGGGGTCCGCTCACGGGCGAGATCGCCGCCGCTGGATAGCGCGAACCCTGTGCGGAGATCAGCGCGACCTCCGATGCAGGCTGCAGGCCGCTGACCATCACCTGCACCGCCCGGTTCTGCGCATCGTAGCGCGCCTCGGCAGTGTTCGGCAGCGGCAGCCTCGGCCCGGCGCACGCGGCGAAGCAAAGCATGAGGCAGATGGCGAGGGTCGATTTCATGGCTGGGCGATCTCTGTTGCATTGCTGCAACGCCGCTGCGCGCCTACCGTCCCCGCCACACGATGATTTCAAGGCGCCTGGAAATTCAAAGCGCCTGGCGCACCCGCCGCATTAGGCTGAAGGACAGCAGCTTCTTGGTGACAGGCATGACCGCCACTGCAGCCGAGTGCCAGTCCCCGGAAACGTCCCGGAGGTCAGGGTCGCTTGCAATATCGCGCTCAAGCTCGTCGTCGGACTTGGCTCGCACACGGGCCAGGTCGCTTCGGCTTTCGCCACGCGCGCGCCGGTTTTTCAGATCAACAGTCGTATACCTCATGATGATGTCTCTATTACTCCATTTCTGGCTTTCCGTAGGAAAAAACATGCGAACGGGTTCCCCGCGTATCGTGAAGATGGCAGGGCCTGTCCGCGACCTCAGCAGGCTTTCTAACTGAAAGCACTGAATGTGTAAGCAAACCCACCCAAACCGCCGCTCAGCCTCAGGCCCGTCCGGCGCCCGCTTCCATCTCCCGCCGCAGCGCGACCACGTCGGCGTCGTCTTTCAGCTCCACATCGTCGAACGCGATGACCGTGTCGCGCGCCACCGTACGCTTGAGGCGCACATTGCCTGCGAGGCCGATCGGCAAGGCCCCCAGCGCCAGGCTGCGGCGGGCCGGGATGGCGTTGGCCCAAACGGCATAGCCGCCCTCCCCGTCCAGCATCTCGCCCGCCCGCAGGTCCCGCTTGGCCGTGGCCACCGCATCGCCGCGGAACTCCTTGGAGCAGCCGGTCGGCTCGTTGCGCAGGACCGCGGACAGCACGCTGATGCTGGTTTCCAGCCCAATCAGGTGGAACGGCCGCCACATCGACGCATACCAGCCGGACGGATCGGTTTGCATGCCATACTGGGCGAAGCAGGCGCGGGCATATTCGTTATGCGCCTTGAGCACGACGAACACGCCGTAACGGATGTTGTTGTGCACCTCGCGCCCGTCTGGCTCCTGGCTGGCGGCGATGTCCAGCAGCCCGGCGCGCGGCAAGCGCCCGCCATCCGCCACCGGGCGGAACACCCGGGCCAGGTCGTGCAGGCCAGCGGGCGGAAAGGCCAGACCGTCGTCGGGGCAGTCGAGCCCGGCGCCATTGGCGACGGCAGCCATCTCGATCGCCGCCTTGGTCCCGTCGGTGAAGCTGTTGTACATCTTCGGGTTGAAATCCCCCTTGGCGACCTGTTCTTCCGACCACCCGAAGAAGCCCCAAACCGTGTCCGGCGTCGAATAGCGGTAGCGCGGCTCGAAGTTCATGCCCTTGCCGGCCGCAGCGATCTCGAACCCGCAAGACCGCGCCCAATCCACCAGCTCGCAAATGAGCGCCGGCTGGTCGCCATAGGCCATCGAATACACCAGCCCCTTAGCCTTGGCCCGCGCCGCCAGCAGCGGGCCGCACAGCACGTCCGCCTCGACGTTGACCATCACGACGTGCTTGCCGCCCTCGATGGCCGCCAGGCCGTGGCGGATGCCGGCGATCGGGTGGCCCGTCGCCTCGATGATGCACTCGATGCCGGGATGCTCAGCCAAGGCGTGCGCGTCGTCCAGCACGCAGGTGGCGCCGGTCCGCATCGCCTCATCCAGCGTGGCCGCGGCATAACGTTCGGCCGGCCATCCCACCCGGTGCAACGACGCGCGGGCCTTGCCCACGTGCAGGTCGGCGATGCCCACGACATGCAGCCCCTCGATGCGCATCGCCTGCGCCAGGATCATGGAGCCGAACTTGCCGGCGCCGATCAGGCCCACACGGATGGGCCGCCCGGCCTCGGCGCGTGCACCGAGCATGGGGAACAGGTTCATGGGGCCTCCTCAGGGCTGGGGAATGAATCCGATGGACAGCCAGGGCACCAGCGCGATGACGACGATGCCGGCGGCGAGCGCTCCCAGATAGGGCCAGATGCGGCGCAGCCCCGCCTCGGCCGGCACCTGGCCGATGATGCAGGCGGCGTAGTAGCCGAGGCCGAACGGCGGCGCGAACAGGCCGATTCCCATCGCCAGGATCACGACGACGGCGTAGTGCAGCTCGTTGATGCCGAGCTGCTTCGCCACCGGGAACAGCAGCGGGCCGAACAGCACCATGGCGGGGATGCCCTCCAGCACCGACCCCAGCACCGCGAAGACGACGATGGAGATGCCGAGGAAGCTCCAGTGCCCGCCAGGCAGGCTGCCCATGAATTGGGCGAGCGACTGGGAAAAACCCGACTGGGTCAGCGCCCAGGCCATCGCCGTCGCGCCGCCCACGATCAGCAGGATCGCGCCGGAAAGCGTCGCGGTGTTGACCAGCATCGGATAGACGCGCCGCCAATCGAACTGCCGATACACCAGCAGCCCCACGACCACCGTATAGGCGACGCCGATGGTCGACACTTCCGTCGCCGTCGCCACCCCCTCCACCACTGCGCCGCGGATCACGAACGGCAGCAGCAGCGCCGGGATGGCGACGACGAAGGCGCGCCACACCACGCGGGCCGGGGCGCGCACGATGCCGGCCAGGTTCTCGCGTCCTGCGGCGCGCCGGGCCATCAGGCACAGCACCAAAGCCAGGAACAGGCCCGGCAGCAGCCCGGCGGTGAACAGCCCGGCGATGGACACGCTCGTCACCGACCCGATCACGATCAGCACGATGGAGGGCGGGATCGTTTCGCTCATTGCGCCGGATGCCGCCAGCAGCGCAATCAGCTCGCCCTCATCGGCGCCGCGGCGCTTCATCTCGGGGAACAGCACCGGGGCGACGGCCGCCATGTCCGCCGTCTTGGAGCCGCTGATGCCGCTGACCAGCAGGATCGCGCCGATCAGCACGTAGGACAGCCCGGCCCGCACATGCCCGACCAATGCCGCGAGGAAGGCGACCAGCACGCGCGCCAGGCCGGTCATCTCCATCAACTGGCCCAGCAGCACGAACAACGGCACGGCGAGCAGGATCAGCGAGCTCATGCCCTCATCCATGCGTCCGACCACGATCGATAGCGGGGTGGACGTGACGGTGAGCAAATAGGCGATGGTGGCCAGCGCGAAGCCGAACGCGATCGGCAGGCCGGCGACGACGCCCGCGCCCAACAGCAGCACGAAGAACACCAGCAGGTTCCACGCGCCCATATGGCGCAGCGCCGGCCCGGCCAGCCACAGCAGCACTGCCAGCACGCCCAGCAGCAGCCCCGCCGCCAGCAGGTCGCGCAGGCGGTGCCGGGCAAGCTGCGCCAGGGCGCTCAGACCGATCAGCGCCAGCCCGGCCGGCATGGCCGCCGCGCGCACCAGGCCCGACCAGCCCAGCGCCGGGGTTTCGATGAAGGATTGGTCGTCGGCGTAGTCCCAAGACGACTGCAGCACCAGCGCCACGAACAACAATGGCACGCCGATGTTCAATACCTCCGCAATGGCGCGTGCCGTGGGCGGCAGGCGGTCCACCAGATAGGACAGCCGCATGTGGCCGCCGCGTTGCAGGGCGACGGCGGCGCCGAACATCGCGAGCCATAGGAACAGAATGGACGCCAGCTCGTCCGACCAGATGAGCGGGCGGTGGAACACGTAGCGGGCCACGACGCCGCAGAACAGCACCACGACCTCGGCGGCGACCAGCAACACGGTCGGGATCTCGACCAGCAGCGCCAGGCCGCGGGTGACGGCCGCCAGGGCCCAGCCGGGCGGTGGCGGCGCAAGCACCGGGTTGGGCACGGCCGTCAGGCGAGCTCGCCCGAAACCGACTGCAGCGCGGCCCAGGCCTGGTCGCCGAACTTGGCGTGCCAGTCGGCATAGTAAGTCGACCCCTTCAACGCGGCGCGGAAGGCGTCCCGGTCGACGGCGATGAAGGTCATGCCCTTGCCTTGCAGCGTCGCCTTCAGCCCGGCGTCCAGCCGTTCCTCGTCCCCGCGCTGGTCCATGACCGACTGCCGCAGCTCCCGCCGCACGATCTCCTGCATGTCGGACGGCATCCGGCCCAATGCCCGGCGGTTGGCCAGCACGCAGAAGCTGTCCCAGATGTGGCTGGTCTCTGAGCAGTATTTCTGCACCTCGTACAGCTTCGCCGTGTCGATCGTCACCAGCCCGTTCTCCTGGCCGCCGACCAGCCGGGTTTGTAGCGCCGTGTAGACCTCGTTGAAGTTGATCGAAGTCGGCGCCGCGCCCAGCGCCTGGAACAACGAGGTGAAGATGGGCGACACCGGCACCCGGATGTGGAACCCCTTGAGGTCCGCCGGCCCCTTGACCTGGACGTCCGCGGTGGTGATCTGGCGGAAGCCGTTGTCGCCCAGCGGAGCGGCCAGGACGATCCCCGCCTTATCCACCTGGCCCTCGATATACTTGCCCAACGCCCCATCCACGCCGCGCCAGACTTGGTCATAGCCGTTGAAGGCGAAACCGACGTTCACCAGCGCCGTCGCCGGCACCAGGGTGGACAGCACCGATCCCGCAACGTTCAGGAACTCGATCCCGCCGGCGCGCAACTGGCTGATCTGGTCGGTGTCCGAGCCGAGCTGGTTGTTGGGGAACAGGCGCAACTCCACGCGCCCGGCGGTGGCGGCCTTGATGCGGTCGATGCCTTCCTGCAGCCGGGTGTTGATCGGGTTGGCCGGCGACTGGCCGGTGGCGAACTTGAACTCGAACTCCGCGGCGTCGGCCGGGCGGGTGCGTATGCCGAACACCGGCAGGGCTGCGGCGCCGGCCAGCAGGGCGCGGCGCGAAACGGCGGGCGTGCTTACGTAGGTCATCATGTCCTCCCGGGACGGTCGCGCTTTTCTGCGCCTGGTTCAGCCTTGTAGCGCGCGCCGGACCGCAGCGGCGACTCCCTCCCCATCCAGGCCGTAATGCCGGTAAAGATGCGTGGGCGGACCCAGGATCGAGTACTGGTCCGGCATGCCGATCCGCACCAGCCGCGCGCCGGCGCCGTGCGTCGCCAGCACCTCCGCCACGGCCGAGCCGAAGCCGGAGGTGACGTTATGCTCCTCCGCCGAGATCACCACGCCGTGGTCGCGGGCGGCGGCGAGCAGGGCGGCCTCGTCGATGGGGCGGACCGAATACATGTCGACGACGCGCAGCCCGATGCCGTCCTTGGCCAGGATGCCGTGCGCGTCCAGCGCGGCATGGACCAGGTTGCCGATGGCCAGCACGGTCGCGTGCTTGCCGTCGCGCAGAGTGTGGCTGCCGCCGATGCGCCAGGCCGGCGGCGTGTCATAGACCACCGGCTCCCGCCCGCGGCCGACACGGAAGTAGATGGGGCCGTCATGGCCGATGGTGGCCGGCAGGGCCGCCCGGATCGCGTTGGCGTCGCAGGGCGCCATCACCGTCAATCCGGCGATGGCCCGCAACAGGCCAATGTCCTCGTTGCAATGATGGCTGGTGCCGTAGAAGCCCATGGCGATGCCGCTATGGGTCCCGACCATGCGCACCTTTAGGTTGGGATAGGCGATGTCGTTGCGGATGTTCTCCGCACCCATCAGCGCCAGGAAGAAGCTGTAGTTGCTGATGACCGGCAGGAAGCCGGTCGTCGCCAGCCCGGCCGCCGCGCCGATCATGTTCCGCTCGGCGATACCGAAGTTGAAATATCGGTCCGGGTAGCGCCGGCCGAAGTTGATCACCTGCGTCGGACGGCCCAGGTCGGCGGTGCACACCACGATGTCGTCGCGGCCCTGCTCGGCCATTTGGATCAGCACCTCGCCCGTGGGCAACTGCAGCGACAAGTTGAGGCTGCCGACCATGTCCCAGGATTTGGCGTCCATGCCGGGCCGGACGCTGCTTTCGCGCATGTCGACAGACGGATTGCCGCCCGGGCTTATATTCGCTGCATAGGCGCCGCTCATCCGACCACTCCCGCTGCGATCTCGGCCAAGGCTGCGTCCCGGTCCGCCGGCCCCAGGAAGCCCAGATGCCACTGCCAGGCATGCTCCATGAAGCCGACGCCGCGCCCGGCGATGGTGTCGGCGATGATGACCGCCGGGCCGTCGCGCCCGGCATTCAATGCCCAGTCCAGCGTTTCGCCCACCACATCCAGGTCGTGCCCGTCGATGCGGCGCACGTCCCAGCCAAAGGCGCGCCACTTGTCGGCCAGCGGCTCGTTGTTCATCGTCTCGGCCACCGCGCCGTCGCTGCCGACCGCGTTGTTGTCGACGATGCCGACCAGGTTGCGCAGCTTGTAGTGCGCGCCCGACATCGCGGCCTCCCAGACCTGGCCCTCCGCCTGCTCGCCGTCGCCCATCATGCACACCACCCGGCCCGGCGAGCCGCGCAGCCGCAAGCCGAGCGCCATGCCGACCGATACCGAAAGGTTGTGCCCGATTGAGCCGGAGCTGAAGTCCGCGCCGCGCACCTTGCGCATGTCGGGATGGTCGCCATAGGGCGAGCCGAGGCGGGTGTAGGTGTAAAGCTCGTCCCAGCCGAAGAAGCCGAGGTCGGCCAGCACGGGATACAGCCCAATGGCGGCATGGCCCTTGCCCATCGTGAAGCGGTCCCGGTCGGCCCAGCCGGGATCGCCGGGGCGGACGTGCATGAACTCGTAATACAGCGAGGCGACCAGTTCGGCCATCGAGAAGGCGCTGCCGTAGTGGCCGCTGCCGCAGATGTCGGTCAGCTTCACCGTTTCCCGGCGGATCATCCGCGCCTTGTCGCGCAGCAGGTCCTTCGGCACGTTCCGCCGCGGGCGCGCACTATCCATGGATCAGCATCCCCCCGTTCACGTCGATGACCGCCCCGGTCACGTAGGCCGACAGCTCCGACGCCAGAAACAGGAAGATGCGGGCCACGTCCTCCGCCTCGCCTAGGCGGCCGAGCGGGATGGTGGCCGCGATCTCCGCCTTCATGGCGGGCGTCAGCTTGCCGCCGGTGATGTCGGTCTGGATCAGCCCGGGCGTCACGCAGTTCACCCGTATGCCGTCCGGCCCCAGTTCCCGCGCCATCGCCTTGGCCAGGCCCAGCACGCCGGCCTTGGCCGCGGAATAATGCGGGCCGCCGAAGATGCCGCCGCCGCGCTGCGCCGACACGCTGGACATGCACGCGATGCTGCCGGCCCGGCGCCCGCGCATGTGCGGCACCGCCGCCTGGCTGAGGTTCAGCACCCCGCGCAGGTTCACGTCCAGCACTGCGTCCCATTGCTCCGGCCCGATCTCCATCAGCTTGAGCGGCTGGGTGATGCCGGCGTTGTTCACCAGCACGTCGATCCCGCCCATGTCGGCGATGACAGCGTCCGCCGTCTGGCCACAGGCGGCGCGGTCCGTCACGTCGCAGGCATAGCCGCGGTGCCCAGGCCCGAGGCCCGCGGCGGCCTCGGCAAATCCGTGCAGGTCCAGGATCGCGACGCGGGCGCCATGAGCCGCGAACAGCCGTGCGGTGGCCAAGCCGATACCGCGTGGGCTGGCGGCCCCGGATATGACCGCGACCTTGCCATCGAGCAGCATGCGTTCCCTCGTTCTCGTTGAAAGGGATGCTCGCGCCCGCATAAGCAACAGGCAAACGATAAATTTGCACGCGATGGTGACTCTGGGTCATCATTGGCGCCATGATGCCGCTTCCTGCCCTGCGCGTGTTCGAGGCTGCGTCGCGGAACCGCTCGTTCCGGCAGGCGGCTGCTGAGCTGCATCTGTCGCCATCCGCCGTCAGCCATGCGATCCGCCGGCTGGAGCAGAGCCTGGGCGCTGCGCTGTTCGAGCGTGATGGCCGGGCCATGCACCTGACTGCTGCGGGGGAGACCCTGATGCGGCACGTGTCGCGCGGCTTTGCCGAGCTGCAGGCCGGGTTGGCCGCTGTGGGCGCCTCTGGCCCGCGGCTATTTCGGCTGCACTGCGCTCCGTCGTTTGCGGCGCAGTGGCTCGCGCCGCGGCTGCCCCGCCTGCTGGCGCAGCACCTTTCCCTGGAGGTGCGGCTGCATGCCGACGCCAATTACTCGCGGTTCGCCGCAGATGAATATGACGCCGACATCATTTATGGCCTGCCGCGCACGCCGGGGCTGGTGGTGGTGCCGTTGGGCGAGGAGGTGGTGACGCCGTTATGTGCCCCGTCGCTGGCCAAAGGGCTGCGGACGCCGGGGGACCTGGTGGGCCAGTCCCTGATCACGAGCGACAACAAGATGGTCCGGTGGGACGATTGGTTCGCGGCGAACGCGATGCGGGCACCGGCGCTGCATGGGCCGCGGTTCGACCGTTCTTTCCTATCGGTGGCGGCGGCGGCGGACGGCATGGGCATCGCGCTCGAAAGCACCCGCCTCGCCGAACGCGAGTTGGCCAGCGGGCGCCTGGTGCAGCCTCTGCTGGGCCGTGCGTCCGATTGCCGCTATGTCGGCCATCGGCTGGTGTATCCGGCGGCCCGGGGCGGGCACGTCACCCTGTTCCGCAACTGGATCGAAGGCGAGCTTGGGTTGGCTTAGCATGCTGATGTTATAGGGGATCTTGGGGTTCGGCGGGCTTTAAAACCAAGAGTCCAACGCTGATAGGGCATCCATCGAGAAGATGAGCCCGTATGCTGAATACACGAAGTACAGCATTCCCAGGAACAGACCGATTGCCAATGATAATGTCCATCCTTTTACAGTGCCGCCGCCGTTCCCGGGCATCTTGAGACCCATGAAATAGCTGAGCGCGGTGCCAGCCAGGCAGAAAATGAACAAACTCATCCGACTGTTTTACCTTTGCCAACGCCTATGGGTCGTATGCGCAAGTCTCTGTGGCCAGTGAAGGTTCGCCGCCGAAACGGAGCAATAGCTTAGAGCGTGAGCGCTCCATCGCAGCCAACACTGACAATGAACAGCTTTGATGTCCGTGTAGTTGCTTTTTCTGGGATCAGAATATGCCAAGTTGATGGCCATGCATTGCACCGATGATTGTGGCGACAATTTGCGCGATACGCCGCAGCAAGGTACACGACCTTGTGATAATACATCATGGCCTGCGAGAGACGAAGGCTGTCTTTTCCGGATGCTGCCCGGACACGATCAGCAGCGGCACGCGGCATGCCTGGCTTGAGCGGATTGCCGACTGTGAGCCGTAATGGACAGCACCGCGCTTAACGATAAAAGTTGCGAGGGAACCGCCTGTGACCGGCGAGCCGGCGGCCTGCTCCGCGCAGGAAATGGTCGTCCGCCGCCTCGACCCGCTCGCGGGCAACATCCACGTGCATTTCCCACGAGCGGGATTTGAGCTGGTGCGAGCGGCGCAGCCTGCCGAAAAGGCGGCCTAACCGGCGTCGGCCCCGCCCTCGAGCGTGAACCCGGCCTTTATCGTCACCTGGTAACGTCCGACCTTGCCTTCCTCGATGGAACCGCGGACCTCCCCGACCTCGAACCAGCCGAGATGGCGCAGGCTCTGCGAGGCCTTCTTGATGGCGTTGTCGATAGCGTCCGAGATGCTCTCCTCGGACGTCCCGACGAGCTCGACGATTTTATAAACTGGATCCGCCATGGTGTGCCCCCCTTGTTTGTGGCAATCGAGCCTAGGACGTGTAGAGCGCGGATAGAAGCGCTGAACACCGGCAGACCGCCGGTTTGAAGCTAAGCCTTCCAAACATTGCCAAACGAGGACAGCCATGGCCCAGGATCGCAGCCTCGACGTTCAGGGCTTCCTCAACGAGCATCCTTTCTCGGGCTTTCAGTGGGTCATCTTCGCGCTATGCTTCTGCATCGTGCTGCTGGACGGGTTCGACACCGCCGCGATCGGCTACATCGCCCCGTCCTTGATCACCGAATGGGGGGTGACGCGGCCCGCGCTCGCGCCGGTGCTCAGCGCGGCGCTGTTCGGCCTCGCCGCCGGCGCATTATGCTCCGGGCCGCTGGCCGACCGTTTTGGCCGCAAGGCGGTGCTGGTGTGCGCGGTGCTGGTCTTCGGCGTCGCCTGCCTATGTTCCGCGTTCTCGGGCAGCCTCGACCAGCTCGTGATCTGGCGCTTCGTGACCGGGCTCGGGCTGGGCGCCGCCATGCCGAACGCCGTCACCCTGATCAGCGAATACTGCCCCGACGCCCGGCGCGCCACGCTCACCAACACCATGTTCTGCGGCTTCCCGCTGGGCGCGGCGTTTGGCGGCTTCCTCGCGGCCTGGATGATCCCGCAGTTTGGCTGGCGCAGCGTCCTGATCCTCGGCGGGGCCGCGCCGCTGGCGCTGGCGGTGCTCATGCTCCTGCTGCTGCCGGAATCCGTGCGCTACATGGTCGCCAAGCGGCAGCCGATGGACCGCATCCGCAACGTGCTGCGCCGCATCTCGCCGGCGGCGGGGGACACGAGCACCTTCACCATGTCCGAAAAAGCCCCGGCGGCGACCGCCAAGAGCGGCGCAGGCCTCGTGCTCTCAAGCGGCTATCTGATGGGCTCAATAAGCCTGTGGGTGGCGTATTTCATGGGCCTGGTGATCTTCTACGCGCTGATCAACTGGATGCCGATCCTGTTCCGGGACGCCGGGCTGAGCGCGCAGGCCGCGTCGCTGATTTCCGCGCTGTTCCCGCTTGGCGGCGTGGGCGCGATCCTGTTCGGCTGGTTGATGGACCGCTTCAACGGCAACCTGATCATCGCGGCCGGGTTCGCGGTGACCGCGGTGGCGGTCTGGGCGGTGGGCCAGGTCGGCAGCGCGGTCGGCCCGCTGGTTGTGATGGTGCTGCTGGCCGGCACCGCGATGAACACGGCGCAGTCCTCCCTCCCCGCGCTCGCCGCCGCGTTCTATCCGACGCAGGGGCGGGCGACGGGCGTGGGCTGGATGCTCGGCCTGGGCCGCTTCGGCGGCGTTGCCGGCTCGTTCCTGGTGGCCGAGCTGACTCGGCGGCAACTCACCTTCACGCAGATTTTCATGGTCGTGGCCATTCCGGCGCTGGTGTCGGCGGCGGCGCTGGTCGTGAAGCAGTTCGCGCATCCCGAGGGCAAAGCGGCGCGGACGCTCGAGCGGAGCGAGGTTCTGGGGCATTGAGCGGCGCCTCCACCAACGTGAACGATACAGCGAGTGCGTCAAGCCGCCGAGAGTGCCGCGGCGACCTCCGTCGACGTCCGCACCCGGCCCATGAACGGAAACAGGCCGCCCATGAAGACGTCGTTGGACTTTGCCTCCGCGCCCGAAATGGCGTCTTCGACAAACACCAGCGCGTAACCCTGGTCATAAGCGGCCCGGACGGTGGATTCCACGCCGAACTCGGTGGCGACGCCGGCGATCAGCAGCGTGCGGATGCCTCGCCGCCGAAGTTGCTGATCGAGGTCGGTCGCGTAGAAGGCGCCCCATTGCCGTTTGGTGATGACGGCGTCGCCCGGCACCGGTTGGGCATCCGCCGCGAATCGCGCGCCGTCCGGACCCGGCGGCGGGCTGGGCAAGGTCTCGTCGGATGGCAGGCCGAGCATGTCCGCCACCAGTACATGCGTGCGGGCCACCATGCCGCCGGACGAGCGAACCGCCGCGGCGACCATGTTGGCATTGCGGGCCACATCGGCGAAACTATGCGGGGTGTACGGCGCATGCTCGTTGCTGGCCTGCAGGTCGATGACAATCAGCGCGCAGGTTTTGCCCTCCAGCTTCAGCGCCGGCAGCGCGGCCTTGCGGGCCTGCGCGCCTTGCGCCAGCGCCGGGCGCGCTTGTGCCAGGATTGCGGCGCCGAGCAGCATGGTGCGCCTTGAGGAGTTCAGGCCAGGCACGGTTTCAATCGACATGGAGGACCTCGGAAGTGAAGTTGCTCGACGAACGTTCGACGCACGAACGATGCTTAAGATTTAATGAGCCAAGCAGATTTGGCGGTGGGCGTTGAACTCGGCTGGCACGGCGTGGCGCATCCCGGGAGCACGCGAATGAACCTCAAGCATCTCGCGGCAGCCTGCTTGCTGTTCAGCGTGGCCAGCGCTGCCCAGGGCCAGACACTGCGCATCGCCATCAACAACGACCCCGACATCCTGGACCCGACGCTGAGCCGCACCTACGTCGGCACCTCCGTGATGTCGGCGTTGTGCGACAAGCTGTTCGACTTCGACCAGTCGCTGGCGGTCGTGCCCCGGCTGGCCACGTCATACGAGTGGGCCGACCCGGTGACGCTGATCCTGCACCTGCGGCCCGGCGTGACCTTCCATGACGGCACGCCGTTCGACGCGGCGGCGGTCAAGTTCAACCTGGACCGCCATGTCAGCCTGCCGGGCAGCTTCCGCCGGGCGGAGCTGGGGGCGATGGACCGGGTGGAGGCCGTCGATCCCCTCACGGTGCGGATCGTGCTGAAACAGCCGTCATCCCCATTCATCGCCACCCTGACGGACCGGGCCGGCATGATGGTGTCCCCCGCGGCGGCCTCGTCCGCCGGTAAGGAGTTCGGCCTGAACCCGGTGTGCAGCGGTCCGTTCCGCTTCGTCGAGCGGGTGGCGCAGGACCACATCACCCTGGAGCGCTTCGCCGGCTATTGGGACGCAAACAGCGTCCATTTCGACCGCGTGGTGTATCGCGCGATGACCGACAGCGCCGTGCGTTTGGCCAATCTGCGGGCGGGCACCGTGGACCTCGCGGACATCGTGCCGTCGGACGCGGAGGCAGTCCGGACGGACCCGAAGCTGCAGGCGCTGTCGTCCAGCGGACTGGGCTACGCCGGCATCACGTTCAATGTGGGCAATGGCCCGCGCGCCGCGCAGCCAATGGGGCAGGACCCGCGAGTGCGGCAGGCGTTCGAGCTGTCGTTGGACCGCGACGTGATCGTGCAGGTGGTGTTCAACGGCCAATACACCCCTAACTCGCAGGCGGTCTCGCCCGGCAGCCCGCTGTTCGCGCCGGAGGTCCGGCCGCCGGCCCGCGACGTGGCCCGGGCAAAGGCGCTGCTGGCCGAGGCCGGCGTGGCGCTGCCGATGCGGGTGCCGCTGACGGTGCCGAACAACCCGCAAAGCCTGCAAGTGGCGGAGGTCGTGCAGTCCCTGGCGCGGGAAGGCGGGTTCGACGTGCAGGTGACTGCGATGGACTTCGGCGCGTCGCTGGCGGCCACGCAGAAGGGGGATTACGTCGCCTACTTGAACGGCTGGTCGGGGCTGCTGGACGCGGACAGCAACAGTTGGAGCTTCCTGCACACCGGCGGGCCGCTGAACATCGCAGGTTACAGCAACGCCCGCGTCGACGCGGCGCTGGACCAGGCGCGGACGGTGATGGACACGGACGCACGGCGGTCCCTGTATGCCCGCGTTTGGCAACAGGAGGCGTCCGACCTGCCGATCGTCTATTTGTATACGCCGCGTTACATCATGGGCGCCCGCAAGCAGGTCCAAGGCTACCACGTGCTGCCGGACGGGCTGATCCGGCTGCAAGGGGTGAGCTTGCTGCCGTAAAGCCGCGTTCAGGCGCCGCCCTATCCCTCCTGCTGGGAGACATCGTCTTCATGTATTTTCGGGTTTCCTCGCGATGACGCAGCTCACGCCCGGCCTTGCGGACCGATTCGCCGCCATAGCGCTCGGCCATGTCGCGCGGGAGTATCCGAACAAGCTGGACCATGTGCTGGCCGGGCCTGCGGACGCGGCCGGCCCGCGCGCGCTGCACCCGGTGTTCTATGGCAGCTTCGACTGGCACTCCTGCGTGCACGGCTACTGGATGCTGGCGCACCTGTACCGGCGGTTTTCCGCGATGGCGCATGCGCCGGCGATCCGCGCCCTGTTCGACGAGCATCTCGTGCCCGTCCGGGTCGCCGGCGAGTGCGCCTATCTGGACCGTCCCGAGGCGCGTGGGTTCGAACGCCCATACGGCTGGGCCTGGCTGCTCAAGCTCGCGTCCGAGCTGGCGCTGCACGAAACGCCGGAGGGGCGCGCCTGGTCCGCCGCGCTGCGTCCGCTGGCCCAGGCGTTTGCCGCGCGGTTCATGGCGTTCCTGCCGCTCGCCACCTACCCGGTGCGCACCGGCGTCCATAGCAGCACGGCGTTCGCGGTCCGGCTGGCGCTCGACTACCCAGATGCGGCGCTCCATACGATGCTGACGGACACCGCGCGGCGCTGGTATGCGCCCGATGCCGATTGCCAAGCCTGGGAGCCCGGCGGCGACGACTTCCTTTCCCCCGCGCTGATCGAGGCGGAGTGCATGCGCGCCGCCCTGCCGGCGCATGAGTTCGGCCCCTGGTTCGCCCGTTTCCTGCCGCGGCTCGACATCGGGCAGCCCGCGACGCTGTTCACCCCCGCCACCGTCAGCGACCGCAGCGACGGCAAGATCGCGCATCTGGACGGGCTGAACCTCAGCCGCGCCTGGTGCTGGCGCGTGCTGGCCGAGTTCACGCCGAATCCGGACGCCGCCCGGCAAACGGCGGAGGCGCACATCGCCGCCAGCCTGCCGCAGGTCAGCGGCGACTACATGGGCGAGCATTGGCTGGCGAGCTTTGCGGTGCTTGCGCTGAGCTGAAATGGCAACCTGCACGCAAGCGGGGCCGGCTGCAATCCGAAAGACCGAAGCGATAGTGATCGAGCCTGTCTCATTGAACCCGGTCCTGGTCGATGCCGTACATCAGCGGCTGATGGCGGCGATCATCGACTGCACGCTGCTGCCGGGCCAGCGCATCCTGCAGGCGGAGCTTGCGGCGAGCCTCGGAGTATCACGCGCGCCGGTCAGCCACGCGCTGCAGGTGCTCAAGCACCAGGGATTGCTGCGGGAGTCTGGCAAGAAGGGCCTGGAGGTCGCGCCGATCGACCCGGCGCGGGTGCGCGACCTGTATCAGGTGCGGGCGACGCTCGATGCGCTGGCGGCGCGCATGGCGGCGAAGCGGGCGGCGGGCGGCGGGCTGGCGAAGGCGGAGGCGGAGATGCTTCGGGCGGCGTTCGATGCCGGGGTGCGGCTGGGCGCGGAGACGGCGATGTCGAAGCGGGTGCAGGCGGATATCGATTTCCACCGGGCGATCTACCGGATTTCAGGCAACGACGCGATCGCCGACGCGCTGGAGCCGTTGTGGCCGCATATGCAGCGGGCGATGGTGCTGGTGCTGGAGGCGAACGCGTTGCGCAAGCAGGCGTGGGACCAGCACCGCCGGATCATGGAGGGCGTTCTCCGCGGCGACGCCGGGGCGAGCGCCGACGCGGCGTATTCGCACGCGGCCGAGGCCGGCGCGCATACCGAGGAGCGGCTGCGGAGTGGTCAGGGCCTCAAGGATGGTTAGGCCGCCATGTACGCGGCGCGTATCAGCCATGTACGATTGGTCCTGTACTTGTTGATTGGGCCTGTGACATCCTCAGCCTCCGCATCGGGAGGGTGCCATGGACTGGCAAAGCCGCATCGAAAGCTATTGCCGCCTGACGAAGTTTCCCCGCAGCCTGTATGTTGCCGAGGATGGCCGGGTTGTCGGCACCTGGATCATGGGCAACGACTACCGGGTCAAGTCCGGGTATTACGGCGGTTACCCGGCTGGGTACCTGCGTCGCGTCGCGGCGCTGTTTCCCGACCGCAAGCGCGTGCTGCACGTGTTTTCCGGCAAGGTGGATCTCGCGGCCATGCCGGGCGACACGGCGGACAGCAATCCGGCGATGCAGCCGACCTGGGTCGCCGACGCGCATGATCTCGCCGCGGTGCCCTTGCACCAATACGACCTCGTGCTGGCCGATCCGCCCTATAGCATCGAGGATGCCGAGCGTTATCAAACCACGATGGTGAAGCGGAACGTGGTGATGCGCTCGCTTGCCGGCGGCATGGTGGGCGGTTCGCGCGTGGTGTGGCTCGACCAGGTGCTGCCGATGTATCGCAAGGACGAATGGGCCATCGAGGCGGTGATCGGCATGGTGAAGTCCACCAATCACCGTTTCCGGGTCATGACGGTGTTCCGGCGGCTGGCGGGGACCGGTCAACATTGAACACGAGGATGCAAGAAGAGGCTCGCAGCGGCCAGAAGCGGAACCGCTCCAGCTCCGATGTCAGATTGACGTTTGTCCCCATTCCGGCCCCCTATATCAAAGATTGACAATGTCACGCCGCTCGGGTTGCAAGTGCCTTTAACCCTTTTGGAAAACACGCCGCATGGGCGGCCATTCGGCGTTGTGTTGGCCACAACAGTCTTCCACGCGCGCAGCCGTATGTTCGCCGGCACGAATTTGTGGGGGGCATGATACGCACGATCGCCCGGTGGCAAGACAGGCTGCACCGCAATTTAGTTCGAACGCAAAGCGATTTCATGCCATGACACACGCGTTGCAGCCGATCGGCAGCAGGCCGCCTGCCAGATAGCGGCTGTCGGATGCTCACGGTTTGGGAGGGCTCGTGGCGACAATCGTGACCGGGGCGGCCGGCTTCATCGGCTATCACGTCTGCCGCGCGCTGCTAGCCCGCGGCGACGCGGTGGTGGGGGTCGACAGCCTGACCGACTACTACGACGTGCGCCTGAAGGAGGCGCGGCTGGCCCGGCTCGCACCGCATGACGGCTTCCGCTTCCGGCGCGCCGACATCGCCGACCAGGCCGCGACGTTCGCGCTGTTCGACGCCGAACCCGCGGCGACCCGCGTCGTGCATCTGGCGGCACAGGCCGGTGTGCATCACTCCCTGGTCGACCCCTACGCCTATGTAACGTCTAACGTCATGGGCCACGTCACCGTGCTGGAGGCCGCCCGGCGGCTGAGCCGGCTCGAGCACCTGGTCTATGCCAGCTCGTCCTCCGTCTACGGCGGAAATGCCAAGCTGCCGTTCGCCGAGACCGACCCGGTCGACACGCCCGTGTCGCTCTATGCCGCAACCAAACGGTCCGACGAGCTGATCAGCCACGCCTACGGGCATCTTCATGGCCTGCCGCAGACCGGGCTGCGGTTTTTCACCGTCTATGGGCCGTGGGGCCGGCCCGACATGGCCTATTTCAAGTTCGCCGAGGCGATCTGCCAGGGCGAACCGATCACTCTATACGACGGCGGGCGGCTCAAGCGGGATTTCACCTACATCGACGATATCGTGGCCGGCGTCATCGCCTGCCTCGACCATACGCCCGCAGCCGGCGAAGCGCCGAAGGTGTTCAACATCGGCAACAACCGCGGCGAACCGGTGTCCGAGCTGGTGCGCCTGCTCGAGCAGCACCTGGGCCGTCCCGCCGTGCTGCGGTCGGAACCTCGCCCAATGGTCGACGTGGTGGAAACCTGCGCCGACCTTTCGGCGATCGAACGGCACGTCGGCTATCGGCCCACGACGCCGCTGGCACTCGGCATACCGCGCTTCGTGGACTGGTTCATCAACGAGCGTCCGAAGTGAGCTGTTCTAATGCGAGTGCATGACGAGGGCATGGCGCCTCGGCACGGATATTCTCCATAGCATGTGGACTTACGCCTTGGCGCTTGGCCGGGCGCTCACGGCGTCCGCCACCGTCCAGCGCGGACCCGCCACGAACTCGCTCGACGCAAGCTGCAACCCAGGGCCGGCGCTGTTCGAAACAGCACATGGTGGGAAACAATCGGTGCAGGCCGCATGATTTTCCATCCTGGTGCTGATACTCCGGGCGGCGACGGCGGACCGATCCCCGCCGGCCACGCAACCGCCGGAGATTGAGGCATATGCCGCGCAGCATCCGCATCGCCGCCGCCCAGATGGGACCGAACCAGAAGGCAGACAGCCGCGGCGCCGTCCTGGCCCGCATGATGCACCTGCTCGAGCAGGCCGCCGGTGCGGGCGCCACGCTGGCGGTGTTTCCCGAACTGGCGTTCACCACGTTCTTTCCCCGCTGGCTGCTGGAATGTGCGGCGCTGGACACGTACTACGAACCCGCCATGCCGAACCCGGCGGTGCAGCCGCTGTTCGACCGCGCCCGCGCCCTCGGCATCGGTTTCTACGCCGGCTACGCGGAGCGGACGCCTGCCGGGCAGCGCTTCAACTGTTCCATGCTGGTGCAGCCGGACGGCAGCATCCTTGGCCGTTACCGCAAGGTGCACCTGCCGGGTTCGATGGAGCCGCGGGAGGGCGCGCGGTTCCAGCAGTTGGAGAAACGCTATTTCGAGTATGGCGACCTGGGCTTCCCCGCCTTCCGCGCCGGGACCGCATGGCAAGGCGCCATCATGGGCATGTTGATCTGCAACGACCGCCGCTGGCCGGAATCCTGGCGCGTGCTGGGCCTGCAGGGGGTGGAGCTGGTCTGCGTCGGCTACAACTCGGCCGCCTACGACCCGAACGGCGGCGGCACGGAGGACGAGGCGCTGCGCACCTTCCACTCGAAGCTGGTGGCCCAGGCCAACGCCTACATGAACGCCACCTGGGCGGTCGCGGTCGCCAAGGCCGGGAACGAGGACGGGTCCGGCCTGATCGGCGGATCGTGCATCGTGGATCCGAACGGGGTGATCGTGGCGGAAGCCTCGACGCTGGGCGACGAGGTGCTGGTGGCGGATTGCGACCTGGATTTGTGCCAGCAGGGCAAGGCGAAGATGTTCAACTTCGGCGCCCACCGCCAGCCGGCGCAATACGCCGCCATCACCGGACGCGCCGGCGTGATCGAGCCTGCCTGACCCTTCGCCAGAGGACCCGTGCATGAAGCCGCTTCGCCTTGCCTTGATGGCCACGGGCCTCGCCATCGCCGCCGCCGCGTGCTGATGCCCCGCATCCTCGTCATCAATCCGAACTCGTCCGCCGCCGTCACCGCCGCCATCGACCACGCGCTGGAGCGGCTGCGCGTGCCGGGCGGCCCGGTGATCGTGGTGGCGGGCCTGGCTGAAGGTCCGCCCGGCATTGCCACGCAGCGTGATGCCGACCGCGTGGTGATGCCGCTGGTGCGCTGGGTGGAGCGGGACGATGCCGACGCCTTCGTGCTCGCCTGCTTCAGCGACCCCGGCCTGGCTGCGGTGCGTGATGCCGCCGGGGGGCGTCCGGTGATGGGCATCGCCGAATGGGGCATCCTGCGCGCCATGACCCTGGGCGAGCGCTTCGGCATCGTTGCGCTGTCGCCGGCCAGCGTACAGCGGCAGCGGCGGTATGTGCGGCAGATGGGCGTGGCGTCGCGCTATGCCGATAGCTGGCCGGTAGACCTGAGCGCCGCCGACAGCGCTGGGCCGGCAGTGCAGGCAAGGCTGGTCGAGGCCGGGCGCGCCTTGGTGCAGCAGCGCGGGGCCGACGTGCTGGTGCTGGGCTGTGCCGGCATGGCGGCGCACCGCAAGCCGATGCAGGACGCGCTGGGCGTGCCGGTCATCGAACCCTCGCAACAGGCGACGGCGGCGGCCATGGGCGCGCTGCTGCTGGATTGAGGCGGTTCGGGTGCGGGTCGACTTGGCTATACTCCCGAAGCCGCCAGCGCCGCGTTGAGCGTCGGGCTCGGACGCATCACCGCGTTGCACTTCTCGGCGTCGGCCAGGTAATAGCCGCCGATGTCGACCGGCTTGCCCTGCACGGACGACAGCTCCTGGACAATCGTCGCCTCGTTCTCCGTCAACGCCCGGGCCAGCGGCGCGAACCGCGCCTGCAACTCTGTGTCGTCCGCCTGCTTCGCGAGTTCCTGTGCCCAGTACATGGCGAGGTAGAACTGGCTGCCGCGGTTGTCCAATTCACCGGTGCGCGGCGACGGCGACTTGTTGTTATCGAGTAGCTTGCCGGTAGCGGCGTCCAGCGTCTTGGCCAGCAGCTTGGCCTTGTCGTTGCCGGTCTTGATGCCGAGTTCTTCCAGCGACACGGCCAACGCGAGGAACTCGCCCAGCGAATCCCAGCGCAGGTGGTTTTCCTCGGTCAATTGCTGCACGTGCTTCGGCGCGGAGCCGCCGGCGCCGGTCTCGTACATGCCCCCGCCGGCCATTAACGGCACGATCGACAGCATCTTGGCGCTGGTGCCCAGCTCCATGATGGGGAACAGGTCGGTCAGGTAGTCGCGCAGGATGTTGCCGGTCACCGAGATGGTGTCCAGCCCGCGCACGACGCGCTCCAGCGTATAACGCATGGCGCGCACCTGCGACATGATCTGGATATCGAGCCCGGCGGTGTCGTGATCGTGCAAATAGGTCTCGACCTTCTTGATCATCTCGGCTTCGTGCGGACGGTATGGGTCCAGCCAGAAGATGGCCGGCATGCCGGAAGCGCGCGCGCGGGTGACGGCGAGCTTCACCCAGTCGCGGACCGGGGCGTCCTTGCACTGGCACATGCGCCAGATATCGCCAGCCTCGACGTTCTGCGCCATCAGCACCTCGCCGGTGGCGAGGTCGACGACGCGGGCCTCGCCGTCCTCCGGGATTTCGAAGGTCTTGTCGTGCGAGCCGTATTCTTCGGCCTGCTGCGCCATCAGGCCGACGTTCGGCACCGTGCCCATGGTCACGGGATCGAAGTTGCCGTTGGTTTTGCAGAAGTTGATCACCTCCTGATAGATGCGGGCGAACGTGCTTTCGGGGATCACCGCCTTGGTGTCCTTCGGGCGTCCGTCCGGGCCCCACATCTTCCCGCCGGTCCGGATCATGGCAGGCATCGAGGCGTCGACGATCACATTGTTCGGCGCATGCAAGTTGGTGATGCCCTTCACCGAATCGACCATCGCCAGCTCCGGACGATGCTCGTGGCAGGCGAGCAAGTCGCGGACGATCTCTTCGCGCTTCGATTGCGGCAGGCTGGCAATCTTGTCGTGCAGGTCGACCATGCCGTTGTTGACGTTGACGCCCAACTCGTCGAACAGCTCGCCATGCTTCTCGAAGGCTTCCTTATAAAAGATGCGGACGGCATGGCCGAAGACGATCGGGTGCGAAATCTTCATCATCGTCGCCTTGACGTGCAGCGAGAACATCACGCCGGTCTTGCGCGCATCCTCCATCTCGCGTTCGTAGAAGTCGCACAGCGCCTTCCGGCTCATGAACATGATGTCGATGATCTCGCTGTCCTGCAGGGACACCTTGGGCTTGAGCACGATGGTCTTGCCGCCTTTGGTGACCAAATCCATTTGCACGTCGCGCGCCTTGTCCAGCGTCATCGACATTTCGCCGTGGTAGAAGTCGCCGGTCCTCATGGCGGCGACATGGGTGCGCGACGCCTGGCTCCACTCGCCCATGGAATGCGGGTGCTTGCGGGCAAATTGCTTGACCGCCAGCGGCGCCCGGCGGTCGGAATTGCCTTCGCGCAGCACCGGGTTGACGGCGCTGCCCAGGCTTTTTGAATAGCGGGCGCGGATCGCCTTTTCGGCGTCGGTCTTAGGGTTCTCCGGATAATCGGGGATGTTGAAGCCGCGCGCCTGCAGCTCCTTGATGGCGTCGACCAGTTGATGCACCGAGGCGCTGATGTTGGGCAGCTTGATGATGTTGGTGCCGGGTTCCAGCGTCAGCCGTCCGAGCTCGGCCAGGTTGTCCGGCACCTTCTGCGCGTCGGTCAGGTACTCGGGGAATTCAGCCAGGATCCGCGCCGCCACCGAGATGTCGCTCGTGGTGATTTTGACCCCGGCGGGCGCCGTGAAGGCGCGGATGATGGGCAGGAACGCGCAAGTCGCCAGCAGGGGCGCTTCATCGGTCAGGGTGTAGATGATCGTGGGCTGCTCGGTCGTCACTGACTTATCTCCTGCGCGTTGGCTTGCGTTGTTTCCTGCCTGCGGCGACCCAAGCACGGCGCTTACCCAAGCAGAGCACTTTGCCATTGATGGCGTAGCCGAGTTGCCCGTGCCGCTCAAGCCGCAGGTAGTTCAGCCTGGACCGCTG
This sequence comes from Acetobacteraceae bacterium, assembly GCA_965277495.1. GTDB lineage: Bacteria > Pseudomonadota > Alphaproteobacteria > Acetobacterales > Acetobacteraceae > CAHJXG01. Next base: position 2,829,363 of record OZ255824.1, on the reverse strand, counting down.
CCGTGGCGCGGCGAACGGCGTGGCGCGCGGGCTTGATCCCATCCGTCATAAATTTGGCACATCGCTTGGTTTTGGCACATAGCTTGCTACGGCAACCTCCGCGACCAGAAAAATCTTTTGCGGAGTATAGGGTTTTATGAGTCAGGTCCGGATGGCGGCGGCAGCATTAGTGTTAGGTTCGATGGCTTTGGCGCCGTCTCAATCATATGCCTGGGGCATCGACTACCAGGACACCTATCTTAGCATCCGTTACCTCGGCCAAGACAAGCAACCCGGCTACGGCAAGAACGTCAACGAGGTCGCCGGCAACATTGCCTATGCCAACGGATGGACCTATGGGTCCAACTTCGTCAGCCTCGATTTCGAGGATTTCGACCACCGGGGAGACCCGGCGAACAGCGTGACCGGCCACGCGGACTCAAACTCGTTCGAGCTGTATGCCGTGTTCCGCACCGTCGCCAGCGGCAACAAGATCACCGGCAGCGACATGTTCCGCTTCGGCCCGATCCGCGACATCGGCATCCAGTTTGGCCTCGATCTCGACACGCAGGACGACCAGTTCGCCTCCTATAAGAAGCTCATTACCGTCGGGCCGCAGTTCTCGATCAACCTTCCCAGGGGTTTCTGGAACATCACCGTTGGCTTGGCCAAGGAATGGAACACCAACGCCTATCTCGCGAACGGCAACGGCTCGAATTTCAGCCCGACGTACTTCATCGAGACGGCGTGGGCCTTCCCGTTCGCTGCTGGACCGGTTCCGCTGAACTTCACCGGCTTTGCGACCCTCGTCGGCCCGAAAGGCGCCGGCGCCACCGGCGACTTCTACCATCGCGTCGAGCTGATTCTGCACCCGAAGCTGATGGTCGATGTCGGAGAACTGATCGGCTATACGCCAAAGAAGTTGGAAGCGGGCGTCGGATTTGAGTACTGGCACAACAAGTTCGGCAACGTTCCGCAATATGTGCCGGGAACAGAGCAGCGGGCATTCTTCGTCGAGGCGGGATACCACTTTTGACAGTCAGCCGCGTGCGGAGCCACGAAGCTTTTGCAACCGCCGCCGCCGCGCTACGTTAGGAATGCCAGCCTGGGCCGGAACGCGGTTATGCTGCATCTAGAAGCTCCGGTGCCAAATCAAAAGGTGATCTACGATGTCGTTTAAGTCATTGCACGCCATAGGCTTGGTATGTGGCAGCCTGGTGTTTGGCGCGTGCGCAGGGACGGCGCTTGGCCAAACCGCTTCCAGCCCGCGCCCGCCCGCAGCCGCGGATGGGATGTCCGGCGATACTCCGGTGGTCCACAACCCAATGCTTGGCCACCCAGGCGCAAATCACAGCTCGGCGTCATCCCGCGCTGCCGCGATCGCAAAGGCCGACAAACAGCCGCGTGGCACGGAGAACGGCAACCAGCCGGACCGGGCCGCGGCTGGCGGGGGCGCCCGTTAAACTCGCCCTTGATGCACTGAATGCCGCCCCGGCCGCGGATTTCACCGCGGCCCTGGGCGGCATTTTCGAGGACGCGCCCTGGGTGGCTGGACAGGCTGCCTCGGCGCGGCCGTTCGCAACCGTCATTGCGTTGCACGAAGCCATGCTTGCCGCGGCGTGTGCCGCCCCGTCCGACCGCATCATCGCGTTCCTGCGCGGCCATCCGGAACTGGCGGGCCCGGCAGCGATGGCGGGCGACATCGGCCGCGACTCAATGGCGGAGCAGGCGGCCCTAGGACTGCAGCGCCGGGCGGATGACACCGATGCTATCGCCGCGCTGAACGCCGCCTACGCCGCCCGCTTCGGCTTCCCCTTCATCCTGTGCGTGCGCCGCCACACCCGGCCTTCCCTGATGCATGAGTTCAGGCGCCGGCTGGAAAATGATCCCGGGACCGAGCGGGATGCCGCGTTGCGCGAAATCGGCTACATCACCCGGCTGCGCCTGGCGGATCAGGTCGCTGGCCCCGGCATGCCGACGGTGAACGGGACGCTCACCACGCACGTCCTGGACACGGCGGCCGGACGCCCGGCGAACGATGTCGCGATGGAGTTGTTCGAGGTTGGAGGCAACCAGCCGGTCTCCCTTATCCGCAGCGTCACCAATGCCGACGGACGGACACCGCAGCCGTTGCTGTCCGGCGCACCGCTCCGCATCGGGACGTACGAACTGCGCTTCCACGTCGGCGAGTATTTCGCCGGCCACCTGGCCCAGCGCCCGCCGTTCCTCGACGTCATCCCCATCCGGTTCGGCATTTCCGAGCCGGAGGCGCATTATCATATCCCGTTGCTGGTCAGCCCGGGCGCCTACTCGACCTACCGCGGAAGCTGACGGACCGAATTTTTACCGGACAGCGTCAACGTCCGACGACGCATTCGATCTGGCCGTGCGGTTCGTCCGTCGGCACGAAGACCATGTTGTCCGCCGAAAGGCCGAATGGCTCCAGCTTCACCGGTAGATAGTGCTTGTTCGGGCACGCCATGCGCACCGTGCCGAGTTCCGGCGCCGCCGCGAGCGCCGCCTCGCCCATACGGTACAGGCTGTCCTGCACGCCACGGCTGTAAGTGGTCGCGAACACCTCGAGCATCGTGCCGAGAATCCGGGCGTTCGTTGCGTCGTGGTCCGCTGGCGGCCGCAGCCACGTCCACGACGCATCCATCGCCGTCGCCGCGATACGGTCCTGCGTCGGCGGCAATGTCGTATATTCATCCATCACGTAGTCGACCCAGCCCGACTCCGTCGTCTTCATGAACGTGTAGCCCGCGATGCCCGAGACGACCGTCGCTGCCTCCCGCGTGGCAACCACCTCCGCCCTCGGCTTGCCGTTGCCATCCAGCACGAAGCTATGCGGATGCGCCGTGCCGCCGAAGCTCGCGCGCGTCCACCGCGTCTCGTGCATGGTCACCCGCACCCGCTCGACCTGGGGATAGCGCGCCAGGAAACGCCCGGCCAGTGCCTGGCCGAACAGCTCCGAACTGGCCGTCATGTTCTCGCGGGCGACGATGTAGGCGATGTTCTTGATGGTGTCGGTCGCGACCACGGTGCGGTTGTCGCCCTCGGTGTAGGCGGCGGCGAAATCCCCATCCAGCAAGGTTTGCACGCTCAGCTCGCGCACCTCGTTGCGGCCGCCGTCCCGGTTCACCCGCATCACCCGCACGCGGCCCTTGCCATAGGTGTTATGGATCAGCGGCATAGGCGGGCCTCCTCAGGCATGGTCGGCCACCACCAGCGGCGGGGCGTGCGCCTCGGCGGTGAGCTGGTCCGGGTTGAAGAATGCGTTCAACGCCACCGCCGTCACGGAGGCGAGCAGGATGCCGCTGTCCAGCATGGTCTTCAGCATGTCGGGCGCCGATTTGAACAGCGTCGGCGCCACGAGCGGGATCATGCCGAAACCGATCGAGATGGCCACGATGAACACGTTGCCCCGCCGCCCCTCGTAGTCGACCGAGGCCAGGATACGTATGCCGGTCGCTGCCACCATGCCGAACATGACCACGCCCGCGCCGCCCAGCACGCATTGCGGCACCGAGGCGGCGATGAAGGCCAGCTTGGGCAACAGGCCGAGCAGCAGCATAATGATGCCGCCGGCGACGCACACCATCGGGCTGGTGACCCCGGTCACGCCCACCAGCCCGACGTTCTGCGAGAACGAGGTGTAGGGAAAGGTATTGAAGATGCCGCCGATGACGGTGCCGACCCCGTCGGCGCGCAGGCCGCGGGCGAGGTCGTCCTGCGACACCGGCTTGCCCACCATGACGCCGAGCGCCAGGAACATTCCCGTGCTCTCGATCATGACGACGATCATCACCAGGCACATCGACACGCACGCAATAAGGTCGAAGCGTGGGATGCCGAACTGCAGCGGCCGGACGACGTCGAACCACGGCTGCGCCTCCAGCCCGCCGAGATCGCCCCAGCCGAGGGCCAGCGTGACCAGATAGCCCGCCACGATGCCGATCAGCACTGCGGTATTGCGTAAAAAGCCAGCACCAAAGCGCAACAGCAGCAAAATGATGAGCAAAACAAGCCCAGCCACGCCGAGATAGCCGGGCGCGCCAAAATCCGGGGCGGCCGGACGCCCGCCGCCGATCCAGTTGATGCCGATCCGCATCAGCGTGATGCCGATGACGGTGATGATCGATCCCGTGACCACCGACGGGAAGAAGCGCAGCAGGCGGCTGACGAAGGGGGCGGCCACGATGCCGAACACCCCGGCGGCGATCACCGAGCCGAAAATCACCGGCAGGCCGAGCGCCGGGTTGTTGGCCATCGCCAGCATCGGCGACAGCGACGCGAAGGTGACGCCCATCATCACCGGCAGGCGTATGCCCACTGGCCCGACGCCGAATGCCTGGATGAAGGTGGCGACGCCGCAGGCGAACAGGTCGGCGTTGATCAGCGTCGCAACCTGGTCCCGCGGCAGCTTCAGCGCCGCGCCGAGGATCAAGGGCACGGCGACCGCGCCGGCATACATCACCAGGACGTGCTGGATGGCCAGGATGACGAGGCGGAACGGCGGCGGCGTGGCGGATGAGAGGGCCGGCTGTGTCACGTCATTTTCCTCGTTCGCGCGTGCTTTTGCCAGGCAAGAGCCGTGCCATCATGCGCCGCTGCCATGCAACCCACCGCGGCAGTCGGCTGAGGCATGATTCAGCCGTGCCGCGCGCTTCACGATGCGAAACGGCCCATCTAAAGACTTGCCATCGCAAGAATTGCGTGAGCAAGATTGACGCGGCGCCGGCGATGGGCAACGCATACATGACGTTCGAATTGGCTGCCTCAAATCCTGACCCGGCCTGATGTCCGCATGGGAAACCACGGCGGCCCCAAGCGACCCGTGCTTGCCAGCAATGGAGAATGCAATGAGCGACTTCGACGTAGCCGTCGTCGGCTACGGCCCGACGGGCATGACCCTCGCCGCACTCCTCGGCCAGCGCGGCCATCGGGTCGTCGTGCTCGAGCGTTACACCGGCCTGTATAACCTGCCCCGCGCCGCATGTTTCGACGACGAGATCATGCGCACGTTCCAGAAACTTGGCCTGGTGGACCAGGTGAGCCTCGGCGCGGTGGCGCAACGCGACTACGACTGGGTCAATGCCAAGGGCGAGACGCTGGTCGAGTTCGAATACGACGCGGTGGCGCCGGGCGGCTGGGCGGCGCTTTACATGATGTTCCAGCCGCACGTCGAGGCGGTCCTGGACCGGCATGACAAGGCATTGCCGACCGTGGAGGTTCGCCAGGGCTTTACCGTGTCCGGACTCGAACAGGACAATGAGGGCGTCACATTGCACGGCGCCGGCCCCGACGGGAAACCGGCCTCCACACGGGTGCGCTTCGCGGTCGGCGCCGACGGCGGCGGCGGCTTCATGCGCCGGAAGCTTGGCGCCACCGTCGACGATTACGGCTTCCAGGAGAACTGGCTGGTCTGCGACTTCCGCATGCGGCGGCCCGTCGCCAACCTCCCGACCTTCCGGCAGATCTGCGACCCGGCCCAGCCCACCTCCATCGTGCGCATCGGACCCGCCCATCACCGCTTCTCCTTCATGCTCCATTCCGGCGAGACGCCCGAGGCGGCGACGGAAGCGGCGGGAGTGTGGTCGCGCGTCAGCCGGTTCTTGAACGAGGACGACGCGGAGCTCATCCGGGTCGCCAACTATGTGTTCCGCAGCCGCATTGCCGACCACTGGCGATATGGGCGCGCGCTCCTGGCGGGCGACGCCGCGCACGAGATGCCCCCGTTTCTTGCCCAGGGCATGTGCTCCGGCATTCGCGACAGCCATAACCTGGCCTGGAAGCTCGACCTCGTGCTGACCGGACGCGCGAACCAGTCCCTATTGGACACCTACCAGGCCGAGCGTGAGCCGCATGTCCGTTTCATCACCGAAAAAGCGATCGAGCTTGGCCGCTTGCAGACCTTGCGCGATCCGGTCAAGGCGCGCGAGCGCGACGAGAGGCTTCTGGCGCAGCGCCGGGCGCATCACGCCCCCGATAAGCTGCGCTATCCCGGATTGACCGGAGGCCTGATCGCCGACACCGGCACGTTTTTCCCCCAGGGACACGTGCGCACCGGCGGCCGCGAGGGGCTGTTCGACGACGTTGTCGGCGCCGGGTGGTGCATCGTTGCGTCCGAGCCGGGCGTGCTCGATGGCCTGGCAAGCGCGCACGGCGAGGCATGGGAGGCGATTGGCGGGCGCATCGCGGCCTTCGGGGGAGCGGCGGACTCCGGATTGGACGATGTCGACGGCGTTTACGCGGCGTGGTTCGCGGCGCATGGGTGCACGGCCGCGGTCGTCCGTCCGGACTGGTATGTCTACGGCACGGCTCGCGATGGCCGGGAACTCGCGGCGTTGCTCGAACGGCTCGAGCAGTCTTTGCACCGCGAAGCCGTTCTCGCCGGCAGTTGATTGCCGATGGCCGCCAGTGCCCGGCTACGCCGCCTTGGGCCGCACGCCGCGCGCCGGCGGCTTGCCCTTGATGCGAGCCTCGGCCTGCTCGCGCTCGATCTCATCGAGGTTCTCGTAGACCGTCACCAGCGTCGCCTTCAGGCTCGCGACGGCTTGGGCGTCCAAGCCTTTCAGCCCGATCCGCTCGTAGTACGCTGCCCGTGGGCAGAGCCGTGCCGCCAGCTCGCGGCCGACTCCGGTCAGGCTGATCTGCACGGTGCGCAAGTTGTCGTCGGGCCGCCTGCGCTTGAGCATATGGCGTTTTTCCATCGAAGCGACGAGGCGGGACAGCGTCGTCATCTCGACCGTCGTCGTGGCGCTCAGGTCGGTCAGCCGCTGGTTGTCCGCCTGGCTCAGCGCCGCCAGGACGCGATACATCGGCACCGTAAGCTGGTCGGCCGCGAGCTCGTTGGCAAAAAGTTCGCCCATGCGGACGCCGACCCGGTTGAGCAGGTAGGGAAGCGAGTCGGTGAACCGATACATCTTTAGTCTCCGGGGCCGCGTGCCGCGCCATGCCAGTACGCTGCAACAATCTACAATCGTCCTCGTTTTCTTGCAATATTTGCATATGCAACTTTCTTGTTGACGACATTTGCATTGGGGTATAGGCGTCGGCGAGAGGCGCTGAAACTTGAGCCCAAAAGCGAATGGCAATAGCCAAAACAAGACGGCACGGGAGGCAACGATGCAGGGCAAAGTAGTAATCGAGGAGCACTTCGCGCTTCCTGAAACGGTGCAGGACAGCGCGGGATTCGTGCCGGGCGACTATTGGACCGAGCTGAAAGCCCGGCTGCTCGACATGCAGGGCCAGCGGCTGCGCGAGATGGACGCAAACGGCATCGAAATGATGCTGCCCTCGCTGAATGCCCCGGCGGTGCAGGCCATCCCCGACCGGGCGCACGCGGTCGAGATCGCCCGGCGCGCCAATGACTTTCTCGCCGAGGAGGTGCAAAAACGTCCCGACCGTTTCCAGGGCCTGGCCGCGTTGCCGATGCAGGACCCGGATGCGGCCGCCCGCGAGCTGGCCCGCTGCGTGCAGGACCTTGGCTTCCGCGGCGCCCTGGTCAACGGCTTCAGCCAGGTCGACGACCCCGCCAACGCCACCTATTACGACCTGCCGCAATACCGTCCGTTCTGGGCCGAGGCCGAGCGCCTGGGCGTGCCGTTCTACTTGCACCCGCGCAACCCGTTGCCGCAGCACGCACAGATCTATGACGGCCACCCCTGGCTGCTCGGCCCCACCTGGGCGTTCGCACAGGAGACGGCGGTGCACGCGCTGCGGCTGATGGCGTCCGGGCTGTTCGACGCGCATCCCGGCCTGCGTATCATCCTGGGCCACCTGGGCGAGGGCCTGCCGTATTCGATTTGGCGCGTCGACAACCGCAACGCTTGGGTGAAGCTGCCGAAGAATTATCCGGCCAAGCGCCCGCTCGGCGACTATTTCCGCGAGAACTTCTACATCACGACTTCGGGCAACTTCCGCACCCAGACCCTGGTCGACGCGATGATGGAGATCGGCGCCGACCGTATCCTGTTCGCGGCCGACTGGCCGTTCGAGAACCTTGACCACGCCGCCGAGTGGTTCGACGCCTGTTCCATTTCGGAGGCGGACCGGCGCAAGATCGGACGCACCAACGCCTTCGGCCTGTTCGGGCTGGGCCATGCCCAGTCGCAAGCCGCGGCCGCGGAGTAAAAACAAGGGAGGCCGCAATGCCCGCAGAACTTCCAGCCGAGTTGCCGGCCGAGCTAGACGTCCATGAGGAGCTAGCCGAGGCCCAGGTCGGCCCGCTGCACCGGACGCTCGGCGTCATGGTGGCGCTGATGACCCTGTTCGACGGCTACGACACCTTCAACCCGGCCTACGTCATCCACTACGTCGCCCAGCCCTGGGGACTGTCGCCCGGCCAAGCCGGGTTCCTGGTCAGCAGCGGCTTGATCGGGTTCCTGCTGGGGGCGGCCGGGCATGGGATGGTGGCGGACCGGTTCGGGCGCCGCGGCGCGTTGCTGGCCGGGCTGTGGATCGTCAACGTGTTCACCGTGCTGACGCCGCTGCTTGGCCATGGGTTCGCCAGCTTCTGCGGGCTGCGCGTGCTGACGGGCGTGGGCCTCGGCACCCTGTTGCCGCTGGCCGCCACCTACATCAACGAGCTGGCGCCGCGGCGGGTGAGCAATGCGTTCTCGTTGTGGGGCGTGGCGCTCGGCTGGTCGGTGGGCGGCACCTTGGCCGGGCTGGTCGGCGTGTTCCTGACCCCGCGTTTCGGATGGGAAGTGCTGTATTGGGTGGGCACGCTGTCCATTCCGCTGACGCTGGCGATGCACCGCGTGCTGCTGGAAAGCCCGAAATTCCTGGCGGTGTCGGGCCGGATGGAGGAGCTGCGTCGCCTGCTCACCCGGCTGCGTCCGGAACATGCTGCGGCCTATGCCGTCGCCGGGCTGCGGCTGCGGCAAACGGAGGCGGTGGGCAATCCGGTCGCGGCCTTGCTGACGCCGCGCTATCGCCGGGCGTCGTTGACGATCTGGGCCACGTCGTTCCTCAGCCTGTTCTGCATCTTCGGCCTGACCGGCTGGATTCCCACGGTGATGATGCAGCGCGGCGAGACCTTCGCGGCGTCGTTCGGCTTCGGGGCGCTGATGCAGGTCACCTCGTTCATCGGCGGGCTGGCCCTGGCCATGCTGGCGGACCGCCGCCCGTCCGCGTCCACCGCGCTGCTGGCGGCGTGGTGGGCGCTTGGCGGCGTGTCGGTGCTGGCGCTGATTTTCTACGGCGGCCATGCCGTCAACCTGGTTTGCGCCGGGGCGGCGGGGTTCCTGATCATCGGCGCGCAGCACGTGCTCAACAACTTCACCGCGGGCACCTACGCCACCCCCATGCGCGCGTCCGGCGTCGGGATGGAATTGGGGGTTGGCCGGGTGGGCGCGATCCTCGGCCCGTTCGTCGCCGGGCTGCTGCAGGGCGCCACCGGCGGGCCGGACGCGATGTTCTGGACCATTGGCGGCGCTGGGCTGCTGGCGGCTGGCTGCATTGCGTCCCTGGGCGTCGGCGGCCGGGGAATGCGGGCCGACGCGGGCAACCCGCCGTTTCAGGCAATCCCGGAGGACCAACATGCGTGACCTCAACGAGCACACCATCACCGCAGCCGTGCTGGACCGGTTCGCCGACACTCCCGATCCACGGCTGAAAGCGCTGGTCGGCAGCCTGGTGCGGCACCTGCACGGCTTCGTCCGCGACATCGAGCCGACGTTCGAGGAGTGGCAGCAGGCGATCGGGTACCTGACCCGCACCGGCCAAACCTGCACGGACACGCGCCAGGAGTTCATCCTGCTGTCCGACACGCTGGGGGTTTCCATGCTGGTGGACGCCATCAACCATCGCATGCCGGCGGGCGCCACGGAGACGACGGTGCTCGGCCCATTCCATGTCGCCGACGTGCCGTTCTCGCCCAATGGCGCGGACATCGGCGCCGGGCTGCCTGGGGAGCGGCTGTTCGTCGAGGGGTCGGTGGCCTCCGCCAATGGCGTCCCGCTGCCCGGCGCGGTGCTGGAGGTCTGGCAGTCCGACAACGACGGCTTCTACGACGTCCAGCGTCCGGAGCTGACGGCGCCTTCGCTGCGGACCCGGCTGCGCGCCGATGACGGGGGCCGCTTCCACTTCTGGACCATCATGCCGACGGAGTATCCCATCCCCGATGACGGCCCGGTGGGCGACCTGCTGGCGGCCACCAAGCGCCACCCCTGGCGGCCGGCGCACCTGCACTTCATGATCTCGGCCGAACGGCATGAGATGCTGGTGACGCACATCTTCGTCGCGGGCGGCCCCTATCTCGACAGCGATGCCGTGTTCGGGGTGAAGGACTCGCTGATCCGCGAGTTCACCCACGAGACGCCCGGGCGCGCGCCGGACGGCGCCGAAGTCGCGGGGCCATGGCGCCGGCTCTCCTACGCTTTCGGCCTCAAGCCCGTGCCTGCCCCGGCGCTGGCTGCGACCGGATGAGCATTTTCCAACCATAGGAGACGACCTTGGCAGTGACCCTCATCAACGTGTTCAGCGTGCCCGAGGAGCTTGAGGCGGAGTTCCTCAAGAACTGGCAGAAGTCGGCGGACACCTTCTCCCGCACGCCCGGCTTCATCGAGACGCACCTGCACCGCAACACCGGCGTCGGCAACGGCGCCTTCCGGTTCATCAACATCGCCCGCTGGGAGAGCGCCGACGCCTGGCGCAGCTCCCACGCCGCCCATCCGCCGACCGAATACGCCATCCCCGGCGTGAAGGGCCATCCGGCGATCTACGAGTCGGTCGTCGACATGGAATACCAAGGCGACCGGACCGACACCCCGCCCGGACGCACCGACGGCGACTTCATCCAGCGGCTTCGCGCCCCCTGACCGCCGGACATGCAGGCGGTGGACCCATCCGGCGTTGAAGCGTCCACCATCGCGGCAATCAGCCGACGGCTGATCCCGTTCCTGTTCGTCCTGTTCGTGGTCAACTTCCTCGACCGGGTCAACGTCGGCTTCGCAGCGCTGCAGATGAACGCCGACCTCGGGTTTACGCCGGAGGTGTTCGGCCTTGGGGTCGGCCTGTTCTTCGTCGCTTATGTCCTGTTCGAAATCCCGAGCAACCTGCTGCTGCAACGCGTGGGCGCGCGGCTCTGGATCGCCCGCATCATGATCACATGGGGCCTGGTGTCGTCCGCCATGGCGTTCGTGTCCGGTCCCCGCTCGTTCTACTTGCTGCGCTTCCTGCTCGGCTTGGCAGAGGCCGGGTTCGTGCCCGGCATCCTGCTGTACCTGGGGCAGTGGTTCCCCGCGAAGGCGCGGGCGGCGGCGGTGGCCCAGTTCATGACCGCCAGCGCTATCTCCATCGCCATCGGCGCGCCGATATCCGGGGCGGTCATGTCGCTGGGCAGTTGGCTGGGGCTGGCCGGCTGGCAGTGGATGTTCATCCTGGAGGGGGTGCCGGCAGTGTTCCTCGGCCTGGCGACGCTCGCGGTCCTGACGGACCGGCCAGCCGACGCGGCATGGCTCAGCGCCGGGCAGCGGGCGTGGCTGATATCCACGCTCGAGCAGGAAGCCGAGGCGAAACGCGCCCATGGCCTGCATGGCATCGGCCCCGCGCTGGCGAGCCCGGCGGTCTGGCTGATCGGCGCCATCTATTTCTGCATCGGCGTCGGCTTCTACGGCATCTCGCTGTGGCTGCCGCAGATCCTGCGGCAGATGTCGGGGCTGCCGCCGTTCGCGGTCGGCCTGCTGACAGCGCTGCCCTTCCTGGGCGCCGCCGTGACGATGGTGGCAAATGGGCGTCACTCCGACCGCACCGGGGAGCGGCGGTGGCATTTGATCGTGCCGTGCCTGCTGGGAGCGGCCGGTTTCGGCGTGGGCGCGCTGGCGGCCAGCCCGGTGGCCGCGTTCCTGGGCATCTGCTTGGGAGCGGCCGGCATCTGGGGCGGCATCGGCGTGTTCTGGTCGCTGCCGATGGCAGTGCTGGGCGGGACCGCGGCGGCGGCGGGGATCGCCCTGGTCAATGCGGTCGGCAATGTCGGTGGCTTCGTCGGCCCTTATCTCATCGGTTGGCTGCGGTCGCGGACGCCAGGCTTCGGCGCGTCGCTGCTGCTGATCGCGGGATTTCTCGTATTGGCGGCGGTCTTGGCCGCCGTCCTGCAACGGCAGGGCGAGCGTGGCCCGGCTGCGCGTGCCCCGGCGGCGACGGTTCCCTGAACGGCCATTCCGGCATACGCGGGGCGCCGTTGCGGGAATAGTCTCATCGGAAAAGCTTGTGTTGACAACAGTTGCAATTGGGTTTCACTATCCACACAGAACGTGGACAGCCGAATCGTTGTTAAGCTAGACTTTGAAATGAATTATGTTGCGTGCGGCCGTGCCGTCATAAGATAAGTGCGACCAAGAAATGATTAGACTGGCCGGCCTTGCGCCCGGGAATTGCGGCGGGGGCGGACCCTTCGAAAACGAGCCTTCACCAACGAAGGACGAGGAAAACGGACATGATGCATCATCCAGCGAAACTGCGCCGTTCGGGCACTAAAGCCAGCCTCCTTGCGTTGGGCGCCTGTTTGGCGGCCCTGGCATTCGGGGCGCCCGCGCGTGCCGCCGAGGAGGTCGTGGTCGGCGCGTCGCTGCCGCTCAGCGGGCCGCTGGCGGGGTTCGGCAGCTTCCAGCAATGGGGCTACAAGCGCGCGGTCGACGAGGCCAACAAGGCCGGCGGGATCGTCGTCGACGGCAAGGCGCTGCCGGTCCGCCTGGTGCTGCGCGACGACAAGACCGACCCGAACACGTCCGCCGGCAACATCGAGACGCTGATCTCGCGCGACAAGGCGGTGGCGCTGCTCGGGTCCTGCACGACGCCGCTGGTCATCGCCGGGGCGCTGGTGGCCGAGCGGCACAAGGTGCCGATGGTCACCGCCTGCGAGCCGCTCGAGACGTTCCGCGCGGTGCGCCGCTGGACCTACGTCTGGGACCTGTTCTTCGACGAGCCGGACCTGGCCCACGCCCCGTTCGGCGTGCTTATGGATCTCAAGCTGGCCACCAACAAGAAGGTGGCGATCCTGTATGACAACGGCCCGGACGGACGCGTCGTGGGCGGGCAGATTTGGCCCGAGATGGCCCGGCAGGCCGGACTTGAGGTCGTGCAGCTCGCCGCGTTCCCGGCGGACAACACCCAGTTCACCTCGATCATTGCCGAAGCCAAGGCCAAGGACGCCGAGATCATCCTGATCGACGTGATCACGCCGCAGGCCATCACCATACGCAAGCAGATGGCCGCCGCGGGTTATACGCCGAAGTTCATCGACATCGAACGCGGCGCCGAGCCGGCGCAGTTCGCCGCCGCCCTGGGCAAGCTCGCCGACGGCGTGGTGGGCGGCGGCTATTGGGACCCGAGCTTCCCATTCCCCGGCGCGGCTGGCCTCGCGAAGACGTTCGAGGCGGAAACGGGGCAAAGCAGCTCGCAGCACATCGCCGACAGCTATGCCGTGGCGGTGGTGATGCTGGACGCGATCCGTGCCGCCGGGTCGGCCGATCCGGCGGCGATCAACGCGGCCCTGGCGAAGACCGACAAGATGACGGTCGTCGGGCCGATCCGCTTCGACGACACCCATACGTCCAAGCTGCCGATGGTGTCGGTGCAATGGCAGGCCGGCAAAACCGCGGTGATCTGGCCCGAAGCCATGGCGACGGGGAAAATACTGTTCCCGGCGCCGTGACGCGGCCGTTGCAGGCCGCTGGGACGCGGATGCCATGCCGAGCATAGACGTCGTCGCGAGCAGCCTCGCCTCCGGGTTTTTCCTCGGCGGCATCCTCGCGCTGACGGCGCTGGGATTGTCGCTCGTGCTGGGCGTCATGGGCTTGGTGAACCTGGCGCATGGCGAATTCCTCGTCGGCGGCGGCTATGCGGCGCTGTTCCTGCTGCAACTCACCGGGATCGATCCCCTCGCCGGACTTCTGCTGATCGGCGCGTTCATCGCAGCAGTGACGTTCCCGCTGCAGCGCTTCCTGCTGGCGCCGCTGGCGCACAAGGGGATGGAAGCGCCGCTGCTGACGACGTTCGCGGTGTCGATCATCCTGCAGAACCTGTTCGTGGCCGGGTTCAGCGCGGACACTCGCTCGATCGAGCGGGACTACGCCAACGCGCCGGTTTCGCTCGGGCCGGTGACGGTGGCGCAGATCTACGTCATCGGCTTCGCCATCTCGGTGGTGCTGATCGGGCTGGTCCACCTGCTGGTGTCCCGCACCGCGTTCGGGCGGGACCTGCGCGCCAGCGCCGCCGACCCCGAGGCCGCGGCGGCGCTGGGCGTCAACGTCCGCCGTGTGCATGCGCTGACGTTCGCGCTGGGGGCGGCCTGCGCCGGCATGGGCGGGACGCTGATCGGCATCGCGTTCAGCTTCACGCCGACCAGCGGCGCGACCTACTTGCTGATCAACTTCGCCATTGTCGTCATCGGCGGGCTGGGCAGCATCCTGGGCACCTTGATGGGCGGCATGGCCATCGGGATGCTGCAGAGCATCGGCGGCGTGGCACTGGGCGACGGCTACCGGGACCTGGTGGCGCTGGTGGCCTTCCTGTTGGTGCTGGCGGTGCGTCCGTCCGGCCTGGGCCGGGTCCGGGCGTGAAGGCGGCCGTCCTGCCGCACGCCGCAGCGCCGCAGCGCCTGGCCCCATTTTGGCCGGCAGCGGCGGCTGTGCTGGCCCTGATGGCTTTGTGCGCGCCGCCCCTGATGGGCGAGTATGCGCTGCAGATCGGCTTCCGCCTGCTGGTCCTGCTCGTGATCGCCGAGGCATGGAACCTGCTCGCGGGTTACACGGGGCTGGTCTCGCTGGGATCGGCCGCTTTCGTTGGCGCGGGGGGCTACCTGGCGGTGGCCGTCATGAACCGCCTGGGCCTGCCGCTGGCGGCGGCGCTGGCAATGAGCGGCCTGGGCGCCGCGGTGCTCGCCTTCGCCGTGTCATGGGCGGTGTTCCGGATGCGCGGGCTTTATTTCACCGTCGGCACCCTGGCGCTGGCCGAGGCGCTGCGCCTGTTCATGGTCAACGTTCCCACCTTTGGCGGCGCCGCTGGCCTGTTCCTGGAGCAGGATCCGCTGCCAGCGTCCGACCTGTACCTGTATGCGTGCGGGCTGCTTGCGGTGACGACCCTTATCATGACGGCGGCGACGCAAACGCGCGCCTCGGTCATCTTGCGCGCGGTGCGGGACGACGAGGACGCAGCGGCGGCGTTCGGCGTCCGCCCGTTCCGTGTCAAGCTGGCGGTGCTCATGCTCGCCGGGTTCATCATGGGCATGGCCGGCGGGCTGCAAGGCTACAAGCTCGGCGCGGTCGAGCCGTATGGCATGTTCGGGCTGGGCTGGTCGGTGGACGCGCTCTCCATCGTGCTCATCGGCGGGCTGGGCCTGCGGCTTGGCCCAGCGGTGGGAGCCGTGCTTGTCGTCGGGCTCGCCGAGCTGCTGGCGGACTATCCAGAGTTCCATATCGCGCTCACCGGCGTGATCCTGGTCGTGGTGATCCGGTTCGCGCCAAAGGGCCTGTGCGGCTTAGGCGCCACCCTGCTGGCCTGGCGGCGCAACCCATGACTGCGCCTCTTCTCGAAGCGCATGGCCTGGTGAAGCGCTATGGCGGCCTGGTCGCCACCGACCACCTGGACTTCTCGCTCGCCATGGGCGAGGTCTGCGGCGTCATCGGCCCGAACGGCGCGGGGAAGTCCACGTTGGTGGGCCTGCTCGGCGGGGCGCTGCAGCCCAGCGCCGGCAGCATCCGGTTTGCGGGCGTGGACGTGACCCGGGCGGCAGCGCCGGAACGCGCCCGCGCCGGCATCGGCCGAACCTACCAGATTCCCCGTCCGTTCCTGGACATGAGCGTGGGGGAGAACCTCCAGGTGGCGCAACTGGCGCTCGGCGCCACTCGCCCGGCGCGGGAGCTGCACGCGGAACGGATGGACATCCTGCGGCAGTGCGGCCTGGCGGATTGCGCTGGCCTGCCCGCGCGCAGCCTGCCGCTGCTGCGCCGCAAACGGCTGGAACTGGCGCGGGCGCTGGCGCTGAAGCCAAAGCTGCTGCTGCTCGATGAGGTGGGAGCGGGCCTGGTCGACTCCGAACTGACGGAGTTGATCGCCCTGATCCGGTCGGTCGCCAATCCCGGCCGCTCCATCGTCATCATCGAGCACGTGATCCGGGTCGTGAAGGAGTGCTGCGCCCGGCTGGTGGTGCTCAACTTCGGCAAGCGGATAGCCGAGGGCCGCACGGACGACGTGCTCGCGGATGACGGCGTGGCGGCGGTGTATCTCGGTTCGGCGCATGGCGGGGCCGCCCTGCAACCGCCAGCGCAAGCGGCCACTCCGCTGAACCAGCTCGTGTCGGCGGTCCCGGCCAGCAGGCCCGGCCCGCTGCTCGAACTGCATGGGGTTTGCGCCGGGTATGGCCAGGCGCAGGTGCTGCATGGCCTGAACCTGGCCGTGCCGCCCGGCCAGGTGGTGGCGATCCTGGGGACCAACGGCGCCGGCAAGACGACGCTGGCCAACACCATCGCCGGCAGCGTACGGCCGGCCTCCGGACGCCTGGTGTTCGACGGCGAGGATCTCACGGCGTTGCCGCCGCATCTGCGGGCCGGACGGGGCATTGCCCATTGCATGGAGGGCCGGCGCATCTTCGCCCGGCTATCGGTCGAGGAGAACCTGGCCATCGCGGCGCGCGGCCTGGCCGCCGGGGATCGCGCGGCTCGGCTGGACCAGGTTTACGGGCTGTTCCCAGACCTGCGGGAGCGTCGGCTGGCGGCGGGCACTGCGATGTCCGGCGGGCAGCAGCAGATGCTCGCGATCGGGCGCGCGCTGATGGCCCGTCCGCGCCTGGCGATTTTCGACGAGATCAGCCTTGGCCTGGCGCCGGTCATGATGGACCGCCTGTATGGCGCCCTGGCGGCGTTGCGGGCAGCCGGGCTGACGATGCTGCTGATCGAGCAGGACGTCGACCGGGCGCTGGCGCTGGCCGACCAAGTCCATGTGCTGGAGCGCGGGGTGTTCGCGCTGTCCGGTGCGGCGGCGGACGTGCGGGCCGACCCGAGGCTGCGGCACCTGTATATTGGTGGACCGGAATGACGGCGGCGTGGCCGTGCGCTCCAAGAACGGCTGTCGATTGGAAAAGGAGGAACAAGAAACGAGTGCGACAACTCGAAACCACGACCCTGCAGTCTCAGCGTGATCAGCGCAGGGATTTCAATAGCATCGATGGCCAGCCTGAACGGCGCGGCCACTGAGGGAGCCGCAATGAAAAACAACCGGGTTCGTTTTGGATATGCCTGCGCGTGCGTTCTGGCAGCCGCGTCCGTGTCCCGGGCGCACGCCACGGAAAACGGAAGCAATCAGTATCCGCTCGGCGTCAACACCGTCCTGCCGGCGTTGCTGCCGCCCCCCGGGGGCACGGAGTACCTCAACTACCTGCAATACTATGCCTCCGGCGTGCTGGCGGGGCCGAATGGCGCCAAGCTAGTGCCGGGCTACCATGCGAACGTCACGGCGGAGGTCGCCCGCGTCCTGCACACCTGGCCCGTCATGCTCGGTCCATTCGGCCTGACGTCGGGCATCGTGCAGCCGCTCGTCAACGTCTCCATTCGCCTGCCCTTCACGCCCCGGTCGCAGGACCGGCTCGGCCTCGGCAACACGGTGCTGCAACCGCTGTACCTGTCCTACGCCAATCCCAGCCACACGTTTTTCGCCTACACAGGGTCGGACATCTGGGTACCCGACGGGGAGTACAACGTCAGGCACGTCGTCAACACCGGCCTGAACCACTGGAGCTTCGGACCTGAAGCCGGGTTCACCTGGTTCCCGACCCCACGGATTCAGACATCGTTGCAGAGCATTGTCGAGATCAACGCGCAGAACGACGCGACGAAGTACAAGGGCGGCACGGCGATCAGCTTCGACTATTCCTTAGACTATCAGCCGCTGGCGCAGAACACGAAATTCCACGTCGGGGTCGGCGGCTATGCCTATCAACAGTTCACGAACGATACGATCAACGGCCGGGTGTTCAACAACGGCAACCGTGGGCGGGTGATCGCGATGGGGCCGCAAATCCGCTACGACTGGAAGCTCGGCGGCATCGTTGCGAAGTGGCAGAAGGAGTTCGCGGTCGAGAACCGGCCCGCCGGGGACCGCTTCTGGATTCAATTCGCCGTGCCAATCTTTTGATGGACCCGGGAGCGGGCCGGCCCGCTCCCGATTGATCAGGCGGCTTGCGCGATCCGGGTCCGCAGGGCGCCGACCCCGCCGACCTCGATCCGCACTTCGTCGCCGGGCTGCAGGAAGACGCCCTGCGCCATGCCGACCCCGGCGGGGGTGCCGGTCGCGATCACGTCGCCGGGCAGCAAGGTGACGCGGGTGCTCAGATGGGCGACCTGTTCGGCCATGCTGAAGATCAGGTTGCGGCTGTTCGAATCCTGCATTAGCCGATCGTTGACCCATAGCTTGACGGACAGGTCCGCGAGGTCCGCGATCCCCTCCAGCGGCACGATCCAGGGACCCATCGGCTTCGCGCCCTCGAAGCATTTCTGCGACATCCAGTCCCAATGGAACGGCGAGCCGACCGGCACATGCGGACGGGCAACCCAGTCGCGCGCCGAAAGGTCGTTGACGATGGTCAGGCCGGCGACGTGCACCATCGCCTGACCGGCTGCCACGTTGCGCGCCGCCCGGCCGATGACGATGCCGATCTCCGCCTCCCAATCGAGCTTGCTGGAATAGGCCGGGACCGCGACTGCCGCATTGGGTCCGACGATGGAGTGCGCCGGCGTCGCGATGAAGTGCCAGGGTTCGTCGCCATCCTTGCGCGGCCCGTCGTCGGGCAGGCCGAGCACGCGCGCCATCTCCGCCACATGGTCGGTGTAGTTGGCGCCCGCGCAGAACAGCGCGCGGGGATACAGGATCGGCGCCAGCAGCCGCACCCGGTCCAATGGGCCAACCGGGGCGGCGCCGAACCCGGCCGCAGCCAGGCCGCCGCGCACCTCGTCCCACCGTTCCAGGACCGCAAGCATCGTGTGCGGCGCGGCATCGCCCAGCACCGCCGCCATGTCGTATACCGCGCCGTCCCGGACCACGCCGGCGCGCGGCAGGCCCGTGCCAGGGACGGCGTAGGTGACGAGCCTAAGCTCGCCGAGGGCGGTCAAGCCGCGGACCCGAATACCTGGTCGAACAGGCGTCCGGGGCGGTGGCAGATCTCCCACCAGTTGCTGTCCATGTCGCGCAGCAGGAAGCTGGTTTGATCGCCGTCCTGGGTGACGGGGAGGATTTCTTGCATCCCATACTCCTCCTTGAGCCGGAGGGCGGCATCGTGCGCCTCGGTCACCTCGTTGGCCGTGGCCATGTCGAGGCACCAGCGCACGTCCGACGGCAACGGCAGCATGCTGTCGCCGGTACGCACGGCCGCCACCATCCAGCCGCCGCCGCAGCGCAGCCAGATCGCCATATCGCCGCGCTGCACCGTTTCGAGGCCGAGGAATTCGTTATAGAAGCGGCGCGCGGCGACGAGGTCCCGCGTTTCGAGCGTGCCGTGCGACAGCGACAGCGTCAGGCTGCCGCTGGCCGGGACGGGCTGGGTCATCTCGTTCATAAGGGTCCTCCCGATTGCCCCGGCCTTGCCGGACGGGGCGTTGCAATGAAGTGAATGGCGCTAGTTGAAGCCGCCGTCGCCGCGGGCGAACACCTCGTCCGTCGCCTCGCCCGGCGGACGGCACTCGACCTCCCACCAATTCGAATCGAAATCCTGCAAATAGAACGAATAGGTGCCGTGCTGCATCCGCGGCTTGCGGACCGCGCGCAGGCCCAGGCTCTCCTTGGTGGCGGCGGCGTAGGCGTGCACCCGGTCTACCTCGGCCGCCGAGGCGACATCGATGCCCCAATGCTTGAACAGGTTGGTGGTGACGGTGCCCTCGACCTGTTTCACGTCCATCACCCAGTACGGGCCGCCGTTGCGGTGGCGGAGGCGCGCCGGGTCGGTGTCACGCACCATCATGCGCCCGCCATCCATGCGCTTGCACTCCAGGCCGAGGAACGTCTCGTAGAACGCCTGCGCGCGGTCGAGGTCGGCGGTCAGGATGGTGCCGCGGGACAGGATCAGCGGCTTCAGCACCGGTGCGGCGGAGCTGCGGGGAATGCTGGTGGGTACGGCGTCGACGGCGGCGGACATGGCGTGCTCCTTGGTTTGGGGATTGGGCTCAGCGGTCGAGGATCAACTGCTCGCCCGGCATGGCTCGGGAAATGCAGATGTGGATAGTGTCCTGGGCCGCCTTCTGGTCGTCTTCCAGGATGTCGTCGCGATGGTCGGCCTTGCCGCCGAGCAGCACGGTCTCGCAGTTGCCGCACCAGCCTTCCCGGCAAACGTACGGCGTCTTAATGCCGGCCGCGAGGACCACCTCCAGGATCGACTTGTCGGCCGGGACCTGCAGGGTCCGCCCGCTGCGGGCCAGCACGACCTCGAACGGCTGGTCTGCGCCGGCGTCCGCAACGGCCGCGGTTTCCGCCGGCAACGGCGATGCGAACAGCTCCACATGCACCGTCCCGACCGGCCAATGCGCGGTGGCGGCGCGGGCCGCCTGGATCAGCCCGCGCGGCCCGCAGACATAGGCGTGCGCGCCATACGGACGGTCGCGCAAGGCAGCCGCCAGGTCGAGGCTGCGGCTCGCGTCACCCTCGTCGTGATGCAGGTGCAGGCGTGAGCCATGCGCCTCCAGCAGCTCCGTCCGGTAGGCCGTGTCGGCGGCATTGCGGGTGCAATAGATCAGGCGGAATGGGGCGCCGATGGCCTGCAACCGGTGGATCATGGAACGGATCGGCGTGATCCCGACCCCGCCGGCGACCAAGATGTGCTCGGACGCCCCCTCCTGTAACGGAAAGGCATTGCGGGGGCCGGCGATCTCCAGCACGTCGCCGACGCGAACGTTGTCATGCAGCCAGCCGGACCCGCGGCCATCCGGTTCACGCAAGACTGCGATGACGTAGCGGTTCGGCTCGCGCGGATCGTTTGCCAGCGAGTAGGACCGGATGGCGCCGTCACCGGTTGCAACCTGGATATGCGCCCCGGCCTCGAACGGCGGCAAGCCCGCGACGGCGCCGACAAGTTCAAACTCACGGATACGGGCGGTCTGGTCGCTGATGGCCCCGACGCGCACGCTGAAACGCGGCAACGAAGGATCGAAGTTTGGCATTCGGCGGGCTTCCCATCGTCAGCCGGCATGGCGCCGGGGCCTTAACTGCTATACAATGAGCGTAGTCAAGTTTGAGCGCAAGATGATTTTGGGCCTGATGCGCTCCAGCCCGGCGTGTTGACCTCATGCGGGACGCCAAGGAAAACGCACCGGACGCGATGGGGTATGACGATGCGCAAGACAGAAGCGGACGGGCAAGCGCTGGGCCTGCGGGAGCGTGGCAAGCGCGACCGCCTGCAAAGGCTGCACCAAGCCGCGGCAGCAGTATTCCGCACCCGCGGCTATGACGCCGCGACCACGCGGGAGATCGCGCAGTTGGCCGAAGTGTCGGTCGGCACCCTGTTCGTCTATGCCAAGGACAAGCGGGACTTGCTGTTCCTGGTAATCAACGACGACCTCGATGGCGTGTTGCAGCGCGCATTGGTCGCGGCTGCCCGCCCGGGAACGCCGCTTGACCAATTGGCGGAGCTGCTGGGGCCGATCTACGCCTATTTTGCCGCCGAGCCGGAGTTGGCGCGTCCGGCGCTGCGCGAGGTCGTGCACTACGACCGCCCGGCCTCCAGCATCGGGGAACAGGCGCAACGTTACTTGCGCCGGCTGGACACTTGGCAGCAGGCGATTGCGTCCGTGCTGACGAAGGCTGGCGCCGCCGGGCAGTTGCGGCTTGAGGCGCCGGCGGCCGTGCTGGCGCGGGTGTTGTTCGACATCCATCTTGTCGAGGTGCGCCGGTGGATGAACGCCGATCAACCAGACCCGGCCCAAGGCCAGGCGATGCTGCGGCGAATGTTTGCCGTTGTGCTCCGCGAGCGTTGCCAGCCACGCCTGGACGGATCGGATCAGGATCGTTAAGGGTCACGCATCATGCCAAGAACGGGCCGCCCGCGTGGCTTCGACAGGGACCTAGCCGTTCAGCAGGCGATGCGGCTGTTCTGGGAGCGGGGATACGAGGCGACCTCGCTGGCGCAGCTCAAGGCCGCGATGGGCGGCATCGCCCCGGCCAGTTTCTACGCGGCTTTCGCATCAAAAGAAATGTTGTTCCGCGAAGTCGTCGACCGTTATTTGGCGACGCACGGACGGGTGACGGCGCCCTTGTTCGGCCCCGCCGTGCCGCCGCGCATGGCCGTCGAGCGGAGCTTGCGTGCGTCCGCCCGGATGCAGACCGACGGCACGCACCCGCATGGCTGCCTTATTGTCTTGTCCGCCAGCACTTGCTCGCCCGAGAGCCAGCATTTACAGGCGATGCTGGCAACGGAGCGGCAGCGCAACCGAGCCGGGCTGCGCGCCTGCGTGCAGCGTGCCATCGATGCCGGCGAACTCCAGCGCGACACTGATGCATCGGGCTTGGCCGCGGTCTTCGACGCCTTCCTCACCGGCCTGTCGATAGAAGCCCGCGATGATGTTTCGTTGGCCACGTTGGACGCTGGCATTACTGAACTCATGCGGCTGTGGGATGCCCATGCCGCGCCCTGACGAAGCTATGGATGCAATTCCCAAGTGAGGAGGTTGTAATGCAAGGCGAGAATCAGCAGCAAACGCCCGCCCCCGGCCGCCGGACTCTGTTCCAGCTTGCCGGCGCCGCCGGGGTCCTCGCCGGGGCGGCGGCAACCGTGGCCCACGCGCAAACCGAGATGGACTCCGGCACTACAACGCAGCCGACGCCTCTGCCCGATCCGGGGCAGACGACCTCCGATATCCTGATCGAGACCTTGATCGCCTGGGGCGCCACGCACGTGTTCGGCATCGTGGGCGATGGCATCAACCCGGTCATCGAGGCGCTCCGCAAGCGCCAGGACCGGATCGCCTTCGTCGGCGTCCGGCACGAGGAAGCGGCCGCCTTCATGGCCGAAGGGATCGCCAAGCACACCGGCCGCCTGGGCGTTTGCCTCGCCACGACCGGACCCGGCGCCGTGCACCTGCTGAACGGCCTCTATGATGCCGCCATGGACGGCGCGCCGGTGGTCGCCATCACCGGAACGACCTGGCATGACCTGGAAGGCATGCGGTTCATGCAGAGCGTGGACACGGTGAAGCTCATGCAGGACGTGGCTCTGTTCAACGAGCAGGTGAACGGCCCGGACCATGCCCTGTTCGTGGTCAACCGGGCTTGCCGGGCGGCGCTCGGGCGGCGCGGCGTCGCCCACTTGGCGATCGCCAAGGACGTGCAGACGATGACGCTCGCGGCCGATAAGCCGTCAGCCGAGAACCATGGCGGGCGCACCTCCTCGTCGTGGTCGCCGCCCACTGGGGCGCCGGATGCCGGCCAGCTCCGTGCGGCCGCCGACCTGATCAACGCCGGGCAAAAGGTCGCGATCCTTGCCGGCCAGGGCTGCTTCGGCGCACGCGGCGAACTCGAACGGCTGGCCGACACGCTGGGGGCGCCGGTCGCCAAGGCCTATCTTGCCAAGGCGCTGTTGCCAGACGACCATCCGCTTACCACTGGCGGCATCGGCCATCTCGGCACCGCGCCGTCGTCATGGGCCATGCAGAATTGTGACACGGTGCTTATTCTCGGCTCGACGATGCCGTGGATCGATTACTATCCCAAGCCGGGCCAAGCCCGGGGGGTGCAGGTCGACATCAACCCCGACCGTATCGGCTTGCGCTATCCCATCGAGATCGGGCTTACCGGCGACATGAAAGCGACGCTTGCCGCGCTGCAACCGATGCTGGCGCGCAAGTCCGACCGCAGCTTCCTGGCAGAGGCGCAGCGCCGGATGAGCGAGTGGAATGGCCTGCTCGACCAGGTGGCGAGCACGCAGAAAGGGCCCCGCCTCCGCCCGCAGACCGCGGTCCGGGCCTTGAGCGACCTGGCCCCAGCGAACGCCGTGTTCAGCATGGATTGCGGCGCCAACACCCATTTCGCCGCGCGCATCATGCAAATGCGGGAGGGCCAGCGCTGGACCGGGTCCGGCATGCTGGTGTCCATGGCGTCCGGCCTGCCGCTCGCGGTGGCCGGCGCCTTCGCCTTTCCGGACCGGACATCGATCGCGGTGGTCGGCGATGGCGGGTTTGCCATGCTCATGGCCGAACTTTCGACGGCCGTGCTGCACAAGCTGAACGTCAAGGTCATGGTGCTCAACAACGACGCCCTAGGTCAGGTCACCTTCGAGCAGAGGGACATCGGCAACCCGGTTTATGGCTGCGAACTCGCCCATATCGACTTCGCCGCCTATGCCGAGGCGGCCGGTGCGAAGGGCTTTCGGGCGTCGCAAGCCGGCGAGCTCCGGCCTGCCATCCAGGCGTGGCTGGCGGCGCCGGGTCCGGCGGTGCTCGACATACAGGTCGACCCGGCGGAGGAGCCGAAGCGGCCCGACAAGGAAGGCGCCTGATCAACCGTTGACTTCCGTACTGATTGGTCTATAAGTACCGTCAACCGGTGGCCGCGCAAGCACCGGGTTTGCCGGGATACGTGCGGGAGGATCTACCATGGCGAAATCACCGATCGAGGTCGTGCAGGCGATCCTGGCCGACCCGACCAATCCGGACGTCGTGAACGCGCTGGTCGCAGCCGACGCCACCTATGTCTCGCTCAACTACGACAACCCGGAGCTGAAGACGATCATGCCCTGGGCAGGAACGCAGCAGGGACCCGGCGCCATCATCAGCACCTACGCGCGCGTCGCCCGTTATTGGCAGAACGAGGCGTTCGAGGTCCGCGACATCTTCGAGTCTGGCGGCAAGGTCGCGGTGTTCGGCAGCTTCACCTATCGTTCGACGACTCTGGGCAAGGCGATTACTTCACCGTTCTCGATCCTCGCCAAGGTGAGCGGCGGCAAGGTGACCTACATGCAATTCATGGAGGACACGTTCGGGACCGCTGCGACGTTCCGGAGCGGCGGCGTCGCGATGTTCCGCAGCGACCCCGAGGGCGGCGAAGTCAGCGTTTAGCGCAACGTCGGTGAAACGAGAGCAGGGGAACCGGGGTATGAGCGAACGACAGGTGGACGCGGCCAATACTTCGCCGATCGACGTGATCAACCGATTTTACGAGGCGGAAAACGCCTACATGAACGCGGGTGGCCCGGCGGGTGGCGCCAGCTTCCAGCAGATGGCGGAGACGCTCGACCCAGAGGTCGTGCTGCACCAAACGCCTGATCTTCCCTGGGGCGGCGACTATCGTGGCCATGAAGGCTACGAGGCTTGGGCCAATAAAATGAGCGATGCCTTCGACCAGTTGGAGTTGAAAGACACGCGTTTCCTCACCGCGGACGACACTGTGATCATTCTCTGTCGCCTCATCACGCGCTCGCGCAGAACTGGCGAGACGCTCGACCTGCCGATGGCGCAGATGGTGCGGGTCAAGTCTGGCAAGATCGTCGAGTTCAGGCCGTTCTACTGGAATGTGCCCGCTTACCGAGCCGTCGTTTAGGGTGTCCGAACCGGACCACTAGCGGAAATCTGGTGGACCGATTCACCTAACGCTTGGGAGGCAAGCGTTAGGACCGGACCACTAGATCACTCCGCTCGTTGCGGCCGGCCGCAAGGCCGGGCGGCGTTTCAGCACCGCGGGCGCGGTTTCTTGCAAGCCGAGGCCGATGAGGACGCCAAAGGCCATCGCGGCGACGGCGAGATACAGGGTGTATTCGATGCCGAACCAGCCGGCGACGTGGCCGGCGATCACCGGGGCGATGCCGCCGCCAAAAATCTCGCCGACGCCGATGACGACGCCCGAGGCGGTGGCCATCAGCTTGACCGGCACCGACTCCGCGCTGATCGGTCCGACGGTGAGCGCGATGTTGGCGAAGTTGAAGAATTGCACCGCGAACAGCACGGCGAACAGCATGCCGGGATCGGCGCCGATCCGCGTGAGCAAGATAAGCGAGGCAAGCGTCGCCACGGCGCAGCCGACCACCAC
The DNA here is from genome assembly GCA_965277495.1 of Acetobacteraceae bacterium. Classification (GTDB taxonomy): domain Bacteria; phylum Pseudomonadota; class Alphaproteobacteria; order Acetobacterales; family Acetobacteraceae; genus CAHJXG01. Next base: position 2,803,383 of record OZ255824.1, on the reverse strand, counting down.
CGGCTTGCGGCCGAAGCGGTCCGACAGCCATGGCATGATCAAGGTCCCGGCGGCCGCGCCGAAGCCGATGGCGGACAACACGAAGCCCATCTGGCCGACTCTGAGGTGCAAGTAATCGATCAAATAGCTGGGCAGCATCGCGGAGGTGACGACCAGGCAGGTGAGCCAGCACAGCATCCCGCCCATGTTGAGCACGATGTTCCGGTACTGGAACACGTCGGTCCAGGCGTGGTCGGCGACGTCGTGGGTCGCGGTGTGCACGGCGTCGAATTCGGCAGAAGGCGTGTGCAGCGTGCGGTAGAGCAAGTAGCTCACGACGAGGCCCGGCAGGGTCACCGTTGCGAAAATCCAGCGCCAGTCGACGATCTGCAGCATCTGGGTCACGAAGATCGGCCCCAATCCGAGGCCGAACAACGGCAGCGCCATCTGCTGAATGCCCAGGTTGCGGCCATGCCGGCTGGGTTCGGAGGCTTCGATCGTGGCGATGATGCTCGGCGGCGTGTAGGCGCCGTCGGCGAAGCCCATCAAGGCCCGGATCACCAGCAGCGAGACCAAACCGGCGGCCAGGCCGCTGATCCCGACCAGCAGGGAGAACGCGATCATGGCGCCGACCACGACCTTGCGCCGTCCGATGCGGTCGGACAGGCGTCCCATGAAGAAGCCGGCCACGCCCCAGGCGATCGCCAGGATGCCGGTGATGTAGCCGAGGTCCTGGTAGCTGAGGCCGAGGTCCTGCATGAGGATGGGGAACATCGGCAGGATCATGAAGCGGTCCAGGCCCACTAGGCCGAAACCGAGGCACAGCAGCAAGACGGCTTTGAACTCGTAGCGGGTGTCCCAACCGGTTGTCGACGCGTCCATGGCCGTTTCCTCTATCTTTCTATTCTTTTTTATTTGAGTCGAACCGTGCGCTCCCCTCAGGCGAGCGCGGGTTCGCGGGCGGGACGTTCGGCATCGGCGTCGGTCCATCCGTGCGCCCGAAGGCTGTCCAGCAACGAGTCCACCAGCGCAGGCATGTCCTCGCGCTTTCTGACGCCGCCGAACACATAGAAGTCGGGGCGGGTGATCATCGCGCGGACGCCATTCGCGAGCATGAACGGCAGGTATTTCGCATCGAGGTCGGCCGCCGCCTCGGGGTCGAGCCCGCGGATCGGACGCACGCGGACGATCTTGGCGCCGAGCCGGTCGAGCGCCGCGAGCTGATCCTCACGGAGCGCGTGCCGAGGGTCCGCATCGATGCAAATCAGCGCGAAGCCCAGGCCCATGATGTCGTCCCAGCGGCCCTCGCTGCCGTGATAGGCGATCATGCCATGCGGTCCCAGCAAGCCGGCGGGAAGCAGCGGCTCGTTGCCTGCCCCGCGGTGCAGCAGGCCGTCGGTCAGATGCGGGAACGGCGGCGGCGGCTCGGCGGTGCCATCGAAAAAGGCTTGGTCACGCGCGGCGGCGTCCGCCGGGTCCGGCACGCAGATGATCTTGCCGAGATGGATCGACATGTCCACCACCTGGCGGACATGCGGACGGCGCTCGGCCTTGTAGGTGTCGAGGAGAGCGGGGCCGGCCGTGCCCTCCAGCACCATGTTCAGCTTCCAGGCCAGGTTCCAATCGTCGCGCAGGCCCGCGCACATGCCCTGCCCCATGAATGGCGGCATGAGGTGGGCGGCGTCCCCCACCAACAGCATGCGTCCATGGCGCCAGTCGTCCGCGATCAAGCCGCGGAACGTATAGATGGCGTGCCGGATCAGCGTCGCCTGGTCCGCGCGCACCCATCGGTTCAGCAGCGACCAGACGAACTCCGTGCTCTCCAGGTCCTTGCGGCTCTCATGCGGCAGCCGCATGAACTCCCAGCGCCGGCAGACCCGGCCCTCGTTGATGCCGCCGGGGACGATCGTGGTCGGGCGCTCCGGATTGCAGTATTGTCCGCAGGCGGGGATGTCGAGCGTCACCCCCGGGTTCAGCTCCATGTCGACGACCAGCCAGTCGGCCTCGAAATGGCGGTCCTCGCGGCCGATGCCCGCAGCCTGGCGCACCATGCTGTTCGCGCCGTCCGCACCGACCAAATAGCGTCCGCGCGCGATGCTGATCTCGCCGGTCTGCATGTGCTTCAAGGTCAGCGCGACATGATCGTCATGCTCCTCGACGCTCACGCCTTCCCAGCCGAGGTTGAGCTCCACCGTCGGCTGCGACCGCGCCACCCGGTCCATCGCCGCTTCAAGGCTGGGCTGGTGGACGAAGTTGACCTCGGAGCCTCCGGACACGGCCTCGGCGGTCCAGTCGATGCACAGCAGCTCGTCCCAGTCGGCGTTGAACCATTGGTAGCGCGGCGCCGGGCGCGCGACCTGCCGCAGGTCCTCGGCAAACCCGATGGCCGACAGGACGCGGTAGAGTTCGTGATCGATGCAGACCGCTCGCGGCAACGGGTAGATTTCGGGCCAGCGTTCATAGATGGCGACCGAGCGGCCGTAGCGCCCGAGCATGGTGGCGAGGGTCTTGCCAACCGGGCCATAGCCCAGGATCAGGATATCGGAAATGCTGTCGGTCATCGAAGGTCCGCTCCTCGTTTGCACATCGTTATCGTGTGCATTGTTGTTGGTCCTCGCGCCGGCGCTCCCGCGGGAAGCGATGCGCATCCCCGGCAAGAAACAGTTTTGGCCTGATAAGGCCTCAGCCGTCCTGGTCCACGACCGGATTGCGCAGCACGCCGACCCCGTCCAGCTCGACTTCGCAGACATCGCCGGGCTTCATCCACAACGGCGGCTTGCGGGCGAGGCCGACGCCGGACGGCGTGCCGGTGACGATGATGTCGCCGGCCTGCAGGGTGAACGCCACGCTGAGCAGCGACACGAGGGTGGCGACGTCGAACACCAGGCTGTCGGTCGAGGCGTCCTGCACGACCGCGCCGTTCAGCCGGGTTTGCAGCCGCAGCCCCCGGCAGCCCGGCGGCAACGCATCGGCGGTCACGAGCCATGGCCCGAAGGCGCCGGTGCCGTCGAAGTTCTTGCCCACCGTCCATTGCGGCGCCTTGAACTGGTAGTCGCGGACCGAGGCGTCGTTGAACAGCGAATAGGCGGCGACGTGATCGAGCGCGCGCTCCTTTGGGATGTCGCGCCCGCCCTGGCCGATGACGGCGACGAACTCGCCTTCGTAGTCGAGCTGCTCGGACACGCGCGGGCGGACGATGGGCGCGCCGTGGCCGATCAGGCTGGAGGCGAAGCGGCCGAAGATGGTGGGGTAGCCCGGCACCTCGAAGCCGCTTTCGGCCGAATGGTCGGCGTAGTTGAGGCCGACGCAGAGAATCTTGGGCGGGTTCGGCAGCGGCGGCAGCAGCTCGGCGGCGTCGAGGTCGACCGCGGGGCCGGCGAGCAGGGCGCGGCCCGCGGCGGCGAGGCGCTCGCGGCCGCCGGCGACGAGCACGGCGAGGTTGCCGGGGTATGCGCTGTCGGTGGCGGCGTAGCCGTGGAAGGGTCCGCTGTTCTCGGCGGCGGCCAAGCCGATGACGCCGTTGTGCCGGTATGCCGCGAAGCGCATGCGTGTTCCTTCCTGTGTGGCCTGTGTGGCGTGTGCGCCTGCTGAGTGCGGCGATGGTCCTGGCGCCTGGATGCCGGGGCTGTGGCTCGGAGTCAATGGAAAAACTATTTTCCTACATAGAGTGGTTATTCCTGCCGGCACACGCTAGCTACACGCCATGCCCCGCATCGCGCGCGCCAGCACCAGCCTGACCCATAACGCCTACGAACGCCTCCGCGCCGACCTGCTGGCCGCACGGCTGCAACCCGGGGCGCGGCTACGTTGACAATCTTCAAACGTGGGGTGAAGTCTGTTCCAAACGACGTAGCCGGGCAGACAGACCCTCGGGATGAGCACGCTTTTCGACAAAATCTGGGACGCGCATTGCATCGCTCGGCGGGCGGATGGCCGCTCGCTGATCTATGTGGACCGGCACGTCATCCATGACCTGCATGCGCCCCACGCCTTTGCCAAGCTGCGCAAGACGGGACGGGCGGTGCGCCGTCCGGACCTGACGGTCGCCGTCACCGACCACATGGTCGCGACCAGTGCCGGGCGGAACGATGCGACAATCACGGACAGCGCGCCGTTCCTGGCGCGGACGCGGTCGGGCGCCGCGGAGTTCGGCATACGGCTGCTGGGCACCGACAGCGCGATGCAGGGCATCGTGCACGTGGTGTCGCCAGAGTTGGCGATCGCGCTGCCCGGCAGCACCGTGGCATGCCCGGACAGCCACGCATGCACGGTCGGCGGCATCGGCGCGCTAGGCTTGGCGACCGGCACGACAGAGGTCGTCCACGTGCTGGCGACCCAGACGGCGGCCTGGAACAAGCCGCGGCAGATGCGGATCACCTTGGCCGGCACGCTCGCGCCGGACGTGACGGCCAAGGACGTGATCCTGTTCGTCATCGGCCATTGGGGGTCCGACATGGCGCGCGGCCATGCGGTCGAGTTTGCCGGCCCGGTGGCCCGCGCGATGCCGGTCGAAGGCCGGATGACGATGTGCAACATGGTGACCGAGCTGGGCGGGCGCACCGGGCTGATCGCCCCGGACGCGAGCGTGGCCGCGTGGCTGCAGGGCCGGGCCTGCGCGCCGCAGGGCGCTGATTGGGACGCGGCGGTGGCGGACTGGCAATCGCTGCGCACCGACGGCGACGCGGTGTTCGACAGCGACTTGGCCGTGGATTGCAGCGCGCTCGAACCGCAGATTACCTGGGGCACCGACCCGGCGCACGTGCTGGGCTTGTCCGGACGGGTGCCGGACCCCGACCGCGCCCCCGCCGGGGAACGGGACAACCTGCGGCGTGCGCTGGACTACATGAAGCTGCGGCCCGGCATGCCGATCGCCGGCGTCCCGGTCGACCGGGTGTTCATCGGGTCGTGCACCAATGCGCGGCTATCGGACCTGCGGGCCGCCGCCTTGGTCGTGGCGGGGCGGCGCGTGGCGGACGGGGTCCGGGCCACGGTCGTGCCCGGCAGCACGACGGTCCGGCGCGACGCGGAGGCGCTGGGGCTGCACCGCGTTTTCCTGGATGCCGGGTTCGAATGGGGCGAGGCAGGCTGTTCGATGTGCGCGGGGGTGAATGGCGAGGAAGGATCGCCGGGCCAGCGGATCGTATCGACGACGAACCGCAACTTCGCCGGGCGGCAGGGGCCGGGGGTGATGACGCACCTGGCCAGCCCGGCGACCGCCGCGGCCGCGGCACTCGCCGGGCGGATCGTCGACCGCCGGGCGACCGTCTAATGCGCCGCTTCATGCCCGTGCATGCCCCTGCGGCGCTGCTGGACCGGGACAACATCGACACGGACCAGATCCTGCCTGCGGCGTTCATGCGGGGGATCGACCCCGCCTATGGGGCCGGCCTGTTCGGCCTGTGGCGGCGCGATAAGGCGTTCGTGCTGAACCAACCCGGCTATGCCGGCGCCGCCATCCTCGTCGCTGGGTCGAACTTCGGCTGCGGCAGCACCCGCGAACATGCCTGCTGGGCCTTGGACGAGTTCGGCATCCGCGTGCTGATCGCCGGCAGCTTCGGCGAAGTGTTCCGCGACAACTGCGTCCGCAACGGCATCCTGCCAATCGTTGCGGCGCCCGATGCGCTGGCGGAATTGCGCGGCCTGCTTCGCGCCGCGTCCGCTCCGGTGTCGCTGGACGTGGACCTGTTGTCCCAGCGCGTGACCGGCCCCGGTTTCGGCATGGACTTCGATTGCGCCCCCGCCGACAAGACGGCGCTGCTGGACGGGCTGGACGAGATCGGCATGACGATGCTGCACGCCGGCGCACTCGCCGCCTGGGAAGCGCGCGAGCAGCAGGACCGTCCGTGGCGGCAGGCCCTGCGCGTGCCGGAATGAGCAGCCGCGGCGCCGAGTTGCGCGCCTGCCTGGCGCAGCCGGGCATCCTGGTGCTGCCCGGCGTGCACGACGCGCTGTCCGCCCGGATCGCGGCCCGCACCGGCTTTGCGGCGGTGGCAGCCGGCGGCAATGCGGCGACCGGAACGCTGCTGGCGGCGCCGGACATGGGGCAGTTGGGCATGCGGGATCTCGCCGACCATTACGGGCGCATCGCCGCGGCGGCCGGCGTGCCGGTGCTGGCCGATGCCGATACCGGGTTCGGCGGCGTCCACAATGCCGCTCTTACTGTGCGGGCATTCGAGCGCGCGGGCGTGGCCGGGCTGTTTATCGAGGACCAGGTGACGCCGAAGCGGTGCGGCTACCTGGCGGGAAAGGCCGTCATTCCCGTGGCGGACCAGGTCGCCAAGCTGCGGGCCGCACTGGACGCCCGTGCCGATCCGGATTTCCTGATCTGCGCGCGGACGGACGCGCTGGCGGTGGAGGGGATCGGCGCCGCCATCGACCGTGCCGCCCGCTACAAAGAGACCGGGGCCGACATGGTGTTCGTCCAGGGGGCCGACACGGCCGAGAGCCTGCGCCAGGTTTGCCGCGCCGTGCCGGGCTTGCACCTGGCCAACGTCTCGCAAGCGGGCGGCGTCACGAGGCTGACGGTTGACCAGGCGGAAGCGGCGGGGGCCGCAGCGGTCATGTTCCCGATCGCCGCCTTTTTGGCGGCCGCGTCGGCAATCGAGCGGATAATGCAGGCGCTCCGACGCGACCGCTCGCTGGATTCGGAGGTTGCGTCGCTGATGCCGATGGCACGGTACAACGAGCTGACGGACTTGCCTGGCCTCCAGGCAAACGAGGATCGATGGACCAGGAGCGAAGGCTGATACGGCCGCCGGCACGAACGCAAACGCGCCGATCAGGGCGCAGGATGGGACGCAAGCGATGAAGCGTAGTGGCGCAAGGGAGCTGCAGAATGTCGGTCTGGCCTCGCTAGGCGGGCTGTTGGAATATTTCGATTTCCAGGTCTACGTGTTCGTCGCCGCAGCCCTCAGCACCGAGTTGTTCCCGCCCGGCGATTCGGCCTGGAAGACCCAGGTGCAAGCGTTCGGCATCTTCGCCATCGGCTATCTGGTGCGCCCTGTCGCCGGAATGATCATCGCCCACTACGCAGACCGCATCGGACGCAAGAAGCTGTTCGTGTTCACCGTGCTGCTGATGTCGGTGCCCACCTTCCTGATGGGCCTGCTGCCGACCTACGCGGTGGCTGGATGGATGGCGCCGGCGGCGTTGCTGGCGCTGCGCATCCTGCAGGGTTGCGCGGTGGGCGGCGAGTTGCCCGGGGCCGCCACCTTCATCTGCGAGCACGCCCCGGCCCGCCGCCTTGGCGTGTCCAGCGGCATCTTCATCGGCATGGTCAACTTCGGGCTGCTGATGGGGGCCGGCGCGGCCTTCATCGCCAAGGCCGTCTCGGGGCTGGACCCGGCGCTGGCGTCGCTGGCCTGGCGGCTGCCGTTCATCATGGGCGGCTTGGGCGGGCTGCTTGCCGCCTATCTGCGCCGGCATCTGGCGGAATCGCCGTTGTTTGAGGAGATACGGGCGGAGAAGCGGATTTCCGCCGGCATGCCGCTGGGCACCGTGCTGCGGGACTATCGCCGGCAATGCGTGTTCGCGTTCGCGCTGACCTTCGTGTTCTCGACCACGCCGGGCATCTATTTCCAGTGGCTGCCAACCTACTTGATCGGCATCCGCCACGTCCCGGCCAACACGGTGTTCCTGGCCAACGTGTGCGGCGTCGCGGCGTTCGTGATCGGGATGCCGTGCTGGGGCGCCCTGCGGGACGTGCTCGGCTGGCAGCGCCTGCTGGTCATCGGCGGCGTGCTGAATGCCGGTTCCGCGGCGTGGTTCTTCAGCTACCTTCCGGAGCTGGCCGAAAACCAGGCCCAGTTGGTGATGGCGATGGTCGTGATCGGCGCCTTGGGCAGCGTGATCCACTCCATCATCGCCGGCCTGATCTGCGCCCTGTTCCCAACCCCGGTGCGGCAGAGCGGCTTCGCGTTCCCCTACAGCCTGGGCACGGCCATCTTCTCTGGCCTGACGCCGTTGGTGATCGCGGCCCTCGTGCGGAACAACGGGCTGGCGGCCCCCATGGCGCAGGAGCTGCTGGGCGGCGCCGTGGCGCTGGTCCTGGCAGGCTGCCTGGGCTACCTGCCGCTCACATTGGGGGAGCCGGCAACCGAGCCGGCCACTTCCCCCGCGGTTGCCGGATCGGTGCCATGACGGGTGGCCGGGCCGCGCTTGTGTTCCCGGATGACCGATGCCCTACAAGGCCAATCTGTCTGCCGCGCCATTGCGGAGCGCCAGCCCGGCCCTGACGCCCTTGAGCGTATACGGGCTGAACAGCTCCGGCATGAAGGGCGTGCCTCTATTTGCGGGGTGCGACGATGGCCTGCAATCCCCAGGCAAAATCCATGCCTTGCCACGCCGGCTTGACTGCGCGCGTGAGTGCACGAGCCATCACGACCAGGATGCGGTGGCCGTCATTTGGTAAAGCGCCGCAATACAGGGCAGTTTGTGTTCAAACTGGCGGGTAGTGCTGCAATCATAGACATGCAGGCGATCAGCCTCGTCTTATCCAGGCAATGCTAAGTTGGTACGCGATTTGCAGATTCTCTGTTGCCCATCAGAGTTGGATGCGGAACAGAATAGAAGCGGCAATATGGTTCCAGACCGAGAAATGCTCATGCAGGCAAGTTCCCGTCCCGTCGCATATGGCCTCGGCCCCGTCATCCGCCGCCGGACCCAAACGGCGTGAGCGCCAGCACCGTCTCCGCATCGACGCCGGTCCGCACGCGCCTGACATCCGAGCACCGCCGGGTGATCATCGGCGCGGCGTTGGGGTCGGTGTTCGAGTGGTACGACTTCTTCCTCTACGGCGCTCTGGCCGCGATCATCGCCGCGCAGTTCTTTGCCAAGACCGACCCGGCCACCGGGCTGATATTCGCGCTGCTGGCGTTCTCCGCCGGGTTCATCGTGCGTCCGTTCGGGGCCGTCGTGTTCGGCGCCGTCGGCGACCGCGTCGGGCGGAAATACACCTTCCTCGCCACCATCCTGCTGATGGGGTTCGCAACCTTCGCCGTCGGCTTGCTGCCCGGCTACGACAGCATCGGCGTGGCGGCGCCCGTCATCCTGATCGCGCTGCGGCTGATACAGGGGCTGGCGACCGGGGGCGAGTATGGCGGCGCCAACATCTACGTGGCCGAACACGCGCCGCCGGGGCGCCGGGGCGTGGCGACGGCCTGGATTCAGGTGACGGGGACGCTCGGCTTCGTGCTGTCGCTGTTGGTCATCCTGGCGACCCGGACCGCGACCGGCGAGGCCGCCTTCGCCGCCTGGGGCTGGCGCATCCCGTTCCTGGTGTCGATCCTGCTGCTCGGACTGTCGCTCTGGATACGGCTGTCGATGGCGGAGTCCCCGGTCTTCAAGGAAATGAAGGCGGAAGGGCGCGTCTCCGGCTCGCCGCTGGCTGAATCGTTCGGGCAATGGCCGAACGCGAAGCTCGTGCTGCAGGCGCTGTTCGGCCTCGTGGCCGGGTTCGGCGTGGTCTGGTACACGACCCAGTTCTACGCCCTGCTGTTCCTGACGCAGACGCTGAAGGTCGATGCCGTCACGGCGAATATCCTGGTGGTGGTGGCGATCCTGCTGGCCTCGCCATTCTTCGTGGCGTTCGGGGCGCTGTCGGACCGGATCGGCCGCAAGTGGCTGGTGCTGTCGGGCATATTGGCGGCGGCGCTGTCGTTCTTCCCGATCTTCGCCGCGCTGACCCACTACGCGAACCCGGCGCTTGAACGCGCGCTGCAGCAGTCGCCCGTCGTGGTGCGGGCGGACCCGGCCGACTGCCAGTTCCAGTTCAACCCCACGGGGACCAAAACGTTCACGTCGTCCTGCGACGTCGCCAAGGCGCGGCTGGTGCAGGCGTCGGTCAATTACCGCAACGAGGCGGCTCCGCCCGGCAGCGTGGCGGAAGTGCGGGTCGGCGCCACGGTGGTGCCCTCGTTCGACCGCCGCGGCCTGCAGCCGGCCGAGGCCGCGGCGCGGACAACGGCCTTCTCCCGCGACCTGGCGGCGGCGATCGCCGGGGCCGGCTACCCGACCCGCGCCGACCCGGCCGCGATCAACAAGCCGGCAGTGGTCGGGCTAATCTTCCTACTCGTATTCCTGCTGGCCATGGCCTACGGCCCGGTCGCGGCCCTGCTGATCGAGCTGTTCCCCGCCCGTATCCGCTACACGTCGCTGTCGGTGCCCTATCATCTCGGCACCGGCTGGTTCGGCGGCCTCACGCCGGCCATCGCCTTCGCCATGGTCGCCTACCAGGGCGACATCTACTTCGGCCTTTGGTTCCCGATGCTGGTTGCGTTGGCGACCGTGGTAGTCGGAGCGATCTGCATCCCGAACCGCCGGGACGTCGACCTCTCGCTATAGGAGCTGCATCCATGCTTGACCGTCCCCATCCTCCCGTCGCCGTGGACCCGCACGAGGTCGACACCATCATGGCATCCTGGGTAACCGCCAAGGTCATGTGCGATCCGTCCGTGACCGGGCCGGCGGCAATGAGCGCCGTGTCGCTGTTCTTCAATCCAGGCCAAGGGCATGCCCGGCACAACCATCCGGACAACGAGCAGATCATCTTCGTCGTGTCGGGCGAGGCCGAGATGATGATCGAGCATCTCGAGGGCCAGCCCGAGACGAGGACGATCCGCGCCGGAAGCTGCGTGCATATCCCAAAAGGCGCCTATCACTCGACATTTGCGACCGGGTGGGAGCCGGTACGCATCCTCGCCGTCTATTCGCCGCCGGGCCCGGAGTCGTCGATGCGCGGCTCGGCGGACATCAAGGTGCTGCCGCCGGGACAGTTGCCGGCGCGGGGATAGTCCAGGCTCTAACGATCGCGGAGAACATCGGGCGCCCGGGCGCTTCGGGAGAGGCGCAACCCTCCAAACCTTAGGGAGCACCGGACATTGTCCCTCACCACCGCTACCTTGGCCGCCCGGCTCGACCGCCTGCCGGTCGCCCGCTTCCATTTCGCCGTCCTCGTCATCGCTGCCATGTCGCTGTTCTTCGACACGCTGGACACGGTCGTCACCGGCTTCGCCTTCGCAGCATTCCGCGAAGGCTGGCATCTCGGCGGGCTCGCACTGGGCGTCACCTCGGCGATTGGCCTGGCCGGCTACCTCGTCGGCTCGGTCCTGGTGGGCTTCGTCGCAGACCGATGGGGCCGCAAGACGGTGATGATGGGCAGCCTGGTGCTCTACTCGCTGTTCTCCGCCTCCCGCGCATTGTCGCCGGGAATCGAGGTGTTCGCGGCGCTCAACTTCTTCACCTGGTTGTTCGTCGGCATGGAAAGCTGCGTCGTGCCGCCCTACCTCGCGGAACTTTGGCCCTCCCGGGTGCGGGGGCGCTTCAACGGGCTGATGATGGGCTTCTTCGCGTTCGGCATCGCCCTGTCGCCGGTCTGGGCGCTGTTGTTCCTGCCCAGCGTCGGCTGGCGCTGGACGCTGGCGCTCACGGCGCCCTTCGCGCTGCTGATCGGCGCCATGCGCACCGGCCTGCCCGAGAGCCCGCGCTGGCTGCTGAGCCAGGGCCGGACCGCCGAAGCGGAGGCCGTCGTCGCCGGGATCGAGGCGCGCGTCGCCCGCAGCACCGGCGCGGCCCTGCCCCCCTTGCCCGCCCTGCCGACGCTCCCGCCGGCGTCCCCGGCCCGGCGGCGCGACATCCTGGCCGCCGGCGTCCTCCCGGTCACCCTGATGTTGTGGCTGGCCTGGTTCACCGAGTATGGGGTGCTGTACACCTTCCAGTCGGTGCTGCCGACCCTGCTGGCCCTGGACGGGTTCTCCATCGTCCGCTCGACGCAGTTCTCGGTGGTCATCTTCTCGGGGTTCGTGCCGGGCTACATGCTGTCGGGCTACTTCCTGGACCTGATCGACCGGAAGTATTGGCTCATGATCAGCTTCGCCGGCATCGGCATCAGCGGCACGCTGTTCGGCTATGCCCATACCCCGGCGGAGATCATGGCCTGCGCCTGGTTCACCGCTTTCTTCCTCGGCAACGGATCGACAGCCATCTACACCTTCACGCCAGAGTTGTATCCGACCGCCATCCGCACCACGGCGATGGGCATGGCCTCCGCCTGGGGCCGCGCCGGGGGCATCACCCTGCTGCTCTGCTTCGGCATCTTCGCGGTGCTGCAGGGCCGGCTGGCGCTGTTCCTGGTCAGCGACGGACTGCTGCTGTTGAGCATCGTCGTGGTGGCCATCGTCGGCCCGCGCACACGCGGACGCACGCTCGAGGCCGCCTCCGCCGAAGCAGCGGCCGTGGCGGCCGAGTGATGGTACGGCGCGCCGAGATCGCCGGCGCCGGTTTCGCCGGCCTGGTCGCGGCGGCCGCCCTGGCGCAGCGGGGCTGGGCGGTCCGGGTGCATGAGGCGGCGCCCGAGCCGCGCAGCATCGGCTCCGGCCTTTATGTATTCGCCTTTGCCCAAGAGGCGCTGGCTCGGATCGGCGCCTTGAACCGGGTGCGGCGAGACGCCTGCGCGCCACGCCGCCGCAGCATCATGATCGACGGCCAGCTCCGGTCGGCCACCCTGCTGGACTCCGTGCTGACAACCACGCGCGCGCGGCTACACGCGGCGCTGTGGCAGGCGGCGGCGGAGGCGGGCGTGCGCTTCGCCCTCGGCTCGGAGGCGGCCGGCGCCCACCCGAGGGGCACGCTGACCCTGGCCGGCGGCGTCCGGCTGGATGCCGACCTGGTCATCGCCGCCGACGGTGCGCGCTCGGCGATTGCGCAGCAGGCCGGGTTCGTGCTCGACCGCGTGCGCCACCCGGACGGCATCACCCGCGTGCTGCTCGGCCGCGAGGGAATGGGCGGGGCCGAATGGGACGACGTGCTCGACATGTACGATTACCGGCGCCGGCCGCTCCGGGTGCTGTATACGCCGTGCGGGCGGAACCTGTTCTATCTCTGCCTCATGAGCCCCGCCGGCGACGAGGCGGCCGCCGCGGTTCCGGTCGATGCGGCGCTTTGGACCGAAAGCTTCCCGATGCTGCGCCCGGCCTTGGCCCGGGTCGGAAGGCTGGGGCGTCACGACCGCTATGGCACGACACGGCTGGACCGATGGTCGCGCGGACGGCTGGCGGTCGTGGGCGATGCCGCGCACGCGATGCCGTCCAGCCTCGGCCAAGGGGCGGGGGTCAGCATGCTGAACGCGCTGCGAATGGCCGAGGCGGTCGCGGACTCGTTCGAGGTGGAGGCCGGGCTTGCACGATGGGAGGCGGCGATGCGGCCGATCGTGCAGCAGTGGCAGCGCCAGGCCGAGCAGGTCGCCACCGAGCGCAGCCTGGCGAGCGCCCGCCATCCCGGCCATGACCTGGCGGCCGAGGCGAACACGCCCTTGGGGGCCGCACGATGAGCCTGGTTCCCGACGCGGATTGGTATCGCACGCTGCTCGCCGCCGTGCAGGCGCAGCAGGCCGGGGTGACCGACCGGATCGGACGCCCCTGGGCGCAGCATTTCGAGCGGGTGGCGCTGCGGACGCTGTTTCGGAACCCCGCTGCGCCCCGTGCGCAATTAGAGGCGGCGCTGCTGCACGACGCCTTCATGGACCGCGGCGGCGGAATGCCGATGCTGACCGGGCTGGGCCTGGCGCCGGACGCGATCGCGATGATCCGCCTGGCGACCCCGCCGCCCGACGCGGATTATTACCGGGATTTCGAACGGGTCGGCCCGGCGGAATGCGCCCGCTATCTGGACTATGTCCGCGGCCTGGTCGCCTCCGGTCACCGCCTGGCGATCGAGATGAAGCTCGCGGATATCACGGACACCATCGACGCCTGCCGCACCGGGGCGACCCCCGTCCTGATCGGCCAGTATATCGAGCGCTACGAGCCGAGCCGCCGCATCCTCGAAGCTGCGCTCAGCCCGATGATCTAACGCTTTTCCAGGCGCGCTTCCCTGGCCCGCACCTCCCGGATACGTCGGCATCGGCGCGAGGCGTGGAGATACTTTGACATCCGGCTCATTTTGATGCCTTAATGAAACGCATGTAGCCTTCTGCACATGATCGAACGGCATTGGCCAATAAGGGAGTGGGTAGCATGCAGAAGGGGTTTCTGGCCGCAGTGGCGGTCGCCGCGATGCTTTCGCTGCAGTCCGGGGCGCACGCCTCCCCGTTCGATTTCAACTTCGGCGGCGGCGGCGTCAGCGGTTCGATCGAGCTGACCTATGGCACCGCCACGGACGCGCGTTACTCGGGCGCATTCGTGGTTACCGGGATCAGCGGCACCTTCTCGGACGCCAACATCGGCATCCTGAACGCGACGATTGGAATGCTGGAGCCGCGCAATTTCGCGGCGCCGGACGCGTCGAACCACCTTGCGCCAAACAGCTTCAGCAAGTTCACGGTCGCGTCGGGCCTGCCGGCGTTTGCCCATGGCGCCCTGACCTATGACGACCTGTACTGGCCCGGCGGGTCGCAGCCGACAGCCACCGACTACACGGCCCATGGCGGGTTTTTGGACATCTACGGGCTGCTGTTCGACATCGGTGGCGGCCGGGTAGTGAACTTCTGGAGCAACGGCGACTCCGGTAGCGGCGTCGACTACGGCGCGGCCGTCGCGACCTCGGCGAATTCGCTCGATTACGTCAGCGGTGGCGTGGCGGTCCCGGCGCCTGCTTCGCTCGCCCTGCTCGGGGCCGGGCTCGCCATTCTCACCGCCATCCGCCGCCGGGCTGCCTGACCAGGGGCCGTCCGTCCGGGGGGCAATCGCCGAGGCCGCCAACGACCCAGCGCCAATCAACCGATCCCTGCACCCCACCCGCTCGGGCTTTCCGGCCGTCAATGCACGGCAGCATACATGATGCGCTCTTGCGTCGCTTCGCTGGCGGTGAACTCCTCCACCACGCGGCCCTGGCGGAATACCAGGATGCGGTCCGACAGGTTGAGTATCTCTGGCAAATATGACGAGATCACCAATACAGCCAGGCCGTCATCGGCCAACCGGTTGATCAGTTGGTGGATTTCGACGATGGCGCCCACGTCCACGCCGCGCGTCGGCTCGTCGAAGATCACCAGCTTGGGGCGCTGCACGAGCGACTTCGCAATGACCACCTTCTGCTGGTTGCCGCCCGACAGTTCGATCGTGCGCGCGTCGTCGTTGATGCTGCGGATATTGAGCGCGTCGTGCCAATGCTTGGCCAACTTCGCCATCTCGCCCAGTTTAACTACCGTCGTGTGGTCCCCGGCGGCGGAGAGCTTGCCGAGATAGACGTTCTCCGCAATCGACATCGTCTCGAAGAAGCCGTCCATCTTGCGGTCCTCGGTGACATAGACGACACCCTGCTCCACCGCCGGGCGCGGCACGCGGAAGCGGACGCTGCGGCCCTCCAGCCTGATCTCGCCGCCATGGAAGAAGTCGCGCTTGGCGACGCCGGCCACCACCTTCGCGGTCTCGGTCCGGCCGGAGCCGATCAGGCCGAACATGCCGGTGATCTGCCCGCCATACAGCGAGAAGGAGTTGTTGCGCACCATCGAACCCATCGACAGGTTCTGCACGCTCAGCACGCGTTGCCCGCGCGGCCGCGGGCTGCGATGCTGGGTCTTGGCATCGCCATAGAGCTCGCTGGAAAGCGAGCGCCCCACCATCGCGCGGATGACCGAATCGCGGTCGAACTTGCTCGTCGCGTCGCTGGCGACCGTCTCGCCGTCGCGCAGCACCGTGATCCGGTCGGCGAGTTCCAGCGCCTCTTCCAAGGCGTGGGAGATGAAGATGATCGAGACGCCGCTGCGTTTCAGCCGGCGGATGAGCGCGAAGAAGTGGTGCTTCTCCTCCGGCGTCAGCGAGGCGGTCGGCTCGTCGAAGATGATGATGCGCGCCTTCATCTCCACGGCGCGGGCGATCTCGACCATCTGTTTTTTGGCAGCGCCGAGCGAGGCGACCGTCGCCGCCGGGTCGACGGGGAAATTGAGCGATTGCAGGCTTTGCTGCGCCGCGATGTTGATGCCGCGCAGCCGGTTGAAGAAGCGTTCGCGGCCGAGATAGATGTTCTGCGCGACCGTCAGCGCCGGGACCAGGCTCGTTTCCTGGTAAACCATGGCGATCCCCGCCCGCAGCGCCTCGGCGGGCTGCGCGAAGGCGGCCGGACGGCCATCGAGCAGCATTTCGCCGCGCGTGGGCGCGACGGCGCCGGCGACGATTTTGGTCAACGTGGACTTGCCCGCGCCGTTCTCGCCGAGGATGGCGTGCACCTCGCCGGCCTCCAGCGTGAAGTCGATGGCGTTGACCGCCATGACGCCGCGATAGGCCTTGGTGATGCCGCGCAGCTCCAGCAGCGGCGCGGTCATGGATCGACCGAGACGATGGCATTACCGCCCTTGCTGGCCACCAGCAGGGCGCCGCCGTGTTCGACGACGCTGGTGACGCCGTGCCGCAGGCCGTCCGCCCGGCTGTGCCAGCTTTCAACCGGTTCGAACGCCCGGTTCAACCGCACGACCAGCCCATAGGAGCGCGTGGGCGCCCAGGAGTTCAGCGTCGCCATGTGCTTTACGGCGCCGCCCTGCAGCGGCTCCAGGAAGGAGCGTCCGCTGACCAGCGCGGGCGCTATCCAATAGTCGGCATGGATTTCCTGCATCATGCGACGGCGATAGCCGGGCTCGCGCAGCACGAACTCCACGATTTGGCTGCGCGGCGCGAACACTGCGAGCCAAGCGCCGCCACCCGCCGCGGCGACGATGCGGCTGGGATAGCCCGGCAGATCGTCCAGCAACGGCTTCAGCGGGCGCGGGCCGCTTTCGAGCCGCACCAGCCGGTGCCGCCAGCCTTCGCTCACGACGATCCCGCCCGGTTCGATCAGCACGCCGCAGGGCCAGGCAAGGCCGCGCGCCAGGCACGTTGGCGCCCCGCCGTCCAACCCGACGCGCCAGGCCGAGCCGGACGCGCCCCGCTCCATGAGGTCGTGACGCCAGCGCGAGGGCGGATGCACGTCCGAGCCATGCACGACGACCAACGAGCCGCCGTCGAAGGCCAGCGCGGCCGGGCAGGTTCCGCCCGATTGCAGCAGCGTCTGCCCCGAAGCCCGGTGCAGCATCACCCGGCCATCCTCCAGCCCCACCGCAAGCGTCCCGTCCGCATCCGCCGCAAGGCAGGTCACGGCAGCGTCGAACACGGCGGCAGCACGATCGGCGGCGCTGTTGGGCGCGAGGCGGAACACGGTGTCGCCGCTGGAATAGAGCACGCCGTCGGCCGTGGCGACGAGGTTGTCCGGCTCGTCGACGGCCCGCAGCACCTCGCCGTCGTCCAGCCGCCGGTTAGCCCGCAATGCGCCGTCCATGGCCGGGATCGTCACCGCGGCGTCGCCCCGGCCTAGGAAAGCGTCGTAGCGCGCCCGCAGCGCGGCCATCATGCGCGCGGCCCCCAATAGCTGTCGTTGCCGGTCCAGTTGATGTCCGCGCCAGGGATGCGGTAGCGCCCGATGCGGTTGTTCAATATGCCGCCCAGGTACAGCCAGCCGCGGTGCTCGCGCATCGAGGTGATCATCGGATGGTTGCGCCCGCCGCGGTCCCACAGCGCGTCCAGCACCTGCCCGCGGCCGTCGATCTTCACCACGGCGCCGATGTTGATGTTGGGATACAGCCACTCGTCGGCCGCCACCCGCCGGGCCATGCGGCGGCGGAAACCCGGCATGCGCAGGGCAAGGTCGACCACCGGCGAGCGCATCCCCACCATCGCCACCCAGTAATTGCCGTCGGACGCCCGGTTGATGTTGTCGGGATGGCCCGGCAGGTTCGCGATCACCGTTTCCGTCGTGCCGGCGCGCGGCCCGGCGATCCAGTAGCGGCTGATGGAGCAGGCCCAGGTCTGCGCGAACAGGAACGACTGCCCGTCATGCGCCATGCAGACGCCGTTGGGGAACCGCAGCCCGCGGAGGATGGTGCGGGTCGTGCGCTGCGCCGGGTCGTAGCAAATGAGCCGCCCGTTGCCGCGCGCCTCGAGTGCGTCGACCGGCCAGGTGTGCATCTCGTAGCGTATGGTCGCCTCGCTGAAGAAAATCCGCCCGTCCGGCGCGATGTCGAGGTCGTCGGCCAGGCGCAGCCGGGTGTCGTCGTTGACCGAGAGCTTGCTGCGGTTGGTCTCGTCGGTGATTTTCTCCACCGTGGCGTCGGGGCGCACCTGATACAGGCCCATGCCGCCAACGCAGACCAGCAGGTTGCCCGCGCGGTCGAACGCCATGCCGAGCGGGAAGCCGCCGATATGCGCGAAGATCTCGTGGCGGGTGTAGTCCGGGGCGAAGAAGCGGTGGATGTCGCCGTGCCGCGACCCGGTATACAGGTTGTCGTCGCGGTCGAAGATCACGTCCTCCGGCCCGTCGACCATGTTCAGGCCGATGATCTCCACGTCGTTGAGCTTGTCGTTGACCGCATAGGGCGATCCCGAGCCCTCTAGCGCCGAGGGCGCCGGGGCCAGCAGTTGATAGGCCGGCGAGATATAAACCTTGCTTAGTATCTTGTGCCGGTTCTTCAGCCATTTGACGTCGATGACGATCGCCAGCAGCAGGAATGCGCCGAGGATCAGCGGACCCGCCCCGGCGTGCAGGCCGAGCCGCACCACGCCGTTGACGATCGCGAGTACCGTGATCGACCCCATCAGCGCCTTGGCGGTCGAGCCGCGTCCGCCGCCGAGGCTGTTGCCGCCCAGGATCGCCGCGGTCAGCACGCTGAGTTCGAGCCCGGCGCCGGTGTCCGACCCCGTGCTGCCCAGGCGCGCGGCGTTCAGGAATGCCGCCAGGCCGCAGAGCAGCCCGGCGATGACATAGGTGGCGCAGATCGTCCGCCGCACCGAGATGCCGGCATTGTAGGCGGAGCGCCGCGAGCCGCCGACCGCCATGACATGCCAGCCCGGACGGGTGCGGCTGAGCAGCACATGGCCGCCAACGACCAAGACGCCCAGCACAATAAGGCTGAGCGGCACGCCGAGCACGGCGCCGTCGCCGAGCCAGTCCCACAAATCCGACTCCACCGTCGCCGTCGAGACCGCCACCGCGTAGTTCAGCAGCAGGGTGTCGACGATGGCGCGCACGATGATCAGCACGACCAGGGTAGTGAGGAACGCCCGCAGCCGCAGGTAGCCGACCAGCACGCCGTTCAACAATCCAACGGCGCCGCAGGCCAGCAGGGTGCAGGCGAAGCTCGCCGGGGCCGGCAGGCCCAGCAGGTTCATGCAGATGAGCGCGACCATGTTGCCCAGCGCGAAGTTCGACCCGACGCTGAGGTCGATGCCGCCGCCGACCATCACCACCATCTCGCCGAGCACCACGCAGCCGAACTCGCCGAGCTGCCGGGCGCTGGACGCCAGGCTGGCGGGGGCGAGGAAGTCCGGGATCAGGCTGCTGAACAGGACCAGCACGATCAGCAGGAAGGCGAACGGCGTGGCGTTGTCGACCCAGCCTTTCGCGAGTATTTCGCCCACGACATGGTCCGGGAACAGCGCATAGCGCCAGCGGACGAGGGTCTCGCCCCAGCCGATCCGGCGTGGCGCCGCGGCCTCCGCCGGGGGTGTCAGGGCCGCTCTCCCGTCGGGCATGTCCGATCTCCTGCTCGTCCGGACCAGGGCGCCGCCCTGACGTCCGGCCTTCCCGGCTAAGGCATGGCCGAGGTCATTCCGCGGCGGTCTGCAACTGGCTCAGCTTCCAGCAAGTGTCCGGCTTGATCGTCTCCTTGCTCAGCACCTGGATCGGGGTGATCTGGGTGACTTTCTGCGCCCCCGGCTTCGGCTTGTTCTGCAGCAGCGCCCGGATGTCTTCGTTCATGTCCTTCGCTTGCCGGGGCACGTCATAGCTCAGCTCGGCCCCAAAGGTGCCATTCTCCACGTTGGTGCAAGCCGTGTCGCTGCCGCCGCCGGAGGTCACGAGGTAGACTTGGTCGGTCTTGCCGGCCTCGCGGATGGCGGAGCCGGTGCCGACGTCCATCGTGTCCCAAAAGCCGATCACGCCGCAAAGGTCGGGGTTCTGCTGCATGATGGTCTGGGTGACGGCGCGCGCCTTGCTGCTGTCCCAATCCGCCGCCTGGTTCGACACCACCTTGATCTCGGGATGCTTGCTTAGGACGTTGTTGATGCCCGTCATCTGGAAGACGCTCGCGGCGGCGGTCAGCACGCCCTGCACGATAGCGACCTTGCCGGACTTTCCGGCGCCCCCGCATTTCTGCACCATGATATCGGCGGCTTTTTCGCCCAAGTTGACGTAGTCGGCGCCGACGAAATAATCGCCGGTGAAGCTGCTTTTCATGTTGATCTGGATGACGTAGATGCCGGCGTCCTGCGCCTTCTTCATCAGCCGCGCATAGACCTGCACGTCTGGGTTCTGAATTATCAGCACGTCGGGCTTCTCGGTGATGAGCTGCGAGATCGCCTGCGCCCCGGCGTCGCTGCTGAAGTTCGGATTGCGTACGACATAGTTGTAGCCGAGCTGCTTCGATTGCTGCTTGAGGATAGCGCTCCAGCCCTCCATGAGGTCGTAGCCGAGCGCCACCGGCACGAACGCCACCGTCTTGCCCTTGAATTGCTCGCCGGCGGGCGGCGGCGTGTCCTTCGCGGTTTGCGCATGCGCCGCCGTCAGGGTGACGGCACTCAGCAGCAAGCCACGGAGCAGATGATGGAGGCGCATGGACCGTCCCTTTTCCCATTGTTTTTCTAATGAGCAGCTTAGGTGCGCCGCCGCGTTCCATGCAAGGTTGCGCAGTCGACGGGTTTGCGGCGCGTCGAGGCCGGTTCCTGCCGCTGGCGGGCCGTGAACGCCGCTCGAAGGCTGTCCCTTGTGCCGATCAGCGCCACGGAACACATTCCGTCCGGAGGGTGCCATGACGATCCGAACGCTTGCTGAGCGGAAGAATGCGGCGGTCGCGGCAAAGGCGGCCGCCATAGACGAACTGCTGCGTCTGCTGGCAGGCCGGGCTCGGGAGCTCGGCGGGCGCTACCTGTTGTACGGCTCCGCTGCGCGAGGGGAACTCCGCCCGGACAGCGACGTCGATCTCCTGCTCGACTTCGCCAATGACGATGCGAGATCGACGGCCTGGGGCTTTGCCGAGGACGAGTGCGCGAGGCTTGGCCTCCATTGCGACATCCGGCCCGTCGCCATGTGCGAGCCGCGCTTTCTCGACCATGTCATGCCCGGTGCGAGGAGCGTGCCATGAGCGACGCCCGATGGATCGAGGTCGACGATGCCGCCGCCGCCGCAACGAAGCATTTCGGGATGGCGGTCGACCTTTTCGCGGCAGGCGGCTTCGACGGAGATGACATCGGCGCTTATAGGGCGAGCATGGCGTTGATGCACGCCATGCAGTCCGGCCACACCTCGCTGGAATCGGCCCTGGTTCGCATCCTCGGCCTCCTTGGCGAGGAGGCTCCTTCCGGTCAGGAGTGGCACGCGGACTTGATCAGGCGCGTTGCGCGCGAGATTGCCGGGCGGCCCGCTATCCTGCCAACGGACCTTGCCAGGGCGGCCGGGGAGACAAGGCGCTTCCGCCATGTCGCCATGAAGAGCTACGGCTCGTTTGATCCGGAACTCGCACGCCCGTCCGTCCTGGCCGCAGGCTTCGTCGCGCGAAATCTCGGTCCGGCTATCGCCGCCTTCAGGGCCGTGATCGATCCGGAGCCGGAGCCGCCGGAGCTGGATGCCGATCCCTGAGCGACGCCGGATACCCGCCGGTTTCGAACCGCGGCACAAACCGATTGCGGCACGGGCCGCCATCGTGCGCCGGGTTCTTGCGTCAGATATCCCCTTGCTGGGCGGTCTGCTCGTCGCGGGGGTTGACGAGTGAGTCAAACACGATCGCCGTTAGTAAAATGAGGCTTTTGATGATGTTCTGCGCGGTGTAGGGCATGTCCATGATCGTCATGCCGTTCAGCAGGGTCCCGATCAGCAACGTTCCCACGATGACGTTGCGTATGCCGCCCTTGCCGCCCGACAGACCGACCCCGCCGATCACCACCACGAGGATGATGTCGTAGATCAGGGTAGAGTCGACGATCCGGGTGTTCATGCTGCTTACCGACGTCGCCGTGATCAGCCCGGCGACAAAGGCGGCAAGCGCCGACAAGGTGAACTGCAGCACGATGATCGGGCGCACCGGGACGCCCGTCACATGCGCCGCGCGGGGGTTATCGCCGATGCCGTAGATGAAGCGGCCGAGCTTGGTGGCGCGCAGCAGCAGGGAAGCGGCCAGCGCTATGGCGGCAAAGCAGAGCACGGCAACCGGGATGCCATACACGCTTCCTGCGCCGATCCAGCTCAGCGGCGCGCTCGCCGGGGTCACATAGACCTCGCCGAGGCTGAGCAGCTTGAATTGGCCGAATCCGGCGATGATCGCCGCCATAGCGAGCGAGGCAAAGATCGCGGGTACCTCGAGATAGGCAATCAGCAGGCCCGTCGCCAGCCCGGCGGCAACTGCGAAACCGAGGCCCATGAGGAAGGCGGCGGCCAGCGGCACGCCTTGCGCCGATTGGTCGAGGGTCCATGCGACGGAGACCGCCATGATTGCGACGATGGAGAGGTCGATGCCGCGCCCGATCACGACGATCGCCATGCCGACGCCGAGTATGCCCAATACAGAAACGCTGCGGATCAGGGTCCAGAAGTTCTCGACGGTCAGGAAGCGCGGCAGGGCAAGGGAAAACAGGGCAAATAGGAAGACGGTGATCGAGAAGACGATGCGTTCCTGGTTCAGGTACTTGCTCACGGGCAGCCGCCGAATGGTTTAGCGACATGATGCAGCACGGACGCATCGGCGACGCAGGCGGTGACCGGAGAAGGATTCCGCCCTAGCCGCACGACCGCCTCCAAGGATGTCATAAGCATCACCAAGCAACGGCGAGCTTCCAACGTCAAGATAATTTCAGGGCGTTTGTCTACTCGTGCGGCCGAACGGCTTACGGCCCCAACTGCGGCCGGGCGCAATCTATCATCAATACAGCATTCCGCGCGCCAGCACGTTCTCCAAATCCCGCAGCGGGCTGGCCGGCGGCAGCGGTTCCTTCGCCGTCACGTCCAACACGGTGAAGCCGATCGCGCCAGACCGCAGCGCCGCGATCGGCGCGGGTTCGTCGATCACCACGCCGTGCGCCCGCGTGCGCCCGCGTGCGCCTGCGTGCGCCTGCGTGCGCTGCGGGCCGCAAGCCGGCTGCGGCGCTTATCACCCAAATGGGTGATGCACTGATTGATCGCCGGTTTTACTGCCTGCCCTGCCAGCATAGCTGATTGCCGGCAGGGCGCGGAGTGTCTTTATTTACACATATAGAAACATTCTTATGGCCGCATCAAAGCGAGCCCAAAAGAAACAGCAAGGGCAACAAGCGCGGATTGGAGCGAAAATGTCGGTAACCATTGACTATGAATATTCGGTGGCCGCACGAAATCCGCGATTGAGCGAAATAAATTGTGCCGATCGCCGGTTGGGGCCGGCTGGGCCAAAGATCGCAAAACGCGAGGATGCCCATTCCGCTTCTTGCGAAGGCCACGCCAGATTTACCGACGGCATGGCGCTTCATGCTTTCTGCGTGCAAGACGAGATCATGGTCCTGCAGCATCATCCCGAGGTGTCCGCTCCCTGCGCCTTCGGGCTGAAGTATGCAGCGCAGATCGATTTCCAAGGCTGCCGCCGCGCGGCCGACATCGGCACCGGAACCGGGCTTTTGGCCATTCTCGCCGCCAAAAAAGGCGTTCCCGAGATCAAGGCCACCGACGTTTCGGAAGATGCCGTCCAGCTCGCCGAGCAAAACATACGAGAGATGAATGCAGTCGGCGGCGTCGAAACGAGGCACGGCCACTTCTTCTGCGACCTCACAGGCGTGTTCGACGTAATAACGGCGAACCTGCCCCAGAAAATTATTCCCCCCGGCTATCGCGCCACGCTCACCCGGCAGCAATCGCAAGCAATCGACGGGGGCGGACCTGGCGGCAACGCCGTTCTGTTGAACTTCCTCGACGTGGCGCCTGCATATATGCAAGCAGAAACCCGGCTCTATATCACCGTCAACACCATCACCGACTACAAACGCACGCTACAACGAATGAATGAGCGGTTCCAGGCAACCTTGGTCTGGGAGGGCAAGACAAGCACCCCGACCTTCGTGCGCGAAAACATCGGTTTCTTTCGTGAGTTGATCGATGCAGGCGTCGTTGCCCTTGTGGAGGGCGAGTGCGGAGACTGGCAAGCCCGGCAATTCATCTACCGGCTCGCGTTGAGGTCCGGCTCGGCAGGCGCTTCGTAACACCGCCCTGTTCGCGCAAGGCCCCGGAGCGATGATCTCGGCTGGTTCCGCTTGGTCCGCACGTCGTTGGAGCACGGCACGCTGAGATCGCGGCGTTCCACTAATCAACCCAAGATGTAAAAATTCGAAACCAGTTTGGCAATTTTGGTTTGCATTCTGTTCCGATTGGAGTATGAATGCTTGCATTGGCACCGAGCTCGATACGGGCCGCCAAAGCTGGGATGGCTCGAAATCATGCAAACCAAGGCAGTTCACGACGACCCAATTTTATTAGGCGAAACTCTCCGGAGCGAGGTCTTTGCGGGTAAGGTCGTCGCGGGCATCGTCGACCGCGGCGAACATATCTTGCTAGGGGCCGGCGTGCCGCAGGCGACGCTCGACCGTGTGGCCGTCAGGCTCGCGTCGCTGCGCAGCCGGGTGCTGCGTCCCTCAAGCGTCGGCAGCCTAACCCTGCCAGCACTCCTGGCACAGGTCGTGGGGCGCCCGCAGGGCGAGACGCTCGATGCCGCTGACCTGGAACGGGGCTTTGAGTTGCTGGCCGATGCCGGACCCGATTGCGACCGGGTTGTGCTGTTGCTCGACCGCGCCGCCTCGCTTGACCCGGCGGCGCTGCGCTATGTGCAACTGCTGCTGCAGGATGGGCCATTGCGGTTGTTGTTCGTCGGCAGCCCCAGATTTTATGCGACGCTGATGCAGGATGAGTTCGGCGCGCTGCGGCGCGGGTTCGTCAAGTATGGGGCGGAGTCACCGGCTGCAGCCAGTCCCGAATCATTCGCTGTGTTTGCGGGCCGGGCCATTTCCCGCAATCGCGAGCTGGTCTAATCCGGCGTGCTGGCGACAATCCGGAACAGCAACTCCTCGCCGTCGGGCCGGCCAAGCCGGACCAGCTCGCCCGGGCGGAACACGTGACCTTCGAATGCCCAAAGGGGATCATCCTCGCTGGCCAGGCTTTGCAGCGCCCAGCCTTCATCGAGGCGGATTAGTTCGGATTGCCTGTCATCGACACCGCGAAGACTGCGGGTTGCGAGCCACGGAAAAGGGTCGCTGTCATAGGCCGCCCAGTCGATCTGGCCTTGCGCGTTGAGGGCCAGCCGCACCGTCAATCGATCTTCGAGATCGCCCTCCGGACGCCCCGGCCCCTTGGCCAGCAGCATAGTCAGCTTCGCCATCACCTCGCCTTAAACGCGCCCGTATGGTGATCAGCGTGCGCGGATGCCCTGAAAGTCACGAGCGCGAACGAATGCCCGCCCGCTCCTAGTTAGACCCTATTACATGACAACGCGAGAGGCTGCGCCTGGTTTCGGTCCGGGATGCTGCCGCTATGCCACAGCTAGATCGCGACCCGCACGCCGAGTTCCACCACACGGTCGCTCGGAATGCGGAAGAATTCGGTCGCGGGCACGGCATTCCGCGCCATGAACAGGAACAGGAACAGCCGCCACGCCGGCAGCTTCGGCACCATGGCGCGCACCAGCACCTCGCGCCCAAGGAAAAAGCTGGCCTGCATGGCATTGTATTCAACCCCGTGGGCGCTGAGTTCCTCAAGGCCGCGCGGGATGTTCGGGCTCTCCATGAAGCCATAGCGCAGCACGACCCGGTGCACGCCGGGCGCAAGCTGCGACACCTCGATCCGTTGGTCGGCCGGCGCTTGCGGCATGTCCACGTTTTGCACCGTCACGAACAGGACCTTTTCGTGCAGCACTTTGTTATGCTTGAGATTATGCAGCAAGGCCGCCGGCACGTAGTCTGGGTTGCCGGTCAGGAACACCGCCATCCCGGGGACGCGGACGGTGCGGGACTGCGGCAGGCGCGCAAGGAACGAAGCAAGCGGCAGGCTGTCCTGCTTCCATCGCGCCAGCATCAGCTCGCGTCCGCGGTTCCACGACGTCATCATCGCCATCAGCCCACAGCCCAGCAGCAGGGGCACCCAGCCGCCTTCGGGGATCTTCAGGGCATTGGCGGCGAAGAACATCAGGTCGACGGCAAAGAAGAAGCCGAACACCGAGACGGCGAGGCTGCGCGGCCAATGGTACTGACGCCGGAACACCACCATCGCCAGCACGCAGGTGCACAGGAACGTCCCGGTGACGGCGATGCCGTACGCGGCCGCCAGGGCGTCGCTGCTGCGGAACGCCAGCACGAGGATCAGCACGCCGACCAGCAACGCCATGTTGACCTGCGGGACGAAGATCTGCCCTTCCTCGGAATGGCTGGTGTGCAACACGGCCATGCGCGGCAGGAACGCCATCTGCATGCACTGCCGGGCGACTGAGAATGCGCCGGAGATCAAGGCTTGGCTGGCAATGACGGTGGCGGCGGTGGCAAGCCCCACCAAGGGCAGGCGCAAGCCGTCGGGCGCCATGAGGTAGAAGGGGTTCTCCAGTGCGGACGGGTCGGCCATGACCAGGGCGCCCTGGCCGAAATAGTTCAGCACGAGGCAGGGCAGGACGAAGAACACCCAGGCGAGCCGGATCGGCGGGGCGCCGAAATGGCCCATGTCGGCATAGAGCGCCTCGGCGCCGGTGACGGCCAGGACGACGGAGCCGAGCGCGACGAAGGCCAGCCACCCGTGGTTGAGGCAGATCATGCCCGCGTAGTACGGCGATATCGCCATCAGCACGCCAGGGTTGCGGGTGATCTGGAGCATGCCCAGCACAGCCAGGGCAACGAACCAGACCGCCATCACCGGGCCAAACAGGCGTCCGATGGTGTCGGTTCCCCGCACCTGCACGGCGAACAGTCCGACGATCACGATGATCGATAACGGCAGCACCAAGCTTTTGAAGGCCGGCGACACGACCGCGAGCCCCTCGACCGCGGACAGCACCGAGATGGCGGGCGTGATCACCCCGTCGCCGAAAAACAGGCAGGCGCCGCCGATGCCGATCAGGCCCAGCGCCGCGCGCATGGCGGTGCCGGACGTGCCGCGTTGGGCCAATGCCATGAGCGCCAGGATGCCGCCCTCGCCATGGTTATCGGCGCGCATGACGAGCATCACGTATTTCACGGTCACGATCAGGATTAGCGACCAGAAAATCAGCGAAAGAATGCCCAGGATTTCGATGGGGCCGAGGCCGACGCCGGTGAAGTGGATCAGGCTGGCCTTGAATGCGTAAAGCGGGCTGGTGCCGATATCGCCATAGACGACGCCCAGCACGCCCAGCAAGGCGGCCGCCCGCAACGGCCGGGCGGCGACGTGGGGGATGGCGCTGACGGCCACGCTCATCGGCTTGGTCCCTTGGGCGAGGCGGCTGCGCTGCGCTGCAACGTCATTAGATATCCATCAATCGTGGAACTTGCGGCACGCCGCACCTGCGGCCGCCATCCCACGAGCATCTTGCACATAGAGATGCCATAATTCGGTCAAGGTGCAAAGCGCAAGGTGGTATGAGGTTCCTGCCCCCACACTCTCAGCCTAGCGAAGCGGTTCGAAGGCCGTTTCCCGGAACGTGGCGATGGTGGCGGCTGAAACCACGCCGGCCGCAATCAGGCACTAGGTCGGCGCGATCGGGGCGCCGGTCCCGTGGATCAGCGAGGTGGCGATGAACGGCGCGAAACCGCTGAGAGCCGTGACCGACAGCGCGTAGCCCACCGACATCAGCGTCGTGCGCGACCGCGTGGGGAACAGCTCGGCGAGGGCCGCCGGGCCAGGCCCGGAAAAGGCGGAGATCACCAGGTCGAAGCCGCTCTGCACGAAGGCTACGCCCCAAGCGGATAGGCCCGGCAGGATGCGGCACAGCACGCCGGCGAGGAAGCCGTAGATGCCGCAATCGTAGTGCTCCAGCACGTTGCCGATGCGCGCTTCGGCCCCACACGCCGCCCAGCGCGGTGCTGGAGATCGTTACCGCCGAGTCTGGCGCAGCCAGCCGGCGCCGTTGGCCTGCTTCTTGCCTAACCTGCTCGACTTGCGCAGATTGCTCGGGCCTGGGACGGCGCTAACCTCAAACGTCGCCAGCATGATTGGAGGCATTACGGCAATGCGGTGGCTCGCAGTTCTTCCTTTCCTCGGCATCCTGGCCGGGACCCCGTTCTTCAACAGCGTTGCGCCGTCCGTGCTCGGCTTTCCCACCATCCTCGCGTGGCTGGTGTCATGGGTCGTCGGCACGTCCATCATCATGGCCATCGTGTACCGGTCCGATCCGGTTAACCGTGGCGACAGGCCCGATCCCGCGCTGCCGGGGCCGGCGCCATGAACGCCGCGCTCGGCATCATCTTGGCCTTCATCGTCGTGGCCCTCGCCCTCGGCATCCGCGCGCGCGGCGGCAAGGACATGGACCTGGAGCAATGGTCGGTCGGCGGGCGCGGCTTCGGCGCCGTCTTCGTCTTCCTGTTGATGGCGGGCGAGATCTACACCACCTTCACCTTCCTGGGCGGCAGCGGCTACGCCTACGGGCATGGCGGGCCGGCGCTGTATATCCTGTCCTACGGCTGCCTGGCCTACATCCTGTCATACTGGATGCTGCCGCCGATCTGGCGGTTCGCGAAGCAGCACCGCCTCATCTCGCAGTCGGATTTCTTCGCCCGCAAATACGACAGTCCCGCTTTGGGCATCCTGGTGGCGGTGGTGGGGGTGATCGCGCTGCTGCCCTATCTGGTGCTGCAGCTCAAGGGGCTGGGCATCATCATGTCCGTCGCGTCCTATGGCAGCATCTCCGCAACCGTCGCCGTCTGCATCGGCGCCGTGGTCATCACCGCCTACGTCATGCTGTCCGGCATCCATGGGTCGGCGTGGAATTCCGTGCTGAAGGACTTCTCGATCCTGGCGGTCGTGCTGTTCCTGGGCATCTACTTGCCGCTGCACCTTTACGGCAGCTACGCCAGCATGTTCGCCGCGATCGAGGCGGCCAAGCCCGGCTTCCTGGCCCTGCCGGCGCACGGCGAAAGCATCGTCTGGTTTGACTCGACCGTGATGCTGACCGCGCTCGGCTTCTACATGTGGCCGCACACCTTCGGCTCGCTCTATACCGCCCGGGACGCGCAGGTGTTCCGCAAGAATGCGGTCGTGCTGCCGCTGTATCAGCTCATCCTGCTGTTCGTGTTCTTCGTGGGCTTCGCCGCGATCCTCAAGGCGCCGGGCCTGACCGGGCCGGAGATCGACCTATCGCTGTTCCGGCTATCGATCGCCAACTTCGATCCGTGGTTCGTCGGCGTGATCGGCGGGGTCGGCGTGCTGACCGCGCTGGTGCCCGGCGCCATGATCCTGATGGCCGCCGCGACCCTGATTGCCAACAACCTGTATCGCGCGGCCCATCGCGGCGCGACCGATGCGTCGGTTTCCCTGGTCGCCAAGCTGATGGTGCCTTTGGTCGCGCTCGTCGCCGTGCTGTTCACCCTGCAGGGCGGCAACACGATCGTGGCGCTGCTGCTGATGGGCTACAGCTTCGTCACCCAACTGTTCCCGTCCTTGCTGGCGAGCCTGCTGCCGCGCAACCGCGTCACCGCGCCGGGCGCGATGACCGGCATCGTGGCCGGCGTCGCCACCGTCGCGGCCACGGTGCTGACCCATACGACGACCCGTGACCTGTTGCCCTGGCTGCCGCTGCCGTTGCAGGACCTCAATATCGGCATCGTGGCCTTGGCCCTGAATTTGCTCGCCATGGGGTTGGTGAGTGCGGTGACGCAGCCGCGGGCCGGCCTTCGCCAAGGGGCAATGCAGCGGCACGGCTAGGCGCCGCCGCTACGTCTGGCGGCATCAGGCCGCAGGCGGCGCGTCGCCCTTGACCTGGGTGCGGTGCATCACCCGGCGCGCATCGGCGCTGAACGGGTCGCGGCGGTGCATGGTGGAACGGTTGTCCCACAGCACCAGGTCGCCCACCCGCCAGCGATGCCGCCACGCGATATCGTCCGTCGTGGCGCAGCGCCAGATCTCATCGAGCAGCGCCTCGGACTCCACGAGCGGCAGCCCCTCGATGTAGGCGTTGCGGCGACGCCCGAGGTAGAGCATCCGGGTCCCGGTTTCGGGATGGCGGCAAACCAACGGATGCACCGTGCCCGGCGAGGCATGCGGGTCGTCCGTCGGCGTCACGCCCGCACGGACGAAACCGCCGCTGTTGTAGGTGCCGTCGTGCTTGACCCGCAGCCCCTCGATCCGGTGTTTCAGCGCTTCCGGCAAGCGGTCATAGGCCGCGCGCATGTCGCTGAACCAGGTGTCGCCCCCGGTCGGCGGGATTTCCAGCGCATACAGAATGCTCGCTTTGGGCGGCTTGGGCAGATAGGACATGTCGGTATGCCAGACCGCCTCGCCGGCGCCCAGGCTGCCGATCGGCGCACCGTCGGCCCCGAGCACGTTGGAGACCACATAGATTTCCGGACGCCCTTCCACGGAGGCGCGGCCATTCTCCTGCACCGGCGCAAGGTCGAGGTCGCCGAGGCGGCGGCTGAACCCGGCGAGCTCGTCATCCGAGAGCGCCTGTCCGCGGAACAGCAGCACCGAATGGCCGAGCCAGGCCTGATGGATGACGCCGAACGCCGCATCGTCAATCCGGCGCAGGTCGACGCCGCGAACCTCGGCGCCGAGCGACGCGCCAGTAGGCACGACGTCGATCCCGGCGGCGGCGTCGCGTCCGGTAATCTGGGCTGTTGTGGCGCTCATCAGGCTCTCCCGTAGATTAGGCACCGGATGATAGTGCGAAAGCGCGGATTTGTCGTGGCCTTGGCTGCTCCCGGCTTGGCCGGGTGTCGGCCGAACGGATCACAGGCCAAGCTTTACCCGTTAGCACGGGCATTGCATGCTGGCCTTGCATGGTTGGGATCATCGTAAGCGGGGCGGCTGGCAAGATCGGGTTGACGCCGCCGGCGTCCGCGCCGGTCCGTCGCAGCTTCACCGTGCCGGCTCCGGCGTTCGGCGCAGCCTCGGTTGCGGCCATGCTGCTGGCTTGGTGGGCGCTTTCGGCCGGCGGGACGGTTTCGCGCGACCTGCTGCCCTCGCCCGGGGATGTATGGGCGGCGGCCGCCGAGATCGTGCGGGACGGATATCGCGGCACCACGCTGTGGGGCAATGCGGGGTCGACGCTGGGCCGGCTTGGCGCCGGGTTCGGGCTCGCGGTCCTGGTGGGCGTGCCGCTGGGGCTGTGGATGGGTGTCAACCGGGTGACCGCCGCGGCGCTGGACTGGATCGTCCAGTTCATGCGCCCGCTGCCGCCGCTGTCCTACATGATCCTGCTGATCCTATGGCTGGGCACCGGCGACCTGTCCAAGGCCGCCCTGCTGTTCCTGACCGCGTTCCCTATCATCGTCGCCGCCAGCGCCGGCGGGGTGAGCGGCGTGAAGCAGCAGCGCATCCAGGCCGCCCGCGCGTTGGGCGCCAGCACGGCGCAGGTGTTCCGCCACGTCGTGTTCCCTTCCGCGGCGCCGATGGTCGCGACCGGGCTGCAGGTGGCGCTGGCGGCGGCGTTCTCCACCGTTGTCTCGGCCGAATTGCTGGCCGCGACGGACGGATTGGGCTGGATGGTGATCTCCGCCAGCCAGTTCCTGCGCAACGACATCATCGTGCTGTGCATCCTGCTGCTCGGCGGGCTTGGCGTGCTGCTGGCGTGGCTGATGCGGCGGCTGGACCGCCGGCTGGTGCATTGGCGGGGCCGGGACTGATGCGGACGATAACCCTGCGGACCGGCCTGCCGTCCTGGGCCATCACCTGCCTGAGCGCCGTGCTGCTGACGGCGTTGTGGATAGGCGTGACCAGCGGCGGGCTGGTGCGGGACCTGTTCCTGCCGGGTCCGCTGGATGTGTGGGACGGGCTGACCGAACTGGTGCAGGAGGGGTATAAGGGCCGCTCGATCCTTGAGCATATGGGCATGAGCCTGCTGCGCGTTGGGGCAGGCTTCCTGACCGGCGCCCTGGTGGGCACCGTGCTGGGGCTGGGCATGGGCTATGCCCCGCGGCTCGATGCCGCCGCCGCGCCGTTCATCGAGTTCCTGCGCCCGCTGCCGCAGCTCGCCTACCTCGTGCTGCTGATCGTGTGGCTGGGCATCGGCGAGACCAGCAAGATCACCATGCTGTTCCTGGCGGCGCTGCCGGTGGCGGCGGTCGCGGCGCGGGACGGCGTGCGCAACGTGCCCGCGGCGCGACTGCAGGTGGCGCGCGCGCTGGGGGCCAGCGACTGGCAGGTGCTCCGCCACGTGGTGCTGCCGTCGGCTTTGCCCGAGGTGCTGATGGGCGCCCGGCTCGCCATCGGCATTGTCTATGGCACGCTGATCGCGGCGGAGATCATCGCCGGCTCGAACGGGATCGGCTGGATGATCATGGACGCCGGCCGCTTCCTGCGTTCGGACTACGTGTTCGCCGGCATCCTGATGATCGGGTTGGCGGGCGTGGCGATCGACCGCTTGCTGGTACTGATCGAGCGGCGCGTGGTGCATTGGGCTGGACGATAGGCAAATGAAGGAAAATGGAATGAATATCACCGGCCTGACACGGCGCGGCGCGCTGCTTGGCGGGGGCGCTGGCGCATTAGCGGCGCGCACGGCGTGGGCGGCTGCCCCGCCCGGCGTCAACATCGGCTTTTTCACCGAGACCAAGCCGACGATGATCGCCAAGGGGTTGGGCTGGTTCCAGGAAGGCGCCGGCGCGAAGCTGAGCTGGACCGAGATGGGCAGCGGCGCCGACATCAACACCGCCATCGCCGCCGGAAGCTGCGACATAGGCCTGGCGACCGGCTCCGTCGCCACCGCCGCCGGGATCAGCCAGGGCCTGCCGTTCCAGGTGATTGGCATCGTCGACAATATCGGGCCGGGCGAGGACATGACGGTCCGCACCGCCGCCAACATCCAGTCCCCGGCGGATTTCAAGGGCAAGAAGGTCGCGACGCCCTTCGGCTCCACCAGCCATTTCCGGCTGCTGGGCTTCCTGAAGACGAACGGCCTGACGCAGCGGGACGTGACGGTGCTGGACATGAAGCCCGCCGCAATCCAGGCGGCTTGGTCGCGCGGCGAGATCGATGCCGCCTATGTCTGGCCGCCGGCGCGCAGCAAGATTACTGAAAACGGCGGCGCGCCGTACAAGACCTGGGACACGCTGGAGAAGGCCGGCTACGTGATCGCCGACCTGATCGTGGTACGTACCGCCTTCGCGCAGCAGTATCCGGACGCCGTCGTGGGCTTCCTGAAGGCATACGACCGCGCCCTGGCCATGTGGCAGCAAAAGCCCGAGGAGGCCGCCGCCATCGTGGCGAAGGAGGCCGGCGTCACCCCGGCCGTCGCCATGGCGGACATGAAGGAGTACGACTTCGTGCCCTTCAGCCAGCAGGCCGGCCCGCAATGGCTGGGCGCCCCCGGCCAGCCCGGCAAGTTCGCCGGGGTGCTGAAGAGCACCGCCGACTTCTTGGTGGAACAGCGCAGCATCCGCAGCGCGCCGGGCCTGGACGCCTTTCAAAAGGCGATCAACACCGACTACCTGCTCAAGGTTGCTGGGTGAGTTCAGGCCCCATGCCGTCCTTCGTGCAATTCGCGGATGTTTCGGTCTCATACGGGGCTGGCGCATCCGCGGTGCGGGCGCTGGAGCGCGCGGACCTGGGCTTCGCGCGCGGGGATTTCGTCTGCATCGTCGGCCCGTCCGGCTGCGGCAAGACGACGATGATGCAGACCCTGGCCGGGTTCCTGCCGCCCACCACGGGGGTGGTCAGCCTGGATGGCCAAGCGGTGACCGGGCCGGGGCCGGAGCGCGGCGTGGTGTTCCAGCAGCCGGCGCTGTTCCCATGGATGACGGTGGCCGCCAACGCCGGTTTCGGCCCGCGCATGCGCGGCGAACGCTCGGCGGACGCCGCGGGCCGGGTGGAGCAATGGCTGCGCACCACGGGCCTTTGGGAATTCCGCGACCGCTACCCCTATGAGCTTTCGGGCGGCATGCAGCAGCGCTTGGCCATCGCGCGCGCGCTCTGCAACGAGCCCAAGGTGCTGCTGATGGACGAGCCGTTCGGCGCGCTCGACGCCCTCACGCGGGAGCGGATGCAGGAGGAGTTGCACGCCGTCTGGCGCCGCACGGGAATGACGGTCGTGTTCATCACCCACAGCGTCGAGGAGGCGGTCTATCTCGGCACCGAGGTCGTGGTGATGTCGCCCCGGCCTGGCCGCATCGTCGCCCGCTTGCCGATGCCGTTCGCCCGTGGCCACGCTACCGAGGGCATCCGCGCGGTCAAGAGCCGCCCGGACTTCGTCGCGGCGCGCGAGGAAGTGCTGTCGCTGATTTGGGAAATGGCGGAAAACTAATTGCCGTATTGGAGCTCGCCTATGCACCCGAACCCGCTGCACGCCAATTCCTTGCACGCCCGCGACATCGCGAGCCTGGTCCATCAGCAGACCGACCTCGACCGCCATGCCCGCGAAGGCGCGGTGCTGATCGACCGCGGCGAGGGCTGCCGCGTGTGGGACACCGAGGGGCGGGAATACATCGAGGCGATGGCCGGGCTGTGGTGCGCGAGCCTCGGTTTCAGCGAGCGGCGCCTGGCCGACGCGGCCCACCGGCAGATGCTGAAGCTGCCGTACTATCACACGTTCTTCCAAAAGGGGCACGAACCCGCCGTGGAGCTGGCCGAACGCCTGCTGGCCGTGGCGCCGCCCGGCATGGCGCGCGTGCTGTTCCAGTGCAGCGGTTCCGAGGCGAACGACGCTGCGATCAAGCTGGCATGGACCTATTGGGGCATCCAAGGCCAGCCGCAGCGGCGCAAGTTCATCGGCCGGGTGCGCGGCTACCACGGCAACACCGTCGCTACCGTCAGCCTGTCCGGCCAGCCGCACATGCACCAGGGTTTCGGCCTGCCGCTGCCGGGCTTCGTGCACGCCGACAACCCGAACTACTATCGCGGGCATGAGGCGGGCGAGAGCGAAGAAACGTTCAGCGACCGGATGGCTGCCAACCTGGAGGCGCTGATCCAGCAGGAGGGTCCGGGAACCATCGCCGCCTTTTTCGGCGAGCCGGTGCAGGGCGGCGGCGGCGCCATCACCCCGCCGCGTGGCTATTGGGAGCGCATCCAGGCCGTGCTGCGGCGTCACGGCATCCTGCTGGTGGCGGACGAGGTGATCTGCGGTTTCGGCCGCACCGGCAGCATGTGGGGCTGCGAGACCTACGGCATCGAGCCGGACATGATCTCGTGCGCGAAACAGCTCTCGGCCGCCTATCAGCCGATCTCCGCCCTGATGGTCAACGACCGCGTGCACGAGGCGCTGCTGGAGGGCAGCCGGCGTCATGGCACGTTCGGCCATGGCTACACCTATGGCGGCCATCCCGTCGCCTGCGCCGTCGCGATCGAGACGCTGAAGATCTATGAGGAGCGCGACATCGTCGGCCACGTGCGGGAGGTGTCGCCGACGTTCCTGAGCGGGCTTGAGGCGTTCCGCGGCCATCCCCTGGTTGGCGACGTGCGGGGCGTCGGCCTGATCGCCGGCGTGGAACTGATGGCCGACAAGGCCGCGCGCCTGCCCTACCCGGCCGCCGCGGGGATCGGCCTGCGCGTGCAAGCCGCTTGCGAGCGTGCCGGCCTGATCGTGCGCGCCATCGGCGACCGCATCGCGTTCACCCCGCCGCTGATTTTGGACCACGCGGAGGCAACCGAGCTATGTGCCCGGTTCGGCCGTGGCCTGGACGCTGCGTGGGC
The DNA here is from genome assembly GCA_965277495.1 of Acetobacteraceae bacterium. Classification (GTDB taxonomy): domain Bacteria; phylum Pseudomonadota; class Alphaproteobacteria; order Acetobacterales; family Acetobacteraceae; genus CAHJXG01. The sequence goes on along the minus strand of OZ255824.1, from coordinate 2,767,644 downwards.
GGAGCTGCAAACTGAACCAGCCCTGGCGGCCGCGGAGTAAGGCGGTCAAGCGCGCGGGGCCGGGCCGGCACTGGGAAAACGCTTGAACCTTCGAATGTCATAGCACGCCAGCAGCGCAGCCACGCTCATCAGCAGCGCGCATGCGCCCAGCCCCAAGGCGCGCTCCGTGCCGATCAGGTCCGCGACGGGGCCGCAGAGGGCGAAGCCGATGGGGCCGAGGCCCATCGCCACCAGGCCGAATATCGAGCTGACCCGCGACAGGAAGTCGCGGGGAATGCTCTCTTGCAGCGATGTCTGGACCAACACGTTCACGACCGCGAGGGCGACGCCGAACGTGGCGCTGCCCAGGGCCAGCAGCGGCACGGGCGCATGCAGCGCGAGCATGACGAGGGGGGTTGCCAGCAGCGCGGTGGCGAGCTGCACCGCCAAAAGCGGACGTGGTATGTGGACGCGCAGGACCAGCAAGCCGCCCGCGATCCCGCCCACGCCGGTCGCCGCGGCGATGAGGCCCCAGGTGCGGGCGCCATCGGGCACGGAGGCGAATAGGGCCGGGCCGAGCACGAAAAACGGCGCGAAGGCGAGCAGGTTGAGCACGCCGTGCTGCATGGTCACCAACTGCAGCCAGCGGTGGCGATTGAACTCGCCCCAGCCAAGCTGCAAGTCGGTGACGAGGGAGGCACGGCGGGTGACCGCATGGGGCGCGAGGCGCAGCGACGCGAGGCACGCGGCGCTGACGGCGTAGGAGGCCGCGTCCAGGCCGAATGTGACCGACGCGCCGCCGAAGCTGACGAGCAGGCCGCCCAGCGCCGGTCCCAAAATCGCGGCGAGCGAACCGGACAGGCTGATGAGGCTGTTGGCGGTCTTGACCTGTTTGGCGCCGGCGACCTGCGGGATCAGGCCGCTTTCGGCTGGTCCGTAGAAAGCGGTGCCAAGGCCGCAGCAGGCAGCCAGCGCCATGAGGGCGGGAAGGCTCGGATGGCCGAGGGCCAGCAGGGTTGCCAGCGCCGCTTGGGTTGCGCAGCGCAGCAGGTCGGACGCGATCATCAGGCGGTGCCGGGGCCACCGGTCGCCGACGACGCCGCCGGCGAGCATCAGCAGCACCATGGGGGCCGTCTGCGCCGCCAGCACGCCGCCGATCGCGGATGGGGAATAGCCGGCGCCGAGCAGCGCAAAGGTCAGCGCGACCGGGACCGCGGCGGTGCCCAGCGTCGAGATGCTATACGCCGCGAAGAACAGGGCGAAGTTGCGACGCCGCAGCAACGCGCGGTAGCCGCCATCCGCGGCTGCTGGGGACCGGAGCATCGATGCCATGAGCTAGCCGCGGTAGCAGAACGCGCAGGCGTCCGGAAGCCTGCAATCGGTGGGCGGAACGTGCCGCTTGGCAGTCAATGCCCGGCCAATATTCGCCGGCGGCGTTGGATCATTGCGCGGCCGCGCTCAAGCGGCCGACCCGGCGAACACGTTCTTTTTAATGATCGCGTGCACCCCCCAGTTGCCGTCCACCACCTGGGTGATGCCGAAATCCACCGCCACCGACATCAGCGAAATCGCTTCGTCCTCCGTCAGCTTCTTCGTGCCCATCAGGAAGCTGCGCATCTTGCGGAACGCGTCCCGCATCGCGAGGTCAATCGAGGATTTAGCGAAGATCTCGCTCTGCGCGTTGGCGCCGAGGTCGGCGAGGTAGTTCGGGTAGCTGAAGCCCGACATGACCCAATCGTCCTGCGTCTCGATTAGCGGGAAGTTGAGCGCCTCCAACGCGGTGCCGCCAAGGTCCGCCTGCTTGTGCAGAATAAGCTGGAACGTGCCGGTCAACGAGCACTCGATGGCCGTGCCGCAGAGCTCTGAATCGCCCTGGCCGGCATGCGGGTCGCCAACGGAAAGCAGCGCGCCATCGACGGCGACCGGGTAGTACATCGTGGCACCCTTGCCGATGCGCCAATTGTCGATGTTCCCCCCGGTATAGCTCGGCGGGATGGAGTTGACGTAGTCGGCCTCCTTCGGCGCCAGGCCCATGGTGCCGAAATGCGGCCGGATCGGCACGCGGATATTCTTCAGCACATCCCAGTTGCGCTGCGTCTGCGAGTGGTCCACCAGCAGCCCGGGATAGTCGATCGTCGGATGCACCTTTCCCGTCGGGTCGGTGACCGGGACCCACTTGAAATTATAGATCGCGCGGGCCCAGTTGCGCTCGCCCGTCGCGTCCATCTCGTAGATCGTGACCACCTCGCGCGGCTTGTCGCCGGTGATCAGGTCCTTGTACTGGAAACCCCAGTTGGCGGCGGCGTTGCTGCCGAAGCACAGGCCCTTGAACTCGGGATTGGCGGACGGCCTCGGCTTCACGTCGAGGATGCGGACCTCCAGCACGTCGCCCGGCGCCGCCCCGCGCACCGCCACGGGGCCGGTGCAGATGTGCACGCCCAGTCCCCCGCCGTCGCCACCGCCAGCGCCCCGGCGCATCACGCCCTTCTTGTCCTTCGTCCAAAGATAGACGCTCTCCGCCCCGGGATCGCCCGTGATCATCCGCTCGGCATCGTCGCTGGCCTGATGGGTCAACGTCTCGATGGTGACATAATCGCCCGAGTTCACCTCGACTTGCGGCTTCAGCAGCTTGCTGAAGTATCCCCAGTGCACGGTGTCGGCATTGGCGGGCAAATGGAAGTAGGCGGGCTGCCCCGGCTGCCGCGCCGCCGAGGTTTGCGCAAGCGCCGGGGACACGAGGGAGATGCCGGCGGTCGCCAGCGCAGCCGCGCCGCCCGTGGCGGCGAAGCTGGACTTAAGGAATGCCCGGCGCTCCTTTGCCATATCGGTGCGAAAATCGATCCGATGCTTCTCGAAGTCCGCGCAGGCGGGATCGTCACCTTGGCACATCTGCTTCTCCCCTATGATGGGGCAAATAGTGCATGAATTATGCCATGCGCCGTTCAGGTCATGCGCGCCATGCTTTCACGCGAGGCAGGTCCTGCTTTGTTCTAAAACACAGCGCTTCGTGCTAGCATCCCTGCCGTATGCCGCCCGACCCCGACCAGGTTGACCCGATCCCTGTGCAACGCCGCATCATCCACGTCGACATGGATGCGTTCTATGCCTCCGTGGAGCAGCGCGACGACCCGAGCCTGCGTGGCGTGCCGCTGGCGGTCGGCGGCTCCCGCGAGCGCGGCGTGGTCGCAGCCGCAAGCTATGAGGCGCGCCGGTTCGGGGTGTATTCGGCCATGCCCTCCGTCATCGCCCGGCGGCGCTGCCCGGCCTTGGTGTTCGTCCGCCCGCGGTTCGACGTCTACAAGGCGGTGTCGCAGCAGGTCCACGCCATCTTTGCCCGCTACACCGCCGCCATCCAGCCGCTCTCGCTGGACGAGGCTTATCTCGACGTGACGACGCCCCTGCTGGATCGTGGCTCGGCGACCGCCATCGCTGCCGAGATTCGGGCGGCGATCCGGCAGGAAACCGGCCTGACCGCATCGGCCGGCGTGTCGTACAACAAGTTCCTGGCCAAGCTCGCGTCCGACCACCGCAAGCCGGACGGCTTGTTCGTCATCACCCCGCGCATGGGGCCGGGCTTCGTGGAGACGCTGCCGGTCGGCAAGTTCCACGGCATCGGCCCGGTCACCGCGGCCCGGATGCAGGCGCTCGGCATCCACACCGGGCTCGACCTGCGCCAGCAGTCGCGCGCGTTCCTGGCCGAGCATTTCGGCAAGTCGGGCGACTACCTTTACGGGGTGGCCCGCGGCGTCGACGATCGCCCGGTGCAGGCCGACCGGGTGCGCAAGTCGGTCGGGGCCGAGACCACCTTCGAGCGCGACCTGCTGCATTGGGACGAGGTCACGTCGGCATTGGCGCCGGTGTTCGCCAAGGTTTGGGACGCGTGCAGCCGGGGCGGGCACGCCGGGCGCACCGTGACGGTCAAGTTGAAGCACGCCGACTTCCAACTGCTCACCCGCGGACGGTCCTGCGCCGAACCGGTCGCGACGCAGGCGGCGCTCGAGCGGATCAGCCTCGAATTGCTGCGTCCGTTGTTCCCGCCGCCGCGCGGGGTGCGCCTGCTCGGGGTCACGCTGTCGAACCTGCAGGCTGGGGTCCGCCCTGCCCCGGCGCAGCTTGCGCTTGGGCTGGGGTAGCGGCGAGGCGCAACGCCGTTATGGGGGAGGATTGTCGATGGCGCCGGAGCGGCGGGCGGCCGTGTGCTCGTTCAGGGTTTGCGCGTTTCGATCTGCCGTGCACGATCCTGTTCACGCAGTTCGGCCGGCGTAAGCCCTTTCGGCATTTTCGGGATCGGAACGCCGCAGGCCTTCATCCTGAGGTCGATTTCAGAGCAGGCAGCCTCCGAATAGTCCCGCGGAGCTTGCGCGCCAGGGCTGAAACGGGCGATGCACCTGGATTTTGGCCCATATAGGCTCTCACGCAGCCCCGGACAGTTCGGCCCGCTTTGTTCGGCGACCGCCTGGTAAGGTGCGCGTCCATTGGGGCTATCGGCCTGACCCTGGCCAGGAAATGCCTGCGCCGATGCCGCCAGCGCCAATTGAAGTATGGCGGCCAGCGCAACTGCCAGCGGCAAAGAGGAAGCCCGGTCATGCATATTGCAATGTCTTTCGAACTGGCATGGAGATGTCCCGTTATGCGGCAGCGCCGTCCCGATCGATGTCATTTCGATCTTGTATCAGGACCGGCTTTCACAACGCAAGGCGGCGCTGCCCGTGCCGTTGCCGGGCGTTATGCCGCCATAACCTCCCTCGAAAGACCCACAGCCATGCCGGCCACAGCGCAAATCATCTACCAGCCCTACGTGACCGGTGCGCGCGGGGCGCTGAAGCCCGGCATCCCCATTGTCTGCCGCACGGCCGAAGAGGGAGTACGGCGGGCGGAAAAGGCGCTGGCCGGCGGCTCGATCGTTGGCGCGCGGGTCGTCCGGGTGCTCCATGACGGCGAGGCGGACGAGTTCGGCCCGCCAGAGTTTCTCGGTGAGTTCGGGCAGGTGCCGGACGAAGCGTGAGCGCGGGGGTAGGCTAGCCCATCCCGGCCACGGCGCGGAAGCCGGTCTCGGCGGCATCAAGCGCCGCATCGATGTCCCGGGCGGAGTGGGCGCAGGACAGGAACATGTTGTGCTTGGGGTGGAAGTAGGCCCCGTGCCGCAAGGCTTCGCTGCAGAAAGCCGACCCGAGCCGCCAGTCGTGATCCCCCTCGAACAGCAGCGTCGGCATCTGCGCCGGCCCCGACTGGCGGATGCCGACCCCGTATCGGGCAGCGAGGGCGTCGAGGCCATCCCGCAAGCGCTGGCCCATCGCCCGCATATGCGCGGGCCCGTCGATCCGCCGCAGCTCCGTGAGCGTCGCGACGGCCGCCGCCATGGCAACGGCGCCGCACCAGAACGACCCGGTCGTGTAAACCCGGGCAGCAGCCAGGCGGAACCGCTCGCCCCCGGTCACCGCCGCCAGGGCGTGGCCGTTGGCGATCGCCTTGCTCCAGGCCGAAAGGTCGGGCCGGACGCCGACCGTTTCCCACGACCCGCCCAAATCGAGCCGCAGCCCGGCGCGCACGTCGTCCACGATCAGCGCCGCCCCCGCCGCGTCGCACAGCGCGCGGACGTGCCGGGCGAACGCTGGCGCCGGCAGCTCCTGGTCGAGGCCGAAATCGTGACGGAACGCGGTGACGATCACCGCGGCCAGGTCGCCGCCCGCCTCGGCCGCCGCAGCATCCAGGCTGGCGATATCGTTGTAGCGGAAGCCGAGCAGGTGCGCCCTGTCCTCCGCGGTGACGCCGGCGAGCGAGGGCGAACACCACGGCACTGCGCCATGATAGCTGCCGCGCGCCACCAGCACCTTGCGGCGCCCGGTTTCCGCCCGCGCGATGGTCACGCAGGCCGTGGTCGCGTCGGCGCCGTTCTTGGCGAACAGGCACCAGTCGGCGTGCGGCACCATGGCGACGAACAGCTCCGCCAGTTCGACCAGCACGGGGCCGGGGCCGTTCATGCAGTCGCCCCGGTCCGCCTGCCGCCGGGCCGCCGCCTCGACCTCCGGATGACGGTGGCCCAGCACGATGGGACCCCAGGAGCACATCAGGTCCACGAACTCCCGGCCATCGGCGTCGCGCAATCGGCAACCGTCGGCGGAGGCGAAATACTGCGGGTAGCCCGCCGGCAGGTTGGCCGCGTTCAGGTGGCCCCACAGCCCGCCGGGAATGACCTGGCTGGCGCGGGCGCGCAGCCCCGTGTCGATCGGGCCGCTGAGCGGTTGGGCAGGGCTGTCCATTCTGCGAGGCTCCCCAATTTGCAAGGCGTCGTTGAAGGCGGGTCCGGTTCGTGCGTCGACATCCTCACACGCACGTTCCAGTCTTGCCATCACCAGCGCGAAAGATCCGTCCCATGCCACCCAGCCTCAACGCTGCAGGGTTGCTCGCGGCCCTGCCCGCACTGTCGGGCGAACTGCACGTGCCCGGGCTCGCCGCGCCGGCCGTCGTGCACCGGGACGAGTGGGGCATCCCGCATATCAGGGCCAAGGATTGCGGCGACGCCTATTTCGCCTTGGGGTTCGTGCACGCGCAGGACCGGTTGTTCCAAATGGACCTGACCCGGCGCAAGGCGCTCGGCCGTGCGGCCGAATGGCTGGGCGTGGAGGCCGCCGAGAGCGACATCCTGGTCCGGCGCCTCGGCATGGTGTCGGCGTGCCGGCGCGACTACGCCGCCCTGGGCGCGGAGGCGACGGCGATGCTCGTGTCCTATGCCGCCGGGGTGAATGCGTTCATCGGTTCGAGCGAGCCGTCGCCGGTCGAATACAGCCTTCTCGATGCCAAGCCTGAACCGTGGGAGCCTTGGCACAGCATCGCCGTGATGCGCCGCCTGGGCCTGTTGATGGGGTCGGTCTGGTTCAAGCTGTGGCGCGCGCTGGCGCTTCCGGTGGTCGGGGCCGAGAACGCCATGAAGCTTCGCTACGACGATGCCGGGCGGGACCTGCTATGCATTCCACCCGGCGTCTCGGCAGCACGATGGGCAGCCGACCTCACGGCGCTCGGCCCTGCGGTCGAGGCGCTGCTGCGCGCCATGGGCGCCGAAACCGGAGGCGACGAAACCGGAGGCGGCAGCAACAACTGGGCAGTCGCGCCGGGCCGCACCGCCACCGGACGGCCGATCCTTGCGGGCGACCCGCACCGCGTGTTCGAAATTCCGGGCTTGTATGCCCAGGCGCACCTCGCCTGCGACACGTTCGACATGATCGGCCTCACGGTTCCCGGCGTGCCGGGCTTCCCGCATTTCGCCCATAACGGCCAGGTCGCCTATTGCGTCACCCACGCCTTCATGGACATCCATGACTTGTTCCTGGAACGCTTCGACCCGACCGGCGGCGCCGCACGCTTCGGGTCGGCGTGGGAGCCAGTTCACACGCGCACCGACACCGTGGCCGTGCGAGGCGGCCCATCGCGGAGCTTCGACATCGTCGAGACGCGGCACGGCCCGGTCATCGCCGGCGACCCGCGATCCGGGGTGGCGCTGGCCTTGCGCTCGGTGCAGTTCGCGGAAACCGACCTGTCCTTCGACTGCCTGCCGCGCATGGCCAGCGCTGGATCGGTCGCTGCCCTGTTCGAGGCGACGCGCGGCTGGGGACTGATCGATCACAACCTGGCCGCGGGCGACGTGTCGGGCAGCATCGGCCACTTGGTCCGCGCCCGCGTGCCCCGGCGGACACGGGCGAACGGCTGGCTGCCGGTGCCGGGCTGGACCGGCGCGCATGAATGGCAGGGTTGGATCGAGGACATGCCGCGCGTCATCGACCCGGCGGATGGCATCATTGTCACCGCCAACAACCGCGTCGTGGCTGACGGCCACCCGGACTACCTCTGCACCGACTGCCATCCGCCGTATCGGGCCAACCGCATCCTCGCCTTACTTCGGGAGTTGTCGCCGTTCCGGGTCGAGGACGCGGCTACGCTGCACGCCGATACGCTGTCCGCCAACGCGGCGTTGTTCCAAGCCCGGTTGGCTGCGATGCCGACGCCCGTCGATCCGGACCAGGCCGCTTTGCGCTCGCTGCTGCTGGATTGGCATGGGCGCATGGACGCCGGGTCCGCCGCTGCCGCCGGCTACGTCGCCTTGCGCCGGGCGCTCACGGCAATCCTGGCGCGGCGCAGCGGCCTTGACGGCGCAGCCATGCATCCCTGGGCGGCAGTCCCTTCGGGCCTATCGCCGCAGGGCCAGCTTTGGTGGGCGCTGCCGACCCTGATGCGCGCGGAGGATGCGGCGCTGCTGGACGGCTGGGGCTGGGACCAGGCGCTGGCAGCCGCGCTGGCGGAGGCTGCGGCAGGACCCAGGCACGGGCCATGGGGCGAGGCGCACCGCCCGCGGTTCACGCATCCGTTGTCGACCAGCTTCCCCGAGGCTGCCGGGTTGCTCGATCCGCCGTCCCTGCCGATCGGCGGCGATAGCGACACCGTGCTGGCGACCGGCCTGATCCCGGCCGCGGGACCTGCTGCCACCTATGGCGCGCTGTCGCGCTATGTCTTCGATGTCGGCGCCTGGGACAACAGCCAGTGGGTGGCGTTCCACGGCGCGTCCGGGCATCCAGGCAGCGCGCACTACGCCGACCAGAACCCACCCTGGAGCGCCTGCCGCATGGTGCCGATGCGCTACGGCTGGGCTGGCATCGCGGGAGAGGCAAGGGACACCCAACGGCTCCTGCCGGTTCTCAACCCTTCTTGATGTTGTAGAACACCGGAAAGCTGTTGAGCATGCCGGTGATGCTGCGCCGGTAAGCGAAGGGCTGGCTATAGGCGCCGAGCGGGACATAAGGCACGTCCTGGAACGCCTGGAGCTGCAGGTCCCGGGTGATCCGCTTCTGCTCATCGAGCGTCTGCGCGTCCAAAAACTCGTTGCGCAACGCCTCGAGCTTCGCCGACTCCGGCCAGCCGAAGGTGCCCGCGCGTCCGATGCCGCGGGTATAGGACTGCGTCGCCGGCGTCACGGCGATGATGCCGGGGATGTTGTTGCACCAGACGCTCCAGCCGCCCTTGTCCAGCCCCTCCTTGTTGGCGAGCCGCGGCGCGACCGAGCCCCAGTCGGACGCCTGGTAGTCCAGGTTGATTCCGATCCGGCGGAACATGTCGGCCGCCACCTCGCTCATGGCGTTGAGCGACGGAAGGTCGGTCGGCACCACGAAGACGACCCGCTCGCCCTTGTAACCCGCGGCCTGAAGGTTCGCCTTCACGCGGTCGAAATCCGGGGCGCCGTCCATTACATCGAGCCCCGCCTCCGTCGAGAGCGGGCCGCCGGGCAGGAAGAAGCCGCAGCGGTCGTTCCATAAATCGCGGTTCTCGCCCATGACCGCCTGCATGTAGTCGGCCTGCTTGATGCCGGGGAAGAAGGCGCGGCGGATGGCCGGGTTGTCGAACGGCGGCACGAGGTGGTTGAAGCGGATCATGCTCATGAACCCGCCCTTCTCCTTCGACTCGACCACGATGTCGCGCGACTTGCGCAGCAGCGGCAGCAGGTCCGCCGTCGGCTGCTCCCACCAATCGACCTCGCCCTGTTGCAGCGCGGCGGCGGCGGTGGCGGCGTCGGGGATGGTGTGCCACTCGACCCGGTCGATGTAGGCGATCTTCGGACCCGCCGCGAAGCTCGGCGTGCCGCCGGGCCGGGGCACGTAGTTGGCGAATTTCTCATACACCGCGCGCGACCCGGCGACGCGCTCGTCGGGCAGAAAACGGAACGGGCCGCTGCCGGTGGTGTCCGTCACCTGCTGGTTGGCCGGCGTCTTCGCCAGCCGTTCGGGCAGCACGGGGCAATAGGACGACGGTTTCGCCAACGCGGCCGGCAGCAGCGGGAACGGCTTTTTCAGTCGGAACACGATCACGCGGTCCGACGCCGCCGACATCTCGTTGGTGACCGCGAGCACGTTCTGCCCGAACGGGTCGTTGCGGCCCCAGCGCCGGATGCTCGCGATGGCGTCGCGGGCCAGCACCGGCGTGCCGTCATGGAACGTCATGCCCTCGCGCAGCGTCATCCGCCAGGTCAGGCCGCCATCCTCGACCACGTGCCCCTCGACCATCTGCGGCTGCGGAGCGAGGCTGTCGTCCAGGCCATAGAGCTGGTCATAGACCAGGAAACCGTGGTTGCGCGTCACCAGCGCCGTGTTGAACACGGGGTCCAGCAGCGCGAGGTCGGCTTGCGGCACGAAATGCACCGTGGTTTTGCCCTGCGCGGCGGCGATGTTGGGCAGCGCGAGAGCGGCGGCGGCGCCAATGGTCGAGGTCAAAAGCTCACGGCGCTGCATGTTCGCTCTCCTTGTTCGTGGGTCAGGCAACCAGCGGCGGGCGGCGCCCCGCCCACGGGCGGGCCTGTTCAAAGGCGTAGGATGCCTGCAGCACGCCGAGATCGTCGAATCGGCGTCCGACGACCTGCAGGCCGACGGGCAGCCCGTCCCGGCTGAAGCCGCAGGGCACGCTGACGGCCGGGTTGCCCGCCCAGTTGAACGGGTAGCTGAACTGCGCCCAGGACAGCCCGTCCCACGGGTGCTGCGGCCAGTGCTCGGGCTGCAGCAGGTGCGCGGGGAAGGCAGGCGTGCTGACGGCGGGCGTCAGCAGGAAATCCCAGTCCTGGAAGAACTCGTGGATCGACTGGCAATAGGCGAAGCGGCGCTCGCGCATCACCATGAACTCCGGCACCTTCAGGTCCTTCGCCGTCTTGATCATCGCGACGAAGCCGGGGTCGAGCCGGTCCTCCCATTCCGGCAGGAACCGCAGGCGTCCGGAGAAGGTCGCTGGCCAGAAATAGTCGAAAAGCCCGGGACCGGTTGGCCCCCATGCCGGCGTCACCAGCTCGACCGTGGCGCCCATTTCGGTGAATGCGTCCACCGCGCGGGCAACCAAGTCCGCCACATCGCCGTCGACGCGGGCGTGGCCGAGGTCGGGACTGAACGCGATGCGCCGGCCGCGCATGGAGGCCGGCAATTGCGACGCATAATCCTGCGGCGGCGCCTCGAGCGAGGTGTAGTCCCACACGTGCGGCCCGGCCATCGCCTCCAGCATCAACGCGCCGTCCGTGACGGTCCGGGTGATCGGGCCGATATGGGTCGCGAGGTCGTTGTTGGACATCGGCCAGTTCGGCACGCGCCCATGGGTCGGCTTCATGCCGAACACGCCGCACATATGCGCGGGGATGCGCACCGAGCCCGCGCCGTCGCCGCCCTGGTGCAGCGGCCCGTATCCCGCTGCGGCGCCCGCCCCGGCCCCGCTCGACGAGCCGCCGGCGCTGAGCCCGTGCCGCCAAGGGTTGTGCGTGATCCCGGTGAGCGGACTCTGGCTCACGCCCTTCCAGCCGAACTCGGGCGCCGTGGTCTTGCCGATCATGATGCAGCCGGCCTCGCGCAGCCGGGTGACGCAGGGAGCGTCGACGTCGGGGACATGGCCCTCGAACATCCGGCTGCCCATCTCGGTGCGGATGCCTTTGGTCTGCTGCAGGTCCTTGATCGTGACCGGCACGCCTTCGAGCTTGCGCGCGTCGCCGCGCATGATCGCCGCCTCCGCCTGCTGCGCCGCCGTGCGCGCCAAATCGGCGGTGACCAGCGCCATGGCGTTCAGCGCCGGCTCCTGCCGGCCGACATGGCGCAGCACCGCATCGACGGCCTCGACCGGGGAGAGCGACTTGGCCCGGTAGCGCGCCGCGAGTTCTGAGGCTGACAGGAAGCCGATCTCGGCGTCGGACATGGACGCTCCTTTGGTGATGAGGGGCCGCGTGAAGTGGCGCCGTTAGCTTTCGGGGTTGGGCGGCCAAGCGCCGAAGCCCGCGCGCCCGAACGCGCCTAGTGATGGTAGGGCCGCCGCCGCTGCACCCTCCCCGTCAAGTTCGTGACGCCGGTGACGAGCGCGCGGTGTCCTTTGAGCCCGAGATCCATGAACTAGCCTTCCGGCGTGGTGCGGCTTCTGATTACCAATGCGATTTCCGTGCCGATTGCGATTTCCGTGCCGATAGCGATTTCCGTGCCGATTGCGATTTCCGTGCCGATGGAAGCTGCCGTCACCCTGGCGGCCGCCGCGAATGCCAATCGGTGCGCTGTTGGAACGCGTGCCCGGCGCGGCACAGCAACGCCTCAGACACGTGCGGCCCGGCAAGCTGCAGGCTGAGCGGCAGGCCCGCCGCGTCAATGCCGCTCGGCAGGGTGATGGTCGGGTTCCCAGCGAAGTTGAACGGGGCGGTGAAGCGCAGCATGCGCAGCAGCACCCCATCATCCTGCCCATACTCCGCCATGCGGTCAAGGCTCGGCACCGGGACCGGCATGGCCGGCATCAGCAGCAGGTCGACGTCCTGGAACACCGCGGCCAGCCGTCCAGAGAACTCCAGCCGCTCGTGCATGATCGCGCCGAACTCGGTCGCCGAAATCCGCCGCCCGTGCTCGATCAGGTTGGCGAGGTCCGGGCCGTACTCGCCGGCGCGCGCCGGGTAGCTGCCTTGGTGCGCGATCGCGGTTTCGACGGCGCAGAACGGAATCCAGCCGCGCAGCAGCGTGTCCGTCGGCGGGAACTCGATCTCGCGGATACGCGCGCCGAGGGCCGCAAAGACGCCCTCCGCCGCCCGCACGGCTTCAGTCACCTCGCGGTCGATGCCGTCGCCGTTATAGCCGCGGTCGATCCCGATGGTGACGCCGCTGATGCCCCGGCCCAATTCTGCAAGATAATCGGGCACCGGCTGCTGGATCGCGGTCGGGTCGTCCGCATCGGCGCCGGCGATGACGCCCAGGATCGCCGCCGCGTCGGCAGCGTTGCGCGCCATCGGCCCCACATGATCGAGCGACGCCCCCAGCGGCAGGATGCCATGCCGGCTGACGCGCCCCCAGGTCGGCTTGATCCCGGTCAGCCCGCAGGTCGCCGACGGAAACCGGATCGATCCCCCGGTATCCGAACCGAGCGAGCCGAAGCACAGGCCCAGCGCCGTCGCGACGCCCGACCCGGTCGACGACGAGCCGACCCAATGCCCGGCGTTCCAAGGATTGAGCGGCGGCGGATCGTCCGGATGATGGCTGGTGTAGGCGCCCTCGGTCATCTGCAGCTTGCCGAGGATCACCGCGCCGGCGTCCTCGAGGCGGCGCACGACCGTCGCATCGTGGTCCGGCGTCGAGTTCCGCCGCAGCGGCATGCCGCCGGTGGTCGGTGCGAAGCTGGTGGCGCACAGGTCCTTCACCGCGAGCGGAACGCCGTGCAGCGGGCCGCGCCAGAAACCGGCGGCGATTTCCCGCTCGGCACGCGCGGCGGCGGCACGGGCGCGGTGCGCCAGCACGGTGGTGTAGCTGCGCGCCTGCCCGTCCAGCCGGGCGATCCGGTCGAGGATCGCGTCGGCCACCGTCACGGGCGAGAGCTCCCGCCGCCGGATGCGCTCCGAGACTTCGAGCAGCGGCAGGTAATGCAAGTCTGCGGACGACATGGCTGGCCCCTCCTTGATCCGGCTGCGGCGCGCGCTGGCCCCATCGGCCACGCGGCCGACCCGGTCAGCGTTTCTTCGCCGGTTTGCCGGCTAATTGCTTTCCCGTTGGCGTCTGCACGCGCGGGGCGGCTGCCTTGTCGAATTCCGCCACGATGTGCTTGCCGATCCGGGCGATGACATCCGCCACCAGCTTCTCCGCCGCTTTCTTGTCCAGGCCGCTTGCGCTGCCCATTGCGATCGCATCGGGTTTCTTGGCCGCGGCCGCCCGCTTGGGCTTTACTGGCGGCGGGGCGCGGCTCCGGCTGGGCCGGGCACGCGGCGCGCCACCGGCTTCACCGTCCGCAACGCCTGATCCGGCCAGGTCGAGGCCGAACAGGGCCGAAACGTCCTCCGACGCCAGCATCCTGTCCCCGGCGGGCTTGGACGCCAGCGCCGCGCTGTCGACACCGGCCACGAGGTCGCCCGCATCGACGGCCCGGAGCCGGAACAGCAGCTCCGGGCTTTGATCCAGCCGTGCCCCCACGCCGTACAGCGCCGCCGCGACGTGCTTGCACATCGACGCGTGATCCAAGCAACTGCAGGAGAACCGTATCTCCGATGGCTTGGGAAACAGCCCGGTTCCCTGGCGGCACATGCGGTCCATGACTGCCTGCGACAGCCGGCCTTGCAGCAGCTCCACCAGGGACTCGATGCGCCCGGCGCAGTCGGCGCGGATCGACCGCCAGCGGGCGCCGGGGATGGGCGTAATCGTGATCGCGACCTTGTAGATCGACGAGCCGCTGACCAGTGCCTTGACCTCGCCGGGCCCGATCTGCAGGTCGATCACCGAGCCGTTGCGCGCATAGGTCCGCCCTCGCGGCAGCCGGCTCTCGTAGTCGCGGTAGCTCTCCAGGTTGTCGCACCACGCCACGCCCCAGGCGGTGACGGCGATCGCGCGGCCCTCGATTCGCACCGGCGCGAGCGGTTGGCCCTGCTTGCGCAGCTTGGCAGCCTCGCGCTCGGCCTTGCGGCGGCGTTCGGCGACGGGAACATAGGCGGGCCATCCGCCATCATCGTAGCGCGGCATCGCCCGTCACTCCTGCATTGCGGCGTTCAGGTCAAGCGCAACCATTCGCAGCAGGGCGTCGTCGCTCATCTCGGTCAGGCTGACCTCGCCGGGCCCGGCCAGCAACGCTTCGGAAAGCCCCTTCTTCGACTCGATCAGGGCATCGATCTTCTCCTCCACCGTGCCGCGGCAGACGAACTTGTGCACCAGCACGTTCCGTTTCTGGCCGATGCGGAAGGCGCGGTCGGTGGCCTGGTTCTCCACGGCCGGGTTCCACCAGCGGTCGAAATGCACGACGTGGGAGGCCGCGGTCAGCGTCAGCCCGGCGCCCCCGGCCTTGAGCGACAGGACGAAGAACGGCGCGGCCTCGTCGGACTGGAACGCCTGCACCAATTCCTTGCGCCGCTTCACCGGCGTCCCGCCGTGCAGGACCAGCCCGGGCCGTCCGAAAATCCCGCCGAGGAACGTGGCGAGCGGGGCGGTGATCTCGCGGAACTGGCTGAACACCAGCATCTTCTCCTGCCGGGCCGCCGCCACTTCGGCGATCTCGCGCAGGCGTGCCAGCTTGCCGCTGTCCGCCTCCGCCCAAGCGTCGTCGCCCAGCCATTGCGAGGGGTGGTTGCAGACCTGCTTGAGCCGCATCAGCGTGGCGAGCACGATGCCCCTGCGCTCCATGCCGTCGGTGTCGGCCAGGCGGTCCGCGAGCTCCTGCACCGCTTGTGCATAGAGCGCGGCCTGCCGCCGGGTCAGGCGGCAATAGGCCCGCACTTCCGTCTTGTCCGGCAGGTCGGCGATGATCGACCTGTCGGTCTTCATGCGCCGCAGGATGTAGGGCTGCACCAACGTCCGCAGCGGGCCGTATGGGTTCTGCTCGCGTTCACTCAGGCCCTTGGCGTAGCGCTTGAACTGCCGCGCGGTGCCCAGCAGCCCGGGATTGATGAAGTCGAAGATCGACCACAGGTCGCCCAGGTGATTCTCCACCGGCGTCCCCGTCAGGGCGATCCGGGAGCGGGCGTCGAGCGCCTTCACCGCCCTGGTCTGCTTCGCGTCCGGGTTCTTGATCGCCTGCGCCTCATCCAGGATGGCGAAAAGCCAGGCGATCTGCGACAGGCCGGGAATGCGCAGCAGCGAGCCGTAGCTGGTGATCACCAGGTCGAGCCCAGCGATGTCGTCCGGCGTGAACTGCTTGAGCTGTTCGGACGTCATGGCCGAGGGATGCACGATCCCGGCCTTCAAACTGGGCGCAAACCGTTCCAACTCCGCCATCCAGTTGTCGAGGAGCGACGCCGGCGCGACCAGCAAGCTAGGCTGCAGCGGTCCTTGTTTTGGGGCGCCCGCGCGCTTCGCCCGTTGCACCAGCAGCAGCGAGAGCACCTGGATGGTCTTGCCCAGCCCCATGTCATCGGCCAGGCAGGCGCCCAGCCCGAGGCCGGAGAGCAAGTGCAGCCATTGCACCCCGGCCTTCTGGTAGGGCCGCAGCGTGCCATGCAGGGCCGGGCCAGGATCGGCGCCGGTGCCGTCGGGCGTGCGCAGCGCCCTCAATGTGTCCGCCAGCCAAGGCCCGGCCGTCACGCGGCCCCAATCGGCGTCCGCCGCATCGGCGTCGCCGTCTTCCGCGATCGCCGCGCCGGCGAGCATCCGCATCGCCTCCGCGAAGGTCAGGCCGTGCTGCTCGGCAAGCCGTTCGGCGTCGCGGAAGCGCTGCATCGTGCGCCCGAGCCGCTGGCGGTCCACCTCGACCCAGCGTCCGCGCAGCAGCACCAAGGCGTCGGTCCCGGCGAGCAGCGCGCTGATCTCCCGGTCGGTCAGCCGCTCGCCCTCCAGCGTCATCTCCGCTTGGAAGTCGAGCAAGCCATCGAGGCCGAAGGCGGAGGGCGCGCGCGTCCCGACGGTCGCCGTCACGCGGGGGCGCGCCGGGCGGTTCGCGGGCCATGACGCGGGCATGCGCACGACGACGCCGGCGGCCTCCAGCTCCGGCACGGTCGAAAGGAAGCGCGAGGCATCGGGGACGCTCCAGCGCAGGGGATGGAAGATCTCGCCCGTGTCCACCATCGGACGGAGCCAGGCGCAGCTTTCCGCCGCCCGCTGCATGGGCACCAGCAAGGCCAGGAGCTTGCCCTTGTCCGCTTTGCCTGCGTAGTCGCGCAGGGCCTGGCCCAAAGGGAGGTGCTGGGCCTTGGCCTGCGCCGAGAGCTGCGTCGTGTAGGTCGCCATGAAGGCGAACGGATAGTCCGGGTCGCGGCGGTTTTCCGCCAGGTTGAAGTGCACGCGCCCCACGAGGTTCCAGGCCGGGTTCAGCGCTTTCAGGAAGCTTTGCAGGTCCGTTTTGGCAGCCGCCAGCGCGTTGGACGCCGCCGCCGCCAGGTCCGCCCACAGCGTCCGCAGGAGGCCTGGCGCCAGGTATTCGGAGCCCGGCATCATCGGCGCCGCCAGCGCCAGGGCGGCGAGTTCCGCCGCATCGGGCGGAGCGAGATCGGGCAGTGCGGACGCGGACGAGGCGCCCTCGTTGCCGCCGGGTGCATGCAGGCGCAACGCCGTCACGTAGCGCGCGGCAAATCCGCGCCACCAGGCAAATGCCGGCGGCAGCGTTTGCCCCACCTCGCCCGCCCCGAGCTGCAGCAGGCCCGGCCCGCTGCCGCGGCCAAACGCATTGGCCAGGCGCGCTGCCATCCGCGCGTCCAGCTCCGGCGCGTCGTCAGCCTGCTCCAGCAGCAGATGGCCGTGCGGCGTTAAACGCAGGCCGAGGCGAGGCATGGGGCCATATCACCGCAAGCGGTTCCGTGTTGGTTGGACTGATATATAGCGCGAACGGATCCCCCGAATGGTCTGTCGATCACGGTCGCGCACATCATCCGCCTGCTCGATCAAGCAGCGAAGGCCAACCCACTCTCACGCCAGCAACAGGCTACCCCGACGCCTCCGGCTCCGCCCGCATCGCGCCGGCGAGCCGGGGCATGTTGCGCTTCTTGGGCACCGGGGCGAACCAGCGCTGCAGGCGGTCGAGATACAGATAGATGACCGGCGTGGTATAAAGCGTCAGCACCTGGCTCAATGCCAGCCCGCCCACCATCGCGAACCCGAGCGGCTTGCGCAGCTCGGACCCGGCGCCGCTTTCGAGCATCAACGGCAGGCCCGACAGCAACGCTGCCATCGTCGTCATGAGGATCGGACGGAACCGCAGCAGGCAAGCCCGGCGGATCGCGTCCAACGGCTCCGCGCCCTCGTTGCGCTCGGCATTGATGGCGAAATCCACCAGGATGATGCCGTTCTTTTTCACGATGCCGATCAGCAGGATAATGCCCACGATGGCGATCACCGTCAGGTCGTATCCAGCCGCCAGCAGCATCAATAGCGCCCCGACCCCCGCCGACGGCAAAGTGGACAGGATCGTCAGCGGCAGGATGTAGCTCTCATACAGGATGCCCAGGATGATGTAGACCGCGACCAGCGCCGCCAGGATCAGCAGCGGCTGCGAGCTGAGCGAGCTTTGGAACGCCTGCGCCGTGCCCTGGAACGCCCCCGTCACCGTCGACGGCACGCCCATCGCCGCAGTCGCCTGGTTGATGGCGGTGACGGACTCGCCCAGCGATGCGCCGGGCTTCAGGTTGTAGGAGATCGTCACCGACGGGAACTGGCTCTGGTGATTGACCACCAGCGGCTGCACCGGCGCCGTGTCGATGCGCACGAACGTCGAAAGCGGCGCCATCCCGCCCGATGAGGTGCGGACATAGAGCTGGCGCAGCGTGTCGAGCGTCTCCTGCTGCCCCGGCGTCACCTCGAGCACCACGTAATACGCCTTGAGGGCGGTGAAGTACTGCGCAACCTGCCGCTGCCCGAATGCGTCGTCGAGCGTCGCGTCGATGGTGCCGGGCTGCACGCCAAACCGCGCGGCCTCCTCCTTGTCGTAGGTGAGCGTCGCAGTCAGCCCGGCGCCCGCCGCGTCCGACGTCACGTCCGCCAGGCTCGGGATGCTGCGCAGCTTGTCCAGCACCCGCGGCGCCCAGGTGTTCAGTTCGGCGCCGTCCGGATCGGACAGCGTGTATTGGTATTGCGTCCGCGACAGCCGCCCGCCCACGCTCACGTCCTGCGCCGGCTGCATGAACAGCCGGATGCCCTCGACGCCCTGCATCTTCTGGCTGAGCCGCGCCACGATCTGGGCCGCGTTCTCGCTGCGCTCGCTCCAGGGCTTCAACGCAATATACAGCCGTCCGTTGTTCGCGGTTTGCCCGCCCGCTCCGGCGCCGACGGATGAGGTGACGCCAGCGACCGCCGGGTCCTGCCCGACCAGCTCGTTCACCTTCATTTGCAGGCGCGACATGGCCTGGAACGACACGTCCTGCGCCGCGTCGGTGATGCCGATGATGATGCCGGTGTCCTGCACCGGGAAGAAGCCCTTGGGGATAATGATGAACAGGCCGACGGTGGCGGCGACGGTCAGCAGGAACACCATCAGCGTGATGAACTGGAACCGCAGCGCCACGTCCAGCGTGCGCTCGTAGAAGCGCAGCATCGCGTCGAACATTGCCTCGACCGCCTTGTATGCCCGCCCATGCTCATGCCGTTCGGACGAAAGGAAGCGCGACGCCATCATGGGGGTGAGGGTGAGCGACACCATCGCGGACACGGCGATGGTGATGGACACGGTGACGGCGAATTCGCGGAACAGCCGTCCGACGATGCCACCCATCAGCAACAGGGGTATGAACACCGCGATCAGGCTGATGCTGATGCTGACGATGGTGAAGCCGATCTCGCCGGCGCCCTTCAACGCCGCATCCATCGGCGTCATGCCGTCCTCGACGTAGCGGACGATGTTCTCCAGCATGACGATGGCGTCGTCGACCACGAAGCCCACGGCGATGGTGAGGCCCATCAGGCTGAGGTTGTCGAGGCTGAACCCGCACAGGTACATGACGCCCAGGGTGCCGACCAGCGCGATCGGGATGGTGACGCTCGGGATGACGGTCGCCCAGACGCTGCGCAAGAACACGAAGATGACCGCGATCACCAGCGCGATCGACAGCCCTAGGGTGAACTCGACGTCGCTGACCGAAGCGCGGATGGTTTGCGTGCGGTCGGAGACGATGTCGACGCGGACGTCCGCCGGCACGCTGCGCACCAGGCGCGGCAGCCTGGCGCGTATCCCGTCCACCGTGCTGATCACGTTGGCGCCGGGCTGCTTGAACACCAGCAGCAAGACGGCCGGCTTGTTGTCCTGCCAGGCCGTGAGCTCGCGGTTCGTCGGCCCGTCGATGGCCTTGCCCACATCCCGCACCCGCACGGCGCCACCGTCGCGATAGGAGATGATGGCGTCGTTGTACTCCTCGGCACGCGTGCGCTGGTCGTTCGCATAGACGGTATAGGACTGGTGCGGCCCGTCGACCGACCCCTTCGGCTGGTTCGCGGTGGACTGGGCCAGCACGTTGCGCACGTCCTCGAGCGTGAGGCCCAGGCCGGCCAGGCGCGCCGGGTCGACCTGGACGCGCACCGCCGGCGTTTGCTGCCCGCCGACGAGCACTTGGGACACGCCGGACACCTGGCTGAGCTGCTGCGCCAGGATGTTCTCCGCCGCCGCGTCCACCTCCGTCATCGGCAGCGTGTCGGAGCGGACGGCGATGATCAAGATGGGCGCGTCGGCCGGGTTGGTCTTGCGGAAGGTGGGCGGGTTCGGGATGTCCTTCGGCAACTGCCCGCCGGCGGCGTTGATCGCCTCGAGCACGTCCACGGCGGCCGCGTCGATGCCGCGGCTGAGGTCGAACTGCAGGGTGATCTGCGAGTTGCCCATGACGTTCACCGACGTCATCTGCGCGAGGCCGGGGATCTGGCCGAACTGGGTTTCGAGCGGCGTCGCGACGGCGGTCGCCATCGTGGCCGGGCTGGCGCCGGGGTATGAGCCGGTCACCGAGATGGTCGGGAACTCGACTGCCGGCAGCGGCGAGACCGGCAGGAACGGATACGCTGCGGCGCCGGCCAGGAAAATGGCCGCAACCAGCAGCGAGGTGGCGATCGGACGGCGGATGAACGGGCTGGATATGCTCAACGCTGCGCACTCCGGGTTTGTTCCTGCGGAGCCAGCCGCGTGCCGACGCCGACACGGGTCTGGCCGGAGACGACAACCTGCTCGCCGTCGTCGATCCCCTTGGCGATGATCGCCGTCGTGCCGTCGTCATAGGCAAGCTGGATATCACGCCGGTCCGCGGTATTGTCCGGCTTGACCGTGAAGACATAGAGGCCATTCTGCCCGTGCTGCACGGCCTCGTGCGGGATGGTTATGCCGCGCATGGTGCGTATCAGCAGCCGCGCGCTGACGAACTCGCCCGGCGTCAACCGGTCGTCCTCGTTCGGGAACGTCGCCTTGAGCTGGATGGTGCCGCTCGCGGCATTGACGGCATTGTCCGTGGTCAGCAGCGTGCCGCGCGCGGGGTCGTCCCGCCCGTCGGAGCTATCGATCAGCACAGACAGCGGCCCATGCGAATTGGCCTCCCGCACCCGCCGCACGTCCTCTTCCGGCAAGGTGAACACCAGGGCGATGGGCCGGACCTGCACGACCAGCAGGATGCCCGGGCCGCTGCTGTTGGCCTGGATCAGGTTGCCGGGATCGACCCGGCGCAGCCCCACCCGCCCGTCCACCGTGGCGTGCAGCACGCAGAAGCCGAGGTTGAGCTGCGCGTCGTCGATCGCGGCCTGGTCGGCGGCGATCACGCCCTGGAACCGCGCGACCGTGGCCTGCTGGGTCTCGACCTGCTGACGGGACGCGAAATCGCTGCGGGCGAGACTCGAGTAGCGCGTAAGGTCGGCCTTGCCGTTCTCGAGCTGCGCTTGGTCTTGCTGCATCTGCGCCTGCGCCTTGTCGAGCGCCGCCTGATACGGACGCGGGTCGATCACGGCAAGGACGTCGCCCTGCTTCACGTCCTGCCCCTCGCGCACCGGCACGCTGATCAGCACGCCGCCGACCTGGGGATGCACCTCAATCGAGTTCAGCGCCTGAACGGTGCCGATGCCGCGCAAATAGACCGGCACGTCGGCGGTTTTGCTGATTGCCGTAGTGACCGGCACGGGCGGCGGCGGCGGAGCCTGGTTCTGGTTGCTGTGGGCGCTGAACTCCCGCCATCCGGCGTATCCGCCGCCAACGAGCAGCACGGCGGCGAGCGCCAGGGCGTAGGGGAATTTCATGGGTCACCGTGTTTGAAGGCCCGCAGCGGCCAAAAATGATTACGCACGGTTTAAGCCCGCGCCATGTGCGTTCACGGGAACGTGAAACAAAACTTGGGATAGAAACCCGGGAACCGGATTGATCGAAGCCCCGCATTGACAAGCCTACGCCGTTGCCCGTTTCATTGGCCTGCGCCGACGACATCCCGACCGCCAGGAACCCTGCGACATGACCCACCGTGCCGGGCTCGTTGCCCTATGCCTGCTGAGCGCCCCGCTTCTGGCGCCGGCGGCCCAGGCGAAGGACGACCTGGTGATCGGGGTGGCGCAGTTCCCGTCCAGTCTGCACCCGGACATCGATGCGGAGGTGATCAAGCTCTATGTGGTTGATTTCGCCCTCCGCCCGATCACCGCCTTCGACAAGGATTGGAAGAACTCGTGCCTGCTGTGCACCGAGCTGCCGACGGTCGAAAACGGGCTCGCCAAGATCGAGGACCTCGGCGACGGCAAGCAGGGCATGGCGGTCACGATCAAGCTCAAGCCCGACCTGACATGGGGCGACGGCGTGCCGGTCACGACCAAGGACCTCGCTTTCACCTGGAAGCTTGGCACCGACCCGGCGTCGGGCTTCAGCAACCCGCATCCATGGGACCGCGCCAGTTCGGTCGACGTCGTGGACGAGCATACGGCGGTGCTGCACCTGAAGAACGTCACCGTGTCCTACAACGAATGGGACCAGTTGCTGCCCGAGCATATCGAGGGACCGATCTATGCGAAATCGGCCGCGGCGGGCGACTACATCAAGCAGACCGCGTATAACCGCGCGCCGACGACGCCGGGCTTGTGGGACGGGCCGTTCCTGCTCACCGATTACCAGTCCGGCGTGCAGGTGGTGTTCCAGCCAAACCGTTATTGGACAGGGCAGAAACCCGGGCTTAAGCGCATCGTCATCAAGCTGATCGAGAATACGGCGGCGCTGCAGGCCAACCTGCAATCGGGCGACGTCGACATGACGCCCGGCGACGCGCCGGCGCTCACCATCGACCAGGTGCTGGCGCTGCAGAAGCAGAAGCCCGACCTATTCGACTACCTGTTCAAACCGAGCCTCAACTACGAGCACATCGACTTCCAGATCGACAACCCGATCCTGGCCGACGTGCGGGTGCGCCGTGCGATGGCGTATGCCGTGGACCGCGACACCATGGTCAAGCGGCTGTTCGAGGGCAAGCAGCCGGTCGCCGCCACCTGGGTCAACCCGCTCGATCCGAACTCCACCAAGGACACCGCCGCCTACCCGTATGACCCGGCCAAGGCCAAGGCGCTGCTGGCCGAGGCCGGATGGACGCCGGGTCCGGACGGCATCTGCCGCAATGCCAAGGGCGACCGGCTCTCGGTCGAGTTCGTGACCACGTCGGGGAACCGCCTGCGCGAGCTGCAGCAGCAGGTGCTGCAAAGCCAGTGGAAGGCCGCCTGCATCGAGGTCACCATCCACAATGAGCCGGCCCGCACGCTGTTCGGCGAGACGCTCAAGCAGCGGAAATACAAAGGGATGGTGATGTATGCGTGGTCGAGCCCGGTGGGCGAGAGCCCGCGCCGGACGCTCGGCAGCGACCAGATCCCGACGGCGGCCAACAACTACGGCGGCAACAACGCGCTCGCCTTCAACGACAAGCAGATGGATGCCGATATCGCGCAGTCCGAAGCGGAGCTCGATCCCGCCAAGCAGAAGCCGCTATGGGCGGACATGCAGAAGATCTACGCCGACCAGCTACCGGCGCTGCCGCTGTTCTTCCGTGCCGAACAGTATGTGCTGCCGAAGTGGATGAAGGGCTTCGTCGCGACCGGCCATGGCGACTACAGCCCGCTGTGGTCCGAGAATTGGCATCCGGGCTGAGTCTCCCGGCGTGAGCGCATTGTTGGAGGTCTCCGGCCTGCGCGTCGCCTTTCCGCGTCCAGGCGGGCGGCGGGAAGTGGTGGCGGGAGTCGATTACTCAATCGCGCCGGGCCGGACGCTGGGCGTGGTCGGGGAAAGCGGCTGCGGCAAATCGGTGACGGCGCTGGCGATGATGGGGCTGGTGCCCCGGCCCGGCGAGGTCACGGGATCGATCCGCTTTGACGGGCGCGAGCTGGTCGGCCAGCCGGAGGCGGCGTGGCGGCGGCTGCGCGGCGAGCAGGTGGCGATGGTGTTCCAGGAGCCGATGACGGCGCTGAACCCCGTTATGCCGGTGGGCCGGCAGATCGCCGAGGTGCTGGTGCTGCACCGCCATACCGCCTGGGCCGCCGCGGAAGAACAGGCCGTCGGGCTGCTGGAGGCAGTCGGCATCAACTCGCCGGGCGAGCGGGCGCGGGCCTATCCGCACCAGCTCTCGGGCGGCATGCGCCAGCGGGCGATGATCGCCATGGCGCTGGCCTGCGAGCCGAAGCTGCTGATCGCCGACGAGCCGACCACCGCGCTGGACGTGACCATCCAGGCGCAGATCGTCGACCTCATGCTCGACTTGCAGGCGCGCATCGGCATGGCGATCCAGTTCATCAGCCACAACCTGGCCGTGGTGTCCGAGATCGCCCACGACATCATCGTCATGTATGCCGGGCGGGTCGTGGAACGGGCGCCGGCGGAGGCGCTGTTCGCGCAGCCGCTGCATCCCTACACGCTCGGCCTGATCGCGACCTTGCCCGATCCCGATCATCGGGTGGCGCGGCTGCCGGTCATCCCCGGCGCGGTGCCGACGCTGGACGCCGGGCTGACCGGCTGCCGCTTCGCGAACCGCTGCACGCGCGGCGACGCCGGATGCCTGCGCGCCGAGCCGCCGCTTGAGGAATTGCAGCCCGGGCATCTCGTCGCCTGCTTCAAGGCGCGGGTATGAAGGTCGCCAGCTTCAAGGCGCGGGTGTGAGGGACTCCGTGCCGCTTGTGGCGCTCGACCGCATCAGCGTCGCGTTCGACCTCGGCGGCGGCTGGTTCGGACGCGGGCGGCGCATCCTGCAGGCGGTGGCGGACGTATCCGTCGACATCGCGCCCGGCGAGGCCCTGGCGCTGGTCGGCGAGAGCGGCAGCGGCAAGTCCACCCTGGGCAACGTCGTCGCCGGGCTGCAAACGCCGACCGCGGGCACGATGCGGTTCATGGGCCGGGCGATGGAC
Organism: Acetobacteraceae bacterium; assembly: GCA_965277495.1. Lineage (GTDB taxonomy): Bacteria > Pseudomonadota > Alphaproteobacteria > Acetobacterales > Acetobacteraceae > CAHJXG01. The sequence continues at coordinate 2,742,913 of OZ255824.1, read as the reverse complement.
GACGCGGTTTGGGCGGAGGCACGGCGCAAGATCCAGATCGTGTTCCAGGACCCGTTCGGCGCGCTGGACCCGCGCATGCCGGTCTCCGCCATCATCGCCGAGCCGCTGCGCATCCAGGGCATCGGCACCGCGTCCGAACGGCGGGCCCGCGCGGCGACATTGGTGGAACAGGTGGGCCTGCCGCGCGACGCGCTGAACCGCTACCCGCACGAGTTCTCCGGCGGCCAGCGCCAGCGCATCGCCATCGCCCGCGCGCTCGCCCCCGGCCCCGAGCTGATCGTTGCCGACGAGCCGCTATCGGCGCTCGACGTGTCGATCCAGAGCCAGGTGCTGAACCTGCTGCGGGAACTGCAGGGGCAGCGCACCTTGTCCTATTTGTTCATCAGCCACGACCTCGCCGTGGTGAACCACCTGGTGGACCGCGTGGCGGTGCTCTATTTGGGCCGGCTGATCGAGGTTGCGCCGCGGGCCGAGCTGTTCGCCACCCCTTCGCACCCCTACACGCAGGCGCTGCTCGAGGCGGTGCCGCGCATCGGACGCGGGCGCACGCGCCGCCGCACCATCAAGGGCGAGATGCCAAGCCCGCTCTCGCCGCCGCCGGGCTGCGTGTTCCACCCGCGCTGCCCGAAGGTGCAGGCGGTCTGCCGCACCATGCCCCCGGCGATGCAGCCCGCCCCCGGACGCCCGGCGCAGCTCGCCGCCTGCCACTTCCAGGACTGAGGAGGCATCATGGCCCAATTCATCGTCCGCCGGCTGGTGCAGTGCTTCCTGGTGCTGCTGGTGATGTCGTTCGTCATCTACAACCTGATCGGCCTCATGCCCGGCGACCCCATCGACATCATGATCGCCAGCAACCCCGGCGCCACGCCCGAAGTGGTGGCCCGCCTCCGCGCGATCTACGGCCTCGACCAGCCGCTGCTGCTGCGCTACTGGCACTGGCTGCTGGCGGCGCTGCAGGGCGACTTCGGCTTCTCGCGCATCCACTCGCAGCCGGTGCTGGAGGTGCTGCTGCCGGCGCTGTGGCAGACGGCCAAGCTGCTGATCTCGAGCTTCGTCATCAGCGTCGTGCTGGCATTCGTGCTCGGCATCCTCGCGGCGCTGCGGCCCGGCGGCGTCGTGGACGGGCTCGTCAGCCTGTTCGCCTTTGCCGGCATCTCGATCCCGGTGTTCTGGCTGGCGCTCATGCTCATCCTGGTTTTCGCGGTCAATCTGCACTGGTTCCCCGCCAGCGGCATCGCCAACGTGGGCGACGGCAGCGTGGGCGACCAACTGCACCATCTGGTGATGCCGGTGGCGACCCTGGCGCTGGCCAATACCGGCGGCTTCACCCGCTATGTCCGCGCCAGCATGATCGAGACGCTGCGGATGGACCATGTGCGGACGGCGCGGGCCAAGGGAGCGGGCGCGGGCCGGGTCGTGCTGGTGCACGCGTTCCGCAATGCGTTGATCCCCGTGGTGACGGTGATGGGGCTGAACTTCGGCACGCTGTTCGGCGGGGCGCTGCTGACCGAGACGATGTTCGCGCAGCCCGGCATGGGCAAGATGATCTACGACTCGATCCTCGGCAACGACTTCAACTTGGCGCTGACCGGGCTGCTGTTCGCGACGCTCGTGACCCTGCTTTGCAATCTCGCGACCGACATCGCCTACGGCGCGCTCGACCCGCGGATCGCCGTAAAGTGAGCACGAGCGAAGCCGTTGCGGTCTCGGCGGATGTCTTGTTCGAGGCGGCGGTCTCGCCGTGGCGGCTGCGCTGGCGGCGCTTCCTGCGGCACCGTCCGGGGGTGATCGCGCTGGCGATGCTGCTGGCGCTGGTGCTGTTCTGCCTCGCCGCGTATCCGTTGCAGAGCCTGCTGGGCATCGACCCCGACGGCACCGACCTGCTGTCGCGCTACGACCCGCCCTCGTCCGCGCACTGGCTCGGCACCGACGACGCCGGGCGGGACGAGCTGCTGCGGTTGATGATCGGCGGGCAGGTCTCGCTGTTGGTGGGGCTGCTCGCGACCGTCGTCGGCGGCGTGCTGGGGCTGGTTGTCGGCGTCGTGTCCGGCTATATGGGCGGGCGCACCGACGCGGTGCTGATGCGGTTCACCGACGGCATGATCACGCTGCCGCTGCTGCCGCTGCTGATCGTGTTGGGCGCCGTCGACCTCACGAAGCTCGGCTTCAGCGCCGAGTTCGCGCATTCCGGCGCCGCCGGGTTCTGGCGCATCGTCATCATCATCTCCATCGTCGATTGGACCGCCATCGCGCGCCTGGTGCGGGCGGCGACGCTGTCGATCCGGGAGCGCGACTTCGTGCGCGCGGCGCGGGCGAGCGGCGCCGGGCCGGTCTATGCGATGGTCTCGCACGTGCTGCCCAACGTCGCCAGCCCGATCATCGTCGCATTCACCTTGACGGTCGGACGGGTGATCCTGCTCGAAAGCGTGCTGAGCTTCCTCGGTTTCGGCATCGTGCCGCCCACGCCGTCATGGGGCAACATGCTGACCAACGCGCAGGAACTGGTGACGACGGCGCCGGCGCTCGCGGTTTACCCGGGCCTGATGATCTTCATCACCGTGATCGCGGTCAATTTCCTCGGCGACGGGCTGCAGCACGCCTTCGATCCGCGGTCGGAGCGTTAGCGCCGCGGTCCAGCCACGGGGATCATGGACAGTTTGCGTTCACTCGCTATTTAACGGCACGTGCCTGTTTCTGCGCCGCTTCGGCCATGGCGTGAGGCGGGTTCGGACGATAGGGTCATCTCGCCGGTTCCGATGTTGGATGCCATTCCGGCCATCGCGCCGCATGGCGGTGGGCGTGAGCGGTTGCCGGAGGTGTCTAGTGAACAGTCTCGCTACAAGTCTCGACGCGGTGTTCCTGGCGCGGCTACAGTTCGCCTTCACCGTCGGGTTCCACATCGTGCTGCCGGCATTCTCCATCGGGCTCGCCAGCTACCTGGCGGTGCTGGAGGGGCTGTGGCTGCGCACCAAGCAGCAGGTTTACCTCGACCTGTTCCAGTTCTGGGTGAAGGGCTTCAGCCTGGTGTTCGGCATGGGCGTCGTCAGCGGCCTGGTGATGTCCTACGAGTTCGGCACCAACTGGTCGCAATTCGCCAAGCTCGCCGGCCCGGTCGTGGGACCGTTGATGGGCTATGAGGTGTTGACGGCATTCTTCCTGGAAGCCGGGTTCCTCGGCATCATGCTGTTCGGCATGAAGAAGGTCGGCAAGGGCCTGCACTTCTTCGCCACCTGCGTCGTCGCCTTCGGCACCTTGCTCAGCGCGTTCTGGATCCTGTCGGTCAACTCCTGGATGCAGACGCCGCGCGGCTACACGATGGCGCCCGACGGCCGTTTCCTGCCGGCGAGCTGGATGGAGATCATCTTCAACCCGAGCTTCCCGGTGCGCCTGCCGCACATGGTGCTGGCATCCTACCTCTCGGTCGCCTTCTTCGTCGGCGCCATTGGCGCATGGCACCTGCTGCGCGACCGCCGGAACCAGCCCGCGCAGACCATGTTCTCCATGGCGATGTGGATGGCGGTGCTGGTGGCGCCGTTGCAGATCGTGATGGGCGACATCCACGGCCTCAACACCCTGAAGTACCAGCCGGCCAAGATCGCCGCCATGGAGGGCGACTGGGACACGATGAAGGGCGCGCCGCTGATCCTGTTCGGCATGCCGAACATGGAGACCGAGCGCACCGACTACGAGCTTGCGATCCCGCATCTAGGCTCGCTGATCCTGACCCATGAATGGAACGGCGAGGTCCCGGGCCTCAAGGACGTGCCGAAGGAGAACCGGCCGTATTCGCCGGTGGTGTTCTGGTCGTTCCGCCTCATGGTGGGCCTGGGTTTCGCGATGCTGGGCGTGGGGGCGCTGGCGCTGCTGCAGCGGTTCCGCCGCCGGCTGTATGAGACCCGCTGGCTGCACTGGATGGCGGTGGCGATGGCGCCGGCGGGCTTCGTGGCGCTGCTGGCCGGTTGGACCACGACCGAGGTCGGGCGGCAGCCGTTCACCGTCTATGGCATGTTGCGCACCATCGAGAGCGTGTCGCCGATCGGGCTGCCCGGGGTGGCGACGTCGCTCGCCGCCTTCGCGGTCGTGTACCTGATTGTGTTCAGCGCCGGGTTCATCTTTCTGCTCAAGCTGTTGAGCAAGCCGATCGTCGTGGGCGAGCACGGGCCTGACCCGAAGCTGCCGGTGCGCACCGCCGGCATCACTCCGGGGCCTGCCGCCAAACACGGCTCCAGCGTGCCTGCGCCGGCTGAGTAGAACGCAAAAGGACAGCGGCCCATGATGACGCTCCCATTCCTGGACCTGCCCTTAATTTGGGGAGGGCTGATCGCCTTTGCGGTGCTGGCCTATGTCCTATTGGACGGTTTCGACCTCGGCACCGGTATCCTGTTCGCCGTCGAGAACGAGGACGAGGCCCGCGACGTGATGGTGAACTCCATCGCCCCGGTGTGGGACGGCAACGAGACCTGGCTCGTGCTGGGCGGCGGCGGCCTGTTCGCGGTGTTCCCCCTCGCCTACTCGATCATCATGCCGGCGCTGTATCCCACCATCATGGCCATGCTGCTGGCGCTGGTGTTCCGCGGCGTGGCGTTCGAGTTCCGCTTCCGCGCCGCGACCCGGCGCGGACGGCGCGGCTGGGACTTCGCCTTCTTCGGCGGATCGCTCGTTGCCGCTTTGTGCCAGGGCATGACCCTGGGCGGGCTGCTGCAGGGCATCCATGTGGTGAACGGCGCCTATGCCGGCGGCTGGTGGGACTGGCTGACGCCGTTCACCGTGGTCTGCGCCATCGCCACCGTCATCGGTTATGCGCTGCTGGGGGCGACCTGGCTGGTGTGGCGGACCGAGGGGCTGATGCAGGTCCGCGGACGCCGGCTTGCCGGCACGCTCGGGGTGGCGACGCTGTTCATGATCGTGGTCGTCAGCATCTGGACGCCGCTGCAGAACGAGGTCTTCGCCGCGCGCTGGTTCGGCTGGCCCGGCATTGCGCTTACCAGCCCGGTGCCGGTGCTGGTGGCGGTCCTCGCCTTGGTGTTCTGGCGGTCGCTGCAGCGGGACACGTCGCATGTCACGCCGTTCCTGTGCACGCTCGGCGTGTTCGCGCTGTGTTTTGCCGGTCTGGGCATCAGCGTCTATCCCAACATCGTGCCGCCGGGCATCACCTTGTGGGACGCCGCCGCGCCCCCGGCCAGCCAGGCGTTCCTGCTGGTGGGCGCGTCGGTGCTGGTGCCGCTTATCCTGGTTTACACCTTCTATGCGTATTGGGTGTTCCGTGGAAAGGTGATCGTCGGTGCCAATTACCACTAAAGCCGGCCAGATCGCGTGGGTATCGCGGCTGCTGTGGTTCGTCGGGCTGTATGTGGCCGGGGTCGCGGTGGTAGGCGTCGTCGCCTATGGGCTGAAGGCCCTGCTGATCCCGCATTGAGGCCCAGCCAAGTTGTGATCGCCGCGCCATCGCCGGTGCGGATGTCGCGACTACATTATCAAACGGATGATCAAGGGAGCAGACGCGTTGAAGCTTATAGTAGCCGCAGCAGTCGTAATGGTCGCAATCGCGGCAGTATCACAACTTGCCTTGACACGCGTCGCGGGCGAAAGCTCGGAGCGCGCCTACTCGACATCCTCGACCCGAGTGTGACGCCTACTCGGCCGCGTGCATCGACGCGTCGACATCCCTAGGCGCGCGGCCCTTCGCCTGTTCCTCCTTGAGCCACAGCCCGTGGTGCTCCCGCGCCCAGTTCACATCGACCCGGCCAGTGGTCATCGCCTGCAGCGACCCCTGCACGCCAATCGAGCCAAGGTAGATGTGGCCAATCACCACCGCCATCATCAACGCCGCGACCACCGAGTGCACCACCTGCATGAGCTGCATGCCGCCGATGTCGAACACATAGAACGGCATCAGCAGCGCGAGGCCGGTGAGTGAAATCAGCCCGCCGCCGCCGACCGCAATCCAATAGATCATCTTCTGCCCGGCGTTGAACTTCTGCGCCGGCGGATGCGGCCCGCCGAATATGCCGCCAGCCGCCTTGATCCACTGCAGGTCCAGCATGGTCGGCAGGTTGCGCCCCAGCCACTGCACCGCCATAACCGCAAGCCCCAGCATGAAGGCGAAGGCGACCGAGTTGTGCGACAGCTTCGCCAGCGACGTCATGCTGGCATAGGCGTTATCGCCCATCAGCGGCTCCAGCAACCAGCGCCCGAACACCAGGTTCAGCCCGGTCAGCGACAGCCAGATGAACGACACCGCCGTCAGCCAATGCACAAGCCGCTCCAGCACGGTGAAGCGCTGGATCGTGCGGCCGCGCGGGTCCTTGGTATAGCGCATCGGACCCGCGACGAAATACAACAGCACCATGGCGCCCACGGCGACCACAATGAGTGCGGCATCGATCCAGGGCTGCCAGCGCGTGCGGAAATCGCGGAACTCCCGGCCCTGCGGCTGGATCAGCACGCCGAGCTTTGTGTCGGGCTCGTGCACGAAGCCCTGGATGCGTCCGGGCGGAAGATTGCGCTCCTGATCGAGCCGCTGCTCCAGCGCCGCACGGTCGGGTTCGGGCCGGTTTCGCGGCATATCGACCGCCCAGGCGGTGCCGCCGAAGAAAACGAGAAGCGCCAGAAGCGGGGCAATGCGCATAGGAAGTCCCTTTTAGACCGTCGGGCTGTCGCGATAGGCGGTGGACCAGCCCCAGGCGCCGGAGCCATAGCCGCGCCGCAGGACGCGCTCCTTGTAGATCGCGCCGATCGTCGCCCCGTCGCCGGCCAGCAGCGAGCGTGTCGAGCACATCTCGGCGCAGATCGGCAGCTTGCCCTCCGCCAGCCGGTTACGGCCGTACTTGGCAAACTGCTCCGGCGAGTTGCTGCCCTCGGGACCGCCGGCGCAGAAGGTGCACTTGTCCATCTTGCCGCGGCTGCCGAAGTTGGATTTGGACGGGAACTGCGGCGCGCCGAACGGGCAGGCGTAGAAACAATAGCCGCAGCCGATGCACTGGTCCTTGTTGTGCAGCACGATTCCGTCGGCGGTCTGCACAAAGCAGTTCACCGGGCACACCGAGGCGCATGGCGCGTCCGTGCAATGCATGCATGCCATGGAGACCGAGAGCTCGCCGGGCTCGCCGTCGTTCAGCGTGACCACGCGCCGCCGGTTGAGACCCCAGGGCACCTCGTGCTCGTTCTTGCAGGCGGTGACGCAGGCGTTGCAATCGATGCACCGCTCGGCGTCGCAGAGGAACTTCATCCGCGCCATGGGCGCCTCTCCCTAAATTAAGCCGCTTCGACCCGGCAAAGCGTAACCTTGGTTTCCTGCATATGCGTCACGGAGTCATAGCCGTAGGTGGTGAGCTGGTTCACCGCGTGGCCCACCACGATCGGGTCCAATCCCTGCGGATACTTGCCGCGGTTGTCCACGCCCGCGGTAATGCCGCCGAAGTGGAACGGGATGAACACGACGCCGGGTCCGGTCCGCGTGCTGACATGCGCCCGCAGGTGCGCTTTCGAGTTGCTCTCGGCGCCGTAAACCCAGATCATGCCCTTGTCGGCGATCCCCAGGCGCTTGGCATCCTCGACGTTGATCTCGGCATACGCCTCCTCGACGATCTCGGCGAGCCAGCGGTTCGAGCGCGTTTCGTCGCCGCCGCCCTCGTATTCCACCAGGCGTCCGGAGGTGAGGATCAGCGGGAAGTCCTTCGACTTGTCCACCATCTGCAGGCTGCGCCCGAGATACGGCAGGCGGAAGTCGCGCCGGTCCTCGAGCGCCGGATACTTCGCCACCAGGTCGCGCCGCGGCGTCTGGATCGGCTCGCGGTGGATCGGCACCGGGTCGATCAGGTTCCAGGCGTTGGCGCGGGCGCGGCCGTTGCCGAATGGCGCGCAGCCATGCTCGATCGCCACCCGCTGGATGCCGCCGCTGAGGTCGGTCTGCCAGCTTACGGCATCGAGGTTGTTGCCGCCGACCTTGCGGATGACGTCCATCTCCGCCGCCGTGAGCTCATTGTCCCAGCCGAGCTTTTTCAGCACGGCCATGGTGAACTCGGGATAGCCGCCCTTGATCTCGGAACCCTCGGGGTAATCGTCGGCCAGCATGGACACGCCGTTGCGCTCCACGCCCCAGCGCGCGCGGAAGCCGCTGCCGCCCTCCTTGACCGGAACCTTGGTGTTATACAGGAACGCGGTCCCTGGATGCTTCAGCTCCGGCGTGCCCCAGCACGGCCACGGCAGGCCATAATAGTCGCCGGCACAGGGACCGCTGGTGGCCCGCAGCGTGGCCGGGTCGAAGTCGCCCTGATGCTTCATGTGCATCTTGATCCGCTCTGGCGACTGGCCGCTGTAGCCGATGGCGAAGCACCCGCGGTTGATCTCGCGCAGGATGTCCTCCGACACCGGCACGTTGTCCTGCACCTCGATGTGCTTCACGAGCTGCTCGGCGAAACCGAACTTCTTCGCGAGCAGGTACATGATCTCGGAGTCTTGCTTGCTCTCGAAGATCGGCTTCACCACCTGCTCGCGCCACTGTATCGACCGGTTCGACCCGGTCACGCTGCCCGACTGCTCGAATTGCGTGCAGGCCGGCAGCAGATAGGTGCCGTCCTTGCGGTCGCCCGAGATGGCGAAGGTGGTCGGGTGCGGGTCCACCACCAGCATCAGATCCAGCTTGTTCATGCCCTGCCGCATCACCGGCTCGCGGGTGATCGAGTTGGCCGCGTGGCCCCAGGCGACCATCGCGCGCACGTTGTCGGGCTGGTCGAGCGTGCCCTTTTCCGCCAGCACGGCATCGAACCAGCGGGTGGACGGGATGCCCTTTGTCTCCATCAGCTTCTTGGACGCGAAACGCGACACCAGGTAGTCGTAGTCCAGGTCCCATACCCGGGCGAAATGCCGCCACGCCGCCTCGTCGAGGCCCAAATAGGCCGGCAGGGTCGTCACATCGAGCCCGAGGTCGGTCGCGCCCTGCACGTTGCAGTGGCCGCGGAAGATGTTGGTGCCGCCGCCCGAGATGCCCATGTTGCCGAGCGCCAGTTGCAGGATGCTGTAGGCGCGGACGTTCGCGGTGCCGACGGTCTTCTGCGTCGCGCCCATGCACCAGATCAGGCTCGAAGGCCGGTTCTTCGCCATGATCTCCGCGACCTTGCGGAGCTGCGCGCGCGGCACGCCGGTGACCCGCTCAGACTCCTCCGGATGCCAGTTCTTCACCTCCTCGCGGACCGCGTCCATGCCGTAGACGCGCCGGTCGATGAAGCCCTGGTCCTCCCAGTGGTTATCGAACACGTGCCAGAGGATGCTCCAGATTACCGGGATGTCGGTGCCGGGCCGGATGCGCACGTATTCCGTCGCATGCGCGGCGGTGCGGGTGAAACGCGGGTCGACGACGATCAGCTCGGCCTGGTTGATCTCCTTGGAGCGCAGCAGATGCTGCAATGAGACCGGATGCGCCTCGGCGGGGTTACCGCCCATGATCATGATGGCTTTGGAATTGACCAGGTCGTTGAAGCTGTTGGTCATGGCGCCATAGCCGAACGTGTTGGCCACGCCCGCCACGGTGGTGGAGTGGCAAATCCGCGCCTGGTGATCGCAGGTGTTGGTGCCCCACAGCGCCGCGAACTTGCGGAACAGGTAGGCGGCCTCGTTGTTGAATTTGGCGGAGCCGAGCCAGAACACGGAATCCGGGCCGGACTTCTCGCGGATTTCCAGCATCTTGTCGCCGATTTCGTCGATCGCCTGCTCCCAGCTTAACCGCTGCCAAGAGCCGCCCACCAGCTTCATCGGGTATTTCAGCCGGCGGTCGCCATGCGTCAGCTCGCGCACCGCGGCGCCCTTGGCGCAATGGGTGCCGAGGTTGTTTGGGCTGTCGAACGCCGGGTCCTGCCCGACCCAAACGCCGTTCTGCACCCGGGCGATGACGGAGCAGCCGACCGAGCAATGGGTGCAGACGGTCTTGCGGGTTTCAACGGGTTCGCCGGGCACGATCTCCCCGGCGGCGGCGTGCTGCACCGTCGTCATCCCGAGACCACCCAGCGCGCCAAGCCCGGCGGCGGCCAGGCCGGAGGTGCGCAGGAACCCGCGCCGGTCGAGCGCGCCGGGCGTGTCGGCGGCTTCTGGCAGGACCGGAAGCGCGCGAGAGGCAAAGGCGGGGCGTTGTTTTGTCAGCATGGCGGGCCTCTAACGGCGGTTCAGCGCGTAGAATTGCTGGACGTGCTCGCTGTCCTTATAGCGCGCCGGAGCCTGGTGGCTGGTCGGCTGCACCAGCTTTTCGGCGGCGCTGGCGGACAAGGGGGCGGCGACGGCGGCGATGCCGGCGCCGCGGAGGAAGGCGCGCCGGTTTGCCCGGACGGGCGTATCGGGCTTATCGGTCATGCTGCACCTCGTTGTGGGGGTGTTTCGGCGTAGGCGAAGCCTTGGCGGTCCAACTCGACCATCAACCGGCCAATGGCGCCGATCGGGCGATACAGGCGCGCCGCATTGGCCCGTTCCAGGTCGGTGAAAAAGCTAGTGCCCCATGGCGCCAAGTGCCGGGCGAAAAACTCCGCCCCGGCGACGGGTCCGCGTTCGGTAAGGCTCGCCATCACCTCGCACACCGTCGCGATATGGTCCTCGGGGTCCGACCGGCCCGGCGCCCGCACGAAGCCGAGCCGCGCCAGGTCGGTGCGCAGCCGGGCCAATGGGCGTTCATGCAGGAAGCCGGTCAGGTAGAACGACGCGTAGGGCAGCAGCTCGCCGCGGGCCACGCCGATGAACAGGGCGTTATACTCGGCGCGCGCGGCCTCGATGGAACAGCCGGACGCCTGCGCCGCCAGTTCCCGCAACGCCAGGCCGACCGAGCTGCCATCGCCGTCCACGCCGGCAAGCCGCGCCAGAAGCCGAGCGTCAGGCGGCTGGGCCAGGGCGTGGCCGAGCATCCGGTACACCAGCGCGCGCGCCGTCTCGACCTCGTCCAACTTATGCGCCAAAGGGTTGATTTCGCGTCCCCGATCGATTGCGCGCGATACTTATCAAATCGCAGCAGCTTGACAATGCACGATTTGCATACGGCAACGACCCCGCTGTCCCTAGCACGGCAGCGCGCTGCCGTGGCGGCGGACCCTGCCTGATTCCGCAGGCGCCTCGGCCTCGCGTTGCGGCTCGGCGACCGGATCCGGCGCGGGGATGTCCGGCTCGGCGGTGAGGGCGACGGACTGCTCCGTCTCGACGGGCGGTTCCTCGGCCGGGGTCTCAAGCACCGCCCGCAGCAGTTGCGCCACGTTGTCGGCCGGCCACAGCCGCCCATAGGACGGAGCGTTGAAGTCCCAGGCATACTCGGCCATGCCGCGGAACCCGGCAATCCGCTCGTCGCTCACCCATGCGCGCCTGAGGGCAAGCTGCTGCACCGCCGCCGTCACGCCCTTTTGCAGAAAGGCGGTATAGTCGCTGGCTTCGCCAAGGCTCTCGATGGCGGGCAAATCCGAAGGCGGCAAGTCTGCCGGCGCCGGCCCTGGAGGCGGGGCAGCAGGCTCCATGGGCGCAATGATTTCGACCGGCGCCGGTTCGGCCTTTGCAGCCTGCTTGCGCCGGGACCAGCGGCGCAGCAGTCCCTCATCCATCGTCATCGGCGTCCGCCTCGGCGTGCGGCCCGCCGCCGTTCTGCCAACGGTCCCGCCGCCGCTTATAGCTTGGGCGGTCCACGTGGTGCCGCTTCACGAAGCCCGAAATCCACGCCGCGATCTCCGGCGGCATCGGCACGCCCTCGACCAGGTCCGACCCGGTGTCGACATGCGCCTGCGCCTCACCGGCGCACACGGTCGCGCCGAGCAACGCCATGCCCGGCGCATCCGCAGTCGTGCGCAGGAACACGTAAACCGCCGGCTGCCGCCCCTCCAGGTTATGCTTCAACGTGTCGGTCTCGAGCGGAAACAGCAACAGCTCGGCATTGCCGGCAAAATAGCGCCGGACGCCCGGCCCCTCGTCCAGCACGGCCCAGGGCGTCACCGCCGCCGGACCCGGCAGCACCTCCGTCACCCGCCAGCGGTGGTCGCACCAGGGGCTGTCCACCGCCTGCCACTCGGCGATCACCCCGACCTCGCGCCGCTCCTGGCCGTTCACGTCGCGTCGCTCCGCTGGGCAGCGAGGGCGAGCAGGTCGAACGGCTGGCCAAAATCCGGACCGGCGTCGATGCCGGGCGCGGCGTCCCGGGTGACGGTCGCGAACTGCTCGACGACACCGTCCGGCCCATGTTGGCGAAAGATGGTCAGCAACGTGCCGACCGGGTGCCCGCACAGGCTTGCGGCAAAGGCGATCTCGCGCTCCGCCACCTCGCGCGCCGCCGCCAAGGAGGGCGCGCCGTGCCGGTCCACGAAATGCTGCGCGAGCGCGTCCGTCACCGACCGCACCACCGCATCCGGGGCGTCGGCCACCATCACCAGCGTGGACCAGCCGAAGCTCGCGGTGCCCAGGAAACCGTGCTGGAACGCCTGCCGCCGCTTGCGGGTAACTTCCTCGGGATCGTCATCCAAAAAGACGAACGACCCGGTGACCGCCCATTCGCCGGGTTCCGCCGCGTGGTCGAACACCGACCGGTCGGAGGCGTCGAGCTGGATGGTCCGCGGCAGCCGGAGCGTCATGCCGCCACCGACGCAGGGGCCGCCCGCTGCGCTACGGCCCGGCGTAGCGCCGCCGCGCCGTCCTCGCGCCATACGTCGAGCCAGCCCAGCAAATGGCGGCACATATGCATCAGCAGGTCGGACGGGGCGACATCCCCGAACCCCTCCTCGGCCAACGAGGTCCGGTCCGGCGTCTCGCCAGGCGCGGCCACGCTGATGCTCACGGCGGCGTCGAACTCGAGCACCGCCCACTCCGGCACGTCATCCGCGCCGGCGGACGCCGCGGTGGCCCGCAGGGTCGCGACCCGGCCGCCATCGACCGCCAGGCCGTCCGGCGGCAGGAGGTGCACCGGCACCTGCGGCGGCGACAGCACCGCGATGGCGTCGAACAGCGCGAGCGCGCCGAGGTCGAGCAGCAGCCCGGCGGTGAGCGGACGGTCCGGCGTGAAAACGAAGGCCGCACGGCACCGGCCCTGCGCCCCGTCCCAGAACACGCTGCCAGGCTCTGCATCCGGCGCGGCGCGGACCGCGGCTCCCCAGGGATCATCGCCGCCGGGCAGGGCATGGAAGCCGGGCGGCAGGGTAAGCGGTTGGTCGATGGCAGCCTCTCCTTAATACGGGCAATGGGTGGCACATCCAGGCGATAGCAAGCATATGTATGCCGCGCTGCCGTGCATAGGGACCGGCAGGGGATGGACGCTGAATGAAACTGCACGGGCGTACAATTCTTGCTTGCACCTGCCAGGCCACCATGCCGATCGAGGCCGGGGCGCTCGCGCGGGCCTGCGGCGCCGATGCGGGCGCGCCGCTGGCCCACGAGCTGTGCGGCGCAGAGCTGGGCCGGTTCACCGAGGCCGTGGCCGGGCCCGGCCCGGTGCTGGTCGCCTGCACCCAGGAGGCGCCGGCCTTTCGCCAGGCCCATGCCGACACCGCATCCGCCGCCAAGCTCGATTTCGTCAACATCCGGGAGAGCGCGGGCTGGTCGGACGAGGCCGGGCAGGCGCTGCCGAAGATGGCCGCCCTGATCGCCGCCGCGGCGCAGGCGGCAGAATCCGCGCCGCCCGCCGAGGTCGCGCTGCAGTCGGAGGGCGTGACCGTCATCTACGGCCGCGACGACATTGCGATCGCGGCGGCGGAGCAATTGAAGGACCGGCTCGACCTCACGGTCATCATCGCGGGGTCGGCGGAGCTGACGCCGCCGCGGGTCGACGAGTTTCCGGTCGTGCGCGGCACCATCGTCCGCGCCACCGGCTACCTCGGCGCATTCGACCTCGTGGTGGACGGGTTCGCCCTGCCTTCGCCGTCCTCGCGCCGCGTGCTCCAGTTCGGCCCGGCCCGCAACGGCGCCAAATCACGCTGCGACGTCATCATCGACCTCAGCGGCGGGCTGCCGATGTTCCCGGCGCACGAGCACCGCTATGGCTATTTGCGCGCGTCGCCGGACGACCCCGTCGGGGTGCAGCGGGCGCTGTTTGCCGCCTCTGACCTGGTGGGCGCATTCAGCAAACCGCGCTACGTGGCGCTGCAGCCGGACCTCTGCGCGCATTCCCGGTCGGGCCAGGTCGGCTGCACCCGCTGCCTGGACGTCTGCCCCACCGGCGCGATCAGCCCGGCGGGCGACAGCGTAGCCGTCGACCCGCACGTCTGCGCCGGCTGCGGCACCTGCGCGGCGGTGTGCCCAACCTCGGCGGTGCGGCTCGCGACGCCAACCGCGGAGGCGACGGCCCGGTTGCTGCGCACCCTGCTCGGCGCGTATCACCGCGCCGGGGGGCAGGCGCCCGTGCTGCTGCTGCATGACGCGGCACACGGCGCGCCGCTTATCGATATGCTGGGCCGGCACGGCGACGGACTGCCGGCACGGGTGATCCCGGTCGCGATGGCGGGGCAGTTCGGGCTGGACATGTTCGCCACCGCCTTCGCCTTCGGCGCCGCCGAACTGCGCGTGCTTTCAGGCCGCCGCGACCAGGCCCGGCAGGATGCGATTGGGCGTGAGGCGGGGTTGCTGGAGGCGATCCTCGGCCCGCTCGGCCATGGCGCAGGACGGCTCGCGCCGCTCGTTGCCGATGATCCGTTCGAGCTCGCCGCAGCCTTGCAGGACATGCCGCACCGGGACGGCATGGCTCCGGCGCCCTACATGCCGACCGGCGACAAGATGGCCCTGACCACGCAGGCATTGAACGCGGTGCGGAATGCAGCGCCGACGCCGATGGACGCGGTTCCGTTGCCGCGCGGCGCGCCGATTGGCCGTGTGCATGTCAATACGCAAGGCTGCACCTTGTGCCTGGCCTGCGTATCGGCTTGCCCAACCTCGGCGTTGCGGGACCACAGCGAGCGCCCGATGCTGAAGTTCGTCGAGGACCTGTGCGTGCAATGCGGCCTGTGCCAGACCACCTGCCCGGAGAATGTGGTGAGCCTTGAGCCGCGGGCGGTGTTCGGCATGGCCCGGAAGGCCGAAATCGTGCTGAACGAGGAGCCGCCGGCGATCTGCGTCCGCTGCGCCAAGCCGTTCGGGATCAAATCCTCAATCGACCGGGTCGTGGCGCAGTTGGAGGGCCGCCACTGGATGTTCACCGACCCGGCCATCACCGACCGCATCCGGATGTGCGGGGATTGCCGGGTCGTGGCGCAGACGCGGCACAATCTCGATCCTTATGCCGGGCCGGCGCGGCCTCCAACCCGGACGACCGACGACTACCGCTGACATTGCTACGTGTGGGGCTTGCCGCCGCCTTGCGCCGGGTCGGATTCCATTTCGCCGCCCGCGGGCTTGGACGCGCTGCCGCCGAAGTTGGTCTTGCCCCCGTTCACGCCGGTCACCGTGCTGCTGGCGCTTCCGGCATCGTGGTCGAGCGAACCGGCGGTGCCGACGCCGTTGTTGGCCCCGGCGTTATTGCCGGTCGCCGGCCCCATGTTGCTCGAATTGGTTTCGCCAGGGGCTTTGCCGGTTTGGGCGGACGCGGCGTGCATCGACAAGCCAAGCATGAGGGCTGCCGCGACTGCGACGACCCGCTTTTGGTCCAACATATGCCATCCTCCTTGATCCATTTGCCGGCGAAGGCAGGCAGCGGACTCTTCGCGCTCGCCAGGCTTCAATGTTCGAGCGTGGCGTAGGTTTCCAACGCTGTTCTCACGTCCCGGGATGCCCTGATGCCCAATCGGCCTTGCCTCGTTCAGCGCGCCGGCGCCATACGGTCCTGATGCGCATCTTGAGCTGGAACCTGCTGAAAACCGGCGGCGCGGACGTGGCGGACATCGGCCGCCTGATTGAACGGCACCGCCCAGACCTGGTGCTGATGCAGGAAGCGACGGAACCCATCGACGCGCTGCCCGGGCTGATCGGCGGCCACTACGTCCGCAAGGCGATGGGCCGGCGCAACCACGGTCCGGCAGCCTGGAGCCCGCAGCCCTTCGCGGCTGCCACCGAGGCGCTGCCGCTGGCCACCCGGCTCGACCTGCCGATGCCGATCTTTCGCGCGGTGGCGTCCCGCGTGGCCCTCATCGTGCACCTGGGCGCCCTGGAGGTGGCGAACGTGCACCTGGACCATGGCCAGTTGGCCAACCGGCGCCAGCTCCGCCACCTGCTGGACAGCCATCGGCGGCTCGACATCGTGATCGGCGACTACAATGCCCTGGGCACGGTCGCGCTGCCGGGCTTTGCCGATGTCGGGCCCCGCCGCACGACCCATCTGGCGTATGGTTTCGTGCCGCTCCGGCTGGACCGCTGCCTGGTGCGCGGGCTGTCGTGCACGGCCGCCACGGCGCTCAACTATGGCAAGTCCGATCACCGGCCCATCCTCATCGAGTTCGTAGCGGATCGGGACCGCGTGCCTGCGTGAAACGGAGCCGCCTCTTATCCGCCGATGCCGGTGACGCCATGACGCCACCGGCACATTCCGGCCGGACTCATTTTCCATCAAGATGCTGGAGCAGGATCACGGCGCCGGGCAGCTCGCCACGCTTGTCCTGCAGCATCGCCTTGCCACCCACGGCGTAAACCGCGACCGCGGCGAGCAACTCGCGCAACCGTCCGGCAGCGGTGGCATCGAACGGCAGGACGCAGCCGCCGGTCCGGCGCGCAAGATCGAGGAACAGCTCGGCGTCCCGGCGCGCGGCCCAGTCGGCGGTGTCGTGAAAGACAATAAGCTTGATGCCCCGGCGCCCAAGCTCGTCCGCAAGCTTGCGGCCACGTGCGGGAGACTCCTCGTAAACGTCGCCGATGTAGGTGATGACCCGGATGCCAGGCAACGCGAGCGCGCGCGAAAGGATCGGCAGGAGCTGGGTCTGGCCTGCGGCGCAGGTGATCGTCGCGGCGCGGTCACGCAGCGTGTTCGGGTCCGCGGTGAAATCGGTGAAGGTATGCAGGCGGGAGCCGCCGTGGACGGCAAGGGCGATGTCGAGTTCGCCCGGCAGCGCGCGCACGAGGGCGTCGGTGACCTGGCGAGCCGTGGCCCAGGCCGGCTCACGCGACGCGGTGGCATCGAAGCCGAACAGCAGCCTGGGCCGACCTGGCACGGTGGCGTCGGTGAGCGCCGTGGGGTCCGCGGCCGATATCGCTGCCGGGCGGTACGGCAGCGCGGAGATGGCGGACGCCGCCGCGCGACGAAGCCGGTTGAACAGGGCCGGAATCGGGGGGCTGGGGCCCGCGGTGTTCGCGTCGGGGTCTGGCACTAGGACAAAGTTGGGCTTCTCGGCCATGGCTGTCGTGCTCGCGGCTCGCTCGTTGCGGATAAAAGCTGGCTGACGGAGCGACGGCTGTCCATCCCTGAATGGCGCCCATGTTAACCCTCGCGCCAATCATCGTCGCCTTGTTCGCCCAGCTCGGCGATAAGCTGCCGGGCCGAGCGCTCGAGGGCGGAGGCGCGGCCTTTGCCGCCACGCCCGCCGCTGCGTGCAAGCCGGCGACGGAGCTGGCGGGCGGTGGCGACGACCAAGTGCGCCAGGGCTTCGTCCGGCAACGCGGCGACGAGTTCGTTCAGCTCGGCAGGGGACAAGCGCGCAGCCAGCGCGTCGATGCTGTCGCCCAACGGCGCATCTCCGCTGTCCGGCGTCGGCGGCCAGCGCTTGATGTCCTGCCCGGGTTGCGGCTTCGGGGCCGGCAGACGCTCCGGCGCGGCTGGCGCCGGGGCAGGCACGCCGAAAAAGTCTGCCTGTCGCCGATCCGCCTCCGGCCTGCGCGCCACCTTCTGGCCTCTCCCGCCTGGTCGGGCTCGAATGTGGCACTCCGGGTGCGAGGGCTCTACCGGAACAAAAGCGGTCGTGGCGGCTGCAGCGGACGGTTGCGAAAGGCTGGATCAGGCACCACGGGCGACGGCGGGCCAGCCGAGCGACCCTTCCGGGCCGGGCCGGTTGCGCAGCCACCACGACCAGTCCTCCGGAATCAGCGAGAACGGGTCGTTGTGCGCCAGCTCGCGCGCGGCCCAGACCGGCCAGTGCGGGTTCGACAAGGCGGGCCGCCCCAGCAGCACCAGGTCGATCAGCTCCTCGCGGATCACCCGGTCGGCCACCGCGGGCAGCCCGAGGTTCCAGCTCACGCCCACGGGGATGCCGACCTCGCGCCGGACGCGGCTGCCGCGCTCGACCATGAACGCCACGTCGCCGAACGGCACGTCCTTGATGTCGTCCGTGTTCATGCCGAGGCTGAGATCGGCCAAGTCGAGACCGTGCTGCTTCATGACGCCCACCGCCCAAACGGCATCGTCGAACTGCACGCCGCGCTCGTTGAAGTCGTCGGAACCGAGGCGCATCGTCAGCGGCAGGCGCTCCGGCCACACCGCCCGCACCGCGTCCAGCGCCTCGCGATGGAAGCGGAGCCGGTTTTCGAGGCTGCCGCCATACTCGTCGCCGCGCTGGTTGGCCAACGGCGAGAAAAAGCTCGCGCCGAGGTAGCCATGCGCGAAGTGCATCTCCAGCCACTCGAACCCGGCATCCAGCGCCCGCTGCGCCGCACGGGCGTAGCTGCGGTGGAGCTCCTTGATCTCCTCGACCGTCAGCGCATGGACGGGAAAGGTGTAGCGTCCGCCATACGGGATCGCCGAGGGTCCGCGAACTTGCCACCCGTCGGGATGATCGGGCGGCAATTGCAGCTTCCCCTGCCATGGCTTCAATTCGCTGCCTTTACGCCCGGTATGGCCGAGCTGCACGGCGGGCACGGACCCCATGTCCTTGATCATCGCCGTCACCCGCGACAGGCCCTCGATCTGCGCATCGTCGTAGATGCCGGCGCAACCGGTGCCGGTGCGTCCGTCCGGGGTGATCGCCAGTTGCTCGGGGAACACGAGGCCGAAGCCCCCCGCGGCGCGCGACCCCATCAGCATGACGTGGAAGTCGTTCATCCGGCCATCGACGGACCGGTACATGGTCATCGGCGACATGGCGATCCGGTTGCGCAGCGTGACGCCCTTGAGCGTGTAGGGACTGAAAAGATCCGGCATCGCCAAGCTCACCTATTTCAAGACGCGCAGTCCCGGAGAGGATACGCAACGCCCATGCCAGTGCAAACCCTGGACATTGCAAGGCTGTTGGCCATGTGTGGCGGCCGGGTGCCTTGCGCCTACGGCATCTTGGACTCGAATCCACGGAAACAGGGACTCTCAAATGGTGAATTCTGCTGAGATCAAGGAACATGCCGACGTTATCGGCGCCGACGGGGTGCATGTCGGCACGGTCGACCATGTCGAGGGCGACCGCATCAAGCTGACGAAGAAAGACTCGAGCGACCAACGCCACCACTACATCTCGCTCGGCCTGGTCGCCGAAGTCGAGGACGGCACGGTCCGGCTGTCGGCCAACGCCGACGTGGCGATAACCTTTGAGGAAACCGCACCCGGATAGGCGGCGGCTCAACCAATCGGAGCGGCTGCGGCCGTCGGCCGCCTAAACGACGGTCACGCCGGGCAACCCTGCGCCGACATCGCCGATGTCGGCAGCCGCCCATCCCGACGCAAGCAGGCGGTCCAATAATGGCCTCGCTGCCTCCGGCAATGCCGCGATCAGCAGGCCGCCGCTGGTCTGCGGATCGCACAGCAGGACGCGCTGCCAGTCCGGCAAGGCCGCGGGCAGCGTCACTTCGGCGCCATAGCTGGCCCAGTTGCGTGCCGACGCGCCGGTTGCCAGGCCTTGCTGCGCCAGGTCCGCGACGCCCGCCAGCAAGGGCACATCCTGCAGCCGGACCGTCGCCCTCAGGCCGGAGCCGCGGCACATTTCCAGCAAATGGCCCAACAGCCCGAAGCCGGTCACATCCGTGGCGGCATGCACGCCCGGCAGCTCCGCCAGCCAAGTGCCGGCATCGTTCAGCCGCGTCGTGGAGGCCAGCATGGCGGCGTATCCCGGCGCGTCCAGCCGTCCCGCCTTCAACGCCGCGCCGAGCACGCCGACGCCCAGGCCCTTGGTCAGGATCAGCCGGTCCCCCGGACGCGCCCCGCTGTTCCGCAACACCCGGTCCGGATGCACCAGGCCCAGCGCCGCCAGGCCGTAGATCGGCTCCGGGCTGTCGATGGAATGCCCGCCCGCGACCGGGATGCCCGCGGCGGCGCAGACCGACGCCCCGCCCGCCAGGATGCGCCCCACCTCCGCGACGGACAGCTTGTTCAACGGCATCCCGACGATGGCCAGCGCCAGGATCGGCGTGCCGCCCATGGCATACACGTCCGACAGCGCATTCGTCGCGGCGATCCGCCCGAAGTCGTAGGGATCGTCGACGATTGGCGTGAAGAAATCCGTGGTGGCGACCAGCGCCTGGCTGGCGTTCAGCCGGTAAACCGCGGCGTCGTCGCCGGTCTCCGTTCCCACCAGCAGGTTCGGGAAGGCCGCCGCTTCCGGCATCGCCGCCAGAAGGCCATGCAGCACGGACGGCGCCAGCTTGCAGCCGCAGCCGCCGCCATGGGCAAGCTCCGTCAGGCGAAGTTTGATGTCGGCCAACCGATTCCTCCTTGAGCGCTGCGGCGCAAGCATGACATTACCGCCGCCCTAAGCAGGCATTCGTGGCGTGGCCAACGAATGCCTGCTTAGGGGCCTTTGATAACGCATCATCTTATTCGCAGCGCGCAAGGGCGCCCTGCGAGATGATGCTTAGAGGGAGGCCGGAACGCCGGATGGACGAGGCTGTCGCCGCAAAGTTGCGTGCATTGCCGCAGGTGCAGCGGCTGCTGGAGTCGACGGCGGCGCAGGCCCTGCTCGGCACGGCGTCGCGCGCCGCCGTCGCCAATGCGATTCGGGCCGTGCTGGACGAGGCGCGGGCGGCCCTGCTGCAAGGGGGCACGGCCGCGCCGCCGGACCCGGATTGGGTGCTGGCAAGGGCCGGCGCGGCCCTGGAGTCGGCCCGGCGTCCGGTGCTGCGCCGGGTCGTGAACGCGACCGGAATCATCCTGCACACGAATCTCGGCCGCGCGCCCCTGGCGCCGGAAGCGGCGGCGGCGGTTGCGGAAGCGGCGCAGGGCTACACCAACCTGGAGTATGACCTGGACGCCGGCGCGCGCGGCCCTCGGGGCGGCGGGGTAGAAGCGGCGTTGCAGGCCGTCACCGGCGCGGAGGCGGCGCTGGCCGTCAACAACTGCGCCGCCGCCGTGCTGCTCGCCCTCGCCGCGCTGGCGGGCGGCGGCGAGGTCGTGGTGTCCCGCGGCGAACTGGTCGAGATCGGCGGCGGGTTCCGCATCCCCGAGGTGATCCGGCAAGGCGGCGCCCGGTTGGTGGAGGTCGGGACCACCAACAAGACCCGGCTGGCCGACTACCGCGACGCCATCACGCCAGCGACCCGCGTGCTGCTCAAGGTGCATCCCAGCAACTACCGCATCGCCGGGTTCACCGCCGCCGCCGGGCTGGACGAGCTGTCGGCGCTGGCGCGGGAGCGTGGGCTGCTGTTGCTGCACGACCTGGGCAGCGGCGCGCTGGCCGGCCTCGGAAACTTTGAGGAGGCGACGGTGCGGGACTCGCTCGCCGCCGGGACAGACCTGGTGATGTTCAGCGGCGACAAGCTGCTGGGCGGCCCGCAGGCCGGGCTGCTGGTGGGGCGCCAGGCGGCGGTGCATCCCTTGCGGCGTCATCCGCTGCTGCGGGCCGTCCGGCTGGACAAGCTGACGCTGGCCGCGCTGGAAGCGACGCTGCGCCTACATGCGGACGGGGCGGCGGTCCCGGCCCTGCGGATGCTGGGCCAGGATGAGGCCACCTTGCAGGCCCGGGCGGAACGCCTGGCCGCGCTGCTGCCGGCCCTGGCCGACGCCGCCATCGAGGCCAGCCGCGCAGAGGCCGGCGGCGGGACGCTGCCGTTGCAATCCTTCCCCAGCCGAGCCGTAACCCTGTGCGTTCCAGGCCTGCCGGCAGACGGCCTGGCCCGGCGCCTGCGGGCACAGCGCCCCGCCGTCGTCGGGCGCATCGCCGACGGACGGGTTTGGCTCGACATGGTGGCCGTCGGGGACGCCGAGGTGCCCGAGGTCGCGGCCGCGGTGCGGGCGGCGTGCGGCGCATGACGCGGCTGGTAGTGGGCGTGCTCGGCCATGTGGACCACGGCAAGACCGCCCTTGTGCGCGCCCTGACCGGCATGGAAACCGACCGGCTGGAGGAGGAACGGCAGCGCGGCATCTCCATCGTGCTCGGCTTCGCCCATTTTGGCGCCGGCGATGCGGTGGTGGATCTGGTGGACATGCCGGGCCACGAGCGTTTCGTGCGAACGATGGTGTCCGGCGCGACCGGCATCGGCGCGGCGCTGCTGGCCGTTGCGGCGAATGAGGGGGTCATGCCGCAGACCCGGGAGCACGTGGACATCGCCGGTTTGCTCGGGCTGCGCCGGGCGGTGGTGGCCGTCACCAAGGCCGACCTCGTGTCCCCCGCGCAGGCCGCAGCGGCCGGCCGGGACGCCGCCGCCCTGTTGGCGCGGGCCGGCCTGGAAGCATCGCCGGCAGTGGCCGTGTCCGCGGCCACCGGCCAGGGCATCGAGGCGCTGCGGCAGGCCATCGCGGCTTTGGGGGACGGTGCAGCGCCGCCGGGCGACGACGGATTCCCGTTCCTGCCGGTGGACCGCGCGTTCAGCGTGCCGGGCCATGGGACCGTCGTGACCGGAACGCTCCGCCGCGGCGTGCTGGCGGCGGGCGACACCATCGAGGTCGCGCCGGGCGGGCTGACGGCGCGCATCCGGGGATTGCAGGTCCATGGCGCGCGAGTGGCCACCGCCGTTCCGGGCCAGCGCGTGGCGGCCAATCTGCGCGGGGTGGACGTGGCGCAGGTCGGACGCGGCGTCGCCCTCACAGCGGCGGGGCTGCTGCCCGCGTCGGCCTGGTTAAGCGTCGACGTGCATGCACTGGACGACGCGCCGCCGCTGCGCAACGGCATGGTGCTGCAACTGCTGCTGGGCACGACCGAGGTGCCGGTGCGCCTCCGCCTGCTCGACCGCGACGAGCTGGCGCCGGGCGCTGCGGCCCAGGTGCAACTGCGCTGCACCCAGCCGGTCGCAACCCCGGCGCGTGAACGCTTCATCCTGCGCACGGCGTCCCCGGCGCTGACGGTCGCCGGCGGGATGGTCCTTGATCCCGCGGCGGTCCGGTTGCGCCGGAGCACGCCGGCGGCACTAGGACGGCTTGCGGCCCTGCCTGGATCGGATGCGCGGGGCATCGTGGCGCAGTGTATCGTGGCAGTCGGCGGCGCAGGGGTGCCGCTGCCCGATCTCGCGCGGCTCGCCGGCGTGGCCCCGGGCCGCCTGGCGGACCTGCTCCCGGACTCGGCCCTCGTGCTGCCTGGCCAGGCCGCGGTCGCGCGGGAAGCCTTTGACGCCGTGCTGCGCCGTATCCCAGCCCTGCTGGCCGCACAGCCGGCGGTCGGGCTGCCGCGGGACGGGCTGCAACGGTTGATGCCCGGCACTGGCCCGGCGGTGCTGGATGCGGCCTTGGCCCGCCTCTCGGCATCGGGCGTCGTCCAGGTCAAGGGCGGGCTGGTCGGGCTGCCCCGGCCGGACCAGGATGCCAGCCGGGCACGGACCGCGGCAACCCTTGCGGCCCGCCTGTCCGACACGCTGCGCCGCGCTGGGCTGTCGCCGCCCGACCCGGCTGCGCTGGCGCCGGACCTGCCGACCCGTCAGGCGCTGGACCGGCTGGTGCGGGAGGGCGCGGCGATCCGTGCGGCGGACCGCGTGCAGAAGCGCGACGTGGTGTTCCATCGCGATGCCGTCGATGCCGCCCGGCGGGTGCTGGCGCCCCTGTTGGCGCAAGGGCCGGGGCTGCGGGTGGCGGAGGCCGGCGCGGCGCTCGGCATCTCCCGCAAGTATAGCGTGCCGCTGTTGGAGCACCTGGACGCCATGCACTTCACCCGCCGAATCGGCGACCGCCGCGTGCTGGCGCAGGCGGGCTAGCAGAGACCCGCGGGCCGGTGATAGCCTGGGTAGCGGAGGCGATTGGGGTCTGGTGGCCTCCCTGGTCTTCAAAACCAGTGGCGCGCCAACAGCGTGCGGTAGGTTCGATTCCTATCCGCCTCCGCCCGTTTCTGGCGGGCTACTCCGGCAAGTTCTCCGGTTGCGCGTAGCCAAGGCTGATCTCTGGCCGCCGCGCCGACTCGTCGCCCGCCGCCATGATCGAGACCCGCAGCAAGGCGCTGCCGGCCAGGACAGCGAACGAGGCAAGCCTCGACAGCCCCGAATCGCGGCCCCGCCCCAGCAGCAGCGACGCGGCGTGAAGGCCAAGCGGCAGCAGGTTGCCGGCCCCGGTGGCGCCCATCCGCTCCACCTGGCCCCAGCCGCCATCGAGCGCCGCGGCCACGCCCTTTTGCCGATAGGTGCGGTGCGACGCCGTGGCGGCCATGAGTTCCGTCGCCAGCGCCGCCAATGCGATGGTGTCCAGCGCGCGTCGGTTCCGCCCCGGACGTTCGCCGAGCGAAAGCGCCGCAGCCCCGCTCGCGATCGAGGAGCTGCCGAACCGGACGGCCAGCGCCTGCGGGGCGGCGGCCCAGAGCGGCGTGCTGGTCGCGGACAGCAGCGCGGCCGTGTAGGTGGACATGCCCGCGCCCACCGCGGCGGCCGGCACTTGGGTGAACCGCGCCGCCCGGCGCATCCAGCGCCAGCCGAACCGGTCCGCCCCGAATTGCGCCGCAGCGCTCAATCCGGCGAACCCCGTGAACGACATCAGCAGCCAGGTGCCGATCGACATGGGCGAGGTCGCCTTGGCGATGCGCAGCATGTTATAGAACCGCTGCGGCGTATGCAGGTCCCAAACCAGCAGGGCGGAGCCGATGGTGGGCGCCAGCAACGACAAATAACGGCCCCGGCGCACGAGGCCGCCCGCCTCCCGTCCGCGCCCCAGGTCCCCCGCCGCGGCCAGCAAGGCGGACGCGCCCGATAGCCCGGCCAGGAAAACGTAGCCGCCCACGACCCAGTTGTTGAACGGCGCCGGCTTGAGCTGCGACCGGCCATAGTAAGTAGGTATGCCGTCGCGCACCACGGCGCCGGCGGTGCCCGATTGCGGGACCAGCGGCGCTTCCTGCGGGCCATGCCCGGTGGCCAGGCGCTGAGTGGACGTCACGCGTTCGTCGGACATGATGCCTCCTCAGTCCCGGCTGGAGAAAACGGCGAACGCGGCGAGCGCCAGCCCGGCCACCGTCGCCAGGCCGGAGGCGAGGCTTGGCGCCACCCGGTTCGAGGCGCGGGTTGGCGCTGCCGGCAGGTTGTAAACCTCCGGACGCTCGGTCAGCAGGAAGAAGGCATTGAGGTGGCCCAGGTCCCCGGTGGCGCCGGGCGAACCCGGCACGCCATAAAGGTAGGCGTTGGCGGCCCCGGCCTCGTGCAGTTGCTCGACCCGGCGCGCCGCGCGCTGTTGCAGGCCGCCGATCTCGCCGAACTGGATGCTGTCGGTCGGGCACGCCTTCGAGCACGCCGGTTCCAGCCCGCCCTTCAGCCGGTCGTAGCAAAGCGTGCACTTATGCGCCTTGCCGTCGATGGTGTTGAGGTCGACCACGCCGAACGGACAGGCGGGAATGCAATAGCCGCAGCCGTTGCAGATGTCCTGCTGCACGACGACTGTGCTGAACTCGGTGTGGAACAGCGCCCCGGTCGGACAGGCCTCTATGCAGGGCGCATTATGGCAGTGCTTGCACACGTCGCTCATCATCAGCCAGCCGCTCTGGAACGGCGCCTCGTTGTTGTCGCGCACGCCGCCGCAGCCGCTTTTCTCGACGAAGCTGACGTGCCGCCAGGTGTTGGCCGACAACGCCCCGGTGTTGTCGTAGCTCTGGCCGGTCAGCCCGATGTTGTCGGCGGGCAGGTTGTTCCACTCCTTGCACGCGACCTCGCACGCCTTGCAGCCGATGCAGACCGTGGTGTCGGTGAAAAAGCCATAGGACTTGCCGGGCTCGATCAGCGCGCCGGCCGTCAGCTCGCTCTCGTTCGGGATGACATGGTCCAAGCGGGATTGCGTGTGATCGAGCACGCGGGGGTGCATGTCCATGATGCGCCTTTCGGATCAGGGGGCGGTGGAAACGGAGTGGGCGACGAGGCCGATCAGGTTTTCTGCTTGCGTGTAGCGCACCCGGACCCGGGCCTGCCGCCGTGATAGTACGGCGAGCTGGTCGGGCTCCGCGGCCGCGTCGTGGCCCAGGATGAACAAATGCGACACGCCCCGGTCGTCCGTCAGTTGGAACCGGCTTTCCTGCACCACCGTGACCATGCCGTCCATAACGTCCATCGCGAACCGTCCTTTGCGCGCTCCGGACTACAACACGCGCAATCCGGCTCGGCTTGCTCGATAGTGGGATACTTAACATTTTGTAATCGATGGCGCTTGCGACCTAAGCCGTGCGCCGCGTTTATGCCAGGCCCCACTTGCTGGCAGCCAAAGGATAAGCCCATGCCGAAAATCCGCCGCACCCCTGCACGACGCATCTCCCGCTTCCTGCGCGATTGGTCGTTGCCGCGCCAGATGGCCGGGCAGAGCGCGATGTCCGCCGCGGCGCGCAGCACGGCGTCCGAAACGCTGCGCCCGCGGCTTGAGCAGGCGGACCGGGTCGGCACCAGCATCTGCCCGTTCTGCGCCGTCGGCTGCGCGCAGCTCGTCTATGCCAAGAACGGCAAGCCCATCCACATCGAGGGCGACCCGCGCAGCCCGGTCAACCAGGGGACGCTCTGCCCCAAAGGCGCCAGCACGCTGGGCGTGCTGCTCAGCCCGGAGCGGATCAACCAGGTGCTCTACCGCGCCCCGCACAGCGACCATTGGGAGGAAAGGCCGCTCGGCTGGGCCATGGAGCGTATCGCGCAACTGACGAAGCAGGCGCGGGACGAGACGTTCGTGGAGCGGCTGCCGGACGGCAAGCTGGTCAACCACACGGTCGGCGTCGCCTCGCTCGGTGGCGCCACGCTGGACAACGAGGAAAACTACCTCATCAAGAAGCTGTTCGGCGGCGGCCTCGGCATGGTGAGCATCGAGAACCAAGCCCGAATTTGACACTCCTCATCGGTGCCCAGTTTGGGCGCCACCTTCGGACGCGGCGCCGCCACGATGTCCCTGTGGGACCTGGCGAACTCGGACTGCGTCGTCATCATGGGCTCCAACATGGCGGAGAACCATCCGATCGCGTTCCGCTTCGTCATCGAGGCGAAGACGCGCGGGGCGACCGTGATCCACGTGGACCCGCGCTTCACCCGCACCTCGGCGTTGGCCGACATCCATGCGCCGATCCGGTCGGGGTCGGACATCGCCTTCCTCGGCGGGATCATCCGCCACATCCTCGAGGGCGATCTCTGGTTCCGTGAGTTCGCGCTGCGCTACACCAACATCGCCCACATCATCGAGGACGGCTACCGCGGACCCGAGGAAATGGGCGGCGTGTTCTCCGGCTTCGATCCCGAGACCGGGACCTACGAGCACGACACCTGGCAATACAAGGGCAAGCTCGTGCAGGCGCCGCTTGCCGAGCACCGGGTGGAGGAGCAGGAGGCGGATGCCGGCCAGCAGGAGAGCATGGCCGACAGCCCGCCGCAACAGGACCCGACCCTGCAGCACCCGAACTGCGTCTACCAGATCATGCGCCGGCATTATGCCCGCTACACGCCGGAGATGGTCGAGCAGGCGACCGGGTGCCCGGCCGAGACGTTCCTCCGGGTCGCCGACGCGCTAGCGCGCAACTCCGGGCGCGAGCGCACCGGGGCATTCTGCTACGCTGTCGGCTGGACGCATCATACGACCGGCGTGCAGATCATCCGCGCGGCCAGCATCATCCAGGGCCTATTGGGCAATATCGGACGGCCCGGCGGAGGCATCATGGCGCTGCGCGGCCACGCCAGCATCCAGGGCAGCACCGACATCCCGACGCTGTACAACATGCTGCCGACCTATCTGCCGCAGCCGAACGCCTTTCACGACCACGGCACCCTGGACCGCTTCCTCAAGGTCGAGACGCCGGCGACCGGCTGGTGGCACAACTTCCCCAAATACATGATCAGCCTGCTGAAAGCCTGGTACGGCGAGCACGCGCAGGCGGCGAATAGTTGGGGCTATGATTTCATCCCCAAGCTGACCGGGGACGTGTCGCAGTTGCCGATGACGCTGGCCATGGCGGCGGGCGTGGTGAAGGGGCAGTTCATCCTCGGCCAGAACCCCGCCGTCGGCGCCGTCAACTCCGAACTGGTGGAGCGCGGCTTCGCCAAGCTGGAATGGATGGTGGTGCGCGATTTCGCGATGACCGAGACCGCCAACTTTTGGCAGAAGGGCCGCCTGGTGCAGAAGGGTGAGACGACGCCCGCGGACATCGGCACGGAGATGTTCTTCCTGCCCACGGCGCTGTCGGGGGAGAAGGATGGCACCGTCACCAACACCAGCCGCCTGGTGCAATGGCACGATGCCGTGCTGGACGCGCCGGGCGACAGCCGGTCGGACCTCTGGTTCATCTACCACCTCGGCAAGCGGTTAAAGGAGCTGTACGCCGGAAGCACGGCGGCGTCCGATGCGGCAATGCAGGCGCTGACATGGGATTACCCGGAGCGTGGCGAGCGGCAGGAACCGGACGCCGAGGCGGTGCTGCGCGAGATCAACGGCTACACCGTCGCCGACCGCAAGCAGGTGCCAAGCTACAAGCAATTGAAGGACGACGGCTCCACCGCGTGCGGCGGCTGGATGTATTGCGGCGTCTACCCGGCGGACGGGCACAACGTGGCGCGGTCCCGCACGCCGGACGGCCCCGGCGGCCCCGGCAGCCACCTCGGCTGGGCGTTCTCCTGGCCGTCCAACCGCCGCACCTTGTATAACCGTGCCTCCGCCGACCCCGACGGCAAGCCATGGTCCGAGCGCAAGCGCATGGTCTGGTGGAGCGAGGACGCGGGCAAGTGGACCGGCGACGACGTGCCGGACTTCGAGGAAACCAAGCGCCCCGACTACCGCCCGGATTGGAGCAAGCACCCGCACGGCATGGACGCGCTGGGCGGCGACGACCCGTTCATCATGGAGGTGGACGGGCGGTCCATGCTGTTCGCGCCGTCCGGATTGAAGGACGGGCCGTTGCCGGCGCACTACGAACCCGTCGAAAGCCCGGTGCGCAACTCGTTGTATCCCGGCCAGCAGTTCAATCCGGGCGCCAAGCTTTGGACCCGTCCGGGCAACGAGCTGCACGCGCCGGAGGATCCACGCTTCCCCTACGTGCTGACGACCTTCCGGCTGACCGAGCTGCATTGCGGCGGCGTCATCAGCCGGGTCGCCCCGCATACCGCGGAACTGCAGCCGGAGATGTTCGTGGAGATCCCGCCCGAGCTGGCCGGGCTACTTGGCATCGAGCACCTGGGCTGGACCGTGCTTTCGACGCTCAGGGCCGAGATCGAGGCGAAGGCTATGGTGACGGAGCGCATGCGCCCGTTCCAGATCAATGGCCGGACCGTCTATCAGATCGGCGTGCCCTGGGTGTTCGGCTGGCAGGGTTATGCGCGCGGCGACGTGGCCAATGCGCTGCTGGCGATCACCGGTGATGCCAACACCAGCATCCACAGCACGAAGGCGCTGACGTGCGGCTTGCGTCCGGGCCGGCTGGCGGTTGCGGGAGGCGGCCATGGCTGAGGAGCAAGCCCAGGAAGACCAAGCATGGGCGGCGCTTGCCTCGCTGGACAAGGCGATCGCGCATAAGCCCCGCAAGGACGACACGGATTTCGCAGCCGCGACCGAGCACCTTTGCAAACTGCGCGACCTGCTGCTCGCCGAAGCCCGGCAGGGACACGGGGATTCGCGCCGGCGGCTGGAACGGGTGAACGCATTGATCAGCGTCGTGCTGGCCGGGCACTTCCCGCTGGGCAAGGTGCCGTGGCCCGAGGTGGAACGGGCGCGTGGAGTGCTGGCCGCGATGGCGTCGGGGCAAGACGGGCCGTAGCGGCGGCGGTCCAATACGCCGGCCCAAAACTTACGAAATCTTAAGGTGACGGGGGATATGATCGAGGCATTGGCCGAGGATTTTCATGCCGTCCCCAACTGCGCTCGACCTCACCGGCTATAAGCTGACCTTCGACGACGAGTTTAATTCGTTCAGCTCGAATGGGCCGTCGAACTACCAAAACCGCGGTCATACCGGGACCTGGGACACCACGCTGTCGTATGGCGAGCGCAAGCTGAACGACGAGGCCGAACTGTATTCCGACCCGACGGTCGGCGCCAATCCGTTCTCGGTGGCAGGCGGGGTCCTGGACATCCACGCGGCGCCCGCTCCGGACCCGTCGAAGACCTGGGGCCAAACCTACACGTCCGGCATCATCACCACGAACCACTCATTCTCGCAGCTTTATGGATACTTCGAGATGCGTGCGGAGCTGCCGTCCGGGTCTGGGATGTGGCCGGCGTTCTGGCTGTTGCCGCAGCAGCACGTCTGGCCGCCCGAGTTGGACGTGTTGGAGGCGTTCGGCCAGACCACCACCAACGCCGAGGGCGGCGCCTACTCGCTCCATCACGGCCTGCAGACCTCGGGCGCCGGGTCGGAGTCCGGCTGGGGCGGCACCGCCGGCGCCAGCCTGTACACCCAGTACAACACCTTCGGGGTCGACTGGGAGCCGCATTCCATTACGTTCTACTTCAACGGAGTGGCTTACGCGACGGCGCCGACCCCCTCCGACTATCACCAGCCGATGTACATGCTCGTGAACCTCGCGGTCGGCGGCAACTGGGCCGGCGCTCCCGTCGGTGAAGCCGCGGACTTCAAGGTCGACTATGTCCGCGCCTACTCACGCGACGGCGCCAACCCGGCGGTCGCCCAGGGCCTCATCTCGTCGCCCGACGGACGCGGCCACAGTTTCCGCGGCGCGACGGACGCGAAAGGCAAAGGCCCGACCGGAGCTGCCGACCTCCCTCCGTTGCCGGCGACGGCCACCGTTGCGGTCGGCTTGGGCAACGACACCCTGGCCCTGTCGATGTCGGGGGACGCCGGGACGGGGGGCGTCCAGTTCATCGTCAGCGTGGACGGGGTGCGCATCGGCGGCACACAGACGGTCACTGCGTCGCATGCGTCCGGGCAGACGCAGATTTTCGATATCGCCGGCAACTTCCGTCCAGGCGCCCACGCCGTGTCGGTCGAGCTCGTGGGCAGCCCGGCCCCAGGCCGCGCCGTCTACATTTCCGCCGCCACCATCGACGGCGCAACCGTCTCCGGCCTGGATACCAGGGCGTCGACGGCAGGCGTGCGCAGCTTCTCGTTTCAAGGCCCGACATCGGCGCCGGTCGTCCTCGGTTCCGGGCCGCATCTCTTGGCGCTGTCGGTGTCCGGCGACGCATGGCTCGGCGACGCCCAATTTGCCGTCCTCATCGACGGCGTGCAGGTCGGCGGAGTGCAGACGGCCACGGCCGCCCATGCCGCCGGCGCTTCGCAGACGTTCGACGTGCGGGGCGACTTCACCCCTGGCCGGCACGTCGCCGCATTGAAGTACCTCAATGACGCCTGGGGTGGCAGCCCGGCCGCCGACCGCAACCTTTACCTCGACCGCGCTTCGTTCGACGGGAGTGCCGTGCCGGGCGGCACGTTGGCGCTGCTGCGGGGCGGCACGCAGGAGGTGGCGTTCACCGCGCCGGGCACGCCGACCGCCGGATCCGGCCCGGATACCCTTATTCTCTCGGTCTCCGAAGACGCATGGCAGGGCGACGCCCGTTTCATCGTGGACGTTGACGGCAAGGCGGTCGGCGGCGTGCAGACGGCCACCGCGGCCCATGCGGCGGGCCGCACCCAGGATTTCGCGTTCCACGGCGCGTTCGGGACCGGGGCGCACCAGGTGTCGGTGGATTTCCTCAACGACGCCTGGGGCGGGTCGGCACTGGCCGACCGGAACCTGTATGTGGATGGCATGGCCTATGACGGTTCCGTGGTCCTGCACGGGAGCCTGGCACTTTTCCAGGGCGGGTCCCAGACCTTGACGGTCGCGGCGAACATTGGCGTCCGTGGCCCAGTGACTGTCCCGATGACAGCATCGGTCATGCCGTCCGCTGGCCCCATCCTTGCGCCTGCAGCGCCGGCACCGCCTCCATCCCCGGCTCCCATGTTCGCACTGACGGACACCACGTCCATGGTATCCTCCCGGAGCGGCGGCGACGCCTATTGTGGTCCGGTCGCGTCGCTGCAGCGGCAAAAGGTCTGGGCCGGGCCGCACGGGGTCGCGATGGCAGCCATGGCGCCCAACGTGTTCATGCATGGCGGCCAGGGGGACGACGCATTGTCGGCGGTTGGCGGCGTCAACGTGCTCGACGGCGGTGCCGGCTCCAACTTCCTGGTCGGCGCCGACGGCGCGGACACGTTCTTCGTCGACGGACGCAACGGCACGACCTGGAGCACGGTCGTCGGCTTCCACCACGGCGACGCTCTCACCGTATGGGGGTTCCAGCCCGGCGTCAGCACGACGCCATGGACGGCGTCCGACGGCGCGTCCGGCTACCGAGGCGCCACCATGCATTCGGAGCTGGCCGGCGTTGGGACCGGCGTCACCGCCTCGGTGACTTTCGCGGGCATGGCTTTGGCCGACCTGTTGTCGAGGACGACGACCTCGTTGGGGAACATCGGCGGCGTGCCTTACCTCAACGTGGCCTACACCGGTTAGTGCGAACCCAACGGAAAGAACCGTAGGGTTCGCACCATCCGCCCAGGTTTCCCTGCCGTTGTAAGCGTGTTCTCGTTACGGCTGTTTGCCGGCGTTGATGCGGTCTTCGGACTTGGCCTTCTCGTGATGGCCTGCCGCAGCGCCCACCGCCGCCCCGGTCTTGGTGTGCCCGCCCATCATATGACCGGCGACGCCGCCGACCGCCGCGCCCTTCAGGGTGCCGCCCTTCGGCTGCGGCGTACTGTCCTCCGCATAGGCGGCCATCGGAGCCGCCATCAGGGCGATGGCCGCAAAGCCCGCAAGCGTCAGAGCAGTAAACTTCTTCATCGGAAACTCCATCCATGGTTCGAAGGTGGACACCCGGGTCCACTGTTAATCTAGGATTGACGGATGGCAAAGATGTGGCGGCGCTGACCGCTGTTCCATCAATTATGCATATCCGGCCACAGCGCAGACCTGTGCAAAACGGCCCAAGACAGCCCAGAACAGCATAGCGGGCCAGGAGACCGGGATGCCGAGAGACAGCGACGAGGCAACAGGGAGCGCGATACCGTCCGGCGGCGTGGTGTCGCGGATGCCGCCGCTCTGGCTGCTGGCGCTGATCACCCTCAGCGGCACGCTGGCGATGCACATGTTCGTGCCCGCCCTGCCGCGGGCGGCGCGCGAGCTGGGCGCCAGCGCCGGGGCGATGCAGGGCACCGTGAGCGTCTATATCCTCGGGCTTGCCGTGGGACAGCTCGCCTATGGGCCGTTGTCCGACCGATACGGGCGGCGTCCGCTGCTGGTCGCGGGACTGGCGCTCTACACCGTGGCCGGCCTGGCCGCCGCGCTCGCGCCGGGGGTGCGCACGCTGATCGCCGCCCGGTTGTTCCAGGCGTTGGGCGGATGCGCCGGGCTGGCGCTGGGCCGCGCCATCGTGCGCGACACCGCAGCGCCCCAGGACGCGGCCCGGCGGCTCGCGCTGCTGAACCTGATGGTGACGCTAGGTCCCGGCCTCGCGCCGCTGATCGGGGGCGCGCTGTCCGAGGCGTTCGGCTGGCGCTCCATCTTCGTCGCGCTGTGCGGGCTTGGCGCCGCCAACATCTGGCTCACGGTGCGCCGGCTGCCGGAAACGGGACAGCGCCGGGCCAGCCTCAACGCGGCGTCGTTGGCGCGGGAATACGGACGGCTGCTGCATTCGCCGGCCTTCCTGGGCTATGCGATTGGGGGCGGCTGCGCCACGACCTCGCTGTATGCCTTCCTCGCGGTCGCCCCGTTCGTGTTCGTGGACGAGCTGCACCGGTCGCCGCACGAGGTCGGGGTTTACCTGGCGCTGCTGATCGCCGGGATTTCCTTGGGCAGCGTCCTCGCCAGCCGCCTGGCCGCGCGCATAGCGATCGAGCGGCTGTTGGCGTGGGCGAGCGGAACCGCCGTTCTCGCGGCCTTCGCCCTGCTGGGCATCGTGCTGCACGGGACGCTTAGCGTGCCGCTCATCGTCGGGCCGATGTTCGTTTTCACCGTAGGCGTCGGCGTGGCGAGCCCCATGGCATTGACCAAGGCGCTGGGCGTTAACCAGAAGGTGATCGGCTCAGCCGCGGGGCTGTACGGCTTCACCCAGATGGCGATCGGGGCGCTATGCACCACGCTGGCCGGGCTGGGACGCGACCCGGCGCTCGCCGCTGCGTCCGTGCTGGCCGCGGCTGGGGTGATCGGCCAGGTTGCGTTCTGGACGGCCGCACGGGCAGGAAGTGCCAACCCGCGCGCACCTTCCGGAGGCTGAGCGGATGCCCGGGCAACCCTACGCAATCGGGTTCAATTCGCGGCGAGGTGGGCCACGCCGCCGCCGACCTATATGACGCCAACGAGCGCGTTTGTTTATGCGCAAACGTCCAGAGCTTTGCTGAGGAGTCGACCGCATGACCGTCCATTTCCCGTTCGACAACAGCTATGCCCGCCTGCCGGAGCGCTTCTATGCGCGCGTCGCCCCGACACCCGTCGCCGCGCCCCGGCTCATCCGGATCAACGTCCCGCTTGCCGAGCAGCTTGGGCTTGATCCCAACGAGTTGGGCAGCCCGGACGGGGTGGAAACCCTCGCCGGCAATCGCCTGCCCGCGGCGGCGGAGGCCATTGCGCTCGCCTATGCCGGGCACCAGTTCGGCGGCTTCGTGCCGCAGCTCGGGGACGGACGCGCCATCCTGCTCGGCGAGGTCGTCGGCCGGGACGGCGTCCGGCGCGATATCCAGCTCAAGGGCGCCGGGCCGACGCCGTTCTCCCGCCGGGGCGACGGACGCGCCGCCTTGGGCCCGGTGCTGCGCGAATATCTAATCAGCGAGGCCATGGCCGCGCTCGGCGTGCCGACCACCCGGGCGCTGGCTGCGGTGGCCACCGGGGAAACCGTGCTGCGCGAGATGCCGCTGCCCGGCGCCGTGCTGACGCGGGTCGCTGCGAGCCATGTCCGCGTGGGCACGTTCCAGTATTTCGCAGCGCGGAGCGACGTGGAGGGGTCGCGGCTGCTGGCCGATCACGTGATCGCCCGCCACTACCCGGAAGCCGAGGGAACCCAGAACCCATACCGCGCCCTGCTGGACGGCGTTGTCGCCCGCCAGGCGGGGCTTGTGGCGCAATGGCTGCTGATCGGCTTCATCCACGGCGTGATGAACACCGACAACACCTCCCTATCCGGCGAGACCATCGATTACGGCCCGTGCGCCTTCATGGATGCCTACGACCCGGCCACGGTGTTCAGCTCCATCGACCACGCCGGACGCTACGCCTATGCCAACCAGCCAAGCATCGCGCACTGGAACGTCGCGCGGCTGGCCGAGGCGATGCTGCCGCTGCTCGGCAAGGATAAGGACTCGGCCATCGTATCGGCACAGGAGGCGCTTGCCGCCTTCGGCCCGCGCTTCGAGGCGGCCTATCTCGGCGGCTTGTATCGCAAGATCGGCCTCGCCGCCGGGCGCGAGGGCGACGACGCCTTGGTGCAGGACCTACTGACGCGCATGGCCGAGAACGGAGCCGATTTCACCCTGACGTTCCGCGGCCTGTGCGCCGCAGCAGCGGGGCCGGAGGGCGACGCGGCCGTGCGCAGGCTGTTCACGGACGGCACCGCCTACGACGGGTGGGCCGCACGTTGGCGCGAGCGCCTGGCGGACGAACCCGAGGCCCCGGCCGCACGCGCCGCCGCCATGCGTGCAGTGAACCCGGCGGTGATCCCGCGCAACCACCTCGTGGAGGAGGCGCTCGCCGCCGCCGTGGAACGCGACGACCTTCAACCGTTCGAGCGCCTGCTGGCGGCGCTGTCGAGGCCCTACGAAGACACGCCGGGCTTCGAGCGTTACGCCATGCCGCCCGCGCGGGCCGACCGCGCCTACCAGACTTTCTGCGGCACGTGAGACATAGGGCCGGCCCAGCTATCCGACGCAGCTCGCGGCACCGGCAACGCTTTCAAGGCGCATGCCGGTTTCCTGATCGAAGACGTGCAAGTGGCCGGGCTGGAATGACACGGTGATCGTTTCCCCTATCATCAAGGAATTCGGCGCCTTCACGGTCAGCAGCGAACCGTCTGGCAGGCGGGCGTGCACCAGGGTCTCGGACCCAAGCGGCTCAATGAGATCGACCGGCAGGGTCATCCCGCAACGGCCGAGGACGACATGCTCCGGGCGAATGCCGACGGACAAGGCATGGCCATTGCCGCCGGGGTAACGCTGGCCGCCCAGCACTATCTCGGTGCCGTGGATGGTCACGGCCGCCCCGTTCCGGCCGAGCGTTGCCGGCAGGATGTTCATGGCCGGCGTGCCGACGAAGCTGGCGACATAGGTGTTCGCCGGGCGCTCGAACACCTGCATGGGCGTCGCGAGCTGCACGGGAATGCCGAGATGCATCACCAGCAGGCGGTCGCCCAGCGTCATCGCCTCGACCTGGTCATGGGTCACATACAGGCTGGTCACCCGCAGGCGGCGCTGCAGGCGGCGTATTTCGCCCCGCATCTGCACGCGCAGCTTGGCGTCGAGATTTGAAAGCGGCTCGTCGAACAGGAACAGCTTGGGGTCGCGCACGATCGCCCGGCCCATCGCCACGCGCTGGCGTTGCCCGCCGGAAAGCTGGCGCGGCTTGCGGGCCAGGAGCTGGTCCAGGCCCAGCAGCAGCGCCGTCTCGTTGACGCGCTGCTTGATCGCGTCCCTGGACAATCCACGGATGCGCAGGCCATACGCCATGTTGTCGAACACGTTCATATGCGGATAGAGCGCATAGTTCTGGAATACCATGGCGATGTCCCGGGCCGACGGATCGACCTCGGTGACGTCGCGGCCATCGAGCAGGACCCGGCCGCTCGTTGGCGCCTCAAGCCCGGCCACCAGGCGCAGCAACGTGGACTTGCCGCAGCCGGACGCGCCGACGATGACGAGCATCTCGCCATCGGCGAGCGCGACATCGACGCCCTTGAGGATTTCGACCGGGCCGAAGCTCTTGCGCAATCCCACGAGCGTCAGGCTGGCCACTACTTGTCGCCTTCCGTCAGGCCCTTGACGAACCAGCGCTGCATCAGCAGCACCACCGCCACCGGCGGCAGCAGCGCCAGCACGGCGGTCGCCATCACCTTGTTCCACTCCGTCGCGGTGTCGACGCCGATCATCTTGACGATGCCGATCACGACCGTGTCGAGCCGGGGGTCGGTGGCAACCAGCAGCGGCCAGAGGTATTGGTTCCAGCCATAAACGAACAGGATCACGAACAGGGCGGCGATGTTCGCGGCCGAGACCGGGATGACGATGTCCCAAAGGAAGCGCAGCGGCCCGGCCCCGTCTATCCGTGCCGCCTCCATCAACTCGTCCGGAAACGCCAGGAAGGTCTGGCGGAACAGCAGCGTGGCGGTGGCGGAGGCGATCAACGGCACGCATAACCCGGTGAACGTGTTGATGATCCCAAGGTCGGACATGACCTGATAAGTCGGGATCAGGCGCACCTCCACCGGCAGCATCAGCGTGATGAAGATCAGCCAGAACGCCGTCATGCGGAACGGGAACCGGAAGAACGCGATGGCATAGGCCGACAGGATCGAGATCGCGATCTTGCCGGTTGCGATGGTGAACGCCATCGCCGCCGACACCAGCAGTTCCCGCCATACTGGGCCAGCGCCGGCGGCGCCATTGCGCAGCACGTCCGCATAGACGCCTAGTCCCGACAGCCGCGGCAGCAGCGAGACCTGGCCACGCGCGATGGCGCCCGACTCCTGTGTCGAGCCGGCAATGGCGATCCAGACCGGCGCCGCGAACAGCGCCACCCCCAGCAGCAGCACGGCATGCGCCAGCCAGTCGCGCCGTCCCGTCACGCGGCGGCCCGTCCCAGGAAGCGGAACTGCACGGCCGACAGCGCGATGACGCCCGCCATCAGCACGACCGATTGGGCCGCCGCCGCGCCGATGTTCGCGTTGACCACGCCGTCGAAATACACCTTCAGCACCATGGTCTGGGTGGACTGGCCGGGTCCCCCGGCGGTGAGCGCATAGACCGTGGCGAAGGTGTCGAACGCCGCATAGACCAGGTTCACCACCAGCAGGAAGAACACGGTCGGCATCAGCAGCGGCAGCACGATGGTGCGGAAGCGGTAGAAGCCGTCGCTGCCGTCCATGCGCGCGGCCTCGATCACCGTCTTCGGGATCGATTGCAGGCCGGCCAAGAAGAAGATGAAGTTATAGCTCACCTGCTTCCATGCGCTGGCCAGCACGACCATCGCCATCGCCTGGAGGCCGTTAAGCTTGTAGTCCCAGGCGACCCCGTGGCGGTTCAGCCAGGCGCCGATGAGGCCGATCTGCGGATGCAGCATCAGCACCCACAATACGGCAGCCATGGCCGGCGCCACCGCGTAGGGCCAGATCAGCATCGTGCGATACAGCGCGCGCCCGCGTACCTCCTTGTCGGCGAACACCGCCAGCAGCAGCGCCACCCCCATCGAGATGACGGCGACGCACAGGCAAAACACCACCGTCCGCTGGATGGTGGCGACATAGAGCGGGTCGGCGAACAGGTCGGTGAAGTTCTCCAGCCCGGTGAACTGCGTGCTGGTGCCGAACGCGTCCTCGCGCCTCATGCTGGACCAGATTGCCTGGCCCGCCGGCCAGAGGAAGAACACGGCGGTCAGCAATAGCTGCGGCAGGACCAGCAACGCGGGCAGGAGCCGCCCGGGAAACAGCGTGCGCCGCTCCATCACGCATCAGGCCAAACTATGGAGCATTCAGCCGCGCGCCGATTTCTGGAAATCGCGCAGCACCCGGTCGCCGCGTTCGGCCGCGGTGTCCAGCGCCTGTTGCGAGGTCTGCTGGCCCTGCAACGCCTTCTCGATCTCCTCGTAGACGATGTTGCGTATCTCCGGCAGGCGTCCGAGGCGCAATCCGCGGGAGTTCACGGTCAACGTCCCGCGGGCGAGCTGCTGGACCGGCAGGTCGGTGCCGGGATTTCTGGTATAATAGCCTTGCTGCTTCGACAGCTCATAGGCGGCGGTGGTGACCGGCACGTAGCCG
This sequence comes from Acetobacteraceae bacterium, assembly GCA_965277495.1. Taxonomy (GTDB): domain Bacteria; phylum Pseudomonadota; class Alphaproteobacteria; order Acetobacterales; family Acetobacteraceae; genus CAHJXG01. The sequence continues at coordinate 2,703,843 of OZ255824.1, read as the reverse complement.
GTATTCTGCGAATACAGCGCCGCCTGTTCGGGCTGGCCGATGAACTGGAAGAACTTGGCGACGCCCTTGTATTCGGCTTCGCTCCGCTTCGGCGCCGTCATGGTCCACAGGCTTGCGCCGCCGATGATCGAGTTGTTCGGCTTCGGATTGATGGCGGGGTCATAGGGCAGGAACGCTTCGGCGTAGCGGAACTGGGCGTTCTTCACGATGTCGGCGCGGCCCGAGGACGAGCCGAAGCCGATGGCAGCCTGGCCGGAATAGAAGATCGGGTCCGGCGCGGTGTCGCGTCCGGTGTATTTGAACGACCCATCCTTGGACATATCTAAGAATCGCTGCAATTGCGCGACCATCGGTTTGCTGTTGATCAGCAGCTTGGCGTCCAGCCCCTTATAGCCGTCGTCCTCGGTCGCGTAGGGCAGGTTGTGGATGGCCGCGAACTCCTCAAACTGAATCCAGATCATCCACGCCGACGTGCTGGCGATCGGGGTCGGCGCCTTGGACGCCAAGGTTTGCGCCGCCTTGATGAAGTCGGTCCAGACCAAGGGCGGCGCGTCCGGGTCGAGGCCCGCCTTCTCGAACGCGTCCTTGTTGTACCACATGATCGCCGTGGACGAATTGAACGGCATCGAGGCGAGGTCGCCGTTTGGCAGGCTGTAATAGCCGCGGACGCCGGGGATGTAGGCGCTTGGGTCGAGCGCGAGCCCGGTCTCCTTGGCCAGTTGCCAGGCCGGCTTCACCGCTGGGCCGGCCTGGAGCATCGTGCCGGTGCCGACCTCGAAGACCTGGACCATGTGCGGTGCTTGGCCGGCGCGGTAGGCGGCGATCGCGGCGGTCAGCGTGTCCGGGTAGGTGCCCTTGAACACCGCCTCGAGCTCGACGTCTGCCTGGCTTGCGTTGAACTCGCGCACCAGGCGGTTGACCTCCTCGCCGTTGGCGGCCGCCATCGCGTGCCAGAGCACGATGCGCGTTTTGCTGCCCTCAGCCAAGGCGGGCGCAGCGGCGGTGGTAGCGGCGAGCGAGATCGCGCCGGCCAGCAGGGTGCGACGTTGCATTCTGTGTGTCCTCGGCTTCGGGGCCAGGCGGTCCCGTTCCCGCGACAAATGCGACGATATCGCAGGGTGGGGCAAGAGCCTCGATCAGGCGAACGCGGGCGGTTTCTGGCTTGGTCGATGACCCACGCCCGCCGAATGTCCCAATTTCCTGAGTTGGAATGCGGAAAACGTTGCTTGTTCCGGCAGCGAAGCCATATTTCTTCATCAAGATGCAATATATGCGTCATGCATATCCGAGCGCGAGGAACGGGCCGGGTTCGTCAACGAGAGTGCGGACCTGCTTTACAACCTGGTCGTGCTGTGGTCGGCGCTGGGCGTGCCGGCCGACGAGGTGTGGGCCGAGATGGACCGGCGCGAGGTGTTGCTCGGCATGGCGGAGAAGCTGCCCAAGGCGGACGAAGCTGCTGGATGGATAGGCGAAAGCGGCAATTAAGCCGACGCCAATAGCCGACTCTATGCCCGCGGCGCCCGTCCGAACACCAGGCCTGGCTTGGCTTCGCCAAGGACGTGCAGGTGGGTACCGACCGCCGCCCCTGACTGCAGTTCCGCTTGCTGCCGAGTGAGCCGGGACAGGAACAAGATCAGCATGAGACCGCTCATTGCATAGATGGCCAGAGCATCGACCCAGCCGTCAAACAACAGAAATGCAGTCGCGAAAATCGTTCCGGCGACACTGATCCCGAAAAGGATTGTCGAGCCATGCTGCCGAGGAGCGCGCAGTCGCGAAACGTCGCTTTTGAACCAGCTTGATTGCCGCATATTCTTTCCACCCTGACGAGCAAATTACACCAGGAATGGCGAGGCGTAAAGCTAAATGCATTGCAACCTAATAAACCATCACGTGGGGTGCACGTTGATTTGATCTCACCTCCTGTTGCCGGGGTTCGCCGAAGCAAGGAAGCCCGCCGTGATGAAGTCGATAAGCTGTTCTCCGCGCGCCGGGTCGGCCGTGGTTTCGCTGCCGTTCGATAGGCGCTCAACCCGGCTGTCGGCAATGAAGGTCAACAGGGCGCCGACAGCGAATTGGTAGCTCCATATCACCGTCGCACGGTGGCTGGCCGGCAGCGCCTCGCACATGGCCGAAATGAAGGTTTGCGCCAATGGATCGTAGTAGCACTCGACAATCCGCCGGTTCTCGGGCCCTGCCTCCCAGATGCTCCGCGCCATGATGACCGAGAACGCCTCCGCCGCCTTGCCGGCCCGTTCGCGCAGGACGGGCTCGGTCCAGGCCCGGATGACGCGTACGGCCCGCGCCGGGCCGGGCCGTCCAGCGACCTGGCGCATGGCCTCGCACCGCTCGTCGATGTAATGGCGGTGCATTTCGAAGATGGTGCGGAACAGGTCCTCCTTGCGGCCGAAATAATACCTAATCAGGGCTATCGGCACCGAGGCGGAGTTCGCGATATCGCGGATCGAGACACCCAGGTAACCTTTATCGGCGAACAGCCGCTCCGCCGCGTGCAGGATATCGGCGCGCCGGCTGCTCCGCTCGGCGGTTGGTCTCGGCAATGCGCGCCCTCCATCCAGTTGCCGCGCCCGGTCCCGGCAACACAGTGCTTGCCAACCGGCGGGGATGTCTTATACGGTCGTATAACACTGTACGGCCGTATAATGCAGCAAGGGGGATTCCGGGCTTGAGGCGCATCGTCGACCTGTCCATTCCGATCGAAAACGATGTCCCGGCAGACCCGCCGTTCCAGCGGCTGACCATAAGCTACAGCGCCCACCAACAGACCGCGGCGGCGCTCGCTTCGCTGTTCCCCGGCCTAGCGGCCAGCGACCTGCCGGACGGCCAAGGCTGGGCGGTGGAGCGGCTGGACATCTCCACGCATAACGGTACCCACCTGGACGCGCCCTGGCATTACCACAGCACCATGGACAACGGACGGCGCGCGATCACGATCGACGAGGTCCCGCTCGACTGGTGCTGCCAGCCCGGCGTCAAGCTCGATTTCCGCCATTTGCCGGACGGCCACGTGGTCACGCCGGGCGAGATCGACGCGGAGCTGGCGCGCGTCGGCCATGTGCTGAGCCCGCTGGAGATCGTGGTCCTGAACACCAGGGCCGGCGAGCGCTACGGCGCCACGGACTACGTCGACAGCGGTTGCGGCGTGGGCCGCGACGGCACGCTGCACTTGGTCCGGCAAGGCATCCGCGTGGTCGGCACCGACGGCTGGAGCTGGGACGCGCCGTTCTCCCACACGCTGCGGCGGTTCACGGAAACGAGGGACCCGGCCATCATCTGGGAGGGGCACAAGGCCGGGCGCGAAGCCGGCTACTGCCAGATCGAGAAGCTGCACAACCTCGAGGCCCTGCCGCCCACGGGATTCCTGATCTCCTGCCTGCCGGTGAAGATCAAGGCCGCCTCGGCAGGATGGACGCGGGCGGTGGCGATCTTCGAGGATTGACGGGGATGGGAGAGGTGTGGCGCGTGACGGGGCCAGCGACGATCAGGCTGCAGGACCGGCCCGCTTTCGACGGCGCCGGGCCATGACCGTTGCGGCGGCGGAGCGGGCCGCGGCCGTCGGCTGCCCGGCACGGGAGACGCTGATCGCCTTCGACAACGTCGGCCTGACCATCGGCGGGAGCGAGATCCTGCGCGGCATCACGTTCACCATCGGCAAAGGCGAGTTCGTGTGCGTCGTGGGGCCGTCGGGCTGCGGGAAGACCACGACGCTGCGGCTGATTGCCGGGCTGATGCAGCCCAGCGCCGGGCGCGTGACCTATGCCGGCCGTCCGGTGACCGCGCCGCGCCAGGATATCGCCATCGTGTTCCAGGATTACGGACGCGCCCTGCTGCCCTGGCGGACGGTGACCGGAAACGTCTCGCTCGCATTGGAATCGCTGGGCACCAAGCGGGCGGAGCGCCCGGCCCGCATCGAGGCGCTGCTGGCCAAGGTCGGCCTGAGTGGGCAGGGCGCCCGCTATCCCGGCGAGCTGTCGGGCGGGATGCAGCAGCGCCTGCAGATCGCCCGCTGCCTGGCGCAGGAACCGGCGGTGCTGCTGATGGACGAGCCGTTCGGCGCGCTCGACGCCATGACCCGGCAAGGCCTGCAGGACGAGATTCTCGCCATCGTCGCCGGCACGGGCGCCACCATCTTCTTCGTCACCCACGACCTGGAGGAAGCGGCTTACCTCGGTGACCGCGTGATCGGCCTGCTGCCGCGACCCGGGCGGGTCGGCCGCCTGTTCGACGTGGGCCTGCCGCGTCCGCGCGACCAGCTTGCCACGCGCGAGGCGCCGGAATTCCTCCGCCTCAGGCGGCAGTTGTTCGAATTCATCAAGGGCGCCGAGGCATGAGGCAGGGCGGCCCTCCCGGATGGCGCCGGCTGTCCGGGCCGCGTGCCGCGCTGTCCGGCCTCGTTGTGCCGGTGGCGGCCCTGGTGTTGGCCGAGGCCTGCTACGGCTGGAGCGGCGTCAAGTGGGACAGCATCGCGCCGCCCAGCGCCGCCTTCATTGCCTTGATCGGCGCGCTCGGCGACGGCTCGCTGCTGCGGGCGACGGGCGAGACCCTGCTCGCGGCATTCGCCGGGCTGGCGCTGGGCGGCGGGGCCGGGTTGCTGGCCGGGCTGGCGCTGGGCAGCGTGCCGGTGCTCGACCGCCTGATGGATGTCACGATCGAGGCGCTGCGTCCGATCCCGGCGGTCGCGCTGATCCCTATCGCCCTGCTGGTTTACGGTTTCGGCTACCGCATGGAGATCGCGGTGGTGGCCTTCGCGTGCGTGTGGCCGGTGCTGGTGCTGACCCGGTCCGCCATCGCCGGGGTGGAGCCGCGCTTGATCGAGGTCGCGCGCGCCCTGCGTTTCGGCATGGTGCGGCGCATCACCAAGATCGTGCTTCCCGCGGCGATGCCCCGCATCTTCGTGGCGCTGCGCCTGGCGATGGGGGTGGCGCTGATCGTCGCCGTCACCTGCGAGATTTCCGCCAACCCGTCAGGCCTCGGCTATGCGCTGGTCTCGGCCGAGCAATCGCTGCAGCCGGCGCTGATGCTGGCTTTCCTGGCCTGGATCGGCGTGGTCGGCTGGGGCCTCAACCGCCTCCTGGTCGGCGTGCAAGGGCGGCTATTCGGCCACCTTGCCACCGTGCCCGGCGGACGATGAAAGCGCGCTGGCTCTGGCGGATCGGCAGCGTGCTGGTGGCCGCTGGGTTCGTCTGGCTCTGGCAGCAGGCGGCCGACGCCCGGCTCGTCTCGCCGGTGTTCCTGCCCGGGCCGGACCGCGCCTGGGCGGCGCTGGTGCGCGGGTTCGGGACCGGGGTGCTGCTGGACAAGCTGCTCGGGACCATCCAGCGGATGGCGCTGGGCTGGCTGCTCGCTTCCCTGGCCGGGGTGGCGCTGGGGGCGGCCATCAGCCTGTTGCCCCGGGCGCGCCGCGCCCTCGACCCCACGCTCGAATTCCTGCGCCCGCTGCCGGCCTCCGCGATCATCCCGCCCGCAATCGCGCTGTTCGGCCTGTCGGATGGCATGGTCGTCGGCGTGATCGCGTTCGGCGCGCTATGGCCGATGCTGCTGGCCACGGTGCACGGCTTCGGCGCGGTGGACCCGCGGCTGTATGAGGTCTCCCGTGCGCTGGGCATGTCGCGCCTGGCGGTGATCGGCAAGATCGCGCTGCCCAGTTCAATGCCGGATATCCTGGCCGGGATGCGCCTTGGCCTCACGGTCGCGCTGATCCTCGCCATAGTGGGTGAGATGCTGACCGGCCATGACGGGCTGGGCAACTGGATTCTGCTCGCCGCGCGGTCGTTCCGTTCGCCGGACCTGTTCGCCGGCGTGATCCTGCTGGGCGCGCTCGGCTACGCCAGCGCGCAGGGCATTTCGGCCGTCGAGGGCCGCCTGCTCCGCTGGCGGGCGGCGGCGCGATGAAGCCCGGCCAAGGCAAGCCAATCAAGGGAGACCCGGGCATGTTCAGGCGCATAGCACTCAAGTTCGCCGGCGTGGCGATCCTCGCGACCATCGCCGCATCCTCGCCCACGGCGGCGCAAACCCGGATCACGCTGCTCGATTCCAACATCGTCAACTACCTGCCCGCCTACGTCGCCATTGACCAGGGCATCTTCGCCCGGCATGGCCTCACGGTGGAGCGCACGGTCGTGCCGAACGCCTCCTATACCACGGCGGCGCTGTTCTCCGGGTCCGGCCAGGTCGGCACATTGTCGCCGGTGCCGCTGGTCCAGGCGGGGGCGGCGGGGCTTGGCCTGGTCGCCATCGCGTCCAGCGACGTGGTGCCCTCGCCCATCCACTCCGGCATCGTGGTGCGCGAGGACAGCCCGATCCAGCGGGCGCAGGACCTGATCGGCAAGAAGGTCGCGGTCGCCGGGATCAATGGCGCGCTGCACGTGCTGGCGCGGAAATGGCTGGGCGACAACGGGGTGGACCTCCGCCGGGTCACGTTCGTGGAGCTGTCGTTCTCCCAGATGGCGGACGCGCTGCGCAGCAACCAGGTGGACGCGCTCACCAGCATCGACCCGTTCCTGACCCGGATCGTGGACGCGCATGCCGGACGCTCGATCTTCGACCTGCTGAACTCGACGCCTGCGGGCACCGCGAGCGCCTTTTACACTTGTACGGCGGATTGGGCCCAGGCCCATGCCGAAGCGGTGGCTGGCTTCCGCGCGTCATTGGCGGAGGCCGGGCGCTTCATTGCCGAGCACCCCGAGCAGGCGCGGCAGATCCTCGCCAAGTTCACCAAGCTGCCGCCGCAGGCCGTCGAGCAGACGCCGATGCCGAACTTCCAGTTCGAGGCCACCGCCGGCCAGATTAGCTACTGGTCCGGCCTGGCCAAGGCGCAGGGCCTGGTCGACGCCGAGCCGGACGCGGCGGCGATGGTGGTGAAATAATCAGCGGCTTGTTGAACGGCAACCTGGATACGGAGGCATCCGATGTTTGAATACTTCCCGCAGAACTACGTCTGGAACCTGGCGCTCAACATCGCGCTGAACTCCGGCGCCAACATGGGCGAGGTGGACGAGGTAAGCCGCCCGCTGCTGCCGATCGCCGCCGAGGGCGCCGATGCGGGGACGGAGGCGTTCCTGGCGGCCTGGTCCGGCCTGGCCGACCGTTTAGTTGGCTTGGCCAAGGAGGACGAGGCGAAGGGCCGCACGCTCAGCGCCGGGACGAAGTACTATCGGGCCGCAACCTACCTTATCACTGCCGAACGGCTGCAGCGGCACGGCGGGGCCGGTCGCGACGCCGCATATCGCACGATGCTGGACTGCTTCGCCAAGCATATGGCGCTTTCGCAGGAGCCGTCGGAGCGGGTCGAGGTCCCGTACGAAGGCAAGGCGATCGCCTGCTATTTCTACCCCGCCCGCACCGGCGGCAAGCCGGCGCCCTGCATGATCTTCGTCAATGGGCTCGATAGCACGAAGGAGATGATCTACGGCTCCGGCTTCGCCCAGGCGCTGGCCCGGCGCGGCGTGTCGACGCTCATGGTCGACCAGCCCGGCGTCGGCGAGGCCCTGCGCCTGCACGGCCTGACCGCGGTCCCGCAGGCGGAGCGCTGGGCCAGTGTCCTGGTCGACTACCTGCAAGGCCGGGCAGACGTGCGCCCGGACCGCATCGGCATCATCGGCTGGTCGCTGGGGGGCTATTACGCGCCACGTGCCGCCGCCTTCGAGCCGAGGCTGCAATGCTGCATCGCCTGGGGCGCCAACTACAACTGGGGCGAGCTGCAGAAGCGGCGGCTGGCGCGCGAGGGCAGCAACCCCGTCCCGCACTATTGGGAACACGTGCAATGGGTCTGGGGCGCGGCCTCGATGGACGAATTCATGGCGCTCGCCCCGCAGGTCAGCCTCGAAGGCGTGCTCGACCGGATACGCATGCCGGCCTTGGTCACGCACGGCGCCAATGACCGGCAGATTCCGCTCGAATACGCGCACAAGACCTATGACGAGCTGGTCAACAGCGTCCGCCGCGAGCTGAAGATCTACCAGGCCGCGGATGGCGGCGTGGAGCACGTCAACGCCGACCGCCAAGACAACGCCCGCGACTTCATGGCGGACTGGGCGGCGGAGTGCCTGGCCGGCTGACTACTGCCGGCTGATGCAGGGCATCACCCGTTAAGGTCAATCGCCAGCAGGAACTTGGTCGCCGCGATGAACAGCCGCCGGCCATCCGGTCCGCCGAACGCGCAATTGGACGCAATCGCCGGCGTGGGGATGAAGCCGAGCCGGGTGCGGTCAGGCGCAACGACGTGAATGCCGTCGGCGGCTGTGGTCCAGACCCAGCCGCGCCGGTCCACCGCGAAGCCGTCGGGGTAGCCATGGTCGGTCTGGTAGAACAGGCGCCGGCCGGAAAGGCTGCCGTCTGCGCCAATATCGAACGCCTCGATCCGGTGCGCGGTCCCGGTCTGGTCACCCGGAATCTCGTCCAGCGACAATGAGGTGTCGGACACATAGAGCGTATGCCCGTCCGGCGCGAAGGCCAGCCCGTTGGGCTGCTCGAAATCGGCCATCCGGCCCAGTTCACCGGTCGCCGGATCGAACCGGTAGACGCTGCGGTGGTCCAGCTCCGGCTCGGCCAGGCTGCCCTGGTTGGGCATCAGGATGCCGAAGGTCGGGTCGGTGAACCAGATCGTGCCGTCCGCGGCCACGGCGACATCGTTGGGCGAGTTCAGCCGCTTGCCCCGGTAATGCGTGATGATCGGGGCAGGGTCGCCGTCGCCTTCCGAACGGCTGATGCAGCGGCGTCCGTGCTCGCAATGCACCAGCGCGCCATCGGCTTCCAGGGCGTTGCCGTTCATGAAGTATGTGCCGTCGATCGCGGCATCGACATGGCCGTCGGGATGCCAGGCCAATAGCCGGCGGTTCGGGACATCGGACCACAGCAGGCGGCCGCGCGCGGGCTCCCACACCGGCCCCTCGCCATGCAGGGTGCCTTCATACAGGCACAGCAAATCAGCGTCCGGCGAGAGGGCCTCGGCCAGCCGCCCGTCGTCGATCTGCACGCCCTGGAACGGCTTGACGGGTTTGGGCGGGCCAGCCCGGCGCAACAGCCGGCCCGGCAGCAGGGACGCATCCATGTCCATCGGTTCGATCTCCTCGTCAGGTTTCGACTTGGTGCAAATGACCGTCGGGATCGCGCAGCAGGGCGGGCGGGCCGCTCCGCCACACCACCCGCGTCGCGGCGACATCGTTGGCCCGCAACGGCGGCCCGGCCTCGCCGCGCGGCACCTGGTATCCGAGCAGCTCGAGGTGCGGCGGGCTGCGGGCGGGCTGCATCGGCGCGACGACGACATGGACATCCTGCAGATCGTCCAGGCGCTGTTGCTCCGCCCCCTTGTTGTGGCTGCGCTGGCCGGCCCCGAGGCCAAGCCCGGCATAGAACGCAGCGCTGGCGTCAACATCGCCGACGCTGATCGCGGAATGATCGATGCCGACGCCGATCTGCCGGCCCCGCGCCGGTTTGCCGCGCCAGGCTGCCGGCGTACCCTCGGCGGGGAACTGCAGCAGTTCGAGCGGATGGCCGTCCGGGTCGCGGAACTTGAACGCGCCCACGCCGCCGGACGATGCCGGCAAGTGCTGCGGCCCGCCGTCCGTGATCGCGCTTGCGCCGTGCAGCCGCATGGCCGCGGCGGCGATGTCGTCCACCACGAGCGCCAGATGCTGGAACCATAGCGAGGCCGCGTTCCCCTCGGCTGGGTACGGCGCGCCCGGCGTCCCGAACGCATCGAGCGCAACGGCCTGCTCACCGAGCCTGAGAAGCTGCCGCTGCCCACTGCCGGATAGCTCCAGCACCGCCATCTCATCCGCTCCAATGGGCGCCGGCGGCCCGTCTGCGGCGAACCCGAGCACGTCGACGTAAAACCGCGTGAGGCGCGGCAGGTCCGCCGTCACCAAGCGGAACCCGGCGATCGAATGCAGCGCCTGCGCAGTCATGCCCAACTCCCGGCTCAGCTCATATGACAAGGCTCATGCTTCGGATCGACGTGCAGTTGCACCGTCATCAGCACCGCGGGCGCATCGCCGATCGTGCCGGACCGATGCCCCTTTTTGCCGTCGGTTTCCGTGCAGCCCTGGTCCTCGCCGAACGAGAACTCGCCCGGTCCCTGCTCGATGCGGGTGCCGTCCATGCTCTCGATCCACCAGCGTCCGGACAGCACGATGATCCATTGCGGCGCCGGGTTCTCGTGCCAGGTGCCGACCCAGCCGACCGGCTGCACCGTGACGACGACCGTGGAGGACACGGTTTCATGCTTGTTGTTCCATTGCGGGTCCGCGCCGCCGACGCCCTTCAGGGTAAAGTCCTCCAGCGCACAGGGCTTCTGGTGGCTGACGCCGTCCTCGTCCGTCCAAAGATGCCAGAAAGGCACGTTGGGCTTGGGGCCGCTTTTCTTGTCGGGGCCGTCGCCGAGGCGTTCCGCGATGGCGGTGATCGGATTCTGCATAGGCCGTCTCCTTTTCAGCGGGGCAGCAGCGCCGCCGCATAAGGGTGGGAGGATGCGAACGGGTTGCTGACGAAGCTCCACCAGGCGTGGCCGTCGATCCCGACGGTGATCAACAGGAAGCCCGACGCGAGGGAGAAATTCTTGAGGAAGTCCCAGAACAGCTCCCTTCCCTTGCTGTCGCCCTTCTTCCAGAAATCGCCCGGTTGCCAAAACCGCTTGAACAGGATGGCAGTGACCGCGCAGTAGCCCGCCATGATGAAGGCGGCGAGCCGATCGGCCACGCCGGTCAGGATGCCGAGCGGCATGACCAGCTCGATGAAGACGCCGGCCAGGATGAGCGCGACCGCCACCGTCCGGTTCGAGAACACCTCGCCTGCCTGCTTCACCGCGCCGCCGAAGTTGAAGATCTTGTCGAGCGCGCTGGCCGGGAAGAACAGCACCACCAGGCCATACCGCACGATCAAGATGACGATGTTGGACACCGTCACGGCTCGCCACTCCGCGCAACGTTGCTGCCCGAGGCCGCGGCGCCCGCCGAAGACCCGAAACTGGATCGCACGCTGCTCATTCCACGACGACCTCAAGCCCGTTCGCCTCGAGCACCTCGGTGGCCACGGTCTCGCCGCTGCGGCTGAAGCGCAACGCCGCCGTGCCGCCGCCGGCCCTGATGCCGTGCAGCGCCAGCCCGTTCACCCCGTCGGGCAGCAGCGGACGCCGCACGGACAAGCGCCCGGCGAACCCGTCCGCCGACAGGCCCAGCAACTCCGTCAGCATGAACGGCACGGCGGCGGCCGACCATGCCTGCATTGGATCGGCGCGCGGCGTGCGGGTGGGTCCGTCGCCGGGCTGCCGCTGCATGCCGGCGATGAACTCCGGCAGGCGGCGCTGGCGAAAGCCGCCACTCGCATCGAGCGTGGCGGCCACGACCCGCAACGCCGCCGCATCCTCGCCATAGCGGCGCAACCCCGACACGATCAGGGAACTGTCGAACGCCCACACGCTGCCCTGCTGATAAGCGAGCGGATCGAACGCCGCATGATCGGACGACAGCGTGCGCACGCCCCAGCCGGAGAACATGTCCGGCTTCATCATGCGCGCGGCGATGCGGGCCGCGTGCTCCGGCGAAGCGATGCCGGTCCACAGCACCTGCGCCGCATTGGAGGTGACGGAGGCGACCTGCTTGCCCCCCGCTTCCAGCGCGAGGCAATAGCAGTCCTCGTCCGCCATCCAGAAATCGCGCAGGAAGCGTTCGCGCAGCCCGGACGCCGTCGTCTCCAGTTTGCCGGCCAGCCCATCGTCCCCGGCCCGGCGGAACAACGCTGCCAGCATCATCATGGCCTGGAACGCGTAGCCCTGCACCTCCACCAGGGCCAATGGCGGCTCCGGATAGCTGCCATCCTGGCGCAGCACGCCCGTGCCCGAATCCCGCCAGCTCTGGTTCACCGGCTGCTTGCCGTCGGCCAGCCCATCGTAGGCGATATACCCGCCGCCTTCGTCCAGCTTGCGCATCACCCAGCCAAGCGCCGCATCCACGTTGGGCCGCAGTTCCGTCAACAGCGCCATGTCGCCGGTCCAGCCGACATGCCGCGCGATGGAAATCAGGAACAGCAGCGTGGAGTCGACGGCGGCGTAGCTCGGGGTCTGCGACACCTCATGCAGGTGCGCCATCTCGCCGACCCGCAGCTCATGCAGGATCTTGCCCGGCTGCTCGCGGGTCTTCGGGTCCTCCCGCTTGCCCTGCCAGTACGCCAGGGCCCGCGCCGTGTGGGCGCCGAGATCGGGGTTGAAGGCAAGGCACTGGATCGTGGGCAGCAGGCTGTCGCGTCCGAACAGTCCGACGAACCAGGGCATGCCAGCGGCGGTAAATCGGTGCTCGCCGCGCTGGACCCCAAGCAGCGCCAGGTCCGACAGCGAGCGGGCAATGACATCGCCGAGGTTCTTGCTAGGCGTCTCGATGCGGGCGTAGCCATCCAGCAGCCGATCGGCCGCGGCCTGCTTTGCTGCGCGCACGGATGCGGCCCCTCGGGGTGGCCCGGCTGATTCCGGGGGCGCGTCGGCGACCGGACGTTCGTCCACCCGGAAGGTGACGGCCAACTCCTCACTGGCCCGCGGTTGCAGGTGCAGCTCGAAATGGGCGACGGTCCGCTCCGTGGTGCATGGCGCAACGATCGGGGCCACGGAAAAATCCACCAGCAACGTCCGCCGGACGCCGTCGGCGCCCTCGTAGCTGAAGCGCAGGGCCGTTCCGTCCCACATCGGCGCCTGCAGTTGCCCGCGCTTGCCCGGCGGCGCACCGCGCAGGACGAACATGTCTTGGAAGGTGGCGCGGAACTTGAGCGAGACCGGCAGCGCGACTGCGCAGTCGGCGAAGTTGCGGATGGCGATGGTGTCGATGAATGAGGGGCCGTCCTCCAGCAGCAGCAAGCTCCGCCGCAGGCTGAGTTTGTGAGCGGGGATGATCGTGCCGTTGGAAGCCGACAGCGTGCTGTTGGTCGCCTCGATATGCGCCGCCATCCCTTCCGAGTCGGACGACATCAGCAATTGCAGCTTGGTGGCGTGCAGCCGCAGTTGGTAGATGCTCAGGTAGCACGTGTCGCGGAAAAATAGGCCGAACCCCGGGAACTTATCGGCAAAGTTCCCGTCCTGGCCCGTGAGCAGCGCCAGGTCGTTGGCCTTGAGCAGCATCGGGCGGCGGATGTCGATGGAAAGCGGGCGGTCGGCTATGGCACTGAACTCCGGTAGGACGGCGTCATGCGGCTTCAGCCCGCGCCAATCGAGCGGTTTTCGGTAATGAAGTGGAAAAAGCGCCCGTTGAACGGCTTCAACACTTCCAGCGTCGCCGCATGCGCCGTCGTCTTGATGTCCGAGGCAAGTGAGGCGTGGATGGCGTCGAGGTCGGGGAAATCCATCTCCAGCACCATGACGATCGGGATGGCGCCGGGGTCGGCCTGCTGGGTGCGCAGCACGCGGACGCCGGTCACATGCGGGAAACGGCGCCAGATCGGTTCCAGCCGCGCATGGACGTCGGCGAAGAACGCATCCTCGCCATTGTCCTCGATGACGCCCTCGAACACCGCGACGCGTGTCAACATTTCAGGATGCTCCCTCTATCGATGCCGCGGGCCGGGCCATGCGGCCGCCGTCATGCCTTTAGGCGTTGCGCGATGATGTCGGCGACGCGCAGGGCGTTGGCGACGATGGTCAACGTCGGGTTCACCGCGCCGATCGAGGGGAAAAAGCTCGCGTCGGTGATATACAGGTTGTCGAGCTCGTGCGCCTTGCAGTCGAGATCCAGCACCGAATTGGCCGGATCGGCGCCGAAACGGCAGGTTCCGGCCTGGTGCGAAGTGCCGCTGATCGGGATGCCCTTGCCGAGGTAAAGCCGCCGGTCCATGAGATGCTTGTAGGCCCCCATCGGCTCCAGCAGGCCCTCGAGCTTGTGTTTCAGCCGGGACGCCGCCTCCTCGTTCCCCTCGGTGATCGACAGCACGACCTTGTCGCCGTCATAGGCGATCCGGTTCTCCGGACGCGGCAGGTCCTCGCTTTGCAGCCAGAAGTCGATCGAGTGCAGCGCCATCTTCTCGAACGGCCAGCCCGGCATGAACGGCATGATCGCCTGCGCCGGCGCCTCGCCGCGGATCTGCTCGCCGTGCGAGGTCGCGCACATCTGGATCAGCCCCAACGGAAAATCCCAGTCGGGCGCGCCGAAGTAATAGTCGCTCATCGCCATCGTCTTCTGGAAGACGGTATGGTTCGGCTCCTTCAGCAACGCCATCAGCACGGACATGTTGTGCCGCATGTAGTTGCGGCCCACCTGGTCGGACCCGTTGGCCAGGCCCTTGGGATGCGCGTCGTTGGCGGAGCGCAGCAGCAGCAGCGCCGAACTCAGCGCGCCGCACGCGACGATCACGATATCGGCGGAGTAACGCTCCTCCTGGCCATCGCGGGTCACGTGCACGTCGCGGATACTGCGTCCCGCCACATCGGTGTCCAGCCGCGAAACGTAGGCGCCAGTCATCAGGGTGAAATTGGGGTGCGCGGCCAGCGTCGGGTCCACGCAGACCACCTGGGAGTCGGCCTTGGCGTTGGTGGCGCACGGAAAGCCGTCGAACGCGTCGCAGCGGATGCACGGGCTGGTAGGCGTGGGCTTCCCGTCCTTCTCGTCGAGCAGGATGCCGAGCGGCAGGTGGAACGGGTGCAATCCTTCCCCCTCCAGCGTGCGGCTCAATTCCGCGATGCGCGGTTCGTGGCTGACGGGGGGATAGGGATAGGGCTTGCTCGACCAAGGTTCGGTCGGGTCCTCGCCGCGCTGCCCATGCACGTGGAACAGCGCTTCCGCTTGGCAATAATACGGTTCGAACACGTCGTAGTTGAGCGGCCAGGCGGGGGAGATGCCGTCCTTGTGCCGCAACTCGCCGAAGTCCCGCTCCCGCAGGCGGAACAGGGCGGACCCATAGACCTTGGAGTTGCCGCCGACCCAGTAATGCAGTCCCGGATGGAAGCTCGACCCGTCCTTGCCGTACCACGTCTCGGCGGCCTGGTATGCGCCGTCGACGAACACCGTCTTCGAGTCCCAATTGGCCCGGGAACGTGGAAGATAGCCGCCCCGCTCGAGCATCAGCACGCGCTTGCCGGTCGCTGCGAGCCGATGCGCCGCCGACCCGCCGCCGGGGCCGCTGCCGATAATGATGACGTCGTAATGGTCTGACGATGATGCCATGGGATCGAAGGCCCTTCGGTTCGTTCGGTTGGCCGGGACGTCAAACGCCGCGTTGAAGGACCGGTCCGGACAGGCTGAGCGCGGCATTCACCACGGCGAGGTGGGTCAGCGCCTGGGGAAAGTTGCCGGCAAGCCGCCGTCCCGGCACGTTGTATTCCTCCGCCAGCAAGCCGAGGTCGTTGGCCACCGCGAGCACGCGCTCGAACTGCTCGCGCGCCTCGTCGTGGCGTCCCTGCAGCTCCAGGCAGTGGGCCATCCAGCAGGAGCAGGCGAGGAACGCGCCCTCGGGCGGCGTGCACGGCGTGGCCTTGTCGCGCCGCACCAGGCCGCCCTCCGTCAGGTCGCGCCGGATCGCCTCGATGGTGGCGGCCATGCGCGGGTCCGTCGCCGGCAGGAAGCCGACCAGCGGCAGCAGCAGCAAGCTCGCATCGAGCTCCTGGCCGCCGAAATACTGCGTGAAGCTGCCGAGCCCCTCGTTCCAGCCTTCGCGGCAGACCTGGTCGTGTATCCGCTGCCGGAGCGCCGTCAGCCGTTCGACCGTCGCCTCGTCGGCATCGCCCCGGCCCGCGTCGGATTGCAGGAAACGCAGCACGCGGTCCACCCCGGCCCAGGCCATCGCCTGCGAATAGGTGTACCGTCGCGGCTCGGCGCGCGACTCCCATATGCCGGAGCCTGGCGTGTCCCAAATGTCCGCGAGGTGTTCGACGATCCGCATCTGCGCCACGTGCTCCTGGTTCGATACCGGCAAGCCGCCTTTCCGGGCCAGGCTCAGGCAGTCCAGCACCTCTCCGAACACGTCGATCTGGTGCTGGGTGGAGGCGGCGTTGCCGATGCGGACCGGGCTGCTGTAGCCATAGCCCGGCAGTGTACTGACGCACCATTCCGACAAATGCCGCTCCCCGTCGGTACGGTACATGATCCGCATCCGCCCGGGCTCGCCCGCAACCGCGCGCAGCAGCCAGTCGCGCCACGCCTGGGCCTCTTTCTCATACCCGGCATTCAGCAGGGCGCCGACCGTGAAGCTCGCATCCCGCAGCCAGCAGTAACGGTAGTCCCAGTTCAGCGAGCCGCCGGGCGCTTCCGGCAGGGATGTCGTGGGCGCCGCGACCAGGCCACCGCTCTCGCGGTCGATCATCGCCTTGAGCGTAATAAGCGAACGCCGGACGGCGCCGGGCCACTGCGTCCGCTTGTCGTCGAATTGGCCGATCCAATCGCGCCAGTAACGTTGCGTGGCGGACAGCGCCGCTTCGGCATCCACCGGCGGCGGCAAGCCGTCTGACGCCCTGCCATAGCTCAGCACGAAGGCGACGCGCTCGCCCTCGGCCACGGTAAACTCCGCTTGCTGGCTGTGCTGGTCGATGCGCAGCGGCACGCCAGAGCGCAGCACCACCAGGTCCGGCCCAACCCACGACCGGCTGCCGCCCTCGATCGGCTCGCACCACGGCGGCAGGGAGCCGTAGTCGAAGCGCAGCCGCATGTCGGACCGCATCGCGACGCAACCGCGCACCCCCTCCACAATCCGCACCAAGGACGAGCCGCTGCTCCCGGCCGGCATGAATTCGATGAGGCGGACGGCGCCGCCTTCGGCCTTCAGTTCGGTCTCCAGCACGAGCGTGTCCGGCTCGTAGCGGCGCGTCGCCTTGGCGGTCCCGCCGGACGGAGCAAGGCGCCAGCATCCGTGCTCGTCATTGCCAAGCAGGGCGGCGAAACATGCGTCGCTATCGAAACGGGGCCAGCATAGCCAGTCGACCGATCCGTCGCGGCTGACCAGCGCCGAAGTCTGCCCGTCGCCCAGGAACGCATAGTCTTCGATTGGGCGGCTCATCGTCAGATATCCAGGCGCTTGGCGACTTGGTGCAGCATCGCCACGAAGCCGATCGCGGCGACGGCGACGACGGCGTGCCGGTGACGGTCGGTGAACATCTCCCAACTGTGGCTCCGCGACTTGCTGTCGAACCGGCCATGCGCGCCATAATCGCCGGGCACGGGCTCGAACAGGTTCGAGGGCGCGTTGGCTGCCTTGGTCTGGTCGGTCAACTGGCCGGAGTAGCCAGCCTTGGCGAGATAGCGGTCGAGCAGGCCCGGCACGAGCATGTTGCCCAAGATCGCCTTGACGGTGGGAAAGCCGACCCAGATCTCGCGGCGCTTATGGGTCGCGGCGAAGTAGATGGCCCGCGCCGGAACCTCCGGCTGGAAAATTGGCGCCACCGGCTGTGCCTGGTGGCCCATCTTGTTCAGCGCCCAGTCGAATTGCGGCGTGTTGACCGCCGGCAGGTCCACCGCCGTCAGATGGATGTTCAGCTTGTCATGCATGATCTCGGAACGCAGGCTGTCGATGAAGCCGCGTATGGCTGCCTTGGCGCCGCAATACACCGACTGCAGCGGCACGGAACGATAGGCGAGCGCGGAGCTGACGCTGACGATCGTGCCGCGGTTACGGGTCCGCATGCGGGAGAGCGCCGCCATCATGCCATATACTTGGCCCAGGTAGGTGACCTGCGTGCCCCGCTCGATCTCGGCCGGAGTGAGCTTGCTGACCGGTGAAAACACCGTCGCCATCGCTACGTTGACCCAAACGTCGATGGGCCCCAGTTCCGCTTCGACGCGGTCCGCCGCCTGCTCCATTGCCGCGGCGTCGGCGACATCGGTCGGAATGGGCAAGGCTTTGACGCCATAGCGGCTGCGGATTTCGCTGGCCGCGCGCTCCAGCCGGTCTTTGTCGCGGCTGAGCAGGCCGACATCGTAGCCATGCCTAGCGAATTCCTCTACAGTCGCCCGGCCGACACCGGCCCCGGCGCCTGTAATGACTACTATTGGCATGGTAATGCGATCCCGGGATGTGCTATCCCCGAGACGTTGGGCAGCGCGGAAAGTTTGGCTGTTCCTCCACTGCGTTTTCGCTTCCCGGCAAACGAAAAATGCACCGGCAAAATTCGTTTGCGGCGCTTGCCGGTTGCGCCTGTGCGCCTGAAATTGACGCACATGCCAATGCCCAAGCCCCTCCCCCCCGGTGAGCCACGCCGTTATTTCGTGCTGCCCTGCGCGGTTCGGGCAGTAGGCTGATGTCTGACCAAACCGCCCCGAATGCGCAGCCGATCCGGCAGTTGTTCGCCCCCGGCGCCGACGCAGTGCTTCGCCTGGTGTTGTGGGGCCTGGTGCTCGCCATCCTGGCCGCTGCTATCATGACGCTCGTTTGGTCCTATGGCGACTGGATCGGCGCCGCCGGCGTCGCGCCGTCGCAACCCGTGCCATTCAGCCACAAGCACCATGCGGGCGAACTCGGGCTGGATTGCCGCAACTGCCATCAGCAGGTCGAAACGCAAATGACCGCCGGGCTGCCGCCGACCCACACCTGCATGACCTGCCATTCCGAAATCTGGACTGGCGCCCCGATGCTGGCCCCGGTGCGCGACAGCCTGGCCAATAACGATCCGCTGCACTGGACGCGCGTCAACCGGCTGCCGGACTACGTTTATTTCAATCACTCGATCCACGTGAACAAGGGTGTCGGCTGTTCCTCGTGCCATGGGGCGGTCGACACCATGCAACTGACCTATGCCGCGCACTCCTTCCGGATGGAGTTCTGCTTGTCGTGCCATCGCGCGCCGGAACAGTTCGTGCGGCCGCAGTCGGAGATCTGGAACATGGAATGGGGTCCGCCGTCGGACCAGGCGAGCCTCGGCCCGGCGCTGGTGAAGCAGTATCATATCGACGGGCCGCAGCGCCTGACCGATTGCTCCATATGCCACCGGTGACGCCCATGCCCCCGCGCCAATGGCAGAGCGCCGAGCATTTGGCCGACACGCCGGAATTCCGCCGCTTCATGCAGCGCGAGTTCCCGGCCGTCACCGACCTGTGCACCGGGCCGGAGCGGCGGCACTTCCTCAAGCTGATGGCGGCTTCGCTGTCGTTGGCGGGGCTTGCGGGATGCGACGAGCCGCCGGACGGGCGGACGCAGGAAGTGCCCTATGTCCGCAATCCGCTGGGCATCGAACCCGGGGCCTTGGTGGAATACGCCACCATCGCCCTGCAGGACGGCCTGGCCAACGGCATCGTCGTCGCCACCCGCAGCGGACGCCCGCTGAAGGTGGAGGGCAATCCGGACCATCCCTGGAGCCGCGGCGGCACGGATCTGTGGGGGCAAAGCTCCGTGCTCGACCTGTATGACCCGATGCGGTCGCAGGCGGTGCGGTTCCACAGCAAGGCGTCTTCCTGGCAGGATTTCCGCGGCCAGATGCTCGGCCCCTGGGCGGCGCTGAAGGCATCGGGCGGCGTTGGGCTGCGGCTGCTGACCGGCCCGGTCTCCTCGCCCACCTTGCTCGCCCAGATCAAGGCGCTGCTGCACGACATGCCGCAAGCGGCGTGGCACAGCTATTCCGCAACCGACCCTGGCGCGCTGCACGAGGGCACGCAACGCGCCTTCGGCCACCCGCTCGAAACGCGATACCGGTTCGAGGCGGCCCGGGTGATCGTGTCGCTGGACGGCGACTTCCTCGACGGCGGCCCGCAGCAGGCCGGCGCCGCGCGCGATTGGGTGAAGGCGCGGCAAGCGAGCGCCGCGTCCGGTCCGCTGCTCGCGCTGCACGCGGCGGCGTCGATCCCGAACCTGACGAGCGCCAAGGCCGACCATCCCGTCGCCGCCACCCCGTCGGAGCTGCTGGAACTCGCCAATGGGCTGCTGGCCGACCTGCAGTCCAACGCCGCCCCGCCGCCGGCCATGGACGACAGCCGGCTCGCGCAATGGCGGGCGCGTGCGGCGGCGATGCTGCACGAGCACCGGGGCGCTGGCTTGGTGGTCACCGGCAGGAGCGCACCCGCGGCGCTGGCCGAGGCCGTGCACCGGCTGAATGCGGCGCTTGGCAACGCCGGCCATGCGGTGTTCTACACCGACCCCGCCGTCGCCGCCGGGCAACCGCTCGCGCCGCTGGTGGAGGCGATGCGTGCCGGCCAGGTTTCCACCTTGCTCGTCTTGGACGCGAACCCGGCCTATGACGCGCCGGGTTCGCTTGCCTTCGCCGATGCCATGCGGCAAGTGAAGCTGAGCATCCACGCCGGGCATTACGTCGACGAGACGGCGGTGCGCAGCGACTGGCACCTGCCGCTGCAGCACATTCTCGAAGCCTGGGGCGATGCACGGTCGGTGGACGGCACCGTCGGCCTCGCCCAGCCGACGATCGCCCCGTTATACGACGGGCGCACGGCGACCGAGATACTGTCGCTGCTTAATGACAGCGAACCGCGTTCTGCCCGGGAGCTGCTGCGCGCGCAGTGGCGGGGCAAAACCGACGAGGCCGCCTTCGCGCCGCGTTGGGAGGCGATGCTGCACGACGGCTTTGTCCCCAATACGGCAATGCCGCCAAAGAACGTCCAGCCGCTGCCGCCCAGCCCAGCCGCTGCCGCCGGGGACACCGGGCTCGTGGCGCTGATCCGCCCGGACCCGACGGTCTGGGATGGGCGCACCGCCAACAATGCCTGGCTGCAGGAGCTGCCGAAGCCGTTGACCAAGCTGGTGTGGGAGAACGTGCTGACCGTGTCGCCGGCCCTGGCGGCGCGTGAAGGCCTTGCCACCGGCGACATCGCCACCCTTACCGCCGACGGACGCACCATCGAGGGGCCGGTTTGGGTCCTGCCGGGCCAGGCGGATGGCACGGTGGGCGCGACGCTCGGATATGGCCGGCAGACGCCCGGCCTGCTGTGCGACGCCGTCGGCTACAATGCCGCCACCCTGCGCGGCGACGGCGACCCGTGGCAGCTTGCCGGCGCAATGCTCAGGAAAACCGGACGGACAGCGAGCCTGGCCACGACGCAGGACCACGACACGATGGAAGGCCACGATTTGGTCCGCGTGCAGGCCGAAGGCGCGGCCCCGGTCGGCGAGACGACGAGCTGGTCGCTGCCGACGCTCTATGACGAACCGCGCCCGCTCGAAGGCCCGCAATGGGGCATGGTGATCGACCTCGACGCTTGCATCGGCTGCAACGCCTGCGTCGTCGCCTGCCAAAGCGAGAACAACATTGCCGTGGTCGGCAAGGAGCAGGTCCGGCTTGGCCGCGAGATGCACTGGCTGCGCGTCGACCGCTATTACGAAGGCCCGGCGGAGTCGCCCGAGACCCGGTTCCAGCCCGTCCCCTGCATGCATTGCGAGAATGCGCCCTGTGAGATCGGCTGCCCGGTGGAGGCGACGCTGCACGACAGCGAGGGGCTGAACCTCATGGTTTACAACCGTTGCGTCGGCACCCGCGCCTGTTCCGGCTATTGCCCGTACAAGGTGCGCCACTTCAATTACCTGGACTATTCGGCCGGGGCCGCCCCGACCATCGAGCTCGGGCGCAACCCGCAGGTGACGGTCCGCTCCCGCGGCGTGATGGAGAAATGCACCTACTGCGTCCAGCGCATCGAGAACGCCCGCATCGAGGCGCACAAGGCCAACACGCCGATCCCCGAGGGCGCGGTGCAGACGGCCTGCCAGGGTGCCTGCCCCACCCGCGCCATCACCTTCGGCAACCTTGGCGATCCCAACAGCGCCGTTTCACATGCCCGCGCAGACGACCGCAACTACGCGCTGCTGGGCGAGTTGAACACCCGGCCACGCACCAGCTACTTGGCCGCCCGCGCTGCCCGGAAGGAGACCGAAGGATGAGCGAGCTCGTTCACCCGCACGGTGCGGCAGTCCCGCTGATCACCGGCGACCAGGCGTGGGCCGGCACCGGCAAAATCGTCACTGGCGTCGCGATGGAGCACCGGGCGCGTTGGCGCTGGTGGATGGCGTTCGGCATAGCACTCGGCCTGATCGGGGTGCTGGTCGGAAGCGTTGGCTGGCT
Organism: Acetobacteraceae bacterium; assembly: GCA_965277495.1. Taxonomy (GTDB): domain Bacteria; phylum Pseudomonadota; class Alphaproteobacteria; order Acetobacterales; family Acetobacteraceae; genus CAHJXG01. The sequence goes on along the minus strand of OZ255824.1, from coordinate 2,681,867 downwards.
GGAATGGGAAGGCGTCGGCGTCTGGGGCAACAACATCCCCGTCACCTGGGCGCTCGACATCGTCGGATACGATTGGTGGATCGGCGTCGGGACCGGCAGCCTGACCGTGGCGGCGCTGTTCCTGCTGATGGGGGCGGAGTTGCGCGGCCCGGTGAACCGCCTTGCCGAGACGGTGGGGCTGCTGGGCGTGTGCGCCGCCGGGCTATATCCGATCATCCATTTGGGGCGTCCGTGGTTCTTCTATTGGAATCTGCCCTATCCCAACACTTTCCTGCTGTGGCCGCAGCTCCGCAGCACGCTTTATTGGGACGCGATCGATATCGTCTCATTCCTCAGCGTGTCGTTCCTGCTCTGGTTCACCGGCCTCATCCCCGACCTCGCGTCCATGCGGGACCGGGCAATCGAGGCGATGGACGTAGGCGCGGACAAGCCGGGCGCATGGGTGCGGCGGCTCAAGGCGCACCTTTATGGCATCCCCGCGCTGGGCTGGCGCGGTTCGGTGGGCCAGTGGCAGCGCTGGAGGCAATGCTACCGCGCCATTGCCGTGTGCGGGCTGGTTCTAGTGGTGTCGTTGCAGGCCGGGGCATCCGTGATGTTCGCGGGAACGGTCGAGCCGGGATGGCATGACGCGTTGCTGCCGGTTGCGTTCCTGCTCGGCGCCATCCTCGCCGGCGTGGCGGTGGTAAGCGTGCTGTTGATGGTGGTGCGCTTCGTGTTCCCGCTCCAGCCGCTGGTCACCACCCGGCATATCGAGTTGATGGCCTGGCTGCTGCTGGCGCTCGCGGTGCTGAACCTCTATTGCTACATGGCCTCGTTCGGGACGACTGCGCTGGCCGGCTCGTCATTCGACAAGGCCGCGCTGGTGCGCCGGTTCGAAGGTCCGCACGCCTGGGCGGGTTGGGCCGTCGTGTTTTGCCTGCTGCTGCCTCCGCATTTGTTCTGGATACCCGCCTTGCGGCGCTCGGGCCTCATGCTGGCGATCGTCGGCGTGCTGGTGATGTTTGGTGTCTATGGCGACCACTTCATGGTGATCGTCGTCACCTTGCAGCACGACTTCCTGCCGTCCTCGTCGCATCCCTACAACATCAGCTTTTTTGGGGTGTCCACTTTCGTCGGCACCGGCGGGCTGTTCCTGTTCCTGTTCCTGCTGATGCTGCGCTACGTGCCCGTGCTCTCGATCGTGGGCCTGCGCTCCATGTCCTCCACCCTGCCGGAGCGTCGTCATGGCTAAGCCGAAGCATCGATCCGGCGCTCCGCTCTGGGGTGTCGCAGCCGAGTTCGACACGCCGGAGGCCATGGTGTCCGCGTTGCACGGGCTGCGCGACCGGAACCTGGGCCGGCTTGACGCCTTTTCCCCGGTGCCGGTCCCGGGAGCGGCTGCGGCGCTGCGGATGCCAGACAAGCCAATTTATCCCTTCGCGGTGGCGGGAGCGGTGATTGGCGCAGCGGTGATGTTCGCCATGTGCAGCTATGCGACCATCTGGAGCTACCGGTTCGATATCGGCGGCCGTCCGCTGTTCTCCTGGCCGTCCTTCGTCGTGCCCAGCGTCTCGTTCGGCATGTTGCTGGGCGCCGCCACGGCCTATGCGCTGATGCTGCTGTTGAGCCGGCTGCCGCGGCTGAACCACCCCGCCTTCAACATCCATGGCTTCCACCGGGTCACCGCGGGCGCCTTCTTCGTGGCGGTCGAGGCTCGGGATGACCGGTTCGACGCCGACGCCGTGGAGGCCGTCCTGTCCGCGCTGCCGTCCCGTCCGCTCGCCGTTTCCCGGGTGCCGCGATGAGAACCGCCTGCGCCGCGTTGCTGGCCGCTGCAGCCCTGCTCGGCGGCTGCAAACGCCTCGATATGTATACGCAGGGTTATTCCCGGACCTGGGACCGCAACACCTTCTTTGCCAATGGCAGCTCCATGCGCCATCCCGTGGAGGGCACCGTGGCCCGGCAGCAGTTCCATCCCGACGCCCCGCCCCCCGCCACGGTGGATGTCGCCATGCTCCAGCACGGACAAGAGCGTTACGATATCTTCTGCACCCCTTGTCACGGCCGAACCGGCGCGGGCGATGGCATGATCGTGCAGCGCGGCTTCCCACATCCGCCGTCCTTCGCCGAGGGCAAGCTGAGGACCGCCGATAGCAAAGTGTTCTACGACGCAATCACCAACGGCTACGGCGTGATGTACAGCTTTGCCACCCGCGTCTCGCCGGCCGACCGTTGGGCCATCGTCGCCTACATCCGCGCGTTGCAGCGCAGCCAGGACACCGCGGTCGCCAGCCTGCCGCCCGAAGAACGGACCAAGCTGGACGCCGCGCGATGACCCGGCTTCCGCTCCTTGTCGTCGGGCTCGGCATCCTGGCGATCGCCGGCCTCTGCCTGATGGCCGTGTTTGGCGCCGAGGTCATGCCCGCCTACCTCGCGGCCTGGCTGTTTTGGCTGGGCCTGCCGATGGGGGCCTTGCCGCTGGTGATGGCGATGGAGGCCTCAGGCGGCATTGGATCGCCGATGCTGCCGGTGCTGCGCCGGATGTTGCCGTTGCTGGCGGTGGGCACGGTGTTCGCGATTCCGGTGCTGGTCCAATCCGCGGCGCTGTTCGCCCGGCCCGGTCTGCCCAACCCGCTGCCGGGCTGGTGGACCGAGCCTGGCTCGCTGGTGCCGCGCGACGTGGTGATCCTGCTGGTGCTGTCCGGCCTGGCGCTGCTGTTCTGCTATGCGCCGGCCCGGCCGCGCCGCGGGCTCGCCGTGCTCGGCATGCTGGCATACCTGGTCCTCGCCAGCATCGCCGCGTTCGACTGGATCGTGACGCCGCAACCCGGCCTGGCCTCCTCGGCGGCCGGGCCGCTGCTGATGTTTGGACAGGCGGGGCTGGCGGCGGCGCTGGCCGGGTTCGTGCTCGCAGTGCGCACGCCGGCGCGGCACCGCCTCCCGTCCGGGATCGGGTTGCTGATGATGCTCCTGCTGCTGGGATGGACGTTCATGCAATTCACGCAGTTCCTGGTGATTTGGTCCGCCAACCTCCCGGCTGAAGCCACGTGGTACTTGGCGCGCATACAGGGTATCGGCATTGGCACGGTGGCCTTCGCCGCGGTCGCCGTCACGATCGGCTGCGCGCTGCTGCCGTCCGGACTGGGCCGGATTCCGACGGCGGTGGCGACGCTCGCATTCCTCGTGCTGCTGGCATACCTGATGGCCGCGCTTTGGCTGATCACCCCGGCGTTCCGGGGCGGGTTCTGGCTTACCGCCGCCGATGGGTTTGCCGTGTTCGGGATCGGCGGACTGCTCGTCGGGCTGCTCATTGTCCTGCTGTCCCGGGAGGTTCGCCATGCTGCGGCCTGAGCGTCCGTCCGGACGGATCGGCTGGCTCGCCGGCGGCGCGCTGGCACTCAGCGTGCTGACGGTCGTGTCCCGGGTCAGCCGTCTCGTGCCCGCCCTTGGCCGGTCGGCGCATCGCCCGGCCCATGCCGGTTTCAGCGAGGACGAGGCCAGCGGACGGGGGCGTCCCGGCACGTCGCCCAGCCTCGGCGCGCGCTCTGCCGGGCACGAGACGGAGGACATGCGCGGCGGGATGATGGGCCGGCTCGTGCTGCTGCTGGGCGTCGTGGCCGTATGCATGATCTTCGGCATGGTGGGGCTGCGAAGCTGGGTGATTTCGGCGCACAACGCCGGCCAGCCGCGCCTGACCGCCATGCAGGTCGAGACGGTGGCCCCCCCAGACCCGCACTTGCAGATCAACCCTCCGGCTGACCTGGCCCAACTGCGTGCCGGCCAGGACAGCAAGCTGGACGGCTACGGCTTCATCGACGCCGCCCGTAACCGCGCCCGCATCCCAATAGATCGCGCCATGGCCCTTACCGTCGGCCAGGGCCTGGAGCCGCCCCCATGAAGCCCGGCGCATATCCACTGGAAATATGGCCGGCAGCCGCCTCGGCCAGTGCCGTCGAAACGGACCAGATCATCTGGCTGTTCACGCTGCTGACGCTGCTGCTGGTCGTGCCGATTTTCATTGGCATCACCTTCTTCGCCGTGCGTTACCGCGACGGGCGGCAGGTCAACCGGCACTATGATGACAGCCGCAACCGGATGCTCGAGCTCTGCTGGATGCTGATCCCCTTTGCGCTGACGCTGATCTTTTTCGCCTGGGGCGCCAAGGCGTTCCTCATTCACAAGACCCCGCCGGCCAACGCCACCCGCATCGAGGCGATCGGCCGGCAATGGATGTGGAAATTCCAGCATCCCGGCGGCCAGGCCGAAATCAACGACCTGCACGTGCCGACCGGCGAACCGATCCTGATCAACATGATCAGCCAGGACGTGATCCACTCGCTCTACATTCCCGGGTTGCGCATCCAGATGGAGACCCTGCCCGGCCGCTACACACAGATTTGGTTCAATGCGGACCGGACCGGCACCTATCATATCCTGTGCAGCGAATTCTGCGGCACCGACCATTCGGTCATGGGAGGGTTGCTGACGGTGATGACACCGTCCGATTACACCGCGTGGCTGCAACAGGCCGGAACTTCCACCAGCCTCGAGGCGTCCGGCGCACGGCTGTTTACGAAGCTCGGCTGCAGCGGCTGCCATGAAGGAAACAGCACGGTGCGCGCGCCGACGCTTGCGGGCCTCGCCGGATCCCCAGTGCCGCTTGAGAGCGGCGGGACGGTGACCGCCGACGCCGCGTTCCTGCGCGACAAGATCCTGAACCCCGACCACAACAAGATCGCTGGATACAAGCAGGTGATGCCGTCCTACAAGGGCGTCATCCCGGAAGAGGACATGTCGAAACTGATTGCATTCATCCGCGGCGGTGCGGCGATGGAGCCTGCACGATGACACTGCGCCGCGAGCCGGTCCCGCGGGCAACGCCTCCGTCCTACGCCGATCAACAGCAGGTGCCGGTATGAGTCCACTCGACAACCCGTTGCGCGATCCGGAGACGCAGCGCTCCACTATCGGCCGGTCGCCCGACTATTTGCACGAGGACCATACGCTGCGGTCGTGGTTCTTCACTACCGACCACAAGCGCATTGCCTTGTTGTACCTGCTTGCGATCACGGTGTTCTTCGTGGTGGGCGCGATCGCCGCCGGGCTGGTGCGGTTGTCGCTGATCGTGCCGAACGGGCAGATCTTCACGTCGGACACCTACAACAAGATGTTCACGATCCATGGCGTGGTCATGGTTTGGTTCTTCCTGATCCCGTCCATCCCGGCGACCTTCGGCAACTTCCTGATCCCGATCATGATCGGCGCCAAGGACTTGGCCTTTCCCAGGCTCAATCTGCTGAGCTGGTACATATTCGTCGGCGGCTCGTTGTTCACTGTCGCCGATTTGCTGATTGGCGGCGTGGACACCGGCTGGACCTTCTATGCGCCTTTCTCCACCACCTACTCCAACACTTATGTCATCCCGGCGCTGATCGGGGTCATCATCGTCGGCTTCTCCTCGATCCTGACCGGGCTCAACTTCGTCGTGACGATCCACACCATGCGGGCGCCGGGCATGACCTGGTTCCGCATGCCGATCTTCGTCTGGACCAACTACGCGACCAGCCTGATCTTCATGCTGGGGACGCCGGTCATCACCATGGCGCTGATTTTGCTGGTGGTCGAGCGGGCGTTCCACGTCGGCATCTTCGACCCCACTTTGGGCGGCGACCCAGTGCTATTCGAGCACCTGTTCTGGTTCTACTCGCACCCGGCGGTCTACATCATGGTGCTGCCGGGCATGGGCGTAATCAGCGAGATCGTGCCGGCCTTTGCGCAGAAAAAGCTCTTTGGCTACCGCTTCGTCGCCTATGCCTCGCTTGGACTGGCGTCGGTCACGTTCTTCGTCTGGGGCCACCATATGTTCGTCAACGGTGAGAGCGACACCGCGGCGCTGGTGTTCTCCGTACTGTCCTTCGCGGTTGCGGTCCCTTCGGCGGTCAAGGTGTATAACTGGACCGCAACCATCTACAAGGGATCGATCCGCCTGAAGACGCCGATGCTGTATGCGATGGGCTATATCGGCCTGTTCGTCGTCGGCGGCCTGACTGGCCTGTTCCTCGCCACCCTGTCGGTCAACGAGCACACGCACGGCACCTACTTCGTGGTCGCGCATTTCCATTACATCATGGTCGGCGGCACCGTGCTCGCCTTCTTGGGCGGGCTGCACTTCTGGTGGCCGAAGTTCACCGGGCGGATGTATCCCGAGGGATGGGGGGTGGTCTCGGCCCTGTTTATCTTCATCGGCTTCAACGTGACCTTCTTTCCGCAATTCCTGCTCGGCTACCTCGGCATGCCGCGGCGCTATCACGACTACCCGCCGGAGTTCCAGCTCCTGAACATCCTGTCGTCCGCGGGCGCCGTTGTCCTGGCCGCCGGCTACATCTTCCCAATGGTCTACCTGATCTGGTCGCTGTGGTTCGGGAAGCGCGCGCCGGCCAATCCGTGGGACGCCAAGGGCTTGGAGTGGACCACCTCCTCCCCGCCGCCGGCCCATAATTTCGTGACGCCGCCGACCGTCAATTTCCAGCCGTACGACTATCCCATGGAGACGCCTGGCGATGCCCGCTGAAGCAGTCCTCGGCCTCCCGACAGGGATCAAGACCCACGAGCAGTTCAGCAACCCGGCACAGCAGAAACGCGCGGCCGAGCTTGGGATGTGGGCCTGGCTGCTGACGGAGCTGCTGCTGTTCGGCGGCCTGTTCCTGATCGCCCTCGTGCTGCGCTACGAATATCCGGATTCGGTGCATGCCGCGACCATGCATTTGAAGTTCTGGATCGGCGCCGCGAACACGACGATCCTGATCTGCTCGTCATTGACCATGTCGGGCGCCATCATGCTGTCCCGCATGGGCGGGCAGCGCTTGATGGTCAGGTGCATGCTGGCGACCATGGCGCTTGGCACCTTGTTCATGTGCCTCAAGTGCTTTGAATGGTACTTGGATTGGGATGAGCATATGGCGCCGTTCATCCTGGCGCGGCCGTACGAACTCGCCGGCGATCCGCAATCCCGCCTGTTCGTGAATTTGTACTTCGTCGCAACCGGGCTGCATGGCTTTCACCTGACGACCGGCGTCAGCATACTGGCCGGACTGACCTGGATGGCGCGCCGCCCCGGCTTCCTGTCGCGGCATCAGAACTGGATCGAGATTTTCGGCCTTTATTGGCACTTCATCGACCTGATCTGGATCATGGTTTACACAATAATCTATGTGATGGGCCGATGAGCGCCAAAATGACGCCGCAGGACAAGCGGTGCATCCGTGAAGCGATGCGGGTGCCGGTCTTCACCTTCGTCGTGTTGATCGTATGTATCGTCACCATCGTGCTGCTGGGCTGGCTGGCGCCTAGCCGAACCGCCTCGTTCATTGAGTTCGGGCTTACCTTGTGCATGATCGCGACGGTGCTGCTGTTCTCGATGGAGGTGTGGAACGAGGCGCCGATACTGCGTTTCTACTCGTTCCTCGGCTTTTGCTGGCTGAGCATCATGCTGATCATGACCATGGTGGACTACGCCACGCGTTGATCGAGGCCAGTGGGGGAGTTTGGCAAATCAGCCAGCCCCCGAGCGGCGGTCCCTATAGATTGTAGCCTGACACGGCCCTGAAATCGTCCATCAGCAGCGACGTTTTGCCGGTCCGGCGGCGCAAAGCCTTTCTGACGACTTTCTGCGGAGCCGCGTTGCCGGCGAAAAAACGCAGGACGCGGCTCGATACCGGCTTGCTCGACAGCAGGTGGTTAGCAGTGCCGTCCGTGGCGAGATGCAGGCCGAAGCGTTGCGCGACCAGTTCGAGCGCCGGAATGGAATAGAAGGCGATATGCTGGCCATGGTCAGGCCCGAAATACCACCAGTCCTCGGCAGCGGCAGCACGCTCGGGCACGATCTGCGTGGAGAACAGCAGGTTTGACGAGTATTCAAGCATGGCGGCGATATCGTCGATTGGGTTGACGAGGTGCTCGAAGACCTCAAACGCGGTCAGCAACTCGTATTTCGTGCCCTGGTCGGCGACGAAGTGCTTGGCGAACAAGTTTTCGCAATAAAGGTCTTTCCAATAGAAATCATACCCACGGTCTCGCATCAGCCTGACGAATACGCCGTACCCGCCGCCAAAGTCGATGAACTTGCCTTTGCTGTCGAAGCTGGTGAGGATGACGCCCTCCACCAAGGACGCCCCGGTCACGGCACGGTTGATCGGTCCGATATCGATGTCGTTGATGGCCGATGCATAGGATTCACCGAGCCAATGGGGTTCGTCCGTCTGCATGAAGCCGCAAGCCGTGCAGCGGTAGTATGCCGTTTCGTACTTGCCGAGCACAGCGGCCGAAAACGCCGGACGAGACGGACTGGAACAGATCTTACATTCCACCACAGCATTCCTGTTCACGAGCGGTCCGCAACCGGCGCCGTTTACGGAGCCATTGAGGGTTCCGAATGGGCGAGACGGCATTGGTATAGCATAGCCGACAGATGAAAATGGAATAACAGATTGCAGTGCCCGCGTCCGCTTTACTCACGCCCTGCGTCGGCCGGGCCAAGGCACCAGAAACCACGGTCGAATGACCCACAGGCTAGGTCAGGCGGTCGCCACCCTGGCATGAAATCCGGTTGCTGCCCCCCGGTCAGGAAGACAAAAAGCGTATGCTCATCCCACGGTCCCTGTTGCGCGGCACTAATTTGCGCGGCGCAGTCCTCTTGAAGGCGTGGGCTGTTGACCGAGTTGATGGGCCGCCGTGCGTCCATCGCTGCGCGCTGCAGTTCAAGGTGCACGATGTATGACTTCGTAACGCCGGCCCCGGGGCTGATCGCGCTGCAGTAGAACGACGGCACCACTTGAACCCGCTCGGCCCGCGCCATCCGCACCTCCCACTCGGCAAGATCGAGCAAGGTGGGGACTGTGCGCTCCGTCAGGTATGTCAGGCGCGCCCGCAGCGGATTGGTGTCGACGAGCTGCAGCACGCAGCAGCTTAGTACGGCCGCGGTTTTCCAGCCGGGCTTCAAGCGGCGCAGCACGAACGCCAGCCCGAATAGTGCCAGGGCATAACCGCAGGGCCAGAACATGCGGCCCGACGAACGGAATATCCCTGCCACGGCCGCCATCGGATGCGGCAAGGCTCCGTGAAAGAGCAGATGGGAACCGACGAATACCGTATCCGAGACGGCGTACATTGTGAGGCCTATCAGCATCCCAATCAGCAACGAATGCCGGCGCAGCGCAGCCGGAATCGACCGTCCAAACCGCGCCACCGCCAAAGCCAGCATCGTCAGTACGCCCGCGCCTAGATAGTTGAACCCCTCGTATTGGCCGTCCACTCCGGTCTGCATCGCGTAGAGTCCCGGAAACAGCCCGCTGCGTTGCGGCCAGATCGGCGACAGCAGGTTCATGGAGAAATAGCCGAAACCCGCGCCGGACAGCGACGTCCCAGTGCCCTTGCCAAGATGGCCCGCGACCAACAGCACGAGCGCCACGCAACATGCTACTGACACGGGCTCGCCAACGGCAGCGAGCATGGTCGGATGCCTGGTGTCTACGCGGCGCAGCCAGTTTGCGGCATAAACCGCGGACACCATCACGAACAGGTAGCCGTGCAGCAGCGCCGCAAGGCAGAGCCAGCCAGCCCACCAGCCGGTCCGCCGCCAAAACTCGCCGGCAGGCGCATCACGGGCATACAGCCACAGGGCGCCGATCACCATGAACTGGCCCATTAACGAGAGATGGCCGAACCGGTACAGCAAAGCTGGCAGCGAGACCGCAAGCAGGCTGGCTGCAACGGCGGCCAGCAGTGATCGTTGGCCGAGCGCCATCACCAGCAGTACCGCGAACACCGCCGAAAGCACAAAGCAGGCGCCAACCCACAGGCCGTAGGGATTGATCACGAGCCCGGTTGACCAGGCCAGCAACTTACCGAGCAATGCCACGATCGGCACTGCATCCACCAAAATGACGCTGCTGCCGCCGGGCGCACCGAGGTCGGGCACGTAAAACAGCGGCAGGCCCCAGGGCGCGTGCAAAAATGCGAGATAGGCGACCCGCGTGGTAAGCACGTCGATGCTGTCGACGCTATCGTTCGGGTCCATCAGCCACGGGCCGCGCGGGTTGGCCCAGAACGGTCCTGTTCCCAGCAGGAAATCGCCGTCGAATGTAGCGAATACGTAACATAAGGCGATTGCGGCCGCACAGGCGATCAGCACAGCCGGACGACGCTCGCGCTCAAGAAACTGGGAGATCACGGCTAATGGCTTCATCCGTCAATCTCCGCGCGCCAACGGGGCAAAACGGCGTCGCGTGAGGACGCGGCAGGCAATGTTGTCACCTCTAGGGCCAGGCGAAAGCGCGTTCAAGCCGCAAACGTAAAGAAACGGCTCCGTTCTGGCATTCCGTCCCGTCAGCAACGAGATAACGTGCATTTATTTGAAACGAGTTGTAAACAGGCGCAGCACGAGTTAGCCACCCCCTATTTCCGGTCCTAAAATGAGCATGTCCACGACTATCCCCACATTACTCGCTAACTGGAACGATCTGGCGCCCGAGCCGGTCCGGGCCGCGGGCTTGTCGCAGGCAAAGCTGGATGCCGCGCGCCGCCGGCTGTTGCAGATGCATTGGCACAGCGGCGTCGCCCATCTCGGCGGCAACCTTTCGGCGCTCGACGCCATGATGTTGGTGCATCACGAACTGCTCCGCCCACAGGACCGGTTCATCCTGTCGAAGGGCCACTCGGCCGGGGCATACTACGTGGCCTTGTGGTCACTGGGGGTGCTGAGTGATGCCGACCTCGACACCTTCCATCGCGACGGCACCCGGCTTGCGGGCCACCCGCCGGCGAGCGGCGTGCCCGAGATCCTGTTCTCGACCGGCAGCCTCGGCCACGGATTGCCGCTGGCCGCCGGCCTGGCGCTGGCCGCAAGGCTGCAGGGCCGCGCCCGCCGGGTATTCTGTCTGACCTCGGATGGGGAGTGGCAGGAAGGGTCGACCTGGGAGGCGCTGATCTTCGCCGCGCACCGCGGCCTCTCCAACCTGACCATCCTCGTCGACCACAACGGCCTGCAAGGCTTCGGCAGCACGGCGGAGGTGGCCTCCATGGATCCGCTGGGCGCACGGCTGGCCGGCTTCGAAGTTGAGTTGCGCGAGTGCGACGGCCACGATCTCGACTCGTTGCGCGCTGCGTTGCGCCCCCAGGGCAACCGGCCGGTGGTGGTGATCATGCGAACCGTCAAGGGCCGCGGCGTCCCGGGCATGGAGGGGCGCATGGACTCGCACTACCTGCCGCTTACCAAGGCGGCCTACGAAGGCGCGCTCGTCCAGTTCGAACTCGACCCATTGTGAAGCCGCGCGTATGAGGGCGGAGTTGTGCGCCGCTCTGATGGCCCGCGCTGAACGGCCGGGAATGGTGTTTCTCACCGGCGACCTCGGCTTCATGGCGCTGGAGCCGCTGCGTGACCGGATGGGCGCCCGCTTCATCAACTGCGGCATTGGCGAACAGAACATGGTGGGCGTCGCCGCCGGGCTGGCGCGCGACGGGCTGGAGGCCTGGGTCTATACCATCGCGCCATTCTGCTACGCGCGGGCCTTCGAGCAAATCCGCAACGACATCTGCCTGCATGGATTGCCGGTCCGCTTGATCGGAAACGGCGGCGGCTATGGATACGGCGTCATGGGGCCGACCCACCATGCGCTGGAGGATTACGGGGTGCTGCTGACCCTGCCGGGCATAACCGCGTTTGTGCCCGCCTATAACGAGGACGTGGCCGCCACGGTGGAGCGCGCCGCCGCTGGCGCCGGCCCAGCCTATATCCGGCTCGGCCGCGGCGAGCTGCCCGCCGGCACAGTGGCGCCTGCCTACGCGCCGTGGCGCTGCCTAGCCGCCGGCAGCGGGCCGGTCGTGGTGGTGGTCGGGCCGCTGGCCGGATCGGCGATGGCGGCGCTGGCCGGACTGCGCGACGCCGACCCGGCGGTGTGGGTCGTCACTGAACTGCCGTTCGCCGCGGCCCCACCGCCCGCAGCGCTCGCCGCCCAGATTGCCGCGGCCGCCCGGCTTTGCGTCATCGAGGAGCATGTCGGCCAAGGCGCCGTCGGCGCCATGCTCGCCGTCTGGATGCTCGATACTGGCATCGCCGTGCGCGGTTTCCGCCATCTGCACGCGCGCGGCTACCCCTCCGGACGCTACGGCTCCCAGGCCTTCCACCAACGCGAAAGCGGGCTTGACCCAGACTCGATCCGCCACGCGGTGCTGGCGTTGGCGGCATGAACTACATCCGGGCCATGAGCGGCGCCGACGACCTCGCGGCGGCGCTGAAGGGGCCGATCCTGGTGCTCGGCGGCGGCGGCTTTGTCGGCGCCAACCTGACGCACCGGCTGCTGCGCGTTCGCGGCGACGTCACTGCCGTGGTGCGCCGCCTGCCGGCCTGGCGGCTGGCCGGGCTGGATCGGCAGCACGTGCTGGAGGTCGACCTGACCAGTGCGGCCGAATTGCGCCAGATGGTCGAGGCGATCCGCCCGCGCACCATCCTCGACTGCGTGGCCTACGGCGCCTACTCGTTCGAGACCGACGCCGAGCTGATCTACCGCACGAATTTCAATTCTTTAGTGATGCTGCTGGGACTGCTGCCGGCCGGCGACCTGGCCGCCTTCGTGCATGCTGGCAGCTCCTCGGAATACGGCACCAACGCCGCCGCGCCGCTGGAGGATGACCCTACGCAGCCCAACAGCCACTATGCCGTCTCGAAGGTCGCCGCCAGCCAGTTCATCTCCTATGCCGGCAAGACGTTGCGCCAGCCGATCGTCAACTTGCGGCTGTATTCCGTTTACGGCCCGCTGGAGGACGCCTCGCGGCTGATCCCAAACCTGGTCCGCCACACGCTGGCCGGCGATTACCCGCCCTTCGTCTCGCCGGAGACCTCGCGCGACTTCGTGTATGTCGACGACGCCTGCGACGCCTTCGTCTGCGCCGCCGCGCGGATGACGCCGGACCTGTATGGCGAGTCGTTCAACATCGGCACCGGCCTTCGCACCACCATGCGCGACCTGGCGGACACTGCGCGCGGCGTGTTCGACTTGGCTGGACCGGCGGTGTTCGGCAACATGCCGGAACGCCATTGGGACGTGGCGGCTTGGTATGCCGCGCCCGACAAGGCGGCCCGGCAGTTGGGCTGGTCGGCCGAAACGACACTGGCCGACGGGCTGCGCCGCACTGCCGACTGGGTGGCTTCGCTCGGCGCGGGCGGCCTGGACGGCCTGACCAAGCGCGGCCGCAAGCCGGAGCGGCGCAGCATCAGCGCCATCATCGCCTGCTACCGCGACGAACCGGCCATCCTGATCATGTACGAGCGGCTCGTCGCGACGTTCCGCCGCATCGGCATCGACTACGAGATCATCTTCGTCAACGACGCTAGCCCCGACGACTGCGCGGGCGTGATCCGCGCCATCACTGCACGCGACCCGCGTGTGATCGGCATCACCCATTCGCGCAATTTTGGCTCGCAGATGGCGTTCCGCAGCGGCATGGAAATGTCCACCAAGGATGCCTGCGTGCTGCTCGACGGCGACCTCCAGGACCCACCGGAGTTGATCGAGCAGTTCTTTGCGCAGTGGCAGGCCGGCCACGACGTGGTCTATGGCCGCCGGGTGAAGCGGGACATGCCGATGCTGTGGGGCATGCTCCACAAGGGTTTCTATCGGGTGTTCGCCGCCTTCAGCTACATCAGCATCCCGCATGACGCCGGCGACTTCTCGCTGATGGACAAGCGGGTGGTCGGCTGGCTGCTGACCTGCCCGGAACGCGACCTGTTCGTGCGCGGCCTGCGCGCCTATGTCGGCTTCAAGCAGGTTGGCGTGGACTATGTGCGGCCGAAGCGGATGTTCGGCGTCAGCACCAACAACCTGTTCAAGAACATCGGCTGGGCGAAGCGCGGCATCTTCTCGTTCAGCAACACGCCGCTGATCATGCTGACCGCGGGCGGACTGGCGCTGCTCGGCCTATCTGGCGTGCTTGGCTTCGTCGCGGTGCTGACCCGGCTGTTGACGCCGTCGCTGGTGCCGCCCGGCCTGACGACGATCCTGCTCACAATCCTGTTCTTCGGCGCCATCAACCTGTTCGCCATCGGCCTGGTCGGCGAATACGTCGCCAAGATCATGGAGGAGGTGAAAGGCCGCCCGCGGCTGATCCGCGCCGCGCTGATCAAGGACGGCGAGACGGCGCAACTGCTGCCCGAGGCGCCGGTGCGATGACCGTGCTCGACCGCCTGGAGACGCGCGACTGTCCGGTGTGCGGCGCCAACGCCGACCGGGCAATGCTGTTCCTGAAAGCCTCGCTCGATCCGGCCCGGCTGACGGGCGCCAGTTTCGCATCCCGCAAGACGCCCGAATTCATGTCATACCGGCTGCTGCGCTGCACCGTGTGCGAAACTGTTTATGCGGCGGCGGCCCCGTCCGCGGCACTGCTCGCCCACGCCTATGCCGACGCGGACTACGACAGCAGTGAAGAGGCTACCCTGGCCGCCGATACCTACATCGCCGCCCTGGCGCCCGCCATCGCGGCGCTGCCGCGGCGTGGCCGGGCACTGGAGATCGGAACCGGCACCGGCGTGCTCCTGGAGCGGTTGCTGCACGCAGGCTTCGCCGAGGCGGTCGGCATCGAGCCCTCGCGCGCCGCTATCGCCGCAGCGCCCAATTCGGTGCGCGGTTTCATCCGCGAGGGCGTGTTCGCCGAGTCTGATTTCGCGCCGGAAGATTTCGACCTGATCTGCTGCTTTCAAACGCTGGAGCACGTCGCCGATCCCCGCGCGCTGGCCCGCTCCTGTGCGCGCCTGCTGCGCCCCGGCGGCGTGCTGGCGCTGGTGACGCACGACTACTCCGCCCTGCTCAACCGCCTGCTCGGCCGCCGTTCGCCCATCATCGACATCGAGCATCTGCAACTGTTCTGCCGGCCTAGCCTGGACCGCCTGCTGCGCGATGCCGGTCTGCTGCCGGGGGCGATGCGCACGCTCGTCAATCGCTATCCGGTGCGCTACTGGCTACGCCTGACGCCGTTGCCCGCCGCGCATAAGCGCGCCATCGCTGGCCTGCTGCGCTTCGCGCGCCTGGATCGAGTTAAGCTCGGCGTGAACGTCGGCAATGTGCTGGCGATCGGCAAGAAGCCGGCCTGAGAGCGCGTTCGCCATGGCAATAGGCCAATCCTTGCGGGCACTGCCGACCGGTGTGCGCCTCCACGACTGGCTGTTGCTTCTGCGGTTCGGCCTCGTCGGCCTGCTGAATGCCGCTTTTGGCTACGCCGTTTTCGCTCTGTTGCTGCACCTGCACACCTGGCCGGGCGCGGCGCTGGTCGTTGCTGCGGCCGCCGGTACCGCCTTCAACTTCCAAACCTCCCGGCGGCTCGTGTTCCGCTCGCGCGGGCATGTCGTGCGGTTTCTCGCGGTCTATGCCGTCGTGCTCGCGCTTAACTGGGCGGCCCTGCGGGCTTTGCGTTGGT
Source organism: Acetobacteraceae bacterium (assembly GCA_965277495.1). Taxonomy (GTDB): domain Bacteria; phylum Pseudomonadota; class Alphaproteobacteria; order Acetobacterales; family Acetobacteraceae; genus CAHJXG01. Next base: position 2,666,426 of record OZ255824.1, on the reverse strand, counting down.
GCAGCCTGCCGGACCTCGAATCCCAGGCGCTGCTCACGCTGCCAATCGCCGTGATTTCCTTCCTCGGCCAGCACCGCTTCGTGTTTGGCCGGACGCGCGGGACAGCGTGAGCGCCATACGCAGGCGGCGCAACCTGACAGAGCAGGCGGCGGAGGACTTCAAGCCGCCGGTGTTCAAGCCCAACCTGTCGGCCCGCAACCGCCTGGAAAACTGGCTACGCCGCTTCCTGGACCTACAGGCTGGCACGGCATGGCGCGACCTGCGCGCAGAACTCGGCCGAACACAGGGCGCCCTGATCGATATCGGCTGCGGTGCGCAGATCTACCGCGGGTTGATCCCGCCGCAAGTAGCCTACCGCGGCATTGACACAGCGGATGCCAAGGCCCGTTTCGGATACAGCGTGCCGGACACGCACTATTTCGAAGGCGGCGAGTGGGGCGTCACCGACGGCGCGTTCGACACCGCGCTCTGCACGGAAGTGCTGGAACACGTCGCGGACCCGCCCGCGTTCTTGGCGCAGACCATACGGTGCTTGCGCCCCGGCGGGCGGCTGGTGATGACGGTGCCGTTCGCCGCGCGATGGCACTTCATCCCTTATGATTACTGGCGTTTCACCCCGTCCAGCCTACATTTGTTGCTGACCGAAGCCGGCTTCGACGAAGTGCGCGTGCAGGCGCGCGGCAACCCGATGACCGTGGCCTGCTACAAGGTCATGGCATTGCCGTTGCTGCTCCTGCTCGGCGCGGGCGCCAGCGTGTTTCGGCGCGCTCTCGGCGTGTTGTTGCTGCCGGTGTTAGGAGTGCTCGCCTGCATCGCCAACCTGTCGTTCGCGGCTGATTGGGGAGACGATTGCTTGGGCTACACCGTCACGGCGCGACGTCCGGAGCATACTCACTCCCCCTCGCGCAACTAACCCCCCGCCACCCTCCACCCATACTCCGCCAACCCGCGGAACTTGCCCCCAGCCTCGTGCCCCCGCGCATCCGCAGCCGTCCCGTCCAGCGCGCGGCGATACACCCCCGCCGCAATCGCCGCCCAACGGAACAGCGAGAACGCGATGAAGAACTCCATGTCCGGCGCCTCGGCCCGGCCAGTCCGCCGGCAATAATCCCGCACATACTCCGCCTCGCTCGGCAGCCCCGGCGCCGCCAGCCCCTTGATCCCCTGCAAGTCCGGCGGCAGCCGCCACGCCAGGCAGCTATACGCCAAATCCGCCAATGGATGGCCCAACGTGGCCAGCTCCCAATCCAGCACCGCAATCACCCGTGGCTCGGTCGGATGGATGATCAGGTTGCCAAGCCGGTAATCCCCATGCGCGATCGTCGTCTCGTCCGGCACCGGCGCATGGGCATTCAGCCACGCCATCAGCCGGTCCATCGCCGGCACGTCGTCGACCCGCGCCGCCGCATACTGCTTCGACCAGCGGTCGATCTGCCGCGCAATGTAGTGTTCCGGACGCCCGAACCCCTCCAGACCGGACGCCCGCCAATCGACGCCGTGCAGCCGGGCCAGCACGCGCCCCATGTCGTCATAGATCGCCGCCCGGCCGTCTGGGCTCACGCCTGGCAAGCTGCGGTCGGCGAACACGCGCCCTTCCAGGTAATCCATGACAAAGAACGTCGTGCCGATGACGCTCTCATCCGTGCACAGCAGGTGAACCGTGGGGACCGGCACCCCGCTGTCCCGCAACGCGCCCAGGATGCGATACTCCCGGTCGACCGCATGCGCCGAAGGCAGCAGCTTGCCCGGCGGTTTCTTCCGCAGCACGTATTCGCCGCCGGGCGTGCCCAGATGAAACGTCGGGTTGGACTGGCCGCCCTGGAACTGCCGGACCACGCACGGCCCGGCAAAACCCGGCAGGTGCGCGGCCAAATACCGCGCCAAAGCCGCCTCGTCGAACCGATGGTTCGGCAACACCGACACCAGCACCGGCGCCCCATCGACCCGCCCGTTGTCCCCCGGCCCAGCCGCAGCCGTCATGCGTTCGGCCGCTCGGGCTTGTACTTGGCCAGCTCCAGACGCCCAAGCTGATGGCGGTGCACCTCGTCCGGCCCGTCCACGATCCGCAGGGTGCGGGCGATCTTATACATCCCCGCCAGCGCGAAATCCTCCGTCACCCCGGCCGCCCCATGCGCCTGGATCGCCCAATCGATCACCTGGCACGCCATGGCGGGAACCGCGACCTTGATCTCGGCGATCTCGCGCCGGGCCGCCTTGTTGCCGACTTCGTCCATGCGCCACGCTGCGTGCAGCACCAGCAGGCGCGATTGGTCGATCTTGATGCGGCTCTCGGCGATGCGCTCGATCATGACGCCCTGGTCGGCCAGCGGCTTGCCGAACGGACGCCGGCTCAACGCCCGCTTGCACGTCATTTCCAACGCGCGCTCCGCCATGCCGATCGCCCGCATGCAGTGGTGGATGCGGCCAGGCCCAAGCCGCCCCTGCGCGATCTCGAAACCGCGGCCCTCGCCCAACAGCACGTTGGCCACCGGCACCCGCACGTTCTCGAACAGGATCTCGGCGTGCCCATGCGGCGCGTCGTCATAGCCGAACACCGGCAAATGCCGCAGCACCTGCACGCCCGGCGTGTCGCGCGGCACCAGCACCATGCTCTGCTGGCGGTGGCGGTCGGGGCTGTCGGGATCGGTCTTGCCCATCACGATCAATATCTTGCAGCGCGGATCGTTGGCGCCCGATGACCACCACTTGCGTCCGTTGATGACATAATCGCCGCCGTCGCGCTCGATCCGGCACTGGATGTTGGTGGCGTCCGACGACGCGACCTCCGGCTCCGTCATGCAGAACGCCGAGCGGATGGCGCCGTCCAGCAGCGGTTCCAGCCACTCGTGCTTCTGCGCGTCGGTGCCATAGCGGTCGATGGTTTCCATGTTCCCCGTGTCGGGGGCGGAGCAGTTGAACACCTCCGACGACCAGGCGACGCTGCCCATGATCTCGGCGAGCGGCGCGTATTCCAGGTTGGTCAGCCCGGCGCCCCGGGCGGAGTGCGGCAGGAACATGTTCCACAGGTCCGCCTTGCGCGCGGTCGCCTTCAACTGCTCGACGACCGGCACCGGGTGCCAGCGGTCGGACCCCGAATGCTGGGCGATGTAGGTTGCCTCGTTCGGGTAGATGTGGGCTTCCATGAACGCCTGCAGCCGGCGCTGCAAGTCCTGGGCCTTTGCCGAATGCTCAAAGTTCAAAGTGCGTTCCTTCCCTGATTTTTAATCGCGGAGTGGCCGCGCTCAGCTCCCGCCTTTGCCGGGGCCGCTGTCGCCGGGCGGACGGAAGAACCGGCCGACGACGTCCTTGAGCTGGTCCGGCGTTTGCGGCATGAGCGACATCCAGGACCGCAGCATGGAGTCCGGCGAGAACCGGTCGACCGCCTCGGTCATCTGCGCCTCGATCCGGCCCATGATCGCTGCCTGCATCGGCTTCAGGTCGGGCAGCCCCATGAGCTGGCGCGCCTCGTCCGGGGTGCAGTCGATCTCGATGGTGACCTTCATTCCGTTGCCTCTCCCGTCCTCGGCCGTCATGGACGCGGCCCGTTGCCTATATTAGCAAAAATCACCCGCCTGGCACTAGAAACCGAGCCGGCCCAGCAAACTCAGGCGGCCCAACCCTGGCAGCTTGATCGCCGGCTGTCGAATGTCGAACCCGGCCACCCCGCCCAGGATATTGAACTCGATTCCTTCCACCCAGCCCACCGTCAACCCAAAGTACCCGCCCAAGGTCAGCCGCAGCCCGGTGCCGGACGGTGTGCGGCGAATCCAACGGCCATCATACGGGAAATCCTTGCCGATCGCAGTGGGCGGCAGGCTGGCCCGCATCTCCGGCACCGCGTCCATCACGGCGGTGACGAACGTGTTGGAGTTCGGGCCGGGCCAGGCGCGGTAGTCGCCCTGCTTGCGGAAGGCGTACGCCTTGATCGCCGCCTGCATGCGCGGGATGAGCGTCGCCGCCGCTTCGCCATCCGCGGCAAAGACCAGCAGCGGCGTCCGCCCGAACCAGCGCCCGTCGGCCTCGAAGCCGTTCACCCGGATCGGGTCGCCCCAGGCGGTGTAGTCGTAACGGGTATAGGCGGTGTCGTTCTCCGGCTTGAACACGATCCAGCAATGGGAGGCGAAAATGCCGCGCCAGCGCACCGTCTGCGCAGCGAAGATGCGCACCGCCGCCGCCGGGTGCGCCGCCGCCGGGGGCAGCAGCCCGGCGCTGGAGCGGTCCGCCGTCCGCCACCCCTCGCCGGTGCCGTCCAGACGGTAGCGGATCGCGGAGATGCCCAAAGGCAGCAGGAACAGGACGGTGAACAACAGCAGGCAGGTCTTCACGACGGCGGGCACATTCCTTTAGATGCGACGCCGGCGCGCGGGGTGCAAGCCTGCTTGTGCCGCCGCTGCTACGACGAGGCAGAGCCGGCGCACGGCGTCGCAATAAGCGGCCTCGGCATGGGTCTCGTGTTTGAGGCCTGCCGCGGTCGTCGCCAGGAACGCGCCGAAACCGGGGGGACCCTCGAATGCCGCCAGGTCGGCGCCTTGGCTCCGCATCTCGTCCGCCCGGCGCTCCAGCAAGGCCGCAAAACCCGCGTCCAGCCGCTGCGCATATTTGCGCGTGAGCTCCGCGTCCTTGGCCAGCAGCGCGGCCCCGTGCGGCGAGGCGTGCAGCAGCCGGTACAGCGGCAGGTCCTTGGCCAGGATCGTCGCCTCCAGGTTCTCGGCCAGCCCGGTTTCAGGCCGCCAGGCGGCCTCGGCCATGCTCAGCGCAGTGGCGACCAGCCAATCCGCCAAGGCTTCAAACAGCGCCCGCTTGTCGCGGAACCGCAGATACAGCGTGGCGCGCGCTATTCCGGCCTCGGCGGCCACATCGGCCATGCTGGTGCGCTGCAGGCCGTGCCGTCCGAACAAGGTCAACGCCGCTTGCAGCACGCGCGTATTGACATCTTGCGACGAAACGGACATTATATGTCCATATTGTCTATATTGGGGCTGCGCAAGGAGGGTCGCATGGCGGATCGTGGTCTCGTGCTGGTTACCGGAGGATCTGGATATATCGCGAGCTTCTGCATAGCGCAGTTGTTAGGGGAAGGCTGGCGCGTGCGCACCACCGTGCGGAGCCTCTCGCGCGAAGCTGATGTGCGGCAGGCGATGGCGAAGCTGACCGGCATCGGTGAGCGTTTGCAGGTCGTGGCCGCCGATCTGAACGCCGATGCAGGCTGGCGCGAGGCGGCGCAGGGCTGCGAATACGTGCTGCATGTCGCGTCGCCGTTGCCGTCCGCCAATCCAAAGAACGACGACGAACTGGTGCGTCCAGCGCGAGACGGGGCGTTGCGCGTGCTGGCGGCAGCCCGCGACGCGGGGGTACGGCGCGTTGTGATGACGGCCTCGACCGCGGCGGTCAGCTATGGGCATGGCGGGCGCGAGACGCCGTTCACCGAAGCCGATTGGTCCGACGAGACCAACCGCGCCGACAGCTCCGCCTACGAGCGGTCCAAGACCATCGCCGAACGGGCGGCGTGGGACTGGCTCAAGCGGGAGGGCGGCGCGCTGGAGTTGGTCACGATCAACCCGGGCGCCGTGCTGGGACCTGTGCTGGGCCGGGATTTCTCCGCCTCAATCGATATCGTGAAGAAGCTGATGGACGGCTCGTTGCCCGGGCTGCCGCGTTTTGGCTGGCCGCTGGCCGACGTGCGCGACATCGCCGACCTGCACTGCCGGGCGATGCTGGCCGAGAATGCGGGTGGCCAGCGCTACATCGGCGCCGGGCCGTTTTATTGGATGAGCGACATCGCCCGGACGCTGCGGGAGCGCCTGCCGCGCATCGCCAGGCGGGTGCCGCGCCGTTCGCTGCCGGATTGGGTCGTCCGCCTATCGGCCCTGTTCGATCCCGTCGTGCGGGGCCGTCTGTTCGATCTTGGCAAGCTGCGTCCGGTCTCGTCGGAGAAAGCCCGGCGCGAACTCGGCTGGAGCCCACGCTCGAACGATGACGCAATCGCCGCAACGGCAGAGAGCCTTTTGGCCGAGGGCGTGGTGAAGGCCTGAAAAGCGCATCAGGCCGCCCGGATCGCGCCGCGCGCTGCCGGCCTGGAGAGCTGGTCCATGCCGGCCGTGGTGATCGGGTCGTGCACGACGAACAAATAGGAGGCTGCCGAGGCCACCCCGATGACCGCACCGACGACCAGCGCCAGGACGAACGAGCCCGTCGATTGTACGATCAAGCCGGTGACGGTGGGCGCCAGCGCGCCGCCGAGATAGCCGCCGAAGTTCTGCATCGCACCGATCGACGCCGTGCAGTTGGTCGGCGCCGCCACCGAGCTCAATGCCCAGGCGCAGGTGCTCGTGACATAGACCAGGAACAACGATGCCGAGATGAACATGACCGCAACGGTGTTGCTGGTGACATAGGCCGCCGCCAGCGTGCAGGCGGAGGTGCCGAGCAGGGCGATGGCGGCCGGGTATTTGCGGCTGTTGATCGGCGACACGCCGCGGCGGACCAGAACGTCGGCCAAATAGCCGCCCAGCACGCCGCCGACGACCCCGCAGGCGAACGGTATGGCGGCGGCGATGCCGGTCGCCTTGACGCTCATGTGCCGCTCGATCTCGAGGTAGCCCGGCAGCCACGCCGCGTAGATCCAGGTGAGATAGATGCATCCGAAGTAGCCGAGGATCATGCCCCACGTGGTCCGGAAGCGGAACAACAGTTTCCATTCGCGGAAGGTGACCTCGGTGCGCTGGTCCGGCGGGTCGTCCTCGGTGCGGTACGCAGTCTCCTCGGCGGTCAGCGCGACGTTCTTGGGGTCGCGATATAGCGCGAACCAGGCCATTGCCACCAGCAGGCCCGCCACCCCCATAATGACGAAGGTGGCGCGCCAGCCGAACGTCAGCATCAGGAAGGTGAGCAGCGGCAGTGCAATCGCGGTGCCCAGGGTGGAGGCGCAGTTGAAGATGCCGGTCGCCAGCCCGCGGTCCCGTGGGTTGAACCAGTCGCGCACCACCCGCGCGCCGGTCGGGAACTGCGGCGCTTCGCCCACGCCCAGCAGCAGCCGGGCGGCGAAGAATTGGTTGAAGCTGTTCACGAGGCCGCCCAGGAGCTGGGCCAGCGACCAGAGCGAGAGGCCGACCGTCAGCAGCCGCCGTGGCCCGAGCTTGTCCACCATGGCGCCGGTCGGAAGCTGCGAGAACGCGTAGGACCACAGGAACGCGGACAGCAGGTAGCCCATCTGCGAGATGGAAAGGCCGAGTTCCTCGCGGATCAGCGGATTGGCCACCGCCAGGGTCGCGCGGTCGATGTAGTTGACGGCGCCCGCCACCACCAGCATGGCGAGCGCGGCGCGCTGGATGGACTTGACCTTTGGCGTGGCTGCGATGGTTGCAGGCATGGCAGCGGACCTCCCCGATTTTGTTTGGTGAAACCCTAAACACGGGGCGGGCCGCCTGGCGAGGGCCTTTCGATGCCTCGCCCGGCCGGAGCGTGGCCGGCCGGTCTTGTTCGCGGCCCAGCCGCAAGAGGCTGCGCGAAACCTGCAAGCCGCTTTGTGCTATCGCGCCGCTTCCACGTCGCCCAAAGACAGTCCCCGCCGTATCTCTTGCGAGTATCCGCGGCCGATATGCGCGCCGGGTGGCCGCCTGATCAGGCTTTCGTCCTGCAAATCGGCAAAGGTCTTCTTGGTATCCAGCAGGCCCAGCGCATAGGCATGCTCCGCCCCTGAACCGCCAAGCAGCGCCCGCAAGCTGCACGGCAGGTCAATAAGCCGGTTTTGGCGGGCCAATATGTCCGCCGTGCAATTGTCGGTCATGCTGTTGTACCACTCGGGCCGCCGTTCGAGTTGCTGCGCCTTGTCCATGTAGCTCAGGAACAATGCCTGCCGCTGCTGCGCCGTGGCGTTCAGGTGGTAGAGATAGACGCGTTCGCGATGGATGTCGGTGCGGACGCCGATCACATCCCGCTCATCCGCCACTACGTAAAACAATTCGTAATGATGAAAGAGTTCGGCCGCCGCCGAATACCGGGAGTCTATTTGGTTTCGTGGCTCGATGGACACGGCGAGATGGCGTCCGTCCGCGAAGCCAAACGTCAGGAATACATGCGCGGCCGCCTCGCCCGGCCAATACGAGGCGACGAGGTCAACGGCCGCCAGCCCATCGAGCGGAAACGCCGCGTCGTAGTAGGCCTGAACGTAATCGACCTCCGAACTGTAGCTGAAATTCCGGATATGCTTGACTTCGATGCTCCGGCCCTCGCGAACCGGGATCGCCGGGACCGCGTATTCCGGCAGCCATCTCCGGTTGTTCGTTGGCCGGTCTTGCACCTGCCAGATGATCAGGGCCGTCATCGCGAGGCCCCAAATCGCCGCGCCATGACGCAGCCGCCTCCTGGATGCGGCAAACCCGACGGCAACCACGAAACCGGCCGCCAAAAGCAACCGCAGCCGTCCGGGCTGCACGGTCGAGTAGAACAGCGCGGCCGCCCCAACAAGCGCGGTCAGCGCCATAGCGGCGCGGGCGGCCCACCGGATGCCATCCACCGCGCGCCGCCCCGCTTCGGCTTCCGCGCCCTCGCGCCGCAAGCTCAAGCCAGGCTCTGCTGCATCGGCATAGCGGCACCAACCTCGTTTATTGGGTCGCGCCAGATACGTTCACCCACAATCATGGCGTTGCCTTCTTCCATTTCCGCGTCCGTGCCGCGCGTGACTGCGCAGAACTTGCCCCGCCGCAAGCTATTGCGCAACCGCATCGTCCCCAAAGGGTTCTGCGGCCCTCGTCCCACTACGGACACCCTGACCGGACATCCGCGCCCCGGTCAGGATGCGTGTTCGCGCACGCGGCTGTATCGCGCCGGTTCGGCGGACGGCCTGGCGTCGGCCAAATAGCGCAGCGCGTCGCGTCCCGGGATGAAGAAATAGCCGCCGCCCCTGACCGTGACGAGACCCGTGGCCGCGCGCAGGCGTTCCGGCCCCTGTTGGGTTTGCACCGTGAACGTCCGGACGCCGCGTCCCTGGCCCAAAAGCGGATCGATCTCGTTTTCGAGGCCATGGAAGCTGCGGCCCAGCAGCCAGGTCTGCTGGATGAACTCGAACTGCCGCCCGAGGTCGGCATTCAGGCACATGAAAAGCAGGCCGGGCTTGTGGCCGCGATTGCCGGCGGCGTCGTATTTCCGGCCCACCCGCAGGATGCGGTGCCGGTTGGTGATCCGCATCTGCGTGTCGGAGCCGGGATCGAGGCTGTCGCGAGGGTTGGCGCGCCGGGTGTGCGCGCCGAGCGGGCAGCCAAGGCCGGACGCATCCGCGGCCCCATAGCGGAAATCGTTCCGCGCGCCGCCGCCAGGGCTGCCCGGGTGCTGCGCGAGCGCGCTGCCGTTGCGCCACCGCCCGATCAGCTTCGCCCCAAGCAGGTCCTGCACGGCGCAGGCCGGCACGGAGGCCAGGCTGCCGCCCTGCACGCTGGCTGCCGCACGGCGCAGCCAATCGGCGAACACCACCGTATCCTGTTCGAGCTGCCGCACCGCGAGGTAGGCGCCGTTGCGGCCAAGGTCGCGCCGGCCGGGGCTGCCCGCGGCCGGGTGCAGCCGGTCGGCGGGATCGTGCTGCGCCGCGACGGTCGGCGTGGGCGGCAGGAAGCCGCTGTTGTCACGGTATCCGAGCACGAACTCGCCGGGCTCGAACGCCGTCTCCCCCGGCGGCGGCGGACCCTCGCCCGAAAGGCCATGGGTCCACGGTTGCGACACGCCGTCCACGAAACCGAACGGCTCTTTCGCCACAGCGCCGGGGGGCGGCAGCAACGAGAACTGGATGTGGTGGACGACAGCGTGCCCCGCCGCACGGGCCTCACGCCCCAATGCTTTCGTGTAATCATCCAGCCGGTCGAAGCTGTCGCTGTAGGCGATCACCAGCACGTCCACCGCCGGCTTGGACTTGCTGCCCCACCACCAGTTTTCCGGTGCGTTCGGCCCTTCATCGCCCAGCGCGCCTGCCCGGCACGGCTCGGCCATGCCGTTGAGGAAGGGCGGCGAGAAGGTGGCGAGTTCCGCGGGCGGCAACTCGAGCTTGCCCTCGGCGAAGGCGCTGGCCGCGAACGCCAGCACCAGGCCCTGCTTCCGCCCGTCGTCCGGGCCATAACCCACCTCAGGCTCCAGCGCCGCCAGCCACGCCCGGCACTTGGCGTCGTCGCGGCCCAACCGGATCATCAGGCACGCCGAGTGGCGCAGGCGCTTCCTCCGGTCGAACGCGAGCACCGTTATGCGCTCTTTCTCGACGCGGGCGCGCGGCGCGTCCGGCGCGTGGCCCATCCATTGGCCGAACACGTTGACCGCCCCCACCGCCCGTATTGGCGCCCGTGCTGGCGCCCGGGGCATCGCGGCAACGCTGCTGCCGGGCCCGCCGAAGCAGGCCAGCCATGCTTCGGCGGCCTGTTCCGTCATGGCCGACGCCAGGCCGCTGCGGATGGTGGCGTTGGCCCGGATACGCGCCGCGGTCAGGGAAGGATAGGCGGAATACCAGAACCGCACCACGACCTGCTGCCGCTGCACGGAGCGCCGCAACCGGTCGCCGTCGCGCGCCCCGTCCAGGATCAGCCAGCGCGCGCGGGGGAAGCCGGCCGTGTTGCTCCAGATCGCAGTCACGCCCTGGCTCGCCTTTTGGATGAAATCCTCCAGGTAGCTTTCCAGCGAACCGTTGTAGTTGGACAGGAACACCAGTTTCGCCGTGCCCGGCAGCAGCACCCAGCGCGCCGCATGGATGCTGCCGATATCGGCGAGGAAGCCGGGGCGGAACTCCTTGGCCGCAAACTGGCCGATCGCCGCGAAGGCGGCCCGCAGCGCGATCCGACGCAGCCGGCCGGGCTTCATGTCGGAAACAGTCACCAGCAGGTTCTGCGCGCAGGCGTTCTCCCGCGCCATGACCTCGCTGACGTGCCCGGCATCGAGCGCCGAGTCGTCGGGAAGGTCGGTGCATTCGAGCCGGCGCAAACTGGCTAGCCCAGCGGCCCCCACGCCGAATGCGGCAAGCAACGCCAGCGCGAACAGCCACCACGACTGCGACAATGCGAGGACCAGCATCAGGAACAACGGCCAGAGCAGCGTGCCCAGGATCGCGGACATCGTGCGGACGACGGCGCCCTTGACCGGGGACGCCGCATCGCGGTCCGGCATCGGCTCGGCGATGAAGGCCCATTTGGCGCTGCCCTGCCGCCATAGCGCCGCCTTTACCGCCTGCAGCTTACCCAGCGCGCCCTGGTCGGACGCCAGCGTGCTCCGCATGCGCGCGATTTGCCACGCGAGCGCCGCCTCCTGGCGGATTCGCCGCACCGTCATGCCCGGCGTGCCGAAGAAACAAAGGCCGAGGGTCTGCGCGAACCAGCCCTGTCCGATGCGGCGGTCGTGGGCCACCAGGAATGCCGCGAGGTCGGCGGCCTGGCCGGCCACCCCGGCCGCACGCAGCAGGTCGAGAAGCGGCTTCTGCAGCGCCGCCGCGACCTGCGCCAGCGCCACGCCCGGAGCGCCGTCCGCGGAGACCTCCATAACCAGGAGCGCCCCCGCTGGCCCGTCCTTCGGCGCTCCGGCCCCCTGGACGACCGAGATGCTCATGAAATGAATGGTGCGCAACTGGTCCAACGCGCGCTTGAGCGGCGCGGACGACGGGTTGCCCATCCGGTCGAGCTGGGCCTCCACCCGGACGGCGAATGCGCCGTCGAAGGGGATCAGCACGGTCGGGAAGGACTGCATGGCGGATCACCGTGGTCCGAGGGAGAGCGACATGCGCTCGGGAATCGCGCCGAGGTGCCGTATCCGGCCCCGTCCGCACGGGCCGCGGCGGAACCCACGCAGCAGCAGCGGCTTGAACGTCTGCACCAGCGCGCCCGTGGCGAGCGGCACGCCAATGCACCAGTGCATGCCGTAGCCAAACACCATGGAGTCGCTGGCCGCGCGGCCAGGATCGAAGCGCCCGGCGTCGCGCACCCGGTCCGCGTCCCGCATGGCCGACTGCAGGAAGACGAGCACCGCCTCGTTTTTCCGGATGCGGGTCGCCCGGGGCGTCCCCGCCGCTATCGTGTGGTCCCGCCCGCAGACGCGCCACATGCCCTGGTTCATTGGGCGAAGGCGCAACGCCTCGAGCAGGCAGCGCGCGAGCGCCTCGTCGTCGTCGCGCGCGGCTTGCCGGGACGCCGCCATCGCCTCGCGGTTTTTCAGCAGCATTTCCAGGATGCTTGCCCCGGCCATGGCGAACACGGGAGCGAAGCCCATCACCACGCCGGTCATCATGCTGCGCAAGACATCGTCGGGGAGGGCGCCCGGATCCCGCGCCTGCAGTTGCACCAGGCGGGCGGCGATAGTGTCGCCGGCCTGGCCCCGTTTCGCCCGAGCGATCGCATCGTCGATGGCTTCGGCCAGGCGCGCCGCTGCCGCGACGGCGGGGCCTTCAGCCGTGGGATCCGGGCCAACCTTGCGGAAGGTGTAATTGCTGATCGCCATCAGCCACGGGATGAAGTCGCCATCCAGCGCATGCACGCCGTAGTAGTCCCGATAAACGGCAAGCGAGACCGGAGCGATCAGGTCCTTGAGCGCATCGATCTCGCCGTCGGCGCCGTCGACGATGCGGCTCGCCGCGCGGGCCGCCAGCCTGGCGAACCGCGTGGCATCTTCACGCCGGAATACCTGCATCAGTGGGCGCTGGGCGCAGCGGTGCGCGGCGGCGGCGTCCGTGCCCAGGACGAATGGCTGCGTGCTGGGTGCTAGAAGCTGCATCTTGCCGGTCCATGGAACCTGGAACACGTCGGGCCGGGACAGCGCCTCCCGCGCGTCGTCATAGCGTGTGATGAGACGAATTCCGGCCAACCGCGGCACTGGCCAGAAGCGGCGCAGCAGCCACATGGTGAACGGCTGGGCGAGGAGCCAGAGACCAAGCCGGACGACTTGACTGGGCTCGTGCCGCAGGGTCCCGGCATCGAAGGGCGGCAGTTGCCGGGGTGAGATATGCATTACGGGTTCTCCAGCCAGCGTGCGCCCGGCGCAGGAGCGGACCCAAGGGCTTCGAGCATAAGGCGGGCCTGCGTCAGGTCGCTGCAGTCGCCGCGGCCCTCGAACCAGGCGCAGAGCGGCGCGAGCTGGCTAGCAGCCGCTTCCTGCCGGCCAATGCCGGCAAGGCGGCGCGCGTAGGCGACGGCCGCGCGCAACTCGAACAGCTTTGCCGACCTCCCGCGGGCCAGGCGCATGGCTTCGCGGAACGCTTGCTCAGCTTCGTCCGTCCGTCCGCATGCCCACAGCAGCTCGCCTTGGACGCGCCCGAACTCGGCCTCGTCCCACTGCGCGCCGGTCTCGTCTTTCAGGCGCTTCGCCCGGGCCAGCAACTGGAGGCCGTCTTCGGCCTGGCCGGCCAGGCCGAGCGCCTCCGCCTCATGCCGCATGTAGCTCGGCAAATAGAACAGGTTGCCGGCCTCGACATACCTGCCGCAGCCCACCCGCATCATGGCGAGCCCGTCCACGTAGTCGCCGAGCATCGCCCGCAACCACCCAATGAACAGCGTCGCGAGCGTCTCATAAAAGACGATGCCATGCTCGCTGGCGAGCCGTCGGAGCTGCTCGAGCAGTGGCAGGGCGGCCTCGGCAGAGACCGTCATCAGCGTATGGTAGGCCTCATGCCAAAGCGCGAATGTCAAGGTGAAGGCCTGGCCCAGCCGTCGCGCATCCTCGACTGCGCCGAAGCACTCGCGGCGCGCCTCGTCCAGTTCGCCCATGCAGAGCATGGCCCAGGACACGTAGGTCCGCATGCACACACCGGGGTCGGGCATGATCGGCCCTACGTAGGCGGCGCCGCCCCGCGCCGCGATGGCCGCAAGGCCGCGCCGAAGATGCTTGCAAAGGGGCTGGAACAAGCCGAGCGGCAGGCAGGTGACGCCGAGGCAGTACGAGCCCACCAATAGCCAGTTTTCGTCCGGGTCGCCCTCTGCCATCCGCAGAATTTCCTCGGCTTGGCGGCGTGCAGCGAGGAAATCCGCGCGGAACAGGGCGCTGGCCCACTGGCCATGCAGAACCGTGAGGTATTGCGGCGGGCGGCCAAGCCGCTCGCACAGGTTGCGGGCAGCCGCGAACATTTCCCCGGTGCGCGGCGCGGCATACCCCTGCGTGGCATTGAGGCCCTTCGCAGAGGCAATCCGCAGGTCGAGCTCGATCTGGTCGCGCGCCCGTGTCGCTGGCAGCGTTTCGGTGGCGGCCAGGCCGCGGGCAAGCTGGGCGAGCGCTTCCGGCATCGCCGAGCGCATCAGCGACTGAATCCCGGCCCGCAGCCACCACGTGGCCGCTTTCTCGGAAAACCCGGCCTCGGTGCAATGATGGGCCAGCAACGCCGGCTCGGTCGCGGCTAGCTCGGGAAAATGCTCCTCGAGCGCAGTCGCGATCCGCGCATGCAGCGCCCGGCGCTGGCCGCGCATGACGATCCCATAAGCGGCGTCCTGGATCAGCGCGTGCTTGAAACGGAACTGCCGCCCGTCCGGCGAGCACGGCAGCACGAGGCCGGACGCCACGAGCCGGTCGATGGACGGCTGCAGCGCCGGCTCCGGACGGTCCAGCACGCGGGCCAGCAGCTCGCGGCTGAAATCCCGGCCGATCGCCGCAGCCACCTCCGCCACCTCGCGCGCCGGGCCAAGGCGGTCGAGCCGTGCCAGCAGTGAGCTATGGATCGCGGCCGGCACCGACAGGGCGCCACGCTGCCGCTCCGGCCTCGCGGACGGCGCCGCGCCGGACTCCAGGAAGGCCTTGGTGAGCTCCTCGATGAACAGCGGCACGCCGTCCGAGCGTCCGGCGATGTCCCGCACGGCTTCGCGCGGCAGCGTGCCCTCGCCGGCGACCCAGCCGATCAGCTCCCGGCTCTCGACCGCGCTCAAGGGGGTGAGTTCGATGACCTCCACGTTGGCGTGGTCTGCCCAGGCCGGTTTGAACTCGGGCCTGCCGGTGACGATGAGAAGGACCGGGTGCGCGGCGATGGTGCGGACGCAAACGTCCACCAACTCCGCCGTTGTCGGGTCGATCCAGTGCGCATCCTCGAAAACCGACAGCACCGGGCTGCTTCCTGCGAGCCGGATGGCGTTGTCCACCAGCGCCCTGATGGTGCGCTCGCGGCGCTTCTGCGGCGGGAGCTGCGAGGCGGCCACCTCCATTGCGCTCAGCAGCCCGAAAAGCCCCGAAATGAGCTGGAAGTCAGCCTCGCCGATGCCGCTCATGGCCGCCCTGAGTTTCGCCCGCTTGGTCTCCGGCCCGTCATCAGGCTTGAACCCGGCGGCGCGCTCGATCGCTTGGATGCAGGGCGCCAGCGACACGCCCTGCCGCAGCGCGGAGCAGGCGTAGTGCAGCCGCGTGTGGCTGGCGCCGGCGACCTGCTGCAGCAGGTCGGCGACGAGCCGCGACTTGCCGATGCCGGGCTCCCCTTGCAGCAGCACCGCCCGGCCATGCCCCGCCCGCGCCGTCTCCCACAACGCCTTGAGCAGGGCGGCCTCCGAGGTGCGTCCGACCAGGGGCGATAAATGCGCCCGCTCGTGCGCCTCGAACCGGTTGCGGGCCACGACCGGGCGCAGCGCCTGCCAGACCGGGACGGGGGCGGCCCAGCCCTTGAGTTCCCGCTCGCCCAGGCTGCGGCAGTCGAACAGCTCGCCGACCGTGCGGAAAACGGCGCCGTCGATGACCACCGTGCCGGCTTCGGCCGCCATCTGCAGCCGGACCGCGAGGCCGGGCAGCTCGCCAGCGATCTCAAAGCCGCGCGGCCGCCGCATTCCGACGATGTCGCCGACGACGACCTCTCCCGCGGCGATGCCGGCCCGCGCCGAAAGCCTGCGCCCGTCCCCGAGCTTGATGGCCGCCACGGCTTCGACCATGGCCAGCGCGGCGCGAACGGCGCGTTCGGTATCGTCCTCGTTCGCGCTGGGATGGCCGAACGAGCTGAGCGTGCCGTCGCCCAGATACTGCGCGACGAAGCCGCCGAACCGCTCGGTTATTTCAGTGAGCTGCCGGAGCATTGCGCCGATGATCTCGGTGTAGTCCTCGGGGTCCATCGAGGTCGCGAGAATGCTGGAGCCGACGAGGTCGCAGCACACCACCGTGATATGGCGCCGTTCGTTGGCGTAGGGCTCCGCCGGGGACACGGCGTCGCACGCCGCAGGGCCGGGCAGCTTGCCGCCGCATGACATGCAGAAGCTCGCGGTCCGTGGATTGATCGACCGGCAGGCCGAACACGCGGACCCCAACGGCGCCAAGCACGATGCGCACCAGCGTCCGGGATCGAGAGCCACTGTGCCGCAAAAGAAGCAGCGGGCCGGCGTCCGGTCTGGCCTGGGATCGGGCGATGGCGGCTGCGCGCCCTGGCCGGGGGACGGGACAGCGTCGCCTTGGCTGGAGAACGCGACTACGTTCTCTTGGCCCGGCTTGGCTTTGTGGCGCTTGTCAACCATCGTATTCCCCGCGTGCCGAGCCAGTGTTGCTCACGGGCAGCGTAAGCGCCACGCTTCTTGTTCCGCTGTGACCTAGGTCACATGCACCAGCGCCGGCTGGAGCAGATTGGGCCGGGACGCGGCTATGCTGCACGAGGCAACGGCCGCGCGGATGCGGCGCTCCCGGGCCGGGAATGAATGGAAGGGGACGTTCATGCAGAACCTGATCGGCACGTGGAAACTGATCGAAGCCCGCGCCTTCGACGAGGCCGGCAACGAAACCGTGTCCCCGCTTGGGCCGACGCCGATGGGGCTGGTGCTTTTCGACGCCGGGCGGATGATTGGCATGGTTGCCGATGGCCGCCCGGCCATGCCGCCAGGCGCACCGGAACGCGCTTTCTTTTCCTACACTGGAAGCTACCGGTTTGACGGGGAAACGCTCGTGACCCGCGTGGATGGCGCATCCAGCCCAGACGGGTATGCGGACCAAGTGCGGCGAATTGCCTTCCAAGGCCCGAACCGCATCGCAGTGGTGCCGCTCTCACGCGTGCTGGGCCGCAGTTCGGGCCTCGAGCTGGTATGGGAACGCGTCGGCTGAAGTCAGGCGAGCGAGGCCAGCGCCTCCCGCTGCGCCGCCGACAGGCCGGAGATGAAATGCTTCATCACGGCTTCGGCGTGGACCGGATCAGCGGCCTGCCTTGCGTGTTCGCCCCGCGGGGTGACGGCGACAAGGGTGCCGGCTTTTTGCAGCTTCGACCGCTTCACTAGCCCGCGCTCCTCCATGCGCGTCAGGTGATGCGAAAGCCGCGTGCGGTCCCAGCGCATCGCGTCGGCCAGTTGCTGCTGGCGCATGCCTTCCGCGCCGGCTTCGGCGAGCCGTGCAAGGATGCCGTGATCCGCGCCGGAGAGCTGGGTCCGAGCCAGGAGCTCCCGCTCGATGGCAAGGCTGACCTTCTCATAGCTGCGGCGAAAACTGCGCCACAGGTCCCGGTCCGAGTTCGAAAGCACCGTCATGCCGGGATGCTTTAACGAATTAATGTTGACATGTCAACGCAGCACGCCTATGTGTTGATGCATCAACTTCGAGGAGGCCATCCATGACCGTATCCCCCAACAACCCAGCGCAGCAGGACGCGCCCGGTGGCGCGAACCCGCCGCGTCCGGTCGAAATCACCCCCGGCAACGTCCATCAAATCGGCTTGCCGTTCGTGCTGCAGAACCAGTCCGGCTTCAATTTCTGGGACATCAAGAGCGGCGACTATTTCGTCGAGCTGGAAGGCCGCTATTACGGCTGGGACAACGCAACCGTGCAGATCACCGAAGTGGGTCCCGGATACGGCCCGCCCATGCACACGCATCCCGTCGAGGAGATCTTCGTCCTCGTCGAGGGCGAAGGGGCGTTCGTGATCGGCGGCGAGATCATTCCGGTGAAAGCGCCATGTGTCGTGCGGGTCCCGCCGCACACGCCGCACTGCCCGGTGTCGCTTGGGGCGGGCCGGATGAAGATGGTCGACTTCTTCTCGTCGAACAATCCCGGCGCCGCGCCCTCGGACGTTCCGGACCCGTTCGCGCACGTCAAGACGGTCGGCAACGAGCGCCCGATCATGATCGAGAACTTCAAGAAGATCCTCGCCGATTTCGACGCCGATGGGGACGGAAAGCTGTCGCGGGCGGAGGCGCCCGTCATGCTCCGAGATTCGTTCGAGCGCTACGACACCGATGGCGACGGTTTCATCACCTTCGAGGATGCCGAGGGCTGGAACTGATCCGCGCCGGGGAGCGGGGGCACGCTTGGCCGGGCCGATTGGGGCCGCGTAGCTCGCCGGGGTTATTGCGCTAACCCCGCTTCTAGGCTGATCTGGCCACCGGGTCTCCGGCCGCGAATTCTCGCGGGGACAACTAGGCCCGGTCCGGAGGCGACATCCATGCGCCAGCCACGTCCGCCGCTCCCCTGGCTGCCAGCCCTGGCGATAGTGTCGTGCGGCTTGTTTCTTTGGCTTGGAACGCCGCCGGCGCAGGCTGCGGAGTGCAAGGACCTGGCCGGGCTATCGCTTCCTGACCTGAAGATTTTGGCATCCATCGCCGTGCCGGCCGGAAACTTGATGCCGACGGCAGCCGGCGCGAAACCAGTCACCGTGACCGTGCCTGCCTTCTGCCGTGTGCAGGCAGAAGCGGCCCCCACGGTCGACTCCCGCATCGGCATCGAAGTGTGGCTACCCATGGCCGGTTCCTGGAACGGCAAGCTGCTCGGGATTGGCAACGGCGGCTACTCCAGCGTGCTTGACTATGCCGCCATGGCCGAGGGCCTCGGCCGCGGTTACGCCGCCGCGGCGACCGACCAGGGACACCAGGGCGAGGACTTGCGCTTCGTCATCGGCCATCCCGGCAAGATCGAAGACTGGGCCGACCGCGCCATCCACGTCATGACCGAGGACGCGAAAGCGATCGTCCGCGACGGCCTGGGCCGTTGGCCGTCGCGGTCGTATTTCGACGGCTGCTCGACCGGCGGCTTTCAGGGCATGGCCGAGACCCAGCGCCATCCGGCTGATTACGACGGCGTCATCGCCGGCGCCCCTGGCTATCCCCGCGCCACCCTCAGCGCGAGCTTCCTGGCGGCCTGGATCGCCAACCACGACAAATCCGGCGCGGAAATCCTGCCGCGCGCCAAACTCGCGCTCATCAATCATGCCGCAATCGAGGCCTGCGATGCCGTCGACGGGGTGAAAGACGGGGTGATCGACGACCCCCGCGCCTGCCGCTTCGACCCGGCCGCGTTGCGGTGCACGGCATCGGACGCCGAAGATTGCTTGACCGAGCCGCAGGTCGATGTGGCGCGCGCGATCTACGCCGGGCCGCGCAACCCGAGGACGGGCGAGCCGGTCTTTCCGGGCTGGGACCCCGGAAGCGAGGCGCCCGGCGGCGACCCGGGGCTGGGTTGGACCGCCTACATCGTCGGACAGCCCGAGCCCGTGCGCCTCGAACTCTGGAAATATTGGCTGTTCGGCGATCCGCGCTTCGACTGGCACAGCTTCGACCTCGACCGGGACCTTGCGGCCGCGGTCGAGAAGCTGCCGCTGATGACTGCATCCAGCCCGCACCTCGACGCCTTCCGCGCCCGTGGCGGCAAGCTGCTGATGTACTACGGCTGGGCCGACAACGTTTCGTCCGCCCGAACCGGGATCGACTACTACGACAGCGTCGAGCGCGTGATGGGCGGCCGGGCAGCGACGCAGCAATTCGTGCGGCTGTTCCTCATGCCGGGCGTGGGGCATTGCGGCGGCGGTCCTGGCCCGAGCCATTTCGACGCGATCGGGGCCTTGGACGCGTGGGTCGACGGGGGTCACGCGCCCGACCGGCTCATCGCATCGCATCTGACGGACGGCAAGACCGATCGCACGCGGCCGCTCTGCCCGTACCCAGAATATGCGCGCTACCTCGGCGCCGGCAGCACGGACGCCGCGGACAATTTCGCCTGCAGCAACGATGCGCACGCGATCGATCCCGATGCCGGGCTTTGGCTGGAACGCCTTCAACAGGCCAGCGGACGCTGATGCAGGGGAACACCGCCATGACCACGAGCGTCGTCCGGGCATCCAGCTACGCCATCATCGGGTTAGCGACGGCCATTGCCGCCTGCGCCGGCCTGCCTGCCAAGGCCCGGGTCTCGCGCATCGTGGTCGACACAACGGAGGCGGGGACGGCCAGCGGTCCCCCGGCGGGCGCGGCACGCGAGATCCAGGCGATCACCGGCCGTGCTTTCGGCGAACTCGACCCGCTGGCGCCGGGGAACGCGGTCATCACCGACATCGGCCAAGCGCCGCGGAACGCGAACGGCAACGTCGAGTACATCGCCAGGTTCACGTTGACGAAGCCCGCCGACATGACGGCGGCGAGCGGCGTCCTCTGGTATGACCTGGTGAACCGTGGCGCGCCGGTGCCGCCGAACCGGGGCGCCGCAACGCCGATCACGGATGGCCATGTCATGCTGATCAGCGGATGGCAGGCCGACCTGGTCCAAACCGGCACGAACTGGACCGTGCAGGCGCCAGTGGCCAGGAACCCCGACGGGTCCTCGATCACCGGACCCGTCCTCGCGCGCATCGCGGACGTGAAACCCGGCACGCCGTCGCGGCCGCTTGGGGTGCTGTCCTACCCGAACCCCTATGACGCCGCCACGCTCGACACGACGCGGATGCACCTGATAGCCAAAAGCGCCGAAACCCGGTCCGGCGAGGCCGGGCCGGCGACGGAGGTGCCATCGTCCGACTGGGCGTTCGCGGATTGCGCGGCGACGCCGTTCCCCGGCACGCCGAACCCGCGCATGCTCTGCCTGAAGGACGGCTTCAATCCGGCCTATCTGTATGAACTCACCTATGACGCAAAGGACCCGAAGGTCCTGGGCATCGGCCTGGCCGCGATGCGCGATGTCGCGTCGTTCTTCCGTTACGAGCAGCAAGACGACGTGGGCACGCCCAATCCCGTGGCGGGCCGGATCACCAAGGCCGTCGCCCAGGGCATCTCGCAGTCCGGCAACGCGCTGAAGACCTTCCTGCTGCTTGGCTTCAACCGGGATGAGGCCGGGCGGGTCGTGTTCGATGGCGCCAACCCGCATATCGGCGGCCGCCTCACCGCCGTGAACGTGCGCTTCGGCGTGCCGAACGGCTCGGGCACGCTGTATGAGCCGGGGGGCGAAGGCGTGCTCTGGTGGACACCCTACGCCGACAAGGCGCGGGGCCGCCCAGCGGCGAGCCTGCTCGACCGTTGCAACGCCACCCAGACCTGCCCGAAGATCTTCGAAACGTTCGGGTCGACCGAGTTCAACGCCCGCTTGATGACGGTGGCCCTGACCGGCACGGACGCCGCCGCAGACCTGCCGCTGCCCGGCAATGTGCGCCGCTATTTCTTCCCGGGCACCACGCATAACGGCGACCCGCAGGGCGGCTTCGCGCCGGGGCCGGCGCCGGCGGCGGGCTGTGTCATGGCGAAGAACCCGAACCCGGAAACCGAGACCATGAACGCGCTCGCTGCGGCGCTGGTCGAATGGGTCGTGCACGGCACGGAGCCGCCTGCCAGCGCCTACCCGCGTCTCGCGAACGGCGATCTCGTCCAGGACACCCGGGAGGCGATGGGTTTTCCGGCCATCCCGGGCATTCCGTCGCCGACGGGCATGGCGGTCGGGCTGATGGATTATGACTTCGGCCCCGGACTGCGGGCCAACGACTTCTCCGGCGTGATCACGCGCCAGCCGCCGGCTGTGCGGCAGGTCATTCCCGCCCTCATGCCGCGGGTCGGAGCGGATGGGAACGAGATGGCGGGCGTGCCCTCCGTCCTGCACCAGGCGCCGCTCGGCACCTACACCGGCTGGAACGTCACGGCAGCCGGCTTCTTCAAGGGGCAGCCGTGCGGCGGCGGCCTGGTGGGCGGCTACGTCCCGTTTGCCCGGACGCAGGCGGAACGCATGGCCTCCGGCGACCCACGGCTGTCGCTGCAGGAGCGCTACGGCACCGAAGACGGCTACATGTGCCAGGTGCGGACAGCCGCGGCGCGGGCGGTAAAGGACCGTTTCCTGCTGCCGGCCGACGCCGAACGCCTCGTCGCCGAGGCTGGACGCAGCGGCCCGTTGGCGGACATGGACGCATCGGACCAGGCACGCGGTATTGCCCGGCAGCTCTGCATGGCTGAGGAGGCACGGAGATGAGGACCGTTGTGCTGGCCGTTGCCGCGGCGTTGCTGACCAACCCAGCGGCGGCAGCCGAGACGCCGGCGCGGGTGGTGAACACCGGCACTCCGACGCCCGAATGCACGCTGCATGTCAATTACGACCGCAATGTCGACCTGCCGGGCTACCGTTCCGGGCCGCTGTGCCTGCCGTTCACGCCGACCAACCAGCTCATTCCCGCTGGCCAAGGGCCGGAGTTTTATGTCACGGAGTTCAGCGATGCGGCGATCCGCAAGCGCTACGAGACATGCCGTCAGGACCCGGCCTGCCACGCCGCCGCACTCGCCGGCGCCAAGCCTTTCATCGCCTACGAGCCACGCCTGACCGGGCTGGTCGACCCCTACGGCAGGATCGATCCGGAAGGCGAGGTGGACCTGAAGGCCATTCGCCGACCGGGCTACTTCGGGGCGGCCGCCTACGCCGAACCGGTCGCGCGGGCGGAGGCGCGGACCTACACGGTCGAGTTCACGGCGCCGCGTGACAGCTACGAGCGCCGGCACTTGGGAAAGGCGGGCGCGATCAAGCTGCGGGGCTGGTACCTGGAGGGCGCCGGCGTGCAGGAGGGAGCCGGGCCAAAACGCCGCGCCCTGGTGATCATGAACAACGGCGGCGGCGGCGAACTGACCGCCATCGACGATCCGCGCTCGCCGGCCGTGGAGCGCAACGCTGCCGGCCAATACGTGCTCGACAAGCAGCCCGACGCGCTTTCGGAGCAGTATGGCATGCGCTACTGGCGCGGCTTTGCCAGCGCCCTGAACGAAGCCGGGTTCGACGTGCTGGTGACCGACCGCCGCGGCAACGGCATCTCGGGCGGAGTGGCTGGTTTCAACACGGCCGAGCAGGCCAACGACATGTTCCGCGAGCTGGATCAGATGGAAAGCGGCGACGGCCTGCGGCTGCTGACGCCGTCCGGCGAGGTGCTGGCGGGCCGGGATGCCAGCGGCAAGCTGATGGCCGGGATGCAGGCGGCGGACATTCCCGTGGTGCTCGCCGGTTATTCGCGCGGCTCGTATGCGGTGGCTTGGGCCATGCAGAAGAACTTCGTCCGCGACTGCGACCGGGATATCCCGGACGGTGGCTGCCGTCCCGCGCTGGGCCGGCCCAACATAAAGGGCGCTATCCTATATGGGCCGAACTCCGGCGGCTTGGGATACCGCTTGGCCGGTCACGACATGGTCGAAGCGGCGCTGCGGACGGAGTTCAACACGACCTATTACGTCGACTCCGATGTGTTCGCAAACGTCGGCCAATGGCCCGGCTTGCTGATCGCCAAGGGCATCTGGGACTATGTGGAGGGCCTTGAGGGCTCGCTTGAAGCCTACCGGCAGGCGCGCGAGCCGAAGGAGATCTTCGTGTTCCGCGGCCCCCATCCGCTGGCGACGCAAGATCCTGGGAACATGCGCCAGGCCGGAGCGCGTATGGTGGCGTTCGCGCGCGCGGCGGTGCTGGGCAAGGCCCGGGTGGAGGGCGCCCGTCCACCCGCCGACCTCAAGGACTTGGTGACATCGAGTGCGGACCACTGGGAGCGGACGACGGCGCCAACCTCGCCCGGAGGCGAGTCCGAGCACCGGTAGGTCGATTAGCGGCCTATGCTGGGACTTGATGCGCTTCAGGTAGGCCAGTGCATCCAAGCCTGCCAAGCTGCGTGCTGCCCGGCTGCAAGACCGCCTACACTTCCGCCCGCCGGTGCACGACGCCGGCCTTCATGACCAACTGGATGGCGCGCCGGTGATCGGCCAGGATCGCCACGTTCTCCAGCGGCGCGCCCTGGACCACCAGTAGGTCGGCAATGGCGCCCGGGGCGACGACGCCCAGCCTGCCCTCCATGCCGATGAGGCGCGCGGCAATGGTCGTGGCGCTCGCGAAAATGTCCGCCGATGGCAGGACGCGGGACCGGATGGCGAACTCTTCGCTCTGCCGCACATGCGTCTCGCCCAGCAGGTCGGTGCCGAAAGCCATGGTGACCCCGGCGTCCCGCAGGATGGACAGGCTGCCCAGCCCGGACGCGCGCACGTCCTCGATCTTGGCGATCGACTCCGGCGGGAGGCCGAGCGAAGCGCCGTCCTGCGCCAGCGCCTCGTAGGTCACCAAGGTCGGCACGGCGACCGCGCCCGCCTCGGCCGCCAGGCGTGCGGTCGCCGGGTCGATGCGGTTGCAGTGCTCGAGCGAATGCACGCCGCAGCGCAAGGCCCGCACGATGGCCTCCGGCGTGTAAAGATGCGCCGAGACGTAGGTCTGCGCGTCGCGCGCCTCCTCGACGGCCGCGGTCATCTCTGCCACGGAGTACCCCTGCCAGGCAATCGGGTCGGTCGGGCTGGAGACGCCGCCGTTGGCCATGATTTTGATGAACTGCGCGCCCTGGCGCAGTTCCTGGCGGCAGGCGCGGCGCACCTCGTCAACCCCGTCCGCCACCCGGCCCAGGGCGCCGAAGTTCCGCTCCCACCGTGTCGGGTCGTGGGTGTCGTAACGGGGCCGGCTGTCGGTATGGCCGCCGGTTTTTGCCAGCGCCTTGCCGCACACCACGAGACGCGGCGCCGTCGCCAGGCCCTGCTCGACGGCCTCCGCCAGGGCAAACGGCGCACCGCCCACGTCCCGCACCGTGGTGAAGCCGCGGTCCAGCATCCCCCGCATGATCGGCAGCGAGCGCAGCACGGCCATGGCGTCCGGCAGTTGCGCGTTCATCGTCAGGTTCATCATGCTCGCCACCACGTGGACGTGGCAGTCGATCAGGCCGGGCATCAGCGTGCGCCCGCGGAGGTCGATGACCTCCCGGTTGTCCGCGGCGCCTGGCCTCGCCTCGATATCCCGGATTACGCCATCCTCCACGAGGACGTGCCCGGCGCGCGGCTCGGACTGGGTGGCGTCGGTGATGGCGGCATTCAGGAACAAGGTCTGCATGGCTTGGCTCATTTCCGTTGCATCTGCTGTAGGGCGGGACCGGCGGCCTGGGCCGTGCGGCCCATCACGCGGCCCCGGCGGGCGCTAGCTCTTCGGCCGTGATGTCCTCGAGCGGCCGGTTGCGGGTCTTGACCCCCATGAGCATCACGGCGAGCGCCCCGATCAGCAGCACCACGGTCGTCGTGCCGAACACCCCGGCGAAGCCGAAATGCGGATACAGCCAGCCCACCAGCAGCGGCGACGCGATGGCGCCGAGGCGTCCGATGGACGAGGCCGTCCCCATCCCGGTCGCGCGGACCTCGGTCGGGAAGATCTCCGGCGTGTAGGCATAGACGCCGGCATAGGTGCCGTTCATGAAGAACGACAGGCAGATACCGGCGACCATGACCGTGTTGTCGGAGTGGCTGAGCGCCAGGGCGATGGCGGACATCCCGCCCAGGATCATGTAGCTGGCGATGGTGGCCTGGCGCCCGATCCGCTCGTTCATGTAGGCCGCCGAGAAATAGCCCGGAATCTGCGCCAAATAGATCGCGATCGAGTAGCCGAAACTGCGGGTGATCGTCATGCCGCTCTCGACCAGGAGGCTCGGGATCCAGGTGAAGAATGCGTAGTAGCTGAAGGTGATCGAGAGCCACATCAGCCATGCCATCGCGGTGATGCGGCGCAGCCCCGGCGCCCACAGCAAGGCCAGCTTGCCGAAAAATGAGCCTCGCGGGCCGGCCACGGCGGGCACAGTGTCGGCGACGGGGCCGAGCGTGTGCCCCTCGCGCCGGGCCTTGTCCTCGATCGCGGCGAGGATCGCATCGGCCTCGGCGGAACGTCCGACGCTTGCGAGCCAGCGCGGTGATTCCGGAAGGGCGCGGCGCCACCAGAGCAGCATCAGGATCGGCGTCGCGGTGAGCGCCATGACCCAGCGCCAAGCGTCGGGGTGCAGCGGCACGACGAAGTAGCCGAGCAGCGCCGCGCTCACGAAGCCAAAGGAGAAAAAGCCGGCCAGGGACCCGGTGAACTTGCCACGGTAGCGGCTGGACACGAACTCGGTGAGGAACGGGGCGATGATCGCGGATTCGGCGCCCGTCCCGGCGCCCGCCACGACCCGGCAGGCCAGGAACAGCGGCCAGTCCTGCGTGAACGCGCAGGCGATGGAGGCGGCGCAATACAGCGCGAGGGCCCACATCATGACGGCCTTGCGCCCGATCGCATCGCCGATCAGCCCGGCGAGCAGCGCGCCGAAAAAGAAGCCGATATAGGTCGCGCTGCCAAGGAACCCGACCTGGATGCTGCTCAGCGACCAGGCGGCGCGCAGCACCGGAAGCACGAAGGCGACGACCGCCGCATCCAGGCCGTCGAAGGAATAGCCCAGGCCGCCCATCATCAAAAGGTGCCAGTGGAACCGCGTGAACGGCAGCCTCTCGATGCGGGCGGACACGTTCGACATTGTGTTTGCGGTCCTCGTATGCAGGGGTCGTTGAAATCACGTCCATGGCCGCACAGCAGCCCGCTGAACGGATGGTTATAGCTCTGAACGTAGTTTAGGAACGTCGTATGGCCAACCGCCCCGTGCGCCGCCGCCTTTTGCTGCAAACTGTTTTGACAAGCGTCGCGGGCGCCATGCCACGAGGCCTCCGTGCGGCGGGCGACGCCATGCTCGTCCACTCCGCACGGCCCGGCGCACCGTTCCAGGCCGACGCCTTTAACATGGCCGGCGTGTTCGACGCCGACTGGCTGCTGGAACGGCGCTATACGCGGCTGCTCGACACCATGGCCGCCTCGCCGGGCGCGTTCGGCGCGGTGCGCTTCTTCGGCGCGCTCAACGCCGGCGAGCGGGAGTCCGTGTTCCCAACCAGCGGCGGCCGGGTGTGGCCAAGTCCGGACGCGCCCATGGACTTCTCGATCCCGCTCGCGGCGTTGGATACGCTGGTGTCGCGCGGGATCCGTCCGTTCGTCCCGTTGACGTTCTTCCCCGCCGCGGTTTCCGCCGGTCCGGTGATGCCGCCGCCCCATGGCTTTGCTGCGTGGCAGCGCCTGGTGCGCGGCTTCCTCGACGCCGCCATCGCCCGGTTCGGCGCCGCCGAGGTGGCGCGCTGGTGGTTCGAGGCCTGGAACGAGCCGAACATGCCGCCGTTCTGGGCTGGCAGCTTCGACCAATACCTCGACCTGTATCGCGCGACGTCCGAGGCGGTGGCCCCCTACGCAGTGCGCCTGGGCGGCCCGGTGCTGGCCTACATGCCTGGCGAGGGCCTGCCCTTGATGGAGCGCTTCCTGGCCTTCCTGCAGCGCGAACCCGGCGTGAAGTGCGACTTCGTGTCCATGCACCGCAAGGGCATCTGGGTGGCAAGCGAGCGCGAGCCCCGCCTCGCCCGCCTCGAAGCCGCCGCGCGCGAGACGGCCGACGCCATCCTGCGCATCGTGCCGGGGCGGGCGCGGGGCATGACGGTCGTGAACGACGAAGCCGACATGAAGGTGGCTTTCAACACCCCGTACGAGCCGCGGATGACCGAGCAGTTCCCCGCCTGGCTCGCCGCCTCCGCCATCATGCACGACCGGTTGAGCGCCGAATACGCCGCGCGCGGCATCCGTTTCATGGCGGCGGCGGACCACGCCAACCAGCATCTGGTCCAGGCGCCGTTCGACGGGCGACGCTCGGTCATGACCCGGCTCTCGGCGGACCCCGCCGACCTGGTGAAGCTGCCGGTGTTCCACTTCCACGAGATGCTGCGCATGCTGGGCGGCCGGCACGGCACGGTGCTGGCCGCCGATAGCCTGCCGGCCGGGCTGTTCCAATTGGTCACGACGGGCGAGGCTGGCGTGGCCGCCCTGCTGACGTATTATCCCGACGGACCCGCCGATCCCGTCGAGCTGGATTACACGTTGCGGGACTTGCCGTGGCGGCGGATCAATCTCGCCCGGTTCGCCATCGACGCCGCCCTGTCCAACAGCTACGCCGCGGCGGGCGGCACCCTGTTGCCGAGCATAGCCGACGCCGCGCGCGTGCGTGCCGCCGCCGAGCTGGGCGTTGCCGAGCCGCTCCGGTCCGGCATCACGTCACAGGGCGGCGCAGTGAAGCTGCGGCTGCGGCTGGCGCGGTTCAAGACCGTGCTGATTTGGGTGACGCCGGCGAGCACAGCGGCGCCCGCCACTCCCACCTGGTTGCAGATGGATGTTGAGGGCGGCAACGCCGTGCTGCGCTGGACGCCGAGCCTGGCGCCCGATTTGTATTCATACGAGGTGTGCCGGAATGGCCGGCTAATTTCCCCGGTTCCGCTGCGGGCGGCGATTTGGGTCGACGCGGCGCTGCCGCCGGGCCGGCACCGGTATGGGGTGCGCGCCGTATCGGCTTCGGGCGTGGCTGGCGCGCAGGCGGAGCGCGAGATGGCGTTCTGATGAATGCACATTGCGCAAGCGTCCTCGACGCCGCGTCCGTTCAAGCCTAGCGTCGTGACGAGCCAAGCCACGGCGGAACTTCGCTCCACCATGAAGGATCATCGCCGTTTGCAAGGGAGCCACATGCTGATCGCTCCGGTCCAGGCCTCCAACGATGCCCTCCCGGTCTGGGGCGTGGATTGCGACGACGCGCTCGTGTGCCGCGCGGTGACACAGGAGACTGCGGACGTGCGCAGCTTCCATTTCGCAACCGAGGAGCCGAGCCGTTTCCGATTTGAGGCCGGGCAGTTCCTGACGCTGGAGCTGCCGGTCGACGGCGCCACGGTGTTCCGCTGCTATACGGTCTCCTCCCCGCCAACCCGGCCCGAGACGGTGTCAATCACCACCAAGCGGGTGCCGGGCGGCGCCGGGTCGAACTGGCTGCACGACAACTTGCGGCCCGGCATGAGCCTGCGCGCCACCGGCCCGTCCGGCGTGTTTGTCCTGCCGCCAGCGCCCGCCGATAAGCTGCTGTTCCTGTCGGGCGGCAGCGGCGTGACGCCGTTGATGAGCATGACCCGCACCCTGTTCGACCGCGCATGGGACCGCGACGTGGTGTTCGTCCATAGCGCCCGCTCGCCCAGCGACATCATCTTCCGCGATGAACTGGCGCTGATGGCGCGGCGGCTGCCCCGGCTCCGGGTGGCGCATGTGGTCGAGGGCACGCAGGGTGAACCCGGATGGCCTGGCCTGGTCGGGCGCCTCGACCTCCGAGCGCTGGGCCTGCTGGCGCCCGACCTGCTGGAGCGCGAGGTTTTCTGCTGCGGCCCGGCGCCATACATGGCCGGCGTGCGCGCCATGCTGGACCAGGCCGGGTTCGGCCGCAGCCGCTACCACGAGGAAAGCTTCAGCTTCGACGAGCTGCCCGGACCCGTCGCGGACGAGGTCATCGAGGCCGAAACAGCCGCCGAGGCCGCGTTCAGCGTGACCTTCGCCAAATCCGGCAAGGCCGTCGCCTGTCCGCCGGGCACGACGGTGCTGATGGCGGCTCGCCAAGCCGGGCTGCGCCTGCCAAGCTCCTGCACCCGCGGCGTGTGCGGGACCTGCAAAAGCCGGATGCTGTCCGGACGTGTCGACATGCAGCACGGCGGCGGCATACGGCAGCGTGAGATCGACCAGGGCATGATCCTTATATGCTGCAGCCGCCCCCTCGAAGATTTGGTGATCGACCGATGACTCCCGCCTCGATGACCCCAGCTTTCGCCTTCGACGCCGGTAATCGTCCTGGCGTTCGGGCCGGCGGCGGCCTGGGTGAAGCAGCACCCGGAGGCCGTGAAGTCTTGGCTGGCATAACTGGGGCACATTGATGGCAACAGGTCGTTTTTCCGCAGCCCGCCTATTGCGTGAGGCTATGCGCGGGCACTCCGGATGGGGCGAGCAGTGGCGCTCGCCGGAGCATCCGTCCGCCGCCTATGACGCGGTCATCGTGGGCGGCGGCGGGCACGGGCTGGCGACGGCGTACTACCTGGCGAAGCTGCACGGCATCACCCGGGTGGCGGTGCTGGAAAAGGGCTGGATCGGCGGCGGCAACACCGGGCGCAACACCACGATCATCCGCAGCAACTACCTGATGGCCGAAAGCGCCGCGCTGTATGACCACGCGGTCAAGCTGTGGGAGGGCCTGTCGCACGAGCTGAACTACAACGTCATGTATTCGCCGCGCGGGGTGATGATGCTGGCGCACACCGTGCACGACGTGCAGGTGGGCCGTCGGCATGTCTTTGCGAACCGCCTCGCGGGGGTCGACAACGAATGGCTCTCGCCGAATGAGGCGCAGGCGTTCTGCCCGCCGCTGAGCCTTGATTCCGGGATGCGCTACCCGGTGCTGGGCGCGGCGCTGCAGCGGCGCGGCGGCACGGCGCGGCATGACGCGGTGGCGTGGGGCTATGCACGGGCGGCGAGCGCGCTCGGGGTCGACATCGTGCAGAAATGCGAGGTGACGGGCATACGGCGCGACGCGGCGGGCCGGGTATGCGGCGTGGACACCACGCGCGGCGCCATCGCCACGAAGCGCGTCGGCGTGGTCGCGGCCGGGCACACCAGCGTGGTCATGGCGCAGGCCGGCGTGCGGATGCCGCTCGAAAGCTATCCGCTGCAGGCCCTGGTCAGCGAACCCGTCAAGCCGTGTTTCCCCTGCGTCGTCATGTCCAACACCATCCACGCCTACATCAGCCAGTCGGACAAGGGCGAGCTGGTGATCGGCGCGGGGACCGACGCCTATACCAGCTATAGCCAGGCGGGCGGGCTGCATATCGCGACCCATACGCTGGACGCGATCGGCGAATTGTTCCCGCAGTTCCGCCGCATGCGGATGCTGCGCAACTGGGGCGGCATCGTCGACGTGACGCCGGACCGCAGCCCGATCATGGGGCTGACGCCGGTGCCGGGGCTATATGTGAATTGCGGTTGGGGCACGGGCGGGTTCAAGGCGACGCCGGGGTCGGGGCACGTGTTCGCGCATACGATGGCGCACGACGCCCCGCATCCGATCAACGCCCCCTTCGCGCTGGACCGGTTCCGGACGGGGCAGTTGATCGACGAGGCGGCGGCGGCGGCGGTGGCGCACTGAGATGCTGATCATCCCCTGCCCGGTCTGCGGCGTCCGGCCCGAAATCGAGTTCACCTATGCCGGCGAGGCGCATGTCGCCCGGCCCGCCGATCCCTCCGCCGTCGACGACCAGGCCTGGGGCGAGTTCCTGTATGCGCGCACCAATCCAAGGGGCGAGCACGCGGAACGCTGGCGGCACACCCACGGCTGCGGACGCTTCTTCAACGCGGTCCGGGACACCTACACCGACCAGTTCATCACCAGTTATCCCGCCGGCAGCGGACGGAGCGCGGCATGAGCCTTCGCTTCACCTTCGACGGACGCGCCTACCACGGGCAGCCCGGCGACACCCTCGCTTCGGCTTTGCTGGCCAACGGCGTGCGGCTGATGGGGCGGTCGTTCAAATATCATCGGCCACGGGGCGTGCTGGCCGCCGGGTCGGAGGAGCCGAACGCGCTCGTTGAGGTCGACCGTGGCGGCGGCGCACGCACGCCGAACCTGCGGGCGACGACGGTCGAGCTGTACGACGGCCTGGTGGCGCGCAGCCAGAACCGCTTTCCGTCGCTGGCCTTCGACGTGCAGGCGGTCAACGACATCGCGGCGCCGCTGCTGCCGGCCGGGTTCTACTACAAAACGTTCATGGGGCCGCAAGGGGCTTGGGCCAAGCTGTATGAGCCCATCATCCGCCGCGCCGCCGGGCTGGGACGCGCGCCCGGCCGGCCGGACCCGGACCATTACGCCAGCCGCTACGCGCACTGCGACGTGCTGGTGATCGGCTCCGGCCCGGCTGGCCTGGCGGCGGCAGAGGCGGCGTCGGCGGGCGGCGCGCGGGTCATGTTGTGCGACGAGCAGCCGCGCTTCGGCGGCACCCTGCTGGCGGACCGCAGCGCGCGACTTGGCGGCGCAAGCGCGTCCGATTGGGTTGCGGCCCGGGTCGGCGCGCTGGCGGCACGGCGCGATGTCGTGCTGCTGACGCGCACCACGGCGTTCGGCTGGTATCCCGGCAACATGATCGGCCTGGCCCAACGCCTGACCGACCATCTGCCCAGTCCGGACCCCTCGCTGCCGCGCGAACGGCTATGGCAGGTCCGGGCCAAGCAGGTGGTGATCGCCGCCGGCGCCATCGAGCGCCCGCTGGTGTTCCCCGGCAACGACCGGCCCGGCGTCATGCTGGCCGACGCCGTGCGCACCTACGCCGTCCGTTATGGCGCCGCCGCGGGACGCGCCGTGTTCGCGACATCCAGCGACACCGCCTATCGCGCGGCGCTGGACCTCAAGGCCTGCGGCGTCGATGTCGCCCTGGTTGCAGATCTGCGCGCGGAGGCGGACGGGCCGTTGCCAACGGCGGCACGGCTCGCCGGCATCCGGGTGGAGGCGGGCATGCAGGTGCTGCAAACGCGCGGACGCCGGGGCATCCGGGTGGCGATCATGGGCCGCGTCGGCGACAGCGGCCGCGTGCGGGACCGCGAGTGGGTGCGCTGCGACGTGCTGGGCATGAGCGGCGGCTGGACCCCTTCGCTGAACCTGTTCTCGCAGGCCCGCGGCAAGCTGCGGTTCGACGCCGCATCTGAGGCGTTCCTGCCCGGCGAGGTGCCCGCCGGCGTGCATTGCGCCGGGGCGTGCCAGGGGGTTCATGCCCTCGCCGACGTTTTGGCAGACGGCGCGTCGGCCGGAGCGGCGGCGGCGCGTGCCGCGGGGTTCGAGGCGTCGGAGGCCGCTGTTGCCGTCGAGGGTGTGCTGCCCGCGCGCTGGAACGCGCCGGCGCCCTCCGCCCGGCCACAGCGCCGCGCCTTCGTCGATTTCCAGAACGACGTGACCAGCAAGGACCTGAAGCTCGCGGCACAGGAGGGTTTCCGCAGCATCGAGCACGTCAAGCGCTACACGACGGCCGGCATGGCGACCGACCAGGGCAAGACCAGCAACATGAACGCGCTGTCGATCGTGGCCGGGCAGCTTGGCGCCGCGATCCCCGACGTGGGGCTCACGACGTTCCGCCCGCCCTATACGCCGGTGACATTCGGGACGCTGGCGGCATACAGCCGCGGCGTGCTGTTCGACCCTGTCCGCACCACGCCGATCCACGAATGGGCGGTGGCGCATGGGGCGGTGTTCGAGGACGTGGGCCTGTGGAAGCGTGCACGCTATTTCCCGCGCGCCGGCGAGGACCTGCACGCGGCGACGGCGCGGGAATGCCGCACGGTGCGCTCGGCGGCCGGGCTGTTCGACGCCTCGACCCTTGGCAAGATCGAGGTGGTCGGCCCCGACGCGGCCGAGTTCATGAGCCGCATGTATGTCAACGCCTGGGCCAAGCTGGCGCCGGGCCGCTGCCGCTATGGCCTGATGCTGGGCGAGAACGGCTTTTTGCTCGATGACGGCGTGGCCGGGCGCCTGGCGGCCGACCGGTTCCATGTGACCACCACCACCGGCGGCGCGCCCCGGGTGCTCGCCCTGATGGAGGACTACCTGCAGACCGAGTGGCCGGAGCTGCAGGTCTGGCTGACCAGCATCACGGAGCAGTGGGCCGTGCTGGCGGTGCAGGGGCCGCGCGCCCGCGACGTCTTGGCGCCGCTGGTGGACGGGATGGACATCGGGGCCGCGCGAAGCGTTGCGTCCGGGGACGCGCCAAGAGTTGCGTCCGGGGACGCGCCAAGAGTTGCGTCCGGGGACGCGCCAAGAGTTGCGTCCGGGGACGCGCCAAGAGTTGCGTCCGGGGACGCCGCCATGCCGCATATGAGCGTCGCCGTGGGCCATATCCTGGGTGTGCCGATGCGGTTGTTCCGGGTCAGCTTCACCGGCGAACTCGGCTTCGAGGTCAACGTGCCGGCGGGCGCCGCCGCGGCGGTATGGGACGCGATCCACGCCCGCGTCGAGGCGGTGGGGGGATGCGTTTACGGCACCGAAGCGATGCACGTGCTGCGGGCGGAGAAGGGCTATGTCATCGTCGGCCAAGAGAGCGACGGGACGGTGACGTTGGACGATCTCGGCCTGGGCTGGGCGGTGGGCAAGGCGAAGCGGGACTTTGTCGGCAAGCGCTCGCTGGCGCGTCCCGACATGACGGCGCCGGGGCGGCGGCAGTTGGTCGGGTTGCGGACGGCGGACCCTGGCTTCGTGCTGGAGGAGGGCGCGCAGGTCACCGAGTCGGCGGTTGCGCCGCCCGGGACGAAGTCGCTGGGGTGGGTCACATCGTCCTATGGCGGAACGACGGTGGGCCATTCGATCGCACTGGCGATGGTGGCGGATGGCCGCGCGCGCCGGGGCGAGACGCTGCACGTGCAACTGGACCGGGGGGCGATGCCGGTGCGCGTCGTGGACCCCGTGTTCCTCGATCCCGAGGGGGCGCGGCTCGATGCCTGATACTTTCACGCGTGAACGCGAAGCTTCGCTGGCGATGGCGCTGCCCTGGCGCAGTCCGCTCGACGGCGTGCGCCCGATCGCCGTCCCCGGGTGGCTTGCGGTCACGCCGGCGCCGGATTTCGCGCGGCTGTTGCTGCGGGGCGCCGCCACAGCGCTTGGCGATGCTTTCGCCATTGCGCTGCCCGGCGAGCCCTGCCGCGCCGTGTCGGCTGGCGGGCGCACGGCACTGTGGCTCGGGCCTGACGAGTGGCTGCTGCTGGCGCCGCCCGGCACGCTCGACCCGGCCATCCCGGTCCCCGGCGCGGCGGTGGTGGATGTCGGGCACCGCCAGGTCGGGCTGCTGCTGGACGGTCCGGGTGCCGTCGACGTCTTGGCGGCAGGCTGCCCGCTCGATTTGCACCCGTCGGCGTTCCCGCCCGGCATGTGCACGCGGACGGTGTTCGGCAAAGCGGAAATCGTGCTTTGGCGTCAGGACGAGGCACGCTTCCATGTAGAGGTTTGGCGATCGTTCGCCGGCTATGTGCATGGATTGCTGGAGGCGGCAAGCCGGGATGGCGGGTAGAATGGTTCTTACTATCTAAACTTTCCTCAGCGTCCATCATTGAAGGAATCTGTGTAAACACCCGGACCGCGTCATCACCGCCTCCCTGTCCGCCTGCCCTCACTGTGCCGCCCAACTCAGCTTGGCATGGCAGCCCAGCGTCCACCCTTACGACAACGTCGGCCTACCGCCGGTCCGGGCCATCGTCTCCCGCATCAACCGCCGCCGCGGCACTTGCCCGCGCTGCCAGAACCATGTCGCCGCCCCGGCACCGGAGAGCTTCGAACCCGGCTCGCCGTTCAGCCCGAACATCCGCGCTCGTCATCCACCGGCACATCACCCGGACCACACGCCGCCGGGCGACTGGACGCTGGCGGTCAGGCGCGGCCAGAACGGCGGGGCGGCGGGCATCGAGGTGGGCTGCTGGCTGGCCCGCCGCCTGCCCTTCACAGCAGCCCGGCGCCGCTGAAGCCGCCGAAGACCCCCAACGCCGTGGTCAGCCCGACGACGATGGCCACCACCCAGAAATAGGCCCCACGCAGCCGCACCGGCTCCGGCAGGGCACGCACGCACAACGCGATCAGAAAGCCCAGCACGAGCGGCAGCAGCAAGGCGTTCATGATCTGCACGCCGATCGTCAGGGTCACGAGGTTCGGCCAGATGCCGACCAGCACGGCGCAGCCGACGACGGCGGCGGCATAGAGGCCGTAGAACGCGCGCGCCTGGGCCGGGCGCAGGTTCAGGCTGCGTCGGTAGCCCGCGACCTCTCCGACGCCCCAAGCCAAGGCGAGCGTCGCGACGATGGCCGCCACCATGCCGGCGCCCAGGATGCCCGCGCTGAACACCAGCCGGCCAGCCCCAGCGCCGAGGAACGGGGTGAGCGCCTCGCTCAGCTCGCCCACCGTGGTCAGCGTGGCGTCCGAATGCGACTGGCCGATGGTGGCGGCGGTGGCGACCAGGACGGCGGCCATCACGAGCTGGGTGACGACGGCGCCGATGGCGGTGTCCCAGCGTGCGGCGCCGAGATGCTCGGGGCGCAGGCCTTTGTCGGCGATGGCCGATTGCTGGTAGAACACCATCCACGGCATGATGACGGCGCCGATGTTGGCCGCGGCCAGATAGACGTAATCCTTGTTGGCGAATGGGATGTCCAGCATCCCCGCCGCCATGTCGTGCAGGCCCGGCTGCGCGATCCAGGCGATGGCGAAAAAGGCGAACTCGAACAGGCCGAGCGCCACGGCGATGCGCTCCACCCGGCGATAGCCGCCGGTCAGCACCACCGCCAGCAGTGCGAGCGTCGCCAATGCGAGGCTGACGGCCCGCGGAATGCCATAGAGCTCGCCGATCCCTGCGACGCCCGACAGCTCCGTCACCAGGGCGCCGAAGGTGGCGACGGCGAGGCCTGCGACGGAGATCCAGGCCCAGGCCGGCCCGAAGGTTTCGGCGATTAGCTCGCCATGGCCGCGCCCGGTGTGGATGCCCAGGCGGACGGTCATTTCCTGCACCATATACAGGATGGGCACGAGCACGAGCTGCATGAGCAGCAGGCGGTAGCCCCATTGTGCGCCGCTTTGTGCGGCGGTGATGACGCTGCCGACGTCGGTGTCGGCGAGCATGACGATGATGCCGGGTCCGAAGACGGCGACGTAGCGGGTGAGGCGGTTGGCGGCGAGGGCATGCTGCACGGCGCGGGATCCTGACGCATTGCGAGTGCGTCGCAATTACATTGTTAGGCCAGGAAGGCAAGTGGCTCCCGGCCGCGCCGAAGACCGCTGGCGACAGACGGCTTGGAGTGTCTGGCCCAAACCGACCTACTACCCTTTCTGCAAGATGATCATCGGCGGGAGGACCGTGTGCGCCGGGATCGGCAGCCGCTGCTCATGACTGCCCCGGCACATCCTCCGCAAGTTTCAGCATTTTGGCCGCAAGCGGCGTCTTCTCCGCATACTGCTTCCATGCGGAGGCGCGCGCGACCGCCTGCCAGCGGTCTACCGTCGCATCCTCCATCGCATGCACCGCCACCCCGGCCGCCGCGAAAACCCGCGCCATCTCGATATCGTCCGACTGGGCGCCGGCCAGGTTGAACGGGACCATCTCCTCGCCCACCGCCATCATCGCCTCCTGTTGCGGCTTCGTCAGCGTGTCCCAGACGCTTTTCGACACCATGATCGGCTCCAAAATGAAGAAAAAGCTGCGCTTGCCCGGCGTCGTCAAATGCTTCGACGCCTCCTGCAGCTTAAACGACAGGAAGCTGCTGGAACTCGTGCAGGCTGCGTCCATCACCCCGGTCGACATGCCGACATAGACCTCGTTCGACGGCATGGACGACACGGACGCGCCCGCCGCCTTGAACATCTCGTCCATCTCCCGCGAACCGCCGCGAATTTTCATGCCGCGGGCGTCGGCGGGCTCGATCAGCGGCTGCGTGCGGGATGCCATGCCGCCCGACTGCCACATCCAGCTCACGAGGATGATGCCGCGCTGCTCCAACAGGCCGGTCAGCTCGCGTCCGACCTCCGTCGTGCGCCAGTTGTAGCCCTGGGCGTAGCTGGTCACCAGCGCCGGCATGAACGAGATGTTCATTTCGTGGATTTCGCCACCGGCGTAGGTGAGCGGCACGAGGGCGATGTCCAGCGCGCCCTTACGCAATCCGCTGATCTGCGCGAAGGTCTTCATCAAGGAGCCGTTCGGATAGACCTCGAACTGCAACTCGCCCCCGGTGCGCGCGCCGACCAGGTCGCCGAACCGGCGGCACATGCGGTCGCGGAAATCCCCGGTATCGCCGGAGCTGGCGGGGAACTGGTGCGAAATCCTGAGCAGGCGCGGCGCCGCCTGGGCGCGGCCGATCAGGGCGGGCAAGGCGAGTGCGCCGAGCGCTGCGCGCCGGGTCAGCGGGATGGGCATGAAGGTCCTCCGTTTTCTTGATGCCGCTCGGCTGGCGGGTTTGCGCCGGCATGCTACGCTGCCGGACGGGAGGAAGCCACAATATGGAGATACGTCCGATCGCCGGCGCGCTGGGGGCCGAAATCCTGGGTGTCGACCTGGCGTCGGGGCTCGATGACGGCGCGGCCCGCATGATCCGCCAGGCGCTGCTGGACCATCTGGTGGTGTTCTTCCGCGATCAGGACCTGGACCCGTCCGGGTTCCGCGACGCCGTCCGGCGGTTCGGCAAGCCGATCGAATACCCCTTCGTCCGCGGCCTGGATGGGTTTCCCGAAATCATCCAGGTGCTGAAACGCGAGGACGAGCGCAGCAACTTCGGTGGCATCTGGCACAGCGACACCTCATACATCGAGGAGCCGCCTATGGGCAGCGTGCTGCTGGCGCGGGAGCTGCCGCCCTATGGCGGAGACACGCTGTTCGCCAACCAGTACTTGGCGTTCGAGGCGCTGTCGCCCGGGCTGCAGCGCACGCTGGAGCCGTTGCGCGGGGTCAACACCTCGGCCAAGGCGGACGTGACGCGGACGCGGGAGGACCGGGTGAAGGATAGCGGAGGCGCGGCAAAGCAGGACTATGCGGCGGAGCACCCCGTCGTCCGCACCCATCCGGAAACCGGGCGCCGGGCGCTGTATGTGAACATCGCCCACACCGCACGCTTCGCCGGCTGGACCGACGAGGAGAGCGCGCCGCTGCTGCAATTCCTGTTCGCGCACCAGGTCAAGCCGGAGTTCACCTGCCGCTTCCGCTGGGAGCCGAACTCGATCGCCTTTTGGGACAATCGCGCCGCGCAGCATAACCCGGTGAACGACTACCACGGCTTCCGCCGGCTGATGCACCGGATCACCCTTGCGGGCGATCGGCCCCGGTAGCCTTGGCAGGCAACGAGGGCTGCGCATTTCCAGGAATTATTGATCTTAAGGGGCTTGCATGTCGGCGACCACGAAGATTTCCGAACGCCCGGCGGCCGGCGGATGGGGCTATGACGGCGTCGCCAAGGCGTTCCACTGGCTGGTCGTCGCGATGCTGATCGTGCAGTATTCGGTGGCGTTGCTGCTCGGGTGGATCCTGCCGAAATCGGCCGAGGACAGCCTGGCCGCCTGGCACTTCTCCATGGGCTCGTCGATCTGCGTCGTCATGCTGGCCCGGCTGGCCTGGCGCCTCACCCACACGCCGCCGCCGCCGCCGAAGGACCTCTCGCCGGGGCTGCGGCGGATCTCGCGCGCGACGCATTGGTTGTTCTACGCCGTCTTGATCGTGCTGCCGGTGCTTGGATGGGCCGCCGCCTCCGGGCATGGCGCCCGGGTCTCGCTGGCTGGCATCATCCCCTTGCCGCTCCTGGTCCCCAAGGACGACCCGTTCGGCAAGGCGATGGCCACCGTGCATCCCGCCATCGCGATCTCGTTGCTCGCCGTCGTCGCGCTGCATATCGCGGGCGCGCTGTATCATGCGCTGGTCAAGCATGACGGCGTGATCCAGCGGATGCTGCCGGGCGGAGCGCGCCGGCCATCGTGATGCCTGCATAGGAATCCGGGGCCCTGCAACACCCGGGCGCCGGCCTGCTGGGCATCATCGGCCTTTCACTGGGCGTGAGCCTGGCGGCCACGGCCATCGCCGCATTGCTTGGCCTGCCGCTCGGCGCCGTGCTCGCCGTCTATGCGGTTCCGGGACGGCGGATGTTGGTCATGCTGGCCAACGCCCTGCTCGGATTGCCGCCGGTCGTGGTCGGCCTGGCGCTGTATTTGCTGATGTCGCGCGCGGGGCCGTTGGGCGGCCTCGGCCTGCTGTTCACGCCGGGCGCCATGGTCGCGGCGCAGGCGCTGCTGGCGCTGCCCATCGTCACGGCGCTCGGCCACCGGGCCGTGGCGGCAGTTTGGCGGCGCTATGGCGGCGATTTCCTGGCGCTTGGCCTCACCCGCCTCCAAGCCATGCCGCATCTGTTCCGCATCGGGCGCGACGAGACCCTGACCGCGGTGCTGGCCGGGTTCGGGCGATCGGTGTCCGAAGTCGGCGCAATCCTGATGGTCGGCGGCAACATCGCCGGCTATACCCGCACCATGACCACGGCCATCACCCTCGAGACCAGCCAGGGCCACCTGGCGGACGCGATGACGCTCGGCGCAGTGCTGATCGCGATCAGCGTGGGGGTGAGCAGCGCCGCTTTCCTGCTTACGGGCTGGCCGGGCGAGGCGTCCCGATGATGCGCGCCCCTGCCTGGTTCACTGCCGCTGCCCTGGTTGCCGCGTCCGCAAACGCGCAGGTCGCGCCGTCCGCGAACCAGCTCCTGCTGGGCTCGACCACTTCGGTGGAGAATAGCGGGCTGCTGGCCCACATTTTGCCCCGGTTCACCGCGCTCACCGGGATCGAAGTCCGCGTGTTGGCGCAGGGCACCGGCCAGGCGCTCGCCACTGCGGCGCGCGGCGACGTGGACCTGGTGCTGGTGCACGATCCCGAGGCCGAGCAGCGTTTCATTGCGGAGGGACACGGCGTGGGCCGGCGGGAGATTGCCTGGAACGATTTCGTCATCGTCGGCCCGGCATCGGACCCGGCCCGCGTCGGCGGCGGGCACGACGCGGCCGCGGCGCTCCGGGCCATCTCCACGGCGCAGGCGCCGTTTATCGCGCGCGGCGACAGCAGCGGCACCAGCGCGCGGGAGCTGCAGCTTTGGCGTGCAGCCGGGCTCGACCCGGCGGCGGCGCCTGGGGGCTGGTATCGCGACATCGGCGGCGGCATGGGGGCGGCGCTGAACGCGGCGGCGGCGACGGACGCCTACACGCTGTCGGACCGCGGCACCTGGCTCGCGTTCGGCAACGCCCGGAACCTGCGGGTCTTGGTCGAGGGCGGCCAGAATTTGGTCAACCGATACGATGTGATCCTGTTGCCGCCGGGCCAGCGCCGGGCGGCGTCGGAAGCGGCCGCGCGCCGGTTTGCCGACTGGCTGGCGTCGCCGGACGGGCAATCGGCGATTGGCGGCTATGAGGTGGCCGGCCAGCAATTGTTCCATCCGTCCGCGGGCGGGCCATAGCCGGACGGTGCAAGAGGGCGTTGGGAAAGGAGGGCATGATGCAAGGCTTCAAGGTGACCGGCATGACCTGCGGCCACTGCGTGCGGGCGGTGACGGAGGCCGTGCGCAGCGTTGACCCGGGAGCGCACGTCGAAGTCGACCTGCAGGCCGGACGCGTGACGGTACGGGATGGAACGGCGCCCGCCGGCCGCATCACCGAGGCTATCGCCGCCGAGGGCTACGCAGTGGAACCGGCTGCGGCCTGAGCGGGACTAATTCACTAAGGTTTTAGTCACTGCTGGATTGGGCGGCAGGATCACCGCATCCCGTAGCTTCCCGCCGCGGGTGATGTTGCGTAGCCGGCCTACGGCGGGATCGATCAGCCGCATCAACGCATAGGATACGGCCACGCTCAGGACGATCCCAATGGCGAGGACGGGATAGCTGTATCCGGAGGTCAACGAGATCATCAGCACGAGGATGTTCTGGTGGTGGATATATAGCGGGTACGACAGTTCGCCGCACCCCTGGTCGAACGGCTGCCGGTCGCCTGGCCTGAATGCAAGCAATGTCGTGAGGGCGATCAGGAGCGCCATGATGGAGTATTGCGCCATGGCGATGCGCAGGTCGTATGGGTTCATGTGCGATGGGAAGAACATGAAGAAGTACATGCTCATGCCTATGGCGCATAGCACCAGGCTTATTGGATAGCGGCGGTGGTCGTAAAGAAGGGCACCGAAGAGAAAGAAGAAGCCGAAGCCGAATTGCCGCGCGACGAGAACGGTCGCCAGGCCGAGCATGACCAACGCATAGGGAACCAGGGCAGCAAGCCGCTGGTGGTTGGGGACGAGTAGAATGAGGAACACGGCGAAGTAGAAGATCATCTCGATGCGCACGGCCCAGATGATGTCGACGAAATCGAATGACAGGAACCGGTTGGCGCCGGGCATGAAACCGAAGATGTTCGCCGCGATGTTGCTGAGGTCGAATGCTTGGGGGCCGGGCAGGTCGGGATGCCCTCGGTCAGAAATGCGCAGTGTGCCCCGGAGGTAGAACGTCCAATAGATGACGACGGCCATGAACACGGCGACCACGAAGTGCGGCACGATGCGCAAGAAACGGTTGATCAGGTAGGCGACGGGCTTGCCGGAATAGACCCGCGCGGCAGCCTCGGTGATGACGAACCCGCTCAGGCAGAAAAACACCAGGACGGCAATGCTGCCGAGTTCGTAAGGTATGACGTGGTCATACAAAGCGCCAAGCGGCCCCGCATTTGCAACGAAATGCTGCAACACGACGAGAAACGCCAAGAATAGGCGAAAGGCGCCAAAAGGACGATAGCGGTAAACTGTTGTTCCGACCAATCGATTGTCCTAAGCTGCACCAGCAGGGCTTTCTTTTAGCTTGACTATTTGGTGCGTTCTACCAACGTTCGGGTTCATTGGCCGCCCGAGATGAACCGGGCCGTTTGGTGGCCGTCAACAATCTTCCGGCCTACCCGCGCCTTTAAAGCATCCGGCCTGGACACGGCGTGCCCGTGCGTCCAGCGAATTTATTTCCGATTGTCATGCCCCCGTGCTGACGCCGAAGCTGCCGCGCTGCGACTATGCCCAGCCGTCCAACACGGCATCGATAAAGGAGCGCCATGAACGCCGACGATGAACTCCCGGCCGCGCACCTGAACAGCATGGTCTCAACGGCATGAGGGAGGCCCTGCTCACGCTCAACGCGGGTTCGTCCAGCATCAAGTTCGCCGTGTTCGAGATCGTGGCCGGACAGGGGCCCGTGCCGCTCAACCACGGGCAAATCGAGGGCATCAACGCCGCCCCGCACTTCCTGGCGCTCGATAAATCCGGCGCTAAGCTGGCGGAGCGTCGTTGGCCGGATGGCGCCAAGGCCACCCATGAGGCGGTCCTCACCGAACTGCTCGGCTGGATCGGCTCCCACCTCGACGGCACGCGGCTGATGGCGGCCGGGCACCGGGTGGTGCATGGCGGGCGCAGGCTCGTGGCCCCCGCGCAGGTCGCCCCCGTCCAAGCCGGCGGCGGCGTAATGGCGGAACTTGAAAGCCTGGTGCCGCTCGCGCCGCTGCATCAGCCGCACAGCTTTGAGGCGATCCGGGCAGTGGCGAAGCTCCGTCCGGAGCTGGTGCAGGTCGCCTGTTTCGACACGTCTTTCCACCGCACGATGTCGCCCGTGGCCCGCCGCATCGCCCTGCCGCGCGAGCTGGCCGACGAAGGGGTCGAACGCTACGGTTTCCACGGCCTTTCTTACGAGTACATCGCCTCCAAAATCCCGGACGCGATGCCCGGCCTTGCCGCCGGCAAGGTCGTCGTGGCGCATCTCGGCAACGGTGCCAGCCTTTGCGCGCTGTCGGCGGGCCGCAGCGTCGACACGACCATGGGTTTCACCGCGCTCGACGGCCTGCCGATGGGCACGCGCTGCGGCGCCCTGGACCCGGGGGTCATCCTATACCTGCTCCAGGCCAAGGGCATGTCGGCGGACAAGATCGAGCATTTGCTCTACGCGCAGTCGGGGCTGCTCGGCGTTTCCGGCATCAGCAGCGACATGCGCACGCTGATGGAAAGCCGCGATCCGCATGCACGGGAGGCGGTCGAACTGTTCGCCTTCCGCATCGCGCGTGAGACCGGGGCGCTGGCGATGACGCTCGGCGGGCTGGACGGCTTCGTGTTCACCGCGGGCATCGGCGAGCACGCCGCCCCCGTGCGCCGCCGGGTCTGCGAACGCCTGGCCTGGCTGGGCGTCGCGCTCGACGATGCGGCGAACGAGCGCGGCGGCCCCTGCATCAGTGCGCCCGGCAGCCGCGTCGCGGTCTGGGTGATCCCGACCGACGAGGAGCTGATGATCGCCCGGCACACGCTCGCCTGCCTATCCAGCACGAAGGACCCAGCCAGCACGTCTTAGCACAAATTCGAAATAAGGACATGGAAATGGACGAGCAGCACGTCATCACCCTCAAAGACCAAACCCTCTCGGCCGACGAGGTCGGGCGCATGAACGCCTATTGGCGGGCGGCGAATTACTTGTCGGTCGGGCAGATCTACCTGATGGACAACCCATTGCTGCGGGAACCGCTGGAACCGCGCCACGTCAAGCCGCGCCTGCTCGGACATTGGGGCACCACGCCCGGCCTCAACTTCGTCTATGTCCACCTGAACCGCGTCATCCGGCGCGATGGCCTGAACGTCATCTACATCGCCGGCCCCGGCCATGGCGGCCCCGGCATGGTCGCCAACACCTACCTCGAAGGCACCTACAGCGAGGTCTACCAGGATATCTCGCAGACCGAGGCCGGCATGAAGCGGCTGTTCACCCAGTTCTCCTTCCCGGGCGGGATACCGAGCCATGTCGCGCCGGAGACGCCGGGCTCGATCCATGAGGGCGGCGAACTCGGCTACTCGCTGCTGCACGCCTATGGCGCGGTGTATGACAACCCGGGGCTGCTGGCCTGCTGCGTCGTGGGCGACGGCGAGGCGGAAACCGGCGCGCTGGCCGCGAGCTGGCACTCGAACAAGTTCCTCAACCCCCAGCGCGACGGCGCGGTGCTGCCGATCCTGCACCTCAATGGCTACAAGATCGCCGGTCCGACGGTGCTGGCCCGGATCGGCGAGGACGAGCTGGAGGCGCTGTTCACCGGATACGGCTACAAGCCGCATGTCGTGGCCGGCGACGATCCGGAGACGATGCACCGCCTGATGGCGGCGACGCTGGACACCGCATTGGCAGAAATCCGCGAAATCCAGGACCGGGCGCGGACGGGAGGCGACACGACGC
Source organism: Acetobacteraceae bacterium (assembly GCA_965277495.1). Lineage (GTDB taxonomy): Bacteria > Pseudomonadota > Alphaproteobacteria > Acetobacterales > Acetobacteraceae > CAHJXG01. The sequence goes on along the minus strand of OZ255824.1, from coordinate 2,621,807 downwards.
GCCCGCGCTGGCCGATGATCGTGCTGCGGACGCCGAAGGGCTGGACTGGGCCGAAGATGGTCGACGGCAAGCCGGTCGAGGGCACCTTCCGCGCGCACCAGGTACCGTTCGCCGAGGTGCGTACCAACCCGGGCCACCTCAAGCTGCTCGAAGATTGGATGCATAGCTACCGTCCGCAGGAGCTGTTCGACGCGGACGGGCGGCTGCGGGCCGAGATCGCCGCCCTGGCGCCCGAGGGCGACCGCCGGATGGGCGCCAACCCGCATGCGAACGGCGGCCTGCTGCTGCGCGACCTGATTTTGCCGGACTTCCGCGGCCATGCGGTGGCCGTGCCGACGCCGGGCGCCGTCGACGCCGAGGCCACGCGCGTCATGGGCATGTTCCTGCGCGACGTCATGGCGTTGAACTCGGACGCCGCCAACTTCCGGGTGTTCGGTCCCGACGAGACCGCCTCGAACCGGCTGAATGCGCTGTTCGAGGTGACGGGCCGCACCTCCGTCGCCACGATCCTGGCCGGCGACGAGAACGTGTCCCGCGACGGCCGGGTCATGGAGGTGTTGAGCGAGCATCTTTGCCAGGGCTGGCTCGAAGGCTATCTGCTGACCGGGCGGCACGGATTTTTTTCGTGCTACGAGGCGTTCATCCACATCGTCGATTCGATGTTCAACCAGCACGCCAAGTGGCTGAAGGTCACGCGGCATATCCGCTGGCGCAAGCCGATCGCGTCGCTGAACTATTTGCTGACCAGCCACGTCTGGCGGCAGGACCATAACGGATTCAGCCACCAGGACCCCGGCTTCATCGACCACGTGATGAACAAAAAAGCAGACATCGTGCGTGTCTATCTTCCGCCGGACGCCAACACGCTGCTGTCCGTCACCGACCATTGCCTGCGCAGCCGCAACTACGTGAACGTCATCGTGGCGGGCAAGCAGCCCTCGCCGCAGTGGCTGGACATGAACGCGGCCGTCAGCCACTGCACGGTCGGCGCCGGCATCTGGACCTGGGCCAGCAACGACGCCGGCGCCGAGCCCGACGTGGTGATGGCCTGTGCCGGGGATGTGCCGACGCTCGAAACGCTGGCGGCGGTCGACCTGCTGCGCACGCATCTGCCTGAGCTGCGCATCAGGGTGGTGAACGTCGTCGACCTCATGACCCTGCAGCCGAAGTCGGCGCATCCGCATGGCCTGTCCGACGCCGAGTTCGACAGCATGTTCACCGCCAGCGCGCCGGTGATCTTCGCCTATCACGGCTATCCCTGGCTGATCCATCGGCTGACCTACCGACGCACCAACCACGACAACTTCCACGTGCGCGGCTACCAGGAGGAGGGCACCACGACGACGCCGTTCGACATGGCGGTGCTGAACGGCTTGGATCGTTTTCATTTGGCGATGGACGTGGTCGAGCGGGTGCCCCGGCTGATGAACGTGGCGGCCCACCTGCAGCAGCATCTGCGCGACAAGCTGGTGGAGCATCGCCATTACGTGCAGAAACACGGCGAAGATCTGCCGGAAATCCGCGACTGGCGGTGGCCGAGCCGCGAATAGCCCAGTGCGCATGACGCCGGCGGTCCTGGCGGGTTCGGCTGCCTATCCGTCGGACGAGGCGCTTGGCTGGCACGTGGGCCTGGCGCGGCGGCCTCGACCCGGTGAAGGCATTGTCCTGGAGCGCCGTGTTGAATGGCAGGGTTGCAGTGCCGGCGACGGCGGCCGCGGCCGTGGCGAGGTTTGCGACGTGGTGATCGCGGCTGCTACGTTGCTGCCATGATGCTCGTGGATTGTGTCAAAAGCATTGAGGAAAAGCGGGCGCAACTCGAACGCTTGCGCCCCTTATCGACGGCTGCCTTGGCGCGGCTGCAAAAATACTATGACGTGGAATTAACCTACACATCGAATGTCATTGAGGGGAACACCCTCACGCATCGCGAAACCGCTGAGGTCATCGAACACGGCATCACAGTCGGCGGCAAACCGCTGCGCGACCATCTTGAGGCAGTCGACCACTATGACGCGGTCTTGTGGGTGCGCGAGTTGGCCTCTCACGCAGTGCCGGTCAACGAAGGCGTAGTGCGGGAACTGCACCGGCGCATCGTGGCGCGCAGCGAGCCGGGGATTGCGGGTGCCTATAGCACCTTGCCGCGGCGCATCGCCGGTTCGCCGGTGATCTTTCCGAACCCGGCCAAAATTCCCGCGCTCATGAAGGATTTTGGAGAGTGGTTGCAAGACGCGCCGCCAACGCCGGCTTCCGCGTTCGAGGCGCATTTCCGCCTGACGGCGATCCATCCGTTCAGCGACGGCAATGGGCGAACCGCGCGGCTTTTGCTGAACATGCTTTTGATCCGGGGCGGCTATCCGCCGGTGGCAGTGCGCCCCGAGGACCGGAAGCCGTATCTGGACAGCCTCGAACGCGCCTCGCTGACCGAGGATCGGGTGCCTTACCAAGCCTTCATGCATGAGCGGCTGGACTCGACTTTGGGGGAGTACTTGAACGCCGCGCAATCGGCGCTCTCACAACCCGCATCTCCGCCGTGCCTCGACTAAGCGCACCTGATTTGCAGCGGGCCGATCAAATCCAAAACATCCCGGATTATCGCGATCAGGCATGATCCACTGCAAGACTGTCCTGCGTCGTCACGGCATTTACCGGTTGCGCCAGAGTAGCCACGGCCCGCGTCGCCACCGCCAGTCCGGCAAAATCCAGCGACGCCGCGGCTTCGCGCGCGAGTTGCAGCACCGCGGCCGCGCTGTTCCGCTGTGCCGGGTCCGCACCGCGCACCGCGGCGTGGGCGAGGCCAATTTGCGCCGCCATGAGGTCGGCAAGCAATGCCGCCTTGGCACGGCCGGCAAAGCTGCCCACCAGCGGCGCTGCTCCAATCGCAGCGCGCAAATCCTCAATGCCGAGCGACTGGCCCACCTGCTGCCACGCCGCGGCGGCGTCCGCTGGCAGCACGCCCAGGCTCTCGGCAAGGCGCACGATGGCGGGCGCCGCCGCAAGGAATGGCGCCGCCGCAACCTGCGCCGCCAGGTCGTCGGGCAGCCCGGCGTCGCGTAGCCGCTGTGCTGCCGGTCCCGCCGCCGCCTGCAGCGAGGCCGATGCGGCCAGGGCGGCGATACCCGGACGGAGCGCCGCGACCGCGGCGTCGAGCGGCTCGTCCAGCTCCGCCGCGCCGAGCAGGTCGCGGGCCGCCAGTTCATGCAGCCGCCGTATCGTCGACATCGCTTCCAGCCGGACTGTGGCGGAGGCCGGTGCCGCGTCGATGGCGTCGTACAAGGCCTCCAACCCAAACAGCGCTCCCGCCAGCCAGGCCGCCCGGGCGACGCGGATCGGGCCGCCCTCGGTTGCCAAGCGCCCCAACGCCGCCGGGCCGAGCCGGTTGGCGACGGTGTTGGCAATCGTCGTCGCGATCAACTCCCGCCGCAACCGGTGCTCTAACGCGAAACGGGCGAACCCCTCCCGCAGCTCGGCCGGGAAATAGGCGAGCAACGCCGGCACGAACGCCGGGTCGGTGGTCAGGTCCTCGGCGGGCGGCGCGGCCTCGATCGCATCCGTCAGCCAAAGCTTCACGACCGGCAGCAGCGCCGCCACCTCTGGCCGCAGCAGCGCTTCGTTGGCGGACCAGCGAGCCTGCAGGGCCGCCGCATCCGGCAGGCCCGACACCGCGCGGTCCAGCGTGCCCTCGGCCTCCAGCCGCGCCATCAGCGCCGCGTGCGAGCCAAGGTCGCGCACGCCGTCCTGCATTTCCAGCGACACCGCAAGCGACTGCTGATGGTTGTCGCGCAAGACCAGGCCGCCGACCTCGTCCGTCATGGCGATGAGCAGGCCGTCGCGTTGGCGCCGGGTCAGCACGCCCTCCCGCTCGGCGTCGGCCAGCAGGATCTTGATGTTCACCTCGTGGTCGCTGGTCGACACGCCCGCCGAGTTGTCCAGCGCGTCCGTGTTCACCCGGCCACCTGAACGCGCAAATTCGATGCGTCCGGCCTGGGTGATGGCGAGGTTCGCGCCCTCGCCCAAGACACGCGCACGCACATCGGCGCCGTTCACGCGGATTGCATCGTTGGCGCGGTCCCCGGCTTCGGCCTGTGTCTCGGCGCTGGCCTTTACGTAGGTGCCGATGCCGCCGAAGTACAGCAGGTCGGACGGCGCGCGCAGGATCGCCTGCATCACCGCCGCGGGCTCGGCCGGTCCCGGCGGCAGGCCCAGCAACGCGGCCGACGCAGCCGGCAGCGTCAGCCGCTTTTCCGCCCGGGAGAACACGCCGCCGCCGCTGCTGATCTTGGCCCGGTCATAATCCGCCCAGGACGACCGCGGCAGCGCGAACAACCGGGCACGCTCGCCATACGATGTTTCCGCGTCGGGATCGGGGTCGATGAAGATGTGGCGGTGATCGAACGCGGCGAGCAGCCGGGTCTTGCGGCTGACCAGCAGGCCGTTGCCGAACACGTCGCCGCTCATGTCGCCCACGCCGACGCAAGTGAACAAATCCGCCTGGATGTCCAGGCCCAACTCCGCGAAGTGCCGGGCGATCATCACCCACGCGCCCTTGGCGGTGATGCCCATGGCCTTGTGGTCATAACCCTGGCTGCCGCCCGAGGCGAACGCGTCGGCGAGCCAGAAGCCGCGCTCGATGGCGATGCGGTTGGCGATGTCGCTGAAAGTCGCTGTGCCCTTGTCGGCGGCGGCGACCATATATGGGTCGTCGGAGTCGCGTCGCACGATGCGGTCCGGCGTCACGATGCGGTCGCCATGCAGCGTGTCCGCCATGTCCAGCATGGCGTTGATCAGGATGCGGTAGCAGGCCACGCCCTCCGCCATGACCGCCTCGCGGTCGCCCGGCGCCGGCGGGCGCTTCAACACGAAGCCGCCTTTGGCCCCCGTGGGCACGATGACGACGTTCTTCAGCCGCTGCGCCTTCATCAGCCCCAGTATCTCGGTGCGGAAATCCTCGCGCCGGTCCGACCAGCGGATGCCGCCGCGCGCCACCGGGCCGGCCCGCAGATGGCAGCCCTCCATGCCCGGGGAATGCACGAAGATCTCCCGCCACGGCCGCGGCAGGGGCATGTCCCCGGCCGCGGCGCTATCGATCTTCAGCGCGAGGTACGGCTTGTCCTCGTAGAAATTGGTCCGCAGCACGGCGCGGAGCAGCGTCATCAGCCGCGCCAGGATGCGGTCCTCGTCGGGATTGGCGACGCCGTCCAGCAGCGCGGCCCAGGCGGCGTCCAGCGCGGCTTCGTCGCGGCTCTCCCGGCCCGGCGCAAAACGGGTGTGGAACAGGTCGGCCAGGGTGCGCGCCGCCGTCGGGTGCTCGGCGAGCGCCGCCTCCACGCTCGTTTGGCTGAACGCAAAGCCGACCTGTTTCAGCCAGCGATACATCGTCCGCAACAGCCAGCATTCCCGCCACGCCAACCCGGCGCGCAGCACCAACCGGTTGAAGCCGTCGGCCCCGGCGCGCCCGTCCAACAGGGCGTCCAGCGCCTCCAACAGGGCCGGGAGCACGTCCGGCACCGCATCCACGCCGGCCCGCAGCTCAAAAACCTGCAGCACGACCCGGGGCGCGCCGGCGGGGTCCAGGTCGAACGGCACCTCCTGGATGGCCCGGAGATCGAGGCTTTCGAGCAGCGGCAGCACGTCGGCCAAGGGCAACGGCGCGCCGGGCTGCGCCAGCCACATCATCAACTGGCCGGCGTCGGCGCCGGGCTGGCGCCCAAGCCGGATCGCGGCGCGCCCGGTCGCGATCGCACGTTCGGCCAGGGCCAAGTCGGTGACGCCCTGGGCCGCCGTCGCGCGCTCCCGATATGCTGCGGGAAATGCTTCTCCCCAGCGGGCGATTAGCCCGGCGGCAGCGGCCTCGCCCTCGGCGTCGATCAGCGCCTCGCCCAGCCGGTCGCGGAAATCGCGGGCGGTCTGCCGGATCGCGGTCTCCAGCAGCGGGGCGTCGACCGGCGGCACGGCGCCCGGCGTCGTGCTGACGATGTAGTTGACCCGGGCCAACGGCTCGTCGCCGAGTGCGATGTAGAATGCCGCGATGTGCCCGGCGAAGGCGCGCGCCAGCATGGCGCCGATGCGCTCGCGCAACTGGGTGTCGAACACGTCGCGCGGCAGCCAGACGATGGCGGAAACGAACCGCTCGAAGGGGTCCTGCCGCAAAACCAGGGCGGCGCGCGGGCGCAGCCGCAGGTCCAGCGCCCGGCGTGCGCCGTCCATGATGGCGGCCTCCGGCGCCTGGAACAGCTCGTCCCGCGGCCAGGTGTCGAGCGTGTTGCGCAGCGCCCGGCCGTCATGGCTTTCGGGATCGACGCCCGACATGGCGAGGATGGCGTCGACCTTCTGCGCCAGCAGCGGGATCGACCGTGGGTTGCGGTTATAGGCGGACGCGGCGAACAGCCCGTAGAAAATCCGCACGCCGATGACCGCGCCGTCCCCGCCGAAGATGCGCGTCGCGACCACGTCGCCATGCTGCGCACGATGCACGGTGGACCGCAGATTCGCCTTGGCGACGACCAGCGCAGCCGGCTCCAGCAACGCCGCGCGCACCGCCTGCGGCACGGTGGCGAGGTCAACGAGCGCATCGAACACCGCCACGTCCGGGTGCCGGAGCAGGCCAAGGTTCTCGTTTGCCGCGACCGACAACGCGCCGCCGGCGTCGCCGGATTGTGGGCCGACCGCGATCCGGCGATGCCCGAGCAGGACGAAGTTGTCCTCCGCCATCCAATGCAGGAAGGCCTGGGCCGGGCCGGCATCCGGCGCCGGGCTGGCGGCAACCTCGGCCTCGGCGCAACGGAGCAGCGCCAGCATGGCGTCGTAGCCGGTGGTCGCGGCCCGCACGTCGTCCATGACGCTGCGCAGCGCCGCCTCGAGCGCCGGGCCATCGTCGCTGCCCTGGCGGCGGGCGGAGCCGGTGAACTCGATGCGCATCCAGCTTTCCAGCTTCGCACCGTCAAGGCCGCCGCCCCAGCTCAGCAGCCGGCCGTCCGCGTCGCGCCGGATCGGCGTCACCGGATGCAGCAACTGCCGCACGACCCGTCCGCCCTTGGTCAGCGCGGCCATGGCGCTGTCGACCAGGAACGGCATGTCGTCGGTGACGATCTCGGCCACGGCCCGGGGTCCGGCGGACGATCCCGGCCGGGTGACGCGCACCAGGGCCTCGTTGGGGCGGCGCTGCGACGCGAGCGACCACAGGCTTGCGGTGGCGGTGGCCAGCGCCTCTGGCGTGGTCTCCGCGAGTTCGGCGCTGGGCACGGCCGCAAACAGCCGGGGCATGAAGCTGGCGGCCTCCGGAGGCAGGGCCGGGGCGGACCGGGCCAGCGTGCTGGCTGCGGCGCGCAGCAATTCAGCCCGGACCGTGTCCTGGGAATGCGGCGCGACGTCCGGCATGGGACTTCTCCGTTGAAGCTGGGCGCATCGTCAGCTCCGATCTATGGCCGGGTTGTCCGACGGCCCGGACGGGAGGCTGCCTGATCCGGCGTTGGAATGCCAGGGCGGATCCCAGGACTGATCATCGGCGCATGGCACCGCTGTTCATTTCCGGGTTGCAACTTGAGCCTGTGGTCGCCAGTATCTTGCACGCCCAGATCAGCCGTTCGGCCGACATGCTCTTTGGGGCCGATTGCCAATCAAGGCGCTTCGCAAGAAACAAAAGTTAGCACTCAAGGCGATAGAGTGCTAACAAGGCCGTCGCGGGCATGCTTCCGGGGCCAACAGGGTCCCCGGTCACGTCAATCCTGCCCCGTTTGGAGACAACACCATGAAATTCCGTCCATTGCACGATCGCGTCGTGGTCCGCCGGATCACGCCGCTGGAGAAGTCCGCTGGTGGGATCATCATTCCCGACACAGTCAAGGAAAAGCCGATGGAGGGCGAAGTCATCGCCGCCGGACCGGGCGCCCGCAACGAGCAGGGCGCCATCGTCGACCTGGATGTCAAGGCTGGCGACCGCGTGCTGTTCGGCAAGTGGTCCGGGACCGAGGTGAAGCTCGATGGCGAGGAGCTCCTGATCATGAAGGAGAGCGACATCATGGGCGTGATCGAAGGCGCCCCGGCCGTCGCCAAGGCCGCGTAAGAAACAATAAAGGAAATCATCACATGGCAGCCAAAGACGTTCGCTTCGGCGACGACGCACGCGCCCGCATGCTGCGCGGCGTGGATATCCTCGCCGACGCCGTGAAGGTCACGCTCGGCCCCAAGGGCCGCAACGTGGTCATCGACAAGAGCTACGGCGCGCCGCGCATCACCAAGGACGGTGTCACGGTCGCAAAAGAGATCGAACTGGCGGAAAAGTTCGAGAACATGGGCGCGCAGATGGTGCGCGAAGTGGCATCCAAGACCAACGACGTCGCCGGCGACGGCACCACGTCGGCGATCGTGCTGGCCCAGGCGATCGTGCGCGAGGGCGGCAAGGCCGTCGCCGCCGGCATGGCGCCGATGGACTTGAAGCGCGGCGTGGACAAGGCGGTCTCGGCGCTGGTCGAGGAGCTGGCCAAGCGCACCAAGAAGATCACGACCCAGGCCGAGACGGCGCAGGTCGGCACGATCAGCGCCAACGGCGAGGCCGACATCGGCCGCATGATCGCCGAGGCCATGCAGAAGGTCGGCAACGAGGGTGTCATCACCGTCGAGGAGGCCAAGGGCATGGAGACCGAGCTTGAGGTCGTGGAGGGCATGCAGTTCGACCGCGGCTACCTGAGCCCCTACTTCATCACCAACGCGGAGAAGATGACGGTCGACCTCGACAACCCGTATATCCTGATCCACGAGAAGAAGCTGTCGGGCCTGCAGGTGCTGCTGCCGCTGCTGGAGGCCGTGGTGCAGTCGAGCCGTCCGCTGCTGATCATCGCCGAGGACATCGAGGGCGAGGCGCTTGCCACGCTGGTGGTGAACAAGCTGCGCGGTGGGCTAAAGGTGGCGGCTGTGAAGGCGCCGGGCTTCGGCGACCGTCGCAAGGCGATGCTGGAAGACATCGCCGTGCTGACCGGCGGCCAGGTCATTTCCGAGGACCTCGGCATCAAGCTTGAGAGCGTGACCCTCGATATGCTGGGCCAGGCCAAGCGGGTGCTGATCGAGAAGGAGAACACCACCGTCATCGAGGGCGCGGGCGCATCCGACCTGATCAAGGGCCGCTGCGAGCAGATCCGCGCGCAGGTCGAGGAGACCACGAGCGACTACGACAAGGAGAAGCTGCAGGAGCGGCTGGCCAAGCTGGCCGGCGGTGTTGCCGTCATCCGCGTCGGCGGCTCGACCGAGGTCGAGGTGAAGGAGCGCAAGGACCGCGTGGACGACGCGCTGCATGCGACCCGTGCGGCCGTCGAGGAAGGCATCGTGCCCGGCGGCGGTGTCGCCTTGGCCCGTGCCAGCCTGATCCTGGCGCAACTCCATGCCGACAACGAGGACCAGAAGTTCGGCATCGAGATCGTGCGCAAGGCGGTGCAGACGCCGCTGCGGCAGATCGCGGAGAACGCCGGCGAGGACGGAGCCGTCGTTGGCGGCAAGGTGCTGGAGAACTCGGACTACGGCTACGGCTATGACGCGCAGACCAACGCCTACAAGAACCTGGTCGACGCGGGCATCATCGACCCGACCAAGGTCGTGCGGGTCGCGTTGCAGAACGCCGCCTCGGTGGCGGGCCTGCTGATCACGACGGAGGCCATGGTGGCCGAGCGTCCGGAGAAGCGCGCGCAGTCGTTGCCGCAGGGCGGCGGCGGCATGGGCGGCATGGGCGATATGGATTACTAAACGGCGGTCCACGAAACGCCGCCCGGCAGGTCCGGGCGGCGGCTCCCTACTCGCGCGAACCCCGGTGATGTGCTGGTCTATGCGGCACGAGCGTCCGATGGGAGAAGCGCATGCGAGGGTTGGTCATCGTCACCGGCGGCAGCCGTGGGATCGGCGCGGCAATCTGCCGTAAGCTGGGGCAAGAGGGCTATATGGTGGCGGTCAACTACGCCGCCCGTCCCGAGGCGGCGGAGGCCGTCGTGCAGGAGATCGTCGCGGCTGGAGGCCAGGCGCGCGCTTTCCGGGGCGATGTTTCCAACGAACAGGACATCGACAGCGTGTTCGCGTCGGCCCAGCAGGCCTTTGGGCGACTGGCCGGGCTGGTCAACAATGCCGGCATCCTCGGCGGCGCATGCCGGGTGGACGAACTGACGCTTGAGGCGCTGCAGCGCACGCTCGCGGTGAATGTGGTGGGCACAATGCTGGCGGCCAAGGCGGCGGTGCGGGCCATGTCCACCCGGCACGGCGGCGCCGGCGGTTCGATCGTCAACCTGTCATCCGTCGCGGCCCGGCTGGGCGGACCCGGCGAGTTCGTGCACTACGCCACTTCGAAGGGCGCGGTCGACACCTTCACCATCGGCCTGGGGCGCGAAGTCGCGGACGAGGGCATCCGGGTGAACGCGGTTGCGCCGGGGCTGATCGACACAGAGATGAACTCGAGCGAGCGCCAGGCACGCTTTACCCCGAATATTCCCATGAAGCGGGTCGGCGTGGCGGCCGAAGTGGCGGAGGCGGTCGCCTGGCTGCTCTCGCCGTCCGCGTCGTATGTCACCGGCATGACGTTGACGGTGTCCGGCGGGCGGTGAACCCGGCTCAACGCAGGGCCGACAGGTGATGGACGTTGAAACCGTGTTCGGCGGCCAACATCTCGCCGACCCGCAGCCGATGGCAGATGCAGGGATCGGCCTCATAGCATAACAGGCAACTCGGCTGGTCGCGCGCCATTGCGGCGGCCTGCTGCAGCGCCAATCCTGCATCCAGGGTCGCCAGGCTCGCGTCCACGATCTGCCAGAACCGGTCCCATTGCCGCCGCTTGTTCGCCTCGCGCCCCTCGGCCGGGGTGCCCAGCGCACGGAGATGCACGTAGTCGATCCCAGCTTCGGGAAGGCTCGCCGCCAATTGGCGTTTCGAGAACCCGGCGCGGCGCGACAGCGGGAGCTGCCGCACGTCGATCACCCGGGCGACCCCAGCCATGCGCAGCGCCGCCAGCACATCCGGCCAGGCGGCTTTCTCATAGCCGATGGTCCAAAGCCGGGTCACTTGGTGAGCGGGGCGCCCATCCGCGCGAACACCTGGCGGTCGCGGTTCTCCTGCATCAGCATGCGGAACCCTGGGATCGTCTCGAGTTTCAACCCGCCCGGCACGCCGGTCTCCTCGTCCGCGACCACCTTGCCGTAGCTCTCGCCGCTGAGCTTTTCCCATTTGCCGGCGGGCTTCTTGGCCTCGATATGGACCACGGTGCCCTTCAGCACCATGCGCACGATCGCCTCCTTCGGCGCGGACGGCTTGGTCAGGCTCGGGTGGCCCGCGATCATCTGCCAGCCGTTCTTGAGCGCCCAGTCCTTCAGTTCGTCCTGCGTCATGCTGCGCTCCTGTTGCATTCGGATGGTTTCAGGCCGGAGAGCCGAAAGATCAACTCGGGCATGGTATCCTGCTGGCGTGAAGCGCGTGGCGCTGGATCGAAGCTGGCCTGTTGAGGACGGGCGAGCTGGACCGCGGACGCGACGGCACTACTTGAGCTGGCTGTCTTTGCTGCCGCGACGATTGAACCCGATGCCGGACGGACGGCGATCACGAGCCGACTGGCATGTGATGCAGGTCCGGACACCAGCAATCGCAAGGCGGCGCCCTTCCGGGATATCGTCGCCGCATTCCACGCAGTGCGCCTCGCTTTCGCCGCTTGGCATGCGCGCCCGCGCCCTCGTCACTTCGTCCGTAACGGTGTCGTCGATCTGATCCTGCACGGCTCCGTCCGGAGCCCACCCATTCGCCATTGCCCAATCGCCTTTCAGCAGCGCCGAACCACGCCCACCGCCGTCCCGCACGTTCGTTCTTCGCATACTTTCCGGCGCCTACGGCATACGAAACTCATCACGGGAGCGGACAACCTGGTGCGGAGCAGATGCTGCAAATAAGCGGACGTGCGCTGGATGGCTTCAGTATCCCGCTCAGGATACGGGGTGGAGGGTCATCCAATCCCAACATGCCCGCGACAGCCGTGCGATCGTGGCATACACGGCGGCATAGCCCGGCATGCCATCCGGCATCGTCTCCGGAACCTGGTCGGTGTACACGGCCAAGGCATAGAGTGGAGCGTCCTCAAAGAACACCAGTCCGGCGTCCATCCGCCCGCGGCGGGCGCGACCCGACTTACTGGCAACCTTGGTGCCGTAGGGCAGTAGCCCGGGAATCATCTGGCGATACATCTGCCAGCTCAGGACATCCATCGCCAGCCTGCACAGGGCGGTGGAGCAGCCCAGCGTGGCGGCGGCCTCCGGGTCCGAGCAGCCAGCCTGGATCAGGCCAAGAAGATGCACCTGGTCGACCGGCGTGGTCGTCGTCACAGCGTCGTCCGGGTGGTCGTAGGCGATGCCCAGCGGCGGGATGATGAACCGGTGCGTGGTGCCGGCCATCCCTGCGGCGGCGCAGAAGTCGTTCAGGTCCGCGAGGGTCAGCCGTTCCAGCACCATCTTCGTGCACACGTTGTCGCTGAGGATGATCATCTGCACCAGCGCGTCGCGCAACGGGATGGCCAGCCCCGTCGTCATGTAGCGCAGGGTGCCGGACGCGACCTCGTGTTTCAGCGCATCGGTCATTATACAGGGCTCGTCAAGGCTGACCGTCCCGGCATGCACCTTTTGCAGCAGCGCCATCATGATCGAGATCTTGCGCGTGCTGGCCGAAGGCAACGGCCTTGCCCCGTCGCGGTCGGCCTGGCCGCCGCTTCGCATGTCGCGCACGCACCATGTGGTGGTGAAAGGCTGCTCGTCGGCGATTGCATTCAACTGGGCGGCCAGGCCGGAGGGGAAGGTCATGATTTCTCAATGTTCCAGAACAACGGGAGGCCTGTCAGCATGCCCGTCAGGTTGCGGCGATAGGCGGTCTCCCGCAGGTACTGGCCGAGCGGCACATAGGGCACGTTCTGCATCGCACGCTCCTGCATCCCCGCGGCGATCGTCTTCTGCGCGGCGAGGTCGGGCGCTTCGAACCACTGGCTGCGCAGCGCCTCCATTGCCGGGTCGTCCGGCCAGCCGGCCCAGGCCTGCATCCCATTGCCGCGCAGCAAGAGGTTGGTGGCGGGGCTGGACAGGTCCAGGCTGCCGAACCGCGTGATAAAGCAATCCCAGCTCGCCACTCGCTCCGGCGCGGTGCTGGTGCGCCGCTGCATGGCCGAGCTGAGGTCCGATGTTTGCACGTCGACATTGAAGCCGCAGCGCTTGAGCAGGTCGGCGCCAACGTCGGACAGGGCCGCGGTCTCCGGCGAATCCGCTGGCTGCAGGAACACGATCTTCTGCCCGGCATAGCCAGCTGCCCTGATCGCCGCGGCAGCGCGCGCCGCGTCGCGCTTGCCGGACAACACCTCCATCCCGGCCTCCGTCGCGAACGGCGTGCCCGGGCAGAACACGCCCACATGGCCGTTCCACAGCTTAGGATTGTCGCCAGCCACCACGGTCATGAAGTCCGCCTGGTCCACCGCCCCCAGCAAGGCATGGCGGATCGCCGGGTTGTCGAACGGGGCATGGCGCTGGTTGAAGCGCAGAATGGCGATTTCGCCCAGCGGGTCCAGCACGGCCAGTGTGATGGCGCGATCCCGGCGCAGCAGGCTCGACAGGTCGGCGGTGGGCGCCTCCCACCAATCCACCTCGCCCTTCTGCAACGCCGCAGTGGAGGTCGCAGGGTCGGGCATCACCACCCATTCCACCCGGTCGACGAACACCCGCTTCGGCCCGGCGGCCTGGCTGGGGATGCCGTCCGGACGCGGCAGATAGCCTGTATGCCTGGCATAGACGAGGCGCGAGCCGGACACGTGCTCGTCGGCCACGAAGCGGAACGGGCCGCTGCCCACGATCTCCGTCAGCGGCCCGCCAGCCTCCGTGGCGGCGATCCGCTCGGGCATGATGAAGGGCACGTAGGAGCTGACTTTGCCGAGCGCCTGCCGCAGCAGAGGAAACGGCCGCTTCAGGCGGAACTGGATCACGCGGTCGCCGTGGGCGGAGAGCTCATTCGTGGCGGCCATCAACGCCTGGCCGAAGCCGTCGCGCCGGCCCCAGCGGCGCAGGCTGGCCACGGCGTCGCGCGCCAGCACGGGTTTGCCGTCATGGAACACCAGGCCGTCCCGCAACGTCAGCCGCCAGGTCAGGCCGTCGGGCGCGGTCTCGTCCCCCGCCACCATCTGCGGCTGCGGCTGATAGGAGGCGTCCAGCCCGTACAGCGTGTCGTAGACCATGAAGCCGTGATTGCGGGTGACGGCCGCAGTGCTGCCGGTAGGGTCCAGCACCGGCGCGTCCGTTTGCGGCACGAAGCGCAGCACCCGCGCCGCCTCGGCATGGGCGATGCGCGGGGCCGCCAGGGCGAGTCCGCCGGCACCAGCCAGGAAGCCACGCCGTCCGATTTCGTTCATCAACCCGCCCGCCTTGCCATCGGCTAGGGTATGCTGGACCGGACCGGACGGCGCAATCTTATGCGCGGCACGCATCGGCGTATGTGGCGACAGCGAGGGTCGTCCCAATGGATCTGGCTGGAACGGGCTGTGGCCTCCGGTGCCGCCGACCTCGCCTTCGTTCGGTTCCCGCCGGAGCAGGCCGGTTTCGTGCAACGGCACCTGCTCCGTTCAGGGTCGGTGTGCGTGATGCCGCGCGGGCATCCCCTGGCGGCGCTCGACGTGGTGCAGGCGGCAGAACCGATGTCCTCGAAACATCTTGCGAGAGCTGCGAAGCCTCAGCCGCTGTTGGTCTGCCAGATCCAGGGGCGCGCAGTGCGGTCCGCAGCCTGGTACTCGGCGATGGCGCCGGCGTGCCTCAAGGTAAGGCCGATCTCGTCCAGCCCCTCCAGCATCGCGGTCCGGCGCATTGGCTCGATGGCGAACGTCATCTGCCCGCCGTGCGGGAAGACGACCACCTGGCGTTCCAGGTCCACCGTCACCTGGGCGTTGCCGCCCGTGCACTGGTCCGCGAGGCGCCGAACCGCGTCGCCAGGCAACTGGACCGGCAACAGCCCGTTCTGGAAGCAATTGCCGGCGAAGATGTCGCCGAAGCTCTCGGCGATCACGCAGCGCAGCCCCATCCCCAGCATCGCCCACACCGCGCCCTCACGCGACGAGCCGCAGCCGAAGTTGGCGCCGGCCACCAGGATCGGCGCGCCGCGGAACCCGGTCCGGTTCAGCACGAAATCCGGGTTATCGCTGCCATCCGGCGCAAATCGCCACGCCTCGAACGCCACCGCGCCCATGCTGGCCTTGGTCGTGCCGGTCAACCGCTCGACGCGGATAATGACGTCCGTATCGATATTGTCGCGCATGAGCGGCGCCGCGACACCGGTCAGCGTGGTGAAGCCCTGCACGGCCAACCCCTCAGATCCGCCGGACGTCGGCGATGGCGCCGGTGACCGCGGCGGCGGCTGCCATCGACGGGCTTGCCAGATGGGTGCG
Source organism: Acetobacteraceae bacterium (assembly GCA_965277495.1). GTDB lineage: Bacteria > Pseudomonadota > Alphaproteobacteria > Acetobacterales > Acetobacteraceae > CAHJXG01. The sequence goes on along the minus strand of OZ255824.1, from coordinate 2,606,392 downwards.
GGCGTTCGGTCCCTGGCGGCCGACGAAGTTGCGGTTGGAGGTCGAGACCGCACGCTGGCCCGGCGGCACCCGCTCGCCGTTGGCGGCTACGCACATGCTGCAGCCCGGCTCCCGCCAGGCAAAGCCGGCATCACGGAACACGCGGTCGAGCCCCTCGGCCTCCGCATCCCGCTTGACGCGCTCCGATCCCGGCACGACCCATGCCGTGACAGTGTCCGCCACGTGGCGGCCGCGCGCGATGGCGGCGGCGTCACGCAGGTCCGAGAGGCGGCCATTGGTGCACGAGCCGATGAACACCCAGTCGACCTTCGTGCCAACGAGTTGCTGGCCGGGTACGAGGCCCATGTAATCCAGCGCCGCGGTCCAGGACCGGCGCTGCGCGGCATCGGCGGCGTCGGCCGGGTCTGGGACCGCCTGGTCGATGGCGATGGCGTGCTCCGGGCTGGTGCCCCAGGTGATCGTCGGCGATACGCTGGCGGCGTCGATCACCACCTCGCGGTCGAACGCGGCGGCGGCGTCGGTCGGCAGGGTGCGCCAGTGCTCCACTGCGCGGTCGAACAATGCGCCCGACGGGGCGAAGCGACGCCCGGCGATGTATTCAAAGGTCGTGTCGTCCGGCGCCACCATGCCGATCTTGGCGCCGAGCTCGATCGATAGGTTGCACATGGTCATGCGTCCCTCAATCCCCAACGCACGGACTGCACCGCCGGCATACTCGACCGCGAAGCCGGTCCCGCCCGGGGCGCCCAGGCACCCGATCAAATGCAGCACGAGGTCCTTTGGCGTCACGCCCGGGCCGGGCAGGCCGTCGAAGCGCACGCGCATCCGCCGCGGCCGGCGCTGGCGCAGCGTCTGGGTTGCCAGCGCATGGGTCAGCTCCGACGAGCCGACGCCGAACGCCAGCGCGCCCAGGCCGCCGTTGGTACAGGTGTGGCTGTCGCCGCAGATCAGCGTGACGCCGGGCAGCACGATGCCCAGCTCCGGACCCATGACGTGCACGATCCCATGCCCGTCCTGGCCGAGGTCGAAGAAGCGTATGCCGGTCGCCTGCGCCTGCCCGCGCAACCCGGCGCGCAACCGTTCGCCCGGCGCAAAGCCGTTCTGGAGGCGGTCCGGCGCACTGGAAACGGCATGGTCGGGCGTGGCGAAGGCCAACTCCGGATTCCCGACAGCCAGGCCGCGCTCCAGCACGTCCGCGAGCGCCCGGCCGCCAGAGAGATCGTGCAGCAGATGGCGGTCGACATGCAGCAGCGACCAGCCGTCGCCGAGGTCGGTGACCACGTGGGCGTCCCAAATCTTGTCGAACATCGTTCGTGCGGACATCGCCTGCCTCTTATCGCGCCGCCGATCTTGCCCGCATAAATGGGATTGACGCAATCCGGTTGTCCCATAAGCTAGACAGCTTCCGGCTTGATTGTAAGGACAACCGTTTGAGCGCAGCAGTGGAATCGTCCAAGGCGCGCCGGATCTACCTGATGCTCCGGGAACGGATCACCTGCGGCGAGCTGCCCGCCGGGTCGCGCCTGCCTGGTGAGCCGACGCTGGCCGCCGAGCAGGGCGTGTCGCGCGTCACCGTGCGGCGGGCGCTGGACCAGTTGGCCAATGAGGGCCGGGTGCGCCGCCGCGTCGGAGCCGGCACGTTCGTGGCCGATGGCGGCGTAAGCCCGGTGGTCGGCGCCGACCTGGCGGACGTATTTGCGCACCTGAAGGTCATGGGGCAGCGCACCGGAGTGCGGCTGCTGTCCTTTGCCTACTGCGTGCCGCCGGAGGCTGTCGCTGAGGCGCTGGGCCTCGCTCCCCGCGAGCGCACGCAACGCTCGGTTCGGGTGCGCATGATCGAGGGCGAGCCCTTTTCGTATCTCACGACCCATGTCCCCGAGCGGATCGGCGCCACCTACACCGAGGCCGACCTCGCGACGATGCCGCTGCTTGGTCTGCTGGAGCGCTCCGGCATCGTGGCGGACCGCGCCAGCCAGGCGATCAGCGCGACACTGGCCGGACCCGGCGTCGCTGAGGCGCTGCAGCTCGAAGTCGGCGCGCCGCTGCTGTTGCTCACTCGCGTGGTGCACGATACGGACGGCGCCGGCGTCGAACACCTGCAGGCGTTGTATCGGCCCGACCGTTTCGCCTTCCACATGGACCTCACCCGCACCGGCGGCGCCGACTTCCGGCGCTGGAGCCCAAGTCCGCCCTTCGCCCGACCAGCCCCGAGATCAAGGACAGCAACACCATGAGCCGACCGACACGCCGCGCCGTGCTGACCGCCGCCGCCGTTCTCGCGGCGCCCGCAATCCTCCGGGCGCAGCCGGCCCGGGTGAAGCTCGGCATCCTGCAGCCGGTCACGGGCGCATTGGCGCAGGACGGCGACCTCGGCCGCCTCGGCGCCCAGCTCGCCATCGACGAGGTCAACAACGGCGGCGGCATCGTCGGCCTCGGCGGCGCGAAGCTGGAGATGGTGTTCGGCGACGCCCGCTCGACCCCCGATGCGGGCACGCAGGAGGTGGAGCGGATGCAGTCGGAAGGCGTGTGCGCCATTGTCGGCGGCTTCGCCAGCCCGATCTGCCTGGCCGCCAGTCAGGCAGCGGCGCGCTATGCGCTGCCCTACGTGGTCGATGTCGGCGTCTCCGACAGCATCGTCACCCGCGGGCTCACCAACACGTTCCGCTTCGCGCCGGGCTTCGGCAAGGTGGCATCTGTCGCGCTCGACAACCTGGCCACGCTGAACGACGCCGCCGGCGCGCCGGCGAAGACCGTGGTGCTGGTGCACGAGGACGGGCTGTTCGGCAGCGGGCTCGCGAAGTTGATGCAGGCCGAGCTGCCGAAACGAGGCTTCGAGATCTTGGACACCATCGCCCATCCGACGCCGGCGCGCGACATGAGCAACATTGCGCTGCGCATCCGCTCGCTGGCGCCCGACCTGATTCTGCCGTCCGACTACTATGCCGAGTTCGTGCTGCTGGCCCGCACGCTGCAGCAGCAGCGCGTCAGGCCGAAGGGCATCTATGGCGTGCTGAACGGCGCCGCCTCCAACTACCGCTTCGTCAAGGAGTTCCCGGCGGTGGCGGAGGGGCTGCTGGACTGCAATCATTGGGCCGATCCGCGCAACCCGAAGACCCAGGCCTTGCGCAAGGCGGTCGAGGCGCAGGGCAAGTCGTTCGCCTACAACGTGATGCTGAACTATTCCTGCGTTCTGCTGGTGGCCGACGCGCTCAGCCGGGCCGGCAGCACCGACCGCGCCAAGCTGACGGAGGCGATCGCCGGATCGAGCTTTTCCGGCCACATCATGCCGTATGGGCCGACGCATTTCGTGGGCGGCCAGAACGAGGGCGCAAGCCCGGTCAACACCCAGGTCCAGGGCGGCGACATCAAGGTCATCTTCCCAGCCGCCTTCGCCGACGCCAAGCCCATGTTCCCGGTGGCCTGACGCGCCCCCGCTGCCTGGCCTATCATAATGCACTCACCCGCCATCATCGCCGAGGCCGTGGTCAACGGAATGCTCACCGGCGCGGTCTATGCCCTGGTGGCGCTCGGCCTCACGCTGATCTACGGCGTGCTGCACATCATCAACTTCGCCCATGGCGCGCTGCTGACCTGCGCGATGTTCGCCGTCTGGGGGCTGGCCGCCGCCTTCGGCATCAGCCCCTACGTCGCCATCATCCCGCTCGTGCCGTGCTTCTTCGCCATCGGCTACGCCCTGCAGCGCTTCGTCATCGGCCCCGCCAGCCGTGGACGCGACGGCAACGTGCTGCTGGTGACATTGGGCCTCGCGATCGCCATCCAGAACGGCCTGCTGGCGCTGTTCCACGCCGACACGCGGTCGCTTGACACCGGCAATGCGTTCGACGTCGTGGCGGCCGGGCCCATGCTGTTGTCGCAACCGCGCCTGATCGGCTTCGTCGTGGCCGTGGCCGTCGCAGGCCTGTTATGGGCGCTGCTGGCCCTGACCGACACCGGGCGCGCCATCCGCGCGGTGGCGCGCGAGGACCTGGGCGCGCGCCTGGTGGGCATCGACGTGTCCCATGTGTTCGCCGTCACCTTCGGCCTGAGCTGCGCCTGCCTCGCGGTCGCCGCTGGGCTGCTGATGCCAAGCTACTACGTCAACCCGCGCGTCGGCGAGGCGTTCGTGCTGATCGCCTTCACCATCGTCGTGCTGGGCGGCATGGGCTCGATCCCCGGGGCGCTCATCGGCGGCCTGGCGGTCGGCGTGGTCGAGAGCCTCAGCGGCCTGTTCCTCGGCGACAGCCTGGGCCAGATCGGCGTCTTTCTCATCTTCATCCTCGTGCTGCTGCTGCGTCCGGCCGGGCTGTTCGGCGCGCGGGCATGAGGAGCTGGCTCCCCGTTGCCGTCGTCGCGGCGCTGGCGGCGGTGCCGGCGCTGACTTCGGCCAACATCGTGCTGAACTTCATGGTCGGCACGCTGATCGTGGCGTTGGCGGCGCAGGGCTGGAACCTGCTGGGCGGGTTCGGTGGCCAGATGTCGTTCGGCCACGCCGCATTCTACGGCACCGGCGCCTACGTCACGGCCCTGCTGCAACAGCGCTACGGCGTGAATGCCTGGGCGGGCGCCGCGCTGGGAGTTGCGGCCGGAGCGCTCGTCGGCGCGGTGGTCGGGTTCCTGAGCTTCCGCGCCGGGCTGCGCGGCTCGTACTTCGCGTTGGTGACGCTCGCCTTTGCCGAGGTGCTGCGCATAATGGCCAATGCCGCCCCGCTCACCGGCGGCGCGGCCGGGCTGCTGGTGCGGCTCGACGTGCGCGCCGCCAACTTCCAGTTCGCCAGCCGCGCCACTTTCTTCTACGTGGCACTCGGCTGCGTCGCCGCGGCGCTGCTGCTTACCTGGTCCATCAGCCGCTCCCGCTTCGGCGCGCAGCTCGCCGCGGTGCGCGAGAACGAAGAAGCAGCCCGCGCGCTGGGCATCGACGCCTTCGCCACCAAGCTGCGCGCCATCACCCTGTCCGCCGCGATCACCGCCGCCGCCGGTGTGCTGTATGTGCAATATTACCTCTACATCGACTCCAACCTCGCCTATGGCGCCGGCGTGTCGGTCGCGGCATTGCTGGCGCCGGTCGTCGGCGGCGTCGGCACCGTGCTGGGTCCAGTCATCGGCGCGATAGCGCTCGAGGGCCTCGGCCAGCTCACCCGGCTGGCTGCCGGCCCGGTCCCGGGCATCGATCAGGTGCTGTTCGGCCTGCTGCTGGTGGCCGCGATCGCCTTGATGCCCGGCGGCCTCGTCGGCAGGCGCGGCTGATGCTCGCCGTGCAGGGCGTCAGCAAACGGTTCGGCGGCCTGCTCGCGGTGGCGGACGCGTCGCTGGCGATCGAGCGCGGCGGCATCACCGGCCTGATCGGGCCGAACGGCGCCGGCAAGACCACGCTGTTCGCCATCATCGCCGGATTTGTCCTGCCCAGCGCCGGGCGCGTCGTCTTCGAGGGCGCGGACGTGACTGCCGAGGCGGCGCATTTGCGGGCGCGGCGCGGCATCGTCCGCACCTTCCAGATCGTGCAGCCTTTCGCCGGCCTGTCGGTGCGCGAAAACATCGCTGTCGGCGCGCATTTGCGCCACGCCGGACGCGCCGCCGCCTTGGACCGCGCGGCCGAGGTCGCCGCCCAAGTCGGGCTCACGCCGGAGCTGGACAAGCCCGCCGCCGCCCTGACGGTGGCCGGGCGCAAGCGGCTGGAGCTGGCGCGCGCCCTGGCGACGGAGCCTGCGCTGCTGCTGTTGGACGAGGTGCTGGCCGGGCTCAACCCGGCGGAGATCGACGGCATGCTGCCGGTGCTGCGCAGCCTGCGTGACACTGGGGTGACGATCCTGATGATCGAGCACGTCATGCAGGCCGTCATGCAGCTTTGCAGCCAGGTGCACGTGCTGGCGCAGGGCCGGATGATCGCCGCCGGGCCGCCGCGCCAGGTCTGCGAGGATCCGGCCGTGATCGAGGCCTACCTCGGCGTTGGCGCCGCCGCGCGCATGGCCGCCCATGGCTGATCCGCCGCTGCTCTCGGTGCGTGGCCTGCGCGCTGGCTACGGCGGAGTGGAGGTGCTGCACGGCATCGACCTCGTGGTGCATCCCGGCGAGATCGTCGCCGTGCTCGGCTCCAATGGCGTCGGCAAGACCACGCTGAACAAGGCGCTGTCGGGCATCGTGCCGGTCCGCGCCGGCGAGGTCACCTTCGCCGGCCAGCGGACCGACGGGATCGCGGGTCCGCGCATCGTGGCCGCTGGGCTGATCCATGTCCCCGAGGGGCGGCGCGTGTTCCCGGACCTTTCGGTGCGCGAGAACCTGGTGCTGGGCAGCTACCGGCGCGGCCGGCCGCGGCGCAGGGCCAACCTGGAGTGCGTGCTGGCCACCTTCCCCCGCTTGCGCGAACGCGCCGGCCAGGCGGCAGGCACGCTGTCGGGCGGCGAGCAGCAGATGCTGGCGATCGGCCGCGGCATGATGGCCGAGCCACGCCTGCTGATCCTTGACGAGCCGTCCTTGGGCTTGTCGCCACTGCTGGTCGAGGAGATGTTCACCCTCGTCGCCCTGCTGCGCAGCGAGGGCCTGGCGATCATGCTGGTCGAGCAGAACGTCGTGCAGTCGCTCGACATCGCCGACCGCGCCTACGTGCTGGAGAACGGCGTCTGCGCCATGTCCGGCCCCGCCGCGGTGCTGCGCGCCGATCCGGACCTCAAACGCACCTACCTCGGATTATGAGCATGACCCAATCGTTGCGTGAACGGCTGAACGCCGGCCTGCTTGCCGCTCCCGGCGTCTATGACGCGCTGACCGCCTCGCTGGCCGCGGCGGCGGGGTTCGAGGCGCTGTACGTCTCGGGCGCAGCCATCGCCTACACGCGGCTTGGGCGGCCGGATATCGGCCTCGTCTCGATGAGCGAGGTCGCCGAGACGATCGCCCTGCTGCGCGACCGCGTGCCGACGCCGCTGATCGTCGACGCAGACAATGGCTACGGCAACGCGCTCAACGTCCAGCGCACCGTGCGCATGTTCGAGCGCGCGGGCGCCAGCGCGATCCAGCTCGAGGACCAGACGCTGCCGAAGCGCTGCGGCCACCTGCGCGGCAAGACGTTGATCCCCGCAGCCGAGATGGCCGGCAAATTGCGCGCCGCGCTGGACGCCCGCGCCAGCGCGGCCACGCTGGTCATCGCCCGCACCGACGCCGTCGCCGTCGAGGGCGTCGGCCCGGCGATCGAACGGGCGCGCCGCTACGCCGAGGCCGGGGCCGACGTGCTGTTCGTCGAGGCGCCGCAGAGCCGCGCACAATTGTCGGAGGTGGCGGCCGGCCTGCAGGGCCTATGCCCGCTGATGGCCAACATCGTCGATGGCGGCGATACCCCGCCGCTGCCGGCGGCCGTGCTGGGGGAGATCGGCTTCCGCCTGGTGATCTTCCCGGGCGGCATCGTGCGTGCGCTGGCCCGCACGGCGCAGGACTACTACGCCTCGTTAGCCCGGCACGGCAGCAACCTGCCGTTCGCGGACCGGATGTTCGACTTCACCGCGCTGAATGCGCTGATCGGCACGCCGGAGATGCTGGAATTGGGCCGCAGCTATGAGGGGCCGACGGGCCGCGCCCAAGAGGGGCCAGCGAGCCGCGCTCAAGCGGAGCCGGCGACATGATCGACCCGGTCACGCTCGCCATCCTCGACGGCCGGCTCACCCAGATCGCCGACGAGATGGACGCGACGCTATACCGCGCGGCGTTCAACCCCATCATCGCCGAGGCCAAGGACGCCTGCCACGGCCTGTATCATGCGGAGACGGGCGACACGCTGGTCCAGGGCGCCTCCGGCCTGCCGATCTTCGTCGGCGCCATGGCATTCGCAGTGCGGGCGGTGATCGACAAGGTGGCGCGCGACGGCGGGCTGGCGCCGGGCGATACCTTCCTGTTCAACGACCCGTACGCCGGCGGCACGCATTTGAACGACTTCCGCCTGGTGCGCCCGGTGTTCCGCGACGCCCGGCTGTTCTGCTGGATGGCGTCGGCGGGCCACTGGCTCGACATCGGCGGCAACGTGCCCGGCGGCTACAACCCGCGCGCCACCGAGAGCTTCCAGGAGGGCATGCGGATCCCGCCGGTCAAGCTCATCGCGGCTCACCAAATGAACCATGACCTGCTCGACATCCTCGCCGCCAACTCGCGGGTGCCGACCTCCAACTGGGGCGACCTCAACGGCCAGCTCGGCGCGCTCGATCTCGGCGAGCGCCGGCTGCACGGGCTGCTTGACGAGTACGGCGACGCCGTAGTGGCGGCTGCGTTCGACGCCTTCTCCGACCGGGCGGAGGCGATGATGCGGGCGGCGATCCGCGCTTTGCCCGACGGCGCCTACGCCTTCCAGGACGTGCTCGACAACGACGGCATCACCGACGCGCCGCTGACGGTGGCGCTCGACCTCACCGTCGCCGGCGACGCCATGGTGATGGACTTCTCGCGCTCCTCGCCTCCGACGCAGGGTCCGGTCAACATTTCCTACGCCACCACCATCGCCGCCTGCTACGTGGCGCTGAAGCACGTGTTTACCGCCGTGCCCGCCAATGCCGGATGCTTGCGCCCGATCGGCTTCGTGGTGCCCGATGCCACTTTGCTCGCCGCCGGGCCGCCGCGGCCGATGGCGGGCTATACCGAGACGATCCTGCGGCTGATCGGCGTGGTGTTCGGGGCGCTGGCCCAGGCCGACCCGGCGCGCGCCACGGCCGCGCCGTTCGGCACCATCAACGCGCTGTCGCTGGCCGGGCACCGCGCCGACGGCTCGCGCTGGGTGATGTTCAGCTTCTTCGGCGGCGGCATGGGCGGCAACCCCGAATCCGACGGGCTCAGCCACGCCAACAACCCGATTTCGACGGCCACCATCCCGCCGGTCGAGATCCTGGAGGCGGCCTATCCCGTCGTTTTCACGGAGTGGGCGCTGCGGCCGGACTCCGGCGGGGCCGGCACCCATCGCGGCGGCCTCGGCGCGGTGTATGAAATCGAGGCGCTGACCGACGCGCAGGTTTCGCTGTTGGGCGAGCGCGGCACGGTGGGGCCATTCGGCGTCGTCGGCGGCGGCTCCGGCGCGCTGAACCGCTTCGCCTGGCAGGGCGATGACGGCGAGCGCAGCCCGCCGCTGGTTTCCAAGGTGACCGACGTGACCGTGCGCGCCGGGCGGCGGGTTCGGCTGGAGACGCCGGGCGGCGGCGGCTGGGGCCCGCCGGCGCAGCGCGACGCCGCGGCGGCCGCACGCGATCTGCGCCTTGGCTACGTGACAGACCCTGGAGCCGGCGCATGAGCCGCGTGGTGGGCGTCGATGTCGGCGGCACCTTCACCGACATGTTCCTGTTCGACGAGGACGCCGGCACGTTCCGCACGGCGAAAGTGCCCTCCAACCGCGGCGACGAGGCGGTGGGGTTCCTGCAGGGCCTGCAATCCTTTGGCGCGGCCGCAGCGCTCAGTTCCATCGTGCACGGCACCACGGTTGGGACCAACGCCCTGCTGGAGCGCAAGGGCGGCCGCGTCGGGCTGATCACAACGGCGGGTTTTCGCGACGTGTTGGAGATGCGCCGGCGCGACCGTCGGCAGACCTGGGGCCTGTGGGGCGACTTCGTGCCGGTGGCGGACCGCGACATGCGCCTGGAGGCGCACGAGCGCACCCTGGCTGACGGCAGCATCCGCCAGCCCGCCGACCCCGCGGAGGTGCAGGCGCTCGCCCGCATTCTACTGCAGCAAGGCGCCGAGGCGCTCGCCATCGTCTTCATCAACGCCTACGCCAACCCGGCGAACGAGCTGGCTGCCCTGGCGGCGGCCGCGGCGGTTTGGCCGAACGGCAACGTCGCCTGCTCCGCGCAGATCCTGCCCGAGATCCGCGAGTTCGAGCGGACCTCGACCACCGTGCTGAACGCCTATCTGCAGCCGGTCGTCGGCGGCTACCTCGGCAAGCTGGACCGCGCGCTGGCCGATGAGGGCTTCGCCGGGCAGTTCCACATCGTGCAGTCCAATGGCGGGGTGATGTCGACCGCCACCGCGCGCCGCCTGCCGGTGCGGACCGCACTGTCCGGCCCCGCCGCCGGCGTGATCGCCGCCGCCGCGATTGCCGCCGCCGCCGGCTTCCCCGACGTGATCACCGGCGACCTCGGCGGCACCTCGTTCGACGTCTCGCTGGTGGTGGACGGCAAGGTTTCGCTGGCCGCGCAGGCCACCATCGAGTTTGGCCTCGTGATCCGCACGCCGATGATCGAGATCAGGACCATCGGCGCCGGCGGCGGCTCCATCGCACAGGTCGATGCCGGCGGGCTGCTGCAGGTGGGGCCAGAAAGCGCAGGCTCCCGCCCGGGCCCGGTCTGCTACGGCCAGGGCGGCACCCGCCCGACATTGACCGATGCCAACGTGGTGCTGGGCCGCATCAACGCCGAGCGCCCGATCGGCGGCGCGCTGGTCCGGCTGGACGTGGCGGCGGCCCGCAGCGCCATCCTGGAGCATGTCGGCGTCCCGCTCGGCCTCGGCGCCGAAGAGGCTGCGGAGGCCATCGTGCGGGTCGCAAACGCCCGCATGGCCGGCGCGATCCGGCTGGTGTCGATCGAGCGCGGCCACGACCCGCAGCGCTTCGCGGCAGTGCCGTTCGGCGGCGGCGGCGCGCTGCATGCCGGGGCATTGATCCGCGAGGTTGGGCTGAAGGCCGCCCTGGTGCCGCGCTTCCCCGGCGTCACCTCGGCGCTAGGCTGCGTCATCGCCGACATCCGCCACGACCAGGTGCAGACGGTGAACCTGGCGCTGGACGGGGTGGACGCCGCAGCACTGGACCGCCGCCTGGCCGCCGAGGCCGTTGCGGCGCGCGCCGTGGTGGAGGCGGCCGGCCTGATGGTGGACCGTATCGACACGGTGTTCGAGGCCGACATGCATTACGCCGGCCAGACCCACACTGTCGCCGTGCCGCTGCCGCTCCAGGTCCAGGAAGGCAGCACCGGCGTCACCGAGGACGTGATCCGCATGGCGTTCGAGCAGGCCTATCGCGCCGCGTTCGGCCGGGTGCTGCCGGGCGTGGGCATCCGGCTGGTGAACCTGCGCACCGCCGCCATCGGCCGCCGCCCGCGTTTCGACCTTGCGGCCCTGGCCCCGGTTGCCGGCGCCTCGGTCGAAGCCGCCGATCGCGGCACGCGGCAGGTCTGGTTCGCCGGCTGGCACACGGCAACGGTGCACGACCGCCTGGCGCTGCCGGTGGGCGCCGAGATCCTCGGCCCCGCCATCCTGGAGCAACCCGACGCCACCACGGTGGTCGATCCGGGCTTGGTCGCCCGCGTGGACCGGCTCGGCAACGTGATCGTGACCCGCGCATGACGCTGCAAGGCACCGCGCTGCTGGTCTGTGACCTGCAGAACGACTTCGTCCATTCGAATGGCGCCTATGGCCGCGCCGGGCTTGGGACGCCGGAGATCGCCGCCCTGCCGGACCGCCTGAAGCCGCTGGCCGACCGGCTGCGCGCCAGGGGCGGCTGGGTGGTGCAGACGCAGTTCACCCTGGTGCCGGGGCGCGGCGGCGAGCCGCTGATCTCGCCGCATCTGCTGGCGCTGCGCCCGTTCCTCGGGCGTGGCGACTTCTGCCCCGGCGCTTGGGGCCATCAAATGGTGGATACGCTGCAGCCGGCCGACCTGTCGGTGGAGAAGGTCGCCTACTCGGCTTTTTATATGAGCCGCCTCGAATGGGCGCTGCGACGCTGCGGCATCACTCGCCTGCTGGCCTGCGGCATCGTCACCAATGGCGGCGTCGCCTCGACCGTGCGGGAGGCGCATGTGCGGGACTTCGACGTGACGGTGCTGGAGGATGGCTGCGCCGCGTTCACTCCGGCGGTGCATGCCACCGCCATCGACGCGCTGAGTCCAGTTTGCCGGGTCGCCAGCATTGCCGCCGTGATGGAGGAGCTGGCATGAGCGTCGAACCCGCAGGCGGCGTGATGTTCGATGCGCATGTGCCGGCCGTCATCGTCGGCGGCGGGGCGGCCGGCCTGGTCGCGGCGCTGGCGGCGCGTGAGGGCGGAGCGGATGCACTGGTGCTCGAACGCGACCACTTGCCGCGCGGCTCCACCGCATTGTCGGCTGGGCTGGTCCCGGCGGCGGGCACGCGGTGGCAGCACGCGGCCGGGATCGTGGACAGCCCCACGCAGTTCGCCGCCGACATCATGGCCAAGGCGCACGACGAGCCCGACCCGGCCCTGGTCGCCTGCCTCACGCAGCGCTGCGGCACGGTGCTGGAGTGGCTGGCGGACGCGCATGGCCTGCCGTTCTCCGTCATCGCGGACTTCAACTACCCCGGCCACGGCGCCCACCGCATGCACGGCCTGCCGACCCGCTCCGGCGCGGAACTGATGGACCGGCTGTTGCAGGCCGCCACCGCCGCCGGGGTGGATACGCTGTGCGACGCCCATGTCCGGACGATCTATGCCGACGCGGATGGCCGCGTGCGAGGCCTGGCCTACGCCCGCCCGGACGGCGCCGTGGAGCGCGTCGGCTGCGATGCGCTGGTGCTGGCCTGCAACGGCTACGGCGGCAACCCGGCGCTGGTGGCCCGGCATGTGCCGGCGCTAGCGGACGCGCTCTATTTTGGCCACCCCGGCAACCAGGGCGACGCGCTGCTCTGGGGCGAGGCGCTGGGAGCGCAGGCGCGCGACCTGTCGGGACATCAGGGTCATGGCTCCGTCGCGCACCCGGACGGCGTCCTGATCACCTGGGCGACCATCACCGAGGGCGGCGTGCAGGTGAACGCCGAGGGGCAGCGCTTCTCTGACGAGATGCAGGGCTACTCGGAGCAGGCAGCCAACGTGCTGCGCCAGCCCGGCGGCATCGCCTGGACGGTGTTCGACGCCCGCATCGCAGGGATCGCGCGGCAGTTCGAGGATTTCCGGCAGGCGGAGGCCGCCGGCGCCATCCTGACCGCGACAGGCTTGGCCGCGCTGGCCGGCGCGATGCGGGTGCCGGCAGCGGCGCTCCAGGCGACTCTGGATGAGGCCGCCGCGCTGAAATCGGCGGGCGGCAACGATCGGTTCGGCCGCAGCTTCGCCGGCAGCCCTTCGCTGCAGCCGCCCTTTTGCGCGGTCCGTGTCACCGGGGCGCTGTTCCATACTCAGGGCGGCCTGGTGGTGGACGGCCGGGCCATGGTTCTGGGCGCCAGTGGCCAGGCGCTGCCGAACCTGTTCGCAGCCGGCGGGGCGGCCTGCGGCGTATCGGGCCGCGCCGCTTCCGGCTACTTATCCGGCAACGGGCTGCTTTCAGCCGTGGCGCTCGGCCACTTGGCGGGACAGTCTGCAGCGGGATTGCCGCGAGATCGGGGCTGCGAGGGCCGGTTGGGCATTTTCCCGCCGGTTCCCTGACCGAGGGCGGATGCGTGGCTTGGATGTCGAGTTTGGCAGTACCGCCGTCGTGGACGACCGCATTGACGCTGGCCGGGTAGGCAACGATGGTGCTGCACGAGACGAAGCGGCGGCATATGCGTCGCGCAAAGCAAAGAAGGGGAAAGTTATGGAGGGGATGCGTATCCGCCGCCCGGCCGTCGCCTTGGCCATGCTCATCGGCGCCGCGGCTGCCGCGCGGGCGGATGAACCATTCCGGATCGGGGTCGTCGAGGACCTGAACGGCACCTATTCCGGCAATGGCGGACCAAACTCCGTGCTCGCCACCAAGATGGCCGTCGAGGACTTCGGGGGCGCCGTGCTGGGCCGGCCGATCGAGGTCATTGCGGTCGATCACCAGACCAAGCCCGATCTCGGGGTCAACCTCACCCGCCAGCTCATCGACCAGAGCCATGTGTCGATGCTCAACATCGGCGGCTCGAGCGGCGTCGGGGTCGCGGTGCAGAACGTCGCCAAGGAGCGTAAGGTCACCTCGATCCAGAGCGGCAACTACGCCGCCTCGATCACCGGCAAGTCCTGCTCGCCATACGGCACGCAATGGGCAGTCTCGACGGTGGCGCTCGCCCGCGCCGCGGCGGGCGCGCTGCTCCGCGCGGGCGCCAAGACGTGGTATGTGATCGAGGCCGATTACACCTTTGGGCACGACCTGGCCAACGACGTGCAGCAGACCGTCGAGGCCGGCGGCGGCAAGGTGGTCGGGCGCACGCTGCATCCGCTCGCGACCACCGACATGTCTTCGCCGCTGCTGCAGGCGCAGACGTCGCGCGCCGACATGATCGCGTTTGCCAATGCCGGCCCGGACCTGGTGAACTCGGTCAAGCAAGCCAAGGAGTTCGGCATCACGAACACGGCCGCGCTGCTGGTGTTCGATAACAACGTGGTGGCCATGGGGCTCGACACCGCGCAGGGCCTGCGGTTTCCGGTCAGCTTCTATTGGGACTCCAACGACCCGAGCCGCGCCTATGCCAAGCGCTTCATGGCGCGCAACGGCGGCACCGCGCCGGGCATGAGCCATGGGATGTCCTACATCGCGACGCTGCACTACCTGCAGGCGGTGCAGAAGGTCGGCAGCGACGACCCGGTTGCCGTCAACAAGGCCATGCGCGAGATGCCGTTCACCGACGGCATGCTCAACAATCCCTGCATCCAGGCCAACGGCAGCGTCGCGATGGACATCATGCTCGTCCAAGTAAAAAAGCCGGCCGAGTCCAAGTCTTCCAACGACATTTTCAATGTCTTGGAAAAGGTGCCGTCGGAAAAGCTATTCCCGACGGCAGAACAGAGCGGCTGCACCCAACTTCAACCATAGCTAGTTGTCTGGTGGACCGATTCACCTAACGCTTGGGACTCAAGCGTTAGGATCGGATCACTAGTTGTCTGGTGGACCGATTCACCTAACGCTTGAAACTCAAGCGTTATGATCGGACCACTAGGCCGCCCTCATCTCGAATCCTGCTCTTGGGAAGTGCAGATGGAGGTCGCCGGCCTGGGGATCATCGCGATGGATGATGATCTCCTGGGCGTCGGCCGCGACGAGCGTGCCGGTCACCGGAACCTTGGCGTTGTCGTCCGGAGTGACCGTCACGGCCGAACCTCGTTCCAGGCCCGACGGGTCGGCATCTGGCGCCATGTGCGACACCGGGGCCGGAGTCGCGTCTTTGGCGATCCCGAGCGCCGCCGCGGCGCTGAGCTCGGACGGCGTGCCATGGCCAAGGCCGGCCATGCGCTCATACCACGGGACGATCGGCGCAAGGCCGAGCAGCCTGTCGACATCCGCCGGCGGACTGTTCTTCCGGACCAATGAGATCGGATGATAGTAGCCGAGGTCAAGCGCGCTCGGCGCGTCGCCGAACAGGAACTTGCGGCCGTCGGCCAACGCTTGCTTCAGCCACGCCAACTGCGCACGCACACGCTGCACGTTGAGGTCGAACTCCGGCTCCATCGCAGCCTTCGAGATGTCGATATAGAGATAGCCGTCCTTGCGGTCCCTAATGAAGTCCGGCGGCAGATCGCCGATGAAGTGCACCAGCACCCCGATCATCGGGATCCACACGGTGCGCTCCCAGTTGAACGACAAAGCCTGTGACAGGGCGCCGAATGCGGCGGGATACAGCGCCGGCTCGGGATAAAGCCGCTCGAGCGCCGGCAGGATGATGTTGGTGTCGCAAAAGATATCCGCGCCGATCTGCATGACCGGCGTGCGGCGGTAACCGCCCGTGAGCGGGGTCAGCAGCGGACGCGGCGGCGCGGGCGGAATATCGACCGATCCCCACGCAAGCCCCTTGATGCCCAGCGCGAGCCGGACTTTCTCCGAGAACGGCGACAATCCGTAGTGGTGCAAGATCACCTTCGACATGGCCGGCTGCTCCTCAGATCGTCGTGGCGCCAAGCTGCCGCAGCAGGCCGAGGTTGTCGAGCAATGCCCAGTGTTCGATCAGCTATCGATGTTCTCCCTTTTTGATTTTGTTTGACGCCGGAGCCCTCGATCAAGCGGTCACGCCAGGCATCGTTCGAGGATGCGTTGCGCCTGCGATACCGTCATCTTCCGCGCCGACGGGCAGGCGATCAGCGTGTGGTCGCCAGCCGTCGCAGGATCGAAGTCCTGGGCGGCGATCCCCGCATAAAGCCCGGGAACCGCCCGCTCGGCCATCTCGCGCACGCGCTCATGCGGCAGTTGTTCTGCCGTGAAACGTTCGGGAAAACCGATATCGGCGTAGAGCGAACGCACGTTGGCGTCGCAGGCCGCGATCGTTTCCGCGCGCGTCAGGCCCGCCGCGTCGACCCCGAGCGCCTCGGCCAGCGGCGCGGCCTTGTGCGGCAGCACGGCGAGGTTGAAGGTGATCACGTGCGGCAGCAAGACGCCGACGCCGTAGGGATGCGGCAGGTCCAGGTGGCCTTCGAGCGGCAAGGATAGCGCATGGCCATGACCGAGCCGCGCGTTGCCGCAGGCGACATTGGCCATGCAAGAGGCAACGAGGTTCGCCTCGCGCGCGGCCGGGTCGTCGGAGTTGATCGAGGCGCGCAACGACCCGTATTGCTCCCGCACGGCGCCGAGCGCAATAGCGTCGGTGAGCGGCGAGGCGATGCCGCTCAGGTAGGCCTCGACGCCATGCGTCAGCGCGTCCACCGCCGGCAATGCCGCGACCCGCATCGGCAGCGAAGCCAGCGTCACGGGATCGAGGATCGCCGCGTCGGGAAAGCTGAGCGGACCGCCGCCCAGCAGCTTCAGGTGTCGCTCCTCGTCCTTGACGATGGTCCATTGCGACACCTCGGAGCCGGACCCGGCCGTTGTCGGCACCATGATCATTGGCAACGCCTTGCGGTCGAACCGGCCGACGCCGGTGCAGTCGCGCATCGGCTTGCGGTTGGCCGCGACGATGGCGATGCCTTTCCCCGTGCACATCACCGACCCGCCGCCGATGCAGACAACCCCGTCGATGCCCTCGCGCCGGACGCGCTCGCCCTGATCGTCGATGTGCGAGCAGCGGGCATCGATGCCGCACTCGTCGAAGCGCGACAGCAGGATCCCCGCCTCGCCCAGCGAGGCCAACGCTGCGGCATGGAACGTTTGCGACGAGATCACCGGGTCGGACACGACGAGCACGCGCGACATATTCAAATCACGCGCGAGTTCGCCGATCGTGGCCAGCGAGCCCGCGCCTGCGACGATGCGGGTCGGCATGAAGAAGGTCGTGATCACGGCGTGCTCCTCCCCCAGTCCTTCAACCGCGCCCATGTTTCGAGCGTTGCCTGCGGCATCGGAACCGCGCGATGACGCAGGCTGCGAGGGCCAGTGTCGCCGCGGCCCGCCGGTCCTGCAAGGGCCGTCTTGCGTCCGCCATGACCCGGCCTGGCCACAGGGCATGGATGGGGCAACCGGGCACTTGCGCCGCGTCGTCTTCGTCCCCTGGACCCAGACGCTCACGGTGTTTGGCCGTTGGCATAAGTGCCCGACAGCTCCTGCCGCAGCTTAGCCTTCTGCACCTTGCCCGTTGCAGTCTTCGGCATTGCCTCGATTAGGATGACGCGCTTGGGGCACTTGAAGGGGCTTAGGTGCGCGCGGAGCTGCGTTTGCAGCGCCGCCTCGTCAATCCCGGCCCCAGGCTTCGCGACCACGACGGCCGTCACGGCTTCCCCCCAGCGGACATGAGGCAGGCCGATGACCGCGACCTCCTGCACCGCCGGGTCGGCGGCATAGATCGCCTTTTCCACTTCGATGGACGCAACGTTCTCGCCACCGGTCTTGATGATGTCCTTGAACCGGTCCTCGAACCACAGCACCCCGTCCCCGTCGAAGCGGCCGGCGTCGCCCGAATGGAACCAACCGCCGGCAAAGGCCGCCTCGGTCGCAGCCGGGTCGTCCAGGTAGCCCGACAGCAGTTGCGGGCTGCGGTAAACGATCTCTCCGGTCTGGCCTTCCGGCAGGGCGCGGCCCTCGGCGTCCACGATCCCGACCTGCACGTTGACCGAGGGCGTCCCGACCGCGCCAGGGTGGCTCAACTGGTGCTCCGGCCGGAAGTAGGTGGAAAGCGGGTTCATTTCCGTTTGCCCGAACATCAGCGAAAAGCCGCAATCCAGCGCCTGCATGGCCCGGTGCAGCTCGTGCGCCGGCATCGGCGCCATCGCGTAGATTGCAAGCCGAAGGCTGGAGACGTCGCGCCCGCGCGCCTCCAGCGCCTCCACCAGTGCGCGGTACATCATCGGCAGCGCGAACGTCAGGGTCAGCCGCTCCGCCTCGATCAGGTCCAGCAGGCGCCCGGCGTCGAAGCCGCGCTGGATGCAGACTGTGGCGCCCACCGCGAACGCCGGCGTGCAAAGCGCGTTCAGTTGCGCGGTGTGGAACAGCGGCAGCAGCGCCGTGATGCGGTCGTCGGCTGTCATCCGCGTGTCCAGCGCGGCGCCCAGCGACGCCAGGTAAACCGCAACGTGGCTGCTGACGACCGCCTTCGGCGCAGAGGTGGTGCCGCTGGTGTATAGGTAGGTGATCGGGTCGCCATCCTCCACATAGGCTTCAGGTTCAGCCTCTGGCTGCCCTTCATGCAGGGCGGCGAAGGTCAGGACGCGGCGGCAGCCCAGGGCCGGCGCATCGCCGGGCGTGACGACGATGACGTCCTGCACGCCGGGCTGATCCAGAAGGGCCGGCGCGAGCTGTTCGAGCAGCGCAGCCTCCACCACGATCCCGCGGACGCGGGCGTGGCCGAGCACGTAGCCCAACTCCTTGTGCTTCCAGAACAGGTTCACCGGCACGCAGACCAGGCCCAGCTTCGCGCAAGCGAAGTACGTCGCCAGGAACTCGGCGCTGTTGGCGGACATGAGGCCCAGCGCCATGCCGCGGCAGTAGCCCAGGGCGGCCAGCCCATGCGCGGTCCGGTTCACCCAGTCGTTCAGCGCGCGGTAGGTAATGCGCCGCTCCCCGTCGAGCAGCGCCACCTGCCGCGGCGCTCGCGCGGCGCTGCGCACCAGCATGTCGCCGACGTTCACGCGCGCGATCATCTGCCGCCGGACCTCGTCGTCGGTCATGGGTCTCTCCCTCGATGCCCGGTTCCACAGGCCATGCTGCGCCGGGGCTGGTTGCTGTGCTGGTGGCGGAACTTCTTGCTTAGGCCTTGCAAGCGCAGCCTAAGCAGGCATTCGTGGCGTGGCCAACGAATGTCTGCTTAGGGGCCTTTGATAAGGCATCATCTTATTCGCAGCGCGCAAGGGCGCCCTGCGAGATGATGCTTTGGGCAAGCCTCCGGCAAGGCGACGCGCTCCTTCATGCCCCGCCGTCCATCACATGCGGAATACGCCGTAGCGCGGTTCCGGGATCGGGACGTTTAGGGCGGCGCTGAACGCCATGCCGAGCGCGTTGCGGGTGTCGAGCGGGTCCAGGATGCCGTCGTCCCAGATCTCCGAAGTCGCGTAGTAGGCGCTCGACTGCCGTTTGTAATCCGCCAGCACCGGCTCGCGGATCGCGGCAGCCTCCTCCGCCGTCAGCACACGCTGCTCGCGCGCCAGTTGGCGCAGCTTCACGTCGGTCAGCACACCTGCCGCCTGGTCCGCGCCCATTACCGAGATCTGCGCCTGCGGCCAGGTGAACATGAACCGCAGGTCGAAGGCCCGGCCGCACATGCCGTAGGTACCGGCGCCGTATGACCCGTTGCAGACCACCGTCACCTTCGGCACCGACGCGCCGGTGACGGCCATGATCATCTTGGCGCCGTCCTTGGTGATGCCGCCGCGCTCATACTCGCGCCCCACCATGAACCCGGTAATGTTTTGCAAGAACAGCAGCGGCGTGCGGTTGCGGTCGCAAAGCTGGATGAAGTGCGTGCCCTTCAGCGCGCTGTCGCTGAACAGCACCCCGTTGTTGGCGAGAACGCCAACGGGGATGCCCCAGATCCGGGCATAGCCGCAGATGAGCGTCTTGCCGTACTCCGGCTGATACTCGTGGAACCGGCTGCCGTCCACCATCCGCGCGAGCACCTCCCGCATGTCGAACTGCATTCGCGCGTCGCGCGGCAAGATGCCGTACAGCTCGGCCGGGTCGTAGGCGGGGGCTTCCGGGTCGGCGCGGTCCACGCGGGCCTTTTCCGGCCGGTCCAGCCGGCCCACGATCTCGCGTGCGATTGCGATGGCGTGCATCTCGGAGGCGGCGGGATAATCGGCGGTGCCGGACACGCTCGTGTGCATGTCGGCGCCGCCCAGCTCCTCGACTGTCACGTCCTCGCCCGTGGCCGCGCGCACCAGCGGTGGGCCGCCCAGGAAGATTGCCCCGGTGCCACGGACGATGACGTTGTAGTCGCTCAGCGCCGGAACATAGGCGCCGCCCGCGGTGCAGTGCCCCATCACGGCCGCCACCTGCGGCACGCCCATGCGCGACAGCGTCGCCTGGTTACGGAAGATGCGCCCGGCGTGATAGCGGTCGGCGAAGAACTCGGCCTGTAGCGGCAGGAAGCCGCCGGCGCTGTCGCACAGGTGCACCACCGGCAGGCGGTTCTCGATGGCGATGTCGAGCGCGCGGACGATCTTCTTGACCGACAGCGGATACCAGGCGCCGCCCTTCACGCTGCCGTCGTCGGCATGGAGCATCACCTCGCGCCCCACGACGATGCCGATCCCCGTCACCTGGCCGGCACCGGGCACCGCGCCGTCATAGGCCATGTTGGCCGCGAGCGTGGACAGTTCCAGGAACGGCGTCCCAGGGTCCAGCAGCGCCTCGACGCGGTCGCGCACGAACAGCTTGCCCTGCCGCTGCAAGCGTTGCAGGTCCCGTGCGGGACGGTCCGTGCGGGCCGCCCGCTGACGCCGCCGCAGCTCTGCCGCAAGGCCGGCATTGTGCGCGTGGTTGGCACGGAACTCGTCCGAGCGCGTGTCCAGGAGGGAGTTGAGGCGGCGCACCCTAGCCCTCCTCGCCCCGCAGCGTGACCAGCGGCGCGTTCCGGTCGAAGGTCTGTCCCGCACGCACGTGTACCGCTTCCACCACCCCGCCGCGCGTGGCCTTGATGACCGTTTCCATCTTCATGCTCTCGATCGTGAGCAACGCGTCGCCCAGCCGGACGGGATTGCCGGCCTGCACTGCAATGGCCAGCACGACGCCGGGCATAGGGGCGCGGGCGACGGCATGCCCATCGCCTGCAGCAGCGGCGGCGTGCAGGTCCACCGGGTCGCGGTAACGCAGCGCATAGGCCCGGCCGTCGAGCTGGACATGGACCACGTCCCCCTCGACCGCGACCCACACCTCTTGCGCGGAGCCGTCCAACGTCAGCAGCCCCTGCCCCCCAGGGCCGGTGTCGAGCACGGCAGCGGCTTCCGTCCCCAGCACGCCCAGCCGCCAGGCCGCGCCGTCGCGCACCAGGCTGATGTCATGCGGCACGTCGTCGACCTCGAACCTGTGCCGCACCCTAGTTCCTCCAACCGCCCATTGCGGCGTGCAGCGGCAGGACCGCGTCCGCCGCTTCACGCACGGGGCGGGTGGCAAGGGCTGCGGCAGCCAGCAGCCGGAGCAGCGTCGGCCGGTCGGGCGGCGTTCGGGCGGCCAGTGCCGGGCTTTCGTCGAGGTAGCCGGTGTGCACGTCGTTTTCGGCGAAGCGGGGGTCGTCGAGGATGCGGCCAAGGAAGGCCGCGTTGGTTTCGCAACCCAGCAGCACCATCCCGCGCAACGCCGCGCGGGCGCGGGCAATGGCGTCCGCACGGTCGTCGCCCCAGGCGACCAGCTTCGCCAGCATGGGGTCGAAGGCTGGCGTGACCTCCTGCCCCGGCACGACGCCGGCGTCCACGCGCACCCCCTCGCCGCCGGGCCAGCGTAGCGCCAGGATGCGCCCGGCCGTCGGCGCGAAGCCGCGGTCTGGCGCTTCCGCATACAGTCGCAGCTCGATGGCATGACCGCTGGGCTTCACCGCGTCCTGCGTGAAGCCCAGAGGCTCGCCGGCGGCAACGCGAAGCTGCTCCGCCACGAGATCGAGGCCGGTCGTCATCTCGGTGACGGGATGCTCCACTTGGAGCCGTGTGTTCATTTCCAGGAAGTAGAAGGCGCCGCTGCCGAAGATGAACTCCACCGTGCCCGCGCCGCAATAGCCTGCCGCCCGCGCGATGCCGGCCGCCGTTTCGCAGACGTGCCAACGCTGCTCGGGCGTGAGCGCCGTCGAGGGGGTTTCCTCGATGACCTTCTGGAACCGCCGTTGGACCGAGCATTCGCGCTCGAACAGGTGAACGACATTGCCGTGAGCATCGCCCAACACCTGCGCCTCGATATGCCGGGGCCTCTCGACATAGCGCTCGGCATACAGGCGGCCGTCCCCGAAATAGCGCTGGCCCTCGCTGCGGGCCTGGGCGATGGCAAGGTCCAGGTCCGCCAGGTCGCGCACGATCCGCATCCCCTTGCCGCCGCCGCCGGCCGAAGGTTTGATGAGCAGCGGCCCGCCTACGATGCGGGCGCGCTCGGTGAACGTCGCGGGATCGTCGTCCTCGATGGCGGAAGGCGCGACGGGGAAGCCGCGCTCGGCGACGAAGCGGCGGGCGCGCACCTTGTCCCCCATCAGGTCGATCGCTTCGGGCGCCGGCCCCACGAAGGTCAACCCGGCCGCCGCCACGGCGCGGGCAAAGCCGGCGTTCTCCGATAGAAAGCCGTAGCCGGGATGCACCGCGCAGGCGCCCAGCGTGCGCGCGGCCGCCACGATCTGCGGCCCGTCGAGGTAGGCGGCAACGGGCGTCGTACCGGTGATCCGGATGGCCTGGTCGGCCGTCGCGACCGCTTCCGCCCCGGCATCGGCGTCGTGGAACACCACGGCGCTGCGCAGGCCCAGCGCCCGGACCGTGCGGATGATGCGGGCGGCGATCTCGCCCCGGTTCGCGATCAGCACCGTGCCGAAGGGCCAGGCGCTCATGCCGCCGTACCCGCAGGACCGGCACCCGTGCCGTGGACCAGCAGCAGGGTCAACTCCCGCGCCGTTTCGGCGATGGCAAGGCCGCCACGCTTGTTCACGAAGCGCCACGCGCGGTGCTCGATGGAGCCGAAGATCACATCGCGCAGCAGCCGCGGGCTGAGGTCGGGGCGCACCGTGCCCGCCGCCTGCGCTTCCGCCACGATGCGGACCAAGATGGAGGAGTACTGCCGGTTGAGTTCATGAATTGCTGATCCCGGGTAGTCGCTGGCCACCCGCACCTCCGAGATGAACAGGCGGCACAGGCCGGCGTCGGCGCCGAAGACCTCGAGGTGGCGGCGGATCAGCCGCTCCAGCCGCGCCTCGAACCGGGTTTCTTCCAGGACGGCCGCCTCGAGATCCAGCATGATGCGCGCGTAGAACACGCGCAGCACGGAATGCATCAGGTCGCGCTTGTTCTCGAAATAGCGGTAAACCAGCCCATCCGACACCCCGGCCCGCTTGGCAATCTCGTTGATGGACACGTTGGCAAAGCCGTGCTCGGCGAACGCCGTCTTGGCGGCGTCCAGGATGCTGTCGTAGCGCTCCTGCATCCGGTGCGGGCTGATGGCGGGCACAATCAGGCCGTGAGGCGGGGCTGGGGCAAGGCAGGCCGCATCGGTTTCCTCCAGGCCGGGTCTGACGCAGGCCTTGTTTATCTGATTGAAACTGAATACCGTTCATCTTGCACTGTCAACAGGCCGGGACCAACCCGGCCGCCGCGGCGGAGGGAACCACCATGCCGGACCACGGACTGAACTCGGGCGACCCCCGCGCGTCGCAGTTCGGCTTGTCGTTCGAGCAACAGGAAATCCTCGACGGCGCCACCCGCTTCGCCGAGCAGGAGCTGCACCCGTTGCAGGGACGCATGGACGACGAGGACTGGTGGCCGCCGGAGGTCATGCCGGCGCTGGGCCGCATGGGCTATTTGGGCGTCACCATGCCGGAGCGGTTCGGTGGCGCGGACTCCGACTTCTTCGCCTCGGGCCTCATCACCCAGGGCCTGGCCCGCTTCAACCCGGCGGTTGCGCTCAGCTACATCGCGCACGAGAATCTTTGCGCCAACAACATCGCCCGCAACGGCAGTGAGGAGCTGCGGTCGCGCGTGCTGCCCGGCCTGTGCAGCGGCGCGGCCATCGGCGCACTGGGCTTGACGGAGCCGGGCGCTGGGTCGGACGCGCTCGGCGCGATGGCAACAACCGCGCGCCGCGACGGGGGCGAGTACGTCCTGAACGGCCGCAAGCTCTACATCACCAACGGACCCGTTGCCGACATCGTCCTGGTCTACGCCAAGACCGACAAAAGCCGAGGCGCCAAGGGCATCTCCGCCTTTGTCGTCGAGCGCGGGATGCCGGGCTTCGTCGTCGCGCAAAAGCTGGACAAGATGGGCTTCCGCGGCAGCACCACGGCCGAGCTGGTGTTCGACGATTGCCGTGTCCCGGCCGCGAACCTGGTCGGCGAGGAGAACCGCGGCGTCGGCATCGTCATGAGCGGGCTGGACCTGGAGCGCGCCATCGTCGCCATGATCAATCTCGGCATGGCGGAACGGGCGCTGGACCTTGCTGTGGAGCACGCCAAGACGCGGCAGCAGTTCGGCCGGCGCATCGGCGAGTTCCAGCTCGTGCAGGGCAAGCTTGCCGATATGTACGCCACCATCGAGGCGATGCGCGCCTTGTGCTACCGCACGCTCGCCGCCGGCAACGCGCTGGACCGGGACGGCGGCGGGCGCGGCGACATCCATAAGCTGACGGCGGCGGCGATCCTGTTCGCGGCCGAGGCATGCAGCCGGGTGGTGTCGGACGCGGTGCAGGTTTTCGGCGGCATGGGCTACATGCGGGAAACGGAGGTCAACCGGCTTTACCGGGCGTCCAAGCTGCTGGAGATCGGCGCGGGGACCACCGAAATCCGCAAGCTCATCATCGCGGGCGAGCTGCTGCGCTGACGGGTCGAAATGCCGGGTCCCGCCGTCGACGCTGTGCGCAGCGGGACACCGCCGTACGCTATGCGAGCGGGTCCGAAAAATAGCCGGGCCGCGGGACCGTCCAAAGGTCGCCCCAATTCTGGCCGCCGCCGTCCACCACCAGCACCTCCCCTGTGATGAAGTTCCCACTTGGTCCGCTGAGATACGCGATGGCGTCGGCCACGTCCGTCGCCTGGCCGGACCGGCGCATCGGGTTGCTGCCCGGCAGGACGCGCCGGGCTTCCTCGGGGTAGACGGCCATGCCCTCGGTCTCGATCACGCCAGGGGCGACGCAGTTCACGCGGATGCCGAGCGGCGCCCATTCCGTGGCGACCGTCTTGGACAGGTAGATGACGCCGGCCCGCGCCGCGCAGGTGTGGGCGATGCCGGGCATCCCGCGCCACACGACGGCGACGACGTTGACGATGCTGCCGCCGCGCCCGGCATCGCGCCAGCGCCGGGCTGCCGCCTGCATCATGTGCCAGGTGCCGGTCAGGTTGGTGTCAATGACGGCGTTCCAGCCTTTGGCGGAGAAGTCCAGCGCCGCCTGCGGGAACTGCCCGCCCGCGTTGTTGACCAGCACGTCCAGCCCGCCATGCCCTTCCCACACGCCGGCAAGCAACGCCGTCACCTGCTCGGGGTCGCGGATAGACATCGGGTGGACGGACACCTCCGCGCCCAAGCCTCGCAGCGCCTGGGCCGTTGCGTCGAGCTTCTCCACCTTGCGCCCGCAAATGGCCAGCCGCGCGCCGAGCCGGGCGAACAGGAACGCCGTCGCCTTGCCAAGCCCCGACCCAGCCCCGGACACCAGCACCGTCTGCCCTTGGAACAGGTCGGCGCGGTAGGTGATCGGGGCCGTCGCAAGCTCCTCGTCCGTTAGGCCGAACATCCCATTTCCCCATTCGACGTGGCTGCAATCATTCTGCTGTTTGTGGGCATCGTGCTGCCTGCCGGCGTTCGGCGAATGCAGCACCACGCTGGCAGGCGCCGCCGCGGCGACGTGAGCTGTTATACGCTCGCTTGCTGTCCTGATGGCCATCGCGGTCGGATCGCTTTCGCCTACGCCGCCGCGGAAGCCCCAAGCCGCTGCTCGATCAACGCCTGCGTTTGCTGCAGCGGCTGCAGGCAGCGCCGAACGCCCTCTTCGAACCCGACCACGCGCGCCATCCAGATCGCGGTGATGCACCCGAGGACGCGCCTGCCCTGCCGGATCGGCAGCGCGATCGACCCGGTGTGCGGCCAAATGACACCGCCCTGGCGCAGGCCGTAGCCGCGGCGCTGCGTGGCGGCGATGATGCGGGCGACCTGCGCGGGATTGCGCGCGGCCGCATCGACCGGTGCGTCCGACTGCGCCAGGAGGTCGATCAGCAAGCTACGCTCGGCCGCCGAAACCGCGGCGAGGTAGGCCAGCCCCGACGAGCTTCCCAGCATCGGCATCTGGCGTCCGACCACGTTGCGGTCAATCGATAGCGGCGCGCGGAAATGGGTGGTGTCGCGCACAACCATCTGCAGGCCGTCCAAGGTGCAAACGTCGCATGGCCATGAAATCCGGTCGGTCAATTCCATCAGCAGCGGGGCCGCGACGGCGGCGATCCAGTGCTCGTCCCTGAACCCGGCGGCCAGCGTGCGCGCCTTCATGCGCAGGTGGAAGCGGTCATCCTCCAGCCCGCGGCCGACATAGCCGGCCTCGATCAGTGTCTCCAGCAGGCGATACACAGTCGGGCGCGGGATGCCGCTGTCGCCGGCCAGTTGCAGGGCGGAGGCGCTGCCATGGCGATTGAGGGCTTCGATGACCGCGAGGCCGCGGGCAAACGCACGGATTGGTTTCGGCCGCATGAACGTTCACCTGGTGGACATGTCCCAGAACGACTTTGCACCCTCTCCTTGCACCGCGGAAGATCGTGCGTGAGAACGCTAAGATCAGGCAAGCACTGGAACCGTGCGCCGCAAGGGAGGGATTTTGGTCAGCAAGGCATGTAGCGCGCTGCCGGCCGACACGGTCGATGTCGTGATCGTCGGCGGCGGTCCGGTGGGCGTCATGCTGGGCAACCTGCTGGGTTTGCAGGGGATCACCTGCCTGCTGCTGGAGCGCGAGGCAGCGATCTATCCCCTGCCGCGGGCGGTGCATTTCGACGACGAGATCATGCGCCTGCTCCAGACGGTCGGCCTGGCGGAGACGATGCTGCCGCTGGTGCACGTGTCGCCGGGCATGAAGTTCGTCGATGACGATGGCCGCCTGCTGCTGGATTGGTCCCGTCCGGCGGAGGTGGGGCCGCAGGCTTGGCATGTCAGCTACCGCTTCCACCAGCCGGAGCTGGAGCAGGCGCTGCGCTCCGGCCTTGACCGCTGGCCCGGCGTCAGGATGCGTTCCGGCTGCGATGTTTATGCGATAGACCAGGCGCCGGACGCGGTGACCATCCGCTACGAAGCGCTGGCGACCGGGGTGCTGGCTGCGTGCCAGGCGCGCTATGTCGTAGGCTGCGACGGCGCGCGGTCGCTGGTGCGGCGGCTGATCGGCGCGGGGATGGAGGATTTGGGCTTTCACGAGCGATGGCTCGTCGCCGACATGATCCTGCGGCGGCCGCGCCCGGACCTTGGCGACTACAGCGTGCAGCATTGCAGCACGACGCGCCCCGCCACCTATGTCCGCGGCACAGGCGACCGCCGCCGCTGGGAGATCGCCGTGACGCCGGGCGAGGACGAGGCCGCGATCACGCAACCGGCCAAGGTGTTCGAACTGCTGCGGCGCTGGCTTGCGCCGGACGACGCCGACCTGGAGCGTGCGGCGCTTTATACCTTCCATTCCGCCATCGCGGCCTGTTGGCGGCGCGGACGGTTGCTGGTCGCCGGGGACGCCGCGCACCTCACCCCGCCCTTCTTGGGGCAAGGCATGTGCGCGGGCATGCGCGATGTCGGCAACCTGGCCTGGAAGCTGGCCTGGGTGCTGCGCGGGCAAGCGGACGACGCGCTATTGGACACCTATCAGTCCGAGCGGTCCCCGCATGTCCGGGCGTATATCGAGCTTGCCGTGCGCCTGGGCGGCCTAATCAACACCAAGGCGATTGAGGCTGCCCTGCCCGGCGGCCCGCCCGCGGGCGAACCAGTCCGCATGCAGTCGATCAAGCCCTTGCTCGGCCCGGGGCTCGCGGCCGGATGGACGGGTCCGCGTGGCAGCGTCGCGCCGCAACCGGTCTTGTCCGACGGCCGCAAGATGGATGAGCGCGCAGGCTACGGGTATGCCGCGGTCATGCAGCCGGGTTTCGCTCACGATCTTCCCCGCAGCGTGCTGGATATCTTCGAGCGGCGCGGCGTGACGCCGATCGTCGATGATTCCCCCGAACTTAGGGTTTGGCTGGATGGGCTCGGCGCTCGGGCCGTGCTGGTTCGTCCAGACCGTTACATCCTGGGCGCCGCCCGAACGGCTACCGAGATGCAGGATTTGGCGGCGGCGCTGTGATTGGCGCCGCCGATGGCCTGGCAATGGCGCGCCCTGGTGGACGAAACCGCGTGACCAAGCGCGCTCCGCAAATTGAACCGAAGGAACCCAAGCCATGAGCCTGCTCTCACTCGGCTATGTCGGCGTCCGGTCCACCCGGCTGGAGGACTGGTCCGGCTTCGCCACCGGCCTGCTAGGCATGCAGCGCGTCGATGCCGGGCGCGGCGTGCAGGCTTACCGGATGGACGACCGCAAGCAGCGCCTGGTGGTCAGCAGCGCCGAGGGGGACGGGCTGGGCTTCCTGGGGTGGGAGGTGGCCGGCGCCGCGGAACTCGACGCCTTGGCGGGGCGGCTCGAGGCGCACGGCGTGACGGTGCAGCGTGGCGCAAGCGCCTTGGCCGACGAGCGGCACGTCCGGGACGTGATCCAGTTCCAGGACCCGGCTGGCAACCCACTCGAGGCCTTCCACGGGGCGGCCGTCGCGTCCGAGCCGTTCACACCGGGCCGTCCGATCTCCGGCTTTCTCACGGGTCCGCTGGGGATGGGCCACGTCGTGATGAATGTGGCCGACGTCGAGCCTTTGCTGCCCTTCTATCGGGATGTGCTCGGCTTCCACATCACGGATTACGGGCTGAAACCTTACAAACTGTATTTCTTCCACCTCAATGGCCGCCACCACAGCTTCGCGATGGTCGGGTCGGGAAAGGCGGGGTTCCACCACTTCATGGTCGAACTCGGCAGCCTGGATGATGTCGGGCAGGGCTACGACTTGGCGCAGTTGGAGGAGAACCGCATCGCCTACACGCTCGGGCGCCATACCAACGACTGGATGACCTCGTTCTACGCCCACTCGCCATCCGGATTCTTCGTCGAATACGGCTGGGGCGCCCGGGTCATCGACCCCAATAGCTGGCAGCCGCACGAGACGTTCGATGGTCCAAGCTTCTGGGGCCATGAGCGCCTGTACTTGGAGCCGGAACAGCGCAAGGCACTGCGCGACATGCGGCTGGATGCTGCCGCCCGCGGCGTTCGGGCGGCCAATCCGTCCAATTGCGCCTGGCTGGATAGCGTCATCGCCCAGGAGTGAAGGCCCGGCGCCTATGGTGCCTTGCCCACCAGGGGGCAGCGGCTTTCGCTCAGGGGAGGAAATGCGTTGTCGAGCGATATCGTGCCGACCGGGCGCCAGATGTCGGCCTGCGAATCCTTCGACTCGGCTGGTGATTTCACCTGCATCAAATACAGGTCATGGACCAGGCGCCCATCCGCGCGGAGCGCGCCGTGCCTGGTGTACGCGTCCGATACCGGCGTCGCCCGCATCCGGGCCGCCACCGTCTCGCCGTCGTCCGAGTTCGAATCCTTCACCGCCTGCAGCATATGCCGCACCGACGAATAGACGCCGGCCTGCACTTCGGTCGGCAGCCGATGGGTTTTGGCCATGAAGCGGCCAGTCCAGGCTCGCGCCTCAGGGCTCGCGTCCTCATGGAACGAAACGACGATCAACTGGCCCTGCGCGGCCGGCAGCCCAATTGCGATGATGTCCTGACTTTTCGGCGTGGTCAGCACGATGGTCATCTGACCGGGCAGCCCGAACTCCACTGCCTGCTTCACCGTCGTCACGGTGCCGCCCAGCGTGTTGATCGCCAGCACCTTCGCGCCAGAGGCCTGCGCCTGCAGCAGGAACGAGCTGAAATCCGTCGTGTTGAACGGCGCCGTCACGCTGCCTGCGACGGTGCCGCCCTGCGCACGCAGCCGCGCCTGCGCCTGCTGCGCCAGTTGCTGGCTCGGCGCCAGGTCCACGTTGATGAAGAACCAGGGCCCGCTGGTCCGCTGCAAGACGCCGTCCACCGTGCCGTTGGCGATCGAGTAGGTGTCCTGCACCCAAACGAAGGCGGTCGAGGCGCAGTTCTCCTGGAACATCGCTTCGGCGGCGGCGCCCGAGATGAGGGCGATCTTGTGGTTCTGCCGCACCAGGTCCTCGACGCCGAGGGCCACCGTGCTGGGCACCAGGTCGACGATGGCCAGCACCCCTTCCCGGTCGTACCACTGCCGGGCGATGCCGATGCCGATATCCGCCTTGTTCTGGTCGTCGGCCTGGAGGATGACGATCGGCTTGCCGTTGATCATGCCGCCGAAATCCTCCGCCGCAAGCTGTGCCGCGACGACGGAGCCCGTTCCGCCATTGCCGGAATAGACGCCGCTCATGTCGTTCAGCACGCCGATCTTCACGGCGTCGCCACGGATCTCCGCCTGCGCCGCGCCCGCAGCGAGCAGCAGAGCGAAGGTGGTGAGGATGGCCCGTTGCATGGCGCTGGTCTTTCGGATTGGGACGTGTGGCTGGTCAGCGGATCGAGACGGGTAGGTGCGCCAGGCCGCGCAGCACGTTGTTGAGCGCGTAGACCGGCTCGCCGATCTCGAACCGGCGGACCCGCGCGGCCAGCGCCGTGAGCAGCGCCTGCATCTCCAGCCGCGCCAGGTGCATGCCGGCGCAGATATGCAGGCCGTGCCCGAAGCCAAGCTGGGCGGCGACGTTGCGGCGGATATCGAAGCGTTCCGGCGCATCCCATTTCCGCTCGTCGCGGTTTGCGGACGCATACAGCACCAGCGCCCGCGACCCGGTCGGCAGCGTCAGGCCGCCCATGTCATGGTCCTGGGTGACATAACGGGTGAAGCCGCGGATGGGCGATTCCAGCCGCACCCCCTCGTTGATGGCGTTGGGAATCAGCGACGGATCGGCACGCAAGATGTCCCACTGGCCGGGATGGCGGCCGAACAGCAGCATCAGGTTCGCGGCCGCGAAGATGGTTGTGTCCAGGCTCGGCCCCAGATAGTCCCGCATCAGCATTGGGCAGCGTTCGGGCGTCACCTCGCCCCGGTCGGCCGCGTCATAGATCCGCTTGGCCCAACTGCCGGGCTTGAGGCGGTCGGGCGTCGCCTCGGTCAGCACATAGTTCCGCATCTCGGCCACCCGGCCCATGGCGGCGGCGCCGCGCGCGTTCATCACGCCCAGCACGTCGAAGGTCGCCGCCGCCCACTCCAGCATCCGCGCCCGTCCGCCATCGGGGAGCCCAACGAGGTTGGAGACGATCGTCAACGGCAGATGCTGCGCGAAGTCGGTGACCGCATCGAACGACCCGGCGGCAACCAGCCGCTCCACCAAGGCCTCGGCCTCTGCCTCGATCGCTGGCCGGATCTCCGCCAACTCGGGCGGGCGCAGCGGCGCCGCCACGACCCGGCGCAGCGTCTCGTGCAGCGGCGGATCGCTGGCAAGCAGGTTGCCGGCCGACATCGCGTTGACCTCGTCGTTGGCAGCGACCCCGCGGCCGGAGGAGAACACGGCCGTGTTGCGCAGCGCGGCCCGCACGTCGTCGAAGCGCGAGATCGCCCACATGCCGTGCCGCGGCAGCCAGACGGCGGGGCCCAGCGCCCGTAATGACGTGTAGTGCGGATAGGGGTCCAGCAGGACAGCGTCGGAATAGAGGTCCACGTCGTAGCTCGGTGCGGCTTGCAGCATGCCTGTTCTTCCGGCTTCACGTCCGGTCATGGCGGCAGCGGGCAACCGCCCTCGGAGACCGGACGGAACGCCTGGTTGGCTGGGATGGTTTGAATGGCCTTGTAGTAATCCCAGGGCCGGAGGCTCTCGGCGGGCGCCTTCACCTGATAGAGCGTCATGTCATAGAGGGCGCGGCCATCGGGCCGGATGCGGACCGGCTTGCCGAAGAAGTCGCCGGGCGTGGACCGCATCTGCGCGTTGACGGCAATGGCGTCGGTCCCGCCCGTCGCCTGCACCGCGCGCAACCAATGAAGCGTGGAGCTGTAGGCGCCGGCCTGCGCCTTGGTGGGCATCACCTTACGTTCCGCGAAGAACCGTTGGGAGAACCGGCGGGCAGCATCGTTCTGATCCCAGTAGAACCCGCTGCTGACATACAGTCCTTGCGCGCTTGCCAGGCCGATCGCGTGGATATCGGTGATGAACACCAGCAGGCCGGCCAGACGTACGCCCGTGCGCGCCAGGCCGAACTCCGCCGCCTGCTTGATCGCCGTGATGGTGTCGCCTCCGACGCTGGCCAGGCCGACGACCTCCGCACCGGACGCGCTGGCCTGCAGCAGGAAGCCGGAGAAGTCGGTCGATCCCATGGGATGCCGGGCCGATCCGACGACGCGGCCGCCAGCAGCCATCACGGCCGCAGTGGCATCCCTCTGCATTGCGGCGCCGAACGCGTAGTCGGCGGTCAGGAAGAACCAGGTCTTCCCCCCGGCGGAGACCACGGCGCGTCCGGTGGCATTGGCCAGGGCGTAGGTATCGTCCATCCAATGGACGTTGGTCGCGGCGCAGGCGGGGCCGGTGAAATCGGCGGCTGCCGCGGACGAGATGATCGTCGCCTTGTTCCGCGCCCGCGCGACTTGCAAGACGGCGAGGGCCGCCGAGGTCAGCGGCAGGTCCGCGATGACGTCGACCCCATCGACGTCATACCACTTGGCCGCGATCTGGGCCGCGACGTCCGGCTTCAGCAGCATGTCGCCGGAGATGACCTCGATTGGGCGCCCCAGGACGCTGCCGCCGAAATCGGCCACCGCCATCCGGACCGCCAGGATCGATCCCGGCCCCCCGGCATCGGCCGTGATGTTGCTTTGGTCGCCCAGCACCCCGATCCGCACGGGCCGCTGCTGCGCCGACGCCGAACGGCGCCCGGCACCCAGAACGATGGCGCCGCCCAGGCCGGTCGCCAAAGCCGCACGCCTGCTGATGACCATTCCGCCTCTCCCCAGCCTTTATTGCTTATCTTTTTCTTAGCCGTCAGAGTGTCACGATTTGTCGCCCAACCGGATGCTCCGGGGCAGATCTATGACACCAATCGTCGGCCAGGCATCAAGCATCCACAATGGCAATGCCGTTATTGTCCACAGGGTGGACAGCGACGGGTGGCCTCGTCAAAGCCAAGTCGGTTTGTTCCTGCGCATTTCCGGCCCTGCCACGACAGGTCCTCACGTTTACATGGATCGACCGCTATCATGCGGCCCCGGTGACTTCTTAGGTCCAGCGATGGATGACTGGCTCGCGGTTGGTGTCCAAAGCGGCCCTCTTGCGGACCTTCGACCCATGCCTTGGTTCTCGTGGAAATATGCGCCGAGTGGTTGTCGAGGATCCGCTTGACCGCGGCGCCACGGTCGAAATCATGACGCCGGACCGGTCCTTCGCCCCGGAGGCGATGGCCATGGACCTCGTTCCCTACATGCGCTCGCTGCAGAAAAAGGACGCCACCTTCACCGTCACGTTTCGCCTCGAAGCGGCGGAGCGTTCGGGAAATCAGCTCCTGGCCCGTGTCGGCAGCGACTACGGCGGCGTGAGCAAGGAGCGGACGTCCGACCAGATCGTAGCCAACCACGGAACGACCCCGCTCGACGAGCTGTATTTCGAATTGAAGCCGCTTTCGCGGAATCGGGGCGCCGTGGACCACGACGAGTTGGTTGCCGGACGGACGCAGATGCGGGCGGCCAATCCCGATGACGCGTTTCAGCTATTCCGGATCGGCGATGCCGTGGCCGCCCGCAACACGCATGCCGACATCTACGACGCGCTTCGCCTCGTGAAGGCCCTGTAAGCATCGACCGGCAAAGAAGGGATTGGTTTGGTGGCCACTCGAAAGCCTGAGCTGCAAGCCTTCCTTGACAGCGTTCGCGCCGGTTTCGAGGCGTCGCGGATGGACCGGGACACGGAACGCTGCGTCCGGCAGGCCTTTGCCTCGCTCGACGGCGCCGTGGGACCCGCACGGGAGGGAGGCGATCGGTTGCCGGCCTGCTCCAGCTTGCCCCAAGCGCTGCGGACCGCCGGTTCCGCCGCGCCTGCGCTTGCAGGCATCGCCACGGCATTCAAAACATTGGAGCCGTCCTTGGCCTGGAGCCGGAGGGACGGCGGACCGTCCGCCAGCGCCAACTTCATGGACGGGCACGCCAACGCCATGGTGGCCGGACCCGGCGGCATCGAGAACCGGGACGACGCTTGGGTGGGCGTAAGCCTGCTGGCGCCGCACGTGCGCTATCCCGACCATCAGCATGCCCCGGAGGAGGCTTACCTCGCGCTGTCCCCGGGCGAGTTCCGCCAGGCGTATGGCGGCTGGTTCGAACCAGGCGTCGGGGGCACGTTCTTCAACAAGCCCGGTATCGTCCACGCGATGCGCTCAGGCCCCGCGCCGTTGTTCGCAGTGTGGTGCCTGCGCCCCAGCGACGCCCCCTGATGGCCGCGGGTCTCTCCAGCGGCATCATCGAAGGCCAGGGCCGGCGGCATGGCACCGGACTTGCAAGACCGTCCGCTTGGCGCCGATAATCTCCAGCCAACTATTCGCGGTCCAGTTGGCGCAGGCTTGAAAACACCGCATTTGGGGAGGAATACCATGAGATCGTTGCTGTTGACGGCCTGCGCCGCAGTTGGCTTTTTCGGTTGGGCAGAAGCGGCCTCTGCCGCGGGATGCGGCGACGTCACCATCGCCAGCATGAACTGGCAGTCCGCCGAGGTGCTGGCGAACGTCGACAAGTTCATCATGAACAAGGGTTTCGGCTGCAGCGCCGATATCACCACCGGCGACACGGTGCCGACCATCACGTCCATGGTTGAAAAAGGCCAGCCTGATGTCGCCCCAGAGGGCTGGGTCGACCTGCTGCCCGAGGTCGCCAACCGCGGCCTCAGCGAGGGCAAGATCGTCAAGGGCGCCACCGCCCTGACCGACGGCGGCGTCCAGGGCTGGTGGATCCCGCAATACGTCGCCGACGCCCATCCGGACATCAAGACGATCGGGGATATGCTGAAGCATCCCGAACTCTTTCCGGCGCCTGAGGATCCGAGCAAGGGCGCCGTCATGAACGGTCCGCAGGGCTGGGGCGGCACGGTGGTCACGAGCCAGCTCTATAAGGCGTTCGACGGCGACAAGCACAACTTCACCCTCGTCGACACCGGCTCGGCCGCCGGGCTCGACGGCTCCATCGCCAAGGCTTACGAGCGCAAGCGGGGCTGGGCCGGCTATTACTGGTCGCCGACGTCGCTGCTCGGCAAATACAAGATGGTGAAGCTCGAGGCCGGCGTGCCCGAGAACATGGCCGAGTGGAAGCGCTGCGACACGGTGGCCGACTGCCCCGATCCCAAGCCCAATGCTTGGCCGGTCGACCACGTCTACACGCTGATGAGCAAGAAGTTCGCGGACCGGGCCGGTTCGGAGGTCGTCGGCTACCTCAACACCCGCGCCTGGTCGACCGATACCGTCCAGAAGCTCATGGCCTGGATGACGGACAACCAGGCGACCGGCGAGGACGGGGCCAAGCACTTCCTGAAGGAGAACGAGGCGATCTGGGCCAAGTGGGTTTCCCCCGCGGTGGCGCAGAAAGTGAAGGCGGCGCTTTGACGGACGCGCCGGGGCGCGCATGCCGCCCCGGCCCTTTTTCATCGGCGGGAAGGCAGATGCTTAGCCCCGCAACCCGGAAAGGACGGACATGAACTGGCTGACGACGTTCCCCCGCATGGACGACGCGTCGCTGACCGCCCTCAAGAAGGCCATCGACGAATGGTTCAGGGGCTTCACGCGAGCCTACGGCGACGGCATCGGATCCTTCTTCGATCCGCTGCAATACTTCCTGATCCAGGCGGAGAAGATCATGATGGGCACGCCGTGGCCCGTCGTCATCGTCGTGGCCGCCGCGATCGCGTGGCTCGCCAGCCGTAGCCCGCAGATCGTCCTTGGAAGCGTGGTCACCCTGCTGCTGATCGGCTACTTCGGCATGTGGGAGGACACGATGCGGACGATCTCCATGATCGTCGTCTGCACGATCCTCGCCATCGTGATCGGCATCCCGATCGGAATTGCCATGGCCCGGTCGCGCCACGTCGAAAGCGTCGTCCGGCCGGTCCTCGACGTGATGCAGACGATGCCGAGCTTCGTCTACCTCATCCCTGTGGTCATGCTGCTGGGGATCGGCAAGGTGCCCGGCCTCATCGCCGTGGTGATCTACGCCATCCCTCCCATCATCCGCCTGACGAGCCTGGGGATCAAGCTCGTCGACCCGGACGTGCTCGAGGCGGCGGACGCCTTCGGCTCGTCCAACATGCAGAAGCTGCGCAACGTGCAGCTTCCGCTTGCGATCCCGACCATCATGGCCGGGGTGAACCAGACGATCATGGCGGCCCTGTCGATGGTGGTGATCGCGTCCATGATCGGGGTGCAAGGCCTCGGCCAGCCGGTGCTGAAGGCCATCGCCAACCAGTACTTCACGCTGGGCGTCTTCAACGGGCTCGCGATCGTGGGCATCGCCATCGTCTTCGACCGCGTCAGCCAGGCGTTCGGCCGCCGCCTGCAGAAGCACAGGGAGGTCGTCCATGGCTGATCCAGCTAAAGGGCACGGCATCGAGATCAAGCATCTGTATAAGATCTTCGGCCGGTATGCCGCCAACCACCTCCGGGCGGTCCAGGGCGGCCTGTCAAAGGCCGAGCTGATGCGCGGGCACGCGCACGTGCTCGGGCTGCGGGACATCAACATCAGCATGCCCGGCGGGTGCATCCAGGTCATCATGGGCCTGTCGGGCTCGGGCAAGTCGACACTGATCCGCCACATCAACCGCCTGATCGATCCGACGGCCGGCGAGGTGCTGGTCGACGGCGTCGATGTAGTGAAAATGAACAAGGCGGACCTGCAGCAGTTCCGCCGGCACCAGACCGCGATGGTGTTCCAGAAGTTCGCGCTGCTGCCGCACCGCACGGTGCTCGAGAACACCGTCTACGGGCTGGAGATCCAGGGCCTGCCGCGCAAGCAGCAACTCGACGACGCCATGCGCTGGATCGAGCGGGTGGGCCTGGGCGGCTTCCAGGACCGCTACCCGAACCAGCTTTCGGGCGGCATGCAGCAGCGCGTCGGCCTGGCCCGCGCCCTGACCAACAACGCCTCCATCCTGCTCATGGACGAGGCCTATTCGGCGCTCGATCCCCTGATCCGGATGGACATGCAGACGGTGCTCCTCGATCTCCAGAAGGAGATCAAGAAGACGGTCGTGTTCATCACGCACGACCTGGACGAGGCGCTCCGGCTGGGCGACCAGATCGCGATCCTCCGCGATGGCGAGGTCATCCAGCAGGGCACGAGCCAGGACATCGTGATGCACCCGGCGGACGAGTACATCGCGAACTTCGTCAAGGAGGTGAACCGGGGACGCGTGATCCGCGTCGACGCCGTCATGTCGCCGTGCCGCCCGGGCGACCGGACGGCGCGGGGCGTCGCGATCCCCTCCGGCGCCACGATCGAGGACGGGCTACGCGCGGTCGCGCATGCTCCGGAAGGCGACCTGGCCGTGGTCGCGCCGACGGGGGAGCCGATCGGCAGCGTCAGCCTCCGCCAGCTCGCCGGCGCGCTGGTCAGCCCCGGAGTGCGGCCGGTGCAGTTGGTTGCACCGGTCGCGGCCTAGTGGTCCGATCCTAACGCTTGATTCCCAAGCGTTAGGTAAATCGGTCCACTAAACAAACCCTAGTTGGGAAAGGCCGCTGATCTCGGGGTGCTCGGGATGGATGAATTCATGCTTCGCGTTCAGCGCGGCGCGAAGCCTCGGACTCCATGCCACCAGTTCCCCCGCCGTATCGTCGGCGATGTCGCGGAAGTTCTTCTGCGGCTCGAACATGAGTCCGGTGCGGACCCAGTCGAATTCGCGCAGGAAGTGGGCGCGCCTTTCCAGCATGGTCGCGCCCTGGAGGTGCGGCCCGCCACCCGAAACCAGGCGGACGGGATTGCCGCAGGTATGGCCGTCGATGCAGGAGGAGGTGTGGCTGGCCATGGTTGGGTTTCGTAGGAAAACCGTTGCGCCGAGGCGAGGGTGTATAGCTTTGGATCGGCGATGGAATGCCAGCCGGGCGTGAAGGCGCCGTGGGAGAAGCGGGGGGCGAGGCCGGGCTGGATCGCGGCCATGCCGGACGCGTCCAGGTGCTCGAAACCGATGCCGTGCTCCTGCTTCGCCCTCCACCCGGCGAGGGAAGCCTTGAACTGCGTGTCGTCTGCGGAACCTTGGCCAGCTTCGCCCATGCCGAGACCAAAACGGAGCGGCCAGCGTGCCGCACAGCACCAGCACCAGCAACAGCAACAGCACTCCCGGCAACGGAAATGGCGCCTTCCAGGTCT
Organism: Acetobacteraceae bacterium; assembly: GCA_965277495.1. GTDB lineage: Bacteria > Pseudomonadota > Alphaproteobacteria > Acetobacterales > Acetobacteraceae > CAHJXG01. Next base: position 2,568,092 of record OZ255824.1, on the reverse strand, counting down.
GGCGCGGGTCCTCCAACGCGGCAAACTGCTCGAGCGGCGATAAACCAGCCATCGGGAAACCTGCTCAACGAGAGGACTCCTATGCATCAGGCTTCAGCCTGCGGCAGAATACCCGAGGCTTTCAAGCGATTGCCCTGATCCCTTGGCCAGGCCGGCTTTACGGCTTTCGATTGGTGCATATGCGCACATCCTCAAGTATCCCCTCATTTTTTCCCATTTGTTTTTCAATAAGATAGCCGTCAGCGGTGATCGACCGCTTTGAATCTACGCCGCGGCATCCGCATCTATCGATTTCAAGGAATGGTAACGCAACGCCGTCTCAAGAATACAAACCTGCCCGAGCAAATACATATCAAGAAATATTCCGAAATTTAAAAGAACAAAATGAGGAGGGCCCTGAGGCGCACATCAGGTAATTTTACCTGCATTATGCGTAACAACGGCAATGTTGCATCTGGGGAAAAGTGCGACGTGACCTGAACCTGATGGTATTCATGCACCGCCGAGGGCCACGGGGGTCCGTCTTTCAAGCTCCTGGCACAGGTTTAATAAGGAAAAAAGAACCTGAGTAATTATTCGTGAACCAGGCATGAAGCGGTGTTTGAGGTTATGGCCGCTGTAACTTCAGCGGACCGCAAAGCCGCCTTCGGTCCCATTGTGGAACCTGGCTGGATTAGGTCATGAATTTTGGACGGCTGGCATGTGCTGGGAGTAGTAAGCAGAAGCCGGTCGCCCTAGATTTCCAATGTTGCCCTACGTTCTTTCGAGGTGGAACCCGGCCCATCATGAACCTAGTACCCACTATCACTGGACCGAGAGTCGTGATGCAAGCTCTGGATGGAGACGATCCCTTGTGCGGCTGCGATCACGCTGACTACCGAGGAACGGGCGGTGCTTGAGGCGCTGAGCCGTTCCACCAAGTTCGAGGCGCGTATGCGGACGCGGGCTCAAATTGTGCTGTTGGCGGCTGGCGGCACGTCGACGCGTGAGATCGGGCGGGGCGTCGGTTGCACGACGGGCACGGCCTCGAAGTGGCGGGTGCGCTATGCGCGTGACCGCCTGGCCGGTTTTGACGAAACTGGCAACAGAGGTGCCGAGGCCAGATACCGCGTGGCGGAGCAGCGACGCATCCTGGCGCTGCTCGACCAGCCGCCGCCTGCGGAGTATGCGAACTCGCCGAAACGCTTTGCGTTTTTGGCTGGGACCGCGCCATTGCTGTCCCGTGCGCTCTGCGATGTTCACGAGCAATATATTTGGCGCTTTCTGCGCGCCCAGGGCTACCTCAAGCTGCCAACTGGGCGGACAATGACCGGCCAGTCGCACGACGACAAACGGCATGGCACAACCACGCTGTTTGCAGCCCTTGAGGTCGCGGCCGGCAAGGTGACGGGGCAGCATTACAAAAGACGCCGCCGCGTCGAGTTCCTCGATTTTTTATGAACCGGGTCGTCGCCGACTATCCGGAGCGGGAAATCCATGTGCCGTAGCGGATGTGGTGGAAATAGGTTGGTGGCGTAGTCTCTGGTTTGTTCAACGAACCATTACCGGCGTTCGAGCGCCGGCGGAGACCACGCCATGGAAGAGACTAGCACGAAGACGGATGCGGACGGCACGACGCTGTTTGCGGGTAAGGCCTGGTTTGACCCAGCCGCAAACGCTTCGCGTTTCGGCGAGATCGAGGTGGGCATCCGGGACCGGGTGCGTGGCTTTATAGAGGAACTGCTGGAGCAGGAGCTGACGGCGGCGTTGGGCCGCACGCGGCACGAGCGCGCGGAAGGCAAGCCCTCGGGTTACCGGAACGGGACGCGGGAGCGCCAGCTGCTCGGCTCGTTCGGCCCAGTAGAGATCAGCGTGCCGCAAGCGCGCATGACGGCCGAGGGCGGGGGCACGCAGGAATGGCGCAGCGCGTCGCTGCCCCGGTATGCCCGGATGACGCGGCAGGTCGAGGCGCTGGTCGCGGGCGCCTACCTGTCCGGGATCGACACGCGCCGCGTCAAGCGCGCGCTGGCCGCCTTGTTCGGCGGCGCGGTGGGCAAAGACGTCGTCAGCCGCACGTGGAGGAAGGTGCTGCTGGCCGTCAAGAACATCGGCGGGGAAAGCGAGGCGGCGTGGCGCGGCATCCTGATGATCTGACCGCTCGTGGGCTGAAGACGCCGGAGTTCCTGGTCACCGATGGCGGGGCTGGGCTGGAGCGGGCACTGGCGGCGTTGTGGCCCGACGTGCCGGCCCAACGGTGTACGGTTCACAAGCATCGCAACCTCTTGGCCCATGCGCCCGACGCGCTACACGAGGAGGTCTCGGCCGACTACACCGACATGATCTACGCCGCGACCACCAAAGAGGTGCAAACCAGGCGCAAAGCCTTTCTGCGCAAGTGGCGGCTGCGCTGCCCGGCGGTAGCAACGAGCCTGGAAGAGGCCGGCGACCGCCTGTTTGTTTTCCTCCGCTTGCCCCCGAGCCAGTGGAAGTCGGCGCGGACCACGAACGCGATCGAGCGGCTGCACGAAGAGTTCAAGCGCCGCATCAACACGCAGACCGTGCTGCCCTCGGCCGAGACGGCCTCAATGCTGTTCTGGACTTTGCTCGCGTCAGGCCCAGCGAAACGCGAAGCGTTTGCGCGAGATCACCAAGCGCAAGGCGAACGGATGGCAAACCTTGGGCGAGAAGCTTACTGCCCCCGTCCCCGTTGACCTCGCCGCCTAGACCGACCAATTATCAACCCGCTGGAGACACGCCGCTCAGCCAATTTCCACACAACTCGCTACGGCACCAAAGCGGGGGTTGTAGCGGCTGACGCCTGTCCCCAACCGCACGCGACCGAGGGGGTGACGCCGGCAATGCCCAAGCGGCGAAGCTCTGTCCGCAGTATCCTGAAATTGTGGCCTGCACATCCCTCGCTGGCCCAAGCTCGAAGATCCGCGCCTTGGGGCTTGTGGTGGGTGGCTGCCGTGCGCGAGGGCACCGGGCACACGTTCCGGGCGTGATCGTCCGCAAAGACCGATCACGGGCATGACGGATGGCAATGCCTGCGTTTCGAGGGGCTTTCAGATGGCTTTGGCGTTGCGTCCTCGAGGGCCAGGCGCAGCGCTTATTGTCCGCCCATGACGGGATCAACGACTTCTTGCACCTCCGCCCCCATCAAGTGCCCGCGACCACCAATCGCGCTGTCCGCCTCCATGCCTTCCAGGTTTGGGCCGAGGTCACCAGCGTCGCCGCTGCGGCGCAACCACAGGCGCGCCGTCCCAGGATGCAGCTCGTCGGTGCCCAGTTCCGCGCCGCAGCGCACGCGGCCGCCGCGTCAGCCCGGGGCCGCACCTTGGGTTTGCACCTGCAGCACGTAAAGCGACTGGCTCGCGGTGATGAACAGGTGGTTGCGCTTCGGCCCGCCGAAGGCGACGTTGGCGCCGACTTCCGGCAGGCGGATGCGGCCGATCAGCTTGCCCTGCGCGTTGAACACCACGACACCCGCATAGCCTAGCGGAGCATTGGAACTACACCATAGGTTGCCGTGGACGTCCGCGCGCATGCCGTCCGGCCCGCAATGCACCCCGTCCACCATCATGTCGGTGAAAACTCGCGCCGGGCCAAGCCCCTGCCCCCGCACGTCGTAGGCGAACAGCACGCCGCGTCCGCCCGGCCCCGACTCTCCCGGGCCCTTGCCGGTGCTGGCGATGTAGAGGGTCTTGTAGTCCGGCGAGAAGCAGATGCCATTGGGATCGGGCAGCGTGTCCTCGCTCGCGACCCGGTCCAGGCGCCCGCTCGGGTCCCAGCGGTATACGCTTGCCGGAAGCTCCCGCTTTTGGCCGCCGATGGCATCGGCATTGGGCGCCCCGATCAGCGGGTTCAGCAGCCCGCTCGGGTTGCTGGCGCCGCCCGCGACGTCGGGGTGCCCCTCCGACAGCGTGGCGCCGTAGTAGGGGTCGGTGAACCAGATGCTGCCATCGGGATGCGGCACAAGATCGTTGGGGGAGTTCAGCGCCTTGCCGTCGAACGAGCTCGCGATCACTGTCATGGTGCCGTCGTGCTCCCAGCGGATTACCCGGCGGAAAAAGTCCTCGGTGGAGAGTTGACGCCCTTGGAAGTCGAAGGCGTTCCCGTTGCTGTTGTTGGACGGGCGGCGAAACACGGTCGTGCGGCCGCTGTCCCAGAGATAGCGGTATTGCAGGTTCGCCTGCACGTCGCTGAAAACGAGGTACTGTCCCTGGCTCGACCATGCCGGCCCCTCGGCCCAAAGCCCGCCGGTCCAGACGCGGCGGATGGCCGTGATGCCGAGGAGATAGTCGTTGAAGGACGGGTCCACCGCGATGACATCGGGGTCGGGATAGATCGTCGGCGGTGCACCCGGCTGCCATTGTCGGGGTGGGTTGGTCACGACGCTGGGCGGGACTGGGCTCGCCGCAGGCTGGGCCATCCCCCAAGCAGGCGAGAGCGCCGCCCATCCCGCGCCAGCCTGGATTAGCCGTCGCCGCGCCAGGCCGCCGCTTGGCCAGCATCCGATCACGTTTTGAGACACTGGCCGTCCTCCCCCGATTTGTCCCCCCGTGCCGTCCGGTGGATGGGGCAATCTGGACCTGGAGCGGGCGGGAAGGTCAAGCCCGCAAGCGAAACCATTTGAAGGGAGCACCAACGCCGATGGGCTTTGGTCCAGACTCCGGATTGTGGACGTAGAGCCCCATCCCAAGGGATATTCGACGGACGCGTTGGAACACCAGCATGCCCAGCTTGGCCATCCGGCTCAGCGCCGAGCAGGCGACCTTGGCCTCGGTTTCCACGACCGGCGGGGCCCGGGCGCGAAGGCTGCTGCCGATCGTGGCCTGATCGAGCAAAGGGGCGGCCTGGGGCGCGTCGTCCGTGTCCTTGGGAGCCAGCGTCGCGGCCACGATCCGGCCAGTGCCGGCGTCCACGCCCAGGTGCAGCGTCCGCCACGACCGCGTGTTGCGGTCCCGTGTCTCTCAAGCAGCCCCTCGGCCTGCCGGTAGGCCAAGCGGAACACCGCACTGATCGTGAGCGCCGTCAGAATGGCCAAAGGCGAATACCAGGACTGCCCACCTCGGGGGCGTGCTTCGGCCGCCCACGCCGCGATTGCCTCGCCACTCACCCATGTCGTCAGGCTGCCACGCCGACGCAGGCTGGCGTCATAGGCCGGCCGCGGAGCAGCGCTCCCAGCGGATTCGTCACCTTGCGCCTCTGCCGCGCGATGTGATGACGGCGGTTCTGCTTCAGCTTGAACAGCACGATGGGCATCCGGGAATTGGGAGGCGCTCCGCAACCTCAGCCAGCGCCTCGGCACCACCGCCCGATCCGTGCACCAGGCTTACGCATGGGACACCGACGATCTCAAAGCCTTGTTCAAGCAATCAGGGTAAATAGCTTTCGAGCGGTCGCCCTGTGGCCTGGCCCACGACGTCTTGACACGCTGGACGATACCTTTGAACCTCCTGCCCATAGATCGCCTGTCGCCTGAACAGAGCGGAAAGGCTGGAGAGCAGGTGTTGGGCATAGGGCCGTTGCTGGAAGCAGAAGGCGTGGTCAAGAGCTTCGCCGGCGTACCGGCCTTGCGCAACGGCCGCCTGCTCCTTCGCCCCGGCACCGTCCACGCACTCTGCGGCGGCAACGGCGCCGGCAAGAGCACCTTCCTCAACATCCTCATGGGATTGCTCCGCCGCGACTCCGGACGAATTGCGGTCCTCGGCCATGACGTGAACTTTGCCATGCCGGCGCAGGCGCTGGCGGGGGGGCTCGCGATCATCACGCAGGAACTTTCGCCCATCCCGGACATGACTGTGGCTGAGAACCTGTTCCTCGGCCGCGAACCGCGCCGGTTCGGTTGCATCGTGGACCACGGGCGCCTCAACCGCCGCGCGGCCGAGCTGCTGGGCCGGTTGCATTTTCGCATCGAGCCGACAGCATCCATGCGCAGCCTGAGCCTCGCGCAAACCCAATTGGTCGAGATCGCCAAGGCGATCAGCCACGAGAGCAAGGTCCTCATCATGGACGAGCCCACGTCGGCGATCGGGGAGGCGGAAACCGAAGTCCTGTTCGACGCCATCCGCACACTGACGGCCCAAGGCGTGGGCGTAATCTACGTGAGCCATCGGCTGACCGAGATATTCGCAATCGCCGACGACTACACCGTTTTCCGCGACGGCGGCTTTGTGGCCACGGGACGGATCGCCGACATCGACCGGCCCGGCCTCGTGCGGCTCATCCTGGGGGCCGAGCTGCAGGACGAGTACCGCACCCATCCCGCCCCGGACGGGCCGGTCATGCTGGGCATGCGGCGCTTGAGCCGGGAGGGCTGGTTTGAGGGGATCTCGCTCGACGTGCGCCGGGGCGAAGTGCTCGGCATCTACGGGCTGATGGGCGCGGGCCGCAGCGAGTTCCTCGAAACGGTGTACGGCCTGGCGCCGCTCAGCCAGGGCGAGATCCGCATTGATGGCCAGCGGGTCCGCATAACCCGCCCGGCCGATGCGCTACAGGCCGGGATGGCGATGGTGACGGAAGACCGCAAGGCGACGGGCCTCGTCATGACCGGGTCGGTGCGGGAGAACGCCACCCTGTCCTGCCTGCCCCGCCTGTCCAACGGGCCATTGATCTCGGAAGGCCGGGAACGCTTGCAGGTAGGGCGGATGGTGGACCTGTTCCGCATCAAGGCACGTTCCATCGAGGCTCCGGTGCAAAGCCTTAGCGGCGGCAACCAGCAGAAAGTCGTGCTTGCGCGCTGTCTCGGCACCGAGCCGCGCATCCTGCTGTGCGATGAACCGACCCGCGGCGTGGACGAAGGCGCCAAGCGGGAGGTGTACGCGTTCCTGTCCCGATTCGTGGCAGGCGGGCGCTGCGTCGTCATGGTGTCGTCCGAGTTGCCGGAGGTGCTGGGCATGAGCGACCGCATCGCGGTATTCCGCCGCGGACGCCTGGCGGGCGTGGTGGACCGGGCGGAGGCATCCCAGGAACGCCTGATGCAGCTTGCGTCGTGAGCGAACTGAAGCTTGCCGGCAAGCCCGGCGCTCCCCGCCTAGGCCTCGCAATCGGGCACGCGCTGTCGCGCTACGGCATCGTCATTGCGTTCGTCGCGCTCTGCATTGGGCTGAGCCTGCTCAACCCGTACTTCCTGACCCGGCTGAACATCCTCAACGTGCTGCGTCAGGCAAGCATCAACGGCATCCTCGCGGTCGGCCAGACATTTGTGATCCTGACCGGCGGCATCGACCTTTCGGTGGGGTCCTTGCTGGCGATGTGCGGCATCCTGGGCGCCTCGCTCGTCACCGGCGCCAACCCTGGCAGCGCGTGGTCCGCGGTGGCAGTCGGCGTGGGCGCCGGGCTTGGGCTGGGCATGATCAATGGCGCACTGGTCGCCCGGTTGCGCGTGCCGCCGTTTGTTGCGACGCTCGGGATGCTGAGCGTGGCGCGCGGCCTCACCTTCATTGCCAACGACGGCATGCCGGTGCCGCATCTGGCGCCTGGGTTCCTCCTGCTCGGCCAAGGGTTCGTCAGCGGGGTGCCGGTGCCGGTGGTTCTGTTCGCAGCGGCGGCGCTGCTGGCATGGGCCGTGCTGCGGTTCACCACCTACGGCCGCTACGTGTATGCGACCGGCGGCAACGAGCGTAGCGCGCGCACAAGCGGCGTCGGCACGCGCAAGATCATCTTTTCCGTCTATGCCATCTCGGGGGCACTGGCCGGCTTGTCGGGAATGGTGCTGGCCGCACGCACCACCTCCGCGCTGCCGCAGGCGGGATTGAGCTACGAACTGGACGCCATCGCCGCCGTGGTGATCGGCGGCACCAGCTTGACCGGCGGGGTGGGGAGCGTCCTCGGCACGGTGCTCGGCGCACTCATTATCGCGGTGATCAACAACGGACTGGACTTGATGGGCGTGTCTTCTTACTACCAGCAGGTCATCAAGGGCGCGATCATCGTGCTCGCCGTGTTGCTCGACACGTCGCGCCGCGGCCGCGACTGAAACAACAATAAGGGAGCCTCCACATGCTGCAGCGCAGGACACTTCTCGCCGGGACCGCGGCCGCCCTGGCCATCCCGGCCATCGCCCGGGCCCAGGCTGGCAAGAGCTACAAGATCGGCGCCGCCGTGTACGGCCTCAAGGCCGAGTTCATGCAGCTCTGGACCGGCGCCATCAAGGCGCACCCGGCGGCGCGCAGCGGACAGGCCGCGATCACCGTGTTCGACGGGCAGTATGACGCGCTGACCCAGTCCAACCAGTTCGACACCATGATCACCCAGCGGTTCGACGCCATCATATTCGTTCCGATTGACATCCAGGCGGGCGCCGACGCCGTCCGCAAGGCGAAGGCCGCAAACATTCCGGTGGTCGGCTCCAATGCGCGCGTGACGGGCAACGACCTGCTCTCCTATGTCGGTTCGGACGACGTGAAGGCTGGCGCGATGGAGGCGGAGGCCATCGTCAAGGCGATGGGCGGCAAGGGCAACGTGGTCATCATCGAAGGGCCGATCGGCCAAAGCGGGGAGATCGAGCGCGGGCGCGGCAACCGACAGGTGCTGACGGCCAACCCAGGCATGAAGATCCTGGAGCACAAGACGGCCAATTGGTCGCGGGCGGAGGCGCAGTCCCTGATGGAGAACTGGCTGACAGCGCACCCAGGCCAGATCGGCGGCGTAATCGGCCAGAATGACGAGATGGGGCTGGGCGCGCTGCAGGCCGTGAAGGCCGCCGGGCTGGATCCTAAGCAAATTCCCATCGTCGGCATCGACGGCGTGAGCGATGCGATCTTGGCCGTGAAGGCGGGCGAGATGATGAGCATCCTGCAGGATGCCACCGCACAGGCGCAAGGCGCGCTGGACGTGGCGCTGCGCCACCTCGTGGGCGAGAGTTACCAGCCGCAGGCTGAGGCTTGGAAGCAATACGCCGCGCAAATGCCCTGGGACGGCGGCACGGCAGCGAACTACAGCGTGCCCTGGACGCCAGTCACGCTGCAGAACGCGGATGCGCTGCTCGCCAAGCGGCAGAAGGTATGAACATAAGCAACGCATTCGATTTCGCGGGCAAGACGGCGCTCGTCACCGGCGGCGCGTCCGGGATTGGCGCCGCCATCGCCCACGCCCTCGCTGTGCACGGCGCCAAGGTCGCGGTCGCGGACCTGAACCCGGCGGCGGAGGACACGGCAGCCGCGCTGCCGGGCGGCGGTCATTGCGCCCACATGGCGGATATCACGGCGCCCGGCGAGGCGGCTCGCGCAGTGGCGGCAGCAACCGGCGCATTCGGACGGCTCGACATCCTGGTGAACAACGCCGGGGTTGCGCTGCTCGAGCGGGCGGAGGCGGTGACGGACGAGGGCTGGGACCTCACCATGGCGGTCAACCTGCGGGCGCCGTTCCTGATGGCGCGCGCAGCGTTCCCCGCGCTGCGCAACGCGGGCGCCGGGCGGATCGTCAACATGGCCTCGCAGGCTGCCTTCGTGGCGCTGGACCGGCACTTGAGCTATTGTGCGAGCAAGGCCGGGCTGCTCGGCTTGACGAAGGTGCTGGCGCTGGAGTGGGCACCCTATGGCATCACCGTCAATGCAATTTCCCCCACCGTCGTGGAGACGGAACTCGGGCGCAAGGCTTGGGCGGGGGAGGCCGGCGAGGCGATGAAGCGGAAAATTCCGGTCGGCCGCTTCGCGCAGCCGGAGGAGATCGCGCAGGCCGCCCTGTTCCTCGCCAGCGAGGCCGCCGGGATGATCACCGGCTCAAACCTCGTCGTGGATGGCGGCTATACGATCCAGTAGGATTGACGCGGCATTTCAGCCTGCCAGCACGACGGCGGCCCTCCGCTGACGACATTCTGCACGGTCCGGCAACGGTCTGGCCGCGCTGGCCTTCATTCGGGCGGGGACGGCGGCGCTGCGCGGTGGGTCGCGTCGTCGAGGCGCAGGATCGTGCGCGCGTTCGTCGAGCTGGTCGCCAACGTGTTGATCACCCCGGTGCGGAGCGCCCCCAGGATCGCGGCGGCCTTGGTGTTCTCGCTAGCAATCGCAATTACGTTGGGAATGCGGCTCAGGTCGCGCGTGGTCAGCCCGATCACCCGCCCCTGCATGTTGGCGCTCGACGAGTGGCCGTGGATGTCGATGAAATCATAGCCCATGATGTCGCCGATCGTGCCGGACAGCCGGGCCTCGGCGACCTCCTGCGGAGAGAACCAGCCCATGCGGACCATGTTGCTGTCCTCGCTGAGGTCGCCGATCCCGACCAGCGCCGCGTCGGCCCTGCGGGCCCGGTCGAGCACCAGCCGAACGGTGTCATTCCGATATAGCTCCTGGCGCAGGCCAGCATCCGCCACCAGCGCCGGGGCGTACAGCGTTTCGCTCTCGCCACCGAAGCGCACCGCCAGGCGGCGGCAGATATGGTCGGGGTTCATGTGCTCACCCGCGCGGACCGATCCGCCGATGGCGCACACGAACGTCACGGCGCGCCGGGTTTGCGGGACGCAGTCGGCCACCGCGGCGACGTTGCGGCCCATGCCGGTGGCGACGATCATGCCGTCGGCCAGCGTCTTCACCAGATGCCCCGCGACAAGCCCGGCGACTGCCTGGCGCTGCGCTTCCGCATCCTTTTGGTCCAGCGACACCAACAGCCGATCAATGCCGAACCGGGCGATGAAGTCCTGCTCCAGCTCGTTGCTGACGCTGGAGTGCTGGTGGACCCGGATTTCCACCACGCCCTCCTCCCGCGCCCGCTTCAGCAATCGGCTGATTTTGGCGCGCGACAGGGAGAAGCGGCGGGACAGCTCCTCTTGCGTGATGTCCTGGTAGTAGTACAGGCTGGCAATCTCGATCACGGTATCCGCGGGAACATCGCCCCAGTCCGGCACGCGATAGGTCTCCCTGGCCGAGTGCCGGTGCTGGGCCAAGGAGGCTGGCGGTCCGTCAGCCGTGCCGCGCCCGCGTGGCTTCCTCAAACTCGAGGATCCGCGCGACCTTGGGTCCGGAGCGTTCAGGCTCGAACTCCGACTGCAGCCAGACGCGCAGGATGGACCGCGCCAGTTCGGGACCGATCACCCGGGCGCCCATGGTGATGACCTGCGCGTCGTTGCTTTTGCGCGCGCGCTCGGCGGAGTAGGTATCGTGGCACTGGGCTGCGCGGATGCCTGGCACCTTGTTGGCGCTGATTGCCATGCCGATTCCGGTGCCGCACAGCAGCACGCCGCGGTCGTTGCGGCCCTCGGCGATGGATTTCGCGGCGGCGAAGGCGATGTCGGGATACAGCACGGGGCTAGTGTCGAACGTGCCGAAGTCTTCCACCTCGTGCCCTGCCTCCTGCAGCATGCGCTTCAGGTTGACCTTCAGATCAAACGCCGCCTCGTCACAACCGATCGCGATTGCCATCCAACATCTCCTACTAGAGCAGATCACCGCATCTGCCTGCACATCTGTTCAACAAGCAGAGATTTGTATCACACCTCACCATCGTATGCTCCGGATCGCTGTCGGTCGCAAGCAGTCTTGCAGCAACACTTATAGTCGAAACGGGGCCGCTGCAGTGCAGCATGGACCACGCCCGATGCACTATTTCGAATCAAACCGAAAATTTGCTGCACACTCGCTCAGACGCTTGACATCCATGCAGGCAAGGATGACCCTCAATCCGGCAACGTCCGAGACAGGGCAAACAAGCGGACAAGGGGAGAAAGCGCGTGATCGGCTTGCGAAGGCTCACGAATCGGCACCGCGTTGACGGTTGCCCGGCGTCCCATACCTTGGGCACCGGCGCTTGAACCGCGTCATCGGCCACCCGGACCAAGTTGTCGAGGACAGCCTCAGGGGCTTCCTGGCGGCGCACCCGGACCTGCTGGCGGCCACCGCGCATCCTCGCGTGCTGCGCCGGGCTGGCGTGGGCAATGCAGGGCGGGTCGGCGTCGTCACGGGCGGTGGTTCGGGGCACGAGCCGGCCTTCCTCGGCTACATCGGCCCGGGCTTGCTGGACGCCGTTGCCATTGGCGAGGTGTTCGCCTCACCCACCGCCAAAAGCTTTGACGCCGCATTCCGGGCGGCGGACGGCGGACGCGGCGTCGCCTGCTTGTATGGCAACTATGCCGGCGACAACATGAACGTGAAGATGGCGGTGAAGCTCGCGGCCAAGGACGGAATCGACGTCAAGACCGTCATTGCCAACGACGACGTCGCTTCCGCCGGGCCGCACGAGCGCGAGCGACGCCGCGGCGTTGCGGGGGAGATCATCATGTGGAAGGCCGGCGGCGCCCGCGCCGAGGAGGGCGCCAGCCTCGACGAGGTGATCGCCACGGCGCAGAAGGCCATCGACCAGACCCGCTCGGTCGGCATCGGCCTGTCCGCCTGCACCATCCCTGCCGCCGGCAAGCCGAACTTCACCATCAAGGATGGCGAGATGGAGGTCGGCATCGGCCACCACGGCGAGCCCGGCATCGCCGTCATGCCGACCGGCCCCGCCTCCGAGATGGCCGCCCTGATGGTGGACCGCATCGTCGAGGACCTGCCGTTCGGCCGCGGCGACGACGTGGCCGTGCTGGTGTCCGGCCTGGGCGCCACGCCGCTGATGGAGCTGTATTTGCTATATGGCCATGTGGACGAGATGCTGCGCGCCCGCGGCATCACGCCCCGGCGGCGCTTCGTCGGCAACCTGTTCACCTCCCTCGAGATGATGGGCGTGTCGCTCACGCTCACCCGGCTCGATGGCGAGCTGGACCGGGTGCTCGCGCGTCCGGCCCGCTCGCTCGGCCTCACCGTCTTGGAGGCCTGAACGGTGGACTCGGTAAGCCAACTCGCCGCGGGGCCGATCGTGCTGGACATGGTCGCCGCGATCGTGCGGGAGCAGGCGTTCCTCGGCGAGATCGACGGCAAGATCGGCGACGGCGACCACGGCATCAACATGAGCAAGGGCTTCCGCCTCGCGGGTGAGCGGCTATCCGGCGGCGGGGATCTGGCGCATGGCCTAGACACGCTCGGCGACACGCTGCTGAGCGACATCGGGGGATCGATGGGTCCGCTATACGGCACCTTCTTCACCGAGATGGCGGGCGTGTTGCGCGGCGCCGACCGGATCGATGCCGCGCGGTTCTCGGCGATGCTGCGGGCGGGACGGGCGACGGTGGTGGATCTTGGCGGGGCCAAGGTCGGCGACAAGACGCTGGTGGACGTGCTGGCCCCGGCCGAGGCAGCCTTCGACGCAGCCCACGACCGGGGCGAGAGCTTCGCTGCGTGCCTTGGCGCAATGAAGGAGGCAGCCGCGGCGGGATTGGAATCGACCCGCGGCATGGTGGCCCGGATCGGCCGGGCCAGCCGCCTCGGCGAGCGGTCGCGTGGCACGCTCGATGCTGGCGCGGCGTCGTGCAGCCTGCTGCTCACCACCTTGGCTGACGGCCTGCTCAAGCAGTTGCAGCACGAGGCCGCCGCCACGTCATGATCCCGGTACGCCGGACCCGCCGTTGCAAGATACCTGAAGGAGCTTCGCCATGGGCGAGACCGTAGATTCGACCACTCGCCCGAACACCCTGCCGGCCACGATGCAGGCCGTGGTCGCCTATGCCCCCGGCGACTACCGGCTTGAGACGGTGGAAGTGCCGCGCGCTGGTCCCGACGACATCATCATCCAGGTCGAGGCCTGCGGCATTTGCGCCGGCGACATAAAGGCCTTCGAGGGTGCGCCATCGTTCTGGGGCGACGGCAAGGGCCAGCCCCGCTACGTGCAGCCGCCGATGATCCCTGGCCACGAGTTTATCGGCCATGCCGTCGAGATCGGCGAGCGCATCGCGGCCCAGGGCCAGTTCAAGGTCGGCGATCGCCTGATCTCCGAGCAGATCGTGCCATGCGAGCAATGCCGCTACTGCCGGCGTGGCGAATACTGGATGTGCGAGCGCCACGACGTCTATGGCTTCCAGAAGACCGTGAACGGCGGCATGGCCAAGTACATGCGGTTCCCGAAGGAGTCGCGCACCCACAAACTGCCGCACGCCCTGGAGATGGAGAAGGCCATTCTGGTCGAGCCGTATGCTTGCTCGGTCCATGCGGTGAACCGTGGGCTGATCCAGTTGGACGACGTGGTGGTGCTGTCGGGCGCCGGGCCGCTCGGGCTGGGCATGGTGGGCGCGGCGCGGCTGAAGAACCCGTCAAAGCTGATCGTGCTGGACATCAAGCCCGAACGGCTTGAGCTGGCCCGGCGGTTCGGCGCCGACATCGTGATGAACCCCGCCAAGGAAGACGTGGTCCGGGCCGTGAAGGACCTCACCGAGGGCTACGGCTGCGACGTGTACATCGAGGCGACCGGTCATCCATCGAGCGTTGTCCAAGGCCTGAACATGATCCGCAAGCTCGGCCGGTTCGTCGAGTTCAGCGTCTTCGGCCAGGAGGTCACGGCCGACTGGAGCATCATCAGCGACCGCAAGCAGCTCGACCTGTATGGCGCGCACCTCGGGCCGTACTGCTACCCGTTGACCATCGCCGCCATCGGCGATGGGCGCCTGCCGACCGAGGGCGTTGTGACGGACGTGATGCCGTTGGCAGAGTGGAAGGCCGGCTTCGACAAGATGAAGAAGGGCGACGGCTCGATCAAGGTCGTGCTTGTGCCGGAATGAGAACCGGCCCGGCTGCCTGAATGCAGCAGCAACGGTCCTCGCCGTGACAACGGTGAGACAGCGAAGGAACAACGATGACCAGGCGTGGCAAGCTGGATTTGAGACTTGTTATGGGTTCGGGCGCGGTCCTCGTGCTGCTCGCCGCCATGGCCGTCGATACGAAGGTCGTCAAGATCGGTTCTCCCGAGGACGTGCAGGCGGGCGCCTTCTCCGCCGCGTCGTACGGCAAAGCTCAGTTTCCCAAGGTGCAGTCTGCGATTGAGGGCCGTGCCGTGGACGCCGCCGTGCTGGCCGCGGCGCTGACCAAGGATCCGGCGGTGGCCGAGGCGCAATACGGCGTGCCTGCGCCGGCCGGCCCCGAGTATTCCGTCAAGTTCACCGGCAAGGTGGGCAAGCAGGACTTCGGCGTTTACGACGTCGCCATCCCTGGCGTTCCCGAGACCATCCACGTCAGCGTGCAGACCGGCCCCGCGATCAATGGGACCGACCTGCGCGACGCGTCGGGCCTGATCAAGTTTGGCGACTTCAGCAACCAGATCGACTACCAGAATGCCGGCTCGGCGTTGAACAACGAGATGAAGGGGGAGGTGCTGGCAGGGAACGATATACCCGACCTGACCGGCAAGACGATCCAGGTCGTCGGCGCCTTCGAGCCGTCCGACCCGGCCGAGTGGGTGGTCACCCCCGTGAGGCTGATTGTGCAGTGAGCATGGCAACGGCGGGCGCAGCATTGGGCGCGCCTGCGGCTGGCGACGCCGTGCTGTCGGCGCGCAACATCAGCATGATCTACGGCAGCACCCACGCGCTGAAGGGCGTGAACTTCGACATCCGCCGCGGCAAGGTCACCACGCTGTTCGGCGAGAACGGTGCAGGCAAGTCAACGCTGATGAAAATTCTGTCCGGCGTGGTGGCGCCGACCTCCGGGGAGATCGAGCTTGACGGCCGCCAGGTCAGCTTCGCGTCCACGGTGGAGGCCAGGGACAACGGCATCTCCATCATCCACCAGGAACTGAGCCTCGCGCCCAACCTCAGCGTGCGCGACAACATTTTCCTTGGGCGCGAGTTGCGCCGTCCGTCCGGCATCGATTTCGATGAGGAGGCTCGGCAAACCAAACGCCTGATGGCGGACCTCGAGGAGGCGATCGACCCGATGACCCCGGTTGAGGAGCTCCGCCTCGGCCAGCAACAGCTCGTTGAGATCGCCCGCGCCCTATCGGTCGATGCGCGCATCCTGATCATGGACGAACCGACCTCCGCGCTAAGCGCGGCCGAGGTCGAGGTGCTGTTCAAGGTCATCCGCGACCTCACGAGCCGCGGCGTCTCGATCGTTTACATCTCCCACCATTTGGAAGAGGCGCTGGAGATCACCGACTACGCGGTCGTGCTGCGCGACGGCGCCATCACGGCCACCGCAGAGGCGTATGACATCGACCTGCCGTGGATCGTCCATCACATGGTGGGCGACCACTACGACCGCGGCTCCCCGCCCACCGGCTATGCGTTCGGCGACGTGGTGCTGTCGGCGAGCGGCATCTGCGTTGCCGACACGGCACGCTCGGGCGGGCTGGTCGTCGACCACTTCTCGCTCGACGTGCGTGCGGGGGAGATCGTGTGCATCTACGGGCTGATGGGCGCCGGGCGCACGGAGCTGCTGGAGGCGATTGCCGGGCGCGTGCCGATGGTGGCCGGCCAGGTACTGCTGCAGGGCGAGCCGGTCGCCGGCCTCAACATTGCCGGGCGCATTGCCAAGGGCCTGGCCTTGGTGCCCGAGGACCGGCAGCGTGACGGCCTCGTGCAGACGATGTGCGTGGGTGAGAACCTGTCGCTGGCCAGCATCGGCAGGTTCGTCCGGCACATGCTGACGTCGCGGCCGCAGGAGCGGGCGCTGGTCGAGCAGTCGATCCGCAGCGTCCACATCAAGGCCTCGGGCGGCGCTGCAGCCATCGGCTCCCTGTCCGGCGGCAATCAGCAGAAGGTGGTCATCGGCAAGATGCTGGCGACGCATCCCAAGGCCATCCTGCTGGACGAACCGAGCCGCGGCATCGACATCGGCGCCAAGGCCGAGGTGTTCCGCCTGATTGGCGAACGAGCGGCGCAGGGACTCGCCGTCGTGTATTCGACGTCGGAGGTCCAGGAGTGCCTCAGCATCGCGCACCGGATCGTCGTGATGAGCAAGGGCAGGATCTCCGCCGAGTTCGGGCCCGGCGTGACGAAGGAAGACATCATGGCCGCCTCCGGCGAGTCCGTGGTCGGCTGACACGGCGGGAGTGCTGGCAATGACCCAAACGACCCTGCCCGCAAAACGCTCTGGCCTGGGTTCATTCATGGGCGACATCGACATTGCCAGGATCCTGCTGGAGGGCCGGGCGTTTTTCGCGCTGATTGCAATCATCGTCGTTTTTTCGGTGCTGTCGCCATACTACTTCTCGCTGGCCAATTTCCTGACGATGGCCTCCCACGTCGCGATCTTCGGCATTCTCGCAGTCGGCATGTTGCTCGTGATCCTGAACGGCGGGATCGACCTGTCGGTCGGGTCCACGCTGGGCCTTTGCGGCGTGATCGCCGGGTTCCTGATGCAGGGGGTGCCATTCCCGGCGTTCGGCTACGCCTTCTATCCCCCGGTCTGGGTGGTCGTCGTCCTCACCTGCGCCCTCGGCGGCTTTGTGGGCCTGATCAACGGTGTTCTCGTCGCGCGGTTCAAAGTGCCAGCGTTCGTCGCCACCCTGGGCGTCATGTACGTGGCCCGCGGCGTCGCGCTGCTGATCACCAACGGCCTCACCTACAACAACCTCGGCGGCCGGCCGGAGCTTGGCAACACCGGATTCAACTGGCTCGGCTTCAACCGCCTGCTCGACGTGCCCATCGGCGTGGTCGTGCTGGTGGTGGTGGCGCTGATCGGCAACCTGGTCCTGGCGCGCACCGCGTTCGGGCGGTGGCTCTATGCATCGGGCGGCAACGAGCGTGCGGCGGAGCTGTCCGGCGTTCCCGTGAAGCCGGTGCAAGTCACGGTTTACGTGCTGTCCGGGATCTGCGCCGCGATCGCGGGCCTGATCCTGTCCTCACAGCTCACCTCGGCCGGGCCGACGGCGGGGGTGACCTACGAGCTGACGGCCATCGCCGCGGTGGTCATCGGCGGTGCAGCCCTGACCGGCGGGCGCGGCACGGTACGCGGCACCCTGCTCGGCGCGTTCGTCATTGGCTTCCTGTCCGACGGATTGGTGATCATCGGCATTTCCTCCTACTGGCAGACGGTTTTCACCGGCGCCGTGATCGTGTTGGCGGTGCTGCTGAACGCCGTGCAGTATCGCCGCCGCCCGAAAGCCGCGACGCCCACACCAGGTCACCCGAAGCTCGCGCCAAAGGCGGGCTAGGAGCGGCAGGCTACCCGGCCTCGGCCACACCGGCTTCGGCCATAACGGCTTCGCACTGGGGGCAACCCGGCGGCGAGCACAGACCAACGAAGGGAAAAAGCATCTTGTCACGCAGAACACTGATCTCGACCGTTGCCGCCATCGCACTGGCCGTTCCGGTGCTCGCCGCCAGCATTGCGCCAGCCGCTGCGGCCGGGGGGCTGATGACCATCATCGTCAACGACCCCTCCAATCCCTACTGGCAGACCGAAGGCAACGTGGCCAAGGCAGAGGCGGAGAAGCTCGGCTACACCGCCAACGTGAGCGCGTCCAAGGGCGACACCAACACCGAAAGCAACCTGATCGACACGGCCATTACCAACCGCTCGGTGGCGATCATCCTTGACCCGGCGAATGCGAGCGGGTCCGTCGGCGCCGTGAAAAAGGCTATCGCGGCCGGCATCCCCGTCATCCTGGTCAACGCCGAGATCAACCAGGACGGCCTCGCCAAGGCGCAGCTTGTATCCAACAACGCGCAGGGCGCGGCGCTTGGCGGCCAGCAGTGGGTGAAGGACGTGGGCCAGAAGGGCAATTATGTCGAGTTGCTGGGATCACCGTCCGACAACAACGCTGCCACCCGGTCCAACGGGTTCAACACTGTGCTCAGCCAGTATCCCGACCTGAAGAAGGTGGGATCGCAGGTCGGCAACTGGGACCGGACCCAGGGCCACGACAAGATGCAGAGCCTGCTGCAGGCCAACCCCAACATCATCGGCGTGATCAGCGGCAACGACGAGATGGCGCTTGGTGCGATCGCGGCGCTGAAGGAGGCGGGCAAGTTGTCGAACATCAAAGTGGGCGGCTTCGACGGTTCCCCGGATGCCGTAGCGGCGGTCAAGTCGGGAGAGATGGCCTACACCGTGCTTCAGCCGGTAGCCAGCTTTGCCGCGAAGGCGGTGGATGAGGCGGACTCGTTCATCAAGACCGGCAAGACAGGAGCGGCGACGGAGAAGCAGTTGTTCAACTGCGTTCTCATCACCAAGGCAAACGCCGGGCGCTTCGTAGGGCCGTTCACGCTCGAGAAGTGACGGCAGGCGGGCGGCTCTGACGCGTCGCCCGCTTGTTTCTGCTCTTGATTGGCTTTGGTGGGTCATTCGGATCATGCACGCGGGGGCACAGCCCAAGGTGCTTTCAGTGGACACGCTGGGCCGCGGGGGGTGGTTTTGAGTCGTTCAGGGTTTGCATGAGGGTCTGCCAGTTGGGGAAGACGAGGTAGGCCGTGATGGTGCGAATATGTTCGAAGAAGCGGGTGCGCGCCCGCTTGGCGGCCCTGGCGTCGATCCAGGCCAGTTCGAGGCTGTCGCAGACGGTGTGAATGGCGAAGGCGAGCAGGTTCATGGCGGCGAACATCATGGCGAGGTTCTGCTTGCCGTGACCGAAGTTGTGTTCGAGGTGGTAGCCGATGGATTTAAGGACATTGAAGCGTTCGTTCTCGATCTCGGGCGAACCTCTTGGTTCGACCTTCCACCCGGCCCTGGCGCAGACGCCGAGTTCAGCGACGGTGTCCCGTGCGACGGGCTGCGGGGTCACGAAAGCATTGCCGTATGTCACTTTGCCCTTGGCATCCGTGATGGTGACGCCGAACCCGTTCGCCAGCATGGCGCCCTGGTCGTCGCGCAGCGGCGCCTGGACGAACCAGCGATAGCAGTAGGCCCGGCGATTGCCGCCGAGCTTTTGCTTGACGGCGTGCTCCTCGATGGAGGCGCCCTGC
This sequence comes from Acetobacteraceae bacterium, assembly GCA_965277495.1. GTDB lineage: Bacteria > Pseudomonadota > Alphaproteobacteria > Acetobacterales > Acetobacteraceae > CAHJXG01. The sequence continues at coordinate 2,548,411 of OZ255824.1, read as the reverse complement.
ATGAAGTCGTAAAGGGCCTTATGTGACGACGGCTTGGCGGTGAGCAGGAAATCGCTGCCCCTCGCCGTGATGGTCTCGGCGAGGGGATGGCAGGCGAACAGGTCGCCGCCGAGATAGACCGGCCGCAAGTCCTTGACGCGCTCGCCGTGGGCGGCAAGCCAGCGTTTGGCAGCACAGCGCTTGCAGTCGTGCTTCTCGGCGCCGTCCTGGGGCGCGATGAACTCCGGCGTCACGCGCAAATCGCTTCGCGATTTCGCTGCGGCAGCGCCATCGCGTGCCCTGGGGGCACGACCGTGGCGGCCAGCGTCGAACCAAGGGGTTCGCCGGACATGGCATGGTCGCTCTCGGTCTTGCCATTGGCGCGCTGGCGGGTCAGGCATTGCGGGCAGCCGAGCTTCTGCGAGCAGAAATACTCCGTGCCGTCGAGCGCGATCAGCACGCGGCCGCCAAGCCGCTGGAACGGCGCCAACCTGCCGTGCCGGCGCAGGGTAGCCAGGACTTCATCGAGGGCGGGTTGCAGGTGCGACGGATCCACCGGGTCCCGCGCACACCGCTCCGCGGTTTCGCTGACATGGCCCGGATGTGGTTGTCGGTCGGGACCGCCGCCATGCCGAACAGGCTCACGCAGTTCGATGTCTTGCGGCCTTCCTCCAGCTCCCGTTGGTTGATCTTGACCCGTCCCTGTGGAGCTTTTCATGCTTTCGCAGGAGGCTTCTCTCATGCCCGAGACACATCCACCTTACTCGCCGGAGTTCCGGCGGCAGATCGTTGATCTGGTCCGCACCGGCCGCGACCCGGTTGACCTGGCCCGCGAGTTCGAGCCCACGGCCCAGGCGATCCGCAACTGGGTCGTGCAGGCTGACCGACAGGAGGGCCGCCGGGAGGAGAAAGCGGATGGCCTGAGCACAACCGCGCGCGAGGCGCTGGCCCGGCTGCGCCGTGAGAACAAGCAGCTGCGCGTGGAGCGCGACATCCTCTCTCGAGCGGCGGCCTCGCCGAAACGCGGAGCGTTTGCGGCTGGGTTCGCACGCGAGACCGGCGCCGTGCCGTCCGGGTCTTCGGGTTCATGAGCGCGAACCAGGCCATCTTCCCGATCGCCACCATGGCCCGTGTTCTCGGCGTGTCGGAGGCCGGCTACTACGCCTGGCGTGACCGCCTCCCGTCTGCCCACGCCATTGCGGACGCAGCGCTGCTGAAGCGGGTGCGGACCATTCACGCCAGCTCGCGCGAGACCTATGGAGCGCCGCGTGTGCATGCCGCGTTGCGGGCAGACGGGGGAAAGCACGGACGCAAGCGCGTCGCACGCCTGATGCGCGCCGCTGGACTGGTGGGCGCGAGCCGCCGCCGGGTCGGGGTAACCACCACAAAACGGGACAAGGAGGCGCGCCCCGCGCCGGATTTGGTGGACCGGGACTTCACGGCGACCGCGCCGAACCAGCTTTGGGTCGCAGATATTACGTTCATGCCTACGACGGCAGGGTTCCTCTACCTGGCTGTCGTGCTCGATGCATGGAGCCGCAAGCCAGACGCGGAGCGTCAGTCTGGGATTGTCGGCTGGTCCATGGCGAACCACCTAAGGGCCGAGTTGGTGGTCGATGCACTGGAGATGGCGTTGGGCCAGCGTCGGCCACACAACGTGATCCTTCATAGCGACCAGGGAAGCCAATACACGTCTCTGGCGTTCGGCAAGCGGTGCAAGGAAGCAGGCGTGCGGCCGTCGATGGGGCCGGTCGGCGATGCCTACGACAACGCCATGTGCGAGAGCTTCTTCGCCACCCTCGAATGCGAGCTGCTTGAACGGCGCCGCTTCGCCTCCCAGGCTGAGGCCCGCATGGCCTGCTTCGGCTTCATCGAGGGCTGGTATAACCCGGTCCGCCTTCACTCCGGCCTAGGCTATCGTTCACCCATCGCCTACGAAACAGCAATGGAGATGACCATAGTGGAACCGTAATCACCCAAGCCCGCCAACACTCCACAGAGGCGGGGCAAGATCAAGATCACCTCCACGCATCTCTGCCCGGACTGCACATAATCCGCAGCTGCACATAGTTGCGCCTATGCAAAGCTTTGCATAGGCGCAAGAATGCGCTGTTCGCCGGATCGGACGGCGGCGCGCGAAGCTGGGCGGTCGCGATGACCTTGATCCAGACCGCAAAGCTGAACGGCGTCGAGCCGACGGCTTGGCTTGCCGACGTGCTCGAACGCGTCGTCTCGGGGCGCACCAAAACGCACGAGCTGCACAGCCTGCTGCCCTGGAACTGGTGTGCAACCAGCGATCCCAATCCGCCTGCAACGGCCTGACCAACCACTTCCAGCGCTCAACACAGGTTGAGCGAACCCGGTCAGATCAAAACGCCAATGAGGCTGCCGCCCTACCCACATCCGGCGCCGGTCGCCACGGGTGATGAACTCCAACCGACCACTCTGTACACTCCTACAACCATGAGTACGAGCGCCCTCGCCGTCGTCAACCTTGAACTCGAGTAGCCGCACATCGTCCATCGCCTCAGTGCAGCATAGTCAACTGACCCAGGGGAATGTGGCACCGCCGCTCCGCTTACCCAACCTCGAACTCGGGCAGCCGCACATCGTCCATTGCCTCAATGCAGCATAATCAACCGACCCAGGGGATTGTGATACCGCCGCTTCGCTTACGTTCTGCGCCAAATACCGGGAAGAGCTGCGGCACAACACAGAAGCGGTTGCGACGCTTCGTGCCTTGGCTTTGAAAGAGCCAGTTACTTTGTTATTTGGTGCACAAGACGAAGCCCGCAACGAAGCTGTAATTCTCAGGGAGTTTCTTTCAAATCGGTGAGCGCATTGTGCTCGTAACATGCCGTCTCGTCGTCAAATGTCTGGCAACGTCTTCGGTGCCTGACCGACAACTTTGTCGGTCCCGCTTTTAAGAATCCCAAACTCATAGCTAATTGCCCGCCTGCCCCAGTCGCATAGCAAGGTTGCCATGCCGATCCCGATTACCAGAACGCCAACGGTCGTCAGATCGGCGGAGAGCCCGCCCAGCGTGATCAGCAGCGTCGTCGCCGTAGCAGGAGCATGACCGGCCCGAGCGGGAATTTGGCCGCCGATCATGGCCGAGGGAGCATGGAGAGCGCCGAACACGGCAAAGGACAGGAAAGCCGCAGCCGCGCCGATGCCCTGCCGGACGAACATGTTCCAAGGCCGGGCGGCCTTCTGGTCCGGGGTGACGGTGTGAATGAAGATGGTCGGGCCAAGGCTCGGGAAAAGCCAAGGCTGCTGGAAGGCCAAGCCAAGGCCGCCGACAATCCCGGTGATGACGAGGCCCACCCATCCGGCGTACAAGGCTGCACTCAGCTTCTCCGGGTGCGACCGGCCTGGCACAATGCTGCCGCGATCAAATGGGCCTTCGATAACCGTAGAACTCGTGATCTTCGTTGTAGCCGCCTTGACCGGCGCCAAGATCGGCGAAGTCGTGCACGAACTCGGTGGCCGCGATCCACTTCACCATTTTGAAGCCCAGTTCATTCTCACAACGCAGTCGCAACGGTGCGCCGTGCAATACGCTGACCGGAACCCCGTTCATCCGTCCGCGAAGGAATAGAAGACGACGTAGTGGGCGTCGCCTTTCGGCCGCACCAAGTCGATGATGCGGCGCATTGGCACGCCCCCCACCTTGCCACGCCGGACCAGCCCTGGATGCAGAAGTGCGTGGTGATCTGTTCCTGCTTCGCGATGGCCCGCAGCCCGGCCAGAGAGAAGCTTTGCGGGTGCTCAACGAGCCCATCAATCCGCAGCCAATACCCGGCAAACCCGGTTGCGACCAATATATCGAACTCGGCTGATGTGGGCGTCGTACCGTTCGGCCAGAAATAGGGCGAAATGTCCTTCTCGCTCAGTTGGCTTTTGGGGGACCACCACTCGGCAAGGCTTTTGATCGAGCCGACTATGAACTCGCCCGTTTTCTATACCAGCCGTGCATGACGGATGCTGAAGGGCGAAGCGCGCCACCACAGCAATCCTACCAGCGTGATCAGCGGCACGAAGACCGCAAAGCCGCTCCACGAATTGTTGTTCACGCCGGCCCACATCATGTTCAGGCTGACCCGCGCCGGTCCGGTTATGAACGCCAGCGTTACGTGCGCGAGAATGAAGAGCAGGAACCACCAGAGCGCCAGGAAGTGGATCGAGCGCGTACGCTGCCGGTTCACCACGCGCCCGATCCAGCCGATGTGATTGGAGATGGCGGGGCTTTGCAGCAGTCCAGTGACAATGGGCGTGGGTGCAGCGATGAACACAGTCGCGAAGTAGGCCAGTTGTTGAAGGCTGTTGTACTGCGTCCAACTATGATCGGGCGGAAAGGTAAGTGACAGATACTGCAGCGCCGTCGAGGCCGCGTTCGGGAAAACCGCCCATGTCGTCGGGACCAGCCGCCGCCATTGATCGGTCGAAAAGAGCAGGACGTAGGAAGCAACGCCGTTAATCGTCCACAGCAGGTTGACCCAAAAATGCGGTATTATGTAGCAGTCACACCTAGCGCCCCGGCATCGGCCGACTGTCCTGCGTAACGGCAATTTTTAGGCGGTGGCCGCATTGGCAAGTACTTGTCTCCAGTGGCCGACGATGTCGGCGAAACCCGTGTGGACCCAAGCGGGAGCTTTGCGCGGGTCTGGAATGCGTAGGTCGCGCAGCGTCTTGTTCGCCTGCCTGCCATAGTTATAACGGTAGCGGTTGGCCTTGATGCCTACGCAACAAAACAATTTCTGCTCAAGAGTGAGTGAGACGATCGGGCGCAAATAGTAGAGATCGCGCCCGCTGTAAAATGGTTCCGGTTGCACGAAGGTGGCGAGCACGGAACCACCCGCTGCAACTGTCAACATCCCGGCCGGGACGGGCTTCACCCCGGGCACTTGCGCGATACGCGCCGACACACCGTTGTTCTTGGCAGTCCGGGACACGAAGTTGATCCCGTCCGGGTCCAAGGTGAGCGCGTTGAGTTCCAGGCTGTTGCCGTAGACCACGTCGAACAACTCAGCTACGCGAACGAGTTTCATTCATTGTCCTCTTCGCTCGCACTGGCGTCGCTTGCGGAGCCGTTCGTCGCCACAAGTCCGTCTTTCTCGGCGGCCTCGTTCATCAGCCCAAACAAAAGGAACCGCTTCACTTCTCGCGCGAACACGACCGCCGTCAGGACCGAGTAGTCTGTCTCCATATAGGCTTCGGCGCACCACTCATCGCTCGCGCCAACCGGTTTCATGACACATTCGCCGGGCCGGACCTCGCGATTTCGGTAGGCGTCTACCCAGCGGTCTCTGATTCCCGCCCAGGTGTTGTTCAGGTCCACACGCCCGAGGGGCTTCCTCTTGATGAACCCGTCGTCCTTCCAGTATCCGAACCACGTCTTCCTGTTGCTTGTGGCGTGCGGCTGGTGCGCGGTGAACACCATGATGCAAGGGACGACCCCGACCGGATAGAAAATCTCGTTTGGCATGGACATCACGGCTTCCAGGGTGTGAGACTTGAGCAGTTCTTCTTTCATTGAATGCTTTGCGAGGGCGCTGGACATCTGCACAATGGCGATGCCAGTGCCGCCGTGCCGCAAGCAGTCGAGCATCTGCTTGATGAAAACCAGCTCGTGGAGGTCCGTGTCCTTTTGAGAGTAGGGCGGATTTAGCATGCCGACGTCGCAGCCATGCCCTTTCACCGCCTCTGCGATCTTTGGGTCAAAGCACGAACCTTGATACAAATTGGCCTTACCATCGCCGCGCAGGATCATGTTTGAGGCGGCCAAGGCAAACATGTGCGGCTGCTGCTCGACACCCACCAGACCGTGCTCACGGATGCGCTTCGCGTCGATTTCGGTCAGCGCCGTGCGGCTCATCTGGTGCATCGCGGAGATCAAAAATCCGCCCGTGCCCGCGCAGATGTCGAGCACCTTGCTGTCCTTAGTAACGTTGGCGAGCATGGCGAAAAGTTCGGTGACGTGCCTGGGGGTCAAGACGATGCCGAGCGCCTTCCCGTCGCCCCCGGCGTACTTGAGGAATTCGCCGTAGAACTGCCCGACGATGTCGAACTCTTTGAAGACGCCGAAGAAGGGCCAGACCTTTTCGTTCAGCATCCGTACGATCTCATTCAGCGCTCCTTTCGGATACGCTTTGGTCGGTTTTGACAGTTCGGGATGCACCATAAGACCCGAATAGGGCTGGACCATGCTGGTCAGCTTGGCCCGCGGGATTTCCGCGGCCTTGAACTCGGCTTCTATGGTGTCGAACCAAGCCTTTTGGAGCGCGCTCGGCTTGTTGAGCCCGAACGATTTGGCGAAAGGCTCATTGCGCAGCGCTATGAGCGTGCCGCTCACCAGCAGCGGCTTCTGCTCCTCCGTTAGCTTCCCGTGCTCACGCATGAAATTGTGCAGTTCGCGCGAGAACGCCATCAGTTCGTGGTAGCGCAGCAGCCGCACGGCGGGGTCAAACGTCGCGGCCCGGACGCAATCCTTCCATGGGATGATGCGGTCGAGGTCGGCCCCCTCCGGCGAGGTAAGGAGGCGGGCGTGCTTCGCCCCTTTCGCGTGGATGAAAGTGCTTACTGTCATGCCGGCCGCTGTCTGGCCGCTCACAGCCAGCGCGACCACGTTGAAGTCCCTCGCCAAGAAGCGGGCGTAGTGCAACGCGCCGTCTGCGGCATACCGCTGGACCCGCTTCTTATAAGCCGCCGCGTCCTCTGTAGGCGGAACGCCCTTGACGATCTGGGACACCGCCGGGCTCGCATGGTCGTTGGTGTCGGCCTTACACTCGACGATGACCAAGATGTCCGGCTGGTCCTCGCAGCTCACGATGAACTCGGGCGCCCCGGCCCCGCCGCCGCCGGTTTTGCTCGCCGCCGCCATTGAGCGCACGACGGCTTCTATCTCCGACTTCTGCTCCTCAATCCGTATCTTGCTTCCGGCATCTTCATATCCCGACGCCTGAAAAGCCTTACGGACCAAATTCTCCGTTTTGCGCTCGATCTTCGCCGGCGCCTTCAAAGCTGCCTTCCTGATGTGTTCGGTTTTCCGCCGCCCGCGCTCGCCGCAGACGCCGGCCAGGGTGCGGCCGTGATGCCGCATGGGCGGCCCTCACTGTCGTGCAACAGCCCAATGCCCGCCGTTCTGAGGGCGGAATGCAAGGCTTCGAGGTTGTTCCGCATGGGTGAGCGCTTACCATTCTCAAAGTCCTTGAGCGTGCTCAGGCCGACGTTGGCACGCTTCGCCAAATCATCTTGCGATAAACCTAGCCAACCTCTTGCTGCGCGGCATTGTTCTGGAGACAACATAAGCTAAGAGTATCGGACCAAGCTGAATTGGTCAACGTCATTCTTTCCAGTTGACGTAAGCTAGATAAGCCTATTAGGATGACCTTAGCTAATCCAGTTGAGGTATCACACTATGGCCCAGCACTTCCTCCTGACCGCCGCCGCTCGGAACCTGAGCCTCAAGAGTATCTTCCGCATGAGCGACGACGAGGCGCACGACATGTTCACGGCCATTCGCTTCGCCGACAATGGCGGCGCTGCCTTCTGCCCGCGCTGCCAATGCACGGCGGTTTACGCCTACACCGTCCGCCGCATCTGGAAGTGCAAGGCGTGCGAGCACCAGTTCAGCGTCACGAGCGGCACGATCTTCGCCAACCGCAAGCTGGCGATCCGCGACTACCTCGCCGCAACGGCCATCTTCGTAAACGCCGTGAAGGGCATCTCTGCCCTGCAACTCGGCCGCGATCTGGATGTCCAGTACAAGACGGCGTTCGTCCTGGCGCACAAGCTCCGTGAGGCCATCGGCAAGGAACAGAGCGAGGCCCAGCTTTCCGGTGTGGTCGAGATCGACGGCGCCTACTTCGGCGGGCACGTCAAGCAGGAGAACGCCAAGGCCGACCGCAAGGACCGCCGCCTCGCCTCAGAGCAGACCGGCAAGCGGCAGTTCGTCGTCGTCGCCCGCGAGCGCAACGGCAAGACGCTGCCTTTCGTCGTCGCCAAGGAGGCCGATGCCGTGGCCCTGATCCGCGAGCGCGTCGCCATGGGCAGCATCGTCCACGCCGACGAGGCCGGCGGCTGGGACCGGCTGCACGCCTATTACGACGTGAGGCGCATCAGCCACGCGGTTGCGTTCTCCAAGGATGGCGCTTGCACCAATTGGGCCGAGAGCTATTTCAGCCGCCTGCGCCGCGCCGAGCTGGGCCAGCACCACCACATTTCGGGCAAATACTTGTTGGCCTATGCCGTCGAGATGGCGTGGCGGGAGGATGGGCGCCGGATGCCGAACGGGGCGCTGCATCAGGCCGCTACGAGCGCGGCGCTGGCGCATCCGGTTAGTCGGGTGTGGGCGGGATATTGGCAGCGTGCCGCGAGCTAAAACGGACAACTGTCGGGCCAGGTCGCAAACAAGTTTACGTCGCTTGTTTGCGTTACACCAGTTGCGTTAGCCGAAAACCCTTGCCAGAGCGGTTTCGTAGCCTGTAGAAAGATGCCAAGCCTCGTTGGTGGAACGGTAGACACAGCGGTCTTTAAAACCGATGCCTGGCGGCAACTAGGGGTTCGAGTCCCCTACGGGGTACCAAGGTTCCGGAGATTATAAATGGCATCAAAGATGACAGTACAGCACCTTCAACGATTGCGAGACGAGCTTGCCCGTATAGAAGGAGAAATGCGGACCCTTCAAGGAAAGCGGGATGGCTTGCTAATGGCAATTAGCGTTGTTAATGACGATCATCCTCCGTCATCCAGTTCGTCAACGATTGAAATACGGAAGGTTCGAGCGCCCATCAAAGAAGTTGTCCTGCGCCTGCTTTCTGAAAACGCAGAACGTGGTTTGGTTGCAGTTGACGTTGTTGATCTCGCGAAAGCTCAAGGGATTGAGCTGGACCGTAATTCGGTATCATCGCTTCTTAGCCGATTCAAGAGAGACAGCATCGTTGAGCATGTGGGGGGAAGATATCGTATTCCGCGCCCTTTCCCCCGTGAAATCACAAACGCTGCATAGAGATACCGCCGCCTAGGCTAGCACCTAGACGGCGGTCATTGTGGAGGCTCCGTAGCTCAGTGGATAGAGCAGGTCCCTACTAAGTTCCCCGTCGCAGGTTCGAATCCTGCCGGAGCCACCACTCTCAACGGTCCATCGCCGATGCCTGGCGGACTTAGGTTCAGTTCCGTTAATCCCATGATGTGCATTTTGCACAGGGGGTCCTAGAGATAAATTCCGCAGAAACGTTTGAGTCACAGGGTTGTCGGCGCAATGATAATTTGCGTCTGGCGTTTCGTGCGGCATGACACACTTTGTCGAAAAACAACGCATGATCGCAGTCAGTCACCTTGTGTTGCATAGTGAGTGGCTTCACTCTGCCACTTCCCACAGCGTCACCGGCCCCGCTCCCTGGATCGCCCGCACCGTCCCAAGCGCCTTCTGCCGAGTGAACGCCATCCCAACCCGCTTCATCGTGAGCCTCACAAGCTGGCGGTCTCCCGCATCCTGCCCGCGCTCCGTCATCAGCCGCCGCACCACGTCATGCGTCGCGACCGGCTCGGTAGCCTCCCGCAGCACTTGCAGGATGAACCGACTGATCTCGCCGCGCCCGGCTGCATCATCGGGGCGCGCACGCTTGGGCTGGATACTGGCGAGGTCGTAGTCCGGATCGAATTGCCGGATCACGGCATCTAGGTGGCCCATGTCGGTTGCGATCTGCGCCAGCCGGGATCGAAGGGTTTCAGCCTCGCCGGAAAGCTCGGCCCGGCGTTTTGTCAGGCCCGCAAGCACGTAGTCGGTCATCGGATTGCCCTTGTCTTTGGAGAGCAATCATCCTATAATAATCAATAGGTTAAGGGAATCGGGCGCTTGGTGTGGTTGCTACCTAATACCGCAAAAATGCCACTAGCAGCCTGTCGGATTTAACGCGACGCGAGATCGAGGTCTAGAATTGGCCAGTTGCTTTTCCTCATGACAAGGTCGGACGTCTCGCCATGAACCACTTTCGCCCGATCAACCGCGACACGGGCTTTCTGATGCCGCCATCGGTGGATGAGTGGCTGCCTGAGCGGCATCTGGCGCGGTTCGTGGTTGAGGTGATCGCCGGGCTGGACCTGCGCGCGATGACCGGCAGCTATCGCGGCTCGGGCGAGGCGCCGTATCACCCACGGCTTGTGCTTGGCATTCTCGTCTATGGCTATGCGACCGGGGTGTTTTCCAGCCGCAAGCTGGAGCGGGCCACCTACGATTCCGTGGCGTTCCGCTTCGTTGCCGCCAATGCGCATCCCGACCACGACACGATTGCGGTGTTCCGGCGCCGGTTCCTGCCGCAGATCGAGGCTTTATTCGTGCAAGTGCTGGTGCTGGCGCGCGAGATGGGCGTCTTGAAGCTGGGCACGGTGGCGCTGGACGGCACCAAGATCCACGCCAACGCCAGCCGCCACAGCGCATTGTCCTACGAGCACGCTGGCAAGATCGAGGCGCAGTTGAAGGCCGAGGCGGCCGACCAGGCGGATGTGCCAGACGGGATATCGATCCCCGACAAACTGGCCCGGCGCGAGGAACGCCTGGCCAAGATTGCCCAGGCCCGCGCCACCATCGAGGCCCGGACGCGCGAGCGCCACGCCCGCGCGCAGGCCGAGCACGACGCCCGGATGGCCGAGCGCGCCGCCAAGACGGCGGCCACCGGCAAGAAGCCCGGGGGTCCCGTGCCCAAGCCAGCCGTCGAGGGACCCGCCCCGGGCGACCAGGTCAACCTGACCGACGCGGACAGCCGCATCATGCAAACAGGAGAACCAGGGCGCCATTGGCTGCAATCCGACCTTCAAAAACCCCGCGCTGCCGCACCAAACAGGAAATGCCAGCGACACCGTCAGGACCGCGACCCCAACGCAACCAACGTTACCCCCAGCACCAAGGTGGGGCGCACGCGCGACTCCGACAGGCTAGCTTCCGTCTTTCCAGAACGCGGACCGACACGGCGCAAGGAGGCCTCGGACGTCCCCGGATTCCCCCCCCCCCCCGCAGGGGATGCCGACAACGTAAGTGCCCCCTGCAGGCACGCGTTGGACCAAGCTCCCCGCGGACCCGCTCCAGGGTGGCGATCGGCCATCACCGGCTCTCTGGCAATTGTGCAAGGATTTCCTGGACGGGCCGGAGATGCTTGCCCAGAACGGCGGTGGCAGCGGCCTCGTCGTGCGACGCCAGCGCCGTCGCCAACTGCTCGTGCTCAACGAGTATGACCCTCCGCCGGCCAGGGCCGATGCTGACGGCGGTCATGGCGACGCGCTCCTGCTGGAAGGTGATGGAGCGATACAAGGCGGAGATGACGCCGTTGCCGCCGGCCTCCACCAGCGCCGCATGGAACGTCGTGTTGAGCTGGACGTGGCTGGAGATATCCGCATCCGGACGCTGCTGCATCTGCGCCAAAGCCGCACTCATGCCATCAGGCAGCGCCAGACGTCCGCGGCACAGCGTCCGGACTGCGTGCGTCTCGATCATCAGCCGGGTTTCAAGGATCTCCAGCAGCTCCTGCACGGTCACCAGCCGTATCATCGCGCCCCGGCGCGGCAACAGGTCCAGCAACCGTTCCCCCTGCAACTGCTGAAACGCTTCCCGCACCGGCGTGCGCGACACGCCGACGGCTGCCGACACCTGACCCTCCTCCAGAAACGTCCCCGCTGCCAGGCGGCCATGCAGGATTCCCTGCCGGACGTAGTCATAGGCAAGGTCGCGTGCCGGCCGGCGCGGCGGCTGGGCGGGACCTTGCACGGCCTGGTTCCTGTCCACCCCGATGCTCCTCCATCTGCCCCGCCGCTTTTCCGGACCGGGATAGCGGAAGAGCATTGCATACGTCATGTATACGTGATCACCTGTGCGGGTCGAGGGACAACTTCACAGGCCCACGACGCCGCATCGGATCAAGGCGCCCAAACCGGGTGCAGGCTGGAGCATCGGCGCAATGGCGTGGCGGGTGGGCGTGGACTCGGGCGGAACCTTCACGGACGTCTTCCTGTTTGAGGACGACAGCGGCGCCGTCGAGGTTTGGAAGGTGTCCTCCACGCCCGATGACCCTTCGCGCGGCATCGCCGCAGGCGTGGAGGAAGCGGCCGCACGGGTCGGCGCCGCGGTCGCCGATATCGGCTATTTCGGCCACGGCACCACCGTCGGGACCAACGCGCTGATCCAGCACAAGGGCGTCCGGACCGGCCTCATCACCACCGGCGGCTTCCGCGACCTGTTGGAGATTGGCCGCCAGAAGCGCCCCGACCTCTATGACCTGCAAGCCGAAAAGGCGCCGGTCCTGGTCGCCCGCGACCTGCGCCTGGAAGTGCCGGAGCGCGTGCGCCACGACGGCACGGTCGAGACCGCCCTGGACGAAGAAGCCGTGCGCGCCGCCGTCCGCGCCCTGCGCGCCGCGGGCGTCGAGGCGGTCGCGGTCTGCTTCCTGTATGGCTTCGTGCGTCCCCAGCACGAGGAAACCGCCCGGCGCATCATCGCCGAGGAGTTCCCGGACGCCTTCGCCTGCACCGGACACGAGGTCGCTCCCGAGTTCCGCGAATACGAGCGGCTGAGCACCGCCGTCGTTAACGCCTATCTCGGCCCGGTCATGCGGACCTACATCAATCGCCTGGCGGAGCGCCTGGCCGCCCTCGGCCTGCGCGCGGCCCCCAACCTCACGCAGTCGAACGGCGGAGTCATCGGGTTCGAGCAGGCGGCAAAGCTGCCCGTCCGCACCATCCTGTCCGGCCCCAGCACCGGCGTCGTCGCCGCGCAGGCGGTCGGACGGCTCGCCGGGTTCCCGGATCTCATCACCTTCGACATGGGCGGCACCAGCACGGACGTGGCTCTTCTGCAGGGCGGCGTCTGCCGGCTGGCCAGCGAGGCCACCGTGCATGGCTACCCGATCAAGGCGCCGATGCTCGACATCCACACGGTCGGCGCCGGTGGCGGCTCCATCGCCTACGTGGACAGCGGCGGGCTGCTGAAGGTCGGGCCGCGCTCGTCCGGCGCCTTCCCTGGGCCGGCCTGCTACGGCAAAGGCAGCGCCGAGGCCGCCGTGACCGACGCCAACGTGGTGCTGCAAACGCTCCACCCCACGCACTTGCTGGGCGGGCGCATGGCAATTCGGCAGGACCTGGCGCGCGCCGCCGTCGGGCGCCTGGCGGAGCAGCTTGGCATGGGCGTGATGGAAACGGCGCAGGGCATCATCTCAGTGGTGACGGCCAACATGGCCCGCGCCATCCGTGTCGTCAGCGTGCAGCGCGGCCACGACCCGCGGGACTACACCCTGGCGGCTTTCGGGGGCGCCGGCCCGCTGCATGCCGCCCGCCTGGCGCGCGAGCTGGAGATCGGACGCATCCTGGTGCCACGCAACCCCGGCATCCTGTGCGCGATGGGCCTGCTGCTCACTGACCTGCGCGCAGACTTCGCCACCACGCGGCTGATGACCCTGGCCGCTGCGGCGCTGCCCGCCATGGAGGCTGCCCTCGCCGAGTTGGAGGCACGGGCAGATGCCTGGTTCGACGGCGAGGGCATCGCGCCCGGAGCGCGGCAGGTCACCCGCACCGTGGACATGCGCTACGCCGGGCAGAACTACGAGCTGGCCGTGGCGGTGCCCGACGGCCCTGCCACTGTGGCGACGCTGGACGCCTTGGCGGGCGGTTTCGCCGCCGCCCACCGTCGCATCTACGGCTTCGTGGCGGAGCACGAGGCAGTGCAGCTCGTTACTTTTCGGGTCGAGGCTGCCGGGGTTGTCCGCAAGGCTACGTTCCAGCCCCAGGCTGATGCGGGGCCGGACGCCTCTGCCGCCATCATCGGCACGCGCCGGGCTTGGCTGCCGGAGGCCGGCGGCTTCGTGCCCTGCCCCGTTTACGGCCGCGAGCTGATGCGCGCCGGCAACCGCATCGCCGGGCCGGCCATCATCGAGCAAATGGACACCACGACCGTCGTGCTTCCTGGCATGGTGGCGCGTGTCGAGCCTTACCTGAACCTGATCCTGGAGTCCGCATGAGCCCGGCCACCCTCGCCGCCGCGCCCGCCGCCCCCGCCGCCGCGCCGGCCGCCCCCGCCGCCGCGCCGGCCGCCGTCGACCCGATCACGGTGGAGGTCATCGGCAGCGCCCTGTCCTCCATAACCGAGGAGATGGGTGAGGCGCTGGTCCGGGCCAGCTACTCCACCAACATCAAGGAACGGCGGGACTGCTCCACGGCGCTGTTCAACACCCGCGGCGATACGCTGTGCCAGGCCGAGCACATCCCAATGCACCTCGGCTCATTCATCGGCATCATCCCGCACATCCTGAAGCGCCACCCCGTCGCCGGGATGCAGCCCGGCGACGTGTTCGTCGGCAATGACGCCTACGAAGGCGGCGGCACCCACCTGCCGGATATCGTGCTGGCGGAGCCTATCTTCTTCGGCGGCGAGATCGTCGCCTGGGCGGTGAACACCGCGCACCACTCGGACTTCGCGGACCGCGGCCATGCCCACATCTACCAGGAGGGCCTCCGCATCCCGCCGATCCGGCTGTATCGGGCCGGCGAACTGCAAACGGATGTGCAGGAGCTGATCCTGTTGAACTGCCAGGTCCCACGCGAGCGCCTGTCCGACCTTCGCGCCCAGATGGCAGCCAACCGGCTCGGCGTGGAGCGGCTGGGCGCGCTGTGCCGAAAATACGGGCGCGGCGTGGTGCTGGCCGCCGGCGACGCCTTGCTGGACTATGCCGAACGCAAGATGCGCGCGGGCATCGCGGCCATCCCGGACGGCGTCTACCGCTTCGACGACGTGTATGACGACCTGGAAGTGGACGGCGAGCTGCCGGTTTCGTGCGAGATCACGGTGGCCGGCGACGAGATGCACCTGCATTTCGAGGCGCCGGACCAGGTGCGCGCCGGGCTGAACATGGTCTACACGGCGCTGCTCTCGACGGTGTACTACGCGGTCAAGACGGTCGTGGACCCGACCATCCTGCCCAACGCCGGGCTCGCGCGCGCGCTGCACGTGTCGGCGCGGGCCGGCAGCATCCTCAACTGCGTCCATCCCGCGGCGGTCAATGGCCGCATCGGCCCGTGCCAGCGCGTGGTGGACCTGATCCACGGCGCGATGGCCCAGGTGGCGCCAGACCGCGTGACGGCGGCCAGCAACGGCTCGGTCACGGTGGCCAGCTTTATCGGCGAACAAGCGGACGGCGGCGCTTGGATCTATCTTGAGACCATCGGCGGCGGCTCCGGCGCGCGGCGGCACCGGGACGGCCTGGACGGCGTGCACGTCCACATGACCAATACCAGCAACCTGCCTGTCGAGGCGCTGGAGATCGAGTATCCGCTGACGGTGCTGCGCTACGAGCTGGTGGACGGCTCCGGCGGGTCTGGGCGGCGGCGGGGCGGGATGGGCTTGCGCCGGGTTTACCGGGCCGAAGCGCCGACGCGGCTGCGGCTCGGCGGGTCGCGCACGCTGTCCGCCCCGTGGGGACTGGCGGGCGGCCTGCCCGGTGGCAAGGGGGCATTTGCCTACGGCCCCGGCATCCTGCCGTTCGAGCATGGCTCCGGCATGTTGCAGGCCGGCCAGACGGTCGAGATCGTGACGCCCGGGGCAGGCGGCTACGGCCTCCCTGCGGAGCGGGCCACAGCCGACGTGCGCCGCGACGTCATCGAGCGCCGGATCACCCCGGCTGACGCGGCCGCAACCTACCCGCAATTTACCCAGGAGGAGGCCGCGCCATGAACCGCCGCACGTTGCTCGCCACGGGCGCCGCCCTAACGTTCCTCCGCCGCCCCGCCTTCGCCGCCCGGCGCGAGGGCCCGCTGCGGTTCGGCTTGTCCAGCTATCCGCCCAGCTTCAACCCTTGGGTGCAAGCCGGCACCGCGGCTGGGACCATCACGCTGATGACCCATCGCGGCCTGACCTCCTACGACGCCAGCGGCAACCTGCGCGGGGAGCTTGCGGACCACTGGGAGCGCGACGGCGACGCGGGCTGGGTGTTCCACCTGCGGGAAGCGTCCTTCCACAACGGCGCCCTCGTCACGTCCGACGACGTCAAGTGGTCGCTGGAACAGGTCGCCGCGGAAAAATCCACCGCCTACATGCGCGGCCAGTTCCAGGGCATGGACCGGGTCGAGACGCCGGACCCGCGCACCGTCCGCATCATCATGAAGCAGCCCACGGCCACGCTGCCCACCTGGCTGGCGCTTTACGAGATGCCGGTCGTCGCCAAGGGATCATTGGACCGGACGGGGGCTGCGGCCGGCTGCGGCCCGTTCGTCATCGAATCGCAGGACCGCGGCGTGGGCATCAAGCTGGCCGCATTCGATAGGTTCTACCGGCCGGGCCTGCCGAAGCTGAAAGCAATCGACGTTACGGTGTATGCGGACGAGACGGCCCGCGTGGCGGCGTTGCAGACCGGCGACGTGGACCTGATCGAGTATGTCCCGTGGCAATCCATGGCCTCCATCGAGGCGGATCCGAAGCTGAAGCTGGAGGCGACGGACGGCCCTGTCATGTATGTCATGTTCAACGGCGCCCGCGGCCCGTTCACCGACCCACGCGTGCGCCAGGCGGTGGCGCACGCGGTCAACCGGGAGGAGATCGTGAAGTCCGTGTTCTTCGGACGCGGCAGCCCGTTGGAGGGCTTGCCCATCGTCCCCGGCAGCCCCTTCCATGACGAGGCGCTGTCCCGCGCCTGGACTTACGACCCCGCAAAGGCGAAGCAGCTTTTGGCGGCAGCGGGCAAGCCGGACGGGTTCTCCTGCACGCTGCTCTCGACGGCGCAGTACGGGATGCACCGGGACACGGCGGTCGTGATGCAGCAGAACCTGGCCGCCGTGGGCATCCAGGTGGAGCTTGCCCTGCCGGATTGGGCGACCCGCGTCGCTCTGGGCAACCGCGGGCAATACGAGTTCGCCGTCAGCGGCACCGTGACGGACGGCAACGACCCGGACGGGCTGGCTGGGCTGCTCGACTCGTCGCTCGGACCCAGCGCGGCCCGCAGCTACGACCTGCGGCTGCCCCGGCTGGAGGCGCTGTTTGCGGCGGGGCGGGCGGAGTTCGACGTGGAGAAGCGCCGGGCCGTCTACCGCGATTTGCAGCGGGAAGCGGTCGAGACCGTGCCGGCGGTGTTCCTGGCATGGCGTTCGCAAGGCTACGCCATGTCGCGGGACGTGCAGGGCTTCACCAACATGCCGGGCGCCCTGACCTTCTTCTCAGGCGCGACGCTCGAGGAAACCAGCTTCGGCTGATAAGCGGACGGGTAGCTGATGGTCTGGGTGCTGAGGCGGATCGGGGTGGCGCTGCTGCTGGTGTGGGTGGTCGCGAGCGTCGTGTTCCTGGCCATACACCTGGTCCCGGGGGACCCGGCGGAGTTGCTGTTGTCGCAGGGCGGCGCCGCACCCGACCCGGCGGCGGTGGAGCAGCTCCGCGACCAGCTCGGCCTGAACCGTCCCCTGCTGGAGCAATATATCGGCAGCGTCGGCCAGTTCGTGCGCGGCGACCTGGGCGAGAGCCTGCAGGATGGCAGCCCCATTGCGGCCGAAGTGCAGCGCCGCCTGCCGCGCACTCTCGAGCTGATTGGCGCCGCGGCGGCGCTGGCCCTGATGGGAGGGTTGCCGCTGGGCCTGCTGGCGGCGCTGCGGGCTGGCGGGCTGGCGGACCGCGTGCTGTCGTGCGTGAGCGCGCTCGGGCTGGCGCTGCCGGTGTTCGTGCTGGGGACGCTGCTGGTGCTGCTGTTCGCGCAAACGCTGCACTGGATGCCGGCCGGCGGCTACGTGCCGTTGGCGCAGGCGCCGGGGCGGCACTTCCAGTTGCTGGCGATGCCGGCCGTGGCCATCGCCGCCGGGCTGTTCGCGACCGTGTTCCGGATGACGCGGGCGGCGGTGCTGGACGTGTCCTGGCGCGATTACGTCCGCACCGCCCGGGCCAAGGGCCTGCCGCGGCGGCAAGTGCTGACCCGGCACGTGCTGCGGAACGCGCTGATGCCGGTCGTGACCGTCGTCGCGCTCCACCTCGGAACCCTGCTGGGCGGGACCGTGCTCGTGGAGTACGTGTTCAACTATCCCGGGCTGTCGGGGATGCTGGTGGACGCGGTGAACGCCCGCGACTACCCGGCGGTGCAGGGCATCGTGCTGGTGATCTCGGTGCTGTTCGTTTCGCTGAACCTGGGCGTGGACCTGCTGTATTCGGCGCTCGACCCGCAGGTGCGCCGCACGTGACCCGGCCGCGCCGCATCTGGCCGTTCCTGGTGCTGGGCGCCATCGTCATGCTGGCGGTGGCCGTGCCGTTCATCAGCCTGCCGGCGCCGCTGGCGATGGACGTGGCGCACCGCCTGTCGCCGCCATCAGCCGCGCACCTGCTTGGCCAGGACGAGTATGGCCGCGACGTGCTGGCCCGCCTGCTGTGGGGCGCCCGCGTGTCGCTGTGGGTGGCCTTCGCGTCAACCGCCACGGCCTGCATCGCCGGCACCGCGCTGGGGATGGCCGGCGGGTTCTTTGGCGCCGCCGCGGAGTTCCTGGCCGTCCGCAGCATGGACGTGGTGCAGTGCTTCCCGCCGCTGCTGCTGGCGCTGCTGGTCGTGACCCTGCTGGGTCCGGGGGCGGCGACGCTCATCCCGGTGCTGGCGCTGGTTTACCTGCCCGGCTTCGTCCGCGTGGCCTATGCCGGCGTGCTGTCGGTGCGGTCGCAGGACTATGTCGAGGCGGTGCGCGTGCTGGGCGGCGGACCCGGGCGCATCCTGCTGCGGACCGTGCTGCCCAACATCGCGGGACCGGTGCTGGTGCAGGTCAGCCTGGCCGCGTCATCCGCCATCGTGCTGGAAAGCGGGCTGTCCTTCCTCGGGCTGGGCGTGGTGCCGCCGGCTGCGTCGTGGGGACTGATGATCGCGTCGGCGCGCACGACGATGGCGCAGGCGCCGTGGCTGCTGGCATGGCCATGCCTCGCCTTGTCGCTGACGATCCTGGCGCTGAACGGAGTCTGCGACGCCCTACGCGACGCGGCGGACCCGCACCGGCAAGCCCTGCCGCGCCGAACGCGGGGCATCCCGGCGGCGCAGCCGGCATTCCTGTCCACGGGCGGGCTGCTGGACGTTCAGGGCCTGACCGTCGCAATTGAAACGCCGGCCGGGCCAATCCATCCGGTGCGGGACGTTTCGCTGCAAGTGGCGGGCGGCATGACGCTGGCGGTCGTGGGGGAGAGCGGGTCGGGCAAGTCGCTGCTGGGCCTGGCCATCATGGGCCTGCTGCCCCCGGCGGCGCGGGCGGTGGCGGGGGCAGTGTGGCTGGAGGGGGCCGACCTGTTGCGCATGACGGAGCCAGCGCTGCGCCGGGTCCGCGGCCGGCGCGCCGCGATGGTGTTCCAGGATCCGCTCAGCAGCCTCAACCCGGTGCATCGCGTGGGCAAGCAGATCGCCGAGGCGTTGCAGGCGCATGGCCCCCTGTCCTCACGCGCGGCGGGGAGCCGGGCCGTGGAGCTGCTGCGGCAGGCCGGCATCCCCGATCCGGAGCGGCGGGCCCGGGCCTTCCCGTTCGAGCTGTCGGGCGGGATGCGGCAGCGGGCTGTCATCGCGATGGCCATCGCGGGCGGCCCCGCCCTGCTGATCGCCGACGAGCCGACGACGGCCCTGGACGTGACGATCCAGGCGCAGGTGCTGGACCTGCTCGCCACCCTAGGGCGGGAGCGCGGAATGGGCCTGCTGTTCATAACCCACAGCCTGCCGGTGGTGGCGCAGGTCGCGGACCGGGTGGCGGTGATGTATGCCGGCGAGATCGTGGAGCAGGGCGCGGCGGATGCCGTGCTGACCCGCCCGCTGCACCCCTATACCGCCGCCCTGATCCGCAGCGCCCCGCCCGAGGATGGACGGCTGCCCGAAGGCATCCCCGGCGCCGTGCCGCCCCCCTACGCGCTCCCGCCCGGCTGCGTCTTCGCCCCGCGCTGCGCCCATTGCCGGCCGGAATGCGAGGCGGCGCACCCGGCCCTGGAGGATGCGGCGCCGGGCCGGGAAACGCGCTGCATCCGCTGGCGGGACCTCGGGCCGGTGCTGGCCGGCCAGCAAGAGGCCGTGGCATGACGGCGCTGCTGACCGCCGAGGGAATCACGCGGGTGTTCACCGGGCGCGGCCTGTTTCGCCGGGGCCGCCCGGTGCAGGCTGTGACAGGCGTGTCGCTGACGGTCGGGCGCGGCGAGGCTGTCGGGCTGGTCGGGGAAAGCGGGTCCGGCAAGAGCACGGTCGGGCGCCTGGTGCTGGGTCTGCTGCCGACCAGCACGGGCCGGGTGCTGCTGGACGGGACGGACATCTCGGGCCCTGCTGGGCGCCGTGCCCGGCGGCGGCGGATGCAGCTCGTGTTCCAGGACCCGTACGCCTCCCTGGATCCGCGGCGGCGGGTGGGCGCGCAGGTGGCCGACGGCCTCGCGATCCATAAGCTGGCCGCCGCCCCTGGGCTGCGCGCGGCAGCGGAAGCGCTGCTGGTGCAGGTCGGGCTGACGCCTGCCCACGCCGGCCGCTACCCGCATGAATTCAGCGGCGGCCAGCGCCAGCGGGTCGGCATTGCCCGCGCCCTCGCCACCGGGCCGGACTTCCTGGTGGCGGATGAGGCGGTGTCCGCCCTGGACGTTTCGGTGCAGGCGCAAGTGCTGGCATTGTTCGCCGACCTGCGCACGCGGCTGGGCATCGGAATGCTGTTCATCAGCCACGACCTGAAGGTGGTGCGCTCCCTGTGCGACCGGGTGATCGTGCTCTATCTCGGCCGCGTGATGGAGGAGGGCCGGGTGGGCGACGTGCTGGAGCGCCCGCGCCACCCCTACACGCAGGCGCTGCTGTCCGCCTCGCCCAGCCTCGATCCGGCACGCCGCCGCACCCGCATCCTGCTGCGCGGCGACCCGCCCAGCCCGTCCGACCCGCCCAGCGGCTGCGTGTTCCGCACCCGCTGCCCCCTGGCCATCGAAGCCTGCGCCGCTGCCGTGCCGCCCTTGGAGGCCGTCGGACCCGGCCACCATGCCGCCTGCCTGCGCTTGCAGAACACCTGAACTTCCGGAGAATGCCGTTGCCCAAGTACGAGATCGCCGCCAGTCCCGCCATGATCAGCACCGAGGTGATCGCCCTGCTGGAGCAGGCCGAAACCGCGACCGTCGGCCATTGGCGCCATTGGGGCTTCTGCGGCCGCGGCATCCAGCCGTTGCTCCGCAGGCGCCGCGTCGCCGGAACCGCGGTGACGCTGGCGATCCCCGGCCCGGACAGCACCCTGCTGCACCATGCGCTCGGCCTGCTGCGACCTGGCGACATCCTGGTGGTGGACCGCCTGGGCGACAACCGTCACGCCTGCTGGGGCGGCGGCGTCACGGTCGCGGCGAAGGCGGCGGGCGCCCGGGCCGGGGTGGTTGATGGCCCCTGCACCGACATGGAGGAGATCGAGGCGTCCGACTTCCCGATGTGGTGCCGCGGCATGGCGCCGATCACGACCCGCATCTACGACCTTGGCGGCCGGCTGAACCATCCAGTCTGTATTGGCGGCGCCGTCGTCATGCCCGGCGACGCCGTGCTGTGCGACGACACCGGCGTCTTGGTCCTGCCGCCGCACGAGGCGGAGGCGGAGGCGCGCCGGGCCATCGAAACCCAGGAGCGCGGGCTGCGCACGCAGGGCCAGGTGGCGCACGGCGCCAAGCTGGGCGACATCAGCGGTGCGACCGCCAAGGTGCTCGCGTCATGCTGAAACCAGCGGGGAGCATGACCATGCACAAGGCGATGGCCGTTGCCGCGGTGCTCGCGGCCAGCCCAGCCGCCGCCGAAACGGCGACGCTGATGAGCTACTCGGACGGCCCGTTCCAGGACAACTACGCCGCAGCCGTGGTGGCGCCCTACAACACGGCCGGCGGCAAGGACCAGGTGAGTTTTTTCGGCAGCAACTCGTCCGCCACCATGCTGGGCCAGTTGCGGACCCAGAAGACCGACCCGCAGGTGGACGTCGTGATCATGGACACCACCACCGCCGCCATCGCCTGCGCGGAGGGGCTGGTCGAGCATGTCACGCCGGCCGTGCTGCCCGTCATGGCGGACCTGGACTCGCAGGCGCTGGACGCGAACGGCTGCGGGCCGGGCGTCACCTTCGACCACCTCATCATCGCCTATGACGCCCAGACGGTCAGCCCGCCGCCGGCCTCGTTGTCCATCCTGGCCGACCCGCGCTGGCGCGGCCGCACCAGCCTGTCGGCGCCGCCCAACATCCAGGCCCTGGCCCTGACGGCGATCCTGGCGCAGGCTGATGGCGGGGACTGGCGCAAGGCGGACGGCGCCTTCCGCTCGCTGCGCGCGATGGCGCCGAACGTGCAGACCTTCGATGCGCAGCCCGATGGCTATACGCTGATCCTGAACGGCACGCTGGACTTCGCCACCGGCTGGAACGCCCGGGCGCAGTTGTTCCACGACCGCTCCGGCGGGCGCATCGGCGTGATGCTGCCCAAGGAGGGAACAGTGCTGCAGATCAACACGATCAACCTCGTGAAGGGTGGTCCGCATCGCGGCGCCGGGCTGGCGTTCATGCGTTATGCCCTGGCCCCCGAGGCGCAGCAGGCGTTCACCGAGCGCATGTTCTACGGCCCCACCAACCTGAAAGCCGCGGTCAGCCCCGCCGCCGCCGCCCGCACCTCCGCCGACCCGGCCAACAAGGCGCTGGTCATCCCCGTGGACTGGAACGAGATGGTGAAGCTGCGCGACGCCTGGACCCAACGCTGGCGGCGTGAAGTGATTCCCGCCGGCGGCCGCTAGCGCCGGGGCGCACCGAACTGTCCTACCTGGTGCTGGATGACCTGACCCGCAGCTACGGCGATATCCCCGTCGTCCAGGGCGTGTCGCTGTCGGTCCCGCGCGGCAGCATGATCGTGCTGCTGGGTCCGTCCGGCTGCGGCAAGACCACGACCCTGCGCATGGTCGCCGGGCTGGAGCGCCCGGACCGCGGACGGGTGCTGGTGGACGGGCGCGACGTAACGCGCCTGCCACCCTACGAGCGTCGCATGGGCGTCGTGTTCCAGTCCTATGCCCTGTTCCCGCACTTGTCGGCGGCATCAAACGTCGCCTTTGGCCTGCGCATGCGGCGCGTGCCCGGCGGCGAACGCGCGCGGCGGGCGGCGGCGGCCCTGGAGATGGTCGGGCTGTCCGCCCACGCCGGCAAGCGTCCGCGCCAGCTTTCTGGTGGCCAGCAGCAACGCGTGGCCCTGGCGCGCGCCCTGGCGATCGAGCCGGACGTACTGCTGCTGGACGAGCCGCTCTCGGCATTGGACGCCAAGCTGCGGGAGGAACTGCGGGTCGAGATGCGCATGTTGCAACGCCGGGCCGGCGCCACGGCGGTGTTCGTCACCCACGACCAGGCGGAAGCGTTGGCGATGGCGGACCTCGTCATCGTCATGCAAGCGGGCCGGATCGCCCAGTTCGGTACGCCGGAGGAGGTGTTCGAACGTCCAGCCACCCCCTTCGTCGCCGATTTCGTCGGCCGCAGCGCCAAGCTGCTGGGAATGGCGGAGACAGGCGGCGTACGCGCCGGGCCTGCGCTGCTGCGGACCGCGGCGCCGCTGCCGGACGGCGCCGTCCAGGCCTTCGTCCGGCCGCACCGCATCCGGCTGCTCGGCGGAGCGGACACGGCGGACAACGCGCTGGACGGCACGGTTGCGGCGCTCGACTATACTGGGGTGGTGGTGCAAGTCCTGGTGGACACCCCGGCCGGGCGCGTCCCGGTTGACGTGCCAACAACGCAGGACGGCTGGCGAAGCTTGCAGCCCGGCCATCCCGTGCGCGTCGGCTGGGCCGCGGCGGATATGCTGTGCTTCCCGGCATGACGCGCCGGGGGTTCGGGGCGCTGCTGGCGGCGCCGGCGCTGGCACTGTTGGCAATGGGATTCTTGTGGCCGCTTGGGGTGCTGGCGCGCATGAGCCTGAACCGCACGGCGGATGGCGGCACGCTGGTCCCTGCCCTGTCGCCCGACACCTATGCGAAGCTGGCCGCCGACGGCTTCACCTGGTCCATGACCGGCGACAGCTTGCGCCTGGCCGCGGCCGCCGCCACCGTGGCGCTGCTGCTGGCCTATCCGATGGCCCTGTTCCTGTTCCGCTCCCGCAGCCGGTTCCGCGGCCTGCTGGCGGTGGCGGCGGTGGCGCCGTTGCTGGTGTCCGGCACGGCGCGGGTGATCGGCTGGCTGGCGATCCTGGGCGACAACGGCATCGTCAACGCAGCGCTTGCCGGGGTGGGCCTGCCGCCGCAGGCGCTGATCAACAACTGGACCGGCGTGCAAATCGGCCTGACGGAAAGCGTGATGCCGTATGCCGTGCTGACGCTGCTGGCGGGCTTCGGCCGGCTGGACCCGCGGCTGGAGGAAGCCGCGTCCACCCTCGGCGCACGTCCGCTTTCGGTGTTCTGGGCCGTGACGGTGCCGCTGACCCTGCCCGCGGTCGTGGGAGCCTGGCTGCTGGCCTTCGTGCTCGGTGTTTCGGCCTTCATCACGCCGAAGCTGATGGGCGGCGGGCGCGTGTTCACGCTGGCGACCGAAATCTACGACGCAGGGACACAGACCCTGGACTGGCCGGCAGCGTCCGCCCTTTCGATTTATGTGCTGGTGCTGCTCGCTTTGGTCCTGACGGTGCAGGCGTTGTTCTTGCGCCAGGTGCGGGCATGAAGACCGGCGGCTTTACGGCTGTGCTGGCGGCCTGCGGCTATGCCTTTTTGTTGGCGCCGCTCCTGGTCGTTTGCGTATTGAGCTTCACGTCGGGCCAATACCTGTCCTTCCCGCCGCCGGGTGTCTCGTTGCGCTGGTATGGCGCGCTGGCCGCCAACGCCGAGGTCCTGCAGGCCGCGCTGAACAGCCTGGTGCTGGCATTGATCGTCACGGTGATCGCATTGCTGGCCGGCCTGCCCGCCGCCCTGGCGGTCGCGCGCCGGCAGGCGCCGGCCTGGGTCGCGGGGGCGCTGTCCCTGCCGCTGCTGTTGCCGACCTTGGTAATTGGCCTGGCGCTGCTGATGGTGTTGCAGCCGCTCGGCCTGCTGGCAACCTGGCCGGGCCTGGCGCTCGGGCACCTGATGGTCGTGCTGCCCTTCGTGGTCCGGCTGATGGTGGCGGCGTTCTCGGCCCTGCCACCAGACCTCGAGGACGCGGCCGCGACGCTCGGTGCGCCTCCATTGCGTGCGTTCCTGCTCATCACGCTGCCGCTGGCCGCGCCAGGCGCCGTTGCCGCCGCGGCCTTGTCGTTCCTGCTGAGCTTCGACGAGACGGTGATCAGCCTGTTCCTGGTGGGTCCGCGCCTGACTACCCTGCCGGTCGCACTGTTCCACTATGCCGAAAGCCGGGTTGATCCCCTGCTCGCAGCGCTGGCCGTCACGCTGATCGGCATCACCCTGGTTGCCGTGCTGGCCGTGGACCGCCTGGCCGGCTTCACCCGCACGATTGGGACGCCCTGACAATGCCCTATGGCTTCACCACCGAGAAGCAGCCTGCAACGGGATCGCGGGGCATGGTGGTGACCAACCACCCGCTGGCGTCCGGCGCGGGTGCGCAGATGCTGCTGGCCGGCGGCAACGCGGTGGACGCCGCGGTGGCAGCGCTGTTCACGCTGACGGTCGTCGAACCGATGATGGTCGGCGTCTTGGGCGGTGGGCTGGCGCACCTGCGCCTCCCGGACGGCACGCATACCATCCTGGACGGCCTCAGCACCGCGCCGCGCCGGGCCGTGCCGGACATGTATCGCCCGGTGTCGGACACCCTGCCTGATTACAACGAGGTGGAGGACCGGCTGAACCACCGCGGGCCGCTGGCGGCCGCGGTGCCCGGCGCGCTCGCGGGCTGGTGCCTGGCCCTGCAGCGCTACGGCACGGCGCCGCTGGCCGACGTGCTGGCCCCGGCCATACAGGCTGCGGAGCTTGGCTGGACCGCGACCCCCTATTTGTCCACCTGTGTCGGGGACTGTGCGGCGGACCTGGCGCGGGACCCGGACCTTGCCGCGCTGTTCCTGCCCGGCGGCATCCCGGTTGCCGCCGGCGCGCGGATACGCCGTCCGGACTACGCAGCCTCCCTGCGCCTGATCGCGCAGGAGGGGGCGGGCGCGCTGTATGGCGGCGCCCTGGGGTCGGCGCTCGTCGATTACATGGCCCGCAGCGGCGGCCTGGTGGATGCCTTAGATTTGCAAGCCTACGCGGTGAAGGAGCGCGCGCCGATACACGGCGCCTACCGGGGGTGGGAGATCATCGGCCCGCCGCCCCCGGCGGCGTCGGGCGTGCACATCGTGCAGATGCTGAACATGCTGGAGGCCTACGACATCCGCGGCCTCGGCTTCGGCTCCGTGGACGGCGTCCACCTGCTGGCGGAGGTCATGAAGGCCGCGTTCGCCGACTGCGCCGTTGCCACCGCTGACCCGGACTTCGTGGACGTGCCGATCGAGCGCCTGACCTCCCGGGCCTTCGCCGATGCGCGCCGGGCCGGCATCCGCATGGAGCAGGCCCAGGCGTTCCGGCCCGGGCTGGCCCGCGGGGAAAGCGCCGACACCACGCACGTCACCGTGGCGGATAGCGGCGGCTGCGTGGTCAGCAGCACGCAAACCGTCAACGGCCTGTTCGGCGCCCGCGTGTCGGTGCCCGGCACCGGACTGATCTGCAACAACTACATGTTCAACTTCGACCCGCACCCCGGCCATGCCCTGTCGATCCAGGGCGGCAAGCGGGTATTCACCTCCATGGCGCCGATGATGGCGGCGCGGGACGGCAGGCTGGCCTATGCGCTTGGCTTGCCAGGGGCGTTGCGCATCTTCCCGTCCGCCCTGCAGGCGCTGGTCAACCTGCTCGACCACGGCATGTCGCTGCAGCAGGCGGTGGAAGCTCCGCGCATGTTCACCCAGGGCGGCGACCTGGAACTGGAGCCGCCGCTGTTCGCGGCACTGGCCTCGTCCCTGTCCGCCCGCGGCCACCCCGTGCGCGAGCAGCCCCGCGTGGCCGGCGGAATGAACGCCATCGAGTTCCGCAGTGACGGCACCCTGCTGGGCGCGGCCTGCTGGCGTGCGGACGGAACCCCCGTCGGCATCGGCGGCGGCCTGGCCCGCGCCGGCGTGCGCTTCGTGATCTAGTGGTCTGATGCCAACGCCTGCTTCATGGCGTTGGCTGAATCAGTCCACCAAACAAAGCTAGTGCTCTGACGCAGACTGCTCCCTTCGTCTGCGTCAGAGCACTAGGATAGGGCGACCATGACGCAGAACATCGAGACCATCGCCGTGCTGGACCCCATCACCCCGCAAACGGCGGAGCGGCTGCGCAGCCTGCTGCCGCCCGGGATGCGGCTGACCCACGGAATCGCGCGGGACGAGGCGCACCTGCGATCGGTCATCGCCGACGCCGACTACGCCGTATCCGGCCAGATCGCCGTGCCCGGCACGGTGCTGCGCGCGGCCACCCGGCTCAAGCTGCTGCACAAGTGGGGCGTGGGCGTGGACAATTTCGACCTGGACACGGCGCGCGAGCTTGGCATCACGGTCGCGCGCACCACCGGCAGCAATGCCGTGCCGGTGGCGGAATTCACCCTTGGCCTGATGATCTCCAGCATGCGGAACCTGGCCCAGGGCCATGCGGAACTGAGCGAGGGGCGCTGGAGCGGCGGCAACTTCGCCCGGCCCACCATGATGCTGTCCGGCAAGACCGTGGGTATCGTCGGCTTCGGCGCCATCGGCAAGACGGTCGCGCGGCTGCTGTCGGGTTTCGGCTGCACGGTCCTTTACCACAAGCCGACCCCGCTTGGTCCGGCGGAGGACGCCGCGCTGGGCGTCCGCTGGGTTCCCTTGGCGGAGCTGCTGGCAGCGTCTGACGTGGTGTCCCTGCACTGCCCGCTGACGCCGGGCACGGCCGGGCTGATCGACCGGGCGGCCCTGCAGGCGATGAAGCGCACGGCGGTGTTGGTCAACGTGGCGCGGGGCGGCGTGGTGGTGGAGGCGGACCTGGTCTGGGCATTGCGGAACCGGGTCATCCATGCCGCGGCGATGGACGTGTTCGAAACCGAGCCTCTGCCGGCCGATAGCCCGCTGCTGCGGCTGGACGGGCTGACGGTGACGCCGCACATCGCCGCCATCGCGGCCGATAACTTCGAGAAAGCCGTGCGGCAGATGTTCGGCAACATCGAGAGGATGTCGCGCGGGGCGGCGATCCCAGAGCGTGACATCGTAGTGGCGTAAGGTGCGCCGACGCATGGGGCCAGGGACGATGCAGGCGGGTTCCGGTGAAAAGGCCGGCAGGCAGGGTGACGTATGCGGTCAGCAGCGTGGCTGCTAAGTACGGTGGCTGCCCGGATCGCTTCGTGCCAGGGCGTGACCGTAACCAACCTGGCGTTTGGCGGCCCGGGGCGGCGCACGCTGTTCATCACCGAATCCGCAAGCGGCAGCGTGCTCGCGCCGATTGGGACGCAGCAGGCCTGTCGCTCGTGGCGTGAGGCGCAGTCCTGATTCCAGATCTCAGCAGCTTGCCTTGCTGGAGGCGGAGTTCGGGCAGGCGTTGTTCGTTCGCCACGCCCGCGGCGTCATGCCGGCCGAGGCCGGCCGTCGCCTGGGAGAACGCGCGATCGAGATCCTGCGGCACCTGGTCGAGAGCATGAGCGGCTTCCTGCGCGAATGGGCGGAGCGCGGCCGCATCGACCTTTCGGTCATTTACGAGACGCCGCCAAGCCCAGCTCTGCGCACCGAGGTGCTGGAAACGGAGGAATTGTTCCTCATCTCGCTGCCGGACGTTGCCCGGCAGTTTTGCGGAATGGTCCCGTTCGGCGGCCTGCGCGCCTTGCTCGACAGGCGGAGGCGGGGGGCGCCCTGACCGTCGGTTTCGAGGTCGCTTCAACCTACGCCATCAAAAGGCTCGTGGCCTCAGGAGCCGGGTGCAGCATCCTGTCAGCCCACGCCGTGCGGGACGAGGTGGCGGCTGGCGCCGTGGCGATGATCCCGCCCGGCCTCCCGGGCATAACGCGTTCGGTGCAGCTCGCAATCGGGCAGGGGCGCCGGACTGACCCGTCCGTGGCCGCCGTTGCCGGGATCATCCGCGAGGTGATCGCCTCAAACTTGTAGTCCTGTCGCCTTTCCCTATGCACTTGACTCCGCCGGGTACCTAGCGTGAATGGATCAGGATCAGTGGAGTGCCCGGTTGCTGAAAGGATTTCCCGCGACCGCCCGCTACGACCGCGTCCGGCAAGCCGCCGACCCCCGCGCCGTCGCGCTGTTCGAGGGCGCGCTGGTCTGGGACATGACACTGCCCTGGGGCGCGCCCTGGGCCAATTACGACACGGTGATGGCCCGGTTCGCAGGGGCAGGGATGGGGGCGATCACGCTGACCGTGCAAAACCTGCCCGGCGCCGACATCCGCACCGCCGTCAGCTACGTGGCCAAGGTCCGCGCCGACATCGCCAAACGGGCCGGCGTGATGCGGATCTGCACCACCGCCGCCGCCATTCGCCAAGCCCGTGCGGACGGGGTGCTGGCGCTCGTGCTGCAGCATCAGGACGGCACGCCGCTCGGCGGCATGGTCGAGATGGTGGAAGTGTACCATGCGCTGGGCGTGCGCTGCATGCTGCCGGTCTATAACGGCAAGAATGCGCTGGGCGACGGCTGCGCGGAACGCACGGACGAGGGGCTGACCCGGCTGGGCCAGCTTGTCGTGCGGGAGATGCTCCGGCTCGGCATCATCGTCGACGCGACGCATGTGGGCGTGCGGTCCAGCCTGGAGATGGCCGAGCTCTGCGCCGCCGCGGACAAGCCGATGATGATCACCCACAGCAACATGCACGCGGTGTATCCGCACTACCGCAACGTCACCGACGCGCAGGTGATGGCCGCTGCAGCGACCGGCGGCGTGGTCGGCATCAACGGGCTGGGCGAGTTCCTGCCGGACGTGGCGGCAGGGACAGACGCGATGTTTCGGCACCTGGACCACCTCGTGACTCTGGCCGGGCCGCGCCATGCCGGGTTCGGGCTGGACTTCCTGGACGACGCGCCCCGCTTCTGGGCCTCCGTGCGGGCGGAGGCCTTCCGCTGGCCGCCGCTGCCGTTCGGCCAGGAGCGGGTGGAGACGGCGTTTGCCGGACCGGAACAGGCATTGGAACTGTGCGACGCGATGGTCCGCCATGGCTGGGATGACGAGACGGTGCGCGGAGTGCTGGGCGAAAACTTCCTGCGCGCCGCGGAAGCGAGCTGGGGCGCATGAGCGGCATGACGCAAGCCCGCGCGCTGACGCGGGACGCCCTGGTGTGGGACAACACCCTGCCTTGGGGGCCGGACTACGCCAATGGCGAGTCGTTGCTGCGCTTCCAAGCAGCCGGCGTGGACCTGATTAGCCTATCCGTGATGGGACCGGAAGCAATGCTGGACGGGACGATCCGCCAGATCGCCCGCGTGCGCGCCGCCATCCGGGCACAGCCTGGCCGCCTGGCCCTATGCGCCACCGCCGGCGACGTCGTGGCCGCGAAGCTGGCCGGCAAGCTTGGCCTGGTGTTCAACCTCCAGGAAACCAACATGCTGGAAGGCAAGCTGGAACTGGTCCAGGCCTTTTACGACCTCGGCGTGCGGCACATGCTGCTCGCCTACAACGCGCGCAACCACGTGGGCGACGGCTGTGCCGAACGGACCGATGGCGGGCTGTCCCGCTGGGGGCTGGAGGTGGTGGCCGAGATGAACCGCGTGGGCATGCTGGTCGACGGCACGCATACCGGCTACCGCACCACGATGGACGCGATGGCGGTTTGCACGGCGCCGTTCATCTTCTCCCACTGCAACTCCCACGCGGTCTATGGCCATTACCGCAACATCCGGGATGACCAGATCAAGGCCTGTGCCGCGACGGGCGGAGTCGTCGGCCTGAACGGCCTGGGCGAGTTCCTGGATGACGACGCCGCTTCCACTGCGGCACTCTTCCGTCACCTGGACCACATGGTGCACCTGGTCGGGCCCGAGCATGTCGGCTTAGGCCTGGATTATGTGCGGGATACCGGACGGTTCTGGGGCTGGGTGCGGGACAACGCGCCTATGTGGCCCGCCGGGCCGAACAGGCGGACGGGGTCCGCCTTCGCGCAACCGGAGCAAATAGAGGAACTGACCGGGATGATGCTGCAGGCGGGATATCCCGACGAGGCTATCCGCGGCATCCTGGGCGGCAACTGGCTGCGTGTGGCGCGGCAGGTTTGGCGATAATGCGGGCATGGCTGGTGGCTGCCGCGATGCTGGCGGCAGCCGGGGCTAGGGCGCAGGATGCTGACCGCTTGACGGTGGGGGTGCGCGCGCCGATCGTCACGCTAGACCCGGCGCTGTCCGGGCTCGGCCCGATGCACGGCTACTATGCCAATATCTACGACAGCCTGATCGGGTTGGACGACCAGTCGCGCCTCATGCCCGGGATCGCGCTGAGTTGGCGGCTGATCGACGACCTGACGTGGGAGTTCAAGCTGCGGCCCGGCGTCAAATGCCATGACGGCAGCACGCTGGACGCCGCCTCCGTCAAGTCCAGCCTGGACCGCCTGCCGACCGTTCCCAACAGCGACAACCTGACAGCGGGCAAGCTACGCCTGGTGAAGGAGCTGCAGGTCATCGACCCGGTCACCATTCGGATGGTCACGTCCCGCCCGTATCCCGCGCTGCTTTCGGCGCTGCCTGACTTCCACCTGGTCTGTGCCAGCGTCCCGGCCACGGCGACCACGGCAGAATTCGATTCCGGCAAGGATGCGATCGGGTCCGGCCCATATCGCAGCGTGCGCTGGCAGCGCGGCACGGGGTGGGAGCTGGAGCGGTTCGACGCCTACTGGGGATCGAAGCCCGCCTTTGCCCACGTGACCATCCGGGAGATCCCGAACGATGCAGCACGGATGGCGTCGTTGCAGGCGGGCGACGTTCAACTGGCCGACTACATCCCTCCGCTGGACGTGAAGCGCCTGTCGGGCACGGCCGGGCTGGGCGTGTTCCAGACGGCGTCCAACCGGTCGGTGTTCCTGGGCTTCGACACGCTGCGCGACCAAACGCCTTTCGCCACCGACAAGGCGGGGGCGGTGCTCCCCCGCAACCCATTCAAGGATCAGCGCGTGCGGCGCGCCTTCGCCCTGGCGATCTCGCAAGACGTGGTGGTCAAGCGAGTGATGGAGGGGCTGGCGCAGCCAACGACCCAAGGTGTCCCCAGCCACATCGCCGGGTATGACACCAGCGTTCCGCCGACCCCATATCAGCCGGAAGCGGCGAAGACTCTGTTGGCCGAGGCGGGATACCCGGACGGCTTCAAGGTCACGCTGCACTGTCCCAACGACCGCTATGTGAACGACGCCGCGACTTGCCAGACCGTCGGCGTCCTGCTCGCCCGCATCGGCGTGACGGTTGCGATCGACGCCCAGCCGTCCAACGTCTACTTCCCGCGGCTGCAACGCCCGGAATATTCGTTTTACCTGCTGGCCTGGGGCAGCAACGGGGGCGACGCCACATCCTTCCTGCGCGACGTGATGGAGACGCGGGATCCTGTCCGGGGGGTCGGATCCTGGAACATGGGGCTGTCGATGCCGGACGTGGACCAGGCGATCGACGCGGCCACGCTGACGATGGACGAGGCGGTGCGGAACCGGGAGATGGCGGCCGTTATGGGGCTGCTGATCGAGCGCCAGGCCTACATCCCGCTCGACACTCTGCTGGTGATCGCGGCGGCCCGCAAGCCGGTGACCTATCGGCCGCAGGCCACGGAGGAGATGATCCTCTCGGCGGCCGGCCGCCAGTGACCTGAGCGTGGGCGGCCTGATCCTACGCCGGGCTGGCCAGGGGCTGCTCGTTGTCCTGGCGCTCTCGCTGATTGTCTTCGTCGGCTTGTACGCGGTAGGCGACCCGGCCGCGATCCTGCTGGACCCGCAATCGACCCCCGAGGACATCGCGCGGTTCCGCAGCGCCATGGGGCTGGACCAGCCGCTCTGGCGCCAGTACCTCCTGTTCCTGTTCCACCTGGCGCAGGGAGACTGGGGGACGTCGTTCGTCTACCACCAGAACGCGATGGACGTGATCCTGGAACGGCTACCGGCGACGCTGGAACTGGCAGTGTCGGCCATGGTGCTGGCCGTGACGGTCGGCGTGCCTCTGGGAGTGCTGGCCGGAGCCACCGCGCCCTCTCGGATGGACCGGTGGCTGATGACCGGGTCGATCTTCGGGTTCAGCCTGCCGACCTTCTGGGTCGGCCTGGTGCTGATCGTGCTGTTCGCGGTGGATCTGGGCTGGCTGCCCGCGTCCGGGCGTGGCGCCACCGTGACCGTGCTGGGGGTAGGGTTGTCCGTGCTGACGGCAGACGGGCTTAGGCATCTTCTGCTCCCCGCCCTGAACCTGTCGTTGTTCCCGATGGCGCTGATGCTGCGGCTGTCCCGGTCCGGCGTGCGGGAAGCAATGGGGCAGGATTTCGTCCGCTACGCCCGTGCAAAAGGCCTGTCGTCCACCCGCATCCTGGTCGTGCACGTGCTGAAATGGGTGTCGATCCCGATCGTCACGGTTTTGGGCTTGCAACTCGGCAACATCATCGCGTTCTCCGTAGTCACCGAGAGCGTGTTTGCCTGGCCTGGTACGGGCAAGTTGATCATCGACAGCATCAACCAGCTGGATCGCCCCGTCGTGGTCGGCTATTTGGTGATCATCGCGGTGCTGTTCGTGGCCATAAACCTGGCAGTGGACCTGCTTTACGTGGCGCTGGACCCCCGCGCTCGCCTGCGCCCAGCGTGAGGGCCACGGCTGCCTTCGCGCCCGACGGGTTCGTCCGCAGCTACGCGCAGGCTCCGTTGGCGGTCGGGGCAATAGCCGTCCTGGCGGGGATCGCCGCGGCCGCGGTGCTAGCCCCGGCCGCAGCACCGCAGGACCCGTATGACCTGGCCTCGCTCAGCCTGCTGGACGGCAAGCTGCCGCCCTTCAGCCGCGGGGCGGGAGGCATGTTCTATCTGCTCGGCACCGATGACCAGGCCCGGGACATGCTGTCGGCCATCCTGTACGGCCTGCGGACCAGCCTACTCGTCGGCTTCGCGGCCACCAGCTTCGCCGCCGTTACGGGAACGGTGCTCGGCCTGGTCGCGGCCTGGAAGGGAGGCCGGGTCAACGGCGCCATCATGCGGCTGGTGGACCTGCAGCTCAGCATTCCATCTATCCTGGTCGCGCTGACATTGCTGGCCGTGCTCGGCCGTGGCGTCGACAAGATCATCCTGGCCTTGGCGCTGGTGCAGTGGGCGTATTTCGCCCGCATCGCTTGCGGCAGCGCCCTGGTGGAGCGGCGGCGTGACTACGTGGCCGCTGCGCACTGCCTCGGCATTCCCGCCCGGCACATCCTGTTCGGCCACGTGCTGCCCAATGCGCTGCCCCCGCTGATGGTGGTCGCAGCGGTCGAGGTGGCGAACGCAATCGGGCTGGAAGCGACGCTGTCCTTCCTGGGCGTTGGCCTGCCGGTCACGCGGCCATCGCTGGGCCTGTTGATCGCGAACGGGTTTCAGTTCCTGCTGAATGGCGAATACTGGATCAGCATCTTTCCCGGCGTCGCCCTGCTGGTGCTGGTGTTCGCCATCAACTTGGTCGGGGACCGGCTGCGGGAAGTGCTGGACCCGCGCGGCAACAGGCTATGATGGCGCTGGACGTGGAGGACCTGACCGTCCGCTTCCCCACTGCCGCGGGCGACCAGCCTGCCGTGGACGCCGTCTCTTTTACCCTGCGCCGCGGGCAGACGCTGGGCCTGGTGGGGGAGAGCGGGTCCGGCAAGACGATGACCGGCTACGCCATCCTGCGCCTGGTGCCGCCGCCGGGCTGGATCTCGGGCGGGCAGGTCCGCCTGAATGGGCAGCCGTTGGCCGGTTTGTCCGAAACGGCCATGCGGCAGCTTCGCGGCAACCGGATCGCGTTGATCATGCAGGATCCGATGGCCTGCCTGAACGACGTGCTGCGCGTTGGGACGCAGATGACGGAGGCGGTCCGTGCCCACCGGCGCGTGCGCCCGGCCGAGGCGCGAGCCCTGGCGCGCGACGCGTTAGGACGTATGGGCATCCCCCATCCGGAGGAGCGGCTGGACGCCTACCCGCACGAGTTCTCCGGCGGAATGCGGCAGCGCATCGCCATCGCCACTGCGCTGCTGAACAAGCCAGACGTCATCATTGCCGACGAGCCCACCACAGCGCTGGACGTGACGATCCAGGCGCAGATCCTGTCGGAGATGCAGCGCATCTGCGCCGCCGACGGTATGGCGATGCTGTGGATCACGCATGACCTGTCCGTCGTGGCGGGATTAGCGGACGAGATCGCCGTCATGTACGCCGGACGGATTGTCGAACGCGGGCCGTCCGACGCCATCATCGCCAGCCCGCTGCACCCGTATGCCGAAGGGCTGATGGCATCCGTTCCCGCACGCAACCAGCCCGGCGCGCGGCTACGGCAGATTCCAGGCGCCATGCCGGGCCTCGCCAGCCTACCGGGTGGTTGCACGTTCCGGCCGCGCTGCTCCCGCGCCGACCCTGCCTGCGAGCAGATTCCCGTCCTGGCCGAACTGCGCCCGCACCACCACGCGCGCTGCTTCCACCCACTGCAGCCCGCCGCATGACCTCCCTGCTGGAAGCTTTCGGCCTCTCGCGCCGCTTCGCCGGTCCACCGCCCGGACTCCTGGCGCGGTTGCGCGGCGCTCGAGCGGCGGCCCTGCACGCGGTGGCGGAGGTTGACCTGTCCGTCGAGTCCAACGAGGCGCTCGGCTTGGTCGGAGAAAGCGGCTGCGGCAAGAGCACGCTGGGGCGCATGATGGCCGGAATCTTGCCACCCTCCGCGGGGGAGGTCCGGTGGGACGGCCGGACGGTTGCCGGGTTACGGGGCAAGGCGGCACGGGACTGGACGCTCGGCGTGCAGATGGTGTTCCAGGACCCGCAAGCGTCGCTGAATCCGCGGCACAGGGTGGTGGACCTGGTGGGGGAAGCGCCCGTGCTGCACGGGATGACGACCCGTGGCGAACAGCGAGACTACGTCGCCGGACTGCTGGCCGAAGTCGGGTTGGACGGCGCGGCGCTGGACCGCTTGCCGCACGAGTTTAGCGGCGGGCAGCGGCAGCGCATCGGCATCGCCCGCGCGCTGGCCGTGCAGCCAATGGCCTTGGTGTGCGACGAGGCGGTCAGTGCGCTCGACGTGTCGGTCCAGGCGCAGGTGATCAACCTTCTGGCCGATTTGCGCGCCCGGCGCGGCCTGGCGCTGCTGTTCATCGGACACGATTTGTCGGTGGTGCGCCACTTGTCGGACCGGGTCGCGGTCATGTACCTGGGCCGAATCGTAGAGGAGGCGCCGGCTGGGCCGTTGTTCCGTGCGCCCGCCCATCCCTACACGCAGGCGCTACTGGCGCAGATGCCGCAGCTCGGGACTGGCCGCAAGCTGTTCGCGGCCCTGCCTGGCGAGTTGCCGTCGCCGCTGCACCCGCCCCTTGGCTGCGCCTTCCATCCCCGCTGCCCCCATAGCTTCGACCGGTGCCGGGCCGAACGGCCCATGCTGCGGGACGTGGCCCCGGGGCAGCGCACCGCCTGCCACTTGCACGACCTTAGCTGAGGACCCATCCATGCCCGCAACACGCCGCCAGATGCTTGCCAGCGCCGCCGCCCTGCCGCTGCTTGGGTTGCGAGGGGCGCGGGCGGCGACGCGCGTGCCGGGCCACCTGGCGATGGGAATCTCGGGGTGGCCCGCAACGCTGGCGCAATGGACCAATGCGGGCACCGTCGCGCAGAATGCCAAGCTGCTGATCTACCGCGGGCTGCTGGGCTACGGGCCGGACGGCCAGATGCGGGGCGAGTTGGCCGAGCGCTGGGAGCGCGCCGAGGACGGGGCTTGGGTGTTCCACCTGCGGGAGGCGGTGTTCCACAACGGCAGTGCCGTGACGGCCGAAGACGTGCGCTACAGCATCGAGCAGATCGCCGCCGACAAAAGCCCGGCCTACATGAAGGGCGAGGTGGCCCGCATAACTGGGATTGACACGCCCGACGCGCGCACGGTCCGGCTGACGACGAAGGAGCCCTCAGCGGTGCTGCCCAACCTGTTCGCCAGCTATTTCACGCCCATCGTCGCCAAGGGTTCCTTGGACCGCGCCGGGGTGGGCATCGGCGCCGGGCCGTTCGAGTTGGCGGGGCAGGAGCGTGGCAACTACATCGACCTGAAAGCATTCGACCATTACTACCGGCCTGGCCTGCCAAAGCTGCGCACCATACGCCTGATTTCCTACGCGGACGAGGACGCCCGCGTAGCCGCCCTGAAAGCCGGCGACGTGGACCTGATCGAATACGTGCCCTGGTCAGCCATGAAGGGCTTGCAGGCAGACCCGGCCTTCACGCTGCAAACGACTGAGGGTCCGTTTATGTACATGTACTTCAATGCCAAGGCCGGCCCGTTCAGCGACGCCCGGGTACGCCAGGCCGCCGCCATTGCGATCCGTCGGGAGGAAATCGTGCAAGCCACCTTCTTCGGCCGTGGCCGCCCGTTGGAAAGCCTGCCGTTCGAGCACGCCAGCCCGTACTTCGACGAAGCCCGATCGCATGGCTGGGCGTATGACCCTAAGCGGGCCAAGGCATTGCTGGCCG
Source organism: Acetobacteraceae bacterium (assembly GCA_965277495.1). Taxonomy (GTDB): domain Bacteria; phylum Pseudomonadota; class Alphaproteobacteria; order Acetobacterales; family Acetobacteraceae; genus CAHJXG01. The sequence goes on along the minus strand of OZ255824.1, from coordinate 2,510,893 downwards.
AGGCGGGGGTAGGCTCCGGATTTTCGTGCACGTTGCTCGCCACCTCTACGTACGGGATGATCAAGAGCACCGCCGAGCTGATCCAGAGCCATTTGGCCGAGATCGGCATACAGGCCGAACTGGTGCTGCCGGATTGGGCCACACGCATCGTACTCGGCAATCGCGGGCAGTTCGACATCGCGGTGAATGGCACAACCAACGAAAGCAACGATCCGGACGGGATGAGCAATTTTGTCGCGACCGACTTGCCCACCAACTACACTCGTTCCTTCGGCATCACTTCGCCCCTGATAGACAGCTTGCTTGCAGAAGGGCGGCGCACATTCGATATAGCCCGGCGCAAGGCCATTTACGCAGAGTTGGAGCAAGTAGCGGTCATGGTGGTGCCGATGGTGGGGCTGTGCTGGCGCGACCAGGGGTATGCGATGACGAAGGATTTGACGGGGTTCACCGACATGCCTGGGGCGCTGACGTTCTACTCTGCCTCGACGCTGGAAACAGCGACGTTCGGCTGACCGGTTAGGCTGTATAGTGAAGGCGCCGTTTTGGAAGCCTGCCCATGCACCACGTATCGCCCGTGCTGTCCGCGCTCCCCGGCGCGATCCATTCGCCAGCGCCAGCCCTCGGCGAGCGCACGCCAAGCCTGCTCGATAACTTGTGCTACGGGCAGGACGGGATCGACGCCCTGGCGGCCGAGGGCGTGACGTGAGCGTGCCGAGGCCGCCCCGCCGGATCCCGCCTGCGCGGGCCATGGTGGTTGCTGCACAGCCGGAGGCGGCCGACGCTGGGCTGACCACTTTGGCCGCAGGCGGGAATGCGGTCGATGCCGCCATCGCGGCGGCGCTGGCACAAGGCGTGGTGGACCCGCTGATGTCCGGCCTGGGCGGGTTCGGCGTGCTGCACGCACTGGACCCCCGGACCGGGGCGACGCTGCTGCTGGATGGCCAGGGCGGTTGCCCGGCAGCGTGCGGCCCCGGCATGTGGGCCGACCGCGTATTGGGCGAGACGCCCGATGGCTTCGGCTTCATCCTGCGCGACTTCGTCAATGAATGCGGCCACGCCGCCGTCACGGTGCCGGGCATCCTGGCGGTGTTGGCGCAAGCCCACGCCCAGCTCGGCCGCGCCGCCTGGGCCAGCTTATTCGGACCCGCGATCGCACTGGCCGAGTCTGGCTGGCTGATACGGCCGCACAACTACACGGTATTCACCCAGGACGAACGCAAATATGGCCGCATGAACTATGGCGAGAAGCTGGGCGTCAGCGTGGACGGGCGGCGCATCTACCTGCAGCCGGACGGCAGCTATCCCAAGATTGGCCATGTGATCCGCAACCCGGACTTGGCCGGCACGCTGCGGCTGGTCGCGCGTGACGGGGCCGACGCGTTCTACACTGGCGCACTATCCCGCCGGATCGCGGACGACATGGCGGCCCATGGCGGCCTGCTGACCGAGGCCGATTTTTCCGGCTTTGTGCCCGAGGAGCAGGAGCCGATCCGGATCGGCTATCGCGGCTACGAGTTCGCCACCAACCGGCCGCCAGGGGGCGGTATCATGGTGGCGGAAATGCTCCGCATCCTGGAACGCTTCGACCTGGTGTCGATGGGGCATAATAGCCCCGATTACATCCGCGTCGTCGCAGAGGCGATGAAGATCGCCACCCGGGACAAGGACGCCCACATCAGCGACCCGCGCTTCGTGCCGCCGCCGCTGGACCGCCTGCTGTCTGACGATTACGCCGATGCCTGCGCCGCCGGGATCCGGCGGGGGGACAAGGTTTCCGTGCCGCGGCTACAAGGCCCGGCGGGCGACGCGAAGGAGACGACGCATGTCTCGTGCGTCGATGCCGACGGCTTGGTCGTGTCGCTCACGCACTCGTTGGGTATCCCGTCCGGTGTGATCACGCCCGGCACCGGCTTCATCCTGAACGGCTGCATGAGCGTCTTCGACCCCCGCCCCGGCCGGGCCGGATCGATCGCGCCTGGCAAGCGGCGGTTCGCGTCCATGTGCCCCTCGATCGTCACCAAGGACGGCGTGCCCGTGCTGACACTGGGCGCACCCGGCGGCACGTGGATCACCTTGGGCGTGCTTCAGGCGATGTTGAACGTGTTGGATTGGGGCATGGGCATGCAGGAAGCGGTGAGCGCGCCGCGCTTCGTGGCCACCAGCGACGTGATCGACATCAGCAACCGCATCCCCGCCGGCGTTCAGCGCGCAGTCGAGGCCATGGGCTATGTCGTCAGGCGGTCGGCGCTCTCTTACGCCTTCGCAGGGGTGCATGGCATTGCCCTGTTCGATGGCATGCTGGACGGCGGCGCCGATCCGCAACGGGACGGCATGGCCGCATCACTTCCCTGAGGGCAAACGGTCCCTATGTTCGGCCGGGTCGAATGTGAGTTCGACCTTCATCCCAGTGGGGTCGTGCAGCACCAATTGCAGGATGTCGAGATGCGGGCGCCAAACCTCGTGCCACGCGACACCGGCGGAATCCAGCCGGGCTTTGGCGGCGGACAGGCCCTGCGACTGGAACGCGACATGGTCGAAGCCGGCCGAGTTGTATTCAGGACGGCCCGGCGCGTCCTCAGCGACGTTACCAGCGATGTGCACTACGGCACGCCCGCCGGCGTACAGCCAAGCACCGGGGAAGGTGAGCGGGCGTGGACCCACCTCTAATCCGAGCAGGCCGGCGTAGAAGTCCTGCATGACGCCGACTTGCGCCGGTTGGACACGGATCGTGACATGGTCAAGGCCTTTGACAAGCATGCCGGTGCTCCGAACAGGTGGAGTGCGCCCCTGCGGGTGGACGAGGTCAGGCCGCTGATTTGACCGTCTGCTGGGCGTATTGATCCTCAAACTGCGCCGGGCTGAGATAGCCAAGCGCGGAATGCAGTCGTTTGCTGTTGTAGACCTTGTCGATGAAACGCGGAAGGTCGGCAGTGACGTCCTCAAAGGTTTCATAGGCGGCCAGGTAAACGGCTTCGACCTTCAAAGTCTTCATGAAGCTTTCCGCCTTGGCGTTGTCGTAAGGGTTGCCGCGGCGGCTCATCGAGCCGGCCAAGCCGTGCGCGTCGAGCAACGCACGGTAGACTTCGGACGCATATTGCGAGCCGCGGTCGGAATGGTGAATGCAGCCTTTGACAGGATTGCGGTTCCGAACAGCCGCTTTGAGAGCGGCAACAGCGATACGGGCGTCCATTGACCGGCTGATCGCATAGCCGACGACCTCAGCCTGACGCTCCGCGTCTGGCTTTCGCGACCAAGCATCGAGAATGGCGGCGAGATACACGAAGCCGCCGGGAATGGCGACATAAGTCAGATCCGCAACCCAGAGCTGGTTGGGGCGATCGGGAACCAGAGCCTTCGCCAGGTCTGGAAAGATCGGTCCGGCATGGTTGCTGTCGGTTGTCGCGACGTATCGCCGACGCCGCTTGGGCGAAGATGGCCAAGGTTCCGGCGGCGTAGCCGTTGGAAAGCCATCGGAGGGTGCAGGTCGTGCTCTCGCATGAGGCGGCGGAGCTTTTTGCTGTTCACGACCACGCCTTGGTGGCGAAGAGCGGCCCCGACACGCCGATATCCGTAGCACTCGAACTCGTCGCAGATTGCGCCAATACGGACAAGAACGTCACCCGCCTCGGTCGAAGCTGGCGATGCGTCATAAAAGGTCGAACGGGACAAACCCATCAGCTCGCATCCTTTGCTGACAGTGACGCCGCCGGGCCGGTGACGACGGAGGTGGTCGCGCTTCTCGGCCGGGGTAAGTGCCTCAAAACCCCTTTTAACAGCTCGAGTTCCAGTGCCTGCCGTCCCACCATCCGCTCAACAGCAGCGATCTTGGCCTCATATTCCTGGATCAAGTCAGCCGCCTGCACGTCGTCGTCCAACGCGCCGGCCTCGAACTTGCCGACCCAGATCCGGATTAGCTGGCGTGAGATGTCGTGTCGCTTGGATAGCGCGTGCAGTGTCTCACCCGCGATGAACTCCTCAGCAACTTGCCGCTTGAACGCGGCGCTGTGTGATCGATGTCTCGTCATAGCTTCCATCCTCCGGAAGCCCAGCAAGGGTGGTCAATTCCAATTGCTCAATCTGTCCACCCGCAGGGGCGCACTCCACACCTCGAAACCGCAATCAGTGAAGAGGCTTTTTGCCTGCTCGTCACCCACCGGCATGTAGGGCGTGACCAGCGCGATCCGCCTGATATGACCATAGCGGTGCAAAGCGGCCTGAATGGCATCGGCGCCGAGCGTCACGCCGACGCGGCCGCCGCTTTTGGCCAGCAGCTTCTCGCGCAACAGCTTGGCGCCCGAAACACCACCCGCGGACTCGGCTGCTGTGGCGAGGATGATGTCGCCCGGCTCCATCGTCAGCAATTCGTCCACGGCGTCCACCATCGAGGCGCGCATGTTTTCGAGTTGCTGCAGGATCTCCGCGTCGGTCCGCGTCGGAGCATTGGGGATGCGGAAGCCACGCACGTGGTTGGTCACGCCAGCCGGTCGCATCGCGTCGTATTCGGGCTGCACTGAGGTGTTCGTCGACGGCACGAGCACGCCGAACTTCATGCGCCAGCCGAGCGTGTCCACCACGGTCTACTCCTCCGCCCTAGCTCGAGGCTCAAACAAACGCCGTCGTCATACCACCTGCTACGCAGAAACGGATCGTTGCGCGATGACGATGATGGCCGGCGCAGTCTCTGGCACCCGCATCAGCCGACGCGCTCCCATATGACCTCAAGGCCCGAACTGCGGTCCAGCACGCGCGAGAGCGGCACCACTACGATGCGGTCTGGACCTTGGAAGGTAATTCGGCGTACTTGGTCCACAAACCCGTCTGGGCTGGATGCGCCATCCACGCGGGTTGTAAGTGTCTCTCCGTCGAACTGGTGAGCTCCAGTGTAGGAAAAGAACGCGCGTTGGGGCGTATCTGGAGGCATAGCCGGGCGCCCATCGGCAACCGTGCCGATCATCCGCTCGGCTTCAAAAAAGACGAGTCCCATCGGCTTCGGTCCGAGCGGAGACAATGTTTCGATGCCGGCATCGTCAAAGGCGCGCGCTTCGATCAGTTTCCACGTGCCAAATAGGTTCTGAACTAACTTCCCTTTCACCTAACCCCTGGCCAGAGAGCCGCCACCCGCTCGTCCCGGTTGACCCGGTTCAGCGCGCGCCAGTCACTCATCACTCATAAGTCTCACTCCCAACCCACAGCGGCCTGAGCGCAGCCATTAAACTGCGGGTTGGTTGCGACGTTTGCACACCTGGCTGCGGTCGGACCTGTGACATCCGCCGCCGGCAGTGCGTGACGGTATCGGATGGTGCTGCCGGTCCATCCTATCTGGCGTGCTCCCTTGTCGTTCTTTAGCAATGACCATGAGCAGGGCGCGACTGGTTGATCGCTCAAAATGACTACACCATCCGTCGCTGATCGTGAGCTATCATTACCCTGCCGCCCAGGACAGCACCGCCCACCAGCCTGGCAAGGTGACGAACGACAGCAGAATGCCCAGGCCCACCATGGCCGTGATCACCCGGGCATCGAGCCCGTGCTGCAGGGCGACGATCGAAGCCCCGACCTGCGGCCCCATTGCCGTCTCGAACAGGGCCACTTGCATCGTGCGCCCGCTTTGCCCCAGGCCGCCAGCGAGGAGCAACGTCAGCAGCAACGGCGCGAGCAGGAGCTTGAATCCCAGCCCGGCCAGCAGCGGCCGTGCGATGCCGCGCAGCTCGGACACGCGCAGCTGCGCGCCGATGGACAGCAGTGCTAACGGCACCATCATGTCACCAAGCCGGCGCAGCACGTCGCGCAGCCAGTCCGGCAGTCCCGCGGACAGCGTGCACAATCCGGCAATCAGCGCGATGAACGGCGGAAACGTCACCATTCGCCGCAGGGTGCGGCCAATGACCTGGCCGAGGGTAGCGTCCTTGTCCGGCTCGGGCATGTGCAGCGACGCCACTGCGAGGCCAAAGGTGTTCAGCACCAGGTAGGTGCCCAGTTGGTCCATGAGCAATCCCACCGGCAGCTCATCCGGGCCATAGAACGCCAGGATCATGGGCAGGCCCACGAACGAGGTGTTGGCCAGCCCGCCACACAACATCAGGGCGCCCGAGGTGGCGGGCGGTAGTTTTAGCCCGCGTCCCACAAAATAGAAGAATGCGACCCCCATCACGAACATGAGCCATGGCGGCGCCACTGGCAGCAGCAGCGTGGTGTCGAGCCGAAGCGCCTGCAGCTGGGTCAGCGTGAGCGCTGGCAGGGCGACATTGATGATGACGGCGTTGAGCGCCGCAACGCCGCCATCTTGGAGCCGGCGGGTCGCGCGCAGCACAACGCCGCTGGCGAGGCACATGGCGAGAAGCAGGATGTTGCTCATGGGGTCCCCGTGCCTGCGGTCAGGCGATATGACGGCCGCCGTCGACGTAGAGGTCGGCACCGGTGATGTACTGGCCAGCGTCCGAGCACAGCAGCAGCACGGGGCCAACCAAGTCCTCCGGCTTGCCAATGCGGCCGACGGGGATGCGCTGGATCAACTCGGCGCCTTCCACCGCGACCTGCGCTCGGTTGCGCGCTGTGGCGATCACGCCGGGTGCCAGGTTGTTCACCGTGACACCCCGGCTGCCGAGCTGGCGGGCAAGGTTGAGCACCCAGTTCTGCTGGGCGGCCTTGGCGGCGCCGTAGATCAGCTTGGAGGGGCTCGGCTGCAGCTGTTGCGTGCTGCCGATCGCGAGCACGCGGCCCCAACCACGCTGGGCCATGCCGGGCAGCAGCACTTGCAGCAGCTCCAACGAGGCGCGGAGATTGACCGCCATCTGGCGGTCGAAGCTCGCCGGGCAGATAGACCCGAATGGCTCCAAGATCTCGATCGAGGCGTTCAGCACGAGCACGTCAACCCGATCGAAGGCGGCCAACGCACCTTGCGCGAGCTGAGTGCCAGCGCCGGGTTGGGAAAAGTCGGCTGCAAGCGTCGTGCCGCGTCCGCCCAGGGCACGGATGTCGGCGAGTACCTCGCGTGCGTCGTCCGCCTCTTCGGCGCCTTCCGCGTGATGGACGACGACGGCTGCCCCCTGGGCAGAAAGCGCCGTGGCGACCGCACGCCCGATACCCCGGCGTGCGCCGGTCACCAGCGCCACGCGGCCAGTCAGGTCGAACCCGCCCAATGGAGATGGGACCGGGCCCGGCCGCCAAGTGGCGTGCTCGGTGACGCAAGATGGGAGAGCGTTGAAAATGGCGGAATGTCCGTTCATGGCGGCCTCATCGCAATGATCCTTGCCTAACCGTTACCGCTAGTGCGCATGGGTCCACATCCCCAGAATTGATGATACCGGATCATCGTGCTGGGGTGCTTCGTACGAGCGCTCAGAGAGATGCTGACGGATCAAACCGCTGCCGCTGCACTGCTAGTTGCTCCGAGCGTGCCGAAGACTGGCTTTGAGCAATCGCGGCGCTGGCATTAGAGCGCGTTGACATTCAGGCCTATGATTTGGTTAAAGCTCCTTTTCGGGGAGCGTCGGATGTCGTCGGTTCGGCTGATGTTGAAGGACCAGCAGTGGGAGCGGATGCAGCCGCATCTTCCGGGCAAGCCGAGTGACCCCGGCCGGACCGGTGCAAACAATCGCTTGTTCGTGGAAGCGGTGCTCTGGCTGGCGGGAACAGGTGTTCCCTGGCGCGACCTGCCGGACTGCTTTGGCCGTTGGAACAGCGTGTTTGTCCGGTTTTCCCGGTGGTCCAAGGACGGGGTGTGGGACCGGCTGTTCGCCGCGATGGCGGACGACCCAGACTTTGAATACATCATGGTCGACGCCACCATCGTCCGGGCGCACCAGCATGCGGCGGCCAAAAAGGGGGGTCTGACATCACCCAGGCGGAGGCGTTGATCGCGGGCCTGCCCGCCGAGCACGTCCTGGGCGGCAAGGGCTACGATGCCAAGTCGCTCCGCGAGGCCATCGCCGAACAGGGCGCGGTCGCGGTGATCCCGCCGAGAGCGACATCGCCACAGGTGCAGTGTGACTTTGCACTCTATTGCGAGCGCAACCTCATCGAGCGCTTTTTCCCAGAGGTCAAGCACTTCAGGCGCATCGCAACACGCTACGAACAGACGCCGCGGGCGTTCCTGTCCATGCTGTCCGTCATCAGCGCATTCATCTGGACCAAATGAATGTCAACGCGTTCTAAACCCAATACCGTTCATTTAGGTGTGAAAGGCCCTGTATCACTGGTCGGATTCTCTAGGATCGACAGCGATGGCGGGTGTTCCCGCCGGCCTTCCTGCCGGCGTTCGTGTCAGCGGCCACATCAGCCTCGGCGTGATCGCCAGGACATTCCCACCGGACCTCGCGCAAATCGTATCGCGATTTCGCTGGGTGCAGCAGGTCTTGGCGGGGACCGGCAAGGCGAGCGAGCGCGAGCGCGACCTGCCGGCGCAGGCGATGGTGTACTACGCCACCGCGATGGCACTGTGCATGGGGTCCAGCACCCGCGAGGTGCTGCGCTGTTTGCTGGAAGGCTTGCGCTGGCTGTGGGGCGCCGACGCTGGCCCATGACGTGGCGCCGGCACTCCAGCCGGGCATGCTGTGCCTGGCCGGCCGTTGTTTCTTCGGCTATGCGCTGTGGCGAAATGCGGCTGCCGTTGGTGCTGACCTGCTGTGGCGGTTGAGGAGCAATCTGCGCCTGCCACGGGCAACAATGCTGGCGGACGGGTCTTGCCTCTCCATGGCCTGCCCGAGCGAGAAGGACCGGCGGCACGCGAGCAACGGCATTCAGGTGTGGGTGGTGGAATAGCGGCCGCAGGGCGTGGTCGACGCCGAGCCGCTGTATCGGCTGGTGACCACGGTCCTCGACCCGGCGCTCGCGCCGGCTGCGGACTTGGCTGCCCTGCATCACGAGCGCAGGGAGATCGAGAGCGCGCTGGCCGAGCTGAGAATGCGACTGCGCCGCGCACAGGTCGTGCTGCGCAGCAAAACCCCGGAGCTTGCGCAAATCGCTTTGCGATTTTGCTGAATGCGCCAGGAGTTCTGGGGCTTGCTGCTGGCGCACTTCGCCGTGCGCGGGCTCATGCACAAAGCGGCGCTGCGGGCCGACGAAGACCCGGATCGGCTGCCGTTCCTGCATGCCGTGCGCGTGGTGCGCCGCAAGCTGCCGCTGCTTGCGGCTTTTCCTTCCTCGGCACAGGCCCGCCCTGCATGACGAGGTGCTGGACGAGATCCTGGAAGAGCGCGTGGCCGCCGCTATCCAAATTGCAAAGGGAACATTATTGGGGCTAGTGGTCCGATCCTGACGCTTGAGACCCAAGCGTTAGGTTAATCGGTCCACCAGATAAGGGCTAGTGGATCGAATCTGACGGTTCTTTCCGTTAGATTCGATCCACTAGGCCGCGCGTGCACAAGCCGGAGACAGCATGACGCCTGACGAGTTCCGCACCCATGGGCACCGCATGATCGACCTCATCGCCGACTACCGCGCGGGCATCGCGGACCGTCCGGTCATGGCGCCGTCCGAACCCGGCGCGGTCCGCGCGCTATTCCCCGCCGAACCGCCCGGCGGCCCCGAGCCGTTCGACCGGGTGATCGCGGACCTCGAACGCCTGGTGATGCCGGGCCTGTCGCACTGGCAGCACCCGCGCTTCTTCGGCTATTTCCCCGCCAACGCGTCGCTCGCCGGCGTGCTTGGCGACCTCGCCAGCACGGGCCTCGGGGTGCTCGGCCTGTCGTGGCAATCCAGCCCGGCGTTGACCGAGCTTGAGGAGGTCGTGACCGACTGGATGCGGCAGATGGTCGGCCTCAGCCCCGCATGGACCGGCGTCATCCAGGACACCGCCTCGACCAGCACGCTGGTTGCGCTGATCTGCGCCCGCGAACGTGCGACGGGTTACGCCCTCGCGCGCGGCGGCCTGCAGGCGGAGCCGTCGCCGCTCGCCGTCTATGTTTCGGGCCAGAGCCACAGTTCGGTCGACAAGGCGGCGCTGCTGGCGGGTTTCGGCCGCGACACCGTGCGCCTGGTGCCGTGCGACGGCGCCTATGCGATGCGGGCCGAGACGCTCGAGGCGATGATTGTGGCGGACCGTGCCGCCGGGTTGGTGCCGGCGGCGGTCGTCGCCACGACTGGCACGACGGCGACGACCGCGATCGACCCGGTCGCGGCCATCGCCAGTGTCGCCGCGCGCCAGGGCGTGTGGCTGCATGTCGATGCGGCGATGGCCGGCAGCGCCATGGTCCTGCCGGAGATGCGGCATCTTTGGGACGGCATCGAGGGTGCGGACAGCCTGGTGATCAACGCGCACAAGTGGCTTGGCGCGCCGTTCGATTGCTCGCTGTATTACGTGCGCGACCCCGAGCATTTGGTCAGGGTGATGTCGACCAATCCCAGCTTCCTGCAGAGCGGCGTCGACGGCCGGGTGCGGAACCTGCGCGACTGGGGCATCCCGCTTGGCCGGCGCTTCCGTGCGTTGAAGCTGTGGTGCCTGATCCGCGAGCAAGGGGTGGATGGGCTGGCGGCCCGGCTGCGCCGCGACATCGCCAACGCAGTCTGGCTTGCGGCGGAGGTCGCGGCGACGCCGGGCTGGCGTGTGGTGGCGCCGGCGCCGCTGCAGACGGTGTGCGTGCGCCACGAACCGGCGGGCCTCGACGCGGACGCGCTCGACGCGCACACGCGGGCGTGGGCCGACCGTATCAACCGGTCCGGCGCCGCCTACCTTACCCCCGCGACGATCGATGGGCGCTGGATGGTGCGGGTCTCCATAGGCGCCGAGCCGACGGAGCGTGCGGACGTCGCGGCGGTTTGGGCGGCCATGCGGGCGGCGGCAGAAGCGCCATAAGCAGCGTTCCGTGCTATGACGGCCTACTTATACAATAGATTCGGCGGGAGGGCCGATGACGGCAATGCGGGTGGCCTTGGTGACCGGCGGCGGGCGCGGGATCGGACGGGCGACGGCGGCTCGGCTGGCCGGCGATGGATGGCGCGTTGTGGTGGCCGACCGCGACGAGCCGCCCGCGGGCTTTCCTGGCCGTTTCGTGCGGGCAGACGTCGCGGACGAGGCGGCGGTGGCCGGGCTGATCGAGGGCATCCGTGAGCAGGAGGGACGGCTTGATGGCCTGGTTTGCAACGCGGGGTTCATGATCCGCAAACCCGTGCGCGAGCTGAGCCTAGCGGAGTGGCAGGCGGTGCTTGACACCAATCTGACCAGCACGTTCCTGCTGGTGCGTGCGGCCGAGGGCTTGCTGCGGGCGGCGCATGGCGCGATCGTCACGGTCGCCTCCACCCGCGCGCACCAGTCGGAGCCGGACACCGAGAGCTACAGCGCCTCGAAAGGCGGGCTGCTGGCGCTCACCCATGCGTTGGCGGTCAGCCTTGGGCCGGATGTCCGGGCCAACTGCGTCAGCCCCGGCTGGATCGACGTGAAGGGCGAGGCGCTGCGCCCCGAGGACCATGCCCAGCACCCGGCCGGGCGCGTCGGCCGCCCCGCCGACCCGGCGGCGCTGATCGCCTGGCTGCTCGGTCCCGACAGCGGCTTCGTCACCGGCGCTGAGTTCGTCATCGATGGCGGGATGACGCGCAAGATGATCTATGCTGAGTGAAGAGCCAGCAGGCGAACCGTTTACAATGATATACGTCGGTAACTCTCGTGTCCCATCGATACTAAAGACAGCCCTCCATCTGATAAATTCCACGGACGGCAGTTAAGCGCCCCTCTTGGTTAGCGCGCCAAATAACCCGGGCGGACGCCTTGCAAGCAAAGCTGTCCTCCTGCCGTATGGCCTCCCGTTCCCCGCTAACCGATTGGTTCCAATCTCGAAGTGAGAAGCCCTGACGCTGCAACTCCATCCCCATGCTCGTCACAGAAAAGCCAATCGGGAATGCGCCTTTAATGCGTGCATCAAAGGCCCGGCTGATGGCAGCCCATTCCTGCCCGCCTAAACCACTTGTCAGCGGGACAGCAAATGCTGAGAAATCGTGATCCCATCTCCAAACAAGCGTTGCACAACTTGAGATCGATGCGATGACCAAAGCGGCGAAGACTCGGAGCAGCCACCGCGTCGATTTCATCTAGCCCTATCATTATAGCAGGAACAAAACTCGTCCAGGGGCCAACGGCTACCCTGGTGCAACAATAGCCTGTTACGTAAGTACATCTTACAATTACAACAATCTAAGCCTTAGCAGCCATATATCGGTCGCCAATCAAAACCCCGCCAATACCAGCTTGCCGATCACGCTTCCGGCTTCGATCGCGGCATGGGCCTGCCGCAGATTGGCGGCGTTGATGACGCCCAGGCTTTGCGTCGCCGTTGGCCGAACCGCGCCGCGGTCCACCAGCGCCGCCACTTCGGTCAGGATCTCGTGCTGCCGGACCATGTCTGCCGTGCCGAACATCGGCCGGGTGAACATTGCCTCCCAGTGGATCGAGACGCTTTTGAGCTTCATCAGCCGCAAATCCAACGGCTCCGGGTCGTCGATCAGGCCGAACCGCCCTTGCGGCGCGATGAACCCAGCAATGTCGGCCCAGCTTTTTGCGTCCGTGTGAGTCGAGAACACGTAGCGCAGCGGTTCGGCCAGGCCGAGCGCCTCGACCTCGGCCTTGAGCGGCATGGCGTGGTTGATGACGTGGTGGGCGCCAAGCTCCCGCACCCAGCGTTCGCTTTCGGGGCGCGAGGCCGTCGCCACAACAGTCAGCGCGGTGAGCGCACGCGCCAACTGGATTGCGATGGACGGCACCCCGCCGGCCCCGCCCAAGATCAGCACGGCATGGCCCGCGCCCGCTTGCCCCTGCGCAATTTCAAGCCGGTCGAACAGCATCTCGGAGGCGGTCAAGGCGGTCAGCGGCAGGGAGGCCGCCGCCGCGTGGTCCAGCGACGCGGGCTTGCGCCCGACGATGCGCTCATCCACGAGCTGCAGTTCGGCGTTCGAGCCCGGACGGTTCAGCACGCCCGCGTAGAACACCTCATCGCCGGGGCGGAACAGCGCCGCATCGGGGCCGACAGCCTCGACGACGCCGGACGCGTCGTAGCCGAGGACCATCGGGCGCTCCGGCGTCGCCTTGAACACGGCCCGGCTTTTGGCGTCGCGCGGATTGACCGACACGGCCTGGATGCGGACCAGGAGGTCGCGCCCGGCGGGTGCTGGCGGGTCCGGCAGTTCGAGGTCGCGCAGGGCGTTCTCGTCGGTGATCGGCAGCCCGCGCTCGAAGTAGCCGACTGCGCGCATCGTAGGTCCTTTCGTGGAGTGCCCGGCTCAGGCAGCCTGTTGCTGGACCGCGCATAGCATAACGCTGAGGCGTTGCACGCCCACGATCTGCCGCAGGTTGCCCTCGACCAGATGCAGCATCTCCGACGGCATCGCGTCCATGCCGATCTCGATCAGCATCGACAGGCCCTGGCGCCGGGCGCGTATCCGGTCGGGGACGAGGTTGCGGCGCGCAAAAGGACCGAGGGCGCGGCAGAGCAGGCCGGGTTCGGCATCGGCCAGCAGCTCGAAACGCACGGTTCGGCAGGGGGGATCGTTGAGTTGGGCAAACATGAGGGCACCTCTGGGGCGGGTTTAGGACAGGGCGGCGGAACCGGCTGCCGAACCCCGGCGCATGGCGCCGATCCGGCTAGGCAGCCGTGGCGGTAATTCGCGCGGTTTTGGACCAGTGATGCATGGATTTTAAATAACGCCCGGGCATCCATGCCGCCAAGACCTGAATGCCTAAAAAACCCGGACCACTTGATCCAGCCGCAGGGGTCGGGCAGCCTGATATATACCAGCCGGAGGACGTTCGATGCAGGACCTGCTGCCGAAGGCCGAACGGCTTGGCGCGTTGCTGAAGGCGCGCAAGCAGACCATCGCCGTCGCCGAATCCTCATCGGGCGGGCTGGTTTCGGCGGCCCTGCTCGCGATGCCCGGCGCCAGCGCATACTTCATGGGCGGCACCGTGGTTTATACCCAGGCGGCCCGCGAGGCGTTCCTGGCCGTCACCGCCGAGGAGATGGCCGGCCTGCGATCGTCCTCCGAACCCTATGCGCGGCTGCTGGCCCGCACGCTGCGCGAGCGTTTGGCGACGACCTGGGGTATCGCCGAGACGGGAGCCGCCGGGCCGACCGGCAACCGTTATGGCGACAAGGCCGGCCATACCTGCGTCGCCATCTGCGGCCCCGTGGAGAAGGTCATCACCATCGAGACCGGCAGCCGGGACCGCGCCGCCAACATGCGCGCGTTCGCGCTCGCGCTGCTGGACCTGTTGACCGACGCCATCGAGACTGGAGCGTAATCATGCCGACGCCTGTGCCTTTCACCGCAAACATTGCCGACGACGCGGTCGCCGACCTGCGCGAACGCCTCGGCCGCACTCGGCTGCCGGATCAGGCTCCAGATGCCGCATGGGCCTATGGCGCCGACCTGGACTACATGCGCGGCCTGGTCGAGCACTGGCGCACGGCGTTCGACTGGCGGGCGCAGGAGGCGCGGCTCAACGCCTTTCCGCAATACACGGTGCCGTTGCATGGCATCGATCTGCACTTCCTGCATGTGCCCGGCAAAGGGCCGGCGCCGCTGCCGTTGCTGCTGTCGCACGGCTGGCCCGGCTCGGTGTTCGAGTTCTTGGACATGATCCCGCGCCTTACCGACCCGGCGCGCTTTGGCGGCGACCCGGCGGATGCCTTTACCGTCGTGGCGCCGTCATTGCCGGGCTATGGGTTTTCGTTCAAGCCGGGACAGCGGCGGTTCGGCGTGGAGGCGATCGCCGATTGCTTTGCCGAACTGATGACCGGCGTGCTCGGCTACCACCATTTTGGCGCGCAAGGCGGGGATTGGGGGGCGTCGATCACCTCGCTGCTAGGCGCTGCGCATCCGGACAAGCTGGTCGGCATCCATCTGAATTTCCTGGCGGTCCGGCGCGACAGGACCAACCTCGCCAATCCAACGCCGGAGGAGCAGCAATACCTCGGCGAGCTCGACGCCTGGCTGAAGGAGGAAACCGGCTACCAGTCCATCCAGGGCACGCGGCCTCAAACGCTTGCGTTCGCCCTCACGGACTCGCCGGCGGGACTGGCGGCCTGGATCGTCGAGAAATTCCGCGCCTGGTCCGATTGCGGCGGCGATGTGGAGTCGGTGTTCAGCAAAGACCATATGCTCGCCAACATCGCGCTATACTGGTTCACCGGCGCGATCGGCTCGTCATTTTGGCCGTATTATGCCCGCCTGCATGGGCCTTGGCCGCTCGGCACCGTCGGCGTGCCGATGGGATACAGCGCGTTCCCCAAGGAGATCGTGCGTCCGCCACGGTCATTGGCGGCGCATACCTACACCGACATCCGGCGCTGGACCGTGATGCCGCAGGGCGGGCACTTCGCCGCCATGGAGCAGCCGGAGCGCCTGGCGGATGACATTCGCGCTTTTTTCCGGACGTTGCAGCGATAGCGGTTGGCCATGACTTGCCGCTCCGCCATTCGGGGCGTGCGCTAAGCCGCCAGCACATCGATGCGGTATTTCTCTGCCCGTTGCTGAACGACCGGCCGCACGGCCGGGGCGCAGGCCGTGATGAATTGCTCTGCGGCGGTGTCGCCATGGCAATCGCCGTCGGTCGGGCCGTGCCAGTTGACGAGCACGATCGTCCCGCCCGGCATTAAGTTCTGCAGCGAAAGCCGAGCCGCCGCCAGCCGCCCGGCGCCACTGAGGTAATAGAGCACCTCGGAGAACAGGATCAGGTCGAAGCGGCCCTCGGGCCAGTCCTGCGGGACCACCATGCGGGCGAAGTGCACTCCCTGCACGTCGCTGCACCGGGCCGCAGCGTTCTGCAGCGCGGCCTCGGCAACGTCGACCGCCAGGATTTCGTCGCATCGCGCCGCGAGCTGCCGGGTCAGGACGCCGATGCTGCAGCCAACTTCGAAAGCACGGGCGTAGTGCGGACGAGGCAGCGCGGCCAGGGTCGCCGCGTATTTGTCCCGTTCATAGCCGCTCGTGGCGAATTTCCAGGGGTCCGGGTCGCTGGCATACAGCCGGTCGAAGTGGTCCGGAGCGACGTTGGGCTGGTCCGTCACGGCGCTAAGCGGCGGTGCGGATTGCGGCGGCCTTGACGTCCTCGGTCACGCCGCCCTGGAACGTTGCGAAGTTCCGTTCGAACCGACCGACCAAATCGGCAGCGGCGCGGTCGTATGCGGCCTTGTCGGCCCATGATTGCCGCGGGTCCAAGACCTCGTTCGGGATGCCGGGGATATCTTGCGGCAGCATCAGGCCGAAGAACGGATCGCGCACGTAGCGGGCGTCCTTCAGGCTGCCGTCCAGCACGGCATTCAGCAGGGCGCGGGTGTGCTGGATGCTCATGCGGGTGCCGGTCCCGTATGCGCCGCCGGTCCAGCCGGTGTTGACCAGCCAGCAATCCGCGCCGTGCCGGGCGATAAGGTCGGACAGCATGGTGCCGTAGACTTCGGGCCGGCGCGGTAAAAACGGCGCGCCGAAACAGGTGCTGAAGGTCGCCTGCGGCTCGCGGCCGAGGCCTTTTTCGGTGCCGGCGACCTTGGCGGTATAGCCGGACAGGAAGTGGTACATGGCTTGGGCGGGGCTGAGCTTGCTGATGGGCGGCAGCACGCCGAACGCGTCTGCGGTCAGCATCACGACATTGCGCGGCTGGCCGCCACGTCCGGACAGGTCGCAATTCGGGATGAATTCGATTGGATAGCAGGACCGGGTGTTCTCGGTGAGCGTGCCGTCCGCGAGATCGAGCGCGCCATGCGCGTCGGCCACCACGTTCTCCAGCACGGTGCCGAACCGGTGGGTGGCGGCATAGATCTCGGGTTCGGCCTTGGCGCTGAGGTTGATCACCTTGGCGTAGCAACCGCCCTCGAAGTTGAACACGCCGTTTGGACCCCAGCCGTGCTCGTCGTCGCCGATCAACGGGCGGTTGGGATCGGACGACAGCGTGGTCTTGCCGGTGCCGGACAGGCCGAAAAACACCGCGACCTCGCCGGGCGTGCCGTCGGCGGTGCGGCTGACGTTGGCGGAGCAGTGCATGGGGAGCACGCCCTCGGCCGGCAGCTTCCAGTTCATGATGCCGAAGATCGACTTCTTGATTTCGCCGCCATACTCGCTGCCGGCGATGACGATGGTGCGCTGCGCGATGGATACGGCAATGGCGGTGGTCGAGCGCACGCCGTCGATGGCCGGGTCGGCCTGGAAGTTCGGCGCATGCAGGATGACGTAATCCGGCTCGAAGGCCGCGAGTTCCGACGGATCGGGACGGATGAACATGTTGCGGGCGAAAAGGGTATGCCAGGCCTCGGTGCTGACGAGGCGGACGCGGACGCGATAGGCGGGGTCTGCGCCAGCATAAAGGTCCTGGGTGAACAATTCCCGGCCCTGCAGATAGGCCTGGACGCGGGCCTTTAGTGTGGCGAAGTGCTGCGGCGCGAGCTTTTGGTTGCCATGACGCCACCACACGTCGGCGGAGGTCTCGGGTTCGTCGACCATGAACTTGTCGGCGACCGACCGTCCGGTATGCACGCCCGTCTTGACCACCAGTGCGCCATCGGCCGAAAGCGTGCCCTCGTTGCGGCGGAGCGCCTGGACCACGAGTTGCGCCGCCTGCAGATTGGCATGCACCACCGAACCCGGCGCCACGCCGGTTCCGGCCAAGGCGGAGGCGGCAGGCGCAGCGTTTAAGGCAGCGGCGTTTGGCTGGACGGTCACTGACGGGCTCCCTGAATCGCCATTGCATGCCTGCAAGTGGCTGTTACTTATGACAGGGGCTATTAGGCGAGGCGTCCTGCATCGTCCAGCGCCGTTTTATGCCAATCCCGTGCGGCGTTGGTGAGGCGAACCAGCGCGGTCCGGATGCCGCCAGCGTTGACGACCGGGGCTGACCAGGGGACGCGCAGGACGATCTCGTTGCAGGCGAGGTCACAGCCATCGACGTCGCAGGCCACCATCCGCCAGCCGGGTGCCGGGTGGCCACGCGCGGCGGCGATCAGGTCGAGCGCGTCGGCGTGGTCGTCGTTGCAGTGGTTGAGGACGCTGGCCTCGGCGGCGGCCACTGCCTGCACCGCCGCCGGGTCCCATGCCAGGTCGGCCTGGCGGAGGCGGGTGGCGCTGGCGAAACCCCCGATATACAGCCCGGCCTTGGGCGTGATGCGCCAGAGCTGGAAGTCGCCGAAGCCGGCATAGAATGCGGCATAGGGATGCAACGCCACCCAGCGCGCCTTGAGGGCGGGATCAGGCTCGGGGGCGGCGATGCCGGTGACGGTCAGGCGTGGAGCGGTCTGTGGATTTGCGTCGGTTTGCGGCCCGGCCATCATGACGGCGCAACGGGGCTCGTTCCGCAAATGGCGGGTATGCTCCGACAAGCCGGACAGCAACAGCAGCACGGCGCCGTCGGGGGTGGCGGCCGGGGTCACGAGGGAGGCGAATGGCTGGCCGTCGCCGTTCGTGGCCAGCGTTCCGGCCCGGGCGGCGCGGAGCAGGGCCCGGGCATCCGGGACGGGGGTCGTCGTGGGCTCGTTGGTCATCGACATCGATTTCGGTGCTCCCTGCATTCTGCCACAATTCACTCCCACATGGAGTGGATACGCCGGGCTTCCACTGCCGCCCGGCGAGCGAGGGCAGCAGACGCATGAAGCAGACGATCGCGCTGGTCGATGACGACCGCAATATTCTCACCTCGGTTTCGATGACGCTGGAGCAGGAGGGATTCCTCGTGCGGACCTACACGGACGGCGAGAGCGCCTTGCAAGGCTTGATCGCGAAGCCGGTGGATTTGGCCGTGCTGGACATCAAGATGCCGCGGATGGACGGGATGGAGCTGCTGCAGCGGCTGCGGACGCGAAGCCAGATGCCGATCATCTTCCTGACCAGCAAAGACGAGGAAGTCGACGAGCTCATGGGCCTGCGGCTCGGCGCCGACGACTACATCACGAAGCCATTCAGCCAGCGCCTGTTGATCGAGCGCATCCGCGCATTGCTGCGCCGCAACGAGACTAGCCGGGCCGAGGGATCCGGCGCGGCGCCGGGCGGGGTCTTGGTGAGGGGCAAGCTTACGCTCGATGAAACAAAGCATCAGTGCACGTGGCAGGACAAGGACATCCAGTTGACCGTGACGGAGTTCCTGCTGGTCAAAGCGCTCGCGGCGCGACCGGGCATGGTGAAATCCCGGGACCAGTTGATCGATGCTGCCTACGGAGAGAACATTTATGTCGACGACCGCACGATCGACAGTCATATCAAGCGGGTCCGCAAGAAGTTCCGGACGACTGACGACAGCTTCGATCATATCGAGACGCTGTATGGCATCGGTTACCGTTACAAGGAGCAATAGAGAGGTGAAGGCCAGGTATGCCTGACAGCGGCGTCCTGCCGGCGGCTCCGGCTGCCGTTGCGATACGGAGCACTCGGCGGCGTTGGGTATCCCCGTTGCTGCGGCGGATCCTGCTCGTCAATGCGCTGCCGCTGGCGTTGCTGGTGGCAGCGTTGCTCTATTTGGACCAGTATCAGAGTGGGCTGCTGGAGGCTGAGGTGCAGGCCTTGCGGGAACAGGCGCGCATCTTTGCCGGGGCGCTCGGCGAGAGCGCGGTGCGCGAGCAGAATCCGGACGATCCAACGTTGCAGCCGGACCTGGCGCGTCCGTTGCTGCGGCGGCTGACGGAGCCAACGCCGAACGCCCAGGCGCGGCTTTATGCGCCGGATGGGCAGTTGATCGCGGACAGCCGGGTGCGAGAGGGCGCTAGCGGCGCGGTGGTCACCGAGCCGCTGCCGCCGGCCGCCATGCGCAGCCCCGTCTTGGGCACGATCGGCACGGTGTATGACAAGCTGATGTCGCTGCTGCCGCGCAAATCGCAGGGTCCGTTGGTGGAGGTCAATCCCAACGGCGCTGGGATCGATTGGCAGCCGAACGTCCAAGAGGAGCTGCGCATGACCGGCTCCAATTCAGGGCGTGAGATGCCGCCGTATATCCGCCGCACCCAGGATGACCGGTTGCTGGTGACGGTCGCCGAGCCGGTTATGCGAAACCGGAACACGGTGGGGATCGTGTTGCTGACCCGCGAGGCCCGGGAGGTGGATGATAGCCTGCTGACGGTTCGCATGAGCATCTTAGGGCTGTTTGCATTGGCTTTGGTGCTCACGGTTGCATTGTCGTGGTATCTGTCGCTGACGATCGCGCGGCCAATCCTGCGGCTTGCTGGCGCTGCGCATGAAATGAGAGAGGGCCGCGGGCGGTCCGGGACGGTTCCGAAGACGCTGATGCACCGCACCGATGAGGTTGGCGAACTGGCCCATGCGCTGACCGAGAGCGCCGCGGCGCTGTGGGCGCGGATGGATGCGACGGAGCGGTTCGCCGCCGATGTCGCGCACGAGATCAAGAACCCGCTCAGCAGCATCCGCAGTGCGATCGAGACGTTGCGGCGGATTGAGGATCCGCATCAGCAGCGGCGTTTACTGGCGATCATTTCGGAAGATGTCATCCGCTTGGATCGCCTGATCAGCGACATCAGCGATGCGAGCCGGGTCGATGCGGAATTGTCGAGGACGGCGACGGAGCCGCTCGATGTCGGGTCCATTCTCGCGATTCTCGCCGAGATCAACGATGCGACCCGAGTGGATGGGGAGCCGATAATCGCGGTGGATGTTCCGCATATGCCATTGCTGGTGCAGGCGGTGGAAGGGCGCCTGGTGCAGGTTTTGCGCAACCTGATTGGGAATGCGCGCAGCTTTTCTCCGGCGAACGGGACCATACTCCTGCAGGCGCGAGAGACGGGGCCGATGGTTGAGATCAGCGTTTCGGATGAGGGGCCGGGAATTCCTGCGGCCAAGTTGGAGCATGTTTTCGACCGGTTTTATTCCGAGCGCCCGGCTGGGGAGCAGTTTGGGCAGCATTCAGGGTTGGGGCTTTCGATCAGCCGGCAGATCGTCGAGGCGTTGAAGGGGCGGATCGCTGCGGAAAATCGCCGGAATGAGCAGGGTCAGGTCACTGGGGCGCGCTTTGTTGTGCACCTGCCGCGATCTTGACAGGTGTGTTTCACGTGAAACATCAGCTCGGAGGCGAGATGCCGGTCAAGGTCATAAGGTAAAGTTCGCGCGTGTTGGCGGTAATCGCTTTCATTCGGCTTTGATCCAGGCCACACAGGGCTGCAATGCAAATCCATGCAAGCTGCGCGGCCCGTGATGGGCATGGTGTGTTGCTACTCGGGCGATCCGGAGCAGGGAAGTCCGACTTGCTGCTGCGCTTGCTCGATCGTGGGTTTGCGCTCGTCGCAGATGACCAAGTCTGCATTGCGGACGGTTTCGCAAATGCCCCAACAGCTCTGGCAGGCTTGCTTGAGGTCCATGGGCTTGGCATTTTCAAGCTGCCGTTCATCCAACGCGTGCAACTCGCACTCGTGGTCGAACTCGCGAGCGCCGCAAGGATGCCCAGCCCCGCCCAGGATCGACATACCGGCTTGCCACTTGTCTCAATCGACCCGGCGCTATGCTCGGCGCCCGCCCGAGTGGCGTTGGCCCTTGAGTGCGCCCTGCATCGGGTCGGTCAGGTTGCTGGGGCATTCGCATGACAAGGCTGCGCGTCGTTTTGGTGAGCGGCCTGTCGGGCGCAGGCAAGGCCTCCATTTTACGCGCGCTTGAAGACCTTGGATATGAAGCGGTCGACAACCCGCCTCTTACGATGGTCTCGGACGTCATTGCCCGCAGCGAGCGCCCACTCGCCATCGGGCTTGATGCGCGTAGCCGGGGCTTTGACCCGGAGCTAGTACTCTCCACCCTCGCGTCACTGGCGAAAAACCCAGCTTTGCGGCCTGAGCTTATCTATGCCTGGGCCGACGAGACGGCGCTGCTCCGCCGCTTCACCGAAACTCGCCGGCGCCATCCGTTGGCGCCGCAGGGCCGGGTCGTCGACGGCATTGCTGAAGAGGCTGCGCTAACTCAGCCGCTCCGCAATGGGGCAGATTTGGTGATCGACACCTCTGAACTTCCCCTTGCTCAGTTGCGCAAGATCATTGAGGCCCGGTTCCGTCCCGAGCTGTCGGCTGGCGCGAAGCAGCCAGGATTGGTCGTCTCGCTGGTATCCTTCGCATTTCCTGCAGGGCTGCCCCGTGAGGCAGACATGGTGTTCGATGCGCGATTTTTGCGTAATCCGCATTATGACCCTATATTGCGTGTCAGGACCGGATTGGATGACGTGGTCGCGGCGTATATCGCCGCTGATGCCGACTACAATTTGTTTATCGATGCAATTAATGCGTTGTTGACTCTTGTCCTGCCGCGGTTTGTGCACGAGGGAAAGAAGTACGCTACGATCGCAGTAGGCTGCACGGGCGGGCGGCATCGATCGGTCCGCGTTATCGAACATCTCGCGCGTGACCTGCCGTCTTTGTTTGGCAGCGAGCGGGATTGGCAGGTGACCGTGACGCACCGTGAGCTCGAGCGGGACGGATTTGCTCAACCCAACTTGATGGCAAGTGGGTCCAGTCGGGATTTAATACGGCAAGATGGTTCCGCGGCGCCGTCCGCATCGCTGGCTAGAGAGTTCTAAGGTAACATAATGATCGGCCTCGTGCTGGTGACACATGGGCGGCTTGCGGATGAACTGCGTCTAGCGATGGAACACGTCGTTGGCGCCCAGCGTAATGTCGCGACTGTCTGTATTGGTCCCGATGACGATATCGAGGGGCGGCGGACCGAAATACGTCAAAGTATTGCAAACGTCGATACTGGTGACGGCGTAGTTTTGCTTACGGACATGTTTGGCGGCACACCGAGCAACCTTGCTATCTCGATGATGAGCCGCGAGGGTGTCGAGGTCATTTCAGGCGTCAACCTACCAATGCTGGTGAAACTGGCCAAGGTGCGATCCAGCCAAACGCTGGGCGAGTGCGTCGATTGCGCGCAGGCGGCGGGCCGGAAATACATTGCTGCTGCGTCGCATGTGCTGCCGTCATGCAAGAAATCTGGCGTATGTGAATAGCACGATGAGTGGCGATGAGACGCCGCCAAGCAGTCCGACGCTGGTCACCCGGATCGTCACGGTTTCCAACCTGCGCGGGCTGCATGCCAGGGCCGCAGCGAAATTCGTCACGCTTGCAGAGCGGTACGGCGCCTCGATCGACGTAATCCGGGACGGGCAGACTGTTTCCGCGCGTTCGATCATGGGGTTGATGATGCTTGGAGCTGGCCAAGGATCGCAACTCGAACTGCAAGCAGACGGTTGGGACGCCAAGGAGGCAGTGGACGCTTTAGCATCCCTGGTCGAGGCCGGCTTCAATGAGCGGGACTGAGACGGATAAAGCAGGGCTGACGCAGCAATCGGGATCTGATGCGCAGCTGGCCGAGCGGCGCTTGTTCGGCATTGCCGCCTGTGCCGGGGTAGCAATCGGCCCGGCGTTTCGGACGGTAGAGCCGCCGGCTCAAGTCACCCGGCACAAAATTCAGGCTGCAGATACCCAAGCGGAGACGGCCCGGCTCGATGCGGCCATCCTCCAATCCCGCAAGCAATTATTGAAGCTGCGAAACCGCCTTGTTGTGCTTCCGGAGGAAAGCCAGGGCGAGATTGCGCCGTTGCTGGACGCCTACATCCAAATGCTGGGTCCATCACGCCTGATCCGCGGGGTGCGGCAACGCATTCGGGAGCGGCTTGTCTCGGCTGAAACGGCAGTCATGGAGGAAGCGAACGCAATCTCCAGCACGTTCACGGCGTTGCCGACGGGAGACAGGGCGGTCTCGCAGCGCCAAGCCGATGAGATTCGGGAAGTCGGCCGCCGGCTGGTCCGAAATCTCACCCGAGCGCCGTTCCGCAGCTTTGCCGGAGCGGTGCAAGGCGCAATCTTGATCGCCGAAAGCCTTCGCCCGGCCGACGCCGCCTTGATAAATCCCGCACAGATCGCCGGCGTGGCTACCGAGGAGGGCGGGACGGACGGCCACACCGCCATTCTTTTGCGTGCGCTTGGCATTCCGTCGGTGCTTGGCGCGCCGGGCCTGATGACCGGCTTACGCGCGGGAGGCATTATTGTGGTCGACGGCGTCGTCGGCACCGTCATCCTGAACCCAGGGCCGGCCAGCCTTGCCGGCGCGCGCCGGGCGGTCGCTACCTTCGCGCGGGATCGGCAGCGGTTGTCGCGCTTGCGACGCCTGGCTGCTGTGACTTTGGATGGAGAGACGGTGAGTTTACAGGCCAATCTGGAGTTGCCTGTCGAGCTCCCGATGATTGCGCAGTCAGGCGCAAGCGGCATCGGCCTGTTGCGCACCGAATTCCTGTTCATGAACCGCGACACCGTTCCGACCGAGGATGAACAGGCTGAGACGTATCGCAATGTCATTGAGACAATGGCCGGGGATACGGTAACGATCCGCGTCCTGGACTGGGGCGGTGAGAAAGAAATCGAGGCATTGGTGACGGCGGGCGTCGTGCCCGAACTGGTCGATACGAACCCGGCGCTCGGCCTGCGCGGCATACGCCTGCTGCTGAGGCAGCCCGACCTGTTCGAGACGCAACTGGCCGCCATCCTGCGGGCGGCGCTTGCTGGCCCGGTTCGCGTGTTGCTGCCGATGGTGACCAACGTCGCCGAGATCCGCGCCGCAAAGGCGGCATATCACCGCGCTGCAGACCGCCTGCGCCGACGTGGCCAAACATTGCCCGCTGCGCTGCCGCCGCTCGGCATAATGGTCGAAACGCCAGGCGCCGCGCTTTGTGCGGCCGCACTTGCATCCGAGGCTGAATTCTTCGCAATCGGCACGAACGATTTGTGCATGTACACCCTCGCTGTCGACCGTGGCGAAATGGAGGTTGCGGAGCTTTACGACTCGCTGCATCCCGCAGTGCTGCGCCTCATCCAAATGACCATTGAAGGTGCTGCGTCTCATCACATTCCGGTCTCGGTATGTGGAGAGATGGCGGCTAATCCGGATATGACGCCCCTGCTGCTGGGCTTGGGACTACGAAGCTTCAGCACAAACGCGTCCGCAGTGCCCCGTGTCAAACAGGCAGTGCGGGGAACCACAATCGACGACTGTCAGCGCCTGACTGGCCAGGTCTTGCAGCAATCGGACTCTGCACGAACCCGGGAGCTCATAGCCGCATTCGGGCGGTGACCAGGACGCTACGTTAACTCGTATAATTTGGCTTATGCCCGCTCAGTTCCGATCCAGCATCGCGCGGGAGAAACAGCGAGAGCGGAGCAGCGGCCAAAGCTATGGCGGACACTGCAAGGAAAGCCATTGCGAAGTCCCCGATTGCCGGGCTGGCGCGGTATGACAGCAGTGTCGACGCCTCCAGCGCGGCCGCGCCTATGGTGATCCCGAGCGTGAGGGAGACCTGCTGAATAGTTGCGTAAAGGCTGGTCGCGGCACTCATTCGCATTCGGCTTATGTCGGCATACGCGATGGTATTATATGCGGTGAATTGCAACGAGCGCAAAAATCCGCCAATGATCAGGACTGCATAGATTGGCAGCAGGGGCCATACAGGACTGAACGCTGCGCAGGCGCCCAACAACAATGCGGAAAATGCGCCATTCCAAAGAAGGGTCATTCGAAAGCCGAACCAGCGAAGTATGAATTGTGTCGCTGGCTTCATACCGATGGCTCCAAGCGATCCGGCGAACGTAATGAGTCCGCTCTGCGCAGCGCTGCGGCCAAACCCAAGCTGCAGCATCAACGGCAGCAGGAACGGCACGGCGCCAACGCCGACCCGGAACAATGATCCGCCAACGACTGAAACGGCGAAGGTCGGAATCCGCATCAAGCTGATGTCCAGAAGCGGATCCGCAACCCGGCGGGCATGCAGCCAGTAGCCCAACAGCCCTATCGCGCCAACGACAACGGCCGCTCCGGCGATCGGAGGCGACAGGACGCCTCTGCCCAGCGTCTCCAATCCGAATAGCAGGCATGACAGCCCAATGCCCGAAAGCAGCAAACCCGCGACGTCGAGCCGTTTGGGCGTCGGTTCCCGTACGTCTTCCACGAACCGCGTCACTAGCACGATGCCGAGCATGCCGATGGGTATGTTGATGTAGAAAATCCAGCGCCAGTTGGCGTAGGTCACCAGGAAGCCCCCGAGCGGCGGGCCGACGACCGGGCCGATCAGTGCCGGTACCGTCAGCCACGCCATAGCTGCCACCAGCTCTGACTTCGCCACCGACCGCAGTAAAACGAGGCGTCCAACCGGCACCATCATGGCCCCGCCGATACCCTGGAGAATGCGCGCGCCGACGAGTTCCCATAAGCTCGTCGCCTGTCCGCATAGGACCGATCCGATCGTGAATACGGCGATTGCTGCCCGGAACACCGTCTGTGTCCCAAAACGGTCGGCCACCCAACCGCTGACGGGGATGAACACGGCGAGGCTAAGCAGATAAGCGGTCAAGGCCACGTTCATATGCAGCGGGTCGACGCCGAACGCCTTCGCCATGACAGGCAGCGCCGTCGCAACGACCGTCCCGTCTACGTTCTGCATGAACAACGCGCAGGCAACGATCAACGCAGTCAGCCGCGTCCGCGCCGGGTTGGGCGCCGGCGGCCCAGCCACGTCCAGGGCAACGACGCTCAGGGAATGAGCACAGTGCAGCCGGTGGTCTCGCGCGCCTCGAGCGCACGATGGGCCTCTGCGGCATCCTTCAAGGGGAAGGTCTGGTTGACCTTGATTTGGACCGCGCCCGACAGCACGGCCTGTATCAAGTCCTGGGCCGACCCCTCTAGGTCCGCCCTCAACGCAGTGTAGGTCGCCAATGAGGGACGGGTTAGGAACAAGCTGCCCTTGGCGCCGAGCACGCCGATGTCGACGGGAGGAACTGGGCCGGACGAATTGCCAAAGCTGACCATGAGGCCGAACGGGGCAAGGCAGTCCAGGCTCATGCCGAAGGTGTCCTTGCCAACGCTGTCGTAAACGACGGGGACCATGGCCCCTGCCGTCAGCCGCTTGACCTCCGCCGACAGCCGGGTGTGACCGACGATCACATGCGACGCACCGTATTCGCGCGCCAACTGTGCCTTTTCGTCCGTCGAGACCACGCCGATGACCGTGGCGCCTAGGTGCTTCGCCCATTGGCAAAGGATCAGTCCGACACCGCCGGCCGCAGCATGGATCAAGACCGTCTCGCCGCTTTTCACCGGATGCGTGCGGCGCAGCAGGTATTGTGCCGTCATGCCCTGCAGCATCATGGCCGCAGCCGTCTGGTCGCTGATGCCATCGGGCAGCTTGATCAGCCGATCCGCGGAAACGATGCGGTCGGTGGCATAGGCCCCAATCGGACCCGTCGCATAGGCAACCCGGTCGCCGACTGCAACGCCGCTGACATCCGCCCCGATTGCACGGACGACCCCGGCGGCCTCCATGCCTAGCGTCGCCGGCAATGATGGAGCCTTGTAAAGGCCATTGCGGAAATAAACGTCGATATAATTCAGTCCAACGGCAGTATGGTGGACCAGCGCTTCCGCCGGCCCGGGCTCCGGCGTCGGCACGTCTTCCCATCGCATGACCTCGGGTCCACCGTAGGCGTGAATGCGGATCGCTTTCGTCATGATCGTCTCCCCAGGGCGATGTCCACCCATATGGTTCTACCTGAAGCGTGCCATCGCGTTCTGTTCAATGATCCGGGCGTGCTTGGCGCCCTGATGCGCGCATCTCGGATCGGCAGCGGCCCATCACGTTGGGTGCGCCTCGAGTTGCAGCAGGTAACGCTTCGTCACCAACCCGTCGGCGCCGGAGTAGCCACCCATATTGCCTGTCCCAACGACCCGATGACATGGGATCAGGATAGGCACCGGGTTGCCCCGGTTTGCCTGGCCGACCGATCGCGCACCGCCCCCCGCCATGCGCGCAACCTCAGCATAGGTGCATGTCTGGCCATACGGAATTGCCGATAGGATGCCCCAGACCCGCTGCTGATAGATCGTGCCGGCGGGCTTGATGGGAACTTCAAACCGCCGCCGTTCCCCGTCCAGGTACTCGTGCACCTGGTCACGGGCACGCACCAGCAGCTCGGTCTCGTCCTGGTCCCGGCCCCATCCCCAATCAAGCGCCACAATCGCCCCATCCTCCTCCGAGAGCGTGACGGCGCCGAGTGGAGTGTGCATCGAGAGTTGCGGCAATCGGATCCTCGAAAGCAGAGCGGGGCAATCGCAATCTTTATTGCGGCGGCTGTCAAGCAGGATGCCACGTAGCAGCGCGGCTCCAGCCATGCTAGGCAATCGGTCATGCTGCGTCGCGCAAACCCCGTCACACCGGCTGGGCAGGATGCCATCATGCTACGGCACGCGCTGCCCGGCAGTGATGCGCCAACCAAACCGCCGAGTGTTTCACGTGAAACATTCGAGCGGCTGAGTGCCTATTGCGCGCTGGTACAGAAATGGAATCGGGCAATCAGCCTCGTTTCGCAGGGCGATCATGAAATCATCTGGTCGCGCCATGTGCTGGACAGCCTGCGCCTGCTTCCCCTAATCCCCGGCGCCGCCACACACGCCATCGATCTCGGTTCAGGCGCCGGCTTCCCCGGCCTGGTCCTCGCATTGGCCTCGGGCATTCCCTTCGATCTCATCGAGTCCGATCATCGCAAGGCTGCTTTCCTCGTCGAGGCCCAGCGCGTGACCGGCGCTCCGGTGCAAATCCACTGCGCCCGCATCGAGGACCTTCGCCTGCCTCTCGCCCCATTGGTCACTGCACGCGCGCTCGCGCCGCTTACGGTGTTGCTTGCCTACGCGCACCGATTGCTCCTGCCCGGCGGAACCGCCCTGTTCCCAAAAGGCGCGCGCGCTGCCCAGGAGATCGCTGCTACAGAACCGCACTGGCGCATGCACGTTAACCGCTTCGACGACCCGCGGCACCCAAACTCGACAATTCTCGCCATCTCCGGCTTGGCCCATGCTTGATCAATTGAGCAGCCACGACATGCCGGTCCCGAACACTGCCGCCATCGGTTCGCGCATCCTTGCCATCGCCAACCAGAAAGGCGGGGTCGGCAAAACAACGACCGCCATCAACCTCGCAACGGCGCTTGCGGCGGCTGGGGAACAGGTCCTGCTGGTGGACCTCGATCCCCAGGGCAACGCCTCGACCGGGCTTGGGATTGACCGCTCGAAACGCGGACGCGGCACCTACGCAGCGATCACCGGCCGCGACAGCATCACCGCCGCCGCAGTGCCGACCGGCATCCCCAACCTGAGCCTGGTGCCCGCCGACTCTGAACTCGCCGGGGCCGAGGTCGAGCTCACCATCCTGAGTCAACGCGAATACAAACTCCAACATGCGCTTACCGCCAACGCCGGCCAGCACAGCTTCATATTGATCGACTGTCCGCCAAGCCTTGGCCTGCTCACGGTCAACGGGCTGGTCGCCGCGGATGCCGTCCTGGTACCCCTCCAATGCGAGTTCTTCGCCCTGGAAGGCGTGAGCCAGCTCGTCCAGACCATCGAGCGTATCCGCCAGCATCTCAACCCAAAGCTCACCCTGCAGGGCATCGTACTCACCATGTTCGATCGCCGCAACAACCTGTCCGAACTCGTCGCCGCCGACGTCCGCAGCTTCTTCGGCGAACGCGTCTACGAAACCGTCATCCCGCGCAACGTCCGCGTGTCCGAGGCGCCCAGCCACGGCAAGCCCGTCATGCTCTACGACTTCCGCTCCCCAGGCGCGCAGGCCTACCTGCGCCTCGCTGCCGAGGTGCTGCGCCGGGAGCGTGCCCGGCCATGACCGCACGCGACGCAACGCCGCGCCTTGGCCGCGGCCTCGCCGCCTTATTCGAGGACGCATCGTCCGCCGCCGGGTCGGACTTCGCACCGCGCGCGACCCTGCCCACCAATCTGCTGGAGCCTGGGCCGTTCCAGCCTCGCACCGCCATCGACCCGGCACGGCTGGCGGAGCTTACCGAATCCGTCAGGCAACAGGGCATCCTGCAGCCCATCCTGGCCCGCCCGCATCCCACCGAGCCCGGTCGATACCAAATCGTCGCCGGCGAGCGTCGGTGGCGCGCCGCGCAGGCCAATGGCCTGAACGACATCCCTGTCCTGGTCCGCAAGCTGTCCGACACGGACGCAATGGCCGCTTCGCTGGTGGAGAACCTCCAGCGCCAGGACCTCGACCCGATTGAGGAGGCGCAAGCCTACAAGCGCCTGATTGGCGAGTTTGGCCTGACGCAGGACCAACTCGGCGGGCTGATCGGCAAATCCCGCAGCCATGTCGCCAACACGGTTCGGCTGCTGCAATTGCCGGGCGGCGTCCAGGCCCATGTGCAATCCGGGGGGCTTTCGGCCGGGCACGCCCGCGCGCTGCTGGCGCATCCCTCGCCCGAGACGGCGGCGCGCGCGGTCATGGCGCGCGGCCTGAACGTGCGCCAAACCGAGACTTTCGCCCAACGCAGCCTGCAGCCGCGCCCGCCAGCCAAACCGGCCGAGTCCAAGGACCGGGAGATCGTCGCGCTCGAACGCGACCTGATGGCGCGGCTGGGCCTGGTTGTGCAGATCGACTCGTCCGGAACGGGTGGCAGCATCCGCATCCAATTCCGGACATTGGACCAACTGGACGGAATTCTGGCCCTGCTCAGGCGAGATTGACCGAACCGCGCTGCGACCCGCCCAGCTTACGTCCTAGCGCGCGCCGACGCCGCTTGCCGTGCCAGCCCGAGCAGCATCCGCCGCACCAGCAACGCATCCAACGCCCCCGTCTGCTTGCACGCCAACTCGACCCGGCGCGCCTCACCCATCGCCTGCACCAGCTTCGCCGCACTCCATAAGTGCAGGGACTGGCTGAACGGCCCGATCCGCTTGAAGAACACCGGCGGACGCAACGCCCGCACGGCGTCGGCAACCGACAGCCCGGACGCCATATGCCCGCGCGCCACATGCATCTTGCCCAGATGCGCCAGCACGCCCCGGGTGATCGCAACCGGCGCCATGCCCTCGGCCAGGGTGCGCTCAATCGACGTGTCCGCCTGCGCCACCTCCCCCGCCATCGCCTCGAATACCGCATCGTCAAACGACACTGCCGCAAGGTCGCCCACGCAGGCCCGCACCGCCGTCAAATCGAGCCGCCGGTCCGCACCGGCATACAAAATGAGCTTCTCCACCTCGCCCCGGGTCGACCCGCGGTCGCTGCCGACGTGGTCGAGCAGCCATCGCATCGCGTCCGCGTCCAGCCGCACCCCAGCCGTGCCAAGCCCGCTTTCGATGGCGTCCTGCAATGCCTTGCCCTCCTCCGGGTAGCACGCGATCGCGGCGCCGTTTTCCAAGCCCTCGACCAGGGCGCGCAGCTTCGACCGCCCGGGCAACGCTCCCGACTCCAGCACGACCAAGCTATCGCCCGGACCCGCCGCCACCTGCTTCACCAACGTCGCGAGGCCATCCCCAGCGTCGCGCACCCGTATCACGCGGCGTCCGCCGACCATGGCGATCGCCGTCGCTTCCTCCATCAGGCGTGGATGGTCCTCGCGCGACAGCCACGCGACACGGAACGGATCGTCACGTTGCCCCGTCACCGCCTGGGTCAACGCATTCGCCCGGTGGCGCACGGTTCCCTCGTCATCGCCGTGCAGCAGCACGATGCGCGCGGTGCCGGGTTCCCGCAGGAATGCCGCCGCGCGGCGGGCATCCAGCTTCATCCCGTCGCTGCGGCCGCCCGGCGCAAGAAGAACGCTCCGACCTGGTACGTGATCTGGTCCGCAAGCGCCGCTGCAACCCGCCGGTCCACCGTCTCGTTCTCCAAGTCCGCTGCGAAATACTGCTGATCGATGATGTTGTAGCCGTCGAGTACCCGGCTGTTGCCCTGCGCCAGCACAGGATGCTCCAGCGACAGCGTCCTGAGGAACCATGGCGCTGACCCGATCAGCCGCACTCGGGACGCCGAACTGTCGCGCTGGATGCCAATCGGCTCGGCACTGATGGAGATCGAGGCGATCAGCTCATACTTCTTCGCGACGCCGCTGCCGCTTCCTTCGAACCGCTGCTGCAACGCTTGCCGCAGCAACTGGCCCGTCCGTTCCGCGTACACCGGGACGAAGATCGCCGCCATCTCGGCCGCTGCCGGACCCGACTTGCCGGACGCCGCCGGGGCGTAGAGCGGACGGAACCCGCATCCCGCGAGCGCCGCACCGCCGCCCAGCAACGCCGCCCGGCGTCCAATCAGCCTCCATCCGTCGCGCACCACTAGCCCGCCACCACGAAATTCACGATCCGGTCCGGCACATGGATGCGCCGCACGATGCGACGCCCCGCGAGCAGCCGGGCCACATTCGGATCGGCCTCCGCCGCCGCAATCGCCGCCGCCGCATCGGTGCCCGGCGGCAACGCCACCGTGGCGCGCAGCTTGCCCATCACCTGCACCGCCAGCGTCACAGTCTCCAACGCGACCAGCGCCGGATCAGCCTCCGGCCACGGCTGGTCGCACAGCAAGACCTGGCGCTCGGGGTCCAGCATCAACTGCACTTCCTCCGCCAGATGCGGGGCCATCGGGGCCATCAGACGCGCCATCGTCATGACGGCCTCATGCCGGGCCCACGCCAAGCCGTCCTCTGCGGCGTCCGACGCAGCCACGCGCTCCGCCTCCCCAAGCGCCGACGCCAGTTCGTACAACCGCGCCACCGCGACATTGAAGGCGAAGGTCTCCAGCGCCTCGGTCACCGTTGCAATCGCCCGGTGGGCCGCACGGCGCAGCGTGGCCGCGGCCTCGCCCATCGCGTCCGGCACCGGAGGGCAAGGCGCCCCCGCCAACCCGGCCGCCAGGCGATACACCCGCTGGATGAACCGCGACGCGCCGGCGACCCCGGTCTCGGTCCACTGGATATCCCGGTCCGGCGGGTTGTCGGACAGGATGAACCAGCGCGCCGTATCGGCCCCGAAGCGGGCGATGATCTCCGCCGGGTCGACGGTGTTGCGCTTCGATTTCGACATCGCCTCGATGCGGCCCACCTCAACCGGCTCTCGCGTCGTCACATGCAGCGCCGTGCCGTCCGGCTGGCGCTCCACCTCCTCGGGATACAGCCAGCGTCCGTCGGCGCCCTTGTAGCTTTCATGCGTGACCATGCCCTGGGTGAACAGCCCGGCGAACGGCTCATCCAACCCGACATGGCCCGTCACCCGCATCGCCCGCGTGAAGAACCGCGAATACAGCAGATGCAGGATCGCGTGCTCGACCCCGCCAATATACTGGTCGACCGGCAGCCAATGGTCCGCCGCCGCACGCACCACCGGCACGTCGGCCTCCGGGCTGCAGAACCGGGCAAAATACCAGGAGCTGTCCACAAAGGTGTCGAAGGTGTCGGTCTCCCGCTCGGACGCTGCGCCGCAACGCGGGCACGGCACGTGTTTCCAGGTCGGGTGATGGTCCAACGGGTTGCCGGGCCGGTCAAACGTCACGTCCTCCGGCAGCCGCACCGGCAGGTCGGCGTCCGGCACCGGAACCACGCCGCACGCAGCGCAGTGGATGACCGGGATCGGGCAGCCCCAATATCGCTGCCGGCTCACTCCCCAGTCCCGCATGCGCCAGTTCACGACGCCCGTCCCCGCGCCGGCACGCTCCAGCGCCTCGATCGCCGCACGCTGGGCGTTGATGGTGTCCAGCCCGTCCAGGAACCCCGAGTTGATCATCCGCCCCGGCCCGTCATAGGCGTCGGCGCCGACAACGAAGCCGTCCACCGACGCGCCCGGCGGCAGCACGACGGCCGGGGTCGCCAAGCCATACTTGCGGGCAAAGTCCAGGTCCCGCTGATCGCCCGCTGGACAGCCGAAGATCGCGCCGGCGCCATACTCCATCAGCACGAAGTTCGCGATCCAGACCGGGAAGCTCGCGCCCGGCATCAGCGGATGCCCAACCCGCAGGCCGGTGTCGAAGCCGCGCTTCTCCGCAGTCTCGATCACCGCCTCGCTGGTGCCCATGCTGCGGCATTGCGCCACGAACGCCGCCGCGTCCGGATTGCCCGCCGCAACGGCAGCCGCAACCGGATGCTCGGGCGCAACGGCGATGAACGACATGCCGAACAGCGTGTCCGGCCGGGTGGTGAACACCTCAATCTCGTCGATCTGCTCGACGGCCCCCGCCTGCTTCGTCAGAGGAAAGCGCACCCTGGCGCCGTCGCTCCGCCCGATCCACCGGGCCTGCATGGTCCGCACCCGCTCCGGCCAGCGGTCCAGGCCATCCAGCGCCGCCAGCAAATCCGGCGCATATTGGGTGATGCGCAGGGACCATTGCGAGAGCTTCCGCTTCTCGACCATGGCACCCGACCGCCAGCCGCGTCCGTCGATGACCTGCTCGTTCGCCAGCACGGTGCCGTCCACCGGGTCCCAGTTGACCCAGCTCTCCTTCCGCTCGGCCAGCCCGGCCTGCAGCATGTCCAGGAATAGCTTTTGCTGGTGACCGTAGTATTCCGGCTCACACGTCGCGAACTCCCGCGACCAGTCGATCGACAGGCCCATCCGCTGCAGCTCGGTGCGCATCGCCACGATATTGGCGCGGGTCCATTCGGCCGGATGCACCCCACGCTCCCGCGCCGCGTTCTCGGCCGGCAGCCCGAAGGCGTCCCAGCCCATGGGGTGCAGCACCGAATGCCCCCGGGCGCGTTTGTAGCGTGCCACCACGTCGCCGAGCGTGTAGTTGCGCACATGCCCCATGTGGATCTTCCCGCTCGGATACGGGAACATCTCCAGCACGTAGTACTTCGGCCTGCCATCCGTGGGCACGTCGGCCACGCGGAAGCACCCGGCATCGTTCCAAGCTTGCTGCCAACGCGGCTCGGCGGCCTGGAAATCGTAGCTCAGCGTCGTTTCTGCGGCGGCTGGGGCAGGAATGTCGTTCATGTTGGGCGCAGCCTGCAATGGGTAACCGCGTGTTATATCATCCAAGCCCGCCGATGCGGCAATCGGCAGCTTGCTATTGCGCCGCCACCTGCGACCGCAGCTCGCGCGCGCGGGCCAGCACCTTGTTCTCGATCTCGCTCGTCGTCGTCGCGCTGATCGGCGCATCGACCCATTGGCCGCCCTGCGCGACCTGCCGGAACAGCGAGATCCGGATGCCGTCGGCGCGGAGCTGCCGCCCGAGGATATACGCCGTCGCCTTGAAACGCTCGCCATTGCCGGACGGCGGTTGATACCAGTCAGTAATAATGACGCCGCCGAACGGGTCGGCCGAAGCCAGCGGCATGAACGCCAGCGTATCCAGCGCGCCGCGCCACAGGTACGCGTTGACGCCGAGCGCGCCGCCGCCGTCCGCCTGGCCAGCGCTGCCTGCGCCCTTGCCGATGCCGAGCACCAGGCCCTGGTCGCCGAACAGCTTGCCCTTTTCGCCGCCCTTGGTGCGATAGTCCTGGTATTCGTCATCGGCAACCGGGCGGGTCTTCACCGAACCACACGCCGCAAATGCCAGCAATGCGGTCAGGGCAATGGCTGCTATGGACGTGCGCTGGACCATGGGGAACCTATTTGTATGAGGGCGCCGCCTGCGCCGCACGCTGTCATACTCCGGCCACACCGCCGCGCCAAGCGAGGCGCCGCACATCCGTCGAGCGGCAAACTCTGTAAGCGGCAAACCTGGCAAACGCAGAAGGGGCGGTGGTTGCCCACCGCCCCTCCGCATCATACTGGCTGGTTGCCAGAGCTTTGCGCGGTTACCAGCTAAAGCCCGTGCCGAGCGCGAAGACCTGCCCGGTGACCTTGTTGTTGAAGCTGACGCCGCGTGGTGCCGTCGCTGACACGCCCTGTCCGGTGATGAAGTCATAACCAGCCTGCTGGCGCTGATTGATGAAGTAGGAGGCGAACAGCGATAGGCCCGGCGCCAGCGAGTAGGTAGCGCCTGCGGCGATGCCCTGCTCGCGACGGTTACGGCCGGCAACGGCGTTGGGGATGTCGCCAGCGCTGCGGTAGTCCAGGTAGTGCGCGCCGAAGACCAACGGGCCGGCCGTGTAAGACGCGCCGATCAGGAACGCCTCGCCAGGACGCGCGCCCTTGGGGTCAAGCGACCATTGGCCGTTGTAGCGCCCATACATGTACTTGCCGCCGACGCTGAAGCCGCCGTAGGTCACCGCTATGCCGAAGTCGCCGACGCTCAGGCCGTCATAGTTGGGACGAATGCCGTTCGCAGCCAACGCATTGTTGGTGAACGCGGCGCCGGAGTTGTCCAGCACATGCCCGCCGCCGATGTAGCCGGCGGTCGCCGCGATGCCGAACGCGCCGAACGTGCCGCGATAGCGCACCAGCGCGTCCACCGTGTTCTTGCGGCGGCCGCTTTCCGCATTGCTAGGCGACGACGCCAGGGCGTCGCAGCCCGGGCCGGCCACGCCCTGTCCGTTGGCGCCCGCTGCCTGCGTGAAGCTGCCGGCCGGGTTGACGAAGTTGGCGCCGACCGCACTGCCAGAGCCGCAGTTGCTGCCGCCGTTGACGGCGCCAGTGCCCGGTTCGTAGGACACGCCAAAATCGAAGCCATAGAGCTGCGGCGACAGGTAAACCGCCTTGGTCGTGGTGTAGTAGTTGCCGACGTCGGCGAAGGGCCACGTCATGTCCAGGGCTCCGGCGATGAAACCGGTATGGTCGCCGTTCAAGCCGCCGCTGTCGAAGTTTTCAAAGTTGCCCGTCATATACAGGCTGCTCGGCTGGTCGGTCGCACCGAGGCGGATCGTGCCGAGCTTATCGGTGCCGATATAGCCCCACTCACGCCGCAGATATAGCTCGCCGCGGGCCCGGTTCGACTGCGAGATGCCGCCAAACGACCCGCCGCCGGCGCCGGACACGTTGTCCTGCCGGATTTCAAGGCTGGCGCCGTACTTCAAGCCGTTCGCGGCAACGCCGTCGAACCCTGGAAACAACCGCGCGTATTCTTCAAATATGTAATTGCTCAGCTTGTTGGTGCCGGTGGCCGTGCCTTGACCAGTCGCCACGTTCACGTTGCCCGTGGCAGTGCCAGACGCATTGTTGTTCGCGTTGCTCTGTTGAATGACCGCGCCATAGAACCGGAAGCGGCCGTTCAGGCGGACCGTCACGGTGCCTGGTTCCGGGGACGATGTCTGGGCGTCGGCCACGGTGGCCACCCCCATCGAGGCGCCCAGTGCGGCCACAGAGGCCAGCAGGAGCTTACGCATGAAACTTCTCCTCAAAACGCCGGTTTCCGGCTGACATTCAGGGCCTCGCCCCTCCCCACGACATAACCGCCTCAGCGGCTCACGGGCAAGGGCAGCCAGGCCTGAAAACACTATTGCCGGGCCAGCCCGCTTGCCGCAATCGCTTGATGCCGCGAATTATGGCAATTGCGGAACACTGTGGCGTCTCGGCAACAAGGGTTCCCGGCAACAAGGGAGATCGTCGCCCGCCGCCATCAACGCCCCGATCGCCCCCGCACCAACGCACCACCGCGGCAGGCGGCGCACCATGCGCCCGTCCACGCCGCCCAACGCCATGCATTCGCCGCGTCCAAGCCGGGCCATTGCAGCCCAGCGCACGACGCCGAGCGCCGGGGCGCCGGGATGGCTCCGAGTCGGCAACACCGGCGACAAGAACACCGCGTCCGCCTCCGTGATCCGGGCCCGGCGCATGTCGGCCGCGGAATGGGCGGAACTGGTCACCAGCGCCGCCGGACGCAGCCAGCGTTTCAGCCCGCGGTCCCCCGAGCGGCGGCCATCCCGGAGGTGCATGCCAGCGCCGGCCGCCGCCGCAAGGCGCGCGTCCCCGGCGACCACCAACGGGATTGCCAGCATCCGGCATTGCCGGGCCACCGCCTTGGCCAACGCGGCGCGTCCGGCAACGCCATCATGGCGGAACACCACGCCGCACAGCCGCCGGGGCAGGGCGGCGATCGCCGGGCGCGGATCGGGCAGGCGCAGCGCGTCGGTGAACAGCCACAGCACTGGCGGGCGGCTTGCCGGCGGCCCAACCCGGCGCCCCCGCGCCTTGACCGCGCGCGCCCATGCGGCAAGCCTGTGATCCATGCACACCCCCGAACCTGCCCTGCCCGCGGCCACCGTGTCCGACCGCCTGCGCGAGGTCCAGGCCCGCATCGCCGCCGCCGTCGCGCGCGCCGGACGCCCGCCGGGTTGCGTCACGCTCGTCGCGGTGTCCAAGACCCATCCCGTCGAGGCGATCCGGGAGGCGATGCACG
Organism: Acetobacteraceae bacterium; assembly: GCA_965277495.1. Classification (GTDB taxonomy): domain Bacteria; phylum Pseudomonadota; class Alphaproteobacteria; order Acetobacterales; family Acetobacteraceae; genus CAHJXG01. Next base: position 2,472,900 of record OZ255824.1, on the reverse strand, counting down.
CCGGCCAGGCCGTGTTCGGCGAGAACCGCGTGCAGGAAGCCGCAGCCAAGTTCCCCAGCCTGCGCCCGGCGCATCCGGAGCTGTCGCTGCATCTGATCGGCGGCTTGCAGACCAACAAGGCCCGCGACGCCGTGCGCCTGGCCGACATGATCGAGAGCCTCGACCGCCCACGCCTGGCCGAAGCCCTGGCCGAGGCGTCCGGCAAGGAGGGCCGCCTGCCGCGCCTGCTGGTTCAGGTGAACGTCGGCGACGAACCGCAAAAGGCCGGCGTGCCCCGGGCCGGCGCCGACGCCTTCATCCGCGACTGCCGCGCGCGGTTCGGCGACGCCCTGGTGGGATTGATGTGCATCCCGCCCGCCGAAGGCGACCCGGCGCCGCATTTCGCCTGGCTCGCCGCCTGCGCCGCCCATCACGGGCTGGCGGCGGTGTCGATGGGCATGTCCAGCGACTATGAATGCGCCATCGCCCACGGCGCCACCCATGTCCGCGTCGGCAGCGCCATCTTCGGCGCCCGGGCCACCGCCTGAAAACACGGGATATTACAGACCGAAGGCCGTCATCCCAGGGCAGTCGCCTTTGCCAACTGCCCGTCATTGCGAGAAGCGCTTGCGACGAAGCAATCCCGGCCGCGTTCACCAATTTCGGCCCGTGTGGTCCTGGATTGCCGCGCCGAAGCCGGCTCGCAATGACGATGTTCCCTGAACATGACGCCTGCGGGGCCAAACACGATAGCCCTGCCGTCACCCGGCGGGACTATGCGGCCGGCGCTTCCTCGATCTCGCTGCGCAGGGTCTGCTCGGACAAGCCGAGCACCAGGATGAACGCCGCCGTCATCACTACAGCACTCAGCAGAAAGCATCCAGTGAGCGCCGTGCGGTAGGCCGCGCTGACCGCCGCCTGCTGGGCGGGCGCGAGGTGCGAGACTGCCGCCATGCCGCCGCTCAGCGCACGCATGTTGAACGTGCCGCCCGTGGCCGTGGATGCGGACGCAAGCCGGGCCGACATGATCGCCCCCGACGCGGCCACGCCGACCGCGCCGCCCAACGAGCGCGCAAAGGTCAAGGCTCCGGTAGCCGCGCCCAGCTCCCGATGCGCCACGGCGTTCTGCATCGCGGTGGTCAGGTTCGGCATCCCCATGCCCATCCCCATGCCGAGCGCGCCCATCGAGACCAGGAACGCGGCCGGGGCCGCGCCGACGAAAGCAAAGGCGGCGAGGCTGGCCAGGGCCACCGCCTCCAGCCCCAAGCCGGCCAGCAGGAACGGCTTGTTGCGCCCAAGCCGCGAGACGATGCGTCCGCCGATGATCGAGGTCAGCACCATGCCGACGACCTGTGGCAGCAGCATCAGCCCGGCGACCGCCGGGTCCATTCCGAGCACCCATTGGAAATAAAGCGGCAGGAACACCGTCGATCCCAGCATGGCGAAGGCCATCATCCCGCCGACCGCCACCCCGCGCGCGAAGATCGGGTTGCGGAACAGCGGCAGCCGGATCAGCGGTTCCGGCGCATGCGCCTCCCGCCAGATGAACAAGGCGGCCAGCGCAGCCGTGAGGACCGCCAGGCCGGCGCTGTCAAGCGATACCCATGGAAACTCGGCGCCGCCCCAGGCCAGCAGGAGAAGCAGCGCGGCCGTGGCGCCCGTCAGCAGCAGCGCGCCGGCGTAGTCGATCGACCGGACCTGGCCGGAGGGCGGCTTGCGCAGGCCGATGGCGATCATGGCCATGGCGACGATGCCGATGGGCAGGTTGACGTAGAATACCCAGCGCCAGGACAGCGCCGAGGTGATCAGGCCGCCCAGCAAGGGGCCGGCGATGCTGGCCAGCGCAAACGTGCCGGTGAACAATCCCTGGTAGCGCGGACGCTGCCGCGGCGAGACCACATCGCCGATCGCCGACTGCGCCAGCACCAGCAGGCCGCCCGCCCCCAGGCCCTGCAGCGCCCGGAATCCAATGAGCTGCCCCATGGACTGGGCCGCGCCGCACAGCAGCGACCCCGTGAGGAACAGCAAGATGGCGACAAAGAACAGCCTGCGCCGGCCATAGATGTCCGACAGCTTGCCATACAGCGGCGTCGTCGCCGTGGCGGTGAGCATGAACGCCGTCACCACCCACGAGATATGCGCCATGCCGCCGAGGTCGCCGACGATCCGGGGCAGGGCGGTGTTGACGATGTTCTGGTCCAGCGCTGCGAGCACCATCGTCAGCAGCGCCCCGGCCATCACGGTCCGCAAATGGGCGCCTGGAACGTTGGCCTCGTGCACGGGCGGCGACGCCATCGCGGGCGCGACGGGAGCCATGGCGTGAAGCGCGGCATCGGTGTGGACGGGGGTGCTCACGCTTGCTCCGTTGGCTTGGGCTGGACCCGCGCATAGCGTCGGCGCGATGGTCCCAAGGGGTCTGGGTGCCCAAACGAAGCGGCTGCCAGATCGGTTCCGGCCTGTGGCGGCGGGACGCGGGGCCAGGCGGCTATTCCACGGCCACGCCCATAATCGCTTGACAGCGCCAGCGGCACTCGGTGGATTGCCCGCATACCAATGAATTCATCGAACCTCTGCATTACGGGTGGGCAGTCATGCTGACAAGACGGGTCCTGCTTGGGGCCGCCGCCGCGGGCCTGGCGGCGCCGGCCATCGTGCGCGCCCAGGGCAATGCGCCGATCCGGATTGGCGAGATCAACAGCTACACCGCGGCGCCGGCGTTCACCGTGCCATACCGCAACGGCTGGCAACTGGCGGTGGATGAACTGAACGCGCGCGGCGGCGTGGCCGGACGCAAGCTCGAAGTACTCAGCCGGGACGACGCCGGGCAACCGCAGACGGCGACGCAGTTGGCCGGCGAGCTGCTGTCGGACGCGAAGGTCGACCTGCTGGCGGGCGGTTTCCTGTCCAACGTGGGCCTGGCGCTGAGCGACTTCGCCGCCCGCAACAACAAGCTGTATATTGCCGGCGAGCCGCTGACCGACGCGCTGGTATGGGAGCGCGGCAGCCCGACCAGCTTCCGGCTGCGCCCGTCCACCTACATGCAGGTGGCGATGATGCTGCCGGAGGCCGCCAAGATGAAGGCGAAGCGCTGGGCGACCGTTGCGCCGAACTACGAATACGGCCAGTCGGCGGTGAAATGGTTCAAGGCGCTGCTGCAGGCGCGGCGTCCGGATGTGGAGTTCGTCGCCGACCAACTGCCGGCGCTCGGCAAGATCGACGCCGGGGCCACGGTGCAGGCGCTGGCGGACGCCAAGCCCGACGGCATCTTCAACGTGCTGTTCGGCCCCGACCTCACCAACTTCGTCCGCCAAGGCAACACGCGCGGACTGTTCGAGGGGAAGGACGTGGTGTCCGTGCTGACCGGCGAGCCGGAATACCTCATTCCGCTCGGCGACGAGACGCCGGAGGGCTGGCTGGTCACCGGCTATCCCGTCGGGCAGGTGCCAAGCGCCCGCGCCTTCGAGGCCGCCTACCAGGACCGCTTCAAGCAGGCGCCGCGCATGGGTTCCGTGGTCGGCTACGCGTTGATCCAGTCGATCGCCGCCGGGATCGCCAGGGCCGGGAGCATGGAGACGGAAAAGCTTGTCGCCGGGTTCGCCGGGGCGTCGTTCGACACGCCGTTCGGCCCGGCGCAATACCGCGCCATCGACCATCAAAGTACGTTCGGGACCTTCGTCGGACGCACCGCGCTGAAGGGCAACGAGGGCCTCATGGCCGACTGGCACTACGTTCCCGGCCAGGACGCGCAGCCGCCGGATGCCGAGGTGCGCAAGCTGCGGCATTAGGCGCCGCATGGGCTTCTTGCTGGTCCATGCGCTGACCGGGCTCGCCGGCGCATCGTCGCTGTTCCTGGTCGCGTCCGGGCTGACGGTCATCTTCGGCGTCACCCGCGTCGTGAACTTCGCCCACGGCAGCCTCACGATGCTGGGCGCATACCTTGGCTGGACCATCCTCACCCACCTGCCGCGGGATTTGCCGTGGTTCGCGCTCGGCGTCATCGGCACCGCGGCCGGGCTGGCGGCACTCGGCGCGCTGATCGAGATGGGGCTGCTGCGCCGCCTCTATCGCTCGCCCGAGCTGTTCCAATTGCTGGCGACCTTTGGCGTCGTGCTGATCATCCAGGACGCGACGCTCGCGCTGTGGGGGCCGGACGACCTCACCATCTCCCGCCCGCCATGGCTGCGCGCCTTCGTGCGCATCGCCGGCGAGCGTTTCCCGGTTTACGACCTGGCGCTGATCGCCATCGGCCCGGTGATGCTGGCGCTGCTCTGGCTGGTGTTCAACCGCACGCGGTGGGGCCGGCTGGTGCGGGCCGCGACGTGGGACCGGGACATGGTCGCCGCACTCGGGGTGGACCAGCGGATGCTGTTCACGTCGGTGTTCGCGGCCGGCGCCGGGCTGGCGGGATTTGCCGGGGCGCTCGCGTTGCCGGACGGGTCGGCCAACCTTGGCATCGACCTGTCCGTCATCACCGACGCGTTCGTGGTGGTCGTCATCGGCGGGCTCGGCAGCATCACCGGGGCATATCTCGCGAGCGTGCTGATTGGGCTGTTGCAGGCATTCGGCATTGTGCTGATCCCGAAGGCGACGCTCGTGCTGATGTTCGTCGTGATGGCGGCGGTGCTGGTGCTGCGTCCGAACGGGCTGCTGGGCCGCAGCGCCGCGCCGTCCGCGCTGGCCGGCGTCGCCACGCTGGTGCGCCCGCCGACGCGGGGAATGCTGCTCGGCTGGCTGGCGCTGCTGCTGGCCGCGGTGGCTGCGCCGTTGCTGGCCGGCCCCTACGCGCTGTCCATCCTCACCGAGGCAGCGGTCGCAGTGCTGTTCGCCGCCAGCCTGCACTTCGTCATGGGGCCCGGCGGCATGGCGAGCTTTGGCCACGCCGCCTGGTTCGGCATCGGCGCCTACGCCGCCGGGCTGTCCGCGCAATGGCTGGGCGCGCCGATGCCGGTGGGGCTGCTGCTGGCGCCCTTGGCCGCCGGGACCGTCGCGGCGCTGTTCGGCGCGTTCGTCGTGCGCCTGTCCGGCGTCTATCTGGCGATGCTGACGCTTGCCTTCGCGCAGATCGTCTGGGCGGTGGCGTTCCAGTGGGTCGCGGTGACCGGTGGCGACAACGGCATCCTGGGCGTATGGCCGCCCGCCTGGGCGTCCGGTCCGGTTGCCGTCTATTTCGGCGCATTGGCGCTGTGCGCCGGCGGCACGTTCGTGCTGCAGCGGGTGCTGTATTCGCCGTTCGGCTACGCGCTGCGGGCGTCGCGCGACTCGCCGCTGCGGGCGGAGGCGATCGGGCTGGACACCCAGCGCATCCGCCTGGCCGCGTTCGTCGCGGCGGGTGCTGCGGCCGGCCTGGCGGGCGCAATTTTCACCTACGCGAAGGGCAGCGTGTTCCCCGGCTTCGTCAGCATCCCGCGCTCCATCGACGCGCTGCTGATGGTGCTGCTCGGCGGCGTGCAGACCATGGCCGGGCCGATCGTCGGCGCGCTGGCCTATACCGGGCTGTATGACGGCCTGCTGCGGGCGACCGAGTTGTGGCGCCTGGTGCTGGGGTTGGCGATCGTGGTGTTGGTGCTGGCCTTCCCCGAGGGGATCGCGGGCGCCGTGCAACGCCAGCTGCTGCGGGCATGAAAGTGCTGGGGGCATGACGGTGCTGGCCGTGGATGGCCTGCGCAAGTCGTTCGGCGGCGTCGCGGCGGTGGCAGGGGTGTCGTTCGCGGTGGCGGCGGGCGAGATGCTGGCGCTGATCGGCCCGAACGGCGCGGGCAAGACGACGTGCTTCAACATGGTGGGCGGGCAGTTGCGCCCGGACGCCGGCACGGTGCAGCTCGCCGGGCGGGACATCGGCGGCATGAAGCCGCGCGGGATCTGCCGCCTGGGCGTGGGGCGGACGTTCCAGGTCACGGCCACCTTCGCCTCCATGACCGCGCGCGAGAACGTGCAGGTCGCGGTCACGGCGTTTCGGCGCGCCACCTGGCGCTGGTGGCGGGCTGCGGCGGGGTTCGATGCCCCGGCGGCCGAAGCGCTGCTGGACCAGGTGGGGCTGGCTGCCCAGGCGGACCGGGCCGCCGGCGTGCTGGCCTACGGCGACCTCAAGCGGCTAGAACTGGCCATGGCGCTCGCCGCCAAACCCCGCCTCCTGCTGATGGACGAGCCGACCGCCGGGATGGCGCCGCGGGAACGGGTCGCGCTCATGCAGTTGGTGCGCGGCATCGCCACCGGACGCGGCTTGGCCGTGCTGTTCACCGAGCATGACATGGACGTGGTGTTCGGCGTGTCCGACCGCATCGCCGTGCTGGCGCGCGGCGAGCTGATCGCGTCCGGGGACGCCGCCGCCATCCGGGCCGACCCGCGGGTGCGGGCGATATACCTCGGCGGCGGTGTCACCAGCGGGGGGCATTGATGCTGCAGGTGCATGGCCTCAACAGCTTCTACGGCCAGGCGCATATCCTGCACGATGTCGGCTTCGGCGTCGGCCCCGCCGAGGTCGTTGTGCTGCTGGGCCGCAACGGCGCCGGCAAGAGCACGGTGATGAAGTCGCTGATCGGCCTGGTCAGCACAGCGAGCGGCAGCGTGCAGTTCGCCGGGCGCGACGTGGCGCGGCTGGAGCCGTATCGCCGGGCGCAGTTGGGGCTGGGCTACGTGCCCGAGGACCGCAGGATATTCTCTGAGCTGACGGTCATGGAAAACCTGGACGTGGGCCGGCAGCCGGCGCGGGACGGGCTGCGGCCCTGGACGCCGCAGCGGCTGTTCGACCTGTTCCCCAACCTCGGCGCCATGCGCCAGCGGCCCGGCGGGCGCATGAGCGGCGGCGAGCAGCAGATGCTCACCATAGCGCGCACCCTGATGGGCAACCCGCGCCTACTATTGCTGGACGAGCCGAGCGAGGGCCTGTCGCCGCTGATCGTCGAGCAGATGGCTGCCGCCATTGAGGCGCTGCGGCAGGAGGGCCTGAGCATCCTGTTGGCCGAGCAGAACCTGCACTTCGCAGCCGCCGTGGCGACGCAAGCGGTGATCTTGGAGAGCGGGCAGGCGGTGTGGACCGGCAGCGTGGCGGCGCTGCAGGCGGACACCGGCACGCACGGACGCTATCTCGCAGTTTGAATGCAGGCAGGAGGACCATCCCATGGCGCATGACGCGGCACCCCCCATCGACCCCGGCGCAAAGCTGGTGATCCGCAACATCGGGCTGCTGCTGTCCGGCGACATCGGGCATCCGATCCTCGATGCGGACGCCATCGTCGCCGTCGGCGGGCGCATCGCCGCCATCGGACGCGCCGCCGAGATCGACACCGACGGCGCCACCACCGTCATCGACGCGCATGGCTGCGGCCTGGCGCCCGGGCTGATCGACAGCCATGTCCACCCGGTCGCGGGCGACTGGACGCCGCGGCAGAGCCAGATGAACTGGATCGAATCGACCCTGCACGGCGGCGTCACGACGATGATCTCCGCCGGCGAGGTGCACACGCCGGGCCGTCCGCGCGACGTGGTGGGCCTGAAGGCGATGGCGGTGTTCGCCCAGCGCGCCTTTACCGCGTTCCGGCCCGGCGGCATGAAGATCCACGCCGGCGCCCCGGTCATCGAGCCCGAGATGGAGGAGCATGACTTCAAGGAGCTCGCCGAAGCCGGGGTGCGCTTGCTGGGCGAGGTCGGGCTGGGCGGCGTGAAGGACGGCCCGACGGCGCGGCGCATGGTCGGCTGGGCGCGCAAATACGGCATCCAGTCCACCATTCACACCGGCGGGCCGTCCATCCCCGGCTCCGGCCTGATCGGCGCGGACGTGGTGCTGGAGGCCGACACCGACGTGATCGGCCACATCAACGGCGGCCATACCGCCCTGCCCGACCGCGAGATCCGCTGCATCTGCGAGGGCTGCCAGCGCGGGCTGGAGCTGGTGCATAACGGCAACGAGCGTGCGGCGCTGTATGCCATGCGCACGGCGCGGGAGATGGGGCAGTTGGGGCGCGTCATCCTCGGCACCGACGGGCCGGCCGGATCGGGCGTGCAGCCGCTCGGCATCCTGCGCATGATCGCGATGCTGTCCTCGCTCGGCGACGTTCCGGCAGAGGTGGCGTTCTGTTTCGGCACCGGCAACACGGCACGGATGCGCGAGCTGGACACCGGGCTGATCGAGGTGGGCCGGGCGGCGGATTTCGTGCTGCTGGACCGGGCGCAGCATTCGGCCGGGCGCGATCTGCTGGAATGCGTGCAGCTGGGCGACCTGCCGGGCGTCGGCATGGTGGTGATCGACGGGCTGCCGCGGATCGGACGCTCCCGCAACACGCCGCCGGCGGACAAAGTGCCGGAGGTGGTCGCCTGACCGCAAGACCGGATCGGGCCGCTACGAATCCAGCAGGTTCTCCCGCAAGGTCCGGTAGCAGTACTCCGTCCGCAACCGCCCGCGGCGCTGCAGTTCCGGCGTCAGCAGATCCACGATCGCCTGCAGGTCGCCCGGCAGCGACACGGTGTGGCCCAGCATAAAGCCGCCGCGGCTGCCGGTCGCCTCGAACGTCTCCTCGAGCCGGTCGGCAAGCTGGGCCGCCGTGCCGGCGATCGTGGTGTCATGCGACGTGGCGTTGCGCAGCCCGTGCTCGAAGAACTCGGCCCGCGTGACCGTCGTCCCGGCCCCCAGTTTCAGCGCCAGTTCATGCACGAACCCGGCGGGCGACGCATTGGACGCGACGATGGCGGCGTGCAGCTCATCCAATGAAAACCGCTCGGGCAAGGTGGAGAAGTCGTAGCCGGCGTTATACGACAGGTACGCGCCCACAGCCTCGGGCGGGATGGCGGTCAGCAGCAGGTCCCGCTGCGCCTGCGCTTCCCGCTCCGTTTCGCGCACGACGATGGGCGTCTGCCACAGGATGCCGACCGCCGAAGGGTCGCGCCCCAGCCCGGTCAACGCCGCGTCCAGCGCCGCCCGCTGCTTCACCTGCAACGGCAGCGCCATGTCGGCGCCGAACACGTGGTCTGCCACATACGCCGAGGCGCGGATGCCGCGGGGCGAGCCGCCGGCCTGGATCAGCACCGGGCGTCCCTGCGGCGAGGGCGGCGTGTTGAGCGGCCCCTCCACGTTGAAGAACCGCCCGTGGTGGCTCATGCCGTGCACCTTGCCGGGGTCGCCGACCCGGCCGCTGGCGTGGTCCCACAGCATGGCGTCCGCCTCGGTGGCGTCCCACAGCTTGCGGCAAACGTCGGTGAACTCCTCCATCCGGTCGTAGCGCGCGCCGTGCTCCATGAGCTCGTCGAAGCCGAAGTTGGCTGCGTCGGAGCGCCGGGTCGAGGTGACGAGGTTCATGGCGATCCGCCCGCCCGTGATGTGGTCGAGCGAGTTCATCAGCCGCGCCGTGTAGTACGGGTGCATGAAGGTCGAGGAATAGGTGAGCCCGTAGCCGATATGCTGCGTCACCCGCGACATCGCGACCATGATCGGGTTGAGGTCCTGCCGCGGCCAATTGACGCCCCACTCGACCGCGGCGTCGCGCGAGCCGCGCCAGGTGTCGGGCACCCCGGTGCCGTCGCCGGAGAAGATCATGTCCAACAGTCCGCGCTCGGCGATGCGGGCGATGTCCTCATACATTTCGACGTCGGGGAAGGTGCGCCCGGGCCACGATCCCGGCAGCCGCCACCGCCCGCCCATGTGGGCGTAGGAGAAATCGAAACCGAGATGCATTCGCGGCCGCGCCATGGCCCACTCCTGTCCAGCGTGCCCGGCCTTGCATAAGCCTTTTCGCGGCGGCTGCCGAACCGGTCCAGAGCGCGAGGTCGATGGCCCTGCATTCCGCCGCGGACGACGGCATGCAGGGCTTGAACCGAGGCTGGCTGTCTAGTCGTTCGATGCTTCAGGCATGTGCGGCGACGACGATGGTCAGGTGCTGGACCGAGGTGCTGAACAGGGCCGCTGCGGCGCCGGGCACGGTGGCGCCGTTGGCGACGACGCCGTTGACATACAGGTTGCGGTCGGCCGTGGCGGTGCCGCCCCAGGCGTCGTTCAGGAACGACACCGCGACATCGTGCGTGCCGGCCGCCATGGCCTGGCCGAAGGCGAAGTTCTGCACCGCGCCGTTCGCGTGCAGCGCCGTCACCGACTGCGGCCCGCCCAGGCTCTTGCCGTCGACGGCCACGCTGAACTGCGCGTCGCCTGCGTAGGCGTCCTCGGACAGTTGCAGCACGAGCGGGCTGGCGGCGGTGGCCAGGTGGGCTGTGCCGTTCGAATACAGCGCGGCGGGCGGCGTGGCCGAAGCCTGGCCGTCATAGGTGACGCCATTGACATACAGGTTGCGGTCGGTCGCGGAGGTGCCGCCGTAAGCGTCGTTGATGAACTGAATGCCGATGTCGTGCGCGCCGGGTCCCCACTGCCCAGTAAGGGTGACGGCCTGCGACTTGCCCTGGTTATGCAGCGCCGAGACGGTGACCGTGCCGCCGACGGTCTTGCCGTCGACCGTGATGACGGCCTGCGCGTCGCCTTGGTAGGCGTCTTCGGACAGGCTGAGCTGAAGCGTGTCGGTGGCGCTGCCGACGGGTGCCGGCGTCGGCGTCGGCGTGGGCGTGGGCGTGGGAGTTGGTGTCGGTGTCGGTGTCGGCGTTGGGGTCGGCGTAGGTGCGGGCGTGGGCGGAGCGGCGGCTGCGGTCCAGGTGGCCTGGTTCCAGGTATACCAGCTCTGGCTGCTGGCGTCCTGGCCGTAGACTTGGCCGTTGGCATACTCCATCGCGCCGGTGTTTGCGCTGTCGGCCATCGGCTTGCCGTTCTCGGTGCCGTTTTTCGACGCGTCGATGCTGTAGGCATTGCCGGCTGCGTCGCTGAAGGAGCCCTTGCCGGGCGTGATGAGGCTGCCTTGCGAGGGCGCCGGTGTTGGGGTCGGCACGGGGGCCGGTGGAGCGGATGGCGGAGGCGCCGGCTGCGCGACGACCGGCGGCGCGGCTGGCGGCGTGACCGTCCCGCCCGGGGTCGGCGAGCCGCCCGACGACAGGTCCGGCCTCGAGGCGTAGGCGCGGACGTAGTCGACCTTGACCGCGTTGGAGGCCGGGGTGGAACCGTTGACTGGGCCGAGCCAGTTGTTGCTCGCGTTGCCGGCTTGCGACGACAGGATCATGTACATCGGCTTGTGCATGGCGGCGGGCGTGTCATATTGGCCGGTCTGCTTGCCGTCGACGAAGAAGGTTATTTTGTCGGTCTCCCAGTCGACGCCGTAGTTGTGAAAACCGGCAGCGAAGTTGCCGCCCGGCACAGCGGCGTAGGTCTGCTCGATGTTCGCGCCGCCGTCCGGGTGAATGGTCTGGTAAACCGTCGACGGGTCCTGGCCGAGGCTTTCCTCGACATCCAGTTCCGGCGGCCACGAGCCATCCGACGGCAGCAGCCAGAAGGCCGAACCGGCGCCGGGTCCGGCGGGCAGTTCCATGCGGGCCTCGAAATAGCCATACAACTGGTTCTGCGACTGCGCGGTCGTGAGGGTGCCGCCGGCGAGGGGCTTGTTGGCGACGTCGGCCGGGTTGACGGAACTGGGTATCGGGTGTTCGCCGATGCTGAGCACGCCGCCGGCGACGGAGAAGGGATTGGCAGCCGCTGTCGGGCCGTAGTTCGGGTTGACGGAGAAGGTCGCGAGGTCGCCGGCGACCTGGTTCATGCCCGAGGCATTTGCCCAGGGCATGTTGACCTGCCACTGGCCCTTGCCGGACAGGTCGATGGAACCATCGTTGAATTCGCTGTCGAAGGTTGGGATCAGGTTTGTGGCCATGATTACTTCTCCGGGCTTCGTGGTTATCACGTTTCCGAGAGGTAACATATTCGTGAGCAATATGATTGCCGGGAAGAGCCTGGAAGGATTTGGAAATGTCAGACTGCGGCAACAAAGCAGTCAATTTTTGGCCGGCGTTAATGGTGGGAATACAATCCGGCTGGTGACCGCAATGCTTAGACCCAGGCCGCGTACAACAAGCGCGCCGGCGCAGACTTGTTCAGGGTTTTGCCATCCTGCCGGGCAATGACGGATGACGTGGGCCTTTGGAACCTATCAAAAGCCCCTCCGATGCCATAACCGTCGAATATTACGTACTGCTGGTGCGGTGAGGAGGCTGAAATTACGAACTTTACGGCACGAGGGACTTTGATGGACGCGCCGTCCAGCATGGCTCCGCCTCGCGCCGCAGGCAGTGGCGTCGAATTGACCGTCGTTGTGCCGACGTACAATGAGGCCAGCAACGTCGCGGAGATGGTCCGCCGGCTGGAGGCCTGCCTCGATGGCATCGCGTGGGAGGTCATCTTCGTCGATGACAACTCGCCCGACCGCACGGCAGACGTGGTGCGCGGCATCGCTGCCCAGCATCCGAGGGTCCGCTGCCTGCAACGGCTGGGACGGCGGGGCTTGTCCTCGGCCTGCATCGAGGGGTTCCTGGCGTCCGCCGCCACCTACGTCGCGGTGATCGACGGTGACGGGCAGCACGACGAAACCCTGTTGCCGGACATGCTGCAGGCGCTGCGCGGCGGGGCGCTCGATATCGTGGTCGGCAGCCGCTACGTATCCGGCGGCGGCATCGGCGACTGGCAAGAAAAACGCGCGTCGATGAGCCGTTTTGCCACGAAATTGAGCCGGATCGTGGTGCGCGGCGACCTTGCCGATCCCATGAGCGGCTTCTTCATGTTCAACCGGGCCGCCCTGTCGGACATCTTCCCGCGCCTTTCCGGCATCGGCTTCAAGATCTTGGTCGACCTGTTCGCGTCGGCCGCGCACCCGCTGCGTTTCCTTGAGCTTCCCTACGGCTTCCGGGAGCGTCATGCCGGCGAGAGCAAGCTCGACAACCAGGCGGTTTGGGACTTCCTGATGCTGATCGCGGACAAGAAGGTCGGCCACGTCGTCCCGGTCCGCTTCCTTACCTTCACCCTGGTGGGCGGGCTCGGCGTCCTGGTCCACCTGCTGGTCATGAGCTTCGCGTTCGCCACGTTCGAGGCGTCGTTCCTCGTGGCGCAAACCACCGCCGCGCTGGCCGCGATGACCACCAACTTCTTCCTGAACAACGTGCTGACCTACCGTGACCGGCAGCTTCGCGGCTGGGGGCTGCTGCGCGGCTGGATTTCGTTCGTCCTGGCCTGCAGCATCGGCGCCGTCGCCAATGTCGGCATCTCCTCCTTCATGTATGACATGAAATTCCAGTGGGTCGTGTCGGCGGTGGCGGGCATCCTGATCGGAGCCGTCTGGAACTACGCTGTCACCGCCCTCTACACGTGGCGCAGGTAGCCGGGATGCCCGCTCTCACCATTGCCGCCGGGCGGGCGCCCGAGGCGTCGCCAGCCCGGACGCTGCCGCTCCGTCACGCCGCCTTCGCCCTTGCGGCGGTTTATGCCGTGTATCTCGTGCCGCTGCTGCTGGTGCAGAACCCGCCGCTGCACGACTACATGTTCCACATCGCCCGCATCCACATCCTCGAACACTGGCAGGGGTCATCCGCCCTGCAGGCGCACTACGTGATCGGCTCGTTCGTCCTGCCGAACATCGCCTTTGACGTGGTCGTGGCGTTGTTGGCCCAGGTCATGCCGCTCGAGCTGGCCGGACGGGTGTTCATCGGCCTGACGCTCGCCTTGCAGTTGTCGGGCTGCATGGCGCTGTATCGGACGCTGCACGGACGGTACGGGCTCTGGCCGCTGGCCGCGGGATTGTTCCTTTACAACTGGATATTCCTGTTCGGCTTCCTGAACTACCTATTCGGCGTTGGCGTCCTGCTATGGGCGACGGCGGCTTGGATCGATCTTGCCGCGCGTCCGGGCATAGTTGCCAAGCTGCTGTGGGGCACGGCGTTTTCCCTCGTTTTGTTTTTCTCCCACTTGATCGCCTGCGGGCTGTTCGCCGTGATCGTCGCCGGCTTCGAGTTGCAGCGCGCCTATCCGATGCTGCGCCGGCAAACCGCGCGCGCAGTCCGCGGCCTCGTCGTCGGCGCGTCGATCTTCATCCTGCCCATCGGATTGTTCTTCGCCTCCGCGACGGTCGGCGAAGCCGGCAACGCGACCAGCCACAGCTTGGTCAACCTGCTGCGGACGCCGCCGATCTTCGTGCGGGCGCTGCTGTCCGGGGACTATCTCGTCGATTTCATATCCGTCGCAGCCATTACGGCGTGCCTGGGCATCCTCATCTGGCGCGGCCGGCTGATTTTGGCTCGGCCCATGGCGCTGCCCTTGATCCTGCTTGCCGTCAGCTTCCTGGTCATGCCGCACCAACTTTTTGGCGGCTGGGGCGCCGACACCCGCATTCCGCTGGTCATCGTCTTCGTCCTTATTGCCGCCGTCCGGCCCGTGCTGCGCGACCGCTGGTGGGAAACCGTCTTCGCCGCGATCCTGGCCACGGCGACGGTCGGGCAATCCGCCATCCGATCCTATGACTGGATCGGCTATGACGCCGTCATCCAGGAGTTCAGGACCGCGTTTACGGCCCTGCCGGCCCATAGCGTGCTGTTGATCGCCAGCGAAACCGACGTGCCCTCGTTCCAGGACATCGACCTGCGGCTGTGGCAGCCGCCGCTGCCGCATGTGGCGACGCTGGCGGTGCTGGAAGGACGCGACATCTTCGTGCCCGACACCTTCGCCCATGCCGGCCAGCAGCCGATCACGGTCACGCCGTCCTACAAGCCGATCTACCAATACCAGATCAACAAGCCGTTCGAGGTGGCGACGACCGCGGCATTGCAGGGTTTCATCGGCCACGCCCAGCAGCTTCTTGCCGAAGCCGGATCGACCGGCCCGGTATACGTCCTGCTGCTCTATCCCCAGCAGTTCAACCTGGCGCTGCCTGCGCATACGTCCGTGGTTGCGTCCACCTCACGGTCCCTGCTCTTGGACGTCGAGCGTGCTGCGCCTCCATGACCATCCCAGAGGCGTGGTCGTGCCGCACAAGGAATTGTGCTTAGTCTTTAGCCGGTTATCCTTGCCAGGGAGCGTGGGCAACTGATACGCCCCCGTTAGGATATTGTTCGAACAGGGGTGCGTTTTGAGCGACACGCGGGTCAGCCAGGTCATGGGTTCGGCGGCGGCATACCGGCTGCTGCCCCGGCAGCCGCGCGCGCAAAGCGCCGCCTTCCTGGAACTGGCGACGCCGAAGGCATTGCTGCTGACGCTGCAGTGGCAGGTCATCGGCCTGATCGCCCTGATGTGCCACGTCGTGCTGATACGCGACGGCAGCGCGGCCTGCTTCGTGCTGTTGATGGCCGGGCTGCTCGTGCTGCACCGGACCAATCCGCTGGCCGGGTTCATCGTCTACATCCAGCTCCTGCTCTACCAGAACGTCGTCATGAGCCTGTTCAGCCCGTCAATGAACAGTTCCGACTACACGGTTGCGGCAGCCACGTCGTTCATCGGCGGTCTCGTGCTCGCCAGCGCGCCGGTGCTGCGCATCATCCAAGGCAGGCCGCCGTTCCGGTCCAGCCATCGCGGCATCACGAGGACGATGCGGCTGGTCCTGATCGCCATCGGCGTGGCGCTTGCCTATACCGCCCTTGGGGCCATCGTTGCCGGGCCCACGCCTGCCGTGGTGGGTTTCCGCAATGCGACCGCCCTGCTGTTCGCCATCATCATCGGCCTCGATATCGGCGACCGTTGGGGCTACCGCACCGTCGCCACCTGTTTCCTGGCGTCGTGCGTGCTCGGGATACTCCTTGCGCTTGTCGAGATTTCGGATCCCGCCTGGTATCTTTCGCTGGTGCACGCGGCCGACTTCGGCAACCTGAAGAACTACCAATCGGTCAAGGCGCATTTGTTCGCCGCCGAGAACGTCATCGACACGATGACCTCGCTCCTGTTCAACACCGGCCTGCTGACCGAAATCTTCTCGGGCACCACATACCGCTTCGGCGGCCCCAACATGCACTCCATCAGCTATGGCTACGTCTTGGCCGTCAGCGGCTTGATGCTGCTGTCGCTCGGACGTTTCGGCCTGGCGGTTCCGCTCGGCGTGCTGTTGTTCCTGATAGGGGTGAAAGGCGCGGCGATCCTGTTCATCGCCACCGGCCTGCTGTATCAGGTGTGGCGGGTCACGGCGAACTTGAAGCTTTTGCTGATCTGCGGGTTCGCCTTCGCGGCCGTTTACACTGTCTATGGCGTGAGCAGCGGCCTTGCGGCTGGCGACTTCCATGCGCTTGGGTTCATCGGCGGGGTGAACGGTTTCATGGAGAACCCGTTGGGCCACGGCATCGGCATGGGCGGCAACCTGAGCCTCGGTACGCTGCCTGAGGGCAAATGGCAGGAGTTCCAGCAACGCGGCGCGGCGAACATCGGCCTGGAGAGCGCCGTAGGCGTGCTGATCTATCAGATCGGCGTAGGCTGCGTCGCGATGATCGCAGCGATCCTTGCCTTGTTGCACGCCGGGTCCCTCGGCGCTGCATGGCGCAAACCGAAGCTCACCGACCTTCTGTTCATCGGGTTGTGCATTGGCCTGGTGAACGGCGTTTTCCAGGAAGAAGCCTATTCACCCTACGCGGTGGGCCTGCTCGCCCTGTTTTGCGGAGTGCTGGTCGCCAACGGCCAGCGTCCGGGGCTTTTGGTCGACCCCGCCGCCCGCCCGCTTTGACGTCGCGGCCATACGGCGTTTTGGTCACGACAACCGGAAGGCATTTTCCCATGCGCATGACCATAGGACCCGCCGCACTCCAGGCTTTTGCCGCCAAGTGTTGACCCGGCTGCGACGACATGGGGTGCTTGCCGCCGCGCTGTTTGGCGGCCTGGCGCTCGCCTCGCCGGGACAGGCGTCGGGCATCGCCGGGCCATCCTCGACCGCCCTGGCACGTTGCGTCGGCAAGGTGAACGCCGCCTATCCCGGCTGGGGCGCCGCAAACCCGAGCGATGGTCAAAGCGCAGCCTGGAGCACGCCGAAGCGCCTTGCCGCCCTGTCGAAGGGCGTCAACTACACCGACAGTTTCGAGCGTGCCGTGTCGGCGTCGCGGCGGAAGCAGGATTTCGACCAGATGCGCCAACTGGGCCTGCGCTACATCCGCCTGCCCATCGATCCCGCCTCGGTATTGGCCTGGCCCACCCAGGAAACGCCCGACGCGCGCCTGAACCAGCTGGACGAAACGATGTGCCTCGCGGTGTCGGCGGGCCTCGCAGTCTTGCTGGCCGTGCAGCCCCAGGATCCGTTGGTGCTCAAGGACACCGGCCGGCCAGAGGCGCTTGGGAAACTTGCCGCCATCTGGGATCACTTGGCGGCACGCTATGCAGTGTTCCCGCCGATCAGCGTGATGTTCGAGGCGCTGAACGAGCCGACGTTGACCGACGGGGCGCGTTGGGAGGCGGCGCAACGCACCCTGCTGGAGCACATCCGCGGCCAGGCCCCGCACCATACGGTGCTGCTCACGGCAACGCCGGACAGCACCGCCGGAGCCCTCGCCGGCCTGACTCCGGTGGACGATCCCGAGGTGGCCTACGTATTCCACTTCTACAGCCCGATGTCGTTCACCCACCAGGGCGCCGAATGGAGTTCGGCCGAGCTCGGCTCGATCAAACGCCTGGACTATCCCGCCGAGCCCGGCAATGTCGCGGCGGTGCGCGACCGGGCGATTGCCGCCGCCGACCGGTCGTTGTCGAGGTTCCTGAAAGACTACTCCACCCCGAAAGGCATTGACGGGGAGATCGACGTCGCCGCGCGCTGGGCGGCCAAGAACCACGTGCATCTCGTGGTGACGGAGTTCGGCGTCTATAAGTCGGTGGCGCCGGCGGACTCACGCGCAGCCTGGCTGCGCGACGTGCGCCGAGCGCTCGAGGCGCGGTCGATCGGCTGGGCGGTGTGGGAATACCGCGGCGGCTTCGGCATCGATGCCGACCTGGCCCGCGCCTGCGATACCGAGGCATCGATCCGCAGCGCGCTGGGTCTATGCCGCACGGGGCGTCCCGCAACCAAGGATCGCGACTAAATTCGAGGCGTTCACGGCCTGACGGCAGGCGTCTCGACCCGCAATCCGTTCGACCGCCAGCCAAGGTAGAACTGCAGCGCCGCCATCTCCGGGCTATCGGACGGCAACGGCTCCGCCCGCACGCCGGCCAGGCAGTTCCGCAGGCGGCGGTCCAAGGACCCCATCGACTGCCATTCCAGCCGATACAGCGGATAGCCGTTCGGCTGCCCCTGCGGGATGCGCGCCCCGCCCAGGCGCTGCCCGGCCAGGCCGTCATGGCATTGCGCGCAGGACAAATCGAGCTGGCCCTGCCGCAGAGTGAACAGCGCCCGGCCCTGCTCGATGAACGGACGCGCCGGGCCGTCGCCGTCGACCGCGACCGGCAGCCCGCGTGATTGCTCGCCGACCAGGGCCGTCACCGACAGCATCTCGTCGCTGTCCGGCGTCCAGGCCGGCTGCCCGGTCCGCGCCCGGCATTGGTTGACCCGGCCCGCCAAGGTGACCGGCCCGCCCACTTGCGGATCGAACTGCGGGTAGCGGGCGGACACGCCGCGCATCGACCCAGGCGGGCCATGGCACGACGCGCAGCCCTGGTCCCATAATGCCGCGCCCTGCTGCACCCACAGCATGGCCGGGTTCTCGGCGTCGTCGTCCTGCATGGCCTGCACCGCTGTGCTGGCGTCGTCGTGGCCGCTATGCGGGGCGGCGCCCAAAAGCAGGACCGCCGCGGCAGCAAGGGCATGCCCCCTCCATCGCCGCATCATTCGACCTCGATATGCGCCGTCTCGGTCTGGGTGGCGCCGCTATCGTCCGCCCAGGTGAACTCGAACGCGCCGCTGGCCTCCGCCCGGGCCGAGAACGCCAGGAACGGGTTGGCCGCGATGGCGGGGAACAAGGCCAGGCTGATGACCTCCGCTCCGTTATAGGTGCAGCGGAAATCGTGGATGATCATCCGCGGCACCACCTGGCCCATCTCGTCCCGGCGCTGCCCGCTCTCCATCGGGTGGCTGATCAGGATCTTGATCTCGACCGCCTCGCCCCGCTTCGCCGTTTTCGGCACGTTCAGCAGCACGCGCATCCCGGCTACTCCAAGCAGGCCGCGAGCGTGACGAGCACCGTCACGCTGTCGTCCCAGCACGATCCGTCGTCCATCACCGCGACGGCCACCACCGTCTGCGACGTCGCCAGCCGGATGCGGGTCGAGAGCTTCGGCGCGAACGAGGCCGGGCCAAATATGGCGTGCAGCACCTCGGGGTTCGGGTTGCCCTCGGCGAACAGATGCAGGCTTGCGACCCGGCGGCCCTCCGGCGCATCCGCACTGACGGCGACGCCGACCGCATTGCCGTTCTCGACCATCTGCGCCAGATCGAGCTTCACCCGGCCCGGCTGCGGCGTCTTGCCGCCCGTCACCTTGGCGATCTGGTCCGCAACCTCCCGCGGTGTCGCCCATGCGGGCGTCGCGAGCACCGCCATGCCGGCGAAAATCAGCACCTGGCGCCGCCCGATCATTTCAGCCCCGCCAAGTACGCGGTCGCATCCTCGATCTCCTGCGGCGACAGGATCGGCTTGCCCTGCCACTGCGCGCCGACCCGCGTCCGGCCACGGATGGCGCCAAAGGACGGCATCACCGTATCGGGGTTCAGCTTTGAGGCGTCCATCAAGCGCTCCTGGATTTCATCGGCCGTCAGCCGTGCGCCGACCCCGTGCAGGTCCGGCCCGACCGTCCCCTGCAGATGGGGATTGGGGAACGGCCCCGCATGGCACAGCGTGCAGGTGCTGGTTTGGCGGATCACCACGGCGTAGCCCCGTTG
Organism: Acetobacteraceae bacterium; assembly: GCA_965277495.1. Lineage (GTDB taxonomy): Bacteria > Pseudomonadota > Alphaproteobacteria > Acetobacterales > Acetobacteraceae > CAHJXG01. The sequence goes on along the minus strand of OZ255824.1, from coordinate 2,453,254 downwards.
CGGATCACCCCGCTGTGGATCACTGGGCGCCGGGGCTGCGGCCAGCAGCAGCAGGCTAACCGAACACAGAATCCGTGATGGTACGAAACCAGACATCCGCGTAAGCCGCCTCCTGCGCCCGGAACGCTGTGTCGGCGCCCATTGGACTGGTGCCCCCGGCGCCGTCGATATCGGTCAACTGGCCGTTCACCGGCTGGTAAACCCCGGCCACCGAGATGCCGTACTCCGGCGCCACCAGGCTATAGCACGTGTTGATCAGCCGCGGCGCCGCGGGTTCCTGCCCGGCCAGCAACGCATCGACCGCCTGGGCGCACACCTTGGCCTGCGCGTTGGCCGCGAACGCCGACTTCGGCATCGCGCCCATGATCGCCGCATCGCCGATGACATGGATGTTCGGCGCCAGCTTGCTCTCGAACGACACGGGGTCCACCGGGCACCATCCCGTCCGGTCCGCGACGCCAGCCGCCTGGGCGATGGCGCCGGCGCGCTGCGGCGGGATCACGTTAGCCACGTCCGCCTTGTGCGCCGCGAAGTCGGTCGAGAGCGTCATCGCCGCCGGGTCGACGGCGGTGACCGCGCCGCCATCGGACAGCGATACCCATTCCAGGATGCCGGGATACATCCGCGCCCAGGCCTGCTGGAACAGCTTCTGCTTGCTGAACTGGTCCTTGGCGTCGAGCACCAGCAGCTTGCTGCGCGGCTTGTTGTTCTTCAGGTACCAAGCGATCAGGCTCGCCCGTTCATAGGGACCCGGCGGACAGCGATAAGGGTTCGCGGGCACGGACATCACCACGGTGCCGCCATCCGGCATGGCGCGGAGCTGGTCGCGCAGCAGCGTCGTCTGCGGCCCGGCCTTCCACGCATGCGGCATTTTCGCGGCCGCCGCCTGATCGTAGCCCGGCAGCGCGCCCGGATCATTGCCCAGGCGCATGTCCACGCCCGGCGCCATGATCAGGCGGTCGTAGGCGATGCTGTCGCCGTCCAGCCGGACCCGCCGCGCCGCGCCGTCGACGCCGACCGCCCGCGCCTGCACCAGCTTCACGCCGGCTGCCGCGACCTTATCCCAGCCGAACCGCTGCTGGTCCAGCTCCCGCAGCCCGGCCACCACCGGGTTGCTGAACGGGCAGGACATATACTGCGCGTCCGCCTCGATCATCGTGACCGGGTGCCCGGCGAGCGCCAGCTTCCGGGCCGCGGTGGCGCCGGCAAATCCGCCGCCCACGACGACGACCTGCGCTGCGCCCTGAGCGCGGGCGACGAATGGCGCAGCGAGCACGCCGGCCAATAATGCGCGCCGCTTCATTGCGCGGCGAACCAGTTGGACAGCGCCACGACCTCGTCCGGCGTGAAGCCCTTGACGATGCGGTTCATCAGGGTCGCCGGACGCGCGCCGGAGCGGAACGCCTCCATCTGCTGCGTGATGTCCTGCGCCGGGCGGCCCTGCAGCACCCCCATGCCGCCGCCGTTCACGTGGCAGCCGGTGCAGCTTTCGGCGCCCACGGGTTCGGGCATCGGCGGCCCGGCGGCGGCCAGGAACACGGCAATGGCCGGAAGCAAGGCCCGCATGACCACCCTCAAGCCTTGGCCAAATCGTGCTGCTTCAACGGCAGGCTGCGGATGCGCTTGCCGGTCGCCGCGAACACCGCGTTGATGACCGCGGGAGTCGCCACCGCGATCGTCGGCTCGCCCACCCCGCCCCAGAAACCGCCGGACGGCGCCATGACGGTCTCCACCTTCGGCATGTCCTCCATGCGCATCACCTCGTAGGTGTCGAAATTGCCCTCGGCCACCCGGCCCTTCTCGACCGTGATCTCGGACGTGAGGCAGGCGCTCAGGCCGAACACGAACGAACCTTCGACTTGTGCCGCCACCATCTCCGGGTTTACCACATGGCCGCAATCCGTGCCGGCGACGATGCGGTGGATGCGCAGCCGGCCCTGATCGCTGACCGACACCTCCGCCACCGCGGCGGTATAGCTGCCATAGCCGTAGTTCTGCGCGATGCCGCGGAACACGCCGGGCGGCAGCGGCTTGCCCCAGCCGGCCCGCTCCGCCGTCGCGTTCAGCACGTCCAGATGCTTCTTGTTCTTGGCCATCAGCGCCTGCCGGAACTCCAGCGGGTCGCGCCCGGCGGCGTGCGCCAGCTCGTCCATGAAGCATTCGAGATAGAACGCGTTCTGGTTCAGGTTCACCCCGCGCCACGGCCCGACCGGCACATGCGTGTTGCGCATGGCGTAGTCGACCAGCAAGTTCGGGATGGCCATGTAGCCGAACTCCTCCGGCACCACGCCCTGCAACTGCCGCAGGTCGGTGCCGGGCAGGTTGCCGTCGGGACGCAGCCAGGCGTTGATGCTCTGCCCGCTGATCCGCATGTGCAGGGCCGTCAGGTTGCCCTTGCCGTCCAGCCCGCCCACCAGCCTCGCCTGGCTGATTGGGCGGTAGAACCCGTGCTGCATGTCCTCCTCGCGCGACCACAGCAGCTTCACCGGACGCCCCGGCACCTGTTTCGCCACCGCGACCGCGAGCCGCACGTAGTCCTGCTGCCCGCGCCGTCCGAAGCCGCCGCCCAGGGTGTATTTATGCACCACGACCCGCTCCAACGGCACGCCCGCCACCTCGGCGGCGGCCGCCAGGGTCGCGTCGCCGTTCTGGGTGCCGACCCAGACCTCCACGCCGCCATCCGCCACCCGCGCGGTGCAGTTCATCGGCTCCAGCGCCGCGTGGTTCAGGAACGGGGCGCCGTATTCGCTTTCGATCCGCTTCGACGCGCCCGCCAGCGCCGTCCTGGCGTCGCCAATCACATTGCCGGCGCCCGCATCCGCCGCATCGAGGCCCTGCGCCAGATGCTCGGCGATCTGCTTGCTGCCGACGCCGGCGTTCGCGCCTTCGTTCCAGCGGATCGGCAGCGCCTCCAGGGCGGTCTTCGCCTGCCACCAGGTGTCGGCCACCACCGCCACCGCGTTGTCGAACACCGGCACGACCTGCCGCACGCCGGGGCGCTGCAGCACGGCGTCGCCGTCGAAACCCGCCAGCTTGCCGCCGAACACCGGGCACTGCGCAACCGCCGCCGACAGCATGCCCGGCAGCCGAACGTCGATGCCATACAGCAGCGACCCATCCAGCTTCGGCGCGGTGTCCAGCCGCGGCAGCGGCTTGCCGATGACCGTCCAATCCGCCTCGGCCTTCAGCGGCACGTCCTTTGGCACCGGCAGCCTGCTTGCCGCCTCCGCCAGCTCGCCATAGCGCAGCGACCGCCCGGAACCCGCGTGCGTCACGACGCCCAGCCTGGCCCGGCACTCCCCGACGGGGGCATTCCACCGCTCGGCCGCCGCCTGCACCAGCATTGTCCGCGCCGCTGCGCCGCCCTGCATCACGTAATCCACCGACGTGCGCAGGCCGCGGCTGCCGCCCGTCAGCATGTCGCCCCAGGCATGTTTGTTGGCGAAGTTCGCATGCGGCGGCACCAGCTCGGCCCGCACGTTGCGCCAATCGGCCTCCAGCTCCTCGGCCACCAACTGCGCCAGGCCGGTCAGCGTGCCCTGGCCCATTTCCGACCGGGCGATCCGCACCACGACGATATCGTCGGGCTGGATCACCACCCAGATGCCGAGCTCAGCCGCCTTGGACCCGGCCACCGGTTGCGCCCGCAGCACCCCGCCGGGCACGGTCCAGCCGAGCGTGAAGACGCCCGCCCCCGCGGCCTTGAGCAAGCTGCGCCGTTGCAGGGCGGCGCCCATCACGCGCGGCTCAGGTCGGTGTTTTTCAGCGGCAACGACCGCACCCGCTTGCCCGTCGCGGCATAGATCGCGTTCAGCACCGCCGGCGCCGCGACCGCGATCGTCGGCTCGCCCACGCCGCCCCAGAAGCCGCCGCTCGGCGCCAGCACCGTCTCGATCTTCGGCGTGTCCTCCATCCGGGCCACCTGGTAGCTGTCGAAATTGCTCTCCATCACGCGCCCCTTCTCGACGGTGTTCTCGGAATACAGCAGCGCGCTCATGCCGTAGGTGAAGCTGCCCTCGACCTGCGCCGTCACCTGGTCCGGGTTCACGACATAGCCGGGATCGGTCGCCGCCACGATGCGCAGGACCTTCAGCTCGCCCGCCTTGCTCACCGAGACCTCGGCCACCGCCGCCGTGTAGCTGCCGAAGCCGCAGTTCTGGCATATGCCGCGGAACACCCCTTCCGGCGCCGGCGTGCCCCAGCCGGCCTTGGCGGCGGCGGCGTTCAGGATGGCCAAGTGCTTCGGGCTTTTCACCAGCATCGCCCGACGGAACTCCAGCGGATCCTTGCCCGCCGCCGCCGCCAGCTCGTCGATGAAGCACTCGACATAGACGGCGTTCTGGTTGTGGTTCACCCCGCGCCAGAAGCCCACCGGCACGCCCGTGCCGCGCAGCGCGTGGTCGATCAGCAGGTTCGGGATGGCGTTATAGCCGAACTCCGCCGGGATCAGGCCCTGGAACTGCAGCATGTCGAGGCCATTCGTCAGCCGGTTCGGCGCCAAATAGGCCAGGATGCTCTGGCCGCTGATGCGGATATGCAGCGCCTCGACGTTGCCCGCGCCGTCCATCGCCGCCGTCAGCTTGCACTGGGTGATCGGGCGGTAATACCCGTGCTGCATGTCCTCCTCGCGCGACCAGATCAGCTTGACCGGACGCCCCGGGATTTGCTTGGCCAGCAGCACCGCCTGCCGGGTGTAGTCCTGCTGCCCGCGCCGCCCGAAGCCGCCGCCCAGCAGGAACTTGTTGACGCGCACGTTCTCCAGCGGCACCCCGCCCGCCTCGGCCGCGGCGGCCAAGGTCGCGTCGCCGTTCTGCGTGCCGACCCAGACTTCGAGCCGGCCGCCGTCCAGCTTCGCGGTGCAGTTCATCGGCTCAAGCGTCGCGTGGTTCAGGAACGGCGCGCCATAAGTCGCGGTGATGACGTGCTTGGCCTGCGCCAGCACGCTGGGCGCGTCGCCCGCCCGGTTGCCGACCGCCGTCGTCGGCGCGTCCAGCCCTTCGGCCAGCCGTGCGGCGATGGCTTTGCTGTCCTCGGCGGCGTTCGGCCCGTCGTCCCACGTCACCGGCAGCTTTTCCAACGCCGTCTTGGCCTGCCACCAGCTATCGGCGACGACCGCCACGGCATTGTCGCCCACCGGCAGGACGTATTTCACCCCCGGCATGCCCAGCACCGCCTGGGCGTCGAAGCCCGCAACCTTGCCGCCGAACACCGGGCACTGCGCGATGGCCGCCAGCAGCATGTCCGGCAGTTTCACGTCGATCGCATACTGCGCGGCGCCGTTGGTCTTCTCCACGGTGTCCAGCCGCGGCAGCGGCTTGCCGATGATCGTCCAATCGGCCGGCGCCTTCAGCGCCACGTCGCGCGGCACCGGCAGCTTGCCCGCCGCCTCGGCCAGCGCGCCGTAGCGCAGGCTGCGCCCGCTGCCGGCATGGCTCACCGCGCCCTCGTGGCCGCGGCACTCGCCCGCCGGCACGCCCCACTGCGCCGCCGCCGCCTGCTCCAGCATGGTCCGCGCCGCTGCGCCGCCCTGGCGCACGTAGTCCACCGACTGCCTTATGCCCTGGCTGCCGCCGGTCAGCATCTCGCCCCAGGCGCGCTTGCCGATGTAGTTCGCCTCGGGCGGCACGTATTCCGTCGTAACCTTGCTCCAGTCCGCGCCCAACTCGTCCGCCACCAGTTGGGCCAGGCCGGTCAGGGTGCCCTGGCCCATCTCGGAGCGCGCGATGCGTATGACGGTCGTGTCGTCCGGCTTGATCACGACCCAGATCCCGACCGGCGTGCCGCCCGCCGAGGCCGGGGTCAATGGCGTGCTCGCCGCAGCCGTTTGGGCCGCAGCCTCGATCACGCCGCCGGGCACCGCCCAGCTCAGCGCGAAGCCGCCGCCCACGGTCGTCGCCAGGAACCGGCGGCGCTGCATCATGCCCATGGCGTCAGGCCTTCCCGCCGGCGACCGAATGGATCGCGGCCCGGATGCGCTGATAGGTGCCGCAGCGGCAGATATTGGTCATGGCTTCGTTGATGTCGGCGTCGGTCGGCTGCGGCTTCTCGTTCAGCAGCGCCACCGCCGCCATGATCTGCCCGCTCTGGCAATATCCGCACTGCGGCACCTGGTGCGCCAGCCACGCCGCCTGCACCGGGTGCGAGCTGTCGGGCGACAGGCCCTCGATGGTCACGACCTTGCCCGACACGCTGCCGGCCGGAAGCTGGCACGACCGCATCACCTGTCCGTCCACGTGCACCGAACATGCGCCGCACTGGGCGATGCCGCAGCCGTATTTGGTGCCCGTCATGCCGAGCTGCTCGCGGAGCACCCAAAGCAGCGGGGTCGCCGGGTCCACATCGAGCTCATGCGTGCGGCCGTTGACGTCGAGTTTGACCATGCGATTATTTCCGAACGATTATGACGAAGCTGAAAGCGTGCAGCGTGAGGATACCCGGTCGCGCGGCGCAAGAGTAGCCGGTCAATACACGTGTTCCGCGATTGGCGCGTTGGCGGCGATCCGCTCGAAGGCGAAAGGCCCTATGTCGACCGACCGGGCCTCCCGGTACAGGATCAGCTCGCTCGCGCCGGCGCCCGCCGCCGGGGAGTGCATCATGCCGTGCCCGCTGAAGCCGCAGGCCAGCAGCAGGTTGCCGACCTCCGGATGCCAACCGATGATGCCGCTATGGTCGAACAGGTTGTGATCGTACAGCCCGGCCCAGGCCCGCAGCATCCGCAATTGCTCGAACCCGGGGATGCGGTGGGCCAGCGCTGGCCAGATGACTTCGTCGAACAGCGCGTAGTCCACATCGAGGCTGAAATCGCCCGCCGCATTCTCGGCTGGTGGCGCGGCGCCGCAGATATACCGGTCCCCCTCGGGCCGCAGCACGACGCCGCTGGTGTCGAAGATGAAGGGGCCGTCCGGGATGCGCTCCGGGCTTTCGAACACGAATATGCAGCGTTTCAACGGCACGACGGGCACGTCCAGCCCGGCCATGCGCCCGATCGCGCCGCTCCATGGCCCGGCGGCGTTCACCACGGCCCCGGCAGCGAGCCGCGCGCCATCCGCAAGCAGCACCGCGCCGATCCGCCCGCCCGCCATTTCCAGCCCCGCCACGGTCCCGGCAATATACTCGACGCCCTGGGCGCGGGCCTTGCGCTTGAACGCCTGCAGCAGGGCCGGGCCATCGAACCAGCCCTCCTTTTCCGGCCCGTAGGAGCCGATGCCGAGGTCCTCCACATTGAGCCAGGGATGCCGGCGGCGCATTTCGGACGGGGTGAGCAGCTCGGTGTTGATGCCGCAGGCCCGCTGCGTCGCGTTCTTGGCCTCGAACGCCGGGATGTCGCCGGGGCCGCCGAGGATGAGGTAGCCGGGTTCGCGCAGTCCGATGCCGGCGTCATAGCCCTCGACGCTCAGCAACTCGTTTACCCGGCGCAGGAAGCCGATGCTGTAATCCGACATGCGGATGTTCGCCGGGGTGGCGAACTGCTGCCGGATGGCGCTGGTTGAGAGCGATGAGGACGCCGCGGCGTAGGTCGGATCGCGCTCGACGACCGCGATGCGCCCGGTGAAGCCGGGGTTGGCGGACAAATGGTAGGCGACCGAACTGCCGATGACGCCGCCGCCGATGATCACCACGTCGTAGGAGCGCTGCATCCTTAGACCCCTCTGTTCAATCTTGCGCCGCGGCCTGCGTCTGCCTGGCACGCCCGCCACACCCGTTCCGGCGTCGCCGGCATGTCCAGGTGGGCGATGCCGAGGGCGTCGGCGATGGCGCCCATGATGGTTTGCGGCGCGCCGATCGCCCCCGCCTGGCCCGCCCCCTTGGCGCCCAGCGGGTTGCGGGCGGTGGGATGCTCGTTGAATCGGACCTCCAACGGGGGCAGGTCGCTCGCCCGCGGCATGGCGTAATCCTGGAATGATGCGGTCAGGAGCTGGCCGCCGGGGTCGTAGTGCACAGCCTCCATCAGCGCCTGCCCGATGCCTTGCGCCAGGCCGCCCTGGACCTGGCCTTCCGTCAGCAGCGGATTGACCAGCACGCCGTAATCGTCCACTGCGACGTAGCGCAACAGCGACACCGCGCCGGTTTCCGGATCGACCTCGACTTCGGCGACGTGGGCGCCGTTCGGGAAGACGAACTCCTCGTTCGGGTTGTGGGCGTCGGCGTCCAGCGTGCCGGCGGGCAGGGTGCGGATCAGTTCCAGCAATCCGATGCTGCCGCCTTCGTCCGTATGGAACGTGCCGCCGGCAAAGCTGATTTGCGCCGGGTCGGCCTGGAGCAGGCGGGCGGCTTCCGCATGGGCTTTGGCCAGCGCGGCCTCCAGCGCCATGACCAGGGCGGTCCCGGCCATCGGCAAGGAGCGTGCGCCGCCATGGCCGCCGCCGGACGCGATACGGGCGCTGTCGGCCTGCACCAGGCGGCATGCCTCGATCGGCAGGCCCAGCCGGGCGGCGGCCAATTGCGCGAAGCTGGTTTCGTGGCCCTGGCCGTTGGATTGCGTGCCCGACAGCAGCTCGATCGTGCCGTCGCGCAGGAAACGGACCGCGCCGTCCTCGCCGGGCTTGCCGCGGGATGTCTCGAGAAAACAGGCGACGCCCTGGCCCAGCAGCCGTCCGCGCCGCGCCGCGTTGGCCCGGCGGGCGGCGAACCCGGCCTGGCCGGCGGCCCCCATCGCCGCGGCCAGGTTGTCGTGGAACCGCCCGGTGTCAATCGTGATGCCCAGCGCGCTGCGATAGGGAAACTCGCGGATCAGGTTGGCCTCCCGCAACGCGACGCGGTCCCGCCCCAACTGATGCGCGGCGGCGTCCACCAGCCGCTCGATGATGTAGTTCGCCTCCGGCTTGCCCGCACCGCGATAGGCGTCCAGCGGCACGGTGTTGGTGAAGGCGCCCCGCACGTCCATGAACACCGCCGGGATGGCATACAGCCCGCCCATCGCGGTGGCGGGCGCCACGGTGTGCGCGCCGGGTCCGAGGGCGGAGGCATAGGCGCCCAGGTTGGCCGTCGTCTCGACATGCAGCGCCAGGAACCGGCCGGCGGCATCGAGCGCGAGCCGCGCCCGCGTCAGGTTGTCGCGCCCGTGCGCGCCGGACAGGAAATCCTCGGTGCGGTCGGCGATCCAGCGCACCGGACGGCCCAGGCGCCGCGCCGCCCACAGCAGCGCGACATGCTCGGGATACGGCACGTTTTTCATGCCGAAACCGCCGCCCACGTCATGGCAGGCGACGTGGATCATCCCGGGCGCGACGCCGAAACAGGCGGCGAGGCCGCGCCGGATGCCGTGGACGTCCTGTCCGCTCAGCAGCAGGCGCATGCGTCCGGTCGCCGGGTCGCATTCGGCCAGCGCCGTGCGTGTCTCCAGTGAGGCCGCCACGACGCGGTTGTTCACCAGGTCGAGGCTGACGGTATGGGGCGCCGCGCCGAAGGCCGCCGTCACCGCCGCCCGGTCGCCGCGTTGGTAATGGAAGGCCAGGTTGCCCGGCGCTTCCGGCCAAATCTGCGGCGCAGCTTCGGTCAGGGCATCCCGCAGCGCCGACACCGCCGGCAGGCCGTCGTAGTCCACGGCCACCTGCTCCAACGCATCCCGCGCCCTGGCGGCGGTATCCGCCACCACTAGGGCGACAGGCTCCCCGACATGGCGCACGCGGCCTGATGCCAGGGCATGGCGCGGCGGCACGACCAGCCCTGACGCGGGCGGCAGCGTCATGGCGCAGGGCAGCGGGCGGATGCCGTCGGCCAGCAGGTCGGACGCGGTGAAGACGCCGCGGACCCCCGGCATCGCAGCGGCGGCGCCGGTCCGGATGCCGACGATGGCGGCGTGGGCATAGGGCGAACGCAACGCCAGCGCGTGGAGATGACCGGACGCCGGCACATCGTCCACATATTGCCCGGCGCCGCGCAGGAACCGCTCGTCCTCCAGCCGCCTCAGCGAGCGCGGGTCGCCGGCATTGCTGTTCATCGGCCATGTCCCCGGTGGCAAAGACCTGCAACCGCACGCCGTCCGCGTCCGGCGCGGCCCGCAGCATGATGGGCGGTCATTGGGACAGGGTTCCCGTGAGACCCCAGGCGCCGGGGACGACGTAGCCCTGCGGATACGGGTCCTCCGGGTCGGGGAAACAGGCGTGGCGCCCGGTGATCCAGGCCCGGCCCTCGAAGGCGGGCACGTTGCCGATGGTGACGTCGCCGACCTCGCCCTCCGCATGGCAGTCGATGACCGAAATGACCCGCTTGGACCGCACTGCCCGGTTTCCTTCCAGCTCGCGCATCCCGAGCGTCTAATTGGCCGTCTTGTCAATCGTCGGGCGTTGCTTCGGCCGGGGGCGCGTTATAGGCGTCCAGCGCTTCCTTGCAGCCCTTCGACAGGTTGACATAGAATTGGGCGAGGCAAGCGGCGGCGATCGGCGGGGCGGGATCGTTTCCGGTGCAATGCGCCCGGTAGTCGGTGCGGCACGATGATTTCAAGGCAGTCGCAGGATTGTTTCCAGCACCTTGCGCGCTGGCGGCAATCGATGGGCCGACAAGCAAAGCAATAAGTGCGATTTTCGAAATGTAAGACATTGAGGCGGTCACCATTCCTTCATTCAAGGCCCGCAAAGTGCGGCGCTTGACCGGGTTTGAGGATGAAAAACTCTCGCGAGGTGATCATTGCATTCAGGTGTTCATCGGAAAGGGTGAAACCCGTGGGATCGTCGGCAATCATCGCTGTGGTCTGGGACCGGTGCTGCAAGACCGCCGCACGCTTGGTGGCCATGCTAGCACCGATGTCGAGGGAAAACCCTTTTAATTGGATGTTGGGCACGATGGTGTCCGGCGGCAGCATCCAGGCCCAGACCGGGTAGGAAAACAGCGGCACGCCGAGTTTTTCCGCCGCAAAGCAGGCATAGGCGTAGGTTGCGGCGTGATCGGGGTGGCTATCGAAGTCCCAGCTTGTGAAGATCGTTTTCGCCGATATGCCGCGCGCCAGCGACGCGAGCCTTTGCCCGATGGCGCGCGCGGCCGCACCCGAGCGTGGCGCATGGCCGTCGGGCACATCGAGGAAACTTACCTGGCCGGCAGGCACTCCCAGAACCGACGCGGCTTCGATCGTCTCGTTGCGGCGGATGCTTCGCAGCCTGTCTTTTGGGTGCGTGCGCGATTGCGGGTGCGACCGTGCGCCGTCGGTCACCACCACGATGTGGACCCGTCCGCCGAGCTTACCGGCTTCGGCGATCATGCCGCCGCAGCCGAGGCTCTCGTCGTCAGGATGGGGCGCCACGATGAGTAGAGGCTGATTTTTTATCACGTTCGCGAGATCAATTTCTGGCAACTGCCGCACGCGTTCAAGCAATGTCGAAGCACGGCTTGGGCCATGTAAAGCACTTTGGTAATAACGGCGCCATCGTTGCACCTGCGTCTCCACCTCGACTATAGGGACTGTAACGTCCGACTTCGCTGGATCATCCACGCAATAGGTCTTATTGACCATTCAAATCCGGCCGAATGAGTCGTTTATCGCGATGCTTTGAGAACGAAGCCGATGCTAGTGGATCGAATCTAACGGAAAGAACCGTCAGGATCGGACCACTAGGGTGGATATGGCTGATCGGTGACTGCTAAGGCGTACGCGTGATTGCTGCATGAATGGCCCTGCCGACATCCGGCCAGGCTTTGGGAGGTTCCGAGATGGGCAGAGTCGGCAGTTTGGGCAGTTTGGTATTCGCAATCTGCATCATGCCTCTCTTTGCCCATGCACAGCCCATGCGCCCCGATGCCGCCTATGCCGGGGACCTCTGCCAGCGCGCCATCGCGGCAAGCACGCCGGCGGTCCATCCTCCGGTGGGCCTGCTCGGCGCAATTGGCCGGGTCGAGAGCGGACGGCGCGATCCACGCGACGGCACCTTCAAGGCATGGCCCTGGAGCGTGAATGCGGAGGGCCGCGGGTATGCATTCAACACCAAGGCCGAGGCGATTGCGGCGGTGCTCGCGATGCAGGCCCGCAATGTCGCATCGGTGGACGTCGGCTGCATGCAGGTGAACCTCATGTATCACCCGGCGGCGTTCGCCTCATTGGACCAGGCTTTCGACCCGGCGGTGAATGTGCGCTATGCCATGAAGTTCCTCGGCCAATTGTTCGCCGAAACAAAAGACTGGAACCTTGCCGCCGCCTTTTATCATTCCAAAACGCCGGACCGCGCACTTGCATATCAGCAGAAGGTGCTGGCGCAACTGCCGGGCGCCGCTCAAGCCCAAGTGGTATCCACCGAGCAGGTTTCGTTGGTGAATGCCTGGTCGGCGACGCTTGGCGCGCGACAGTCCGCCCCGGCAAGCCGCACGTTTGCCATGCAAGATACGGTTCGGTCCCCTCGCCTGGCGCGGGCCCGCCCGCAAATGTTCGCTAGTGGCCTGATGCCAACGCCTGCTTCAGGGCGTTGGCTGAATCAGTCCACCAGATAAAGCTAGTGCTCTGACGCAGACTGCTCCCTTTGTCTGCGTCAGAGCACTAGCCGGCGTTGATCATCGCGGAGGTATCCAGAGCTCGATCGTGTGCGGCGCGGGCATGGCCCGGGTTTCCGGCATGATCCGGATCGCCCAAGTCACGTCCGGGGCCTGCAGCGACTGCGCGAGCGTCGTCGCCAAGCCTTCGTCCTCCTGAACGAAATATCGTAACTCGAACGCCTTGGGCACATCGGCGGCGGAACGTATGCGCGCGAGTGCCACCGACGTGCGGAGTTCGTCTGCGAACTGACGCGCCATCGCCTTGCCATTTGCTGAACCCGCAAGGAAGCGCAGCGTCACCCGAGCCTGCGAGAGCAATGGCGCGGACGCGATTGGGGGCGGCTCGGAACCCGCGCCTGACGCGCCGTAGCTCCATTGCAGGAATTCGTTGAACAAACGCGCGCGTTCAGCTTCGCTTTGCCGCTTCGATCCCCATTCCGTTTGGGCGAGGAAATGCTCGAACTCGCCGCGGAGGCGGGCCAGCTGCTCGCCGGTTGGCAGGTTTTGCCGCTTTGCTGATTGAACGGGCGTTGCAGGGTCCGGCTCACTATTGGTGGATTGTAAGGATGGAGCGGGCGGCGGGGGCTGCTGGACGTCAGGAGATTGCAACGGAGGGTGGGCCGCTATACCGGCCTCCGTTGGGCCAGCCGCAATAGCGGCTTCCTCGCTTTTGTTGAGTGCGCTGTCCGGATACTGCTGAAAGGCCGTGAGCGTCATGCCAAATAGAATGGTGACGGACGCAAGCAACGGGGTAAATGCATTCCGGTGATGCCGGGGCGTAGCATTGGTCGATGCAGTCCTATGCAGGCTGCTTATATGCGTGCGCTGCGACGCAGTGATGCCCGGCCTTGCACCATTGGGGGCGCCTGCAAGCTGAATGGTCGTTTCCAGCCGGTCGCGGATGCCAGCCAACTCATCATTCTCAAGTAAAAACGTGAATTTTGGGTGTCCGGCGAAAAGGAGCTGCAGCTTTGGCGCCGTCGTGCCGAATACTGTCGAGACAACCTGCAGGAATGCAAGAGTGCGCGCCGGCAAGGACGCAGCCTGCTCGATAATAAGCAGGACCCGGTCCTGTCGACCGCTGCGCTGCGAAAGGACGCGAACGATCAGTTCGTCATCATCGACTGGCAAGCCGCCCTGTTCCGTGGCGCTAAGTTCTTGGACAATGCGCCGCAAGGTCAAAGGCTGGCCCGGCATCCCACGAATGCGGATGATGCGGATTGGTTTGCCGAGCAGCAGCCTGATGCATTCGTCGACAACGGCCAATACGGCCGTCTCGTCGGTGCCAAGCACCGCTATCATGGGCTCTTCACGTGCCACCGCGCCCATAAGCCCGTCTACGAACGGGCTTAAGTCACGGTCTACGACCTCGCTATGCGATCTCTCGTACACTGGCTAAGCAACGTCCCATGGGGTTCATCGACTCGTCGCAAGCTGCCGTCATAGGCGAACACGCTCGGGAGCGGCCGATGATCACCGGATAGGCGTCATCCTTTGAGCATTCTCGCGCCGCTCGAAAGCTGGATGCCCGCCCCGCCCCATCATAGCCCTGGCCTTGCACCTACGCCAATGCGATTGGCCGGCCCGCAGCCTCATTCATAGACGAACGCTGCGTCGTCGAGGTCGATGGCGGGCAGCGTGTCCTTCTCGGTCCAGTAATCCTGGGTGTGCTGCCATTCCGGCTTGTCGCCGGACTTCGGCAGCAGCGACAGGCCGCGCATCAAATAGCCGGGGTTGAAGTTCTGCGGGTCGATCCATGGCATCAACGGCATGTCCCGGTCTTCGGGACGGAGCGCCGGCGTCACCCGCCGCGCGCCTTTCACCTGCATGTGGCCCAGTAGCCGGCATACGAAGTCGGCCACCAGGTCGGCCCGCAGCGTCCAGCTTGCCCGGAAATAGCCGAACACCCAGGCCAGGTTGGGCACCCCGGTGAACATCATGCCGCGATAGGTCACCGTCTCGGAGAACACCAGCGGCGCGCCGTCGATGGTGAACGCGATATCGCCGAGCACGCTGAGGTTGAAGCCGGTCGCGGTGACGATGATGTCGGCCTCGAGCAGCCGGCCCGATTTCAACCGGATGCCGACCGCCTCGAAACGCTCGATCTCGTCGGTCGCTACGGACGCCTTGCCGGAGCGGATGCTCTGCAGCATGTCGCCGTCCGGGATGAAGGCGATGCGCTGACGCCATGGGAGATACGACGGCGTGAAATCCTTCTCCACATCGTAGTCGGGGCCCAGGAAGCCGCGGACGCCCGCCAGCAGCTCCTGCTTCACCGTTTCCGGCTCGGTGAAGGCGCGGCTGGTGAAGACCGACTGCTCATACAGGATCTTCTTGCGCACGATCTCGTGGATCCACTCCTCCTTGATCTCCAGCGCCCGCAGCTCGTCGGCGATCTCGATGGCGTTGCGCCCGGTGCGGAAGAACGTCGGCGAGCGCTGCAGCAGGGTCACGTGCGCGGTGTCATCGGCGATGGCCGGCACCAGGGTCGCGGCGGTGGCGCCCGATCCGATCACCACGACCCGCTTGTCCCGATAATGCAGGTCGTCGGGCCAGGTCTGCGGATGCACGATCCGGCCCATGAAGGCCTCCATCCCCGGCCAGTCCGGCGTGTAGCCCTGCTCGTGCCGGTAGTAGCCCTGGCACATCCACAGGAAGCCCGTGGTGAACCGCAATGCCTCGCCGGTGTCGGTGCGGGTGGCGTCGACGGTCCACAGGTTCTCGTTGCTCGACCAGCTCGCCCGCGAGATGCGGTGCCGGTAGCGGATGCGGGGCGCCAAGCCGTTCTCGTTGATGACCTCGCCCATGTAGCTGAGAATCTCGGCCGCGGTGGCGATCGGCGCGGTCCGCCAGGGCTTGAAGCGGTAGCCGAAGGTATAAAGGTCGCTGTCGGAGCGGATGCCGGGGTAGCGGTGGGTGCGCCAGGTGCCGCCGAAGCCGTCCTGCGCCTCGAGCACGACGAAGCTGGCGCCGGGGCGCTGGTGCGACAGGTGGTAGGCCCCGCCCACGCCGGAGATGCCTGCCCCGACGATAAGCACGTCGAAGTGCTCAGTCGCCTGCGGCGGCGCGGCGACGACGCGTGTGTCCGTCCAGTCCATCGGTCAGGTCCCCATTACCAGCGTGCGGCCAAATCTAGCGGGCGGGCCCGCATTGTCCAACGGCCGGGACGATCAACTGCTTGGGCCTTCACTCCGCCGGCTGCGCCTTGGGCACGCCGCCCATGCCGACTTCCAACAACTCCGGCCCGAAGAAATCGATGCCACGGGACTCGCGTGAGCGGTAAACGCTGATCAGCGCCGGGATGGCGACGACCGTGGCATAGAGCGCGACGGTCACCGACGCCCCGGTCGTCTGCAACAGCACCGTGCCGATCAGCGGCGCGATCGAGCCGCCGGCGACGGAGGCGAGCTGGTAGCTGGTGGACAGCGCCGTGTAGCGCACCTTGGTCGGGAACAGCTCCGCCATATACGCCGCCATGGCGCCGAGGATGATGCCGTGGCAGGACAGGCAGGCCAGCACCGCCAACTGAAGCTGCCCATACGTCGCGCCCGGATCCAGGGTGAACAGGCCGTAGCTCGCCGCCGCCGCCGCCACCAGCCCGGCCAGGAGCACCGGACGGCGTCCGATCCGGTCGGAAACATAGGCGGCCACGATGACGACCAGCACCTCGAACGCGGAACCCCAGAGCAGCGCCGTCAGCGCTTGCTGGCGAGGCATCTTGAGGAAGCTGGTCGCCAGCACCAGCACGAAGGTGCTGAACATGTAAAGGTAGGTGTTCTCCGCCGCCTTCACGAAGAACGCCTGCAACATCTCCACCCGGTTGTGCAGCAGCGCATCCCGGAGCGGCGCCCGCTCCACCTCGTGGCTTTTCTGCGCAAAGGCCAGGAACGCCGGGGATTCCTCGACGCGGCGCCGGGTCCAGAAGCCGACGATGACGAGCAGGCCGGAGATGAAGAACGGGATGCGCCACGCCCACTCGACGAAGGCATCGGCGCCATAGATGCCCTGGACGGCCGATATCACGATTGCGGTCAGCACGTTGGCGAGCGGCCCGGCGAACATGGTGAAGCTGGTCCAGAAGCCGCGGCTGGCGGCCGGCATGGATTCGGCGATGATCAGGATTGCGCCGGTCGCCTCGCCGCCGACGGCGATGCCCTGGAAGATGCGCAGCACCACGAGCCCGATCGGGGCATAGATGCCGATGGTCGCGTAGGCCGGCAGCATGCCGATCGCAAAGGTGCCGAAGCCCATCATCAGCAGGCTGACGACCAGCATCTTCTTGCGGCCGTAGCGGTCGCCGCCGATGCCGAACAGGATGCCGCCGATCGGCCGGGCCAGGAAGCCGACCGAGAAGGTGCCGAGCGACAGCAGGGTGGCGACAAATGGATTGTCGGAAACGAAGAACGTCTTGTCGAAGACCAGGATCGCGCAGGCGCCGAAGACGAAGAAGTCGTACCATTCGAGGGTCGTGCCAATGGTGCTCGCGACCATGAGGTTGATCCGCTTCATCCCATCCTCCCTTTTGGATTATGCTCGGGCTGGCGTTCTTTTCCCCATGCGGCGCGGCCGGACCGGCCCCCTGATTGGACTGCCCGGGCCGTCACGCCGCACCCGCCCGCGCTGGCTCAAGGCCGGCTTGGGTCGAAATGCTTGGCGAGCTTTTGGCCATATGCGCCGTAGTCGCGTTGCAGCGCCGCGTTTCCAGCCGCGAACGCCGTGACCTGTTGCAGGAACCGGGTCTCGAACATGAAGGCGAGCGTGCCGGTCAGTTTGTGCGGCTGCAATGCGGCGCTGCTGGCCTTTTCGAACGCGTCCTGATCGGGGCCATGCGGCAGCATCGTGTTGTGCAGCGACACGCCGCCCGGAGCGAAGCCGCCGCCGGTCTTGGCGTCATAGACGCCGTAGATGAGGCCCATGAACTCGCTCATGACGTTCATGTGGTACCAGGGCGGACGAAAGGTGTTCTCCGCCACCAGCCAGCGGTCCGGGAATATGACGAAATCGAGGTTCGCCGTGCCGGGCGTCTCGGACGGCGAGGTGAGCACGGTGAAGATCGACGGGTCGGCGTGGTCGAACAGCAGCGGCCCGACCGGTGAGAAATTGCGCAAGTCGTATTTGTAAGGCGCATAGTTGCCGTGCCAGGCGACGACGTCCAGCGGCGAGTGATCGATGGCCGTTTGCCACAGCGTGCCCGCCCATTTCACGATCAGCGTCGACGGCGCGTCGTGATCCTCATAGGCGGCGACCGGGGTGAGGAAATCGCGCGGATTGGCGAGGCAGTTCGCGCCGATCGGCCCGCGCTCGGGCAGCGTGAGCGCCGCGCCGTAGTTCTCGCAGAAATAGCCGCGGGCCGGCCCGCCGTTCAGTTCGACCCGAAGCTTGACACCGCGCGGGATGACGCAGATCTCGCCCGGTTCCATGTCGATGACGCCGAATTCGGTGCAGAACCGCAGGCGCCCCTGCTGCGGCACCACCAGCATCTCGGCGTCGGCGTTGTAGAAGTATTCGTCCTGCATCGAGCGGGTCGCGAAATACAGATGCGCGCCCAGGCCCGCCTGCGACCCGGCATCCCCAGCCGTCGTCATGGTCCGCACGCCCTCGATGAACGAAAGCGGCTCGTCCGGGATGGCGATCGGGTCCCAGCGCAGGGGAGCGGGCGGCACCGCGGCTTCCTGCGACGGCGCGGTGCGCCACAGCGGCGCGTGGACTTTCTGGAACGTGCCCCAGTTCGCCACGGTGGGCCGGATGCGATACAGCCAGGTGCGCTCGTTGGCCGCGCGCGGGGCGGTGAACGGCGAGCCCGAGAGCTGTTCGGCATACAGGCCGTATGGGCATTGCTGCGGCGAGTTGCGCCCGATCGGCAGCGCGCCCGGCAAGGCCTCCGTCTCGAAGCCGTTGCCGAAGCCTGACATGTAGCCGGGCTTGATGCCCGACCCGGTCGCGAGATGGGACAGGTTGGACGGGGACTGGACGTTCATTGGCGCATCCCGGGTTGAGGTTGCACGGTTCGGCTTCGGAGTTAGAGCGCAAGCACGAGCTTGGCGCCATGCTCGCTGGCGCGGGCGCGCGAGCAGCAGGCCATCATCCGGGTATTCTCCGCGCGCTCTGCGGTGCTGAGGACCTTGTCGCGATGGTCGACCTCGCCGGCCAGCACGCCGACCTCGCACGATCCGCACAGCCCTTCCTGGCAATCGCATGGCACGTCGACCCCGATGGCGTGCAGGGCCTGCAGCAGCGTCTGGTCCGCCGCCACGTGCACCGACAGCCCGGAATCGCGCAGCTCGATGTCGAACGGACGCTCGTTCGCCGGGTCCAGCCGGGTGCTGGCGGCCGAGAAATGCTCGACATGCAGCCGCGCCGGCTGATCGCGCATGATCGCCTCCAACGCGCTGAGCAGGCGCTCGGGGCCGCAGGCGTAGACCTGCGTGTCCGCCGTGCTGGCGCCGATCACCGCCGCGGCGTCCAGGCGGCGGCCCTCCAGCGCGGGATACAGATGCAGCCGTCCGCCATGGTCGCGGCGCAGCCGGTCCAGAAACGCCATCGCCCCGAGCGAGCGCCCGGCGTAGTGGACCGCGTAGTCCTTGCCAGCAAGCTTGAGGCGGTCGGCCATGGCGATGATGGCGGTGATGCCGATGCCGCCCGCGATCAGCAAATAGCGCTCGGCGCCCTCATCCAGCCGGAAATGGTTCTTGGGGCCACGCATGCGTATCTGTGCGCCCGGCACGATCATGTCGTGGATGTAGGCGGAGCCGCCGCGCCCGGCCTCCTCCTTGCGCACCGCGATCTCGAAGTGCCGCGTCTCGTCGCCCTCGCCGCACAGCGAATACTTCCGCTCGTAGTCGCCGATCAGCACGTCGATGTGGGCGCCGGGGGTCCAGCCCGGCATGGCGCGGCCCTCCGCGTCCTCCAGCCGCAGCCGCAGGACACTGTCGGCCTCCGCATGCACGTCGGCGATACGCACCTGGCGCGCGATCCCATGCTTCGGCGGCGCGCCGATCGGGAACAGGGTATGCTGGCCGAGCCGGGCGGCATCGCGGCGTTCCGGGTTGTTCGCGGGATTCCAGCGCACCAGAAGATGGTCCGGGCCGCGGAACGAGGTGTTCGGCAAATAGGTAAAAACCTGGCCGGGAACCAGCTCCATATGCGGCAGGCGCTTGGTGAACTCCTCCAGGAAGATGCGCATTTCCATGCGGGCCAGGTTCTTGCCCATGCACTGGTGGCTGCCATAGCCGAACGACAGGTGGTCGGTCGTGTTGTCGCGGTAGATGTCCAGCTCGTCGGCGTTCTCGAAATGCCGCGGGTCGTGGTTGGCCGACGCCATGACGATCAGCAGCTTGGCGCCTTTGGGAAGGTCGACGTCGCCCACCCGCGTGCCGGCCGTCACCAGCCGCCGCCAGGCGACGATGGAGCCCGACAGGCGCAGGCACTCCTCGACCGCGTTCGGGATCAGCGACGGGTCGTTGCAGATCGCGTCCCACACATCGCGGCGCTGCAACAGCAGCCGCAGGGCGTTCGCCGCCGCGTTCGCCGTCGTCTCGTGCGCCGCCACGATTCCGGCCATCATCATCGAGTGCAGGTAGGAGTCGGTGATGACCTCCGGCAGCTCGTTTTGGCGGCGGATGGCGTACTCCATCCAGCCATGCCCGGACGGGTCGGCGCGCATCTTCTCCAGCACCTGCCCGGCATACTGCCAGAACTTGCCGACCGCCTCCGCCACCGCGAGCTGCTCGTCATGGGTCGGGCGGCCCCAGGTGTTGACGGTGTGGGCGATGGAGTATTGCCGCAGCGTGTCCATGTCCTCCTCCGGCACGCCGAGGAAGTGCAGCGCCACCGTCAGGGGAATTTCCCACAGCATCTCGTCGACGAGGTCGGCCTCGCCCTTGTCGATGAAGCGGTCCACATACAGCCGGGTCAGGCGCCGGACCATCGGCTCGTGGTGGGCGAGTTCCTTCGGCACGAAGGAGTGCATCAGCGAGCGCCGCCGTTCCATGTGCGCGGGCTCGTCCTCGTTCACGAGGGTGCGGTTCATGGCGTATTCGTACCGAGCCAGGATGGCATTGGCCTCCGGCGCGTTCGGCGTCACCTTTTCGAGCACGTTGGCGGGCGAGAAGGTGATGTTGTCGCGGAAGATGGCTTTGACGTGCTCGTAGCGGCTCACGACCCAGTAGCCGAGTTTTGGGCTGTAGAAGACCGGTTCCTGTTCCCGCGACCAACGCAGCGCCTCGGCCGGGTCGATTTGGTAAGGCCCCTCGAATGCGTCGAACGCCGCCGCGTTGCCGGAGATCGGGCAGGCAGGAGGCCCAGACGCCGCATCGCCTGGGTAGGCGGGAGCACCGGGGAAGGGGCAGCCGCCCGGCGGGAGCTGATCTGCCAACGGGTAATCGCTTCCCATGTCGTTTCTCCCCGAGCAGCACGTTTATCTAATGATAACGAAAGCTGTGCCTCCCGCACAACAAGATACGAAGCGGCTGCCCGCCGATGTCCCTGCGCTCAAGGCGGGCGCCGTTCAATCGATCCGTGCGGCCTGTTTCTGGATGTCGGACGTCACCCGCCACACCGCGTTGCCGACATCGTCCGCGATCATCAGCGCACCCGTTTTGTCCAACGCCAGGGCCACCGGGCGGCCCCGGGCATGCCCGTCATTGTCCAGGAACCCGGTGACGACGTCCTCAGCCATGCCGTTCGGCCTGCCGTTGGCAAACGGGACGAACACGACCTTGTAGCCGTTGAGGACCTGCCGGTTCCAACTGCCGTGCTCACCGACGAAGGCGCCGCCGCTGTACTTCGCCGGCAGGCCGCTGCCGGTGTCGAACACGAGGCCGAGCGGGGCCACGTGCGAGCTCAGCGCATAGTCGGGCACGATGGCCTTCGCCACCAGGTCCGGACGTTCGGGCTGCACGCGCGGGTCGACGTGCTGGCCGTAATAGCTATAGGGCCAGCCGTAGAACCCGCCGTCCTTCACCGACGTCATGTAGTCGGGCACGAGGTTCGGGCCGAGCTCGTCGCGCTCGTTGACGACGGCCCACAGCGTGTGGCTCTGCGGCTCCCAGCTCAGGCCGTTCGGATTGCGCAGGCCGTCGGCGAAGATGCGGTGCGCGCCGGTCGCGCGGTCGATCTCCCAGATGGAGGCGCGGTCGAGCTCGGCGCCGATGCCGTTCTCGGTGATGTTGCTGTTCGAGCCGACGCCGGCATACAGCTTCGTGCCGTCCTCGCTGGCGACCAGGCTTTTTGTCCAGTGATGGTCGATGGGTCCGCCCGGCAGCGGCGTCAGCACGGCGCCGGGCTCGGCGATGCTGGTGGCGCCTGGGGTGTAGTGGAAGCGCAGGATGGCGTCGGTGTTGGCGACAAAGAGGTCATTGCCGACCAGCGCGACGCCGAACGGCGAATACAGGTGATCGATGAAGACGGTGCGAAGGTCATACTTGCCGTCGCCATGCGTGTCGCGGAGCAGGGTGATGCGGTTGCTGCCCTTGCTCGACCCGGACGACGTGGCGAACGACTCGATCCACTTCATCACGATGGTCTTCGGGCGGCTGATTGGGTCGAGGTCGGGGCTGCGCGATTCGACCACCAGCACGTCGCCGTTCGGCAGCGTGTAGACCGAGCGCGGGTGCTCGAGGCCGGTCGCCATTGCCGTCACTTTCATGCCGTCCGGCACCGTCGGCGCCTCGCCGTCTTTCCAGCCGACCACTTGGGCCAGGTGCATCGGCGGGACCAGGAACTGCTGCGGCTCCGGCAGGACGGGGTTGGGGCCGATCTGCGTCTTTACGTCAAAATCGTCGGGGGCGGCGGCGGTCAGCGCGACGGTCGCGACGGCCCCGAGCGTAAGCCGCCGCGCCAGTTTGGATGGATTGATTGTCATTGGCGTACTCCTGCGTATGGCAGCGCCACGCCCCGCCGATGGCCCGCTCTGGAAGCGAGCCACGCGGTCGCCAGCATGGCCAGGACGGTGATGGCCGATAACGCAAGCCCGGTCGGCATGACCGAGGTCCAGGCGTCGCGGCTATGCACCAAGTTGTTGAAACCCGCGATGACGAGCACCAGCAGGCTGCCGAGCGCGATGGGCCAGGCGGAACGCTGCGGGCCGGCGCGGCGATTGGCCAGCAGACTCACCAGCCCGGCGATGGCGGCGACCACGCCGCCGGCCAGCCCCGCCGCCAGCAACCAGGCGGAGAAGTCCGCCCACATGATGTTGGCCGTCTGCGCATAGGCGATGTCCGTGAGCAGCGCGCAGGTGAAGCAGGCGATTGGGAAAGCGGCCAGTATCCGCAGGACCGGGTGTCCGCCGCGCCGCGCCGTGGACTCGGATATGTCGCTGTTCATTGACTTTCCCTGTTGCCAACGTGCGGTCTGCGTGACTTGACCGGATCTGGGTTCCAATAATCTGCGGCGCATCGGTGTTCGTGCAAGCGCCAAAGGTGCATTAGCTTCGCCGCAGCCCGTCGATGAACACGTCCACCAGGCGGAGGACGTTGCCTTGCCAACCGGGCTTGTCGTGCGTGTAGCACAGGCCCACGATCGTGCGCAGGATGTCCTCGGCGCTGATATCGCCACGGATCACCCCCGCTTCCACCGCGCGCCGCAGCAGCGGCTCCAGCGCCCGGCTCAGTCGGTCCATTGAATAGGCCGTGAGGCCGGACGACGCGTGCACGGCAACGGCGAGGGCGGCGGACATGCCCTTTTTCGTGGCCACGAACTCGATGTTGCCGTGCATCCACCGGCGCAGCGCCTCCAGCGGCGGCAAATCCGTGCCGAGTTGCTCCGCCAGTTCCGCCAACTGTTCCACCTCGCGGCGATACACGGCCTCGAACAGGGCCTGGCGGGTGGGGAAATGCCGGTATAGTGTTCCGACGCCGACATCGGCCTGACGCGCCACCGCCTCGAGGCTGCCCGCCGGGCCAGCGGCGGCGAACACCGACTTTGCCGCGGCGAGCACCCGCTCGCGGTTGCGGACGCTGTCGGCGCGGGGTTTGCGTGCTCGCTTGGCTGGAAGAAAGTCGTCCATGCCGGCTCAGGTTTTCTCCAGTTGCAAAACGGCATACTTGCAGAACGGCTCACTTGTAAAGCGGAGGGTGCCTCCGTATTTATCGCTGCATCACAGCTCTGATCGGAGTACCGCATGGGCATGTCAATCACCCTCACGATCAATGGCGCCCACCGGGCCATCACGCTCGACGACCCCCGCATCACGCTGCTGGACCTGTTGCGCGAGCGGCTGGACCTCACCGGAACCAAGAAGGGCTGCGACCGCGGGCAGTGCGGGGCCTGCACCGTGCTCGTGGACGGGCGGCGGGTGAATTCCTGCCTCGCGCTGGCGCTGAGCCATGACGGCGCCGACATCCTCACCATCGAGGGCGTGGCGCAAGGCG
Source organism: Acetobacteraceae bacterium (assembly GCA_965277495.1). Lineage (GTDB taxonomy): Bacteria > Pseudomonadota > Alphaproteobacteria > Acetobacterales > Acetobacteraceae > CAHJXG01. The sequence goes on along the minus strand of OZ255824.1, from coordinate 2,429,429 downwards.
AGCAGTTGCACCCCGTGCAGGCCGCGTTCATCGCGCATGACGCCCTGCAGTGCGGCTTCTGCACGCCGGGCCAGATCATGAGCGCGATCGGGATGATGCACGAGGGCCAGGCCGGCGACGACCCCGAGCGGGTGCGCGAGGCGATGAGCGGCAATCTCTGCCGCTGCGGCGCGTATGTCGGGATCACGGAGGCGGTGCTGGACGCGCAGCGGACGATCGGCGAAACCGGGGCGTCCGGACGGAGGGACGCGGCATGAACCGCTTCGAGTATGCCCGTCCGGCGACGCTCGCCGAGGCCGTCGCGGCGGGCGCCGTGCCAGGGGCCGCGTACTTGGCGGCAGGCACCAACCTTTTGGACCTGATGAAGGGCGGCGTGATGCGGCCGGGCCATCTGGTCGATATCGGCCGGCTGCCCGGGCTTGACCGCATTGAGCGGCTGAGCGACGGCGGCGTGCGGATCGGGGCGCTCGTGCGCAATGCGGACCTGGCCTACCACACGGACTTCGCCCGGCGTTTCCCGGCGGTGGCGGAAGCGCTGCTCTCGGGCGCCTCGGCCCAGTTGCGCAATGCCGCGACGGCGGGCGGCAACCTGCTGCAGCGGACCCGGTGCGCCTATTTCTACGACACGGCCAGCGCCTGCAACAAACGCGACCCCGGCGCCGGCTGCGACGCCGTAGGCGGCGAGAACCGGCTGCATGCCGTGCTGGGGTGGAGCGAGCACTGCATCGCCACCCACCCGTCCGATTTCTGCGTGCCGCTCACCGCACTCGACGCAGCGGTCGAGGTCGAGGGCGCCAACGGGCGGCGCGACATCCCGATCGAAGCGTTCTACCGCCTGCCCGGCAGCACGCCGGAGCGGGAGACGGAGCTGCAACCCGGTGAGCTGATCACCGCGGTGCGCCTGCCGGCCGAAGCCGCCCGATTTGCCGCCAACGCCCGCTATCTCAAGGTCCGCGAACGCACGTCCTATGCCTTCGCCGTCGTCTCGGCCGCCGCGGCACTGCGGATGGAGGGCGGAGTGATCGCGGAGGCCCGGGTCGCGCTGGGCGGCGTCGCGATGAAACCATGGCGCGCCCGTGCGGCCGAAGCCGAACTGGCCGGCGCCCGTCCGGACCCCGCCAGCTTCCGCCGGGCGGCCGAGGCGGCGCTGGCCGATGCGAAGCCCTCCGGCGACAATGCCTTCAAGATCGAGCTCGCCCGCCGCATCGTCGCGCGCGCGCTCACCCTGGCCGCCGCCGGCACGCCCGACCGCATGCCCGCCTTGCCTGCCTCGCCCTTCTCCGGAGCCATCACCCATGCCTGAGATCACGCTTACCCAAGCTCCCGCGCATATCCGCATGGGGTCGAGCATCGGCCAGCCGCTGACCCGGCGCGAAGGCGTGCTCAAGACCACGGGCGCCGCCCGCTACGCCGCCGACAACCATCCGCCCGGCATGGTGTATGCCGCGCTCGCTGTCAGCAGCATCGCGCGGGGCCGGGTCGCTGCGCTGGATGTGGCGGCGGCGAAGGCGCATCCCGGCGTGATCGAGGTGATGACGCCGGCGAACGCGCCCAAGCTCGCGCTGGACCCGGACGCGAAGAACAATCCGTTCATGTTCCGGCTCGACGTGCTGCAGAACGATAGGGTTCGTTATCCTAACCAGCCGGTCGCCGTCGTGGTTGCGGACACGCTCGAGGCCGCGACCGAGGGTGCGGCCCTGCTGGCGCCCAAATACGAGGCCGAGACGGCGCGCACGGGCCTGGACTCGGACGACAGCTTCGCGCCGCCGGCCGTGGGCGCCGGCAGCCCGGCCGCCGAGAGCCACGGCGACATCGCGGCCGGCCTGGCGGCGGCGTCGGTGCGGATGGAGGCGGTCTATGACACGCCGGCGCAGTATCACAATGCGATGGAGCCCCACGCCATCGTGGCGGCCTGGGACGGCGACACCCTGTCCATCGACACGCCGAGCCAGGGCATGGCGATGGCGCAGGCCCGCATCGCCGGGCTGTTTGGCATAGCGCCGGAGGGCATCCACATCCGCAGCCCGTTCCTCGGCGGCGGCTTCGGCTCCAAGGGGCTGTTCTCGGGGCCGCAGGTTCTCGGCATCATGGCCGCGCGCCTGGTCGGCCGGCCGGTGAAGCTGGTGCTGCGGCGGGAGCAGATGTTCGGCCCCGTCGGGCACCGCGCCCCCACCCGGCAGACGTTGCGCATGGGCGTGGACGGCCAGGGCGCGCTGACGGCGTTGTCCCACCACGCCAAGACCGCCACCAGCACGTTCGACGATTTCATCGAGCCGGCGGCCAACGCCTCGCATGCGCTGTATGCCAGCACAGCGATCAGTACGTCGCACGAGGCGGTGCGGATCGACACCGGCACGCCGCTGTTCATGCGCGCGCCCGGCGAGGCGCCCGGCAGCGCGGCGCTGGAGAGTGCGATTGACGAGATGGCGCTCGCCTGCGGCATGGATCCGCTCGCGTTCCGGCTGAAGAACTACGCCGAAATGGAGCCGATCAGCGGCAAGCCGTTCTCCTCCAAGGCGCTGCGCCAGTGCTACGAGCAGGGCGCCGAGCGGTTCGGCTGGGCCAAGCGCCCGCAGGCGCCGCGGCAGATGCGGGACGAGGCCGGCATGCTGGTCGGCTGGGGCATGGGCACGGCGGTGTTCCCGGCGCTGATGTTCCAGGGCCACGCGCGGGCGGTGCTGCGCCAAGACGGCACCGGGGTGGTGGAGACCGGGGCGCACGACATGGGCCAGGGCGCCTGGACCGCCTTCGCCCAGATCGCGGCCGACGCACTGGGCCTCGATCCGGAGCGGACCGAGTTCCGCTCGGGCACGTCCGACCTGCCGGATGCGGGGATCGCCGGCGGCTCGGCGCACACCGCGACGGTGGGCGTCGCGATCGACGGCGCCGGGGCGGACGTGATCGGCAAGCTCGCGGACTTGGCGATGGGCGATGAACGCTCTCCGCTGTTCGGCGCCGGCAATGCGGGCGTGATCGCGCGCGGCGGACGGCTGCATCGCCGCGACGACGAGGGGCGCAGCGAGAGCTATGCCGACATCCTCACCCGCGCCGGCGTGGCGGAGATCGAGGGGCGCGGCACCGGCGCTGCCGACCCGGCGGCGCAATCCGCCTATGCCATGCACGCGCACGGGGCGGTGTTCGCCGAAGTGAAGGTCGACCCGGACTTCGGCCAGGTGCGCGTGACCCGGCTGGTGGGCGCGTTCGCCGCCGGCACCGTCGTCAACCCGCGCATGGTCCGCAGCCAGTATTATGGCGGCATGATCTGGGGCGTGTCGTTCGCACTGCACGAGCACGCCGTGACGGACAGGCGCACCGGACGCCCGATGAACCCGAACTTGGCCGAATACCACGTGCCGGTGAACGCGGACGTGCCAAGCATCGAGGCGATCCTAGTCGAGGAACGCGATGTCCACGTGAACGCGCTGGGCATCAAGGGCGTGGGGGAGATCGGTGTCACCGGCACGGCAGGTGCCATCGCCAACGCGGTCTGGCACGCGACCGGCGTGCGCGTCCGCAGCTTTCCGATCACGCTGGACCTGTTGATCGGAGCTTAAGGCTTCCCCGCAACGGCGTTGTCGATCCAATCGTAGAGCAGGTCCTCGGCGCCGGGGTTTCCCATGTGGCCCCGGTTGCCCCTGGCGAGCAGGTCCTTCTTGTCGCCCCGGACTGCGACGATAAAGTTGTCCTCGATGGGAAATATCGAGTCCTCCATGCCGTCGAGGACCAGAAGCTTGCAGCTTGGCCTGTCCAGCACGCCTGAACCGAGCAGGCTGAACTTGTGCGCCTCGGCCGTGTAAGCCGCGACGGCGTCGGATCCGCGGTAGCCGAATTTATACGCCAGGGCGTCGGCAAGGGCGAACGGATATTCCATCTGGTTCTGGGCGCCGATCCACGGGGCGTCGAACATGTGATGGCAGCCGCCGCCCTGCGCCACCACCGCGAAAAGGCGGTCGGCATGGGTGTGCGCAATGCGAAACGCGTAATATCCGCCAGTGCTGATGCCACGAGCGCAAATCTTGGTCGTATCGAAGCCGTAGGCGGCGCTGTTGGCGGCCACCCAGTCCAGCACGCTGCTTATCAGCCGGTCCGGCGAGCTTGGGTCGTTGGGGGCTGCCGGGCAATCGCCGGTTCCCGGGATTTCGAAGCTGAGCGTCGCGAAACCGCGGTCGACGTGGATTTGGGTGCGGGGGGTGTGGTCGGTCTTGTAGGCGTCGAGGCCGCAGATGAACAGCACGACTGGCCAGCCGCCCTTGGGTTTTTCACCGGCGGGCATACGCAGGTATGCCTGGATCGGCAGGTCGGCGTCCCCGGCGGATACGTCCGCATGCTTGAATGGCAGGTCGACGGCGGCGCTTGGCGGGCTGAGATACTGGCCCGCCTTGGCATAGGCGTCTTTACCGCTCTCCCATGCCTTCTGACTGATCGGGGAGCGGTTGATCGGGAAGCGTGCGATGCGGTAGACGGCTGCGGCACGCAAATACAGGTCGCGCGCCTTTGAAGTGTCCCGCTGCCCTTCGGCTTCCCTCGCCTGGGCCACAAGGTTTTGCGCCACAGGCAGGAACGGTTTTGCGTAGTCGTCCGGACGGTAAAGCACGCCGGTGTCGTCGCCCGATGCCGTGATAAGTTCAGCAAAAATCGGATCGAAGTCTTCGACGTTGGCGTCGGTGAATGGATAAATCCCATGCTGGCACGGCATGCGCCATTTCTTGTCCCATAATGCGGAGACGGAGTCGTGATGCGCAAAATATGGGAAGCCGGACCGGAGTTCCGCAGCGGTGGATTGCACGTGATAGGGCGGCGCAACGATCGATGTTATGGATGTCATGGCGATGGCGTCCTCAGATTTTGCGGCTGAAACACAATCTCGGCGAAGCTGAACGGGTGAAGGCGGTTGCTGCGATAACGGGCGGCTGATGGGCGGGATTGCCCCGTTGTCCAATCGGCAGCAATATCGCGACAGTCATTCCCGCGGGCCGATTGGCTAGGTTTAAGTTTTTGATTGTGCCGCGTCATGCGACCGTTGCGCGGGCGGGCGGGCGGGCGTCACCGGGTTCCCGTGAAGCCGCGGCGGCCAGCATGAATGTCTCAGGAATAGTGCAGGCCGTATTACACGTTCAACATCGAACACTGTCGTAATCTTGCGGATAATAGTAACATCGGGTTGCGTCTGATTAATACCAAGTCCACACTACCATCGTTGCAATATTAGCAACCGTCATGGTGCATGACAACGTCCGCTGGGTGGCTACGAGTATGTGCGAATGCAGAATTACCGACAGATCGCTCGATGGTTGGGACGGATGACTTCGGCGCGTGCCCAAGTTGCCGGACGAACACAGCACGTTCAGCCGTGCCAGCGCGATCGTCGCTCCGCTCCGGATTTCGTGCGCTGGGATAGGCTGGCGGACGCCGGCCTCGTGCTGACTTTAACGCCAGCCATGCCCGTGAACGCCATGTTTTGCCATATCGGCCCGACCCTTCCGACGCGGAAGTTCTCGCCGGGCATCCTACCCAGCCGCCGGAAGCATGGATAAGCGGACCCACCCGCCCGAGGGCGAGCTCAGGAAGCTGCTGAGCGGCTCCACCGCCGCCCCGTGGCGTCCGCTGCTCGCCGACAGGATACACCTCCGTCTGTGCAACCGGCTGTGCGCGATCGGCGTCGACCGGGCGATGGCCGAGCTCGCCTTCCTGTTCGGCAAGGTCGCATCCATCGGCTCCGGCGTGCTGGAGATCTGGTCCATCCCATCCGGAGCAGTCGTCGAAACCGACCTGACGCCGCGGAGCCGCGCACCCAAGGACATACTCGTCCCCTGCGCGATCATCGTCCAGCAGGACAAGGCTGGACGCCTGCTCGACGTCCGCTTCTACTTCGATCCAGGCCCGATCTTCAGGCGCCTGCAATAGAGCACGAGCAGCATCCGGCACGCGAATGCCGCCCCGGCGTCAACCCAACCAATGCGGGTTCTGCACCGTGCCGTCGAAGTGGGTGGAGGTCTTGTAGCGCTCCGTCCCGCCGTCCTTGGCAACCGCCGCGGTCCGCGCCAGCAACGCCGCCCGCTGTTCCGGCGTGAACGGGGCAAAACTGCGCACGGCAATGAGCGCCTGCTGCAGGATCGGCAGGCTGTCGACGCCGGTGACTTGCACGCCGATCGGCAGGTTCATCGGGTAGTGCAGCATTTCGATCGGCGAGGCGGCCTTGCTGTCGAGGATGAACGGGTCGCCGAACGCCTTCATGCCGATCACTCCCGTCCCGTGCGCGGCCGCCACCGGCAGCACGCCCTGCTCGAAGCTGTCGAAATGCGCGTCCATGACATTCAGCGGCATCTGCACGGTGTCGAAGTGGAAACCATGTGCCTCGGCCACCTCGAACATATGCCGGTGGATCGCCGGGCTCTTGTGGCCGGTGAAGCCGATGTAGCGCAGTTTGCCCTGCTCGCGGGCGCGGAGCACCGCTTCCAGCGCGCCACCGGCGGCGAACACGCGCTCCGGGTCGTCCATGCGGATGATCTCGTGGAACTGCAACAGATCGATGTGGTCGGTCTGCAGCCGCTTCAGCGACTCGTCGAGCTGTCTCGTTGCCGCGGCGGCGGTGCGGCCGTCGATCTTGGTCATCAGGAACGTGCGGGCGCGCCAGCCGCCAGCCAGTGCGCGGCCGAGCCGGACCTCGCTTTCACCGCCATTATAGTCCCAACAGTTGTCGAAAAAGTTAACGCCGGCGTCGATGGCTGTGTGCACGATGCGCACCGCCTCGTCGGCACTGGGGCCGCCGGGCTTGGCGAGGTGGAAGCCGCCGACCCCGATCAATGAGACGCGCTCGCCGGTGCGGCCCAGCGCGCGGTATTTCATCTCGGGATGCTCGGCGATCTTCGACGTCACCGGGCCAGCCGGCTTCGCTTGCCCACCCTGGGTCGTTTCCCCGGCCACGTCCGCCGGGGCGCCGAGCGTCGCCGCAGCCACGCCGACGGCGGTCGCCTTCATCAAGTCGCGTCGTTCCATGATGCTCTCCTATTCCGGGCCATTTATCCTTGGCCGATGACCCGCAGCGCCGCACAGGCCGCCCCGTATCCGTTGTCGATGTTGACGGTGACGATGCCCGGCGCGCAACTCGCAAGGATGGCATGGAGCGCCGCATGGCCGCCCGCCGCGACGCCATATCCCACCGAGGTCGGCACGGCGATGACGACGCCGCCGACCAGCCCGCCCACCACGCTGGGCAGCGCCGCATCCATGCCGGCGGCGACGATCACCACCCGCATGGCGCGCAGCTCCTCGATCCGGCGCAGCAGCCGCCACAGCCCGGCCACGCCGACGTCGGCGACCAGCCGGGCCTCGTGCCCTTGGAAGCGCAATGTCCGCATCGCCTCGTGCGCCACCGAGAGGTCGGAGGTCCCGGCCGTCACCACCGCGACCTGGGCCGGGCCGGCGCTGGGCAGCGGGGCGCCGGAGTAGGCGGTGCGGGAGGCGGGGTCGTAGTCGAGAGCGTTGCGCTGGATCGCCGGCAGCGCCGCGAACCGCTCGGGATCGAGCCGGGTGAGCAGCATGGGCGCCTGAGCTTGGCTGAGGATCGCGGCGATCTGTTCGGGCGACTTGCCGGCGCAGAACACCGCCTCGCCGAAGCCGAGCCGGAGCATCCGCCCCTCGTCCAGCACGAACTCCGGCTCGTCCTGGGTCACGCTGGCACCAGGAAGGCGCTGCCGGTGCGATAGGCGGCGAAGCGCACTGGCGCGCGCAGCCCGGCGGCGTCGGCCAGAAGCTGCAGTTCCGCCCGCAGATGGCCGGCCTGCGCTGGGTCCAGTGCATCGAGCGTCGCCGCATCTAACTCGATTACCACGCCAGCCGCGCGCACCCGGCAGCGCACGGTCCGTGGCGACAGCCGGGCCGACACCAGCTTTTCGGCCGCGTGCACCATGGCGAGCACCGGCGCCTCGATGCGGATGCCGGTCTCGATCCGGCTCGACAGGCAAGGCGCGGATGGCAGCTCCGCCAGCGCCCCCAGCCCAAGTTCGGCCGCGAGCAAGCGTATCGTGCGCTTGTCGATGCCGGCCTCGACGAAGGGATGGCGGACCGCATGCGCCCGTGCCGCCTCGAGGCCGGGGCGATACTCGCCGAGGTCGTCGAGGTTGGTTCCCGACACGACCTGCCATTCCGTGCGGCGCGCAACTTCGCTATAGAGGCTGATTTTGCAGTAAAAACAACGGTTGACCGGGTTGGCGCGATAGGCGGGATCAGCGAACTCCCCGGCGTCGAACACGTCGAGGCGCCAGCCCTCGGACACTGCCAGCGCGCGGGTGCGGGCGGTCGCCTCCGCGGGCACGGCGGGGGACGTGGCGTGATGCATCGTCACGCCGCCCGGCAAGGCGCGATGGGCGGTCGTGGCGAGCGTGAGGCTGTCGATGCCGCCGCTGACCGCGACGGCGATGCGGCCCATGCCGCCGAGCGCTGCGTGCAGGCGGTCGAGCGGCGTCATGCGGGGTCGGTCCCCGGGTCGCGCCCCGCTTCGCGCCCCGCTTCGCGCGCCGTGACGAGCTGCTCGGCCTGTTGCCGCAACCGGACCCGGGCGGCGTGGGACGCGACCGGGCGCAGGTGGTCGGCCTCGGCCTTCCCCGTGACCAGAACTGCGCCAGCCTCGCCCGGACGTTCGACCAGTTTCACCGTCACGGCTTGGCCCTCGACGTTCACCTTGGCAAAGCGCCGGGCCAAAGCGCGGCCCTGGACCAGGTGGGTGCGCAGGCCGATCGTCGTGGTCTCGCGGAAGCATGCGGCGACGACATCGTCGAGCGTGTCCGGCGCGGCCAGGACCTGGACGTGGACCGCGAGCCGCGATTTCTTGCCGAATGCCGTCATCTGCACCACGTCATGCACCCCGGGAACGGCACGCAGCCGTTCGAGCCCGGTCGCAAGGTCCTCGCCCGATTGGTCGTCCACCTCGAAGCTGACCACGGCGAGTTCCCGATGGCCTGGCGCCGCCGCGGCAGTCTCGGCCTCGAACACCAGGGCACGCAGGCAGTTGCTGATGCCGGGCAGGCGCCGGACGCCGAAGCCATGGCCGGAGCGGCGCAGCGTGCCGGCGGCCGCGGCCGTGGCGGCGCATCGGAGATAGCGCAGGATCGCAGCGCCCGTGGGGGTGACGCGTTCGCCCGCGATCCCGTCGTCGTGCATGGCAAAGCCCTCCAGCAGCAGCGCCGTGGCGGGCGCCGGGACGGGCATCAGGCCGTGCGCGGTGCGGACCGTCCCGCCGCCGAGCGGCAGCGACGCCACCGTCCACCGCACCGGCCCGACGGCCTCGATCAATGCGGCGGCTGCCACGATGTCGGCGATGGAATCGATGCCGCCGATCTCATGGAACGTCACTTCGCCAGCCGGCACGCCGTGGACCCGGCCCTCGGCCTCGGCCAGCATGGCGAAGATGCCGATGGCGTGGCCGCGGACCGCCGGCGCGAGCGCCGAGGCCTCAAGCCGGCCCTGGATCGCGCGCCAGCTCATATGCTGATGGTGGCCGTGCTCCGGAACGTGCACCACGAAACGGCTGCCGGCGAAGGTGCCGTCATTGTGCGGGGACAGGCGGCAATCGGCCGCGGCCAGCGACTGCGCCGCCTCGGTCGCAGCCTGGCAATGCTCCGGGAACGCGTCGAGCAGGCAGGCGACGAACATGTCGCCGGCAATGCCGCCGAGCGGATGAAGGTGGATGTGCCGCATGTGCCCTCGCAGATGACGTTGGGAACGCCGGGCGCAAGCGGTAGTTTGCAACTTGGGGGAGTGCACTTGCTCCCGCGGCCGGGCGCACGGCCGGCCCCGGGGAGGAAAACTGGTGACAGTGCCCGTGCGGCGGCGTACGCGGGTGTCATGGATTACGTCTTCCACTTCGGCGAGATCTGGGATGCCCGGCAGGAGCTGCTGGACGGCACGCTGTTCACCCTTGCGCTCTCGGCAGCCTCGATGGCGCTCAGCCTGCTGATCGCGATCTTTGGCGCGCTCGGACGGACATCGGGGCCGCGCTGGCTGCGCGCCGGCATCGCCGGGTATGTTGAGGCGATCCGCAACACGCCGTTCCTGGTGCAGCTATTCCTTATCTTCTTCGGGCTGCCCGCGGTCGGCGTGCGCCTGGACGCCAACCAGTGCGCGCTGATCGCGATGGTGCTGAACGGCAGCGCCTATACCATCGAGATCGTGCGCGCCGGCATCGAGAGCATCGGGCATGGGCAGATCGAGGCCGGCGCCGCGCTCGGGCTGCACCGGTTGCGCGTGTTCCGGCTGATTATATTGCCCCAGGCGCTGCGGGCCGTGGTGCCGCCGCTGGGCAGCCAGTTCATCCTGCTGATGCTGAATTCCTCGATCGTCTCGGTCATCTCCGCCGATGACCTGACGGCGGCCGCGCAGGATGTGCAGAGCCGCACCTTCCGCAGCTTCGAGGCGTTCATCGTCGTGACGCTGATCTACCTCGCGCTGTCGCTGCTGTTCAGCGGCACGTTCGCGGTGCTGGAACGGCTGGCGTTTGGACGCCGGGCGGCGCGATGAGGACGTTCGGCTTCGGCGACCTGGTGTTCATGCTGATGGCGCTGCGCTGGACGGTCGTGCTGGCCGCCGGCGCGTTCGTGTTCGGCGGCGCGATCGGCTTGGCGGTGGCGCTTGCCCGGGTGTCGGGCAGCCGGGCGCTGCGCTGGCTGTCGATCAGTTATATCCGGGTGCTGCAGGGCACGCCGCTGCTGCTGCAGCTTTTCCTGGTGTTCTTCGGTGCCGACATGCTGGGTCTGAGCCTTGGCCCCTACGTGTCCGCCATCCTGGGCCTCAGCCTGAACGCCGGCGCTTTCCTGGGCGAGATCTGGCGCGGCGCATTGCAGGCGGTGCCGGAGGGGCAGCAGGAGGCCGCCCGCGCGCTCGGCCTGCATTATGTGCCGCGCATGCTCCGGGTGGTGATGCCGCAGGCGCTGCGCATGGCGACGGCGCCGACGGTCGGCTTTTTGGTCAACCTGATAAAAAGCACGTCGCTGGCCGCCGTCATCGGCTTCGTCGAGCTGACCCGCGCCGGGCAAATGGTGAACAACGCAACGTTTCGTCCGTTCACCATCTTCGGCACTGTCGCTGTGCTCTATTTCCTGCTTTGCTGGCCGTTGACGGTGGCCAGCCGTCGGCTCGAGCGCCGGCTGGGCACCGCATACCAACGATAAGAAACAATCGGGAGAAATGCGCCTTGAACCTTTGCAAGCTGCTTGCCGGCGCCGCGCTGGCGTTCGCGTGGTCGTTCGGCGCCGTGCCAGCGCGTGCGCAGACCGTGGACGAGATCGTCAGCCGCGGCACGATCAACATCGGCGTGCTCGTCGACCTGCCGCCCTACGGCCTGCTGAACGACAAGCAGGAGCCGGACGGCTATGACATCGAGGTGGCGAAGCTGCTCGGCAAGTACATGGGCGTGAAGGTGAACCTGGTGCAGCTCACCAGCCCCAACCGCATTCCCTTCCTGCTGACCAACAAGGTCGACATGATCGTCGCCACCTTCGGCATCACGCCGGAACGGGCCAAGCAGGTGCTGTTCTCCATCCCCTACAGCGCGATCGAGAACGTGGTGTTCGCGCCCAAGGACAAGCAGATCGCCTCGCTGGATGATCTGAAGGGCCTGCGAGTCGGCGTGCCGCGCGGGACGGTGCAGGACGTGCTGCTGACCCAGCGCTATGGCAACACGGTGAAGATGATGCGGTTCGACGACGACCCGAGCACGTATCAGTCGCTGATTGCCGGCCAGGTCGACGCCATCGCCGAGACCGGCATGACCGGCGACCAGATCTACGCCGCCAATCCCGGCGCCAACATCGAACGCAAGGTGATGCTGCTGCGCCAGCCGAACGGCATCACCATGCGGGCAAACCAGTGGAACCTGCATCAATGGGTGAACACCTTCGTCTATTTCACCAAGAACGACGGCGAGCTGGATGCGTTGTATCAGAAGTGGTTCCATCAGCCGCTGCCGAACCTGCCGACGTTCTGACGCCGGCCGTCCGGAGCGGCGCGCCGTCCGGCCATTCGCCGGGCCGGCAAACGGGAGGGACGGCATGGCCCTGGTCGCGTCCATAGGGGTCACGTCCCCCGAGCCGGACGTGACCAACTGCGGCGGTGTCACGGCCTTCATGAAGGTCGCCCACTTTGCCGAGGCGTTCAACCTGCCGGTGACGGCGCACGGCGCGCTTGACCGTCGGAGCATGGCATCACCTTCGCCTGGGCCGCGCTGGGCGCTCACCGGCAGGCGGGCGGTCCAGTTGATGCGCGGCGAGGCTCGCGTTAGCAAATGAAATGAAAGCGGGCCACCAGGCTTTGCAGGAGATCGAGACGCGCCATGCCGCCCATGGACGAGGAACCGATATTCGACCTCGCCATCATCGGCGGCGGCGTCAACGGATGCGGCATTGCGCGGGAGGCGATCGGCCGCGGCTGGTCGGTGTATTTGTGCGAGGCGAACGACCTCGGCTCCGCCACGTCGTCCGCCTCCACCAAGCTGGTGCATGGCGGCCTGCGCTACCTGGAGCACCGTGAGTTCCGCCTGGTGCGCGAGGCGCTGCTGGAGCGGGAGGTGCTGTGGGCCATAGCGCCGCACATCATTTGGCCGCTCCGCTTCGTGCTGCCCTACCACAAGGGGCTGCGCCAGGCCTGGCTGCTGCGGCTTGGGCTGTTGCTGTACGACCACCTGGGCGGCCGCAAGCTGCTGCCGCCGACCCGAACGGTGCGGCTGCGCAGCGACGCCGCCGGGCAGCCGCTGAAGCCGGGCTATACGCTCGGGTTCGAATACTCGGATTGCTGGGTGGAGGACACGCGCCTGGTCGTGCTGAACGCGATGGACGCGGCGGCGCGCGGGGCGGTGATCGCGCCGCGCACCCGCTGTGTCGGCGCGGAGCGGGAGGCCGGTGCCTGGGCGCTGCACCTGCACGACACGCGCACCGGCGCGCGCCAGGCGATCCGGGCGCGTGCGCTGGTGAATGCGGCCGGGCCGTGGGTGGGCGACGTGCTGCACAACGTGGTGCGCGCCGACACCGCCAAGCACGTCCGCATGGTCAAGGGCAGCCACATCGTCGTCCGCGCCCTGTATGCGGGGGACCAGTGCTACATCTTCCAGAACGCGGACGGACGCATTTTCTTCGTCATCCCGTATGAGCGGGATTTCTCGCTGATTGGCACGACCGACATCGACTACCATGGCGACCCGGCCGATGCCGCCGCGTCGCCCGAGGAGATCGCCTATCTCTGCCGCGGCGCCAGCGAGTACCTGGACCGCGCGGTGACGCCGGACCAGGTGGTCTGGACCTATTCCGGCGTGCGCCCGTTGTATGACGACGGCGCATCCAAGGCGCAGGCCGCCACGCGGGACTATGTGCTGGACCTGGACGCCGGGGATGGACGGGCGGCGATGCTGTCGGTGTTCGGCGGCAAGATCACGACCTTCCGCCGTTTGGCCGAGGCCGCGCTCGACCGGCTGACGCCGCATTTGCCGGCGGCGTCCGGGTTGCCGCCGGGCTGGACCGGATCGGCAGCGTTGCCCGGCGGTGACTTCCCAGTCGATGGCTTCGACGCCGCGCTGGCGGGCTTGCGGGAGCGCTACCCGTTCCTCGCGCCCGCCACGCTGCACCGGCTGCTGCGCGCCTATGGCACCCGCGCGGACGATGTCCTGGACGGGGCCGCTTCGTCCGAGGCGCTCGGCAGGGTGTTCGGGGCGGACCTGACGGAGGCGGAGGTCCGTTATCTCATGCGCGCGGAATGGGCGGTGACGGCCGCCGACATCGTGTGGCGGCGCAGCAAGCTTGGACTGCGGTTGACGGACAGCGAGATCGCCGCGTTGGACGCGTTCATGGCCCAGCTCCAGCCGGAACCGGAATGCGTGGCTTATAGCTAAAGCGCGCCCAGCTATGGCGATGGGCTCTGTTTGGCATTGACGGCAACGACAAGGCAGACCTGCTCGCCAAAGCACCTTAGCGATTTGGCGGCGCTAGCCGGCAAGGGGATGCGCAAGTCGCTGCAGTGAAGGATCAGCGCGGCAGCAAGCGCCGAGCCTTCTATAGTTATCTCCCGAAGCGGCTTGTCGACGGGCGTGGGATGGGTCCGTTCAACCGAGTCGGGCACGATCGTGATGCGGAAGCGCACTGTGCCGTCCGTGCCCTCCCCCTCTGGGCCGCAACGTTGGATGGTGCCTGCCGGCAGCGGCGTTCCTAGACGGCGATGGTATGCCTTGACGGCCTGCACGACCTCAGGCGGTTGGAACATGACATGACGCACTTCCGAAGGCATGGCGATCTCCTGAACTATGGGCAAGTTTGCCATAGGTTCGTTGACGAAAGCTTAAGTTGCTCAAAATCGCGCCGTTGAGTGCGGCACGTGCTGGCGTGCGGTGTGTATGATAAATGTCACAATGTGCGGCAGAAGTGTGCGGGGCTGGGTTTTCGGTGCAGGCGGGCTGGGATTGGCCGGGCAAAGGCAGCAGCATACCCAGGCGCGCTCCGGCGCGTACGGGCTGACACGCCACCAAACGGCTTGCGCGCAATGCGGGCCGAAAACCATCGCTGCCCAGGGAGGGACCGGACGTGCGCATCACAGGCTTCGACAGGGTTGGGTTGTTCTTGCGCTCGGCACGCAGCCAGGCCGTGCGGGCCGGGCTGCTGTGCCTGGGCTGGGCGCTGGCCGCCGGCGGCGCCCGGGCGCAGGAGATCGAGCCCTACGACTTCACGCCGCTGCCCGCCGGCACCAACCTGGCCATCGGCTACTACGTCTACGGCCACAACACCGACTTCAACGTCGCCCGCGGCTCGACGATCAAGGGATCGGGCCTGGAGATCAACGTCGGCGTCGCGCGCTATGTCCATTTTCTCGATGTCGGCGGCCACCCGGCCGGCGTGCAGCTCATCCAAAGCTTCGGCTCCTTGTCGGGCGGCCACGTCGACGGGCAACGCCTCGGCAGCGCGTTCGGCGCCCAGCAAACGACGCTGTCGGCGTTCATCTGGCCCTACGTCAACACGGCGTCCAAGACCAACGTCAACACCACCGTGTTCCTCTACCCGCCGCTTGAAACCTATGACCCGCATTCCGCCATCAACCTCGGCGACAACCGCTGGAAGGGGGCCTTCCAGCTTGGCATCACCCAGGGCATCGGCGACCACTTCGGCTTCGACGCCTCATACGACGTCACGGTCTACGGCGACAACGGCAGCTATGTGCCGGGCTTCCGCCGGCTCAGCGAAGACCCGACCCACCGCATCCAGCTCTGGGCCAACTGGCGCTGGAGCCCGGCCTTCACCACCTCGCTCGGCTACAACGCCATCTTCGGCGGCGACCAGCGGGTGAACGGCTTCCTCGACGGCGGCAAGACCGAGGTGCAGCGCATCCGCGCCAACGCCGCCCTGTTCCTGACGCCGCGGCTGCAAACCATGCTGGAGGTCAACCACGACGTCCACGTCGTCGGCGGCTTCAAGCAGGAGATCGGCGCCACCTTGCGCGTGCTCTACGTGTTCTGACCATGCCGGCCGGCGCCCGCGCGCGCCGGCCCCCTCCGTCCACCAGCAACGGGACCATGCCCATCATGAGAACCACGCCAGGCTTCCTCGCGGCCACCGCCCTCCTGCTGCTCGCCGCCTGCCAAGGGCAGAACGCCCGCTCCACCGCCGGCAGCGACGCCAACCCGGCCGAAGTGCGGTTCACCACCGACGCCTACCAGATCATCGAATTCGACCGCCAGGAAGGCGCGCTGGCGCAGACGCAAGCCAAGAACCCCCAGGTCAAGGCCATCGCCCAGCAACTCACCGCCCAGGCCGACGCGTTCGCCGCACAGTTGGCGCCCACCGCCGACGCCGCCGGCATCACCCCGCCCCGGGTGCTGCGCAACGACCTGCGCGTGCGCCTCGGCCACATGCGGCTGCAGCAAGGGCTCGACTTCGACCGCGCCTATGTCGCCGACCAGATCGCCAGCCACGAAGAGGCGCTGCGCCTGGAGAACGGCATGAGCAACCAAGGCGCCAGCCCGCAATTCACCAGCCTCATGCAGCAAGGCACCACCCTGCTGCAAACCAACCTCGACAAACTCCGCACCCTGCAAACCCAAATCGGACCGGCACGGATGTAAGCGGGGCAATCAGACGGAGCCCGCGCGATGCCCCATGCCACCGCCGCCGACAATGTGCAGCTCTATTATGAGGAGACCGGGGCCGGCACGCCGATCATCTTCGTGCACGAGTTCGCCGGCGATTTGCGGAGCTGGGAGCCGCAGATGCGGCACTTTGGGCAGCGTTGGCGCGCCATCGCCTTCAACGCCCGCGGCTATCCGCCCTCGGACGTGCCCGAAAGCCCGGCGCAATATTCACAGGACCGCGCGGCGGACGACATCGCCGCTGTGCTCGACCATCTCGGGATTGCGCGCTGCCATGTCGTCGGGCTGTCGATGGGCGGGTTCGCGACGCTGCATTTCGGCTTCCGCCATCCGCAGCGCGCGCTGTCGCTGGTGGTGGGCGGCTGCGGCTATGGCGCCGAGCCGGCCCGCGCCGGGCAGTTCAAGGCCGAGGCCGCGAGCATTGCCGAGACCCTGAAGCGCGATGGCATGGCGGCGTTCGCAGCGCGCTACGCCCATGGCCCGACCCGCGTGCAGTTCGAGAACAAGGACCCGCGCGGGTTTGCCGAGTTCGCCCGCCATCTGGCCGAACACAGCGCGCTTGGTTCCGCCAACACGCAGCTTGGCGTGCAGGGCGCCCGGCCGTCGCTCTATGACCTGCAGGAACAGATGCGGGCGCTTACGGTGCCGACCTTGGTGCTGACGGGCGACGAGGACTGGCCCTGCCTGCAGCCGGCGTTGCTGATGAAACAGGCGATCCCGTCCGCGGCGCTGTCGGTGATGCCCAACTGCGGCCATACGATCAATATCGAGGACCCCGATCAGTTCAACCACCTGGTTGGGCAGTTCCTGGCGCAGGTGGAGTGCGGGCGCTGGCCGATGCGCGACCCGCGCACGCTGGCGCAGTCCATCACCGGGATGACGCCGGGACCTTAGCTAAAGCCGAGGGATACGTTGATGGACGCCATGCCGTTGACGCCGGCCTGCAAACAGGCCGAGAGCGGCCAGACGCGCAGCAGCACGAAATGCCTGATCGCGGCCTCTGCCGGCAGCCGTAGCCCATGCAGCAACAGCATCACGACAGCCATGGCGCCAATGACGGCCCACAGCCGCACCCTTGCCGGCGGCGCGCCCGCGAGCGCAACCAGGACGGTCGCCCCGAGAACCCCGACGACGCCGGCGATCGTGACCTCCAACGGGGTGTGGGCGTGCAGCACCAGGCGCGTTGCGCCGACGGCGACCGCGAACCCGGCCGAGATCGGGACGGTCCAGCGCCAATTGCCGCCGCGCCAGCGCACGATCAGCCCGCATATCCCGCCATACGCCGCCGCGGCCGCAGCGGTGTGCCCGCTCGGACTCAGCAGACCGTCCGTGATCAGGTGTCCGCAGGCGAGGCAGGCGAGCTTGAGCAGGAGCATGAGGCCCCACGTGCACGCGATGGCGCCGCTCCAAACCAGCGCACCGCGGCGCCAGCCTGAAAAATAGAGGCCGGCGGCAACGGCGATGACCAGCGGGATCATGACGGCTTGGTCGGCAAAATTGGTAACGAACCACGCCAGGCGCACCGCTGGAAACACCCTTCACAATTGCCCTCATCCCGCTACGCTGGCAGTTCGATGCGCACGCTCGGGAGACGGCGGGACTGCTTCGCCGGCTTAGGCAAGCCTATAGCCGCATTGCGCTGATTCAGCAACAAGATGGTCGCCGCCTGCGTCCCGCATCGTGCTCAAAGGGCGCCAAATGCCATGACTATGCCGTGAGGACCCATCTCGTGGTGATGCCGAGCTACAACAGCGGGGCGCGCCTGTTCGACGCCGTACAGGCGGCGCGGGCGGCGTGGGACCCGGTCTGGGTGGTCGTCGACGGCAGCACGGACGGATCCGACGCGGCCTTGATGCAGGATGGCGCCTGCGGGTGATCCGCCGGGCGCAGAATGGCGGCAAGGGCGCGGCCGTGCTCGATGCGCTGCGCCTGGCGGCGGCGGACGGATTCACCCACGCGCTGGTGATGGATGCCGACGGGCAGCACCCGGCGGCGCAGATCCCCGCCTTCATGGCCGCGAGCCAGGCCCGCCCGGAGGCCATGGTGCTCGGGGTCCCGCAATTCGGCCCGGACGCGCCGGCGCTGCGGGTCGGCGGACGCCGCATCTCGAACTGGTTCGCGCAGCTCGAGACCGGACGGGCCGGCATCGAGGACAGCCTGTTCGGCTTCCGCGTCTACCCGATCGCCCGGCTGCTGCCGATCATGCAGCGGTCGCGCTGGATGCGCCGCTTCGACTTCGACCCCGAGGCGGCGGTCCGGCTGAGCTGGGACGGCGTGCCGGCCGTCAACCTGCCGGCGCCGGTGCGCTATCTGCGGCCGGAGGAGGGCGGCGTGTCGCATTTCCGCTATGGGCGCGACAACCTGCTGCTGACTGCCATGCACACGCGGCTCGTTCTCGGTGCGCTGGCGCGGCTGCCGGCCCGGGCGTGGAAATATGTCCGTTGCCGGCGCGGCAAGCTAGGGTAGTGTCGGCCACGATGCTGACCGGTCTTTCCCGCCGCTTCCGCCGCCCGTTCCGCTCTGCCGGCCTCATGGCGGTCCTGGCGGCGTTGGTCAGCCAGCTTACTCTGGGCGCCATCGTCATCCCGGACGATCCGCAGGCCCAGCTCGCGGCGCTCGATGCCGCCAGCGTGTTTTGCCAATTTGGGGGCAGCACCGACGGCAACGGCCGTCCGCCGGTCCAACGCCACGCGGCCGATTACGCGCTGTGCCCGCTCGGCGTGCCGCTCGCGCTGCCGAACGTCATCTTGGCCCCGGCGCCGCTCTTGCCGGAGCCGGGCGTGGGCCGTGTGCTGCCGATGGGCACGCTGCCGCAGGGCCGGGCGCCGCCCTCGCACGCCTTCGCCGCCATCTATCCACGCGGTCCGCCCGACCTGGCCTGAGCCCGATCCCCCGTCCGCGGCGGCACGCCAATGCCGCCGCCCGTGATCCCGCTGCATCCAGGACCCATCATGCACCCATCGCTCCCAACGGCCGCGCTCGTTTGCGCTGTCCTGACCGCAACCCGCGGCGCCCCGGCCGCCGCGCATGCCATCGCCGGCGTGCGCGTGTTCCCCGTGACCCTCACGATCGACGACCCCGGCGTGGCCGACGAGGCCTCGTTCCCGACCTTCACCTGGCAGCGCTCCGGCGCGGATGGCGGCCCCGGCCCGGTCCACCAGTACACCGTCGGCGGCGAGTTCGATAAGCGCATCACCGAACGGCTCGGCATCGTCGTCAACAGCAGCTACGTCATCCAAAGCACCGGACACGACAAGACCCGGGCCGGCTGGCAGGACCTGGTCGGGACCGTCAAGTTCCAGACCTACGTCGACGGCCCGCACGAGCTGATCATCTCGCTCGGCGTGATCCGGGAATTCGGCCGCACCGGCTCGTTGAAGATCGGCGCCGACGAATACGGCAACACCACGCCGACGGTCTATTTCGGCAAGGGGCTGGGCGACCTGCCGATCGGCCTGCTGCGTCCGCTGGCCATCACCGGAACGGCGGGCTACTCGGTCGCCGACAAGAAGCTGAAGGCGTTGCAGCCGCCTTCGGACTTGGCGGCGAACGGGATGGCGCCGCTCACGGGCATTGCGGCCCAGCAATTCAACAACGGCTATTCGAACCGCTGGGTGGGCGGGCTGTCGCTGCAATACAGCCTGCCGTACTTGCAGTCGCAGGTGCGCGATATCGGCCTGCCCGGCTTCTTCGCCCGTATGATCCCCCTGGTCGAGGTCGCCTATTCCTCCCCGGCATCGTCGCCCAGCAACCTCGGCACGCAGCTCGTGGTGGCGCCGGGCGTGCTTTATGAGGGGAACAGCTTCCAGCTCGGCGTCGAGGCGCTGATTCCCGCCAACCGCGCCTCGGGCACCAATGTCGGCGTCATTGCCCAGTTCCACGTCTTCTTCGATGACCTGTTCCCCAACAGCCTCGGCAAGCCGTTGCTGAATTTCTGAGCGCTGGCTGCCCCTCAAACGGAGACGATCCATGCACCGCATCACGCTGCCCATCCTGGCAATGGCCGCCCTGACTTGGTCCGCGCCGGCATTCGCCCACGCCTTCCTGAAATCCGCCACGCCGGCCGTCGGCGCCACCGTCCAGGCCGCGCCCACGCAGGTCGCCATCGAATACACCGAGGGCGTCGAAGCGAAATTCAGCGCCATCCAAGTAGAGGACGCCGCCGGCGCCCGCATGGAAACCGGCGGCGTGCAAGCGCCCCCGGGCGACGCGAAGCGCCTGACCGTCGGCCTGAAGCCATTGAAACCCGGCGCCTACAAGGTGACCTGGCACGTCACCGCGCAGGACGCGCACAAGACCGAAGGCTCCTACAGCTTCACCGTCAGCCCATAGCCGAGTGGTGAGCGGGGCCATGCCGGCGTTCGACATCGAGGGCGGCCTGACGCTGGCCCTCACGCGCGGGCTGTCGGTTGCGGCCCTGCTTTCCGTCTTCGGTGCCCTGCTGTTCCGGACGGCTCTGGCGCCTCCCGTGCTGGCGCTGATGCCGGGCAGCGCGGGGTTCATGCGGCGCTGGCGGCTGCTGTTCTGGTCGAGCTGGGCGGCGGCCATCCTGGCCACGCTCGCCTGGATGGCGCTGCAATCAGCCTCGATGGCCGACGCGGACAGCCTCGCTGCCGCCGCGTCGGCCATCCCGTCCGTGCTGGTGGACACGAGCTTTGGCCATGTCCTGCTGCTGCGGCTGGCGGTGCTGGCGCTGCTGGCGCTCGTGCTGGGCCACACGCCTGGTCATACCGGGCGGCGGCTCTGGCTCGCGACGGGCCTCGCCGCCACGGCCACGGCGCTGCAGGCCGGCCATAGCCATGCCGCGTCGATGCATGACGGGCCGAGCCTGCTGCTGTTTTCCGAAGTGGTCCACCTGCTGGCGGCCGGCGCTTGGCTGGGTGGCCTGGCGCCGCTGCTGACGCTGGTTGCGTTGGCCCCGGCTGAGGCGGCCTCCCTTGCCTCCCGCCGCTTCTCCCCGGTCGGCACGGCGTGCGTGCTGCTGCTGGCGGTCACCGCCGCCTATCAGTCCTGGGTCCTGATCGGGAGCTTGCCGGGATTGACCGGCACCGGCTATGGGCTGGCGGCCCTGCTCAAGCTCGCGCTGTTCGCCGCGTTGCTGGGCCTTGCATGCAACAACCGGTTCCGGCTGACCCCCGCGCTCATTGCCTCGACCGGGGCAAAGCGCCGGCTGGTTCGCAGCATCGGCATCGAGACCGGGGTGGGGCTGTTGGTGGTGCTGGCAGCCGGGTTGCTGACCAGCTTGCCGCCCGCCATGCACGTGCAGCCAGTATGGCCGTTCGCACAGCGGCTCAGCCTCGAGGCGGTGCAGGACGATGCGGACTTCCGGCTCGAGGCGCTGCAGGCGGCGTTCGCGCTGGCCGGCGCAGCGGCCTTGCTGTTGATGGCCGTGTTCGCCCGGCGTATCCGCTGGCCCGCGGTGGCGCTGGCGGCCCTGATTGCCTGGTTCGCCATGCCGCATTTCGATCTGCTGCTCGCCGAGGCCTATCCGACCAGCTTCTACCGCTCGCCAACCGGCTTCGCCGCGTCCGCCATCGTCGAGGGCGCCCGGCTCTACCCCGCCCATTGCGTCGCTTGCCACGGCGCCCAGGGGCGTGGCGATGGACCCGCGGCCCAAGGGCTGCGGACGCCGCCAGCCGACCTCACGGCAAACCACCTTTGGATGCATGACGACGGCGAGCTGTTCTGGTGGCTGTCGCACGGCATCGACGCCCCGGACGGCGGACAGGCGATGCCGGGCTTTGCGGCGGCGCTCTCGGATGACGAGCGATGGGACCTGATCGACTACATACGCGCCCATAATGCCGGCGCGACGATGGCGGGCACGGGCGCCTGGTCGCCGCCCATCCAGGCGCCGGAGCTGCAGGCGGCGTGCGGCGGCCAGGCCCTGGCATTGCAGGACCTGCGTGGCCGGTTCCTCCGCCTCGCCATCAACGAGCCACCCGCGGCCGCAACCCTTGAGAGCGTTGGCTCCATGCACCCCATGGGCTGCACCATCGACGACAGGGCAGTGCCCGCGGCATACGCCATCGTCTCGGGCATCCCTGTGGCGGACCTGCCCGGCACGCAGTTCCTGATTGACGGGCAGGGCTGGCTGCGCGCGGTGCAGCGGCCCGGTGCCTCGCCGAGCTGGAGCGACCCGAACGCTCTGGCGGCCGAGATACGCGAGCTCGTCATGCACCCGATCCCTGCGGCGCCCGGCTCCGGCGACCATATGAACATGGCCCATACAAACATGGCGATGTAGGAGGGAACAGCGTGAAACCCGGCCAAGCCGCCCTTCGAAAACAGCGGGACCGCAGGCCACTCGCGGCGTTGGCCGCCGTTGCCGCCGTGCTCCTGCTGTTGGCCAGCGGCTATTTCTGGCTGATCGGCGCGGGACGGGGCGCACCGCCGCGCGCGGCGGTCGGCGGGCCGTTCGAGCTGGTGCAGGGCGACGGCCGGACCGTCACGGACCGCAGCTTCCGGGGCAAGTACTTGTTAATCTATTTCGGCTACACTTCATGCGAGGACGTATGCCCGACGACCCTCGCCAGCATGGCGGCTGCGCTGGATATTTTGGGCCGCAGGGCCGGCCCAATCCAGCCGCTGTTCATCACGGTCGATCCCGAGCGCGATACCCCGCCGGCCGTGCAGCGCTACGCCAGCGCGTTCATGCCGCAGTTGATCGGCCTGACCGGCTCGTCCGAAGCGGTCCGCAAGGCCGCGGACGCATACCGCCTCGGCGGCGTCGCGCGTCACGCCGGCCCCGACCTGGCGCATTATGCTATCGACCATAACTCGGTGGTTTACTTGGTGGGTCCGGATGGACGCTACATCGCGCCGATCAGGGCCGATCTGGCCGGGCCGGCCATGGCGGCGGCAATCGGCCACTACATTCCTTGATGGCCGGAAGCTGCAACGCTCCAAGCCCGTCTGCGTTAGCGCCCGGCCAATAGGGAAAACGACATGACCGACAAGACCAAGACCGAGCACGCCGACCGCACCGTGGGCGGCCCCGGCAGCAGCCACCAGGACGCCGGCAAGCCCGAAACCCACCACCATCGCGCGCGTGAGCGGGACCAGCAGAAGGGCAGCAGCGGCTCCGGCGAACATCAGGGCGAGCCCGACGGCGGCGAACGCCCATCCGGACGCCATGGCCCCGAGGCGCCGCGCCATCCCAAGGAGTAGGTCGAGGTAGCATGGACTCGACGGCGGGGATCAACCGCCGGAGAGTGCAGGCCATGGCACGCCCTGCGCATGACGGCCTTCCCCAGCCGTTGCGTGGCTGGGCGGTCGCCACCATCGTCATCGCCGTCGGCATGGCGTCGCTCGACACCTCGATCGCCAACACCGCGCTGCCGACCATCGCCGGCGACTTGAACGCGACGGCGGCGGCGTCGGTATGGGTGGTGAACGCCTACCAGCTCACCTTGGTGGCCACGCTGCTGCCGTTCGCGGCGCTGGGCGAGATCTACGGGTTCCGCCGGGTCTACACCTGGGGCGTGGCGGTGTTCACCGTCGCCTCGCTGTTCTGCGCATTAAGCTGGTCATTGCCGACGCTCACCGCCGCCCGCGTGCTGCAGGGGCTCGGCGCCAGCGGCATCATGAGCGTCAACACGGCGCTGATCCGGTTCATCTACCCGTCGAACCGGCTGGGCCGCGGCGTCGGGTTCAACGCGCTGGTGGTGGCGGCGTCGACGGCGCTCGGCCCCACCATCGCCGCCGCGATCCTATCCGTCGCCTCCTGGCAATGGCTGTTCGCGGTCAACGTGCCGGCCGGCCTGCTGGCGATCGCCCTGGCGGTCCGCGCGCTGCCCGACACGCCGCGCGCGACGCACCGGTTCGACCTGCCCAGCGCCGTGCTGAACGCCGTCACCTTCGGATCGCTGATTTTCTGCATCGGTGAGGTCGCCCACAGCGCGGCCCCGGCCATCGAGGCGGGCGCGGGCGTATTGGCCCTTGCCGCGGGCTTTCTCCTGATCCGGCGGCAGCTTTCGCTCGCGGTGCCGCTGCTGCCAATCGACCTGTATCGCCGTCCGATGTTCGCGCTGTCTTCGGCCACCTCAATGTGTTCCTTCGCCGCGCAGGGCCTGGCCTACGTCGCGTTGCCGTTCCTGTTCCAGACCGTGATGGGGCACAGCGCGGTCGCCACCGGGCTGCTGCTCACGCCCTGGCCGGTGGCGACCGCGATCATGGCGCCGATCGCCGGGCCGCTGTCGGACCGGCATCCACCGGCGATCCTGGGCGGGATCGGCATGGCCATCCTCTGCATCGGCCTGGTGCTGATGGCCACCTTGCCCACCGACGCCGGGCCGTCCGCAATCGCCTGGCGCATGCTGGTGTGCGGGACCGGGTTCGGCTTCTTCCAGTCGCCTAACCTGAAGGCGATCATGTCGAGCGCCCCGCCGGACCGCAGCGGCGGCGCCAGCGGCATCGTCGCGACCTCCCGCCTGCTGGGCCAGTCGGTCGGCGCGGCCTTGGTGGCGCTATGCTTCGGCATCTCCATGCAATCCGGCCCGACCTTGGCGCTCACCCTGGGCGCATGTTTTGCCGGCACGGCTGGCGTGCTGAGCTTTTCAAGGTTGATCGCCAAGACACCCTGACGGCCCGGCGGGATCATTCATGCCCGTCGCGTATTCGCCAGCCCGGCAAAGCGCCGCCAAGCTGCGCCGTGATCGCGTCCGCCTTGCGCCGAACCAAGTCCCCCAGCAACGGGATGCGGTCGTCCGGGATGCGCGCCATGGGGCCCGATAGCGAGACGGCGGCCACCGCGTCCGCATTCTCGTTGAAGACGACGGCAGCGATGCAGCGCAGCCCGACCGCGTGCTCCTCATCGTCGACCGCGTAGCCCCGCTCGCGGGCGCGCCCAAGGTCTTCGCGCAGCGCGGCGGTGGTGTTGATGGTCTTGATCGTGACGCGGGACAGTCCCTGGCGGTGCAGCACCTTGGCCAGGCCGCTGTCCGGCATGGCGGAGAGCAGCGCCTTGCCGACGCTGGAGCAATGCAGCGGCACCCGTCCGCCGGGCCGGGCGAACGCCCGCATCATCTGGCGGCACTCGACCTGCGACAGGTAGATCGCCTCCGCCTGGTCCTCGACGGCGAGGTTCACCGTCTCCTCGCTTTCCTCCATCAGGGCGCGCATGTGCGGACGGGCTGCGCCGACCAGGCTGCGGGTCTTCAGGAATGCGCTGCCGGCCACGAAGGCCTGCACGCCGACCGACCAATGCCGCCGCTCGGCGTCGAAATGCACATAGCGTTCCTGCTCCAGCGTCGTGAGCAGCCGGTGCGCCGTGGAGGGCGACAGGCCCACCTGCTGCGCCACTTCGGTCAGGGTCACGCCCTCATCGGCTGCGGCGAGGCGGTTCATGATCGCGAGCGCACGCACGAGCGACTGCACCTGGTCCGAACGTGCAGGCGCCGGTTTCGCGGTGGCTGCTGATTTCCGTGGCGCCCGCATTTGCCTCTCCAGCGTCATTCCACGGCGAATGAACATGCCTTCCGGAAATCTTCAACCCTTTGTTCTTAGTAATTAAAAGCCAGCGGCTTCCGCATCGTGGAAAAGCTTCCGGAAATGCGCGGTTAATCGTGGCGCCAGCGGTCGAATTGCGCGACGCTCCCCGTCAACAACTCGACGGGGAGCAGACGATGGCCAGGATGAAAGCAATCGACGCCGCGGTCTGCGTGCTGGAGCGCGAGGGTGTCAACACCGCGTTCGGCGTGCCCGGCGCCGCCATCAACCCGCTCTATGCGGCGCTCAGGGCGCGGGGCAGCATCCGTCATATCCTGGCCCGCCACGTCGAAGGCGCGTCGCACATGGCGGACGGCTATACCCGGGCCCGCGCCGGCAACATCGGCGTATGCATCGGCACCTCGGGACCGGCCGGGACCGACATGATCACCGGGCTCTACACCGCGCTGGCCGACAGCATCCCGATCCTGTGCATCACCGGCCAGGCGCCGCGCGCCAAGATGTACAAGGAAGACTTCCAGGCCGTCGACATCGAGACCATCGCCAAGGCCGTCACCAAATGGTCGGTCTGCGTGCGCGAACCCGCGCTGGTGCCGATGGTGTTCCAGCAGGCGTTCCACGTCATGCGCTCCGGACGGCCCGGCCCGGTGCTGATCGACCTGCCGATCGACGTGCAGATGGCCGAGATCGAGTTCGACGACAGCACCTACGAGCCGCTGCCCGTCTACAAGCCCGCCCTCACCCGGCCCCAGGCGGAAAAAGCCCTAGCGATGCTGAACGCCGCGGAGCGCCCGTTGCTGATCGCCGGCGGAGGCATCATCAACGCCGACGCCTGCGGCCTGCTGGTGGAGTTCGCGGAACTCGTCGGCGTGCCGGTGATCCCGACGCTGATGGGCTGGGGCAGCATCCCGGACGACCATCGGCTGATGGCGGGGATGGTGGGCCTGCAGACCAGCCACCGCTACGGCAATGCGACGTTCCTGGAGTCCGACTTCGCGATGGGCATCGGCAACCGTTGGGCCAACCGGCATACCGGGTCGGTGGAGGTTTACACCAAGGGCCGCAAGTTCGTGCACGTGGACATCGAGCCGACGCAGATCGGCCGGGTGTTCGGACCGGATTTCGGCATCGTGTCAGACGCGAAGGCGGCGCTGACGGAGTTCCTGGCGGTGGCGCGGGAGATGAAGGCGTCCGGGACGCTACGCGACCGCTCGGCATGGGCGGCGTCGTGCGAGCACCGCAAGGCCAACATGCTGCGCAAGTCGCATTTCGACGCCGTGCCGCTGAAGCCGCAGCGGGTTTACCAGGAGATGAACGAAATCCTGGACCGCGACACCTGTTACGTCACGACCATCGGCTTGTCGCAGATCGCCGGCGCGCAGTTCCTGCGAGTCTATAAGCCGCGTAACTGGATCAACTGCGGCCAGGCCGGGCCGCTCGGCTGGACGCTGCCGGCGGCGCTCGGCGTACGCGCGGCGGATCCGGACCGCAACATCGTGGCGCTGTCGGGCGACTACGACTTCCAGTTCATGATCGAGGAGCTCGCGGTCGGGGCGCAGCATAAGCTGCCGTACCTGCATATCGTGGTGAACAACTCCTACCTCGGGCTGATCCGGCAGGCGCAGCGGGGGTTCCAGATGGATTTCGAGGTCAGCCTGGCGTTCGACAACATCAACGCCGGGCCGGACGGGGATGCGGTGCAGGGGTATGGCGTCGACCATGTCGCGGTCGCCGAGGGCCTGGGCTGCAAGGCCATCCGGGTGAAAAGCCCCAACGAGTTCAAGGACGCGTTCCAGCGCGCCCATGCGTTGATGGCCGAGCACAAGGTGCCGGTCGTGCTGGAGTTCATCCTGGAGAAGGTCACCAACATCTCGATGGGCGCCGAGGTCGACAGCGTGAACGAGTTCGAGGACATCCTGTGCCTCGACCCGTCGCTGTCGATCCGCGGCAGCCAGGAGATGGGGGCCGAGCCGCCGACGAAGGTGCTTGAACCCGCTGTGCGCTGAGGCACGCTTAGGGCGTCATCAACAGTCCGCATCGGGCCCGCCGCGGACTTGACGCGGGCGGCTGATCCGACTTCAACCATCAAGGGATCATCAAGCAGCCGCGAAGCCAGCGCGAACGCGCCAACAGGACCGGGGAGACGACCATGTTCCACCAATTGCTGACGCCGGTCGCTGGCAGCCTGCCGCTGTCGTTCGTGGTCGCGGCGCTGCCGATCGCCACCGTGCTGGTGATGCTCGGCGTGCTGCGCCGCCCGGCGTGGCAGGCGTCGCTTGCCGGCCTGATCGTCGGATTGCTGGTCGCCATCCTGGTCTGGCAGTTCCCGGTCGGCCTGGCGCTCAACGCCGTCGCGGCCGGAGCGACGTTCGCGCTGTGGCCGGTGATGTGGATCGTGTTCAACGCCCTGCTGCTGTATAACATCGCCGTCGTCTCGGGCCGCTTCGACGCCTTCCGCGACTGGGTGCTCGAGCATTTGCCCGACGACCGCCGCATCGTGCTGGTCGTGATCGGCTTCTGCTTCGGCTGCCTGCTCGAGGGCATTTCCGGCTTCGGCACCCCGGTCGCGATCACGAGCGCGCTGCTGATCCTGGTCGGCTTCCCGCCGCTGGAGGCGCTGACTTTCACCCTAATTTTCAACACCGCCCCGGTTGCGTTCGGCGCGCTCGGCGCACCCGTCACCGTGCTCGGCCAGGTCACTGGCCTTCCCGCCGCCCAGCTCGGCGCCATGATCGGGCGGCAGCTTCCGTTCCTGGCGATGCTGCTGCCGTTCTACGTGATGGCGATCTACGGCGGCCTGCGCTCGGTGCGCGCGCTGTGGCCGGTGCTGCTGGTCGCCGGCGGCAGCTTCGCGGTGGCGCAGTTCATCTCCTCTAACTACCTCGACTACGCGCTGACCGACGTGCTGTCCTCGCTCGCGGCGTTGGCCGCGACATTGGGCTTCCTGCGCGTTTGGGCGCCGGCGCCGGACCCCGAGTTCACCATGCGCGCCGTCCCCGTCGTCGCGCGCGCGGTGGGCGCCGACGTGGTGGTGGGACGGACGGCCAGCACGGTGCCGGGCTGGCAGGGTTGGATTCCCTGGATCGTGGTCTCGGTGGTCGTGATCATCTGGACCCACCTCAAGATCTTCGCCATCGGCCAGCAGGCGATCCCCTGGCCCGGCCTGCACAACGAGGCGCTGATCACGCTGTACAAAGATAAGCCCTACGCCGCGGTCTGGGCCTTCCAGCCCTTGGCGACGGGCACCGCCATCCTGCTCTCGGCGATCATCACCGCTGCCCTCGTCGGCGTCGGCCCCGGACGCTTCGTTCAGTGCATCGGCCAAACGTGGAAGCAAAGCCGCATCGCGATACTCACCGTCGCGCTGATTGTCGGCTTGGCTTACCTGATGAACTACTCCGGGCTGAACTACACGCTGGGCCTGGGCGTCGCCTCGGTCGGTATCTTTTTCCCGTTGCTGTCGCCGTTCCTGGGCTGGGTGGCGGTGTTCCTGTCCGGCAGCGACACCTCGGGCAACGCGCTGTTCGGCAACCTGCAGGTGGTCGCGGCCAACCAGCTTGGTTTGAACCCGGTGCTGATCGCCGCCACCAACTCCTCGGGCGGCGTAATGGGCAAGATGATCTCGCCGCAGAACATCGCCACCGGCGTGTCGGTCACGTCGCTGAAGGGGCAGGAGGGCGTCGTGTTCGCCCGCACCTTCGAGCACAGCATCGTTCTGACTGTCGTGCTGGGGCTGCTGGTGGTGTTGCAGCAGTATGTGGTGCCGTGGATGATTCCATAGTGCCATCCGTGGCTACATTTGGCGGCGGGTAACCTCTATTCGGACATCATCGCAGGGTAACAAAAGTGGTGACGCCTATAGGCGGCAAGGGTGCGACAAGGTCCGTGCTGGTGTAATTGAATGGCTCGCAGACCTGCAAACCGGGACCGGCCTGATGATAGAAGGCAGCCGGCGTATGAGTTCTGCGTCATCGGGCGACCGGTCTCAGCGCAGGCTGAAAATCGTCTGCTGCTTCAGAAGTGGAAAGCAACCGTGGCCGCCGCCGCAACTGCAGGGTGGCCGCCGAACCGGCAGCCGTTCAATGGCGATGTTGAGCTACGTGTCACGCATTACTCAGAACGCAGGATTGCAGATAGGGATAATCCAATATAGCCCATACAAGATGCGCTTCAGTCTATAGTTTATGTGAATGATAGAGAGGTGAAAGACTCCACATCGAACTGGCGAAACATCAACGGCGCGTTCGTTATACGATTCGTATCGCTGCCGCTTGCATCAGCATTTTCAATTGGGCAGGAATTTCTACACGTTCGCGTATGGACAAGCCCCGAAATCGAGGAACTAGGCTGATGCTTCAACCTGATCAAGACCGAGAACACCGCGCACAACAAACGGTCGCGAGGAGGTATAAGTCATTGGGTTATGACGTTGTAGAACACCCAGATCCCGATCGACTGCCGGGTTTTCTGCGAGGTGTAACTCCTGATATCGTTGCGCGTAGTGAATCAGACAATGTGATTATTGAAGTTAAAAGACATGCATCACTGAAAGGCTCAAATGATTTAGTCAACTTGGCTGACCGAATATCGGGGCATCCGAATTGGAGATTTGAATTGGTGGTTCTTGAAGATAGAGAGAGCGACCAATCGGCTAGTTCAGAAATCAGTTTTGACCGCCTGCTTGAGAAAGTAAGCCTTGCAAACAGCGTCAGGCTATTTGATTTATCTTACGTTTACCTAACCATCATTCTTTCCAAAACCGCCGTCGGAATTGCCCGAAGACACGGCGTGAAAACCCGTAATAAAACGGATTTAGTCGTTTTAGAGGACCTAGGCTTCAAGGGTATCCTGCCGCAGGAAGTCGTGGAAGCGTCGCTTGCGGCACTCTCCGTTAGAAACTCTGTCGCTCATGCCTCTGGCGAGACGGCACGTGTCTCGGAGGAGGACGTGGAGGCGCTTGTTCGCCTGTGTGAACATATGAGGCAGCTTGCCTAAACCTGTTTGCGGCTGCCGCCGCCAGGTCGGCGGTAGTCATCGATAGTGAAGGCTTGCACAACGCCCAGCACGTGAGACCGTAGCCTTTACCCCCGGCCTCTCCCAATTTAAAAGAGGCCGGGCAAGCATCCGCTGACTTCTGAGATCGCAAGCTGCGGAATGGTCTGTATTTTGCAGGCATCTTTATGCCCGCACGTGCGATGGGCCTGCGGAAAGGAGCAAACGCCTTGCAACAACTGGATGCCGCGACGCGGCACGGCCCGGCGGACGACGCCGCCGCCCTGCTCGCATTGGTCCACGAAAGCCGCGCCCACGCGGTGCAGGACCCGTTCGGCAATCCCGTGCTCGTCGCAGCGCTCGCCATCAGCCGGCAATTGGACGAGGGCCGGTTGGATGAAGCGCAGCTTGCCGGCCTGGTGGCGTTCCTGCGCGATGCGGCGGCCACCGACCGTGCCCAGCGGCTTGCCGAATACGTCGGCGGCACCGACCCGGCCGCCTCGCAAGCGGCGCTGACCCGGCTCGCCGACCGCCTCGTCCGCCCCAATCCCGACGACAGCCCGCTGCCGTTGCGTGAAGTCCGCGCCCTGTTCGAGCGCCCCCGCTACGCCTGCGTGTTCACCGCGCATCCCACCTTCGCCGCGGCGCCGGAAGTCTATTCGATCATCGCCGCAACCGCGAGCGGCGGGCCCGGCGGCAGCTATCCACCCTCGCACCGCCCGCCGAAACCGACGCTCGAGGACGAGTTCGACGCCGCCAACATCGCCATCGCGCACGGGCGGAACGCGCTCGACGCGCTGTGCGGCGCGATGCTGGACGCCGCCAGCGCCGCCTTCCCGCAGACCTGGACCGGGCTGAACCCGGCGCCCGTGGTGCTCGCCTCCTGGGTCGGCCTCGACACCGACGGGCGCACCGATATCGGCTGGTGGGACAGCCTGCGCTTGCGGCTGCGCATGAAGCGCCTCGGCCTCGCACGGCTTGCGTCCGGCCTTGCCGACGTCCCGAACGCTGCCACCCTCGATGCCCGCATCAATGAGGCGCTCGCGACTGTGGACGCGCAGATCGCCCTGGCGCCCAGCGGCCCCGACCCGGCCGCAGTGGAGCCGTTCGCCCGCGCGCTGGTCGAGGGCCGCGACCGTGCGCTGCTCTCGCCGGAGCCGCTGCTGCCGCTGTTCGCCGCCGCCATCGCCGGGGCGGACCGTGCTACCCAACGGACCCTTTGCATCGCCCGCGCCGGCGCCATGGCGCATGGGCTGTGCCTCGCGCAATCGCACTTTCGGCTCAATGCGGCGCAGGTCCACAATGCCGCCCGCCTCCGCCTCGGCCTCGACGACCCGCCGGCGGACCGCTCGCGGCGGCGCACGCTGCTGGCCGGCATGGACGACGCGCTCGACGCCATGCGGACCCAGCCGGTCGACTTCGGCGCGTTGCTCGCCGAACAGTCCTCGGCGATGCGGCTGATGATGCTGGTGGCGCAGATTTCCAAGCACGTCGACCGGCACACACCGGCGCGCTTCCTGATCGCCGAGACCCGCAGCGGCTATACCCTGCTGGCGGCGCTCTGGATGGCGCGGCTATGTGGCGTCGAACGCCACGTGGAAATCAGCCCGCTGTTCGAAACCGCGGATGCCTTGGAGGAAGGCGTGCGGGTGCTGGACGAGGCGCTGCGCTCGCCGCACTACCGCGACTATGTGCGCGGCATCGGCCGGGTATGCCTGCAGTTCGGCTACTCGGATTCCGGCCGCTACCTCGGGCAGCTCCCAGGAAGTTATTTGGTGGAAAGGCTCAAGCTCCGCCTTGTGGAAGCGCTCGGGCGGCATGGACTGGGCGACGTCGAGGTCGTGCTGTTCGACACCCATGGCGAGAGCATTGGCCGCGGCTCGCATCCAGGTTCGCTCGCCGACCGCTTCGCCTATTTGTCGCCGCCGGCCGCGCGCGTGGCCCTGTCGACCGGCGGCCTGCTGATCCGCGAGGAAAGCAGCTTCCAGGGCGGCGACGGCTATTTGCTGTTCGGCACCCCGGCGTTGGCGCTCGCCACCGTCGCCCGGGTGGCCGAGCACGCATTCCAGCCCGCGCCCACGCAGCCCGACACGGTGTATGTCGAGAGCGACTATGCCGCCGGGTTCTTCGCCACGGCGTCCAACGCGATGCAGGAACTGGTCGAGGACCCCGGCTATGCCGCGCTGCTCGGCGCGTTCGGGCCGGCGCTGCTCGACACGACGGGCTCCCGGCCCAGCGCGCGGCAGAACGACGCAGGCGGACCGGCCGTCATCCGCCATCCGCGCGAGTTGCGGGCGATCCCGAACAACGCCATCCTGCAGCAGCTCGGGTGGTGCGCCAACGTGATGCACGGGATTGGCGCCGCGGCGGCGCGGGACCCCGAGCTGTTCACCGAATTGCGCCAAACCAGCCCCCGCTTCCGGCGTGCGCTGGAGCTCGTGGAGCATGCGGCCCGGCACTCCGACCTCGACGTGCTGCGGGCGACGGTTTCGGTGCTTGATCCCGGCTCGTGGCTGGACCGGGCGGCGCATGCGCGGCTGCCGGGCCGGGCGGTGCAGCTCGCGGAGGTGGCGGAGGCGCTGGTCGGCCTGGGGTTGTGGGTGCCGATGCAGGGGACCATGCGGCAGGCGCAGGCCGACCAGGTGCGGCTGCGCCGGGCGTGGCCGGAGCTGCCGCGCATGACCGACCGCGAGACCCTGCTGCACGCGCTGCGGCTCGCGATCATCGGGCGGGTATGGCTGCTGGCGGTGCAGGTGCCGGATTTCTCGCCACGGCACGGGGCCACGCCGGAGGGGGTGCGCGCGCGGCTGCTGCGGCTGGACGTGATCGCGACGCTGGACATATTGACGGCGGTGTTCCCGCGCGAGAGCGGGGCGGCGGCCGAGCGCGATTTCGGCGAGCCGGCCGGCCCTGGCGTCAGCGTTTCCTACGCCGGGGAGCACGATCGGGTGTTTGAGCCGATGCGGCGGCTGTTCGGATTGACCCGCGAGATCACCGCCGCGTTGTCGCATGAGGTCGGCGCATTCGGCTGAACTGCGCCCGGACCCCGACGACTGGCGTAGGAGTGCAGGTTCAATGAATTTCGATAGGATGGCTCAATCCGTCGCCCGCACCGCCGGGCGCCCGGCGGCATTCATAACCGCGGTTGCGCTCGTGGTGGGTTGGGCGATCTGCGGGCCGATATTCGGCTTCAGCGATACGTGGCAACTGGTGATCAACACCGGGACGACGATCATCACCTTCCTGATGGTGTTCCTGATCCAGAGCACGCAGAACCGCGACACGGACGCATTGCAGGTCAAGATCGACGAGCTGATCCGGGTGACGGAGGGTGCGCGGCTGGCGTTGCTGAACCTCGAGGAGATGAAGGCGGCGGATTTGGATAAGGTGAAGGCCGGGTTTGTAGAGCTGGGGCGCAAGCACGAGCTGACCGACTAGAGCCGACCCCGCAAAGCGAAGCCGCATCGCGAAATTTTCGGTTGCCGACAGGCGGCGCCTGGGGACAAACTGTTTAAATGACGCCGACAAAGGCGCAGCTTGAACGGGAGGCGGCCACGCGACGCTTGTTAACCTTGGCCTTCATCGGCCTCGTATCCACTGCCCATGCGCAAGACGCGCCCGACGGCGCCAAACTGTTCGCCCGGCAATGCGGCACCTGCCACTCCCTCGTGTCCGGCGAAACCCGCCAAGGCCCTAATCTTGCCGGCGTCTATGGCCGCAAGGCGGGCACGGTGCCGGATTTCAAGTATTCCCCTGGCTTCGCCGAAGCGGACTGGAACTGGGACGAGGCGCATCTCGACCCTTACCTCACCAACCCGCAGGCGGTCATCAAGGGCGGCGTCATGGGCTACCGCCAGGCCAAGCCGGAGATACGCGGGGCGATCATCGCCTATTTGAAGGAGCAGCACTGAATGGCCAAGCCGATCCACTCGATGATCCGGGTGCTGGACGAGGGCCGGGCCGTGGCGTTCTACCGCGCGGCGATGGGGCTGGAGATCGTGGACCGCTACGCGTTCGACGGTTTCACCCTGATCTACATGCGTGATTCGGAAAGCAGTTTCGAGGTCGAGCTGACGGTGAACCACGACCGGACCGAGCCGTACAATCTCGGCGACGGCTATGGGCATCTTGCCGTCGTGGTCGACGACCTCGAAGCCGCGCGGACGAAGATGTCGGTGGCCGGCGCCACGCCGGGGCCGGTGCGCGAGCTGCAGCGTGAGGGCGCGCTGCTCGGACGCTTCTTCTTTGTGAAAGACCCGGACGGCTACAGCATCGAGGTGTTGCAGCGTCACGGACGCTTCGGTTAACTCAACGGAAATAACGGAGGGAACAGTCCATGAGAGAGATCGACCGCCGGGCGCAGTTCAGCCGGCGCAATTTCCTGCGCACCACGGGCGCGGCAGTCCCGGCGGCCATCGTTGCCGGCGCCAGCATCAGCGCCGACGCCGCCTGGGCGCAAGCGGCAAAGGCTATCGCCCCGCATGACATGGCGACCCTTGTGAAGGTGTCGCGCGACATCTTCCCGCACGATCACATCGGCGACGTGTTTTACGTCCGTGCCGTGACTCCCTGGGACGCCAAGGCCGGCAAGGACGACGCGATGAAGGCCATGGTGGCCGAGGGCGTCGCCCGGCTCGACCAGGACGCGCAGGACCGCAACGGCAGCAACTACCTCGGCGTCGCGTGGGAGGCGGACCGGGTGGCGCTGCTGCGCGGCATCGAGCACACCAAGTTCTTCCGCACCCTGCGGTCCGACCTCGTAGTGTCGTTGTACAACCAGCCGGAGATCTGGCCGAAGTTCGGCTATGAGGGCTCGTCCGCCGAGCATGGCGGCTACCTGGCCCGCGGCTTCAACGACATCAACTGGCTGCCGACGGCTTAAGGGGGCGGGCACATGGCACAATTCGATCTGAACGACGACAGCGTCGTCGTCATTGTCGGCTCCGGCGCTGGCGGCGGCACGCTCGGCAACGAGCTGGCGCAGAAGGGCATCAAAGTGGTGATCCTCGAAGCCGGGGACCGTTACGAGACGGCGGATTTCGTCAATGACGAGTGGGAAAGCTTCGCCCAGCTCGCTTGGAAGGACATGCGGACCACGTCGGGCACCTGGCGCGTCGGCCGGGATTTCCCGAACCTGCCGGCGTGGGTCGTGAAGGCGGTCGGCGGCTCGACGGTGCACTGGGCCGGCGCGTCGCTGCGGTTCGAAGAGCACGAGTTCAAGACCCGCTCGACCTATGGCGCGTTGCCCGGCGCCAACCTGCTGGACTGGCCGATCACCCTGCAGGAACTCGCGCCCTATTACACCAAGGCCGAGGACAAGATGGGCGTGACGCGCACCAACGGCATCCCGGGCCTGCCGGGCAACAACAACTTCCGGGTCCTGGAGGCCGGCGCCAAGAAGATCGGCTACAAGGAGGTCCATACCGGGCGGATGGCGATCAACAGCCAACCGCGGGACGGACGCGGCGCCTGCCAGCAGATCGGCTTCTGCTTCCAGGGCTGCAAGTCCGGCGCGAAGTGGTCGACGCTGTATACCGAGATCCCCAAGGGCGAGGACACCGGCAAGCTTGAGGTGCGCCCGCTCAGCCATGTCGTGAAAATCGAGCACGACGCCCAGGGCAAGGTGACCGGCGTCGTCTATGCCAGCCCGGACGGCGCGCTGCACAAGCAAAAGGCGCGCGTGGTCGCGGTGGCCGGCAATTCGATCGAAAGCCCGCGCTTGCTGCTGAACAGCGCGTCCAGCCTATTCCCGGACGGCCTGGCCAACAGCAGCGGGCAGGTCGGACGCAACTACATGCGGCACATGACCGGCAACGTTTACGGCATCTTCGACAAGCCGGTGCATATGTATCGCGGCACCACCATGGCCGGCATCGTCCGCGACGAATCGCGCAACGACCCCAGCCGCGGCTTCGTCGGCGGCTACGAGATGGAGACCGTCTCGCTCGGCGTGCCATTCATGGCGGCGTTCATGGATCCCGGCGCATGGGGCCGCAGCTTCACCAGCGCCATGGACGACTACAGCAACATGGCCGGCATGTGGCTGATCGGCGAGGACATGCCGCGCGAGACCAACCGCATCACCCTCGATCCGGTGGCGAAGGACAAGCTGGGCATGCCGGTCGCCAGCGTGCATTTCGACGACCATCCGAATGACATCGCGATGCGCGCGCATGCGGTGCAGCAAGGTTCGGCGATCTACTCCGCCGTGGGGGCCACGCGGCTGATCCCCACTCCGCCCTATCCGAGCACGCACAACATGGGCACCAACCGGATGAGCGAGAAGCCCAGGGACGGCGTGATCAACAAGTTCGGCCAGGCGCACGACGTCAAGAACCTGTTCGTGTCGGACGGGAGCCAGTTCACCAGCGGGGCTGCGTGCAACCCGACCCTGACCATCGTTTCGCTCGCGATCCGGCAGGCCGACACCATGGCGCGCATGATGCAGCAGCGGGAGATCTGAGGGCCCGAGCGACGGCCCCGTAAGCCATCCGCATTGCGATGCGGGCTTGCGGGGCCGTTAGTCGAACCCCTGGCCTACTTGCGCACGCCGCTGTCCTGCCCGGTGGTGTCGCCTGGCAACGCCGATGACGGCGTGCCGATCTTGCCGACCGCGTTTTGTCCCGCTGTATCCCGCAGGGCGCGGTCGCCCGCAGTGTTGGCGGACGGCGTGCCCGGCGGCGTGTTGCCCTGAGGCGTCCTTGGGGCGTCTACGCTCGGTCCGACGCCACCGCCAGCGCCGCTGCCTGCCGCCGGGGCCTGCGCGTAGGCTGTCATGGCGCCTAGCCCGAAAAGGCACAGCACTGGCGCGGTTAAAATCATTGTCCGCATGGTTTCCTCCCTTAAAGCGGTTTCAATCCTAACGGTCCCGAGGCGTCCCGGTTCGGCACGGCGCCCGGAGACGCTGTATCGAGAACCCGTCGGCGCTTTCATAATTCCATCACGCACAATTCGATTGCCCCCAATCGATATCGGGGGTAGTGCGGCGCTGCTACACACATAGAAAAGGAACGCCCATGATCAAGAAAATGGCAAGCCTCGCCATCGCCGCCTCCATTGCCGCCAGCGCCGCATGGGCGCAGGAAGCGCCGATGACCATCACCCGCGGCACGATCGGCAGCGTCACCGGGCAGACCCTGGAGACCAAGGGCCGCAATGGCCAGAACACCTCGGTCGCGCTGACGGACAAGACGAAGATGCTGGTCGCGAACAAGGCGACCTTGGCTGACGTGAAGCCGAACTCGTATGTCGGCATCGCCGCCGCGCCGCAGCCGGATGGCACGCTGAAGGCGCTCGAAGTCACGATCTTCGACGAGAGCCTGCGTGGCACGGGCGACGGCCACTACGGCTGGGACCTCACGGGCGGCAACACCATGACCAACGGGGCCGTCGGCAGCGTGCAGACGGCCAACGGGAACACCATGGTCATCGACTACAAGGGCGGCAGCAAGACGGTCGCGGTGCCGGATGACGTCCCCGTCGTGACCATCAAGCCCGCCGACCTCGCCGTGCTGCAGCCCGGCGCCCGCGTGGTGGTGTTCAGCCCCAAGGGCGCCCCGAGTGTCGTCGCCAACGCCATCATCGCCGGGGCGAACGGCACCGTCCCGCCGATGTAAAGGAGCCAGGGAAGCATGAGCGCCGTCCAGCATGCCCCAACTCAGCCAGCACGGTTCTCCGTGACGGTCATCCACCCGCTCGTGGTGCGCGTCACGCACTGGCTCAACGCCGTCGCGATGGTGTGCATGATCATGAGCGGTTGGCAGATCTACAACGCCAGCCCGCTGTTCGGCTTCAGCTTTCCGCGCTGGGCCACGCTGGGCGGCTGGCTGGGCGGCGCCATCGCCTGGCACCTGGCGGCGATGTGGCTGCTGGTGGGAAGCGGTCTGGTCTATTTCGCCTATGGCATCGCTGGGCGGCACTTCATGCGCAGTTTCCTCCCGATCGGCCCGGCTGCGGTCTGGCGGGACTTGAAGGAGGCGCTGTCATTCCGCCTGGTGCATAAGCTCGGGGTCTACAACGCGGTGCAGCGGCTGTTCTACATCGCGGTGCTGCTGCTCGCCGTGGCGGCCGTGCTGTCTGGGCTTGGCTTGTGGAAGCCGATACAGTTCCAGGGCATGGTCGGCCTGATCGGGGGTTACGAAGTCGTCCGGCGCATCCACTTCGTCGCCATGGCGGGTATCGTCGGCTTCCTGGTGGTGCACCTGGCGCTGGTGGCGATCGTTCCCAGCACGTTATGGGCGATGATCACCGGACGCGCCCGGGTCGAGGCCAGCGTCGAGGAGTTGCAGCCATGATCGACCGCAAGGTTACAGCGCCCAAGCTGGCGCAGCCCGGCCTGGTGCAAGTCGAGCGGCGGATGCTGCTGCGTTCCGGCCTGTCGCTCGGTGCGCTGACGATGCTGACCAGCTGCAACCTCAGCGACGGGGACGCGGTGGACAAGGCGCTTTGGGCGGTGTCGCGGTTCAACGACCGGGTTCAGGCGTGGCTGTTCGACCCCAACCGCCTCGCGCCCACCTACGCCGCGAGCGACATCACCGACCCGTTCCCGTTCAACGCCTATTACCCCGAGGACAACACCCCCGAGGTCGATGGCGATACCTGGAAGCTCGAAGTGTCCGGCCTGGTGCAGGACAAGGCGCCCTGGACGTTGGAAAAACTGCGCGCCATGCCGCAGGCCAGCCAGATCACCCGGCATATCTGCATCGAGGGCTGGAGCGCGATCGGCGAGTGGTCCGGCGTGCCGTTCCGCGCGTTTCTCGAGCGGATTGGGGCGGACACAAGGGCGCACTACGTCGGATTCAAGTGCGCCGACCGTTATTACAGCAGCATCGACATGGCGACGGCGCTGCATCCGCAGACCATCCTCGCCACCGACTTCCGCGGCGCGCCGCTGCCGGATAAATATGGCTTCCCGGTGAAGCTGCGGGTCCCGACCAAGCTCGGCTTCAAGAATCCGAAACATATCACGGCTATTTTCGTCACCAATGACAATCCCGGCGGATGGTGGGAGGATCAGGGCTACAACTGGTTCAGCGGGTCATAGGTGGCATGGCGGCAACAGCGCGGAAACGGCCTCAGGCAGAGAACGACAACCTTGGCCTCGAGGCGCAGCTTTGCTTCGCGCTGTATTCGGCGACCCTGGCGCTCGGCAAGGCCTATGCCCCGATCCTCGCCGGGTTGCGGCTGACCTATCCGCAATACCTCGTCATGCTGGTGCTGTGGCAGCAGGACGGCCTTTCGGTGCGTGCCCTCGGCGAGCAGTTGCATCTCAACTCCGGCACCCTCACGCCCATGCTGAAGCGGATGGAGCAGGCCGGCCTGGTGCGCCGCACCCGCGACACGGTGGACGAGCGCCTGGTCCGCACCGAGCTGACCGAGACCGGGCGCAACTTGCGGACACGGGCGCTGCATGTGCCCTGCACGATTGCCGAGGCCATGGGCCTATCGGTCGAACGGCTGGTGCAGATCAAGGACGACTTGCAGGAGATCAGGCATTCTTTGGAAGCTGCCGGAGCCACTCCTTCCGACTGAATGTCGCCATCAGGCCGAAATCCCTGGGTCACGCGCGCCAAACCACCACACGGGCTGCGCCTTGAACACGGTCGTCCACCGGGTCCGGGCATGGCAGCGCGTCGGCCCGGCCGATTTCGGCTACGATCAGGGCATCCGGCGCGACCCACCCGGCGGAGCGCAGGCCAAGGAGCGCCGGGGCGACCAACTCCTGGCCATAAGGCGGATCGAGGAACACCAGCCCGCAGGCCTGCCCCGGCGGCGGGCGGCGCGCGTCGGCCGCCAGAACCGTGCACCGCGCCTCGGCCCGGCAAGCCGCGACGTTGGCACGGAGTGCGCCCAGCGCCGCGCGGCCATTCTCGATGAACGTGGCATGGCCGGCCCCGCGGGACAGCGCCTCGAGCCCCAATGCGCCGGTGCCCGCGAAGGCATCCAGCACCCCGACGCCATCGATCATGGCCCGCCCGGCCCAAGGCGCGTGCATCAGCCGGTCGAACAGCGCCTGCCGCACCCGGTCGGCGGTCGGGCGCGTCGCATCGCCCGGCGGCGCTGCCAATGCACGGCCGCGCCAAGCGCCGGCGATGATGCGCACGGGTCAGGCCCGGCCCTGCTTCGGCGGCTCGGCCGGCCCCACCTCCGAAAGTTGTTCGCGCAGCACCTTGCCGGTGATCTCGTCCACCGCGCCGCGTTCGAGGTTGCCGAGCTGGAACGGGCCGTAGGCGACGCGGATCAGCCGGGTGACCTGCAGGCCCAAATGCGCCATCACCTTGCGCACCTCGCGGTTGCGGCCCTCCTTCAGCGCGATGCTCAGCCAGCTATTGGTTCCGGTGCGGGCATCGAGCAGCGCCTCGATCGGGCCATAGCGCACGCCCTCTACCACGACGCCGCGGACCAGGCTGCCCAGCGCCTTGTTGTCGATTGCGCCATAAACGCGGACGCGGTAGCGCCGGGTCCAGCCATTGGCCGGCAGTTCCAGCCGCCGGGCCAGCGCGCCGTCGTTGGTGAGCAGCAGCAGGCCCTCGCTGTTCAGGTCCAGCCTGCCGACGCTCACGACACGGGGCAGGCCGGGCGGCAGCTTGTCGAACACGGTGGGCCGGCCCTGCGGGTCGCGATGGGTCGTCACCAGGCCCTCGGGCTTGTGATAGCGCCATAGCCGGGTGCGGTCGGGCGCGTCGACCACTGCGCCGCGCACCTGCACGATGTCGCCGGGGCCGATGAAGGTGGCGGGATGCGTCACCACCGCCCCGTTCACCGCGACGACGCCGTCGGCCACCAGCTTCTCCGCATCCCGGCGGCTGGCGATGCCGGCACGGGCGAGCCACTTGGCGATGCGCTCGCCGCGGCCCGCCTCCGCCTCCGCCGCGCCCTCATTGGTCATCCCCCGGCGGCCGCGACCAGGGCGCCGAAGATGCGCTTGTCGCCGGGGTCGATCAGGAACTCCGGATGCCACTGCACGCCGAGGCAGAAGCCGTAGCGCGCGTCCTCGACCCCCTCGATCACGCCGTCCGGGGCGATGGCGTTGACCGTGGCCCAGCGCCCGGCGTCCCGGACCGCCTGATGGTGGGCGGAGTTCACCTGCATGGCCGTTGCGCCGACGACCCGGTGCAGCAACGTGCCGGGCACGATCTCGACGGTATGGCCGGCCTCATTGCGCGGGTTGGGCTGCTCGTGCTCCAGCGCATCGGGCACGCTGTCCGGGATGTGCTGCACGAGCGATCCGCCCAGCGCCACGATCAGCAATTGCTCGCCGCCGCAGATGCCGAGCACCGGCATGTCGCGGGCCAGCGCGCCGCGCACCAGGGCCAGTTCGGACGCGGTGCGGGTCTCCTTCAGCGTGACGGTCGCGTGCCGTTCGCTGTCGCCATAGAGCGCGGGGTCGACATCGAATGCGCCGCCGGTGACGACCAGGGCGTCGATGCGGTCGAGGTAGGCGGCGGCAAGGCCCGGGTCGTGCGGCAGCGCCACCGGGAGGCCACCGCTGCCGGCGATCGCCTGGGTGTAGTTGGCGCGCAGGGCATACCAGGGATATTTCGAATAGCCGCCCGGCTGCTCCGCATCCAGGGTGATGCCGATGAGGGGTCTGATGCGTGCGGTCATGCCGGGTGACTAGACCCGCATGGGGATCGGGAGCAAGCAGGCCGGATGACCCCTATGGACCAGGCCCTCGCGGAAGCGCGTGCGGCGGCATCGCGCAACGAGGTGCCGGTCGGCGCCGTGGTGCTCGGACCCGATGGGGCGGTGCTGGCGCGCGCCGGCAACCAGGTGGAGGCGGATAGGGACGCGAGCGCGCATGCCGAGATGCTGGCGCTGCGGTCGGCAGCGCGGCGGTTGGGCACGCCGCGGCTGGTTGGCTGCGATTTGGTGGCGACGCTGGAGCCCTGCCCGATGTGCGCCGCCGCCTTGGTGCATTTCCGCATCCGGCGCTTGGTGTTCGGCGCGTATGACCCGAAGGGCGGCGGGGTGGAGCATGGGCCACGGGTGTTCGACGCGCCGGGGTGCCTGCATCGTCCGGAGGTGGTGGGGGGGGTGCGGGAGACTGAATGTGGCGCGCTGCTGCGGGCGTTTTTTCGGGGGTTGCGGGGTTAGGCGGAGCGAACTCACGTTTGGCCGTTAGGTTGCCTCGCTAAATCCCGGCATGGCGGCCCGTTACCAAACGAAAGGCATTTGCGCCCGGAAGAGGGATTGTGGCGTTGACGCGCCAGGCACCCCCCTGTCCTCCAGCAGTGGCATGAGCGACCAAAGCCGGCCATAGGAACAGGATACGTCTGGATAATTCGAAAAGCGGAAGCTGACCCCAGCGTGCCGAGAGCATGAACAGGGTGACGTTTGTCTCCTTCCATGCCTGGCGTTGGAGGATCGGTTCGAGCATGCGGCCATCCCGAACGATCAAAGCGAACCGGCCTTTCTGGCCGAGGCTCTTGATCAATTCGGGGTCCAATGTGCCGTTTGGGATGC
This sequence comes from Acetobacteraceae bacterium, assembly GCA_965277495.1. Lineage (GTDB taxonomy): Bacteria > Pseudomonadota > Alphaproteobacteria > Acetobacterales > Acetobacteraceae > CAHJXG01. The sequence continues at coordinate 2,386,408 of OZ255824.1, read as the reverse complement.
CGATTGACGGTAGATCGGTGAGCTGGCTGGTAGGATGAGACCGTGCGGCAAGGAAGACTTTCAGCAATCCGGCACAATTTTCATCGAAAGCAAAGATCAACTTGTCCGAGGTGACTGCCATTCGACCTCGGCCGCTACAGCGTCCCTCACCTGCATTTCCGTGACTCCGAACCACGACGCAACGGCCGCGATCGCATTCTCATCGCCGCCTTCTGCGCGAACTGCATCCGCGAGCACGTCGGTCCGAATGCCGGTGCCGTCGATATGAGGCGCCCCAAATGCACGATCGGGCCTGATGACGACAGAACGCTCCTTGCCCTCGGGGCGCCACTCTGCCGGCGTATCGCCTATGAACACTATATTGCGGAAAAGCGATGGCTCGACAACCTCGGTAAATTGTTGCTGTCCAGTTAGTGCCTCAACCATTACTCGTTCGTGACCCCGAATCGCATGATGAGCCTGCAATTCGAGAAAGATCTTACGTCCGTCCGAGTAGAATTTCTTGGTCACGAATGGATTTCCAACTCCATATCTTGTCGCCGCAACCTGTGCAGCGGCCTTGATGGTGCGGAGTCCGAGATGCCCATCCTCGCGGAACGCCCTCACCAACCGCAGCGTAAGCAGTTCCTCAAAGTTTAGGTTCCCATCCAACCTTGAATTTGGAACATGAAGGTGAAGGACAGGCGCGGACTGCCTGAACTCGCCTTTATGCTTGTACTGATAGCCCCGTATCCAACGCCGAGCCGTGGTCGAGTCTAGGCCGGCAAGCCTTGCTGCGTAAGATAGCGGATAGATGGCCTCCCGAGATGCTGCCGACGCGTTCATGCCGATGAATCTACGCCGCAGGATGCCTGCCCTACAAGGAGCCCGTTCATTCGCCGCTACCCGCCACCGGCAGCTTACGGACGCACGCCAACATCCCGTCGATAGGCGCCCGTGGCCCAAGGCACCAATCCAACGGCCTGGTACGCCGCCGCCCGCGCCGCCACCAGATCGGCCCCGGTGCCGCAAATCGTCAGCACCCGGCCGCCATCGGCCAATAAGTGCCCGCCGTCAAACCGCGTGCCCGCCTGGAACACCAGCGCGCCGGGGACAGCAGCCGCCGCGCTGAGGTCGCCAACGTCGGAGCCGAGTTCAGGCGCACCCGGATACCCCGGCGCAGCCATCACCACCGCGACCGAAGCGCCATCCCGCCAGCGCAAATCGAAACCCCCAAGCTCGCCGTCGCAGGCCGCCAACAGCCCCGGCAGCAGGTCGCTGCGCAGCAGGGGCAGCAGCGCCTGGCATTCCGGGTCGCCAAAGCGGACATTGTATTCGATCAGCTTGGCGCCATCCGCCGTCAGCATCAGCCCGGCGAACAGGATGCCGCGGAACGGCGTGCCGCGCCGGGCCATCTCGGCCAGGGCCGGGCGGATGAATCCGTCCATCGCCGGGGCGGGATCGAACCCCGGCACCGGAGCCAGCGCGCCCATGCCGCCGGTATTCGGCCCCGTGTCGCCATCGCCGGCCCGCTTGTAGTCCTGCGCCGCCCCCAAGAACACCGCATCGGCGCCGTCGCATAGCGCGAACAGGCTGACTTCCTCGCCGGCCAGGCATTCCTCGATCACCACGGTCGCCCCGCTGTCGCCGAACGAGCGGCCGCGCATCATCATCCCGACCGCCGCCTCGGCGTCCTCGACCGTGGCGGCCACGACGACGCCCTTGCCCGCCGCCAAGCCGTCGGCCTTCACCACGACCGGCGCGCCCCGGCGGCGAATGAAGGCACACGCCTCGTCCGCATCGGTGAACCGCTCCCACAGCGCGGTCGGGATGCCGGCGTCGTCGCACATCTGCTTGGCGAAGGCCTTGCTGCCCTCGAGCTGCGCCGCCGCGGCGGTCGGGCCAATGCAGCGTATGCCGGCCTGCGCCAGGGCGTCGGTCAATCCCGCGACCAGCGGCCCCTCCGGACCCGGCACCACCAGATCGACCTCGTTCTCGCGGGCGAACTGCACCAGCCGCTCGGTGTGCAGGGCGGCGATGCCCACGTTCTCCGCCACCAGCGCCGTGCCCGGGTTGCCCGGCGCAACCCACAGCTTGGTCAGCAACGGCGACGCCGACAGCGCCCAGGCCAGCGCATGCTCCCGACCGCCCGAGCCGATAACTAGCACCCGCATCCTGGCCCCCGCTTCAAACTACAGCGCCTGTAGCATAGGTTCGGCGGATGGACGATTTGAAGGCCGCTTCCAGCAACATCCCGGAATATACCGTGTCGGAGATCTCCGGCGCGGTGAAACGCACGCTGGAGGACGCGTTCGGCCGCGTCCGCGTGCGGGGCGAGATCACCGAATTCAAGCGCTACCCGTCCGGCCACATGTATTTTTCGCTGAAGGACGAGGGCGGCAAAATCAGCGGCGTCGTCTGGAAGGGCACGGTATCGCGCCTGGGCCTCGTGCCGGAGAACGGCGTCGAGGTCATCGCGACCGGGCGCGTGTCGTCCTACGGCGAACGCAGCTCCTATCAGCTGATCGTCGAGCGCATGGACTACGCCGGCGCCGGCGCGTTGCTGGCCCGGATCGAGGCCCTGCGCGCCCGCCTGGTAACTGAGGGGCTGTTCGACGCGGACCGCAAGCGCCGGATACCGTTGCTGCCCGGCGTCATCGGCGTGGTGACATCGGCCCAGGGCGCGGTGCTGCAGGACATCAAGACCACGATCCTGCGCCGCTTCCCTCGCCCCGTCCTGGTTTGGCCGGTGCCGGTCCAGGGCGAAGGCGCCGCCGCCCGCATCGCCGCCGCCATCGCCGGCTTCGACCGGATCGCGCCCGGCGGCCCGATCCCGCGGCCCGACGTGCTGATCGTCGCGCGCGGCGGCGGCAGCCTGGAGGACCTGATGGCCTTCAACGACGAGGCCGTGGTCCGCGCCGCCTGCGCCTGCCGCATTCCTCTGATCTCCGCCGTGGGGCACGAGACCGATCATACGTTGATCGACCTTGCCGCCGACCGCCGGGCGCCGACGCCGACCGCGGCGGCCGAGCTGGCGGTGCCGATGCGCGCCGAGCTGCTGGCCAATGTGGCGCAGGAGGCGGCGCGGCTGTCCGCCGGGCTGCACCGGATGACGCAGGAGCGGCGGCTGCGGCTGGGCCGGGCCGAGCGCGGCTTGCCCGACCTGCCGAACCTCCTGGGCAGCGCGCGGCAGCGCCTGGACGACCGCACGCAACGTCTTGCGATGGCGCTGCCGAACCTGCTGGCCGCGCGCCGCGCTGCGTTGGCACGGGCGGAGCACGGCATACCGGACCTGCCCGGCATGGTGCGCGTGGCGCGTCAGGCGATCGAGGCGCGCAGCCTGCGCCTGGCGCTGGCGCTGCCGAACCTGGTGCGGGCACGCCGGGCGGCGCTGGTGCAGGTGGAGCTGCGGACGCCCAATCCGCAGGCTGTCGCCGCAGCGCGCCGGGCCGCGGTGGCGCTGGCGGCGTCCCGGCTCGGCGGCGCGTTGCGTCAGGCAACGACGCGGCAGCAAGGGCGCGCCGGCGCTGTCCTGGGACGGCTGTCGCCCGCACCGTTGCACGCCGGCCTGCGCGAGTCGCGGGCGCGGCTGGCCGGCATGGCGGGACGGCTCGAGTCTGTGTCGGTCCAAGCAGTGCTGGCGCGCGGCTATGCGATCGTGCTGGATGCGGAGGGGCAGGCGGTCACGGCGGCGGCGCGGATCGTTCCGGGCGGGCGGCTGCGGCTGCGGTTTGGCGACGGCGAGGCCGGCGCCGTGGCGGATGGCCGGGTCCGGTCCGGACAGGGAACGCTGCCGATCTGAACATATTCCGCCCCCCGGCTTTACTTTGGCGTAGCAGAGGCCCATGTAGGGATTGGCGCTTTTCGTGTTGGGCCAGCCAGTCTTTGGATCCTTGCCTGTCGAACCCCGGTTTTTCTGAGGTCCGCGGCTTCTCCGGTGCTCCCTAATGTAAAAGTAATTCGGCCTGCACCGTGCGGGCCGCCGTGGCTATGGAGAGCATGTTATGGCAGTCGGAACAGTCAAGTGGTTCAACGCGCAAAAGGGTTTTGGCTTCATTCAGCCGGATGACGGCAGCAAGGATGTGTTCGTGCACATCTCCGCGGTCGAGCGCGCCGGCATGGGTTCGTTGAACGAGGGCCAGAAGCTCAGCTTCGAGCTCGAGCGCGGCCAGCAGGGCAAGACCTCCGCGGTCAACCTGCAAGCCGGTTAATTTTTCAACCCTAGAGCCGCCTCCATGGCGGCGGCCGGAGGCGACCTGTATGGCAGCCCATAAGTTCGCTTCCGGCCAAAAGGTGGAGTTCTCCCCCAGCGCATTCGATGGCAATGCGCCGCGGGGGAGCTACACCGTGGTGCGGCAGATGCCGAGCGAGACCCGGGACCTGCAATACCGCATCAAGAACGCCCGCGACGGGCATGAGCGCGTCGTGCGTGAAAGCCAGCTCGGCCAAAGCTGAAGCGCGGTCTTTTTCCAACCCTCCGCCGCAAGGAAAGCCAATGGTGTTCAAGCCCAACTACAATATGCAGCGGGCCGAGCGGAACCGCGCCAAACAGGCCAAGAAAGACGAGAAGCTGCGGGAAAAAGAAGAAACAGCAGCGCGTCGCAAGGCCGAACTCGAGTCTGGCGCCGAACCCTCCCCGACCGAGGGCACCAGTACCGGAGGCACCGATGGCGCTTAAAAAGAAAATCGAGAGCAGCTTCGTCGCCTTCGACGTCACCTATGTCGACGGCACCCGCACCAGCAACCGCCGCGTGCCCAGCACGGCCCTGGCCGGGTTGGATGGCGACATGCCGGCCCAGGGCATCATCGAGCAACAGGACGCCACCATCGGCGCGGCCTCTGGCAAACCCCGGCCCGCGATCAAGTCGCTGGAGCGTTCGCCGCTGCCCGAGATCATCAAGATTCCGGTGAAGGCTCGGTATTAACCTTCGGCCAGCGCCGGTGCAGCCATAGCCAACTCTCCGGCTTGGCCCTGATCCAGCGCTCCATCGTATCGTTCACCGTCTGCGTCAGCCGCGCGACATCGGCCGCGCGGTCGCCGCTGTTCGGGAGGGCAAGCGGCGGCTCGCATACGACGCGAAACCGGGCGGGGCCTAGCCGCTCCACATAAGCAGGGATGACCGGGCAGCGCAGGCGCAACGCCAACGCGGCCAATGCTGGGGCGGTCATCGCCGGGCGGCCAAAGAACTGCGCTTCGATGCCGTCATTCATCTTTTGGTCCATCAGCATGGCCAGCCGTCCGCCACGCGACAAGTATGCGAGCGATTGGCGGGCGCCGGCTGCCCCTTTGGGAAACATCTGGACGTCGGCCCGGGCCGCCTGCCGCCGCAGGTCATGGATCATGGCGTCGATCTGCTTGTTCTCCGCCGGGCGATAGAACAACGAGAACGGCACGCCACGGACCGCCGCGGCGACGGGCAGCACCTCCCAATTGCCGATATGGGCGCTGAAGAATATCGCCGGGCCACCCTTCGCCGCCAGCCAATCGACCGTCTCCGCGCCTACAAGCTCCCAGCCCGGACCGGCGTCGGATTCGTGCAGGCGGCCGATATGCGGCAACTCGCCGATGGTGCGGCCCAGGTTCTCCCAAACCCCGCGCACCACCCGGCGGCGCCCGGCGGCGTCGAGCTCCGGCAACGCCGCCCGCAGGTTGCCATCAGCGACGCGCGAGACCGGCAGCAGCGGCCCAACGGCGCGCAACAGCGTTCCGAGCAAGTTGCTGGATGCAACCGGCCCGAGGGCGCGCAGCAAACACAGCGCCACGCGCGCCATGAACGCTTCCGCTCGATGCTGGACGCTCACGGCACAACTTCGGCCAACAGGCGTTCGAGCGCGGCCGGGTCGTCCCAAACCAGCGTGACGCCGGCCACCCGGACCCGGCTGCGGACAGCGCCAGGCAGGCGAACCACGTCCTTGGGCGTCGTGACCGGCGTGGCGTCTAGTGCCGCGGCGCGGGCGAACACGCGGTCAAGCTCCGAATCGCTGAAGCGGTGGTGGTCGGGGAAGTCCATGCACTCCGCCAGGGTGGCGCCGGCGTGGCGCAAGGTGTCATGGAACTTGGACGGCCGCGCGATGCCGGAAAACGCCAGCACCCGCATGCCGTCCAGCGCCGCGTCGGAATGCAGCGCCGCCGTCAACACGGGCAGGCCCGGCGGCAAGGCAGCGCGCGCCCGCGTCGTATCGGGCCCGATCAGCACCGCCGCACGGCAGCGCGCGGCAGCGACGGCGACGCTCTCCCGCAACGGCCCGGCCGGCATGACCCTGCCATTGCCAAATCCCGCAGCGCCGTCCACGACCAGCAGCCCAGCATCCTGCACAAGCGTCGGGTTCTGCAGGCCGTCATCCATCAGCAGCGCCTGCGCCCCCGCCGCCACCGCCGCCCGGGCGCCGGCGCCGCGATCGGCCGCCACCCAGGTCGGCGCGACCGCGGCGAGCAGCAACGGCTCGTCCCCCACGAACCCAGCGTCGTGCACGGACGGATCGACCCGCAGCACCCCCCGCGACCGTCCGCCATAGCCGCGGGTCAGGCAATGCACCGCCACGCCACGCGCCAGCAGCCGTTGCGCGAGGTCCAGCGCCACCGTCGTCTTGCCGGCCCCGCCCACGCCGGCATTGCCGCAGCACAGCACCGGGACCGGCGCGCGCCAGCCCGGCCTGGACATCCGGCGGGCGGCCAGCCCTGCCACCACCATGCCCGCCGGGGCGAGCAGCCGGGACATGACGCCGTCGCGCTGCCAGAACGCCGGCGGCCTCATGTGCGCCGCACCAGGGACAGCAACGCCGCTGCCGTCCGCTCCGGCAGGCCAGCCGCGCCCTGGGCCGCAACGCAGGCCGCCGCCCCAGCGGCCCGCATCCGGCCGGGATCGCGCAGCATAGCGTCCACCCAGGCCGCCAGCCCGGCCGCATCCGCAATCCGCGTCAGCGCCCCTGCCGCCTCCAGCGCCTGCACGGCCTCGGCGAAATTCGCGGTGTGCGGCCCGACGGCGATGGCGCAGCCCAGGCGCGCCGGCTCGAGCGGGTTCTGCCCGCCCCGCCCGGTCAAGCTGCGGCCCACGAAGGCGAGCGGCGACAAGCGATACAGCAGACCGAGCTCCCCAAGCGTATCGGCGACCCATACGCCCGTTGCGCCCGGATCCTGCCCGGCCGCCCGGCGAGGCGCACCGAGCGCCGCCGCCAGCGCCGCCCCACGCTCCGGATGCCGTGGCGCCACGATGGTCAGCAGGCCCGGATGCGCGGCGGCAAGGCTGTGGTGCACCTGGGCCGCCACGTCCTCCTCGCCGGGATGCGTGCTGGAGGCGAGCCATACCGGGCGGGGGCCGATCAGCGCGCGCAGCCGGGCAAGCTCGTCCGCATCGGCGGGAAGCGGCGGCGCCGCGAGCTTCAGGTTGCCCGGCGCATCCACGCATCGGGCGCCAAGCAGCCGCAGATGCGCGGCGTCGGCTTCGGATTGCGCCTGGACCCGGTCGAACGCCCCCACCAACTGCCGCGCAAAGCCCGGCGCGCGCTGCCACCCGCGCAGGCTGCGGGCCGACATGCGGGCGTTCACCAGCATCATCGGAATGCCCCGCGCCCGGCAGCCGTCGATCAGGTTGGGCCAAAGCTCGCTTTCCACGAACCCCGCCACGTCCGGACGCCAATGGTCCAGGAACCGCGCCACCCATGCCGGCACGTCGAGCGGCACGAACCGGTGCATCACGCCGTGCAGCCCGGACGCCGGCAGCCGGGTGGCCAAAAGCGCGGCGGAGGTGACGGTGCCGGTCGTGAGCAGGATCGACGCGCCCGGCGCCTGCTCCCGCAGCGCAGACAGCACAGGCAGGATCGACTGGCTTTCGCCCACGCTGGCCGCATGCAGCCAAACCAGGCAGCCAGCGGGACGCGGTGCCGGGTCGATGCCTTCGCGTTCCGGCAGGCGGGACGCGATTTCCTTGCCGCGGCCCGCGCGGCGGCGCAGCATCGTCCGCAGGGCAGGCGCCGCCAGGGCAGCGCCGCCATGCCAAATCCCGCCGATCACGCTGCGCAAAGCGCTTCGGCCTCGTCCGCCGCCTGGGTGAGGGCAGCGGCGATCACCGGCAGGCTATCGGCCCAGCCCTCCCGCGGCACATGGATCGGCGCGCCGCAAACCAGCACGCCGCGGCCGAACGGCAACGGCAGGATCATGCGGTCCCAGGTCGGCAGCACCCGGCGGCGGGTGGACTGCGCCGAGCAGGGCAGCACCGGCGCACCGGCCAGCGCCGCCAGTTGCGCGACCCCGCGGGCGATTTGCCGGGCGGGTCCGCGGGGGCCGTCCGGGGTGATCACGACCTGGTCCCCCGCCGCCAGCACTGCCAGCAACGCGCGCAGGCCGGACGCGCCGCCCTTTTGCGCCACGCCCTTCGACGAAGAGCCGTAAACAAGATCGAGGCCGAAGCCGCGCATCATGCCGCCAATCAGCCGTCCGTCCTGATGGCGGCTGACCAGCACGTGCATGCGTCCGCGCGGCCCGCGTGCGGCGGCGCGTTGCCGGACCGCGTGCGTCCATAGGGCAGGCATCAACGGCAGGCATTCATGCCAAAAGGCGAACACGGCGGGCGTGCCGTGCAGATAGCGGCCCAGTTCCACCTCATGCAGCGACCAGCGCGTGGTGCGCAACGCAAAGCGCAGATAGGCGCCGAGGGCCTGGGCGCCCAGCGCCACGGTACGGGGATGGCGAAGCAGTCGTTTGATCACGGGACGCGGCAGGCGGGCATGGCGCGGCGGTAGCATGCGGCCTTCGGCGCCGCAAACCATGGGTCCGGCGTTTCAGGAACCGGGGCCGGCCACCACGAGGTTGGCCAGGAACGCGTCGGCGCAGGCCCGCCAGGAGAAGCGTTCGGCATGGCTGCGGCACGCCGCCCGGTCCCCGGCCAAGGCGCGCATCGCCGCCGCCCGCAGATCATGGTCCAGCGCGCCAACGCCCGGCGCGGCGCCCTCCAGGATATCGGCCGGGCCAGTCACAGGATGCGCCGCGACCGGGGTGCCGGAGGCGAGGCTTTCGAGCAGCACCAGCCCGAACGTGTCCGTCAGCGACGGGAACACGAACACGTCCGCGTCGGCGTAGGTCTCTGACAGTGCCGCGCCATGCCGCTCGCCGACGAAATGCGCCGCCGGATGATCCCGCGCCAGGGCGTCCCGCTGCGGCCCGTCACCGACGATCAGCTTCGATCCCGGCAGATCGAGCGACAGGAATGCGCCCAGGTTCTTCTCGACCGCGACCCGGCCGACATAAAGGAACACAGGCCGGGGATACGGCATCGCGCCCGGCAGGCCCGGCCTGAAACGCACGAGATCGACGCCGCGGGTCCAGGCGCGCACGTTGCGGAACCCGCGTCCGGCCAATTCGTGCCGCAGGCTGGCGGTCGCGACCATCGTCGCCGATCCCGCATTGTGGAACCAGCGCAGCCAGGCGTACGTGAGTGCAACCGGCAGCCGCACCCGGGCGTGCAGGTACTCCGGGAACCGCGTATGGAACGACGTGGTGAAGACCATGCCGCGCCGCAGCGCCCAGCGCCGGGCGGCATGGCCGAGCGGACCCTCGGTCGCGACGTGCAGCGCATCGGGACGGAATGCGTCGATCATGGCATGGAGGCGGCGGCCGGGGGCCAGCGCCACCCGGATGCTGGCGTAGGTCGGCAGCGCCACGGTGCGGAACTGGCCGGGCCCAATGACCTCCGCGACATGGCCGAGCGCCGTCAGCTCCGCCGCCACCATCGACAGGGTGCGGACCACCCCGTTCACCTGGGGATGCCAGGCGTCCGAGACGATCAGGATCCGCATGGCATGGCCAACTGGACAGGGTGGCGCGGTCAGGCAGCCTCCGCCAACGCGGGCTCGAGCGGCTCGAAGAACGACAGCCCGTTCACGGCGGCCCAGTCGATCAGCTCCAGGCGGCCGTCGTGGTGCTCGACGAGGGCGGTGCAGCTTTCGACCCAGTCCCCGTCGTTCAAATAGAGCACGCCGTTCACCGTGCGCATCTCGGCATGGTGGATGTGGCCGCAGACCACGCCGTCGAAGCCGCGGCGCCTGGCCTCGTCCGCCAGCGCCGTTTCGAACAGGTCGATGGCCTTCACCGCGCCCTTCACCTGGCGCTTCAGCCATTGCGACAACGACCAATAGGGATAGCCCATGCGCCGCCGCAGCGAGTTGAACCATCGGTTGAACACCAGCGACGTGGTGTAGGCGCCGTCGCCGAGCACCGCGAGGAAGCGGGCGTAGCGGACCACGCTGTCGTATTCGTCGCCGTGGATCACCAGCAGCTTCCTACCGTCCGCCGTCACGTGCGTGGCCTCGTTGCGCAGCGCGATGCCCGCAACTTCCAGCGCGTGGGGATCAAGCGCGGTCGGCAGCCAGGCGCGGAACATCTCGTCGTGGTTGCCGGGGATATAGGTGACGGCGGCGCCGTTCCGGGCATGGCGCAAAATCAGGCGGATGACCTTGTCGTGGTTCGCGTCCCAATACCAGGATTTACGCAGCCGCCAGCCGTCCACGATGTCGCCGACAAGAAAAAGATGCTGGCATGACATCCGGCCCAAGAAATCCGCCAGGAAATCGCTGCGGCAGCCACGGGTTCCCAAATGGGTGTCCGAGATGAAGACGGTGCGGTATTGGTGGATATTCGATGACGGGAGGATTGCGTTCATGCGACCGATTGAACCTCGTGTCGTGTTCGAGACAACTCTGCCTCGCGTCGGCCTATGACTTCATGGCGTCGAACTTGCACGTGAAGTTTTGATGATGCAGCATTACTGACGGGGTTCGTGGGGACCAAGATGCAAAAAGGCCGCCGGAGTGACCCGGCGGCCCTTGATCGCAAACGTTTTTTGCTTCAGCGCGCTTGCTGGATCGCCGACAGCAGCCACCGCCCGCCAGGGGCGCGGACGAAAGTCCACAGCTCCGTCGCCATGCTGCGCAGCGCCATGTCGCCATCCACGACGCGCCCTGCCGAGTCGCGGGTCACGTCCAACGAGGAAAATCGCATCGCGACGGTCGCGTATTCGCGGCTCCCCTCCGACCACGCCTCGGACAGGTCGCCCTGCTCCAGTTTCACATGCGTGACGGTATTGCGCACGCCGCGGCTCGCCTGTTCGGCCAGTTGCTCGCCGAAATAGCTGACCATCTCCGGCGTGGACAGGCCACGCAACGCGTTCAGGTCCTGCGCGGACCAGGCGTCCTGCACCTCATGCAGCGTGCGGTCGAACGCCTCGAAGTCGGGCTTGCCGATCTGAACGCCGGCCGCTGGACGGGCTGCGCCAGGGGTCATGCCCGGCATAGCCGCGCCCGGCATGGGGCGGGGCTGCTGCGTGCGCATGAAGCTGGGTCCGCCCGCCATCGCCGGCTGGCGGCGCATGAACATGCGATACAGCCAGCGCACCGCAAAGAACAGCAGCGCCGCCTGCAGCAGCAGGCCGATAAAGCCCATCCCGCCCATGCCGCCCTCGCCGCCGAACATGCCGCCGCCGAACAGCATGCTGCCCAGGCCGACGCCGAGCAGCCCGCCGAGCAAGCCGGACCCAAAGGCCGACCGTCCGCCGAATGCGGGCGCCATCGGAGCCGGCGCGCCGTAACCGGGGCTGGGCGCCGGGCGCGCGGTCATGCTGCGCTCCATCGGCGCTGCGGTGAACGGCGACGTGTTGGTCGTGGGCGGGGCGCTGAAGGTGCGCCCGCCGCGGCTGCCGAACGAGCTTCCGCCACCGGCCCGCGCATCGGCGAGCGAGGGCGCGAACGCCAGGGCAGCGACCGCGGCGGCAGCGATGAAGGAAGAGGAACGACGCATGTGATCAGGTCTCCTGTTAGCAAGGAAGAATATAGTCCGTTCCAGCGCTGAAAATAGGGGTGCCGGCAGCGCGTTGACAAGCGCTGTCCGGGCAGCCCAGCCTGTCGCCCAGGCAATGAACGTGGGTGGGGCGGGGAAGATGCGATACTCGATTGCTGCCGGGCTCGGCCTGTGGGCGCTGTGCGTGGCGGCCCCAGCCATGGCGCGGCTGACCCAGCTTTCCGTCCTGTCGCAGGAGCCTTTTGCCGATGGCGCGAGCTTTGGCGACGCCGGGCCATATGTCCGCATCCGAGCCCTGGCGCGCGGCGAGCTCGACCCAAGCGACCCGGCCAACGCCGGCATCGCCCTGCTCGGCCAAGCGCCACGCAACGCGCGCGGCATGGTCGAGTATGACACAGATGTGTTCATCCTGCGCCCGGCCGACCCGGCCCGCGGCGACGGCGTGCTGCTGTATGACGTCACCAACCGTGGCAACAAATTCCTGCTGTCCTGGCTGAACGACGCTCCGGAACCGCCAAACGGCAGTATTAACGACCCGCGCACCCTGGCCGACGCCGGCAACGCCTTCACCTTGCGCCGCGGCGACACGATGGTCTGGTCCGGGTGGCAGCCGGAAGCGGCCGCGGCCAACAACGGCATGGCCATCCGGGTGCCGGTCGCCGCGCAGGATGGCCTCGGCATCGTCAAGCGCATCCGGCACGAGTTCATCGCCGGGACCCGCGGCGCGGACCCGATGCAGCGCATACGCCTGCCCTACCCGGTCGCCAACACCGACACGGCGCGCCTCACGGTCCGCAGCCGCCAGGCCGACGCACCGACGCCGCTCGGTTCCGACGATTTCCGCTGGGTCGACAGCAGCGCCATCCAGCTCATGCCATACGGCACGACGCCGACGCCGCGCCGCATCTACGAGCTAACCTACGAGGCGACGCGGCCCACCGTCGACGGCATCGGCTTCGCCGCCACGCGCGACCTGGTCAGCGCCATGCGGGCCGAGCCTGGGATACGCCGCACCCTGGCGATCGGCGTCTCGCTCAGCGGAAGGTTCCTGCGCCATTTCCTGGAGCTTGGCATGAACCGGGACGAGGCGGGCCGCCGGGTGTTCGACGGCGTGCTGCCGCACATTTCCGGCGCGGGCAAGGTGTTCGCGAACGAGCCTTTCGCCATGCCGGGCCGCACCGCGACCCAGCACGAGGACCGGTTCTATCCCGAGGTTTGGCCACCATTCGGCTATGGGCCTGGCCGGAGCCTGCTGCATGGCGACGGCAGCGATCCGCTGATTATCGAAAGCAACACATCGACCGAGTATTGGCAAAAGGGCGCGTCGTTGGTGCACACGGACGGGGCCGGCGCGGATGCCGCGCTGCCGCCGGGGGTGCGGATGATGCTGGTGGCGGGAACGCAGCACGGGGGCCATGCCGGCAGCCAGGCCACGCCGGGCTTTTGCGCCAACCCGCGCAATCCCAACAGCGCCGGCCCGGCGCTGCGGGCCATGCTGGCCAACCTCGACGCCTGGGTCGCGGCAGGGACCGTGCCGCCCGACAGCATGGTGCCTCGGCGCGGCGACGAGACCGGGGTTCCGGCCGCCGCGGTGCATATGCCGGCGGTGCCGGGCGTGACATGGGCGCCGGGCGACAATGCGGTCGGGCGGACGGTGGACTGGGCCGATCCGCCCGCCGCTCCGGTGCAGCCGTATCCGACCATGGTGGCCGCGGTGGACGCGGATGGCAACGAGGCCGCCGGGCTCAGGCTGCCGCATTTGGCGGCGCCGCTCGGCACCTATACCGGGACCAACGTCTACAAGGACCTTCCGTCCGAACTGTGCGACCGCGACGGCACGTTCATCCCGTTCGCCCGCACCCACGCGGACCGCGAGCGCACCGGCGATCCCCGGCCGTCGCTGGAGGAACGCTATGGCACGCGCGAGGCGTATGTGGCGAAGGTGAAGGCGGCCGCCGACGCGTTGGTTGCGGGACGGTTGCTGCTTGCGGAAGATGCGGCGCGTTATGTGGCGGCTGCGGCAGCCAGCGACCGGTTTTAAGTTTGAGGATGGAGGTGCGGACATGAGCCAGATCCAATCCCGGCCGATGACCATGGACGAGTTCCTGGCCTGGGAGGCCGGCCAGGAGCTGAAATGGGAGTTCGACGGCCTCCAGCCTGTCGCCATGACCGGGGGAACCTTCGCCCACGCCGTCATACAGGGAAACCTAGTCAGAGCACTGAACAACCGGCTAGCCGGCACGCCATGCCGTGCAGTCGGCCCGGACCTCAAAGTCTTAATTGGTTCGAGTTGCCGCTACCCCGATGTCCTGGTCACCTGCACCCCGACAGCGTCGAATGCCGTGGCGTGCATCGACCCCGTCGTGATCTTCGAGGTGCTGTCGGCCAGCACTGCCAGCGACGACCGGACCGTCAAGCTTGCCGAATACCAGTCGCTGCCGTCGGTCCGGCGCTACGTCATGCTGGAACAGGACCGGGTGTTCGCTACGGTGATCACCCGCACGGATATCGGATGGGATTATGCCCTCACCGGCCCGGATGGCACGCTCGCCATGCCGGAGATCGGCGTCGAGATCCCGATGGCGGAGTTGTATGACGGGCTGGCGCTCGCGGCGGCCGCACAAGTGATCGCACCTGTTGCGGCTCAGTCCGAAGTCCCATGAATCCAAATCCCCGCGCCGTCTGCGCTGTCATCTGGCCTCGCGCGCTCAGCGACTGACCGGCTGGCCTAGAACTCGCCCCGTGCCAACGCCTCGCGCAACACGCGCTCGACGCGGGCATTGTAGCCGGGGCCGGTGGCGCGAACGCCCTTCACCACGTCGGCGTCAAGCCGGAAACCGATATGCACTTTGGGCTGCTCGATTGGGGGCCTGCCCCGTCTGCGCTTCCAGTCGGCATGTATCTCGGGGTGCGCGTCCTTGAACGGGACGGCGCGGCTCCACTCCTCGTCAGTCGCATCGGGAATATTAACGGCGTCCCAAGCCTCCTGCGAAACATGGGCGGGCTTTTCAGGCGATTCGTTCATAGCGTCTCCTCTCACGGTCGTTGGCTTTTCTCAGGCCAATGACCCGGACAACATCGCCGCGCAACGTGTACCAGACGCAATGGCGCCGCCCGTCTATGGGACCATAGGCGATGAACCTAGTTTCGCCGTAATCGAAGCGCCGGTCCTCGAACCGCACGGCCAGGTCAAGGTCGGTCCGCTCCACCGCGGCGAGCGAAACGCCGTGCCTCAGGCGGTTGGCTTCATCCTTGCCTGGGTCAAACTCGACCTTCATTCCCAGGTAAACGTTACAACACAAGTTACTCAGGGCGTAAGACTTGTTGTTGCAACATAATTTCGGAGTGCTGCCCTTATCGCACGAAATAGGCAGCCTAGGTGCATGATCCCCGCCATGGACTTGAAGCGTAGCGGTCGGTTTCAGTGCGTAGTCCGACGTCGAATATCGTGCTTGCTGTAACGCCCGAAAAGCCAGCATTCAGTTATGCGCCCGCTCCCGTCTACCCCGATTCAAGACATGCCTTGCCCCAACCCTAAGCCCCTGCCAGCGTCATCCCCTCGATCCGCACCGTCGGCGCATCCGTCCCGCGCCGCAGCACCAAGTCATTCGCCGCCACCAACTCCCGGAACATCGCCGTCAACGACCCGGCGATCGTAATCTCCGCCACCGGCTCCGCCAGCACGCCGTCGCGGATCATGAACCCGGCCGCGCCCCGGCTGTAGTCGCCGGTAACGCCGTTCACGCCCATGCCCAACAGTTCCGTCACATACAGGCCCTCCCGAACGTCCGCCATCAACGCGGCAGGCGACGGCGTGCCCGGCGCCATGAACAGATTGGTCGGCGCCGGCGACGGCGGCGCGCTCGTGCCGCGCACCGCATGCCCAGTGGACGGCAGGCCCAATTGCCGGGCGCTGCGGCTGTCCAACAGCCATGTCATCAGCACGCCGTCCTGCACGATGGCGCGGGCGGCGGTCGGCACGCCCTCGCCGTCGAACGGCTTCGACCGCAGGCCGCGCAACCGCCGCGGATCGTCATGCACCTGGATGCCGGCGGCGAACACGGCCTGGCCCAGCATGTCCTTCAGGAAACTGGTGCCGCGCAGGATGGCGGCGCCGTTGATCGCCGTCATCAGGTGGTTCAACAGGCTGCCGGACACACGCGGGTCGTATACGATCGGCAGCTTCGCCGTGCGTGGACGCGCCGGGTTCATCCGCGCCACCGCCCGCGTTCCCGCCGTGTGGCCAATGCCCGCCGCATCCTCTAGGTCCGCCAAATGCACCGCCGAGGACACGTCGTAATCCCGCTGCATGTCCGTCCCAGCGCCTGCGAGCGCCACCGCGGACACCGAATGCGACGTGCGCGAATACTGCCCGGCGAACCCGGCCGACGTCACCAATGCCACGTCCCGCCGGCTATACGATGCCTCCGCCCCCTCCGAGTTCGTTACCCCAGCCACGCCCAGGGCCGCCTCCTCCGCCACGGACGCGCGGGCGACCAGCGCCGCGGCATCGGGTTCGGCCGGGTCATTGATGTCGAGTGCCGCCAGGTCCGGCGCTGCTGCCTGCTCGGACAATCCGCCGTACGGGTCCTCCGGCACCACCCGCGCCATCGCCACCGCGCGCTCGGCCAATGCCGCGAACCCCGCCGGGTCTGCCGCGGAGGACGACACGATCGCCGAACGCCCGCCCACGAACACCCGCAAACCTAAATCGCGCGCCTCCGACCGCTCCAGCTTCTCGGTGCGGCCCAGCCGGCGTTCCACCGAAATGGATGCGCCCGACAGCAGGACCGCATCGGACGCATCCGCGCCGGCGGCCTTGGCGCGGCCGATCAGGTCCGCCAGCAGGTCGAGCTGGTTCATGCCGCCAGCTTGTCGATGATGACCGGCAGCTGCGGCACCTTGTCGCCCGGCCCCATCACGGCGAGCGTCGGCGCCGCGCGGAACAGCCGGACGGCGGCGCGGCATACACTGTCGACGGTCACGGCGTTCAGCTTGGCGACCGTCTCGGCAGTGGGCACAATGCGTCCGAACACCTGGATCTGCCGGGCCAACTGCTCGCAGCGGCTGCCGGTGCTCTCCAATGACATCAGCAGGCTCGCCTTCACCTGGGCGCGGGCGCGGTGCAGCTCCGCCTCGGTCACGCCGAGTTGCACCTTGCGCAGTTCCTCGAGCGTCACGGGCACCAGTTCCGCTGCCTCGGCCTCGCCGGTGCCGGCGTAGATGCCGAACAGGCCGCTATCCATGAACGGGGCGGAGAACGAGTAGATCGAATACACCAGCCCGCGCCGCTCGCGGATTTCCTGGAACAGGCGGGACGACATGCCGCCGCCCAGCAGGGTGCTCAGCAGCAGCACCGAGTAGTAGTCGGGATCGCCATAGGCGACGGAGGGGAAGCCGAGCACGATGTGCACCTGGTCCAGCTCGCGCGCCTCGCGGAACTCGCCGCCGTGGTATGCGCCGGGCGCGAGCGGGCCGGGCATGGCGGCGGGCAGGTCCTGGAAATGCTGCCGGGTCAAGTCGACCACCGCATCATGCGTCAGCGCCCCGGCGGCGGCGACCACGATGTTTCCCGCGGCGTAGTGCCGGTGCATGTAGCCGGTCAGCACGCCGCGCCCCATCGCCCCGATGCCCTGCTCGGTGCCCAGCACGGGCCGCCCCATCGGCTGGTCGGGATAGGCGACCTCCTGGAAGCGGTCGAAGATGATGTCGTCGGGGGTGTCGTTGGCCTGGCCGATCTCCTGCAGGATCACGCCGCGCTCACGCTCCAGTTCCTCGGGCGCGAAGGCGCTGTGGGTCAGGATGTCGCCGATGATGTCGGCGCCGAGCGCCAGGTCCTCCTTCAGCAGCTTGACGTAATAGGCCGTCTGCTCGCGGGCGGTGTAGGCGTTGATCTGGCCGCCGACGTTCTCGATCTCCTCGGCGATGGCGGCCGCGGTGCGCCGCTCGGTGCCCTTGAACGCCATGTGTTCGAGAAAGTGCGACGCGCCGTTCTCCGCCGCCGTCTCGCTGCGGGTGCCGGTGGCGACATAGGCGCCGAACGACACGGTCTCGACCCGCTCCATCGTTTCGGTTGCGACGATCAGGCCCGAAGGCAGGCGTGTGACTTGTATGGCATCCGTCATGCGGCATTCCTGAGGCTGAAGGCGCGGACCTGCGCCTCGACCGCGTCGAGGCTGTTGGGCGCCGTGCTGTATATCTCGGTGCGGGCGAACAAGTCGGCAAGCCGTGGCGGCAGCGCCGGGCGCAACCCGGTCGCGCGCTCGATGGCGTCGGGGAACTTGGCCGGGTGCGCGGTGGCGGCGGCGACGGTGGGGATGTGCGGACAGGGCAACGCCCGGGCGGCGGCGATGCCGATCGCGGTATGCGGGTCGGCGAGGTAGCCGAGGCCATGCAGCCGGCGTATCTCCGCCTCCGTGCCCGCGTCGTCCAGCCGGAAGCCGTGGAATAGGGTGCGGGCGCGGGCCCAGGCCGTATGCGGCACGTCCATGCGCCCGGCGCTGCGAAAATTCTGCATGGCGGCGGTGGTCGCGGCCGGGTCGCGGTCCAGCAATTCGAACAACAGGCGCTCGAAGTTGCTGCTGACCTGGATATCCATGCTGGGCGACAGGCTCGGCTCCACGCCGCGCATGGTCATGTCGTTGCTGTCGAAGAACCGCGCCAGGATGTCGTTGCGGTTGCTCGCGACCACCAGGCGGGCGATCGGCACCCCCATGCGCCGGGCCGCCCACGCCGCCAGCACGTTGCCGAAATTGCCGGTGGGGACGCTGAACGCCACTTCCCGCTCCGGCGCGCCGAGCGCCAGCGCGGCGGCGACGTAATACGGGATTTGCGCGGCGATGCGGGCCCAGTTGATGCTGTTGACAGCCGAAAGGTGCAGATCCCTGCGGAACGGCTCGTCGGCGAACATCGCCTTCACCAGGTCTTGGCAGTCGTCGAAGGTGCCGTCCACCGCGATGTTGGCGATGTTGCGGGCGTCCACCGTCGTCATCTGCCGCCGCTGCACCTCGCTGGTGCGGCCCTGGGGGTGCAGGATGACGACGTCGATGCCGGGCCGGTCGCGGCAGGCCTCGATGGCCGCTGACCCGGTGTCGCCGGATGTCGCGCCGACGATGGTCACGCGCTGGTTCTGCTGCGCCAGGACGTAGGCGAACATGCGGCCGAGCAACTGCATGGCCACATCCTTGAAGGCGAGCGTCGGCCCGTGGAACAGCTCCTGCGCCCACAGGCTGGCGTCGAGCTGCACGAGCGGCACCACAGCGGGATGGCCAAACACAGCGTAGGCGTCGCGGCACATGGCCTGCAGCGTCGCGAACGGGATCGACGCGCCGACGAATGGCGCCAGCACCCGGGCGGCGAGCTCGTGATACGGCAGGCCGCGCAGCCCGCGCAGGTCGGCGGGCGACAGCCGCGGCCAGGCATCGGGGACATAAAGCCCGCCATCCTCAGCCAGCCCGGCCAGTAGGACGCCGGCAAAGTCACGTGCGGGCGCCTGCCCGCGGGTGGAAATATAGCGCATGGCAACGACTGTAGGCGGCGGCGGCGTCCGATCCAACCCCTGCCTACGGCAGCACGCTCAGTCCTTCTTGTCCTCGTCGCCGTCCACCAGCTCGTCCTCGTCTTCCTCCTCGTCGTCCTGGCTCTCGTACCATTCCAGCACGCTGTCGTGGAAATCCGGGTCGTTCAGCAGCCGCATCGCCAGCGCTATGGCGATCTCGTGCGGCTCGGGCACATCCGTCGTGCCGTCCGCCAGCTCACGCGCCGGGACGACGCGTATGGTCATGGACCCCTCCTCCTCGCCGATAATCAGCGCGACCTCGGTCGGATCGAGATCGATCGTGGTGATGTTGGCGTCGGCCATGGCCGGTTCTCCTGGGTGTGCGCTTGCCTAGCAGGTTCGCGACCTTCGGCACAGACGCGCCATAAGGCATCTGTTGCCAATAACGTTGCCGATGGGGCCGGGGTGCATCAATCCGTCAGGTAGCGCGCCGTCAGGTGGGCCTCGAAATCCGCGGGGTCCAGCGGCTTGCCGGTCGCCTCGCGCAGCAGGCCGTTGAAGCCCAGGCGGCTGCCCTGGCCGTGCACGCGGAGCCGCAGCCATGCCACCAACGGCCCCAGGTCGCCACGGCCCAGCCCGGCATCCAGGTCCTCGGCCTCCCGCCGCGCCGCCGCCATCAACTGCGCCGCCGCCATCGCGCCCAGGGTATAGCTGGGGAAATAGCCGAACGCGCCGTCATACCAGTGGATGTCTTGCAGGCAGCCGCGCGCGTCGTCCGGCGGGGCCACGCCCAGCAACGCCATCAGGCCGTCCCGCCACGCGCCGGGCAGGTCCCCAACCTGCAACTGGCCGGAAATCAGCGCCTGCTCGAGCCGGAAGCGCAGGATGACGTGGGCCGGATAGGTCATCTCGTCCGCGTCCACGCGAATGAGGCCGCGCTCGATCCTGCGCCACAGCCGGGACAGGTTGGCCGGCGCATAGGGCTCGGCGGCGCCGCCGAACGTGCCATGCAGTTCTGGGCCGAGCCAGGCCAGGAACGGGTCGGACCGGCAGGACTGCATCTCGATGATCAGCGACTGGCTCTCGTGCGCCGCCATGCCGGCCGCCGCGCCGACGGGCTGGCGGGCATAGCCGGCGGGCAGGCCGCGCTCATACAGCGCATGGCCGGTCTCGTGCAGGACGCCCATCAATGCCTGGGCCGGGTCGGCCTCGTTATAGCGCGTGGTGATGCGGACATCGGTCGGGGTGCCGCCGCAGAACGGATGCGTCGAGCGGTCGAGCCGCGCGTGATCGAACTCCAGCCCGGCGCGGGCGGACAGATGGCGGCACAGGCCCTCCTGCCGGTCGGCGGGGAACACGCCCTGCAAGGCGGTGGGCGGGGGTTGCCGCGCCTGGCGCTCCTCCGCACGGGGCAGCGCGGCGCGCAGGAACGCCTCGTAGCGCGCGAACACCGGGCCGACATCGGCAGCGCCGATCCCGCGCTGGTAGCCGTCCATCAGCGCGTCATACGGCGAGAGGCCGAGCGCCGGGGCCATCGCATCGGCCGTCTGGCGCACCAGCGAAACGACCTCCGCGAGATAGGGCGACACCGCCGCGAAGTCGGAATTTCGGCGCGCCTCCCGCCACACCTTCTCGCAGGCGGAGTTGGCGCGGGCCTGCGCCTCCACCAGGTCTTCCGGGATGGCGGTCGCACGGATATGGGCGTGGCGCATCAGGCCGAGGTTGGCGGCGTCCCATTCGCCGGTCCGCACGTCCGCCGCTGCCAAGTCGTCGGCGACCTCCGGCGCGGTCAGCAGGCCATGCGCCAGCCCGGCCAGCACTGCGAGCTGGTCGCCACGCGCGGCGCCCCCGCCCGGCGGCATCATGGCGGACGCGTCCCACCCGAGCACGGAGGCCGCCTCACCGATGGTGGCAATGCGGGCAAAACGGGCGGCCAGGCGGGCATATGCGGTCATGGATGGGCTTTCAGCAGCTTGCGGGCATAAACGCCGAACACCGCCACCAGCGCCGCCGCGAGGCCGAACCAGGTAAAGGCGTAAACCAGGTGGTTGTTCGGCGGACGCGGCAGGGCCTGGGCGGGTTCTGGATAGCTGCCGGGCGGCACGCTGCCCAGGGCGACGAGGGTAAAAGGCGCGACGCGCTGCAACCCGAGCGAAGCGCCGATCGCGGCCGGATCAAGCGCATAGAAGCGCCGCGCGGCCGGATCGTCGGATGCGCCGAAACGCACGGGACGCTCCGGCGGGCGAATATAGCCCTCGACGGTGGCGACGATGGGCGTGGTGTCTCGCGGCGCATCGGCAGGAACCCAGCCGCGGTCGACCATGACCGGGTCGGCGGCGGGCCGCTCCAACGGATTGAGCAAGAACGCCCCGAGGACCGGCCCGGCCTGGGTCGTGCGCACCTCGACGCCGTATAGCGCGGCCAGGTCTCGGCGCAGCAACCCGGCCACCCGCACCTTGGCGAACGGCTGCGGGTCCGCCGGCAACGGGATGGCGGCGGCGGTTTCCCCGCGGTCGATCTCGGCTAGCAGGTTCGTCTTCCACGCCAAGCGCTGGACTTGCCAAATCCCGAGGCTGACGGCCAGCGCCAGCATGGCGACGGTGGTGACGCCGGGCCATAACAGCCGGCGGGAGATCGGCGGTGCGGTTACGCTCACGAGACTGTCCCGCTTGCGCCTATCGAGTTGCCGATGCTGGCATCGTGCGGCTCGGCTACTCGGCCCCGCCCGGCGATGCGCCCAAGACGTAGATCGCGACGAACAGGAATAGCCACACCACGTCGACAAAATGCCAATACCAGGCGGCTGCCTCGAAACCGAAATGGCGCGTGGGCGAGAACTGGCTGGCGCGGGCGCGGAACCAGCACACGATCAGGAAGATGGTGCCGACGATGACGTGGAAGCCGTGGAAGCCGGTGGCCAGGAAGAACACCGAAGGATAGACGCCGCCGGTGAACTTGAACGGCGCCTCGGAGTATTCGAGGGCCTGGAACGTGGTGAACGACAGGCCGAGCAAGATGGTGAAGCCGAGGCCCATCACGAGATACTTGCGGTTGCCCTCCAGCAAAGCATGGTGCGCCCAGGTGATGGCAGTGCCCGACAGCAGCAGGATCATCGTGTTGAGCAGCGGCAGATGGAACGGGTCGAAGGTATGGACGCCCTCGGGTGGCCAAACGGCATGCTCCGCTCCCGACACGTTGCCGGGATAGAGCGCATAGTTGAAATAGGCCCAGAAAAAGCCGACGAAGAACATGACCTCGCTGGTGATGAACAAGGTCATGCCGTAACGCAGGCCGATCCGCACGACCGGGGTGTGCACGCCGGCGGTCCGGCTTTCCTTCAGCACGTCGCGCCACCAGAAGAACATGACCGCGAGCACGATGGCGAGGCCGAGGCCCAGCCAGAGATAGTTGTTGTAATGCGCGACCATAATGATGCCGAACAGCGTCAGCCCGCCGCCCAGCGCGCCGAGCAGCGGCCACGGGCTGGGGTCGACGAGGTGATACGGCTGCTGCATGCCGGAGCTATTGAGGTCCTGCGCGTCGACCGCCGGAAGTTCTGCGCCGACTTTGGGGTTCATTGTTGCAAGGGGGAGGTCGCTCATTCTAATCGAACCTATGCAAAAGATGCCGCATCATCGCCAAAACTCCGCGGGGTTCAAGGCGTAAACGTGGGGGATCATCGGGTTGTTAGAGCGTCGCCCGTTCGATGTGGCCCTACATTTCGACGAAGGTGCACGGTCAGGCAAAGGGTAATTGCATTTTGCCGGTCCGCTTCGCTCGGGAAAAGCGTTAGCGCGAAGCGTCTGCCCGCGGGCCGACATGCGGCCCGGCCCCCTTCAAGCCGCCATTGCGCGCCGCATCGTCCAGCGACCGAAAGAAGGTGTAGGACAGGGTGATCGTCTTGACGCCGCGCGTGTCGGGATCGCTGGCGATGGCCGGGTCCACCCAAAAGCTGAGCGGGAACTGCGTCTCCTGGCCCGGCGCCAAGGTCTGCTCGTCGAAGCAGAAGCAGGCGGTCTTGTGGAAATAGCGCCCGGCCTTTTCGGGGGTCACGTTATAGGTCGCGACGCCGGTGATCGGCAGCTGCCCGAGGTTCTGGCCGACATAGGACGCCAGCCGGTCCTCACCCAGCTTGACCGTCACGGCGGTCTCGTTGGGGGAGAAGCGCCAGGGCAGGCTGGGGCTGGTGGTGGCATTGAAGCGGACGACCATGGTGCCGCCGCTGGCGCCGGGTGCGGCTGCGCCGCGCAGTTGCGGCGTTCCGGCGAACCCCGTTGCCTCGCAGAAAATGCGATACAGCGGGATCGCGGCGAAGGAGAGGCCGACCATGCCGCCGATGACGGAGACGAGGATGCCGGCGATCAGGTTGTTGCGCAACTTCATGAACGGGATGTCGGTATGGCCATCAGGCTGGCAAGCCGCGGCTAGGCGACTTTGAAGCGCACCATGGCAATGGCATAGAACAAGGCCGCGAGCGCGAGCAGCACTATAAGCAGGGCGACATTCTTGCCCCGCTGCCGCCGGCGGAATTCAATGGCCTCGGCGGGCGAGAGCGGCGGCGGGAACTCATCCAAGATGCGGCACGGGCAGGACGTAATCGACCGCCAGCATGGTGAACAAGGCGAACAGGTACACGAGCGACACCCGGAATGCCCAGCGCGCCGGGGCATCCCGGGTCAGGCTGACGCCCGCCGCGTCCTGTTTGTCCAGCAACACGCGCAATGAAGCGGCCAGGAACCAGGCACCGAGGCCGGCAGCGGAAACGCCGTAGATCGGGCCAGCGTAGCCCAGCGCCCACGGCACCAGCGACACGGCAGCCAATGCGACCGTATAGGCCATCACCTGACGCCGGGTCGCACGCGCTCCGGCGACGACCGGGAGCATCGGCACGCCTGCCCGCTTGTAGTCCTCTGAGGCATAGAGCGAGAGCGCCCAGAAATGCGGCGGGGTCCAGAAGAAGATGATGGCGAACATCAGCAACGGCATGACGTCCACGCTGCCGGTCACGGCCGCCCAGCCGATCACGGGCGGGAACGCGCCCGCCGCGCCGCCGATCACGATGTTCTGCGGCGTCCGGCGCTTCAGCCAGACCGTGTAGATGAAAACATAGAACAGGATCGAGAGCGCCAGCAGCGCAGCCGCCATGTAGTTGGTCGCGAGGCCCATCACCAGCACCGAGGCGACCGCAAGCACCACGCCAAACCCCAATGCGTCGCTGGCGCCGATGCGGCCTGCTGGGATGGGGCGCTTCGCCGTCCGGCGCATGACGGCATCGATGTCCCGGTCGTACCACATGTTGATTGCCCCAGCGGCGCCTGCGGCCACCGCTATGCAAAGCACCGCCGCCAGCGCCAGCACCGGATGCAGCCTACCGGGCGCCAGCAGCAAGCCGATAAACCCGGTGAACACCACGAGCGTGATGACCCGCGGCTTCAGCATCGCGAACCAGTCGCGCGCTTCTGACGGGAAAGCCGACGGCGAAAGGGGGGCCGCAGCCCCCCCAGCCTTGATGACCCGGTCCACCATCAGCGGACCCGCGGTAGCTCCGTGAAGGTATGGAACGGCGGCGGCGAGCTGACGGTCCACTCGAGCGTCGTCGCACCATCGCCCCAATAGTTGTCGGCGACCTGAACCTTCGAAGTGAAGATGCGGAAGAGGATATACAGGAAGATCAGCACGGAGAAACCGGAGATGTAGGACCCAATCGAGGCCACATAGTTCCAGCCGGCAAACGCGTCGGGATAGTCCGGGTAGCGGCGCGGCATGCCGGCGAGGCCAAGGAAGTGCATCGGGAAGAAGGTCAGGTTCACGCCCACGAACATCACCCAGAAATGCACCTGGCCCCAGAACTCCGGATACTGCCGGCCCGACATCTTGCCGATCCAGTAGTAGAAGCCGGCAAAGATCGAGAACACTGCGCCCAAGCTCAGCACGTAGTGGAAATGCGCCACGACGTAGTAGGTGTTGTGCAGAACTTGGTCGATGCTGGCGTTCGACAGCACGATCCCGGTGACGCCGCCCAAGGTGAACAGGAAGATGAAGCCGATCGCGAACAGCATGGGCGTCTTCATCTCAATCGACCCGCCCCACATGGTGGCGATCCACGAGAAGATCTTGATGCCGGTCGGAACCGCGATGATCATCGTCGCCGCGACGAAATAGGCCCTCGTGTCGACCGAAATGCCGGAGACAAACATGTGGTGCGCCCACACGACGAACCCGACCACGCCGATGGCGATCATCGCATACGCCATGCCGAGATAGCCAAAGATCGGCTTCTTGGAAAATGTCGAGACGATGTGGCTGACCATGCCGAAGCCCGGCAGGATCATGATGTAGACTTCGGGATGGCCGAAGAACCAGAACAGGTTCTGGAACAGCACCGGGTCGCCGCCACCCTGCGGGTCGAAGAACGCCGTGCCGAAGTTGCGGTCGGTGATCAGCATGGTGATGGCGCCGGCCAGCACGGGCAGCGACAGCAGCAGCAGGAACGCCGTCACCAGCATCGACCACACGAACAGCGGCATCTTGTGCAGCGTCATGCCCGGCGCGCGCATGTTGAGGATGGTGGTGATGAAGTTGATCGCGCCCAGCAACGATGAAATGCCCGCCAAATGCAGCGCGAACAGCGTGTAGTCCATGGCCGGGCCAGACTGGTAGGTCCCGTTGGACAACGGCGGATACAGCGTCCAGCCGGACCCGGCGCCGTCGCCGCTGTGCAGCCCCATCATGATCAGGGTGAATGCAGGAATCAGCAGCCAAAAGCTGATGTTGTTCAGCCGCGGGAACGCCATGTCGGGCGCGCCGATCATGATCGGCACGAACCAGTTGCCGAAGCCGCCGATCATCGCTGGCATGACCATGAAGAAGATCATAATCAGGCCATGCGCCGTAACCGTCGCGTTCCAAGACTGGCCCGACGCGAAATATTGCAGGCCTGGGCTTTGCAGTTCCATGCGCATGTGGATCGACAAGCCGGTGCCGACGATCCCTGCGATGATCGCGAACAGCAAGTAAAGCGTGCCGATGTCTTTATGGTTGGTGCTGAACAACCAGCGGTTCACGAAATTCGGGGCATGCCCGTGGTCGTGCTGATCGTGGTCGTGGTCGTGGGTCGTCGCCGACATATCCTGCACTCCTCCGCGTTAACCGATGTGGGTCAGCGCCGTGTATTCTCAACTGCCGCCAAACGCTGCGCGCCGCCGTCGGATGCAGGCGCGCCACCGGCGGCGAATTTGGTCTTGGCCGCGGCAATCCAGTCCGCGAAATCCTTGTCGTTCATCGCCTCGACCGCGATCGGCATCGCACTGTGGTTGGTGCCGCAAATCTGGTTGCACTCGCCGTAGTAGACGCCGGGCTCATCGACCCGCACCCAAGTCTCGATCGTGCGGCCCGGGATGGCATAGCGCTGCACGCCGAGCGACGGGATGAAGAAGCTGTGGATCACGTCGCCGCTTGTCGCCAGGATGCGGATGTTCTTGCCAGCCGGCAGCACCACCCGGTTGTCGACGGACAAGTTGCGAATCTGGCCCGGCTTCAGGTCGTCCTCGGGGATCATGTAGCTGTCGAACTTCACGCCGCCTTGGTCGGGATAGTTGTACTCCCAATACCATTGATGGCCGACGACCTTGATCGTCATGTCGGGATCGTCGGTGCGGTCTTCGAAATAGATCAGGCGGAAGGACGGGATCGCGATGATGACCAGGATCAGCACCGGCAGCACGGTCCAGGCGACTTCCAATGCGGTATGGTGGCTGACGCGGCTCGCTTTCGGATTGACCGACGCCCGGAACCGCCACACGCAATAGCCAAGCAGCGCCGCCACGAAGATCGTTACGGCGGCCATCAGCCAGATCACCATTGCGTGCAGGCCCTCGATGCCCTGCTGCACCGGGCTGTGCGCTGCCTGGAACCCAATTTGCCAGTTATGCGGCTCCTGCGCCCAAACCGGGCCGGCGCCGGCCATCAGCATCGCGGAAAACACTGCCGCGGCGCTTAGCCGCTGGGAAACCTGCATCGATCCGTCCATTCCACCTGCACGTTGCCCGGCCCATGGTCCGGAACACCCGGAAGGACGTATCGGACAGCCAGCGTTAGATCAAGCCGCCGACCGGCTTGTTGCTGAACTAGTTGGGCAGGCTCACCAAGGTGAAAAGGCCCAGCGGCGGCACGGACGCGAATTGTGCCCGCGCCTGGTCGTCCGGCGCCAGCAGCGCGTCGTGGGAAAAGTCGGGATGCCAGCCGAGCTTGCGCGACGCTGGGGCCAGCGCACGTTCTGCCCACCAGCGCGGGCCGCGTTCCGCCGCAAAATGGTTGACGAACAGCAAATGCCCGCCCGGACGCACCACCCGGCGCATCTCGGCCAGCAGCAGCCGCGGGTTCGGCACGACGGAGGCGACGAACATCGCCACCGCGATATCGAACGAGCCGACCTCAAAGCCGGTCGCCTCCGCGTCCACTTCGAGCAGGGCCTCGACGTTGTTTAGGCCGGTGGATTTCACCCGGGACCGCGCAAACGCCAGCATTTCCGCCGACAGGTCGATGCCGGTGATCCGCTTGGCGCTGGAATAATGCGGCAAGGCGAGCCCGGTGCCGACGCCGACCTCGAGCACATGCAGGCCCGGCAACGCGTTAACGGCCTCGACGGCACGGCGCCGTCCGAATGCCGAAACGCCGCCGAACACCATGTCGTAAACCCCGGCCCATCGGCGATAGGCAGCCCGGACGGAATCGGCGTCGAGAGCGGTATGGCGCTCCCGCGGAAGGGCAGAATCAAATGGCGGCATCATATCTCCGCAGCACCCCTAGACCGGCCAGCCGGCGGGATCAAGGGCGCAGCGGTGCGATGCCCGGCAACGTTGGGCCGCCCGCGAGGCTACGCCGCATCCTCGCGGCGGTCGCGCACCTTGACGTAGGCCAGTGCGGCATGGGGCGCGCAATAGGGTTTGCCGGTCATCGCGCCGTCGTCGCAGAAGCGGAAATTGGCGGTCCCGGGATCGCCAATCGGCCAGCAGCAGGTCGTCACCCGCGCGCCGGCCCGGGGCATCGGCACGGCGCGGAGTTGAACGGGAACGCGCGGCGGAGAGGCTGCGGCGCGCGGAGCCGCGACGGCCTGCGCCTCCGGCATGGGTGCGAGGGGCAGCGCGGCTGACATGACCGGAGAGGCCAGTGCCGGCAGCGTCGGACCTTTTGGACGCCGGGGCGACCGCCGGGGCACGTGCCCTTCCGCCATCTCCCGGCGGATCGGCGACGGCCTGGGCGACAGGACCAACCGATGCGCCTTGCCGACCACGGCATTCTTGGTGACGCCCATCTGCCGGCCGATTTCCGCGGTCGAATGCCCTTCCAGCCACAATTGCCGCAAGCGGGCGATCATCTGCTCGTTCCAGTCCATGCCAGGCTCCTGACCATCGATTGATACACAAAACGATAAGCCCACCTTAACGCTAGCACTAGATGAAAAGTGCCGGACCAACACAAACAGTTGTGGATAACCCGCTTAAAACAGCAATCCCTTGCGCAACAGGCCGTGCACCCCCTTTTCGCCGTTCACCGTCTGGGTCACATGGAAATCCACCGCCAGCGAGCAGAACTGATAGGCCTCGTCGCGCGACAGGTTGGACCGGGCGCAGATGAAGGCGATCATCTCGCGTAGCGCCTGCTTCATCGCCAGGTCCAGGTCCTCGTTCATTCCCATGGAAATGTAGTGGGCCGGGGACTCGCCCCGCGGGAAGTGCAGGCCCGCGGCCTTGTGCAGCACGAAGGTGAATGTGCCGGTCAGGCACATCTCCAGCGCGTTGATGCAGACCTCGCCGTCCCCTTGCACGCCATGGCCGTCGCCGGCGGAGAAGTTGGCGCCCGGCGTCCAGACCGGCAGGAACAGGGTGCTGCCGGCGCCAAGCTCCTTGTTGTCCAGGTTGCCGCCGTGCTCCCGCGGCTCCTTGGTCGAGATTGCCCCATAAGCGGCGGGCGGCGCGACGCCCATGACGCCGAAAAATGGGGACAATTTCAGCTCGGTCCCCCAGGGCAGCGTGCACGTCCCGGCGGCGCGGTCCACGGCGATGTGGCTCAGGAAGCGGTGCGGGAAGTCCTCCGGCAGCGTGCCGGCGAGCGGACGATGGCCGCAAAAACCCCAGTCTGCGCCGAGCTCGATGCTGTCGATGCGGACCTCGAGCGTGTCGCCGGGCTCGGCGCCGGCGATGGCGACGGGGCCGGTCAGGATATGCGGGCCAAGCCGGGGCGGATTGGCGCCGTGGATGGCGGCGAGCGCCGGCGGCACGGTGAAGCCCAGGCGTTCCGGCGGCATCACGTCCGGCCCGCCCGACACGCATTCCAGCACCACGGTGTCGCCGCTGCTTACCGTCAGGACGGGCTCATACTCGGCGCTGAAGGTGCCCCAACGGATCGTCGCGGGCGTCGCAGGAACGTGGTGCCGGGCCATGCGCGGTCTCCAGGATTATGGGTTATGGCCATCGGTGCGGCCGACGACCCGGGCCGCTTGCAACTGCGCCAGCCGCCCGGGGTCCAGGCCCAGCAGGCCGCGCAGGACCTCAGTATTATGCTGGCCCAGGCTCGGTCCAGCGTCGCGGATGCGGCCCGGCGTCTCCGACAGGCGCGGGGCCACGTTCTGCATGCGCAACTCGCCCAGCGCCGGGTGCATGACACGGGCGATCGTCTCCCGCGCCTTGAAGTGCGCGTCCTCCAGCATCTCGGGGCCGCGATAGATGTCGCCCCGCGGCACCCCGGCAGCGTCCAGCAACGCGCCCAGCGCCACGCGGTCCTGCGTACGGGTCCAGTCGGCGATCACGGCATCGAGCTCCGCCTGGCGCTCGCCGCGGGCGTCGTGGGTCGCGTATCGCGGGTCGTCGGCCAGCTCCGCCCGGCCCATCGCGGCGGCCAGGCGGCGGAACACCGTATCCTGGTTCGCGGCGATCAGCACGTAGGCGCCGTCGACCGTGGGATACACGTTGCTCGGCGCGATGTTCGGCAGGATGGCGCCGGTGCGCTCGCGGACATAGCCGGTCTGGGCGTATTCGGTGACCAGGCTCTCCATGACCGCCAGCACCGCCTCATAGATGGCGCTGTCGACCATCTGGCCGCGCCCACTGCGGGACCGCGCGTGCAGCGCCATCATGCCGCCGAGGCAGGCGAAGGTCGCCGCCAGGGTGTCGCCAATGGAGACGCCCATGCGGCTGGGCGGCGTGCTGGGGTCGCCGACGACGTGGCGCAGCCCGCCCATCGCCTCGCCGATGGCGCCGAACCCGGCCTTGTGCGCGTAGGGGCCGGTCTGGCCGTAGCCGGACACCCGGATCATCACCAAACGCGGGTTGATCGCGATAAGGGCGTCGTAGCCCAGGCCCCACTTCTCCATCGTGCCGGGGCGGAAGTTCTCGATCAGCACGTCGCTCGTGGCCACCAGTTCGCGCACCAGCGCCTGGCCGGCCGCCTGCCGCGCATCGATCTCGACACTTTTTTTGCCGCGGGAGATGACGGGCCACCAAAGCGACAGACCCTGCGGCTTTTCGTGCCCCCATTCCCGCATCGGATCGCCCTTGCCCGGCGGCTCCAGCTTGATCACCTCGGCGCCGAAATCGGCCATGAGCTGGCCGCAGAACGGCCCGGCGATCAACTGCCCCATCTCGACGACCCGCAGGCCATGCAGCGCGCCTTCGGGATGAGAGCCTTCCTGGTGCATTGCATTTCCCGTGAGATTGGCCCGGATATGCTTGGATTCCATGCGCGCCGGTGTCAAGCCGATGTCACCTATAACTACGGGATGATGTTGTGCGGAATGGGCCGGTTTCGGCAGCCAAAATGCACGGCGAGGACCGGCATAAAAGCATCGCGTCGAACTTGGCCAAGCTTCATCGGCCTATGTGCAAATCCAACATACATGGGATGTGGGTAAATGCCTCGATCAACCCAGCGCGTATCAATAAACAATCCGAAACAATCAAGGGTTCAGGCATGAAGTGTTCAAAGATGGTTGGCATTTCTATAAGCCTGTCTTCCTATTTCCGGCAGAGTCGGCCAAGGTAGTTTGCTGAATACGTCATTTGACCGCTAAATCACCGTCTGCGGGCCTGCTTGAGGATTGCGCAGGATCAATCACCGAGGCGATACCGCGGCAACGTGATCAATCAGGGTCTCGCGCTATCGAGGATGTATAAATGGCTCCGCCAACAAATCTCCCGATGACTTTCGATGACGAGTTCAACTCGTTATCTCTCAACAACGGATCCGGCGGTACATGGGCGCCTGCTTACGGCTATAGTCCCAATGGCTCCACCTCGGACGACACGAGCTCATGGGAGGTCAATCCGTTCTATGGCCCCACCTCGGGCGGCAATGCCAACGTGTTCTCGGTCAACAACGGCGTGCTCTCGATCGCCCTCAAGCCGACCCCCAGCGACATCAGCGGCGCCGCTGGCAACAAGCCGATGCTCGGCGGGCAGATCACCACCCTCGGCTCGTTCTCGCAGACCTACGGCTATTTCGAAATGAACGCCAAGCTCTCCAACGCGGCCGGGGCCATATCCTCGTTCTGGCTGCTGCCCGCCGACGGCTCCTGGCCTCCCGAGCTGGACGTCGAGGAAATGCTCGGCAAGAACCCGACCACGCTCGTGATGACGTCCCACTCCAACGCCAACGGCACGCAGCCATACTGGGCCGACATCCCCGACTCCTCGCAGGGTTTCCATACCTATGGAGTCGACTGGGAGCCGGACAAGATCACCTGGTACTTCGACGGCAATGCGGTCAAGCAGGAGGCCACCCCGTCCGACATGAACAAGCCGTTGTACATGGTGCTCAGCACTCAGACCGGGACATCCGGTTCATGGGCCGGCGCGCCGAACCCTGGCGAAACCGGCGAGATGGACGTGAACTATGTCCGCGCCTACTCAAGCAATCCGAATGCTGCTTCGGTCAATCCGCAGCCCCCGGCGCAACCCACGGCACCGCCCGCCACCAATCCGGCAACGAGCACGTCCACGCTCGGCCTCAGCTTGTCGGAGGACGCCTGGCAGGGCGACGCGCAGTTCACCATCGCCATCGACGGCAAGACCATCGGCGGCGCGCAATCCGTCAATGCGCTGCACTCGAACGGCGATTCGCAGGATTTCTCGTTCAGCAATGCGCTCAGCGCGGGTACGCATGACGTGGCGATTTCGTTCCTGAACGACGCC
This sequence comes from Acetobacteraceae bacterium, assembly GCA_965277495.1. Lineage (GTDB taxonomy): Bacteria > Pseudomonadota > Alphaproteobacteria > Acetobacterales > Acetobacteraceae > CAHJXG01. The sequence goes on along the minus strand of OZ255824.1, from coordinate 2,353,956 downwards.
TACGGCGGCACGCCGAGCACGGACAGGAACCTGTATGTCAACGGCATCAACGTCGACGGCGCCCCAGTCAGCGGCGCTGCGGCAGCGTTGTACAGCGCAGCCACCCAGCATTTCGCGGTGAACGTTCCCGTCCATAGCTAGAATTCGATCCCAAGGGCCGGCATGAGCCGGCCCTTGCGGATTGAGCGGTCAATTGCCTGACGCCTCCTAACGAACTGAACCGGGCGGCCCGTTCGCCAGCAACCGGTCGCGCCCGATCAGCGCCAAGCCTTCGGCCACCGAGACGAACTCGCCGCCGCCGGATACGCGTTCGGGGCCAAAACGCTGTTCGAACAATCTCCGCACCGCTGGCACGAACGCGGTGCCGCCGGTCAGGAACACGCGGTCCACTTCCGTCGGCCCGATTGAAGCCTGCGCCAAGGCGCGGTCCACTGCCGCCGTGAGCTGCGCCAAATCGGGCGCGATCCAGCGTTCGAACTCCGCCCGCGTGACCACCTCCTCGATGGCGATGCCCCCGTGGTGGAAGCGCAAGGTGGCGTGCTCTTGCCGCGACAGCTCCGCCTTCACGCCGGAGACCGCCTGGTAGAGCTGATATCCCAATTCGTCCTCAATGAGCTGGATCAGGCCACGCAACTGCTCCGGCCGGGCGCTCGTGCGGGCCACCTCGGCGATCTCGCGCAGCGTCCGCGGCGTGCGCATCAGCGACAGGCGGTGCCAGCGCGCCAGGCCCGCATAGTATTCCGCGGGGATCGGCATGTCGTTGCCCATGATCCGATAGGTGCTGTCCTTGCCCAGCCGCGGCGAGACCACCCGGTCGATGATCCGGTAGTCGAAGCTGTCGCCAGCGACGCCCACGCCCGCGCTGGCGAGCGGCGTCACGCGCCGTTGCGCGCCGGGCTCGAAGCGCAGCAGGGAGAAGTCGCTGGTGCCGCCGCCGAAGTCGCCGATCAGCACCGTCGCCGGCGCGTCCAGCGTGCGGGTGAAGCGGTAGCCCGCGGCTTCCGGCTCGAACGCCACCTCCACTTCGCCCAGGCCCGCTTCGCGATAGGCCGCGCGCAGCCTTGCCTCGCCCAGCGTGTCGTCGGCGAGGTCGCCAGCGAAGCGGACCGGGCGCCCGGCGATGATGCGCGCACCGGCCATTTCCGTCGTATCAAGCAGGGCGCGCAGGAACAGCGCGACCAGGCGCTCGAGCGTATGCGGACTGCCGTAGACCTGGGTCTGGGTGAAGCTGCGCTGGGCCAAATAGGTCTTCATGGACATGATCAGCCGCGTGTCGAGCGGGTCGTCCAAATAGGCCTCGACCGCGTGCGGCCCGGCCGCATGGCGCAAGATGCCGCGCCCGGCCTCGCCCTGCCGCCAGAAGCACAGCACGGTGCGGAACACATCCAGTTCGACCGTCCCCACGGCGAAGCGCACGGTGCGCACCGAGCCATCCGGCTGCAACACCGCGACGACCGAGTTCGTCGTACCAAAGTCGATGCCGATCAGCGGCGCCACGCCGCCCTCGGTCAAAGGTCCGTCCTTCAGCCCACCTCGTCGCCCAGCGTCTCATGCACCCAGCGGAACGCGCCGTTCGCCGCCGGCACCCCGGCGTAAACCGCGGCGTGGATCAGCAGCGCCCGCAGCTCCGGGGCCGAAACGCCGTTGCGCAGCGCCGGGCGCAGGTGCAGCTTGAACTCCTCCTCTCGGCCCAGAGCCACCATCAGCGCCAAGGTCAGCATCGACCGGGTCTTCCACGGCAGCGTCGGGTCGCCCCAAACCTCGCCCCAGGCCGTGCGGGTGATGTAATCCTGCCACGGCCCGGCGAACGCGCCCGCCTTGGCGAGCGAACGCTCGACATGCGCGGCCCCCAGCACGGCCTTGCGGTTCGCCAAACCGTCCTCGAAGCTCGCGCCGCCGCGTGGCTCGCCCGCCGCCTGCAGCCTGCCCAGGAATGCGGCGAGATGCGCGTTCACCGTGTCGGCCCGCTCCACCGCCAGGATGTGCGCGGCACGCGGCAGCACCACCAGCTCGGCATCGGGGATGCGGCCCCGGATCTCCTCCATCATGGCGGCAGGAGTCGCCGGGTCGTCGGCGCCGGCGAGGATCAGCGTCGGCGCCGTGATGTCAGCGTTGGAGGGGCGCAGGTCCATGCCCCCGATCGCGCCGCAGCAGGCGGCGTAGCCCTCGGGGTCCATCGCCAAGAACCGCTCGCGGTGCGGCGCGACCATCTCAGGATGCGCTGCCTTGAAGCCCGGCGTGAACCAGCGCGCCAGCACCGCGTCCACGATGGCGCCCATGCCTTGCGAACGCACGGACGCTGCCCGCGCCTCCCAGCCGTCGGGCATATAGGCCGCGGTCGCCATCAGCACGAGCCCGTGCACGCATCCCGGGTGGCGGGCGGCCAGCAACTGCGCCGTCATTCCGCCAAGCGAGAGCCCGACGACGTGCGCCCGTTCGACATGCAGCGCGTCCAGCAGCCCCGCGAGGTCGTCGGCCAGCGCCTCGATGGTGGTGGGCCCAGCAGCGACAGGCGAGCCGCCATGCCCGCGCGTGTCGTAGCGCAGCACCCGGTACTGCCCGGCAAGCGCGTCGGCCTGGGCGTCCCACATCCGGTGCGTGGAGCCGACGGAATGGGAGAATGCGACGACGGGCGCGCCTGCGGGCCCACGCAAGTCGTAGAACAGCTCGGTGCCACTTGAGGCAGTAATCATAGGCATGGCGTCTTCGCTCCATAACGGCGGTTCGGATCAGGCGTGTAGCCGCATCCCGTCCCATTCTGCCATCCCTCCCTGTTGCGATCCGCCGACGGACTGCTACGCTCCAGCCTCAAACATGCCCGGCAAACGGGCCGTGAACTTGGGGGAAAAGCTTTGACATCCATGCGGATTTGGCTGGCCATGGGAGCCGCCGGCATCGCCCTCGCCAGTGCGCCCCACGCGCATGCGAGCCCAACCGACATCCTGATCGGGCTCGACTCCAAGGTCGCCTACGACGCCGGCGGCCAAAAGTTCGTCCAGCCCGGCGCCGACGCCATACTGGTCATGGACGTCTCCAACCCGGCCCACCCGCGCATCCGCGCCAGCCTGCCGCTGGTGAACTCATTGCTGGGCCCGCCCACCAACCTGCAGGTCACCCCAAACGGACGCCTCGGCCTGGTCGCCAATTCCGTCAACGTCGTGCAGGACAACGGCGCCTGGAAACCCGCGCCGGACGACAAGCTGTATGTCATCGACCTGGACGCCACCCCGCCCAAGCTGATCGACACCGTGACGGTGGGCAAGCAGCCCTCCGGCCTCGCCATCTCCCGCAAGGGCGGCCTCGCGCTGATTGCCAACCGCGCCGGGAAAAGCGTCTCGGTGCTGTCGATCGAGGGAACGTCGGTCAAGGCCGTGGGCGAGGTGCCGATGGGCAACGACGTCGCCGCCGTCGCCATCACGCCGGATGGGAAGCGCGCCTTCGCGGTCATGAACCTGGTGAACAAGGTCGGCGTGCTGGCGATCGACGGCACGAGCGTCACCTACGACAAGGCGCTCGACCTGCCGGCCGGGGTCAATCCCTACAACATCGACATCACCCCGAACGGCAAATACGCCATCGCCTCCAGCACGGGCGCCGGCGGCAAGAACGGCGATGCGCTGACGGTGATCGACGCCACCGCGCCACGTCCGCAGGTGGTGTCGCTGTCGACGGCCGGGGCAGGCCCGGAGGGCTTCGCGGTCTCGCCCAATGGCAAGTGGGCCGTGGCCCCGCTGCTGCTCGGGTCCGGCAACAAGCAGGACGACTGGGCCTATGTCCGCAACGGCGAGGCCGTGCTGCTCGCGGTTGGGGCGCAGGGCGAGCTGCGGGTGGTGAACCGGCTGCCGCTCGGCGCCCTGCCGGAGGGCGTCGCGTTCAGCCCCAACAGCGAATACGTCTATATCGGCAACTACCTCGACCAGGACCTGCAAGTGTTCCGCATCGCGGGCGGGCGGCTGGCGGCGACGGGCGTGACCTTGAAACTGCCGGGCCAGCCGGCCTCGATGCGGGCGGTGGCGCGATAGGGCGGCGTCGCCAACCGGTCAAATTCCCTGGCCGGCGTCGTTGCCGAGCATTTCCTTGGCCATCGCGACCACCTGGGCGACCTTGAACGGCTTGCGCATGAACCGGACGTAGCCGGAACAGCGCTCGGCCACGGCCGACTCCATCATCGAGCTCATCATCACGACGGGAATGCGGCGCAGGCCAGGGTTACCAGCCATGGCGCCCAGCATCGCCGCCCCGTCCATGACCGGCATCATGTAATCGAGGAACACCAGGTCGACCTGCTCCAGGGCCAGCATCTCCAGCCCGTGCCGGCCGTTGACGGCCATCAGCACGTGGTGGCCCTCGTCGGCGAGGATGGCGTCGAACAGCTCCGCGATGCCGAACTCGTCATCCACCACGAGCACCGTCGCCATGCCTAGCCTCCAGGCCCGGACGGCGGCTGCCCCGAGGCCGCCGCCGCGGGTGACGGACCCTCCGGCAAACGCGCGAACCCGGCCATGACCGCCTCGGCGCTGTCGCTCGATGGCTCGATCGCCAGGCCGTGTTGCGTCAGGACGAACTCGTGCAGCAGGGGGTTGAAGCCGCCGTCCCTGACCTTCAGGATCGAAATAAGGCGATAAAGCCGGGACCGGAGTTCGATGTAGCGCAGCAGGACCAGGTTCTCGGCCAGGCTGGACAGGTCGCCGATCGGCGTCCGGATATGCGGCCCGATGATGTCGGGCACCTCGAGCGTATAGACCGTCGTGACGCCCTGCACCCGCAGCTCGTTCATCAGCGTGTTCAGATAATGGCTCATGCGCCCGGGATCGTTGGCGGCGTCCTGGAAGCCGCCGAGGCCGTCGATGAACAGCCGCCGCACCCCCCGGCGGCGCACCGCCTCCAGCAACTGCTCGCCGTAGGCATCCAGCAGGCCATCGGTCGGCGGCAGCCACAGCACCTCGACAGCGCCGCTGTCGAGCAGCGGGGACAGCGTCCGACAGACCTCGCGGGCCTTCGCCATGATGCGCGGCGGCGTCTCGTAGAAGCCGAACAGCAGCCCCGGCTCGCTGGCGCTGCAGCGGGAGAGGAAGTGCAGCCCGAGCGTGGTCTTGCCCACGCCGGACGGCCCCATGACCATGGTGGTGGACGCAATGGGCAGCCCGCCGTCGAGCATGGCGTCGAGCCGTTCGAAACCGGTTGAAACCTTCTCGGTCCCGCTGTGGTCCGGGCGCGAGGGCTTGGCCAGCAGCGCTTCGATGCGGGGATAGACGACCAGGCCGCCAGCGGTGATGTCGAAGGCGTGCTTGCCGCGCAAATAGCCGCTGCCGCGGAACTTAACCACCTGCAGCGCGCGTTCGGCGGACCAGCCGACCAGTTTCTCGCTCAGCTCAAGGATGCCGTCCACCATCGTGTGTTCGGGCGTGACGTTTTCGCTTTCCTTCGCGCTGTTGAGCAGGAACATCGTGCAATCGGTCGCGATGGCGATACCCTGCAGCTCGTGGATGAACTCGTTCAGCGCCTGGTCGCCCGGCGCCGCGCGTTGCACCGTCGCGAAGCCGTCGAGGACCATGGCGGACACGTTCCGCGTGATGATCTCGCGGCGCAGCAGCGTCATCAGGCCCGGCAGCCCGTCCTGGCGCAGGACGCTGAAGCCGCTGATGTAGCTGAGCTGGTCGGGAATCTTCGATCCGTCGAAGAACGTCATCGCGCCCAGATGCTGCATCATGCGGGCATGGTATTCCGCCAGCAGCGTGACATAGAGCGCACGGTTGCCGTCGGCGGCGTGGTTGAAGCAGATTTGGTTGCCGAGGGTCGTCTTGCCGGTGCCGGGCGTGCCCTGGAGGATATACAGCCCGCCTTTGAGGAAGCCGCCGCCGAGTATGGTGTCCAGGCCAGCGACGCCGCTCGGCACGCGGTCCAGCCCTAAATTGCTGACATCGTTCATCGATACGCCTTTCTGAGATGCAGCGGCAGGGTGACCGTGCACAGCGCCCCGCCGCCGGCCGCATCGCCGATGGCGGCGGTGCCCTCCATCGCCGCCACGAACTGGCCGACGATCCAAAGCCCGACCCCGAACCCGCTGCGCCGCCCGGTTTGCCGGATCACCCGCTCGAATGTTTCCAGCAGCCGCGTCCGGTCGCCTGGCGGGACGCCGGGGCCACCGTCGCGGACGGTGATGCGCACCTGCTCGCCAAAGATGGCGGCGCTCACCTCCACCGGCGTGCGGTCGCCATGTTTCAGGGCGTTGGAGACCAGGTTGTCGATGATGTGGTTCGTCGCCTGCCGGTCCAGGCCGACGGGCAAGGTTGCGGGCACGGCGAGCGTGATGGGCACTCCGGCGTGCCGTGCAACGGGCTCGAACTCGGCGGCGATTTCGCGCATGAGCGCCGTGAGGTCGAACGGCTCCGGAAGCGGCCGGAATTCGCCGCGGGTGAGTTTCGACACGGCAAACAGCACCGCGGCCCGGTTCAGGTAGCGATTGACGCTGTGCTGGACGCGCCCCAGCCGCTCCTCGACCTGATCGGGAGCGAACCGGCCCGCCTTGACCCCGGCCATCAGCAGCTCGACCTGGCCCAGGATGGGGGTCATCGGGTTGCGCAGCTCGTGCGCGGAGGCCGCCATGAAGGCGTCGCGCGCGGCCAGCGCTTCGGACAGCTCGGCGATGCGGCGCTGCAGGCCCTCGTGCGTGGCGGGCTCCATCGCGCCCGCTTCCGATGGCGGCGCTAGCGGCAGTCTCATGCGTCGCAGCCCTACCATAGCGGACGTTGCGTGCCCGGGGGCAGAGCGCCATTGCGCCCTAGCAACACTGCCTGGGTCCGGAGTGCCGCCGCACAACATGCCGGGACCGTGCCTTGCGAATATCCCATCGTTACCGCCATGTCTCTTAAAGGTGACGTTTTTCATCTGACTCTCTCTTATTGGCGAAATCAAGTTCGGTGCGCCGCCTATGCGGGACCGCCGGAATCAGCCCTTTATTCACGCGAAATAGCGGGGTTGCTATTAATCCAGGGGTTTGTATTATTGACGGAGATATGTTGTTCCCAAGGGTTTAATCGTTCGAGGATCTTTAAAGATCAAGCTTTGAATGCGAGCCGCTTCCGAATGTTCGGGCCGATTTTGCCATCCCGACGAATAGGCCAACCGGCGTTATGCAGGGAATGTTTCTTGGACAGCACAAAAACGTCCGCTCACTTAAAGCTGCTCCAGCAGCAGACGGTTCTGGCGAGGTTCGGCGAACTCGCATTGAAATCCGATGACCTCGACGAGATCCTGACCGAAGCCTGCCACCTGATTGGCGAAGCCCTCGGCACCGACCTCGCCAAAGTCATGGAGCTGCAAGCAGACGGCGAAACCCTGCTGGTGCGTGCCGGCGTGGGCTGGAAACCCGGCGTCGTGGGCGAAGTGACAATCAAGGTGTCGGACGCCACCTCGGAGGGCGTTGCGCTGAAAACAGGAGAGCCGATGATCTCTCCCGATATCGATCAGGAAACGCGGTTCAGGTATCCGGCGTTCCTGACCGACAACGGCGTCAAGGCGGTCGCCAACGTCCTCATCATCGGCGGCAAGGACCGGCAACCGTTCGGCATCCTGCAGATCGACAGCCGCAGCCCTCGCGAGTTCACCGAGAGCGACACCGAATACCTGCGCACCTACGCCAACCTGCTGGCAGCCGCGACCGACCGGTTCCGAATCATCGAAGCGATGCGCAGCGGCGAGGCACGCCTGCGTTTTGCCCTCGAAGCCGGCATGCTCGGCAGTTGGAACTTCGACCTCCTCAGTGGCGACGCCACGCGCACAGCGCGTTACGACCAAATCTTCGGTTATCCCGGACCACCGCCGACCTGGACCTACGACATGTTCCTCGACCACGTGCTGCCCGCGGACCGCGAGCACGTGGCCTCCACGTTCCGCCAGGCGGTGAGCGCCGGGACGGAATGGCACTTCGAATGCCGCATCATCCGTCACAGCGACGGCGGCGTGCGCTGGATCGAGGCGCGCGGCCAGCCGGACGGCGGGCAGGGCAACAACCCTCCGAAACACCTGCTCGGCATCGTGGCCGACATTACGGAACGCAAGCACGCCGAGGAGGCGCTGCACCGCCAGAACGAGGCGCTGGAGGCGAGCGTGGCCGAGCGCACCAACGAACTGATCGAGGCAATGGCACGCCTTAAGGCGGAGGCCGAGGACCGCGAACGCATCGAGGAGGCGCTGCGCCAGTCTCAGAAGATGGAGGCGGTGGGCCAATTGACCGGCGGCCTGGCACACGACTTCAACAACCTGCTGACCGGCATTTCTGGCAGCCTCGAATTGATACGCTCGCGCATCGCCCAGGGCCGCCCGGAAGAGCTCGGCCGCTATATCGAGACCGCGACGGTATCGGCCAACCGCGCCGCTACGCTGACGCACCGCCTGCTCGCCTTTGCCCGGCGGCAGACGCTCGATCCCAGGCCAACCGACGTGAACGGGCTGGTCGGCGGCATGGAGGAGTTGTTCCGCCGCACGGCAGGGCCGGCCATCCAACTCGAGACGAGCTTCTCCGCCGGGCCGTGGCCAACCCTGTGCGACCCGCACCAGCTCGAGAGCGCGTTGCTCAACCTGGTGATCAACGCCCGCGACGCCATGCCTGGCGGCGGCCACCTGCTGATCGAAACAGCGAACACTGCCCTGCTCGACCGGCGCGGCGTGCCCAAGGATTGGCCGCCCCGCAACGTGCCGCCGGGCGAGTATGTGGCCCTGTCCGTCGCCGACACCGGCACCGGCATGACGCCGGAGGTGATGGCGCGCGCCTTCGACCCGTTCTTCACCACGAAGCCGCTGGGCCAGGGCACCGGGCTGGGCCTGTCGATGATCTACGGCTTCGTGCAGCAATCCGGCGGGCATGTGCGCCTGCGCAGCGAGGAGGGGCAGGGCACGACGGTGGCGATCTATTTGCCCCGGTATCTCGGGCCGGCCGACGGCGAGCGGGAGGCGCAGGCGGCCGCCACCCTCCCAAGCGTGGCTGCGAGCGCCGTCGTGCTGGTGGTCGAGGACGAACCGGCCGTGCGCATGATCGTCGTCGACGTGCTCACCGACCTTGGATATTCCGTGCTGGAGGCCGCCGACGGCCGGTCCGGGCTGACCATCCTGGAATCGGGGATGCGTGTCGACCTGTTGCTGACCGATATCGGGCTGCCCGGCGGCATGAACGGACGGCAGCTCGCGGACTTGGCCCGGCAGCGCCGGCCCGGCCTGAAGGTGCTGTTCGTCACCGGATACGCCGAGGCCGTGGCCGGCGGCGACGCCCGCATGGAACATGGCATGGGCGTGATGACCAAGCCGTTCGGATTGGACGCGCTCGCCGCCAGGGTCCAGGGCATCATCGAAGGCTGATCAATTTCGCCGCCATAGCTCCTCGCTGAGAAGGGTCGCGAAGCTGAGCCATGCCGTGAGCGGCAGCGTCATGGCGGCGGCCGGGCGGTCCACTTCGCGCGCGGCGGTGGCCGTCCCGATCGCCGCGGCGAGCATGGACGCGGAGGCGACCGTGCTCGTCCCCAACTGTTTCCGCCGGAAGAACAGCCACGGGTATCCGGCAAGCCCGAACAACGTCAGCACCCACGATCCAACGGCAGCGGACCGTGCCTCGTTGCGCGGCGCCAGCAGCAGCCGGTAGCCTGCCCCGGCGAGCAGCAATTCCAACGCACCCCAAGCCGCACCGATGACCGGGCCGGGCGGGGTGTATGAAGGCTTCCGCAGGCTCGCATACCAGAGCGCCGTCATCGGGCGCTGCGGGCCGTTCCGCGCGCCGAGCGCCGCTGCGGCCAACACGCTGCCCACCGCGATCACCGCGGCCGATTTCTTGTCCATCTGCGTCTCCTCGCTTGGTGCGTTTGTAATGCGGCCTCATGCCATTCATAACCCGGCCAGCCGGCGGACGGTTCCTCATTTGCCGAGGCTTCTGCGCGCGCCACCCGACTCGTGTCTTTTAAATGCCCGCATTCTCGCCTAAACGGTAAAGAATGCGAAACGAAACAGCAGACCGACGTTCTCCCGCATCCCTCCGCTGGTGGCAACTGGCGTTCGGCGTGCTGTGCATGATGCTGATCGCCAACCTGCAATACGGCTGGACGCTGTTCGTGCAGCCGATCCGCCTGGCGCGCGGCTGGACCGTCGCCGAGATCCAATGGTCGTTCAGCATCTTCATCGCGCTCGAAACCTGGCTGACCCCGGCGGGCGGCTGGCTGGTGGACATGCTTGGGCCGCGCCGCGGGCCAAAGCTGGTCGTGGCGGGCGGCGGCCTGCTGGTCGGCGTCGCCTGGGTCATCAACGCCTACGCCGAGTCGCTCGGCATGCTGTACCTAGGCGCCGTCGTCTCCGGAGTGGGCGCGGGCTTCATCTACGCCACCTGCGTGGGCAATGCGGTGAGGTGGTTCCCGGACCGCCGCGGCCTGGCGGTGGGGCTGACCGCCGCCGGGTTCGGCGCCGGCGCGGCGGTGACGGTCATACCGATCAAGGCCATGATCGCGTCCAGCGGCTACCAACATACCTTCCTGGTGTTCGGCATTGCCCAGGGCGCCATCCTGGTTCTGGCCGCCTGGCTGCTGCGTGCGCCCGAGCCCAACGAGGCGCTGCCGCCGGCGCCGTCGCGCAAGCTGCCGCAGTCGCTGCGCTCCTACGCCCCGCGCGAGATGCTGCGCAGCCCGGTGTTCTGGCTGTTGTACGTCATGTTCGTCATGGTGTCCGCGAGCGGCCTGATGGCGACCGCGCAGTTGGCGCTGATTGCCTCCGACTTCGGCATCTCCGACACGACGCTGTTCCTGGGCGCGTCCACCCTGGCCGTGGCGCTGGTGGTGGACAACGTCATGAACGGCCTGGCGCGCCCGTTCTTCGGCTGGGTGTCCGACCAGATCGGGCGCGAGCCGACGATGGCGATCGCGTTTAGCCTTGGCGGGCTGTCATACCTGCTGCTGGGGTCGCTGGGCGGCAGCCCATGGCTGTTCGTGATCTTCGCCGGACTGATCTTCTTTACTTGGGGCGAGATATTCAGCTTGTTCCCGTCCACCTGCACCGACGCGTTCGGGCCGAAATACGCCACGGTGAACGCCAGCCTGCTCTATACCGCCAAGGGCGCCTCCGCCCTGCTGGTGCCATTCGCCAACAACATCCAGGCCGCGACCGGCAGTTGGCAGGCGGTCTTCCTGCTGGCGGCGTTGATGAACTTCGCCGTCGTCGGCGTGGCGTTCGGCGTGCTGCGCCCCATGCGCTATGCCCAGGCGCGCGCGGCAAGCTTGAGTTTGGCCGCGAGCGGACCGGTCGCGTAGCCGCCGTTCCGCATCGACGGGGCATGGCCGGCGTTGCTCCGCTGTCAAACGCTATAAGACCGGTTCGCGAAGGGCAGGCTTCCCCGGCGCGCCATGAAACCGGGCGACGATCTCCAACGTCAACGCCGCGGCGGCAAGGCAGGCGCCGAAGCCGCACACGGCGGGCCATCCTGCAAGCCGCCAGGCGAAGGTCGCGCCGGCCGAGCCCACGGCGCCGCCGAGGAACATGCCGGTCACGAACACCGTGTTGAGCCGGTTGCGCGCATCGGGCTGCAGCGCGAACACCACATGCTGGTTGGAAACCAGCGAGCTTTGCACCCCGAAATCCAGCACGATCACGCCGAGCACCAGGCCCGGCAACGCCCCCCACAGGCCGAACAGCAGCCACGACAGCACCGTCAGCAGCGCGCCGGCGCCGATGACCAGCGCCGGGCCGCGGCGGTCGGCGATGCGTCCGGCAATGGGGGCGGCCATGACGCCGACCGCGCCGACCACGCCGAACAGGCCGGCTATGTCCGCGCCGAGGTTGAAGCGCGGCTCCTGCAGGTGCAACGCCAGCACGGTCCAAAACGCGGTGAACGAGGCGAACAGCGCCGCCTGCACCAGTGTGGCGCGCCGCAGCGCCGCCTGTTGCCGCCACAAACGCATCACCGACGCGAGCGCCGCGCCGTAGCGGAGGTTCACGTGCGGATGGTTGCGCGGCAGCAGCAACGCCATCAGGGCCGCGGCGCCCAGCGCGAGCGGCGTGGCGAGCCAGAACATCTCCCGCCAGCCAAAATGCGTCGCGACGAAGCCGGCCAGGGTCCGGCTCAGCAGGATGCCGCACAGCACCCCGGCCATGACCGTGCCGATCGTCTTGCCGCGGCTGGCAGGGCGCGCCAGGGCGGCGGCAAATGGGATGACCTGCTGGGCGACCGTCGAACACGCGCCCAGCGCCAGCGAAGCGAGCATGACGACGCCGGCGGAGGGCGCGAGCGCAACCAGGACCAGCGCGGCTGCGAGCAGCGTGAACTGGACGATGATGAGGCGCCGCCGGTCCACCAGGTCGCCCAGCGGCACCAGCAGGAACAGCCCCACGGCATAGCCAAGCTGGGTGGCCGTCGGGATAAGCCCGGTGAGCCCGGGCTTGCCGAGATCACGCTCCATGATCCCGAGCATGGGCTGGTTGTAATAGATGTTGGCAACTGCGATGCCAGCCGCCACGGCCATCGCCAGGGTCAATCCCCGGCCCATCGCCGGCGCGCCTGCCTCATCGGCTTCCTCGGTCATCTCATGGTTCCTTCAGCCGCCACGCCGCGGGACCACTAGGCGACGCCTTCGTCCAAGCCTGCGCGGCGGCGCGCCACCTTCGCCAGGATCGACCAATCCTTGGACCCCATCCCCTGATCGACCGCGGTCAGCATGTTCTCGCGCACGATCTCGGCAGCGGGCAGGGCAGCGTTCTTCGCGTTGGCGGCCTCAAGCGCCAAGTTCACGTCTTTGAGGCCCAGGGTGAGCTTGAAGCCGGGTTCGTAGGTGTTGGCGGCGATGAAGCCGCCGTAGCGCTTGTAGCTTGGGCTCGCAAGGATCGTGTTGGTGATGACCTCAAGGAAATCGGCCGCCTTCAAGCCATAGCTTTCGGTCAGGGCGGTCGCTTCGCCCATGGCCTCGATGGCGAGCGTGATCATCATGTTGCCGGCGATCTTCGCCACGTTGGCGTGCTTGGGGTCCTGGCCGAGGCGCCATGTCTTCTGCCCCAGCGCATCAAGCAGGGGCTGAACGGCCGCAACGGTTGCATCATCGCCGGCGGCCATGATGTTCAACTGGGCCTTTGCGGCAGCGGCCGGCACGCCGAAGACCGGCGCCGCCACGTAGGCGATCCCCGCCCGGCGGTGCAGTCCGTGCAGTTCTTCAACGAGCGCCAACGAGATCGTCGCCATCATGACGTGGATGCAGTCTTTCCGCGCGGACGCGAGTGCTCCCGAGTCGATGATCACGCTGCGCACGGCCGTGTCGTCGGACAGCATGGTCACGACGGCGTCGTTCTCGAACGCCGCTGCGGGCGAGGCCAGCACCGTGACGCCTTCGAGCGCCTTGGCCGCGTCCGGATTGCGGTTCCACACCCTCACTCGATGCCCCGCCTTGACCAAGTTGGGCACCATCGCGGCGCCCATGCTGCCTAGGCCAATAAAACCGACATCCATCGCAGAACCCTCCAACAACGCTTTTCATCAACGGCCGCCCACGTTCCGAGATCGCCAGGGAAGCCGGCCATAAAAGGCAAACAAGCGCGAATCGTTTGTTGCCAGGCCATGGCGCACTGGGGCAAGCTCCGCGTGCATACGCGGCGGCGTCACGATCGCCCGAGCACTGGGAGTGTAGTAACATCATGGCCGACCAATCGATGCCACCTGCCAACCGCCGAAACCTATTGCTCGCCGCAGCCGCGTCCGCAGCGGGCGCGTCGCTTTTCGGCGGCGCAGGGCTGGGCGGCATGGGCGCAGCGCTCGCGGCCGAGATGGGCCGGTCCGAAAAGCCGCTCAAGGCCGCGTTCTCCAACGCCGGCTTGCAGGCGACCTGGTGCGCCCAAGGCAAGGCTGCGGCTGAATACTGGGGCAAGCTGTTCAACGTCGACGTAACCTGGTTCGACGGCGAGCTGAACGCAACCCGGCAACGCGGCGCCATCGACAACATGGCGGCGCAGAAATGGGATTTCGTCGCCATCCAGGCGTTCGGCATCGGCACCCTCGCCGCCCCGGTGCGCAAGATGATCGACGCCGGCGTGCCCGTCATCGACATGGACACGCTGATCGCCCCGCTCGACCAGGTGAACGTGCACTCCTTCCTGGCGCCCGACAACGAGTTCATGGGCTCGTCCGTTACCCAGGCGCTGATGGAGGCGATCGGCGGCCAGGGCACCGTCATCATGACCCAGGGAGCGCTGGGCCATACCGGGGCGCAGGGCCGCGCCCGCGGGTTCGAGACGGTGATGAAGAACTATCCAAAGGTCGAGGTGCTCGACACCACGCCGGGCGACTGGGACGTGACCAAGGTGGCGCGCATCTGGGACACCCACCTCACCAAATACCCGAAAATCAGCGCGGCCTATTTCCACAACGACGACATGGCGCTGGCCGCCTACAACGTGATGAAGTCGCGCGGGCGCACCGACATCAAGATCGGCGGCTGCGACGCCATGCCGCCTGCCCTGGCCGCGGTCGCCGATGGCCGCATGCACGCGACGGTGCGCAACCCGTCCTGCCGCATCCACGGCGGCGCCGTCATGGCGGGGGTGGCGGCCGTGGTCATGGGCGAAAAGACCGGCGAGGGCGGCATTCCCAAGACCGTCGTGACCGACGGCCCCGTCGTCACCAAGGCGAACGCGCCGGGCATGGCCTGGATGGAGAAGTACTACCTGATCTAGCGGATGGCCCCGGTGGGCAGCCCGTTGCTGGAACTGCGCGGCATCTCCAAGCGGTTCGCCGGCGTCGCGGCATTGAGCGGCGTGGACTTCGCGTTGCAGACGGGCGAGGTGCACGGGCTGGTCGGCGAGAACGGCGCGGGCAAGAGCACGCTGATGAAGATAATCGCCGGCGTGCACGCGGAGTACGACGGCGAGATGCGGCTGGACGGACGCCCCGTCCATTTCCGGTCCGCCCGCGATGCGCGCGACGCCGGCATCGGCATGGTGCACCAGGAGCTGTCGACCGTGCCCGAGCTGTCGGTCGCCGAGAACGTGCTGCTCGGCGCGCAGCCGACGCGCTTCGGCATCGTGTCGTGGCGGCGCATGCGCAACCAGGCGCAGCAGCAGCTTGACGCGTTCGGCATCGACGTGGACCCGCGCGCGCCGGTCGGTTCGCTGCCGCTCGGATTGCAGCAGATGGTCGAGTTGGCGCGGGTCCTGCTGTCCGGCGCGCGCATCATCATTTTAGACGAGCCAACCTCCGCCCTGTCGCCGCCCGAGGTGGAGCGGCTGTTCGCGTTGCTCGCCCGGCTGCGCACCACCGGGCGCAGCACCGTGTTCATCTCGCATTTCCTGGATGACGTGCTGCGCGTGTCGGACCAGGTGACGGTGTTCCGCAACGGGCATCGGGTCGAGGGCGCGCAGGCGGGCGCGGTGGACAAGCCGTGGCTGATCGAGCGCATGGTCGGCGCCGGGCACGAGCGGCTGGGCGAGAGCCACGCCGGCGAGCTCCAGCTCGAGCCGCGCTCGGATGCGCCCATCGTATTGCAGGCCGAGGGATTGACGGTGCCCGGGCTGTTCGACGACGTGTCACTGACGGTCCGCGCCGGTGAAATCCTGGGCATCTACGGCTTCATGGGCTCCGGCCAGCTCGAACTGGCGCGGGCGCTTTCGGGCAAGCTCCGGCTCGGCGGCGGCGCCGTGCGGGTGGATGGGCGTGTGGCGCGCCTGCGCGGCGGCACCCCGGCGGCCAAGCGGGCGGGGATCGCCTTCGTGCCTGAAAGCCGCCGGGCGATGCTGTTCGCGCTGGAGCCGGTATTCCGCAACATGAGCATCGCCATCCTGGAGCGGATCGGCCGCATCCTGCTGCATCCGGGGATCGAGCGGCGCATCGCGGCTGGCCACGTGCAAGCGCTCGGCATCCGTCCGCCGCTGGTGGACCGCCCCGTCGGCCAGCTTTCCGGCGGCAACCAGCAGAAGGTGGCGCTGGCCCGCTGGCTGACCCACCTGCCGCGCGTGCTGCTGTTGAGCGAGCCGACGCGCGGCATGGACGTCGGCGCCAAGGACGACGTGGTGCGCATCGTGCGCGGCCTGCGCAGCGCCGGCATCGGCATCGTCGTGGTCTCGTCGGAACCGGAGACCGTGCTTTCGCTCGCCGGCCGTATCCTGGTGATGCGCCGTGGCGCCGTGGCCCGGGAGTTCGCGGGCGAGGCGGTGAGCAAGGACCGGCTGCTCGCCGCCGCATGAACGAGGCCCCCATGACCGTATCCGTCGCCGCCCCGCGCCCGTCCGTTTGGGCCATCCTGCGCGGGCAGCTCCGCAACCTCGCGCCGCTGGTGACGCTCGTGGCGCTGATCGCGCTGTTCAGCAGCGTCAGCGCCTCGTTCATGACGCTGGCCAACCTCAGCAACGTGCTGCAGCAGGTTTCCATCACCGCCATCATCGCCGTGGGCCTGACCTTCGTCATCCTGTGCGCCGAGATCGACCTCAGCGTCGCCAGCGTCGCCAACGCCACCGGCATCCTGGTCGCCTACCTCACCGTGCAGGACGCCAGCGTCAACATCGCCAACCTGCCGCTGCCCGGCGCGCTGGCGATCGCGGGCGGCCTGGCCGGCTGCCTGGCGCTCGGCGCCGTCACCGCGTTCGGCGTCACCCGCATCGGCATCCCGTCCTTCATCATGACGCTGGCGATGCTGCAGATTGGCAACGGCATCTGCGCCCTGCTGGTGCGCGGCCAAATCGCCTATAGTGTGCCGCCGGTGCTGCTGACCCTCGGCAGCGGCTCCATCGGCCCGGCGCCCTGGATCGTCGTGGTCGCGGCCCTCGTGCTGCTGATGGGCCACCTGGTGCTGACCTACACGCGGTTCGGACGCTACGTTTACATGGTCGGTGGCAACCGCGAGGCGGCCGAGCACTCCGGCGTCGGCGTGAAGGCGGTCGTGGCCGCGGCGCTGCTGGTGTCGGCGCTATGCTCGGGCGTCGCAGGCATGCTCGGCGTGGCGTATTTCGGCAGCGCGCAGCAGAACCAGTTCGACAATTACTTGCTCGACGCCATCTCCGCCGTGGTAGTCGGCGGCACCAGCCTGTTCGGCGGCCAGGGCGGCATCGGCAACACGGTCGTCGGCCTGCTGGTGCTGGGCGTGCTGAACAACGGGCTCGATCACGTGCGCATGGACAGCTTCCTGAAAATCCTCATCCGCGGGCTGGTGCTGCTGCTCGCGCTGGTGGTGAACGTCTATGCCCAGCGCCTGCGGACCCAGCAGCGCAGCGCCGCCTGACCCTTGCTGAGGCCGGGCATCAGTTCCTCGGCTTCTCCGGCGCCATCATCAGCAGGGCGCTCTCGATCGCCCTTTGCAGCGACTGCGCCGCGGGGACGCTCATCCGCAGGTGGGCGTTGACCACGCGGTCCACGGTCACGCCACCGCCTGAGGCGTGCGGAAGGATGCGCTGGGACTCGAGGGTGATCCTGACCAGGCCCTCGAAATGCCCGAAGGCGGATGCCCGCTCAAAATAAAGGAACGGCGCCTGCGCGCTGCCCGCGTCCGAGATATTGGCTTCGGGGCCTTTTAGGGCAGCCTGAGGCACTTTGTCGGTTTTGGTGGCCATCGGAACGATCCTTCTCTGCGGTCCAAAATACGATAACCCGGTTTGTAGCCGGCCAACGCCTTGCGGCGCCACGGCACCCTTTTCAGCTCCAAACCCGGTCGCCAGCCCGGATGATGCCCGGCGCTTGGACTGCGCAGTAGGCGCCGGCCTCGTTGCCGAACCGCTGGACGACGGTGCGCAGGACGCTGGGGTCACGGGCGCCGGTATCGGGGTCGATGGCGACCATGGCGCAACGCGGGATGGGCCAGTCGAGGCGCAGGCCTGGCGGATCATCGCCGTCGCCGAACGTGAGGGTGTGACCGAGCCATTCCCGCTCGCTGACGGCCGGGTCGTCGGGGCAAATCACCAGGTTGGCGCGAAACCGGGCCAGCCCCACCGGCGCGCCATGCGCCCGGTTGATGGCGCCGCCGGTGGTGGTCGCGATGACTGAGACCGGCATGGCGTCGAACGCCCCGCGGCCCAGCCGCAGTAGCCGGACCGGCGCGCCGGCGGCCTCCGCCAGCTTGGCCGCGAGGGCCGGGTCGGCGATGTCATGCCCGGTTCCATCGGGGGTCACGACATGAACCCGGGCATGCGCAGGATCGAGCGCATCGAGGTAACGGGCGGAGTGCAGCACCAGGTCGGGCACGGTCCGCCCGGTCAGCCACGGGAAATCGGAGGTGTCGGAGGTTCGGCAAAATGCGTATTGGCGGTCCCCGTATAGGCCGGTCCAGTGCAGCTCGGCCGCGTCCAGGGCCTCGGCCTGCATGGATTTCACGGGGTAGCGCCGGATGGCGGCAACCGTGCCTACCCCTGTCTTAACGGTTTTCGGCCTCATCGCTGCATTAGCGTTCCAGGCCGGACATAGGTTGCCTATGGCCTCAAGGGGCGAGGTCGGGCGCGTCGCAGGGCGCAGCGATGACGGCCTCGGCCGGGAGGCTGCCCTGCGCGTATTGATCCAGCAGGCTGCGGAACCGTTTATAGCCGTCGCTGGCCTGCTGCTCGTGGCAGGTCATCGGCATGCCGTCCAACTGCACCGGCAGGCCGCCATGCTGCTCGATCATGCTTTCCATCGCATCTCGCGTCTTGGCCTGCTGGGCGCGGATGCGCTGCTGGAAGCGGGACCGCGCCTCGGGCGAGAACGGGCAGTGGGCGAATTTCTCGACCAGGGCGCGGCGGAACACGCGCCCGGCCAGCGGGTCCCCGCAGGCGTCGAGCGAGTAGGAAGAGACGGCGAACGCATGCTCGAAGGCGTCCGGATGATCGAGGGCCGGGGCCTGGGTCCCCGGGCGGGATTGGGCCATCGCGGGTCCGGAAAGCAGCAGCAGGACAGCGAAAGCTGCCGGGTTCATCGGCGCCTTGCTCACTGGTAGGTTTCCAGGAATTGGGCCAGGGTCTTGATGTCCTCGTCGCTCAGGCCAGACGCGGCCTCGGTCATCGCGGCGACGCCGACGCTGGGCCGGGCATTGGACCGATAGTCGGTCAGCGCCTGGATCAGGTAGTCCTTATGTTGGTGAGCGATGGCGGGTGCGGCCTGCTTGCCGGCGAAGGTGTCGGTGTGGCAGGCGGCGCAGCGGTGCTGCTCGGCCAGTTGCTGCCCGGCTTGGCGGACCGCCGCGTCGGGCTCGGGCGCAGGCGGCGGCGGGGCGGGCAACGAGGCAAAATAGGCGCCGAGGTTGCGGATGTCCTCGTCCGTGAGGTCGGCGGCCATCGGCCCCATGATCTCGTTCGCCCGGCGGCCCGACCGGAAGAACACGAGCTGCCATTGCAGGAACTTGTCCAACTGCCCGGCAAGCGACGGGATCGCAGGGTTCTCCGATATCCCCTCGGCGCCATGGCAGGCCTGGCAAGCCTCGGCCCGCTCCCGCCCGGCGGCAATGTCGGCCGCAGCAGCCGCGCCCGCCGTGAAATAAAATCCTGCCGCGAGCAGGGTCCACATGAGTCGCATCAGGTCATCCGTGTTGGTTCGAACTCCGCCCGCCCCGGTCCCAGGGCGGGCGGTTCCGTGCAGCTACTTCGCGTAGCTGATGCGATAGATCGCGCCAGCCCAGTCGTCGGCCACCAGCAGCGACCCGTCCTTGGCCTGCAGGATGTCGGTCGGACGGCCCCAGTATTCCTGGTCGCCAGATAGCCAGCCCGAGGCGAACACCTCGTCATGGGCGTTCTTGCCGTCCGCATCGACGATGATGCGTTCGATGCGTGCGCCCTGGTACTTGTGCCGGTTCCACGACCCATGCTCGGCGACGAAGATGTTGTTCCGGTACTCCGGCGGGAACATGGTCCCGGTGTAGAACTTCATCCCCAGCGGCGCGACGTGCGCACCGAGCTTGACCACCGGCGGCGTGAACTCGTCGCACTTATGCCCGCGGGCGAACTTCGGATCCGGTATGTCGCCCTCGTGGCAGTATGGATAGCCGAAGTGCTCGCCGAGCTTGGTGATGTGGTTCAGCTTGTCGCTGGGCGTGTCGTCGCTCATCCAGTCGCGCGCGTTCTCGGTGAACCAGTAATCGCCACTGCGCGGGTCGATGTCGCCGCCGACGCTGTTGCGCACGCCCAGGGCGACGATTTCCGCCAAGCCGGTTTTCGGGTCCACGTGCCGGACCTGTGACACGCTGGTGGGCGGGATGCCGATGTTGAACGGAGGGCCGAATGGTATGTACATGCTGCCGGACTTGTCGGTCACCAGGTACTTCCAGCCATGCGCGACATAGGGCGGCATGTCGTCATAGGCGACGACCGGGGCCGGCATGTGGTCCAGGTTTGCCTCGGCGTTGTCGTAACGCAGCAGCTTATCGATCGCGATCACATAAAGCGCGCCATCCTGGAACGCCACGCCGGTCGGCATGTTCAGGCCCTTCAGGATCGTCTTGACGGTATGCTTGCCGTCGTCGTCCGTCACCGCATACACGTTGGTGGCATTATATGACCCGACGAACAGCGTGCCGTTGTTGCCCCAGGCCATCTGCCGGGCTTCGGGAATGCCAGATGCATAAACCTCGATCTTGAAGCCTGGCGGGAGCTTGATCTTTTTCAGGTCGTCCTGCAGTTCCGCTATCGGCGTCGGCGTGGCCGGGCCGACCGGCGGGGCCAAGCCTTTTTGCGCAGCGGTTTCGTCGCCGAGGAACCAGTCCGGCGGCGGATGCTGCCAGAAGCTCGGCTTGCTGCTGTCATAGCTTTTGACGTCGGCGGCCTTGGCTGGGCTGCAAACCATCGCCGCTGCGACAACCACTGGCGCCAACACAGTCGTATAACGTAGGATTGACTTCTTGCTCACAGTCGGTTCTCCGTCCCTCGCTACGGCTTTATAGCCGCGACGGCCATGAGTAAGCCCGACATCAAAGGGTTGTCGCAAGGTGTGCAACCATGGATTGTTCACCGATACAGAACCGTTCACCGATTCGTGTTCGCCGGCGAAACGGCGCGTTCTGCCGGATAGAAATCCATGCCCCAGGCCAGCATCAACACCCCTCGCCGCCGTTTCCGCCCACATCGCGCAGAAGCCCACATCGCGCAGAAAACGATAAGCCGGATGACCGGTGCCCACTACGGCCTCATTGTCATCGGCAGCCTGCCTTCCACAATGCCTCATTATGATAGGCATTGCCGATGCGCGTTCCTGCAAACTCTGCAAAACCCTGTCCACCCGAGGAGCGAACTATGGGCGACCTCTATGCCGACGACGTGATGGAATGGTCGGAGCGCCAGGCACGGTTGCTGCGCCAGCACGCCGCCGGCCAGCCAGGCAACGAACCTCCGGACTGGGTCAACATCATCGAGGAAATCGAAAGCGTGGGCCGCAGTGAATTCAACGCCGTCCGGTCGCTGCTTGTGCAAGCGCTCCTGCACGATCTCAAGTGCGAGGCCTGGCCCTTGGCCCGCGACGTGCCGCACTGGCGAGCCGAGGCGCGCGGCTTCCGCCGCGATGCGCGCCGGAGCTACACCCCATCCATGCGCCAGAAAATCGGCCTCGCCGAGCTTTATGTGGACGCCCTCGACCGGTTGCCAGAGACCAACGACGGGCTGCAGCCCTTGCCGGTTCCAGCAGCCTGCCCGGTGACGCTCGCGGAGCTGCTGGCATTAGAGAGCTGAGACCCACGCAGCGCCAACACGGAGACCCGCATGCCCGACCGATCCGGCCCCAAGCCACGCATCCCCTATTGGCACCTCTGGACCGACGCGAACGGGGTCAGCCACCAGCAGCGCTGCTCCTTGACCGAGTTCGAGCTGAAGGGCGTGGGCGGCGCCGCCCCGCAATGGAACAACAAGCATCGGCGCCTGGAATCGACCGTGGTCGTCACCGTCCAGCCCGTCGGCTGGGTCGGCGATTGGCACGAGAACCCGGCCCCGCAATGGATCGTCGTGCTGTCCGGGCGCTGGTGGATCGAGAGCATGGACGGCATCCGGGTCGAACAAGGGCCGGGCGAGTTCTCGCTAGGCGAGGACCAGGGCTGCACCACGAAGGACGGGAAGCGGGGCCACCGTTCCGGCACCATCGGCGACGAGCCCGCGGTGCTGATGACGGTGCAGTTGCACACGCCGCCGCAACGCACACCCTGTCACTCGAAATAGCGCAAGGCGAAGCAGCATGGACGGGTTCGCCTGGCTGGAAGGGCCGTCGGTGTTTAAACCCGGCCGGCGATGCGGACCGGCAGCGTCTCGTATCCCTTGACGAAGCTGGAATAC
Source organism: Acetobacteraceae bacterium (assembly GCA_965277495.1). Lineage (GTDB taxonomy): Bacteria > Pseudomonadota > Alphaproteobacteria > Acetobacterales > Acetobacteraceae > CAHJXG01. Next base: position 2,331,744 of record OZ255824.1, on the reverse strand, counting down.
ACCCGGCGCGGCTCGCCCACCACCTCGACGGCGGTGAAACGCGCCAGGATCTCCTCCCAAACCACCCGCAACTGCATCTCGGCCAGGCGCTCGCCCACGCAGCGATGGACGCCGAAGCCGAACGACAGATGCTTCTTGGGCTTGTCGCGGTCGATGATGAAGCGGTTCGCGTCCGGGATCGCCGTCTCGTCGCGGTTGCCCGACACATACCACATGACCACCCGGTCGCCCGCGCGGATCTGCTGCCCACCGAGCGTCGTGTCCCGCGTCGCGGTGCGCCGCATATGCGCGAGCGGCGTCTGCCAGCGGATGATCTCGGGCACCATGCTGGAAATCAGGGCCGGGTTGGCGCGCAGCTTGGCATACTGGTCCGGGTGCTCATGCAGCGCGACCAGGCCGCCGGTGATCGAGTTGCGCGTGGTGTCGTTGCCGCCGACGATCAGCAGGATCAGGTTGCCGAGGAACTCGCGCGGGTCCATCTGCCGGGTGGTGTCTGCGTGGGCCAGCATCGAAACGAGGTCGGCCTTCGGCGCCGCGTTCACCCGCTCGTTCCACAGCCCGGTGAAATAGGCCAGGCACTGCATCATCTCGACGTCGCGGTCCTCCTGGGACCCGTAGGTGTCCAGGTCCGGATGCGCGGTCGCCACGTCGGACCAGCGGGTCAGCTTGCGGCGGTCCTCCCAAGGGAAGTCGAACAGGATGGCCAGCATCTGCGTCGTCAGCTCAATCGAGACGCGGTCCACCCAGTCGAAGGTCTCATTGATTGGCAGCTTGTCCAGCACTTCGGCGGCCCGGCTGCGGATCGACGCCTCCATCGTCGCCATGTTGGCGGCGGTGAACATCGGGCTCACCACGTCGCGCTGCTGGCCATGCTTGGGCGGGTCCATCGCGATGAACATCGGCAGCGGGAAATCCTTGCGCTGGTCACGGACGGTGATGCCGCCAAGGCTCCAATCCGAGGAGAACAGCTCGTGGTTGGCCTCGACCGCCAGGATGTCCTTGTACTTGGTGACCGACCAATACGGGCCGAATATGCTCTCGGCGGTGTAGTGCACCGGCGCTTCGGCGCGCAGCCGCTCGAAATACGGCCATATCGTATCGTTTTGGAACAGTTTCGCGTTGGCGGGGTCGAGCTCCGCCAAAGGCAGGGTGTAGGCCTCGGCGGCGCTGTAGCTCCGTTCCGCTTGCCCGCCCGTCTGCACGACAGTGTCCATGGCCGTTCCCACAGTTTTGTTATGCCCCATCATGCGGCTTTCGGCGCCAGTCGTCACGCGCATTCCTTACCGGGCCTGGCACCCCGCGTTGTCCACCCAGCCCTGCCCGCTCCCTGCGGAGGCGTGCACGTCGAACGACAGCCGCAGCAGGCGATGATCCGCCGACACCACCGCCTCCGCCCATGACGGGGCGCCGGCGTCCAATGCGGGATGCCGCAGCGCCATGCGCCAACGTCCGGCCCCGGCCGGCGTCGCCACCGCGTCCAGGCGCGCATCCCGCTTCCAGCCCGGCATGAACACCGGCACCGTCCCGCCCGCGGGCGGCAGCCAGCGCGACCAGTAGAACGCCAGCGCATATGGCGTGCGGAGGCCCGGCGGCATGGCGGCGCGGGCGAGATCGAGGTCGGGCCGCCGCTCCGGCCCGGCGGCGGCATAGTCCGGCAGCCAAGCCTGGCCGAATGCGCTGGGTTCCCAATGCGCGACGAAGGCGGGATGCCGGCGGCGGAACTCGGACAGCGACTTGGACTGCACCCGTTGCGCCACCAGCCCGTCCGGCCCGCGGGTGAACACGTCCCACTGCTGGCGGCTCACCCGGCCGTTGACGCTATAGCGGTTGTTCACCGCGACCGATTGCAGCTCCCCGGCGCGCCAGGTGCTGATCTCCTCGGTCAGGTATTGGACGTTCCAGAGCCACCAGGGCTCGGCGTCGAGCCGGGCGGTCACGTCGACGGTGGTGAGGCCGTTCGCCTCCGCGACGGCGGTCCGCACCGCGGCGTGGCCGGAGTAGCTGGTCCTGCCGTCGTAGAGGCAAACCTCCGCCGCCTGTGCCGCCGGAACGCACAACAACGCTGCAACAAGCCCGGCCAGGCCCGCCCGCATGGCGTCATTCGCCCAGCAAATGCAGCACGACCTCGCGCCGATGCGGGCTGCGGCGATGCTCGAACAAATACAGCCCCTGCCAAGTGCCGAGCACCGGACGCCCGTCGGCGACCGGGATGGTGAGCTGCGTCGCGGTCAGCATCGTGCGCAGGTGCGCCGGCATGTCGTCCGGCCCCTCGGCGCCATGAATGTAGCGCCGCGGGTCCTCGGGCACCAACGCCTCGAAGTAGCGCGCGATGTCCTCGCGCACGGTCGGGTCGGCGTTCTCCTGCACGGTGAGCGAGGCCGAGGTGTGCCGGCACCACAGCGTGAGCAAGCCGGTGCCGATGGGCTCGCCCGCTGCCCAGGCCAGGACCGGCCGGGTGATCTCGACCAGGCCCTTGCCGCGCGTCTCGATGCTCAGCCGGTGCAGCGCCTGCCGCATCTCAGGCAAGGCGGAACGACGGGCGCGCAATGTGCCTGCCAGACAATGAATTCGACATCCGCCGCTCCGCTAAAGGGCATCTGGACGGCGATGGCCGCCCCCGAACGCCACTATGCGCCTGGCAGCCTTCCCTGCAAGTCCGTCTGCGCGGGTGCTGGGAAGGCTGCCGCGGCCGTCGCGGCTACTGGGGAGCCGAGAGGTCCGTGATGAAACGCTCGATCCCGCGCTCGATCGGATTTTCGTTCTTTCGCCCATTGAATACGGCGATGCAGCCGGCGGTGCACGCCGGGTCGCTGGCGACCGGCCCGAACGGAACGAAGATGTTGCCAGTCCTGGCGTCCACGGCGACGGAATGGGCGCTGATGTCAGTCGGTATGTTCGTCACGAACGTGTTGGTGATCGCGTCGATGACGCCCAGGACCGGGCCTCCAGCCGCCTTCGGGTTGTTGCGAGCCGCCAAATAGACCCGGCCATCGCCCCGGTTATACCAGATTTGGTCCGACCCCGACACCTGCGGGAACTCGGCCAGCAGCGAGCCGTCGCGGGTGCTGATGATCTGCGAGTTATGGGTCAGCGAGCATCCGATCACCAGCCTGCCCCGCGGCGCGAGATCGAGCCCGGCGCCGTTGCAGCCCTTGACCGGGAACCGGCCGATTTCGGTAAGCTTGCGCGGGTCGATGATGGAGACGGCGCCGTTGTTCGGGTCGGTTCCGACCTGGGTCAGGTTGATGTAGAATAGGCCCGTCGCCGGGTCATAGACCGATGCCTCGACGCCATCCGCGTCGCTGTAGATGATGTGGCCGAGGACCTTGTGGTCGTTCGGCAGGGTCGAGATGAAGGTGACATAGGGCGGCGTCGCCGCGTTGTTCGCGACCAGCATGACATGGTCGGTCGGATCGTAGAACATCTCGTCCGCCCGCTTGTCGGCCGCGGCGCTTTGGCCGTCGAGCGCGGTCGAGATCGTGTCGGTGATCTTTTGCGAGACGACGTCCACGACCTTCACGGTGCTGTCGCCGTCGCCGACCCAGACCTCGCCGGGGCTGACCACCGATACGCCGTCGGGGCCGGATACGGCGGTGCTGACCAGGCCCGTCGCCGGGTCCTTGCGCACGCCGACGAAGCCGTGGACCTGCGCGAGGACGGTATTGGTGCGGGTGTCGATGATGTCGAGGGAGGCGTTGGAGCGGTCGGCGAGGTAATACAGTGGCAGGACCGGGTCGACGAAGCTGATGTCGAACACCGCCAGCGGGTTGCCTGGGATCTTGATCGTGGCGACGCGTGAATAGTTGGTGTTCTCGTTATGCCGCAGCAGGTTCTCCAGCAGCGTGTCCAGCTTCTGGCCTTCGGCCCGTGCGGCGCCGGCGTTGAGTCCAAGGGCCGTGAACAAGGCAGCGGCGGCGAACCACCCCTTGCCCCTCAAGCAGGCATTCATCGGCATTTGCGTTTCCCTTCGATTATTACAATATTGTATCAGTATCCGGCCGCCCAGAAGACAGTTGGCTCACAACTAGGCCGATCTGGACACGCGAACTTGGCGGTTTTCCTACATGAACGTCAACCTCCCGAACCGTTACACTTGATCTCGCCTTGCGGCCACGTTCGGTGGCGCCTCGGCCCTCCTATTGCTGATCCAGGATCTGGAATGGGTGCCGCGCTGCGTCGGCGGCGAGGCGTATGACCGTGCGGTGCAGCGCCTTCGCGCCGTCCGCCATCTCGACCGCGACCATCACCGCCACGGCCGGCGCCTCGCCATCCGACAGGCCGGCGCGGATGGCAGGATCGACCGCCACATCGCCAGCGTCGGCGGCCGCGAGCCGCACCACCGCGTCGGCCACCGTAAGGTCGGGATCGCCGGTTTGGAAAACCGAGATGTAGGGCGTCAGGCGCGCCACCAGCTCGGGCGTCATGCCGCGGACCAGGCCCAGCTCGTCGAGGCTCTCGAAATCGCTGTTCGGCGGCGCATAGCCCAGCCCGGCCGCACGGTATTCCGGCGCCTTCGCGCCCAGCTTCCGCGGCCGGGCCGTCGCCGTGCGCCAGTCCAGGATTGCGTCGGCCAGCGCCGCCGATTGCCGCCGGTCGGTCCCCAGCCGGGTCAGCAAGGCCGCCAGCAGCGCCGGGGAGGCCTGGTTCAGCCCGATCTTCGCCGCCTCGCTGCGCACTTCCACGCGGGCGACCCCGCCAATGACCGGAACGATATGGGTGACGCCGTCCGCGGCCCAGCCGGCCGGCGAGCCGTCGAGGACGTGGAAAATCGCCTCCTGCAGCACGCCGTCCGCCGCGGCCTCCGCCACCGCCGCGGCGCGCAGGTTGCCGGCCCGCTGCGCATCCAGCCGTCCCGACGCCGTAAGCTGCGTGCCGAGCATCGCCAGCAGCACCGTCCACCACAGCACAATCAGCAGCGCGAAGCCGCGGTCACTTCGCGCGCCGACATCTTGTTCAGCCACTAAGCCGCTCCCGCCCGCGGCTGCGCTGGGTGGCGGCGATGATCGGCGGCCAGTGGCGCGGGTCGCCCGGTTTGAACACCAACTGAATGCGCACCAAGGCCGGCAGGTCGGTCCGGCTCCACGACCGCAGCCAACCGGTCCGGTCGGGCGAAAGGTAACTGATTTCCAGCCGGTCGATCCCCTCCAGCAGGACCTCTTCGGCGGGCATGGGACTCGGCGCGAGACGCTCGGCATGCAGATGGGGGGACCAGCGCAGAACAATCCGGTGCGCGGCGTCGGACGCCACATACGCGTCCACCCGGGACGGCGGGCCTTCGGCGGCGGGCGTCGTCGTCAAGCAGGCGAAGCCGGTGGGTTCGCCGACCAGCCCCGGTTTCCGGTCGTCGGCCGGCAGCGCGATGTTTGCCACCAGCCGGCGCAGCGCGCGGTCGACCGGCTCCAAGTCCTGGTATTCCGCCGCCACCCTGGACTGCGCGCCGAGCGCCGCCAGCCCAAGCCGCGTGCCCCCTGCCAGTCCCGACACGATGAGGCCCAGGACCAACAAGACCACCAGCACCTCGAGCAGGGTGAAGCCGGCGTTGCGCTCCGCCGGGCCAATGGTCATGCGACCGGGCCGAGCTGGGCGCTGTCGAGCTGCACGGCGCGGCTGCGTCCGGCCTCGGTCCACGAAAGCGTGACGGTGATGCGGTAGAGCGTGACCGCGCCTTGCGGGATCGCCCGGAACTGGCGCGCGGGATGGGCGGCGCCGGCAGCCGCGACCCGCACGCGCCAATGGAAGCCGCCGCCCTCGTCGCCCTGCCGGTCGCTGTCGGCCAACGGCGAGGCGGAGAGGGCCGCCAGATGCGACTGCGCCCGGGCCACCGCCTCGTCATACCGGCCCGCCACGCGCGACGACATGACGGCGCCCGTCGTCGCGCGCACGAGCGCCGCCACCGCCATCGCCGCGATCAGGAAGGCGATCAGCACCTCGATCAGGGTGAACCCGCGATCCGCCCCGCCACCCGTCCTGTTGCATGGCCGCATCGCCCGATGTCTGCTGGTCGCGGCACGGGATGCGCAAGGAGCGGCGATGGCGGTCGAGGGCGTGGTCGCGGCGGCGTCGATGCGGGAGGCCCTGGTCGTGCTCGGCGCTGCCGCTGTCGTCATCCCGTTGTTCCATCGGCTGCGCATCAGCGCGGTGCTCGGCTTCATGCTGGTCGGCATGGCCGTGGGTCCGTCCGGACTGGGCGCGCTCGCGTCCGCCATGCCCTGGCTCTCATTGGTCACCATCGCCGACCGCGGACAGATCACGCCCTTTGCCGAGTTCGGCGTCGTCCTATTGCTGTTCATGATCGGGCTGGAGCTGTCGTTCGAGCGCATACGCACCATGCGCCGCCTGGTGTTCGGCCTGGGCTTGCTGCAACTGGCGGGATGCACCCTGGCCGTCGCCGGAGCCGGGGTCCTGATGGGCATCCCGCCCGTCGCCGCCGGAGTGATCGCGCTGGCCCTGGCCATGTCGTCCACCGCGGTCGTGACCCAGGTGCTGGCGGAGGAACGCCGGATGACCGGCCTCGTCGGCCGCGTGAGCTTCGCCGTGCTGCTGTTCCAGGACCTGACGCTGGTGCCCGTGCTGTTTGGATTGGGCGCGCTCGGAACCGGCGCCGCCGGATGGGCGCAGTTCGGCTTCGCGGTCGGCAAGGCCGTCGCGGTCGTCGTCTTGCTCGTCCTGGGTGGGCGGCTGGCGCTCCGCCCGCTGTTCCGCGGCGTTGCGCGGACGCGCAGCCCGGAGCTGTTCATGGCCGCCTGCCTGCTGGTGGTGCTGGGGACCGGGCTGGCGGCGCAGGCGGCCGGGCTGTCGATGGCGCTCGGTGCGCTGATCGCCGGGCTGTTGCTGGCCGAAACCGAATACCGCCGGCAGATCGAGGTCACGGTGGACCCGTTCAAGGGGCTGCTGCTGGGCGTGTTCCTGATCTCGATCGGCATGAGCCTCGACCTCGGACGCATCCTGCGCGACCCGGCCGCCGTGCTCGGCGCGGCATTCGGGCTGGTGGCGATCAAGGCCGTGGTCACGGCGGCCCTGGCCCGCGCCTTCGGCGTGCGTTTCCGCGTCGGCGGCCCGGCCGGGCTGCTGCTCGGACCCGGCGGCGAGTTCAGCTTCGTCATCCTCGCCTTGGGCCAAGCCTCCGGCCTGATCGGCCCCGAGCTGGGCGGGTTCGCCTTCATCCTGGCGGCGCTGACGATGGCCGCGATCCCGCTGCTGTCCAAGCTCGGCGTCGTGCTCGTGGGTCGCCGCCCGGTCGCGGTCCGCCCCGACCTGCTGCCGCCCCAGGCGCCGGAGCACGGGCCGCCACGGGTGATCATCGCCGGGGCGGGCCGGGTTGGGCGCACCGTGGCCGGGCTGCTGGAGGTGCACGGACTGCCCTATATCGCCATCGACACCGACGCCGACCGCGTGGCGGCGCTGCGGCGCGAGGGCAAGCCGGCCTATTATGGCGACGTGACCCGGCCTGAGTTGCTGGAGCGGATCGGGCTGGCCGAGGCACGGGCGCTGGTGGTCACGATCGACGACCGGGCGCGCGTCGATGCCCTCGTGGCGGCCGGGCGCGCCGCGCGTCCGGACCTGCTGATCGTCGCCCGCGCCCGCGACGCCCGCCACGCTGCCCGGCTGTATGGCCTCGGCGCATCGGACGCGGTGCCCGAGACGATCGAGGCCAGCCTGCAGCTTTCCGAAGCCGTGCTGGTGGATCTCGGCATCCCGATGGGCCCGATCATCGTATCGATCCACGAACGCCGCGCCGCGTTCCAGGACGAGATCAAGGCGATGGTCCCCCACGCCGTCATCGTGCCGCGCGGCCAGGTCCGGCTGCGCCGGGGTTGATGGGTTCTGGCTATTGCGTCACCGGGGCCGACGCTGGAACGGCGGGCGCCGGCAGGGTTGGCCCGGCGTTGGCAGGCGCCTGCACCTGCGCCACGTTCAACGTCATGGACACCAGGTTATAATAGCCCAGCAACGCCACCAGCTCGGTCACGCCCTGCTCGCCAAACCGCTTCACTGCGCCGGCATACACCGCGTCGCTGACCTGCTTCTGGCGTTGCAATTGGGTAGTGAAGTCATACACCAGGGCCTCATCGGCGGTCATGTTCGCCGGGCGGCGGCCCTCCTGCAGGTCCTTGGCGACGGCGGGCTCGAGCCCGGCCTTGATCGCCAGCGGATAATGCGCGAACCACTCGAACCCGGCCTTCCACTCCACCGCCGTGATCAGGATTGCGAACTCGTTGAGGTTATGCGGGATCGTGGTTCCGAAGCGGAGGTACTCGCCCACCCGCTGCAGCCGGTTGCCGAGGTCCGGGCTGCGCAGCCACATGTTGAACGGCCCCTCGATCGAGTGGCGCGGCCCATTGATGATCGCGTCGTACATCGACTTCTGCTCGGGCGACATCTGGCCCGGCGCCAGCTCCGGCATGCGGGTTTGCGCGACCGCGGACCCCAGCGACGACGCGATCAGGCAGGTTGCGACGACAGCAATTCGCACGATGGTGTCTCCCTCGGCCGCGCTCTCGTTGCATGCGGCATGCATGGCGGGCGGGCCTGTCCGGAACCTGCCACCCTGGATGCAGCGGCGCAATCCATGCATGGAACCCCCGAGCGGCGATGGCCTTTGAACGGCCAGCCGCCACAACACGCCCACCATAGGACCAATCAGATGAAGCTTTTCAGTTGCCAGCATTGCGGACAGCGCCTGTATTTCGAGAACACTGCCTGCGTCCGCTGCAAGCACCGGCTCGGCTTCATCCCGAGCCTGATGGAACTCAGTGCGCTGGAGCCTGCGGGGGATGAATTGTGGCGCGCCCTCGCCGCGCCGGACCTCACCAAGCGGTTCTGCGACAATGCCTGGCGCGAGGCCTGCAATTGGCTGGTGCCCGCCGACTCGCCCGAGCGTTTCTGCACGGCGTGCCGGCATAACCGCACCGTCCCGGACCTATCTGACGAAAGCAAGCTGCAGGACTGGCGCAAGATGGAGCTGGCCAAGCATCGGTTGGTCTACACGCTGCTGCGGCTGCATCTGCCGTTGCCGAACCGGGCCGACGATGCGGCGGCGGGGCTGGCGTTCGACTTCCTGGCCGACCCGCCGGAGCCGAGCGGCGCCAAGGTATTGACCGGCCACGACGAGGGCCTGATCACGCTCGCCCTCAAGGAGGCCGACGACGCCGAGCGCGAGACGCGGCGCAAGGCCATGGGCGAACCCTACCGCACCCTGCTGGGCCACTTCCGGCATGAGGTCGGGCACTATTATTGGGACCGCCTGGTGCGGGACGGCGGCCACCTGGCGGAGTGCCGCGCCCTGTTCGGCGACGACGAGGAGAACTACGAAGAGGCGTTGAAGCGGCATTACAAGCATGGCGCACCCGCGGATTGGCAGGAGCATTTCGTCAGCACCTACGCCACCACTCATGCCTGGGAGGACTTCGCCGAGACGTGGGCGCACTATTTGCACATCGTCGACAGCCTCGAAACCGCCAGCGCCTTCGGCCTGGAGGTGCATCCGACTGGGACGCCGGACCCGGACCTGCATGCCGCCGTGCATCTCGATCCCTACCAGGAACGGGATTTCAACCGCATGATCGCGGCGTGGCTGCCGTTGACCTACGCGATGAACCAGATGAACCGCAGCATGGGGCTGGGCGACCTGTATCCGTTCATCCTTTCGGCGGACGCGATCCGCAAGCTCGCCTTCGTCCACGGCCTGGTGCACGCCCGGCCCGGCGAGCGGATCAGCGTGGACGCGGCTAGCCCCGCGGCAGAAGCCGGGTCAGCCGTCGCAGGCAAGCTGCGCAGGTGACGTGCTCGCCCGGCGGTTCGGCCCAGGCTGAGCCGGGGCCGGGCTCGTCCGCGCATAACGACATCCGGCAATCGGGCGTGACGGCGTGGAACACCGGCCGCCGGCCGTGGGAAACGCGGCCGGATTTCCTCAGTGCGACGAAGACACGGCCAGCGCGCAGCGTCGCGTTCTGGGGAAGGGTTTGCAGCATGCGGTGTTCTCTTGATCTTGTTTGAGCGCCTTATCACGCATAACAGCAGAATTCGCCACCGCATAGCATTGTTGGATATCGTGAGTAGTTCTTACATCCTGATACAGGATCCAACGCTCGTTGAATCTGTAGGATCGAAACGATCACCTATTTACAATTGGCGATATATACCATTGAAGGCGCGATATGCCGTGGTTGGATTGCCTGTCGCTGGCATTGTCTTTGCGGGTTCCGGTAAACCCACGTACGAAGCCAATCGGCGGCGTGCCTGGCACGCGCGCGCCGACCAAGTGGCGGTCTAAGCCTGTGCGGCGCCCCGAGTAGTCGCCGGACTTGTGGGCACAGGGTTTAGGGTGTAACGAGAGATTAGAGGATGCGGACGGGCCGGCAGCAAATTAGCCGTGTTCCTGTAGTGACGCGGCTACTGGCACTAGTATTTCCCAAATCTCCCCATCGAATACCGATTTTTATCGTGCTTGAGCACGCGGCGGAAGCATACGTTTCTAGTGCTGGCTGCCCGCTACACCCGGCCATGCTGCACCATTCCTTGTGATTGGAGACAACCATGCGCTCGCCAACGTCATATCGCGCAAAACCGGTTCGGGCATGGATCGCCGGCGCCCCGCCATGCGCGGGCGTATGCGGCTCCAGTTGAGCAACGCCCGCAGCCCACCTTCACCAAGGGACCCGGCATCGACGCCCGGGCCATTCGGCAGGTCCCTCTCTCGCCCCATCGTCGCGGCCTAGTCCGCGATGGTCGAATTCTTCATCACCCGTCCGGTCTTCTCGTCCGTCATCGCGATCATCATGGTCCTCGCCGGATTGGTCAGCTACGAGTTGCTTCCGGTTGGCCAGTTCCCCGACGTCACGCCCCCGCAAGTCGTCGTCACCGCAACCTATGGCGGCGCGAGCGCGGAGACGGTGGCGCAAACCGTCACCACCGTGCTGGAAACGGTGATCAACGGCGTCGAAGGCATGTCCTACATGTCGTCCGTCAGCGCCAATGACGGCACATCCACCATCACCGTCACCTTCAAGGTCGGCTACGACATCGACATCGGGGCGGTCGACGTGCAGAACCGGGTTTCGACGGCGAGCGGGGCCCTCCCGGCGATCGTCACCCTCAGCGGCGTCAATATCCAGAAAAAGCAGCCGAACTTTACCCTGATGGTGAACCTGGTTTCGCCCGACGGATCGGTCGATCCGCTCACGCTGAGCAACTACGCCTACCTTCAGCTCGTCGACCCGCTGAAGCGCCTGCCGGGCACGAGCGACGTGGCGATCTTTGGCGAGAAGCGCTACTCGATGCGCATCTGGCTGACCCCGGCGCGGCTGGCCGAGCTGGGCGTGACCGCGACCGACGTTCAGTTCGCGATCCAGGAGCAGAACCTGCAGGTGGCGTCCGGCACGCTCGGGCAGGCGCCATCGCCAGCCAGCCAGGCTTCGCGCTGGAGGTCAACACGCTCGGCCGCTTGTCCGACGTGAAACAATTCGAAGACATCATCGTGCGCGCGGGCGGCGGCAGGACCGCCATGGTGCGCATCCGCGACCTGGGCCGGGTGGAGCTGGGCGCCCTGACCTACAACTCGAACGCCTACATCGGCGACAAGCCGACGGTCATCATGGCCGTGTATCAGTTGCCGGGCGCAAATGCGCTGGCGCTCGACAAAGCGGTGCGGGCGAAGATGGAGGCGATGAAGCCACGGTTCCCTCCGGGCGTCGATTACGAAATCAAGTACGACACGACCATGTTCGTTTCGGCGTCGCTGCACGAGGTGGTCATCACGCTGGCCGAGGCGATGGTGCTCGTGTTCATCGTCGTCTTCGTGTTCCTGCAGGGCTGGCGGACGACGCTGATCCCGGCGATCGCCATCCCGGTGTCGTTGATCGGCACGCTGGCGGCGATGAAGGTGGCCGGGTTCTCCATCAACATCGTCAGCCTGCTCGGCCTCGTGCTCGCGATCGGGCTGGTGGTCGACGACGCGATCGTCGTGGTGGAAAATGTCGAGCGCCAGCTCGAGAACGGCAAAAAGCCGCTGGACGCAGCAAAGGCGGCAATGAAGGAAGTGACCGGCCCCATCGTCGCGACGACGGCGGTGCTGATGGCGGTGTTCGTGCCGGTGGCGTTCCTGCCGGGCATCACCGGGCAGCTTTACCGGCAGTTCGCGCTCACGATCGCCTTTTCGGTCCTGCTGTCGGCCTTCAACTCGCTGACGCTCAGCCCGGCGCTGTGCGCGATCCTGCTCAAGCCGCCGACGGGCGAGAAGCCGTGGGCGTTCCGCAAGTTCAATGACGGGTTCGCCTGGCTGGCGGAGCGGTTCGGCCGGTCCGTCCGCACGACCGCGCGGCTGTGGCCGCTGATGTTCGTGTTGCTCGGGTGCACGATCGGCGCGACCTACCTGATCTCATTGCGCATCCCAACGTCGTTCGTGCCGTCGGAGGACCAGGGATACTTTTTCATCGTCATCCAGTTGCCAGACGGCGCCGCGCTCCCGCGGACGGAGGCCGTGGTCGAGCAGGTGCGGGAGATCGTGAAGCAGCGGCCCGAGGTGGACGACGTGATCCAGATCACCGGGCTCAACTTCCTGGCCAACTCGCAGCAGCCGAACAGTGCGGCCGCCTTCGCGATCCTGAAGCCATGGGCGGAGCGGCCCGGCAAGGACCAGTCGGCGCAGGCCATCGTCGACGCTCTCAGGCCCAAGCTGTTGGGGCTGCCCGGCGCCATCGCGCTCAGCTTCAATCCGCCCGCCATCCCGGGCCTCGGCACCACGGGCGGCTTCGAGTTCGAGGTGGAGGACCTGACCGGCAAGGGGGCCGTCGCGCTCGATGCCGCAACGCAGGCGCTGCTGGCCGAGGCGCGCAAGCAGCCGGAACTGAACCCGCAGGGATTGCTGACGACGTTCGGCGCGTCGACGCCGCAGTTGAACTTCATGCTCGACCGTCCGAAAGCGAAGGAGCTGGGGCTCAGCCTCTCGGACGTGTTCACGACCATGCAGATCTACCTGGGTTCGCTGTACGTGAACGACTTCAACCTGTTCGGGCGCACGTTCCACGTGACGATGCAGGCGGAGGGCGACTCGCGCTCTGGCCCCCAGGACCTTGCGCGGCTGTATGTGCGGACCGCCACCGGCGGCTTGGTGCCGCTCACCACGATCGGCACGCTGCAGCCGACGACGGGTCCGCCGACCGTGCCGCACTACAACCTATACGGTTCGGCGCAGATCAACGGCTCGCCGGCTGCGGGCGCCAGCTCCGGCCAAGCCATCGAGGCGATGCAACGGGCAACGTCCGTGCTGCCCGAGGGGTTTGGCTTCGAATGGACCGGAGTGACCTACCAGCAGCTTCAAGCCGGGTCGGCCACGGTGTTGGTGTTTGGGCTGGCGTTCGTGTTCGTGTTCCTGTCGCTCGCCGCCCAATACGAGAGCTGGTCGATGCCGTTCATGGTCCTGCTCGCGGTGCCGTTCGCCCTGTTCGGCGCCCTGCTGGCGTTGTGGCTGCGCGGCATCGAGCTCGACGTGTATGGCGAGATCGGCCTGGTGATGCTGATCGGCCTTTCAGCCAAGAATGCCATCCTGATCGTCGAGTTCGCCAAGCGGCTGCGGGAGGAAGGCAGCGGCATCCTCGAAGCCGCGATGCAGGCGGCGAAGCTGCGGCTGCGGCCCATCCTGATGACGGCGTTCGCATTCATCCTCGGCGTCTTGCCGCTGGCATTTGCGAGCGGCGCGGGCGCCGCAAGCCGGCAGTCGCTCGGCACGACCGTCGTCGGCGGGATGCTGGCGGCCGTCGTGTTCGGGCTGGTGTTCACGCCAGTGTTTTATGTGGCCATCGAGCGCCTGCGCGAGCGCCGTGAGCCGAAGCCTGATCCAGCGGCCATCGCGGCCCCGGCGGAGTGATGTGATGCTCGACGCCCCCTCGCACCAAGCTGAACTCCTCGGGCCGCCAGTCGCGCCTGAGCCGTATCGGTCCGGGCGGAAACGCCACGGGCTGCTTTGGGCTGGCTTGGCCGTTCTGGTCGTGGCCGGCGCTGGCGGCGGCTGGTGGCAGTATGCGCACCGCACGCCGCCGGCCCCCCCGCCGCCGCCGCCGTTCAAGGTGCAGGCGCTCACGATCGCGCCGCGCACCGTCGCGGTTTACCGCAGCTATCCCGCGCTGACCGAGGCGATCAAGTCGGTCGCCATCCAGGCCCGCGTCACCGGTTACCTGCTCAAGCAGGGTGCGGCCGACGGGGCGGACGTGGAGCCGGGCGCGCTGCTCTATCGCATCGACGCGGAGGATTACCAGGCATCCCTGGCCCAGGCGAAAGGAGTGCTGGAGCAATCGCAGGCAAGCCTCGACTATTCGCGGGTCAGCAAGGGGCGCAACGGCGCCCTGGCGCGCGATGGCTGGGTGTCGCATGATGCGTTCGACCAATCGAACAGCACCTTCCGCCAAGGGCAGGCGACCCTGGCCAGCAGCGTGGCGGCGCTGCAGCAAGCGTCCCTGAACCTGGGCCGGACCGAGATCACCGCGCCTTTCGCCGGGCGCCTCAGCCGCACCCAGGTGTTTGAGGGCAGCCTGATCAGCGTTGCCGGGTCGACGCTGAACACGCTGGTCCAGCTCGACCCCATCTACGTCAGCCTGAACCCGGCGGAGGCTGACCTCGACGCCATCACCCGCACGCAGGCCCGTGCGCCGATCCAAACGGCGGTGGCGGTGGGCGCTGCGGCGCCGGGCCACTCGGGGCCGGTCACGTTCATCGACAACCAGGTGGACCGCGCGACCGGCACGATCCTGGTGCGCGCCACGATCGCCAACCCGGACCGCGTGCTGCTGCCCGGGCAGTACGTGACGGCGCGGCTGCATTTGGGCGACCAGGAGGGCGCGCTGCTGGTGCCGCAAACGGCGGTGGGCGCGGCGCAGATCGGCCGGTTCCTGATGATCGCGGGCGCCGACGGCAAAGTGGATCAACGCATCGTCAAGCTGGGTGACAGCGACGGCGGCGATATCGTCGTGACCGATGGGTTGAAGGCTGGGGAGCGGGTGATCACCGACCAGTTGCAGAAGCTGAAGCCGGGGATGGCGGTCGAAGTCGTGGCCGCTTCGCCAGGCGAGCACTGACGGCGGCTGCGTCGCTGCCCGCCGCGGCGCTCAGCCGTCGACTTTCAGCCCAATCGCCACGGTCTGCTCCGGCGGGATGTGGAAGAACTCGACCGGCGACAATCCTGTGTCGCCGAGGAACAGGAAAACCCGGGAGCGCCAGCGCCGCAACAGGCCGCCCCGGCCGGTTGCGGCCGGCTGCGGCAGGAAGAACACCGCCTCCTTCCAATCGGAGGGCAGCGCCTTCAGCATGACGCCGCCCACGTCGGGAATCTCCATGAAGCCGAAGCGGACGATGGCGCGCGTGATGCCGTCGCGGACGCGTCCGACATCGACGCGGCGGGCGTCCGGCACGTAGGGCGCATCGGCGATTTCCACCTTGAGCAGCAGCACACGCTTGCCGCGGACGTTATCGAGCAGCCAGGAGTTGCGGCCGACGAGCGGGACGGTGTCGAAGTCGCCGGTGAGAAAGACCGCGATCCCGCCGCTCCTGTCCGTCCCGGCCGGCATCATGCCGCAGAACCGCTCGACCGGAATGCCCCGGCCGGCGATGGCGCGGCGGTAGCGGGCGCGCCCGTCGGTCCAGACCGCCATGATCCCGAACAGCGCCAGCGCGATAACGAGCGGCAGCCAGGCGCCGGACAGCAGCTTGGCCAGGTTGGCGATCAGGAACGCGGCCTCGACCACCAGGAAGCCGCCGACCAGCGGGGCGGCAACGGCGAGCCGCCAGCCCCAGACCCTGCGCAGCACCACGAAATACACGATCGAGGTGATGGTCATGGTGCCGACGACCGCCAGGCCATAGGCGCCGCCGAGTGCGTCCGAACTGCGGAACATGAGCACGATGCCGATGCAGCCGACCGCGAGGATGCCGTTGACCACGGGCATGTAGACCTGCCCCATGGCGTCGGCGGCGGTGTGGCGGATGGAATAGCGCGGCGCATAGCCCATGTTGACGATCTGCTGCGTCAGCGAGAACGCGCCGGAGATCAACGCCTGGCTGGCGATCACGGCGGCGGCGGTGGACAGCGCGACCATCGGGTAGATGGCCCAGTGCGGCACCAGGGAGAAGAACGGCTCGGCGGCGGATTTCGGGTCGTCGAGCACGTGGCCGCCCTGGCCCAGGTAGTTGAGCAGCAGGCCGGGCAGCACCACGCAATACCAGGAAAGCGCGATCGGGCGGCGTCCGAACTGCCCGAGGTCGGCGAACAATGCCTCGACCCCGGAAAATGCGAGCACGACGGCGCCCAGCGTGGCGAAGCCGGTCCAGCCGTGCCCGGTGAGGAAGCGTGCGCCGTGTGCGGGGTTGAACGCGGCCAGCACCGCCGGGTGGCGGATGGTGGCGACCAGGCCGACGACGCCGATTGCGGTGAACCAGGCCAGCATCACCGGGGCGAACAGCTTGGCCACGCGCTCGGTGCCGCCGCTTTGGAACGCGAACAGGCCCGCAAGGATGATCACCGAAAGCGGCAGGACCGCCGGCTCGAACACTGGGGTGGCGAACTTGAGGCCCTCGACGGCGGAGAGCACGGAGATGGCGGGCGTGATCATGCCGTCGCCGAACAGCAGGGCGGAGGCGAACAAAGCGAGCAGAGTAAGGACGTCCGGGCGGTCGCGCTGTGCAGGCTTGGGCCGCGCGGGGTCGGGGGCGCGTGATTCGGCAGTTTTCGAAGCGTTGCCGTCCTGTTTCGCCTCCTGCTGTTTCAACTCGGCATCGGACGGCATCTCGTCGCGGGTCTGATTCTGCGACGGCTCCGAGCGGGCGTGGATCAGGCCGAGCATGGCAAGGGTGCCGCCCTCGCCGTCATGGTCGGCGCGTATCACGAAACCCACGTACTTGACGCACACGACCAGGATGATCGACCACAGGATCAGCGACAGGACGCCCAGGATGGCGCTGGGTTCATGGGCAAAACCGGGGGTGTCATGGAACACTTGCCGCACCGCGTAGAGCGGGCTGGTGCCGATGTCGCCGAACACCACGCCTAGGGCGCCGAACGCCACCAGGGCGAGCGACTTGCGGTCGTTGGCCATGCGTCTCCTCCGGGTAAGGAAGCGCGGCTGAATGGCAAAGGTTTGGCGCTAAGGCGTATTCTTTGGCCTGGCCTCGACCATGGCGCGGACCCGCAGCGCGAGCGCATCCAGCGCGAACGGCTTGCCGATCACCTCCATGCCGGCCGGCAGCGCCTCCTCGACCGCGCCCCCGGCGTAGCCTGTAGTCAGCAGCACCGGCAGGTCCGGCCAGCACTCCCGCGCGGCATCGGCGAGCTGCCGTCCGTTCAGCCCGGGCAGGCCGACATCGGTCACCAGCGCGTCGATGCGCTCACCCGACTGCAGCACGCGCAACCCGGCCGAACCATCGCACGCCTCCAGCACGCGGCAGCCCTGCTCCCGCAGGATCTCGGCCAGGACCGCACGGACGGCGTCCTCGTCCTCGACGACCAGGACCGTCCCGCCGATCCCGCCAGCTACGTTGGCAACGGCCTCGGCGACGGGGCGTTGGGCATCGGCAGCCTCGGGTTCCGCCTCCGCATGGCGGGGCAACAGCAGGCGGACCGTCGTGCCCTGGCCCGGCGCGCTCTCCAGCCGCACCAAGCCGCCGGTTTGCCGCACGAAGCCGTAGAGCTGCGATAGGCCGAGCCCCGTCCCTTGCCCGAGCGGTTTCGTGGTGAAAAACGGTTCGAAGGCGCGCGCCCGGGTCACCTCGTCCATGCCCGCGCCGGTGTCGGCGACCGAGATCTCGACGTAATCGCCCGGCGCCGCCCCTTCATGGCCGGCCACGTCCGCCGGGCCAAGCGTCAGCATTGCGGTCCCGATGACAAGGGCGCCCCCCGCCGGCATGGCGTCGCGGGCGTTGATGGCAAGGTTCAGCAGCGCGTTTTCCAGTTGGTTGCCGTCGCACAGCACCGGCCAACTGCCGTCGTGCAGGCGCAGCTCGACCGTGATGGCGTGGCCCACCGTGCGCCGGATCAGGTCGGCGACGCCACCGACGAGCTCGTTGAGGTTGATGGGCTTGGGCTGCAGCGTCTGGCGCCGGGCGAAGGCGAGCAGCCGATGGGTCAGCCCCGTCGCCCGGCTCACCACCTGCGCCGCCGCCTCGACGAACCGCCCGGCCTCCTCCGGCCGCCCCTGCTCGACCCGGCGCCGCATCAGCTCCAGGCTGCCGCCGATCGCCTGCAGCATGTTGTTGAAGTCGTGCGCGATGCCACCGGTAAGCTGGCCCACCGCCTCCATCTTCTGCGCCTGCCGCAGCTTCTCCTCGGCCTGTTCGCGCTCCAGCACCTCGTCATGCAGCGCGCCGATCGCCTGCGTCAGCGCCGCCGTGCGCTCGGCCACGCGCGCTTCGAGCAGGGCCTCGGCCTCGCGCTGTTCCGTGATGTCGGTGTTGGTGCCGAACCAGCGCATGATCCGTCCGTCCGCGTCCCGGATCGGCTGGGCGCGGCTGAGGAACCAGCGGTAGCCGCCGTCGTGGCGGCGGAGCGGGAAGGTGTCCTCCCACGGCAGGCCCGCCGCGATGGCCGCATGGAACCGGGCCACCACGCGCTCGATGTGCTCCGGGTGCTGCACGTCCGCCCAGCCCTCGCCCTGCATGTGCTCCAGGGTGAGGCCGGTGTAGTCGCACCAGCGCTGGTTATACCAAAAGATCGTGCCGTCCGGGTGCGCCATCCAGGTGAGCTGGCTGATGTTGTCGGCCAGGCCGCGGAACAGCGCCTCGCTCTCCTGCTGGGCGCGCAGCCGGCCGGCAATCTCGATCACGAGCGCCGCGTTGCGGTTCTCCAAGCCTACCAGCCGCTCGCGCTCGAGCGTGACGTCGACCTGGCTGGCGAGGTAGTAGGCAAGCGCCTCGGCAGCGTCCAAGACCGGGGAGAGCATCAGCCGGTTCCAGAACGGCTCGCCGTTCTTGCGGTAGTTGCGGATGTCGATGGCGAGCGGCTCGGCGGCGGCGACGGCCGCTTGGATGCGCGCGACGGCGGCCGGGTCGGTCGCCGGCCCCTGCAGGAAACGGCAGTTGCGGCCGAGAACCTCCTTGCGCGTATAGCCGGTCAGCCGGCAGAACGCGTCGTTCACGAACACTAACGGACGGTCTGGCTGGCGGGCATCGGCGATCACCGTCGGGATGCTCGACGCCCGTACGGCCGCCGCGAACGGGTCGGTGCCGCCATCCAGGCGCCCCAGTTCGCCGCCGGCGTGCGCCGTCTCCCGGCTCAATGCAGCCAAACTGGAGCGGGACGGCGCCGGCCGGTTGCCGGGCAGGTTGGACAGGTCCTGCACTTCAGCCTTGGCGGACACTTGCCACGCTCAAATCAGTATTCCTTTAAACGCCGCAGTCGCAGGACAGATAGACAAAGGCGTCCATACCATCTCGCCAGCCGGCCAGCGGACAATAGCGAGTGACCGGAGCGAGTGACTGGCCTCAAAGTGGACGCAGCCGAAGGCGCGCCGGCGCTGCCTATGGAACCCGAGGCCCATCCTCCTGTTCCCCCTGCACGCGGGACAGCGGCAATCATCGGGGGCGGCACTTTGGACAACCTGACGGACATGAGCGTGGTGGTCACCGGCGCGTCGAGCGGCATCGGACGCGCCACCGCGTTGGCCTTCGCCGAGCGCGGCGCCAGCGTGACCCTGGCCTCCCGCCGGCGCGGACGGCTCGCGGAACTGGCGCAGGAGTGCGTGCGGGCCGGCGGGCAGGCGCAATACATCGAGACCAACGTGACCGACCCGGTGGCGATGCGTGCCTTGGCCCAGGCGGCCGTGCGCCGCTATGGCAAGGTGGACGTTTGGGTCAACAACGCCGGCATCGGCGCCGTCGGCGCGTTCACCGACACCCCGGTCGAGGCGCACGACCAGGTCATCCAGACCAACCTGCTGGGCACGCTGCACGGCGCGCATGCGGCGTTGCCGCTGTTCCAAGACCGCGGCGAGGGGGTGCTGATCAACGTCATCAGCTTCGGCGCGTTCATGGGCACCCCGCTGGCGGCGAGCTACACCGCCAGCAAGTTCGGCATGCGCGGCCTTTCGGAGAGCCTGCGTGCCGAGCTGCAGGATTATCCCGAGATTCACATCTGCGACGTTTACCCGGGCTTCGTCGACACGCCGGGCGTGCGCCATGCCGCCAACTACACCGGCCATGAGCTGCACCCCACCCCGCCGGACCGGCCCGAGGACGTGGCCCGGGCGATCGTCCGCGTGGCGGTGGATCCGCAGGACAAGACTTCGGTCGGCGCGCTCGCCAAACTGGTGCCGGTTGCCTATGCGATTGCGCCGGGTTTGGGCCGTTGGATCATGGCGCGCGCGTTCGGCCTTGCCTTGTCGCGCACGCCCGTGCAGGCCGGCACGTCCGGCGCGCTGTTCAGCCCGGCCGATGACGACGACGGCCCGGCGCAGCCCCGGATCGGCATCGGGGCCGGGCTTGGCGTGCTGCTGCTCGGCGCGGCGGCCCTGGCCTACCAGCGCCGCCGGTCATGATGTCCGGATGGGCGCCGGCGCTGGGGTTCCGTGCTACCCAGTGACGGCGTAGCCTTTGGACTTCACGCAGGACCGGATCGCCTCGCGTATCTGGAACGGTCGCCGCACCGGGGAGCTGAACCAATCCAACCCATGCTTGGCATTGCGTTTGTTGACCGCGTCGACCGAACTCTCCTGGCATGACGCGAGGTCGGCCTGGTATTTCGGCGCGGAACGGTCCGTGTCCACCCGCGGTTCATAGCCGTAACAGCCCGCAACGGCCAACACGCTGAACAGGACGACCATGCGCTTCATGCCGCCCATCCAACCGCTCCCCGCTCCGGTGTCAAGCTGGTTGGCACGGGTGCGTCCGTGACGGCGCTCGACCGCCGGTTCGCCGTCGCGCAGGCGCTGGCGGAACAGGCCGGCGCGCTGGCGATGCGGATGCGCCCGCCGCCTGGCGCGGCCCAGGCGACGCTCAAGGCCCGGCAGGATTGGCTGACCGAGGCCGACGGCGCCGTCGAGCGTTTCCTGTCTGACGGCCTGGCCGCCGCCTTCCCCGAGGATGGTTTCCAGGGCGAGGAGGCCGGCAGCACCCGCGCCGGACGCCTGCGCTGGGTGGTCGACCCGATCGACGGCACCAGCAACTACGCCCGCGGCGCCGGACGCTGGTGCGTCTCGGTCGGGCTGATAGAGGGCGACACGGCGCTGCTTGGCGTCCTCGCGGCGCCCGCCTTGTCCGAGACCTTCGCGGGTTGCCAGGGCCAGGGCGCCACCCTCAACGGCGTCCGCATCGCCGCCGCCGCGACATCCAGCCTGGACCGCGCCATCATCGAGGCCGGATGGTCTCCGCGCGTGGCCCGCCCCGACTTCCTGGCGCTGTGCGACCGCATGCTGGGTGCCGGGGTCATGCTGCGGTCGGGCGGCTCTGGCGCGCTCGGGTTGGCCGATGTCGCGGCCGGGCGCATGGACGGCTATGCCGAGCTGCACATCAACCTGTGGGACTGCGCCGCCGCGCTGGCGATCCTGGCCGAGGCCGGTGTGGCCGTGAACGCCTTCTTGCCCCATGGGGCGGCAGCCGGCGGACCCATCCTGGCAGCAGCGCCCGGCATCGCCGGACCCTTGGCCAAAGTGACGGGACTATACACCTAATAAGGCATGAAGAAGATTCCATGCGAGCTAAAACAAGACGATGAGCAGAAGGGTTTGACTCGGGAGCGGAGCGCGATGCTCGATGGGAGCAGTCGCTCGACTTTGCTGTTGGGGTTGAAAGCATTGTATTATTAGAGGCAAGATCCATCGAGCGCCTGGCACTCCGATATCGAGAGGAGTGCAAGGTTCGGCAGGGACTTTAACCAAGCGGCCCCGAGCTCGCCGAACCGCGGGGGTAAATTGAACGTGAAGATGAAACCGCAAGTTTCGGCTGTGATATCCTTAGGTTTGAACGCCGCTGAACCGGAAGGACTCCAACATGCCGCAAATGTTCGATTGGATTTTCTTTGCCATCGTCGGCCTCCCCTGCATCTTCGTGCTCTGGGACTGGTTCAAAAACCGCTAGTCTCGAGTCTGCATCGGCCGCACCAAAAGCGGCTGAACTCCTAACCTACATGCCGTCTGCGACGGTCAGCGGCAATCGATCGACCGGATGCTCAGCGAAGGCGAGCGCAGCGGCCACCTGGGCGTTCCGTTGCCCTCGCCGTGAATTCCGCCAGCGTCCGAAATGAATGCCGGTCGCGGCCACGACAGCGATTGACTCCCTGCCGCCGTCCTCAAGCGCCGCATCGCACCTTGCATCCCGGCAATCCATAGCCGGAAGGCGCCGGGCGTTCTGCGCTGAGAGACATCCCACAATTTGGCACTCTAAACGGTGCCGGCGCGGGTCACCCCGTTCCCGTTAGCGCCATCGAGGTTTCGCCGGACTGTTATGGTTAAGGGTGCAACGAACCGGACAAATAACTATTTTCTCCCGTGCCACCCAGCAGGCTTGACCCTCCTTGCCGGCGCGGCCTATCCCGGCCCGAACCGGAGAACCCCATGAACACCCTGCACGCCGTCCTGATCGCCATCCTCCAGGGTGCGACGGAGCTGTTCCCTGTCAGCAGCCTCGGCCACGCCGTCGTGCTGCCGGCGCTGGTCAATTGGGCCATCGACCAGCGGTCCCCCGAGTTCCTGCCGTTCCTCGTCCTGCTGCACCTCGGCACCGCGGTCGCCCTGCTGGCATATTTCTGGCGTGAGTGGCTGGCATTGGCGCTCGGCGTGCTTGGCATCTCCGACCCGCAGCGCACGCGCGAAAACCGCCGTGTTTTCATGCTGATCGTCATCGCCACCATCCCTGCGGTCATCGTTGGCTTCGCACTCGAGAAATTCGTCCGCGGGCTGTTCGGCTCGCCGGTCGTCGCCGCGAGTTTCCTGATCGTCAACGGCTTCATGCTGATCGCCGCCGAGCGGCTGCGCACGCGGGCGGTCGACGCCCGGCCCATGGCGACGCTCGGCGTCGTGGACGCAGTGGTCATCGGCCTATGGCAGTGCCTCGCGCTGATCCCGGGCATCTCGCGGTCGGGGGCGACGATCGTCGGCGGGCTATTGCGCGGCGTCGACCACGCGGGATCGGCGCATTTCTCGTTCCTGATCGCGACGCCGATCATCCTGGGCGCGACCGTCCTTGAGGTGCCAAAGCTGCTGCACGAGAGCGTGCCGCCCGGCGTGTTGCAAACCGCTGCGGTCGCGGCCGTCGTCGCCGGCGTCGTCGCCTGGCTCAGCACCGCGTTCCTGATGCGCTACTTCCGGCAGCACGAGCAGGCGGGGCTCAACCCGTTCGGCATCTATTGCATATTGTTCGGCGCGTTGGCGCTCGGGATCATCTTGTTCTAGCCGGCCGATCCGGCAGCGGTTGCCGTCCGCGAAACAGCTTGACCCCGCCCGCGGCTTCTGCACGGATTTGGCCGCATGAGCGACAGCAACCCCCTCCTCGCCCCCTGGACCACGCCGTTCGGCGTGCCGCCCTTCGACCTTATCCAGCCGGAGCACTTCGTCCCGGCGTTCGGCCACGCCATGCGCCTGCACCTCGATGAGGTCGCCGCCATCGGCGCCGATCCCGCCCCGCCCAGCTTCGCCAACACCATCGAGGCCATGCAGCGCAGCGGACGGGCGCTGGACCGGATCGGCATGGTGTTCTCCAACCTGGTCGTGAGCCAGGGCGGCGATGCGCTGCAGGCGGCCGACATCGAGATGTCGCCCAAGCTGGCGCAGCACGGCATGAAAGTCGCGCTCGACCCGGCGCTGTTCCAACGGGTCGACGGCCTGCACGCGCGCCGGCACGAGCTGGGCCTCGCCGAGGACCAGATGCGCCTGCTGGAACGCACCCACCTCAATGCGGTCCGCAGCGGCGCGGCGCTGGATCCGGCGGCAAAGGCGCGCATGACCGAGATTTCGGAACGGCTGGCGGTGCTGCACACCCAATTCGGCCAGAACGTGCTGCATGACGAGAAGGCGTGGCATCTTGCGTTGACCGAGGCGGACCTGGACGGCGTGCCGGAGTTCGTGCGGGCCGGGGCGCGGCAGGCGGCGTCCGACCGGGGCATGCCGGGCTATGCCGTCACGCTTTCCCGCTCGTTGATCGAGCCGTTCCTGACCTTCTCCGGCCGCCGCGACCTGCGGCAGGCGGCGTACGAGGCATGGGTCGCCCGCGGGGCCCATGCTGGCCCGCACGACAACCGGACGCTGATCCCCGAAATCCTGGCCCTGCGCGCGGAGCGGGCGCGGCTGCTCGGCTATGCGGATTTTGCCGCGTTCCGCCTGGCGGACACCATGGCCGGCACCCAGGCGGCGGCCGAAGGATTGCTGGCGGAGGTCTGGGAACCGGCGAAACGCAAGGCAGCGTCCGAGGGCGGCCGGCTGCTGGCGGCAGCGCGCGCCGAGGGCTTCAACGGCGCGCTGGCCCCTTGGGACTGGCGCTATTACGCGGAGAAGGTGCGCCACGCCGACTATGCGATCGATGAAAGCGAGCTGAAGCCATACTTCCTGTTGGAGAACGTCCAGCGCGCCGCCTTCGACACCGCGGGGCAGCTGTTCGGCCTGAGTTTCGTGTTGCGCCCGGACATTCCGGCCTATCATCCGGACGTTGCGGCGTATGAGGTGCGCGATGCGTCCGGGCATGTGGGCGTGTTCCTGGCCGACCCCTTCGCCCGCGCCGACAAGCGGTCCGGCGCGTGGATGAGCAGCTACCGCGACCAGGAGGAGCTCGACGGGCCGGTGTCGCCGATCATCGTCAACAACAACAACTTCGCCAAAAGCGAGCCGGCCTTGCTCAGCTTTGACGACGCGGAAACGCTGTTCCATGAATTCGGCCACGCGCTGCATGGGCTGTTGAGCCGGGTGCGCTATCCCGCGCAGTCCGGCACTTCGGTCCGGCGCGACTTCGTGGAGTTCCCGTCCCAGGTCTATGAGCATTGGTTCGCGCTGCCGGAGACGCTGCGCCGCTATGCGCTGCATCACGAGACCAATGAGCCGATTCCGGAGGCGCTGATCGCCCGGGTGCTGGCCGCGCGCGGTTTCAACCAGGGTTTCGGCACCGTCGAATACACCGCCGCCGCGCTGATCGACATGGCGCTGCACAGCCACCCGGCGCCGGAGACGATCGCCATCGACGCGTTCGAACAGGCGTTCCTGGCGCGCATCGGCATGCCGCCCGAAATCGGCATCCGCCACCGGCCCGCGCATTTCCAACATTTGTTCGCTGGCGGCGGGTATGCGGCGGGCTATTATTCCTACATGTGGTCGGAGGTGCTGGACGCCGACGGCTTCGGCGCGTTCAAGGACGCCGGCGACCCGTTCGACCCGGCGACCGCGGCGCGGCTGCACGCGGTGCTGAGCGCGGGCGATACGCGGGATCCGATGGAGCTGTATATCGCCTTTCGTGGGCGCGCGCCGACCACCGCGGCTTTGCTGGCGAGCCGGGAGTTGGCGGCTTAGCTTGGTAGGCGCGCCGCCCGGCCATTCCGCCGATCACCTGGCATTCGCTTGACTTGATGCACACGGTCCGTGTTTCATTTTCGCACCCATGGCGAATGTGCCGGGCGGGAGGTAATGTCGGTTATGAAAAAAATTGTTGCTATGCTGCTGTTGGGGACTGCGTTGCCGGGCCTGGCGCTTGCACAAGGGACGGGCGCCACGACGCTCTCCGCAGCTCATGCCCGTTCGGCGATGACGGACTTCGGCTGCACCGGCATCACCGCGCTTGGCGTCGCGCCGGATGGGTCATACCACGGGCAATGCACCAAGGGCGGCCAGTTGATCAACGTGATGATGGACAAGTCCGGTGCCGTCTCGAAAGCCACGAATTTCACCCATGTCACCGAGGGCCGTGCACGTTATGCGATGACGGATTTTGGCTGTTCCAACATTTCCTCCCTGGGCACCGGTCCTGGCGGCACCTGGCATGGCCAGTGCTATAAGGGCGGGCAGCCGATCAACGTGATGGTGGACGACAAGGGCGTCGCGACCGCCGCTGCCGCCACGCACATCACCGAGAACCGTGCCCGCTCCATGCTGACCAACTTCGGATGCAACAATTTGTCCACGTTGACCATGGGCACGGATGGCGGCTGGTATGGCCAATGCTCCAAGGCCGGCCGCACGCAGGACGTGAGCGTGGACAGTTCCGGCGCGATGGCTGCCAAATAACGGTTAGGTAAACGCGGGCGGGCGGATCGGCTAGGTTCGCCCGCCCGGTCCGGCCACTCGCCCGCCCTGCCCGCTCGCAGCCACGAGCAATCCGTGCACTGCCGGTGCTCGATCCCGGGCAGGACTTCGCGCTTCACAGCGGCGTTGCTGCGCAGCTTGCCGGGCACGAGCACGCGAAGCACGTCGTCATGCCACCCAAACTGCCAAGGCCCAGCCGAGGCTGCCAACCTGACAAGGTCTTGGCGTAGCCTAGCCGATGCGTGCACGGTCCTGGCCGGCCTTAAACTACGTGCGTGGAAACCGGCGAGAAGCCTGCTTGCTCAACTTGGTCCTGCATGGCTCAGGACATTCAGTTCAAGCTTTCCAAGGCGAACTCCTTGAGATGGCCGGAGGGCAGCACGTCCCGCCCGGGATCTTTGGGCAGATCGACGCCGAAGCGACGTCTTAGAATGTCGGAAATCAGGTCGTAGCAAGCGCCGAAGCGGATCACCTGCATAGTCGTGAAGTCGATGCCGGTCGCTGCAACTCCATAGGCGTGGTATTTGCACAGGCCGGTGTCGATGATGACGTCGGCGATGGCTCGTATCTCCGGCTGGATGTCCTCCGCCCTGAACTTCGCCCCGGTGCCTGAGATGTTGGCCGACGAGCCGAACACCGGCCGGACCGCTTCCCGGCTCAGCCGGCAAACCTCCTTGTGGATCGGCCCGGCGTTCAGCAACAGCCCGAGCGTATCCCTGGCCGTGCTGGCCTTCAGCGAGTCGGCATCGAGTTTTTTCAGCAACGGATGATCCGGTCGGTAAGGGGCAACAACGCCCACCGGCAGGTCGTAGTCCTGAGTGATGCACTCGACCATCGCTTGTTTGCCAGGCTCGAGAATATGGATCTCGCGCTGGGTCTCCTCGTCGCAGAGCATCGCGTGGCGCTTGTGCCCTCCCCGCCGCTTAGTCTCGAACATTCGCTGCAGGGCTTCCGGCGACCCGCCGAATATTCCATAGCCAGTGGTGTTGGGGCAGATAGCAATGCCGCCTTTATTCAGCACGTCGAATGCGCGGCGGGCCTCGCCCTTGAGGTCGGGCCGGCCTAAGGCAGTCGCGGCTTGGTTGAACGGTTCCATAACGTCCTCCCACAGACAAGGTTTTATTATTGGAGGTTTCATCCAAGCAAAGGGCATGGTGACGGTCAAGAACTTCGGTGCGTTGCTCGTTTTTTTAAGAGTTGCCCCATCGCATGCCGCCTGCCGCTGACCTTCATCGCGGGCAGAAGCCGCGAAGCGGAAGACAAATGACGCCGGCCAACCCGGGTGGGAGCGCCGTGGTGAAAACGTTCGACAAGTTGGTAAAGCGCGTCAACGGACCGGGCGCACGCCTGCCGGGCACCTCGTTGAAAGCACTCGCCGATGCATCCGATGCGGCATTCACCATGTTCATGGCAACGAGCCGGCCTCCTGCCGAACATAGCGCCACCGTGCACGCGCTGTTCCGCCGTCTAGGCCCCAGCGAGCGGGACATGCTGCGCCGGAAAACCCAGGCTCAGGCAACTACTCGGGGGCTGAACGACATGCAACCAAGTACTCTCTGCGGCAAACTCTGGAACCACCCCGTATCCGCGCCGGGGGCGATGAAAGCTAGCTGAGGGATCTGCGTCCCTAGGGGCTGCGCATGAAGTTCCGGTCTTCGGCCGGGGAGCCGCTTGCCGCAACCGCCAGGCGCGCCAACGCGGGAAGCGACCTGACGCCCGTCCTCCGCATGATGGCGGCCCGGTGGGTCTCGACTGTGCGCTGGCTGATGCCAAGGTCCGCTGCGATGTTCTTGTTGGGCTGGCCGGCGAGCACCAGCTCCATGATGCTGCCCTGCCGGGGCGTGAGCGACGCAATGCGCCGTTTCGCGTCCTCCCGCCATCCTTGCAGCTTGCATGCGTGCCGAGACTGCTCCAGCGCGCGGCGGACCTTGCCGAGCAGGTCGGGTCCGGAGATCGGCTTTTCGATGAAATCCGCCGCGCCTGCCTTCATCGCCTCCACCGCCATCGGCACATCGCTGCATCCTGTCATCAGGATCGCCGGAAGCGGGTCGCCGGCCGCGCGCAGCCGCCGCAGCAGCTCGATCCCGCTGATGCCGGGCAGGCATCCGTCGAGCAGCAGGCATCCCTCGCCGTCGTGCCGCCGCACCGCCTGGAACGCCTCCATGCTCTGGAAACACCGGACGGTCAGGCCGGAGTCCTCCAGCAAGGCCCGGGCCGCGGCTCGGATATGGCCGTCGTCGTCAACGAGGAACACGACCCCGGGACCGGAGCTTTGCCCCGGCCCCGGCGCCGTCGGCCAGTCCCTGCGCGGCACGGATGGGCGCGCCAGGGCCTGCTCCCCGCGCCTTCGTTCCGTCGTGTCGAACAGCGTGATCACCACCCCTTCCACGGCATCGCCGTGGGTGCGGCAAGGCGAGACGCGGCGGGTCCAACGACCGGTCGGGGCCGCCACTTCGCGGTCCATCACGGCCTGGTCTTGCAGCACCTTGCGCGCGTCGGCTTCAAGCTGCTCGTCACCCGTTACGGCGCGGAGGTCGGCGATAGGGCGGCCGACATCGCTTTGGCTGATGCTGAGCAGAGATTCGGCCGCCGGCGTGAAGAACCGCACCCTCAACTCGGCATCGAGGAACAGGATAGCGACGCCCGTGCTGTAGACGACATGCTGCAGGGCGTCGACGGCCATGCGTTGCCGCTTGAGTGTCTCCTGCAGCCATCTGTTCGATGCCGTGAGCTCTTCGTTCGCGGACTGGAACTGTGCGCCCGCGGCGGCCGGACCGGGCCGCGCCGAGGCCATGATCCCGCTGCGCAAGCTTGGCCAAGCAGCTAAGTTCTCAGCAGAGCAGGAAATCGGCATCCCTCAAGTCGCCCCCTCGCGTCCAGCAACAAATCGAACCTGTCATGATCCACGCAGGACCGATTGAGAACGCTCGGCTTTACGCCAGCAATGCAGCCTGGCCACCTGCGTCCGAAACTATACGGACTGAATGCAGGGGCGATCGGGCCGACTATCGTATTTTTGCTTTTCGACATATACTTCGCCCGCATCGCCGCCGCCGGCTTAAGCCTGAGGGCGCCGATATGCCCGGAATGGCAAGGTGGGCGAGGTCCCCGAAGCCTGCTATGGCAGCCCGACCGTGCGGGCCGGGTAGCCGGCCGCATCGAAATAATACGTCGTGCCAAGCACCTGATAGGCCAACCGCGTGACATGCCCATTCGCGTCGGGCGCCGAGTTGAGCGTCTGCCGCGTGGCCGCCGGCGCCGCCTCGCCGCCCTGGATCGCTTCGGACAGCACTCGGCCAATCAGCTTGCCCTTCGCCGGGATGTCGAGCTTCAGGATGCTGGCGATCGTCATGCCAAGGTCCGCGTTGCTCGCCGGCGCCGGGTCGGCAAAGCCGGCGCGGAAGTCCGGACCCATCGCGCCCATCGTGTTCATCGTGTCGGCGCGTCCGAAGGTGCCGTGCATGCCCTGGCCCTGCTGCAGCCCGGTGTCGGCGAGCTCGACGCCGCACGCGGCCGGGTTGCCGCATCCGGTGTCGCTCGTGGCGAAGCTGATGGCGACCGAAGGCTGCGGCGTCACCGCCGAGCCTTTCAAGCCCACGGCACTCATCGGCAGCGTGCCCGGCACCGCGCCGAACGCGTCGTCGACGAACAGGCCGCTCGTGTAGTCCTGCGCGCTCAGGATCGCCACAACCCGATCGAGCGTCGCGTTGTCGCCCTGGCGCACGTAGATCAAATCCGACCCGCCATTCGCGGCGACGACGACGGCAGGGTCATCCGGGTCGTTGCCGATCACCGCGTTGCCGTTGGCGGTGAACGCGGCGGTGGGATCGACGGCGGCGTAGTTGCTGTCGGGGTCATACAGCGGCAGGCCAAGCCCGATCGCGAGGTCAATGCCGACGAAACCGCGCGGCAGCAGCCCGGACGGCACGCCGGCATAGCCATGCTTGACCGCATTGCTGGTGGCGCTCTGCTTCGAGATGGTCGAGAAGCCGTGGTCCGAGGTGAGGATCACATCCGTCGTCGCCTCCAGCCCAAGCTGCCGCAGCGCCGCCAGCAGTTGCCGCAGGTCGTCATCGGCGTTGCGCACCGCCGCCTGGGAGGTCGGGCCGTCGATGCCCGGCGTCAGGCTGAGCAGGCTGTCGCCCTGGTTGTGCTGGGTGCCGTCCGGATCGCGCGACCAGAACACCAGCGCGAACGGCTTGGCGCGCCGGGCGAACAGCGGCAGCACCGCCCGCGTTGCCGTGTCGACGAAATACTGCTGCTGAACGACGTTGGCGACGATGGCGCCGGGCACGGCCGAGGTGCCGGCGATGCCGTTCGCCCCGCGGCTGGGCGTCGCCAGCGGCAATTCTGACGAGGCCAGCGCGGCCTGCATTTCGGGCGACAGCGGGACGCCGGTTGCGGTCCCGGTGGCGTCGTCGATATTGATGGTGAGCTGGCCGCTCGACTCGGTCGGGTCGAAGATATGGACCGGTCCGACCTTGCCGATGGCGGCGGTCGAATAGCCCTTGGCGCGTGCGGCGGCGAGGATCGTCTCCTCATTGAGGTAGTTGCCGCCGAACTGCTGGTTCATCTGGCCGAGCACGGCGTCGTTCTCCAGGAACGGCGTCACGCTGCCCTTCGCCGCCGGGACCCGGAACGCCGAGAACACCGTATTCGAGAAATCGCCGGTGTCGCCGAGCAGGTGGCCGGTCGCCATGGTCGAGGCGTTGGCGGTGGTGAAGGTGGGGAAGATCGCGTGCGAGTTCTCGAACCGCACGCCGCTCTGCATCAGCGCGCTCATTGCGGGCGCCCGCTCCGGCGTCACCGAGCTCGGGCGCAGGCCGTCGGCGACGAACAGGACGACGTTGTGCGGGGCCGGCGCGCCCGCCTCCTGCGCCACCGCTCCGGCGACGAATGCCGTGCTGAGCAACAAGCTCCGATAGAACAACCGCATCGATAATTCTCCATGTAGACTGACGCTGAACCGTGACAGGACCTCTACGTGCCGATCCCATGCAGAAGTTTTACGGTTTTATGAACAAGGCGGCGTCGTTGGGCCAGGCCCCAAGGTCTCGCCCA
Organism: Acetobacteraceae bacterium; assembly: GCA_965277495.1. Lineage (GTDB taxonomy): Bacteria > Pseudomonadota > Alphaproteobacteria > Acetobacterales > Acetobacteraceae > CAHJXG01. Next base: position 2,300,491 of record OZ255824.1, on the reverse strand, counting down.
CGTGACGGCGCCGATGTTCCCGCAGCTTCGGCGGCGGCATGCGGGCACGCTGGGTTGCATAAAGCGCATTGATCGCCAAGAAAGCCCCATGAGCACGACGCGCCCCGGCCAAGAAGTCGTCCCCCGGCGCGTGCGGCTGATCATCGCCGCCATGCTGATCTCCACCTTCATGGCCGCCGTCGAGGTGACGGTCATCAGCACGGCGATGCCGACCATCGTGGGCCAGCTCGGCGGCTTCGACCTGTTCACCTGGGCGTTTGGGGTCTATTTGCTCGGGCAGGCGGTGATGACCCCGATCTATGGGCGGCTCGCGGACCAGTACGGCCGCAAGCGCATCTATATCGCCAGCGTCGCCGTGTTCCTGGCCGGGTCGCTGCTGTGCGGCTTCGCCTGGAGCATGGCGTCGCTGATCGCGTTCCGCGCGCTGCAGGGCATCGGCGGCGGCGGCCTGATCCCGCTCGCGACCACCATCATCGCCGACGTGTCCCGCCCGGCCGACCGTCCGCGCGCGCTGGGCTACGTCAGCGGCATTTGGGGCATCTCGGCGATCATCGGGCCGCTGCTGGGCTCGTTCTTCGTCGGCACGCTCGGATGGCCGTTCGTGTTCTGGGTCAACCTGCCGATCGGCGTGCTGACGACGGCGCTCGTCGCCCGCTATTTGCACGAACCCCCGTCGAACCGGCAGCACGCGCCCATCGACCTCGCCGGCGCTGCGATGCTGGCGGTCGGCGTCGGCGCTATCATGGCGGCGCTGGTGCAGCACGAGTCGTTCAGCCGGATCGGCATCATCGTCCTGCTCGCGCTCGGCTTGGCGGCGCTGGCCGGGTTCGCCTGGCGGGAGCAGCGTAGCCCCACGCCGACACTGCCGCTGCATCTATGGCGCAACCCGCTGATCGTCGCCGGCAACCTGTCGGGCCTGGCGTGCGGAGCGATGCTGATCGGCGCGACGGCGTTCCTGCCATCGTGGATTCAGGGCGTCCTGGGCCGCAGCGCCCTGGTGGCCGGCTTCGTCTTGGGCGTGCTGACCGTCAGTTGGACCGTCGCCAGCATCAGCCTGAGCCGTGTGCTGAACCGGCTGGCCTATCGCCCGGTGGCGCTGGCGGGTTCATTGTGCCTGGTCGCCGGCGCCGGGGCGCTGCTGCTGCTGCGTCCGGGACAGCCGCCGGCGTGGGTCGCGGGCGCTTGCGCGCTGGTCGGCGTGGGGCTCGGGCTGCATAGCCTGGTGTTCAACGTGGCGGTGCAGAGCAGCGTGGCGCAGCACGACCGCGGACGCGCCACGTCGCTGTTCTTCTTCTGCCGCCTGATCGGCCAGGCCATTGGCGCCGCTGCGTTTGGCGGCGTGCTGAACGCCGGGCTGGCCGCAGCCGGTCCGTCATCGCGCGACGCGGTGCGTGACCTGGTGCAGCCAGCGCTGCGCATCGCCCTGCCCCCGGCGGAGTTGGCGCGGCTGACCGACGCGCTGGCCGGCGCGTTGCACAACGTGTTCATGCTGGCGGCGGGCATCGCCGTGGTGGCACTGCTGATTATCCTGCTTGTGCCACGCAAGGCCAGGCTGCCGGTTTGAAGCCGGTCCGATGGCACGCATATTCATCACCGGCTCCTCCGACGGCTTGGGCCGGATGGCAGCCCAGCTTCTTGTTGAACAAGGCCACGCCGTTGTCTTGCATGCACGAAGCGAGCAGCGGGGCCGCGAGGCGATGATCGCCGTACCCGGCGCGGAGGCGGTCGTCACCGGCGACTTGGCCAGCGTCGCCCAGACCCGGAGCGTAGCCGAGCAGGTCAACGCGCTCGGGTCGTTCGACTCGGTGATCCATAACGCTGGCGTCGGCTACCGCGAGCCGCGGCGCATCGAGACGGAGGACGGGCTGTCCCACGTGTTCGCGGTCAACACGCTGGCACCTTACATCCTGACCGCGCTGATCCGGCGGCCGAAGCGGCTTGTCTATGTCAGTTCCGAACTGCACCGCCGTGGCGATGCCAGCCTTGACGACCTCATTTGGCAGCATCGCCCGTGGCGGGGAAACCAAGCCTATTCCGATACCAAGCTGCACGACGTCCTGCTGGCCTTCGCCGTCGCGCGCCGCTGGCCGGGCATCCTTTCCAACGCGCTGGAGCCTGGCTGGGTGGCGACGAAGATGAGCGGTCCGCGCGCGACGGGCGACCTCGACGCCGCGCACCGGACACAGGCATGGCTTGCGGCCAGCGACGACCCGGCCGCGTTGGCCACCGGCCAGTATTTCTACCACAAGCAGCTTCGCAAGCCGAGTGGCGCAACCCATGCACCGGAGCGGCAGGACCGGCTGCTCGCGGAATGCAAGCGCTTTTCGGGCGTGGACCTGCCCATCGGCTGAGTCGCGGCTATTAGAAACATAGCAGGCGAACCATTTGTTTGGAGCTTCATCAAAAGAAACGAAGATAATCCGGTTCAACATCGGTTAGGCGAGAGACGCATGCGCACCAGCAACCATTTGGCCGCAATCCGACTACTTGCGTTATTCGGTTTAGGCTCACTAGCAGCGTGTAATCCGCCGCAGCCGCTGAACTTCTCCGTCCAGAATGTGCAGTCAAGCCCAACCTCCCTTGACGCTGACCTTCGAGGCATAACCGTAACGCCCGGTGCGCCGAATGAACGGACGGGCGATCTTCCCCCAGCAGTGGCCGCCGTGACGAACACCTGGAAGGAGGCGACCCAAGAGGCGCTCGCCCGAGCTGCCATCTTCAATGACGAGAGCCGCCGTCATGTGAACTTGGAAGTCAAAATCCTGAAGTTTTATGCGCCGGGTATGGGCATCACGTTCCCTACCGATACCGATGCTAGTTACACACTGGTCGACCGTCGCACGGGAAGCGTAATCTTCACAAAGGTCATCTCCGCACAGGGCACGACCCCGATGGAATTCGCATTCGTTGGTGCGATCCGAGCGCGCGAGTCGATCAACCGCTCCGTGCAAAATAATATCGCCGCGTTTATGGATGCCCTGGAGCGCAGTCCAATTGCTCTATTGCGGGTCAAGCAGTTGACATCATAGGCGCGTAGCCCTGCACCACCAAACCAGCGTCGGCTATGGCGTTTGCGGATCAAGCGGTCAATCCGGACCGCATCTTCGCGATGAAGCACTGGACCACCTGTTAAAACACCGCAACGATGCCAACAACACCTCAAGTCAGCAGCTTGCTCGCCACCAGCGTCAACGTTGCCGCCAGCGTCCCGCGCAGCACCACGGTCGGCACCCGGGTCGCCAGCAGGCTGCCGACGATGATGCCCGGCACCGAGCCGGACAGCAGCGATCCCAAAAGCGCCCAGTCGACCGCGCCCATATACCAATAGCCCACCCCGGCCAGCAGGGTCAGCGGAATGGCATGGGCGATGTCCGATCCGACGATCCGCACCGTCGACAGCCGAGGATACAGCAGGGTCAGCACGCTCACGCCCAGCGCCCCCGCGCCCACCGAGGTAAGCGTCACCAACGCCCCGAGCACCGCGCCGGCGGCAATGGTCAGGCCCCGGAGCGCGCGTGGCGAGAGTTCGGCGCTGGGTGGCCCCAAGCGCGCAAGCAACTGCTTCTGGAACAACAATAATAGCACCGTCAGCAGGATCATCACCGCCAGCACGGGGGTGATGATCCGCGACACCGCGTCGGCATGAATATGAAGCTCGTTGAGCCCAAGCAGCATGAGCGCCGCTGCTGGCAGGCTGCCGGCCGCCAACCGCCGGGTCACCTGCCAATCGATGGTTTGGCTGCGCCCATGGATAACGACGCCGACCGACTTCGTGCATGCGGCATACAGCAGGTCGGTGCCCACCGCAGTCGCCGGATGGATGCCGAACAGCAGCACCAGCAGCGGCGTCATCAACGATCCGCCCCCTACCCCGGTCAGGCCCACCAAGGCGCCGACTGCAAAGCCGGACAGGGTATAAAGTGGATCGATCATCCCAGGTCCCCCCGTTTACCGGATCACGCCCCGGCGGCGCAGCTCGGCCACGATGCGTTCGGCTATGTCCTCCGGCGAGGCCTCGGCCGTGCGCAGATGCAGTTCCGGCGTCTCGGGCGGCTCATAAGGGGCGTCGATCCCAGTGAACCCGCGGATTAGCCCGGCGTCGGCCTTTTGGTACAATCCTTTCGGATCACGCCGGCGGCACTCGTCGATGGGCGTGTCGATGAACACCTCGATGAACTCGCCCTCCGGCACGCGCTGCCGGGCCCGGTCCCGCTCGGCGCGGTGCGGCGAGATCAGGCTCGCGATCACGATCATCCCGGCGTCGGCGAACAGCGCCGCCACCTCGGACGCGCGGCGCACGTTCTCCGCCCGGTCCGCCTCGGAAAATCCCAGGTCCTGGTTCAGCCCATGGCGGAGGTTGTCGCCGTCCAGCGTGTAGGTGTGCCGGCCCAGGGCGTGCAGCCGGCGCTCCACCAGGTTGGCGATGGTGGACTTGCCCGAACCGGACAGCCCGGTGAACCACAGCACCGCAGCGCCCTGGCGCTTCAGCCGCGCGCGCGCCGCACGGTCCACGTCAAGCACCTGCCAGGTCAGGCTGGTCGCCCGGCGCAGCGCCGCCTCGATCATGCCGACGCCTACGGTCGCGTTGGTCAGCCGGTCGATCAGGATGAAGCCGCCGAGGTCGCGGCTGTCGGAATACGGCTCGAACGCCACCGGCAACTGCAGATGCAGCTCGATGCTGCCCAGGTCGTTCAGGCCCAGCGACGCTGCCGGCAAAGCGTCCCGCGTGTTCACGTCGATGCGGTGGCGGATGCGCTCGACGGTGCCGGGCACGCTGCGGGCGCCGAGCTTCACCAGATAGTCGCGCCCGGCGACCAGCGGCGTGTCGTGCAGCCAGATCACCCGGGCCGAGAGCGCGTCCGCTATCCCGACCGGCGCGTCGGCCGCCGCCAGCACATCGCCGCGCGAAACGTCGATCTCGCGGTCGAGCACGAGCGTCACGGCGTCGCCAGCCTCGGCCACCGGCAGGATGCCGTCCATGGTGACGATGCGCTTGATCTCGGCCTGGCCGCCGGAGGGCTGCACGACGATGCGGTCACCGGGCCGCACCCGGCCGCTGGCCACGGTGCCGGCATAGCCGCGGAAATCGAGGTTGGGCCGGTTCACCCATTGCACCGGCATGCGGAACGGGCGCGCGAGCGTCTCCTGCTCCACCGCCACGCCTTCGAGATATTCGAGCAGGCTCGGCCCCTCGTACCACGGCATGTTGGCGCTCGATGTGATGACGTTGTCGCCGTGCCGGGCCGAGATCGGTATCGACTGCAGGGTGCTGAAGTTCAGCTCCGCCACGGCGGCGCGGAACTCGGCATCGATGGAATCGAAGCACTCCTGGCTGAACTCGACCAAATCGATCTTGTTCACCGCCAGCACGACATGTCGTATGCCCATCAGGCCGGCGATGAACGCGTGCCGCTTCGTCTGCACCAGCACGCCCTTGCGCGCGTCCACCAGCATCACCGCCAACTCCGCGTTGGAGGCGCCGGTGGCCATGTTGCGGGTATATTGCTCGTGGCCCGGGGTGTCGGCCACAACGAAGCGGCGGCGCTGTGTGTTGAAGAAGCGGTAGGCGACATCGATGGTGATGCCCTGCTCCCGCTCGGCTTCGAGACCGTCGACCAGCAATGAAAGGTCGAGATGGTCCCCGCTCGAGCCATGCCGCTTGCTGTCGCGCTTCAGGGTGAGGAGCTGGTCCTCCAGGATGCCGCGCGTGTCATACAAGAGCCGTCCGATCAGGGTCGACTTGCCGTCGTCGACGCTGCCGCAGGTCAGGAAGCGAAGCTGGCCCAGCGGCGCGGCGCCTTGTTCCGCGAGGGAGGCGGGCACGTGCTGGTCCATCAAAAATAGCCCTCGCGCTTTTTGTGCTCCATCGAGTCCGACTCGTCCTTGTCGGTCAGCCGCGTGCCGCGTTCGGAGGTGCGGACCGCGAGCATCTCGCCGACGATCTCCGGCAGCGACTGCGCGTGGCTCTCGATGGCGCCGGTCAGCGGGTAGCAGCCGAGCGAGCGGAAGCGGACCATGCGCTGTTGCGGGACCTCGCCGGGGCGCAGCCGCATGCGCTCGTCATCGACCACGATCAGGCTGCCGTCCCGGTCCACCACCGGGCGGAGCGCGGCGCGATACAGCGGCACCAGCGGGATCTCCTCCGCGAGCACATACTGCCAGATGTCGAGCTCGGTCCAATTGGACAGCGGGAACACGCGGATCGACTCGCCGGGTCCGACACGGCCGTTGTACAGGTTCCAGAACTCCGGGCGCTGGTCCTTGGGGTCCCATTGCTGGGCGGCGGTGCGGAACGAGAACACGCGCTCCTTGGCACGGGATTTCTCCTCGTCGCGCCGCGCGCCGCCGAAGGCCGCATCGAAGGCGTGCTGCCGCAACGCCGCCTTCAGCGCCTCGGTTTTCATGGCGTGGATATAGAACGAGCCGTGGTCGAACGGGTTGACGCCCTGGGCCTGCGCCTCGCGGTTGGTGTGCACGATCAGGTCCAGGCCATAGCGGCGCGCCGTCTCGTCGCGGAAGGCAATCATCTCGCGGAACTTCCAGCCGGTGTCGATGTGCAGCAGCGGGAATGGCGGCGTCGAAGGATAGAACGCCTTGCGGATGAGATGCAGCAGGACCGACGAGTCTTTGCCGATCGAATACAGGAACACCGGGTTCCGGCACTCCGCCACCACTTCGCGGATGATATGGATGCTTTCGGCCTCGAGCTGCCGCAGGTGCGGGGCGGCGTCCGGCAAGGCAGCCGCGAGTGGGGCCACGCGCAGGGAGACAGCGTTCATGCGTGATTCCTAGTCTCAGCCAGAGCTACGACAGCGGGGGCTGCAAGGGAAGTGTTCGTTACGTGGATACCGCATTCGGTCTTGCTGCGTCCGGCCCAGCGGCCCTCGCGCGGGTCCTGGCCCGGCACCGTCGGCCGGGTGCACGGCGCGCAGCCGATGGAGCGGTAGCCCTGGGCCTCCAGCGGATGCCGCGGCAGGCCGTGCCCGTCGAGGTAGCTGCGCAATTGCCCGGCGCTCCAGGAGGCGAGGGCGTTCACCTTTACCCGCGGCCCCTCGTGCTCGATCAGCGGCAGCACGGCGCGCAGGCCGCCCTGGAAGCGCTTGCGCCCGGTGATCCAGGCGGGGAAGCCGGCCAGCGCCTCATCTAAAGGCTCGACCTTGCGCTGCCAGCAGCAGACGTCGGGGTCGGCCTGCCACAGTGTGCCCGCCGGGTCCGCCAGGGCCAATGCCCGTTCGTTTGGCCGGACCGAGCGCACGTCCTGCAGGCCGAGGCGGGCAACGAGCTCGTCGCGGTATTGCAGCGTCTCCGGAAACAGCTTGCCGGTATCGAGGAAGATGACAGGGGCCGCCTTGTCGATGCTGGAAACGAGATGCAGCAGCACGGCGCTCTCGGCCCCGAACGAGGACACGAGCGCGATCCGCCGCGGGAACACCCGGCACAGCAGGTCGCGCAGCACGTCCGGGGTGCCCCATCCCGCGTAGTCGGCCAGTTCTGCCTTGCTTGACGGCTGGGTCAGGCTGCCTGCGTCTGCTTGGTCGATGTGTGCCCGTCCCATCCGCGCTCGTCCGTTTGTGTCCATCCGGAGCCGGCGACCTTGGCTCACTGACGCCAATAAGGAATATGATTCCCTGCGCCACAAGAGATGCGGCAATTTTAAGGCGAAGGCACCACAAAGCGGCTGTATGATGGAATTTCCTTCTGCATGAGACCGTCCGGCAAATATGCCATTCCTCCATAGCCCAAGCCCTCGCCGGGGATCCCGCCAATTAGCCCGCCGGCGCCATCGCTTGATCGACGGTCCCGAGGGGTATACTTCGCCCGCCACGGCCCGAGGGCTATGGAGGTCCGTCATCAATCTGTCATGTGAAACGCCGGGCCTGGCCACCCTGTTGCTTGTCGGCGCCTATGTTCTCGCAACAGGTCCCGCCATCGCCCAGACCGGCCCAAGCCCAGGCACGCAGATGAGCCCCGGGCCGGGCGAAGCCAGCGAACCCGGGGCGCCGGAAAGCCGGCAGTCCACGCCGGGCGGCGAAACCGGCGTCACGCCGGGCGAGGAGGCCGCCAAGGGCCTTTGGGACCGTGCCAACCTGTTCGGCGATCTCGGCGGCGTCCGGACGCGGCTTGCCGACCATGGGATCACCTTTGGCCTGACGGAAACCAGCGAGGTGTTCGGCAACCCGACCGGCGGCGTGCGCCAGGGCGTGATCTATGAGGGGCTGACGCAGTTTGGCGTGGGCATCGACGCCGAAAAGGCGTTCGGCCTGACGGGCGGCACGCTCAACGCGACCGGCTACCAGATCCACGGACGCGGCCTCAGCCTGAACAATCTCGACAACAACCTGAACACCGTCAGCGGCATCGAGGCATCGCGCGGCACGCTGCTGTTCGAGCTGTGGTACGAGCAGGTGCTGTTCGACAAGAAGCTGTCCATCCGCGTCGGCCAGCTCGCGGCCGATCAGGAGTTCATGATCAGCCAATACTCCGGCCTGTTCCTCAACCACACCTTTGGCTGGAGCACCTTTCCCAGCGTCGACCTGCCGTCGGGCGGGCCGTCCTATCCGTTGGCGACGCCCGGCGTGCGGGTGAAATACGTGGCGCGGGACGACCTTACCCTGCTCGCCGCCGTGTTCAACGGCGATCCCGCCGGACGTGGCGACGGCTTTCCGCAAAGCCGCGATCCGTCCGGCACCGCTTTCCGGCTGCGCGATGGCGTGTTCATCATCGCCGAGGCGCAATACGGCATCAACCAGGGGGACGGCGCGTCCGGGCTGCCCGGCACTTACAAGGTCGGCGCGTGGTACAACACGCAGAACTTCGCCGACCAGCGCCGCAATGCCAGCGGCGGGTCGCTGGCCGATCCAGCCAGCACGGCCGCAACGGGCCGCAACCGGCGCGGCAATTACAGCCTGTATGCCCAGGGCGACCAGCTTGTTTGGCGCAAGGCGGGAACGAAGGACGGCGGCGCGGGGGTGTTCGTGCGCGTCATGGGTGCGCCGGGCGACCGCAACCTGGTCAACTTCTACGCGGATGCGGGCCTGACCTATAAGGGAGCGTTCGCCGGGCGCGACAGCGACACGGCCGGCCTCGCCATCGCCTATGCCCGGATCAGCGACACCGCGAGCCAGCTCGATTCCGACACGGCGCGGTTCACCGGCAACGCCTACCCAATTCGCCGCAATGAGACGGTGCTGGAGCTGACCTACCAAGCCCAGATCGCGCCTTGGTGGCAAATCCAGCCCACCGCGCAATACATCTTCAACCTGAATGGCGGCGTGCCCAACCCGCAGAACCCGGCCAAGCGCCTGGGCGACGCCTCCGTGTTCGGCCTGCGCACGACCGTTACGTTCTGAACCCTATTCCAGCGCGGCCCCATGCTCGGGGTCCGGCTTCGCCAACGCCGCCGGCTTGCGCATCAGCAGCAACAACAGGATCGCCGGGGCAGTGACGAACAGCATGGCCTTGAAATCATCGAGGTAGCCGATGATTGCCGCCTGTTGGTTGACCATCTGGTCCAGCAACGCCGCGCCGCGAGCCGTGGCGGGCGCCAGCATGTGCGCGGCGCTGCTGCCGTGCAGGGCCGGGTTGAACGGGGTGATGCCCGACGCAAGCTCGGCGTGCACGGCCTGAGTGTTATGCGCGAGCAAGGCGGAGCAGGCGGAAACACCGACGGCGCTGCCCACGTTGCGCAACAGCGAAAGCAGCGACGTGCCATCGGTGCGCAGGTCGGCCGGCAGGGTGGCGAACGCGATCACTTGCAGCGGGATGAACACGAACCCCAGCCCGGCGCCCTGGATGATCGTGTTCACCACGATGGTCGTCGCGGACACGTCCGGAGTCCAGCCGGTCATGCTCCATAAGCTGTAGGACAGCAGCACGATGCCGAGCGCCATGAGCAGCCGCGGATCGGCCTTGCCGGACAGCCGTCCGGACAGCATCATCGCCGCCATGGTGCCGAAGCCGCGCGGCGCCAGCACCAGCCCGGCGGCGGCGACGGGGTAGCCGGCCAGGGTCTGCAGCCACGGCGCCAGCAACGCGGAGCTGGCGAGCAGGACCATGCCGACCGAGAACATCACCGCCAAGCTGGCGGTCAGGTTGCGGTCACGGAACAGCCGCGGCGAGAGGAACGGCTTTTCCGCGGTCATCAAGTGCACCACGAACAGATACAGCCCGAGCCCGGCCAGCACCGCCTCGATGATGATCTCGCGCGAGCCGAACCAGTCCTGGTCCTGCCCGCGGTCCAGCATAAGCTGGAACGCACCGAGGCCGATCGCGAGCACCCCGAAGCCCAGGCTGTCGAACCGCATGCCGGCGCGGGGTTCCGTTTTCGGCAGGAACAGCATCAGGCCCACCGTCGCCAGCACGCCGAAGGGCAGGTTCACGTAGAACACCCAGCGCCAGTTATACAGGTCGGTCAAATAGCCGCCCAGGGTTGGCCCCAGAATCGGGCCGACCATCACGCCGACACCCCACAGCGCCATGGCGGACCCACGCTGCTCCGGCGGGTAGATGTCCAGCATGGTCGATTGGCTGAGCGGCACCAGCGCCGCGCCGAACACGCCCTGCAGCACGCGGAACAGGACCATCTCGTTCAATGATTGCGCCACGCCGCACAGCATGGACGCGACGGTGAAGCCGATCAGGCAGGTGAGGAACAGCGGCTTGCGGCCGAACCGCGCCGCCATCCAGCCGACCGGAGCCGTCATGATGGCGGCAGCCACGATGTAGCTGGTCAGCACCCAGGTGATCTGGTCGCTAGTGGCGGACAGGCTGCCCTGCATGTAGGGCAGCGCCACGTTGGCGATGGTGCTGTCCAGCGCCTGCATCAACGTCGCGACCATGGCGCATATGGTGATGATGGCCCGGTGCGGGACGACGCCCGGCGGTGCCTCAGTCGCGGCCATCCCGGCCATCCCCTTCCAACACCGGGCCGCTTAGAGCAGGTCGCGCCAGGCGCGGACGTGGCCGGTGTCCACATCGGCGACCACGCTCATGCCCGCGCGCAACGGCGGGTCGCCCGCATTGTGGTCCACGTGGACGCGCATCGAGATGCGCTGCACCACCTTCACCCAGTTGCCGGAGCTGTTCTGCGCCGGAAGGATGGAGAACTCGCTGCCGCTGGCGGGCGCGATGCTGTCGACGGCGCCGGTCCAAATTCGGCCGGGGTAGGCGTCGATGGTCATGCTGACGGGATCGCCGGGCCGGACCCAGGTCAGCTCCGTCTCCTTGGGGTTCGCCTCCACCCAGACGCTCTCGGTCGACACCAGGCCGAACGCATAGGTGCCGCTCGCGAGATACAGGCCGGGCTGCAGGGAGGCGACGCCGGTGACGACGCCGGCCATCGGGGCGCGCACCACCGTGTGGTCGAGCTGGCGCTGCGCCTCGGCTACCTGCGCCTCCATCTGCTTGTAGTTCGGCAGGGTCGCGACTTCAGCGTTCGCGTCGCCGCCGAGCTTGGCGAGCTGCACCTGGGCGGCGACCTTGGCGGACTCGAAGCCTTGCTGGTCGGCCGCCAATTGGAACCGGGCGTCGTCGTAGCTCTGCCGGGAGATGTCGCCGCGTCCGACCAATCCGTTCACGCGGTCGAACCGCGCCTGGTCCATGTCCACCTGCGCCTGCTTTGCCGCGACGTCCCGCAGCATGCGTTCGTAGTCGCGCTTCATGGCGTCGAGCTGCAGCCGGGTCTGGGCCAGGTTGGCCTCGGCGCTGGTCAGCGCGATGCGGAACTGGCGGTCGTCCAGGCGGAACAGGACATCGCCGCGCTGCACCGCCTGGCCCTCGTGCACCGGGACGGCCGCCACCAGGCCCGAGACGTCGGTCGCCAAGGACAGCTTGTCGGCGCGGACATAGGCGTTGTCGATCGCGACGATGCGCCCGCCGTTGATCCAGAAGCCGAGCGAGGCGGCGATCACCACGCCGACGCCGCCCAGCATGAGGGTCGGACGCAGCAGCTTCGAGCGGCGGCGCGGTTTTGCCGCCACCGTCTGCTCGGGGACATCCCGGGCGGCGATGGCGCGCGGGTTCAGGGCAGTGTCGGACATCAGGCGACTATCTCCAACTCGGGCAATTCAGGACGGCGGGAGAGCGTGCTGCGCATGCGCCGCAGTGCCGCCGTGACGATTTCAACGGTTTCGGGAGTGAGGCGGGCGGTCAGCAAGGCGATCAGGTCGTCGCGGTGGCTGGCCAGTTCGTCCAGCACGGGCTGGGCTGCGGGCAGCAGATGCAGGCGCCAGATACGTCGGTCGGACGGGTCGGGCCGGCGCTCGAGCAGGCCGCGCGCCTCGAGCCGGTCAGCCAGCCGGGCGACGGTGATGGGCTCGACCTCCAGCAGTTCGGCCAGCTCCTTCTGCGAAAGGCCGGGCTGGCGGTCGAGGCGGATGAGCATCACCCATTGGGCGCGCGACATGCCATGCGCCCGCGCCCGGCGGTCAGCCTCGGTGCGGAGCATGCGCCCGACGTCGTTCAGCAGGATCAGCAGGTCGGGGTCATGCGCCATGACGAGAAGATAAGCAGCGTTATGATCAACGACAATATGATCAGCGTCGTTTCGCTGACCGCGGCTCGCCCCCATGCCGTCGTGGCATTCATCCCGGCCGTGGCGTGGAGGCGAAGAAGCAGAAAAGCCCCCTTCCGATGGCGGAAGAGGGCTTGCTGCGGCGGAAAGCGGGGAAGAACCTGGCCCGGTTGGCCCGGACCAGGTTCTATTGGTTAATGCGCCTGGGCGACGGATGCGCCCACGCCGGTCTCCGAACGCACATATTGCTCGAGAAACTTGGCCTGCTCCAGCTTAGCGCGCCGGCTGGTGTCGAGTTTTGAGAACAGCCAGATGCCGATGAACGCGAGCGGGACGGAGAACAGCGCCGGGTTGTCATAGGGGAACACCGCCACCTTTGCCATGTGGAAGGTGTCGACCCAGACCGCCTTGCTCAGGACGATCATCAGCACGGCGCTGATGAGGCCGAGGAACCCGCCGACCAAGGCGCCGAGCGTCGTCGTGCCGCCCCACAGGATGGACATCAGCAGCACCGGGAAGTTGCAGCTCGCCGCCACCGAGAACGCGAGGCCGACCATGAATGCGACGTTCTGGTTTTCGAACACGTAGCCCAGCAGGATGGCGACGATGCCGATAACGACAGCACTGATCTTGGAGACGTTGACCTCCTTGCGCTCCGACGTGCGCCCGCGGGCGATCACCGAAGCATACAGGTCGTGGCTGACCGCCGAAGCGCCGGCCAGGGTCAGCCCGGCGACGACGGCGAGGATGGTGGCGAACGCGACGGCAGAGATGAAGCCGAAGAAGATGTCGCCGCCCACCGCGCGCGCCAGGTCGATTGCGGGCATGTTGGCGCCGCCTAACAGGTCGGTGATCTTGTTGAAGCTGCCGTTGGCGCCGACCTTGTAATAGCTCGCGTCGTTCATCAGGAAGCTGATGGCGCCGAAGCCGATGATGAAGGTCAGGATGTAGAAGTAGCCGATCAGGCCCGTCGCATAAAGCACGGACTTGCGCGCCGCCTTGGCGTCGGACACGGTGAAGAAGCGCATCAGGATATGCGGCAGCCCGGCCGTCCCGAAGATCAGCGCGAGGCCGAGCGAGATGGTCGAGATCGGGTCGGCTACGAATGCGCCGGGCGCCATGATGGCGTCGCCCTTCGGATGGACCTGCACCGCGGCTGCGAACATGGCGTCCGGGTTGAAGCCGAAGTGGATCAGCACCATCAGGGCCATGAAGCTCGCGCCGCCGAGCAGCATGCAGGCCTTGATGATCTGCACCCAAGTCGTCGCCTTCATGCCGCCAAACACGACATAGACGATCATCAGCACGCCGACGATCGGCACCGCGACGCTGTAAGGCAGCCCGAACAGCAACTGGATCAGCTTGCCGGCGCCGACCATCTGCGCGATCAAATAGAACGACACGACGGTCAGGGTGCCGACGGCCGAGAGGATGCGTATGGATGTTTGGTCGAGCCGGAAGGCGGCTACGTCGGCAAAGGTGAACTTGCCGAGGTTGCGCAGCCGCTCGGCGATGGTGAACAGCACGATGGGCCAGCCGACGAGGAAGCCGATCGAGTAGATCAGCCCGTCGAAGCCGTTGGAGAACACCAGGCCGGAGATGCCCAGGAACGACGCCGCCGACATGTAGTCGCCGGCGATGGCGAGGCCATTCTGCCCGGCCGAGATGCCGCCGCCGGCCGCGTAGAAGTCCGAGGCGGATTTGGTTTGCCGTGCCGCCCGGTAGGTGATGCCCAGCGTGAGCAGCACGAACAGCAGGAAGATGACGATGGCGGTGATGTTGAGGCCCTGTTTCTCGACCGCCCCCTCGATGGCGCCCGCCGCCCAGGCCGCGCCCGGGCTGGCCAGCAGGGCCGCCAGCGCCGCGGCGAATACGGGGAGCATTGGACGGCGGCTCATACCCCCATCTCCCGCTTCACCTGGTCGGTCAGGTCGTCGTAGCGTCCGTTCGCCCGGACCACGTAGATGGCGGTGAGCAGGAACGCGATGATGATGACGGCGAGCCCGAGCACGATGCCCAGCGAAGTCGTGCCACCGGCGATCTTTTGCGCGAGCAGGGACTTGTCGTATGCAACCAGGAGGATGAAGCCCAGATAGATGAACAGCATCAGGACCGACAGCGTCCAGCCGAACTTACTGCGCGTCCTGACCAGTTCCTGGAATTTCGGGCTCTGCAGGATGCTCTGGAAATTATTGCCGGGTGCGGCCGCAGCCACACGGTCCGTAAACCCGGCCGGGGCCGTCGTGTTCAAAGCCATACCTATCACCACTCCCTCAATCTTCTTTATTGGATAGTAACCCCAAACAGTCGCGTTCCGCAACGGCTGTCGAAGGCAAACCATTTAGCAGGCGCTATTTCTCCAGAACGTAACTCCCTGGCGCATCCTGCACGGGTGGATACGCTTCGCTGCCCATCGGCGGCGGCGCAACCTGTTCCCCGGAACGCGCCGCGAGCCACGCGAACCAATCCGTCCACCAGCTTCCGTCGTGCTTCTGCGCCGCCGCACGCCATTCCTCGGCCGTGGCCGTCTTCGCTTCGTTGGTCCAGTAGGTGCCCTTGCCGCCCGGCGGGTTGATGATCCCGGCGATGTGGCCGCTCGATGCGAGGATGTAGCGCACGCTGCCGCCCGAGAGCTGGGTGATGCGCCATGCCGAGCTCCAAGGCACGATGTGGTCCTTTTCCGCGCCGCAGGCGTAGATGTCCTGCGGGATCCGGCCCAGGTCCAGCGCCTCGCCCTTGAGGTGGACCTTGCCGGGCTCGATCAGGTTGTTCTCAACATAGGTGTTGCGCAGGTACCAGCCGTGCGCCGCCCGGGCCATGCGGGTGCCGTCGCTGTTCCAATACAGCAGGTCGAACGCCGGCGGCTTCTGGCCCAGCAAATAGTTGTTCACCACATTCGACCAGATCAGGTCGTTGCTGCGCAACAGGTTGAACATGTTGGACATCTCGCGGCTGTCGAGGTAGCCGCGCTCAAGCATCTGCTGCTCCATGAAGTCGATGGTCGGCTCGCCCAGGAACACGGCGGTGTCGCCGACCTTCGAGAAATCCTGCAGCGAAACCATGAACGTAACCGCGCCGAAGCGGTCATCGCCCTTGGCCGCCAGCCACGCCAGGGTCATGGCCAGCAAGGTGCCGCCAATGCAGTAGCCCATCACGTTCACCGTCTTGCTGCCGGTGATCTGCCGCACCGCGTCGCTCGCCGCCAATGGGCCGAGGTCCACGTAGTCCTCGATCGTGGTGCCCTCCATCGCCGCGTCCGGATTGCGCCACGACACCATGAACACGGTGAAGCCCTGCTCGACCAGATGCCGCACCATGCTGTTCTTCGGCTGCATGTCGAGGATGTAGAACTTGTTGATCCACGGCGGCAGGATCAGCAGCGGAACCTCGTGCACCTTGTTGTTCTTTGGGTCGCCCTTCGGCGAATATTGGATCAGCTCGATCAGTTTGTTGCAGAACACCACTTTGCCCGGCGATAGCGCCAGGTTGCGCCCCGGCGCGAACGCGGTGGCGTCCACCATGCTCAGCTTGCCGTCCTTCACGTCCTGCAGCAGGTTGCGCATGCCCTCGGCGATGCTGACGCCGCCGGTCTCGACCGCCCGGCGCAGCGCGGCCGGGTTGGACACCAGCAGCAAGGTGGGACTCATCGCGTCGACGAACTGGCGCAGGTGGAATTCGAGGTGCTGCCGTTCGGCCGTCGTCAGGTCGGCGTCCTCGCTCACCTGGCGCATCAGCCAGTCCGACGCAAGGAAATAGAGCTGCTTGAGCGTGCTGAAGGCCGGGTTGCCCTGCCACTCCGGCGCAGCGAAACGCTTGTCGCCAGAGGGAGCAGGCGCGGGCGTGCCGGACTGCGCCATGCCCCACCAACGCTGGCCCGCCTCGGTCCAGGTTTCGATTGCCGATTGCCATAACCGCAGGTTGAAGTCGGTGGCCGCCGCAATGGCCTTCTCCGGACGGCTCATGGACCGGATCCAGACCGTGCGCAGCGCCCGCGCGATCTCCGCCCAGTCAACCGGGATGACCTCGCGCAGCGGGTTCGCGTTCAGCGCGTCCTCGGCGGCACGCAGCATCGGGTCATGGGCCAGCATCTCGCCGAGCTTCTTCATCGCGCCCTCAAGCATGTTCCCGGTGAGCTGGTCCGGACCCGCCTGCCACGCGGCCTGGCCTGCCGGGCTGTTGAGCAGCGACGCCATGCCCAGCTCCGGCTTCGAAGCCTTCTCGACCCAGGATGACCAGAGCTGAAGCATCGTCTCGGGGTTTGGCAAAGGCATTGCCGACGCGATGCCCTGCGCCGCATCGCGCAGCGTTTCCGAATTCATGGCCGAAGGTGTTGCGTTGGGCGCCTTCGTGGGGCTTTGATCTGACATGCCTTGTCCTCCTGTCCACGACCATTTGTCTGGCCTTAATGGCCCCTCGTGCCGGATCGCGCGGCCTAGGGCAAGCTTGCCTAACGACTATATTACTTCCGTCGGACGCAGCCAATGAGCGCAACCGACATCGCAGCCCTGATCGAGCGATGCCGCGTCACCCCGGGCAAAGCGGTGCGCCTCGCCGACCGCAATCCCACGGACCGGATGGGGCTGGGCAGCGCCGACGCCAACGCGATGCTGGCCGCCGGCGCCGAACGCCTGGCCAAGTTGCACGACCGCCTGTTTGCGCGCCGCACCTGGTCGGTGCTGATGGTGCTGCAGGGCATGGACGCCAGCGGCAAGGACGGCGCGATCAAGCGGCTTGCCGCCGGGCTGAACCCGCAGGGCCTGCGCGTCACCTCGTTCGCGGCGCCGAATTCGAACGAGCTTGCGCACGATTTCCTGTGGCGCATCCACCAGGTGCTGCCGGCGCGCGGCATGGTGGGCATCTTCAACCGCAGCCACTACGAGGACGTGCTGGTCCCGCGGGTCGACGCGTCCCTGCTGGCGCGGCAAAGCCTGCCCGACAGCCTGGCCGGCCCGGAAATCTGGGCCCAGCGCCTCGGCGCCATTGTCGCGTTCGAGACCTATCTGGCCCAGCAGGGCACGGCGCAGGCCAAGGTCTTCCTGCACCTTTCGCAGGATGAGCAGCGCAAGCGCCTGCTCGCCCGCCTGGACGACCCGGCGAAAGCATGGAAATTCGACCCTTCGGACACCGCCGCCCGCGAGCGCTGGGCGGAGTACCAGCCGGCCTACGAGGCCGCGTTCAACGCGACGGCAACCGGCCTCGCGCCATGGTATATCGTGCCAGCCGACAGCAAGCCGGTGGCGCGCGCCTTGGTGCAGGCCATCCTGGTCACGACGATGGAGAAGCTGGACCTCGACCTGCCCGCCGCGTCGCCAGAGCGCTTGGCCGCCATGGCCGAGGCGCGTAATCAGTTGAAGGCGTGACCCAAGCCAAACGGCAGGCGCCCTGCCGAGCAGACGGACCCTGATGCCACCTGATCCCTACGAAACCCTCGGCCTGGCCCGCGACGCGACCCAGGACCAGATCCGCTCGGCCTATCGCAAGCTGGCCAAGCAGCACCACCCTGACCTGAACCCTGGCAGCGCCAGTGCCGAAGAGCGGTTCAAAGCCGTCAACACCGCGAACGAGCTGCTGTCCGACGCGGAGAAGCGCGCCCGGTTCGACCGCGGCGAGATCGACGCGTCCGGCGACCCGGTGGCGCCCGAGCCGCCGCGCTATCGCCGGTATGCCGATGCGGCGGAGGGCGCACGCTACCGGGCCGGACCGGACGAGGATTTCCAGTTCGGCGACATCTTCGGCGATTTCCTCAACCGCGGCGGCGAGGGCCTGCGCTTGCGTGGTGCCGACGCGCATTATGCGCTGGCCGTCGCCTTCCTGGACACGGTCGCCGGCGCCTCCCGCACGCTCACGTTGCCGGACGGACGCACGCTGGAGGTGCGCATCCCGCCGGGCATCGAGGATGGGCAGGTCCTGCGGCTGAAGGGCCAAGGCGGGCCGGGCCTGAATGGCGGACCGCCCGGCGATGCGTTGATCGAGGTGCATGCCGAACCGCATCCGTTCTTCACGCGTGAGGGCGGCGACATCCACGTCAAGCTGCCGGTCACGCTGAAGGAGGCCGTGCTTGGCGGCCGCATCACGGTGCCCACGCCGGCGGGAAATGTGACCATGACCGTGCCCAAGCGGTCCGAGACCGGCACTCGCCTGCGGCTGCGCGGACGCGGCATCCCGGCCCATGCCGGACGGCCCGCCGGCGACGAGTACGTCACCTTGCAGGTCACGCTGGGTGACGCCGACGACGCGCTTGAGGCATTCCTGCGCGGCTGGGAGCCGGCCGTGCCCAGCCAACCCCGCCGCAAGATGGAGGGAGCATGATCACCGTTCAAACCCTGTCCCGCACCGTCGGCGTCGCCGAGGCGGAGATCACCCGATGGGTCGAACTGACGTGGCTGCGCCCGGACGGCTCGCCCGGCGGCTGGATGTTCCATGAAGTGGACGTGGCCCGTGTCCGCCTGATCGCCGAGTTGCGCGAATTGCGCATGGACGAGGACGCGATGCCGGTCGTGCTGTCGTTGCTCGACCAGCTCTATGCGGCCAGGCGCCGCATGAAACTGCTGCAACAGGCCGTCGACGAGGCCGCCCCCGAAGCGGTGCGCGTCCGGCTTCGCGCGTTGCTGGAGGACGCTGGGTAGGCGCGCCGGTTCTACCGACGGAGGCGCTTCGCGTTTGCGGTTGCCCGGCTGTGCCAGGGCTTGAGAAGTGCCGCAGCCGTCACGCCCATCGGCGAGGACAGCACCATGCCGATCTCGAGCGCCGCTGCGGCTTTCTCGCTGACCATCCTCTCATATTCGGCCGGGGTGCAGGTGCTCTGCGCCATCATGAGGGTGCGGCGGGCGATCGTCTCCCACGACGCCCAGGCCAGCTCGGCGAGCATCAGGGGGGCAGGGATCGGAAAAGACTGCTGACGAGATTTCATAGACCAACGTAGCTCCGAAATTGTGGCATATTTTTGCATTGGCCGTCACTGCGCTGGCGCCTGCAAAGCAAGCCGTCCGGCAGGTGACCGCGGGGGTAGGCGAGCGCATTATCGCTGTCAGGTATTAACGCCGTCACAACGCCTGAGTTGACGCATGAAGGGACGTCATTCGACCAGCGCCATCAATGCGGCGTGAACGTAACCGCAAGGCAACATGGATGACGCAGCCTCAAGCAAAGCGCAGCCGCTGGCCAATGCCCAGCTTCCGCGCCTTCTCCAGCATGGCGTGCGCCAGCGCGATATCCGACAGCGACAGGCCGCGGTGCCAAAACAGGATGGTCTCGTCCTCGCGCTCCCGCCCGGGCCGCAACCCGGCCACGATCTGCCCCATCTCGGCGTGCAGCGTCGCCGCCGACAGCTTGCCCGCGTCGACATGGGCGCGCAGGCTGCCCCACTGCCCGCCCTTGCACTGCCCCCAGTCGTCCACCACCAGCTTCGACATGATGTCGGTGAGCGACAGCTCGACGGCGCTCATGGTCCCGTACGGCATGACCAGCGCGCCGGGCTTGATCCATTCCGTATGCAGCAGCGGCGCCGGCTCGGGCAGGCGGGACGCCTCGACGACGATGTCGGCGCCTTCGACGCAGCTCTGCCAATCCGCGGTCGCTGTCACCGTTTTGCCGAGATCCGCCGAAAGCCGGGCGGCAAAGCCCTCGCGGCTTTCCGGGCGGCGCGAATGCACCCGGATCTCGTCGAAGTCGAACAGGCTGTCGAGCAGCCGCACATTCCAATAGGCGGACCCGCGCGCGCCGATGTGGCCCAGCACCTTGGACCCCTTGCGCGCCAGGTGTTTTGCGCCGACCGCCGTCACCGCGCCGGTGCGCATGTCGGTGATGCCCGACCCGTCCAGGATCGCCTTGGGCGCGCCATGATGCGGGTCGAGCAGCAGCACGACGCCAAGCTCCGACGGGAAGCCGAGCTGGTAGTTGTCGACAAAATCGCCGATCACCTTCACCCCGGCGCTGTCGACCGCGCCGCCAATCGCGCCGCGCAGCACATTGAAGTGCCCGCGCGCGACGCCGGGTTCGAGGTGCATGCGCGGCTCGATCACCGTCTCGCCGCGCCCCTGGGCGGCGAGCGCGCCCTCGATGGCGGCGATGATCTCCGCGTCGGACATATCCAGTTCCGCAATGTCGAGGCGGTTGAGGAAGTCGATGTAGATAGGCGGCATCGCGCTAGACCGCTTCCAAGGCTTGGAACAGGTCGTCGAGCAGGTCGTCGGCGTCCTCGAGCCCGACCGACAGGCGCATCATCGGTTGCTCGACCCCGCCGGCCATGCGGGCGCCGGAGTCCGCGCGCAATGCGCCGCGCAACAAGCCGCCGGGGCGCATGATGAGCGACTCGGCATCCCCTAGGCTGACCGCGCGCAGCACGAGCTTGAGCCGGTCCATGAAGCGGTCCGCGCCGTCATTGCCGGAAACCAGGCTGAACGACAGCATCCCGGACCCGTTCGCCATCTGCCGCCGCGCCGCCGCATAGTCCGGGCCGGAAGCGAGGAACGGATAGCGGACATGCGCCACCGCGTCGTGCCCGGCCAGCATCTCGGCAATGCGCTGCGCCGTTTGGCCGTGGCGCTCCATGCGCAGCGCCAGCGTCTTCATGCCGCGCAGCACCAGGAAGGCCGACATCGGCGACATCGTGGCGCCGGTGATGTAGCGCAGGCCATGACGCCGTATCCGCTCCGTCGTCGCCGCATCGCCGAGGATCGCGCCGCCAAGCAGGTCGCCGTGACCGTTGATGTACTTGGTCAGCGCGTGCAGCACGAGATGCGCGCCATGCTCCAGCGGGCGCTGCAGCGCGGGCGAGGCATAGGTGCTGTCCACGACCGCCATCGCGCCCACCGCCCGCGCCCGTGCGGCGATGGCGGCGATGTCCAGCACCTCGGCAGTCGGGTTCACCGGCGTCTCGAAATAGACCATCTTGGTGCGGCGCGACAGCACTCTGTCGAGGTTGGCGGGGTTCGACATGTCGACCGGGACGACGTTGACGCCGAACCGCGGCAGCGCGTCCTGGGTCAGCGCGAAGGTGTTCGAATACACCGTGCGGTGGACGACGAGCTCATCGCCCTGCGACAGCAATGACAGCATCAGCGATCCGACCGCCCCCATGCCGGATGCGAACACTACGCAGGCTTCGGCGCCTTCGAGGTTGGCGAGCCGGGCTTCCAGCACCGACTGGGTTGGGTTCTCCTCGCGCCCATACAGCGGGCGCAGCGACTCCCCGGCGGCGGCCGCCTCGCTTTCGGCGCTGGTTTCGAAGGCATAGGTCGAGGTCATGTAGATCGGCGGGATCAGCGCGCCTTGCGCACCCGTGCGATCGAAGCCGTGATGGATCGCGCGGGTCGTGAAACCGCGCGCACCATTGCGCCGAGGCGGGCCGTTCATGCTGCGACGGCCTCGCGCCAGTTCGGATTGAGCACCCGTCCGGCGGCGAGGCCGGGCACGTCGGCTGCGGGCATTTCGCCGGTGATGGCGCGGCCCACCAGCTCGCCCATCAGCGCGCCCAGCTTGAAGCCATGGCCGGAGCAGGCGCTGATGAGCCAGCCGGCGGCCCCCGCCGGCTGCACGAGGAACTCCTCATGCTCGGTGACGGTGTAGAAGCACGCCTTGGGTTCGAGCACGCTGTAACGGTCCAAGCCGCGATAGGCGGAGCGCGCAGCCGGCCATAGCCGCGCCAGGTCCTTCGCGTTGGCGATCCGGTCGCCATCGGGGTCGCCGGCACGGGAGAACAGGTGGTCGCCGATCTTCAGGCGCGTGCCGCGGCGGGGCGGCAGGGTATATAGCCCGCCCTCCGGCCGCACTTCGAGCATCACCGGCGCCGTCGCCCAGGCCTCCGCCAGGTCCATGGGCGGCGACAAGTATAAGACCGCTTGCCGCGACGGCACCGCCACCCCGCGCAAGCCCGGCACCAGCCGGCCGGCCCATGCCCCGGCCGCGACGACGACCGTATCGCCTTGATAAGTAACGCCGTCGGCCACGACGCGGCCATGTTCCGGATCGACCTCGCTCACCCGGGCGCCGGCACGCAGCGTCACCCCGAGCCGGCCCAATAGGACGACGAGGTCGGTCAGGATGCGGATGGGGAACAGCATGCCGGCGCCATCGGTGCTGACGACGCGCTGCAGGCCGTCCGGCTGCACCATCGGAAAGCGGCGTTCGATGTCGTCGAGCGGAATGTCGCGGTAGCCGATGCCCATGGCGTCCAGCGAGCGGGACGCGCCCTCGTACCAGCCGCCGCCTTGCATACTATCGTCGTGGCGCAGGAAATAGACGGCCCCGCAGGGCTCGTAGTGCGACGTGCCCGTTGCCCGCCACAGGCTGTCCCAGACCCGGAATGCCTCGGGCATCAGGTGCGCGTAGCCCTCCATCCTGCCGTAGGCGTGGCGGATGATGCGGTGCTCGTCATACGAGGACGAGCGCGGGTTCGGCAGCGGCCCTTGCTCGAACAGCTCGACCTGCACGCCGCGCCGGGCGAGCGCCCAGGCGGCAGAAAGGCCGGCGATGCCGCCGCCGACGATCAGGGCCTTGGTCATGGGTGTTTCCTTTGCATCAAACGCATTACTAATAGGCCGAACGACCATAGGGAACAGCATGACCGATCTCGCCCGCATCCGCGCCCTGCTCGACCAGCGGCGGCCCGGCCATGCACTGCCGCGGGAGTTCTACACCGACCCCGAAATCTTCGCCTTCGACCTCGACGCGATCCATCATCGGTCCTGGACCCTGGTGGGCTTCGAGGCGGAGCTGCCGTCGCCGGGCTGCACGCTGGCATTGACCATCGGACGCTCGCCGGTCGTGGTGGTGCGCGGGCGGGACGGCGCGTTGCGGGCGTTCTTCAACTCCTGCCGCCACCGCGGCGCGCAGATCTGCGCGGACGGGCTGTCGAAGCGGCCCCGGCTGGTCTGCCCGTATCACCAATGGTCGTACGACCTGGAGGGCAAGCTGGTGAATGCGACGCGGATGGCGGCGGACTTTGACCCGTCTGAGCACGGCCTGCGCCCGGTCGCGCTGCGCACCATCGCCGGCACGGTCTATGTCTGCCTGTCCGAGGACCCGCCCGGGTTCGACGGCTTCCGCGACCAATTCGAGCCGATGCTGGCGCCGCACCAGTTGCAGCACGGCAAGGTCGCGTTCGCCACCACGCTGGTCGAGCGCGCGAACTGGAAGCTCGTGATGGAGAACGCGCGCGAGTGCTACCACTGCGCCACCAACCATCCCGAGCTGTCCGTCACCTTCCCGGTCGGACGCCGGTCGCTGACGGTTGCCGAGCAAAAAACCGTGTCCGAGGCGTTCGACGCCCGCATGGCCGAGCAGGGCCTGCCGACCGGCCCCGTCGAGGGCGCATGGTGGCAGGCCGGGCGGTTCCCGTTGAACGAGGGCACGCAGTCGCTGACGATGGATGGCCGGCCCTGCGTCGCCCGCACCATCGGACGCGTCGGGAATGGCGACGTCGGCTCGCTGCGCTGGGCGCTCGAGCCGCACAGCTTCGCCCACGCCCTGGGAGACTACGTGTTCATGTTCAGCGCAATGCCGACGGCGCCGGAGGAGACGGTGGTGACGGCCAAGTGGCTGGTGAGCGCCGATGCGGTCGAGGGCGTCGACTACACCATCCCGCGGCTGACCGAGCTGTGGGACAAGACCAACCTGCAGGACCGCGCATTGGCCGAGAACAACCAGCGCGGCGTGCGCTCGGCGGGCTTCATCCCGGGGCCGTATTCACCGGAGGCGGAGTCGCTTGTGCTGCGGTTCGTCGATTGGTACTGCATGAAGGCGCGCGAATACATTACGCATTGCGAATCTGCCGGCAGGAATTAACGCTTGCGAAGCTTTGGCCATGCAAGCACTGTTTTTGCATGGCCCGGCCAGGTGACGGCTGGGAAGCGGTAGCCAGGTCAGGGGAACGCCGATGCGTCAGTTGCCGAAATCGCTGGACCATCTCCGCCGCGAGGCGAGCGGCCTGGAAAACCACGTGGTCGACGAGTTCCTCGCCGGACGCCTGGACCGGCGCGGCCTGTTGCGCGAGGGCAGCCGCTTTGGCCTGGCGTTGCCGCTGATCGGCGGCCTGCTCGGCACCGCCACCCCCTTTGGCGCCGGGCGCGCGTTGGCGCAGTCCGGCCAGAAAGACGCCACCATCCGCGTCGCCTCGCCAACTCCGGCGGGTGCGGTGGAGCCGGTCAGCGTGGCGAATGCCGGCGGCCTCGTCATGCTGATGCAGACCGGCGAGTTCCTGATCTTCGACCAGCCGGACCTGATGCTGCGCCCGATGCTGGCGTTGTCTTGGAAGGCCAGCGACGACGGCGCCGTCTGGACCTTCAAGCTGCGTCCGAACGTGAAATTCCACAACGGGCACGTCCTCAACGCCGACGACGTGGTGGCGACGATGGACCGGCTGGCCAACCCGAAGAACGGCTCCAACGCGCTGTCGGCGTTCCGCGGCGTGCTGTCGGTGGGCGGCACGCGCAAAGTCGACGACCTCACGGTCGAATTCCACCTCGACGCGCCGAACGGCAACTTCCCCTACATCGTGTCATCGGACAACTACAACGCGATTATCCTGCCCGCCGATTACGCCGGCGACTTCGAAAAGACCTTCATCGGCACCGGCCCGTTCAAGCTCGATAAATACACGGCGAAGGTCGGCGCGAGCTTCGTGCGCAACCCCGATTATTGGGGCACGAAGGCGCTGCCGGCCCGCACCGAGTTCACCTTCTTCGCCGACCAGCAGCCGCAGATCCTGGCGCTGCAGGGCGCCCAGGTCGACATCATCCTGCAGGTGGCCGTGCAGGGCGCGCAGGGGCTGCTGAACGATCCCGACGTGAAGCTGCTGAAGATACGCTCGGCCGCGCACCGGGAACTCCACATGCGCAACGACGTGCCGAAGTTCGCCGACAAGCGGGTGCGGCAGGCGATCGCGCTGACGCTCGACCGTCCGGCCCTGGTCTCCGGGCTGTTCCGCGGCCTGGCTGAACCCGGCAACGATTCGCCGTTCGCGCCGGTGTATCCCTCGACCGACAAGGCCATCCCGCAGCGCAAGAAGGATATCCCGGCGGCGCGCGCGCTGATGGCTGCGGCCGGCGTGCCCGACGGGTTTGAGGCGACGCTGACGACCGAGCGGCTGCAGGAAATCCCGGACTACGCCGTGCTGGTGCAGAACGCCTGCCGCGAGATCGGCGTGAAGCTGAACCTCAAGATCGAGACCGACAGCGCCTATTACGGCAAGGCGCAGCCGGGCCAGTCCGACTGGCTCGATTCCGAGATGGGCATCACCGATTACGGCCACCGCGGCGTGCCGAACGTGCTGCTGGGCGCGCCGCTGCTCAGCACCGGGGCATGGAACGCCGCGCATTTCAAGAATGCGACCTATGACGGGCTGGTGGCGCAGTACATCGCCACGACCGACCTCGGCAAGCAGCGCGAGTTCGCGGGCAAGATCCAGGCGCTGCTGCTCGACGAGACGCCGGTCATCTTCGCCTATTTCTACGACTATCTTACCGTGACGGCGCCGAACGTTTCAGGGCTGACGGTGACGGCGATCTCGCAGTTGTTCCTCGCCAACGCGGCCATCACTTAAGATGCTGGCCCGTTTCGCGCAGCAGGCCGGGCGGCGGCTGGGCCTCAGCCTGCTGACCCTCGCCCTGCTGAGCGTCGTGGTGTTCGCCGGCGCGCAACTGCTGCCGGGCGACGTCGGCCGCGCCATCCTGGGGCCGCTCGCCGACCCGGACGCGGTGGCGGCCATCAACCACGAGGTCGGCGCCGACCGCCCGGCCATCGAAACCTATTTCACCTGGATCGGGCACTTTCTTACCGGCGACATGGGCCATTCCTACACCTTCCGCACCCCGGTCGCGCCGTTCATCGGCAGCGCCCTGCTCAACTCCTTGAAGCTCGCGGCGGTCGCGTTCGTCATCGTCGTGCCGCTGTCGATCGGCGCCGGCGTCTATGCCGCAATGCGCGCCGGGCGCTGGCAGGACCGGGTCATCAGCGTCGCCAGCCTGTCGTTGACCGTGATCCCGGAGTTCGTTTCCTCCATCGCATTGATCCTCCTGCTCGGCATCTGGCTGCGCTGGCTGCCGATCTCGGCCGCGACCCGTCCGGGCACGCCGGTGCTGGAGCAGCTTCGGCACCTGATCCTGCCGGCCCTGCCCCTGGTGATCGTGCTGTTCGGCTATATCGCGCGCATGGCGCGGGCGGGCACCTTGGAGGCGCTCGACTCCGACTACACCCGCACCGCCATCCTCAAGGGGCTGCCGCAGCGCACCGTCATATTCCGCCACGTGCTGGGCAACGCGCTGCTGCCGACCATCACCGTCGTCGCGGCGCAGGTCGGCTACATGATCGGCGGGCTGGTCGTCGTGGAGTCGCTGTTCCGCTACCAGGGCATCGGCAGCCTGATCCTCACTGCGGCGCGCGGCAAGGATTTCCCGATGCTGGAGGCGGGCATCCTGACGGTCGGCGCAATCTTCGTCATGACCACGCTGGCGGCCGACACGCTGTATACCGTGCTCAATCCACGGCTGCGCGAGGGGGCCGGGCGATGACCGCCGCGGCGACCATGCCGGACGCCGTCCTGCCCTGCGCGGGCGTCGCCCACATCGACCCGGCGGTCGAACCGCTTGCCGCCGCGCCCAGCCGGATCGGGCGGCTGCTGCGGTCCGGATCGTTCATGGCCGGCGCGGCCATCGTGCTGTTCTGGGTCTGCTGCGCACTGTTCGGCCCGTTCGCCGTCCCCTACGACCCCTATGCCGACGACCTGCTGAACACCCTGGCGCCGCCATCCGCCGCGCACTGGTTCGGCACCGACCAGATCGGACGCGACATCCTATCCCGCATCATCGTCGGTGCGCGGCCCATCCTGTCGGTTGCACCGCTGGCGACCCTGCTGGCGACCGCCGCCGGCACCACGCTCGGGCTGCTGACCGGCTACGTCGGCGGCTGGATCGACAGCCTGATCGGACGGCTGATCGAAGTGCTGCTGGCGCTGCCGCTCATTGTCGTGGCGCTGCTGGTGCTAGTGGCGCTCGGGCCGTCCTCGGGAACGGTGATCGGGGTCATCGGCATCATCTTCACTCCGCTGATCGCCCGCACGGTCCGCGCGGCGGTGCTGTCCGAACGCTCGCTCGACTACGTCGCTGCCGCCGAATTGCGCGGCGAAGGCGCGCTTCACATCATGTTCGTCGAGATCCTGCCGAACGTGCTGCCGCCGATCCTGGTCGAGACGACCGTGCGGCTCGGCTACGCCATCTTCACCGTAGCGTCGCTCAGTTTCCTCGGCTTCGGCATCCAGCCGCCCTCGGCGGATTGGGGCCTCGCCATCTCGGAGAATTACGGCCTGATGACCGGCGGCTACTGGTGGACGGTCAGCTTCGCCGCCGGGGCGACGGCCTCGCTCGTGGTCGGCGTCAACCTGGTGGCCGACGGCATCCAGGCGGCGCTCGAATGAGCACCCCCGCGCTGGAACTGCGCGATCTCCCCGCGCTGGAACTGCGCAATCTTAGCGTCGCCTATCGCACCCAGGGGGTCGAGCAGCTTGTCCTGCGCGGCGTCTCGTTCGCCATCGCGCCCGGCGAAACCTATGGGCTCGTGGGCGAGAGCGGCTGCGGCAAGTCGACCGCCGCCTTCGCCGCGCTGCGAGCCCTGGCGCGCAACGGCTTCATCCGCGGCGGGCGCGTGCTGGTCGATGGGCAGGATGTCACGGACCTCGACCCGTCCGGGCTGCGGCAGCTCCGCCTGACAAAGGTGTCGATGGTCTATCAGGACCCCGGACGCGCGCTCAACCCGTCCATGACCGTCGCGCAGCAGATCGCCGAGGTTTATCTGGCCGTCGGCGTCCGCCGCGCCGAGGCGATGCAGCGGGCCGAGGCGATGCTGGTGAAGGTGCGCATCCCCGGCGCCGGGCGCGTGATGACGGCGTTCCCGCACCAGCTTTCCGGCGGCATGCAGCAGCGGGTCGTCATCGCGATGGCGCTGGCGAAGGACCCGAAGCTGCTGGTGCTGGACGAACCCACGACCGGGCTCGACGCCACCGTCGAGGCCGAGGTGCTGGACCTGATCGAGGCGCTGAAGCACGAGTTCGCCACCTCCGTCCTGTTCATCAGCCACAACCTGGCGATCATCGAACGCATGTGCGACCGGATCGGCGTGCTGTATGCCGGCAGCCTGGTCGAGGAGGGGCCGGGCGCCGATTTGCTGGCGCGTCCGCTGCATCCGTACACCATGCGGCTGCTGCGCTGCCTGCCGGCGGCGGGGCGGCGCAAGTCGGACGGGCGGCTCGACACCATCCCCGGCTTCCTGCCGCCGCTGGGCAGCATCCAAACCGGCTGCGTGTTCGCGCCGCGCTGCGGCTTCGCCGACGCGGTGTGCCGCACCACGGCGCCGCCGTCCGTCCGGATCGGCAGCCAGATGGCGTCGTGCCACCATATCGACCGCGCCACAGCGGCGGAACGCGGGACCCCGGCGGCGCCGGGCATCGCCGAACCAACGGCGTCCAACGGAGGCCGTCCGGCGCTGCAGGTCACCGGGGTGTCAAAAACGTTCCGCGTCGGCTCGCAGGCGCTGCGGGCGGTGACCGACGTTTCCCTGACGCTCGGGACCGGCGAGACGCTGGGGCTTGTGGGCGAGTCCGGCAGCGGCAAGACGACCTTGGCCCGGCTGCTGCTCGGCCTGACCGCGCCTGATCCCGGCGGCAGGATTGAACTCGATGGGCAGCCGGTGGTGGGCGAGGCCAAGAACCGCTCCCGCGCCGACCAGAAGGCGCTGCAGATCGTGTTCCAGAATCCGGATTCCGCGCTGAACCGGTCGCACACCGTCCGCCACCTGATTGAGCGCTCGCTGTCCCGGCTTGGCGGCCTGTTCGGGCGGCAGCGGGCGGAGCGGCTGATGGCGCTGGTCTCGGCGGTGCGGCTGACGGAGCGGCACTTGTCGATGCGTCCGCGCCAACTCTCTGGCGGGCTAAAACAGCGCGTCGCCATCGCCCGCGCCTTCGCCGGCGACCCGCGCGTGGTGATCTGCGACGAGCCGACCTCGGCGCTCGACGTGTCGGTGCAGGCGGCGATCCTGAACCTGCTGGCGGACCTGCAGGCCAGCGCCGGGGTCAGCTACGTGTTCATCAGCCACGACCTTGGCGTGGTCCGCTACCTTTCCGACCGCATCGCCGTGCTGTATCTCGGACGCATCATGGAGATCGGCCCGGCGGAGGACGTGTTCAACGGCCCGCACCACCCCTATACCGAGGCGCTGCTGTCGGCCGTGCCCGGCCTCGCTGACCTTGGCGGCGGTGAGCGCACGGGCCGCATCCGGCTCAGCGGCGAGATGCCGAGCCCGCTGGCGCCGCCGCCGGGCTGCGTGTTCAACAGCCGCTGCCCGCGCAAGATCGGGGCAATCTGCGAGACCACCGAACCCATGCTGCCCACCGACACCGGGCACGCGATCCGCTGCCACTTGCCGCGCGGGGAGTTGGGCCGCCGCGGCGGTCCGCCCCCGTGGGCGACGGCGGAGGGCCGCAGCCACGTTGCGATGCCGGCCTAAGCGACCCCTCATTCCGGAGCACGATCCCATGACGCCGCGCGTGATCGATCCGCGTTCGACCGCCAACGCCAAGCTGACGGTGACAGAGCATACGGACGTGCTCGTCGTCGGCGCCGGGCCGGCCGGGATCGCCGCCGCCATCGCGGCCACGGGGCACGGCATGGCGGTCGTGCTGGCCGACGAGAACCCGCTGCCGGCAGCGACGATGGGCGACGACATTCCGCTGCATTTCGGCCAGCGCATGAGCGGCGCAGTGCGCAACCGCAGCGCCATGACCGAGGCGATGCTGGCCAGCGAACCGGCCCTCGCCGACGCCATCGAGGCCGGCGTGGATGTCCGGCTGGGCACGGCGGTCTGGGGGCTATATGCGAACGGCCCCAGCGTCGGCTGGCTGCCGGGCAGGGTGGCCGGGCTGTCGGATGGCGAGGCGTCGTGGATGCTCGGGTTCAAGGCGGCGATCGTGGCGTCCGGGCGGCGGGACATGGGGCTGGCCTTTCCCGAATGGCAACTGCCGGGCGTCATGGGTGCCACGGCGGCCGAGCGGCTGGCGCGGTTCGGTGCGCTGGATGCGCGGCGGGCGGTGGTCCTCGGCACCTCCGCCGAGGCACTGCTGGCCGCCGTTGCGATGCGCCGTGCCGGAGTGGAAGTGGCGGCCATCGTCGAGCAGGCGGCGGCGCCGATTGGCCCGGCGGCGCTGCTGGACGAACTCGCTGCGTCCGGCGTCCCGTTGCTGGCCCGGCATGTCATCTCCGCCGCCGAAGGTGCGGACGACGGAGTGACCGCCGCCATGCTGGTGCGTCTGGACGCCAGCGGCGCGCGCATCGCCGGGAGCGCTACGGCCGTCGCATGCGACACGATCGTGCTCGGGATCGGCGCGGTGCCGGTCATCGAGTTGCTGGACGCCATCGGCTGCCGCTCGGTGTTCTCGCCGGCGCGCGGCGGGCACGTGCCGGTGGTGGACGCGGCGCAGATGACGTCGCTGCCGGGCATCTATGCCGTGGGCGACTGCGCCGGCGTCTGGGCGGCGAAGTCGATGGACCGCGCGGCCGCCGAAGCCGAGGGCCGCCGCGCCGCGGCCCATGCGGCGCGATCCGCCGCCGTCGAAGACGCGCCACCGCCGCCCGAACCCGCGGTGGACCTGTCCGCCTACCGCCTCGCCTGGGTCCGCAGCGCCGTGGTCGAGGCGGCGTCCCCCGGGGCGGAAGCGCATGTCTGCCAATGCGAGGAAGTCACCGCGCGCGACATCCTGGAGGTCCGGGCGCCGCGCTATTTGGGCGGGCGGCAGCCGTTGCGGAACAGCGCCGAACTTTCGGCTTTGCTCGGCAACGGCCCGCCGAACGCCGACCAGGTGAAGCGCCTGACCCGCGCCGGCATGGGGCTGTGCCAGGGCCGCCGCTGCCGCGAGCAGGTGGCGGCGCTGCTGGCGCTGGGCGCCGGCGTCGGATTGCAGGAGGTGCCGCTCGCCACCTTCCGCGCTCCCGTGCGTCCGTTGGCGCTTGGCCTGGCCGGGTCGCTGCCGGAGGCGCCGGAGATGGCCGAGCACTGGGATGTCTGGTTCGGCATCCCCGGCCAGGTCGCGACGCCCTGGGAACTCAAGGCGGGGGAACTCAAGGCGGGGGAGCCATGACGGACGCCGAAACCACCGGCGCCAGCGTCGTCATCGTCGGCGGCGGGGCGACCGGGCTCAGCGCCGGGTGGTGGCTCGCGCGCGCCGGCGTGGACGTGCTGGTGATCGACAAGGGCGTCGTCGCTTGGGAGGCGTCGGGGCGCAACGGCGGCGGCTGCACGCACGGGTTCAGCCCGTTATTCGCCGAGGAGCAGCGGCTGTGGCCGCAGATGGACGAGCTGCTGGGCTATCCCACCGAGTTCTCCGCCGGGCGCATACGCATCGCCATGGACGAGGCGCAGTGGTCCGACGCGCAACGCATGGTGCAGAACGGCGAGCGCTACGGCTTCCGCACCGAACGCCTGGACGCGGCGCAGTTGCGCGAACTGGTGCCGCTGGCCGGCGAGGTCCACGCCGCCCAATGGCACCACTTCGGCGGCCACGCCAATCCGCAGCGCACCGTCCAGGGCTACGCCTGGGCGATGCAGGACCATGGCGGGCGCGTGCTGCAGCACGCCACCGTGCTGGGATTTGACCGCAGCGGCGGCCGCGTCACCGCCGTCGAAACCGACCGCGGCCGCTTCGGGTGCGACCACCTGGTGCTGGCGGCGGGTCCGCAGACCGGCAAGCTCGCGGCGATGCTCGGGGTGCGCGTGCCGGTGGTGGCCGCCCGCGCCGAGATGATCGTGACCGAGCCGCTGCCGCTCATGCCGGTGGGCGGCGCCGACGGCAACGGGCTGTATGGCCGGCAGACGCTGCGCGGCAACCTCGCCTATGGCGGCGGTCCGCATGAGTGGCTCGACGACTGTGACGGCATGGGCGTACCGCCGCGCAGCAGCACGCCATTGATGGGCAACATCGCAGCGCATCTGGTCGAGATGTTCCCCCGTGCGGCGCATGCGCGCATCCTGCGCAGTTGGGCCGGCGTGATCGAAAACACGCCGGATGGACGCCCGGTGATCGACAAGCTGGTTGACCCGGCGAACGTCGTCGTGGCCACGCTGTCCAGCATCGGCTTCGGCCTGTCGCCCGCCTCGGGCCATGCAATCCAGGAACTGGTGACCGACGGCGCCTGCCGCTTTGCCGACCTGAGCACGCTGCGCCTGTCCCGCTTCGACGGGCTGGACGCGGACTGGATCGCGCAACGGGGCTGGCAGGGCTTGCCGGAAGCCGCGCCCATTGCGCCATGATTTCGGATTGCCCATGCTCAAACCATTATTCAAGGGCCCGCGCCGGCGTCGGGTCCGGCTTGCCTCGCTGCGCCTGCAACGCCGGGTGGTGTTCGCGTCCGGGGGGGTCGCGGTCGGCGGGGCGGCGGTCGGGCTCGCGCTCGCCGCCGACTATGCCAGCGCCATGTTCCAGGCGACGCTGGCCGGACGCCCCTACATTGCGCTCGCGCTGACGCCGGCCGGCTTTGCGTTGTCGAGCTGGCTCGCCTGCCGCTACTTTCCCAATTCCGGCGGCAGCGGCATCCCGCAGGCCATCGCCGCCCGGCAGCTTCAAGGCCTGGCAGCGCGCGAGCGGCTGGTGTCGTTGCGCATCGCATTCGGCAAGATGGCCCTGCTGCTGGCCGGCCTGCTCTGCGGCGCGTCGATCGGCCGCGAGGGGCCGACGGTGCAGATCGGCGCATCCGTCATGTTCGCGGTGGGGCGCCTCTCGCCGCGGCGGCAGCCGGGGCTGATTCTGGCCGGCGCATCGGCGGGCGTCGCGGCGGCATTCAACACCCCGCTCGCCGGCATCGTCTTCGGCATCGAAGAAATGAGCCGGTCGTTCGAGGCGCGAACGAGCGGCACCATCCTCGCCGCTGTCATCGCCGCCGGGATCACGTCGCTCACCCTGCAAGGCGATTACACCTATTTCGGCACGAGCCACGCGGCGCTTGGCAGCGCTGCCGGCTGGCTCGCCGTGCCGTTGCTGGGGGTGCTCGGCGGCCTGCTGGGCGGCGGGTTCAGCCGGACCTTGATCCTGTTCGGCGGCAGCATCCCCGGGCGGCTGGGCGGCGCGATCATGCGCCACCGTGTAGGGTTCGCCGCCCTATGCGGCCTCGCCGTCGCCGTGTGCGGACTGTCGTCGGGCGGCGCCGTATTCGGCACGGGATACGCGCAGGCACGGGCGTTGGTGCAAGGTGAGGGCGGCATTCCCGTGGCGTTCGGTTTGTTGAAGTTGCTGGCGACTGCGGCGTCGTCGATCAGCGGCATCCCCGGCGGCATCTTCGCGCCCTCGCTGGCGGTGGGCGCAGGATTGGGGGCGAACGTGGCGGCGCTGCTGCCGGGGGCGTCGGCGCAGGCCTTGGTGGTGATCGGCATGGTCGCCTACTTCTCCGGCGTGGTGCAGGCGCCGATCACCGCCTTCGTCATCGTTGCCGAGATGACCGACGACCATGCGTTGGTGGTGCCGCTCATGCTGGCGTCGTTGATCGCCTATGCCGCCTCGCGGCTGGTCTGCCCCGAGGGCGTCTACCACGCGCTCGCGCGCAACTTCGTCGCCGCCGAAGCCGCTCATAGCCAGCCGCGTTCACGGAACGGGTCGAGCGCGACGCCGGGCGGGGCATACCAGCCGCCAGTGCGATAGCGCGCGCCGAGCTGCTGGGCGGCCTCCTTGTTGCCAAATGGGATGCGCAGCGGCGTTTCGGTTTCGGGCACGGGCGCGGGCGCGGCAGCCGCCTTTCTGCGGCGGGGCCGCCTCGCCGCCCCCTTTCCGGTGCGTTCGGCAGCGGCAGGCTTGCGGCCCCGCCGCGTTCCGGCCGGCGCTGGCGGTGTCGCCGGGTTGGCGATGGGCAGGCTGGACACCGCGCCCGCACCGTCCGTCAGCCTGCCGATGATGCGCAGCGCCTGCGCGCAGACGGCATCGATTGCGCCCATCATCTCCTGGCGCCCCACCAATACCTCGTCCAGCAGCAATTCGAGCTGGGCGGTCACGCCGGGGTCCACCAGCGCCGGGTCGGCACGTTCCAGCACGTCGAACAGGGCCAGGCCGCGTTCGGTCGGCACGATGTGCTTGCCGTCCGCGACCAGGAAATCCTGCGCCTTCAGGCCGCGTATGACCTCGGCGCGGGTCGCCGGCGTGCCGATCCCCTTGGCCTCGCGCAGGCGTTCCCGCAGCGCCGGGTCGTCGATAAAACGCCAGGCGCTCTGCATCGCCTCGACCAGCGTGCCCTCGTTGTAGCGCGGCGGCGGGCGGGTTTCCTTGTCCTCGACTGCAGCGTCGCTGAGCCGGGCGGTTTCGCCGTGGCGCAGCGCAGGCAGCGGCTGCGCGTCCTCGCCCTTTTCCTCGGCGGGCCGCCAGTCCGGGAACGCCGCCCGCCAGCCGAGCTCGATGGCTTGCCGGCCCACGGCCCGGAACGCATGGCCGTGCACGTCCAGCGTCGCCGTCGTCTGCCGGTAGCGGTGATCCGGCATCATTGCCGCCAGGTATGAACGGGCGATCACGTCGAACAGCCGCCGCTCGTCGCCCGACAGCCTCGGCCAGATCGCCTTCAAGCCGCCGACCGTGTTCACGTTGGGGATCACCGCATGGTGGCTCACGCCCGCCAGGCCCTTGTCGTGAAAGGTCCCGCTCGCGCCACGCCGCAGCACCGGCGGCTCGGGCACCGGGATCGCGGCGAATGCCTGCCCGGCACGCAGGGCGGCAACGATGCCCGGCACGTCCGCGATCAGGCTCTCGGGCAGATAACGCGTTTCGGCGCGGGGGTAGGTGATGATTTTCTTGCCCTGTCCGTCATACAGCTCCTGCGCCACCTCCAGAGTCTTTGCCGCCGGCCAGCCGAAGCGCGAGCCGCACAACCGCTGCAGACTCGGCAGGTCGTGCAGCCGCGGCGGCCCCTGGCGCTTTTCCTCGACCTTGACCGCGAGCGGCCCGGCGAAACCCTCCGCCAGCACGGCGGCCGCGTCCGCATCGGCGCGCTTCGCCAGGCGCGGCTCGGGCGCGTGCCGCATGCGGAACTGCCCGGCCGCGGCCGTCGCCGTCGCAACGACCTCGAAATACGCCTGCGGCACGAAACGCCTGATCTCCAGCTCGCGCCTGCACACGATTGCGAGCGTCGGCGTCTTCACCCGGCCCACCCCGACCACCGCCCGCGCGCCGCCGTTGCGCGGCGCCAGGGTGACGGTCGCGGTGCGGGTGAGCGAAAGGTTGTAGATCTGGTCGGCCTGCCGGCGCGCGACGGCGGCGGCATACAGCCGGGCATACTCGGCGTTCGGCTTGGCCTGCGCGAAGGCGTCGCGGATGGTCTGCGGGTCCTGCGCGGTGAACATCACGCGCTGCACCTCGCCGCGATAGCCGAGGTGCTCCAGGATCTCCTGGCCGATCAACTGCCCCTCGCGGTCGCAGTCGGTCGCGAGCCAGACGCGCTTGGCCGTGCGCAGCGCGTCCTTGATGGCGGCGAGCTTGCTCGCCTTGTTGCCGCCCGGCGCGGCGCGCATGCCATACAGCCCGTCGGGCCGCAGCAGGGCCGCGGTCCAGCGCTTCCAATCGGGCGTCACGTCCTCGGGTTCGAGCAGTTCGATCAGGTGGCCCTCGGCGGGCAGGATCTGGCCATAGCGGTTGCCCACCGCCGCGCGCACGTCCCGCGCCTGGCTGTTCTTCTCGGTGATGACGAGCTGGGCGGCGGACGTCAGCACTGCTGTCCGCTGCTTATTTTGGCCGGGCCCATAATCGGCAGCATAACCGCGCATCCATTCCGTTCCCAGGGCGTTGCGTGAGCATGGCAGTACGATCAAAAACACCGAGCGCGCCGGTTAAGCGTGGCAAGAACACCCCCGTCCCGGACGCGCCCGCGGCAACGCCGGCCAAGACCAAGGCACCGCGCGCTGCACCGGTGGACTCGGCGGTCCAGGAGCAAACCTTCGAATCCCCGCCCGGTTTTGTCGAACAGCAGCCCGCCGCGGCCAGTGCTGGACGCGAGGATCGCGCGAGCCGGGCACTGGACGCGATCAAGACGCTCAGCGACATGATCGCCGAAGGGATCGGCACGCTCGCCGACCTGCGTGCGGAGATGCGGCAAATGAGCGGGCGGCTCGATCAACTGGTGGCGAGCAGGCCGAATGCAGCTCAAGCCGCTGCGGCGGATGACTATCAACCGGGCCGTGAGCACGATCCCGGCGACGCCGTGCCGCCGGGAGTCGCGGTGATGTCGCCGACGCCGCTGACCGAAACGGACGAGACTGCGCTGCACTCGCTTGAAGAACTGCCAAAGCGGGCGGGACCGGGCAAGCGCGGGCCGCGCGCCAAATCCTGAGTTGAACGGCGCGCCCGGAAGCTGGCGCTTCAGCCGGCCGGGAACGCCCCTTCGAACGCGCTTTCGCTCAATGGACGGCGGGAGTTCGGATGCTCGCGGGCGCGCACCGCTTCCGGCAGGCGCGCCGGGTCGCCGGGGCGTCCGACCGCAATCATCTGCTCGACCCGGTAGCCGGCCGGCACGCCAAGTTCGGCGAAGGCGCGGTTCATGTCGAAACCGACCATGCCATGGGCGTGGTATCCCATCCGCGTCGCCTGCAGCGCGAGACAGGCCCAGCCGGCGCCGGCGTCGTGGCTATGGCTGTGCGACGGCACCTCGCCATCCTTGCCCGGGACGGCCATGGTGGATTTGGACAGCAGCACCAGCAATGCGCCCGCGTCCTTGCACCAAAGGCGGTTGGCGTCGACGAGAAAACTCAGGAACTGGTCCCAGTGCGGCCCATCCTTGATGGCATAGAGGAACCGCCAAGGCTGCGAGTTGTAGGATGACGGCGCCCAGCGCGCGGCCTCCAGCATGGTCATCAGGTCCTCGCGCGGCACTGGCTGGCCGTCATAGGCGCGGGGGGACCAGCGTTCGAGGAAGACCGGATCGATGGGATGGTCGGCGGTGCGTCCGTTGACGGTCAGGGTCATGAAGGGCTTTCAGCGTTATGTCAGGCGGCCACTTGCAGGAGGGCCGGGCCGCAGCACAAACAGTTCGCGCCGGCGCCGTCAACATAATCCGGCTGGGTTGCGTCCCATGTGGGGATCTCAAGCGCCTGGCCACTGCCCGCGGATGGCGCGGCCGTCGGGCAGGCGCCGGGTCAGGCCGGCACGGTCGAAGTGCTCCAGGACCGGCATGGTCGCATGGCGGCTCATGCCGGCCGCCTCGCGGAAGCGCCCGACGGTGATCAGCCCGGTTGC
Source organism: Acetobacteraceae bacterium (assembly GCA_965277495.1). Classification (GTDB taxonomy): domain Bacteria; phylum Pseudomonadota; class Alphaproteobacteria; order Acetobacterales; family Acetobacteraceae; genus CAHJXG01. The sequence continues at coordinate 2,262,743 of OZ255824.1, read as the reverse complement.
GCTCTCGGCGGCAACGCGCTGCATCAGGGCGGCGAGGCGGTCCATGGTTCCGGGCAGCACGTAATACGCGTGCGACACCCGGCACAGCCAGCCGATGCGGCCAAGCTTGTCGAGCAAAGGCCGGACCGCCGCTTCGTCCAAGCCCAGCCGGTCCGCAAGGCGTGAAACACGCATTGGGTCCAGCGCAGCCTCGCCAAGCACCGCGCGAATGGCATCCCACAAGGCTTGGTCCGCCGCCGCCAGCCGAACCTCGCGCTCCGGCAGATGCAGCAGCCGCCCGGTGCGCCGCAGCGTTCCCGCGTCGAGCAGCGCCCGGATCGCGGACGGCGCAACGGGCCGGAGCGCGGCGGGGCAGGCCATCGCCAGCTCTTCCCCGGTGCTGCCCCAGGTGTCCGGATGCTGTTCGTGGTGGCGTCCGAGCGCGTCGAGCAGGTCCTGCCTGAGCGCGTCCCAGTGTTCCCGCGCAAAGGCGAGACGCTGCCGCGGCGCAGTCTCGACCACGATGCACGAGGCACGCAAAGCGTCGGCGCCGGCGGCGCCAAGGTTGCGGGCGAGGCTGAACAGGTCGAGGTCGCAACCCGCCGGCGTCGCCTGCAAAAGCGCCCGGAACGCTTCAGCATGGTCATCGTGGCCGAGGGCAGCGAGCATGGCGTCACGCTCAGGCGTCCGTCCACGCCGCCGCGGCGGAAACGGGTCGAGCACCTGGCCGCCGCCGATGGTGCGCTGGGCGGAGGCGTCGCGGATGGCAAAACGGTCGCCCCAAAGCGCACCGATGGGCGCATCGAGCACGAGCTGCGCCAGCGCGTCCCCGCCGGGAAGCAGCGAGCCGCGTTCGAGCAGCGCCGCACGCCCGGTGACGGCCGCGGCGCCGAGATGCAGGTGAATGGCCGACCAATGCCGGAGCGCACGAGTTTCGGAACCCAGCAGGTGCAGGCGCACGTCGATCCGGTCCGTGGGCCGGTGCAGCTCGGGCGCGACAAGCCAATCGCCGCGCTTGATCGCCATCTTGTCCAGCCGCGCGCCGGTGACGTTGAGCGCGACGCGCTGCCCGGCCGCCCCCCACGCAGCCGCCGCATTTTGGCTGTGCAGCCCGCGCACCCGTGCCTCGATGCCGGACGGGGACAGCACGAGCCGGCCGCCCTCATCGACGCGGCCCGCATGGACCGTGCCCGTCGCCACCAAGCCGACGCCGGACAGGGTGAAGCTGCGGTCCACGGCGAGGCGGAAACCCCCGGCGCCGTTCCGCGCCCGCGTGGCGAGCGTCGCGTCATGCAGCCGCCGAGTTATTTCCGGGATGCCGGCGCCGGTGACGCTGGAGCAGGGCAGCACCGGCGCGCCCTGCAGCGCCGTGCCGTCGAGGATGCCGCGGACCTCCGCCTCGACCTCCAGCAGCCGCGCCGGCCCGGCACGGTCGGCCTTGGTCAGCGCGACCATCCCCCGCCGCACGCCGAACAGGTCCAGCACGGCGAGGTGCTCCCGCGTCTGCGGCATCACCCCGTCATCGGCGGCGACGACCAGCAGCGCCAAATCGACGCCGCTGGCCCCGGCCATCATGGTGCGGACCAGGCGCTCATGGCCCGGGACATCCACGAACCCAATCGTTTCGCCGCCGGGCAGGCGGAGGTAGGCGAAGCCGAGGTCTATGGTGATGCCGCGGCGTTTTTCTTCCGGCAGCCGGTCGGCGTCGGTGCCGGTCAGCGCCCGCACCAGGGCGGTCTTGCCGTGGTCGATGTGGCCCGCGGTGGCTACGATCATCGAGACGTTAAAAGGACGCCGATGCAGGCGGCGTCAAGGGCATGTCCCCCGACGCCGCCCGCTTTGCCCGTCAGGCTGGCGCGGGCCTGATCTTGGTCTCCGCCAGCTCCGACATGCAGGTGTCGTAGGCCACGAAGTCCACCCGATCGCTCACCGCGAACAGCGTGTGCGGCGAGAACAGGAACAGGGCCTTGGCGTTGTCGAACACGTAATGCTCGACCTCGCGCACGACTGCCTCCTGCGCCGGCTGCTGCGGCGTGCGCAGCAGCTTGGCATACAGCGCGTCGAACCCGGCATCCTCGGGCGCTGCGCGGAACGCCCCGTTCTTGCCGAAGAACTCGCGGTGCACGACGCCCACGGGATACTGCGGCGACCAATCGAAGTGCCAGACGAGCTTGATGTCCCAGCCCTCCACGTCGGTCTTGCTGTAGTCCGCCCGCAGCTTGAGGCCGGCCTGCGCGAGGCACTCGCCCATCGCCTCGACGACGCCCTGCCATTCCGGAGAGGCGAGCACCAGCAGTTCCTTGCCGGGAATGGCCGCCTCGATGGTGGCACGGACCTGCTGCAGGTCGAACCCGAACGGCTGCATCGCCGGGTCTGCGCCGTAGCGGCCCGGTTGGATCAGCGCCGGCATCGCCGTTGCCCAGCCGTTGGCGCCCTTGGCGATGAGCAATTCACGGTCGAGCGCCAGGTTCATCGCGCGGCGCAGTTCAGGGTTGCCCCACGGCGAACCCGGCTTGTTCTCGTTGAACACGCCGGCCAGCAGTGTCTTCGCCGGCTTGGCCTGGATTTTACCCTTGCCCTGGCCGTCGAACGCGCGGGCCTCCGCCACCGTCAGGTCCATGACCACGTCGACCTTGCCGTCCCCGCTCGCCACCGAGCGTATCGCGTCCTCCTTGGAAATGGCGTTGTCATAGATGATCCGCACCGTCGGCGTGCGGTTCGGGTCCCAATAGGCCTGGTTCGGCTCCAGGATGACCTGGGGCGAACGGGTCTTCAGCGTCGAAATGCCGTCAGCGAGCAAGAATGGGCCAGTCCCCCACGGACCGGGCGCATCGATGACTCACCAGTGGCCTTCGGCGCTCCCGGTCTCGGGATCGACGAAGCCCCACTCGTTCCAGAACCGCGTCGAGGGGATGTGCATGCCGCGCAGCTTCATCAACGCCGCCGAATCGCCGCCGGGGAAGCGCATGCGGACGGTGTAGTCGTCCACGACCTGTAATTCAGTGTCCTGCGCGAAGTTCAGGAACGCGCCCGGCGGATGCGGGTCCGTCCACTCCTGCACCTTGTCGAAGGCGAGCTTGAACAGCTTGGCGTCGTATTTCTCGCTGTCCTGGAACACCGCATTGCGGCGCAGCGGAAGCTCGAGCGTCTCGTCGCCCACCCACTTCCATCCGGCGGCGAGGCTCGGCTGGCCGATGCCCGCATGGTCGACCCGGTTCGCCTCCTCCATGGTGTTCCAGGTGATGGACAGCCAGTTCACCGGCGACGGATCGACCACCGTCACGGTGTTGTGCGGCCCCCAGCGCGTGCCGCCGGGGTCCTCGTTTGCTTGCGAACTCATCGCGGTCTTGCTCCTCCCCACCCTCGATCCGCCGTTCACGGACGCAGGTACGCTACTGGTTAACGTTTGGGGGATCAACCGCCGTGCGACGCCGCTCGGGACGGGCACGCGCCGCCCGCGCTCCGTTTGCGCTGGGCATCGGCGCGAGTCCCTGTATATCCTAGAGCTAGGTGCTATCACCAGGAATGCTATCGTCGGTTGCGCAGGCCCAACCTTATGATACCAGTGGGACACGAGACATGTCGCCGACCACAGCAGGCTCCTTGCTGGACCAGTTCGCCCGCCTCGCAGCGAGCGTCACCGGGACATCGGCGGCCGTAATCGACCTGCTTGGCCGTCGCAGCGACCCGGCGCCGGTGCGGGCGGTATTTGGCCTGACCCGGCAGCAGGCGGAAATGGCCACGTGGTTCGACGCGGCCCTGCAACCCAGTTCCGGCCTGACGGTTTTGCCCGACTTGACGCAGGATGCGCGATTTACGCCGGACGGCCTCGGCCCGGCCAATGACGGCACTCCCGGACTGCCGCCGCCACGTTTCCTGGCGCATCAAACGCTGCTGTCCCCCGGGGGCGAGCGGGTCGGCTTCCTGTGTGTCTGGGACCCAGGCGTCCGGGCCGGCCTGACGGAGGCGCAGGCGATGTCATTCAGCCATGTCGCGGACCTCATTATGGCGGACCGCAAGCGGGAGCAGCGCCACCTCCACCTCATGCACGTGGCCAACCGCGCGCTGCGTGTCGACCGGATGCTGCGCATCGTTTCGGAGGCGAATTCCTGCGCCAACGCGCTGACGGGCATTGTCGAAGAGCTCTGCCGCTTCCACAATGCCGCGGTTGGGCGCATCTGGCAGCTCACCCTGTCGAACGGCCGCATCCATGAGATCAGCCGTTATAACCCGGAAAAGGGTTCGCACCTCGTCCGGCTGCCTCCAGAACCGGCGGACACCCTGAACTTCGTCGCGGCCGACACCGTCCGTTTCAACAAGCCGCGGGCGATCACATATTCACAGCTCGAGGTTTCGGAACGGCTCCTGCTTGCCGATGCCATCGCCTCAGGGCTGGCGAGCCAGGTCAGCATCCCCGTCTGGCTGCAGCAGCAACGGTTCGGCATTTCACTCGCGTTCACCACGGAACGGCCCGATCTCAACGAGGTCGTCGCCGATGTGGCCTCGCTCGCGAACACCATACGCCCGGCGCTGTTCCGCAAGCTGACGGAGGACCGTATCCGCCATGTGGCCCACCACGACGACCTGACGCAGCTTTCGAACCGGCTGATGTTCCAAGAGCGCCTGAACGAGGCCTTTGCGGCGGCGCGCCGTGGCGAGGGGCTTGCCCTGCTGTATCTCGACCTCGATGGGTTCAAGCTGGTGAACGACATCCGTGGGCACGAGGTCGGCGACAAGCTGCTCGCCGCCGTCGCCCAGCGGCTGCGGCACAATGTGCGGGAGGTGGACACGGTCGCGCGGATCGGCGGGGACGAGTTCGCCATCATCCAGTTGATGAGCGGGCAGCCCTTGGCGGCGACGGTCCTGGCGGAGCGCCTGCTGGAGACCATCAGGCAGCCGTTCAACCTGGACGGCCAGCAGTCGGCGATCGGCGTTTCGATCGGCATCGCCATCTATCCCATGGACGGGGAGACGCCGGACTTGATGCTGCGCAATGCCGACACGGCGCTGTATCGGGCGAAAGAAGCCGGGCGCGACACCTATCGCCTGTTCAGCCCATCGATGAACACGCGCCAGCAGGAACGCTTGCTGATCGAGCAGGAGCTCGCCGGCGCCATCGAGACCCAGCAGTTCACCCTGGCCTATCAACCGATACGCGACGGCCTGTCGCTCGATGTCCTTGGGTTCGAGGCGCTGCTGCGCTGGAGGCACCCGTCACGCGGGCTGGTGCAGCCGGGCCAGTTCATACCGCTGGCGGAGTCCAGCGGGCTGATCGTGCCGCTCGGCCAGTGGGTGCTGGAGGCGGCCTGCGCCGAAGCCGCCGTCTGGGAGCCGCCGGCCACGGTGTCCGTGAACCTTTCGCCGTTGCAGTTTCGCCAGCCGGATCTGGCGCAGTGGGTCGCCGATGTCCTGCACCGGACCGGATTGCCGGCCGGACGCCTCGATTTGGAGGTGACGGAGGGCGTCCTGCTGGACGCATCCGGCGTCGTGCTGCACACCATGGAAGCCTTGAGGGAGCAGGGAGTCCGCATTACGCTCGATGATTTCGGCACGGCCTATGCCAGCCTCAGCTACCTTCGCCGGTTCCCGTTCGACCGCATCAAGATCGACCAGTCCTTTGTCCGCGGCATGTGCGACGACGACAGCACGCTGGCGATCGTGCAGGCCATTATCTCCCTCGGCAAACGTTTGAACCTTGCCGTGGTGGCGGAAGGGATCGAGACCGAGCGCGAGCTCGATATGCTGCGCAAGCTCGACTGCCGCATCGTCCAGGGTTTCCTGGTCGGCAGGCCGATGGCCGACGAGCAAGCCCGCGCCTTGCTGGCCCAACTCGCCCGGCCCGGCGGGCGAAAGGACCCTTCGCATCTGCGCATGCTGCGGCCGCATGATCCGCGTCTCGGACGCGCCACCCCGGCGGCGCAGCTTAACCGATTGTGACGGGCCGGTTCCGCCACCAAAGCGCGGCAGCGAGTACCGCGAGGGCCGCCATCGGCGCAGCGACGGCCAATTGCCGCAGGTTGGGCAGCAGGAACGCCACGGCGGCGCTGGTCAATGCCCCGGCCACGAGCTGCGACACGCCGATCGCGGCGGAGGCGGTGCCCGCGCGTTCCCGCTGCCGCTCGATGGCGAGATGCTGCAGGTTCGGCGCAGTCATGCCGCGGGAGAACAGCAGCACTAGCAAAAGCGGCACGAGAACGCCTGCCGGGGCGATGCTGCCGAAGCTGAGGCTGATTATGGCCAGGGCGGAGGCGGCCGCGGCGGTGAGGCTTGGGCCGAGCACGCCAACCGCCCCGAAACCGCGGCGGCTGAGCCGGCCGTTGGTCCATGCGCCGGCCGTAAGCGCCGCGGCCGTGCACGCGAACAGCGCGGCGTAGATGGAGGAGGACAAGCGCATCTGGTCGATGATGATGATCGGCGACCCGGCGATATAGGCGAAGATGGCCCCGTAGCTGAGCGCATTGATGGCGGCAAGGCTGATGAACTGGCGGTCGTCGCGCAGCCGGGCGGGGACAGTCGTGCCGGGGTTCGTCATGCCGGGGGCGGCAGTTGCGGCTTGCTGCCGGGCCGGCTTGCTCTCCGGGACTCCCCACCATGCCACGGCAAGCAGCAGGGCGCCGGCCACAGCGAGAACGCCGTGGACCGCGCGCCATCCCGCGAGATCCGCGAGCCACGCCCCCAGCGCAGGGGCGAACATCGGCACGACGCCGAATACCACGGTGACGTAAGACCGCTTGCTCCGGGCCTGCTCTCCTTCGAACAGGTCCTGCACTATGGCGAAGGCGAGGACGGAGCATGCGCCGGCGCCGATGCCTTGTATAAGGCGGAACGCCAGCAGCGCGGCCCCGGACAGCGAGGAGGCGCATGCGATGCCGGCCAGGGTGAAGCAGGCCAAGCCGGTCAGCAGCACAGGCCGCCGTCCATGGCGGTCGGATATGCGCCCGCCGCCCAATTGGCCCAGCGCGAAGCCCGCCATGAACAGCGACAAGGTGAGGCTAGCGACCGTGATGGAGGTATTCAAGGCTTTTGGCAGCAGTGCGAGCGTTGGCGCGCTGATGTCGATCGAGAGCGCAGGAAGGGCGGCGAGGACCCCGAGCAGCACGGTGAAAGCGAAGGTTTCCGGAGCAATGCGCACTGATCGAGTCCATCCACAGCATTGCTGAATATTCATAACGCGGTTTGTGCGGGCAAGGTATCTTTGCAGAATATCTACGTTAAAAAGCAAAATCAGGCAAGATTGCGGGCAGAGTGCGATACTTTTTTCATTCCGAAATTGTGAAATTTTGCATGTCAACTACTCGAAAACTTGTGGCAGAACGCATAATATATGGATATGATCTATCGTGTTGAGATGAGGGTCCGACCATTAATCAGCTTGAGCTTGCGTGATCCGGCCGTCTCGTAAATTGGGCTTGCGATGGATTTTTAAGTCTATATGTTCTCATTTATTAGCAAGAGCACGAATGCATAGTTTTTGCTGGTTGCGCGCCATAGCGAATACAATATCTTGCAATCTAATACCGGAGCCACTAAAAGAAACGTACGTCGGTTGAATAAAGTAAGTTTGCCGAACGCAGCATTGGCGCCGTTTTTACCTCAGCAGGTTGGACCGCAATTACATGTCTTCGACACACCCTGCAACTGGTCCTGTTTCTATGGCGCCCCATAATGAGGCGAAAGTGGTGACTCTGAGCGTCAATCCTTTCGAAAGGCCTGATTGGCTGCCGCTGAATTTGCGGTGCGTCACCGACCTATCGGACCTGCAGCTTGGATGGAGGATGGCTGTGCTGCCGTTCCGCAACCTTGGTGCGCCGATTGGATACGGGATCGCGCTTGGCATGGCCGAAGAGGTATCGGCGGCCCTTGGACGGTTCCGTGCGCCGCGCCTGATTGCGACCGCCACGTTCTGGGATGGCAGCGGCCCGGCTGCCGACGCTTGGGAGCGGTGCCGGATTTTCCAGCTCGATTACGTCATCGACGGCGCCCTGCAGGTGATCGACGATGCCATAAGCGTGACCGTGACGCTGCTGGACGTCGTGCTGGACTTTGAAGTGGTCTGGTGCGGACGCTTCGAAGGCACTTTGGACGACCTGTTCTCGCTGCAGGATCGCATAGCGTCCGAAACCATCGCGCAGGTCGACCCCGCGCTGTCCGGGCGTGAATGGGAATGCGGCGTGCCGGCCAAAACGGCAACCGCTGGTGCTCATCACTCTGTGCTGACGGCGATCAACGGCATTTTTCGCCTGGATCGGCCAAAGTTCATGCTAGCGCGGGACCTTCTGTTGCGTGCAATCGAACTCGATCCCGATTACGCGGCGGCACATGCATGGATGGCATACTGGAGCATCATGGCAGTCGGTCAAGGTTGGGCCGATGATGCTCGGAACGCGACGACGTTGGGGGGCATATCCGCTGAGCGTGCTGTTCTCCTTGACCCGCTTGACGCTCGCGCTGTCGCCATTGCCGGCCATGTCAAAGGTTACTTGCTGCATGACGTTCCTGGCGCTCTCGCCATGCACACGAAGGCAATTGAGCTGAATCCCAATCTACCGGTCGCGTGGACGTTAAGTAGCTGGTCCAAGATATACAATGGAGAGCACGCCGTCGCCGTTCGCCATGCCATGATGTCCCAGTCCCTTTCACCGCGTGACCCGCACATCTTCTTTGTCGAGCATGCATTGATGACGGCTCAGTTTTTCCGACGTGAACTTGACGAGGCGGACATGCTTGCGGAAATCGTTCTTGCACGAAATCCTGGCCATATGTCGGCGCTGAACGTCCGCCTCGCGATTTTGGGTCACATGGGCCGCAAAGACCAAGCGGTCCAATGCTTGGCGACCCTACGAGCTGCCAATCCCGTTATCACGATCGGCAGCATCGTGGCTCGCCCGCCACTCCGTCCGGAGGATCAGGAATTCTACGCGGATGGCCTGCGACGTGCAGGCGTGCCAGCGTGATCCAGGGCTGGTTCGTAATTCATCGCGTGGCGGACTTAATCATCGAGCAGAGATGCATGAGATACAGGGCACATGCGGCGTTTGCGGACGGCTACGGCATAGCTGCCTTGGCGTAGTTCCCGATCTGGATGAGGAAGCAGCACTTCGCTGAGACGTTCCCAATCCGCATCTGTTACCTCTGTTGCAGCCCTGCAAACAAACGACGCCAACGCCTCTTCCCGGTATGCAAGTTGCGGGATAGGCTGGACCTGTAAAAACGGCACGCCGGCCCGGATATGGACCGCTACGTCGGTCCGGGTCAGCCGGACGTTGGTAAAAAGCGGGCCGAACCAAAGGTCCGTTTCGATGATGCCCTCCCAGGCACTGAGGCCTACCGTCGACGGCAGGTTGACCGGGGGCCGCACCTGAAGGCTCCAGCCAGGACGGGTCTTGGCGAGCAGACCGGTCCAGATCTGGACGCCGCCCAACTCGGGCAGAGCGGTCAAGAACGGTGGCGAGTAGCCGCGCAACTTCTCAGGGACCGAGGCGTCGAAGGCTGCGGCATAGCCGGGATACTGCACAGCGCCGCTCTCGGTGCCGGATAACGGAAGCCAGCCTTCTATGCCGCCATACGACCAGAAAACCTGCTCGCCGTCCCAGAGAAGCTGAATATCCATCGGCGGGAACACCCAGTAGCCGTATCCCGTAGCGGACGTGAGCGCGTCACAGTATCGCATGGCTCGGCTTGGCAAGTAGCCGGCAGCCGAGCGCTCGGCCCGCTTCGGCGGCCTGGCGTCCGGGATCATGCGAAAGAATTCCACGACTGGCGCTTGGTGCATATGAATCCCGCCGCAGGCAAGGAGCGGCATCCCGCCAGGTTGCGGGATGCCTCGCTGCCTAATCGGTCTAGAAGCGCATCATGCCGCCGCCGATGTGCACGCGGCCCGCATCTTTGGTGGCAGCCTGAACGTCGTTGGCGATAGGCTGGCCAGGGCGGCTGCTGACCGGGGAGACCGGGAGCTTGATGTCCGCATCGGTCGACTTAGCATTCAATACAACCTGCTGCGAAGATTGGATCATTTTTCGAAATCCATGGGCGTTATTGCCTAGAAACTTGTTACCAGAAGGCGTCTTAATAATGTAGTCAAATATAAGTTAAAAAAACATCAATAAAAAGATAAATTATGTCAGCTTCGAATTGCACGTTACTGCGTCACTTGAAATATTGTTCTGTATCGTTAATAAACAATACCCAACAGTTCCCAAACAAAGGCCATTAAACCCTCGCACAGCGCATGCAATCCAATAGCGAATTCACCGCCCGTCGACTTGCCGCAAGGAACCAAGCCAAATCGCGGCATACACCCTCAGGCCAGGGCAATCGCATTTGGCCCCGCATGCATCGTGTCTTAGGAATGGTGTCATCGTGAGCCGGCTTCGGCGCAGCAGTCCAGGGCCACACGGGCCGAAATCAGCGCACGCGGCCTAGATTGCTTTCTCGCAAGCACCCCTAGCAATGACGGGAGTGGGCAAATGCGATTGTCCTGGCCCTCAGGCTGTCACAGACGACGCGCCAGGCCAGCGCTAAGCCGGGCACCACCACGCACATCGACGGCGCCGGTCAGCCGCCGAGCAGCCGCACGCCTCCAAATCGCCCAACCTGGCCCGGCGTCACGCAAGCCCCTCGGCTGCGCTCAACGGCAGTTCGTCCGGTAGATGAACTTCTGCACCTCGGGCGTATCGATGTTGTCAGGCGTCGCGACCACGAACGGGGTATGCACCTCACGCTCGACCGGCTTGCCATGCAGCGCGTCCACCATCATCTCGACCCCGAGCTGGCCGACGCGATACGGATACTGCACGATGTCGGCCGAGACGACGCCCTTGCGGATTGCCTCGACGATTGGATCGGAGGTGTCGAACCCGACGATCTTGATCTTGCCCTCGCGCTGCGCCTCGCGCACGCCGGTCGCAGCACCCTCGGTGTTGTTCGTCGTGATGGTGAATACGCCCGCCAGGTCCGGATGCGCCGCGACCGTGGAGGTGATGATCGAAGCCGCCTTGGCCGTCTGGTTGTTGCTGTATTGCACGCCGAGGAACGTGATGCCCGGGTGCTTGGCGATCTCCCCCTGGAACCCCTGCAGCCGCTGCTGCGCCACATTGGCGGCAGGCGAGTTCATCAGCGCCATCACCTCGCCCTTGTCGCCGATCAGCTCGGCCAGTTGCTTGCCGGCCTGGGCGCCGCCGTCGAAGTTGTCGGACTGGATGTTGGATAACGCCACGCTCATGTCCTTCACGTCGCCATCGATCGAGAGGATCTTGATCCCGCGCTCCTTCGCTTCGATCAGCGTGGCCGTCAGTGCCACCGGGTCGTCGGCGGTGAACATGATGCCGTCGGGCCGTCCGGCGATGACCGCGTCCAGCACGCGCATCTGCAACGCCGGGGTGTATTGCTGCGGCCCCTGGGCGTCGAACGTCACGCCGAGGCGCTTCGCCGCCTCCGCCCCGCCGCAGGTGACGGACATATAGAACGGGTTGCCCGTCACGCCCTGGATATAGACGATCTTATACGGCTTATCCTCCGCCCCGGCGGCGAACGGCAGCGCCGCGGTGAACAGGGCGAGTGCTGCGGCAAGTTTCAAGCGCATCTGGTTGTCCTTGAGGTCTTTTGGGGGATCTTATGATGAGCGGGACTCTGGAAACCCAGCGCGGCTACATCCGCTCGCTTTTCTGGCGCTTGATCTGGTCGGCATAGACCGCGGCAATGACGACAAAGCCGATCACGACCATCTGCCAGAACGGCTGGATGCCCATGATGATGAAGCCGTTCGCCAGCACCGCCGGGATGAACACGCCGACGACCGTGCCGATGATGCTGCCGCGCCCGCCGGTCAGCGTGGTGCCGCCCAGCACCACCGCGGTAATCGCCTCCAGCGGGTCGTTCGCGTGGCCCTCGAGCGTCGTGGTCGAGAACCGCCCCAGCGACAGCATCGCCGCGAACCCGGCCAGCAGCCCGCTCAACGCATACAGCCGCAGCAGGTGCCCGGACACGTTGATCCCCGCCCGGCGCGACCCCTCCGGGTTGGAACCCACCAGGAAGGTATGCCGGCCGAACCGGGTCATGTGCAGCACGACCGCGCCGACCACCGCCACGACCGCGGTGATGACCACAAGCCACGGCACCCCGCCAATCGAGCCGTGGCCGAGGCTGATCAGCGCGTTCGGCACGGTGCGGATGTCGTTGCCGTCGGTCACGAGGTAGGCCGCCCCGAGCGCCGCGCCCATCGAACCCAGGGTCGAGATCAACGCCGACACGCGCAGCTTGGTGATGCAGAACCCGTTGAACAGGCCCCACGCCGCCCCGCACGCCAGCGCCACGGCGAAGCCGGCCGCGACCGTGAACAGGCTGTCGGTACCGAGGCCCAGCATCACCTGCGCCGCGACCACGCCCGAGAACACCAGCACCGACCCAATCGACAAATCGAACCCGCCGGCGATCATGATGTAGGTGGTGCCTACCGCCAGGATCAGCAGCACGGAGGCGTCGAGGAAGATGTTGCGGATGTTGTAGCTGCTGGCGAAGGTGGCCGGGTGCAGGAACGAGAAGAACGCGACCAGCGCGGCAAGGATGACGCCCATGTAGAACGGCGAGGACGACATCGCCACTCTCATCCTGCGGCCCACGCCTTGCGGCGTTTGCAGGCCCGCCGGCTCGCTCTCGGCAATGGGCCGGGGTATCGCTACATCCTGGCTCATGCCGCCACTCCCTGCTCAGCCGGGTCCGGCACGGCGTCGAGCGCCCCGGTCATCGCGCCGACCAGGTCCTGCACCGAAATATCCTTGTTCGGCATCGACGCGATGCGGCGTCCGAGCCGCAGCACCTCGACCGTGTCCGCGACCTGGATCACGTCGCGCATGTTGTGGCTGATCAGCACCACGGCCACGCCGGTGTCGCGGATGCGGCGGATCAGGTCGAGCGTGCGCGCCGTCTGCACGACGCCCAGCGCCGCCGTCGGCTCGTCCATGAACACGACGCGCTTGGCCCACATCGCCGCCCGGCAAATGGCGACGCTCTGCCGCTGCCCGCCCGACAGGCTGGCAATCGGCGCGTCCATGTCCTTCAGCGCGACCTTCAACCGCTGGAACGCGACCGCGCTCTCCCGCCGCATGGTGGCGTTGTCGAGGAAGCCGAGCCGGCCCAACAGCCCCGGGCGCAGCGCCTCGCGTCCCATGAACATGTTGGCGGACGGGCTGAGGTCCGGGCACACCGACAGATCCTGATACACCGTTTCGATGCCGATGGCGTGCGCATCCGACGGCGAGGCGAACGACACTGCCTTGCCGTCCACCATCATCTGCCCGGAGGTCGCCGGATACACGCCCGAGAGTATCTTCACCAAGGTGCTCTTGCCGGCGCCGTTGTCGCCGATCAGCGCCGTGACCTCGCCGGCATAGGCGTCGAAATCCGCGCCGCGCAACGCCTCCACATGGCCGAACCGCTTGACGATCCCGCGCGCCTGGAGGATCGCGTCGCCTCTCGGCAAGCCATTCGGCGCAACAGGGACTGTCGTCATGCAGGTCCTCCTTGCGGCACTGTCGCAACCACGGCCTTTCCCCGCAAGAGCCTCATGCGACGGGGCCGCTACGCCGGCGGCAGTTTGAGCTGCACCCGCAGCGCCAGCTCGTCCCACAGCGTGTATTCCTCCATGATGCGTCCGCCGACCAGGTGAAACTGCGACATCCCCATCACGAACAGCGGCTTGCCCGTCGGCGCGCCCAGCACGCCCCATCCCGTGTGATGCCCCTCCATGATCCAGCGCACCGCGACCTTGCTGCCGCCCTCGTTCGAGTTCTCGACGGAACAAATGTGCTGCGGCGTCCAGCCCGCGTCGGGGATCATCGCCAGCAGCCCGATCAACTGCTGCGTCACCGCGGCCGGGCCGTAAAGGTCACGCATCCGCGGCCCGTGCCACATCGCGTTCGGCGCATACGCCTCGCGCACCCGGCCGAACATGCGCCAGTTCCAGATCTCGTGCAGCGTCTGCAGCAGTTCCGCCTCCGCATCGGTGCCGGCGATGGAGGCGTCGATGCGCTCGGCCGGCGGCTCCTGCCCCAGCAGCCGGGCCGAGTCGCCAAGCTGCGGCGCCGTCGCCCCGCGCGCCGCCTGCTCGGACGCCATCTTCGCCGCCAGCGCATCGGGATCGACGCCAAGGTTCAGCACTTGCCCCATGCTGTCCCGGATCAGCCATTCCCGGTAGATGCGGTTCTGGAACACCATGCAGTCGGCGATGGTGCGGGCATAGAAGGTCTTGCCGGTCGGCATGCCATACGGCCCCGGCGCGGTGAACCGTCCGACGCTGGTGATCAAATGCGAGGTGTAGAACCCGTCCACGTCGTTGCCGCCCCAGATGACCTGGGTGCCCAGGCCCCGCCGCTCCGGATACTCGGCGATGCGCTGCAGGGTGGCGCGGACCACCTCTTCCCGCGAATAGGTGGTCCCCATCGAGGAATAGACGACGGCATTGTGCGCGTAGTGGCTGTAGATCAGCCCCACGTTCCTCTCGTCCCAGATGCGGTGGGTGCAGCGGATGATGTAGTCGACGATGTCGGTGTAGATCGGGTCGAACCCGGCCATGCCCTGCACCGGCGCCCGGCCATTGGGGCGCAGGTCGGTGTAGTCGTGCTTTTCGACCTGCAGCACGGCCTTCGCCTCGGCGCGCAGGTCCCGCCCGGCCTTTCCTGTCCCATCGGCCGTCGGCGGCATCGGCTCAGACCCGTCCATAGCCTTCTCCGTTCGTGGCATCGTCACAATCCAATCGGCATCCGGCAGGGACTATGCCCCGCGCCGGGGCAGTATCCTAATTCGCAAACAGGCGTAGGTTCGTGCATGATCGGCCGAATGCATCCAATGCGGTCGATCCCCTGCGACGTCCTGATTATCGGCGCCGGCTCGGCGGGATGCGTGCTCGCGAACCGGTTGTCGGAGGACCCCTCGCACCGCGTCGTGCTGCTAGAGGCCGGGGGCCCCGACAGCAACCCGATCCTGCATGTGCCCGGCGCAGTCAGCCGCGTGCTGGCCATGCCCGGCGTCAACTGGGGCTATCACAGCGAACCCGAACCCGGGCTCGCCGGCCGCAGCGTCCCGCTATACCGCGGCAAGGTGCTCGGCGGCACCAGCACGCTGAACGGCATGATCTACATCCGCGGCAATGCGCGCGACTACGACGACTGGCGCCAGGCTGGCTGCGAGGGCTGGTCATACAGCGACGTGCTGCCCTACTTCCGCCGGGCTGAGCGCAGCGAGCGCGGCGACGGCGAACACCATGGCGGCGACGGCCCGCTCGACGTGACCCGCAGCCGCCCGGTCCCGCCCATCTGCGACGCCTTCCTGGCCGCCGCCGCCGCCGAGGGCTACGGGGCCAGCGTGGACTTCAACGGCCCCACGCAGGAGGGCTTCGGCCATTACGACGTCACCATCCGCCGCGGACGCCGCTGGAGCACCGCCTCGGCCTATTTGAAGCCCGCGCGCCGCCGTCCCAACCTCATCGTCCTGACCCATGCCGAGTCGCAAAGGCTGCTGTTCGACGGACAGCGCGTCGTCGGCGCCGAGGTGGTGCGCCACGGCGAGCGCCTGCAGGTCCGGGCGGCGAAGGAGACGCTGCTCGCCGCCGGGGTGTTCAATTCGCCAAAGCTGCTGATGCTGTCCGGCATCGGCCCCGCCGAGGCGCTGTCCGATCTCGGGATCGCAGTGCGGCTGGACCGCAGCGGCGTTGGGCGCAACCTGCGGGACCATGTCTCGTACCGCATGAACTACGCCTGCAGCCGTCCGGTGACCGCCTACGCCCACACCAGGCCGGTCCGCGGCGCCAAGGCGCTGCTGGACTATGCCGTCGCCCGCCGCGGCATCCTCGCCAGCACGTCGTTCCCCACCGGCGGCTTCTTCCGCTCCCACGACGACCTGGAAATACCGGATATGCAGATGGGCCTGTGCATGGGCCTGCTGCCGGAGGGCGGGCGGATGCTGCCGGACCGGGAGGGCTTCACCGTCACCGTGCGCCAGGGCCGTCCGGCGAGCCGCGGCGAGCTGCGCCTGCGCTCCGCCGACCCGACCGACCCGCCGGTCATCGAACCCCGATATTTCAGCGACCCCGGCGACATGCCGGTCCTGATGCGCGGCATCCGGCGGCTGCGCGGCATCATGCAGAACCCGGCGCTCCGCCCCTTCATCGACCACGAGATCATGCCGGGACAGGCGGTTGTCGACGACGACCGCCGGCTCGCGGCGAGCATCCGCGAGGTGTCCAACACCACCCACCACTTCATCGGCACCTGCCGCATGGGCGGCGACCCGGGATCGGTTGTGGACCCGCAGCTGCGGGTGCGCGGGCTGGACGGGTTGCGGGTGATCGATGCGTCGGTGATGCCCACCCATATCAATGGCAACACCAACGCGCCGACCATTATGATCGCCGAGAAAGGCGCTGCGATGGTGCTGGATAGTTGGTAGGCCACGTTCGGCATTTCGCGTTGCGCGGCCCTGGCCACCATGGCAAAGCCCATCTAAGCATCATCTCGCAGGGCGCCCTTGCGCGCTGCGAATAAGATGATGCGTTATCAAAGGCCCCTAAGCAGGCATTCGTTGGCCACGCCACGAATGTCTGCTTAGGGTACGTCGTTCCGTTGAAGAGGGATCGTTCAATGCATAGGTTTCTCCTAGTTGCCGCCGCTATCTTGCCACTCGCGGTTGCAGAACCGGTCTTTTCCCAGGGCGTGCTGCTGCCGGGTTCCGCGAACGCGACCCCGCCGCCCGGAACCATCGCAGGCACCAGCACCATGTCGCCGCCGCACCGGCGCACAGTGCGCCATCACCGGCGGGCGCGTCATCGCCGGGTCGTCTCGCAGGTGCAGATTGAACACGGCGTGCGGACCCTGTAGCGCCGCGGACAGGACAGAGGTTTTGCATGCCCGACCTTACGCCTGAGGCCCAGCAGTCGCTGGCCGCCACGGCCCAGCGCCACGGCATCAGCCTCGACGCCGCGCAGGCCCTGCTTTACGCGCTCCAGGCTGGCGGCGGCGGCATGGCCCAGTTCAACCACCCGGAACTGGGCGGCGCGGGGCAGTGGTCGCAGGGCGGCATGACCATGGTGGGCGACATGTTCAACCAGGGACTCAAGCACCGCGTGGACGCCCTTTGCTCGGAGCTTTCGGGCCAGGTGCAAAGGGGTGGAACAGCACGTGCCGCCGGTTCAGACCAGGGCCAGTTCCAAGGCCAGGGCGGCGCGGGCCGGTCGAGCGCCGGCTTTGGCTTCACTGCGGACAATTGGTGGCCCGCGGCGCTCGGCACGCCCGCATCCAGCGGCGCGCAGAACGATCTCCGCTACGCCTACTTTCCTGTGGCCCGTAGGTTGGCGATCCAGCAGAATGGCCGGTTGAGGTTGTTTGACACGGGCGATCACCGGATTTTCGGCGTGTCGCAGCAGCAGCATGGCGGCGGCGCGCAGGTCCCCACCTTCACGAGCGACAAGGGCGATGTCCGCCTCGCCGACCTAAAGCCGGTCGATGCCGGCGCGCAAGGCCCTGCAGCGCCGCCGCACGATGCCCGACCAACCGAACCTCCTGCCGGCGACCCGATCGCGGCCATCGAGCGGCTGGCCGAGCTGCACCAGAAAGGCATCCTCACCCCCGAAGAGTTCGCGGCCAAGAAAGCGGAGCTGCTTGCCCGGCTGTGATGGCCGGTTACGCCGGCAGCACCCGGTCGATCTCCGCCTCGGGAACACCCCAATCCGCGAGCACGTTACGCGGTCCGCCGGGCCGAATGCCTGACGCCGGCGGCTCCGTCCGGGAGCGGCTGAAGCGTGGCGCGGGCGCCGGCTGGGTCGTGCCGCCGGCATTCGTGAAAGTGCCGCGCGCCAGGTTATGCGGGTGGGACGGCGCTTCGCCAAAGTCGAGAACGCCGGTGACGCAGCAATCCGTGCCCTCCAGCAGCGCCGCCCATTCCGCCCGGGTCCGGCTGTGGAATATATCGCGCATCTGTGCCCGCATCGCCGGCCACAAGGCCCGGTCGTTCTGTCCCGCGGCGAAGCGAGGCTCCAGGCCGACGCGTTGCGCCAGCTCGGCAAAGAACTTGGCCTCCAACGCGGCGACGGCGACGTATCGGCCATCCTGCGTCTCGTAGGTGTCGTAGAACGGCGCGCCGCCGTCCAGCAGGTTGCCGCCGCGTTCGTCCGACCAAAGGCCGCCGGCGCGCAGGCCGAAAAACAGGGCACTGAGCGTCGCGACGCCGTCCACCATGGCCGCGTCCACTACCTGGCCGACGCCGGACCGCTCCCGTTCCCACAGCGCGCACATTATGCCGAAGGCCAGGAACATCGTGCCGCCGCCATAGTCCGCCACCAGGTTGAGCGGCGGCGGCGGCGGCGACCCGGGACGCCCCATCGCCGCGAGCGCGCCGGTCAGCGAAAGGTAGTTCAGGTCGTGCCCGGCGCTCTGGGCCAGCGGGCCGGCCTGGCCGAACCCGGTGATGCGGCCGAACACCAGCCGCGGGTTGCGCGCGAGGCACACTTCCGGGCCCAGGCCCAGCCGCTCCATCACGCCGGGCCGGAAGCCCTCGATCAGCCCGTCCGCATGGTCGATCAGCCGCAGCAGCACCGCCAAATGCGCGGGGTCCTTGAGGTCCAGCGCCACGGAACGCCGCCCGCGCGAGACCACGTCGTGCCGCGGTTGCAGCGGCATCAGCGCGCCGCCCGCCGCCGGGCGCTCGATGCGGACCACCTCGGCGCCCATGTCGGCGAGCAGCATCGCCGCCAGCGGCCCCGGCCCGATGCCAGCGAACTCCAGGATGCGCAGCCCGGTCAGCGGCCCCACGGCGTCACCGGGCCATCGCGGCGGCGGGGCGATATTGCTCCTTCAATACCCGCCGCAGCAGCTTGCCGGTTTCCGACCGCGGCAGCGCATCGGCAATATCCACGCTGCGCGGGCATTTCAGGTGCGCCAAACGCTCGCGGCAGAACGCGATGAGGTCGTCCGGCGTCGCCCCGGCCCCCGCACGCAGTTGCACGACGGCCTTGATCCGCTCCCCGTACTCCGCATCGGCGACGCCGATCACCGCCGCATCCACGACGTCCGGGTGCTGCGCCAGCGTGTCCTCGACCTCCTGCGGATAGACATTGACACCGCCGGAGATGATGAGGTCGGCCCGGCGGTCGCTGAGATACAAGTACCCGTCCGCGTCCAGCCAGCCGATGTCGCCATAGGTCGCCCAGCCGTTGCGGTCGTAGGCAGCCTGCGTCTTCTCCGGCGCGTTCAAATACTCGAACCCCGGCGTGCCGGAAAAGCGGATCGTGCCGATGGTGCCGGGCGGCAATTCATGGCCGTCGTCGTCGGTGATATGCACCGTGCCGTTGGTCGCCCGGCCGACCGAGCCCTTGTGCAGCAGCCAATCGGCGCTCTCGATCCCGGTGCCGCCGATGGTCTCCGATCCCGAGTAATATTCATAGATGATCGGCCCCCACCAGGCGATCATCGCCTGCTTGACCGGGACCGCGCAGGGCGCGGCGGCATGGATCACCCGGTGCAGGCTCGTGCAGTCGTAGCCACGGCGCACCGGCTCCGGCAGGGCCAGCAGGCGGACGAACATCGTCGGCACGAACTGCGCGTGGGTGATCTTGTGGCGCTCGATCAGGGCAAGGGCCTGCAGGGGGTCGAACTTTTGCATGACGACGCAGGCGCCGCCCTGTTCGATCGCGTGCAGGGTGAAGCGGTGCGGGGCCGCGTGATACAGCGGCGCCGGCGACAGGTAGACCGTTTCGGCGTCAAAGCCGGCCGCCAGCAGGGCGCCCACCGCCGGACGCGGATGGTCCCGCTCCTCGGCGGGCAGCAGCGCGCGGTGCACGCCTTTTGGCAGGCCGGTGGTCCCCGATGAATACAGCAGGTCACGTCCGACCGGGCGCGTGGGCAGCGTCGCCGGAAGCTCGCCGGCCAGCTCCGCCTCATAGTCGCCGCAGCCGGGGAGTGGGCCGTCCAGGACGTAAATGGGAATGTCCAGGCTCGCCGCCGCCGCAGCGGCCGCATGCGCCTGCGCCGCGCTCGCCACCAGGATGCGCGCGCCGCTGTCGCGCAGCACGTAGGCCAGCTCGGACGGTTTCAGGTGGATGTTCAGCGGCACCCAGTACAGCCCGGCCCGCTGCCCGGCGAAGGCAAGCTCGAACATCGCCGGGTGATTCTCCATCAGCAGGGCGAAGGCGGCGCCGGGTTCGAGGCCGAGGCCGATCAGCCATCGCGCCGCACGTCCGGCGCGCGCGTGCAGCTTGGAATAGCTGACGGTGACATCCAGGTCGGGGAAATGGCAGGCGGGCTTGTCCGGGTGCAGGCGTGCCCAGTGCGCCAGGCGCGGCATGAACGCATCCTCCCCTCGGAACCCTTGCCCGCAGCATAGGGGTGCGCGGCCATCGAAGGCGAGAGGGGAAAAGCCCGCCGGCCGCCGGGGCCGATAATGTTATGGACAGCCGCGCACGCCGTCCGGAGTATGCCGGCAGGAACAACCCTGGGGAGGGGAGCATGCAAAGGCAGGCGGTGATCGTGGACGCCGTGCGCACTCCGGTCGGGCGCGGCAAGAAGGGCGGCGCGCTTGCGGAGGTGCATCCGAACGACCTGCTGGCGTGCGTGCTGCGCGCCCTGGTGCAGCGCAACGGCATCGACCCCGGCGAGGTCGACGACGTGATCATCGGCTGCGTCAGCCAGGCGGGGGAGCAGTCGTCTGGACCGGGCCGCATGGCGTGGCTGGCCTGCGGCTATCCCGAGCACGTGCCGGCCACGACGATCGACCGCAAATGCGGATCGAGCCAGCAGGCCGTGCACTTCGCCGCCCAGGGCATCATGGCCGGCGCATACGACATCGTCATTGCGGGCGGCGTCGAGTCGATGAGCCGCGTGCCGATGGGCAGCGCGCGCGGCAGCGCCGACCCGTTCGGACCCGCCGTGCGCGACCGCTACGCGCCGGGGCTGGTCGGCCAGGGGGTGTCGGCCGAGCTGGTCGCCGCGCGCTGGGGGCTGAGCCGGGCGGCGATGGACCGCTACGCCGCCTCCTCGCACCAGCGCGCCGCCGCGGTGGCCGCATCGGGCGGCTTCGCGGCGGAGATCGTGCCGGTGCAGGCCGGGAACACGCAGGTCGAGGCCGACGAGACAATCCGCCCTGGGACGACGAATGAGGCACTGTCGGCGCTGCGTCCCGCCTTCGAGGATGCGGCGCTGGGCGAACGCTTTCCGGAGATTTCCTGGTCGGTGACGGCGGGCAACGCGTCGCAGATCTCCGACGGCGCGGCGGCGCTGCTGATCATGAGCGAGGCGGCGGCGGCACGGCTCGGCTGCCGTCCCCGCGCCCGTTTCGCCGGGTTCGACGTGATCGGCGACGACCCGTTGCTGATGCTGACGGCGCCGATCCCGGCGACCCGGCGCGTGCTGCGGAAGGCCGGCATGACCACGGACGAGATCGCGCATTTCGAGGTGAACGAGGCTTTTGCCGCCGTGCCGCTCGCCTGGCAAAAGGAGTTCGGGGTGGACGATGCGCGCCTCAACCCGTGTGGCGGGGCGGTGGCGCTGGGCCATCCGCTAGGCGCGTCGGGCGCACGGCTGATGGCGACGATGCTGAACGCATTGGAACGCAGCGGCGGGCGCTACGGGCTGCAGACCATGTGCGAGGCGGGCGGCATGGCCAACGCCACCATCATCGAGCGGCTCTGAGCCATGCAGATCGAGGGCATCGCCGCGCTGGTGACCGGGGGCGCATCCGGCCTGGGTCTCGCCAGCGCCCGGGCGCTGCTGCGGCACGGCGCGCGGGTGTTGATCTGCGACCTGCCCACGTCGGCGGGCGCGGCCGTCGCGGCGGAACTCGGGGAGGCGGCCCGTTTCGTTGCCGCCGACGTGACCGACACCGCGCAGATGGAGGCGGCCGTCGCCGCTGCGGTGGAGCTGGGGCCGTTGCGGGCCTGCGTGCACTGCGCCGGGCGCGGCGGCGCGGTCCGCGTGCTGGACCGGGACGGCGCGCCGGGGTCGCTCGAGCAATACGAGGCGATCATCCGCCTCAACCTGACCGGCAGCTTCAACGTGCTGCGCCTGGTTGCTGCGGCGATGGCGCGCAACGAGCCGCTTGAGGGCGAGCGCGGCGCGGTGGTGATGACGGCGTCCATCGCGGGTTATGAGGGCCAGATCGGGCAGCTTCCGTATGCGTCGTCGAAGGCCGGGGTAATCGGGCTGACCCTGGTCGCGGCGCGGGATTTGGCGTCGCGGCTGATCCGGGTGTGCACCATCGCGCCGGGCCTGTTCGACACGCCGCTGCTGGCCCGGCTGCCGGACCCGGTGCGCGTGTCGTTGAGCGCCGCGGTGCCGAACCCGCCGCGCCTCGGCCTGCCGGACGAGTTCGCCAAGCTTGCTGTGCAGATTTTGGAGAACCCGTATTTGAACGGCGAGACGATCCGGCTGGATGGCGCGTTGCGGATGGCTCCGCGCTGAGCGCTGCCTGGCCAGGCCTCAAAGCGTCCGCGCAATAATCTCCTTCATGATCTCAGAACTGCCGCCGTAGATCCGCATCACCCGCGCGTCGGCCCAGGCGCGGGCGATCGGGTACTCCCACATATAGCCATACCCCCCATGCAACTGCAGAAAGTCGTCCAGCAGCCGCCCCTGCATCTCCGAACCCATCAGCTTCGCCATCGCCGCACGCTCCGGCGTCAATGCCCCGCGCAAATGCAGTTCCAGGCAATGGTCGGCGAACACCCGGAACATCTCCGACTGCGCCTTCGCCTCCGCCAGCTTGAACCGGGTGTTCTGGAAATCGAACACCTTGCCGCCAAACGCCTCGCGCTCCCGCGTATAGGCGACCGTCGCCGCCAGCATCACCTCCATCGACGCCGCCGCCTTGAGGGCGATGATCAGCCGCTCCTGCGCCAACTCGTGCATCAGATAACGGAAACCCTCGCCCTCCTCGCCAAGCAGGTTCGCCGCCGGGACATGCACGTCGTCGAAAAACAGCTCGGAGGTGTCCTGCGCGTGCAGCCCGGCCTTTTCCAGGTTGCGGCCCTTGGTGAAGCCCGGCGTGCCCTCTTCGACGCACAACAGCGAAATGCCCTTTCGCCCGGCTGCCGGGTCCGTCTTCGCGACCACGATCACCAGGCCGGCGTTCTGCCCGTTGGTGATAAAGGTCTTCGAGCCGTTCAGCACATAGCCGGCATTGTCACGCCGCGCCGTCGTGCGGACGGATTTGAGGTCGCTGCCCATCCCCGGCTCGGTCATGGCGATGGCGCCGATCATCTCGCCGCGCGCCATACGCGGCAGCCACTCGCGTTTGCGCTCCTCGGCGCCGTAGCGGAGGATATAGGGCGCCACGATGTCGGAATGCAGCGGAAAGCCGACGCCGCTGGCATGGGCGCGCGTCAGCTCCTCGATGATGACGGCCGAAAAGCCGAAATCCGCCCCGGCGCCGCCGTACTCCTCGGGCATCATGCAGCACAGCATTCCCTGCGCGCCGGCACGCCGCCATACCTCGCGCGGCACCACGCCGTCCTGCTCCCACTGCGCATGGTGCGGCGTGATCTCCGCCTCGATGAAGCGGCGCACTTGGCCGCGGAACAGCGCATGATCGCTGTTGAGGACCGTCCTCTCGGGTTCAGCTCCCGCCAACATGTCAACGCCCTCTTTCGTTGCCGGCATCCATGTGCGCCGCGAAACCGACCTTGCCGCGCCGGGCTGCATCCCGCAAGCGAGGCGCGTGCCCGTCTATTGCCTCCCGTCGGCACTCTGGTAAGCCTGGGCTTCAAGGCACCGCGGTTGCAACAAAAGGTGGCAGGCAGGGATCATGGCAGACGTAACGATGGACCAAAACGCGGCCGCGGCCATCCTGGCGCGGCTCGACCGCCTGCCGGCCACCCGGCACATCTGGCGGCTCGTCACCCTGCTCTCGCTCGGCGGCATGTTCGAGTTCTACGACCTGTTCATGACCGCCTACGTGATCCCGGGCCTGGTCAAGGCCGGGCTGTTGGCCAACGTGGCGGTCGGGATCTTCACCGGGCCGGCGCTGTTCGTGGCTGCGACCTTCACCGGCCTGTTCATCGGCACCTTCGTCCTCGGCTTCGTCGCCGACAGGTTCGGCCGGCGGGCCATCTTCACCTACTCGCTGCTGTTCTATTGCGCCGCGACCCTGATCATGGCCTTCCAGGACACCGGCCTGTCGGTCTGCGCATGGCGGCTGATCGCCGGCATCGGCATCGGTGTCGAGCTGGTGACGATCGACACCTACATCTCCGAGCTGGTGCCCAAGCACGTGCGCGGGCGCGCCTTCGCCTACAACCAGGCCATCCAGTTCGCCGTGGTGCCGATCGTCGCGTTCCTGTCCTACATGCTGGTGCCGAACGCGCCCTTCGGCTTCGACGGCTGGCGCTGGGTGGTCGTGATCGGATCGCTCGGCGCGCTTGCCGTGTGGTTCCTGCGCCGCGGCGTGCCCGAAAGCCCACGCTGGCTGCTGCAGCAGGGCCGCGTCGCCGAAGCGGAGGCCGTCACCGCCGCGATCGAGGCCAAGGTCCGCATCGACCTGCGCGGCGCGCGCATGCCGGAGCCTGCGCCGCACGCCGTGGAACGCGCGGAGGCGATGGGCCGCTTCGCCGAGATCTGGCAGCCGCCATACCGCGCGCGGACCATCATGCTGATGGTGTTCCAGTTCTTCCAGACCTTCGGCTTCTACGGCTTCTCGGCCTGGGTGCCGACCCTGATCGTGCAGCAGACCGGCATCAACCTGTCCGCCAGCCTGCTGTATTCGTTCATCATCGCCGTTGCCAGCCCGTTCGGCCCGCTGCTGGCGATGAGCTTCGCCGACACGTACGAGCGCAAGTGGCAACTGGTGGCGGCGGCCTGCGGCGTCGGGGTGTTCGGGGTGCTGTTCTCGTTCCAAAGCACCATGGCGCTGCTGATCGTGTTCGGCGTGCTCATCACGCTGTGCAACAACGTGCTGTCCAACACCTTCCACGGCTACCAGACCGAGCTGTTCCCCACGCGGGTGCGGGCGCGGGCGGTCGGGTTCACCTACTCGTTCAGCCGGATCAGCGCGGTGTTCGCAAGCTTCATCATCGGCTTCTTCCTGCAGACGGCCGGGACCAAGGGCGTGTTCGGCCTGATTGCCTTCGCCATGGTCATGGTCGTGCTGTCGATCGGCATCTTCGGCCCGCGCACCAACGACAAGGAGCTGGAGCAAATCTCGCACTGACCGCACGGGTTTGGCCCGGCCATGACCCCGCCCCATGCCGCCCGGCAAGCACATTTTGGATGATGGCAGTCAACCCGGCGTAACGCTCATGCGTTGGCGAAAGGGATTCTTCCTGCGTCCAGGCGGCCTTGCCTTGGCTGCATAGCAATCGGGGCAGTTCGATGGACGATCAGCGCGAGGCCACGAGGCAATTGGACTATGAGCGGGACCCGGCCGTTTCGAGGCCGCGCGCCACGCCCACGGGCGACGCGGACCCGGGCAAGGCAAAGCCCGCCAAGGACGATGCACGCAAGGACGGCTCCCCAGACGATACCGAGGACGGCAACGGCGGCGACGGCAAGGAGAAGAAAAACTCCCGCCTGCCGCTCATCATCCTGGCCATCGTCGTGGTCCTGGGCGCCATCGTCGCCGGCACCTATTGGTTCCTGCACCGCAACCAAATCGACACCGACGACGCCTATACCGAAGGCAACGCCGTCCTGATCGCCCCCCAGGTCAACGGATACGTCACGGTGCTCGCCATCACCGACAACCAGTTCGTCCACAAGGGCGACCTGCTCGTGCAGATCGACCCCCGGCCCTACGCCGCCGCCCGCGACCAGGCGCAGTCGCAGGTCCTGGCTGCCCAGGCCCAGCTCGACAATGCGAAGGCCAACCTCGATCTCGCCAAGGCGACCTTCCCAGCCCGGCTGCACCAGGCGGAGGCGCAACGCGAACAGGCCCGCGCCGAACAGGCAAAGGCGCAGGCGGACCTGAAGCGCCAGCGCAGCGTCGACCCCCGCGCCACCACGCAGCAGGCGATCGACGCCGCCGTGGCCGCCGCGCGTTCCGCCGACGCCACCGCGGGCTCGCAGCAAGCCAACGTGGAGATCAACCGCCCGGTCCCGCTGAACATCGCCGTGGTCGCCACCCAGGTGCAGCAGGCGGAAGCGCAGGTGGCGCAGGCGCAGGCGCAGCTCGAGCAGGCGGACCTGAACCTGGCCTATGCCCACGTCGTGGCGCCGCAAGACGGCTGGGTCACCAAGCGCAACGTGGAGATGGGCAATTACCTGCAGCCCGGCACCCAGATCATGGCCCTGGTGACGCCGGAGATCTGGGTCACCGCGAACTTCAAGGAAACCGAGTTGAACCGCATGCGCCCGGGCCAACGGGTGACGTTCAGCGTCGACGCCTATCCGGGCCTGAAGCTGCGCGGCCATGTCAACTCGATCCAGCACGGCTCCGGCTCCCGCTTCAGCGCCTTCCCGGCGGAGAACGCGACGGGCAACTACGTGAAGATCGTGCAGCGCGTGCCGGTGAAGCTGGTGATCGACGAGGGCCTCGACCCCAACCAGTCCCTGCCGCTCGGCCTTTCGGTCGAGCCGACGGTGTATTTTGAATGAGCGAATCTGGCGGCAAGGACGGCGGCAAGCCGCAATGGAAATCCAGCCATAACCCCTGGCTGGTCGCCGTCGTGGTGACGCTCGGCGCATTCATGGAGGTGCTGGACACCACCATCGTCAACGTCTCCCTGCCGCACATCGCCGGCAGCCTGGCGGTCGGCTACGACGAGGCAACGTGGGCGCTCACGTCCTACTTGCTGGCCAATGGGATCGTGCTGACGATCTCCGGCTGGCTCAGCAGCGTGTTCGGGCGCAGGCGCTATTTCCTGCTCTGCATCGCCGGGTTCACGGTCTGCTCCTTCCTTTGCGGCATTTCCACCAGCCTTCCGGAGCTGATCATCTTCCGGCTGCTGCAGGGCTTCTTTGGCGGCGGGCTGCAGCCCAACCAGCAATCCATCATCCTCGACACCTTCGCGCCGTCGCAGCGCGGCAAGGCGTTCGCGATCACCGCCGTCGCCACCATCGTCGCCCCGGTGATGGGGCCGACCCTGGGCGGCTTCCTGACCGACACCTACTCCTGGCGCTGGGTGTTCTTCATCAACGTGCCGATTGGGACGGCGACCTTCTTTGCCGTGCAGGCGCTGGTCGAGGACCCACCCTGGGCCAAGGCGCGGCCCGCCGCCGTGGACTACATCGGCCTGTCGTTGATCACCATCGGGCTGGGATGCCTGGAAATCGTGGCCGACCGCGGCGAGGACGCGGACTGGTTCGGGTCCGACTTCATCGTGACGATGTTCGTCCTGGCGCTGCTCGGCATCGCCGGCGCGATCGCTTGGCTGCTCTATACCAAAAAGCCGGTGGTCGACATCCGCGTCATGGCGGACAAGAACTTTGCGCTCGGCTGCCTGATGATCGCGGCCATGGCCGCCGTGCTGTATGCCAGCGCCGTCGTGATCCCGCAGCTCGCGCAGCAGCAGCTTGGCTACACCGCGCTTTGGGCCGGGCTGATCCTGTCGCCGGGCGGCCTCGTGGTGATCGTCCTCATTCCGATTGTCGGACAGATCACCAAGCGGGTACCGCTCAAATACGTCATCGCGACCGGCTTCTTTATCATGGGATGCTCGCTGATCTATTCGCATTACCTGGTGCCCACGATCGATTTCACGACGCTGGCCTACATGCGCGCCGCGCAGACGGTCGGCCTGGGCTTCCTGTTCGTGCCGATCAGCACCATCACCTTCTCGACCCTGCCGAAATCCGCCAATGCCGACGGCGCCGCATTGTTCACCATGTTCCGCAACTACTTCGGCTCGCTCTCCATCTCCGCCGCCACCGCGTTGGTGACCGACCGCAGCCAGGTACGCCAAGCCTACCTCTCGTCGCACACCTCGATGCTGGACCGCGGCTACACGATGACGATGAACAAGCTGCAGAGCGACTTCCTCGCCCTGGGCAACCCGGCGTCGGGGACCGCCCGGCAAGCGACCAACTGGCTCTATCAGCAACTGCACTTCCAGGCAGCGATCCTCGCCTATAGCGACGTGTTCATGATCACCGCCATCATGTCTTTCATGGTCATCCCGTTCTGCTTCCTGTTCTCCAGCAGGGCGGGCAGCGGCGGCGGAGCGCCCGCGCATTGACGCCACCCGGTCCGGACCGGGTGGCGTCCCGGTGGCGATCAGGCGCCCGCCAGTCCGGTGCCGACCATCTTCCGGGGATCGACGATCTCGTCGAAGCGGTCCGCGCTGATGGCGCCGGACTGCACCGCCGCCTGCTTCAGCGTGGTCCCGTCCTCCATCGCCTGGTGGGCAATCGCCGACGCCCTGTCATAGCCGATCACCGGGCTGAGCGCCGTCACCAGCATCACCGACTCGCTCAGGTGCCGCTCGATGCGCGGATGGTTCAGCTTGGTGCCCTCGACCGAATACAGCCGGAACATCTCGCAGCCGTCGCCCAGGATGCGCGCGCAGTGCAGGACATTGTTGACGATGATCGGGCGCATCGCATTCAGCTCGAAGTTGCCCTGGCTGCCGGCGAACGCCACGGCGGTGTCCTCGCCGATGACCTGGATGGCGATCATCACCACCGCCTCGCATTGCGTCGGGTTGACCTTGCCCGGCATGATCGAACTGCCGGGCTCGTTGTCCGGCAGCAGCAGCTCACCCAGTCCGCAGCGCGGCCCCGACGCGAGCCAGCGCATGTCGTTGGCGACCTTCATCACCGCCACCGCCACCCCGCGCAACGCGGCGCTCGTCCGCACCATGGCGTCGAGCGAACCCTGGGCGGCGAACTTGTTCGGCGCGGTCACGAACGGCCGCCCGGTCAGCACAGCGACCTCGGCGGCGACCTTTACGCTGAACCCCTCGGGCGCATTCAGCCCGGTGCCGACCGCCGTGCCGCCAGCCGCAAGCTCATACAGCCCGCCCCGGCTCTGCTCGACGGACGCCATCGCATCGCGGATTTGGTGCGCGTAGCCCGACCACTCCTGGCCCACCGTCAGCGGCACCGCGTCCTCGAGATGGGTGCGCCCGATCTTGACCACATCCTTCCATTCCTGTGCCTTGGCCTCGATCGCCTTGGCCAGCGCATCGAGCCGCGGCAGCAGGCGCTCGTCGATTTCCTTGACCGCGGCCACGTGCATCGCCGCCGGGAAGGTGTCGTTGCTCGACTGCCCCATGTTGACGTCGTCGTTCGGATGCACCGGCACCTTGCTGCCCAGCTCGCCGCCGAGCAGTTGGATGGCACGGTTCGACACCACCTCGTTGATGTTCATATTCGACTGCGTGCCGGACCCGGTCTGCCAGACATACAGTGGGAAATCCTCGTCGAGCTTGCCCGCGATCGCCTCGTCTGCCGCGCGCACGATCGCGTCGGCCTTGCGCGCATCCAGGCGGCCATCGCGCTTGTTGACCAGCGCCGCCGCCTTTTTCACCAGGCCATAGGCGTGATAGACCTCCTTCGGCATGCGGTCGTTGCCGATCGAGAAATGGATCAGGCTGCGCTGCGTCTGCGCGCCCCAGTAGCGGTCGGCCGGAACCTCCACGCTGCCCATGCTGTCCGTTTCGGTGCGCGTGCCCTCGGCGGCTATGCCGATGGGGAGGTCCATCGCCTCGGGACTCGGCTTCGGCTCGGGCATGGGAAATCTCCGGGTGCGGGGTTGTTGGCCGAACAAGGGACCAGCCGGCTGACCGCGGCAAAATCGCCGCCTGCCTAAGAGTTTCCTAAGCCGTGCCGTGCGCCAGGATCTGTTTCCAGATCGAGACCTCGTCGGTCAGCATCCATTCGGCCGCGATCCGCCCGTCGATGATGTGGGCGTGGCTCAGGCCCATGACATAGACCGGGGCGCCGGTCGGCGGGCCGAAGTGGCCGAAGCCCGTATGCGTCCCGCGCAGGCTCCAGCGCAGCGCCACACGCACCGCATGGCCGGGGTCGCGGTTCACGGTCGCGCTCTCGACGCTGAACGCCGCATCGGGAAAGGCGGCGAGGTAGCCCAAATAGAACCGGTCGATATCGGCGTGGCCGTAATGCGTTTCGCCGCCGGGCGCGTGCAGGTTGGCGCCGTGGAAATACAGCTCCTGCACCATCGAGAGTTCCTTCGCCTGCCAAAGGCGCTCGTAGCCCCGGCGATAGAGCTCGATCTCCGGCGCCTGCTGCAATTCGGGCCGGTAGCGTCCGGGCTGGTCGTGTTCCGGCAAATAGAACCCAATGCGGCCCATGGCGCGCAGGTCCTCCTCGGCCATGCGCTGAGCAAGCTGTTTTGGCTCGAGCCCGATGCAGCGCGCGAAGGCGGCCTGGTCGCGCACCAGCCACTCCTCGGTCACCACCCCGTCCACCACCCAGCAATCGGCGACGATGCGCGAGCGCACCGTGCGTCCGGACGCCGGGCCGTAGCTGCCGTCGCCCTGGTGGCGCATCACCGAAACCAGGCGGTGCGAGGACAGGAAGGAGCCGTCCTCGTATCCCACCCAGATGACGTCCTCGCCGACGAGCTGGCGGTCCGGGAACTGGTGCAGGGTCTGCAGGGTCTGCGAGGTGACGCCGCGGTTGTCGGTGGTCAGGCCCGTGGGCGCGCGCAACAGGATGTCCGGCGCATAGAGCCGGTCCAGCTTGCCGCCGACGCCGCGGTCCTCCCAGATCTCGCGGGTGATGCCGTAGATGAACGCGGGAACGTCCGGGTACGCCCCGACCTTAGGCGGCATGGGACATCCTGGCGATGCCCTGGTTCGTGCGTGCGGCCAAGGCGGCGCGGGTGGAGGGCGGCAGCAGGTCGAGTTGGGCGACGTGCCCATCATGGTCCAGCCCCCAGCCCGATGCAGCGGCGGCGGCCAGGATATCGGGCGCCCAGCGGATCGGCTTGCGCTGGTCGCCCGCGGTGACGAGCGCGATCTCGACAGCCGCCTCCCCGGTCGCGATGTCGCGCCAAACGTCGCCCGGCGTCGAGAAGCACTCGCCCTCCGCCACCTCGGCCGCAACGGCGCTGCCGGATTCATTGCCAGGTTCATTAAGCATGAACGTCGCCGCGCCGCGCAGCACGATTGCGACCTGCTTCTCCGCGATCGCGTGCCGCCCGGTGCGGCTATGCGGCGGCAGGCGCAGCCACTCGACGCTGAAGCCGTGCGGGTTGCCGATCGGGGCGGCGTGGCCGCGGTCCTCGGTCATGCCATGACCGATGACCGGCGCAACCTCGCTGGCGCAACCCGGTAGCACGCTGCTGAGCAGGGCGCGCGCGGACCAGTCGCGCTCGGCGGCCATCACTACCCGGCGGCGCATCTGCTCGGGCGTATAGCTCGGCAACAGGGCCATCTGCTCCGGCGTGAGCGCGGGCATGCGCGCTTCCGGCGCGGGCACGGCACCGCCGCCCTCCGTGTTCACCAGCATGTTGTCGCGCGTCAAATACAGGCCGTATTGCGCCGCGGTCGCCAGGATGCTGGGGTGCCAGATGATGCCGCCGGTGTCGTCGCCGCCGAGGGCGGTGAAAATCCAGCCGTCGTCGGCGCCGCTGTTGGTGAAACCGCGGAAGATCCAGGTGGGGATGCTGACCACGTCGCCGGGTCCGGCCTGGATTTCATGCTCCCAGCGGTCCGAGGCCGGATCGGCGCCCCAACGGAACGTCCAGGCGCCCTTGCTGACCATGAACACCTCCGCGGTGAAGTGGATGTGCAGGTTGTTCACCGTGCCCGGCGGCATCGCGGCCACGCCCAGGCTGAAGCCGTGCGGCTCCGTCAGGTTCACCACCTGGTCGCGCGACTGGGTCACGCCGGGGCCGACCAGCGAGTAGTTCTGCTTGCGTTCGGACCCGGGCATCTTGCAATCGATGAAGGCGACCTCGCAGGCGACCATGTCGGCGCGGCGGATGTGGCGGGCCTGCGCTTCGGATGCGGTCAGGGCATGGGGCATGGATCGGTCCTTCGTCGGCAAACGTGAGCAAGCAGTAGTCCTTCCCCGATCTCCCCGTCAAAATTTGCTGGTGCATTTTCTGAACGGCTAAGCTACGACGACATGGACTAGACTTAGTCCGATCAGGAAGCATCGTGCAGACCGTCAACATTCATGCCGCCAAGACGCACCTGTCCCGCCTCGTCGATGAGGTCGCTGCCGGCCGCGAGATCATCATCGCCCGCGCCGGCAAGCCGGTGGCCAAGCTCGTGCCGTTGACCGTGCCGCATGGCGCGCCGAAGCGCGTGCTCGGCATCCTGCGTGGCCGGCTGGCGGCGCCTGCCGATTTCGACGCGCCACTGCCCAAGGAGACGCTCGACGGCTTCGAAGGGCACTGATGCGCTGGCTGCTCGATACCCAAGTCCTGCTCTGGGCGCTCGGCGAGCCAGCCCGGCTGGATGCCGCAACCCGGGCCTCGCTTGAGGATGCCGCGAACGAAGTGTGGTTTAGCGCTGCGAGCATCTGGGAAATCGCCATCAAATCCGCGCTCGGCCGCGTCGACTTCGCAGTTCGGCCAAACGATATCGTGCAGGCCGCGCTGGCAACCGGCTTTGCGGAGTTGCCCATACGGTCCAATGCCGCGGCCCTGGTCGCGGACATGCCGCCCCATCATCGCGACCCCTTTGACCGGCTGCTGATTGCGCAGGCGATGGCCGAGCCAATGCGGCTCCTCACCGTCGATCCGCTGCTGCCGGCCTACTCCGAACTGGTGACGCTGCTCGCATAAACGGACGCGCCTGACAGGATCAGCCCTTCTGCAAGCCGGCAAGTGCCTCCTTGGCGGTGCGCTGCGTATCAGCGTTGACCCCGTGCTGCATCACCCGCGCAAGCCACCGTCTCGCCGAAGCCGCATCGCCGCGCGCCGCGGCACTTTCGCCGGCCTGCAGATACAGGTTGGCGGCCTCTTGCGGCGAGCCGGCGCGCTGCATCGCCTTGGCGGCAAGCGCCGTCGCGTCGGCCATGGCGCGGTAGTTCAACTGGGTGCGATAGAGATCGGCCGCCTGCTGCGCGTGCGCCGCCGCCTGGCGATACTGCCCTTGCAGCATGTCCAGCCGGGCCGTCAGTTCGCCGTGGTCGGCCTCCCAGTCGGGAGGCGGGTTCTTCGGCTGGCCGAACCTGGCAAGGGCGGCGGCGACCCCTGCCGCGTCGCCCCGCGTGTCCGCGATCAGGCCGCGCACATAGCTTGCCCGGGCCAGCGTCGCCGGGCTGCCGGCCGTGGCCTGCGCATGTGCGGCCAGTGTGTCCGCCTCGGCATCGCGGCCAAGCCGGAATAGGGCCGCCGACTGCACCAAGTCGAGCTCGGCGAAACCGGGCGCGGCGCGCGCAGCCAGCGCCTCGCGCGTCCGCTGCGCCGTGCGCAATGCCCCGGCGGCGTCGTTGGCGGCGAGCTCGGCCACGGCAAGGTTGTAACCGCCGTCGCCGATGGCCTGCGCATCGTCGCGCGCCACGGCAAGCACATAGGCTTGGCGGTATTGCTCCACCGCCTGCTTCAACCGGTTGAAATCCATTGATTGCCGGGCCGAATCGGCGGCTTGGGCCAACGCGATGTCCTGCGGCGCGTCCGGCGCCGGGCGGCCACCGCAACCCGCCAGCAAAAGCAGCGCAGCCAACGGCATCGCGGCCACGCGCGGCCACGTCACGGGCGCACTTCCCGCGGCGGCAATCGCTGAGCATTGGGCTTCGGCGCGCCGTCGCCGCCCAGCAGCCATGACCCCCGTAACTGCACCAGCAGCCGGCCCAACTCGGCCATCGTCACCTGCACCTGGGTGAGCAGCGCCGGCAGGTTGCTCGTGCTCTCGGTGGCGTTGCGCGCCAGGGTGGGGAACTGCGTGGCCGTCCGAGCGGTGTCGCGGGTGATCGACTGCACGCTCGACAGCACACCGCGGGATTGGTCCAGCAGGCCCGGCACTGGCGCCAGGATCGGGCCAAGCCGGGCGATCTCGGCCTTCAGCGACGCGACCGTGTCTTCCGCTTGCCGGATCAGCGTGTCGTCGGTCAGCAGCCGCCCGGCCGAGCCCTGCCCGGACTTGATCCCGCTGGCGACGTCGTCCAGCGCCGCCATGGCGTGCAGGGCATGCTCCAAGGTGGGCAGCAGCTCCGCCGTCACCTTGTTGAGCGTCGCGGTAATGGTGTCGGCGGGGTTCGGCTCGACGGCCGCGGTCAGCACGGCGTAGTTCCAGTCCATCGGCGCCCCGGCGCCCCGTGTGACGTCGACATAGGCAGCTCCGGCCACGCCGTAGCGCAGCCGGATCGTCGCCGTGCTGTCGCGATGGATGAACGCATCGGCCTGCCGCTCGATGTTGGCGAGCGCATACATCTCGCCGTTGGGGTTCAGCACGATCTGCTTCACGTTGCCGGCATGAGTGCCGAGCACGTCGATGTCGGCGCCCACGGCCAGGCCGCCGAACCCGGTCTGCGGCAGCACGATGCGCAGCTCCAAATCCGGCCGCAGCCAACGCCGGAGCACCCCGGCCTCGAAGATGGCGCCGAAGAACAAGGCCAGCGCCAGGATCACCAGCAGGCCGACCCACTCGTCGGTATGGCGCAGGCGCAGCAGTTGCGGCGGGGCGTCGGGGCGGCGTTTCTGCAGCATCATGCGTCCGCCATCGGCTTCAACCCATCATCCCGGAGCAGCAGGCGATGGGTCACGGGAAAGCGCTGCGCCGCCCAGAACGGCGCGTCGCGGGTGAAACAGACCGCCGCCGCCCCACGGTGCAGCGCGCGCGACAGCAGGTCGAGCAGCGGGCCGGTCAGCTCCGTGCGCTCGGGGGTGATCGTGCTCTCGAGCAGCAGGAGCTGCGGCTCGCCCAAAAAGGCCCGCACGCAACCCGCGCGCAGCAGGTCGCCC
This sequence comes from Acetobacteraceae bacterium, assembly GCA_965277495.1. Classification (GTDB taxonomy): domain Bacteria; phylum Pseudomonadota; class Alphaproteobacteria; order Acetobacterales; family Acetobacteraceae; genus CAHJXG01. Next base: position 2,227,976 of record OZ255824.1, on the reverse strand, counting down.
TGCGAAAGCCGGTCCGGCTTCACCAACGGCAGGCCCGGCAGCCCGACCTGCTGCGCGAGCTCGATGGCGGCTTGGGCGATGGCCGGCTCCGGGTCGCGGGTATGGTGCAACTGCGCCAGCATGATGTTGACATGAGTGCCGAACATGCTGATCCAGGCGCCCCTTTGATGGATGCGGCCGATCCGCCCGCGCAGCGCCGCCGCCCGCTCGTTGCCGAGGCTGGCCCAGTCATAGCCCATGAAGCGGACTTCGCCCTGCTGCAACGCTATCATGCCGCTGCAGAGATCGGCGAACGCCGTGGCGCCCGCCGGGTCAGGCGCCTCGATCAGCGCGCAATCGCCCGGCATCAGCTCCAGGCCGAGCGGGACGTTCGGCAGCGCGCCGGTATCGAAACCAGAATCGAACGACGGCAAAGCGGACACCAGCCGCAGCACCGGCTCGGCTTGGGGCACCGGCTATGCCGCCACGGTGAGAAGAATGCTGGTGACCATGATCACCAGGATGCCGCGCACGAAGCCGCGCGGTATCAGGCTCGCCAAGTCGTCGTCATCCTTGGCGCCCAGGCCCGTGAGGCAGGAGCTCAGTCCGACCAGGAGGCCGATCAGCAGCAGCTTGATCGGCACCACCATGTAGTCCCGCACGGTCATCGCGGCGAGCACCCGGTCGAGGAAGGTCCATAGGCTGTCCTGCACGCTGCCGATCGCGCCGCTGAGGATGAAGCCGAACACCAGCGCCGTGGCGGCGAAAATCAGGCCCAGGGTGAAGCTGCTGAGCGCGAAGGCGAGGGTGCGCGGCAGCACCAGCAGCAAGAATGGATCGATCCCCTGCGCGGCCATGGCGCGTATCTGCCCGCCGGCCTGCAGGGTGCCAAGCTCGGTGACGGTGAGCATGCCGCTGCGCCCGAGCAGGATGAACCCGACCAGCAGCGGCGTCAGCTCGCGCACCAGCACCGTCACCAGGATGGAGCCCGTCAGTTGCGCCTGCCCGGCGACGCCGAGCCAATACAGCGCCTCGTAGACCATGGCGACGCCGGCGAGCGAGGCGGTCACCATGGCGGTGGCGAGCCCGCCGCCGGTGGCCTGGCGCATCGTGAGCTTGAACTCGTGGCGCACGGTCCGCCGCCATGAGACCGGGCGCACGGCCTCACGCAGCACGCCCCACGACGCGGCCGCGAGCATCAGCGGAAAGCCGGTGCGGGCGCGGGTGAACCGCCCGGTTGCCGCCAGCGCCGGCACGATGGCGCCGAACCGGCTCAACGGCGTCCGGCCAGGATGAAGGTGCGGGCGGTCCCGGTGCGCGGCAGATAGAACACCCCGCGCGCGCGGAACAGGAACTGCTGGCGCAACTGCTCATAGGCGGGCTCGCTGACCTGGATCGAGCCGGCGCCGGTGGCGCTGATTGCCATCAGCTCGGCCGTGCGGATCACGTCGCCCCACAGGTTGAACACGCGCGGCTCCTGACCCAGGGCGCAGCCCAGGGCCGCGCCGAAGTCGATGCCGATATGGAACACCGGCTCCAATCCAGACTGCGCCAGCAAAGTGAGGCAAGCCTCGCGCGCGGCCACGGCGGCGTCTGCCAGGCGCTCCGTGGCCGAGGGGTCCGGCGCCGCAACGCATCCGGACGCGGCGATCAGGCTGTTGCCCGTCAGCTTCATGTAGGGAAGCGCGTAGCGGTGCGCGATGGCCTGCATGGCCTTCACGATTTCATCCGCCAGCGCCGTGACCCCCGCCTGGTCGGGCCGCGCCAGGGAAACCGCGTCGTCGAAGCGGATGTTCATCGCCGTCACTGATGGGAAGTAGCTGGCCGCGAGCCCGGACGGCACGGCCCGGTCCGCCGCGCCTGGCCGGTCCAATGTCAGCACCGAGCTGAACGCCTCGTTCCCATGCGCCACGGCGACCGCCTGAGGAGGCACGGCTTTCCCTTCATCAAGCGGCACGGCGGCGTCCTCCTGCTCGTGCCGGGCCATACGCATCGCGGCGATGCTCGACACCGCCTGGGCGAAGCTGCGCGCCCGCTCCGGTTCCGCCGCGTCTTCCAGCAGCAATGCGCCGGATACGCCGGACGCGCCATGCACCGGCAGCACCGACAGCGTGCGGCTACCGAACGGGCGCATCAGCAGGCGGTGCAGCTCGGACGTGCGCGCATCCGCCGCGGCATCCACCCCGTCGACCGGCTCGCCCCCATCCAGCAGTTGGAAAAACCGCGGCAGCTCCGACCGCGACAGCTCCAGCCCGTCGACATGGCCGCCTTGCTGCTCGAACGAATCCTCGCATCGCAGCACCCGCCCCTCGCCGGCGAGCCGCCAGACGCTGGCGCGGCGGGCGGCGCTCATTTCGGCCAGGCCCTCGGTCAAGCCCGGCGCCGGACGCTGCGGGTCGAACAGGCCAGGCTGCGCCGCCAGCGCCGACAATGCGCGGGTTTCGCGGGCGCTGTTCTCCCGCTGCTGGGCCAGCGACCGCGCCATGCGGTCGGCACGGCGGTTCTGCCGCACCAGCAACAGCCCGAGCAGCCCGGCGAGACCGATGGTGACGAGCGACAGCAGCAAGTTCTTGCGGCTGTTGTCCTCGGCGAAACCGGTGAAATCGGATTGCGGCGCGGCGATCAGCAGCACCCAGTCCTGCCCGGCGGCCGGCAGGCGCGACGCCGTGACCACGTAACGCACGTCGCCGGCATCGATGGTGCGGCTGCCATAGCCTTCGACGCGGAAGCGGTCGTATGCGCCGGTGAGCGCGGGGGAGTTCAGCGCGTCGTTGGCCGTGGGCACGATCTGCCGTCCGTTCGCGCCGACGGGACGCACGAGGCCGGGCGCCGCGATCACGTTCCCGGCGCTATCGACGATGGCGGCGCGCCCGGTGCGGCCAATCTGCAGGGATGCCAGGAAGCCGGACAGCGCTTCGAGCGTGATATCGACGCCGAACACGCGGTCGACGCTGCCGGATTGCTGAAAGCGGATCGCCGCCGTGATGCCCGGCGCCTGGGTGGTGAAAAAGATGTAGGGGGCCGACCAGTATACCCCGTCGGTCGCGAGGGCGCCCTTGTACCACACACGCTCACGCGGATCGAAATTGTCGTTCGGGTCGGTTGCGCGGTCGACCACCTGGCCGGCTGCGTCGAGATGCACGGTCGAGACCTGGCGCGCGCCGGGGCGGTTGGCGATCAGCTTGGTGTCGGTGCCGCCCGCCGGGTCGCGCCGCACCATGGTGAAATCGCCATCGCCATTCGCGACATAGAAACCCTCCAGGTTCGGCACCTGGTCCAGCATGCTGGCGGCAAAGCCCTCGATCGCCGTCTGGCTGTCGGAGATGGCGTTGCGCGCCACCATGTCGCGCGCGACCAGCGCCGCCTGGGTCGCCGGGGTGAGATAGCTGCTCACTTCCCGGACGATGCGCGCCTGCAGGCCATCGAGCACGGCCCCAGAGAGCACCAGGGCGCCGGCCCGGTTCGCCTGGTAGCTGTAAAGCGAGACGCCGAGGATGGAGAGTATGACGAGAGCCACGCCCAGCACCGGCCCGCCGACGCGCCGGAGCAACTGGCGCCGCCGCCTTATTGTCCTGCCGCTGATGTCGACGATCTCGTCAGTAGGCAAACGCTCTGTTTCCTCAGGCCATTGTAGACGGCTGCCGGCAATTGTAGACGGCTGCGCCTATCCACCGGCTGCGCCTAGTAAAATGTTAGGCAGGTGGAAATTCCTGGCGAGGAGCGCCAAGACCATGTCGCTTGTAAGGCATTGGATGCGGCCGCACGCCGGTCTGCGCGGGAATGCGCCTACCGCTTCATTGAATGCTGACTGGCCGGGCGGCAGCGGCCACCGTCTTCCAGAAAGCCGCATAGTGGCCGTCCCGGGTCTGCCGATATCCTGGCCTTATTGGCTCCACTGGGCTGAGTGAGCTGACCTGCATGGTCGAGTCTTCGGAAATCGGTCTTAGCACAACGATGCCGTTTGGCCCGCGCAGGGTTACCCGCCCAACCGCAATGGCTTCGACGACGGCAGCGCCGATGTGGCCGCCTGCCTCGACGATGATCGGCTTGCCGCCTTCGATGTTGGCGAAGATGGCGAAGCCACCGGCGGGGCTTACGATCACGCCGCTCAGCCGTGGCAGCGATTCGAGCGGGCCTGCGGCCAAGATTGGGGTTTCGGCCGGGGCGCGCCGGTTACGGCTGAACAAGGGCCGGGCGAGCAATTCACTGAAATGTTGCGGCCTGTTGCCGGTTTTCTCAAAAGCAGGCGCGATGACGGCCGCCGGAATTTGATGGGCCGGCACGGGGGCGTCGCTTTGGTCATCGGCAGCGATGCCGGCGATCTCCAAGCTGGTCACGCCTATCAGAAGGGCAATGAACGATCCAAAAAGCGGCCAAGCGAGATGCCCGATCTCGTGCCTAACGCTACAATGACGATGGGATTTCATTTTTACTAATACAATCTAACTTTAAAACGGACACAGTAACGGTAATTTGCGCCACTTTCACGCGTGATAATCGAAAGGATTTGTCGAGAATTAATGGATCACGCGTCGCCTAAAATACCTACAACAATTGACCACGTATTATTACGATGTCAGGTATTTTTCAGCAGCTCACTCGCTCGTCTGCAAGGTGATTATTCAGTCAAAGCTATAACACATAAGCTATGCCGTTTAAGAATTTTCCAACAAGAACATGCCTAATCGCCAGTAATACCTACTATATGACAGAAGAACCAACGTTACTGCTATGAACCAGATGGCCCATAATCTGGTCTGGTGTCTTCGCGAGAGAAGCGCGAGCGGCGGCATCCCAGCGGGACGGCGATGCGCCACGTGAGAAGGTCATTACGGTCCGCTTACAAGAATGTGATTTCACACTCGATACGGATCAGCCTAAGTCTCATAAATCATACGAAACACGCATTCATCTTAAAAACAACGGTCAGAGCCGAAGCCACGCGGCCGCGATCAACGGGGTCATATCTGTGAAGAACCATTCTGCTCGACTCGTCCGGCATCGGCGCCTCGTCGCTGCCTGCCTGCTCGGTTGCTTGACGGCGCATGCCGACCGGGCCGCCGCACAGTCCGTAGGCGCCTGGACTGCCGTGATCCCGCTGCCCAATAATCCAGTGGCCGCGTCCATGCTGCCAAACGGCAAAATCCTGACCTGGTCGTCGAACAATGAGTTCACCTTCGAGGGCGACATCGCCGGCACCGCGAGCCAGACCCAAACCGGGCTGTTTGACCCGATCACGCAGAAATCGACCCTCCGCATCGTGACGAATACGCTGTCCGACATGTTCTGCGCCGGCATCGCGACGCTCTCGGACGGACGGGTCCTGGTGAACGGCGGCAGCAGCAGCCATAGCGCCAACATCTACGACCCATGGGCCGACGCTTGGACCGCGGCCGCGCCGATGAACGTCTCCCGCGGCTACAATGCCGACGTCATGCTGACGGATGGCTCCGTCCTGACGCTCGGCGGATCGTGGAGCGGGCTGCGCATCGACAAGATCGGCGAGGTCTGGTCGGCGAAAACCGGCTGGACCCGGCAGCCCGGAATTTCAGCGCAGCCAGTCACCGGTCCGGACCCGGAGGACAAGGGCCTAGGTTACCTGTCCCGTGGCGACAATCACCTCTGGCTGTTCGCGGTTGGCGACGGGCTCGTCTTCCATGCCGGCCCCAGCGCGCAGATGAATTGGATGACGACCTACGACGGCGGTGCGATCGTGTCCGCCGGCACCCGCGCCGGCGACCCCTACAGCATCAACGGCCAGGCGGTGATGTACGACGTCGGCAAGATACTGAAAACGGGCGGGGCTCCCGCCTACCAGACTGCGGCTGCAACGGCGAAAACCTACGTCATCGACATCAACGACGCCGTTGCGGACCTGAACAACCCGGTTGTGGTGCGTGCCACGGCGCCCATGGCCTACCCCCGGGTGTTCGCCAACGGCGTGGTGCTGCCGACCGGGCACGTGCTCATTGTCGGTGGGCAAACCTTTGCGACCCTGTTCAGCGACGACGCGGCGGTGCTGGTTCCAGAGCTTTGGGACCCAGTCAGCGAGACCTTCACCAAGCTCGCGCCGATGCAGACCCCGCGCGTCTATCACAGCACGGCGCTGCTGATGCCGGACGCGCGCGTCTTCGTGGGCGGCGGGGGATTGTGCGGCGGTTGCGGCACGAACCATGAAAATGCCGAACTGTTCTCGCCGCCGTACTTGTTCAATCCGGACGGCACTTCGGCCACACGTCCGGCAATCAGCTCCGCCCCGGCCGCGACACGGCTTGGATCGACCATTGCGGTGACGACGGACACCAAGGGCTTGAAGTTCGAGGCGCTGCGGATGGCCTCCGTCACCCACACCGTGAACAACGACCAGAGGCGCATTCCCCTGGCCGCCGCGCCGAGTGCGACGACCGCATACAAGCTGACATTCCCAAGCGATCCGGGCGTGGTTACTCCCGGCTATTACATGCTGTTCGCAATCAACGCGCAGGGAACGCCGAGCATCGCCCGCATCATCAAAGTAGCACTGTGACCCCCTGTCATGCCCCGCCGCGGTTTTCACGCATACTGGATACTCAACCGGACCTTAGCAATGCTGTTGCTGGGATGCTGCCTTCAAACAGCGGCGTCTGGCGCGCCCGCAACTCCGGACAGCTCCGCCGCGACTGGGCGCCGCATGTTTTTCGGTGAGGACATGCTGCAAGCGGCGATAGCGGGCCATCCCGAGTCCCTGCCGCCCAGGATGATTGCATGTTCGAACTGCCACCTGGGCGAAGCGGGCCTCGGGTCAGCCACTTCGTTTGCGCCCTTGTTGGATGGGCCAAGAATGACGCAGCTTATCGCTCGCCGGGGCGGGCCGCCGTCGGCGTTCTCGCTCGCCAGCTTTTGCCGGACGCTCCGCACCGGAGTCGATCCAGCATACATCCTCATCACCCGCCGGATGCCGCGCTATGCAATCAGCGACGATCAGTGCCTTGACCTATGGCATTACGTCATGGAGGCCAGCCATTAACCGGATCCGGCACAGGGATGGCATTAGATCGATGCCGTCGCCAGGCACGGCGCGGCTGCTAACGCGCCGTCCGGTTCTGGCCGGGCTGGCTGCCAGCCTCGCCTTGCATGCGCTGCCGGCGTTCGCGCATGACGGCATCGGCCCCGTCAAGCCGCCGCTTGAGGTGCCCGATATCAGCATCGTTTCAAGCGACGGCTTCCAGGGCTCGCTGCGTGACCGGCTGCTCGGGCGCGTGACTGCGCTTCAGCTCATGTTCACCAAGTGCAAGTCCATCTGCCCAATTGAAGCAGCCACTTTTGTGCGTACTCAGGAGGCTCTGGCAAGCTTTCCGTCCGAAGGCATCCAACTAATATCATTGAGCATCGACCCGCTTAACGATACGCCGGACGCTCTGAAAGCATGGCTCGAAAGCCTCGATGCCCGAGTTGGATGGACGGCCGTCTCACCTGCAAAGACGGACCTGACCCGCGCCCGGCAGTTCTTCGACGGAGCGTCAAGCCTTGGCGAGGACCATTCCACCGCAATGAGCCTGATCAACCGCGCTGGCCAGCTTGTGTGGCGAACCGCGGAGCTTCCGGCGCCAGACGAAGTGGCGAAACTGCTCAGCCATCTGCAAAACGAGCGCCGGGCTTCATAGGGCTGCCGGGGGGTTAATAGGCTCGTTCGCGTTGCCTAGCCTCGCCTTGCTCGGACGAGGGCTGCGCGGCATGTACGCCAGTGGCGGATTTCAGGTACGTCGACTCGATGTCGGCCCATTCCTTCAAGCCCACCACCCGCTCGTACTCGTCGAAATCGACGCCTTTCTCCTGCACCGGATAGCGTCCGGCCTTGATGTCCTGCAGCGCGCCCTGCAACGCCTTGGTGACGACAAAGATCAGGCTGGTCGGATAGAAGACCATCGAAAAGCCCATCGCGTGGATATCCGTAAGCGGCAGCAGCGGAGTCTTGCCCCCACCCTCCAGCATGTTCACCACCAGCCGCTTGCCGCGGAACGTGCTGGCTATCCGTTCGACCTCTCGCTCGTTCTGCGGCGCCTCCACGAACAACGCGTCCGCCCCGGCCTTGAAATACGCCTCGCCGCGGCGCAGCGCCTCGTCCAGGCCCAGCGGAGCACGCGCGTCGGTGCGTGCCATCACGAACAATCCTTCGCGCCTGCTGCCGACCGCGGCGCGGATTTTGTCTTCCATGATCTCTGACGGGATCACCTGCTTGCCAGCCATGTGGCCGCAGCGTTTCGGCGCCTGCTGATCCTCGATGAAGATCGCCGACACGCCCATGTTCTCATAGGTCCTGACGACATGCGCGACATTCTTCACGTCGCCATAGCAGTCGTCGCAATCCACCATCACCGGCAGGTGCGAGGCGGCAAGCACCTCGCTCACAGTCCGCGACAATTCACCGAACTGGGCCAGGTCGATGTCCGGCAGGCCGAACCGGGCACCGACGACGGAGAAGCCACCAATTTGAAAGGCCCGGAAGCCCGATTGCTCGATCAGCTTGGCCGTCAGCCCATCATGCGCCGACGGCAACAAGATCAGCTCGCCGGTTTCGAGCACCTCTTCCCAGGTCTGCCGCTTCCTGCCAGCCATCCCGATGCTCCTCGATTGCTGGGTAGTCCCTAAAGATTACGCCAGCGGTTCATGTGATGTTCGAAGCAACGCGGCCATCTGCGCATCCGTTCGCCGCGGCTGTGGCCGAACCGCAAGAAGGCGATAGCGAGCCGTCAAAGACAAGCGTGTGAAACACTCTTTGCCCCGGCCTATGCGCCCACCGCCTGTTCCAAAGCCAAGATCATCTTGCGCAGCATCTCCGGGATTTTCCCTTGATCCCCTCGAGGAAGGCTGGCCAGCGCCTCGACGTTCATGCTCTCGATCACCGCCTTGATCGCCGCCGCCTTGTCGCGCACGGCGGGCACCAAGGAAAATCGAACGCTGCGCTTGTCGTGCGGATCGGGCCGGCGCTCGATGATCCCATCCCGTTCCATTCGGGCCAGCGTCGCCGCCATGGTCGGTTGCTCGATGTCAGCGGATTCCGTCAGGGCTTTCTGCGACATGGAGTCGTGCTCCATGAGCGCCGTCAGCACCGGAAGGTGCCCGGAGGACAGGCCAAGCGGCTCCAGCCTCTGGTCGGCCAACCGCCTCAATAGCCTTGCGGCCCGGTTCATCATGTGTCCGATGGACGGATCGTTGTTCATATATAGCTTGCTATCTTGTTGTATCGTATGCTATGTATAAACCAACAAGCATCAAAGGACAAGGCATTCCGATGACATTGAAAGGCAAGCCGGGCCGCTACGGCTCGATGGCGGTCGCGCTCCACTGGGTTTCGGCCATCGCGATCCTCGCTCTTCTCGTGCTGGGATTCGGGGCGGCGAGCACGGCGGACGCGGCACAAAAGGCGGCTCTGCTCCAACTTCACGTGCCGCTCGGCGCACTGGTCCTGGTTCTGACCGTCGCGCGCGCCGCGTGGTGGTTCTTCGACCGGAGGCCGGATGTTCCCGCCGGGCAGCAACGGTGGCAGCGTCTCACGGCCCATGCGGTCCATGCGCTGCTCTATCTGGTGCTGATCGTGATGGGGATCAGCGGCATCGGCCTTCTGCTGCTCTCCGGAGCGGGTGGCGTGTTGTTCTTTGGGGCATCGCGCCCGCTGCCGCAGTTTGCGGATTTCCCACCCATGCTGGTCCACGCGGCCGGCGCCTTCACCTTGGCCGCCCTGATATGCTTCCATCTCGTCGGCGCGCTTTATCATCAATTCTACCGGCGCAACCGGCTCCTTGCGCGCATGGGCGTTGGCCGAGAGCTCGCATGAGACAGTTCGACGCCAGACGCTACATCGCCATCGAGACAGCGGTCAGCGTCATCATCAACATCGTCATGACTGTGACGCCGTCCGCCATAGCGCTCAGCGGCCAGCAGACCGTCCTCATCTCCGCCCAAGGCATGGCGCCCGCCATCGCAGCGCCCATGTTCATGAGCGCCTTCATGAGCGCGCTTGTCCCATCGCTGCTGACCCGGCGGAGATATCGCAACGGCAAGCTCCAATCGCCGCTGCACGCTGGCGGCCCGACGGTCTTCCAGGCGGTATCGGCCGCGCTGTTCTTGGCGGCATCACTCACATTGCTCGGAATGTTCTTGACCAGTATCGTCTCGCGGCAGTGGGCGGGCGAGAGCCTAAGGGTCGAGGTCGTGCTGCTCGTTTACGGTGCGTATGGCGGCATTCTCGCTGCGCTGGTGACGCCGGCAGCGCTCATTCTACTGTTTGGACGCGGATGGAGGACGGGCTTTGGCCAGGACAAGCGTGTTGGTGATCGGCCTGGACCCCTCGTTGATCGACTTCTCCGAGGTGGGCTATAGCGTCCACCCCGGACTGAATGCGGAGGTGGTCGGGCCGCGCTGGGACGCGATGAGGCCGCCCTCAACGCCCTCGGGTTCGACGCCCATCTATGCATGGTCGACTTTGGGACGGCCGCTGCACGGGTGGTCAGGGCGCAATTGGAACAGCGGCCGTTCGACTGCGTTCTCATCGGGGCCGGCATACGGCTGAATGCGGCGAACACGGCGCTGTTCGAAACGGTCATCAACATCGTGCACACGCACGCCCCAAGGGCGAAACTCTGCTTCAACACAAAAGCGACCGACACGGCAGAAGCCGTTCAACGCTTGTTTGGTGGAACGAATAGCTAAAGCTCTTGATCCCCAAATGAAGTGGAGCTGAAACACTGGAGATGAATGCGCGGCTCACGCGAGCATTGGCCCTTTAGGCTGGCCTCCTGGCCCGGCGTTCGATAGGCTCAGCATAACAAACCGGGAGGGACGGCTATGCCAGTCCTGTTGAACGAGGCGGAGCTGGAGCGGTCTGCCGTGCGGCGCGTGACGCTGCGGTTGGTGCCGTTCCTGATCGTCTGCTACTTCGTCGCGTTCCTCGACCGGGTGAACGTCGGTTTCGCCGCCCTGCAGATGAACAAGGACCTCGGCTTCTCCGCCACGGTCTATGGCTGGGGCGCCGGCATCTTCTTTTTTGGCTACTTCCTGTTCGAGGTGCCGAGCAACATCGCATTGGAGCGGGTGGGCGCGCGGAAGTGGATTGCGCGCATCATGATCACCTGGGGCATCGTCTCGGCTGGCATGGCCCTGGTGACGGGGATCTGGTCGTTCATGGGCCTGCGCTTCCTGCTGGGCGCGATGGAGGCCGGGTTCTTCCCAGGGATCATCCTGTACCTGACCTATTGGTTCCCCAGCGAGCACCGGGCGAAGATTGTCGGCATCTTCATGGTGGCGATCCCGATCAGCAGCCTGCTGGGTTCGCCGATCTCCGGCGCTATCCTGGGCATGAGCGGCGTGGCGGGCCTGCGCGGCTGGCAGTGGCTGTTCATCCTGGAGGCGGCGCCGTCCGTGCTGCTGGGCTTCGCCGTCCTGGTTTGGCTGCCGGACCGGCCTACCAACGCGCAGTGGCTGCCGCAGGCCGAGCAGGATTGGCTTCGCCGCCGGCTGGACGCCGAGCGCCAGCGTATGGCGGCCGCGCCGGAACAGTCGTTGTGGCAGGTGCTGAGCCAGCGCAAGGTCCTTTTGCTGGCGCTGGTCTATGCCGGGGCCTCCGCCAGCGGCTACGGCCTCACGCTGTGGCAGCCGCAGATCATCAAGGGTTTCGGGCTAACGGACTTCGAGACAGGCATGCTGAACTCCGTGCCGTTCGCCTTCGCCTGCGTCGCGATGATCTGGTGGGGCCGCCGATCCGACCAGAAGCACGAGCGGCTGTGGCACACGGCGGTCCCGCTGTTCGTCTGCGCCGCCGGGCTGATGGCGTGCGTGGTGTTCGCGGCGAGCTTGGCGCCGACCATCCTGGCGCTGTGTTTCACCTTGATCGGCGTTTACGCGGTGAAGGGGCCATTCTGGGCCACGGCCACCGAGATGCTGCCGGCCGCGACGGCGGCTGCGGGCATCGCGGCGATCAACTCCATCGGCAACCTCGCCGGCTTCGTGGGGCCGTTCCTGATCGGTGCCATCAAGGATGCGACTGGCAGCTTCACCTTGGGGCTTTTGCCGTTGATTGCGTTTGCCGTGGTGGCCGGGCTTGTTGTGCTGGCCATGGGCAAGCAAAGCTCCACCGTCGCCGCAGCGGCGGAGTAGGGCCACGCCGGACACGCGCTTGGCAGGCGCAAGGACCGCTCTGCGCAGTTTCGCATAGCGGCTTACCGCAATTGCCGCGCGTGCCCCACTGAACCAGGCGCCTGATCAACGTTAATCCAGGATGTCGACAGCGAACGCCTTCGCCGCCCGGATTCGGTCGCCCGCAGTGCAGCCGACATGAGTATATTCCGAGCCTGGCCAACGCGATCCAATCAGCCTGTTGAGCTAACCATCTGGTTCAGCTTTGGTCGTCCATGACGCTTCGAATGCGTAGCAAGGGATCAAGCAAATGAGCAACCTGTTCGACAGCTTCGACCTCAACGGCCTCCCGCTGCGCAACCGCATCGCGATGTCGGCCATGACCCGCACGCGCGCCACCGAGGACGACGTTCCCACCGCCCTGATGGGCGAATACTATGCGCAGCGTGCCTCGGCCGGGCTGATCGTGACCGAGTGCACCCAGGTATCCGATCAGGCGCACGGCATCATTCGTGCGCCGGGCATTCACCGGGCCGACCAGATCGAGGGCTGGCGGCGGATCACCGACGCGGTGCATGCGGCGGGCGGGCGGATCTATTGCCAAATATGGCATTGCGGACGGGTCGCGCACCCGGACATGCGCGGCGGCGAGTTGCCGGTCGGGCCCTCGCCAATCGCCGCGACGGGCGACTTCTTCCTGCCCAGCGGACGGGTCGAGTTCCCGGTCCCACGCGACCTGCGTATAGACGAAATTCCCGCCATCGTCGCGGACTTCGCCCGGGCGGCGCGCAATGCTCGCACCGCCGGCTTCGACGGCGTCGAACTGCATGGCGCGAACGGCTATCTGCAGGACCAATTCCTGCAGGACGGCAGCAACCATCGCACCGACGCCTATGGCGGCCCGGTCGAGAACCGTGCCCGGCTGATGCTCGAAACCGCCCAGGCGATGATCGGCGCCTGGTCCGCCGAGCGCGTCGGCGTGCGGCTGTCACCGTCGAGTTCGCTCTATGGCGTGAACGACAGCAACAAGCTGCAGACGTTCGGCTACATCGTGCGTGCGCTCGATGCGCTGCGGGTCGGATATCTCTGCTTGCTCGAGCCCAATGCGAAGGATGCGGAGCGCGGCGTCCAGATCGGCCAGGTCGCCAAGACCTTCCGTCCGATGACATCGGCGCCGGTCATCGTCAACACCGGGTTCGACAAGGCGAAGGGCAACGCCGTCCTGGAAGCGGGCGACGCCGACATGGTGGCGTTCGGCGTGCCCTACATCGCCAATCCCGACCTGGTTGACCGCCTGCGTGGCGACGCGCCGCTCAACAAGCCCGATCCGGCCACCTTTTATGGCGTCGGCCCCAAGGGCTACACCGACTATCCCACGCGCGATGCCGCCGTCGCGGCTTGAACTGCCGCAAGGGACCAACGCGATTGACATGAAATAACGTTTATGCAATGAAATACGGCATGCCTTCCAGTGAACAGCGTGCGATGGCCCAGATGTCCATGGCCCTCGCCCCTGTCCTACCGGTTCAGCCGGCGTTTACCCGCGCGCAGTCCATCGCGATCACCACGTGGAGAGCCGCGGGCTATCTCGGGCTGCGCGCCCGGATCGTCACGCACCACCCGGAGTTCCTGGAGGTTGCGGAACTGTCTCAGGCCTCACCTCAAGCCGTATGCTACCTGATCAACCCGACCGATCGTGGGACGGTGTTCATGGTCCGGGCGTCGGGCGGGGCTTGGGAGCTGGCGACGGTCGAGAGGGTATTGGCCAAGGTACTGAAACTGGAACAAACGAAGCTCGCGGTGTAACTGCAGAGCTACCCAGGGCCAAACCGTATTGCACAAATGCTGACGCTTCCATGCATGTCGTAACGCGACTGCGTGACACGTCCATGACTCTATGAAGCGGCATCAGCACGCGAGTCGCACCATGTCGTTCATTGCCCGCCGCACCACCGCTCCCAGCCCGACGCAGTTCACAGCGGGTGAAATCCAGCGCCTTATAGCGTGGGGCGGTGCGCACGGGCTTGAGGTCGTCATAGAGCCGGCTGGCGCTGCCATTACAGATGAAGTCACTTACGTCGGCTATGGACAGGGTCCCGCATCATGGACACTGCACCGGAGCAACGGCCATCTCTGGTTGGCCCAAATCGGCGACCGATTGGGACAGCCTTGCGAGGGTTGGTTGGCCGCAGTGGGTTCTATCGAGGCCGCGATGTCCTGGATCATCGCCGGCCCCAAGACATAGCGCGGCAAGCTGCCTGTCCGTCGACGGCCACCCACTCGGTTCAGCGATAGGAACGCCGCCCCGGTCCGAAGCTAATCATTCTGGAGAACCTGCGCTGCCGGTTGCGCCACGCCCGGGTTCGACGGTCCGTTCGCTGACGCAGGCGGCCCGGCCAAGAAGGCATGGTCGAGCTGAAAGGTGATCGGACGGCGCTTGCTGCGCTCACGCGTCAGCAGGCCGCCCTTCGAAGCCGCCGCATACACCGCCGTCTTGGCCCAGAACGCCGGGCCGGAGACGTTGCGGGTGGGGCTGAGCTTCAGCTTCTCCCGCAGGATCCCGTTGGCGCCGTTGACGAACATGCGCCGGCGGATGTCGGACGTGAAATACTCGATGGTCATGGACACGCTGAGCTCGTCGTCATTCTCGATCCGGTGCGGCATGTTCAACGGCCATTGCGCCATGTCGCCCGGCTTCAGCGCCATGCACGTCGCATAATCCTCATACCAAGGCTCGTACTTGATGCCGGTCTCGTTGTTATAAAGGATAACGTTTTCCAGGCTCTCCGGCGTCAGGAACGGCGGCGCGGGCGGATACAGATAGACGCGCTTGCTGCCGTGGATCTGCCACAGCGTTTGCCCGGCGGTGTCGAAATGATAATACACCTGGGCGCGGGGCGACGAGATCAGGATGCCATTGATGCGCTTGAACGTCTTCAGGCCGGGCACGTGGCCCTCGAGCTCAGCGAAGATGTCGTCCAGCAGCTTGCCATAACGCGGGTCGATCTCGTTCACGCGCAGGAGGTTCAGCCAGATGCGCCCGTTGGCGATGGCCTCGATGACCTCGGCGCCGCTGAGCCCGCCGAGCTCGCCTTCGCGCCACAGCTTGCGCTCGTTCGGACGTCCGGTCTCGATCAGCATGTAGTTCGATTTCGGCGCCGCCTCGATCAGCTCGGCCAACGCAGGACGGCTGAACAGCTCATGCTGGTTCAGCCGGTGCCTGAGCCGGAGCGGCACATTGCCCCACAGCGCCGAGTGTTCCGGCTTCCAAGCAGTGAAAATCGGCGAGGTCATGCTAAGCTCCCGGCAGCCATGTTGAGAAAGGTCAGTTCGCACGTCTCATTGCGGCGTCGCGCCATCCAGCGTGACTGCCCTTATTTCGAACTATAGCCTGTTCCTAGCAATTTGAGCGGATAATTTGGTCCGGGCCAGAAGCTTCCGACGTCACGTGGCGGAAGCGTGCCGCCTATGGCCTCGTCCTTGCATCCAACAACGCCATTCAGGTTAACATGGCGTTTACGCGATGAGCAGCATCATCCATCGCTCGCTGACCGATTGAAGAAATGGAACAACGATGGCGCAGCACCACGAAATCCCCGCAACGCCGGACAATATGGTCCTCGGCTACCTGGACGCCGCCACCCCGCCGGTGCTCCAAATCGACTCCGGCGACACGGTCAAGCTGTATTCGTTCCCGGCCGGCGGAACGGCAACCTTGCCGGAGCCGTCGCGCGTGCCGGCGGATTACCTCGCGGCGTTGAAGGCCCTGCCGTCCGGCCCCGGACCGCATTTCATCACCGGCCCCGTCTACGTCCGCGGCGCACAGCCGGGCGACACGCTGCAAATCGATATCCTGGATGCGGCCCCGACCATGGATTGGGGCTTCGTGTCCATCATGCCGCTGCTGGGCACGCTGCCGGACGAGTTCACGGACTACGAGACCATCCATCCCGCCATCGACCGCGCGCGCAACGTTTGCACGCTGCCATGGGGCACGGAGCTGCCGCTCGACCCATTTTTCGGCATCATCGGCGTGGCGCCGCCAAAGGCCTGGGGCCGTTGCGGCTCCCCGGTGCCGCGCGCGTTCGGCGGCAATATGGACAACAAGGAACTGAAACCCGGCACGACGCTGTTCCTGCCGGTGTTCAACGAGGGCGCGCTGTTCATGGCGGGCGACGGGCACGGGGTGCAGGGCGATGGCGAGGTCTGCATCACCGCACTGGAAACCGGCCTGTCCGGCACCTTCCGCCTCACCGTGCGCAAGGACTTCAAGGTCGATTTCCCCTTCGCCGAGACCCCCACGCACCTGATGTCGATCGGGCTCGACGAGGATCTGGACGACGCCGCCAAGCAGGCGGTGCGGGAGATGGTCCATCACGTCTGCCTGCGCACCAACCTGTCACGCAACCAGGCCTACATGCTGTGCTCCCTGATCGCCGACCTGCGCGTGACCCAGACCGTGGACGGCAACAAGGGTGTGCACATGCTGCTCGCCAAGACGCATATTTGATCAACAGGAAATCCGTCATGTATAAGATTGCCGCCGTCGCCGCCCTGTCGCTTCTGGGGCTGCCCGCCTATGCCCAGGCGCCGATCCAGATCGGCGTCCCCATCGGGCTGAGCGGCGCCAACAGCGTCGTGGCGCCGTCCGTCGTGCAGGCGGCCGAGCTTGCGGTGTCCGAGATCAACGCCAAGGGTGGGGTGCTGGGCCGTCCGCTCGCGCTCGATGTTGCCGACGACGGCAGCGGCGCCGCCGGGGCGCAGCGCGCGTTCGACAGCCTGGTGTTCCAGAAAAAGGTCGACGTGCTGATCTCGATGGAAACCAGCGCCGCGCGCAATGCCGGGCTGCCGATCGTGGCCCGGGGCAAGACGCCGTTCATCTACACCTCGTATTACGAGGGGCATTCCTGCAACCGCTATTTGTTCGTGGACGCCTGGGTGCCGGAGCAGCAGGAAGCCCCGGTGATCGACTACTTCCTGAAGGACAAGGGCGCCAAGACCTTCTTCCTGATCGGCAGCGACTACGCCTTCGGCCGCGGCATGTTGTCCTACGCCAAGCAGTATATCGAGGCCCATGGCGGCAAGGTGGTCGGCGACGAGTACCAGCCCATGGACGCCGGCGACTGGACCGCAATCATCAGCAAGGTGCGCGCCGCCAACCCCGACGCGCTGATATTGTCGACCGCGGGCGGCGTGCCGAACGTGACGCTCACCAAGCAGTATCGCGCCGCGGGCATCACCGCGCTGGTCGGCAACCTCGGCGTGGACGAGGGCACGGCCAAGACGATGGGCGCGGATGCGTCCGGCATCTACATATCGGGGTCATACTACACCAGCGTCGACACCGCGGCCAACAAGGCCTTCCTCGACGCGATGCGCGCCAAGTTCGGCAGCGCATTGCTGACGCCCAACGACCTGTCGGTGCCGGAATACGAGGCGGTCTATTTGTATAAGGCGGCCGTGGAGCGTGCGGGCGGCACCGCGGCGGATGGGGTGATCAAGGCCCTGGCCGAAGTCTCGGTCGACGGGCCGCGCGGCGCCATCCGGATGGGCAAGCAGCGCCATGCCCCGCTGACGATGTACTTGGGCCAGGTGCAGCCGGACGGCAGCGTCAAGATCCTGCAAACGGCGAAGGCCATCGACCCCGGCGATCAGTGCCCGAACCTGAAATAGGCCGCGGGTGAGCCTGCTGCTCGACATCGTGACCACGGCGGCCATCCTCTACATCGTGGCGCTGGGCCTGCTGATCGTGTTCGGCGTCATGGGCATCATCTCGTTTGCCCACGGCGCCATGCTGACGGTCGGCGGCTATGCGGCGCTGCTGGTCACGCAGGCGGGCTGGAACCCGTGGCTCAGCCTGCCGGCGGCGGCGCTCGCCGGGCTGCTGGCCGGGGCGGCGATGGAGCGGACCGTGCTGCGCCCGCTGTACCGGCGTCCGCTCGATGCGATCCTCGCCACCTGGGGCCTGGGCATCGTCATCGGCCAGGTGATCACGCTCGCGTTCGGCCGGCAGGTGCAGTTCGCGCAGAGCCCGCTGTCGGGCGCCGCCGTGGTGCTGGGCGCGACCTATTCGCAATACCGGCTGCTGCTGGTGGTGGTGGCCATCCTGCTCGCGGGCGCCATCGCGCTGGTCCTGCACGGCACCCGGCTCGGCCTCGTCACCCGCGCCGTCATCGCCAACGAGAACCTGGCCCAGTCGCTCGGCGTCAACAGCGCGCGGGTGCGGTTCGCGAGCTTCAGCCTCGGGTCCGCGCTCGCCTCGCTGGCCGGCGCGTTGGTGGTGCCGCTGTCGAGCGTGGACCCGAACATGGGCGTGCCGTGGCTGGTGGGCGCCTTCATGCTGGTGCTGCTGTCGGGCTCGTCGTTGGTCAGCATGGCCGCGGCGGCGCTGGTGCTGGGGTCGGCGCAGGTGCTGGTCTCGACCTACCTCAACGCCGTGCTGGGCGGCATGACCATTGCGGTCCTGGCCGCCATCATCCTGCGCGTGCGGCCAACCGGTTTCGCCCGTGCGTGACGCGGATGGGCCGCTGCCGGGGCCGGCCCGGCGCTGGCTGCCGGCGGCCCTCGTGCTGGCCGCCGCCGCCGCGGTGCTGGCAGCGCCTTGGGTGCTCGACACCTACAGCGTCAACGTGCTCACCCGGTCCCTGCTGCTCGCCGTCGCGGCGGTCACGGTGGACCTGCTATGGGGCTACACCGGCATACTGAGCTTCGCCCAGGCGGCGTTCCTCGCCATCGGCGCCTACGCGCTGGCCCTTGTGTCCACCAATTTGGGTTTCAGTCCCGCCACCGGGCTGCTCGCCATGGCGCTTGGCCTCGGGGCGGCTGGCATGGCGGCGCTGCTGGTCGGCTGGCTGGCGTTCTCCTATGGTGCGTCGCCGCTGTACGTGTCCACGATCACCCTCGTGTTCCCGATCGTGTTCGTGCAGCTCATCTTCGCCGGCGGCAACATCACGGGGTCGAGCAGCGGGCTGTCGGGCTTCGACGCGCCGGACTTGGACACCGAGAGCTGGTTCCGCGTCGCCGGGCTGCTGCTGGTCGCCGTGGCCACGCTGGCGATCATTGTGGTGCGCAGCGACTTCGGCCGCCTGCTGGTCGCCATGCGCGAGAACGAGGTGCGCTGCCAATATCTCGGCATCCCGACCGCCCGGCTGAAGCTGCTGCTGTTCGTCGCCTGCGCGATGGTCTGCGCCGTGGCCGGCTGGGTGTATGCCGGCGCCACCGCCGTCGTGGCGCCGGAGCTGGGCAACTTCGTCTCCGGCACCGAACTCGTCATCTACACGGCACTCGGCGGCCGGGCGACGATCATGGGGCCGATCGTGGGCGCGGTGGCGATTGACGCCATCAGCAACTACCTGAACGGCGCGCTGCCATTCCTGTGGGCGCTGATCGTCGGCCTGGTGTTCGTCGTGGTGATCGTGGCGCTCCCCGGCGGGCTGCTGTCGCTGTTGCGCCTAGGCCGGGTTCGGCGGCCCGGACCCGTTCCATCCCTGGTTGAAGCGCCGGCATCCGTTCGGCACGATGACGGCCTGGTGCTGCGGGTCGAGGCGCTGGACAAGCGGTTCGGCAGCCTGCAGGTGCTGCGCGGCGTCGAGTTCACCGCCTATGCCGGCGACCTGGTAAGCCTGATCGGCCCGAACGGCGCGGGGAAGACGACGCTGATGCGCTGCATCGCCGACGGACGCGAGCGCAGCGCCGGCCTGGTCGAGGTCGGCGGACGCAGCATCCGCCGCTTGCCGCCGCACCGCTGCGCCGCCCTGGGGGTCGGACGCAAATTCCAGACCGCCGCGGTGTTCGAGACCATGACCGTGGCCGAATGCCTGCGCGTCGCCCGCAGCCGCATCGAGCGCCCGTCGCCGTTCCGCCAAACGCCGGTGATCGCCCTGCCCGCATCGGCGCTGGAGGTGGTGCGCGCGACCGGCCTGTCGGAACGCCTGGGCGTCGAGACCCGGCATCTCTCCCACGGCGAAAAACAGTCGCTCGAACTGGCGATGGTGCTGGCGCTCGAACCGACGCTGCTGCTGTTGGACGAGCCGACGGCCGGGCTGACCAAGCCGGAACGCCGGCGCATCGGCACCCTGCTGGCCGACCTCGCCCACCGCCACCGCCTGTGCATCGTGCTGGTGGAGCATGACCTCGACTTCGTGCGCAGCATTTCGTCGCGCGTCATCGTGCTGCACCAGGGCAGCATCGTGCTGGACGGGGCGGTGGAGGAGGCCGTGCAGTCGGAAACCGTGCGCACCATCTATGCCGGCGCGGCGCATGGCTGAGCTGCTAAGCCTCGACGCCGTCACCGCCGGGTATGGCGCGACGATGGTGCTGCGCGACGTTTCCCTCAGCGTGGGCGCCGGCGAGGTCGTGGCGCTGCTGGGCCGCAACGGCGTCGGCAAGACGACGCTGCTGCGCACGGCGGCAGGCTTCGTCCAGCCCCGGGCCGGGGGCGTGCAGTTCGACGGCCAAGCGCTGGCCGGCCTCGCGCCCTACCGCATCGCCCGGCGCGCGCTGTGCTACGTCGCCCAGGAGCAGGCGCTGTTCGCCGACCTGACGGTGGGCGACAACCTGCGGCTCGGCGTGCCGCAGGACCGGCTGTTCCGCGAGCGCCTGCCTTTGATTAGGCCGCACTTTCCCGTGCTGTTGCAGCGCCTGGGCCAGAAGGCCGGCACCCTGTCCGGCGGGGAGCAGAAGATGCTGCTGATCTCCCGCGCCATCATGGCCCGGCCCCGGCTCATGCTGGTGGACGAGATTTCGGAGGGCCTGCAGCCCTCGGTCGTGGACCGGCTGGCAGGCGTGCTCACGGCCGAACGCCGGATGCACGGCACGGCGATGCTGCTGGTGGAGCAGAACGTGGCGTTTGCGCTGGCCGTCGCCGACCGCTTCGCCGTGCTGACCTCGGGCGAGATTGTCGAACAGGGCGAAACCAACGACGCCGGCGCTGCGGCGCGGATCGAGAGGCACATGACGGTCTAAACCTTCACCGGAGTCCTCGGCAATGAGCGGCGCGGCATCCAATCACCTCCGAGGCGTTGGCCCAGGCGCTCCTCGACCGCATCGCCGAATACAACCCGCACTGCACTGCCACAATCTTCCTCAATCCGGACGCGCTGGCCGAAGCGCGGGCGATCGCGCATGGCGGCCGCCGTGGCGGCGCGGTAGGGTGCCCCCATGCTCAACGCTGCGTTCTGGATTCTGAGTGCGACGGTCGCCGCCGGCCTGGCGATCGCGTGCTTCTACTTGCTCGAACGCCCGATCCGGGGCCTGGCCCGGCTGCTCAGCGTCGGGCATGGCTTGCTGGGCGTCGCCGGATCGACGCTGTTGTTCGTGCCAATCGCATCCGGCGCATCCGACCGCAACGGCATGGGCCGGGCCGCCACCGGCCTACTCATCGCCACGCTGATCGGGGCCGCGGTGCTGGTCTTCGCGCAGGTCCGCCGGCGCCGTCCGCCAGGCCTGGTCGTGATGCTGCATGCGACGCTGGGCGTGGCCGGTTACGTAATCCTTGCGGCTTACATCTCCACGCCCCACTGACCCGTCACCGCTGAAACCCCGGCAACACCGGCGGCCGGCAACATTCCACCCTGCGGCTTTACAGCTTGCGGCGAGTTGGCGCAGCCTTTGCTTATTCAATGAAGCAAAAGGCCCTACAGATTGAGGCTGCATCGAATGGGACATTGAACACGCCGAGTGGACCGATCCTAACGCTTAAATCCTAAGCGTTAGGATCGGTCCACCACTAGCATTCGCCGACAATCCCAACGCCAACAGGACACAAAACATGCACCAGTTCCGCACATCGCGACGCAGCCTGCTCAAATCGGCGACGGTCGCCGCGGGTGGCGCGCTGGCGGCGCCGCTCGTCGCCCGGCACGCGCTGGCGGCCGATACCATCAAGGTCGGCAGCCTGCTCGACCTCTCGGGGCCGATCGGCTCGTCCGGCCAGGCGATGCACGCGACCATCCAGCTCGCGGTCGACGAGGCCAACGCCGCCGGCGGCCTGTTGGGGCGCCAGGTCGAGCTGGTCAACTACGACACCCAGTCGACCATCCAGCTCTATTCGCAATACGCCCAGCAGCTCGCGCTGAAGGACAAGGTCGCCGTGGTGCAAGGCGGCATCACGTCGGCCTCGCGTGAGGCGATCCGCCCGGTGTTCGACCGCTATTCCACCCTGTATTTCTACAACGTGCTGTATGAGGGCGGCGTATGCGACCGCGACTGCTTCTGCACCGGCACCACCCCGGCGCAGACGGTCAACAAGCTGGTGCCCTATGCGATGGAGACCTGGGGCAAGAAGGCTTACATCATCGCCGCCGACTACAACTATGGCCAGATCACCGCGAAGTGGATGGGCAAATACGTCCGCGACGGCGGCGGCACGATTCAGGCCACCGAGTTCTTCCCGCTCGATGTCACCGAGTTCGCGGCGACCATCGGCAAGATCCAGCAGGCGGGCCCGTCGGTCGTGCTGTCGGCGCTGGTCGGATCGAACCACACCGCGTTCTACCGCCAATGGGCGGCGGCGGGCATGAAAAGCAAGATCCCGATCGCGTCGACCACCTTCGGCCTGGTGAACGAGATCGCCACCATCGACCCGTCCGAGAGCGATGGCATCGTCACCAGCTATGGCTATTACGAAGAACTCGCCACCCCGGCGAGTGTCGCGTTCGTCAAGGCGGTGCGCGCCAAGTTCGGTGCCGACCTGCCGTATCTCAGCGAGCTCGCCTGCGCCAACTACGAGGGCTTCAAGCTGTGGGCCGAGGGGGTGAAAAAGGCCGGGTCCATCGACCGCATGAAGGTAACTGAGGCGTTGGAGACCGGCATCTCGATCGATGGGCCATCGGGCAAGGTCACGATCGACCACCCCACCCACCACGTCATCCGCAACGCCTATCTGGCAAAGGCCGCGAACCGGAAATGGGACGTGTTCCAGTCCTTTCCGAACCAGGCGCCCGCCGACACCGCCGCGGTGTGCGACCTGGTCAAGGACCCGCGCCAGAGCAAGCAGTTCGTCATCGACGTGAAGACCTGAGGGCTTGTCCGCCATGGCGCTCACCGGCCTCGTGCTGTTCAACGTCGTCAACGCCATCGCGGTGCTGGTGCTGCTCAGCCTCGGGCTCGGCGTCATCTATGGCATGATGCGGATCATCAACCTCGCGCATGGCGAGTTCCTGATGCTCGGCGCCTATGCCACCGTGGTCAGCACGAATGCCGGGCTGAACCTATGGGTCGCCATGCTGGTCGCATCGCCGGTGGTGGTCGGGCTGTTCGGGCTGCTGGTCGA
Source organism: Acetobacteraceae bacterium (assembly GCA_965277495.1). Lineage (GTDB taxonomy): Bacteria > Pseudomonadota > Alphaproteobacteria > Acetobacterales > Acetobacteraceae > CAHJXG01. The sequence goes on along the minus strand of OZ255824.1, from coordinate 2,204,614 downwards.
GCGTTTGTTCATCCGTTTCCTGTATGGCCGGATGATCGACACGATGCTGGCCACCTGGGGCCTCAGCCTCGGGATGATCGGGGTGATCACCACGATCTTCGGCAACACCGTGCGGGGCGTGTCGGCGCCGCTCGGCGGTCTCAGCATCGGCGGCTACCAGACCAGCCTGTATTCGGTGTTCGTGATCGCGGTGGCGGCGGTGATGGTGGCCGGGCTGTGGCTCGCTTTGCGCTTCACGCGGTTCGGCCTGATCGTGCGGGCCACCATGCAGAACCCGAACATGGCCGCCGCCCTCGGTGTGCCGCCGCAGCGGGTTTACATGGCCACCTTCGCGCTTGGCTCGGCGCTGGCCGGGCTGGCGGGCGGCGTGCTGGCGCCGGTCTCGGGCGTGTCGCCGGTCATGGGCGGCGCGTTCATCGCCCGGGCCTTCATCACCGTGCTCGGCGGCGGCCCGGCCATCGTCACCGGCACCGGCCTCGCCTCGATGCTGTTCGGCAGCATCAGCGAGGTCGCCACCTTCCTCACCACGCCGGTGTTCGGCCAGGTGGCGCTGTTGCTGGCGGCGCTGATCATGATCCGCATCCTGCCCCAGGGCATCACCGGATCTGGCATCACCGGGCGCCTGCTGCGGAGAAGCCTGTAATGTCCCCCGGATGGCTTAGCTTCCTTGCCATGGTCGCGGCCGGGCTGGCATTGCTGTTCGGCCTGCCGATGGTGTTCGACCTGTTCGGCCTGCTGCAGATGACGGTGTTCGCGGCGATGGCGATGCTGGCGCTCAGCCAGGGCTTCATCTGGGGCTACGGCGGAATCATGTCGTTCGGCCAAACGGCGTTCTTCGGCGTCGGCGGCTACACCTACGCGGTCGCCGTCATGAACATGGGCGACAGCACCGTGCCCGTGTTGCTGTCGGTACTGCTGCCGGCGCTGTTCGCGGCGCTGCTCGGCTATTTCATGTTCTATGGCCGCATCAGCGACGCCTATATCGGCGTCATCACCCTCACGGTGACGGTCATCCTGTTCAACGTGGTGAATTCCACCGCGGGGGACTTCTACACCATCGGCAACGCGGCCCTCGGCGGCTTCAACGGCATGCCATCGGTGCCGCCGTTGAACGTCCCCAACGACACGGCCTCGCCGCTCGATCCGGAGCAGACGTGGTATGCGGCGATGGGCGCGCTGATCCTGGTTTACGTGCTGCTGCGCGGCATCCTCGCCAGCCGGTTCGGCCGCATCGTGGTGGCGATCCGCGAGAACGAGACCCGGGCGCGGCTGCTGGGCTACGACACCCGGCTGTATAAGTTGGTCGTGTTCGCGATCGGCGGCGGCGTGGCCGGGCTGGCGGGCTGCCTGTACACCAACTGGGGCTCGTTCATCAGCCCCACCGTGTTCGGACTGGCGACCTCGGCCCAGGTGCTGATCTACGTGCTGGTCGGCGGTCTCGGCACCCTGCTCGGCCCGATCTTGGGCGCGGTCGGCATCCAGTACCTGATTTCCCTCATCGGCACGCAGGGAGCGGTCAACGCCAACCTGGTGCTTGGCGTGGTGCTGGTGGTGTTCGTGCTATTGGTGCCGCAGGGCCTCATACCGGTGGTTCAGGCGCTGTTCCGCCGCGTGCCGAGGGTGCGCCATGGCCGGGTCGCCGAGGCCGCGCCGGTGCAGGTGGAGCCGTGACCCAACCAGCGCCACTGTTGGAGGCGCAGGACGCCACCATGCGGTTCGGCGGCGTCACCGCGGTGAACGGCGTCAACTTTACCCTGCGTGAGATGGAGCTGCGCTGCCTGATCGGCCCCAACGGCGCGGGCAAGAGCACGTTCTTCAAGATGCTGACCGGCCAGCTCAAACCGAGCGCCGGGCAGATCCGGCTGCGCGGCAAGGACATCACCGGCGCCGAGCCGCACCAGATCGCCCGCTTGGGCGTCGGCATCAAGACGCAGGTGCCCAACGTGTTCGACGGCTTGTCGGTGCGGGAAAACGTGTTCGTCGCCGCCTGCCGCCGTGGCTCGGCGGCGCAGGCGCGGCGCATGACGGAGGCGACGCTCGACCGCGTGCGCCTGACCGGCATCGCCGGGCGCTTGGTGGGCCAGCTCGCGCATGGGCAGCGGCAATGGGTCGAGATCGCCGCCGTGCTGGCGCAGGAGCCGGAGCTGGTCTTGTTGGACGAGCCCGCCGCCGGCATGACGCATGACGAAGTGCTGCGCACCGCCGAGCTGATACGCGAGATCAACCGGGCGCAGGCGCTGATTGTCGTCGAGCACGACATGCAGTTCATCCGCATGATCGCCCGCACGGTGACGGTGTTCAACCAGGGCAGCATCTTGGTCGAGGACGACGTAGAACGCGTGCTGGCCAACCAGGCGGTGCGCGACGTCTATCTCGGCAAGCAGGCCGCATGATGCTGCAAGTGGACGCGCTGCGCTCCGGCTATGGCCGCATCCCGATCCTGGCCGGGGTCAATTTCGCCGTGGCGCAGGGCGAGTTCGTCGGCATCCTCGGCCATAACGGCATGGGCAAGTCCACCCTGCTGCGCACGCTGATGGGCTATCTGCCCGCCACCGGCGGACGCGTGCTGTTCGAGGGGCGGGACATTACCCGGCTCTCGCCGACGGCGCGCGCCCGGCTCGGCATCGGCTACGTGCCGCAGGGCCGCGAGATCTTCCCGGCGCTCAGCGTGGCGGAGAACCTGCGCATGGGCTGCCTGCTGTCGAAACGCGACGAACGCCGCACCATCGAGGATGTATTAGCAATGTTCCCACGGCTGCGGCGCCTGCTGGACCGCACCGGCGGCGCATTGTCCGGCGGCGAGCAGCAACTGCTGGCGCTCGCCCGCTGCTTGTGCGGCGGACCCAGGCTGCTGCTGCTGGATGAGCCGACCGAGGGCATCCAGCCCTCGATCATCGACGAGATCATCGAGACGCTGCAGGCGCTGCGCCGCGGCAGCGACGTGACGGTCGTGCTGGTCGAGCAGAACCTGAAATTCATCGCCGCCCTGTCGCAGCGCATCCTGATCATCCAGAAAGGCGCCATCACCCGCGAGACGACCCCGGAAGCCGTGCAGGACCCGGCGGTGATCGCCGAGTTCGTCGGCATGGCCGCATAGACCCCGAGCGAAGGAGCCCACCATGAGCGTCGAAAAACCCACGCTGTCGCAGTTGCAGGAGATTGTTTTCGACCTCGGCATGGAGCTGTCCGAGGAGCGGCTAACCATCTTTCATGCGATGATGGACGGTCCCGTTGCGTCGTATAACGTGATCGACGCGATGCCGGACGACAAGCCAGTGGTGCGTTATCCGCGCACGCCGGGCTACCAGCCGGGGCCGGAGGAGAACCAATACAACGCCTGGTATGTGAAAAGCGTCGTGAAGGGCGCGGAGTCCGGGCCGCTCAAGGGCAAGACCGTGGCGGTGAAGGACAACGTCTGCCTCGCCGGCGTGCCGATGATGAATGGGTCCGCCACGCTCGAGGGCTACGTGCCGGACCAGGACGCCACCATCGTCACCCGCATGCTGGATGCCGGCGCGACCATCATGGGCAAGGCGCATTGCGAGGCGTTCTGCCTGTCGGGCGGCAGCCATACCGGCGCGCTGGCGCCGGTGCACAATCCGCACAGGCATGGCTATTCCGCCGGCGGTTCGTCGTCCGGCTCCGGCGCGCTGGTGGCGGCGGGCGAGGTGGACATGGCGATCGGCGGCGACCAGGGCGGCTCGATCCGCATCCCCGCGTCGTTCTGCGGCATCTACGGCATGAAGGGCACCTGGGGCCTGGTGCCCTATACCGGGGTGATGCCGATCGAGGCGACGATCGACCACACGGGGCCGATGACCGCGACGGTCGCCGACAACGCGCTGCTGCTGGAGGTGCTGGCCGGGCCGGACGGGCTCGATCCCAGGCAGATGGGCTGCACCACCGCGCCATACACCCAGGCGCTCGGACGCGGCGTGCAGGGGCTGCGCATCGGCGTCGTCACCGAAGGCTTTGGCTGGGACAACTCCGAACCCGGCGTCGACGCCAAGGTGCGCGCGGCGGGCGACCGGCTTGCCCGGATGGGCGCCACGGTCGAGGAGGTGAGCATCCCCATGCACCGCATCGGCAAGGACGTGTGGGCGCCGATCGGCAACGAGGGCCTGCAGGTGCAGATGATGCGCGGCAACGGCATGGGCTTCAATTGGAAGGGGCAATACAACGTCGGCCTGCTGGACGCCCACGCCGGCTGGCGCGAGCGGGCGAACGACCTGTCCGACACGCTGAAGATCTGCATGTTCACCGGCGAGTATTTCACCAGCAAGTATCGCGGGCGCTATTATGCCAAGGCCCAGAACATCGCCCGCCGGCTGCGCGCCGCATACGACGAGGCGTTGGCGAAGTACGACCTGCTGCTGATGCCGACGCTGCCCGTGGTCGCCACGCCGCTGCCGCCAGCGGACGGCGGGCTCGGCTTGTATGTGCAGCGCGCATTCGAGATGATCAACAACACCGCGCCGTTCGACGTTACCGGGCACCCGGCGATGTCCTTGCCCTGCGGCCTCAGCGACGGATTGCCGGTGGGCGCCATGCTGATCGGCAAGCACTGGGACGAGAGCACGATCTACGCCGCCGCCGCCGCCTTCGAGGGCGCCGGCGACTGGAAACGATTCTAGCGCCGGGCCGCAAGGGCAGGCGGCGTATCGGCTGGCGGTGACATCGCCTGACGCCAAGGGATGTCCTTGCCGGACCACGCCGACGAATTGGTCCTGAAACAGGAACTGGATCATGACCTCCGGCCCGGTGGCGCCGAGCACGCCGATCTTCAGGTCGACCAGTCCCTCCCGCAACGGCCGCACGTCCTTGTCGGGCTTGGGGGCGAAGCGCAGGCGGACGCCCGGCGCCGCTTCGGTCACGGCTCCAACGAGCCGGGCGGCGAAGGCCTCGACGAAACCCTCGTTGGCGCGGATGATGAAACCACGCTCCAGGGAGGCGAGGTCCAACTCCTGGGGGGCCGGCTGCAGCACGGATTTCACCTCGCCGGTGAGGGTCCTGACGCGCTCGCGAAGGGCGGTGGCATGCGGCGTCGCCACCAGGCGCCGTCCGGCCCGCACGAGCAGCGGGTCGCCGGTCGCGGCGCGCAGGCCCAGCAAGGTCCGGCTCATGGCCGAGTCGCTCAAGCCGAGGACCTTGGCGGCGCCCGCCACGCTGCCCTCGGCGAGCAGCACGTCGAGCGCCGCCAGGAGGTTGAAGTCGGGATCGGGCATGAACCATCACCAGGCGCTCGGTGCAGGTATATACTGCATCCGCTGCGTCTTCCGCCATGCCTGGCCGGCTTTATCTTGGATGGACCCACCGAGGGCAGGACGACACCATGGCACATCCAAGCTCAGCCATCACTCAGCCGTCCGACAGCGCAAGCGTGGCATCCGCCAGCGTCGCGCAGGACGGGCTGCCCACCCCGCGGCGGCACTACGCGACGCTGGCCATCATGGCCACGATGGTGCTGGTCGTGCTCGACGGCGCCATCGCCAACGTGGCGCTGCCCACCATCGCCGCTTCACTGCATGTGACGCCCGCCGCGTCTGTCTGGGTGGTCGGCGGATACCAGATCGCCCTGGTCATGGCCCTGCTGCCTTGCGCCGCACTTGGGGAAAGCCTGGGCCTACGCCGTGTGTTCGTTGGCGGGGTGGCACTTTTCACCGCTGCGTCGCTGCTATGCTCGCTATCGCCCTCGCTGCCGTGGCTGGTGGCGGCCCGCTTCATCCAGGGCCTTGGCGGCGCGGCCGTGATGTCGCTGGGCATCGCGCTGATGCGCTTCACCTACCCGCATCGCCTGCTCGGCGTGGTGATCGGCTGGAACGCCACCGTGATCGCCCTGTCGGCGGCGGCAGGTCCGACGATCGGCGCCGCGATCCTGGTCGCGTCGAGCTGGCCATGGCTGTTTGCCGTCAATCTGCCAGTCGGCGTCATCGTCCTGGTCGCCGCCTTTGCGCTGCCGCAGCCGCCGGGCACTGGACGCAAGCTCGATCTGCTGAGCGCCGCGCTCAATGCGGCGGCATTCGCCTGCCTTATCTTGGGCGTGGACCGTGCGGCGACTGAGCCCAAGCTTGCCGCCGGGCTGCTCGCCGTGTCGGCCGTGAGCTTCGTGGCTCTCGTGCGCCGCGAACTGCCGCGACAAGCGCCGCTCATCCCATTCGACCTGCTGCGGAACCATCCGTTCCGCATCTCGGTCATCGCGTCCATATGCTGCTTCGCCGGCCAGATGGCGAGTTACGTCGCCCTGCCGTTCTACCTCCAGCACAGCCTCGGCCAGGACGCTTTCGCCACGGGTCTTTACATGACCCCCTGGCCCCTCATCGTGGCCGTCGCCGGCCCGGTCTCCGGGCGCTTGGCTGACCGGATGTCGAATGGCCTGCTCTGCGCGGCGGGCGGCGCCATCCTCGCCACGGGCCTGGCACTCGCCGCCTTCTGGCCCATCCACGCCAACCTATGGCCACTGGTGTTCTTCCTGATGCTGAGCGGCTTCGGCTTCGGCATCTTTCAAACGCCGAACAACCGCAACATGCTGCTCTCTGCGCCGCGTGAGCGAAGCGGCGCTGCCGGGGGCATGCAGGGCACTGCCCGCCTGCTCGGCCAGACGGCCGGCTCGGTGATCATGGCGCTGCTGTTCACCCTCACGTCGTCAGCCGCCGCGCCCCGGATCGGCCTTGCCGCCGGCGCCGTTCTCGCCCTCGCGGGAGGACTCGTCAGCGCGATGCGGATCGACCGCGCAGCGGCACGGACCGGCGCCTAATCTACCGGCGGCTTACAAGCCATGACGGCTCAAGCATCCTTCTGCAGGCCGGGCGTCGAGTCCCGGGCCGTCAGGAAGCGCTCCATCCGCGCCAGCTCGGCATCGAGGGCGCGCTGGAACTCGCGGGATTGCGGGCGGGGGCGGGCATAGCCGGTTTCCACGTGCATTTTCCCGGCAACGAGCTTGACGTTCGCCCAGCCAATGATCTCGTCGCTCCACAGCAGCGGCATCGCATAATAGCCGAATGAACGCCGTGGCGGGGGCGTATAGGCCTCGAACCTGTAGGCCCAGCCCCACAGGTGCTCGAAACGGCGCCGGTCCCAGGCAACCGGGTCGAACGGCGCCAGCAGGCGGACATCCCGGGGCGCCGAGCGGTGCCGCCAGCCGCCATCCGATGCCGGCCAAAGATAGCTCTCGCCGTCGATCTCCTCCCGCTCCAGCTCACCGGTCCTAAGCGCCGTGGCGACCACCGGCGCCAGCGGGCCGAGGCCGGGATTGCGCCGCGCCATCAATGCCAGCGCGCCCCGCAGGCTGACCGTGGACACCGGCGCAAGGATGCGGGCCACCAGCATGACCATATGCCGCGACCGCTCTGTCATTGCCGTTGCGGGCGGCGGCGGGGCTGCCTCGTAGATGCGTATGCCGTCGCGCCGCCGGGCCACGCGCAGGACCCCGTAGTGATGCAGGCTTTCCAAGGCGCGGGTGGTCGCCTTCGAAAAGCCTCCCCAGCCGTTCACCGCACGGTCGCGGCCGAAACGTTCCTGCAGGTCCCTGGGATGGGTGGGGCCGTATGCCCGCACGAAGGCCAGCACCTCCGCCGCCAGCCCGGTCGGCGCGTGCACGCCCGCCTCGCCATCCGGGTCTGGGCGGGGATGCAGCAGCCGCGTGGTCTCGTTGGGCATGAAGCCGTAGGCGTATAGGAAGTCTTCCTCCAGCCGCAGCCGTGCGAAGCTGCGCTCCAGGTCCCCGGCGCGGTAGCCGCTGACCCGGTGCCGCAAGATGAGGTCCTGCGCACGGGCCGGCGCACGGATCGGGTCCGCCTGCACGAAGCCGAGCTTATGCACGGCGTCCGCGAGGGTGGTGGGCGCGAACAGCGTCGCCAGGCGCGCATGGGTCCGAAGGCGGCTTACGGAAATGGCAGGAGGCTATGCCGGCGCAACCTCATCGGCCTTGGTCGCGCCGCGGCTGCCGGTGGCGCGCGCCGGTCCGGTCGTGGTGTCCCGTGCGGTCTGGTGCTCCATCTCGGCGTTTATCTCCCCGCCGATGAGAACGATGGCCGCGGACAGCCAAATCCAGGTCAGGAAGCCGATGGCGGCCCCGAGCGACCCATAGGTCTTGTCGTAACTGCCGAAATTGCTGACATACCATGAAAATGCGATGGAGCCGACCACCCATGCGACCGCAGCGAAGCCGCCGCCCCAGGTGACCCATTGCCAGCGCGGCTTCTCCCGGCTTGGCCCAAAGCGGTAGATGCAGGCGAGCAGGGCCGCGAGGGCAATGAGCAGCAAGGGCCAGCGCAGGTAGCGCAGCAGCGCATCCAAAACCCCGCCCAACCCGATGGCGTTCAGCGCGACCGGCACCGCGACGACCGCAGCCATCGCCAGCAGCACGAACAGGATGCCGCCCACGGTGAAAGCGAGCGTGACCGCGGTCCGGAGCACGAAGCCGCGCTTCTCCTTCTCGCTGTACACCACATTCAGGGCGTCAAACAGCGCCTTGGTGCCCTGGTTGGCGCTCCAGAGCGAGGTGGCGATGCCGAGCACGGCGCCAAAGCCCAACGCCTTGCCGCTGTTGGAGGCGAGGCTTTGCACCTGGTCCTTGATGATCTGCATGCCGCCGCTCGGCACCACCCCGCCGACCGCGTCCAGGTTATTCGAGATCGTGGCCGGGTCGGCGATCAGCCCATAGAGCGAGACCAGCGCGGCCAGGGCGGGGAACAAGGCGAGCAGGGCGTAGAAGGTAATGGCCGCCGCCTCGGTCAGCAATCGGTCGCCGGACACGTTCGCCGCCACGCGCTTCATGATGGCCCACCAGCCCTGCGCCGGGATCTCGGACGGTTGCCCGGCGTCGTGGCCCGGACTGCCGCCCGACGATCCCGCGGGCCGGCCGGGCGTGCGGCCGGCGTTCGCGCGGGGCGCCGCATCGGGTGCCGGCTGACCCTTGAAGGCCGTGAAGGCCAGGCTGCCGACCGCCAAAGCAGTGACCAGCAAGGACGTTGGATCGCGTTTCATGGCCTGGCCCATCCCTATCCGCTTTGACGCCTCATGCGACGCCACGCCTGTCGCGTTGCCGCCCTGGAAGACGGTCGGGAGGGCCAGCCGGCCCTCCCTCAAGTCCAGCCTACTTCCGCGGCGGGATGCTGCCGGCCGGGCCGACGCCAGTCGTGGCGCCGGTGCGGCCCTTGGCAGAGGTGTCCTCGACCTCGACCTCGGTATGACGGACCGTGTCGCGGACGGTTTCGACCCGCTCGACCGCCTCCTTGCTGACCCCGATCTCCTCGACGATGCGGACCTCCTTGCCGACGACCGCCTCCTCGCTGGTGGCGCGGGCCTCGATGGTGCGCTCCTGGAACGCCGCCAGGTCCGCGGCCGTGGCGGCGCGGTCCACCGGGTGGCGCTCGACGGTCACCCGCTCCTGGTGCAGGGTCACCTGCTCCTCGACTGGACGCTCGACGACATAGGAACGCACGCGCACCCGGCCGCCCTCGACCTCACGCTTGCCGACGACCAGGCGTTCCTCAACGACCTTCAGCGTGCCGTCCTGGTTGCCCGGGACCATAGCCGCGCCGGTGGTGGCGGCCGAACGCAGCGTGCCGTGCGCCGCCGCGTCGTAGCCGGTCCAGCCAGACTTGCGCCACGTGGCTTCCTGCTCGTCCAGGTTGACGGCGCCGGCATGCTCCAGGATATCGGCGGCGCGGCTGACATGCGCCTCCTCGACCTGCGCCGTCAGTAGGACGTTGCCGCGGCGCATGCCCTCGGCATAGGCGTAGCGGTCCTCGTCCGGCACGGAGGAGCTCTTCAGCGCGCCGAAAAAGCCCTTTTCTTCATAGGGCCGGGCCTTGTCGTAACCCGCGTCAGTAATGCCGGCGCCGGGGCTGGTCTGGATCATGGCGCGGTCGAGTTTCAACTCGCTGGCCAGCGCCTGGGCGGCTTGGTCCGCGTCGGGCTTGGACTTGAACATGGCAGTCAGAGTGCGGATCGTCATCCTCGGTCTTCCTTGATGCTGGTTGCAATCGTTACGTCAATCGATGGTCTGCCGATGCTCGCGCGTGCCCGCAACCCGGGCAGGCAAGCCGCTGCCCTTCGAGCATCAGCCAGGTCTCGGGGCCTCCCTCCATCACCGCGGAACCTTGCCGCATTGGCCCATCCGCGCGCGCAGTATCGTTGCCCCGGGGCTATGTGAGGGGGCTTTACACAAACTCGGCAGCTTCGTGCTCCCGGGTTGCGCTCAAGTTTGCGTGTGCTGCATGGGGCGAAGCAATTTGAATGGCCGGCGACGGCGCATCGGATGCGCCTCGGCCTTCCAGAACCATGGCTTGGCTGGCAATGATGGCACGGTGAAAATTTTGGGGATTGGACGATGATGAGCGGCGAGAAGGACGATGCGGATACGGCGCCCTCCGATGTGGCGCTTCCCACCGCGGACAGCGCCCATACCAGCCAAGGCGCGCCAACGGACGAGGCGCATAAGGATGCCGGCGACGGCTCGCTCACTGGGTCGGTGCCGGCCGGGTTGACGGCTGACGAGCTCATGGAACAGGCCAACAGCGGCAAACCCAGCGATGGCGGCACGGGCTGAACCGCCGCCCGTTTGTTTGAGGCGCCGCGGACGGAACCAAGCGTCCATGCGGCGTTTGTGGGTGTCGCACGGCAACGACGCTGGCGCCCGGCCGACGCAGGTTTGCCGTGCGCCGCACTCGCAGGTTCGCCGTGCGCCGCAATCATGGGGGAACATTGCATGCCACAAGCCGTGATCTTCGACGTCGATGGCACCTTGGTCGACTCCGTCGACCTGAACGCCAAGGCCTGGCAGGACGCGTTTGGCGAGTATGGCCGCGACATCGCGTTCGACGACATACGCAGCCAGATCGGCAAGGGCGGCGACCAGCTATTGCCGGTGTTCCTCAGCAACGCCGACATCGAGGCGTTTGGCGCGGCACTGGAGGAGCGCCGGGGCGCGATCCTGCATGAGCGCTATTTGCCAAAGGTCGAGGCGTTCCCGGGCGTGCGCGCCTTGTTCGAGCGCCTGCAAGGCGAAGGGGTGCGCATCGCCCTGGCCTCGTCAGCCAAGGAGGACGAGCTCGAAACCTACAAGGAAACGGCGGACATCGAAGACCTGGTCGATGAGCAAACCTCGTCCGACGACGCGGAAAACAGCAAGCCGCATCCCGACATCTTCCTCGCCGCCTTGGAGAAACTGGGCAACCCTGATCCCGAGGACGTCATCGTCGTCGGTGACACGCCATATGACGCCGAGGCCGCATCCGAGGCCGGCCTGCGCACGATCGGCCTGCTGTGCGGCGGCTTCCCGGAAGACAGCCTGTGGGAAGCCGGCTGCATCGCCGTCTATCGCGACCCGGCTGACCTGCTCGCCCAGTATGACGGCTCGCCCTTGTCCGACAACAGCGGGCCTGAGTGACGGGCCGAACGCGGACCCCGCCTACGGGCGCCCAGCCGCGGCTCCCAGGCTACGCCGCCTGAGGCTCTTCCTCCGCCAGCACCTGCTCCGTCTCCGGCGCTTCCAACTGCCAGGGCACCACCAGCACCGAGGCATAGTGCCCGCCGTGCCGCAGCACCTGGGTGCGCAGGCGCTGGGTGCGGCGCGTGTGCAGCAGGGCCTCCCACCAACGTCCGCCGGCCAGCTCGCTCAGCACCACGATGACCGGGCGGTCCGGGCAGCGGCGGCGCAACGCCTCCATCTCACGCAGCAGGGGGGCCAAGACGCTGCGGTAGGGCGACGGCTCGATCAGCAGGCGCGGGCGGGGCAGCCCGGCGGCCGCCGCGGGCTGCTCGACGAACCGCGCCCACTCCCCGCGCAGCCGCGTCTCGTGTTCCTCCGCGTCCGGCCCCTCCAGGTCGGTCAAATGCAGCGCGACCACGTCCGGCGACAGGCGGGCCGCGACATGGACCGCGCGGTGGGCCATGCGGTCCCAGCGCTCCAGCGGGACCACGACCGTCGGCGGCGCATGGTCCCCCAGGTCCAAGCTGCGGCGGCTGCCCGCCAGCACCTGGCGCTCCAGGTCGCCGTAGTAGCGCCGGGTCAGCTTGAGCAGCAGCAGGGTGAGCGGGATGACCAGCAGCGTGAGCCAGGCGCCTTCGGTGAACTTGGCGACCAGAATGATCGCCAGCGCGGTTCCGGTGGCGAGCGCGCCGAGGCCGTTGATGAACAGGCGTCCCCGATCGGCGTGGCCGCGTCCGCTGCGCCGCCAATGCACGGCCATGCCGGCCTGGCTGAGCGTGAAGGACAGGAATGCGCCCACGGCGAACAGCGGGATCAACCGGTCGGTGATGCCGCCGAACACCGCCAGCAGCCCGCCCGCGCCGACGGCCAGGAACAGCACTCCGGCCGTATAGACCAGCCGGCGGCCCGGTATGGCGAAGGCCTTGGGCAAATAGCCGTCGCTCGCCACCAGGCGGCACAGCCGGGGGAAGCCGACGAAGCTCGTGTTGGCCGAAAGGCACAGCACCGCCAGCACGCTGCCGATGGTGACGTAATACACCCAATCCCGCCCCCACACCGCGCCGACGAGCTGGGACAGCACGCTCTGGTAATCGTCCGCGGTCTGGTCCATCGCACTGACGCCATAGCTGCGGGCAAGGTAGGCGATGCCGAGCAGCAGCGTCCCGAGCACGATGCAGATGGCGGCGAGCGTGCGGTGGGCATACTTGACGGTCGGTTCCTTGAAGGCGCCGACGCCGTTGCTGACCGCCTCAACCCCGGTCATCGCCGTGCAGCCGGCGGCAAAGGCGCGCAGCACCAGCCAGACCGTCACGCCCGCCCCGGCGGCCTCGGCCACCTCCGGCGGCGGCGCCACGGGTTTCGGATGGCCGCCCGCGGTCCATGCCGCCCAGGCGCCGACGCCCAGGATGAAGAACAGGCTGGCAATGAACAAATAGGTCGGGACGGCAAGGGCCATGCCGGACTCCTTGGTGCCGCGCAGGTTCACCAGCGTGATCACGACGAGGACGCCAAGGCATAGCGGCAGCGTATAGGAGTGCAGGGCCGGCACGGCGGAGGTCAATGCGCCCACCCCGGCCGAGATGCCGACCGCCACGTTCAGCATGTAGTCCACCATGAGCGCCGCCGCCGCCAGCAGCCCGGCGTTATGGCCCAGGTTCTCGCGCGCCACCGTGTAGGAGCCGCCGTTGCTGGGATAGGCGGCAATGGTCTGCCAATACGAGAAGCACAGGATCGCCAGCAGCGCCAGGATGGCCCAGGTGATCGGCTGCACGACGCCAAGCCCCGCGGCGCCCACGGCCGCCAGCACCGTGAGCATCGCCTCCGGGCCATAGGATGCGGAGCCGAGGCCGTCGAGGCCCATGGCCGGCACGCCCTCGAACGCGCCGATCTTGCGCCCCTCGGCCTCGCGGTTGGCGAGCCGGCGGCCAAGCAACAGGGTCGTCAGCGACATCGATGTCCTTACGGATTGGGGAACTCTGGCCAGAGCTGCCCCGGCCTAACGCTACAACGCCTGGATTAGTTGTGGGGCCGGAAGAATTCGCGCCTGTCAGTAAGACTTCGGCAGCCCGAGGACGCGCTCGGCCAGGAAGGAAAGGATCAGCTCCTCCGTGACCGGGGCGATCCGGGTCAGGATCGCCTCGCGGAACAGCCGCTCCACCTGGTATTCCCGAGCATAGCCCATGCCGCCATGGGTCATTACCGCCCGCGTCGCACTGTCGAAGGCGGCGCGTCCGGCGAGGAATTTGGCGGCGTTCGCCTCCGCCCCGCAGGAATGGCCGTTGTCGTACAGCCAGCCCGCGCGCAGCACCATCCAATAGGCGGATTCGAGGTAGGTCCAGCACTCCGCCAGCGGATGCTGGATGCCTTGGTTCTGGCCGATCGGGCGGCCGAACACCACCCGGTCGCGCGCATACTGGGTGGCGCGGCGCAACGCATCCCGGCCGACGCCAATCGCCTCGCTGGCCACCAGAATCCGTTCGGGGTTCAGGCTGTCGAGGATATACTTGAAGCCGCTGCCCTCCTCGCCGACCCGGTCCTCGTTGGGCACAAACAGGTCGTCGATGAACACCGCGTTCGAGTCCACCGCGTTGCGGCCCATCTTCTTGATGCGGCGCACCTCGATCTTGGTGCGGTCGAGGTCGGTGTACAGCAGCGTCATCCCGTCGGTCGGACGCTTGCACTCCTTCTTGGGGGTCGTGCGGGTCAGCAGCAGGATCTTGTCGGCGACCTGGCCGGTCGACGTCCACATCTTGCGGCCCTTCACGCGATAGCCGCCGGGCACGCGCGTTGCGAACGTCGTGAGGCTGGTGGTGTCCAGCCCGGCATCCGGCTCTGTCACGCCGAAACAGGCCTTCTGCTCGCCCCGGATCAGCGGCTTGAGCCAGCGTTCCTTTTGCTCAGGTGTGCCGTGCACCACGATCGCGTGCGGGCCGAACATGTTGATGTGGATGGCCGACGCCGCCGAATAGCCGCCGCCGCTCGACGTCACCGCCTGCATCATCACCGCCGCCTCCGTGACCCCGAGCCCGGCCCCGCCCAGCGCCTCCGGCATGGTCATGCCGAGCCAGCCGCCGTCCGCCATGGCGCGGTAGTACTCGTCGGGAAACCGGGCCTTCTCCTCGCACTCGGTCCAGTATGCGTCGTCGAAACCGGCGCAAACCTTCCGCACGCCCTCATCAATGGCGACGTGCTGCTCGGTGAGTTGGAAATCCATTGCTGCCTCCCCCGGCATGGTTGGGCGCTGGCGCAGCCCGTGCGATTTGGCGAAATAGTGACCCTGGGTGATATAGGCCCGTAGGCGCGAACTTAAGGGCTTTTCCAGTGAATGCTGCGCATCGCTCAGGTGCGGCGCACGTTCCAAAAGACCGGGATGTCGTCGAGCACGCCGGTCAGGTTGGCGCGGTAGGCGGTTGGGCGGTCGTAGAGTCCGAGCGGGTAGTACGGCACGTCCTCGAAGGCTTGCCGCTGGATCGCGGCGGTCAGCGCCTTCCGCTCCGCTTGCTCAGACGCATCGAACCAGCGCTCGCGCAGCGCCTCGATTCCGGGACTGGTCGGCCAGCCGACAAAAGCTTGGCCGCCGTTGCCGCGCAGAGTGGGGTGCGTGGCCGGAGTGAGAATGTCGCTCTCGGCCGCCGCCGCGCAGAACAGGTTCCAGCCGCCCTGGTTCACCGGCTTCTTGCTGGCGCGCCGTTGCACCATCGTCGCGGAGTCCGTCGCTTGGTAGTCGACGTTCATGCCGACCCGCTGCATCGTGGCTGCGGCGACGTCGCTCAACGCTTTCAAAGTCGGGTAGTCGGTGGCGACCATCAGGGCGAGCGTCTCCCCTTTGTAGCCGGCTGCCCGCAAGCTCCGCTTGACCTCGTCGCGGTCGCGTTTCCCGGTCAGCGCGTCGATCCCGGCGTCGCTCGCCAAGGGCGAGGCCGGCGAGAAAAAGCCGCATGGCACACGCCATAGCGACGGGTCGGTGCCCACGGCGGCCACCACGAACTCCGTCTGGTCGATGGCGCCCAGCAAGGCGCGCCGCACGGCGGGGTTGTCGAAGGGAGGGAGCAGGTGGTTGGGGCGGAGGAATGGGGCGAAACGACCGACGGCCATTGTCTTTACGGTGATTTTGCCGCCGCGCTTCAGCGACGGCAGCAGGTCGGGCGCCGTGAGTTCCCACCAGTCCATCTCGCCCGATTGCAGCGCCGCAGCCGCGGTGGCCGGATCGGGGATGATGTGCCATTCCACCCGGTCGAAATACGCCACCTTCGGCCCGGCGGTCGCGTCCGGCACGCCGCCGCACGGCACGTAGCCCTGGAACCGCTCGTAGGCGACGAATGACCCCGACACCCGTTCGTCCGGCTTGAAGCGGAACGGGCCGCTGCCGACCATCTCGGTCACTTGCTTGAACGGGTCCGTCGCGGCGAAGCGCTCCGGCATGATCGCGCACATGTTGCCGTTCGACTTGCCGAGCGCGTCGGGAAGCAGCGGGAACGGGCGCTTCAGGCGGAACACGACCGTGCGATCGTCGGGCGCGGACAGTTCGCCGGTGCGCTGCATCAGTGTCTGGCCGAAAGAGTCCCGCGTGCCCCAGCGGCGGATGCTGGCCACGCAGTCGCGCGCCAGCACCGGTTCCCCATCGTGGAAGCGCAGGCCGTCGCGGAGCCGGAGCGTCCAGGTCCGGCCGTCGTCCTCGATCGTGTGCCCGGCAGCCATCTGCGGGGCGGCCTTGAAGCCGGCTTCCGGCCCGGCTTGGCCGTAGAGCGTGTCGAACACGAGGTAAGCGTGGTTGCGGGTGGAAAAGTTCACGGTCCAGACCGGATCAAGCGAACCGAGGTCGGCTTGCGGGATGAACTTCAGCACCCGGGCGGCCTGCGCCCGTCCAATCGCCGGCGCCGCCAGCGCCGCGGCCGAGGCCGCCATGAACGTGCGTCGGTCCATCGTCCCCACCCTTTTGCCGCCGGCTGTGCGCGCCCGCTTACATCTTCAGGATAGCCGGTCCACGCCGTATTGTCACTTTCTCATATCAAGATCAGTGTATTGGGAGACCCGCCTAAAGCCGCGCGCGGACATCCCGCCATGCGTCGGTGAGCGATGAGCGGAAGGCGGGATCGGCGACCTCGATCAGCGCCTCCGCCCGGCCATGCACGCAGCGCCCCCGCAGGTCCGCTGCGCCGTGCTCCGTCACCACCACGTCGATGTCGATGCGCGACAGCGATGCGATGCCGTCGCCGAGGCGCGGGACGATCCGCGACCGCATGCCGCGTTCGAAGCTCGATGGCAAAGCGACGATGCTGAGGCCGCCGGGCGAAAGCCGTGCGCCGCGCGCAAAGTCGGCGGCCCCGCCAATGCCGCTCACCGCCTGGCCGTCCGCGATCTCCAGGTTGGCCTGGCCGAACAGGTCCACGCTCAGCGCCGAGTTGACCGCACAAAACCGCTCGAACGACGCCAGCAGCCGCAGGTCATGCGTCACGTCGCAGCCCAGCACCGCCGGCCCGTCCCGCCCGCGCAGGCGTTCATACAACGCTGGCGTGCCTACCCAAACGCAGCTTGCATGGCGGAACCCGGGATCGAGCGCGCCCGCGTCCCACAAGTCGAGCGCGCTGTCGGCCAGCATGCCCGAATGCAGGCCCAGGCCGCGGCGTTCGTGCAGCATCGCCATCAGCGCGTCGGGCACCCGGCCCAGCCCCACCTGCAGCACGCAGCCATCCCCCACAAACACAGCGATGTGCCCGGCGATGGCAAGCGCCGTCCGGTTCGGCGCGCCGACGACATAGCCCTTGGGGGCGAAGTCCACCTCGGCCACGGCATCGAACCCGGCAAAATCGAGCGACACGGCGCCGGGCATGGGCGGCAGGAGCGGATTGACGAGGGCTATCGTGCGCCGGCTCCGGGCCTGGACCAGGGCGGTGAACTCGACGGCGGGACCGAGCGAGCAACGTCCGCTGCGGTCCGGCGGCGTCACATGCACCACGCAGGTGTCGACGCCCGGGTGTTCCCGTAGGTGACGTACGAACCCCGAATATCCCAGCGGAAGGTGGCGGAAGCGCCCCGCCGCCTGCGCCGCCTGCAGCGCGGGCTGCATGAACAGCCCAGTGACAACGGCGCTGGAATGCAGGCGGTCCACGTCGAACGCGTTGATCCCCGGCACGAAGCTCGTGAGGAACTGGACGCCCTGTGTCCGGTCCGGGTCATCGAGCCAGAGGTCGAGCAACGGCGTCGGCTCGCCGGCCGAACCCGGGATATAGACCAGCTCCCCAGGCGACAGGGCATCCGCGAGCTGATCGAGGGTCAGCCTACGCGGCATCGGCCCGGCGGTCAGCCCCGCGCCGCATAGGCCGCGTGCAGGGCCAAAATATGCCGGGCCTGCTTAAGGTGCGGCATGTCGAGCATCATGCCGTCCAGCCCGACCGCGCCCGCCTCCGGATTGGCCTCGAACACGGCGACCACGCGCTGCGCGTGCGCGACCGCCGCCTCCGACGGCATGAACGCCGCGTTGATGACGCTGACCTGGTCGGGATGGATGGCGATCCGTCCGGTGAACCCTTCCTGCGCCGCCGCCGTGCACGACGCGCGCAGCCCCTCGGGATCGCGGAAATCGGCGAACAGGGTTTCGATCGCCTCGACACCGGCCGCCTTGGCAGCGAGCAGGCAGGCCGACCGCACCATGCGATAGGTGAACGCCCAGCCGCCCGCCGGGTCCAGGTTGGTGCTGGCGCCGATTGCCGAGCTCAGGTCCTCCGCGCCCCAGGTCAGGCCATACAAACGCGGCAGCGCCACATCGGCGAAGTCGCCGAGGCGGAACGGAGCGCGGGCGGTTTCCGTCGCGACCGGCAGGATACGGATCGGCTTGGTGACCGCATCGCGCCGCTCGAGGCTTTCGAGATAATGCCCAAGGCGCAGCACGTCGGCCGGGCCATCCGTCTTCGGGACGACGATCCCGTCCGGCGCAGCCCGCACGACGGCCGCCAGGTCATCGATGCCGCCCCCATCGAGCGGATTGATGCGGACCCACAGCTCCGGCGCGCGGTCCGTGGCGTGGGCGGTGAGGTATTCGGCCACCATCCCACGCGCCAATAGCTTGCGGGCCGGGGCGACCGCATCTTCCAGGTCCAGAATCAGCGCGTCCGCGGCCGACGCCTTGCCCTTGGCCAGCTTCCGCTCGCTGTCGCCCGGCACGAACAGGAACGACCGGATTGCCATCAGTCCGGCTTCCGCTTAAGCTGCAAGCCCGACCGTTTGCAGTGCGCGACCAGCTCGTTACGCTGGTTGTAGGCGCGGTGCATGAACGTCACGATCCCCGCATTCGGCCGCGACTTCGACGAACGCAGCTCGATGACCTCGGTCTCGATGCGCAGCGTGTCGCCGTGGAAAACCGGCTTTGGGAACCGCACCTCGTCCCAGCCGAGGTTGGCGACCGCCGTCCCAAGCGTCGTATCGCCGACCGAGATGCCGACCATCAGGCCAAGGGTGAAGCAGCTATTGACGAGCCGCTGGCCGAACTCGGTCTCGGTGCGGCAGTACTCCTCGTCGAGGTGCAGCATCGCCGGGTTGTGCGTGAGGCAACTAAACCAGACGTTGTCGGCCTCCGTCACCGTGCGCCGGATTGGGTGCTTGAATAGCTGGCCAACCTGCAATTCATCGAAATAGAGTCCGGCCACGCTTGTGTCTCCTGCCCTGGTTCGGCTTGATCCGCCGTTATTCAGCCGCTCTGGCCGGCCTCTGCCCGGTCCATCTAAATCGCTTGCCCAGCCTATGCCAGCGGTTTAGTTCTGTCATGGCCGCCAGCCAAGGCAGGGAATGCGCGGGAGGGAAACAGCCTGATGCCGGCCACGTCGCCGCAGCCGCGACAAACCCATGCGGCACACGAAACGGCCATCGACGGTGGCGATCCCGAGGCCGAGCTGTTCGATTGGGTGGCGGAGGTTTGCGGCGGACGCATCGCGCGCTGCACGCAGACGGCGGGCGGCAACCGGTGCCGGTCATGGGCCATCGATGTCATGGCCGACGATGACCGGGTGACTGAGGTGTTCCTGCGCTACGGGCCGCCGCGCCCGCCGGGTGTCGAGCCGTACACGGTGCATCGCGAAGCCCAGGTTTACCGCGCGATCGCCGGCGCAGGCCTCCAGGCGCCGAGGCTCCTTGCCGAGCACCCGCGGCATCAGGCGATCCTGACCGATCGCGCCTCGGGCATTGCCGAGTTCCGCCGCCTTGCCGACCCGGCCGTCAAGCAAGCCATCGCCCGCGAGGTGATGGACAACCTTGCCCGCCTGCATCGCGCCGGCATTGACGGCGTCGCGCTCGATGGCGGCGTCCGCGGCGCCAGGATTGCCGATCATGTCCGCGCCGAGCTGGGCATCTGGCGGGCGATGTATGATGAGGCCGGACGGCCTGATGCGCTGCTGGACCTTGCTTTCCGCTGGCTTGCGGACAACATGCCCGACCCGGACGGCCCCGTTGCGCTCGTGCACGGCGACGCCGGGCCGGGCAATTTCCTGTTCGAGGATGGGCGCCTGACCGCCCTGATCGACTGGGAACTCGCGCATCTCGGCGACCCGATGGAGGACCTCGCCTGGTTCTCGATGCGTTGCGTCATGGAGCCGGTGCCCGACTTCGCCGCCAGCCTGCGGGATTACGAGCATTTCTCCGGTGCCCCGGTCGACCGGGCGCGCATCAGGTATCACCGCGTTTTCGTCTCGGCCCGCGTCGTGGTCATCCGGCACCGCAACGTCACCGGGGAGCCCGCCCACGCCATCGTCTCGCAGGCGCTCAACCGCCGTTTGCTGATCGAGGCGCTGGCCGATGCGAGCGGCTGCCGGGTCGACACGCCGGCGCCAATCGAACGGCCACCGACGGAGCGGACCCGGCTGTATGGCCACATCCTGGACGACCTGCGCGATGTCGTCGTGGCGCGGAGCACGGACGCCCAGGTCATCGCGAAGGCGAAGAACGCCGCCAAGGTCGTCAAGTACCTGCAGGCGTGCGACCGCTTCGGCGACGCGCTCGAACAGGCGGACCGCATCGCCCTCGCCGAGCTTCTGGGCAGCGGCCCGGCAACCGCCGAAGCGGGGGAGGACGCCCTCGCCGCGGCATTGCAGGCTGGGCGCATCGGCTTTCCAGCGGCCCTCGCCTATTTTGCCGGCCAGGCTGCCCGGCAGGCGCAGCTCGCCGCCAGCGCGTCCGGCGGCATCGCCGTCCGCCACTACCCAGCGCTGTGAACGCCGCAGCGACGCCACCGGAGACGCCGATGACCTTCACGCCTGCCGACGACAAGTTCCATTTCGGCCCCATGGGCGACCGTTGGTGGATGACCGAGACGAGCTGGTTTTCCTTCTGCCATCCCGGACGGAAGCTGGGCGGCTGGCTTTATACCATGGCGCGGCCCAATATCGGCACGGTCGCCGGCGGCGCATGGGTCTGGGACGACGCCGCGCATTTGCCGTGGGAGGTCGCGTATTCGGCGAACTACTCCGCGTTGCGCCTGCCGCGGGACCAGGACCTTACCGACATCACGTTGCCGACTGGCGTGTCGATGCGGATGGTCGAGCCCTGCACGCGCTACGAGCTCGGCTTCCAGGACGGCGAGCGTTGCCGGATCGCGTTGCAATTCGACGGGATCATGCCGCCGCGCCCTTTGCGCCGCGCGGGCTCGCCATTCGGCGCCGCGAACCACTTCGACCAGTTCGGCCGGGTGACGGGAGAAATCAGCCTGCAAGGCGAGCGCATCGCCATCGACTGCCTGGCCATGCGCGACCGCTCCTGGGGGCCGCGCCCGGAGCACCGCCCGAAAAAGAGCGCCTATGTGACCGGCATCGCGTCGGAGGACGACGCATTCCTGGCGGTCACCAAATGGAACGGCGATGTCGAGGAGATCGCCTACGGCTTCATGATCCGCGACGGCGAGACGGCGGACCTCGTATCCGGCCGCCGCGTGGTGGAGCAGGACCCGGCCGCCGGCTGGGTCAACCGCATCACCATCGAAGGGGAGGACGAGCGCGGGCGCACCCTGCACGCCGTCGGCGCCCGGCTGAGCGGCATGATCATCAACCGGCACAGTTTCATCGATTCGAACGGCCTGATCGCCTGGGACATCAACGGCCATGCCGGCCATGGCGAAGACCAGGACATGTGGCCGGTGCACGAATGGGCGGATTTCCGCCGGGCCGCCGCGGCGCGCACCCGCGCGGCCGGCTGAGCGGGGAGGGACAGCAGCCTTGGCACTCCCGCTCGACGGCGTGACGGTCATCGACCTCAGCCAAATCTACAACGGCCCCTACGCGACCTTCCTGCTCGCGACCGCGGGCGCAGCCGTCATCAAGATCGAGCCGCCCGGCGGCGAATCCCTGCGTCGCCGGGGCGTGGTCGGCGGCGCGGCCTTGCCGTTCGCGATGCTGAACGGCTGCAAGCAGAGCATGATGCTCAACCTGAAAAGCGAGGACGGCAAGGCGATCCTGCGCGGCCTGGTGCGCACCGCCGACGTGCTGGTGGAGAACTTCGCGCCGGGCGTTATGCAGCGGCTCGGCCTCGGCGCCGACGCGCTACAGGCGGTCAACCCGCGGCTGGTCTATGCGCAAAGCTCCGGCTTCGGCAGCACCGGCCCCTATCGCGACTACCCGGCCATGGACCTGACGGTGCAGGCCATGGCGGGTGTCATGAGCATCACCGGCTTCCCCGACCGCCCCCCGGTCAAGGCCGGGCCGGCGCTGTGCGACTTCTTCGCCGGCGTCCACCTCTATGGCGCCATCACAACGGCGCTGTATGAACGCGAAAAGACCGGGGTCGGACGCCAGGTCGAGGTGGCGATGCTGGACGCCGTGTATCCATCGTTGAGCTCCAGCCTCGGCATGCATTTCGGCAGCGGCGGCGACGTGCCGCCCCGCACCGGCAACCGCCACGGCGGCTTGGCCGAGGCGCCCTACAACGTCTATCCCGCGAGCGACGGCTACATCGCCATCATCTGCGTCGGCGATACGCACTGGCGCTCGTTGTTGGCCGCGATGCAGCGGCAGGACCTGGCGGACGACCCGCGTTTCACCTCGCTCGGCGACCGCGTGGCGCATATCGACGCGGTGGACGCGCTCGTTGGCGACTGGACCCGCACGCAGTCGAAGGAGGCGCTATTCGCGCATTTGCTGGCGCACCGCGTGCCCTGCGCGCCGGTCCGCAGCCTCGATGAGGTCGTGCATGACCCGCACATGCACGAGCGCGGCGCGCTGCAATGGCAGGAGCATCCGCAGCTCGGACGCATCGTCGTGCAGCACTCGCCGCTGCGTTTTGCCGGGACCGAGCTCTGCGAGCTGGTGCCCAGCCGCCCGCTCGGCGCCGATACGCAGGCCGTGCTGGCGGACCGGCTGCATCTGTCGCCCGAGGTGATCGCGGCGCTTCGTGACGATAACGTTGTCTAGGCGGGGGGACCGGGCAGCATGGCCGGAGTAGCCGGAATCGACGTCGGCGGCACTTTCACCGACCTGTTCTATTCGCGCGACGGCATCAGCGTCGACCGCGTGCTGAAGGTGCCCTCGACCCCGGACGACCCGGCGCGCGGCCTGATCGACGCATTGGAGGCGGCCGACATCCCGCCGCACAGCCTCGGCCTTATCCTGCACGGCACGACGATCGCCACCAACGCCGTCATCGAGCGCAAAGGGGCACGCTGCGCATTGGTCACCACGCGCGGCTTCCGTGATATCCTGGAGCTCGGACGCCGCGACCGGCAGCGCATGTACGGCCTGACCGGTGTGCAGAACCCGCTCATCCCGCGCGAATTGCGCTGGGAATTGGACGAGCGGCTCGACCAGCATGGCCGGGTCCTGCGCGCGCTTGACGACGACGAGGTCCGCCGCCTCGCCGCGGCGCTGCGCGAGCTGCGCATCGAGGCGGTGGTCGTCTCGTTCCTGCACGCCTACGCCAACCCCGCGCACGAGGACCGCGTGCGCGACCTGATGCTGGAGGCCGAACCCGGCTGGCAGGTCGTCACCTCCAGCAGCGTCGTCCGCGAGTACTATGAGTTCGAGCGCACCAGCACCGCCGTCGTGCAGGGCTATTTGCAGCCGCTCGTGTCGCGCTACGCCGCCAACCTGCAATCGAAGCTTAATGAGCGCGGGTTCGCTGCCCAAACGCTCGTCATGCAATCGAACGGCGGCCTGGCGCCATTGAAGCTGCTGGCGAACCGGGCGGCGAACATCGTGCGCTCCGGCCCGGCGGCCGGCGTCATGGCCGCGGCACGGCTCGCGGCCGAGGCCGGGTTCGACAACGTCATCACCGGCGACATGGGCGGCACCAGCTACGACGTCTCAGTCGTGATCGGCGGCGTCCCGCGCGTCGCCGACACCACCAACCTCGATTTCCGCGTGCCGCTGCGGCTGCCGATGATCGACGTCCACACCATCGGCGCTGGCGGCGGCTCGATCGCCTACCTCGACCGCGGCGGCATATTGCAGGTCGGGCCGCGCAGCGCCGGCGCAGTGCCGGGGCCGGTGTGTTTTGGCCGCGGCGGTACGGAGCCGACCGTCACCGACGTGAACGCCACCTTGGCGCGGATCAACGCCGACCATCCGATTGGCCTCAAACACCTGAAATCCCTCGACCTCGACGGCGCGCGGCGGGCCATCGGCGCGCTGGGAGAACAAATCGGCCTCGGCGTCGAGGCGACCGCGGAGGCGATCCTCACCGTGGTCAACCAGCGCATGGCCGGGCGCACGCGCCTGCTGTCGGTCGAGCAGGGGCACGATCCCCGCGATTTCATGCTGGTTGCGTTCGGCGGCGCCGGCCCGCTGCATGGTGCTGCCATCATGCGCGAGGTCGGCGTGCGCACCATGCTCATCCCGCCGCACCCCGGCGTGCTGTGTGCGCTCGGCTGCGCCATCGCCGACATCCGCTACGACCACTCGCAGACCGTGGAGCGCCGGGTCGGCGAGCTCGATCCCGCCTGGGTGCTGAACGTCCTGCAGGACCAGCGCCGCGAGGGCGAAACGCGGCTCGCCGAGGGTGAAACCCCGGTCGACCGGATCGTGGTGAGCCACGCGGCGGAGATGTCCTACACCGGCCAAATCCATACGCTGCGGGTGCCGGTCGAGGCGGACTGGACGCCCGCCCGCATGAGCGAGGCGTTCCAGCAGGCCTATCGCCGCGAATACGGCAACACGCTCGGCGACATCCCGGTCATGATCGTGAGCCTCAAGACGACGGTCCACGGCGTCCGTCCGGGCCACGAGCGGCGTGCGGCGTTTGCCGTCGAACCGAGGCGGGCGACACCCTCCGGCACGCGCCCGGTCTATTTTGGCGGCTGGATCGACACGCCGATCTACGGCCGCGCGGACCTGCAGCCCGGCTGCACCTTCGACGGCCCCGCCATCGTCGAGCAGGCCGACACCACGGGCGTCATAGAGCCCGGCATGACCGCCCGCGTCGACTGCTTCGAAAACATACTGGTCGAGATGGCATGATGGACCCGGTCACCCTCGCGGTCGTCCGCGGCGCGCTCGAACAGATCGCCGACGAGATGGACCTGCATCTGATCCGGGCGGCGATCTCGCCGATCATCTCGGAGACCAACGATTGCGCCCACGGGATGTATGATCCCGACAGCGGCGAGACCATCGCCCAGGGCGGCTACGGCCTGCCGCAGTTCCTGGCGAACATGCAGTGGACGGTGCAGCGGGTGATCGCCGCAGCAGGGGCCGAGGGCGGCTTTAAGGACGGCGACCTGTGGATACTGAACGACCCTTACCTCAGCGGCACCCACCTCAACGACGTGATTCTGGTGTCGCCGGCCTTCGTGGACGGGCGGCTGTTCGCGCTGTTCGCCAACACCGGGCACTGGATGGACATGGGCGGCAGCGTGCCCGGCGGCTGGGCGCCGTCCGCCACCGAAATCCATCAGGAGGGCATCATCATCCCGCCGCTCAAGCTGTTCGAGCAGGGGCGCTACAACGCCGCGCTCGTCCGGCTGATCACGGCGAACGTGCGGCTGCCGCAGCAGATCGAGGGCGACCTCGCGGCCATGATCAACGTGTTCAACGTCGGCCGGCGCGGGCTCGAGGCGCTGATCGGCAAATACGGCGAGGCGACGCTCCGGGACTGCATCCGCGAGATGATGGACCGGTCGGAGACGCAGATGCGCTCGTATATCGCCGAAATCCCGGACGGGACGTACGATATCGTCGACTGGTTCGACAACGACGGCGTCGAGGACGTGCCGCTCAAGGTGGCGCTGTCGCTCACCGTCGCCGGCAGCGGCCTGCACTTCGACTTCACCGGCACCGCCCCAGCCGCGCGCGGACCGATGAACATCTCCGACAGCACCACGAAGTCCATGTGCCTGGTGGCGCTGAAGCACGTCTTCCCCGAGGTCCCCGTCAACGGCGGCGCATTCCGTCCGACGCGCTTCACCATTCCGGACCGCACGATCCTGGCGGCGCAATACCCTTCGCCGGTCGGCGGCACCACCGACGTGACGCAGCGCGTGGTCGACGTCGTGTTCGGCGCATTGGCGCAGGCGATCCCCGACCAGGTTCCGGCGGCGCCGTTCGGCACCACGGGCGTCGCCACCGTGTCGGGGCGTAATCCCATCGGCGGCGGCTACTTCGTCGCGGTGTATCCCTACCCCGGCGGGTATGGCGCGAGCCGCGCATCGGACGGCCTGGTCAACGGAACGCCGCCGGGCTCGATGGCGAAGTTCATGTCAGTCGAGATGTCGGAGCACCGCTACCCGCTGCGGTTCGAGTACTACCGCATCCGCGAGGGCTCCGGCGGCGATGGCTGGCACCGCGGCGGCTGCGGCACCGCCTATGGGATCACGGCACTGTCGGATTGCGTCGTATCGGTCCTCGGCGACCGGGTCGACCACGTGCCGTTCGGCATCGAGGGCGGCCACCCGGCGGCGGCGAATGAGGTGCGCCTTGAAACGAACGGGCGCGAATGGGTCCCGCCGCTGCGCAGCAAGGTCGAGCGCGTCCCGTTGAGCGCCGGCGACAGCGTCCGGTTGGCGTCACCCGGCGGCGGCGGCTTCGGCGATCCGATGGCACGCGATCCGGCCGCGGTCGAGCAGGACCTCAACGCCGGGCTGATCGGACGCGACGTGGCGGAGGCGGTCTATGGCGTGGTGATCGCCGAGGCCCGCCGCACCGGCGACCGCTTCCGCTACGCCCTCGACCACGGCGCGACCAGGGCGAAGCGCGCTGCCTTGCAGGGAGAGCGGACATGAACGGCCCAACGGTTGCCGACTGGCTAGGGCTGCGCGGCCGGGTCTGCGTGGTGACCGGGGCGGGAGGTGGCATCGGCCGCGCCATCGCGGCAAGCCTCGCGCAGGCTGGCGGGCGCGTGGCCCTGCTCGACCGCGACGAAGCCGGCAGCGCCGAAACATTGCGGCAGTTGCACGACGCCGGCGCGGAGGCCATGGCGGCCGCCTGCGACGTGTCGGACCCGGCGAGCGTAGCGGACGTCGCCGACGCGGTGCGCCAGGCGTTCGGCCCCTGCGACGTGCTGGTGAACAACGCGGGGCTGCTACGGCCCGGCCCGCTGGCCACGCTGCCCATTGCCGAGTGGAACATGCTGCTTTCGGTGAACCTGACCGGTTATTTCATCTGCTCGCAGGCATTCGGCGCGCAGATGCGGGAGCGTGGCGCCGGCGTCCTGGTGCACATCGCGTCAGTCGCCGGCAGCCACGCCACCGGGTTCAGCGGCGCATACAGCGTGGCCAAGGCCGGCATCGTCATGCTGTCGCGCCAGCTTGCGACCGAGTGGGGCGACGCCGGCATACGCAGCAACGTCGTCAGCCCCGGCATGATCCTGACGCCGTTGAGCCAGGCGTTCTACGACGACCCCGACATCGTGCGCCGCCGCAGCGCCGTCATCCCCGCGGGCCGGATAGGACGCCCGGAGGACATCGCCGAGGCCGTGCTGTTCCTGGCCAGCGCGCGTTCGGCCTACATCACCGGCGACGAGATCACCGTCGACGGCGGCTTCACCCGGACCATCATGGGCCTGATCCCCCGTCCGGGCTACGAACGTCCCGCCGGCTCCTGAGAGCCGCCGCCCTGCCGTGCCCGGAACGGCGCGCGCGGATAGACGCCCAGCACCCGCATTTCCGCCGTGAAGAAGCCGAGCTCCTCCAGCGCACGGGCCAGCGCCGGCTGCTGCGGGTGGCCGTCCACGTCGCATAGGAACTGCGTCGCGATGAACTCGCCGTGCAGCATGTAGCTTTCCAGCCTCGACATATTGACGCCGTTGGTCGCGAATCCGCCCAGCGCCTTATACAGCGCCGCCGGCACGTTGCGGACCCGGAAAACAAACGTCGTCATCAGGCCCGGGGTGCCGGGCGGCGGCGCCTGAGGCTCCTGCGCCACGACATAGAACCGCGTCGTGTTGTGCGCGGCGTCCTCGACGTTGGCGCGCAGCACGTCCAGCCCGTAAATCTCCGCCGCCAACGCCGAGGCGATCGCCGCATCCTCGCGCCGGCCCCACTCGGCCACCAGCTTCGCCGACCCGGCAGTATCCGCCTCCACCACCGCATCCGCCCCCAGCTCGTGCAGGATCGCCCGCACCTGGCCCAGCGCCACCGCGTGCGAATGGACGCGCCGCACGTCGCCGGCCGCCGCTCCGCGCGGACCCAGCAGGCAGTGCTCAACCCGTTGGAAATGCTCGCCGACGATCGACAGGCCGCTGCCGGGCAGCAGCGCGTGGATGTCGGGCACGCGGCCCGCAAGGCTATTCTCGCACGGCAGCATCGCCAGCGCCGCAGCGCCCGAGCGCACCGCGTCCATCGCATGCTCGAAGGTGTGGCAGGGCAGCGGCGTCATGTCCGGAAAGCCGGTGCGGCAGGCGAGGTCGGAATAGGCGCCGGGCAAGCCCTGGAAGGCGATCTGGCCTTGGAAGGCAATCTGGGTCATGCGGCCTCGAGGATGGCGCGGGCGTGGGCGAGGTCGGCGGACGTGTCGACGCCGAACGGCCCGTGCTCGACCCGGGCGCAGGCGATGCGCATCCCTGCTTCCAGCGCACGCAGTTGTTCCAGTTTTTCCCGCCGTTCCAGCGGGCTCTCCGGCAGGCTGACGAACCGGGCCAGCGCGGCGCGGCGGTAGGCGTAGATGCCGATATGATGCCACAACGGCCCATCCCCGGACGGAATGGCGGCGCGGGAGAAATACAGCGCCGGCGACACGGCCCGGCCACGCTCGAAGGCACAGGCGGCCTTGACGACCGACGGCGCCGCAGCCTCCTCCGCCGTCAGGATCGGGGCGACCAGCGTGGCGATGTCGACCGTGGCGTCGTCGAGCGGGGTGATCACGGTCCGCAGCAGCAGTGGCGCGATGGTGGGGAAATCACCCTGCAGGTTGACCACGACGTCGTGCGCGCCCTGTGGATCGAGCGTCGCGAGCGCCGCGTGCACCCGGTCGGACCCGGAAGGCAACGACGGATCGGTCATCACTGCGACCCCGCCAGCCGCCTGCACGGCGTCGGCGATCTCCGCATCCGCGCAGGCGACCGCGACCGGGCCGATGTCGGCTTCGCGTGCGCGATCCAAGACGTGCAGCACCATGGGACGCCCGGCGATCAACGCCAGCGGCTTGCCGGGCAGGCGCGTGGACGCCATCCGGGAGGGGATCACGACCAGGGGGTTCACGCGATATCGCGGGGTTGATGCGGGGCGGACGTTTGCATAGCGTGCGGCGCACCTTAGGTAGGCGAACCCGCCGGCGCAACGCCCGGCCCATTGGAGGACCAACCCTATGCGTCACGCCCCGATCGCCATCGCCGCCGCGTTTGCGCTGTTCGCCACCGCACCTGCCTGGGCGCAGGGCCAGCAGATGACCCAGCCCTCCGCTTCGCAGAACCAATCGCAGATCCTGCAGAACAACGGCCAGCAGCCGGCCAATGCCAAGGAAGTCAGCCCGACAGCCCCGGTCGCCACCGAGAACGGCGTGACCAAGCCGCAGGGACCCGTCACCGGCCCGACCAGCCAAAGCCCGACCCGGGGCGTCAGCCAATAGGCGCATCGTGCAGGACCTGATCGCGGCGGCAGAGGCGGCGGCCGACGTCGCCGCCGCCGTGATCAGGCCATTCTACCGGCAAAACCTCAACGCCGAGTTAAAATCGGACGCAAGCCCCGTCACCCTCGCCGACCGCACGGCTGAACTCGCCATGCGCGCCGTGCTGTCCCAGCGCTTCCCCGGCCATGGCATCCTGGGCGAGGAATTCGGCCTCGACCGGCCCGAAGCCCGGCTGCGCTGGGTGCTGGACCCCATCGACGGCACCCGCGCCTTCATTACCGGGCGTCCGACCTTCGGTATCCTGGTCGCCCTGCTCGACGGCGATGTCCCGATCCTCGGCGTCATCGACCAGCCCATCACCGGCGAGCGCTGGATCGGCGTGGCCGGGCAACCGACCCGGTTCCGCGGCGCCTACGGCAGGGCGGGCTGCCGGACGTGCCCCGGGCTGGACCAGGCCGAACTGTCCTGCACCGCCCCCGAAATCTTCACACCATCCCAGACCGTGGCCTGGCGACGCCTCGCCGCCGCCACGCGCCGGGTATCCTGGGGCGGCGACTGCTACGCCTATGGGCTGCTGGCGCTGGGCGCGATCGACATCATCGCCGAGCCTGGCCTCAAGGTTTGGGATTGGGCCGCCCTGGTCCCGGTCATCGAGGGCGCAGGCGGACGCATGACCGATTGGCAGGGCCGCAAGCTGCGCCCGGACGGCGACGGCAACGCGCTTGCGGTTGGCGATCCGGCGCTGCTCGCGCCCGCGTTGGCGATGCTCGCCGATTGATGCAATCCGCTGCGCCGCCTGCTATGGCCTGACCGACTTCGGAGGCCCGTCATGCTGCGTTGTTTGCTGCTGCTTTTGCTCATCGCGATCCCTGCCCAAGCCCAGGTGGCCCCGCAGGTCACGCGCAGCCATGCGCTCACCATCCTCGGCACCCCCGCGCTGCCGGCCGACTTCCCCTATTTCCCCTACGTGAACCCGCAGGCGCCGAAGGGGGGCGAGGCCGTGTTCGCGATGGTCGGCAGCTTCGACGGCTTCAACCCATTTATCCTGCGCGGCAACGCGGCCATCGGCACCGGCGCGTCGTGGCAGCCCGGCGTCGGCGGCACCGCTGCCGGATCGGCCGGCGGCCATGTGTGGGAAAGCCTGCTGATCGGCTCGGCGGACGAGGTCGCGACCGGCTACGGCCACCTCGCCGAGACGATCGAGCTGCCCGCCGACCGCATGTGGGTCGCCTTCGAGCTGCGGCCCGAGGCGCGCTTCTCCGACGGCACGCCCGTCACTGCCGCCGACGTCGCTTGGACCTTCAAGACCCTGATGGAGAAGGGCCGCCCGTCCGTCCGCGTCTCGCTCGCCGACGTGCAGGACGCGGTGTCCGAGAGCGAGCGCCGGGTGGTGTTCCACTTCAAGTCGAACCAGAACCGCGAGCTGCCGCTATTGGTCGGCGGCCTCCCGGTGCTGCCGGAAAAATGGTGGTCGACGCGCGACTTCACCAAGCCGCTGACCGAGCCGCCCATGGGCAGCGGGCCGTACCGCGTGGAGAAGTTCGACCTCGGCCGCAGCGTGACCTATGTGCGCGATCCGAATTGGTGGGCGCGGGACCGTCCGACCGGCATCGGCTTCCACAATTTCGACCGGGTGCGGATCGAGTATTTCCGCGACCCGACCATTGCCATGCAGGCGTTCAAGGCCGGGCAGATCGACTACCGGCAGGAGAACATCTCGAAGGAATGGGCGACCGGCTACGACTTCCCCGCCGTGCGCGACGGGCTGGTGCGCCGCGACGAGATCGAGCACCACCTGCCGGTCGGCATCCAGGGCTTCATCATGAACACGCGGCGTCCGGTGTTCGCCGACCCCCGCGTCCGTGAGGCGATGGGCCAGGTGTTCGACTTCGAATGGATGAACAAGAACCTGTTCTTCAGCAGCTACGTCCGCAGCCACAGCTATTTCGGCAACACCGCCCAGGAGGCGATCGGCCTGCCGGGGGTCGACGAGCAAGCGGTGCTGGCGCCATTCCGCGGCGAGCTGCCGCCGGATTTGTTCACCGAGGCGTTCCGCCTTCCGGTCACCGACGGGTCCGGCAACAACCGCGAAGGGCTGCGCCGGGCGCTGGCGCTGTTGAAGGAGGCCGGTTGGACCGTTCGCGACCGCAAGCTGGTGGATAGCGCCGGCAAGCAAATGGCCTTCACCATACTGCTGAGCGACCCCACGCTGGAGCGGGTGGCGCTGCCGTACCAGCAGTGGCTGCAGCGCCTGGGCATCGAGGTCGGCATACGCACCGTCGATAGCGCGCAGTACGAACGTCTGACGGACGACTTCGATTTCGACATGACGACGATGATTTATCCCGGCTCCGACCTGCCGGGGAACGAGCTGCGGGATTATTATTCCTGCATCGGCGCGAAAACGCCCGGCGGCGGCAACCTGGCCGCTGTCTGCGACCCGGCGATCGACGCGCTGATCGAAAAGGCCGTGGCGGCGCAAGACCGCGGCACCCTCGCCACCGCCGGACGCGCGCTCGACCGCTTGCTGCTGCGCGGATGGTACATGGTGCCGAATTGGCATAGCCAGCGGTTCAACATCGCTACCTGGAACCGGTTTGGCCGGCCCAGCCAGCCGATCCGCGACGGCTTCGTGCTGGACGACTGGTGGATCGATCCGGGCCTGTCCGCCAAGGCCGATACGGCGCGCAAGCCGGCAAACTAGACTTGGCCGGCTATCTGCTGCGCCGCCTGCTGCTGCTGGTCCCGACGCTGCTGGGCATCATCGCCATCAACTTCGCCGTCGTGCAGTTCGCGCCCGGCGGACCCGTCGAGCAGGCCATCGCCGAAACCCGCGGACGCGGCACCGAGGCGACAGCCCGCATCACCGGCGCCACCAGCGACAGCGGCGCCTATCGCGGGGCGCGCGGCCTCGATGCCGGGCAAATCGAGGAATTGAAGCGCCAGTTCGGCTTCGACAAGCCGGCCGGCGAGCGCTTCGTGTCCATGGTGGCGGGCTACCTGACCTTCGACTTCGGCCGCAGCTTCTTCCGCGACCAAACGGTGGTCGGGCTGATCCTGCAGAAGCTGCCGGTCAGTATTTCCATCGGCCTGTGGTCCACCCTGCTGATCTATTTCGTCAGCATCCCGCTCGGCATCGAAAAGGCGGTGCGCGACGGCAGCCGGTTCGACGTCGCGAGCAGCGCCTTCGTGCTGGTGGGCTATGCGGTGCCGGGCTTCCTGTTCGCGCTGCTGCTGGTCGTGCTGTTCGCCGGTGGCAGTTTTCTGCAAATCTTTCCGTTGCGCGGCCTGACGAGCAGCGGCTCCGAGACTTGGTCCTGGCCGGCGCGCATCGCCGACTACGCCTGGCACATGGTTTTGCCCACGGTGGCGCTGGTCGCGGGCGGGTTCGCCGGGCTGACGATCCTGACGAAAAACTGCTTCCTCGACGAGATCCGCAAGCAATACGTCGTCACCGCCCGGGCCAAGGGCGCCGGCGAGCAACGCGTGCTGTATGGCCACGTGTTCCGCAACGCCATGCTGCTGATCGTCGCCGGCTTCCCCGCCGCGTTCATCGGCATCCTGTTCAGCTCGGCGCTGCTGGTCGAGATCGTTTTTTCATTGGATGGCCTGGGCCTGCTGGGGTTCGAGAGCGCGATCCGCCGCGACTATCCCGTCATGTTCGGCACGCTGTATATTTTCACCCTGTTCGGCCTGGTGCTGCAGGTCGTCGGGGACCTGCTCTACACCGTCGTCGACCCGCGCATCGACTTCGAGGCGCGCCGATGACGCCGGCATCATGACGCCGATCACCCGGCGGCGCATCGCCATCTTCCGCGCGCACCGCCGCGGCGTCTGGTCGCTGGGGATTTTCACGGCGATCTTCCTGCTCTGCTTCGCCGCCGAGCTGCTGGCCAACGACCGCCCGCTGCTGATCTGCTTCAACGGCCAGTATTTCGTCCCCGTCCTGCACGACTACAGCGAGGACACCTTCGGCGACGACTTCCTGCCGACCGAGGCGGACTACACCGACCCGCAGCTCGCCGCCGCCATCAACGCGCACGGCTGGATGCTGTGGCCCGCCATCCCGTTCCGCTACGACACCGTCATCAAGGACCTGCCCACCCCCGCCCCGGCGCCGCCGTCCTTCCGCAACCTGCTGGGCACCGACGACCAGGCGCGCGACGTGCTGGCCTGGGTCATCTACGGCTTCCGCCTTTCGGTGCTGTTCGGGTTCACCCTGACGCTGATTTCGTCGGTCGTGGGCATCGCCGCCGGGGCCGTCCAGGGTTTTTACGGCGGCCTGACCGACCTGCTGTTCCAGCGGTTCATCGAGATCTGGTCCGGCATGCCGCAGCTCTATTTGCTGATCATCCTGGGCAGCATCGTCACGCCGACGTTCTGGACCTTGCTGGCCTTCCTGCTGGCGTTCTCCTGGATGGCGCTGACCGGCGTGGTGCGGGCGGAGTTCCTGCGCGGGCGCAACCTCGACTACGTGCGGGCGGCGCAGGCGCTGGGCGTGTCGAACGCGGCCATCATGGCGCGGCATATCCTGCCGAACGCGCTGGTGGCGACGCTCAGCTTCTTGCCGTTCACCTTGTCAGGCTCGGTGACGGTGCTCGCCACCTTGGATTTCCTGGGCTTCGGCCTGCCGCCGGGGTCGCCTTCATTGGGTGAGCTGGTGGCGCAGGGCAAGAACAACCTGCAGGCGCCGTGGCTCGGCATGACCGCGTTCATCGTGCTGGGCGGCGTGCTGACCTTGCTGATCTTCATCGGCGAGGCCGTGCGCGACGCCTTCGACCCGCGCAAGCAGCCTTGATGCTGGAGGTCGCTGGCCTTTCGGTGACGTTCGGCGTGCGGCGCGTCGTGGATGACGTGAGCTTCACCGTGGCGCAAGGCGAGACACTGGCGTTGGTCGGCGAGAGCGGCTCCGGCAAGTCGTTGACCGCGCTGTCGATCCTGCAACTGCTGCCGGCGGGCGCGGCTTGCACCGGCCAAGTGATCCTGGACGGCAAGCCCATGCTCGGCGCCACTCCGTCCGTGTTGCAGGCAGCGCGCGGCGACACCGCCGGGATCGTGTTCCAGGAGCCGATGACCAGCCTGAACCCGCTGCATACCGTCGGGCGCCAGGTCGCCGAGGCGCTGTCGCTGCACGGCAAGCGGCCCGCCCGCGGCGCCGTCGCCGGGCTGTTGACGCGCGTTGGCTTTCCCGACGCCGCGGACCGGCTGAACGCATTCCCGCACCAGCTCAGCGGCGGGCAGCGGCAGCGGGTGATGATCGCGATGGCGCTGGCCAACGACCCGAAGCTGCTGATCGCCGACGAGCCGACCACGGCGCTGGATG
The DNA here is from genome assembly GCA_965277495.1 of Acetobacteraceae bacterium. GTDB lineage: Bacteria > Pseudomonadota > Alphaproteobacteria > Acetobacterales > Acetobacteraceae > CAHJXG01. The sequence continues at coordinate 2,169,888 of OZ255824.1, read as the reverse complement.
TCACCATCCAGGCTGGTATCCTGGATCTGCTGGCGCGGGAAAAAGCCGCGCGCGGGCTGGCGTTGCTGCTGATCAGCCATGACCTGAACGTGGTGCGCCGGGTCGCCGACCGCGTCTGCGTCATGAAGGACGGACGCATCGTCGAGGCCGGACGGGTCGAGGACGTGTTCCGCGCGCCGCAGCATCCCTACACCCGCATGCTGATCGCCGCCGACCCCAGCGGCCGGCCCCGCCCCATGCCGGCGAGCGCACCCACCATCGCCGCCGTCCACGATTTGCGGGTGGTGTTCCCTATCCGCCGCGGGCTGCTGCGCCGGGTGGTTGGGGAAGTCCGGGCGGTGGACGGGGTGAGCCTGGCGGTCCGGGAGGGCGAGACGCTGGGCCTGGTGGGCGAGAGCGGGTCGGGCAAGAGCACGATTGGGCTCGCCTTGCTACGCATGCAGGCCGCGGCTGGGCAAGTAAGCTTTGCCGGGCAGGACATCACGCAGCTCTCGCAATCCCGGCTGCGCCCATTGCGCCGGGCGATGCAGATCGTGTTCCAGGACCCCTATGGCAGCCTGTCGCCCCGCATGAGCATGGGCGAGATCGTGGCGGAGGGCCTGCGCGTGCATGAGCCGCGGCTGAGCCGGCGCGAGCGCGCCATGCGCGTGGCGGCGGCGCTGGACGAGGTCGGGCTGCCTGCCGAGGCCGCCGGGCGCTATCCGCACGAGTTCAGCGGCGGCCAGCGCCAGCGCGTCGCGATCGCCCGCGCCATCGTGCTGACCCCGCGGCTGCTGGTGCTGGACGAGCCGACCAGTGCGCTCGACCGCTCGGTGCAGGCGCAGATCGTCGACCTGCTGCGGACGTTGCAAGAGCGGCACGGCCTGGCATACCTGTTCATCAGCCACGATTTGGCGGTCGTGCGGGCATTGGCGCACAGGGTCGTGGTGCTGCGCGCCGGCCGCGTGGTCGAGGAAGGGCCCGCGGATGAGTTGTTCGCCCATCCGCGCGAGCCCTATACGGCCGCGCTGATGGCGGCGGCGTTTCAAACGCTCGCTGGCCCGTTGACGGTTTAGCCGACGAAGACCCAGGCGTCGTGGGTAGCGCCGGCGGTCGCCACCCGATTCTCGTTGCTGTCGGCAAATCCGGCCAGCACGTGCGCGCGGGTGGCCCCGCCAGCCAACGCGTTGAGCCATCCCTGCTGCCCCGCCGCGTCGGGCGCGCGATGCAGGACGTTCGAGTAGAGCTGGGCCACGAACCCGTTCGGGTCGAGATTGCCATAGGTTTGGGTGAATTCGGTGGAACCCACAAACGCCTGCGCCACTTGGTCGACCGGCACGCCCTGGTGCAATTGGCCCGACCACAGCGCCAGCCCGGCGCTGTCCGGAGCATGGTTGAACGCAGCTTGATACAGCCGGGCCGCTTCCGCGTCGTTCCTGTTGCCGGCGATGGGCAGGGTCTGCTGGTGGTTCTCGAAGCTGTCAGAGAAAGCCAGCAGCGCGTCGCCACGGGAGGTTGCGTTGGTGTAGTTGACCCAAAGCTGCTGCCCGGCGGCATCCGGGCTGCGATGCAGCACATTCAGGTAAAGCTGCCGTGCGAAGCCCGCGGTGTCAGTCTGGCCATAGCGCGCGAGGAACTCCGGCGAGGAGGCGAAGCTGGCGGCCAGGGCCGCGAGACCTATGCTGTTGCTGGTGATCAAGGCCGTGTTGTCGTCCAGCCCTTGCAGGTCCGGAGCACGGCCGAACGCACCTTGATAAAGCCGCGCCACGTCCTCCGCCACGCCGGTCGGATCGAACAGGCCGGAGCCGTCGGCGAAGGTGATCCGCCCGAGGTTGGCGACCGTCTGCACCCCGTCGCGGCCGGGCTTGGTGTCCTGGATATAGGCCAGGCCGCCGGACACGAGCGATACGACGTAGTCGGTATGGACGCCGCGGAGGTGGGCTGACGGCGCTGGATACAGCGCGCGGATGCCGGCCTCGTCCGACGCGCTCAGGTCGGTGTTCGCCGTCGTCGCAATGGGATACATGACATCGTTCGGGGCGGTGGAATGGCCCATTCCCAACGCGTGGCCGAACTCATGCAGGGCAACCTGATAGAAGGTCGAGCCGCCGGGCCCGCCATAGGCCAAACCGCCGTTCGCGGACACCAAGGGAAGCTCGCCCGGATCTTCCAACGCAATAAGATTATCGTTGGCGAAGAGCTGGCTCGATTGGTAATACCGATAGGCTGTCTCGCCAATAGTCCTCGTGGTATCGGTGCCGAGTGTTGAGAAACCGATGCGGATATCCGCGGTATTACTGGTGTTCGGCGTATCGGCGACCTGTTGGAACACCAAGCCGGTAACGCTTGCCCATTTCTGGATGGCTTGTACGACGGTTGCCTGGTAGGCGGCAGCTATAGGGTTGCTGAAAGCAAGCCGCGCCTGGTCAGACGCGTAGTTTGTCGTGGCAAAGCTCCAGGTGATGGGGCCGGGCTGCCACTTCGGGCCTTCAAATACGTAGCTTACCATGGGTTGACCGCTCTGTGATCGTTGCGAAACCCTATCTTATCTGCGAGGAAAATGCTAGTTAAAAAGACGGCAGGCGCTTTATTGCCATTCAGCCGCCTGCCGAGCGGTTTTTAAACGACCTTCAGGCGCACCGGAACATTATTGCGCGTCGCGTTGGAATACGGGCAAACCTGATGCGCCTTGTCCACCAGCGCCTCCGCCTGAGCGCGGTCCATGCCCGGCAGCGACACCGCCAACTCGACATCGATGCCGAACCCGCCCTCGGAGCGCGGACCCATGCCGACGGTCGCGTTCACCGACGTGTCGGCTGGGACTTTCGGACCGCCCTGCGACGCCACAAACTTCATGGCGCCCAGGAAACAGGCGCTATAGCCGGCAGCGAACAACTGCTCCGGGTTGTTGCCAGGACCTCCGCCGCCGCCGAGTTCCTTCGGCGTGGACAGCTTCACGTCCAACGATCCATCCGCGGTCTCGGCGTGGCCGTCGCGCCCGCCCGTCGCCTTGGCGGAGGTCGTATAGAGAACATTAACCGACATTGTTCAATCCTTGTTAACAACAACAGGGCGGCTAGCCCGCCAGAATAGATCGCCGAACTGCGGGGCCGGCACAACCCGGCCCCGCTTATTGCCGTCAGCCGGCTAGACGACCCGGCAGACGCTACTCAGCAGCCTGAGCCACCGGTGCCTTCGATGCCGACACCGGATCGGAGTTGGCCGGGATGTGCGTCCGGGCCACCGCCATCGCCACGCCCTCGGCATACGCCGGGTCGACCTTGCGGAAATGCTCGAGCTGCCGGTCGATGATCTCCCGCGGCACGCCCTGCATCGCCGCTGCGATGTTGCCGAACAAGCGCTGCTGCTGCTCGGCGCCAAGGACCTTGAACAGCGCCGCGACCTGGCCGTAGTCGTCGTTGCCGTCGCGGTGGTTATAGCGGTCCGCGTCGCCATCGATGTGCAGTGGCGGCTCCTTCGCCGACGGCTGCTCGACCGGCCCGTTGAACGAGTTCGGCTCGTAATACGCGTCCGTGCCCTTCGGCGCGTCGAAGCGCATCGGACCATCGGCGTGATACGTGTTCTTCACGCTGCGCGGCGCGTTGACCGGCAGGCTCTCATAATGCGTGCCCACCCGGTAGCGGTGCGCATCCGCATACGAGAAGATGCGCGCCTGCAGCATCTTGTCCGGCGAGAAGCCGATCCCCGGCACGATGTTGGACGGCGAGAACGAGGACTGCTCGATTTCGGCGAAATAATGCGCGGGATTGCGGTTGAGTTCGACGACGCCGACCTCGATCAACGGAAACTCCGCATGCGGCCACACCTTCGTCAGGTCGAAGGGGTTGTAGCTCGTCTTCTCGGCGTCCTTCTCCGGCATGACCTGCACGCAGAACTTCCACTTCGGACCCTGGCCGCGCTCAATCGATTCGAACAGGTCGCGCTGGCCGCTCTCCCGGTCAACGGCGATGATGGCGTTGCCCTCGTCGTTCGACCAATGCTTGTGGCCGTCCATGGTCTTGAAGTGGAACTTCACCCAAAACCGCTCATTGGCAGCGTTGATGAAGCTGAAGGTGTGGCTGCCATAGCCGTTCATGTGCCGGTAGCCCTGGGGCAGGCCGCGGTCGCTGAACAGGATCGTCACCTGGTGCAGGCTCTCGGGGCTCAATGACCAGAAGTCCCACATCGCCGTCGCCGACCGCATGTTGGTCTTGGGGTGACGCTTCTGGGTGCGGATGAAGTCCGGGAACTTGATCGGGTCGCGCACGAAGAACACGGGGGTGTTGTTCCCCACCATGTCCCAATTGCCCTCCTCGGTGTAGAACTTCATCGAAAAGCCGCGCACGTCGCGCTCCGCATCCGCGGCGCCACGCTCGCCGGCGACGGTCGAGAAGCGCATCAGCAGGTCGGTCGTCTTGCCGACCTTATCGAACAGCTTGGCCTTGGTGTACTTGGAAATGTCGTTGGTGACGGTGAAGGTGCCGTAGGCGCCGGAGCCCTTGGCATGCACCACGCGCTCGGGGATGCGCTCGCGGTTCTGGTGCGCCAGCTTTTCCAGCAACTGGTAATCCTGGATCAGCACCGGGCCGCGCGGGCCGGCGCTCAGGCTGTTCTGGTTGTCGGGGATCGGCGCGCCAGCCGTGGTGGTCAAAATGGGCCGTTGGTCTGCCATGGTTCTCTTTCTCCCTTTGGGACGGTGCGTTCTAGCAGGAGCCGCCGCCTTAGGTATAGTCGAAGCTGCCGAACGATGGGTTCGGTGATGCCGATTGGATGCCATGACCATAAACCTCGCTGGCTTGTCGTTGCGCGACCTCGAATACGCCGCCGCGGTGGACCGCACCCGGCACTTCGGGCGCGCCGCCGAGGCATGCGCCGTCAGCCCGGCGGCTTTGAGCGAGCAGGTGCGGAAATTGGAGGACCGGCTGGGCACCCGCCTGTTCGAGCGCGGCAACCGACGGGTCGAGCCGACGCCGCGCGGCGCGGTGCTGCTTCGGCAGATCGAGACGGTGCTGTCGCACGCGCATGGCCTGATGGAGATGGCGCGGACCTCCGAGGAACGCCTGGCCGGCCCGCTGCGGCTAGGCGCCATCGGCACGCTCGGGCCCTACTATTTGCCGCATCTGCTGCGCCAGGCCCGGGAGGCGTTCCCGAAACTGGCGCTGCAGTTGATCGAGGGCCTAACGGACGAGCTGATGGACCGGCTGCGCCGCGGATCGCTCGACGCCGTGCTGCTGGCGTTGCCGGCGCCGGGAGACTGGTGCACGACGGACGCATTGTTCTTCGAGCCGTTCCGCCTGGTCTGCCCGGCCACTCATCGGGTGGCGACGGTCAATTCCTTGGAGTTGGCGGACCTCGCCGGGGACGGGCTGTTGTTGCTGGAGGAAGGCCATTGCCTGCGCGACCAGGCGCTTTCGCTGTGCGCCAACGCTGTGCAGGGCCGGCTGGCCACCAGCCTGGAGACGCTGTGGCACATGATCGCCGCGGGGGAGGGCTATTCGGTGCTGCCGGCGCTGAGCACGGCGGGGCGCGACGGCCTGGCCGGGCTGGTGGCGGTGCGCCCGCTTGGCGACGCGACGGCCGGGCGCACGGTGGCGATGGCGTGGCGCCGCACCGACCCGCGCGGCCCCGAGCTCGCCGAGCTTGCCGCGATGCTGCGCAGCCGGCTGCCCGAGGGAGTGCGCTTGCCGGGTTAGCAAAGCTCATGCGTTATGTCGGTGGGCTTGGAAGAGTGGGCAGCGTGGTCGAGCGAGGCGAGACGGCACTTCGGCAAGCGCACGGCCCGGCCACCGCAGCAGCCGAGGACAGCCAGGCGGCGCAGCCTCGGACGGACGCTCCGCGTCTGGCCTCGACGCGGTCGCTGCGCGGCTTGGACGGCATCAACTTCCTCATGGCCGACGTGCGCGACGGGGTCGGGCCTTATCTGTCCGTGTTCCTCAAGGGCGGCGAGCACTGGGACTCCGGCGCGATCGGAGTCGCGATGGCGGCCTCCTCCATCGTCGCCGCAGTCTGTCAAATCCCGGCCGGGCTGCTGGTGGACGGCACGCGGGCGAAGCGGCTGCTGATCGCCGCCTCGGGGCTGACGGTCGCCATCGGCTGCCTACTGATCGTGCTGTTCCCGCAGTTCCTCGCGGTGGTGGCGGCGCAGGCGATGCTGGGCGCGGCTTCGGCGGTGATCCCTCCGGCCATCGCGGCGCTCTCGCTCGGCCTGGTCGGGCGGCGGCGGCTGGATGCGCGGATCAGCCGCAACGAGAGCTTCAACCATGGCGGCAATTTCGTCGCGGCCGGCCTGGTCGGGATGCTCGGCCAGTATGTCGGCTACCACTGGATTTTCTACCTCGTCTGCGCCTTCGCGGTCGCGAGCGCCGTGGTGGTCACGTTCGTCAATCCCGCCGAGATCGACCACGAGCGGGCGCGGGGCGGCGAGGACAAGGCGGATGGCGGCAAGCCGCTCGCCTTCCGCGAACTGCTGCGGCGGCGCGACCTGCGGATATTCCTGGCATCGGTCGTGCTGTTCCACTTCGGCAACGCGGCGATGCTGCCGATGGCCGGGCAGGTGCTGGCGCAGACGCATCCGGGTTCGGACACCATCGCGCTCTCGGCCTGCATCATCGCGGCGCAGCTTATCATGGTCGGCGTGGCCTGGGCGGTCGGGCGCGCTTCGGCCAGGGGCGTCGGGCGCAAGCCGATCTTCCTGCTGGCGCTGGCGGTGCTGCCGGTGCGCGGCGTGCTGTTCTCCTTCACCACGAGCCCGTATGGGATCGTGGCGATCCAGCTCCTGGACGGGCTGGCGGCCGGCATCTTCGGGGTGATCTCGGTGCTGATCGCGTCCGACCTGATGCGCGGCACCGGGCGGTTTAACCTGGCGCAAGGCCTGGCGGCGCTCGCCGTGGGCGTCGGGGCCTCGCTCAGCAACCTGACGGCGGGCTACGTCGTGCAGTGGTTCGGCTATTCGCCGGGGTTCCTGTATCTCGCCGGGATCGCCGTTTGCGCGCTCGTGTTCTTCGCCGTGCTGATGCCGGAAACCAGGGGGCGGGAAGCGGCGTGATGGGCGCGCTCGCCGCCTCGCCCTGGACAACCTGGGCCATCGCCGCCATCGCCACGGCTGGCGTCATCACCCGGCCGTTCTCCGCGCCCGAGTTCGTCTGGGCGGCCGGGGGCGGGGCGCTGCTGGTGCTGCTCGGCCTGCTGCCGGTGCCCGACGCGCTCGCCGGCATCGGCAAGGGCGTCGACGTTTACCTTTTCCTCACGGGCATGATGCTATTGGCGGAGCTGGCCCGGCAGGAAGGGCTGTTCGACTGGCTCGCCGCGAGGGCTGCACGGATGGCCAACGGGTCGCCCAAGCGGCTTTTCACCCTGGTCTTCGCCGTTGGCGCGGTCGTGACGACGTTCTTGTCCAACGACGCCACCGCCGTCGTGCTGACCCCGGCCGTCGCCGCCGTCACCCGCACGGTGGATGCGAAGGAGCCCCTGCCTTATTTGTATGCCTGCGCCTTCGTCGCCATTGCGGCAGGCTTCGTGCTGCCGATCTCTAACCCGGCCAACCTTGTCATCTACGGCAGCCACATGCCGCCGCTGCTCGCCTGGCTGCCGCGCTACGCCCTGCCATCGCTGCTCTCGATTGGCGCCACCTACGTTGTGCTGCGCTGGACGCAGCGGAAGCAGTTGCAGGGCAGCATCTCATCCGAGATCGAGGTGCCCGAGTTGTCCGCCGCGGGCAAGGTGGCTGCCGGTGGCATCGCTGGAACGGCGGCCGTGCTGCTGGCCTCGTCGGCGTTCGACATCCGGTTGGGCCTGCCGACCTTCCTTGCAGGCGTCGTCACGGCGCTGCTGGTGCTGCTTCGGTCGAAATCCGGATTCCTGACGGTGCTGAAGGATATCTCGTGGGGGGTGCTGCCGCTGGTCGCCGGGCTGTTCGTGCTGGTGGAGGCGCTGGAGAAGACCGGGGTCACGAGCGACCTGGCCGGGCTGCTGCAAGGCTTAGTGCAACGCTCCGCAACGCTCGCAGCCTGGGTGACCGGCGTGACGCTCGCTGTGGTTTGCAACCTGATGAACAACCTGCCGGCCGGCCTTCTGGCGGGCCGCGTGGTCGAGATCGCGAATGTGCCGGAGCGCGTGCGCAGCGCGGTGCTGATCGGGGTGGATCTGGGACCGAACCTTTCGGTGACCGGGTCGCTCGCGACGATCCTGTGGCTTGCGGCGCTGCAGCGCGAGGGCCACGACGTGGGCGCCTGGGCCTTCCTGAAGCTCGGCGCGCTTGTGATGCCGCCGGCGCTGGCGCTGGCGCTTGCCGGGGCATTCGCGTTCTCGAACTGACACGCACGCATAGATTTGCGCGTGCGCTCCGCGTGTGGCGGCTGACTTTATCGAGCTCGGAGAACGGCGTCGTGGACTAACATCAGCTCGGCATAGCCCCACCCGCTTATCTTGGCCGCTTGTTTTGGCCGCAGGAGCGCTGATCTCGTTCATCTAGCGCGGCGGCAACAGTTCGATGCCAGCCTCCTGCGCGGCTGCGGCCAGTTGCTTGTCGTTGGTTGCCAAAGGCAGGCCACGGCGCAGCGCCAGCTCAAGGTAGGCGGCGTCATATGCAGTCAGCCGGTGCTGTTCGGCGAGCTGCGCGGTTGCGATCCATACCTGGTTCGCTGTCTCGGTGTCGATGCTGATTGGCAGTTCGCGCAGGAAGCCGGCCACGCGCCGCCGTACGGTTGCGGTGATCCGGCCGCGGCGCTCGGCTGTCAGCAGGCCATTGAGCGCCTCGATGGGCCAGAGTTGCGGCGCCAAGGCCCCGGTTTCCGCAACGCGGTCCAGCAAGGCCATGACGGCTTCGGTCTGTTCGTCCGCGAAGCACCACGCGAGGGCGATGGAATTGTCGACGACAAAGCTCAACGCCGGCCTTCGCTGATAAGCTCTTTAAGCGAGAGGCCGCCGAGCGTCTGGCCCTTGCTGGCGTTGCGCAGGCCTTCGGCCGCCCGGCGCGCCTTGATGCGGTCAAACCCGAGCTCGGCAGGGACCAGCCTGGCGATGGGCTTGCCGCGTCGGGTTATCAGCACCTCGCCACCCTCCTCCACCTCGTCGAGCAGGGCTGTGAGCCTGTTCTTCGCCTCGAATACGCCAACAGTTTGCATCTGCAGTCCCATCAAACAGCTAGCTTGTTAGCTAGCTTGTTAAGCCATGTTGGTCAATCTTATGCTCCACTTTTTCGGCTATCAGACCTTGCCCATGCCGCGAGCCCTGCCGCGCCGGGCACCCTCCGACTGTCACGCAGAAATCCTGGCCCATTGATCTACAGCCTTGCAGCCCGGACAATCCTGCACTACGCGGAGCGCAGCCTTCGAATCCCATAATGGAGACCATTCTATGAAGCGAACTATTCTATCGGGCGCTGCGCTGCTCGGCGTCACCCTGGCGTTCTCTGCGCCGGCGATGGCGCAGGGCAGCGGGTCCGCCACCATCGACGCCATCAAGGCTAGGGGCCAGTTGGTGTGCGGCGTTTCGACCGGGGTGGCCGGGTTCTCGCTGGCGGACAGCAAGGGCGTGACCCAGGGCATCGACGCCGACACCTGCCGCGCCGTCGCCGCCACCATCCTGGGCGACGCGACCAAGGTGCGCTTCGTGCCGACCACCACCACCAACCGCTTCACCGCGCTGCAGTCCGGCGAGCTCGACCTGCTGGTGCGGTCGACCACCTGGACCCTGGCCCGCGAGGCCAACCTCGGCCTGCTGTTCGCCGGGATAAATTTCTACGACGGCACCGGATTCCTGGTGAAATCGTCGTCCGGCGTGAAGTCGGTGAAGGAGCTGAACGGCGCCACCATCTGCGTGCAGCCCGGCACCAGCACCGAGCTCGCCATCGCCGACTACTTCCGGCTCAACAACCTGAAGTTCACCCCGGTGCTGATCCAGGACCTCGCCGAAATTCAAAACACCTATCTGTCCGGACGCTGCGACAGCTATTCGACCGACGCCTCAGGTTTGGCCGCCTTCCGCTACCAGCAGGGTTCCAAGGCCGAGGAGCAGACCTTGCTGCCCGAGATCATCAGCAAGGAGCCGCTCGGCATGATGGTGCGCAAGGGCGACGACAAGTTCTTCGACGTGGTGCGCTGGACCCTGTTCGCGATGCTGCAGGCCGAGGAAAGCGGCGTCACCAGCAAGAATGTCGACGAGATGATGAAGTCGACCAACCCCGATATCCGCCGGCTGCTGGGCAGCGAGGGCGACCTGGGCAAGGCCATGGGCGTCGACAACAAGTGGGCCGTGAACATCGTCAAGGGCGTCGGCAACTACGGCGAGATGTGGGACCGCGACATCGCCCCGCTCGGCATTCCGCGTGGGATCAACAATTTGTGGAACAAGGGCGGCCTGCATTATCCGCCGCCGATCCGCTAAGCCGCACGCAATTTAAGCTTTTGTGCTCAATTAAGGGGCTGCTCCGGTGTGGGCGGCCCCTTTTTGCTGTGTTTGGCCCGCCTTAAGCCATTGATCCCCGGGCCATAAGCAAGGCAGATTGGTTACATGCAGCCAGGTCATGCCTCCATGGCCCTTGCCGCATGGCTGATGCATTACGGCCCCGAGCCAACCTTCGTTGCCTGCCTCTTGAGGAACCGTCCATGTCCGGCGCCGTCATCGATCCTCGCCACACGCCCCTGCGGGCCGCGCCCAAGAAGGCGTTGAGCTTCAGTTGGTCCGACCCGCGATTCCGCAATATCGTATGGCAAGTGGTGGTTCTGGGCACGATCGCGGCGATCGTCTGGTACTTGGTGCAGAACACCAACCGCAACCTGGCCGCACGTCGCATTGCCACCGGGTTCGCCTTCCTGGGGCGCACCGCCGGCATCCCGATTGGCGAATCGCTGATCGGCTACGATCCGTCCGTCAACACCTATGGCCGCGCCTTGTTCATCGGCGTGCTCAACACATTGAAGGTCGCGGTCGTCGGCGTCGTGCTCGCGACCATCCTCGGCACGGTGATGGGCGTCGCCCGCCTATCGAAGAACTGGCTGATCGCGCGGCTGTCGGCGATCTATGTCGAGGTCGTCCGCGACATCCCGCTGCTGCTGCAACTGCTGTTCTGGTACACCGCGCTGCAGGGGTTGCCGGCACCGCGCAACTCCTTCCATCCGCTGCCGGGCGTGTTCCTGTCCAACCGCGGCATCAAGGTCCCGGTCATCGAGTGGTCGGCGCCGTTCTGGTGGGCGTTGGCCGCCCTCGCGCTCGGCATCGTTGGGACCATGGCATGGTCGCGCAGCGCCACCCGCAAACAGGAAGCGACCGGCGTGCGGCCCAAGGTCTGGCCGGTGGCGCTGGCACTGCTGGTTGCCTTCCCCGTCGCCGTCTGGGCGGCGCTGGGTGCGCCGTTCGCGGTCGAATTGCCAGAGCTACATGGCTTCAATTTCACCGGCGGCGCGACGCTCAGCCCGGAATACGGCGCGCTGACGATGGGCCTGGTGATCTACACGTCGTCCTACATCGCCGAGATCGTCCGCTCCGGCATTCTCGCCGTGCCGACCGGGCAATGGGAGGCCGCGGCCGCCATCGGCCTCCGCCCCGGCACCACGCTGCGCAAGATCGTGCTGCCCCAGGCGCTGCGGGTCATCATCCCGCCGATGACGAGCCAGTACCTGAACCTCACGAAAAACAGCTCGCTGGCGGTGGCAATCGGCTACCAGGACATCGTGTCGATCGCCAGCACGACGCTGAACCAGACCGGCCAGGCCATCGAGGGCATCGCCGCCATCATGGCCGTCTATCTCGTCATCAGCCTGTCGATCAGCTTATTGATGAACTGGTATAACGCCAGGATCGCCTTGGTGGAGCGCTAGGCCATGTCCGAAACCACTGCCCGCCTGTCCGAGGCCGCGCGCGAGCCGGTGTCCTCCATTGCCGGCATCCCCGCCGCGGCGGAGGAACGCGGACTCCCGGCGGCAGCGGCGTTTGCCCCTGTGGCATGGGCGCGCTCCAACCTGTTCAGCGGCTGGATTTCCACCGCCGTCACCTTGGCATTGATTTACCTGATCGTGCGCTGGGCCATCGGCTTCTTCGACTGGGGCATCGTGCACGCGGTGTGGTCGGTGCCGCAGACCGCGGCCGGGCCGGACGCGTCGGCGTGCCGGGACGCCAAGGGCATCGGCGCCTGCTGGGCCATGATCGGCGACAAGTACCGCTTCATCCTGTTCGGACGCTACACCTATGACGACCAGTGGCGCCCGGCCATCGTCATCGCGCTGTTCATCGGGCTTTATGCCATCTCGGCCATGCGGCGGTTCTGGCGCAAGGAGCTGGTTCTGATCTGGGTGGCGACGCTGACCGTTATCGGCGTGCTGATGTGGGGCGGCGTGCTGGGCATGGAGTATGTGCCGCAGGACAGTTGGGGCGGCCTGCCGATCACGCTGATCCTGTCGACCTTCGGCCTCGCTTTGTCGTTCCCGCTTGCCGTGCTGGTGGCGCTGGGCCGCCGTTCCACGCAGCTCCCGGCGGTCAAGGCGCTGTGCGTGATCTATGTCGAGCTGATACGCGGCGTGCCGCTCATCACCTTGCTGTTCATGGCGAGCGTCATGTTCCCGCTGTTCATGCCGGAGGGTTTCAACCCGGACAAGCTGCTGCGCGCCCAGGTCGCGATCATCCTGTTCGCCGCCGCCTATTTGGCCGAAGTCGTGCGCGGCGGCTTGCAGGCGCTGCCCAAGGGCCAGTACGAGGCCGCCGATGCGCTGGGCTTGTCGTATTGGAAAAAGACCGGGCTGATCATCCTGCCGCAGGCCCTGCGGCTGGTGATCCCGCCCTTGGTCAACACCTTCATCGGCTTTTTCAAGGATACCTCGCTGGTGCTGATCATCGGCATCTTCGACCTGCTGCAGTCCGGCAAGGTCGCGATCAGCGACCCGGTCTGGCAAGCCTACAGCACCGAGCTCTATTTGGTGCTCGCCGCCATCTACTTCGCCTTCTGCTACGTCATGGCGCGATACAGCCGCGGCCTCGAGCAGGAATTCAGCCGGACCGTCCGGCGCTGACCCAGCGCTAGAACAGCATCAAGGGATCAACCATGAGCCAAGCCGCATCGATGGAGCGCCCCGGCGCCGTGACCAGCAACCAGCCGGCGATCCTGCTGGACAAGGTGAACAAATGGTACGGCGCCATGCACGTGCTGCGCGACATCAGCCTGAGCGTGGGCCAGAAGGAACGGGTGGTGGTTTGCGGCCCGTCCGGGTCCGGCAAGTCGACCATGATCCGCTGCATCAACCGCCTGGAGAGCCACCAGGAGGGCCATATCTTCGTCGACGGCACCGAATTGACCGACGACCTGCGGGCGCTCGACACCATCCGGCGCGAGGTCGGCATGGTGTTTCAATCGTTCAATTTGTTCCCGCATCTGACGATCCTGGAGAACTGCACCCTGGCGCCGATCTGGGTTCGCAAGATGCCGAAGGCCGAGGCGGAGGAGCTAGCGATGAGCTATCTGACCCGGGTGAAGATCCCGGAGCAGGCGAAGAAGTACCCGGGCCAGCTTTCGGGCGGGCAGCAGCAGCGGGTGGCGATCGCGCGGGCATTGTGCATGAAGCCGAAGATCATGCTGTTCGACGAGCCGACCAGCGCGCTGGACCCCGAGATGATCAAGGAGGTGCTCGACACCATGATCGGACTCGCGCATGACGGCATGACGATGGTCTGCGTGACGCACGAGATGGGGTTCGCGCGGCAGGTGGCAGACCGGGTGGTGTTCATGGACCGCGGCGAGATCGTGGAGGCGGGTCCGCCGACGGAGATGTTCGAGAACCCGCAGACCGATAGGTTGAAGCTGTTCTTGAGCCAGATTTTGCGGGGGCATTAGGCTACGCCCGTAGCACGCTAAGCCGGCAGGCGATGCACCTGCACGCTCGCTGGCCCGCGCCGCTCGGCCAAGACCACGACATGTTCATGGTGCGTGAATAGGATCGGCTGGGCTGATGTGCCCAGATCGATCAATACGTCGATTGCAGCGCTCGAACGTTCCTCATCGAAATTCACCAGCAGATCGTCGGCAATGAACGGCAGCGGCTCCGTAACCGACGCATATTGGCCCACAGCGGCAACGCGCAGCGCGAAATAGAGCTGGTCGAGTGTGCCCTCGCTTAGCTCTTTGACCCCGAGGTCGCGCCCGGTGCGAGGCACGGCGCGGAACACCGGCCCGTCGTCGCCCTCCTCGGCTAGCAACCGCCGATACTGTCCGCCGGTCAGCGTCGCGAAATGGCGGCTCGCCTGCTCCAGCAAAGGCCCTTGCTCGCGGTGGCGGAACTGCTCGATGCCCCGCGCCAGCAGCAGCGACGCAAGCTTGTAACGCAGGTGCTCGCGGGCAGCGCTGCACATCTCCGCACCGGCGTCGCGCATACGCTGGGCATGCAGGGCCGCGTCGGTGCGTCGCTCCAACGCCTCAAGCTCCTGGCGGGTGGTCACGGCGGTGGTGGACCACAGTGTGTGCTGCTCCTGAATGGCGTGCTGTTCCTCGTCGAGCGTGCCCTTTTCGCGGTGCAAGGCTTCAAGCTCAGCGCCTTCTGCCTCGGCTATGAGCTGCGTCAAGCCGAGCCCGTCGCCCTGCTGCTTTGCCAGTGCGGTCGCACGGTCGGACGCTGCGGTCGCAAAAGCGTGGTCCGCCGCCTGAGCGATGGCGCCGGGCAGCGCGGCCGGGTCGTCCAGTCCCGCCATGGCGCATAGACCGACGAGCTGGGCCTCGGCCGCCGCAATCTCGTTGGCGGCCCGGGTCAGTAACTCGGTTTCATCCGCTTTCTGCTTCAGCAAGTCGACCCGGCGCACGGCGTCTGCCTCCTCCTGCGCGAGCCGCTCCGCCAACCGAAGGATCGCCCCTTCAGTCGCCGGGAGGTCAGAAGCTAGAGTGTGCAAAAGCGATGCGGCCTCAGCCTCGAATTCGATGACCAAAGCATCCATTTCCGCCACGCGCTGGGCTGCGGCAGCCCGCTGGGCTCCGGCGGCATCGATCTCGGCCCAGAGGTCGAGCGCCGCGGCCGCGCGGCCCGGCGTGGTGCCAGGCGCCAAGGAAAGCTCTGGCAGGCAACGGTCCCACTCGCCCTGCCAACGCCGCAGGCCTGTTTCGGTGGCGATCCGGTCCGGCTCGATCGTTGCGGCTAGTGCTTCGGCGCGCGCCATGGCTTCGACGGCCGCTTTGTGCCTCTGCTGGGCCGCATCCGCCGTTCGAAGCGCCTCAACTGCCGCGGCCAACACGACTGGAAGCAGCGCGTCTCCCGGCAGGTCCGGACGTGCGTTCCCTGTATGCGCGTCCAAAAGCGAACTCCGTGCCCGGGCGATGCGATCGGCGGCGATGAGCATAAGCTCCTCTGCGGTCCGCACAGCATCTAGGCGAGCCAGCACCTCATCGCGCTCACGCCGCCAGGCCAGCATCTCGTTGGGACGGAGGGGCTCGAAACTCAGACCATGCCACTCGGCGCACCAGGCGGCTTCGGTTGCAGCTTGCTGCTGTTGCGTTTGTTCCAATGCCGCGTCCGCTGCTTGGATGAGCGGCTGCAAGGCAACATGCTGCGTTTCGGCCTGCTCAAACCGCGTCACATCCGCCGTTCGCTCGATACGCTGATCCGCCAGTGCGTCCGCCTGCCGTATGAGGCTTGCCAACGCCGTCAGCTTCGCTGCACTGGATGCTTCCCCGGTTTCAATGGACTGCCGCAATTCGTCTACCGCCGCGTTGCGCTGCGTCCGCGCGGCTGCGATGGCCGCTTGGGTCGGCATCGTCCGGCCATGCGCAAGGCGCTGCATCTCGAACGCCGCCGTCCTTGCCTGGGACGTGAGATCGGCCAGTTCCCGCGTCCGTGCCTGCAGCGTCTCCTCGGCGTGCTTGGCAGCATCCGCATGGCGGCCGATCGTCTCCGGCGAGGGAACTGCGATGGCCGCCAGCGTCTCCGCCGTACCGTTCCAAGGCGACAGCCGCGCGATGGCCTCGTTCAACCGTTCCTGCGCCTTGCTGTACGCGCGGCGCGCCCGTTCGTGCTCGGCGACCAATGGACCCTCGGCCCGCACGGCCTCGATCGCCTCCGCCAACGCGTGCGGCCCGGGTTCATTGGGTATGGCATCGAGGCTCGCGCGCGCCGCGCCAAGGTCCAGGGCTGCCTTATTCGCCCGACGCTGGCTGTCTTCCCGCTTGTCATCGAGCCGTGCATGGTCGGCGATCAACCCGCGCGCACCAGTGCGAGCCAGTTGGCCCGGCGCCCGCGCCAACACCGCCGCAGCCGAGCCATCGAGCGACAATTCCCGCGCGAGCCGAGTAATCCGTTCTTCGGCCTGCGCCATCTCGGACCGTTGCTTGACCCGATCCTCCTCGGCGGCGCGGCTGCGTATCCGCTTTTCTCCCAATGCCCGGATCGCCTCGGCATGGGCGACCAACCCGGCTGATTGCGGGAGGTCCGACAAGTCCTTGTCCAACTTGGCAAGCGCAGCCAAGCTGGTTTCGCGAACGATTTCCCCGCGCACCCGCGCCTGCGTCGCCGCCTGGAGCTGCGCCTCCGCGTCCGGTGGCAACGTCGGAGCCGGGCCAAGCTCTGTTAATTTCTTGTGTTGCTCCTGTAAGTCCCGCAGGTGCGGCACCGTCCGCAGCAGCCGTCCGACGCGGCGCAGTCTCGCGTCGTTCTCCAGGCGGTCCCGGCCCAAATCTTTCAGCCGCGCTTCTGCCTCGTCGCGCCGTGAGCGCAGCGCCTGCCAAGCCTGGGGCTGCACGGAACCCTCGTCGCAGGCACGCCGCGCGGCCTCGAATGCCGCCTTCGCGGAGCGGAACGCGCTGCCTGGGCTGCGGCTGAACGCTGCCGCCGCCTTCGCGTCCAACTCCTTTTGCAGCTTACGGATGTCGTTCACGCCGCTGCCCGCCTGGAACAGGCTGGCGCCGACCTCGCCGCCGACCATCTGCAACGCCTTGCTGCCCCGGCGCAGGCTGCCCTGGTCCAGTCCGAACAGGGTTTGGAACAGTTCCAGCCCGGCACCGCCGAGCAAGGCGGTCAGTTGCTGCTCCGGGCAGGGAACTCCGCTGGGGTCGAGCAGCGTGTCCCGGTTGCCCTTGCGCCGAGTGAATCGGGCCACGCGGCCGTCCCGCGCCATGACTTCGGCACTAACCCGCATGCTCGCGTAACCGTGCCGGAAGTCGTCTGGCGTCTGCGCGGGAATGCCGAACAGGAATGCCGTGATCGCCCGCAGCGCCGTGGACTTGCCGGCCTCGTTCGGACCGTGCACCACATGCAGCGCAGCCGTGGGATCGAAGGTCAGCACCACATCCTCGAACCGCCCGAAGCGCTCGAGCGACAAGCTGCAAAATTTCATCAGGTCAATCCGGCCGCTACGGTCTCCCAAGCCTCGGCACTCAAGAGCGCCAGCCCTCCCGGCGCAGCCAATGCGCGCAGTTCGTCATCCAGTGCGGCCTGCGGCACCTGGCGCAATAGGCTGTCGACCTCCTTGGCTAATTCCGCCGCTAACGCCGGGTCCTGTCGCGCTGCCTCGAAGAAGGCCTGGAGATCGGACAGCGTGCCGGCGCTGGGTCCACTGGCGGCAGGCTGAGTGGTGGCGACCTTGGCCCGCTCGATCAGCACGCCGCCTACCGCCTCGGCCGCAATCTGGCATTCGGTTAAAGCGAGGTTCGGCTCGGTCCGCAGGCGCTGGTGCAACGGCGTGGCGCCGACAAGCTCGATCCGGGCGATCAAGATGCGTCCATCTGCCGCGGCTACAGCATCCTCAAGCATCTCGCGCACCAGCCCGACCATTGCCGCGTTATTGACGACGCCACTAAGGTCGACCCGTACTACCGCCCAACGCAGCACGTCGGTGGGCCGAGGCTCCAGTTCTACGACCCGGCGGTCCCTGACGTGCACCAGCGTGCATCCCTTCGGCCCGCATTCCCGCACGCTTCGGCCTTGGGTGTTGCCGGGGAAGACGATCCAGGGATCATCATGCAGTTCCGCCCGGGCATGGACGTGACCCAGCGCCCAATAGTCGTAGCCGCGTTGCGCCAGTTCTTGCGGGGTGCATGGAGCATACGACTCATGCTCGCTGCTGGTCGCCGACGTGTGCAGCAGGCCGATGTTGAGCAGGCCGGCGACCGGCTCCGTGTAGCTGGCGGCGAAGTTGGCGGGCACTGCACGCTGCCAGAACGAGCGGCCGTGCAACGCGATGCCCAGTTCGGCCAGCGTCTCCGTTGTGCAACGGTCATCCGGGAACACGTGCACGTTCGGCGGCAGGCTGAGATGCAGGCCTCCGGTGATGATGGACCTGGCATCGTGGTTGCCGCGGATCAGGAAGCAGGGCCGTCCGAGCCGGCGCATCTCCTGCGCGAAGAACAGGCCGGTGCCGAAATCCTTTCCATCCCCATCATACAAGTCGCCGGCGATCAGCAGGAACGCGACATCCTCCCTGATTGCCAAGTCGATGACGGCCGAAAAGGCGCGCCGGGTGCATCCGATCAGGTCGGGTGCCGCATCCATGCGCCGGAATGTGTGAAGCGGGCTATCGAGATGTATATCGGCGGCGTGCAGGAACTTCATGCAACGGTCCTACCAGGACCGCCGCCGATTCGATAGTAAGACAGTCCTAGGGTTCAGTAAGCCGTCAGCTCAGAACACCTGGCGGAACACAAAATACAACGCCCCCGCCAGCAACGCCGCCGCCGGCAGCGTCAGCACCCAGGCCATTGCGATGCTGCGCACCGTGCTCCATTGCAGGCCCGACCCGTTGGCCGCCATGGTGCCCGCGACGCCGCTCGACAGCACGTGGGTGGTCGAGACCGGCAGGCCGTAGGCGTCCGCGGCGCCGATCGTCGCCATGGCCACGAACTCGGCCGCCGCGCCCTGGCCATACGTCAGATGCGTCTTGCCGATCCGCTCGCCCACCGTCACCACGATCCGCTTCCAGCCGATCATCGTGCCGAGGCCCAGCGCCACCGCCACCGCGACCTTCACCCAAAGCGGGATGAACTTCGTGCCGGAGTCGAGCTCGCCTTTCCAGGTCTTCAGCACGGCGGCCTCGTCGGCATTGAACGCCACGCCCTGCTTTTCCATTTGCCGCACGGCCTCGGACGCCAGGAACATGTCGTTGCGGACGTTCTGCACCTGTGCGGCGGGAACGCGCTTGATCGCGCCGTATCCCTGCACCTGCGCGCCCATGTCGCGCGCCAGGCTCGACATGGCCGCAAACACGTCGGGCTTGACGAAGCTCTTTTCCTGCACCGCTTGGGTGACCCGGCCCCGTGCCTGCTCGGCCGGGATGGCCTGGTTCTGCGCGCGGGCGGCGAACACGCCCTCGACCCGCTGCGTCGCCTGGATGAACGCCGGCGTGCTGCTTTCCGGCAGAGCGCGGTTCAACGCGTAGGCGGTCGGCGCCACGCCGATCAGGATCAGCATGATCAGCCCCATGCCCTTCTGCCCATCGTTCGAGCCATGCGCGAACGATACGCCGGTGCAGGTCAGCATCAGCAAGCCGCGTATCCAGGCCGGCGGCTTGCTGTTGCCCTGCGGCGCTTCATACAGCGCCTTTGATTTCACCACGGCCTTCATCAGCAACAGCAGCAGCGCTGCGCCGACGAAACCGACGATGGGGCTGACGAGCAACGCCTTGAACACGCCCCAGACCTGGGACCAATCAACGCCCGAGACGGTCGAATTGGTGCTGAGAAGCTGGTTCGCCAGGCCCACCCCGATGATCGAGCCGATCAGGGTATGCGACGAACTCGCCGGCAGCCCGAGGAACCAGGTGCCGAGGTTCCAGATGATCGCGGCGATCAGCAATGCGAAGATCATGGCGTAGCCGGCGCCGCTGCCGACCTGCAGGATCAGCTCGACCGGCAACAGGCTGACGATGGTGAACGCGACGGCGCCGGAAGACGTGAGCACGCCGAGGAAGTTGAAGAACCCCGACCAGATAACCGCATACTGCGCCGGCATGGTGTGGGTGTAGATCACCGTGGCGACGGCGTTGGCGGTGTCATGGAAGCCGTTGACGAACTCGAATGCCAAGGCAATCAGCAGCGCCAGGCCCAGCAGCACGAAGGCGCCGATGGCGAGCGGCGGACCGCCGGCCTCATGAATGTCGTGCGACAGGCCCTGCACGACGAAGCCGATGCCGACGACCAGCAGCCCGATGAAAATGACGAGAACCGACGCGGGCGGCTTGGCGTTAAGGTCGACGCCGTTGCTTTGAGCTGGGCCGGCGGAGTGCCTCGCGGAGTTTACGGTCGTGCCTGACATCGGTTTGTCCCACTAAATTTGCGGGGACCCTAGCCAACCAGCACGCCTATTCCACGACAGCTATGTGACAACGCACGGGCGTTTAATCACGAATTCCGGAGGGCCGCCCGGTTGCAGCCGGAACGGCCCTGCCAGCATCAACAGGTCGGTCAGTAGCGGTAAAGGTCGTGCTTGAACGGGCCGGACACCGGGGCGCCGATATACTCCGCTTGCTTCGGCGTCAGCTTGGTCAACGCCGCGCCGACCTTCGCCAAATGCAGCGCCGCGACCTTCTCGTCGAGCTGCTTCGGCAATGTGTATACCTGATTCTCATATTTGCCCGGCGGCGCCGTCCACAGCTCGATCTGCGCCAGCACCTGGTTGGTGAACGACGCGGACATCACGAAGCTCGGGTGGCCGGTGGCGTTGCCAAGGTTCACCAGGCGCCCCTCGCTCAGTACGATCAAGCGCTTGCCGTCGGGGAACACGACCTCGTCCACCTGCGGCTTCACGTTCTCCCACTTGAAGTTGCGCAGGCCCTCGATCTGGATTTCGCTGTCGAAGTGGCCGATGTTGCAGACGATGGCGCGATTCTTCATGACGCGCATGTGGTCCACCGTCAGCACGTCGACGTTGCCCGTCGCCGTCACGAAGATGTCGCCGCGCGGGGCCGCGTCATCCATCGTCACGACCTCAAAGCCCTCCATCGCCGCCTGCAGCGCGCAGATCGGGTCGACCTCCGTCACCAGCACCCGGCAGCCGCCGTTCTTCAGGCTGGCAGCCGAGCCCTTGCCCACGTCGCCGTAGCCGGCCACGACCGCGACCTTGCCGGCCATCATCACGTCGGTGCCGCGGCGGATGGCGTCGACCAGGCTTTCCTTGCAGCCGTACAGGTTGTCGAACTTCGACTTGGTCACGCTGTCGTTCACGTTGATCGCGGGGACCTTGAGGGTGCCGGCCTTCGCCATCTCCCAGAGCCGGTGCACGCCGGTGGTCGTCTCCTCGCTTAGGCCCTTGATGCCGGGCAGCAGGTCCGGATGCTTCTCATGGACCAGCTTGGTGAGGTCGCCGCCGTCGTCCAGGATCATGTTCGGGACCCAGCCGTCGGGGAGCGAAGCGTCGCTTCCTCCGGGACCGCGCACGGTCGCCTCGATGCAGTCCCAGAACTCCTGCTCGTTCATGCCTTTCCAGGCGAACACCGGGGTCCCAGCCACGGCGACGGCCGCGGCGGCGTGGTCCTGGGTCGAGAAGATGTTGCACGACGACCAGCGAACGGTGGCGCCGAGGGCGGTCAGCGTTTCGATCAGCACGGCGGTCTGGATGGTCATGTGCAGGCTGCCGACGATGCGGGCATCCTTGAGGGGCTTTGAGGCGCCGTACTCGGCGCGCAGCGCCATCAGGCCGGGCATCTCGTCCTCGGCCATGAGGATCTCCTTGCGGCCCCATTCGGCCAGGGAGATGTCGCGGACCTTGTAGTCGTGGGGAATGTTCACGTCGGGCATGGTTTGGGGCTCCGTGGTTTGGGCGGCGGTATATAAGGATATCTTTAAGTGTGCAATCTGAATGGGCCGCAACGAGGCTGATGATCTGGCCATGTGGCTGTGCTAGCTTTGTAAAATGGTTGCAGCCGCAAAAATTCCCGTCCGAATATCCGTAGACGAGTTCCTGGATTGGGAACCCGGCGATGGCCGTGCATGGCAACTCGTCGATGGCGAGCCGCAGGCTATGTCTCCCGCCAAGCGGACGCATGGGGCTTTGCAAGGCGAGTTGACCCGCTTGGTTCAGAACCATCTTCTCGCCCAAGGCGGCCCGTGTTCGGTCGTGGTTGCCCCTGGCATCGTTCCACACGTGCATCGCCGCTTCAATGTGCGTGTGCCGGACTTGGCCGTCACTTGCACCGACTATCAGGATGAAGAGGCCGCACTTACCGATCCAGTCTTGATTGTCGAAATCCTGTCGCCGAGCAATCAGGCGGAGACCTGGTCCAACGTTTGGACCTACACGACCATTCCGAGTGTGCAGGAAATCCTGGTGCTGTTCAGCATCAAGATTGGGGCCGACCTGCTGCGCCGCCGTAAAGATGGCTCGTGGCCGCAAGAGCCGGAGCGCATCGTCGATGGCGAACTGATCCTGGAAAGCATCGGCTTCCGGACGCCGTTTGCCGATATCTACCGAACAACGCGCTTGCGACAGAGGCCAGGCGAGTAAACTGCCCGGCCCCTGCGGCCAATCAAGTATTCATCGCGTCGAAGAAGTCCTGGTTGGTTTTGCTGTACTTCAGCTTGTCCAACAAGAAATCCATTGCGTCCGTCATGCCCATCGGACCCAGGATCCGGCGCAATACCCACATCTTCGACAGCGTGCCGCGCTCGACCAGCAGCTCCTCTTTGCGGGTGCCGGACTTGGTGATATCGATGGCGGGGAAGGTGCGCTTGTCCGACAGCTTGCGGTCCAGGATGATCTCGGAATTGCCGGTGCCCTTGAACTCCTCGAAGATCACCTCGTCCATCCGGCTGCCGGTGTCGATCAGCGCGGTGGCGATGATGGTCAGGCTGCCGCCCTCCTCGATGTTGCGGGCCGCACCGAAGAACCGCTTGGGACGCTGCAGCGCGTTGGCGTCCACGCCGCCGGTCAGCACCTTGCCGGACGACGGCACGACGGTGTTGTAGGCGCGGGCGAGCCGCGTGATGCTGTCCAGCAAAATCACGACGTCGCGCTTGTGCTCGACCAGGCGCTTGGCCTTTTCCAGCACCATTTCGGTGACAGCGACGTGCCGGGTGGCGGGCTCGTCGAAGGTGCTGGCGACGACCTCGCCCTTCACGGTGCGGGACATGTCCGTCACTTCCTCGGGCCGCTCGTCGATCAGCAGCACGATCAGGAAGATCTCGGGGTGGTTGGCGGAGATCGCGGTGGCGATGTTCTGCAGCATCACCGTCTTTCCGGTGCGCGGCGGCGCCACGATCAAGGCGCGCTGGCCCATGCCGATCGGCGCGATCAGGTCGATGACCCGCGGCGTCATGTCCTTGCCCGGCCCCTTGGCGACCGATTGGAAGTTCTCGACCTCCATCTTCAGCTTGCGGTCGGGATAGAGCGGGGTCAGGTTGTCGAAATTGATGCGATGGCGCACCGCGTCCGGAGGCTCGAAGTTGATGGTGTTGACCTTGAGCAGCGCAAAATAGCGTTCGCCGTCGCGGGGCGCGCGGATCTGGCCCTCGACGGTATCGCCGGTGCGCAGGGCGAACCGCCTTACCTGGTTCGGGCTGATGTAAATGTCGTCCGGACCCGGCAGGAAGTTGGCCTGGCTGCTGCGCAAGTAGCCGAAGCCGTCGGGCAAGATCTCCAGCGTGCCTTCGCCGTAGATCGCCTGGTCGTTATCGGCGAAATTCTTCAATATCGCGACCATCATGTCCTGCTTCCGCAGCGACGACGCGTTCTCGACTTGTAGGGATTCGGCGAAGCTCAGAAGGTCGGCCGGGGATTTGGCCTTGAGTTCGGCGAGGTGCATGAGGCTGCCTCAGTGTATCTGGATGTGCGGGGATAGTGCGTGATGCCAGCCGATACCCGCGGATGCGGCGGCTGGCGTTATCCCTTTTGGGGAAAAGAACAGGGCCTAAAAGGCCGCCGGTTCCTGGCATGGCGTCAAAAGGCTAAGCCCTCGTCGCCGGTAGTCAGTTGGCATCAGCAACTCGCGGCGTCAAGCGATTTTCGCGCGGCGCGTCAGAATGGCTTCACGATGACCATGACGACGGCAACGATCATCAGCAGCGTCGGCACCTCGTTGGCATAGCGGAAATAGCGGTGCGGCTTCTGGTTGCGGTCCTCCAGGAAATTGCGACGCCACTTGCCGGCCGCGCCTTGGAAGCCTGTCATCAGGAACACCGCGGCGAATTTCACGTGCCACCAGTTGAACGGCGACCACGCGACAATGCCGGGCGTCAGCACCAGTAAGATGCCGAACAGCCAGGTGCTCAGCATCGCCGGCAGCATGATCTGCTTCAGCAGGCGGCGCTCCATGACCTTGAAACGCTCGCTCTCGATCGATCCGCGCGCCAGGCCGCAGTGGTAGACGAACAGCCGGGGCAAATAGAATATGCCGGCCATCCAGGCGATCACCGAAATGACGTGGAGGGCCTTGGTCCAGGGATAGACAGAGGCCAGCGCCGCAATGGTCATGCCCAAGCGGTCATGCGGCGGCGCGCATCGCGGCCCGGAATAGCGCCGGCAGTTCAGACAGCGCCCGGATTGGATGGGCGCCGGCGGCCCGCAATGCGTCGCCGGGTCCGTGCGGGTCGAGCCCGATGCAGGTCATCTGCGCCGCCAATGCGGCGCGTATGCCGGGCAGGCTGTCCTCGACCACGATGCAGGCCTGGGGCGGCACGCCTGCGGCCGCGGCTGCCGCCAGGAACACGTCTGGCGCGGGCTTGCCGGCCGCCACGTCGCGGGCGCTGTGCACCCGGCTTTCGACGAGCGGCGCCAAGCCGGTGCGGGCAAATTTCACCGCCATCTCCTCATGCGAGGAGTTGGACGCGACCCGATACGGCAGGCCGAGCGCGGCCGTCGCCTGCAATACGGACGCAGCACCCGGCATCGGCTCCACCTGCGTGGCAAGCGCCTCGATCAACCGGGCGCGCATATGCTCGACCCAATCCGGCGGAACCGGACGCCCGGTATGCGCCGCCACCAGCGCCGGCATATCGGACAGGCGCAGGCCAATGAACCGCGTCATCGCCTCGTCCGCTGTCATTGGCCAGCCCAGCAGGCCGACCTCGCGCGCCGTCACCTGCGCGGACGGCCCCTCGCTGTCGACCAGCACGCCGTCGCAATCGAAGATGACCAGCCGCAACGGGCTTGGCGTCACGAGACCTGCGCCAGCGCCGGCACTGGGGTGGGCGCGCCGGCGCGGGCGTGCGGGCAGTCGCCGAAGGGCCGCGGGCAGGTGCGTCCGCCGACGAAGCTGCACAGGCCGGGGCCGCGTCCGAGCGTCATGCGGACAAGCTCGGCCAGCGCCTCGATGAAGCCGGGATCGCTGTTCTGCGCCGGGCAGCGGAAGTAGCCGGGGACGCCCTCTTTCTCGGCCAGCTCGCGGTATTCGACGTCGAGCTCCACCAGCGTTTCCGAATGTTCGGAGACAAAGGCGATCGGCACGACCAGGACGGCGGTCTTGTCGTGGGCGGCCCGCTCGATCTCGACCTCGGTGCTGGGGTCGATCCATTTCTGCGGCGTGGCGCGGGATTGGAAGCAGACGGTGTAGTCGAGGTCCGGCATGTCGAGGCCGCGCACCACGGCGGCGACGGTGCGCTCGACCTGGAACTGGTAGGGATCGCCGGCCTTCACGATGGCTTCGGGCAGGCCATGGGCGGAGAACAGCACCCGCAGCGGGATCGCAGGGTCGAGCGTGGCGCGGGCTTCGGTATAGGCACGGCGCACCATGGCGGCGGTGGCGCGGGCATAGCCGGGATCGGAATGGTAGCAGCACAGGGTGCTGACCGGTTTGATCAGCCCGGCCTGCGCCGCCGCCTCGCGCCAGGCGGACAGGCTGCTGCCGGTCGTGGTCGTGGAGTATTGCGGATAGAGCGGCACGAGCACGACCTCGTCCGGGTCCCACGCCTTCACGTCGCGGGCGGCGGCGATGCTGAACGGGTGCCAATAGCGCATGGCGACGAAGCAGCGGGCGTTCATGTCGGACAGCGCGCCTTCCAGGGCGCGGGCCTGCTGCTCGGTCAGTTCGAGCAGCGGGGATTTGCCGCCCAGGATGGCGTAGTTGGCGCTGGCGGCCTTGACCCGGGCGTGCGCGATGATGCGGGCGAGCAGCGGGCGGACGAAGAACGGCACCCGCAGAATGGCAGGGTCCTTGAACAGGTTGACCAGGAACGGCCGGACCGAGGCCGGTTTGTCCGGGCCGCCAAGATTGAACAGGACGACGGCGATCTTACGCTGGGGCATGGATGCCAACTTGGCCAGTAAGGGGCCGCAGTCAAGCGGGAGTTGCGGGCGATGGCGGAACGGACGCGGTGGGAGGCGCTAAACCAGCATCGGTTGCCGTTCGGGCCTGAGCGCTGCGCCCTCGTGCTCGAGCAGCCAGCGCTTACGGTGTAGGCCGCCGCCGAAGCCGGTCAGCGCGCCGCCCGAGCCAATCACGCGGTGGCAGGGCACGACGATCGAGACCGGGTTGGCGCCGTTGGCCAGGCCCACGGCGCGAACGGCGCTTGGCCGGCCGATATTGGCCGCGAGCGCGCCGTAGGTCGTGGTCGTGCCCGGCGCGATACGGCGGAGCGCAGCCCAGACGGAACGCTGAAACGGGGTGCCCGCGGTCTCGACCGCAATCGCCGCCAGTGCCGCCCGGTCGCCGGCGAAATAGGCGTGCAACGGCATTGTGACGGCGCCTGGCGCGGGTGCGCTCACCAGCTCGAACGCCCCGTAGTGCAGCCGCAGCAGTTGCCGCATGCGGTGCTCGTAATCATGGAAGTCGAGCGAGCGCAGCCGGCCTTCCTCATCGCAAACCAATAAGATTTCGCCGATGGGCGACATGACGCGGTCAAGCTGCAAGCGCATTGGCAACCTCCGTTGAAGCATGGGGCATACGCGCTGCGTCGGCGGTCCAAAGGTGGAGGGCGGCATAGGCGCGCCAGGGCCGCCAGAGCTCCGCACGCGCCATAAGGGCAGCGGCGGTCGGGCGTCCGGCGCCATCGTCCATCGCGCGCATCAGCCCGATGTCGGCGGCCGGAAAGGCGTCGGGCTCGCGCATCGCCCGCATGGCGACGTAGTGCCCGGTCCATTCGCCGATGCCGGGCTGGGCGCGCAGCTTTGCCACCGACGCGCCGAGATCGGGACCGCGCTCGAACAGTTCGGAGTCCGCGGCCGCGGCCGACGCCATGGCGACGATCGTGCGTGCCCGGGCCGCTGTCATGCCGCTGATCTCCGCGCCGGCCAGCGCCTGCGGACGGGGAAACAGGTGCGAAAGGGCGGGGTTGCCCGCGACGCCCGGGAACAGCGGTCCATGCTCGCGCACGATGCGCCCGGCGAGGCGCGTGGCTGCGCCGATGCTGACCTGCTGCCCGACGACCGCGCGCACGGCAAGTTCGAAGCCGTCCCATGCACCGGGCACGCGCAGGCCCGGGCGCGCCGTGACCAGCGGAGCCAGACGAGCATCGTACGACAGCGCAGCGCCGATCACGTCGGGGTCGGCCGCCAAGTCGAACATCCGCCGCAGCCGGGCCACGATCACCGGCAGCGCACTGAGCTGCGGGAACCGGATTGTCGCGCGCAGGCGGTTGCGGCCGGGCTCGTGCGCGACGGTGACCGTGCCGGCGTGGCCGTCGATCTCGATGGTGCGGGAGTATGCGCCGTTTTCGACCGCCTCCACGCCAGGGATCGCGCGGGCCGACAGGAAACCGATGATCGCGGCCCAATCGTAGGGCGGACGGTATCCCAGCGATAGCGTGATGGCCGATCCTGCCGCCTGATCCCCGCGCGTCCGGCGCAGCGTGGCCGGAGACCGGGCAAACAGCGCTTGGAACACCTCGTTGAAGCGGCGGACGCTGCCGTAGCCTGCCGCGAGCGCCACGGCGCTCATGGGCAGGTCGGTCTCGTGCAGAAGCTGTTTTGCCAGCAGCACGCGCCGGGTCTGCGCGACTGCGAGCGGCGACGCCCCGAGGTGGCGCAGGAACAGCCGGCGTAGATGGCGTTCGCCCACGCCGACCCGGGTGGCCAACGCTTCCGCGTCGCCCTGGTCGAGCGCGCCCGTCTCGATCAAGCCCAATGCGCGGCCGACGGTGTTCGACGTGCCCCGCCAGGCGCCAAGGCCCGGCGCAGTCTCCGGACGGCAGCGCAGGCAGGGACGGAAACCCGCCGCCTGCGCCGCGGCCGCGGACGGCAGGAAGATGCAGTTCTCCGCCCGGGGATGCTGCGCCGGGCAGATCGGGCGGCAATAGATGCCGGTGGATGTGACCGCGATGAAGAATCGCCCGTCGAAGCGCGCGTCGCGTGCAAGCATCGCCTGCCGGCAGAAGGCGGGATCGAGGTCCATAGCCGGCAGCATAGCCCCATCCTGGGTTAAGTCTGGCGGTTTTCGGACCTCGTTGGCGCTTCGGCGGCGCGGACCTGTTTCACCAGCTCCGCCACATGCGCCGGCGGAGTTTGCGGGACGATGCCATGGCCCAAGTTGAAGATATGCGGGCGGCCCCATGCGCCGGCCAGCACGCTGCGGGCCTCCGCCGCCAGCGCCTCGCCGCCCGCGACCAGGGATAGCGGGTCGAGGTTGCCCTGAGTCGCGGCGGTGGCCGGCACCAGCTTGGTGGCGATCGACAGCTCTGCGCCCGTGTCCAGCGCCACGGCGTCGACGCCGGTCTGTTCGGCATAGGCGCCGACCAGCACGCCGGCCAGGCGGGGGAAGCCAATGATGGGGGTGGCGGGGTGCCGCGCGCGCAGGGCGGACACGATGCGGCGGGTCGGTTCGATGACGTGCAATGCGAACAGCCGGGGCGAGAGCACGCCGGCCCAGCTGTCGAACAGCATGACCGCGTCGGCGCCGGCGACGATCTGGGCAGAAAGGTATTCGACGGTGGAGTCGACCAGCACGTCGATCAAGGATGCGAACAGTGCGGGTTCGCCGTGCGCCATGCCGCGGATGCGGGCGAAGTCCTTCGATCCGCCGCCCTCGACCATGTAGCAGGCGACGGTGAACGGGCTGCCGGCGAAGCCGATCAAGGCCGTCGACTCATCAAGCCCTGCCTTGGTGCGCTGCACGGTCTCGAGGATTGGCGCGATGGCCGCCTCGACTCGGCCCGGGTTCAGCGCCGAGACATCTTGCCCATTGGTGAGTCGCGGCAACACCGGCCCTTCGCCCTCCTTGAACTCCAGGCCATAGCCGAGCGCCCAGGGCAGCATCAGGATATCGCTGAACAGGATGGCGGCGTCGAAGCCATAGCGGCGGATAGGCTGCAGCGTCACCTCGGACGCAAGCGTCGGCGTGGTGCACAGGCTGATGAAATCGCCGGCCTGTCCCCGGAGTTCGCGGTATTCCGGCAGGTAGCGCCCGGCCTGGCGCATCAGCCACATCGGCGGCGGCCAGACCGCTTCCCCCGCCAAAACGCGTAGCAACGGCTTTGTCATCGTGTGCCCTTCTTCTTTATAAGATAAGTTTAAGAGTCTTGATGGGGGAGTCATAGGGGCTGTGAGTCGGGGGGTACCCGGTTATCCCCAAGTTATCCCCGCCGTGCGCACAGCCTTGAACCTCGGCAACCCATTGTTTTTGGCTCGGGGCTTCCGGGGTACCCCATTCCAGTACACGATGCATCCGCGTACTATCCCCAGTACGCTCCATTCCACCAACGATCCCCGCTTCCATGACTCACGACGCCGCCCGAGCCGCCAAAACCGAGTTATCCCCAGCTCTCCCACAATACGGAACCGCCG
The DNA here is from genome assembly GCA_965277495.1 of Acetobacteraceae bacterium. GTDB lineage: Bacteria > Pseudomonadota > Alphaproteobacteria > Acetobacterales > Acetobacteraceae > CAHJXG01. The sequence goes on along the minus strand of OZ255824.1, from coordinate 2,140,306 downwards.
CACATGAACCTGCATCTGGTATCCGACGCCACCGGGGAGACGCTGAACAGCATCGCCCGCGCCACCGTCTCGCAGTTCGAGCAAGCCTCAATCGTCTACCATCGCTGGAGCCTGATCCGGACCCGCTTCCAACTGCACCGCGTGCTGGAGGGGATCGAGGCCGAGCCCGGCCCGGTGCTGTCCACCGTCATCGACAAGGCGCTGCGCAACGACCTGGAGACCACGTGCCTGCGGCTTGGCGTGTCGGTGCTGAACGTGCTGGAACCGGTGCTGGCGATGCTGCAGGAGCATATCGGCACCCAGGCGCAGTCGCGTCCGGGCCGGCAATACGTGCTGGACGCCGATTATTTCCGCCGGATCGACGCGATGCACTACGTGCTGGCGCATGACGACGGCCAGGCGCAGGCAGGCATCGCGTCCGCGGACGTCGTGCTGGTCGGCGTGTCGCGCAGCTCGAAGACGCCGACCTCGTTCTATTTGGCCAACCGCGGGGTGAAGGCCGCCAACGTGCCGCTGGTGCCGGGCACGCCGGACCCGCCGGGGCTGGAGACGCCGGTCTGCCCGGTGATCGGACTGACGCTCGATCCGCCGGCGCTGATCGAAATCCGCCGCCACCGGCTGAAGCTGATCGCCGCCGGCAACGACACCGGGCGGGTGCGGCAGGACAAGAGCGACTATGTGGATGTCGAGTCGGTGCGCGGCGAGCTGCTGTGGGCCCGGCGGCTGTGCACCCGGCGCGGCTGGCCGGTGATCGACGTGACCCGGCGGTCGATCGAGGAGACGGCCGCCACGGTCATGCAACTCATGGACGCCTGGCACGAGCGGCGGCGCAAGGAGGCGCTGGCCGTTGCGTCCGTGCCGCCGTCGGCATGATCCAGGCGCCGTTCCCGCCGCTGGTCCTGGCCAGCCAGTCCGCCGCCCGGGCCGCATTGTTGGCCGCGGCGGGCCTGCGGTTCGAGGCGCGGCCCGCCCGGCTGGACGAGGCGGCCATCAAGCAGGCCTGCCGGGCGGAGGGCATCGACGCCGCCGACACCGCGCTGACGCTTGCCGGATTGAAGGCGGAGCGCATCCGCGATCCTGACGCGATGGTGATCGGCGCGGACCAGTTGCTGGTGTGCGGCGATGCTTGGTTCGATAAGCCGGTCGATATCGACGGCGCCCGCGCGCATCTCCGGGCGTTGCGCGGGCAGGCGCATCGCCTGGTCACCGCCGTGGTCTGCGTGCGTGGCGGCCGCGAGGTATGGCGGCATGTTGCCGCGCCCCGGCTGCATATGCGCGGGTTCAGCGATGCGTTCCTGGAGGATTACTTGGCCGCTGAGGGCAATGCCGTCCTGGCCTGCGTCGGCGCCTACCGCCTGGAGGGGATGGGCGCGCATCTATTCGACAGCATTGAGGGCGAGCACGCCGCCATCCTGGGGTTGCCGATGCTGCCGCTGTTGGGGTTTTTACGCCAGCATGGGTTGGTGCTGAGCTAGGGGACGCTTTTGCCGGGCTGGCTCGTATGCGATAGGGTCGGCGATACCGATCAATAAAAAAGGGGTGAGGAATGGCGGTCAGCAAAATCTATCCGGACGCGGTGGCGGCGCTGGCCGGGGTGCTGCGGGACGGCATGGTGATCATGGCCGGCGGCTTCGGCCTGTGCGGCATTCCGACGGCGCTGATCGAGGCGATCCGCGAAAGCGGCGTCAAGGACCTGACCTGCGTGTCGAACAACGCCGGCGTTGATGATGCCGGGCTGGGCCTGCTGTTGCAGACGCGGCAGATACGCAAGATGATCTCTTCCTACGTCGGCGAGAACGCGACCTTCGCCAAGCAGTACTTGGCCGGCGAGCTGGAGATCGAGTTCAACCCGCAGGGCACGCTGGCCGAGCGTATCCGTGCCGGCGGTGCGGGCATACCGGCGTTTTACACCCGCACCGGCGTGGGCACCGCCATCGCCGAGGGCAAGGACGAGCGCGAGTTCGACGGCCAGCGCTATATCATGGAGCGCGGGATCGTCGCCGACCTGGCCATCGTGCACGCCTGGCGCGGTGACCCCGAGGGCAACCTCGTTTACCGGATGACGGCGCGGAACTTCAACCCGATCATGGCCACCGCGGCGAAGATGGTGGTGGCGCAGGTCGAGGAATTGGTGGAGCAGGGCGCGCTGGACGGCGACCTTATCATCACGCCGGGCATCTTCGTGAACCGCATCGTCGAGGTGAAGAACGTCGTGAAACGGATCGAGCAGCGGACGGTCCGCAAGCGCGACGCGGCCCCCGTTCCGGCGGCGGCCGGCACCGATTCCCTTCCGGCATAAGGAGACGCAGCATGGCCTGGACCCGAGACGAAATGGCGGCCCGCGCGGCGCGGGAGCTGGAAGACGGCATGTACGTAAACCTGGGGATCGGCATCCCGACCCTGGTGGCCAACCACATCCCACCCGGCATCAGCATCCAGTTGCACAGCGAGAACGGCATGCTGGGCATCGGCGCCTTCCCGTTCGAGGGCGAGGAAGACGCCGACCTGATCAACGCCGGCAAGCAGACGGTGACCAAGCTGCCGACCACCAGCTTTTTCGACAGCGCCGCGAGCTTTGCGCTGGTCCGTGGCGGGCATATCGCGATCTCGATCCTGGGCGCGCTGCAGGTGGCGGAGAACGGTGACCTGGCGAACTGGATGATCCCGGGCAAGATGGTGAAGGGCATGGGCGGCGCCATGGACCTCGTGGCCGGCGTGCCGCGGGTGGTGGTGCTGATGGAGCACACGGCTGGCGGCAAGCCGAAACTGCTGCGGTCGTGCACGTTGCCGCTTACTGGGGCGGGGGTGGTGAATTTGGTGGTGACGGAGCTTGGCGTGTTCGATGTGGGGCGTCCGGGGCTGACGTTGGTCGACATGGCGCCGGGCGTGACGATGGATGAGCTGCGCGCGAAGACCGAGGCTTCGTTTGCGGTGCATGGGGATTTGAAGGCCGCGTAGCTTCGTGATGATCGCCTCTTGATGTCGGGCGCGGGGGGGGCTATTACCCGCGCCTTCCGCAGCCGGGCCGCATTGCCCGGCGCTGGCGGGGCTGTAGCTCAGTTGGGAGAGCGCCTGAATGGCATTCAGGAGGTCAGCGGTTCGATCCCGCTCAGCTCCACCAATGGGGGTTTGAGACAACCATTATCATCGTTCGGTGTGCGGCCCCCAACTTCGGCGTGCAGCGGGCCGTCAACAATGCGGAGACCGGCGAGGCCCGGACTTCTGCCATGGGCGCCGACTGGCGGCGGCACTGCATTCTGGACGCACCTATGGCTCATTGCCCTTGGCCTCTAACCCCGTGCGCGATGGCGCCGAGAAAGGCATGATTGAAGGCTGGAATTACTTTGACTTGGATTAGACCCCTGAGGTGAGACAGGTAAATTCAGGCAGCTCCTAGGTGTCGTTGACGTTCGCCGCTATCGCCACGCACGAGACAGGAATGCCGTCCCCGTTCACCGCGACATGGCATTTCGTGCCCTTCTTGCCCAGCCGACGATACTTTGCATCGCGGCGGTTCGGCGTCGGTTCGCAGCACTCGATCACCGTCGCAATCAGGTCCAAAGTCCTAGCGTCCAAAGCTGTCCCATCTCCGCAAATTCCAGAGATGGGCATTGGCGTGGCCGGCCAAGAGCCAGGAAACTCAACTCAGGGTAGTTGTGGAAACTGCGTCTAAGCAGGTTCTGCTTGCTTGACCAACGCGGTGGTTCTGCCATTCGTTGTCGTCGCCGATTTGGGTGTGCGGGGATACGGGCAGGAGATCTCCGGTCGAAGCAGACGAGGAACAGCGCGGGCTTAGCGGCGCTCGCGGGTTCGCGTTATCGCGGCGAGGCGGACCGGGCACACGCGGTGCTGCTGACGCTGTCGGGCTGGACCAGCGCGCGGATTGCGGAAGCGTTCGGCGTGCGGGAGGACACAGTGCGGCTGCGGTGCCGCGATTTCAGCCGGGACGGCGTTGCAGCGTTGCGAGCGAGCATCGCGCCCGGGCCGATGCCGGTGAAGAGCGAGTCGGCGTTGCGCGTGGCCCCGCCGTTGCTGGGGGAACCCGCGAAACCGCTTGGTTTGCGCGCCTGTACCGGACCGGTCGAACTGGACGATTGCTCGCCTGCGCGCCGAAGCCAAGGCCCGCGGGGGCGTTCGCAACAGCCGCGCGCAGTTGTCCAAGGCGTTGCGAAAGAAACTTCCGCTGGCGGCGGCCCCGGCACACTGGCTCACCGTCGAGTGGCTGCCCAAATACGCCCCCGAACTGAACGATATCGAGGTGGCCTGGCATGACCTCAAGGCGCATCACCTCGCGCATCAGACCTTCACCGGCATTGCCCAACTCAACAGAGCCATCCACAAAGCCGTCGAGGACCTCAACCGTGAACGCATGACCGCCGCGTTGGCCAAGTCGCCCTCCCGCGTCGAGTCCGGACGGCGTCCTTGCCCGGCGGAGCGCCAAGCCGCTACGCTCCCGCGACAGGCCCTGGGCAACCCGGCCGACGCATCAAGGGGGAAAACGGTCGATGCAGCATCACCTGGCAGGATTGGCGGTTCTATGCGGCGTGCTGCTGCTGCCCATGGCCAGCACGCGGTCAGCCGAGGGCAAGCGCTTTCCGCAACTGACGGTCGAGCAGCTCAGCCCCGAGCAGCACAAGGTCGCCGACGAGGTGCTGAAGGTGTCCAGCCTCGGCATCCAGGGACCCTACAACGTCATGCTGCGCAGCCCGGTGATGGCGCAGCGCATGGTGGCACTGCCGGACTATCTCCGGTTCAACACCTCGGTCCCGCGCAAGCTGAACGAGTTCGCCATCCTGATCCAGGCCCGCCTCTGGACATCGCAGGTGGAGTGGAAGGCGCATTATCCGTTGGCCCTCAAGGCGGGCCTGGCGGACGCGGTGGCGCTGGACTTGCAGGCCGGACGCCGCCCCGCCGCCATGCAGCCGGACGAGGCGGCGGTCTATGACCTTTGCATGGAGCTGTCGACGCAGCACGCGATCTCGGACAAGACCTTTGCCGAGGCGAGGAAATACCTGAATGACCAGCAGATCGTGGACCTGGTGACCCTGTCGGGCACCTATGTCACGGTCGCGATGCTGCTCGCCACCGGGGAGGAGCCAACGCCCGATGGCTCCAAGCCGCTGCAGCCCCTGGCTGCGAAGTAGCCGCAGCGAACTAGCCCTTCGTGGCCCCGGCCGTCAGCCCCGCAATGTAGTAATCCATCAGGAATGCGTAGATGATGACCGGAGGCGCCGCCGCCATCAGGCTGCCGGCCATGATCTTGCCCCACTGGAACACGTCGGCGCGTATCAGGTCGCTCACGATCCCCACCGTCAGCACCATCTGGTCCGAGCTGTATAAGTACGCCATCGGATACAGGAACGTGCCCCAGCCGACGGTGAAGGCGAAGATGGTGGCGGCGATGATGCCGGGCATGGCGACGGGGATGAAGATGCGGAACAGCATCTGCATCCACGATGCGCCGTCGATCAGCGCGGCCTCGTCAAGCTCCTTGGGGATGCTGGCGAAATAGCCGATCATGATCCACGTGCAGAACGGCACCGACAGCGTGAGATACAGCGGCACCATCGCCCAGGCGTTGTTGGTCAACCCGAGCGCGCTGATGATCTGGAACAACGGGATGAACAGCAGGCTTTCCGGCACCAAATAGGTCAGGAAGATGCCGGTCGCCAGTACCGAGCTGCCCCAGAACTTCATACGCGCCAGGCTGAATGCCGCCAGCACGGAGATGCACATCGTCACCGCCACGACGCAGAAGGTGACCTTGATCGAGTTCCAGAAGAAGCCGAGGAAGTTGGGCGCCTGCAGCAGTTCGACGTAGTTGGACAGCGTAGGGTGCGCGACCAGCCAAGGGTTGCCCGACATGCTGGACACCTCGGCCGACCCCTTGAGGCTGGTGACCAGCATGTGGAACGGCGGGATCAGGAAGAACACGACGAACACGCTCAGCGCGGCGTAGCTGCCCCACAGCGCCCATTTGCGGTCCCGCGCCAGCCGGCCCGGGCGGCGTGCGGACCGTGCACGCGGCGCGGCATCAAGGGCGGTCGTGCTCACATCGCCTCCTTCGACCGCTCGTTGACGCCGCGCAGCACGAAGAAGGCGAACACGGCGAGGATCGGGAACATGAACAGGCTGACGGCCGCGCCGAGCGGGATGTCGCCGGATTGGATGCCGACCTGGAACGAGTAGGTGGCGAACAGATGCGTCTGGTCCTGCGGCCCGCCATTGGTGAGGATGCGCACGATGTCGAAGTTGGCGAAGGTGATGATCAGGCTGAACAGCACGGTGATCGAGATCACGTTGCGCATCATCGGCAAGGTCACATGCCGCAGCTTTTGCCAGAACCCGGCGCCGTCGATGCTCGCGGCCTCATAGAGCTGCTCCGGCACGGATTTCAGCGCCGCCAGATACATGATCAGGAAGAACGGCGTCCCATACCACACGTTCACCAATATGACGGAGAACCGCGCCCACCACGTCGCGCCCAGCCAAGGGATGGACGGCCCGCCGAATGCGTTCAGCACCCAGTTGAATGCGGAATAGGATGGGTCGAACAGCCACCACCAGCCCAGCGTCGACATGGCGAGCGGGATGACCCAGGGAATAAGCAGCAGCCCGCGCCATATCCGCTGACGCCGGCTCGGGATGTTGTGCATGAGGTGCGCCAGCGCGAAGCCGATCAGCGCCTTGAGGATCACCGCGGTGACGGCGAAGAACACGCTCTGGAAAATGACCATCTGGAACGTCGGGCGGCTGAGCAGGAAGGTGAAGTTGTCGATGCCGACGAACTTCGTCATCTTCTTGTTCAGCATCGACAGATAGACCGCATACAGCGCAGGGTAGACGACGAGGCCCGCCACCACCGCCAGCAGCGGCGCGCACATGGCGACCGCCACCGTGGACCGATGCCGGACAAACCGCCGCATGCTGCCGGGGCGCGACGCGGACACCCGGCCCGCGCCGATCGGAAGGACGGAGCCGTCCGCCATCACTGATGCTCCCGGCCTAGCGGCTGAAACCTTTTAATTCGCCCTCGGCCCAGGCAATCGTCTGCTCGATCGACTGGCCGCCTTGGGTGCAGCGCGCCACCATCTTGGTCATGGTCGCTTGGTTGTAGATCTGCACCGCGACGTCCGGCGGCGCCGGGAACGCAGCGATGCTGGCCGTCGCCTTTTGGCCGGGCTTGAGCTGGTAGTTCGACACGGTGCCCTTCGGCGGCCCCTCGTTCGCCCACACCGGGAAATCGGACATGCTCTCGAACGGCGGCGTGTCATAGCCGTGCGACGCGGTGCACAGCACCTCGGCCTGCTCGCGCTCACTCAGCCACTCGATCAGTTCCTTGGCGGCCGGCTTGTTCTTGCCGAACTTCCATGCGCCCCAGAAATACGGCAGGTACGGCAGGAAACGGCCCTTGACCCCGGCAGGGTTCGGATGGGTCCAGCACTGCTCGCCTACAGGCAGGTTGTCGCGCACCGCCACGGCCCAGGCCGAGGGCGGGTTCATAATCAGCGCGCTTTTGCCCGAAATCAACGCCCGGTTGTTGGAGGCGTCGTCCCAGCTATACACGTCGGGCGGCAGGTTCGGCATCAGGCGCTTGAACCACTCCAACGCCTGGCGCACCCCATCCGACTTTACGGTTATGTTGCCCTTCGCGTCGACCAGCTCGGCGCCAAAGCCGGTGAACGCGGCGCCCACCCAGTCCACCGCGTCGGGGAACTGCCCCATCGGCATGCCGAACGGAAAACCGGCCTTGTTGCACTTTTCCGCGGCGGACAGGAAGGCGTCCCACGTCCAGTCGTCATAGCCCGGCCCCATCGTCGCCGCCGGCGGGAACACCGCCTGCAGGTCCATGCCGACATGCTGCTTGAACAGGTCGATGCGCGAGCAGCACGGCTTCACCTGGCTGCCGGAGATCGCCGGCACCGCCCGGTACGAGCCGTCGATCTTGGCAAGGTAGTCGACGATGGAGTTCACCTGGCCATACTTGGCCGACAGGCGCTTCACCACGTCGTCCATCGGCTCCAGCAGGTCCGCGTTGTTGTGCACCTCCCACGTCGGGAACGCTTGGATGTCATGGCCCGACTTCGCCTGCGCCTCGGCGGCGAGCGTCAGCAGGTTCTTGTTGCCGACCGAGGTGATGTAGTCGATCGAGACCTCGGTCTTGGTCTTCTCGCTCCATTGCTTGACCAGCTTGGTCATGACGTCGTTGGCGCCGGGCACCCAATGGTCCCAGAACCCGATGCTGAGCCGCCCGGCGGCGGCGGCGCTTCGGATGTGCACCAACGGCAAAGCGGCCGCAGCCGTTCCCAGCTTCAGTGCGCCGCGGCGTGAGATGTCCAATGTTGCAGCCATGGCTGATGTTCCCCCAAATCGGCGCATTGTTCGGCCGATCGCTGCCGTGCAGCTTTATGAGAACAAAATTGCATGAAACGCAGGTTAGCTCAATTCAATTAACAAAGGGCAAAGATCGGCTATCGCTGCGGCCCGCGCCTTCTGTATGGTGTGGGTCGACCACCACCCAAGGCTAAGAACAAGGCTGCCGCCATGGACGCACACGCTGACGTCCTCGACCGGACGACGGACCCGCTGCTGAGGCCCTACCAGTTGAAGCACCTCACCCTGCGCAACCGGGTGATGTCGACCGCGCACGAGCCGTATTACAGCGAAGACGGCATGCCGAAGGACCGCTATCGCCTGTATCACGCCGAAAAGGCGCGCGGCGGTGTCGCCTTGACGATGACGGCCGGGTCCGCCGTGGTGTCGCCCGACAGCCCGCCGGTGTTCGGCAATCTGCTGGCCTACAAGGACGAAATCGTCCCCTGGCTCCGCCGCCTCACCGACGAGTGCCACGAGCACGGGTCGGCGGTGATGATCCAGATCACCCATCTCGGACGCCGCACCGCTTGGAACAAGGCGGACTGGCTGCCGGTGCTGGCGCCGTCGCCGATCCGCGAACCCGCCCACCGCTCGTTCCCCAAGGAGGCCGAAGACTGGGACCTCGACCGCATCGTCGGCCACTACGCCGCCGCCGCGCAACGCATGCAGGCGGCCGGGCTCGATGGCCTCGAAATCAACGCCTACGGCCATCTGCCGGACCAGTTCTGGTCCCCCGCCACCAACAAGCGCGAGGACGCGTTCGGCGGCGATCTCGACGCGCGCATGGCGTTCTCAATGCGCGTCATGCAGGCGATGCGGGACGCGGTCGGCCCGGGCTTCCTGCTCGGCCTGCGCATGGTGGCGGACGAGGATTGGGAGATCGGCCTGTCGCGCGAGGAGGGCATCGAGATCGCCCGGCGCTTCAAAAACTCCGGCCTCGCCGATTTCCTCAACATCATCCGCGGCCACATGGAGACCGACGCGGCGCTGATCGACCTGATCCCCATCGCCGGCATGCGCTCCGCCCCGCATCTCGACTTCGCCGGCGAGGTCCGGGCGGCGACTGGCTTCCCGGTGTTCCACGCCGCCCGCATCAACGACGTCGCGACCGCGCGGCACGCCATCGCCGCCGGCAAGCTCGACATGGTCGGCATGACCCGCGCCCTGATCGCCGACCCGCATATCGTTCGCAAGGTGATGGAGGGGCGCGAGCACGGCATCCGTCCCTGCGTCGGCGCGAGCTATTGCATCGACCGCATCTATGACGGCAACGAGGCGCTGTGCATCCACAACCCGGCCACCGGGCGCGAGGCGTCGATGCCGCAGGTGGTGGCGCGCACACGAGGTCCGCTGCGCCGGGTCGTGGTGGTGGGCGCAGGGCCGGCCGGCCTGGAGGCAGCGCGGGTGGCGGGCGAGCGCGGCCATGCCGTGGTGCTGTTCGAGGCGACGGAGCGGGCCGGGGGGCAAATCCTGCTGGCCGCACGCTCGCCGCGGCGGCGCGAATACATGGGCATCGTGGACTGGCGCCTGGCCGAACTGGCCCGGCTCGGCGTCGACATCCGTTTCGCGGCCTGGGCCGAGGCGGAGGAGGTGCTGGCCGAGGCGCCGGACACCGTGTTCATCGCCACCGGCGGCATTCCGAACACGCATATCCTGGAAAGCGGCAACGATCTCGTGGTCTCGACCTGGGACCTGGTTTCGGGCGAGGTCAAGCCGGCCGAGCGCGTGTTGCTGTTTGACGACAACGGCAACCATCCCGGCATGCAGGCTGCCGAATTGGTCGCCGCGGCCGGGTCGGAGCTGGAGATCGTCACGCCGGAGCGGATGTTTGCGCCCGAGCTCGGCGGGCTGAACCACGCCGGCTATGCCCGCATATTGTCCGGCGCAGGGGCACGCATCACCATCAACACCCGCCTGCTGTCGGTGCGGCGCGAGGGCAACACGCTCGTGGCGACGCTCGGCAGCGACTACAGCGCGCGCCGGGAGGAACGCCTGGTGGACCAGGTCGTCGTCGAGCACGGCACGCTGCCGTTGGACGCGCTGTATCACGACCTGCGGCCCGGCTCGGTGAACATGGGCGAGGTCGACCACGCGGCATTGCTCGGCGGGCGGCCGCAGACGGTGACGCGCAACGCCGGCGGCGCGTACCGCCTGATGCGCATTGGCGACGCGGTGGCCAGCCGCAACATCCACGCCGCCATCTTCGACGGCCTGCGCCACGCCAAGGACCTCTGACGATGACCGCGATCACCCACTCTGGCCTCGACGCATTGATCGCCCGGCGCCGGCCCGGCCACAGCCTGGAAGCCGCGTTCTACACCAGCCCCGACGTGCTCGACCTCGACCTGCGGCTGATCTTCGGCCGGCACTGGATCTTCGTCGCCAGCGAGCCCGAGCTGCCCGAGCCCGGCGATTTCGTCACGGTGGACATCGGCCGCACCTCGGTCATCCTGGTGCGCGACGACGACATGGCCGTGCGCGCGTTCCACAACGTCTGCCGCCACCGCGGCTCGATTATCCTGCGCGAGAAAAAGGGCTTCGTCGGCAACCTCGTCTGCCCGTATCACCAATGGACCTACGACCTCGCGGGCCAGCTTATTCATGCCGAGAACATGCCGTCCTGCATCGGCACGCCGGGCCATGCGCTGAAGCCCGTGCACGTGCGCAGCCTGGCCGGGCTGCTGTTCATCTGCCTGGCCGACGAGCCGCCGCTCGACTTCGACGACATGGCGGCACAGGTCGGGCCGTATCTCGCGCCGCATCGGCTGCAGGATTGCAAGGTGGCGGCGCAGATCGATCTGGTCGAGCACGGCAACTGGAAGCTCACGATCGAGAACAACCGCGAATGCTACCACTGCGGCGGCCATCCGGAGCTGCTGCGCAGCCTGTTCCACTTCTTCGGCTACTCCGCCGCCGACGTGACTCCGGCGCAGCAAGACGACTACGAACGATTCCAGCGCACCCAAGCCGAGTTCGAGCGGATTTGGGACGCCGCCGGGCTGCCATGGCGCGCGATGGAGGACCTGCATGGACGGCCGACCGGCTTCCGCACCGAACGCCTGGCGCTCGACGGCCCCGGCGAGAGCTACACCATGGACGCGCGCCAGGCTTCGCGGCGGTTGGTCGCAAGCTTCACCCAGCCGCGCATGGGCGCGCTGCATCTGCATACGCAGCCGAACTCCTGGCACCATTTCCTGGGCGACCACGCCGTCACCTTTGCGGCCCTGCCCTTGGCGCCCGACCGCACTTTGGTCCGCACCACCTGGCTGGTGGCGAAGGATGCGATCGAAGGCGTCGACTACGACGTGGACCGCCTGACCGAAGTATGGCGCGCCACCAACGAGCAGGACGCCGCATTCGTGACGATGGCGCAGGAGGGCGCGGCCAGCTCCGGCCACGAGCCCGGGCCCTATGCGCCGGCCGAATACATGGTGGACGCCTTTTGCACCTGGTATATCGAACGGCTGCGGGCGGGCCTGGGCGGCTAGGGATCAAGCATCCCGCGCGCCGCTGGCCCGGGCGCCCAGGTTCTCCGGCGCGTCCCGGCCGCTATCCGTGAAGGCCCGCCGCAACGCATCCACGTTCGGCCCGAAGATCGTCTTGCGGTTCGACACCACCCAATCATACGATTCCGAAACCGTGTCCAACGACTGCTGGAACCGCGGCATCACCCAGCGCGCGAACAGCTCGTAGCTGCGCCAGGTCTGCTCGCGGTTCGCCCAGTCATGCGCGCGGAACAGGAAGCCGCCGAACCCGCCCTCGCTGTGCCGCACCAGGTTCTCGATCCCGCGCGCGACCGTCTCGGGCGAGCCCACCAGCGTGGTGCCCGACGCGACGCCATCGGTCAACGGGTCCTCCGAACGGCCCGGCGGGCGGCCCAGCGCATCCTCGAAATACGTCACGGTCTCCAGCCGCTCGCCCACCCGCACGTCGGCCATCGCCTGCTCGTCGGTCTCGGCGACGTGCACGTTCATCACCATGCGCCACTGCGCGCGGTCCATCACCTTGCCGTGCTTGGCCGCCTCCTCCTCCGCGATCCGCCACTGTCCGGCGATCGCCGCCAACCCGCCCGGCGCACCGGCGCCCAGCGAGAGAATACCGACGCCGTGCCGCCCCGCAACGACCGGGCCAGCCGGCGTCAAGGTGCTGGCCACCGCGATCGGGAAATGCGGGTCGCTGTATGGGCGCAGGTGCAGCCGGGCCTCGCGCATCTCGAACCAGTCGGTCTTGCGCGTGACGGGTCCGTCGCAGCGCAGCAGCGCCATGATCGCCTCGAGCGCCTCGTCCATGCGCCGCCGCTGGGTGGAGGGCTCGATACCCAGCATGTAGGCGTCCGACACCAGCGCGCCGGGTCCGCAGCCCAGCATGGCCCGGCCCCGCGTCATGTGGTCGAGCTGGACGAAGCGCTGCGCCACCAGGAAGGGATGGTGATAGGGCAGGCTGGTCACGCCGGAGCCGAGGCGGATGTGCCGGGTGCGTTCCGCCGCCGCGGCGATCACCAGCTCGGGCGAGGCGATGACCTCCCAGCCCGCCGAATGGTGCTCGCCGATCCAGGCCTCGTCGTAGCCCAGCCGGTCGAGCAGTTCGATCATTTCGATATCGCGGGCGATGGCCAGGGTCGGGTTGTCGCCGCGGCGGTGGAACGGGGCCAGGAAGATGCCGAACTGCATGCCGCGCCGGGCCATGGGGATATCCTTTGGAGGTTTGCGCCCATGGTCGCCCAAACGTCCTCGCAATCCAAGCCGGGGCAATCCAAGCCGGGGCAATCCAAGCCGGGCCTGCGCCTCCAGCCAACGGTTGCCCGGCGGTTAATGCACCGAGAAGTCGGTCGGTTTCAGGATGCGGTTCTCCTGCGCGAGCAGGAATCCGGCCTCTTCCGATTGGCGCAGGTACTCGCCCCAGGCCGGATCGGCGGCCATGGCGTTGCGCTTGGCCTCGCGGTCGCCTTGATCGTCATAGGCCCAGAGATGCACCACCTGGTTCAACGGCCCCTCGACGGTGGTGTACCAGCCCAGGCAGCGGCCCAGGTACTTCTGCTGCAGGTCCCACGCACGATCTTTATACAACATGACAAACGCCGCCAACTTGCCCGGGCGGGTAGTATAAATGCGCATATCCACGATCATAGCCTGGCGACGTCCCCTGTGCGAGGTTAGGACCACCCCGCTGACCGGCTTGATTGCCACTGTCTAAACCCATTCTTATCAAGCGTGAGCCGAACGTCAAATTACATCGCCCTCATTTATTTGAAAACTTCCTGGACAAAATCGGACAAAGCTAGGCCGGCGGCGTTCGTTTGTAGAAAGGATTGAAGGATGCCCGACACACCTCAAACAGCCAATGCAAACCTCGGCCCAACCAATCCTTATGCCCGTGAGGCGCAGATCTTCCCGCGCCTCACGCCCGAAATGGCCGCGCGGATCGCTGGTTACGGCGCCGAGGAGACGCTGCCGCAAGGCAGCCTCGTGTTCGAGCGTGGGCAGCGTGGCGTCGACCTGTTCTTCGTCCTCGACGGCAGCATCGAGATCTTCGACGCCGACGAGCACGGACGCCCCAACGTCTTCACCACCCACGGCGTCCGCCAATTCACCGGCGAGATGGACCTGTTCAACGACCGCCGCATCCTCGTCTCCGGCCGCACCGGGACCGACAGCCGGGTCATCCGGGTCAAGCGCGCGGATTTCCGCCGCCTGGTCAGCACCGAGGCCGACATCGGCGAAATCATGATGCGCGCCTTTATCCTGCGCCGCGTCGGCTTCATCCGCCACGCCCAGGGCGGCGTCGTGCTGATCGGCCCCGGCCACGCTGGCGACACCCTGCGGCTGCAGCGCTTCATGACCCGCAACGGCTATCCGCACCGGCTGCTCGACATCGACGCCGATCCCGACGCCGGCGGCTTCCTCGAATGCTTCGAGCTCGCCACCGACCAGCTCCCGGTCGTGATCGCGCCCGGCGAGCAGGTGCTGCGGAACCCGTCGAATGCCGAGCTGGCCGATGCGCTTGGCCTGACCGAGACGATCGACCCGGCCAAGGTTTACGACCTGGCCGTGGTCGGCGCCGGGCCGTCCGGGCTTGCCGCCGCGGTCTATGCTGCGTCGGAGGGGCTGTCGACCATCGTCATCGAGGGCATGGCGCCGGGCGGCCAGGCCGGCACGTCATCGAAAATCGAGAACTATCTCGGCTTCCCTACCGGCATCTCCGGCCTGGCGCTGGCCGGGCGGGCGCAGGCGCAGGCACAGAAATTCGGCGCGCGGCTCGCCATCTCCCGCGCCGTCGTGGGCATCGACTGCGACACGGCGCCCTTCCGGCTGCGGCTTGAGGGCGGCCAATCACTGCCGGCCCGCGCGGTCGTGGTCGCGACCGGGGCACGCTACCGCAAGCTCGACGTCGCCGGTTACGAGCGGTTCGAGGGCCAGGGCATCCACTACGCCGCGACCGGGATGGAGGCGCATCTCTGCACCGGCGAGGAGGTCGTCGTGGTCGGCGGCGGCAACTCGGCCGGGCAGGCGGCCGTGTTCCTGTCCCGCACCGTCGCCCACGTGCATATCCTGGTGCGGGCGTCCGGCCTGGCGGCGACCATGTCCGACTACCTCGTTCAGCGCATCGCCTCCTCGCACGGGATCACCTTGCACGCCCGCACCGAAATCACCGCGCTGGCGGGCGACAATCTCCTGCGTGAGGTCACCTGGACGGACCGCGGCACCGGCGTCGCCGAGACACGGCGCGTCGGCAACGTGTTCGTCATGATCGGCGCCGAACCGAACTCCGAGTGGCTGGGCGGCTGCCTCGACCTGGATGCCAAGGGATTTGTCCGCACCGGGCGGGACGCCGGCGGCCAGGCGCTCAGCTCGGCGTTCGCCACCACGCGGGCCGGCATCTACGCCGTCGGCGACATCCGCTCGGGCTCGGTCAAGCGGGTCGCCTCCGGGGTTGGCGAGGGTTCCGTGGTCGTCCAGGCCATCCACGGCTTCCTGCATCCCATCGTGGCCTGAACGCAATGGACCCGGCGCATGGCCTGCAACATGACCTGCTATGGGCGACGCAGCCGGTCATCGTGCTGCTGGCGCTCGGCGTTGCCGCCGCGGTAACGAGCCGGGCGGCGGGCCTCAGCCCGATCGTCGGATACCTGGCGCTGGGCCTCGCCCTGCACGCGAGCGGCCTCGGCATCGTCTCCGACGGCGGCACCGTCGCGATCCTGGCCGAGCTCGGCGTCGTCTTCCTGCTGTTCGACATCGGGCTGCACTTCTCGCTGGCCCATGTGCGCGAGCAGGCGCGCGACATCTTCGGCTTCGGCCCGGTGCAAATCCTGTTCGGCACCGCAGGCCTCGGCGCGCTCGCGTGGCTCATGGGCCTGCCGCCGCTCGCCGCCGCGTTCGTGGGCTGCACGCTGGCGCTGTCCTCCACCGCCGTCGTCGCCGGCATCATCGCCGAGCGGCACCAGCAGAACTGCCCGGTCGGCCTGACCGCCACCGCCATCCTGGTGTTCCAGGACGTCGCCGCCATCTTCCTGCTGATCGTCGCCAACGCGCTGGGAGGCGGAGCGGCCACGATCCTGCCCGCCGCCGGCTTGGCCTTGGCGAAGGCGGCGGCGGCGTTCGGCATCGCGGTCCTGCTCGCACGCCTGGTCGTGCGTCCGGTGTTCGACCTCGTGGCGCGCGGACGCAACGAGGAGGTGTTTACCGCCATGGCCCTGCTTGTGGCGCTCGCTGCCGGCTGGGCGACCGGGCAAGTGGGCCTGTCCATTACCCTCGGCGCGTTCCTGGGCGGCATGATCATCGCCGAGACGCCCTATCGGCCCATCATCCAATCCGAGATCAAGCCGTTCCGCGGGCTGCTGCTCGGGTTCTTCTTCATCTCGGTCGGGCTCTCGCTCGACCTTGGCGCGCTCGCACGGCAATGGCTGGCGGTGCTCGGCATCGCAGTGGCGCTGATCGCCGCCAAGGTCGTGCTGAACGCGGCCGCGAGCCTGGTTTTCCGCTGGTCGGTGCCCGGCTCGACGCAGCTCGGCTTCCTGCTCGCCCAGGGCTCGGAGTTCGCCTTCGTCGTGCTCGCCTTGCCGCCGGTGCGCGCGATGGTCGGGTCGGCCGAGACCTCCGTCATCATCGCCGCGGTGGCGCTGAGCCTCGCCGCGACGCCCACCCTCGCCGAAACCGGGCGAACCCTGGCCGGACGCCTGCGGATGCGGCGCAAGCAGGTGGCCGACGATGAGCTGCAGCCGCGCGGCCTGGTTGCCCCGGTGCTGATCGTCGGCATGGGCGCGGTCGGGCGCACCCTGGCCGACGCCTTGATCGAGGCGGACATCGGCTATGCGGCCATCGAACGCGACCAGCGCCGCTTCGCCGACGCCATCGCCGACGGCTACCAGGTGACGTTCGGCGACACGGAGGACACCCGCATCTGGGAACCCGTCGCGCTGCACGGACGCCGCATCAGCGTGCTGACCGCGCCAAGTTTCGAGATTGCGAGCGCGCTGACCCCGACGGCGCAGCTTCTGTATCCCGGCCTCAAGCGCATCGCCGTCGTGCGTGACGAGGCGGAGGGCCAGCGCTTCCGTGCCGCCGGCATGCAGGCCGTGGTCGACCGGGGCGAGCCGCCGGGCATCGACGCTGCGGCGATGGTCCTCATTGAACTGGGCGTCGAACCCAGCGTCATGGACGCCTGGATACGCCGCCAGCAGGCCCGCGCCCTCGTCACGAAGCCGGCCGAGACAGTGCCGGCCTAGCCGCCGCGAACGGCCTACCCGGCGTCGGTCCGGGCCAGCGCGGCGCGCCCGATCTGGCCGAGCGCCAGGTCGTCCTGCGGCGGCTGGAACAGGCCGGCGCGGGCGTCGCGGAAGTACCGTTCTAGCGGCAGCTCCTTGGTCAGGCTGAACCCGCCGGCCACCCGCAGCGCCTTCTCCGTCGCCTCGCATGCTGCGTTGGTGCACAAGTACTTCGCCATGCCGATCCGCGGCCCCAGGGCCGGGCGCAGCGCCGGATGGTCCACCCAGGCCCGCGCCGTCTCGTGCAGCACGGCGCGGGCGGCGGACAGGACTGCCTCCATTTCGCCGACCCATTGGATGATGTGCGGCTGCTCGGCGATCGGACGGCCCAATGACGGCGGCACACGCTCCCGCGCATAGTCGCAGGCAGCATCCAGCGCGGCCTGGCCCACGCCCAGGTAAACCGCGGCGATCGGCAGCGCCCAGCCGTTGATGCCGGGCCGGTTGCGGCCCCCGGCGCCGATCACCACCCGCTCGACGATGCGCTCATCCGGCACGAACACGCCGTCGTAATGCACGTCGCCATTGCCGCAGCCGCGCAGGCTCAGGCTGCCGGCCCAGGTGTCCACGATGCGCAAGCCGGGCGAGCCGCCCTCGACGATGGCGCTGCACATCGTGCCCTGCGGCGCGCCATCCTCCGGCGGCAGCACGGCGGCGGTGACCAGCCAGCGCAGCGCCGGTGCGCCGGTGACGAAGATTTTGTGGCCAAATAGCCGCCAGCCGCCCGGCGCACGCTCTGCCCGCATCGACGGCACGCCGCCGCGCGAGATCGACCCCAGCTCCGGCTCGGTGACGCAGTTGTTCACCATGCCGCCGTCGGCGACCACCCGGCGCGAGATGTCCTCCAGCACGTCATCCGGCCAGGAACGGCTCTCATAAGCGCGGCCCAGCACGCTGATCAGCATGCCCGTCACCAGCGCGGTCGAGGCGTCGCCGCGCGCCAGCACCTCCTGCGCCAGCACCATCTCGAACAGGTCGGCGCCCCGTCCGCCATAGGCTTTGGGGATCATCAGGCGGCCGTATCCGGCCTCGTGCAGCTCCGGGTAGTTCTCGTGCGGGAAGCCGCCGCTGTTCGCCCGTGGGCTGAACCGGGTCGCCAGGCCCTCGGCCAAGGCCATGATTTCCGTCTGGCGCGGCGTGGGCGCCAGCAGTCCCGGCATATGCGTCACGCTGCGGTCTCCTTTACGTCCGATCCGCCCAAATACGCCTCGCGGATTTTCGGGTTGCGGGCCAGCTCGGCCGCCGGACCCTGCAGGATGATGCGCCCAGTCTGCAGCACATAGGCATAGTGGGCGATCTGCAAGGCGAGGCTTGCGTTCTGCTCGACCATGAACACCGTCACGCCCTCCTTGTTGACGGTGCCGATCAGCTCCAGCACCCGGTCCACATACAGCGGCGACAGGCCCATGGTCGGCTCGTCCATGCAGATCAGCCGCGGACGGCCCATCAGCGCGCGGGCCATGGCGACCATCTGCTGCTCCCCGCCCGACAGCGTGCCGGCGCGGTTGCCGAGGCGCTGGTGCACGCGGGGGAACAGCTCCAGCATCTTGTCCAGGTCGCGGGCGATCTCGGCCCGGTCGTCGCGCGCGAACGCGCCCATCAGCAGGTTCTCCCGCACCGTCATGGCGCCGAACAGCCGCCGGGCCTCCGGCACGCTGCCGATGCCGCGGCGGATCACCTGCGGGGTGGGCAGGCCGGTGATATCCTGGCCGTCGAACCGCACATGCCCGGCGCGCGGGCGCAGCAGGCCCAGGATGACCTTCATCGTCGTGGACTTGCCGCTCGCGTTCCCGCCCAGCAAACAGGCGACCTGTCCGGCGCGCACGGCGATATCCAGGCCGAAATGCACCTGCACGGGACCGTAGAACGTGTCCACGCCCTGGAGTTCGAGCAAAGGTCCAGTCATGCGAGCTGCTCCCCCATGGCGCGGTGGCCGAGATAGGCCTCGATGACCGCCGGGTCGGAGCGCACGGCGGCGGGCGGCCCCTCGGCGATGACCAGGCCGTCATCCATCGCGACCACCCGGTCGGACAGCCGCATGACCAGGTCCAGCTTGTGCTCGATCAGTAATATCGTGCGGCCCTCCGCCTTCAGCCGGCCGATGATGGCGGCCATCTCCGCCGTCTCGCTCTCGTTCATGCCGGCTGTCGGCTCGTCCAGCAGCAGCAGGCGCGGATGCAACGCGAGCGCGCGAGCGATCTCCACCCGGCGGCGATTGGCGTAGGACAGCGAATAGGCGGGCTGATCGAGCCGCGGCGCCAACCGGTCGCCGAACAGCGCCACGATGCTTTCGACCTCGGCATTCAGCGCCGCCTCCTCCCGCGCCACCGCCGGCGGACGGACCAGCGCCGCGAACAGCTCGGCGAGCGCGCCCAGGCCAGGCAGGCGCGGCTTGGCGGCGCGCAGGCGATGGTGCGCGCCCACCAGCACGTTGTCCCGCACCGAAAGGTTGCCGAACACCCGTCCGTGCTGGAAGGTGCGGGCCAGCCCGAGTGCCGCCACCCGTTCCGGCGCCCAGCCGGCGACCGCGATGCCGCCGAACACGATGCTGCCGCCGTCCGGCGCATCATGCCCGCTCAAAAGGTTGAACAGCGTGGTCTTTCCCGCGCCATTCGGGCCGATGATCGAGAGGAACTCGCCCTCGCGCAATACCAGGTCAACGCCGGCCACCGCGTGCACGCCGCCGAAGCTGCGGGTGATGTTGCGCGCCTCCAGCAGGGTCATACGGTGCCCAGCACGCCCTGCGGACGGAAGCGGATCAACAGCAGCAGCGCCGCGCCGTAGATCAGCATGCGATACTCCGCGGTGCCGCGGAACATCTCGGGCAACGCCGTCAAAGCCACGGCGCCGAGGATGGCGCCCAGCACGTTGCCCATGCCGCCCAGGATGACCATGGTCAGCGCCGAGATCGACACGGCCGAGGTGAAGGTCTCGTTGTTGATGTAGGAATACAAATGCGCCGCGATCGCCCCGCTGATCCCGGCGGAGAAGCCGGCCACGGCGAAGGCGATGCCCTTGTAGCGGTCCAGGCTGACGCCATAGGCGCGCGCTGCCACGTCGTCGTCGCGGATGGCCCGGAAGGTGCGGCCCAGATGCGAGCGCAGCAGCCGCGCCTGCATGAGCGCCAGCACGACCAGTATGCCCAGGCACACCCAATACGACGCCTGCGGGCTGTCCAGCTCGACGGCGCCCACAGCCAAGGGCGGGATGTTGGAGACGCCGATCGGGCCGCGCGTCAGGCTTTCCCAATTCAGGATAACCAGGCCGACGATCTCGCCGATGCCGAGCGTCGCGATGGACACGTAATGCGAGCGGAGCCGGAACGCGGGCGCCACCAGCGCCGTGCCGATCAGCGCGGTCAGGATGCCGGCGGCGGGCACGCTGGCCCAGACCGGCCAGCCAGAGTCGAGCGCCAGCAATGCGGAGGCGTAGGCGCCGATCAGCAGCAGCGCCGCCTGCCCCAATGAGACCTGACCCAATGTCCCGGCCACCAGCGTGAGGCTGATGGCCAGCATGGACGCGAGCCAGGCGTTGGTCAGCACCTGGAGCATGTAGGGGATATCCGGCCATAGCGGCAGCGCGGCGGCAGCGATGACGGCGGCGACGACTACCCCCGGCGGCACGCGCACGGCCCGGCTGGGGGCGATGAAGGTGCCGGTCATCGGCTCCGGCGGCGCGGACCGGGCGCTGGCGAACAGCCCGTTCGGCCGCAATACCAAAATCAGCAGCAGCAGCGCGAAGCTGAACAGGTTGCGGTATGACGACCCGAACAGGGCGACGCCGTAGCTTTCCGTCAGCCCCAGCAGCAGCGACCCGGCGATGGCGCCCGGCACGTTGCCCATGCCGCCGATCACCTGGGCGACGACGCCCTTCAAGGTGGCCTGGAAGCTCATGGCCGGGTCGATGTGGTTGAAATACATGCCGACCAGCAGCCCGGACAGGCCGCCGAGCG
The DNA here is from genome assembly GCA_965277495.1 of Acetobacteraceae bacterium. Classification (GTDB taxonomy): domain Bacteria; phylum Pseudomonadota; class Alphaproteobacteria; order Acetobacterales; family Acetobacteraceae; genus CAHJXG01. Next base: position 2,119,217 of record OZ255824.1, on the reverse strand, counting down.
CCGAGGCGATGGCGAACACCGTGCGGTTCACCGCATCGGTATCGACGCCCATCTGCCGCGCCGCGTCGCGGTCCTGCGCCGTGGCGCGCACCGCCCAGCCCAGCTTGGTGAACCGCAGGAAGCCGAACAGCACGGCGGCGCTGCCCAGCCCGGTCGCGGCGATCAGCAGGTCCAGCGCCCCGATCGTGCCGCCGCCGACGGGGATGCGCCAGTTCGGCAGCGGCGACGGCAGCGCCCGCGGGTCCGGGGTGAACAGGATCTGCAGGACCTGGTCCAGCACGAGGCCGATGCCGATGGTCGCCAACAGCGGCGCGATGCGGGGCGCGCCGGCGAGCGGACGCAGCCCCAGCCGCTCGATCGCGACGCCCAGGGCAGCGCAGGCCACGACGACGACCGCAGCCGTCAGAACGAGCGGCGCGTGCAGATAGGTGAAGCAGGCCCAGCCGACATAGGCGCCGACCGCATAGACGGACCCGTGGGCGAAGTTGATCAAATGCGACACGCCGAAGATCAGCGCCAGCCCGACCGCGAGCAACGCATAGATGTTGCCGATGATCAGGCCGTTGACCGTATAGTCGAGCCAGGAGGACATTCAGGTTATTTCGGGCAGGGATTGCCGGGCGATGTCACCCGGTTGCCGCGCGCTGGCCGTCCCAGACGGTGAACTTGCCGTCGCGCACCAGCAGCAGCGTGTAGTTCGCCCCCTGCACCCGGCGCGTCTTCGGGTCGAACGACACCTTGCCATAGATCACGCTCGGCACGTCGCGGATTTCCGTCAGGCCCGTCTGCATGGCGTCGCGGGTCGTGCCGTACTGCTCGCACAACGCCGCGAATAACACCATGGTGTCGTAGGCGCCAGCGCTGAAGCTGTCCGGCTCTGCCCCGTACTTGGCCTCGTAGCGCTTGACGAAATCCTGCGCTTCCGCCCGTGGATCGCCGGGGAAGAACGTCGACATCACGTAGTCGCCCTCGACCCCGGCGCCGCCCAATTCGATGAACTTGGGCGAATAGTTCGAGGTTCCGGCCAGGATCGTCATCGTCAGCCCGGTGTCGCGCGCCTGCCGGCTGATCAGCGCGCCGTCGGCGTAGTATGACAGCAGCACCAGCCCGTCCGGCTTGCTGTCGCGCGCACGCACCAAGGTGGGGCGGAAATCCTGCTCGGCGGACAAATAGCCTTCGACGGCCGCGACCTCCATGCCGAAGCCTGGCGCGGCCTTTAGGAACGCGTCCTTGGCGGTGCGGCCCCAATCGGTGTTGAGGTGCAGCACCGCCGGGCGCTTGAACCCCAGCTTGGACGCAAACTCCGCCAAGTGCGGCTGTTCCTCCGCCTGGTTGGTGGAGTTCGACCACATATGGTCGCCGCCCTTGGTGAAATCCGGATGCGAGTTGGTGAAGCCGAACTGCACCAGCTTGGCCCGTTGATAGATGGGCGACGCGGCCATGGACGCCGGCGACGAGAAATCCCCCAGCTCGATGATGACGTGCGGGTCGGCCACCAGCTTTTGCGCGACCGCCACCGATTGCCGCGGATCGGACTGGCTGTCCTGGAACTGGTACTCGATTGACCGTCCCTTGACCCCGCCGGCGCCGTTGATGCCGTCGAGCGCCAGGTCGAAGCCCCGCTTCCACTGCGCGCCGTACTGCGCGTTCGGCCCGGTCAATGGGCCGCTGACGCCGGCGACAATGGGTTCGGCGGCGTGGGCGCGAATGGCCGGCAAAGCCGCTGCGGCGGCGAGCAGGGTGCGGCGGGTGAGGAGCATGGCCGGCCTCCGGGGTTGCTGCGGTGCGGTAAAGCTACGGCAGAGTGGGGCGGATGCAATAGCCCTTCCGGAGGTTTGCCTGGCTAGGCAAGCTTGCGCCTGGTGTCGGGCAACAAGGCCGTGAGCAGGCCGATCGCCGGCAAATAGGCGCATAGCGCGTATACATGCTCGATGCTGGTGGCGTCCGCGAGCCTCCCCAGCACCGCCGCCCCTAGCCCGCCCATGCCGAAGGCGAAGCCGAAGAACAGGCCGCCGACCAGCCCGACGCGCCCGGGCAGCAGATCCTGCGCATAGACCAGGATGGCCGAGAAGGCGCTGGCGAGGATCAGTCCGATCGGCACCGTCAGGATGGCCGTCCACATCAGGTTCGCGTGCGGCAGGGCCAGGGTGAACGGCAGCACGCCGAGGATGGAGATCCAGATGACCCGCTTGCGCCCGAACCGGTCGCCGAGTGGGCCGCCGACGACGGTGCCGACCGCGACCGAGCCCAGGAACACGAACAGCAGCAATTGCGCCGTATCGACCGCTACCTTGAACCGGTCGATCAGGTAGAACGTGTAGTAGGTCCCCAGGCTGGCCATGTAGAAGTACTTGGAAAAGATCAGCATCAGCAGGATGGCCACCGAGGCGATCACCCGTCCCCGCGGCAGCGTCGCACCGGTTGGGGCAACGGCCGGCGCCCGGCGGCGTTCGACGACCCGGCGTCCATACCAGCGTCCGACCACCGCCAGCACCGCCATCGCCAGCAGCGCCAGGATCGAGAACCAGGCGATGCTGGACTGGCCGCGCCGCACCACCACGAAGGCCGCCAGCAACGGCCCGATCGCCGAGCCCGCGTTGCCGCCGACCTGGAACACGGATTGCGCCATGCCATGCCGCCCGCCCGACGCCATGCGGGCGACGCGGGAGGACTCCGGGTGGAACACCGCCGATCCAAGGCCGATCAACCCGGCCGCCAGCAGGATCATGTGGAAGCTGCCGGCAATCGACAGCAGCAGCAGGCCGGCGAGCGTCGATCCCATGCCGGTGGCCAGCGAGAACGGCATCGGGCGCCGGTCGGTGGCCAGTCCGACCACCGGCTGCAGCAGCGACGCGGTCAGATAGAAGGTAAGCGAGATCAACCCGACCTGGCCGAAATCGAGCGCGAACTTCGATTTCAGGATCGGGTAGACCGCGGGGACCAGCGACTGCATGAGGTCGTTCAGCAGATGCGACAAGCTGATTGCCAGCAGGATGCCGGCAACCGGACCGGCTTTGGCGACGACCAGGGCAGGCGGCGTCGCGGCCAGCATTTCCCGTTCGATTGATGTCTGGCTCATGCGTTCCCCGCCGTATGCTGACAGTTCAACAGATAATCTGGAATAAGCTAATGTCGGCGGCGGTTCCCGGCATGGCTCCTATGCCCAGGCTGGCGTGTTTGGCTAATCTCGGCCCAACCGCATCCGAAAGGGCACCCGAATGAAGCTGATCAGCGCCACGCCGAGCCCCTACGCGCGAAAGGTCCGCATCGCGCTGGCCGAGAAGTCAGTGCCGTTCGAATTGCAGACCGAGGTGCCCTGGAACGACGACACCAGCCTGCCCCAACATAACCCGCTAGAGAAGCTGCCGGTCCTCATCCTCGATGACGGGGCGACGATCTGGGAGAGCAGCTTTATCCTGGAATGGATCGAGCGGAAGTTCCCCGATCCGCCGCTGCTGCCGCCGGACGACGACGGCATCCTCGCGCATAAGCGCATGGACGCCTTGGCGACCGGCGTGTGCGACGCCTTCCTGCTGGTGTTCTTCGAGCGCATGCGGCCCGAAGCGCACCGCAGCCAGCCCTGGATCGACCGCCAGATGCGCAAGGTCCGCGGCGGCATCGCCGAGATCGCCCGTGTGGTCGGCGACCACCCCTATGCCGTCCGCGACGCATTCGGGATCGCCGACGTCTCAGCCGGCAGCGTGCTGGGCTACCTCGACGTGCGTTTTCCGGAGCTCGGCTGGCGCGGAACGCACCCCAACCTGGCCGGCTACATGGATGGCCTGGCCGCCCGGCCCTCGTTCCAGGCGACCATGCCCTATCCGCAGAACATCACCAGCGCCGTCGTATGATCCGGCGTACTGGATGGCGTTATTTCGCGCGCACCAACTGGCCCCTGATTTCGCCCGCCGGGTTCGCCGCGGTGTGCACGTTCGCATACCATTTGCCCGCCATCAGGTCGGCCATCTGCGCGTCCGTCAGCGTGGCCGTGCCCTGGATCGGGCTGGTGGGCGTTGGGAACGGCAGCACGACGGGGGCGTTCGCGCCGGGTTCGGCCGGGCCGTGGAAATGCGCCGCCGTCGCCGGGCCGGACAGCCCGGTATACTGCACGCCATAGGTCAGCACCTTGGTCGTGGTATCGAGCGAGGCCGAGGCGGTGCCCTTGCCGTCCGTCGTCTTTGGCGGAACTTCGCTTGCGCCGTTCATCGTGGCGTTGAACGCCACCGTCTCGGCCTGGGCGGCCCCACAGAACAGGCAGGCGACACTGAGCATCAGAACCGTACGAAGCATTGGATTCCCCTTGTTGGCGTATTGGCCTAGATAACTTGGTTCGTTTTGGCAACCCTGTCAGGGCTTTGCCCCGGCGGCTGGCTAACCCGGCGCAGACTTCTGCCGCCGCATATCGGGCGCTTTCGTCGCCCGCTCCCGCTCGGCCCGGCGTTCCTGCACCAGGCTGTCGCGTTCCTTCGTCAGCGCCTCGGCGGCGGCCGTCGCTGCCTTGAGCCGGGCCGCTTGGCTGTCGTGCTCGGCTTTTTGCCGGGACACCTCATGGGTCAGCCGGTCGCGCTCCGCCTTCAGCACGCGGAGCTGTTCTTCCATCACCCCCATCTCCGCCGAAGCGGCCCGCAGCTTCAGCTTGATCGAATTCTGCTCCGAGCGGAGGCTGTCGCGCTCCGCTTCGAGCCGTTGGACCGCTGGCACCATTTGCAGAAGGCGAAAGAGCGAGCTCAAGCTGGTGTCCCTTCCTGCTGGCGTCCGTGCCGGGCACGTCCGTCCATGCCCAGCACAGGCTGGGGCGGCTATGGATCGAATGAAAGCCGTCGCATCCTATAGCCGCAAGCCAGCAAGAGCCATCCCCGTTGCACCTGTGAAAGGGGCCGCTACGGCACGGCGCTCACTTGGATCGCCGCTGCCGGCGCTGCGTCATTTGCGGGCATTACTGCAGGCGCCGGCGGCTCGGACCGGGCGCGCTGCGCATTCAGCATCGCGCTGGCAGCGGCGTAGGTGTTGCCAACGGTCATCGTCCGGCCATCGCGCGCCAGCAGGCCGGCGTTGCGCATCACGTCGTAGCTCACGACCTTGGTGCTCGGCTCCGACGGATGCCGGGCGACGGCGGTGAGGAACCGTTCCGCCCCGGTTGGCCCAAGGACGTGCATCAAATAGAGGTCCGTGGGCTTAACATTCCGCCCGAGCCGGTCTTGTATCGTCGCGCGCCCCTGGGTCATGCTGTCGGCAGCCAGCTTGGCCGACAGCACGGGATCGTTGCGCAGGCGCAGGATCGCTGCCATTACGCCCTTCTCGGGGACCACGAGCGCCCCGGACTTGTCCCTTTTGATCGCCGAAGCATAACCGCCGAGGTCGTGCTGCGCTCCGTAGCTCCGCACGGCCTGCAGCCATGTTCCCGTGGTGAATTGCAGCAGCCCCTGCGCCGAGGAGTGGCGGTTGCCTGCACCCGGATCGAACCGGCTCTCGCGCCAAGCAATCGCCGTGAGCAGGTTGGGGTCGACCCCGGACTCGCGCGCCGCCGTCTGTATGGCATCCTTGACCGCCGGGGAAACCTGCGGGTTGTCCCATGTGGTGTTGGCAAGCGGCACGACGCCCCGGTGCATGGCCGCAGCGTGACGAATCGCGCCGTGCATTGAATGATTGCGCGCGTGCATCCGCTGATGCTGCCCCCGCACTGCGCTGCGCGTGGGTTTGAACACTGCCCGCATGACGCGGCCATGCCCGTGATGCGCCGGGTGCCGCGCCCCGGCAAATGCCGGAGCGCCGTTCGCGCCGGCAACGCCCATTGCCACGACTGCCGCCAGCATGATGGGCAGGCGCCCGAACCTTCGTTGCACAGCGGCTGCATGGCCGGGCGGAGTGCCACTATCTCGGCGCATTATGTCCTCGCTGCTAAATTATCGAGCGTGCGTCGCGAGAGCATTGGCGCTGCACAATGGGTGACTTGGGTGTGATCCGGGAGTGATTCGGTATCGGAAAGAGATAGAAAGACGCCGGAGCCAGAGACCCGGTTGCATTAACGTTTGGTAAGATGGCGTATCCATTACTACAATTAAGCCAGTAAGCCGACAAGCGCGAGCGATGCAATCAACCTAAACGTGATGCAGTCGAATTGCTTCACTACCGACAGGTTCGTCATTGCGCTTTCGTTCTAGAGGTCGGCTCGATGCTTCATCGCCATACGACGATGTTGGATGCGCCAACCTCTCGTCAACCAGTTGCTGGCTGAGGTGCAGCTTGTTCTGGTCGAGATGACGCGGTTATGCCGCCGGAGCGATGTATCCGCCTCGCTTCGCTGTTCCTGCCACGCCGGGGCGAACACCTATGCGGCGCGGGCGCGCGGCGCGTCGGCGTATGCCGCCTGCTCGAATTGATCGAGCAGCGCCAGCACGCGCGCATCCGCAAACGGCAGGATCTGCGTCATCAGCACGCCGGCGACGCCGCGCTTGGGGTCGATCCAGTAATAGGTGTTGGCCAGGCCCGCCCAGTTCAGGCTGTCCGCGCTCCGCCCGCCGGCGACGTCATGCGTGTTCATCATGAAGCCGAGCGACCAGCCCTTGTCGCGGCCCGGAAAGAACTCGGCGTCGTTGGTCGCGAACGGCACCGCCGTGGGCAGGCGCTTCACCCGGACCGGGTGGATCGCGTCTTTGGACATATGTCCGACCGTCGCCTCGCTGAGCACGCGGACGCCGTCAAGCGTCCCGCCATTCAGGATCATGCGGCAGAACCTCAGGTAATCGGGCACCGTGCCATAAAGCCCGCCGCCGCCCATGTGGAACTCAGGCTCCTGCTCCACCTCCATCGGGATCGGCGACAGGCCGCCATCGGCGTCCCGCACCGCCATCTCCACCAGGCGCTGGCGCTGCGCGTCGCCGATCCGGAATGCGGTGTCGTTCATGCCGAGCGGCGCCAGGATATGGCGGCGCATGTAGTCGGCCAGGCGCTGCCCGCTCGCCGCCTCGACCGCCTTGCCCGCCCAGTCGATGCCGGTGCCGTATTCCCAGGTATCGCCGGGGTCGGCGACCAGCGGGGTCTCCAGCGCGGCGTTTTTGCAGGTCAGGATGCCCGGCGTCCCTTCATGCGCCATGTAGCGCAGTATGTCGGCGCGCCACATGTCATAGGCGTGGCCGCTGGTGTGGGTCAGCAGGTGCCGGAGAGTGATGGCGCGCGCGGCCGGGCGGAGCTGCGGGACGCCCTCGCCGTCGAAGCCGGTCAGCACCTGCGGGTCCCGGAGCTGCGGCAGCACGCCGCCGATCGGCGCGTCGAGCGTGAGGCTGCCCTGGTCGACCAATTGCAGCGCGCAGGCGGTGGTGATGGCCTTGGTCATGGACGCGATCCAGAACACGCTGGCCGGCGTCATCGCGTCGCCGGCCGCGTTGCGGACGCCGGCAGCGCCTGCGTAGGTGACGCCCTGCGCCGTGCCGGTGGTGGCGGCGACGCCGCGCACGTCGCCACGGGCGACGGCGGCGGCCAGGATTTGGTCGATGGATTGGCTCATTTCGGTCTGTCTCCCCAGGCCGGCGTTGCGGCTATGGGGACAGCGTAGGATCAAAAAGTGGAAGCGGGCAATGCAGCCGGATTCGTCGCAGTATAAATCCAGCAGGCGGCATCAAGCGACGGACGCCCGCCGCCCGCCCGTTCGCGCAGGGCCTCGCGCACCGCATCCACCGCGTGCTCGCGCGTCGCCGGGTCGGCGGTGCGCAACAACTCGGAGGCGGGACCGACCTGGACGACGAACTGGACCGCTGCCTCCAGCGGCTCGCTGTCCCCGGCGACCTCCAAGGGCGCGTCGACGGCCACGCTGGCGATCTCGGCAAAACCTGCCTGCGCGAGGATGGCGCCCACCCGCGCCGCGTCCGCGAAGGCGAACGGCCCCGGCGCGTCCGGCGGCATGGGGGCCGGGGCCGGCATCGACCGAAGCATCGCGGCGCGCGGGACCGCCACCCAGGCATTGTCCGGCATCGGACGCCAGCACAGCATTGCCAGCCGCCCGCCCGGACGCAGCGCCCGGCGCAGATTGCGGAACGCATTGACGGGATCGCCGAAAAACATGACGCCGAAGCGGGAGACGAGCAGATCGAACCCGCCCGCCTCGAAGGGGGCCACGGCCGCGTCGGCCTCGTGCCACTCGATGGCCGCCGGCCCTGCTGGCGCCGCCTGCCCTGCTGGCGCCGCCTGGCCCGCCTGCTTGGCGCCCACCGCCGCCGCACGCGACCGGGCGTGGTCGAGCATCGGCCGCGACACGTCGACTGCCAGTATGCGCCCCTTGGCCCCGAGCGGCTGCGCCAACGCTAGGCTCAACTCGCCGCAGCCGCAGCCGATGTCGGCCACCTGCTCGCCCTGCTGCGCCGCCGCCCGCCCGAGCAGGGCCGCGGTGAACGGACGGAATGCCCGGTCCAGGCGCTCCTGGCTATCGACCCATTTGCGCCCGACATCGCCGTTCCAGAACTCGACCTGGCCGATGTTGTCCGGTGTTGCCGTGGCCATGGATTGTCTCCCAAAAGCTAAAACTCCGCCCAAGGCTACTTACAAGCAAGCAAATGGGGGCATCGTCGCAAGCGCCGTTCGCGACGGCGCCGGACATTGCTGGCGACGCCGTATTGTGGGAGTACCAGCGCATGAGCCCTCTCCCAGTGCCAGCCATCGACCACGTCGTGATCAACGCCCGCGGCCGGCTGGACGAAGCCGCCGCGATCTACGGGCGCCTGGGATTCGCCTTGACGTCGCGCGGGCACCATACGCTGGGATCGAGCAACAACCTGGCGGTCCTCGGCACCGACTACATCGAGCTGCTGGGCGTCGTCCCCGGTGTCGGCAACCGCACCGACGTGCTGGACTGGCCGGCGGGCCTGAATGGCCTGGTGTTCAAGACGTTCGACAGCGACGCGACGTATGCCGCCCTGCAGGGCGCCGGCCTGCCCGTGCTGCCCCCACAGGAATTCTCCCGCCCCGTCGAGATGCCCGGCGGCGCACGCGATGCCGCCTTCCGCACCGTGCGGCTGGAACGCGATGCGGTCCCGGCCGGCCGCGTCTTCTTCTGCCATCACCTGACGCCCGAACTCGTGTGGCACGACGTTTGGCGCCGGCATCCGAACGGGGCGCTCGGCATCGGGCGCGCCGTCATCTGCGCCACCGACCCGGACGCGCTCGGCGGCCTGTTCGCCCGCATGTTCGGCGCCGACAGCGTGCGGCAGACGGCGGATGGCTGCACCCTGGCCGCCGCGCTGGCCCGCATCGATGTCGTCACCCCGGCCGCGCTCGAGGCCGAGTTCGGTGCTGCCGCCCCAAAGGCAGAAGGCCGCGGCCAGTTCATGGCCGCGCTGACCTTGCGCACGCTGTCGCTGGATCGGGCGGCGGGCGCGTTGCACGAGGGCGGCATCGCGGCGGCGCAGGACAGCGAGGGCATCACCGTTGCCGCGAGCGAGGCCTGTGGTGTGACGCTGATGTTCCGGGACTGACGGAAGATGGCCGGCCCGTTCCGCAGCACCGTCTGCCCGCATGACTGCCCCAGCACCTGCGCGCTCGAGGTCGAGGTGCTGGACCGCAGCCGCATCGGCGCGGTGCGTGGCGCCGCCGACAACAGCTACACCGCCGGGGTGATCTGCGCGAAGGTGGCGCGCTACGCCGAGCGGGTGCATCACCCGGGCCGCCTGACCCGCCCGTTGATCCGCGTCGGCGCGAAAGGAGGGGGCGCCAAGGGAAGCGGCACCTTCCGCGAGGCGAGCTGGGACGAGGCGCTGGACCGCGTGGCCGCAGCCCTGACCGCCGTCGCGGCGAAGCATGGGCCGGAGGCGGTGTGGCCGTACTACTTCGCCGGCACCATGGGCCTCGTGCAGCGGGACGGCATCAACCGGCTGCGCCACGTCATGCGCTATTCCCGGCAGCACAACACCATTTGCTCGACCGTGTGCGAGAGCGGCTGGATCGCCGGCGTCGGCCGCTATGGCGGGCCGGACCCGCGGGAGATGGCCCAGTCCGACCTGATCGTCATGTGGGGCGGCAACCCGGTGTCCACCCAGGTCAACGTCATGACCCACGTGACCCGCGCGCGAAAGCAGCGCGGCGCGAGGTTCGTGGTGGTCGACCCGTATCGCACCCCGAGCGCCGCCAGCGCCGACCTCCATTTGGCGCCGCGCCCCGGCACCGACGGCGCGCTGGCCTGCGCAGTGATGCACGTCATGTTCCGCGACGGCTACGCGGACCGGCCCTACATGGCGCAGTATGCCGACTGCCCGGACCGGCTGGAGGCGCATCTGCGCGGACGCGGCCCGGCCTGGGCGGCTGCCATCACCGGGCTGAAGGTCGCCGAGATCGAAGATTTCGCAGCGCTCTATGGCCGCACCGAGCGGGCGTTCCTGCGCATCGGCTACGGCTTTGCCCGCAGCCGCAACGGCGCCGCCAGCTTGCACGCCGTCACCTGCCTGCCGGCCGTCACCGGCAAGTGGCGGCACCCCGGCGGCGGCGCGTTCTGGAACAACCGCGGCAGCGGCATCTATCATTGGGACAAGACCCTGATCGAGGGCCTGGATGCGCGCGATGCCAGCGTCCGCCAAATGGACATGAGCCGGATCGGCGCGGTGCTGACCGGCGACCGCACCGAACTCGGCGACGGCCCCCCGGTGCATGCCCTGTTCATCCAAAACACCAACCCCGTCGTCGTCGCGCCCGACAGCAACCGCGTCCGCCAGGGCTTCCTGCGCGACGACCTGTTTGTCTGCGTGCACGAGCAGTTCATGACCGAGACCGCGGCGCTGGCCGACGTGGTGCTGCCGGCGACGATGTTCCTGGAGCACGACGACCTGTATGGCGCCGGCGGCCATACGCATCTGCAGGTAGGGCCGAAGCTGATCGACCCGCCGGGCGAATGCCGGTCGAACCATGAGGTGCTGCAGGGCTTGGCCCAGCGCCTGGGCGCGCAGCATCCGGGGTTCGCGATGTCGGCGATGCAGATCGTGGACGCGACCTTGCGCGCCTCCGGCTGGCCCGGCGCCGACGAGGTGATCGCCCGCCGCTGGATCGACGCCGACCAGGGGTTCGAGCGCAGCCATTTCCTGACCGGGTTCGGCTTTCCGGACGGACGGTTCCGCTTTGCGCCCGATTGGGCCTCCGTCGGCCCGAACCACGCCGGCATGCCCGCATTGCCGGACCATTGGGCCGCCACCGACGAGGCCACGCCGCAGCATCCGTTCCGCCTGGTCGCCGCCCCGGCCCGCAACTTCCTCAACACGAGCTTCACCGAAACCCCGGGCAGCCGAAAGCGCGAGGGCCGTCCGACCGCCCTGGTGCATCCGGACGACGCGGCGCGGCTGGGCATCGGCGAAGGCAGCCGAGTCACGCTCGGCAACGGACGCGGCGTCGTCATGGTGCATGCGCGCGTGGCGGACGGCATGCAGCCCGGCGTCGTGGTGGTCGAGAGCGTATGGCCCAACGCCGATTTCGGCGGCGGCGTCGGGATCAATGCGTTGACCAGCGACGCGCCGGCGGCGCCCAACGGCGGCGCGGTGTTCCACGACACCGCGGTTTGGATGCGCGCCGAAGCCGGCCCGTGATGGCGGCGGGTGGCGCTGCCGTCCGGGTCGGCCGAAGCGCCCGGCGTCACGAGGCGGGCATCTGGCAGTTTTCCCCGATTTCGGCGCGGAACGGCGTCCAGACCTCAGTGCGCCCGAGCAGGGGAATGCCGATGAAGCCGCGCACGCGCAGGTGGTGTTGGTTGTCAAGCCGCAGGTGCGCCTGGTAGATCTTGCCATCGCGGGGATCGGTGATCCGGGCGCTCCAGCTCTTGTCTCCATCCGGGGCAACGTTGCGGATGATCGTGAGGCCGCATTCGCTGTGGCCTTGGTTGTCGGTTGGCAACGCGTCGTCGGGATGGTCGAGCGTGATGCCGACGATGCGGCCGCATAGCCCGGCGCCACAGGACTCGATGGCGATCACCGCCCCCTTGTCCTGCGTCAGCCAGCGGCCGACCGGCGTCGCCTGCGGCGCTGCCAGAGCGGGCAGCGCCGCCAGCACGAGGGCGGAGATCATGAGGCGGTCGAGACGCATTGGGTTCCCCTAAGGAACCGCGTTGTTGCAAGAAGCCTGGGCGGTTCGCGGTTCACCGGCCTGTATAGGAAGGGCTTTCACCGGATTCCAGGGCCGCCGGCTTGCCGCGGGGCTAGGGGCAAAGCCATCAGGCCTGCTGCATCTTGTCCAGCGTGCTGGCGGGCACGCCGGCCATGTTGTTCGACAGCAGGTATTTCGGCGCGGTTTCCACCCAGTGCTTCAAAGTGATCTCCTCGAACTTGCCGGCGTCCCAGGTCTGGACGATCTCCAGGTTCTCGGTGCCGGTGTTGAGAATGCCGTGCCCGTAACCAGCCGGGATGTAGGCGGAGTCGCCGGATTTGACCTCGGCCACCTTGCCGCGCCCGCCCGAGCCGAAGATCGCCACCTGTCCCTTGCCGCTGAGGTAGTAGTGGAACTCGTTGGCGTTCGGGTTCCAATGCAGCTCCTTCATCTGGCCCGGCTTGATGACCATCAGGCCGCCCGACATCGTCGTCGAGATCGGCCACTCGTCGACGGTCGCAAGATTGAGGCTGCCGCCATCAAAATCGCGGCGGGCGCGCACATCCTTCAGCAGGCTGAACTTATGGGTCGACTCCTTCGGCCACGGGGCGTCGATGGCCTGCGCCACCGGCAGCACTGGACCGGCCTGGATATAGGTCTCGCCCTTGGGGAAAGCGTCGAAAAGGTCCTTGGTCAGGCCAAAGTTCTCCGCCAGCATCCCCTTCGGCGTCAGGTCGATCCAGTCGGTAATGGAAAAGGTGCCGTGCTCCGAGAACGCGCCGTTGTTGAACGACAGAATGAAGTGGCAGGGCTCGTTGCCGACCGTCTGGATCGAGTGGCCGTGACCTTTGGGGAAAAACCACAGATCGCCGGGAACGTAGTTGTTGACCTCGGTCTGCCCCGATGGGTCGAGCACCACCGTCTGGCAGCGCCCGGCGATGACGTAGGCCCATTCGGCCGCAATCGCGTGCCAGTGCAGTTCACGGGACGCGCCGGGATTGAGGAACATGTGGACCCCGGCGAGGCCCTTCATGATCGGCAACTGGTGCTCGGTCGACTCCTTGGCCCATCCGCCGGACGTGATCTTCGGCTGCGACCCATCGAGCGAACGGGTGAACTCGGGCATCTCGCCCACGTCCTTGGGGTCGTGATAGGCGACGGTGGCGCCCGTCGGCAGTTGCATGGACTGCCGCCCGAAACCGCCCTCGCCGGGCTTGCCGTGATCCGTCGCGCCCTCCGCGGACGCCGCGTTGGTCAGCGCCAACAAGCCGCCAGCGCCGAGCGCCGCGGTGCCCAGAAAACCCCTCCTGCCGTTGTCCATTGTTCTTTCCTCCCTGATTAAACTGCCGAACCACCTTGGATGGGGCCGTATACAATCGCCGGGCAACCAGCAATAGTATCGACGGCCACACCCGGACAGCGAGCTAAAGCATTTCGAGCGCCTTCTTGCGCCGGGGCGGCGGGAAGGCAGCGTCGATCTCCGCCATGTCCTGCGCCGTCAGACGCAGCGTCGCGGCCGCCGCGTTCTGCCCGACATGGGCGGGGTCGGAGGCTTTCGGGATTGCGGCCACGCCGGGTTGCGCCAACGTCCAGGCGATCGCCACCTGCGCCGGGGTCGCCTCGTGCCGCCGGGCGATGCCCACCATCGCCTTCGACCGCAACAACGCCCCGCCCTGGCCCACCGGCGAATACGCCATCACCGTCATGCCTTGCGCGCGCGACCACGGCAGCAGGTCGAACTCGATGCCGCGCGCGCCGACATTATACAGCACCTGGTTCGCGCTGCAGCCCGGCGGCAGCTCCGCCATGTCGTCCACGTCGAAGTTGGAAACGCCCCAGGCCCGGATATGCCCGGCCTCGCGCAGCGCCTCGAACCCGGCCACGCTCTCGGCCAGCGGCGTGCCCCCGCGCCAATGCAGCAAGTACAGGTCCAGGCAATCGGTGCGCAGCCGCCGCAAGCTGCGGGCGCAGGCGGCCGCCACACCGGCGCGTGACGCATTGTGCGGATACACCTTCGACACCAGGAAGACCCGGTCGCGCTGGCCGGCGATGGCCTCGGCCACCACCTCCTCCGCCGCGCCCTCGCCGTACATCTCCGCGGTGTCGACCAAGGTCATGCCGAGATCGATGCCCAACCGCAGCGCCGCCGCTTCCTGCGCGCGCGGACGCTGCCCTTCGCCCATGTGCCAGGTGCCCTGGCCCAACCGCGGCATCGCGACATCAGGCATCGGCAACCTCCTCCGCGCGGCGCAGCAGGCGCAGGAAGTTGCCGCCCCACAGCGCCCCGATCTCGGCCGCGTCATAGCCGCGGCGCACCAACTCCGCCGTCAAGTTCCCGCTCTCCGATGCGTCGCGCCAGCCGGAGAACGCGCCACCGCCGTCGAAGTCCGAGCTGATGCCGACATGCGCCAGGCCGCACCGCTTCACGACGTAGTCGATATGGTCGACGAAATCGGACACCGTCACCCCGTCCACGCGCCCGCCGGGCCGCAGGAAACTAGGCATGGCGGTGATGTTCACCATCCCCCCGCAGTCCCGCAGCGCGTCCAGCATCAGGTCGTCGACGTTGCGCGGCACGTCGCACAGCGCCCGCACGCAGGAGTGCGTCGCCAGCACCGGCGTGCGCGACAGCATCGCCGCCTGCATCGCTCCCTGCGCCGACACGTGCGAGATGTCGACCAGCATCCCCAGCCGGTTCAGCTCCAGCACCGCCGCACGGCCCAGCTCGCTCAGGCCGCCATGCAGGGTCTCGCCGTCGCCCAGGTCCTTGCGCGGATTGCTGCTGTCGGCCAGCGCGTTGTGCCCGTTATGCGTCAGCGTCAGATAACGCGCCCCCTTGGCCCGGAACGCGGCCAGCATGCCGAGGTCCTCGCCGATGGCATGGCCGTTCTCGACCGCGGGGATGATGGCGATGGCCCCGTCCCGCTGCGCCGCCTCGACCGCGTCGGCGGTGGTGGCGATGCGGACGCGAATGCCGCCGTCCTCGCGCGCCAGGCCGTTGATCGCGTCCAGCATATCCAGCGCCCGGCTGCTGGCGGCCTGCCATCCCTCCGGCGTGCGCGGCCCCTGCGGCACATAGGCGGCGAAGCACCCGGCCTTCAGCCCGCCCGCCCGCATCTTCGGCGCATCCACCCGGCGTCCGGCCTGGTCGCGCGGGCTGTCTTCGAAAAAGTCCGGGCCGGCCGGCCAGGGGATGTCGATATGCGTGTCGATCGCCAGCAGCGTCGCGTGCAAGGCAGCCGGGTCCATCATGCTCAAAATCCCACGCGGTCCCCGCCCTTCAGATGCAGGATCTCCCGCGCTTCCGACGGCGTTGCGATCTCCAGGCTCAGTTCCTCCAGGATATGCTTGATCTTCGCCACCTGCTGCGCGTTGGACGCTGCCATCTTGCCGCGTCCGATATACAGGCTGTCCTCCAGGCCGACGCGGACGTTGCCGCCCAGGATGCCGGCCATGGTGGTGAACGCCATCTGGTGCCGCCCGGCCGCCAGCACCGACCACACGTAATCCTTGCCAAACAGCCGGTCAGCCGTGTCCTTCATGAACACGAGGTTGCGGTGGTCCGCGCCGATGCCGCCCAGGATGCCGAAGATGGTCTGCACGAACAGCGGCGGCTCGACGACCTTGCGCTCCAGCATATAGGCCAGGTTGTACAGGTGCCCGATGTCGTAGCACTCGAACTCGAACCGCGTGCCGTGCCCCTTGCCGAGCGTGCCGACGATGCCCTCGATATCCCGAAATGTGTTGCGGAAGATGTGGTTGTCGGTGCCGGCAAGATAGGGCTTCTCCCACGGATGCTTCCACTCCGTGATCTTGTCCGCGGCGCGCGAGATGTTGAAGTTCATCGAGCCCATGTTCAAGCTGCACATCTCGGGCTTCGCCTGCATCGGCGCCGCCAGCCGCTCCTCCAGCGACATCTGCAATCCGCCGCCCGTGGTGATGTTCAGCACGGCATCGGTCGACTGCTTGATGATGGGCAGGAAGCGCATGAAGGTGGCCGGGTCGGGCGTCGGCTCGCCGGTTTCCGGGTTGCGGGCGTGCAGGTGAATGATGGCGGCCCCGGCCTCGGCGGCCTCGATGGAGCTTTGGGCGATCTGTTCCGGCGTGATCGGCAGCGCATCCGACATGCTCGGGGTATGGATGGCCCCGGTGATGGCGCAGCTTATGATGACCTTGCCTGGCATGGTTGTTCTCCCCTTGGTGGTGTTGCGGTGATGTTGCACCGCCCGCCGCGGCTTCGCCACCCTTGTCGGACGCGGCCCGGACGGTGTATGCCGTGTTTGGTGTGTCCGCGTAGCTCAGCAGGATAGAGCACAGGATTCCTAGTTGCGAAATTGGGCGCGGCGCTTGGAAACGGCGCCGTGGATCCGCTCAAAGTCGGGGAACGCTTCGGCCACTTGCGCCATGCCGATCCCGAGCCAAGCCGCGGCGAAAGCCACGGACGGTGTAGAGACTGGATGGGCGGCGCCTAAGGGACCTCGGCTTACCGGGCGGGTCCTATGGCGAAGGGACAGTCCAGACCACGAACGCCCCGACGCGGTGGGGCGGCGGCGAAAGCCGAAGTGGGATGAATCCTGGGGCCGTGGGTTCGAATCCCGCCGCGGACACCAAACCATCTTCCCCTGTCCACCCGTTTCGGTGCAAGCTGCCGGAACCATTAAGAAAAAATCCCACGCAGGAGGGAAACGTGCCCGACGCCATGCCAAGCGCAGCCCCGCGTTCCAAGGTCGCCACGGTGCTCCGGGTGACGAGCGGCAATTTCCTCGAAATGTTCGACTTCTTCCTGTTCGGGTTCTACGCCACCTACATTGCCAAGGCGTTCTTCCCGGCCGGCAGCGACTTCGCCTCGCTCATGTTCACCTTCATGACCTTCGGCGCCGGGTTCCTGATGCGTCCGTTGGGCGCGGTGTTCCTCGGCGCCTATGTCGACCGTATCGGACGCCGCAAGGGGCTGATCACCACCCTCTTGATCATGGCCTGCGGCACCATCCTGATCGCCTTCGTGCCGGGCTACGAGACCATCGGCCTGCTGGCGCCGATCCTCGTGCTGATCGGACGGCTGCTGCAGGGCTTCTCCGCCGGCGTCGAGTTGGGCGGCGTCTCGGTCTATTTGTCCGAAATGGCGACGCCGGGCAACAAGGGCTTCTGGGTGTCCTGGCAGTCCGCGAGCCAGCAGGTCGCCATCATGTTCGCGGCGATCATCGGCTTCTTCGTCAACCGCTCCCTGATGCCTGCCGAGGTGTCGGCCTGGGGATGGCGCATCCCGTTCTTCATCGGCTGCATGATCATCCCGTTCCTGTTCTACATCCGCCGCTCGCTCGAAGAAACGCCGGAGTTCCTCGCCCGCAAGCACCGGCCCAGCCTCGGCGAGACCTTCGCCTCGCTCGGGCGCAACTGGCGGATTGTCGGCCTTGGGATGCTGCTGGTGGCGATGACCACGATTTCGTTCTATACCATCACGGTTTACACCCCGACCTTTGGCAAGAACGTGCTGAAGCTTTCGGACACCGACAGCCTCGTCGTCACCTTCTGCGTCGGCCTGTCCAACTTTATCTGGCTGCCGGTGATGGGCGCATTGTCGGACCGGGTCGGGCGCCGGCCCCTGCTGCTGCTGTTCTCCGCGCTCACCCTGCTCACCGCCTACCCGGCGCTCGCTTGGTTGGTCGGCAATCCCTCGTTCGTCAACATGCTGATCACGCTGCTGTGGCTGTCGTTCCTCTATGGCGCCTATAACGGCGCCATGGTGGTGGCGCTGACCGAGATCGTGCCAGCCAGCGTGCGCACCGCCGGATTCTCGCTGGCCTATTCGCTGGCGACCGCGCTGTTCGGGGGCTTCACGCCGTTGGTCTCCACCTGGCTTATCAAGGTCACTGACAACGGAGCCGCCCCGGCGTTCTGGATGGCGTTCGGCGGTGCGTGCGGGTTGGTGGCGACCTTGCTGATCTATCGCGAGGGCAGCACCCGGGTCGCCGTGGCCGAGGGCGTGTCGGCGTAGCCTTGACGTCCGGTCCAAGGAGGGTGGCGATGCAACGGCGGTCATTCGTGGTGCGGGCCGTCGCGCTCGGGTTCACGGCCTTCGCCTTCCTGGCCGGCGCGGTCCAGGCGGCCGAGGTCCATGTCGTCAGCTCCGGCGGGTTCGCCGCCGCCTACCGCGCGCTCGCCCCCGAGTTCGAGCGGGAAACCGGCAACACCCTCATCGTCGGCTGGGGGCCTTCGATGGGCCAGACCATCGACGCCGTGCCCGCCCGGCTCGCACGCAACGAGCCCGTCGATGTCCTCATCATGGTCGGTTACGCGCTCGGCCGGTTGGTCGACCAGGGCAAAGTCGTGGCGGCCAGCCGGGTCGACCTGGCGCAGTCGGGCATCGGCGTCGTGGTAAAGGCCGGCGCGCCGCGGCCCGACATCGGCACCGTCGACGCATTGCGCCGCACCCTGCTCGCGGCCAAGTCGATCGCCTACTCGGACAGCGCCAGCGGTGTCTATATCCAGAACGAGATGTTCAAGCGCCTGGGCATCGCCGGCGAAATGGCCGGCAAGGCGCGCATGATCCCCGCCGAGCCGGTCGGCGCCGTGGTGGCGCGCGGCGACGCCGAGATCGGCTTCCAGCAGATCAGCGAGTTGCGGCCCATCAAGGGCATCGACCTGGTCGGCCCGCTGCCGCCCGAAGTGCAGCAGATCACGGTGTTCGCCGCCGGCGTGCTGTCCACCAGCCGTGAGCCGGAGGCGGCCGGGGCGCTGATCCAGTTCCTCGCCTCGCCCGCCGCCGCCAGCGCCATTGCCGAGAGCGGCATGGAACCCTTGGGAACCGCGGCCCGGAAATGACGGCGATGCGGCGCGGCTACTCCTCCTTCATCGCGCGCCCGATGCTGTCGGTGATCGGGCTGATGAGGAAGTCGAGCACGGACCGCGCGCCGTTGATGATCAGGATGTCGGCCGGCATCCCGGGCATCAGCACGACGCCGGGCTTGTTCAGCAGCGCGCCGGGGTCGAGCTCGGCGCGCACCAGGAACACCGGCAGGTTGCTCGGGTCCATCTGCCGGTCCGCGCCGACATAGGTCAGGCGGCCGGAGACGACCGGCACCCGGTGCGCCTTGTAGGCCGTCAGCCGCACGTTGACGCGCTGGCCGATGGCGAGATGCTCCACCTCGAACGGCGCGACGGTGCCCTCGACCAGCAGGCGCTGGCTGTCCGGCACCAGGTCCATCACCGGCTGTCCCGCCACGATGCTGCTGCCCGGCGTGAAATACTTGAAATCTGTGACGGTGCCGGCCTCCGGCGCAGTGATCTCGCGCTTCTGCAACAGGTCATTGGCGGCGCTCAGCCGTTGCTCAGCGTCGGCCTGGGCGGCCTGCGTCTCCGCCCGTTCACGCGCGATGTCGGACCTGCGGGCCTCGGCGGTGTTGACGATCCCCGACTCGACCTGCGCGATGACCTGCAAGGCCTCGGAGTACTGGCCGCCGAACTGCCCGATCGCGCCGCGCATCTCCGCCTCGTTGCGGCGCAGCTCGAGCTGGCGCGGCTTGGTCGACAGGCCCTTCGCCAGCAGGAAGTCGACGCCGCGCAGTTCCTCCTGCATCAGCCCCATGCGTACGGCGGCCGAGGCGATCTGCGCCCGCAACGCGGTAAGCTGCGCCTCTTGCTGGGCGACCTTGCGTTCTTCCACCCGTGTGTTGGCGTCGAGCGCGCCCCAGCGGCTCTGGAACTGGTACGCCTCTGCGCTCACCGCCGCGGCAACGGCCGGGTCGGCGGCGGCGGCTTCCTGCAGCGAGGCGGAAACCGGCAGCTCGCGCCGGTCCGCCGCCTCGGCGGCGAGGCGCGCGGCGCGGGCCACGGCGGACCAATACAGCACGCTGGCCTGGAACCGCGCCGCGCGGGGCTGCGCATCATCGAGGCGCAGCAGCACCTGGCCGGCGGCCACCTTGTCGCCCTCCTGCACCAGCAGCTCCTTCAGGATGCCGCCGTCCGCCAGCGACACGGTCTTGCGCTTGCCGCTCGCGACGATCATGCCCGCGGCCGGCACCGCGCTCTCGACCCGCGCGAAACTGGCCCAAGCCGTCAGGCCGCCGAAGCCGACCAGGATGGTGACCAGGCTCATGGCCGCGATGCGTCGGAGCGAGCCCTGCGGCAGCGACGCCTCCGCCTCGGTAAGCCAGGGGGCGTCGGCGACAATTGCGGGAGGTTGGGCCATGGGCGCTCTCCGGTCAGGCAGTGGCGAGGTGGATGCGTTCCGGCGGCGCAGCGCGGAGCGCCGGGGCAGCGGTGGCCGGGGCAGCGGTGATCGTGCCGTCCCGGATCGTCACCACCAGGTCGGCCGCGTCACGCAAGGCCGGCCGGTGGCTGGTGACGACCGCGATCGCGCCGTCGTCGCAGCACGCCCGCAACGCACGCAGCAGGGCGCCGCCGCCCTCGGCGTCCAGGCTGGCGTCCGGCTCGTCCAGCACCAGCAGCCGGGGCGAGCCGCACAGCGCGCGGGCCAGGCCGACGCGTTGGCGCATGCCGCCCGACAGCGCCGCGCCGTTCCGCACCAGCGCGGTGTCATATCCCCGGGCCATGCGGCCAATCAGGTCATGCACCTCCGCGCTGCGCGCCGCCACGACCGCCGCATGCAGGCCGTCGTCCTGGAAGCGTCCGATGTTTTCGGCCACGCTGCCGTCCAGCAAGGAAACCGATTGCGGCAGGAAGCCGACGCCCGCCCCGCCATGCACCGGCACGCCGTCCAGCAGCACCGCGCCCGACGCCGGCGGGGCCAGTCCGGCCAGCAGCCGCAGCAGGCTGGTCTTGCCGGCGCCGTTCGGGCCGGTGACGGCCAGCAGCGTGCCGGGCGGGACGCGGAGGTCGATGCCATGCAGCAGGACCTGCCCGTCCGCCGCGCACAGCGACGCGTCCTCGACCAGCAACCCGGCCCATGCCGTCGATGCCGGCGCGGAGGGAAGCGCCACGGCCTCGGTCGCCAGCAGGCGGTCGATGCGGCCCCAGGCGGCGAAGGCCAGCACCCAATGCCGCCAACTGCCGACGAGCTGGTCGAATGGCGACAGCAGCCGGCCCATCAGCAGGTTCGCCCCCATCAGGCTGCCCGGCGTCGTCGCACCCGCCAGCACCAGCAGCGCGCCCAACACCATCACGGACGCCTGCAGCAGCAGCCGCAGCAGGCGCGCCAGCCCGGCCACCGCCTGCGCCTGGCCGCTCGCCCGGTTCAACCCGGCCAGCGCGCGGCCATGCCGGGCGGCCCAGTGGCGTCCGATGGCGGGCAGCATGCCGAGCCCGTCGGCGAGGTCGGAGTCGGATAGGCTGCGCGCCAGGGTTTGGCCGGCCGCACTCCGCCGCGCCTGCGCCGCCAGCAGCGCCGGGCGAACCCGCCACTCCGCCAGCAGGCCGGTCAGCACCAGGGTCGAAACGCCGACGATGCCCAAGAAGCCAAAGGCCGGATGCAGCATGAATAGCACCCCCAGCAGCAACGGGGTGCACAGCGCGTCGAGCGGAACCGCAACGGCGCCGGATGCAAGGAAGCCCTGCAGCTCGTTCAGGTCCCGCACCAGCTCCGGCCCGGCCCGACTGTCCCCGGACGCGGCACGGCGCACGCCCTCGTGCAGCACTGCGCCGTTCAGGTGGCGGCCCATCGCCTCGCCGATGGCGACGAGGCAGGCGCTGCGGAGGTATTCGAGCACCGCGTATAGCGCCAGCCCAGCCACGCAGGCGACGGAGAGCACCGCCAGGGTGTCCATGTTGCGGCTTTGCAGCACCCGGTCATAGAGCTGCATGTCGTAGATCGGCACCACGAGCACGGCGATGTTCAGGAATGCCGTGAGCAGCAGGCCGAGGCCCAAGCCGAACCCCAGGATGCGCCGCACGTGGCGCCGGGGCGTCATGACGCCGCCTCCAAGGCCGGCGTCCGCTCGGGCGTCGCGCGAGCCGCGCCAAGTGTTGCGGCCGGGGCCGCGCCAAGTGTTGCGGCCGACACCAGGCGGACCCGGGGTGCCGCCATGTCGCGCAGCACGGCCACGCGCGGACCGAAATGCGACACGGTGCCGTCCGTTAGCACCAGCAACTTGTCCATCGTCGCCAGCAGCGCCGGGCGGTGCGTGACCAGCAGCACCGTGGTGCCCGCGGCCCGCAGCGAGGCGAGCAACGCCAGCACGTCCGCCTCGCCGGCGCCATCGAGGAACGCGCTGGGTTCGTCCAGCACCAGCAGGCCCGGACGGCTGTATAACGCGCGGGCCAACGCCACCCGCTGCCGCTGCCCGGTCGACAGCCGTCCGCCGGCGATCCGCGTGGCATAGCCCTGCGGCAAAGCGGCGATGACGCGGTGCGCGCCGGCCCGCTTGGCAGCGTCCAGCACCGCCGCCATGTCGGGCGCGCCCATCCGGGCGATGTTGGCGGCCACCGTTTCATCCAGCAGCGTCACCCCCTGCGGCACGTAGCCGACATGGCGGGCAAAATCCTCGCGTTCCCAAAGGAAGGTGCTGGTGCCGTCCAGGTAAGCGCCCCCGGATGTCGGCGGCAGCATCCCCATGATCAGCCGGATCAGCGTCGACTTGCCGGCGGAGGACGGGCCGATGATGCCGACGCTCTCGCCAGGCTCCGCCGTGAACGACACGCCGCGCAGCAGCGCCCGCCCGCCGCCCTGCGGCAGGTAGACCATCTGCTCGACCACAAGCCGTGGCGCGGGCGCCGGCATCGGGTAGGCATAGCGCGACGGCGCCGGGCAATCGAGCGCCGTGCGGACCCGGCGCCAGGCGGCCAGCGCGTCGATCCAGCGCCGCCGCGTCGCCGCCACCTGCTGGAACGGCAGCAGCAAGCGGGCCAAGATCATGTTGGAAGCGACCATGCTGCCGCCGCTCGCCAACCCGGACAGCGCCAGCACCAGGCCAAGCCCGACCATCGCGGCCGTCATGCCCATGCGCAGCGCGTTCGTCACCGCCGACACGGCGCGCGCCCGCAGCATGGCGCGGTGCACCAGCCCGGCGGCGCGCCGCTGTCCGGCCTCCCAGCGCCGGGTCAGGGTCGGCAACATGCCGAGCGCCAGCACCACCTCCGCCGCGCCCACCGCATCGACCGCGCGGCGCAACGCCGTGGCCGAAGCCTCGTTCGCCGCCAGCATCTGCCGGCGCGACACGCTGTCGCCCAGCAGGTTCATCACCAGGAGCACGATGCAGGACAACGCTCCCAGCACCGCGAACCCCCATTGCAGCCCGATCAGCGCCAGCAGCATGACGGGCGTCCACATGGCGTCGAACGGCGCGGTGCAGGCCGGGCTGGCGACGAAGCTGCGCAGGGTTTCGAGGTCGTTCAGCGCCTCGGACGCCGCACCCGCGCCGCGCCCGCCCGCAGCGACGGCGCGCACCAGCGGCAAGGCGAGGCGGCGCGTCACCTTTCCCGCCAGCGCCTCCAGCGCCACGGCGCGCAGGGCGTCGAGCAGCGTGAACACCAGCAGGCACAGGACCAGGCCCACCACCAGCACGCCCAGCGTGTCGACGTCGCGGGTGGCGAGCACGCGGTTGAACACCTGCATGTTGAACAGCGGCACCGCCAGCGCGCCGATATTGCACACCAGGCTGAGCGCCGCGATGCCCAGCACTCCGCGTATGGCGATGCGCCGGGTCAGCGCGGTGGCGACCTGCCCGTCCGGCTCGGCTTGGCGGCTGGCCACCGGATCAGGCCGGCATGACGTGGATCAGCGCCCATAACGACAGAATAAGCGCAGTTCCTGCGACCCCGGCGACGCCCGCCAGCGCCCAGCGTGGCTGCGTTGCCGGCTTCTGCTGCGCCGCCAGGCCGGCCATGCCCTGTTCCAGCCGGGTCACGAACAGCTCCAGCGTGGCGATCCCGTCCGCCAGCGCCGCCTGCGTCGCGGCGGTCGGCATGGCTCCCGCCGGCGCTTCGGCTTGGCCCCCGGCCAGCAGCACGGCCTGGACGTTGCGGTGCAGCACGCGCTGGGAGCCGATCAGCATTTCCATCCCGCGGCTCAGTTGCAGCAGCCGCTCGGCCACCCCGTCTTCCGCCGGCACGCTGCCGAGCGGCACCGCCGCACCGTCCGCCGTGCGCGCGAATACCCGCAGTTCCGTCAGGCGGGGCCGCAGCGCCTCCGGCACAGGCAGCGTAAAGGCGTGCTTGCCGTCGCCGATGCCGCTGCGGGCGAGATCTGGGCGCAGCCCATCCGCCAGCGCCTCGGCCACCACCTGCGCGCCCAGGCGCAGCTCGACCGGCAGCGGTTCGGCCTGCCCGGGGACCCAGGCCCAGCCCATGGCCGACGTCGCGGTGACCGCCTCGACATAGCCGGCGACGGCCGCGCGCGGGGCCGCTGCGAGCGCCGCCGTCATGCGGCGCGGTCCCGCAGGGCTGCCTGGTTCGGCGCGCCCCCGATGGCGGTCTCATTCACCATCTTATGCGCCACGCCGTTCTCGTCGAGGAACAGCCGCATCTCGCGGTAGTGCTGGTAGTATGCGCGGTTGAACTTCTCGAACAGCCCCTGGTCCCAGAAGTCCTCGAGCCGGAAAGCCTTCCCGGAGAACACGTCGAAGCTCGGGATCTGCAGCGTCTCGGCGAACTCCGCCGTGCGGCTATCATAGGTGAAATACACCGACGGCACGCCGTTCGCGAGGCCCAACAGGTTGCCGTGCAGCCGGTAGCCCAGCACGAGCTGCTTGGAGCGCAGCTTCTGCTCGAATTCGGCCACGCTGTCCGCATAGAACAGGTTGGTGTTGTAAAGTTTTTCCAGCGGGTCGTCCTCGCCGCGCAGCCAGTTCTCCGCGCGCAGCTTGGCGATGGCGCGCGCGCGCTGCTCCGGGTCGCCCCAAAGGATGTTCTTCTCCTCGACCTCGCCCTGCGCCAGGATGTCCAGGTTGAACCGGCCCGCCAGGTCCAGGATGCTGTCCCGCTGCAAATCCAAGTAACGTGCGAGGTTCTTGGCGTAGGTGACGTCCACCTCGCGCCGCAGCGTGTAGGCGACGTCGCGCACGCTCTCGAGCTGCGGCAGCTCGATGCGCAGGTTGGGGTCGTTGTTGCGGAACACCGTGGGGCAGCCGATGATGCGGGCGTTGCGTATGCCCAGGGACCACAGCACGTCCGCGGTGTAGGCCCCGCGCACGCCCAGCGACACCGAGCGTTCGGCGATGATGGCCAGCACCCGGCGCGTCGCCTCGTTCAACACCAGGGTGCCCTTCGACGGCGCCTGCGCGCCGATGCCGAAGGCGATGATCGGCAGGCGCAGCTTTTCCAGGATCGCCGGCGCGTTCTCCCAATCCATGGCCGGGTGCAGGTAGTTGGAGCCGCGCAGGAAGACGTAGTCGTATTCGGCGTTGTAGCGGTCGATCTCGCGGTCGGTCGGGTTGCGTATGTTGATGCCGAACAGGTTGGAATAGCGCAGCAATTTCAACGAGCTGTCATAGACGAAGGCGTCGCCGATGTTGTGGTAATGATCCGGGGCCTTGGCGAAGCTCATGCTGGCATACCAACGGACGCAATCGTGGTCGTACACTTCGCCGGACGGGCTGATGACCAGGATCTTCTTCATGGCGTGTGCCTCCTTATTCTTTGTGGTTACGCCGCCACCCGGCGCGCCGGGCGCGGGCGGGCAACGGGGATGGCGGCCGGCACGGGCTCCAGGCTGCGGTAAAGGTCGAGATGCTGCTGCGCGAACGCCGCGAGGTCGGGCGGGACCGGCGCCGCCGCGGCCAGGCGTGCCCACAAATCCGGCTCCCCCAGCGCACGGCCGAGCTGGTCCGCCAGGGCCTCGGGGCTGCCGACCTGGAAATGCAGCCCGTCGATCCCGTCGTGCACCTTTTCCGCCATGCCTCCGATGCCGCTCACAATGAGCGGGCGGCGGTGCAGGAAGGCCTCCTGGATCACCACCGGCGAGTTCTCCCACCAGATCGACGGCATCACGACCCAGTCCACGCCGGCCATCAGGCGCGGCAGGTCCTCGGGCCGGTAGCTGCCATGGAAGCGGGCGCGCCGTCCGGCCCGCTCAATGAGCTGGGCGAACTGGGCGCGGAACGCCTCGGGCTGGAACTCGAGGTTGCCGCCGAACACATTCAGCGTCGCGTCGCCCCATACATCGTCCGGCACCCGCAGCACCGCCTCCAGCAGCACCTGCGGGCCTTTGAATTCCGTGACCTGGCCGAAGAACGCGAAGCGGTCGCGGCGTCCGCCCGGCGGCAGCGTGCGGGGCGGCACGGCGCGGCTGTCCAGACCGTTCTCGATCACCCGGAACCGCTCGGCCGGCAGGCCCCAGGCGCGGTAACGGTCGACCAGGAACTGGCTCGGCGAGACGAAGGCGTCGGCCAGCAGCAGGTGGTTCTTCAAATGCTGCTCGCGCTCGAACAACTCGACCGTGCTGCGCTCCGGGAAACAGCCGTTGCAGGCGGCGGGGGAGGCCTCGTGGCAGAGGGTGCGGCGCCGGGTTTTGACCATTTGGCCGTGGTTCGGGCAGATCGGCAGGTATTCGTGGAACGTCAGCACGATGCGCGCCGCCGGAAGCTGCCGCCGCACCAGGGCGATCGCCTCGACGCCGAGGCCGATCACGTGATGGAAATGCACCACGTCCGGCTGGATCTGCGCCAAATAGGCGGCGAATGCGCCGTCGAGGTCGGCCAGGCCGCCATTCGACAGCCAGAACTCGTCCCATGCGTCGGTATGCAGGAACACCTCCCGCTCGCCCTGGCGCAGGCTGAGCAGCGGCGTGGCGGCGTGGCGGCGCATGGGCGGCGCGGCGCGGGCCAAGTAGAACGCCTCGTTGGCGCCGGTCGCCTGGATGGCGCGGAACATGGCGTGGGACGCGACCTCGGCCCCGCCGATCGAGAACGCCGGATGCCCGTGCGAGATGACCAACACGCGCATCGCCCTACTCCCGCCCGACGTTTTGAGAGCCGGCGCCGCGCCAGGCCTGGCGCAGCATCCAGCCGTCCACCATGCGTCCGGCCGGGCCGATGTCGACGCCGTCCTCGGGCGCATAGGCCTGCACCGACGGCGCCCATACCCCGGTCTGCCCGGAGGCGCGCAGGCGCAGGAAGAAATCCGCCTGCCGCCCAGCGTCGGTCGAGAGCACGCCCGCCCCCTCCAGCGCCACCAGGGCGGTGCGCCGGACCGCGCAGCACTCCAGCGTGCCCATCACCGCGGGGACGGCCGCCTGATCGGCACGCTGGGGGGCCGGCATGCCCGCCACGGGCGCACCCGGCTGGGTGAACGGCGCGATGTCCCGGAAATCCAAGTCCGCCGACCCGGCGTAGCGGATAGACCAGTCCTCATACAGCAGCGTCGGGCAGGCGAAGGCCGCGCCGTCGCGTCCGGATGCGGCGCGGAACAGCGCTTGCCGCCAGCCCGGGGCGCGGCCGCAAACGCCGGTCCCGGCCAAAAGGAACACGGACGCCGCCGTGGACCGCGCCGCCTCGCGCAGCGCCGTCGCCGGCCCGGCCGAGTCCGCCGCGGCCAGCACGCTGGCGGGCAGGCCGTAGAAGCGGACCAGGCTGCATAGCGTGTCGAGCGCGGACTGCTCCCATTCCGGCCCGCAGATCAGCACGAGCTGCTCCGTGCCGCCGGGCGGGTCCTGCAGGAAGCTGGACAGGAAACCGCGCGGCAGGCTGGGCGCCCCCAATGGCACGACGACAGCGTGCTCCCGCGCCGTCGGCCCTTGCATCAGCATCCGGGCGGGCGGCTGGGCGATGGGGCGCAGCCGGGACATCAAGGGGGCAACCTGCCGCTCCAGGATCGTGACGCCCGACGGCTTGAACAGGTCCACGCTGGCGAGCAGGCGGGCGCGGACCGCAGGCTCGTTCGGATCGGCGGCCGTGACCGGCAGGAAGGCGCGGTTGCCGTCGGTGAAGGTGAATTGCAGGAACAGCGCCTCGTTGGCCGCTGGCCCTGCCGCGGTGGACACCGCGAACCCGTTGGGGGCACCGTTGCCCGATGGCGGCGGAAAGCCCGGCGTCACCCGGAACGCATCCGCCACGTCCTGGCGCTGCGACCGCGTCCAGTCCGCGTCGATGCGCGTGGCGAACCCGTGGGTTCCGCACAGATGCAGCTCGGCAACCAGCCGGATCGGGTCGAACACCCAACCGGACAAATAGGCGCCCACGCCCGGCGCGGCGGCGGCAAAGTCGATCGCCGCCCGGACCGGATGCGCGTTGTTGCACAGGGTGTCCCGGCCGTCATAACGGGGCCGCAGCGCCTCCCGCAGCAGCGCCTGCATCGGCGCGGCGCAGCGCAGGGCGGGCAGCAGGTCGCGGATATGGCCGGCGCTCGCCGCCGGGTCGAGCAGCCGGTGCTCCACGAGGCTGCGGCTGTGCAGGCCCTGGTCCGTGACGATGAACACGCGGTCGATGCCGGCCAGCGCCCCAATCGCGGACGGCGGCAGCGCCAGCACGACGCCGGTGGCCGGGGCCGGCGTGTCCGTGCGGGCGAACTCCCCGGCGTGCGCGGCGAAGCATGGCATGGCCGCGCCGGCCAGCACGGCCTGCACGGGGCCAACAACGCGCGGACCCCAGCCCTGCAGCAGCACGCAGCCGCCGGGCACCGCGGCCATGATCTCGATCGTGCCGTCGGGGTGCGCCGCCTGCGACAGGAACGCCCGCAGCATCGTCGCGACCCCGGCCACGTCGCGGTCGGCGCGCGGGCGCAGCGTGTCCAGCATGAACCGCGCGACGCCGGCGCCGTGCTGCCCGGCCAACCGGGCCACCTGCTGCCCGAACGCCAGGTCGTTGACCGCCTCCAACGGCGTGGACGGCAGCCGCACCGTCAGCCGCTCGCCACCGATGCCGCGCAGGGCAAGCGCCGCGCCGTCGGGCGGGTCGGTCCGGTCCGGCAGGCGGATGGCCATGATGAATGCGTGCCCGCTTGGCTCGCCGCGCGTCCCAGGTTCCCTCTGCGCAATCGGC
Organism: Acetobacteraceae bacterium; assembly: GCA_965277495.1. GTDB lineage: Bacteria > Pseudomonadota > Alphaproteobacteria > Acetobacterales > Acetobacteraceae > CAHJXG01. Next base: position 2,090,301 of record OZ255824.1, on the reverse strand, counting down.
CAGGACAGGCCGCGGAACGCGCCGCGCGACGCTGGGGTGAGCTGGATCTGCGCCGCGCCGGACGCCGGGATCATGCCGCGCGTCAGGCCCAGCAGCATGAGCGCGCCGGGCTGCACGCGCCACATCGCCAGCGCGTGCAATCCGGGTTCGGCCGTGGCGTCCTTGCCCGGCGCGTCGCGGAGGCGAGTCGTGGCGACGGTCATGCTGCCCTCCGCTGGGTGGCGGCCATGGCGAGCTCGTCGTACAGGGCGCGGTGCCGGACCGCGGACTCGCCGATCCCGACCGGGGGCTCGATGCCGTCCACCAGGCGCTCCCACAGGCCCGGCTCCTCGATCGCCCGGCGCATCGCAGCCGCCAGGCCGGACGCGTCGCCCACCGCGAAATGCAGGCCGTTCACGCCATCCTGCACCAGCTCGGCCGCGCCGCCGATGTTGCTGCAGATGACGGGACGGCGGTGCTGGAACGCCTCGTTGATCACCAGCGGCGCGTTCTCCCACCATTCCGATGGGAACACGGCCCAGTCCGCGTCGGCGATCAGCCGCGGCATGTCGGCCCGGCGGTATGCGCCGAAATAGCGCGCGTCCGGCGCGGCGTCGCGGGCGCGGTCGAACCGGGCCAGCGTTTCCGGCGCCTGGTGCTCGGTGCCGCCATGCAGCGCCAGCCGGTGCGCCACGCCGTCGCGCGACAGCCGGGCCGAGGCATCGAGCGCGACCGTCGCGCCCTTGAACCGGTTGATATGGCCGAAAAAGGCGAACCGGTCGCGCCGCATTGTCGTGCGGGCCGGCGCCGCGTCGACGGCTGGCAGGCCGTTCGGCAGCACGGAGATGCGTCCGGCCGGCAGCCCCCAAGCGACGTAGCGGTCGCGCAGGAACCGGCTGGGCGCGACGAAATGGTCCACCTGGGCGAGCGCTCCGCCGATATGCAGCTCCCGCAGCCGGAAATCGGTCAGGCTGCGGTCGGGGAAGCACCGGCGGCAGGCGTCGGGCGTGGCCGCGTGGCACAGCGCCCCCGCCGTCGTGACCATCTGTCCGTCATTGGCGCAGATGCTGTAATAGTCGTGCAGCGTCATCACGACCGGCACGCCGGGCAGCACGCGGCGCACCACGCCGACCATCTCCACTCCGAGCGTCATCAGGTGGTGGATGTGCACGATGTCCGGCTGCAGCTCGGCCAACAGCGTGGCCAGCGGCAAGGAAACGCCGTGCAGGTCGAGTTGCGACATGTTGAACGGGTCGAACCGTCCGGTCCACATCAGCAGCTCGTCAGGCTCGTTGCCGACAGCCTGGAACGGGGTGCCGGGGCTTTGCGGACGTTGATGCTGCGCGGTGCCGGCCAGGAACAGCCCCTCGACGCCGCCCTCATGGCGCAGGGTGCGGAACAGGTCGTGGGCGAAGATCTCGGTGCCGCCGGCTTGCAGGCCCGGATGGGCGTGCAGCAGGAACAGGATGCGCATCGGGGCTAGCCCTTCTCGAATATGCAGATGTCCTGGAAGCTCGGCGTGTCGCGCCCGCTCCAGTGGCCGTATTGCGTCGGGTTGCGGCGGCGCAGGCCGTGGCGCAGGAACATCTCCAGCAGCACGTCCTCGTCGAACGCGACGGCGGTGAGCGGGGCGTCAGGATCGGATTGATAGACTGGGCCGGGGCCGGCGGGGTCGAAGGCGAGGCGGGCGGGCTTGGCCGCGAGCGCCGCCCGGGCCGGCGGGTTCATCAGGAACGCGGTGGCGAAACAGCGTCCGCCCGGCGCCAGCAGCCGCGCGGCCTCATGCGCGTAATGCAGGGCCTCCGGCGCATCCAAGTGGGTCAGTACCGACACCAGGCAAACCAGGTCGAACGAGGCGTCCGGGAACGGCAGCCGCGTCCCGACGGTCGGCAGCGCGCCGTGCGGGTTATACAGCGGATGGTGCAGGTCGAGATGCTGGAAGCGCACCCGGGGATAGGACGGCGTGATGGCCGCCGCGCACCAGGCTATGCCCGCGGCCACCGGGTCCACCCCGTCATAGCTGCCGGCCTCGTCCAGGTATTGCGTGAGCGGCAGCGCCAGGCGGCCGATGCCGCAGCCGATGTCCAGCACCCGTTCGCCCGGCGTTAAATCGGCGTCGCGCACCAGGCGCTCCAGGAACTCCGCCCCGATGGCGCGGAAGTCGCCGTCGCCGCAGAACATCAGGTCCGGCGGCGGCGCCGGCATGAAGCGGTTGGCGGCCAGATGGCGGCGCAGCGTGGCGATGTCGGTCATGCCCCGGCCCCAGTCATGCCATAGCCCGGTGCGTGCGCCGCGCCATCAACGCCGCGATGACGCCGTCCCACCGGCGGTGGTGCAGGCGGCGGTTATACAGCGACGCCAGCGTGTCGGAGTAGCCGGCGTGCAGCCGTATGGAGCGGCGCTCGAAGTGGAATAGCTCCGCCTCCGGCACATAGGCGATGCCCGCCCCGGCCGCGCGCAGCCGCAGGCACAGGTCGGAGTCCTCGAAATCGCCGATGACGTAGTCTTCGGACAGGCCGCCCACCGCCTCGAACAGCGCGCGGCGGACCAGCATGGCGGCGCCGGTCACGCCCGGCACCCGGCGGCGGCGCTGCGCCGCGGGCCAATAGCGCGGCATGCCCTTATAATAGTGCGCGTTGTACCACATGCCGTCGGCGTCGCGCTCGAAGAACAGGCCGGCGTGCTGGATGGAGCCGTCGTCGAACAGCAGCTTTGGCCCGGCCGCGCCGATGCCCGACACCGCGAGCGCCGCCCGCATCGCGCCGAGCCAGCCCGGCCCCGCCGGCACGACATCCGAGTTCAGCAGCAACAGGGCCGGCGCGCGGGCCAGGGCCGCCCCCGCGTTGCTGGCGGCGGCAAAGCCCGCGTTGCACGGCATGACCGCCATCGTGAACGCCAGCCCGTGCAGGCTGTGCAGGCCGCGCAGCAGGAACTCGAGCTCGACCCGCTGTTCCGGGCTGTCCAGGACATAGACCAGCTCTGCCCGCCGGCACTCGGGGTCCAGCGCCAGCGCCGCGGCTTGGAAGCGTAGGAAGTCGAGGTTGCGATACAGCGGGACCAGCATCGTCACCGTCGGCTGGCGCACCGGCGTGCCGATCTGCACGACGTCGACGGCCCCGCGGACCGCCATGGCCTGCCGGTGCAAGGCGGCGGCGGCCGGGGCCAGGCAGGCATCGAGCATCGCCGGCGTCACCAGTTCGGGCGGCACGCAGGACAGCACGACATCCCGGGCGGCGCCGGGCGGCAACTGGCGCAGCGGCGCCGTCACCTCGATGGCGGCGCCCGAATGCAGGCGCAGCGCCAGGCTGGGCTGGGCGCACAAACCGCCCGAGGGGTCCGGCACGTGGGCCACGAAGCCGGCCTGCTGTTGGGTCGGGAAGGCAGCCTTGGCATAGCGGCTGGCGACGTCGGTGCGGCGGAACCGGTGCAGTTGGCCCGGCGCGATGAAGGCGGTGGCGGCCGGCGTGCGCAGCTCGGCGCCGGCGACCAGTTGCAGCGGGTCGCGCAGCCAGCCGCGGAGGAATATCCCGCCCGCGCCGTCCGGCAGCACGATCTCAAGTGCGGCGCCGAGTGGGCGGGCGGGATCATCGTGGCGGCGCGGGGCAGCCGGCGCCAGCACCTGCATTTCGCGGAGCAGCGCCGCCGCCGGGCCGCCGGCGGGCGCCAAGGCACGCAGGCACGCCGCCCGCAGCGCGCCGCCCCCATGATGATTGCCCGCAGCGCCTTGCAGCACATCGGGCAGCGTCTTGGCCGCCGCCTGCACGGTCCATAGCAGCGGACGGTCGCACAGGGCGAGCAGCAGGTCGCCGTCGCGGACCGGCTCGATCAATTGCAGTCCGGGCAATTGAAGCCCGGGCAGATGCGCCGCCGACTGGCCGCCCATCGCCGGCGCGCCGCTGTGCCGCACCCGGTCGGCGCCCAGCACATAAAGCGTGGCGTCCGGCGGCACGCGCACGCCGCTCAATACCATCCAGGCCGGGGTGGCGTGGGCGACCGGCTCGGCGGCGCCGGCGTCCCGGGCGCATAGGCGCGCGAGCCGGACGCAGGCGTCGGTGAAGCCGGGATTGGCGGCCAGGCCGAACGCGGTGCGGCAGAAACCCAGCAGGAACCCGAGCAGCCGACGGCACGATGCCGGGTCGAGTTCCTCCGCCAGGTCGACCGCATCGGCGCCCATGGCCACGGGAAACCCATCCCGCGCGGCGGCGCCCGGTAGCGGGCTGCCGTTTGCCCCGGCGGGCAGGCGCATCGCGGCGATGTGGTGCGGGCCTGACGGGCCTTGGACGGCAACGGTGCCATAGGGCGGAACCAGGCCGGTATGCCCGGCCATCACGCCGTCCCCGCTATCAGGCACGACCATCAGCACGACGTCGTCCGAAAGCAGGACGGCGCGCGGCGGGAGAACGTCGTGCGTCAGGTCGCGAAGCAGCATTGTCGTGGTCCCCGGGCGGTCAGGCAGGAAAGCGCCAGGGACCGCCCGCCGGGCGGCCCCTGGTTAGCCGGTCGCCGGGTCAGTGGACCGTGAAATAGCCTGACGGGTTGTTGTGGATGTCCTCGGCCTTGACGCCGATCAGGGTGATCGACTCGCTGCCGAGGCTGATGACGGCGTTGCCGCCATGGTCCTGCACGTGCGAGGCGACATCCGCGGCGGTGGCAATCGACAACCCATTGATGTTGTGCTGGATCTGTAGAATGTCGCCGTCGTTGAGGCCCATCACGACGTTCTGGCCGCCGTTGCTGTTGAACACGAAGGTGTCGTGTCCGGTGCCGCCGATCATGGTGTCGTCGCCATGGCCCGCCAGCATGACCGTGCTGCCGCTGCCACCGATGAGCACCTCATTGCCGCTGCCGGCATGCAAGCTGTCGTGGCCGCTTCCAGCGAGCAGCGTGTCGTGGCCGGTGCCGCCCTGCAAATAATCGTTGCCGCCGCCGGCGCTGAGAAAGTTGTGGGTGCCGCCGGCGATCAGCGTGTCGTTGCCGGCGCCGCCCATCAGCGTGTCGTGCCCGGCGCCGGAGGTCTCGATCACATTGTTGCCGCCGCCCCCATCGAGCAGGTTATGGTTGCCGCTGTCGAGGATGACGTCGTGTCCCGCCCCGCCATCGATTGAGTTATGATTTCCCAAGATATTAAAGAAATCGTCGCCGTTCCCGCCGGAAGCATGATCGAAATTATGTGTTAGGAAGAATTGGTCGTCTGCGCCACTGCCGGTTAACATGGCATGGTTTGCCGTATCAACGATGAAACTGCCGCCGGGTATCGTCGCCATTTCGTGCTCCTGTTGCCGTCTTGGCCGGGACTGTTCGATCAACATCCGACTTGGACACACTACTCAGGGCTTCACGTTCTCGTCAACTCTACCGAAGGTTGATTAATGTTTTTAACTCTATATTGATATCGGTTAGAACGAGCGCTCGGGGAAATTGCGGGCCTGTCACTCAGTCCGTGATACGCCTGCAGGGGTTCACGCTCAGGCAACGCGATTTTGCTGCAATGCAACAAACCCGTGGCGCCCGAAGCGCCGGGTTCGCATATCGGTCCGTTATCGAAACAGAATTCTACCGAGGGCTATCTTGCGAAGTCTCACCTTGCCCAGGCAGCGCAGCACTAACGGAACGGGCCGTTGAGCCGGACGATCGCCAGGTTGAGCCAGGACGCGAAGCTGACCCACAGCAGATATGGCACGATCAGCAAGCTGGCGGCCGTCGAGAACTCGGCCAGGCCGATGATGAGCGCGAGGCACGAGGCCCATAGGAAAATTACCTCGAACAACGCCCAGTCCGGGCGCTTGAGGCGGAAGAACAGCGGGCTCCATAGGAGATGGAACAACCCGTTCAGCGCGAACAGCACGACGACGCGTATGCGGCCCGCCGGATCGGGCGCCGCCTCCCACGCCAGCGCGCCCGACCAGGCCGCCATGCCGAGGATCAGCGTCCAGGCCGGGCCGAATGCCCAATCGGGCGGCTGCCAACTGGGCTTGCGCAACGCGCGGTACCACGGCCCGATCTCGGTCGCGAGGCCGCCGGCACCGGCCAGCGCAATGGCCAACAGGGCGGCCACGATGATCGTCCAGGTCATGATGTCCCGCTCATTGCGTGCCATGCGCCGAGGCCGAGTGCCATATCAGGTGTTCCAGCACCCGGCGCGTGCGGTTGACCGACGCGCGCACGCTTTCGAGCATCTCCGGCATCCTCGCCGTTTCCCCGCCATCGGTGATCTCCAGCGCCGCAAGCTGCGCGTTCTCGACCACATGGGACAGCAACGCCTGGAACAACAGGTCGCCCTTGGCATCGAGCCGGTTGGATGGCGGGTTGCCACGCTCGAAGATACGCTCCTGGAAGCGCCGCCGCGAGGCCTCTGCGACCTTCTGCTCGGTAAGGTCGGTGAACAGCAGCACGAACCCGGTCACCCGGCCCGGCGAGGAGAACACCGGGTCGGCGCGCACCTGGACCGGACGGCAGCCCAGCACAGCCTCGCCCCGCCACGTCGTGCTTCGGTCCAGCAGGTCCCGCAGCATCCGTTTCGCCGTAGCCGCGTCGGCGAACAGCACCGGCAGGCCAGCAAGGGTTCCGGGCACCGGGGCGATGCCGGCCAACAGGCGCTGGAACGCGTCGTTGACCAGCAGGATGCGGCCCGTCGCGTCCGCGACCACGACCGGCGACCCGGCCGTCCGCACCTGGCCCTGCACGCGGTCGAGCTGGTCCTTCGCGATCAACAGGCCCACGGAGCGGAACTGCAGGATGACGTCCTTCACCGTGTCGCCGATCAACTGGGCGGCGGCCAAGTCGGCCTCGGACCAGGCTTCGGAGGTACGTTCCACCAGTTGGTGCCACTGCGCGAACGACCGGCGCGGCGACAAGTCGAACGGAGTCGCCCCGGCCACGAAGGCCTTGGCCGGGTCGCCGCCCCAGGTCACGGTGCGCACGCGTTCCGGGCGGAACCACATCAAGCACTCGCCGCCGTCGGCCGAAAGCGGGACCGCGGCGATCCCGCTCGCCACCGAGCTCAAGGCCTCGAACTCGGGCTCATCCAGGCCGAGCGACATCGTGGCGATCACCGGTGCGCTTCCCGGCATGGCGGCCTTCGCATCCAGCCACTCGCCGATCCGCCGCAGCTCCAGCGTCCCGGGCACCTCCCCGGCGGTGAGGACCTGGCCCTCGAACAGCAGCGCGACGCCGGACGCATTGAGCGGCTGCAGCAGGGATTGCGGATGGTCGAACAGGGCGCTCCGCCAATTGCCCTCGCGCGGGATCGCCTCGATCAGCCGCTGCTCCAGGCGGCGCACCGCGATCTCCGCCTGGCCGCGCGCGAAGCTCGCCAGCGCGGCGATGCGGGTGCCGACGGCCTCGGCCAGCAGCTCGCACACCGCCCGCGTCTCGAACGGCAGGGCGCGGGGCGCGTAGTGATGGCACGAAATCAGGCCCCAGAGCCGGCCGCCAACCATCAAGGACACAACTAAAGTCGCATCCACGCCCATGTTCTTAAGATATTGCACATGAATTGGCGATACGCTGCGCAGCGAGCACATCGACATGTCGAGCGGCTGCCCAGTGTCCGGCAGCAGCGGGGGCATGAGCGGAACAGGAGTATAGTTGATGTCGACCAGCACGCGCACCCGGTTCCGCTCATAGAGCCGCCGGGCAATTTGCGGGATGTCCGTCGCTGGATAGCGGTTGCCGAGGTATGGCTCCAGCGCCAGTTCACGCTCTTCGGCAAGCACCTCGCCGTGGCCCTCCTCGTCGAAGCGGTAGACCATCACGCGGTCGTAGCCGGTCAGGCCGCGGAAGATGCGGGCGGTCTCGTCGCACAGCGTGCGCAGCGAGGACGATTGCAGAATTCGCCGCAACGCGTCCTCGACCTGGCGCGAACGGTCTGCCGCCGGGCCGGCACGCTCGAATTCGACGACCAGGCCGCCATGCGGCGGGCGGTGCAGCATGACATCGAACATACGGCGCGCCGGCCCAACGGCGCAGCGCATGGCGAGGGGCAGGGTGCCCAGCATCGGCACGTCGACCTGGGGGCCGATGCAGCTCGGGAGGTCACCCCCAAGCGCGTCGACCGGAAGGCCGATCAGGTCATGCGCCAGGCCGAGGAATGCTGCGGCGTTGGCGCTGGCCTGAATGATGGTATGGCCGGAGGTGTAGCCGGGCTCGCGCAGCACGAGCAGCGCGCCGTGCGGCTGGATCGAGCCGGCAAAGTGTATCTGCTCCCGCTCGCAATTCGACAGGTCCGCATGGCCAAAGGCGGGGGCAGCGGCGCGCTGGGGTGGCAAACACTTGGTCTCCCCATATTAGCCAGCGAGGGCGGCGCCTTGATCGGCGCCAATCTCCAACGCATAGCGGTTGAGCTTCGTATGCAGGCTTTGCCGGCTAAGTCCAAGGAGCTCGGCCGCGGCGGTGCGGTTGCCGTCCGCTTGCCGCAGCGCTTCCGTGATGCAATGACGCTCAACCGCGTCCGACGTTTCCCGCACCACTTGCAGCAGCGGCGTGCGTCCGACCTGTTGGGTGACGGCGTCCAGCAGGTCGGCGAGGTGGTCGCTCGGCAAATGGGCTTCGCGGCGGCTCACGTCGCGCAGCGCCACGCCGTAATAGGCCGGGTTGATATCCGTGTTCCCGGCGGCGGAAACCTCGATCTCGGTCACCGTGCCGAGGTCGCCGGTGATTGCCATCGGAAGCAGCCGGACCGAACGGCGCTGCAACATTGCAAGCAGCGCTGCCGCATCGCAATGCGGCTCCAGCAGCCAGCGGCCCAGGTTCTCGCCCACCGCCGCGCCCTCGACCGCGACCTGGATCAGGTCGAGGAAGGCGCGGTTGGCGCGCAGCACCACGCCGTTGCCGTTCAGCGCGACGAAGGCGTCGGGCATGCGGTCGACCAGCGTATCGATCGACAGCGCGGCCTTCGGGACCATGGCCACGGCTGGAGCGCTGGCCGAAACGCCGATTGGGGCGATATGCAGCAAATAGCGCTGCCCCGGCTCGGACGCCATCAGCGTCGCGCGGACCGTGCAAGCCTCGCGCTGCGGACCCAGGCGCATCAGGATGCCCGGCGCGCGGCCCTGCTCGCGCACCTGCCGCAACATGGCCAGGAACACCTCCCGCTCCGGGGCGGTGAGGCCCTCCAGGAAATCCCAACCCGGCGCCAGATTCAGCGACCGCACCGCCGCCGGGTTCGCCTCGACGACGCGGAAATCGGCGGCGCTGATCATCAGCACGGCCTCGGCCGCGGCGTCGAACAACAGCCGATAGCGCGTCTCGACGTCGCGCAGCTTCCAGTATTCCTGCTCGGTCGCCTGTTGCGCCGCGATCAGCCGCGCCTGCAATTCGGCCACGGCCTTGAGGTTCTTGCCCATCGCGAGCAGGCCGCCGTTCGTCCCGCCCATGCGGATGGTCGTGTATTCCATCGGCAGCTCGAGCCCGCTCGGGAAGCGCTGCAGCACGTGGCGGAAGGCCGATATGCCGCGCGCCCGGGCATCCTCGACGATCCGCTCCACCTCGTTGGTGCCGGATCCCACCGTTTGGGTCCATGGACGGCCGAGCCAGGCGCTCACGCCCTCCTCCGACACCGAATTCGACAGCGTGGCTTTTTGGATCACGCCCGCGTTGTCGAGCACCAGCGTGACATCGGGTTGGGCAAAGTTCACACCTGACATAAAATATAACCCCTGCTGCACCATGCAGCACCGATGCGGCTTGGCATCATGAACGCGATGGCTACATGCGCGCCTTCGGCTCTCTGATATCTAAGCCAACCACGCTTCAAGGCAAGTGAACGTGTCAAGCGCGCCTGTCACCATTTCGTCCCGAGGCGCTGGGTCTGCCCCACAGGCGTCGAGCGCCGCGCAGAAGTCGCGCCAGCGCACATGGTCCGTGCCCGTGCCGGCCAGCAGGAACGTCCGCCCTGCCGCAGCGGACGCCGGCAGCAGGTGGCCGAGCTGCCGGGCAAGCTGCCGCCCGCCGAGCGTCGAGCCCTCCATCACATAAAGGCAGCCCATCGCGCGCGCCGGCGACCAAGGGACGCATGGGGCCGGGTGCCGCGGCAGCTCGGCAATGGCTGCATCGGACCGGCCCAGCGCCGCCATGTCGGACCGCAGCAGATGCGCCCGGCGCCACTGCGCCGGCTGCAGGCCGGGCGGCGCTGCCTGGGCGGCCGCCGCCTCGAACGGTTCATGAAAACCATATAGCCGGGCCAGCAGGCCGCCATACGCGCCGCGATCGATCCGGCCCGCCGCCAAGGCCGCGAAGACCGGAACATGGTGAAGCCGTTCGTGCACCGCCGCCGTCGCAAGGCGCAGCTCGGTTCGCGCCGAGGCGGGGGGTGGGAACGCCATCGCAACGTCATATCATGCAAACACATCCCGTGGGGAGTCGGCGCGCAGGCTGTCGCCAAGCTCGACCGCTGCCCGGGCCACGTCGGCGCGCAGGCACTCCAGGCTGCGCTTCAACAGAAAGCTACCGTCCGTGCGCGCCACCAGCCCCGTGAGGTTCACCCGGCCATCCGGCAGCAGCCGCGCATAGCCGCCGATCGGCGTCCGGCACGACCCATCGAGCGACGCCAGCAACGCCCGCTCGCCGTTGGCCATGCAGCGCGCGTCCACGTCCTCGATCGCGCCCAGCAAGTCCTGCAGCTCGGCGTCGCCGGCGCGGACGGTGATGCCCACAATGCCCTGGCAGGCGGAGGGCACCATGACCTCGGGGTCGAGCACGGCCGACGCCTCGTTTTCCAGCCCCAGCCGCCTCATGCCAGCCAGCGCCAGCAACGACGCGGTGAAGTCGCCGCGCTTCACCTTATCAAGCCGGCCATGCACGTTGCCGCGGATGTTCTCGATGCGCAGGTCGGGCCGCGCATGCAGCAACTGCGCGGCGCGGCGCACGCTGCTCGACCCCACGACGGCGCCGTGCGGCAGGGCGGCATACGGGCCGCCGCTTTCCGGGATTTCGCAATCGAGGCCCAGGATCAACGCATCGCGCGGGTCCTCGCGCTTCAGCACGCACGCCAGCACGATGCCCGGCGGCAGCTCCGTCTCGAGGTCCTTCAAGCTGTGGACCGCGAAATCGATGCGGCGGTCCAGCAGGGCCTCGTGAATTTCCTTGCTGAACAGGCCCTTGCCGCCGATGTCGGCCAGGCGCTCGCCCGTGCTCTGCGTCGCGTCGCCAGTGGTGCGGATCGCGTGCTCCTGGAACACGTCCATGCCGCGCAGCACCGGGCAGAACTGGCTGAGCAGCGTCAGGAACGCCCGCGTCTGCACCAACGCGAGCGGCGAGGCGCGGGTGCCGACGCGCAGCGGCAGGCCGTGGTGGTGCGGCTTGACCTTGGGAACGGCCCTCGCCCGTGCCGTCACGGCGGCGCGGGCGCGCAGGCAGGCCTCCGGCGGCTCGCCTTGCAGGTTGATGTGCGCGTCGTCGATCAGAAGGTCCATCGTCACTCCCCTACGCCCATCGATGCCGGCGCGTTGTCATGGTGGGCGCCTTGGCGCCGGTTAATGGTCATGCGAATGGCGCATTCAGGCGCACGACAGCAAGGTTCAGCACCCCCGCGAACGTCACCCACGCCAGATATGGCGCCAGCAGCCAGCCTGCCGCCTGCGAGACGGACGACGCCGCCACGATCAGCAGCACGATCGACAGCCAGAACACGACGACCTCGAACAGCGCCCAGTCCGGACGCTGGAAGCGGAAGAACAGCTCGCTCCACCCGACGTTCAGCAGCGCGTTCAGCGCGAACACGCCGACGATGCGCAGGCCCTGTGCGCGGCTGCGGGCGGCGTTCCAGGCCACCACGCCCGCCATGGCGATCAGCGCATAGATCAGCGTCCAGGCCGGGCCGAACAGCCAGTCCGGCGGCTGCCACGACGGCTTCAGCAGGCCGAGGTACCATGGCCCGATGTCGGTCGCCGACGCGCCCAGCCCCGCCACCACGATGGCCGCAACCGCCGCCACAGCGACCGGGCGCCAGCGCTGCCCGGCCGTCATGCGCGCGCGACCCCGAGCAACTGCGCCATGTCCTTCATGAAAATCCGCACGTGCGCCATCGGGTCGCGGCGCACCAGCTTTTTGTTCATGTATGCCTCCCAGGTCAGGCGCTGCACGTCCGGGTCGCGGCACATTTTTACGAACTTCTCGCGGCGGCTGTCGCTCGAGTACCAGAACCACTGCATCATCCCGAGTATCCAGAACACCCGGCCATGCGCCGCCATGAACCGCTTGCGCGCCAGCCGCAGCGAGCGCGCGTCGCCGGTGGCGCACAACGCCTCGACCGCCTCCGCCGCGAGCCTGCCGCCGAGCATCGCGTAATAGATGCCCTCGCCCGACGCCGGCGCGACGACGCCAGCCGCGTCGCCGGCCAGCACCACGTCGCGCCCGTTGTCCCAGCGCTTCATCGGGCGCAGCGGGATCGGCGCGCCCTCCCGCCGGATGGTCTCCATGGCGTCCAGCCCCATCGTCTTGCGCAGCGCGCCGATGGCCGGACGGAGGCCGAACCCCTTGCGGGCCGACCCGGTGCCGACGCTCATGGTGTCGCCGTGCGGGAAGATCCAGGCATAGAAGTCGGGGGACAGCTTGCCCTGGTAATAGACGTCGCAGCGGGACCGGTCGAAGACGGCCGGGTCGGGCGCGCGGACGATCTCGTGGTAGGCGAACACGTATTTGACCCGCTCCCAGCCCTTCACGCACTGCTTGGCGACGTTCGAGCGTGCGCCGTCCGCGCCGATCACCGCGCGGGTCCGTATTTCCGCCGGGCCGTCCTTGCCGGTGTAATGCAGGACGGTGACGCCGTCCGCGCCGCGGCTGATGCGGTCGAAGGTGCCGGTGCGGCGGACTGCGCCGTCCGCCTCGGCACGGCCGCGCAGCCATTCGTCGAAGCTCTCGCGGTCGACCATGCCGACGTAGCCCCCCCCTCCCGCATCTTGTCCTATGGGCATGTCGGCCTCCTGGGCCGAGGGCGAGACGATGCGCGCGCCGGTCGCGCGGGCCACGATCAGGCTGTCCGGGATGCCGAACTCGCGCACGCAGATCGGCGGGATCGCGCCGCCGCACGGCTTGATGCGCCCGCCGCGGTCCAGCAGCAGCACGCTGCGGCCCGCCCGGGCCAGGTCGTCCGCCGCCGTGGCGCCCGCCGGGCCGCCGCCGACCACCACCGCGTCGAATATCTCGTCCATCATTGCCCCCCTTAACCTGCCTGCACGGCGCCGGCGCCCAGGGCCGGGCGCCGGGCTGCATGATCGCCATGTGTCGTGAACACGCCCATCGCCAGCCCGGCGGCGGCCAGGAACAGCACGGCCTCCATGCCGAACACCGCCGCGTAGGCCATGGCCGGGGAGCCGAAGACGTGGCGCGCCAGGTCGCTCGCCGCCGTGCCGGCCAGCCCGCCAGCGCCGAAGGCCAGTGCCTGGGCGGCGCCCCACAGCCCCATGCGTGTGCCCTCGCGTGCGGCGCGCCCGTCGCTGGCCAGGCCCATCATGGAGCCGATCGCCGATACCGCGAACGCGCCGTTGGCAGCGCCGAGCAGCAGCACGCCCTCGCGCAGCGGCCATGGGAAGCCGATCAGGCCCGACGCCGCGAGCAGCAGGATCGCCACCGCGGAACCGACGCAGCCGCCAATGGTCGACACCCGCATCGCCCGGGTCCGGAACCCGCCGGCGAGCACGCTGCATACGGCGACCAACGCCATGCCGGCCAGCACGCCCGCGTGATGCAGGCCCGTCAGCCCGGTGGACTGCCCCGGCGTCAGCGCGAACACCGCGCCGGCAAAGGGTTCGAGGATGAGTTCCTGGGCGCTGTAGGCCAGCATGCTGACGAACACGAAGACGGCGAAGCGCCGCGCCTGCGGTTCCGCCCAGACTTCTGCGAGGGTTGCGAAGAAGCCGGCATGGGCGGCGGCGGGTGCGGGCGCGCTCGCCTCGCCTTCCATGCCCCAGACCGCCAGCGCCGCCACGACGAAGGCCGCCGCCGCCGCGACGGCCACGACGGCCACCAGGCGCTCCGGCGAGAACGGGTCCAGCAGCTTGCCCGCCACCGTGCCTGTTATTGCGATGCCCGCGATCATCATGAGCCAGACGATCGTCGCCGCCGCGGCCCGGCGCCGCGGGTCCACGCGTTTGGCCAGCAAGGTCAGCAACGCGGTTCCGGCCGAGCCGACGCCCACGCCCACCGCCGCGAACGCCGCCGCCGCGAGCGCCACGCCCCAGGCCAGATGCGCCGCCATCAGCGCCGTTGCGCCCGCCGCGCCGACGCCGCCCACCGCCAGCGCCGCCATGCCGCCCACGATCCACGGCGTCCGCCGCCCGCCCAGGTCCGAGCCGTATCCCAGCCGCGGACGCAGCACCTGCAGTATATAGTGAAAGGCGACCAGCGCCCCCGGAATCAGCGCCGGCAGCGCGAGTTCGACCACCATCACCCGGTTCAGCGTCGACGTCGCCAGCACGACGACCGAGCCCAGCCCGGCCTGCACCAGGCCCAGCCGCAGGATGCCGAGCCAGCCGAGCGGGCGCATCAGGCCAATCCCGCCGGGCGCAGCGCGAAGGCAGTGACCAGCATGCCGATCACATACAGCGTCGTCCCGGTGCCATTATACCAGGGTGCGAGCCGCCGCGGGTCGCGCATGAACCGGTCCATCAGCCCGGCCTGCACCAGCAGCAGGATCGCCACTGCCGCAGCGTGCACGGGATGGCCCCAGCCCAGCAGCAGCCCGATCACGACGACCTGCGGCAGCGCCATCACCATGCAGGCGAGCCGCGCCGCGGGCACGACGCCCAGCAGCACCGGCAACGAGTTCACCCCCGTCTGCCGGTCGCCCTCGACCGACTTGAAATCGTTCAGCGTCATGATCCCGTGCGCCCCGGCGCTGTAGGCGGCGGCGGCGGCGATGATGCGCCAGTTGGGCAGCGTGCCCGCCATGATCGCGGCGGCGGTGAACCACGGCAGGCCCTCGTAGCAGGCAGCGCAGGCGAGGTTGCCCCACCAGCCGTTTTGCTTCAGCCGCACCGGCGGCGCGCTATAGGCCCAGGCCAGCGCGATGCCGAACACCGCCGCGCCGAACGCCCAGCGGCCCAGGGTGGCGGCGACCAGCAATGACAGGACCGTGCACGCCACCGCGATGGCGAGCCCGCTGCGCCCGGGTATCCGTCCGGACGGGATGGGCCGGCCCGGCTCGTTGATGGCGTCGACATGGCGGTCGAACCAGTCGTTGACCGCCTGGCTGGTGCCGCAGACCAGCGGACCCGACAGCGCGACGCCGGCCAGCGCCAATGCCCAGCGCCCGGCCAAGGGCTGTCCGGATGACACGATGCCGCAGCCGAACGCCCACATCGGCGCGAACCAGGTGATGGGCTTCAGCAGCTCCAGCACCGCAGCCGCGCTGGGCCGGGCGGGCGCCGTTATGGATATGGCGGCCATCAGCTCGGTTCCACCGTGGCCGGGTCGCCGATGCCGTAGCGGCGCAGCTTCACATAGAGGCTCTGCCGGCTCAGCCCGAGCATTTCGGCGGCCGAGGCCCGGTTGTCGTTGGTCAGCTCGAGCGCCGCCTCGATCGACAGCCGTTCGATCACCTCGGTCGCCTCGCGCACCAGCTCCTTCAGCGACACGCGTCCGATCAGCTCGGACAACTGTTCGACCGACCGCGGCAACTGCCGGGCCGCCCGCGTCTCCACTTGCAGCCGCGGCCCGACGTTGCGGATCGCGTAGCCGAACGACGGGTGCCCGCCGTTGCGCACCGATACGGCGGAGATCTCGACCTGCGACACCGAGCCCGCCTCGCCGCGCATCGTCGTGGAAAAGAACCGCACCGAGCCGCGGCTGCGCAGGTTCGACGTCAGCACGTCGAGGTCGACGCCGCTCGTGCCCAGCCAGCGGTCCAGGGGCTGGCCGCGCGCCTGGTCCTCGCGCTGCAGTTGCGCCATGTCGAGAAACGCCGCGTTGGCGGTGATGATCGTGCCCTCGTGGTCGGTCACGACGAAGCCGTCCGGCGCGCTTTCGACCGCGCGCAGCAGCTTGGTCTTCACGTCCGGCACCGCGGGCACGGTGCCCTGGACGGGGGAGATGCGCATCAGGAACAGCGTGTCGTTGTCTTGGCGGAACAGCGACACCTTGACCAGCACCGCCTGGTCGCCGCGCACGAGGCGGGCCGGGATGTCCTCGGACCGGGCGCCGCTGCGGATGGCGGCCAGGTGGCCCTGCAGCGCCGGCAGGCTTTCGGCGGTGAAGATCTCGGTCATCATATGGCCGACGATGCCCTGCGGCGCGGGGCCGAACATGTCCTTGCCGGCCGGGTTGGCCTCCAGCACGCGGTGCTTCGCGGGATCGAGGATCAGCACCGCCTCGGACGAAAGCTGGAACAGCAGCCGGTAGCGCATCTCGACGTCGCGCAGCTTGGAGTAGTCGCGCTCCATCGACTGCTGCGCGTTCATCAGGCGCTGCTGCAGGGCGGACATGACGCGCAGGTCGCGTCCGAACACGACGATGCGGCCGTCGGCGCCGACCTGCACGCCGCAATACAGTACCGGCACGGAGCGTCCGTCGGTGGTCAGGTGGTTGATATGACGCCACTTCGGCTCGGTGGCGGTGGTCGCCTCGCGCAGCAGCGCCTCGACCTTCGGCCGGCTGTCCAGCGCGACGGTGGCGATGAGCGCGCGTCCGACCCAACTGGCGCTGTCGTCCAGGTCGGCCATCAGCTCGGAGCTTTGGAATGCCGTATCGCGGATCACGCCCTCCGCGTCGACGATCAGGGTCACGTCGGACGCCGCTGCGATAAGCGAGGCGGCCGAAGCAGCGTCGAGGTCCCCCAGCGACGTCTGCGGTGATACGAACGTTTTCACAAGTGCCGAGATCCCCCAGTGCACGCCTCGTTCCCCGCCCCTAGCCCAGTCTTGTTGCCGCAGGCCGGAACAGGCCTGCAGGTCGTCAATCAGCCGCGGCGGCGGACCCGTTGCGTGGGGGACCGGCCGTTATCGACGCCTGGCCGCGGTATCAACCAACGCCTGCGCCTGCAGGACCGCCTGTTGCCCGTCGGTCGCGGTGCCGTCTGCGCCAACCTGCGCCGCAAGCAGCGGGTTGGCGGTAAATCCTGGCCCGCCGACGAGCACGCCGAGGGCCGGGTTCTGCGAGGCGCGCCGCACCGAGCGTATCTCGGCCCGCACCACGTCCAGCTTGTCATTGCAGGCGAGCGAGAAGCCGATGACCTCGACCCATTGGCGGCGCACCATGGCGCGCAGGTCGGCGCTGCCGGCGACCGGCCCGCTCCAAGCGTTCCAGCCGGCCCGGCGGAAGAACTCATAGACCATGGAAAGGCCGAAGGTGTGGGTTTCGCCCGGCAGCGGCACCAGGAGCACGCGCGGGCCGTTAGTGCGCATTTCGGGGGAGCGCAGGAAGGACGGGCTGAGCTCGCGCATCGCGTTCTGCAGCCGCCAGAGGCCGACGGTGACCTCGGTGAAGTCGCAGGTGTCGTTTTCCCACATCTCGCCCAGGCGGCGGGCGGCGGGGGCGAGCAGGTCGAGATAGAGCGACTCGGCCGCCGCGCCCCCGTCGTGCATGGCCTCGACGAAGGCGACCGTCTCGGGCTCGCCGCGGGCCAGCACCAGGCCGACCAGGTCGGCGACATGCGCCGCCGTTATCAACAGGGGCACTGCGACGGCCGCAAGCGGGCGGGCATGCGCCTTCAGCAGCAGTGGAATGACATCCAGCTCGACCGTCCGCGTCAGGATCGCGCGGCGCGCCTGCGAGCCGTCGTGCCGGGTCGCCTGCGAGCGCGACCACGCAACCTGCCGGTTGGCAACGCCCATGGCGTCGGCCTCCGTCCGGCAGTCCTGCATGGCGAGCTGTTGTCCCATCGGTCCCGTCATAATGCGTCTTCTCCCTAGTTGAAGCGTCCCGGCCTCATAGTGTCAAGTACGATTTACGTAACGCACGCTTGACACATGGGCTGGGCTGGCTCTAGCGTTCATTCAGTCAGAAATCCCGGCCCGACACGGGATAGCAAAGCGAAACAAGTCACGGGTTGAGCTTAAGTTCGCGATAGCTAGGCAACCGTAGGAAGAATTTTTCCGAGCGGCACCGGGCTAGCGCACCTTCTAGGGAAGGCATTGTCAAGCGATGTTTACTCATCTCATCGAACACCTTGTAAACTCGTTGGATTGCAGCCCCTGGGGCGGTGCGACCGGGCGCGGCATTCGGCCGGCTTTCCGCCAAATACGGCGGCCATCGCTGTACACCCCAGACGAGCGCCTGCGCCGCGACGCCTCGCCATGGACGATCGTGCAGGGCGTGCTCGCCCCGGCGCAATTCGTCGTGTTCCTGGTCAGCCTGTGCCTCGTGTCCCGCTATCTCAGCACCGGGTTGGGCGAACAGGCGGCGACCGCGTCCATCGTGACCAAGACGCTCTGTTTGTATGCCATCATGATCACCGGCAGCATCTGGGAGCGGGAGGTGTTCGGGCGCTATTTGTTCGCCCCGGCCTTCTTCTGGGAGGACGTCGTCAGCATGCTGGTGCTGGCGCTGCACACCGCCTACCTCATGGCCCTGCTCTCAGGCGCGCTTGACGCCCACGCGCTGATGCTGCTCGCGCTCACGGCCTATGCGTCATATGTCATCAACGCCGGGCAGTTCGTGCTGAAGCTGCGGGCCGCCCGGCGCCAGGACGACGGCTGGCACGCCGCGGGCATGGGCCTGACTTCGTGAGCGAAGCCGCAATCCTGGGCTGCGGCGACGCTCCGGTCCTGCGCGAGCGGGGCCAGCGCGAGGTGTTCTGCGGCCTGACGGGGATCATCTGGCTGCACCGCAAGATCCAGGATGCATTCTTCCTGGTCGTGGGCTCCCGCACCTGCGCCCACCTGATCCAGTCCGCTGCCGGCGTGATGATCTTCGCCGAACCGCGTTTCGCCACCGCCATTATCGACGAGCGCGACCTGGCCGGCATCGCCGACGCCAACGACGAGCTGGACCGGGTGGTCGACCAGCTCCTTGCCCGGCGCCCCGAGATACGGCTGCTGTTCCTGGTTGGATCCTGCCCGTCCGAGGTCATCAAGCTCGACCTGTCCCGTGCCGCCGAGCGCCTGTCCGCGACCCACATGCCGCAGGTCCGCGTGCTGAACTACAGCGGCAGCGGGATCGAGACGACCTTCACCCAGGGCGAGGACGCCTGCCTCGCCTCGCTGGTGCCGATCTTGCCGCGGGAGGCGCCGGGCGTTGCGCAGAACCTGCTGGTGGTCGGCGCGCTGGCCGAAGTCGTGGAAGACCAGCTCCGGCGTTTGCTGGAGGGCCTGGGCATCGCCCACGTGCAGTTCATGCCGCCGCGCAGTGCGTTGGCGCTCCCGGCGGTTGGGCCGAACACGCGCTACCTCCTGGCGCAGCCCTTCCTCGCCGACACCGCCCGGGCGCTCGAAGCGCGCGGCGCCGTCCGCCTGGCAGCGCCTTTCCCGCTGGGCGCCGAAGGCACGACCGCCTGGCTGCAGGCCGCCGCCAGTGCCTGGGCCGTGCCGCCGGAGCGCTTCGACGCCGTGACCTGCGCGCCACTCGGCCGTGCCCGCCGCGCCCTGGCCCGGCACCGGGAAGAACTCGCCGGCAAGAGCGTGTTCTTCTTTCCCGACAGCCAGCTCGAAATCCCGCTCGCCCGCTTCCTGGCGCGCGAGATGGACATGCGCCTGGTCGAGGTCGGCACGCCGTACCTGCATCGCCAGCACTTGGCCGAAGAGCTTGCCCTGCTCCCCGCCGGCACAGCGCTGAGCGAGGGCCAGGACGTCGACCGCCAGCTCGACCGCGCCCGCGCCGCGCATCCGGACCTGGTGGTCTGCGGCCTCGGCCTGGCGAACCCGCTCGAGGCCGAGGGCATCAGCACCAAGTGGTCGATCGAACTGCTGTTCACCCCCATCCAGGGCTACGACCAGGCCGCCGACCTTGCCGAGCTGTTCGCCCGCCCGCTCAACCGCCGCCTGCGGCTGAGGGTATAGCCGATGCAGCTCACGCTCTGGACCTATGAAGGCCCGCCGCACGTCGGCGCCATGCGGATCGCGACCGCCATGGAGGGCGTGCACTACGTGCTGCACGCGCCGCAGGGCGACACCTACGCCGACCTGCTGTTCACCATGATCGAGCGGCTGCCGAAGCGCCCGCCCGTCACCTATACGACCTTCCAGGCCCGCGACCTCGGCGGCGACACGGCGGAACTGTTCAAGAATGCCGCGCGCGACGCCTATGCACGGTTCCAGCCGCAGGCGATGCTGGTGGGGGCAAGCTGCACCGCGGAGCTGATCCAGGACGACCCCGGCGGCCTCGCCCGCGCGCTGGATTTGCCGGTGCCCGTGGTGGCGTTGGAGCTGCCGTCCTACCAGAAAAAGGAAAACTGGGGCGCGGCGGAGACCTTTTACCAGGTGGTCCGCGCCTTTGCCGGTCCGTCGGTGCCAGCGCCAGGCCAGTCGCGGAGCGACCGTCCGAGCACACCCCGGCCCGCACGTGCGCCGGGTGCCCGTCCGCGCTGCAACGTGTTGGGACCGGCGGCGCTCGGCTTCCGCCACCGGGACGACGTGATCGAGATCACTCGCCTGTTGGGCCAGCTCGGCATCGACGTGAATGTGACGGCGCCCCTCGGTGCGTCGCCCGCCGACATCGCGCGGCTGGGCGACGCCGAGTTCAATGTCGTGCTGTATCCCGAGATCGCCGGCCAAGCGGCGGCGTGGCTGGCCCGCAGCTTCGGCCAGAAGTCGACCAAGGCGGTGCCGATCGGCATCGGCGGCACCCGCGATTTCATCAACGAGGTGGCCGCGCTCGCCGGCGTCGATCCGGCCGTGGTCCTGGCGGGCTCGCCTTCGCGCCTGCCGTGGTTCTCGCGGTCGGTCGACAGCAATTACCTGACCGGCAAGCGGGTGTTCGTGTTCGGCGACGCGACCCATGCGGTGGCGGCGGCCCGCGTCGCCCGGGAAGAAATGGGCTTCACCGTCGTCGGCCTCGGCACCTACAGCCGCGAATTCGCGCGCGAGGTCCGCGAGGCCGCCAAGCTGTATGACGTTGAGCCGTTGATTTCCGATGACTACCTGGAGATCGAGGCCCGCATCGCCGAGGCGCAGCCCGAGCTGGTGCTGGGCACGCAAATGGAGCGGCATATCGCCAAGCGCCTGGGCATTGCCTGCGCCGTGATTTCCGCCCCGGTGCACGTGCAGGATTTCCCCGCGCGCTACTCGCCGCAGATGGGCTTCGAGGGCGCCAACGTGCTGTTCGACAGTTGGATTCATCCGTTGATGATGGGGCTCGAGGAGCACCTGATCGGGATGTTCCGCGGCGACTTCGAGTTCCACGGCGATGCTGCGCCGTCGCACCTCGGCCATGCCGCCCAGGCACGCCCGGAGCCGGTCACGAGGCCGGCTCCGGAGATGGCTCCGGCCGGCCAGTCGCAGAGCGACCGTCCGAGCCCGCTCTTGTGGGCGGCGGACGCCGAGAAAGAGGTCGGGAAAATCCCGTTCTTCGTCCGCGGCAAGGCTCGCCGCAATACAGAGAAGTTTGCCCTGGCGCAGGGCCTCGCGACCATCACCGTCGACACGCTTTATGACGCAAAGGCGCATTATGGCCGCTGAGACCCTGCCGATCCGTGTCGTCGTGGTCACCATGGACAGCCACCTGTCCAGCGCCGTGCGCCGCGCGGAAATCGAATTGCAGCGCGACATCCCCGGCCTCAGCCTCGTGGTCCACGCCGCCGACGAGTGGGGCAGCGACCCGGACGCCCTCGCCGCCTGCCACGCCGACATCGCCCAGGGCCATATCGTCATCGCGACGATGCTGTTCCTTGAGGACCATATCCGCGCCGTTGCCCCCGCCCTTGCGGCCCGGCGCGAGCATTGCGACGCCATGCTGTGCTGCATGTCGGCCGGCGAGGTGACCAAGCTCACCAAGCTCGGCCGCTTCGACATGTCGCAGGAGGCGACCGGCGCGCTCGCCATGCTGAAGCGGCTGCGCGGCGGGGGCGGCAAGAATGGGGCAAAGGACGGCGGTAAGGCAGCGTCGGGCCAGAAGCAGATGAAGATGCTGCGCCGCCTGCCGAAGCTGATGAAGTTCATCCCCGGCACGGCGCAGGACGTCCGCACCTATTTCCTGGCGCTGCAATACTGGCTGGCCGGATCGGACGAGAACCTGGGTAACCTGGTCCGCATGCTGGTGGGGCGCTACGCCGCCGGAGAGCGCCGGGAGCTGCAGGGCAAGCTGGCCGTGGTTGCGCCGGTCGAGTACCCGGAGGTCGGGCTTTACCATCCGCGCGTGCCGGGGCGGGTTTTCGACACGCTCGACCAACTGCCAAAGGCCGGCCTATCCGGGCCAGTCGCACTGCGACCGTCCGGGACGGTCGGGCTGCTGCTGCTGCGGTCCTACCTGATTTCCGGCAACGCCGCACACTATGACGGCGTGATCGCCGCATTGGAGGCGCGTGGCCTGCGCGTCGTCCCGGCCTTTGCCAGCGGCCTCGACTCCCGCCCGGCCATCGAGCGCTTCTTCATGCGGGACGGGGCCGCCACCGTGGACGCGGTCGTATCGTTGACCGGGTTCTCATTGGTCGGCGGCCCCGCCTACAACGACAGCTCCGCCGCCGAGACCACGCTCGCGGCGCTGGACGTGCCGTACGTGACCGCGCACCCCGTCGAGTTCCAGACCCTCGAGCAATGGCAGGCCGATCCGCGCGGCCTGCTGCCAGTCGAGGCGACGATGATGGTGGCGCTGCCGGAACTCGATGGCGGCATGACGCCCATGACCTTCGGCGGGCGGGCTGGCGGGGAGCAGACTGCGACCTCACGCGACATGGTGTCGCATCCGGAGCGGGCTGCGACTCTGGCCGGCCGCGTCGCGCGCTTGGTCGCGCTGCGGCGCACTGCCCGGGCGGCGCGCAAGGTGGCGCTGGTGCTGTTCAACTTCCCGCCCAACGCCGGGGCGACCGGCACGGCTGCCTACCTCGCCGTGTTCCACTCGCTGCACAACACGATGCTCGCCATGCAGGCCGCCGGCTATGACATCGAGGTGCCGGCGACGGTTGACGAGTTGCGGGACAACATTATCGGCGGCAATTCGGAGCGGCATGGCACCGACGCCAACGTGGCCGCGCGCATCGCCGTGGACGACCATGTGCGGCGGGAAACCTGGCTGCCGGAGATCGAGCGGAGCTGGGGTCCGGCGCCGGGCCGCGCGCAGACGGATGGCGCCAGCTTGTTCGTGCTCGGCAGGCATTTCGGCAATGTGTTCGTCGGCCTGCAACCGGCATTCGGCTACGAGGGCGACCCGATGCGCCTGCTGTTCGAGCGTGGCTTTGCGCCGACCCATGCCTTCAGCGCGTTCTATCGTTACATCCAGCAGGACTTCGGCGCCCACGCCGTGCTGCACTTCGGCACCCATGGCGCGTTGGAGTTCATGCCGGGCAAGCAGGCTGGGCTATCGGCGGAATGCTGGCCGGACCGGCTGATCGGCCACCTGCCCAACTTCAACCTGTATGCGTCGAATAACCCGTCCGAGGGCATGATTGCCAAGCGGCGCGCCAACGCGGTGCTGATCAGTTACCTGACCCCGCCGGTTGCCCATGCCGGGCTGTATAAGGGGCTGCTGGACCTCAAGTCCTCGCTCGACCGTTGGCGCAGCATCGACCCGGACGCCGAGCCCGAGCAGCGCAACCAGCTCGCCGCGATGGTGCAGGCGCAGGCCGCCACCGTGGACCTGGCCGTGGCCGAGCCCGCCTGGCCCGATGCGGCCGTGGAGATCGACCGTTTGGGCGCGGCGCTGCTGGAATTGGAATACACGCTGATCCCGCACGGCCTGCACGTGATCGGCCAGCCGCCGAACGCTGCGGAGCGGGGCGAAATGCTGGATGCCGCCGGGGCGAGCGAACCGGTCGAGCGCGCCAGGCTGGATGCGTTGATGGCCACCGACCACGAACTGCCGGCGATCATCCACGCTTTGGACGGCGGCTATACCCGCCCGGCGCCGGGCGGAGACCTGCTGCGCACCACCGCGGTGCTGCCAACCGGTCGCAACCTGCACGGCTTCGACCCATTCCGGCTGCCCAGCGCCTTTGCCGTGCAGGACGGCGCGCGCCAGGCCGACCGGCTGCTGGCCCGGCATGTCGCGGACGGCAACGGGCTGCCTGAGACCGTCGCCATGGTGCTGTGGGGCACCGACAACCTTAAAACCGAGGGTGGCCCGATTGCCCAGGCGCTGTGGCTGATGGGCGCAGCGCCGCGGTTCGACAGCTATGGCCGGCTGACCGGCGCGCAACTGCTGCCGCTGGAGACGCTGGGCCGCCCGCGCGTCGACGTGGTCATCACCCTGTCCGGCATTTTCCGCGACTTGCTGCCGCTGCAGACCAAGCTGCTGGCGGAGGCCGCGCTGCTTGCCGCGTCCGCCGACGAGCCGGTCGAACAAAACTTCATCCGCAAGCACGCCTTAATGTTTCACGTGAAACATGGCGGCACCCTGGAGGAGGCCGCGCTGCGGGTGTTCGGCAATGCCGACGGCGCGTATGGCGCCAATGTCAACTCATTGGTCGGCAGCGGCGCCTGGAACGACGAGGACGAACTCGCGGACGCCTACATCAGCCGCAAGGGTTTCGCCTACGGCGTGACCGGACGGCCCGAGCGGCAAACAGCCGTCCTGGCGCACGTGCTGGCGGGCGTGGAAGTCACCTACCAGAACCTGGACAGCATCGAACTCGGCGTCACCACCGTCGACCACTACTTCGACACGCTGGGCGGCATCACCCGCGCGGTGCGGCGCGCCCGCGGCGGCGTAGCGGCGTCAGTGTATATCGGCGACCAGACCCGCGGCGACGGCGCGGTGCGCACCCTGTCGGAGCAGGTATCGCTGGAAACCCGCACCCGGGCCTTGAACCCCAAGTGGTATGAGGGCCTGCTGAAACACGGCTACGAAGGCGTGCGCGAGATCGAGGCGCACGTTACCAACACGCTCGGCTGGTCCGCGACGACCGGCGAGGTGTCGCCGTGGGTCTATCAGCAGCTCGCCGAAACCTACGTGCTCGACGACGAGATGCGGGCGCGGATCGCGGCGCTGAACCCGAAGGCGTCCGCCAAGATCGTGAACCGCCTGATCGAGGCGACCGACCGCAGCTATTGGTCGCCCGATCCGGCCACGCTCGACGCCCTACGCCGCGCGGGCGAGGAAATGGAAGACCGCCTCGAAGGCGTTGAAGTGGAGATGGCCGCATGACTATCGCAACCTTGCCCTACCCCGTCCGCAACAAGGTGTCCCGCGAGGATGGCGACGGCAGCGTGCAGGTGGCGCTCGACCCGAACGTGAAGATCGGCACCGCCAAGGTGTTCGCCGTCTATGGCAAAGGCGGTATCGGCAAGAGCACGACGTCGTCCAACCTATCGGCTGCGTTCAGCAAGCTCGGCAAGCGGGTGCTGCAGATCGGCTGCGACCCCAAGCACGACAGCACGTTCACCCTCACCAAGCAGCTATTGCCGACCGTCATCGACGTGCTGGAAAGCGTGAATTTCCACTCGGAGGAACTGCGCGTCGAAGACTTCGTGTTCCCCGGCTACAACGGCGTCATGTGCGTCGAGGCCGGCGGCCCTCCGGCCGGCACCGGCTGCGGCGGCTATGTGGTCGGCCAGACGGTGAAACTGCTCAAGGAGCATCATCTGCTCGAAGAGACCGACGTGGTCATCTTCGACGTGCTGGGCGATGTCGTCTGCGGCGGCTTCGCGTCGCCGCTGCAGCATGCGGACCGCGCGCTGATCGTCACCGCCAACGACTTCGACAGCATCTTCGCCATGAACCGCATCGTCGCCGCGATCCAGGCGAAGGCGAAGAATTACAACGTGCGGCTCGGCGGCGTGATCGCCAACCGCAGCGCCGCGACCGACCAGATCGACCGCTACAACGGCGTCACCGGGCTTTCGACCCTGGCGCACTTCCCCGACCTCGACGTGATCCGTCGCAGCCGCCTGAAGAAAAGCACGCTGTTCGAGATGGAGACTTCGCCGGAACTGGAGGCGGTGAAACTCGAATACCTGCGCCTCGCCGCGAGCCTCTGGGCCGGCACCGAGCCGTTGCTGGGCAGCCCAATGCGCGACCGCGAGATCTTCGACCTGCTGGGATATGACTGATGCACATTGCCGAAGCACAATCGGCTAGCTACCTCGCCCGCCGCGGCCAGCTCGAGACCTATTTCGACCGCACCGCCGCCGATGCCTGGAAGCGGCTCACCTCTGATGCGCCAGTCAGCGGCATCCGTGCCACGGTGCGGGCGGGCCGCGACCGGATGCGGGCGACGCTGATGTCCTGGTTGCCCGCCGACCTTCGCGGCAAGCGCGTGCTGGATGCCGGCTGCGGCACCGGCGCACTGGCGGTCGAAGCGGCACGGCGGGGCGCGCATGTGGTTGCAGTCGACCTGGCCGGCACCCTGGTGTCCCTCGCCGGCGAGCGGTTGCCGGGCGACCTCAACGGCGGGCGCATCGACTTCCGCGTTGGCGACATGACCGACCCGGCGCTGGGCACGTTCGACCACGTCGTCGGCATGGACAGCCTGATCCACTATCCCGCACCCGACATGGCACGCGCCGTGGCCGGACTGGCCGCGCGCAGCACCGCATCCGTCCTGTTCACCTTCGCCCCACGCACGCCGCTGCTGTCCATGATGCACGCAACCGGCCGCTTGTTCCCCCGCGGCGACCGCGCGCCGTCCATCGAGCCGGTCCGCCCGGCCACCATCATCCATTTGCTGCGCGCCGACCCAGCCTTGTCGGCCTGGCAAATCGGCCGCACCGAACGCATCGCCAGCGGATTCTACACGTCCCAGGCTTTGGAACTGGTCCGAGCATGAGAGTGGGCATGAGCCGCGTCATCCCCGTCCGCTTGGCCCGGCTGAACGCCGCCGCCGGCCGCAAATGGTCGCAGGTCGGCCCAAGTTTCCTGCCCTTCGCCGACGCTGCCTCGACCGGCCTGCCCACCGCCCGCCTGCTCCGACTGTCGCTGTTCCAGGTCACGGTCGGCATGGCGGTCGTGCTGCTGATCGGCACGCTGAACCGCGTCATGATCGTCGAACTCGGCGTGCCGGCTTGGCTGGTGGCGGCCATGGTCTCGCTCCCCCTGGTGTTCGCGCCGCTGCGGGCCGTCATCGGTTATAAATCGGACACGCACCGGTCCGTGCTGGGCTGGCGCCGCGTGCCCTATCTTTGGATGGGCACGCTGATCCAGTTCGGCGGCCTCGCCATCATGCCGTTCGCGTTGATCCTGCTGTCGGGTGACAGCCACGTGGCGCCCTGGGTCGGCCAGGCAGCGGCGGCGCTGGCGTTCCTCATGGTCGGCGCCGGGCTGCATACGACGCAGACGGTGGGTTTGGCGCTTGCGACCGACCTCGCGCTGCCGGAGGCGCATCCCAAGGTTGTGGCGCTGCTCTGCATCATGCTGCTGCTCGGCATGGTGGTCAGTGCCCTGCTGTTCGGCGCGTTGCTGGCCGACTTCACCCAAATTAAGCTGATCCAGGTCGTGCAGGGCGCGGCACTGGCGACCATGGTGCTGAATGCCGTGGCGCTTTGGAAGCAAGAGGCGCGCGACCCGGCCCGCACCGCAGCCGATCTCAGCCGTCCGAGCTTCGCCGAGACCTGGCGCGCCTTCAATTCCGGCGGGCAATCCCGTCGCCGGCTGGTGGCGCTCGGTTTCGGCACCGTGGCGTTCAGCATGCAGGACATCCTGCTTGAGCCCTATGGCGGCCACGTGCTGCGCCTCACGGTCGGCGCGACCACGGCGATGACGGCGTTGCTGGCAGTTGGCGGCGTGCTGGGCTTTGCGCTGGCCGCACACCGCCTGGGCCGCGGTGCCGATCCCTACCGCTTGGCCGGCACCGGCGCGCTGGCTGGACTGGTGGCCTTCACCGCGGTGATCTTCGCGGCGCCGTTCGACAGCCCGGCGCTGTTCGCCTCAGGCGTGTCCATAATCGGGTTCGGCGCCGGGCTGTTTGCGCATTGCACCCTTACGGCCGCGATGGCGACGGCGCCCCGCGGCCAGATTGGGCTGACGCTCGGCATCTGGGGCGCGGTCCAGGCTTCGGCCGCCGGTGGCGCCGTCGCCATCAGCGGATTGGTTCGCGACGGCGTCTCGACGCTTGCGGATCAGGGCATGTTAGGCGTCACGCTGGTCCACCCCGCGACCGGCTACGTCGCCGTCTATTCGATCGAACTCGCCTTGCTGTTCGTGACCCTGGTCGCGATCGGCCCCTTGGTCCGGCTGGACCGCTCCACCCAGCCGGCCGCCTACGCCTGACCCTCGCTAGAAATCCTGACTGCTGAGGTCCCACGATGCAAACCGGCGCACTGACCAGCTATATCGATGTCGCCCAGATGGTGCTTTATGCGTTCTGGCTGTTCTTTGCCGGGCTGATCTACTACCTGCTCCGCGAAAATAAGCGGGAGGGCTACCCGATGATCGGCGAACGCCCTGGCACTCACCCCGAGGGCTGGCCGGGCGTGCCGCCGCCCAAGACCTTCCTGCTTGCCGACGGCAACAGCAGGCAGGCGCCGCATGCCGAGGGCGTGGAGTTCGTGAACGCAACGCCCACCGCCGCCTGGGAGGGCGCATCGCGGCAGCCGACCGGCGATCCGATGCTGGCCGGGATCGGCCCCGGCGCCTACGCCCAGCACCGTCCGGATGTGCCGGACCACACCTTCGACGACGCCTTGCCGAAGATCGTGCCGCTCCGCACGCTGCCGGATTTCTGGCTCGCCACCGAAGACTCCAACCCGCACGGCATGGACGTGTTCGGCGCCGACCGCATGAACGTCGGCAAGATCGTGGATTGCTGGATTGACCGCTCCGAAGTGGTGATCCGGTACTATGAAGTGGAACTCAGGGACGGCGGCGACCATGTCCTGCTGCCGCAGCACTATGCGCAGATCGACCGGAGGCGCCGGCGGGTCCGTGTCGGCTCCATTACCGGCGCGCAGTTCCAGACGGTGCCGCGCCTCAAGGATCCCGAGACCGTGACCCTGCTCGAAGAAGAAAAGCTCGTCGCCTACTACGCCGGCGGCCTGATGTATGCGACGCCGCGGCGGCAGGGGCCGATACTATGAGCGCCGTCATGCCGACTATGGATAATATCCAGCGGGGCGACGAGTCGCTCCGCGGCCTGCCGGAGCGGCTGCCCGAGGGTGAGCGGCTGTTGTGGCAAGGCGCGCCGGACTGGCGCAGGCTGGCCCTGGACGTCTTCCACCTCCGCGGGCTGGCGCTCTATTTCGGCGCGATCATCGGCTATTGCCTGGTGGCGGCAGCCATGGACGGCACCCCGCTGCCGGACGCCGCGCTTTCGACGGCGAAGCTGGCCGGCGCTGCGATGGTGCCGATCGGGTTCCTCGCCGCCTACGCCTGGGCGGTCGGCAGGTCGACGGTGTACACGATCACCGACCGGCGGGTGGTGATGCAGTTCGGCCTCGCTTTGCCGATGACGATCAACCTGCCGTTCCGCAAGATCGAGTCGGCGGCGTTAAAGTCACGTGCAAAGGAATTTGGCGACATCTCGCTCTTGCTGAACTCCGGGGATAAGTTAGCTTATCTGGTGTTGTGGCCGCACGCCCGGCCCTGGCGGCTGGCGCGGACGGAGCCGACGCTCCGGGCCGTTCCGGACGTCGGCCATGTCGGGCAGTTGCTTGGGCGGGCGTTGGCGGCATCGGCCGATATGCCGGCGCCGGCTGCTCCCGAGCGGCAGCCGGGCTTCGCGGCAGCCGGCGCAAGCGGGTCGCAGACGCCCATCGCCGCATAGGGTCGCCGCATAGGTGAGGGAGGCTTGCGTTGGCTACATCGTCCCCGTATTTCCCCCGAGCGCCGCTGGTCGGCCTTTTTGCCATGGTCGGCCTGTCGTTGGCTGTGGCGGTCGCAGGGCGCATGACCAACGTCGGCGCAGTAGAAACGCCAACTGGGACAGTCGTCGCTGCGCGTGACCTGCGCTTCGCCGATGGCGCGGATGGCTCGGTGGTCATCACCGATGCACGCGACGGCGCGCCGGTCGAGGTGCTTACTGGGGAAAACGGCTTCATCCGCGGCACCCTGCGCGGCCTCGCCCGCACCCGGCGGAGCGAGGGCATCGGCTCCGCAGATCCTTTCCATCTCGCATCCTGGAGCGATGGGCGCCTGACGCTCGACGATCCGGCCACCGGGCGTCACCTCGAGCTCGAAGCGTTCGGGTCGCTGAATACCGAAGTGTTCGGCAAGATGCTGACGGCGCATGGCGAGACTGGGCACGGAGAGATTGGGCACGGAGGCGCGCAATGAGCGGTGGATGGCTGCTGGGCGGCGAAACCGTCGAGGTCGAGTGCGATGTCGACATCGAGCAGACCCCGCTGTCGTTCCACGCCCACGCCGTGCCGGACGGCATCGACATCAGGCCCGGCGACAGCGTGCAGGTGCATGGCGTGCCGTCCGCTATCGACTTCGGCGACGCGCTGACCTGCCGCTGCCGCGCCACCGTCACCCGCGCCGGCGCGCTCACCCGGCTGTGGACCGAGTTCACGGCCATGTTCGAATTGACCGAGCTGTATGAAGTCGGCTTCTTGCCGAAGGAGAGCTGAGCCATGGCCACCCAGACCACTACGCTTTCCGGCGCCCGCCCCGCCGCGCCGAACGAAACCACCCGCCAGGCGCAGCAGGACACGGTGCTCAGCCCGCGTTTCTACACCACCGACTTCGCCGCCATGGAGCGCATTGACGTGAGCGGCGTGCGGGCCGAATGGGACCAGCTTATCGCCGAACTGCGCGCCGACACCAACAAGGGCCACTTCATCCGCAACGAGAAGTTCGACGTCGACCTGTCGACCCTGCCGCCCGACCTGCGCGAAGAATTCCTCGAATTCCTGGTCAGCTCCGTCACCGCCGAATTCTCCGGCTGCGTGCTGTATGCCGAGATCAAGAAGCGCATCAAGGACGGCGACATCCACGACCTGTTCAACTTCATGACCCGGGACGAGGCGCGGCACGCCGGGTTCATCAACGACACGCTGAAGGATTTCGGCGTCGGCGTGGACCTGAGCTTCCTGACGAAGGTCAAGAAATACACCTATTTCCGGCCCAAGTTCGTCTTCTACGCGACCTATCTGTCGGAAAAGATCGGCTACGCCCGCTACATCACCATCTTCCGCCACCTGGAGCGCCACCCCGAGCGCATGTTCCACCCGATCTTCGGATGGTTCGAGCAATGGTGCGCCGACGAATTCCGCCACGGCGAGGCGTTTGCCCTGCTCATGCGCGCCGACCCCAAGGTGCTCACCGGCGTCAACAAGCTCTGGATACGCTTCTTCCTGATCGCGGTGTTTGCCACGATGTATGTGCGCGACCACGCCCGCCCGGTGTTCCACGCCGCCCTCGGCGTCGATCCGACCGACTACGACTTCCGGGTGTTCCGCATCACCACCGAGATCTGCAAGCAGGTGTTCCCGGTGTCGCTCGACCTCGACCATCCCGGTTTCGCCGCCGGGTTCGAGCGGTTGCGCGCCATCACCGTCGCCAAGGGCGCGGCCCGGCGCCAGGGCGGCATCATCGGCCGGATCAAGGGCGCAGCGCTGACCGCAGCCGCAGCAACGGCGTTCGCGCGCCTTTACCTGATTCCCCCCAAGACCAACGTGACGCCGGAGCAGGTCCGGCTCGTCCCTGCCTGGTAGCGCAGCGCCGCCATGCCATCATGCGCCGGCCCGGCGTTCTACGCGCTGTTTGTCTGGTGGTTCAGCACCGGGCTGATCATCTGGCTGGACAACCTGCATCCGCGCACCTTCCGCTGGAGCATGTCGGCGGGGACGGCGTTGTTCGGCGTCTCCCTATGGCAGATCGCCGCGACCGCGGCCGACGGCTCGGTCTGGGGCGCCTACGCCGCCTTCACCTGGGCCGTGCTGGCTTGGGGCTGGCAGGAGATGGGCTTCTTCATGGGCTATGTGACGGGACCGCGCCGCATCGGCAGCCCGCCCGGTGCCAGCGAATGGCAGCGTTTCATCCACGGCGTGAACGCCTGCCTCTATCACGAGCTCGCCATCATCGCCGCCGCCGCCGTCATCCTTTATAGCACCTGGGGCGCGGTGAACCAGGTCGGCGCCTGGACCTTCCTCGTGCTGTGGGCGATGCGGGCCAGCGCCAAGCTCAACTTCTTCCTGGGGGTGCTGAACCTCGGCGAAGAGTTCATCCCTGCCCATCTCGGCTATATGAAAAGCTATCTGCGCCGCCGTCCGATGAACGCCCTGTTCCCGGTTTCCGTGACCGGGGGCACCATCATCATCGTCGTGCTGGTGCAGCGCGCGGCGACGCCCGGCCTCGGTGAAGCGGCGTCCGCTGGCCTGGCCTTCGTCATCACCATGCTGACGCTTGCGGTGATCGAGCACTGGGTGCTGATCTTGCCGATCCCATTTGCCAAGCTATGGAGCTGGGTGCTGACGCTGCGGCGGCCGACGATCCCAAAGCCCAAGCGTCCCCACCCCACCGCCGCCATAACCCTTTAAGCTAAGTTGGAGCCGTCGATGGACTACGAACGATTTTTCCGCCGCGAGCTCGACACTCTGCACCAGGGTGGCAACTACCGCGTGTTCGCCGACCTGCAGCGCACCGCCGGCGCGTTCCCGTCCGCGGTTCACCTGAGCAGCCTGGGCAACCGGGCCCCGTCGGACGTGACGGTGTGGTGTTCGAACGACTATCTCGGCATGGGCCAGCACCCCCTGGTGCTTGAAGCTTCGCATGAAGCATTGGACAAATGCGGCGCCGGGGCCGGCGGCACCCGCAACATCGCCGGGACCAACCACTACCATGTCATGCTGGAAGAGGAGCTCGCCGACCTCCACCAGGCCGAGAGCGCGCTGCTGTTCAATTCCGGCTATATGTCGAACTGGGCGGCGTTGAGCACGCTCGGCGCGCGGCTGCCGGGCTGCATCGTGCTGTCGGATGCGCTGAACCACGCCTCGATGATCGAGGGCATCCGGCATAGCCGGGCCGAGAAGATGGTGTTCGGCCACAACGACCCCGAGGACCTCGACCGCAAGCTGGCCCAGCTCGACCCGGCGCGGCCGAAGATGGTCGTGTTCGAGAGCATCTATTCCATGGACGGCGACATCGCCCCCATCGCCGAGATCTGCGACGTGGCGGAGAAGCATAACGCCATCACCTATTTGGATGAGGTGCACGCGGTCGGCCTGTATGGCCCGCGCGGCGGCGGCGTTGCCGAGCGGGAGGGCCTGGCCCATCGCATCACCGTGACGGAGGGCACGCTGGCCAAGGGCTTTGGCGTGGTGGGCGGCTACATCGCCGGGTCCGCCGCCATGGTGGATTTTGTGCGCAGCTTCGCGTCGGGCTTCATCTTCACCACGGCGCTGCCGCCGGCGGTATGCGCCGGGGCGCTGGCCAGCATACGGCACTTGAAGGCGAGTTCCGCCGAGCGGGAAGGGCAGCAGCGCCGGGTGGCCCAACTGCGCGCGGCGCTCGACGCGGCGGGGGTGCCGCACCAGCAAAACCCGAGTCATATCGTCCCGGTCATGGTCGGCGACGCCGCCCTGTGCAAGCATATCAGCGACCGGCTGCTGGAGCAGTACGGCGTCTATATCCAGCCGATCAACTATCCGACGGTTCCGCGCGGCACCGAGCGGCTGCGCATCACCCCGTCGCCGCTGCATTCCGACGCCGACATCGCCCACCTCGTTCAGTCGCTGTCGGAGATTTGGTCGGAATTGAGCCTCAAACGGGTGGCATAGCGAAACCGCGCGCGCCATCCTGCGTCTGCCTTCGACGCTGCCTGGCCGCGTCCAGTGCAATAATAGACGGCCCCGCTTGTGGATGGGGCCGCCATCCATGAGGAGAAAACAGCCGATGCCGAACCATAATGGAACCTCCCGCCGCGACATGCTGCGGACCGGGATGATGATCGTGGCCGGCGCGACTGGTGCGGCCGCCATCGGCATGTCCAGCGCCCGCGCGGAGGACGAGAAGATCGCGCAGGAGCTTGTGCAATACCAGAACGAGCCCAAGGACGGCCAGAAATGCAGCATGTGCGCGCAATGGGTCGACCCGAACGCCTGCAAGATCGTCGCCGGCAAGATCAATCCGAACGGATATTGCGTAGCCTACGCGCCAAAAGAGGGCTAATCCGGCGAGGCGGCGCGCGGGAGCATGAGGCAGCACCCGGCGCGCGCCTATCCAGAGGTTAGTTGGGACGCGGTTGGGTTCGGTTATGGGAAGCTTGGTTCGCCGGTCGCCCGTCGTGGCGTCGGCGGCGGTTCATTTGGCGTTGCTGGGCTGGCTGATGCAGCAGCAGCCCCATACCGTATTTATGTTTGAAGCGGCGGACCAGCCGGTCGCCATGGTGTTCGAGGCGCCGCCCGAGCCTGCACCGGCGAAGATGCCGGATGCTGCCGCAATGCCGGAACCGCCGGCCGAGCCAATCGCAGCCGCGGCGCCGCCGGAGCCGGCTGCCGAGCCGCCCGCCACGCCGACGCCCGAACTGGACGCGCCGGCCGCACCGCCGCCAGCTCCGGTTCCAGCCCCGCTGCCAGCGACCGCCGCACCGCTGCCTGCCGCGCCATCCCCGCCGCCGCTGCGGCCCAAGCCGGCAACCGCACGGCCTGTCCGCCCGGCGCCAGCCGCTGCCCCTGCGCCATCGGTCCCATCCGGCCCGGCAATCCAAGCCCCGGGGCCGCAAGCCGCAGCCCCGCCGAACGTCTCCGCCGCGGCCGACCCCGGCTGGCGGGCCGCGCTGGGCAATTGGATCGCCGCCCATAAGCGCTATCCGGAGCGGGCCAGGCAGCGTGGCGACGAGGGCACGGTCGGCATCCGCTTCACCGTCGATCCAGCCGGGCGGGTGCTGGACGTTGCGGTCACCCACAGTTCAGGCTCGGCCTTGCTGGACGACGCGGCGCGCGAGATGCTGGCCGGACAGCGGGTGCCGGCATTCCCGCCGGCCATGACGCTCGCGCAGGTGGCGGTGCCGGTGAATATCCGCTTTCAGCTCGAACAATAAATTGCCGGAGACAAGACATGCCGCTCGACGACACCTCCGCCAACCAGCGCCGCACTCCGCGATACAACGTGCTGGGCGGCGTGCTCGAAACCTGCTCGCTCGATCCCATGACCGGGTTCACCCGCAGCGGCTGCTGCGAGACCGGGCCTGAGGACCGGGGCAGCCATACCGTCTGCGCCGAGGTCACCGCAGAGTTCCTGGCCTTCAGCCGCAGCCGCGGCAACGACCTGTCGACGCCGCGGCCCGAATACGGCTTCCCCGGCCTCAAACCCGGCGACCACTGGTGCCTTTGCGCACCGCGTTGGCAGGAGGCGTTTCTGGCCGGCAGCGCTCCGCGCGTCGCGCTGCATGCGACCGAGGCGTCCGCGTTGGAGCATTGCGCCCTGGCCGACCTGCAGCTTCACGCGGTTATGTAGGATCCGGTTCAGCCGCCGCGGGACAACGGCTCAGGTCCCGGCGGTCAGCTTGTCCTGCGTCTTGGTATCGAAGTCGCTGGCGTCGTGGCGCTCATGCAATTGGCTTGCGGCCTCGCCGGAGACACGGTTGACCATGCGCCCGCGCCGGGCGGCGGGCCGTTCGCCGATCGCGTCGGCCCAGCGCTGCACGTGCTTGTACTCCTGCACCTGCAGGAACTCGGCCGCCTCATACAGCCAGCCTTTCGCCAGGCCGCCATACCAAGGCCAGACTGCGATGTCGGCGATGGTGTATTCGCCGCCGGCCAGGTACTCGCTCTCGGCAAGGCGGCGGTCGAGCACGTCGAGCTGACGCTTCGCTTCCATCGCGAACCGGTCGATCGGGTATTCCATCTTCGTCGGCGCATAGGCATAGAAATGGCCGAAGCCGCCGCCCAAATAAGGCGCGCTCCCCATTTGCCAGAACAGCCATGACAGGCATTCGGCGCGCGCGCCGGGTTCGGACGGCAGGAATGCCCCGAACTTTTCGGCGAGATGCACCAGGATCGCGCCGGACTCGAACACCCGGATCGGCGCCGGGCCGCTTCGATCCACCAGGGCCGGTATCTTGGAGTTTGGATTGACCGCCACGAAGCCGCTGCCGAACTGGTCGCCGTCGCCAATCCGGATCAGCCAGGCGTCGTACTCTGCGCCGCGATGGCCGAGGGCCAGCAGTTCCTCCAGCATCACCGTGACCTTCACGCCGTTCGGGGTTCCCAGGGAATAAAGCTGCAGCGGATGCCGCCCGACCGGAAGCTCCTTGTCGTGCGTGGCCCCCGCTATGGGCCGGTTGGTGCTCGCGAACCGTCCGCCGTTCTCCTTGTTCCAGGTCCAGGCCTTGGGCGGCGTATACTCGGACGAACTGCTCATGTTCAAAGCTCCAGGTGGTCGGCAGGCGCACGCCATCGTATCGCGCGATCGCCCAAGCCTACATCATAGGGCGGAACGGCGCGACCGGCAGTGCTGACGATGCGCCATCGTCACGCCGCGGGCTTATTGCGACGCCGACCAGCTGGCCGTCGCCATCCACAACCGGCAATTCGCCTGTCGGCTCGGCCCGTAGCCGTTCAAGCGCTTCCGCTTCGCTGGCGTCCGCATCCAGCGGCTTGACAGGCTGCATGAGGTCGGCGGCCGCGGCGATCGACAGCACCGGCGGCAGCGCCCCTGGATGCCTGGCGTCGGCGGCGCTGATCCGTCCGGCCAGGCGCGCCTTTTCATCGATGACATACAACTGTCCCGAGCCCTTGGCCTGCTGGCCGGGCTCGCCGACGAAGCGTTCCAGCACTTCGGGATAGTTCGCCGCAATCGAGATAGCCTTCACTTTCGGCGCCAGAAGGTGTCGGTAATGCGGGCAGGCCTCAGGCGACCCCGCCTGCCCCGGCAGGCGTCCGATGTGCAGCCGCCCGGAATAGACGGAACGCGGATCGAGCATTCGCGCAGTGATGCTGGCCCCGGCCACCGCGAGCAGGGTCGGCACCATCATCGGCATCATGTTGTCGGTGAGTTCCAACATGAGCACGAGGGCCGCAAGCGGCGCTTGCATGCTGGCCGCCAGGAACGCCGCCGCGCCGATCAGCGCGTAGCTGCCGAATTCGGTTCCAGGCCATAGCAGGGACCAGATGCGGCCAAGCAACCCGCCCAGCATCGCGCCAGACATCACGCTCGGGGTGAACAGCCCGCCCGGCGCGCCGCTGCCGAGGCAGGCGGCGGTCATCAGCGGCTTGAGAATGGTGAGCGCGAGCAGCAGCGGAATTCCCAGCGTGCCGTCGAAGCCCAACTGCGCTCCGTCCTTGCCGTTGCCGAGAAGCTGCGGAAACCCGATGGAAACCACCGCCAGCGCGGCGAAGACGAAAATGGGCGCGGTCATCGCGGCACCTTGCTTCGGCTTCAACCCGTCGGCCAGCACGATCAACCGGACGAAGGCCACGCTCGCGCAGCCGGCAATCGGGCCGAAGAGGATCGACCAGGCCAGTTCGCTGGACGTGACGGGATAGGAGGGCACGGCATAGGTCGGTTGGTCGGGAAGGAAGCGCCACGACACCAAGGTCGCGACGACCGAGACCAAGATCGCCGGCGCGACCAGGGGGAGCGCCAGCGTGCCGAGCAGCACCTCCAGCGAAAACAGCGCGCCGCCCAGCGGCACGTTGTAAACCGCGCCCATGCCCGCCCCGGCGCCGCATGCGGCGAGCAGGCGCGTCTCGGCGCCGGTCAGCTTGCCCAGGCGGGACAACCAACCGGCAATTGCCGCGCCAGTCTGCTTGGGAGCGGATTCCCGGCCAAGCGACGCGCCCATGGCGACGAGCACCATCGAGAACGCTCCCTGGATGATGGTCTTCAGCGTCGGCATCCGGCCCGAATGGAACCAGATGCGTTCGTTCAGGTCGCCGCCTTGGCCACCGGGACTGTGCTTCAGCAGCCAAACGCCGACGCTGGCGAGCAGTCCGGCGCAGCACACCACGGCCACCCGGCGCATCACCGGAGCGTTCTGCACCCCGTCCAGGAACACGCCGGCGTCATATGAGTAGCAAAGGTGCTCCACTGCCCGCAGCAGCCACATCAGCAATCCAGCGCCGATCCCGGTGCCGATCCCGGTCAGCACCGCCAACGCCCAGAACAACGGTGAGAACCCGAGCAGATGGTTGCCTGCCGCCTCGTTCGGCTGCACCGGGCTTTGGCCAGTGCCGGGAAGCGTCGCGGGCGCGGGCGTGTCCATCAACGGCCCAACACGTAGGCAGGGGCCGCATCGTGCAAGGCTTCAACATATTCGGCCAACTTCATCTGCGGCATGATGCCTTGCTTTTCCGGTCGCAACGGGATCGTCGCACGACGGCCGTATCCTGACCAACGTGAGCCGAGAGGCTAAGCTATCGAGTTATTGCTGCGGCGATGACACGCCCGCAAAGC
Source organism: Acetobacteraceae bacterium (assembly GCA_965277495.1). GTDB lineage: Bacteria > Pseudomonadota > Alphaproteobacteria > Acetobacterales > Acetobacteraceae > CAHJXG01. Next base: position 2,052,033 of record OZ255824.1, on the reverse strand, counting down.
AGCCCTATCCTCAGTCAAGCAGAGCATGATCGAACGAATCATGCCGTAATCTGCTGAAACGAACCGGTCCCCTCGAACAAGGCATCGACGCATGAAAAGGCCCGCAGCCGTTCCAACAGTGCAGATCGACAACAACCGCTGCCGCGTCGTGGAGTGGCGGTTCGCTCCCGGCGCAGCCACCGGGTGGCACACGCACGCCCACGACTATGTCGTCGTGCCGATGACCACGGGCCGCCTGCTGCTCGAAGAGCCCGGCGGCGCAACACGCCATGCCGAACTGCGGGCAGGCGTCAGCTACACGCGCGCCGCCGGGGTGCAGCACGACGTCATCAACGACAACGACGGCGAGTTCGTGTTCATCGAGATCGAGATGAAGTAAGCCGGCGCCGCCCCAATACGCGCATCAGCCGGACGGCGTCCGCTCAGGCACGCCTCACGCCGGTGAACTGCACAAGGCCTTTCGACACGCCGGTCAGGTCCGCCCGGTAGGCGACAGGCTGGTAGTACGACCCCAGCGGCAGATACGGCACATCCTGCAGCGCCTGCTCCTGGATTTTGCGGGCAAGGGCGAATTGGTCGGCCTTGTCCTCGGCGAACAGCCACTCGTCGCGCAATGCTTCCAGTTTCGGCAAGGTCGGCCAGCCGTTATAGGCACGCTCCCCATTGCCGCGCATCAACTGGTGGCTGCCCGGCGTGCTCATGTCGTAGCCACCGGAGAACGCCGCGAACATGTGCCAGCCGCCCTTGTCCGGGGATTGCCGGCTCACGGAACGCTGCACCGTCGTGCCCCAGTCGGTGGCGATGACGTCCACGTTCATGCCGAGCTTGCGCAGCATGTCGGCGCCCACCTCGGCGATGGCGTTGATGCGGGGAACGTCGGTCGGCTCGAGGTAGATGATCTTCTCGCCGTTGTAACCGGCGGCCGCGAGCTCGCGCTTCAGGTCGGCCATGCTGTGCTTGCCGCTGAGCGCCTCCATGCCGGCGTCGTTGGCGAGCGGCGTTCCGCTGGTGAAAATGCCGCATTGGCTGTCGAACGGGGCATTGCCGCCGACCACCGCCTCCATGAACTCCCGCTGGTTCACCGCTTTCAACACCGCCCGACGGATAGCCGGGTTGTCGAACGGCGGGAATATCTGGTTGAATCGGAGGAAACCGATCAGGCCCTTGGTCTCCACGACCTCGACCTTGAGCGCACGGTTGGCCTGGAGCGACGGCACCAGATCCATGAGCGGCTGCTCGACCCAGTCCACCTCGCCGTTCTTCAGCGCGGCGACCTGTGTGGCCGGGTCGGGGGTGGTGATCCATTCGACCCGGTCGAAATGCACCGTGCGCGGGCCGGCGCAGAAGCTGGCCTTGCCCTGGCGCGGCACATAGCCGTCGAACTTCGCATACACGTTGCGGGCGCCGGGCACGCGCTCGGCGGCCACGTAGCGGAAGGGGCCGCTGCCGACCATCTCGGTCAGCCGGGTGTTGGCCGGGGTCCGGGCCAGCCGCTCGGGCATGATGGCGGCCATGGTGTTGGTGGGGTGCGCCAGGGCGTCGGGCAGGAGGGGGAAGCGGCGCCTGAGCCGGAAGCGGATGGTCTTGTCGTCGGGCGCGGACAGCTCCGCGGTGACGGCGGCAAGGGACTGGCCGAAGGCGTCGTTGGCCCACCAGCGCTGGATGCTGGCGGCGGCATCGCGGGCCAGCACCGGGGCGCCGTCATGGAACCGCAGGCCGTCGCGGAGGGTAAGGGTCCAGGTCAGGCCGTCCGGCTCGGCGGTGTATCCGGCCAGCATCTGCGGCTGCGCCACGCCGTCCGCGTCCATCGCGAACAGGGTGTCGTAGACCATCAGCACGTGATTGCGCGTCACGAAGGCGCTGACGGCCGGGTCGAGCAAAGCGAGGTCAGCGTAGGGGATGAACCGCAGCGTGGTTTCGGATTGCGCGCGCACGATCGCAGGCCGCGCCAGAAGCGCCGCCCCGGTCAGTCCAGCCCCAAGCAGGGTCCGTCGCCGCATCACCATCCTCCGTCCGATGGCGACGGCGTTGCAAATGTCATGCCGCCCTGATTGCCGCTATTTCCTGATACCCCTGGGACGTCAGTGCCGCCTAAAGCCTGCTGATCCACAGGAGGTGCTCATGGCGGCTATAAACCCGAGTGACGGCCATACGAAGTTCGCGAACAACACGCTGAACGGCGACGATGCCTATGCTTGGCCGGGTTCAGGCATGGATTTCAATGGCGCGGCAAGCGGTTGGGAGAACAACCACGGCGGCGGCGCGGGCGGGCATGCCGCATCCAAGCTCGTGGTGTTCGGCGACCTGCTTTCCGACGACGGCAATGCGGCTGCGGTCCAGAAGTCGCTTGGGCAAACGCCGAATTACCTGTCGGCGCCCTATTCGGCCAACGGCGACTTTTCGGATGGGCCGAAGTGGACCACTGACCTTTCCTATTACCTTGGGATGCACTCCTCGCAGCAGCAAAACTTCGCCTACGAGGGCGCGACCGGGGGTTCGCTCGGCGACGCCTACAGCCCGGTCAACCCGGCGGGCGGGCTGTCGCCTTTGGACACCTTCGCGGGGCAGGCGCAGCAGTTCGAGCAGCAGGGTGGCGCATTCTCGTCCAGCGACGTGATCTCGGTCACCTTCGGCGGCAACGACATCTTCCTGGCGAGCGCCGCGGAATTGGCGGGCGCCGCGTCGGCACACCAGGTCATCACCGACAGCGTCAACGCGATCGTGGCGGGGATGAAGCAACTGAGCGCTGACGGGGCCAAGCACTTCTTGGTCTCGAACTCGCCGGATGTCACGCTGGCGCCGATCTTCAAGTCGGCGGAGTTCCTCGCCAGCGGCGCGACGACCGCCGGGGTCGAGACCCTGGTCGACGACTTCAACAGCCAGCTTGCGTCCGGGCTGAGCGCGTTCAAGAGCCAGACGGGCTTGGACGTGAAGACGCTGGACCTGCATAAGCTGTTCAACGACATCGTCGCCGACCCGTCCGCATACGGCTTCACCAACGTCACGGAGCCGGTGCTGTCGAGCATACCGGGCGCCAGCCCAACCCCGGTGTACAACCCCGCGATCAATGGGCAGGACCCCAAGGTCGAGTACGGGGCGCTGTTCATGGACCCGCTGTTCGACACCACGGAACGGGGCCAGATGCTCATCGCCCAGGCGGCGCGCAGCACGCTTATGGGGTAGCCGGCGTAGCATGGGTTAGTGGAGGACGGCTTTATCCGTCAGTTTGCGTCGCGATACGGTTCGAACTGATGGATTCTGCTCCAGTCCGGCGCAGGCGTTCTGATGCGCCACATTAGCGAGTGGCCCTCCGCGCGTTTCGCTATGGTCTCGGACGGACGGCGGCGGGGCGTGCAGGCCAGCCTTGCATTGCCGCCGCCGCCACGCGCATGAGCTTCTCGCGTGCCGCACCGTCGCGGGCCAGCGTGGACATTCCCTGGATCACGGCCATGATGTGCCCGGCCAGAGCTTCCGCATCCGTTCCAGCGTCGATCTCGCCAACGCCGGCCGCCCGAACAATCTTGCCGGTCAGCCGCTGCTCGATCCCGTGCCGGATGGCGGCTAGCTCGGCCTGGACATCGGCGGCGGCGTCCGAACAACTGATTGCCGAGGTGGCAAGGAGGCAGCCAGGCGGGGTGCCCGCACCCGTGAAGCCGGTTGCGGCCGCCCGCAGCAAGCCCCAAGCCGCTTCCTGCGCCGTAGCGGCGTCCTCGATGATCCGCTCGGACGTGACCGGCCCGGACAGGTATTGCCCGATTGCTTCGAGGAAAAGGTGCTTCTTGTCCCCGAAAGCGGCGTAGATGCTTGGGGGCGTCACACCCATGGCTGCCGTCAGATCGTTCAACGAGGTTGCCTCGTAGCCGTGCCGCCAGAACAGCAGCATGGCTTGATGCAGCGCGGCGTCACGATCGAACGACAATGGCCGCCCGGTCCTGCGACGCGGCGCGTGCTCAGACATTTGCATAATGATCACTATGAAACAGTGGACAGCCTCCGGCAAGCGATGCTAACTGTTTCATAGCAACTGCTATGGATATGCGCCATGCCGCTCACCGATTACCGCACGCTCGGTCGATCCGGCTTGGTCGTCAGCCCCCTTGCCCTCGGCACGATGACGTTCGGCACGGCGCGTTGGGGGTCCGGCGAGGATGGCTCGCGCGCCGTGTTCAACGCCTATGTGGAGGCGGGCGGCAACTTCGTCGACACGGCGGATGTGTATTCGAGCGGGCGCAGCGAGGAGATGCTGGGCGGCTTCATCGCCGAGCGGGGCCTGCGCGAGCGGATCGTCGTTGCGACCAAGGCCGGGTTCGCGGCGGGCCAGGGACCCCAAACCGGCGGCAGTGGCGCGAAGCATCTCCATGCCGCGCTCGACGGCTCGCTCCGCCGGCTGCGGACTGATTACGTGGACCTGTTCTGGCTGCATGTGTGGGACTCGGTGACTCCTGCCGAGGAGCTGCTGGAAACGATGGCTGCGCTCGTCCGCTCGGGCAAGGTGCGCTACTGGGGCCTGTCGAACGCGCCGGCTTGGTATGTCAGCAAGGTGGCGACGCTCGCCGCTGTCCGCGGGCTGCCGGGGCCGATCGCGCTCCAGTATTTCTACTCGCTGGTCAACCGCGACATCGAGGACGAGCATGTGCCGTTGGCGGGGGAATTCGGCATGGGCATCCTGCCGTGGAGCCCGCTGGCCTATGGGTTGCTGACAGGCAAATACGACCGCGCGTCGGTCGAAGCGGCTGGCCCAAGGGCGGGCGGACTGCCCCGCGATGCGGCTGCGGACGGCGAGGAACGCCCTGAGGACGACAAGCGGCTGGACGGGGCCAACCCGTTTGGCGACACGTTGTTCACCGAGCGCAACTGGAAGATTGTGGACGTGCTGCGCCGTGTTGCCAATGAGGCGGGCCAGAGTCCGGCCCGCGTTGCGTTGTCGTGGGTGGCCGGACGGCCAGGGATCGCCTCGGTGTTGATGGGGGTAAGCCGGGCCGGACAAGTGCCCGATAACGCCGGTGCGCTTGATGTCGCGTTGTCGGCAGGGCACCGCGCGATGCTCGATGCAGTAAGCGCGCCCGATCCCAGGATGCTGTATAGCCTGTTCACGCCAGCGCTGCGCCAGCATGCGGTGTTCGGCGGCAGCGCTGTGCGGCCCTGGTAGGCCCCGTCTGGATCGCCCTGTCTGGATCGCCCTGTCTGGATAGCCCTGTCTGGATAGCACTGTCCGGCAGGCGTGCTGGGAGCGGCGGCTTCGAACTGCGCCGGCGTGCGGCCTAACCCAGGACGGCATCCTTGAAGACGCCCGGCGTCACCCCCAGCCGTTGCCGGAATGCCGCGACGAAGTGGGCGGCCGAGCTGAAGCCAGTTTGGAACGCAACGTCGCTCACCGTCTCGCTCGGCTGCGTCAGCAGGGCGCGTGCCCGCTCGATCCGTTGCCGCATCACCCAGGCATACGGCGTCTCCCCGACCGTCGCGCGGAACGCCTTGATGAAGTGGTGCTTGCTGACGCCCGCTGCCTGCGCCAACTCGTCCAGCGTCGGCGATGCCGGCAGCGGTTCGTCGAGCCGGGCCTGGACGAGGCCGTAGATGCGTTGCAGCGCCGGGCGGGTGATGCCGCCACGCCGGGATATGCCGCTTGGCGCGCCGGATTGCCCAAGGATGGCCGCGAGCCGGTAGCCGATGGACTGGAGCAGCAAGTCGGAATGGCTGTCATTATGCATCAACGCGGCCAGCGCGCCCATGGCGCTCCGCTCGATGGCAGGATCATGCTCGTTGAACAGCGGGCGCACGGAGCGGACCTGCGCGTCGGCCGCCTCGTCGATCAGGCGCATGGAGACGAACATCTGCAGCACGTCCGCCTCGCCGTCGACGGTGAAAACCGTCCGTTCTGCCGGGTTGGCGATCGTGACTGCGCCAACCGTCGGTGATTTGCGGAGCACGCCGGCCTGGGTCCGCCGTTCGACTTGGTAGACCGCCGACAAGGCCACGATGATCGGCACGTCGCGCCCGCCGCCGACCTCGCGCCGCCCGGGGCCATGGCGTCCGCGCACGACCGTGAGGATCGGACGCCCTTTCTCGACGACGGACCGCATACGCGGCAGCCTGCGGGTTGGGCCGAGCGGCGCACCACCGACAGCGAGTGGCGAATGCCTGTCCATCCGAGCTGTCCCCATGATTAGGTCAGGGTTGAGTAGAGCTATCTCGAGGAGGCGTCAAAACCGGGGCGCGCTGCGCTGTCGTCGCAGGCTGCAGAAGGCTGTTTCGCCGCCAAATGTAGAGGTGCCGTTGCCGCGTGCCCAGCCGGCGTTAAGTTCATACGCGCGCGCATCGTTTTACCCGATTAAGGAAGGGTTCGAACTTGGAAGCAGAGCCGGCGACTGGTCTAACAGACAAGGCGGCGATAGCGGCCTATGCGCACTCCCTGCCGGGCCGCCCGCCCGCGACGTGGGAGACGCTGCGTGACCACCTGCTGGCAGTGGCTGCGCAGGCGGCCGAGTTCGCCACGCCATTTGGCTGGGCCGAGGCGGCACGGTGCGCCGGGCTGCTGCACGACATCGGCAAGTGTTCCGCGGCGTTCCAGGCATACATCGAAGGCGGGCACGACAACGCCGCCAAGGGGCCGGACCACTCGACGGCCGGTGCGCGTGAGGCGGGCGGCGCCTATGCGGGTCCGCTGGGCCGTATGCTGGCCTTCGTGATCGCCGGGCACCATGCCGGCCTGTCCGACTTCGACGGCCTGCAGCGCCGGGTGGAGCGGAAGGAGATCGAACCCTATCCCGGCTGGCAGGGGCACGTCGGCGCCTTGCCAGAAATGGGCCGCCTGGCGCCGGCACGGCAGTTCATGCAAAGCCCGGCGCCGGGGTTCAGCGCCGCTTTCCTGACGCGGATGCTGTTCTCCTGCCTGGTCGACGCGGACTGGCTCGCCACCGAGCGGTTCGTCAGCGTAGGCACGGGTGAGCCCGTGGAGCGCGGCGGGTTCCTGGATCTGCCGACGTTGCGCGGCCGGTTGCGGGACCACATGGCGCGGCTCCGCGCCGGGGCGGCGTCAACGCCGGTCAACCTGCTGCGGGCGGAAGTGCTCGACCATGCCGTGGGCCGTGCCGGATCGTCCCGGGGGCTGTTCACCCTCACGGTGCCGACCGGCGGCGGCAAGACTTTGGCATCGCTGTCCTTCGCGCTGGAGCATGCGGCACGGCACGGCATGCGGCGGGTGATCTACGTCATCCCGTTTACCTCCATCATCGAGCAGACAGCCCGCGTGTTCCGAGAGGCGCTGGGCACCGAGGCCGACGTGCTGGAGCACCATGCGAGCTTCGATTGGGACCGGGCCAAGTCCGAAGATGTTGCCGACAGCGAGGGACCGGACGGCGTCCGCAAGCTGCGCCGGGCGGCGGAGAACTGGGACGCGCCGGTGGTGGTGACCACGGCGGTGCAGTTCTTCGAGAGCCTGTTCTCCAACCGCCGCAGCCGCTGCCGCAAGCTGCACAACCTGGCCGGCGCGGTGATCGTGCTGGACGAGGCGCAGACGCTGCCCGTGCACCTGCTGCGCCCGAGCCTGGCGGCGTTGCAGGAGCTGGCCGCCAACTACGGCGCCAGCATCGTCGTCTGCACTGCGACGCAGCCGGCCTGGCGCAAGGCGGACGGCGCGCTGGTGGACGAGCGCAAGCAGTCCATGGGCCTCGACATCGGCCCCGAACGGGAACTGGCGCCTGATCCGGTCCGCCTGTACGGCCGCCTGAAACGGGTATCGGCCGAGCGCCTGCTGGGTCCGGTCGAGGACGCTGCCATCGCGGCCCGCTTCGCCATGCAGCCGCAGATGCTGTGCATCGTCAACAGCCGCGCCCATGCCCGCGACCTCTACGAGTTGATCGCCCAGCTTCCCGGCGCGGTCCACCTGACGACGCTGATGTGCCCGCGCCACCGGCAGGCGGTGCTGGCGCAGGCCCGGGCGGACCTGGCCGCCGGCGTCCCGGTGCGGCTGGTGGCGACCTCGTTGATCGAGGCAGGGGTCGACATCGACTTCCCCGAGGTTTGGCGCGCGGCGGCCGGGCTGGATGCCATCAACCAGGCAGCAGGCCGCTGCAACCGGGAGGGCCGGGCGGAGCGGGGGCGCATGGTGGTGTTCGAACCGGCGGAGGCCAAGCCGCCGCGCGGCCTGGCGGCGTTCTGGCAGGCGGCGCAGCCCGCGTTGCGCGCCCACGCCGACCCGCTGTCGCTTGCCGCGGTCCACCGCTACTTCCACGAGCTGTACTTTATCCGGGGCGCCAAGGGGCTCGATGCGGCACGGCTGGACAGGGAGCCGTGGCCGATCCTGCGGCATATTGCGGAACGCAGTCCCGAGGCGACGTTCCCGTTCGCCTCCATCGCGGCGGCCTATCGCCTGATCGACGATGCGACGCTGCCGGTGATCGTGCCCTGGGATGCGGAGGCCGTGAAGGTTCTGGATCGGGTCGCGGCGCTGGACCGGCCGCGGTCCGAGGACCTGCGCCGCCTGCAGTCGTATGTCGTCGGCCTGCCACCCCGTGCGCGTGATGCCTGGCTGGCGGCGGGCGTGCTGCGCCCGGTGCATCCAGCGTATGGGCACGTGCTGTTGCGGTTCGAGGACCTGGCGCACTACCGGTCGAGAACGGGGGTCGACCTTCGCGATCCGACCTATCGGGCGGCGGAGGAAAACATTCTATAAGCGGGCGGACCAGCGGCTTTCTTTTCATTTCGGCAATTGTTAGGGTCCAAACTCGTTGTTGGATCGAAGCAATGGCCTATGGCGTCCGGCTGCACGTATGGGGGGAGCGCGCCTGCTTTACCCGCCCAGAAACCAAGGTTGAGCGAGTCTCCTATGACGTGATGACCCCCTCGGCCGCCCGCGGCATCCTGGAAGCGGTGCACTGGAAGCCGGCGATCCGGTGGGTGATCGACCGTATCCACGTCCTGCGGCCCATTCGCTTCCAGTCGTTCCGCCGCAACGAGGTCGGCGTCAAGGCGAGCGCCGCCACGGCCGCGACGGCGATGCGGGCGGGCAGCACCGCCGGGCTGGGCCTGTTGATGGAGGACCACCGGCAGCAGCGGGCGTCGATGCTGCTGGTCGATGTGGCCTATGTGATCGAGGCGCATTTCGAGCTGACGGACCAGGCGGCGGACGACACGGAAGCCAAGCACCTAGCCATGTTCAACCGCCGGGCAGAAAACGGGCAGTGCTTCCACCAGCCCTGTTTCGGCGTGCGGGAGTTCCCGGCGCACTTCACCCTGCTGCCGAACAGCGCGCCCATCCCGGACAGCAGGCTGCCAGCGGGGCAGCGCGACCAGGACCTGGGCTGGATGCTGCATGACATCGACTTCGCCAACGGCCGCGCCTCGCGCTTCTTTCGTGCCCGGCTGGGGGGCGGCGTGCTGGACGTGGCGGCCTGCCTGGCGGAAGGCGTCGCCACGTGAGCGTGCTGCAGGCGCTGGACCGCTACTACGGCCGCATGGCCGCGCGGGGCGAAGCGGAAGCGCCGGGTTCGTCGCGCCAGAAGATCAGCTACGCGCTGGTGCTGTCGCGGACGGGGGAGCCGGTGCAGGTGCTCGACCTGCGGGAGGCCAGCGGCAAGAAGCAGGCGCCACGGCTGTTGCCGGTGCCGGCGCCGGTCACGCGCACGGTGGCGGTCCGGCCCAACCTGCTCTGGGACAAGACCGCCTACGTCTTCGGCCGCATTGCGGGCGAGGGACGCCGGACCGCGACCGAACATGCGGCATTCCGCTCGGCGCACATGAACCTGCTGCGCGGGCAGAACGACGAGGGCTTGACCGCGCTGCGCCTGTTCCTGGAAACCTGGCAGCCCGAGCGGTTCGACACGCTGCCGTTCACCACAGACATGCTGGACGCCAACTTCGTGTTCCGGCTGGACGGCGACAGGGATTGGCTGCACGGCCGGGATGCGGCCCGCCGGTTGCTTGCGGCGCAAGCGGGCGGGGACCGGGCGGGCCAGCCCTGCCTCGTCACAGGGGCCGACGCTCCCGCGGCCCGGCTGCACCCGTCCATCAAGGGCGTGGAGGGCGCGCAATCCTCCGGCGCCCTGCTGGTGTCGTTCAACCTCGACGCGTTTTGCTCATACGGCAAGGCGCAGGGCGACAACGCGCCCACGTCGGAGGCGGCGGCGTTCCGCTATGGCGAGGCATTGAACCGGATGCTGGATCGCGGCAGCCCGAACCGGGTGGCACGCCCGATCGGCGACGCGACCACGGTGTTCTGGGCCGACACCTCCGCCACGGTGGACGAGGCCGCCGCCAGCGCCGCCGAGCAGCTCTTTGCAAGCTGGTTCACCCCGCCGGCCGTCGCGGACCCCAGCCAGGACCTGGCCGAGGCCGCCAAGCTGCGCGACATGCTGCACCTGGTGGCCGAGGGCCGGGCGGAGGACGCCGATCTGCGGCTGAAGCCCGGCACGCGGTTCCACATCCTTGGCCTCGCCCCCAACGCCGCCCGGCTGTCTATCCGCACCTGGGTGCAGGACGACTTCTCCGTCATCGCCCAGCGCTTGCAGCATCACTACGAGGACCTGCGCGTCGAGCCGCTGCCGTGGCGCGCCAAGCCGCCCTCCATCGCCCGGCTGCTGGTGAAGGCGACGGCGCTGCAGGAGAAGTTCGATAACATCCCGCCCTTGCTGGCCGGCGAGGTCGCTCGCGCCGTGCTGACCGGCGGACGCTATCCCCGCACCCTGCTGACCGCGGCCGTCATGCGGCTGCGGGCGGGCGACGACCCCGCTACCGGATGGCACGCGGCGGCCATCCGCGCCGTGCTGGCCCGCGACCACCGCCTGAAGCTGTCAAAGGAGCCCGTGCCCATGAGCCTGAACCGGGAGAACCCCGACCCCGCCTATCAGCTTGGCCGGCTGTTCGCCACGCTGGAGGTAGCGCAGCGCATGGCATTGGGGAGGAAGGTGAACGCAACTATCCGGGACCGCTATCTCGGCGCGGCCTCCGCCACCCCCGCCGGCGTGTTCCCGACCCTGATCCGCGGCGCGCAGAATCACCTGGGCAAGCTGCGCAAGGATCGCAGAGGCGGCTGGATCGAGCGCGAGATCGAGGAAATCTCGGACCATATCCGCGACAGCTACCCGCGCTCGCTCGGCCTGGAGGCGCAGGGCCGGTTCTTCCTCGGCTACTACCACCAGCGCCGTGCCGAATCGGCGCGCCCCGGCGCACCGAACCTCAGTGAAACCGCAGAAATCGACGACAGCACGGAGGACAGCAATGACGAGTAATGGCAGCGCCCTGACCCGGCGGCACGAGTTCGTGCTGTATTTCGACGTGAGCAACGGCAACCCGAACGGCGACCCCGACGCCGGCAACATGCCGCGGCTGGACCCCGAAACGAACCAGGGCCTGGTGTCCGACGTGTGCCTCAAGCGCAAGATACGCAACTACGTCGCCCTGGCCCGGCCCGACGCGCCGGGGCACGAGATCTACATGCGCGACGGCGCCACCCTGAACACCGAGCACAAGCGCGCCTATGCCGCAGTCGCGCCCGAGCTGACCAAGGCGGAGGACCTGAAGCGCGGCCCGAAGGACGCCGACAAGTCGCGCGGCCTGACCCGCTGGATGTGCGCCAACTTCTACGACATCCGCACCTTCGGGGCCGTCATGTCCACCGGAGTCAATGCCGGGCAGGTCCGCGGCCCCGTGCAGATCGCCTTCGCCCGGTCGATCGAGCCGGTGATGCCGCTGGAGGTTTCCATCACCCGCCTTGCCGCGACCACCGAGGCCGACCACGAAGCCAAGGGCGGGCGCACCATGGGCCGCAAGCACATCGTGCCCTATGGCCTGTATCGCGCGCACGGCTTCGTCTCGGCGCCGCTGGCCTCGCATCCGGTGAAGGGCACCGGGTTCTCCGAATCCGACCTGGACCTGTTGTTCGAGGCGCTGCGCAACATGTTCGACCACGACCGCTCCGCCGCGCGGGGGGAGATGGCGACGCGCCGGCTGATCGTGTTCCGCCATGCCTCGGCGCTGGGCGACGCGCCGGCGCATGCCCTGTTCGACCGGGTGAAGACCTGGCGCGTGCACAAGGGCTCGCGCCATGCCATTGGGGCGATTGAGACCGACAACTGGCCGCCTGCGCGCAGCTTCGCCGACTATGACATCACGGTGGACCCCGGCACGCCGCCGGGCGTCGAGGTGATCGAGCACGGATAGGCGCCCCGATGACGGTTCCGGCGCCGGTTCCGGACGCCGCCGCCGAGGACGGGCTGATCCCGCTCTCGGCCCTGCAGCACCACCTGTTCTGCCCCCGGCAATGCGCGCTGATCCATGTCGAGCAGCAATGGGCAGAGGACGCCGCCACCGCCGAGGGCCGGATCATGCACGAGCGCGTCGATACCGGCGGCTACACTGCCCGGCCCGGTATCCGCACGGCGCGCGGCCTGGCGCTGCGGTCGTGGGCCTTGGGCGTGTCGGGCCGGGCGGACGCGGTCGAGTTCCTGCGGCAGCCGGGCGGCCAGCCGTCCCTCCCGTTCCCCGTCGAGTACAAGCGCGGCAAGCCGAAGCCGCATCGCGCCGACGAGGTGCAATTATGCGCCCAGGCGATCTGCCTGGAAGAGATGCTGGGCATCGCGGTGCCAGCGGGCGCGCTGTTCTACGGCCAGACCCGCCGCAGGGTGGACGTGCGGTTCGACGAGGCCCTGCGCGCCCTGACGGCCAATACGGCGGCAGGCGCGCGGGCGAATATCCTGGCCGGACGCACCCCGCCGCCGGTGGCGATGCCCGGGTGCCGCGCCTGCTCGCTGCAGGGCATCTGCCAGCCCGGGCGGCTGCAACGCCCACCTGCCGTCGCGGCCTGGCTGCGGTCCGAGATCGAGGCGTAGGGCCGGTGCGCCGGATGCTGAACACCCTGTATGTCACCAGCGAGGACGCCTGGCTGCGCAAGGACGGCGCGAACCTGGTTGTTGAAGTCGGCGGCGAGGAACGGGCCCGCGCGCCGCTGCACATGCTGGACGGGGTCGTCAGCTTCGGGCGGCCCGGCGCGTCGCCCGCGCTGATGGCGGCCTGCGCCGGGGCGGGCGTCACGCTGTCCCACCTGGACCCGTCCGGACGCTTCCTGGCGCGGGTCGAGGGCGTGCGGACCGGCAACGTGTTGTTGCGCAAGGCCCAGTTCCGGACGGCCGAGGACGACGCCCGCCGCCTGGTCATCGTGCGCGGCATCATCGGCGCCAAGGCCGCCAACCAGCGCGCCGTAGTGCGCCGTGCCCTGCGCGACCACGCCGAAAGCCTGACGCCGGAGGCCTGCGCCGCGCTGGAGCGGGTCGAGCGCCGGCTGACCGACGTGGCGCGCCGGGTGCTGGCGGCAGCGGACGTGGCGGAGGCGCGGGGGCTCGAGGGGGAAGCGGCGCTGGCCTATTTCGGCGTGTTCAACAGCCTGATCCGCGCGGGCGGCGCCGGGTTCGCGTTCAACGGACGGTCGCGCCGCCCGCCGCTGGACCGGATCAACGCGCTGTTGTCGTTCCTATATGCGATGCTGGGGCATGATTGCCGGTCCGCGCTGGAGGCGCACGGGCTCGACCCGCAGGTGGGTTTCCTGCACGCCGACCGGCCCGGACGCGCCAGCTTGGCCTTGGACCTGATGGAGGAGCTGCGCCCGGTGCTCGCCGACCGCCTGGCCCTGAGTTTGGTGAACCGGCGCCAGCTTTCGGCGGACGACTTCATCGTGGAGGAGGCGGGCGGCGTGCGCCTGACGGACGCGGCCCGCAAGCGCGTGCTGGTTGCCTGGCAGGAGCGGAAGCGGGACGAACTGCGGCATCCTTTCTTAAACGAGACGGTGCCGCTGGGCTTGTTGGCGCATGTGCAAGCGCAGTTGCTGGCCCGGCATTTGCGCGGCGACCTGGACGGCTATCCCGGGTTCGTGTGGCGGTAGTGGTCCGATCCTGGCGCTTGCCTCCCAAGCGTTCGGTGAATCTGTCCACCAGATGACAGCGAGGGGGTGGGGCCATGCTGATGCTGGTGGCGTATGACGTGAGCACCGAGGGCGCGGAGGGCCGCAGGCGGCTGCGCCGGGTCGCGCGGGCGTGCTTGGATTTTGGCCAGCGGGTGCAGAATTCGGTGTTCGAGTGCGAGGTGGACCCGGCGCAATGGACAGCGCTGCGGGCGCGCCTGATTGGGGAGATCGACCCGGCGGCCGACAGCCTGCGTTTTTACCGGCTGGGGGCCGACGGACGGCGCCGGGTGGAGCATGTTGGGGCGAAGCCTAATCTGGACCTCGACGCTCCGCTGATTTTCTGAGCCTGGTGGCGGCCGCGCGAACCGGGAGCGGACATGAGGCGTGGCTTGGGTTCGCGGGTGTTCTTTGTCGTTGTGAATCAGGGTAATGCGCTGTTTTCTCCGGCGTTTGCGGGGGTGTTGGGGGCCGGGTTGGGCGAGGTTCGCGCAAATGGCGGCCTTTCGCGAATGGCGGCAGGGGTTTATGTATGGCGGCGTCGCTCCCCGCGCGGGAGCGTGGATTGAAACAGCGCAGCGAGTCGCCGAGCCCGACTCGCGGGCGCCGTCGCTCCCCGCGCGGGAGCGTGGATTGAAACTTCTACTGCGCCGAGTGCGGCGCGTCGCGCTGGTGTCGCTCCCCGCGCGGGAGCGTGGATTGAAACACCGCCTCCTCGCCGATGTCATCCATCCGACGGGGTCGCTCCCCGCGCGGGAGCGTGGATTGAAACATCACGCCCTGCGCCTGCGCCGTGGCAACAGGGTGTCGCTCCCCGCGCGGGAGCGTGGATTGAAACATGATCACGTTCTCCATCGAGACCGGACACGGGGGTCGCTCCCCGCGCGGGAGCGTGGATTGAAACGCTTTCCCTCAAGCTAACGACCGGAGCAATACAGTCGCTCCCCGCGCGGGAGCGTGGATTGAAACAATGGCGACCCGGCCCCAACGGAGCGCGGGCTAATGTCGCTCCCCGCGCGGGAGCGTGGATTGAAACAATGGCGACCCGGCCCCAACGGAGCGCGGGCTAATGTCGCTCCCCGCGCGGGAGCGTGGATTGAAACTTTCTACGTAGGTGATCCGGTTCTGAGCCTTCCGTCGCTCCCCGCGCGGGAGCGTGGATTGAAACTCGTTGGCTCCCCGGTCGGCGATAGCCTCAAGCGTCGCTCCCCGCGCGGGAGCGTGGATTGAAACAGCCCTAGCAGGATGTTCAGCGCCACCACCCGGGGGTCGCTCCCCGCGCGGGAGCGTGGATTGAAACTTTCCCCAGACGCGAGCCGCGCCGAACGTGACGGCGTCGCTCCCCGCGCGGGAGCGTGGATTGAAACCATCTCTGTCGCAAAGGATGGAAGCCAGAAACCAAGTCGCTCCCCGCGCGGGAGCGTGGATTGAAACGCCGCGACATCGGCTGCCAGTATCGCCTGTTGCCGCGGTCGCTCCCCGCGCGGGAGCGTGGATTGAAACATCGGACCCGCCCCTGGCGCAACGCCTGCACAATCGTCGCTCCCCGCGCGGGAGCGTGGATTGAAACTGGTACAGCAGCAGCAGCAGCAGCTAAGGAAGAAGTCGCTCCCCGCGCGGGAGCGTGGATTGAAACTAGTGCAATGACTGCATTTGTTTCGACGGCTTTGGGTCGCTCCCCGCGCGGGAGCGTGGATTGAAACTCGCGATTGGCCAGCGTGCGCTTGTTCAGCGGCGGTCGCTCCCCGCGCGGGAGCGTGGATTGAAACCGTTTGGCTCGCCTTCGTGCGCGATTTTGCCCGCGTCGCTCCCCGCGCGGGAGCGTGGATTGAAACAGCGTGATCACGCTGTTGGTTTGGTCGGCGGCCTGGTCGCTCCCCGCGCGGGAGCGTGGATTGAAACGCAGTATTGCACCGAGGCGCAAACCAAGGGGTTGTCGCTCCCCGCGCGGGAGCGTGGATTGAAACGCGCCCAGGAGCACGCATCATCGATCGCAACATGTCGCTCCCCGCGCGGGAGCGTGGATTGAAACTTGATCGAGGGCAGCGTGTCCGAAACCGACGGCAGTCGCTCCCCGCGCGGGAGCGTGGATTGAAACGACTACGGCGTCGGCAACGCGCTGGACGTGGCCCGTCGCTCCCCGCGCGGGAGCGTGGATTGAAACCACAGTGATTTCGACCGTGAACCCGGCGGGCGGCGGTCGCTCCCCGCGCGGGAGCGTGGATTGAAACGTGCCCGGGCTGTGCCGCCGCTGCCGCCCATGTCGTCGCTCCCCGCGCGGGAGCGTGGATTGAAACGTCCTCGGTTGCCGGGCAGGACGCCTCAGCCATTGTCGCTCCCCGCGCGGGAGCGTGGATTGAAACTGAAAGCTTCTCGGCCGCCGCGCTTGCCGCACCGGTCGCTCCCCGCGCGGGAGCGTGGATTGAAACACTGGCGAGGGCCGCGCGGGGGGCGTGCAGCACTGGTCGCTCCCCGCGCGGGAGCGTGGATTGAAACTCGCTTTGATTATCGCCAGAGTCCCCAGTGCCGGGTCGCTCCCCGCGCGGGAGCGTGGATTGAAACGGCTTCTAGCGCGGTTGCTGCTGCTGCTGCTGCTGTCGCTCCCCGCGCGGGAGCGTGGATTGAAACGATCATGCAGTCCTACCTTGACGCGGGCTACAGCGTCGCTCCCCGCGCGGGAGCGTGGATTGAAACACGTGCACAAGCATGAGAAAGCGCTGCTGCGGGAAGTCGCTCCCCGCGCGGGAGCGTGGATTGAAACGACAAGCCCCCCGGCGGGGGGCGCGGGAGTGGGGGGTCGCTCCCCGCGCGGGAGCGTGGATTGAAACAACAAGCCATAGACCATCGGCATATAGGTTGGTTGTCGCTCCCCGTGCGGGAGCGTGGATTGAAACACCGACGCCGACTGATCGTCGCTCAGCAGGCGGTGGTCGCTCCCCGCGCGGGAGCGTGGATTGAAACGCACCAGAGGACACCATCCTCCGCCTCAACGCCGGTCGCTCCCCGCGCGGGAGCGTGGATTGAAACAGCAGCTCGGCGACCCGGTCGGTGTCGGGTTCGGGTCGCTCCCCGCGCGGGAGCGTGGATTGAAACATGCGCTCCGGCGCGGCCTGGCCCCTCGATCACGGTCGCTCCCCGCGCGGGAGCGTCGATCGAAACCTGGTCGTGCCGGCATTCATCCTGGAGATCGCGCGTTGCTTCCCCAACGCCGGACCGTGGATCGAAACATAACCCAGCCCGATCAACACCCCCTTACCGAAACGCGCCCAAACCCTGTCTCCCGCCAACCCTTACAACCGCCCGCCAAAAAACCGTCGCGTACCCTCCGCCAGCACCCGCATCCCCATCGCTAAATCGCCCGGCGCAGTATCCTCGGCCCAATGATGGCTGATGCCCCCGATCGACGGCACGAACAGCATCGCCGAAGGCATCACCCGCGCCATGTATTGCGCATCGTGCCCAGCCCCGCTCGGCATCCGCCGCCACCGTCCTGGCGCCAGATCCTCCGCCGCCTCCGCCAGCGCCGTCTGCCACCCTGCATCGCACAGCGCCGGGGCGGACTGGCTCATCACTTCCAGCGTCGCCACGCACCGCTCCCGCCGGTTGCTCTCCGCCACGCCCCGGCGCAGCGCCGCGTCCAGCCGTTCCAGCACCTCCATCGAGATGTCGCGCATCTGGAACAGCACCTCCGCCCGCCCGGGAATGATAGACGCCGCCCCCGGCGACAGCGCGATCCGCCCGCAGGTCCAAACCGTCCGCTCGTTGCAATGCCGCGGGAACTCCGCATCGAGCCAGGCCAGCAGCCGAACCGCCGCCAGCCCGGCATCCCGCCGCTCCGCCATCGTCGTTCCGCCGGCATGGTCCTGCTGGCCCTCGAACACGATGCGGTATTGCCAAATCGCCACGATGCCCGTCACCACGCCCACCTGCTCGCCGGACGCCTCCAGGGTCGTGCCCTGCTCGATGTGCATCTCGACGAAACCCTTGTAGCGCCCGTCCTCCATACGCAGACGCGGGCGGCCCGCCAGCCCGGCCTCCTGCAGCGCCTGCCGCAGCGGCTTGTTGTGATAGCGGTTGGCCAGGCCGTCGATCTCCGCGTCGTCCAGCAGGCCGATGAACGAGCGGGAGCCGAGGAACGATCCGTAATGCCCCTCCTCGTCAGCGAACGCGACCACGTCGACCGGCAGCCCGGCGCGTGCCAGCGCCAACGCCGACACCACGCCCAGCGCGCCATCCAGCCACCCGGCCTCGTTCTGGCTTTCGATATGGCTGCCGGCCAGCAGCTTGGGGCCGGGGCCGGGATGCCGGCCCAGCACGTTGCCGATGCCGTCCATCTCGGGCGCCAGCCCCGCCTCGGCCATGCGCGCCATTAGCCAGTGGCGCGATTCCATGTCTTCGGGCGCATAGGTCGGGCGGTGCACCCCGGTGCGGAAGGCGCCGATGCGCCGCAGCGCATCGAGGTCGGCCAAAAAGCGTTCGGTATCGGGCTCGTGCGCGCTGTTTTGCATGGCGGCAGACTGGCCGGGCAGCGTTGTGCGGGCAAGCCCCTCAGGGCGCATCCATCCCCAACACCTCGCCCGTCGCCACCACCGCCACGGCGCCGTCCGGGCGCACGGCCTCGCCTTCCAAGGAGATGACGTGCCCACCCAGCGATCGCAGGGCAATCGCTTGAAGGGCGATCACGCTGATTGCCGGAGCAGAGCTTCGAGGTAGGCGGTATCCCAAGCGGCGGATTTCCGGCGGACCTTGAGGCTATGTTTGTCCTTTGGCCGGCGCAGGAGGTTCATCGCCATGTGCCGGACGGTGGCCATGTTTTGCGGCCCGGCGCCGGATCGCAGGCGGCTGAGGTCCTCGTGGAACACGACGTCGAGCACCCAGTGCAGGCGGTTTTCGACATGCCAGTGGCACCGCACGGCGTGGGCGAACAGCTTGGCTTCGAGTGGCATGGAAGACAGGAAGTAGCGCCGTTCCAGACTTGTGCTGCCGTTGCGCTCGACCTCAGCCTCGACCACCGCGATAGCGCGCAGGCCGGGGAAGCGCGGCTCGCCTGGGAAGCGCCGTGCGGTGGTCAGCCAGCCCACGTCGTGGCTGATCCGATGACGGCGGACCTCGATCCGGCCGTGGTCGCCGTCGGTCGTCTCGAAGCGGCTGTGAATGATAGCAGCCGGGTCGTCGAGGTAGCGCCTGATCTCGTCGTGCAGGCTGGGCTGGTTGTCTTTGACCGCGAGCAGGTAGTCGCCGCCGCGGTCGAGGATGGCTTGGGCGATCTTGGTCTGGGTGCCCATGGCGTCGATGGTGACGAGCGCGCCGGTAAGGGCGAGGCGTTCGAGCAGCAGCGGCCTTCAGACCGCTTCGCGGTCTGTCCCTCCGGGGGATCGGCCGAAGGCCGATAGCGGTGATCTCGTTCGACTTGGCCTCGCACGCCTGCTGGCCGAGCACGAGACGCTGACTGCTGGCCCAGGCGGACACCATGTGCAGCGGCCCACGGTCCTTGCTGCGGTCATGCGTGCGTCGCGAGGTCTTGCCGTCGATGGCGACGATCTCGGGGGCGGTGCTGGCCGGGGCTGGCTCGCGCAAGCCCTCGACCCAGGCGGTGAAACACTGGGCAAAGAGCGTCCCGTCGATGGCGTTGATGATGTCGTTCAGGGTGTCGTGGCTGGGGATCCCGGCCTTGTAGGGCAGCAGGCGGCGGAGGAAGTCCTGGTGCATCTGACCCCAGCGCCTGATCTCCACGAAATCCTCAGCCCCGGCCAGCGTGCCGCACAGCACCAACAGAAGGACTTCCGGCAACGGAAACAGAACCTTCCAGGCCTGGCGCGGGTCCTCCAACGCAGCAAAGTGTTCGATCAGCGATGCACCGGACATCGGGAAACCTCCTCAACGAGAGGTCCCCTATGAATCAGACTTCAGACCGCGACAAAATCCCCGAACCGTTCAAGCGATTGCCCTGCCAGCGATCGCTTCTCCTTGACCGCCGTGACCCGCCAGCGCAACGTCACCGTTTCCCCGGCCCGCACGGCCGAGCGCAGCCGGAAGTTGAAGCCCAGGCCGACCCCCGGCCCGCGCGACGCCAGGAACGCCGCAACCATCGCCATCAGCAGCGATGTCACCTGCGGCCCCGAGGCGATGATTCCGCCGAACCGCGACCGGGCGGCATAGGCCGCGTCGTGGTGCAACGGGTTGGTGTCGCCGCACAGGGTGGCGAACTCCGCGATCCCAGGCGCGTCGAACTGCACCTCCTTTGAAAAGGTCTCGCCGACGAGGGCTTGATATTGTTCCGTGGCCATGCTGCGCGCTATCCGGTAATTTGGCCGCAACATCGCCAAAGGGGGACCCATGACGCAAGACCTTATCCTGATCCATGAGGCGGATGGCGTGCTCGAGCTGCGTTTTAACCGGACGGAAAAGAAGAACGCCATCACCGGGGCGATGTACGACGCGCTGACGGCGGCGTTGCAGGGCGCGGCCGAGCGTGCGTCCGTGCGGGCGGTGCTGATCGCCGCCGAGGGCGACATCTTCACTGCTGGCAACGACATCAAGGATTTTCTCGCCATGTCCGGCGGCCTCGGAAGCTCGCCGGCTTCGCGGTTCATCCACACCATTGCGACATTTGGAAAACCTATCGTCGCCGCCGTGAACGGCCCGGCCATCGGCGTCGGCGCCACGCTGCTGCTGCATTGCGACCTGGTTTACGCCAGCCCCGAGGCCAGCCTCTCGGTCCCGTTCGTCGACCTCGGCCTGGTGCCGGAGGCTGGCAGCAGCATGTTGCTGCCGATGCGCGTCGGTTTCGCCCGGGCAGCGGCGCTGCTGCTGCTGGGTGAGCCGATGGATGCCAAGGCTGCATGCACCGCCGGGCTGGTGAATGCGATCGTGCCGGCGGCTGCGCTGCAGGAACATGCGCGCTCCAAGGCGCAGAAGCTCGCAGCGAAGCCTCCGGCCGCGCTGGCCGCGGCTCGTGCGTTGATGCGCGGTGAGCCCGACGCGCTGCGAGCCCAGATGCAGTTGGAATCGGCGGCGTTCTCCAAGGCGCTGCAAGGGCCGGAGTCGCGTGAGGCATTCAACGCCTTCCTGGAGCGCCGGCCGCCGAACTTCGGCGCCGCAGCGGAGTAGCCGACAGCCCGGCCGGCATCATGGAAACGCTGCACCCCTGGCTCGACCACTATCCGGACGGCGTGGATTGGCACGCGCCGATTCCCGCCGCGCCGCTGCACACGATGATGTTGAACGCCGGGACCCGCTACGGCGGCCGCCCGGCGTTCGATTTCCTGGGCCGCGGCACGACCTGGGCCGCGGCTGCGGCCATGACGGCGCGCATCGCCGCCGGGTTGCAGCGGCTGGGCTATGTCAAAGGCGACCGCATCGGGCTGCTGCTGCCGAACTGCCCGGCCTATCCCGTGCTGTTCTTCGGCGCCCTGCAGGCCGGGCTCACCGTCGTGAATTTCAATCCGCTCTATACCGTGCGGGAATTGGAAGCGCAGGCGCGGGACGCCGGCATCGGGGCAATCGCGACGCTCGACCTGGCGGCGACCTACCCGAAGGCGGCGGCGCTACTGGCGGGCGGGGCGGTCGCGCGCATCGTCGTCTGCCCGTTCGCCGACATGCTGCCGGCCAGCAAGCGCACGATGTTCCGCATGCTCAAACGCCGGGACCGCGCAACGCCGCCGCAGGACGCTGCCCATATCTGGCTTGCGGACCTGGCAACGCCCCGCGCCGCGCCGCAGCCGGTCGACATCGATCCGCATCGCGACGTTGCGGTGCTGCAATACACCGGCGGCACCTCCGGCATTCCGAAGGGCGCGATGCTCAGCCACGCCAACCTGTATGCCAACACGATCCAAGGAGTGCTCTGGTTCAAGGACACCCGCATGGGCCAGGAGCGCATGTTGGCGGCATTGCCGTTCTTCCACGTGTTCGCCATGACGACGGTGCTGCTGTTTTCCGTGCACGCCGGCGCAGAGATCATCATGCTGCCGCGCTTCGAGCTGAAGACCGCCGTCCGCGCCATCGCCCGGCGCCGCCCGACCTTCATGCCCGGCGTGCCCACCATGTTCAACGCCATCGTCGGGTTCAAGGGCCGCGCCGACCTGACCAGCATTGGCTTCTGCATCAGCGGCGGCGCGCCGCTCCCGGCCGAGGTCAAAGCGCGGTTCGAGGCGCGGACCGGATGCGTCGTGGTGGAGGGCTACGGCCTGACCGAGACCAGCCCCTGCGCCGTCTGCAACCCGCCCGGCGGGCTGAACAAGGTCGGCTCGATCGGGGTGCCCATGCCCGGCACCACCGTCGAGCTGCGCGACCCGGCCGACCCGATGCGGCGCGTGCCCCAGGGCGAGCGCGGCGAGCTGTGCATCAAGGGGCCGCAGGTCATGCTCGGCTATTGGCAGCGGCCGGAGGAGACGGCGGCCAGCACCACGCCGGACGGTTTCTTTCGCACCGCCGACATCGCCGTCATGGATGCCGATGGCTATTTCTCGATTGTCGACCGCATCAAGGACCTTATTTTGGCCGGCGGCTACAACGTCTATCCCCGCGTTGTCGAGGACGCGGTCTATCAGCACCCCGCCGTCGCCGAATGCACCGTGATCGGCATCCCCGACGCCTACCGCGGCGAGACGGTGAAGGCCTTCGTCGTGCTGGAGCCTGGCGCGGCCCTGACGGCGGCGGCGCTGCTGACGTTCCTTCAGGACTATCTCTCACCGATCGAGATGCCGAAACAGATCGAATTCCGCGCCGCCCTGCCGCGCACGCTGATCGGCAAGCTGTCGAAGAAGGAACTGGTGGCGGAGGAACGCGCGAAATGGGAAGCAGCGAACAGCGCCGCTTGACGGGCGGGCGGCTTGGGCTTACGTTTACGTCAATATGATGACCTATGCGGCATATGGCTGAGCTATTCACCATCGGCGAGCTGGCGACCGCCTTCGCGCTATCGCCGCGCGCGATCCGCTTCTACGAGGACCAGGGCCTGCTGGCGCCGGAACGCGCCGGCGCCCAGCGCGTTTACACCAAGCGGGACCGCGCCCGGCTGCAGCTCATCCTGCGTGGCAAGCGGCTCGGCTTCTCGCTGGCTGACATCCGTGAGTTCCTGGACTTGTATGACGTCGATCACACCAAGCGCCAGCAGATGGAAATGACGCTCGGACGCACCCGCGCCCGCATCTCCGAGCTCGAACAACAGCTCGAGGACATCACCATCACCTTGGCCGAACTGCGCGACATGGAGGGCGACGTGCTCGCCTATATTGCCGCTGATCCGAGCGCCCCGCCCGCCGACAATGCTGCCAAAAGGACTGCATGATGACCCAAGCCGTGATCGTTGGTTTCGCCCGCTCGCCCTTCACCCCCGCCGGCAAGGGCGCGCTGTCGCGCGTGCGTCCGGACGACCTCATGGCCCAGGTGGTCCGCGCGCTGATCGAGCGCACCGGCGCGAAGCCGGAGGACATCGAGGACATCATCATCGGCTGCGCCTTCCCCGAGGGCGAGCAGGGCTTCAACATCGGCCGGGTCGTCGGTTTCCTGGCTGATCTGCCGATCACCGCGGCGGGCTCGCAGATCAACCGCTGGTGCGGCAGCAGCATGAGCGCCGTCCACATGGCGGCCGGCGCCATCGCGGCCGGGGCTGGGGAGCTGTTCGTGTGCGGCGGGGTCGAGAGCATGAGCCGGGTGCCGATGCTGGGCTTCAACCCGGTGCTGAACCCGCGCCTGCAGAAGGAAAAGCCCGATAGCTACATCGGCATGGGCATGACGGCGGAGAACCTGGCGCAGCGCTACCAGATCGACCGCGCCGCCCAGCAGGAGTTTGCCGTCACCAGCCAGCAGCGCGCGGCGGCGGCGCAGGCCGAGGGCCGATTCGCCGACGAGATCGTGCCGATCCAGACCAAGGCCGGCGTCGTGGACCAGGACGGCTGCATACGCGCCGACACCTCGGACGCCGGCTTGTCGAGCTTGAAGCCGGCGTTCCTGGCGACGGGGACGGTGACGGCCGGCACCAGCTCGCCGCTGACCGATGGCGCGTCGGCCGTGCTGGTCGCCAGCGCCGACTATGCCGAGAAGCACGGCCTTCCGGTATTGGCGCGCATCGCCAGCATGTCGGTTGCCGGCTGCGCCCCGGACGTGATGGGCATCGGCCCGGTGCCGGCGGCGCGCAAGGCGCTGGCCCGCGCCGGGCTGGAAATGTCGGCCATGGACGTGGTCGAGTTGAACGAGGCGTTCGCGGCCCAGGCGTTGGCGGTCGAGCGTGACCTAATGCTCGACCATGGGCGGGTGAACCTGGACGGCGGGGCCATCGCGCTGGGCCATCCGCTGGGGGCGAGCGGGGCGCGCATCACCGGCAAGGCGGCGTCGCTGCTGGCCCGCACCGGCGGCAAGCATGCGATGGCGACCATGTGCGTCGGCGGCGGCCAGGGCGTCGCCACCATCCTGGCGCGGGCCTGAGCCTCATGACGATCAATCGTTGCGCCGTCCTGGGCGCCGGGCTGATGGGCAGCGGCATCGCCGCGCATTTGGCCAATGCCGGCCTGCCGGTGCTGCTGCTGGACATGCCGGCCAAGGAGGGTCCGCGCAGCGCCATCGCCGCCGCCGCCATCGAACGCATGAAAAAGGCCGATCCGCAGCCGTTCATGCTGCCGGAGAACGCCAAGCTGATCACGCCGGGCAACTTCGACGATGATTTGGCAAAGCTCGCCGAGTGCGATTGGATCGTCGAGGTCATCATCGAGGACCTTGCCATCAAGCGGGCGCTGTATGACCGCATCGACGCCGTGCGCAAGCCCGGCAGCATCGTTTCCAGCAACACCAGCACGATCCCGCTGCGCTCGCTGTCCAAGAAGCAGTCGGATGCGTTCAAGCAGGATTTCTGCATCACGCATTTCTTCAACCCGCCCCGCTACATGCGCCTGCTGGAGCTTGTGACCGGCCCCGACACGCGGCCCGAGGTCGGCGAGGCACTGACGACGCTGTGCGACGTGCGCCTGGGCAAGGGCGTCGTGCGCTGCAAGGACACCCCTGGCTTCATCGCCAACCGCATCGGCACCCACTGGCTCACCGTCGCGATCAACGAGGCGATCGCCCGCGATTTGCCCATCGTGGATGCCGACGCGGTGCACCGGCCTATGGGCATGCCGAAGACGGGCGTGTTCGGCCTGGTAGACCTGGTCGGGCTGGACCTGATGCCGCTGGTCGCCATGTCGCTGCTGATGAGCCTGCCGGCGGATGACGACTATCGCCGGGTGTTCCGCGACCAGCCGTTGGTGACCCGCATGATCGCGGAGGGCCGCATCGGCCGCAAGGCCAAGGGCGGCTTCTACCGCATGAGCAAGGCGGGCAAGGAGCGGACCCTGGAGGCGGTCGACCTCAAGACCGGCGACTATCGCCCGGCGGCGAAATCCAAGCTGGACGCGGTCGAGGCGGGCCGGCGGGATCTTGGCGCGCTGGTGCGGCACCCCAGCACAGCGGGCGAGTATGCGCGTGCCGTGCTGGTGCAGGTCCTGACCTATGCCGCGTCGCTGGTGCCCGCCATCGCCGATGACATTCCGTCGGTCGACGAGGCGATGCGGCTTGGCTACGCCTGGTCGCAGGGGCCGTTCGAGCTGATGGACCGGCTGGGCGCCGACTGGCTCGCAGGCGCTGTCGAGGAGGCCGGGCTGCCGGTGCCGCCGTTGCTGGCATTGGCGCGCGGCCGGTCGTTCTACCGTGTGCAGGATGGCAGGCTGGAATGCCTGACGCCGTCCGGGGAGTATGCTCCGGTGGCGCGGCCCGCTGGCGTGCTGCTGCTGCAGGACATCAAGCGTGCCGGCAAGCCGGTGCTGCGCAACGGCTCCGCCAGCGTGTGGGACATCGGCGACGGCGTGCTGTGCTTCGAGTTCACCAGCAAGATGAACGCGCTCGACCCGGAGATCCTGGGGCTGCTCGGCAAGGCGCTGGGCGTCGCGGCCAAGGGCTACCGTGGCATGGTGGTGTATAACGAGGGCGAGAACTTCTCGGTCGGCGCCAACCTGGGCATCGCCCTGTTCGCCGCCAACGTCGCGGCCTGGCCGGTGATCGAGCAGCAGGTTGCGGGCGGGCAGGCGGCGTACAAGGCGCTGAAATACGCTCCGGTCCCCGTCGTCGGCGCGCCGTCCGGCATGGCGCTGGGCGGCGGCTGCGAAATCCTGCTGCATTGCAGCGCAATTCAGGCGCACTCGGAAACCTACATGGGCCTGGTCGAGGTTGGCGTCGGATTGCTGCCGGGCTGGGGCGGCTGCAAGGAGCTGCTGGCGCGCTGGCAGGCCGACCCGAAACTGCCGCGCGGCCCGATGCCGGCGGTGGCGAAGGCGTTCGAAATCATCTCCACCGCGCAGGTCAGCAAGTCCGCCGCCCAGGCGCGCGGCTTGGGTTTCCTGCGGCCCACCGACCAGGTGACCATGAACCGCGACCGGCTGCTGTATGACGCAAAACAGCGCGTGCTGGCGCTGGCGGAGGATTACCAGGCACCAAAGGCGTCCGAGTATCGCCTGCCTGGGCCCGGCGGACGCATGGCGCTCGACCTCGCCGTGGACGGGTTCGCCGCCACCGGCAAGGCGACGCCGCATGACGTGGTGGTGTCGAAGGCGGTTGCCCGCGTGCTGACCGGCGGCGAGGCCGATCCGCTCGATACGTTGACCGAGGACGACATGACGACACTCGAGCGCGCCGCCTTCATGGCGCTGGTGCGCACCCCGGCCTCGCTCGCCCGCACCGAGCATATGCTGGCCACCGGCAAGCCGCTCCGAAATTAGACCTCAGTTCGTTGCTCCGCAACTAGGGAGACCAAGACCATGGCAACCTACACCGCCCCCCTCCGCGACATGCGGTTCGTGCTGCACGAGCTTTTGGACAGCAGCGCGCTTTCGGGCCTGCCGGGCTATGAGCAGGTAAACCGCGAGCTGATCGACGCCGTCATCGATGAGGCGGCGAAGCTCAGCGAGGAGGTGCTGTTTCCACTGAACCTGTCCGGCGACGCGGAGGGCTGCACCTACGAGAACGGCGTCGTCCGCACGCCCAAGGGGTTCAAGGAGGCATACGGCCAGATGATCAAGGGCGGCTGGACCTCGCTCACCTGCGATCCGGAGTATGGCGGCCAGGGCATGCCGATGCTGGTCGGCACGGTGTTCGAGGAGATGGTCAGCAGCGCCAACCTGGCGTTCGGCATGTATCCGGGCCTGTCGCACGGGGCCTATCGCGCGCTGCACGCCCATGCGTCGGAGGCGATGAAGGCCGAGTACCTGCCGAAGCTGGTCGACGGCGCCTGGGCCGGGACCATGTGCCTGACGGAGCCGCAATGCGGCACCGACCTCGGCCTGATCCGCACCAAGGCGGAGCCGGCGGGCGACGGCAGCTATCGCATCAACGGCACCAAGATTTTCATCAGTGCCGGCGAGCATGACCTGACTGAGAACATCATCCACCTTGTATTGGCGAAGCTGCCTGGCGCGCCGGCGGGCACCAAGGGCATCAGCCTGTTCCTGGTGCCGAAGTTCCTGCCGACGGCGGAGGGCAAGGCGGGCGCGCGCAACGGCGTGATGTGCGGCAGCATCGAGCACAAGATGGGCATCAAGGCCTCGGCGACCGCCGTGCTGAACTTCGACGACGCCCAGGGCTGGCTGATCGGACGCGAAAACAGCGGCATGAAGTGCATGTTCACCATGATGAACGCGGCCCGCCTGGCGGTCGGCATGCAGGGCCTGGGCATCGCCGAGACCGCGTATCAATCCGCCGCCGCCTACGCTAGGGACCGCCGCCAGGGCAAGTCGGTGGCGCGCAGCGACGCCAGGGAGACCAAGAGCACCGACGCGACGCCCAACGCTCCGAACGCGGCGGACCCGATCATCGTGCATCCCGATGTGCGTCGGATGCTGCTCGAAAGCCGGTCGATGACCGAGGCCGGGCGCGCGCTGTCCTATTGGGTCGGCATGGAGCTGGACCGGGCCGAGCACCATCCGGACCCGGCCATGCGCCAGGAGGCCGACGACCTCGTGGCGTTGCTGACGCCGATCGTAAAGGCGGCGCTGTCGGACCTCGGGTCGGAGGCGGCGAACAACGCGGTGCAGGTGCTGGGCGGCCACGGCTACGTGCATGAGTGGGGCGTGGAGCAGTTGGTGCGCGACGCCCGCATTGCGCAGATCTACGAGGGCACCAACGGCATCCAGGCATTGGACCTGGTGGGCCGCAAGCTGGGCCAGGATGCCGGGCGCCTGCTGCGCCGCTTCTTCCATCCCGTGAGCGCCTGGCTCGAGGCGCATGGGGAGGACGCGGACCTGGCCGCATTCGCCGGGCCGACCGCCAAAGCATTTGGCCGCCTGCAGCAGGCGACGCTGACCGTGGCCCAGCGCGGCATGGCCCGGCCCGAGGAGGCAGCCGCCGCTGCGACCGACTACCTGCGGCTGTTCGCGCTGGTGGCGATGGCCTTCATGTGGTGCCGGATGGCCGAGGTGTCGCGCGCCAAGCTGAAGGCCGGCGCCAACGGCGAGGCGGCGTTCTACGAGGCCAAGCTGGACGTGGGCCGGTTCTTCATGGCCCGCGTGCTGCCGCGGCATTCGACGCATTTCCAGGGCATCATGGCCGGCGGCGAGACCCTGGTGCGCATGAAGGCGGAGGCGTTCTGAACACCGCCAGCCCGGGCCGCACCCGCATCAGGCGGTTGGATGCAAGCTGGCATTTGCCGCCGTCGCGATGATCTGGTGGCCCGTGGCGGTCGGGTGGATGCCGTCGAAAAACAAGTAGCCGTTCTGGGCCGCCCCCTTGGCGTTCAAGCTGCCGCTCGCCGGATTATTGAAGTTGCCGGTCCATACCGGCTGCGTCACGTTGGTCAGGCCGAACGCCGCTGGGTTGGCGATGCCCCGGTCCAGCAGTGAATAGGTGTCCACCAGATGCAGGTTGAGGTGGTCCGCCGCTGCCAGCTTGCTCAACGACGCGCCAATCTCACCGTCGAAAAGTGCGGACAGATACGATGCGGCCTGCGTCGCCGCGGCGCCTCGTGTCGTTTCCGAGGGCGTCTTGCCCAGGTCCGGCACGTTCAGCAGCACCAGGTTGCGCGCCCCGTCCGCAGCCAGTGCCGCGACGAAGGCGGTTTCGTTCGCGACCGCCTGTGCGATGTCCGCCACTGCGCCTGCCGGATTGGCCGCATAGGCCGCGATGGCGTTGAAGACATCGTTGGCGCCGATCGAGACGGTGTAGAGCGCGTTGGCGGTCGGCGCCGGATGGCTGGCGGTGAACTGCGCAAGCTGTGACGGCACGTCGAACGAGTTTTGCGCATGCAGCGCCGCGGCCCCGGTTTCAGCGCCGCCGTAGGCGAAGTCGGTGCCGCCGAGCAGGCTGGCCTGGGGCACGGGCAAGCCGAGCTTGGCCGCAAGGTCCTGCACCCATACTGCGCCGTTGGTGAAATGGCCGCCTACATAGGGCGACGCCGGCAATGTGTGCAGGCTGAGGGCGTAAACGTTGCCTGCGTCGGACAGGCTGTCGCCGAACGCGTAGATCGTGCTGAATTGCGACGCGCCGGGGGCCAGCGGAGCAGGTTGGATGGACGGGGCGCCCGTGGCGCTGCCGAAGATTTCCGCGATGTCGTCGAGCGCGCCGCCGATGAAAGCCGGGCTTGACGGCAGGCCGATAGCTCTAGGGTTCAACAAACCCATCCAAGGTCTCCATTGATTTGACGCGCAGCCGAGAACACCTGCAGTGGACCGGAGTTTCGCCCAACGAGCCTGCTTGGCGCCTGGCTGGAACCGGGAATGGCCACCTTTACCTGAGGTTGCCATGGCGCGAGAGTGGCCCGCATGACGCCTCCTCGCCCGGCCCGCCTCGACCGCGCCCTCGAAGCCCTGCCGCGGGCCTATCCCGGGCCGGGCGGCGCCGTCGCGGTGCTGCATGAGGGCGAGGTGCTGGTCCGCCACGCCTGGGGCTGGGCCAATGCCGAGCGGCGCATCGCCTTCACGCCGCGCACGCTGTTCCGCATGTGCTCCATCACCAAGCAGTTCACCTGCGCGCTGGTGCTGGACGCATTTCCCGACCCTTCGGCGCTGGACGGCGACGTGCGTGCCCGGCTGCCGTTGCTCGATCAACCAGCGCCCGGCGCGCTGCATCTGTGCCACAACCAATCCGGCCTGCGCGACTACTGGGCGGTGGCGATGCTGCATGGCGCACCCGCCGAGGCGCCGTTCGGCGATGCCGAGGCTGCCCGGGTCATCGGGGGCACCCGGACGCTGCAATTCGCGCCGGGCACGCGCTATTCCTATGCGAACCAGAACTTCCGCATCCTGTCCGACATCCTGCAGGAGCGCACCGGACGCAGCTTCGCTGAGCTGCTGCGCTCCCGCATCTTCGACCGGGCCGGCATGGCCAGCGCCCTGCTGGCGGCCGACACCCGCGCCATGCCGGACGGCACGGAGGGCTATGAGGGCACGGCCGCATCTGGCTTTCGCGCGGCGGAGAACCGGGTGCTGTGGACCGGCGACGCCGGCATGGGCGCATGCCTCGACGACATGATCGCCTGGGAGCGCCATATCGACCGCACGCGCGAAGACACGGACGCGCTGCATGGCCGTCTGTCCGCCCCGGTGGGCTTCGCCGACGGCGCCCGGGCCGAATACGGCTTTGGCCTGAACCGCCGGGCCGCGCTGGGCCGCCCGGCGCGCGGCCACGGCGGCGCGTTGCGCGGCTGGCGCAGCCATCGCATGTACCTGCCCACCGAGCGGGTTTCCGTCGTCGTCATGTTCAACCACCTGTCGGACGCCCATGCGGCGGCGATGGACGTGCTCACTGCCGCGCTGGATGAGGAGCAGCCGCCCGCCGCGGCCTTTCCGGCGCCGGACTGGCTCGGCGCCTATGTCGAACCGGAAACCGGGCTTGCCGTCCGTATCGACCTGGCGGCGGACGGGCAGGTGCGCTTGCGCTATGGCCATTCGGCGGAAAAGCTGGATGTGCGGTCCGACGGCACGGCGGGCAACGGCAGCACACGCTTGCGTCCGGGCGACGGCGGCTTGTGGATGGACCGCCCGCATGAAAACCAAAGCTCGCGCCTGCGTCCCTGCGGCGGCGCGGCGGCCACCGATATCGCCGGCCTTTACCGCTGCGAGGAGCTCGATGCGACGCTGACCGTGGCCGATGCCGGCGGCGTGCTGTATGGCGGATTTTCCGGTTTTCTGGGCCAGGGGCGCATGGAACTGCTCGACCCCGTCGGGCCGGATCTTTGGGCGCTGCCGTGTCCGCGCGCGCTGGACCACACGCCGCCGGGCGACTGGACGCTGGCGGTCAGGCGCGGCCAGAACGGCGGGGCGGCGGGCATCGAGGTGGGCTGCTGGCTGGCCCGCCGCCTGCCCTTCACAGCAGCCCGGCGCCGCTGAAGCCGCCGAAGAACCCAACGCCGTGGTCAGCCCGACCAGGTGCGGCTGCTGGCGGCCGGACGGCCCCGCACGGACCGGATGCCGCGCACGCGCGTGGCTGGCCTTGGCGCGGTTCGCCGGGGCGGCCAAGGCGTCGGCGGTCGCCCGCCTGCCGGACGACCGGCGCCTGGCGACCTTGATCGCCTGCATCCGCACGTTGGAGGCTACGGCGCAGGACGACGTGCTGGACCTGTTCGACATCGTGGTGCCGCAGGTCTTCGCGGATGCCCTGAAAGCCGTCCGCGAGGCGCGGATGCTGGGCCTGCACGACCTCGTTGCTGCGGCGCTGACCCTGCGCCACCTGCGGAAAGGCGACGGCAGCGCCGCCCTGCTGCCCGGGAACGCCAGCGTGCGGTTCGAGACGGCGGCGTACGCCACGGCGGCGCTGTCCCGGACCGCCCTCGACAAGCTGGACGAGCCAGCCAGCCTGATGGCACTCCGGGCCGCCGCCGCGGCGCGGATGCCGGGGGTGGACCTGCCCGAAACGCTGCTGGAGATGCACGCCCGCACCGGCTTCGCGTCCGAGTTCACCCATGCCGGCGAGCGCGGCGCCCGTGCGGGCGACCTGGCCACCAGCATCTGCGCCGTGCTGCTGGCGGAAGCCTGCGACACTGGGCTGGAGCCGCTGATCTCGCTGGGAGCGCTGCTGCGTAGCCAGCTATGCAGAGTTTCGTGATTTGGCCAATGCGACGGTCATGCGTTCACGGTTGAGGTCCTCGACGGCTTTGTGGATGGCTTTGTTGAGTTGGGCGATGTCGGTGAAGGTCTGATGCGCTCAAAGCTAGTGGTCCGATCCTAACGCTTGGGAACCAAAGCGTTAGGTGAATCGGTCCACCAAACAAAGGCTAGTGGCGAAAATCGGACGGACCTTTCCGTCTGATTTTCACCACTAGTGCCGGCCTCGATCTCAATGATCTCGCCGGCATCGGATCGTCCCGCGGCTATACCCGTGATTAAAGAGAACATGAACCAGCCGATCTCAGCCGACGATAAAAGCCAGTCTCACAAAAAAGCACGATCCTAAAATCCCCGTACAAGTTCCGGACAGTTCACTCCTTGGGACGGCGATGACTGGTTGGGCTTGACGGTGATCGGCGGTGGACGATGGGAGGCCGGTCGAACGCTGATGCAAGTAGCAAGACCGGAAGCATCGGAGTGGATAGCGCGGTTCTACAACGCCGATTCCATGGACGTTTTCACGTAATGGTGCGAGGCGCCGATGGCGTTTGATACCATCCCGCGGAGGTTATACGTCCGGTCGGCCCAGCATTGTCAGACGCAAACCGGTTCTTCCCGCCGCGGCCCTGATGCCATTCCCATTACGCAGCAGCGCAACAGCCGGTCAGTAGGCGGCGGATTGTCCTGGCCGGGGGCACCACTGTATCAGCTCAGGTAATCTAGGTAAAGATTCCTTGACAATCCTACTCAGTTTAGTCTAGTTACGACTTCGCGATGGTGGTTTTGGCGTCACCCGCTTGCAATCGTCGATCTTCGGGAGAAGTTCATAAGCGTTCCAGCTTACTTGTTATGCTATTGATTGCACCGGTCTTCGCGCACGCTGCTGAGGCTACTCCGGCGGTAGGAGCGGCAGTGCAGGATACAGAGATTGAGGCCAAGGCTGCTCCTTCATCACCGGGCACACCATCTCTATCGCCCTCATTAGATATGATTCTTGTCCCAATGCATGATATACGCGACGCAATGCTTTACCTCGGCGGGCGCGTATCGTCCGATGAGATGGCAGCCGTTGTTTATCAAGAACTCGGCAATGACTTTGTAGCAGCACAAAAAACAGTTGCTCCGCGGAGATAAGTTGCGAGTAAATACCGTGTAGATTGAGATTTAAGGAAAACATTGATGCAGAAGTTGCCTGGACTACTGCTATTGGTAGCACCAACGCTGGCATGGGGGCAATCGGCCACATCTCCGCTCAACGGCACCGAGACATTTAATTGTGCTCAATCGGGAGCTGCACGTATCTGTACGGTATCTCAAGTGTTTGAAGCTATGCAAGCATCTCAGGTGGGAGCGGCACTACACCGTGGTCATCTCACAGCAAATCGCACGTCTCCACCTGCCACATATGCTTCTCCTGGCGCTTTCACAGGTGATTTGAGTACTGTCCAGATTGCGGTTGAGCACCATGTGCAAGGCACGAACACTCTGACACAGCCATCTACTAGCTATGTCTTACACCAAGAAAATAGCGCGATGCTCATTTCGCTGGTAAATGAGAGCGGGTGGAACCAAGCCACCAACGACCAGGCTGGAGGCAGAACTGGTGTTGCTGCCCAATATATGAACGTGGGAACCAGCGCCACTGCACAAGGTGACACTTACGGCACGTTTATAAATGGCTTTGTTCAAGGCACGAAAGCTGGCAGCACGCACTTTCTGGCAAACCCTGCTGTATTAGGCATGGCAGGCCAGTTTTTCTCGTTCTCGGACGGCACCTATCAAGAAGTGGATGAATTCACCCACGACGATGGCGGATTTGGCAGCACAGGGTATGACGTGGCGGTCAGCAGCACGGTTCGGAACTTCAACCGCACGAACAACACGGGCGCCAAAGGTGCCTGGTGGTTAGCGTTCCGGCTACAAACCGGCGGGACAAAACCGGTAGATGCGGCGCTGCAGACAGTCGGCCTCTGGAACAACGTCATTGACACGACTTCGACGATAAGTGGAACCAACAAAGCTGTCTGGACCCAAGCGGCAGGGCAGCGAACGTATCTGAACGCCACCGCCTTCCCGGACGGGTTCTCGAATCCGGCGAAAGTCGCAGTCGGCACGACCTACACACAATACAACCCAGCGACGTCGGCCTATGAGGTTGTGGTCGGTGGAGGCTTAGCGCTGACTGTCTATTCGACAGGTGTCAATGTGCCAGCGTTTTCTGTTTCCGGTGGAAACCTAGCACTATCAGGATTGCCCACAACTGCGTCGGGCCTTGCAAGCGGACGAGTCTGGCGTAATGGCGCCGTGCTAAACATAGTTCCGTGATCAGCTTTGCCCCGGCTGTAAAGTCGGGGCAAATCCGTCATCTCATAAACTCCGCGATTGCGGCCGAAGCTCGCTCCACGTCCACCGTCCACCGCTTGTTATGCAGTTCCGGGTCGCCTTGATCGACTTGGCCGAGGATGATCCCGTAGTCGGCGTCCATGCTCGACAGGACGGTCGAGTGGTTCTCGATGTGGTCGCGGGTCGACTCGATATCGATGATTTTGGTGCCTGGCTTGCAGAACACGGCATTGAACAGGCCGGCGCCGCCCAGGACGACGATGCGCCGTTCCGACCCGAACAGCTCGATCTGCTCTTCCGGACCAAGGTACTCCGGGTCGATGGGGCTATATCCCATCGCGATAAGCCGCTCGGTGAGTTCCCGCTCGTTCAACAAAACCCGGTAGCTGCCCGTCTCGGCCGTCCGGCGGCGGCGGCCCACGTAAAGGCAGTGGGCGCTCGGGACGGCGATGCTGCCCGCGACCTTTTCGCGCAACCCGGCGAACGCTGCCTTGGCCTCCTGCGGCACGAAGAACTCCCGCCGTGGCTGCCGGAACACGTCGATGCTGTCGAAATAGTAGGCCCGGCTGCAATCATGCAAGATCACATCGGCCGCCCTGAGGCCGAGCAGCCGTAGCATCGCCCGCATGTTGGGATGGTCGGCATAGACCAGCAGCCTATCATACGCGTGCCGGTTCTCGATGAAATGGACGGCCGCCGGCAGCACGTAAAGCAGCCACATGCCCCAGTTGTGCGGCTCGTTCGACGACGCGAACATGGTCCTGCCGCCGACGCGCTCCGCATCGCGCAACCGGGCGCGCGGAACGACGAATCCCTTGCCGAGGCGGCGGATGCCGGTAATCTCCGACAACCCCGGCCAGTCCACGATGCCGGACACGGCGGCCCGGGGATGGTCGTAGATCGTTGCGCAGCGGTCCCCAGCGATGAAGAAATTAGACCAGATCAGGTGCACGTCGCGCAGCCTGTCCAGCCGCCGGGGCTGCGACCTTTGCCGGCCCGCTTGGATGGCGGCGGATCCAGGCGGGCCGCAGGACAAGTCCCGCAGCATCCTGGGCGGCCGCTTCTCCCAATCGGCCTCGTGCCAGTATCGTGTTGTCTCAGCTATAACAGCGTCATCGAAGTTGAGGTGAACCCAGTCTTCAATCATGCCTTTCTCGGCGCCACCGCGCATATGCTGAGAAGCCAAGGACATTGTGCCATATCCGTGTCTCGGATGCAGTGCCGCTGCGGCCAGTCCACGCCCATGACGGAGGTTGCGGTCTCACCGCAGCAGCACCTTGCCGCCGACCCGGCCCACCTTCCCCATGCGGGACGTGCCGGACACCACGTTGCCGAACAGCACTTGGGCATACAGCGAGCGTCAGGTCGGCTTGCGCGGCGCCGCTGGACCCGCCCAACGGCTCATTGGCCTGGGGGCTCATTGGCCTGGGACCAGGATCACCCGGTTCCGCGCGGAACCCAGGACAGCCTCGTACGCCCCCCGCGCGTCGGCAAGCGGATAGCAGGACGCGGCGGCGATCGGGTAGGGGCGGAGCGAGCCGTCGGCGAAGCCCGGCGCCAAAGCCTGCAGCACCGCCCCGGATTGCACCGACGACAGCGACAGCGTGTCAATGCCGGCATAGGTGTGCCGTCCGCGGTAGAACTCGAAGATGTTGAACTCCACGACCTCGTGGACCGCCGCGATCAGGATTTGCCGCCCCTCGATGGCAAGCGATTTGTGCGCGGCCTGGAAATACGGGTCGCCCACCGTGTTGAACACGATGTCCGCGCCGTGCCCGCCGGTAAGCGCCCGGACCCGCTCGGCAATGTCGCCGCCGGACGCATCCACGATCTCCACCGGCGCGCTCGCATGGCCGGCATAGCCTTCTGTCCGGCGGACGACGCCGATGACGCGCGCGCCGGCCCGGGCCGCGATCTGCGCCGCCGCCTGGCCAACTTTGCCGTTCACGCCCATGACCAGCACGATGTCGCCCGGGTGCGGCAGGCCGGCGCGGCGTAGGCCCGTCATTGCGGTGACGAACGGGACGCCGATGCCGGCCGCCTCCGCAAACGTCATCCCGGGCGGGATCGGCGCCACCGCGGCGCGCTCCACCACCAAATGGGTCGCGTGCGTGCCGTCGCGCCGGATGCCCAGGTCGCCGGAGGAGCCGAACACGCGCTGGCCGGCCGCCTCGGACGGGCCGTCCGCCACGATGCCGGCAAAGTCGCGCCCGGGCGTGCGGGGGAACACGGCATAGGGCATGAGGCCGAGCGCGGCCTTCACGTCCGACGGGTTCACCCCGGCCGCCTGCACCTCCACCAGCACCTCACCCGCTTGCAACGGCGGCAGGGTCATTGGCGCCACCGTCAGCGACAGGCTCGCGAGGTCCGCAGCCTTGGCCGCCACGCGCAGCGCGGTCGCGTTCACAGCGCCCGCCCTCCGTCGACGACGATCGCCTGGCCGGTCGAGAAGGTGAGGTGGGTGGCGCAGGCCAGCACCGCGCGGGCAACGTCATCGGACGTGGCGACCCGTCGCAGCGGCGTGGCGGACGCGGCCTGCTGGTTGAACGCCTCACCGCGGCCCGGCACGAAGCCGGTCGCGACTACGCCGGGCGACACGGCCAGCACCCGGATTGTGGGCGCCAACGCCCGGGCGAGCGACTTGGTCATAACGTCGATCCCCGCCTTGACCGCGCAATAGGCGACGGAGGAGCCGTTGCCGTTCAGCGCGGCGATCGACGAGATCGACACGATCAATCCATCCCCGCTCGCCTTCAGCAGCGGCGCGAAGGCGCGTATGACGGCGAACTGGCCGCGCCAGTTGACCGCGAACATGCGGTCGATCAGGGCGTCGTCCAGCGCGTCGAGGTCGGCGTGCGGAACCGGTTTGGTGAAGCCGGCGGCGTTCACCAGCACGTCCAGCCGGTCCAGCCGCGCGGCCACGGCGTCCCGCAATGCCCCGATGCTGGCGCTGTCGTCGATTTGCAGCGGCAGGGCCGCGTGCCCGGCGCCGGCCAGCGTCGCCAGTACGGCCGCGCCCTGCGGTTCCTTGCCCGGGCGGTGGGTGATGATGACCGCGGCCCCCGCCTCGGCAAACAGCCGCGCGCTGGCGGCGCCGATGCCGCCGGAGCCGCCAGCCACCAGCACGGATTTGCCGTCGAGCGCCGATGCCGTCATTTGCTGCGCCCATTCGGCGGTTCGGACACGCCGGGCTCCATGACGAACGGATGGCCGCCCTGTGCGATCGCTTCCCGCATGGCGGCCGTCACCGAACCTGGGCCGTCGATAATCATCGGTTTGCCTCCCCGCGGCATCGGAGGGCTTGGCACGCCGTCCGCACGTCCATAAGAATCTTCGGCAAATGCGGGTTGTCAACGTCCCGCCCGGACGGGTGATGGGCCAGTCCAGGTGGGACAGGGCATGGCGCGTTTTGCCTGCCTCGAAGCATGGGTTGCCGGCGGCTCCGCAAGCAACTCGCTGGACAGCAAACTCGGAATACGGTATTCCAAAAATCATCGGCCACGCCATAACCCGAAGACCAGCGAGGGAAGCAAGAATGAACGCCATCAAGGGTGCGGAAAGCCAAGCGCCAGCAACAACCCAACAAGCGTCGCCAGCAGACACCCGCAAAAAAACCTTGCAGCCTTACAGCGGCTATTACAGCAACAAGATCCCCGCTCATGACCCCGAGCTTACGGAAACCGGCCCCGGCACGCCCATGGGCGAATACATGCGGTCGTTCTGGCATCCGGTCTGCATGTCGATCGAGCTGACGGACACCCCGCGCTACCTGAAAATCCTCGGCGAGGAACTGGTCGCCTTCCGCGACAAAAGCGGCCAGGTCGGCGTGCTGCATGCGCATTGCGTGCACCGCGGCGCGTCGCTCGAATACGGCGCCATCCAGGAGCGCGGCATCATGTGCTGCTACCATGGCATGGTGTTCGACGTGGACGGCGCGTGCCTCAAGGCGCCATATCCCAAGGGCGAGGAAAAAGAGGCTGAGCGGTTTGCCGGTTCGATCCGCCAAGGCGCCTACAAGGCATTCGAGCGCAACGGCCTGGTGTTCGCCTACATGGGGCCGCCCGAAAAGGAGCCGCCGTTCCCCGAATGGGAAGAAAATTTCACCGTGGCGCCCGGCGACGAGTTGGTGCCCTACAGCAATTTCCAGCACTGCAACTGGCTGCAGGTGCAGGACAACTCGGCCGATAATTACCACACCATGGCGCTGCACGCCGGCAAGAACGTGGTCGATGGGCATTATCAGGGCACCACGTTCGACGAGGTCGGCGCGGCGTCGATGGAGGTGCCGCCGGACATGCAGTTCGTGCCGATCCACGGGGGCCGCGGGCTGGCCTGCGCCGGGGCGCGCCGGGTCAACCAGGACCGGCTGTTCATCCGTGTGCAGCATCAGGCGCTGCCGAACCTCAGCCTGCACGCCTACACCTCCGAGGACGGCTCGGCGCGCAAGCATTTCAGCCGGCTGAACATCATCCGCTGGACCGTCCCCGTCGATGACGAGAACAGCAAGATGATCGGATGGCGGGTGATTGGGCCGGGGATCGACACGCGCGGCGTCGGCGACAAGTCGATGATCGGCTACGAGACCATCGACTTCCTCGAGGGCCAGGTGGCAATGCGGCGGCCCGAGCGGTTCGGCGAATACAAGCTCGAAGACCTGCCGCCGATCCCGTCCAACCACCGGGAACGCGCCAACTACAAGGAAGCGCAGTACGCGCCGGGCGACTACGAGGCGATCATCAGCCAGCGGCCGATCGCCGTGCACGCGCTGGAGAACCCGACCAAGTTCGATGCCGGGCTGTACATGTTCCGCAAGATGCTGCGTGATGCGCTGCGCGGCGCGAACCCGGCGGCATCGGCGGAGAGCTTCGCCGAGTGGCTGCGCAGCGTCGGTGGCGCACCAAACAGCTATTGCTCCGGCAACGTGCTGGAAATCCGCGAGGGCGCGACCGTCGAGGAGGAAGTGGCGCTGCGCCGCAAGGTCACGAAACAGATCGTGGCGCTGCTGACCGAAAGCGACGCGATGCGCGGCGAGCAGCGCAGCGCCTTCGTGCGCAACGGCCTGGATGCGATTGAGAAGTCGGTCCAGCAGGCCTGATCCGGGCAACGGCGCATGACGATGCTGTCGCTGCTGGTCCGCCAAATCCGCTTCGAGGCGGTGGGGGTGAATTCCTATGAGCTGGTCGATCCAGCAGGCGCTGACCTGCCCCCGGTGGCCGCCGGCACGCATATCGACCTGATGCTCGGCGACGGCGTGACCCGGCAGTATTCGCTGTGCAACGACCCGGCCGAACGCCACCATTACGTGATCGCGGTGCTGCTGGAGGGGGACGGCAAAGGTGGCTCGCGGCGGGTGCACGAGACGTTGCATGTGCAGGACCGCGTGCGGGTCAGCCTGCCGCGCAACAACTTTGCCCTGGCGGATGGGGCCGGCAAGCATCTGCTGATCGGCGCCGGCATCGGCATCACGCCGCTCAAGGCTATGGCGCACGCGCTGGCCGCCGCCGGCGCGGATTTCAATCTGCACTACTGCGCGAAAAGCCCGGATCATGCGGCATTCAGGAATGAGGTCATGCAGCTCGGCGGGGATGGCCGCGTCGCCTTCCACTACGACGGCGGCAACCCGGACGATGGGCTGGATATCGCGGGCCTGCTGCGCACGCCGGATGCCGGAACGCACGTGTATTACTGTGGGCCGCCCGGCTTCATGGCCGCCTGCGCGGCGGCGACAGCGCATTGGCCTGCGGGAACCATTCACTGCGAGCACTTTAAGGCACCGGCCGCATCCCCCGGCCAAGCCGCTCCCGGCACCGAGGCGGCAAGCGTCGAGATCGCCAGCACGGGCCTGCGGCTGGCCATCCCGCCGGGCGTTGCCGTGGTGGACGTGCTGCACGAGGCCGGGATCATGGTGGACACCTCCTGCGTCTCGGGGCTGTGTGGGTCGTGCCGGGTCCGCTATCTTTCGGGGGAGGTGGACCACCAGGACTACATCCTGTCGGAAGACGACCGCGCGGAATATTTGACCACCTGCGTTTCCCGCCCCAAGGGCGGCGTGCTCGTGCTCGATCTATAAAAGGAGGACAACCATGCTGGACACCGTCGACACCCGCGTTTCGATCTACCAGCCGGAGCAGAAGGGGTTGATCTTCCCGGAGCTTCCGGCCTTCGCGACGCACGCCGAGGAGCGGCAGTACCGCAAGGAGCACCTGGTCGCAGCCACCCGCGCCTTTGGGATGCACGGCTTCGACTACGGCTTCGCCGGGCACCTGACCGTGCGCGACCCGGAGCGTCCGGAGCTGTATTGGACCAACCCGATGTGCGTGCATTTCTCGCAGGTGAAGGTCTCGAACCTCGTGCTGGCCGACCATGCCGGCAATGTCGTCGAGGGCACGCACGCCATCAACCGTGCCGGCTTCGTGCTGCATTCGGCGGTGCACGAGGCGCATCCGGACATCGTCGCGATGTGCCATGCCCATACCACCTATGGCACGGCGTGGTGCGCCACTGGGCGTCCGCTCGACATGATCAGCCAGGACGCCGCGTGTTTTTACAACAACCACGTGGTGATCGGCGCATCTGCCGGCGCGGTGGCGGTCGAGAAGCAGTCCGGCCAGTCGGTCGCCGAGCTGTTCGGCGACAACCGTGCGGCGCTGCATCAGAACCACGGCCTGCTGACCGCGAGCCGGCACAGCATCGACGACGCGGCGTTCTGGTTCATCGCATTGGAACGGTGCTGCCAAGTGCAGTTGCTCGTCGAGGCGTCCGGCGTGAAGCCGCAGACGGTATCGGAGAAAAGCGCCCGCTACAGCGCCGAGCATGTCGGCAACAACTTCATCGGCTGGCTGCATTTCCAGACGCTGTTCGACCAGATTGCCGCGACGCAGCCGGACATGTTCGAGTAGCGTCGAGTTCCGTCAGTCCGCGGTGTCGCCCGGCGTGGCGGATGGGGCCATGCCGCCGGGCTTCTGACGCCGGCGCAAGGCCGCCAGGCTTCGCGCCCAGCCGCGTGC
Organism: Acetobacteraceae bacterium; assembly: GCA_965277495.1. Lineage (GTDB taxonomy): Bacteria > Pseudomonadota > Alphaproteobacteria > Acetobacterales > Acetobacteraceae > CAHJXG01. Next base: position 2,010,730 of record OZ255824.1, on the reverse strand, counting down.
GGACCGGCTGAAAACCAGGGCTTCGTATGCCGCGAACCCCAGAGCCTTCGAGGTTTCGGAGCGGGTGGGATAGGCTACGATCGTGCCCGAAATCGCCCGAGGCGACGCCTTGCCGCGCATGGCAAGGCTCCAGGGCAGCAGCAGCTCGCCCGCCCCGGCGCCGACGATGGTCACGCCGACGAGCTTGCCCCGCACCCGCACCATTTTCATGAAGCCGGCGGCCGCGCCCTCGGTGATGGCGCGGTCGTTGTCGGCGAAGTCCACGCGGCGCACCTCGACGCGGCCATGCCGCTCCCGCGCGGCGGCCTCGGTCAGGCCGAGCTGCGCCAGTTCGGGGTCGGTGTAGGTCACGGATGGCAGCGCGGCGTAGTCGGCCGGGGCGGGCAGGCCGAGGGCGATGTTCATCACCGCCAGGCTGCCCTCGTATCCCGCCGCATGGGTGAGGCGCGGGCCGACCCGGCAGTCGCCAATGGCCATGATGTGCGGGTTGCTGGTGCGCCGGCGGCGGTCGACGGCGATGCCGGCCTCGGTCGTGCGGACCCCTGCCGCCTCCAGCCCCAGTCCGTCCAGCGACGGACGGCGTCCGGCCGCCACCAGCAGGTGGCTGCCCGTCACCGCCTCGCCGGGCGCGACATCGACGCGGATGCCCCCCGGCACCGCGCCCACCCGCAGCGCCTGCGTCCCGCCCCGGATCGCCACGCCCTCCGCCGCGAGCTGCTGCAGCACCACTGCGGCGGCGTCGGCATCGTCGCGGGCCAGCGGATGGCCGGCCTCGACCACCGTGACGGCCGAACCGAGCCGGCGGAACGCCTGCGCCATCTCCATCCCAACGGCGCCGGCGCCGAGCACGATCAGATGGAGCGGCAGCTCCTGCAGGTCGAACAGCGTCTCGTTGGTGAGATAGGGCAGGGTTTGCAGCCCGTCGATGTCGGGCACGGCGGGCCGCGACCCGGCCGCAACGACGATGCGCGGGGCGGCAAGGCGCTTGCCATCTACCTCGATGCTGTTGCGCCCGGTGAACCGGGCCTGGCCATGGATGACCTCGACCCCCCAGGCGCGGAACCGCTCGGCGGAGTCGTGCGGCGCGATGGCCGCGATCGCCGCCTGCACATGGCGGCGCACGCCTGCGAAGTCGACCGACGCATCCCCGGCCGTCACGCCCATGGCGCAGCCGCTGCGCAGCAAATACGCCCGCCGCGCCGCCGCGAGCAACGCCTTGGACGGCACGCAGCCGGTGTTCAGGCACTCACCGCCCATGCGGTCCCGCTCGATCAACGCCACCTGCAGCCCAAGCCGCGCAGCGCCGCCCGCCGCGGTCAGCCCGGCCGCGCCGGCGCCGATGACGATCAGGTCGTGGGTCCATTCCATCCGCGTCTCCATTCGTCACTAACGCACATCGGGATAGTCCCGGTCCAACCGCTTGCGGGCGCCCAGGCCCCAGCGCAGGCCGACCTTGAAATAGATCCAGTTCGCCCGCAGGCCACCCCAGGCCGCAATCCGCCGGTCGCTGGTGATCACCACGCGGTTGACCAGCCGGATGCGCCCGAGGGCGACGAACCGGACGCAGAGGTCGGCGTCCTCCATGACCGGCAGGGCCGGGTCGCAGCCGCCAATGGCCAGGAAATCACGGCGGCGGAAGAACATGGCGTGGTCGCCGAACAGCAGGCGCCCGCCGCGCAGGAACAGATGCGGGCGGAACAGCAGCGGCGCATACCAGGTCTTGATCCAATTATGGAAGCTGGTGCCCCAGCGCACCGTCTCCGGCCCGCTGAGCAGCGGGGTGAAGCCGGCCAGCGCGGTCCGGGGATCATCCAGCACGCGGCGCATCACCGCGACCGCGTCGTCGGGCAGCAGCGTGTCCGCGTGCAGGATGCAGACAAATGGCGACGAGACCTCGGCCACGCCCCGGTTGATCTGCGCCGCCCGCCCGCGGATAGGATGGCAAATGACCCGCAGCCCGGCGGCGCGCGCAACCGCAACGGAGGCGTCGCCGCTGCCGCCATCCACCGCCAGAACCTCGGCCGGCGCAGGGTCGAGCGCCGCCAGCGAGCGCAGCAGCCGGGGCAGCGCCGCCGCCTCGTTCAGCATAGGGATCACGATGGCGACGGGTGTCATCCAGCCGGCCAGGCGCTCTGGGTCGAAAGCCGCCAAGCCTTGCAGCGGCCGGCCCGCCCCCGCATCTGCCGTCTCATGAGATCGCGCCCGCCCAACTGGCTGCTTCCCGGTGTCGTCCTGGTCGCAGCCGCGGCGATCCTGGTCGCGGAGCGGCGGTCGCCGCAGCGCCGGCGCACCCAGGCGGAGCCGGCGCGCACGGTCCGCAACCTGATGCTCGGCGCGCTCAGCATGGCGGTGGTCTCCACGGTGGAAAGGCCGTTGGTCCAGCCGCTCGCGCAACGGGCCGCCGGACGCCGGCAGGGGCTGGCCCAGCGCCTGCCGGGGCCGGCTTGGATGCGGGACGCGCTGGCGTTCCTGGCGATGGACTACACGATCTACATCTGGCACGTCCTGACGCACAAGGTTCCCGCATTATGGCGGCTGCACCTCGTGCATCATGTGGACCTGGACATGGATGCGTCGACGGCGCTGCGGTTCCATGCGGCCGACATGCTGGTCTCGGTGCCCTGGCGCGCGGCGCAGGTCGCGCTGGTCGGCGCGTCGCCGCGGGCGCTGCGGCTGTGGCAGGCGTTCTTCTTCGCGTCGGTGCTGTTCCATCATTCGAACCTGCGGCTGCCGCCGGGCTGGGAGCGGCGGCTGGCGCGCGTGCTGACCACGCCGGGGATGCACGGCGTCCATCACTCGACGGTGCGGAGCGAGACGGACTCGAACTGGTCCAGCGGGCTGAGCCTATGGGACCACCTGCACCGGACGTTCCGCGGCGACGTGGCGCCGGGCGAAATCCAGGTCGGCGTGCCCGGCTACCGCGACCCCGCCGCCATCCGGCTGCGTCCCACATTGGCGATGCCGTTCATGCGGCAGCGCGATGCGTGGCAGCCGCAGCCGGGCTTCGACGTCCGCCAGTGAACCATTGCTGCGGCCGATTGCAGGTTTAGCATCGGCCCGCCGGCAAGTGCCGCGTCATCGGCGTCATAGGGCAGCAGCAGAACCGGCAGGCATATCCTGCGCAAAACGACGAAGTGTGCAGTTCCAAAAACTCAGGCACGGATCCCGGCGAGCGGAGCGGGGATCCGTGCTGTAAACAAAGCTGCTTATTGCGCCTAGCGCGGGGCCATGCGGGACGGCCCAACCCTTGTCGTCCCGAGGTTGCCCTGGGCCGGATCGAGCGGCGCGTCCACGGCGGAGCCGCGCGGCAGGCTGTTGGGAGGCTGCGGCATTTGCGAGGCAGGCCCAATCGTATTGGTCGAGACCGGTGGGGCTTTCGAATCCTGTGCGCAGCCAGCGAGCGACAGAACCACAAGCGAGAGGACGGCAATCGAGCTACGCACTATAATAACTCCTGACAATATCAAGGCCTGAACCCAATCCGGCGGACCGGGCGCGTTATGTCAATACGTCTGCGCTGAAATAACGTTCCACAGGTCTGAAATGCGCTTAACCGTTTGTCAACTTGTCCCAGAGAGAGTGGGATCGCAGCAACGTGTGGCAAGTCATCCGGCCACTACCGAACAAACGCCCCAGCCCGCTCGCCTTGGGGCAATTAGCTCCCCATCAGGCTTATGCCGCGCGCGTCCGGTCAATTCCCGCAACCTCGGCCAGAACTCACGCGCGCGTTGAGAACCTTGGAAACTCTGCCGCAATGGTATATGTTGTTCCGGATTGGTAAGAAAACCCAAGCGGACCCCCCTTAGGATCACGAGCGGCAAAATCCAACGACTTCGTCGCGATGATCCCTGAACGCGAAGGCAGCAACCGGGACGCTCGAATTCGTTTGAACACCTTAACAATCCAGGAGCCGCAATCGGAGTCAGGGTCATCCTAAACCAAGCAACCGCACGGCCGGACCTAACGCCCCTGTTCGTGCCGAAACGCCTGCTGGGGTCGCGCGTGCTCGCGATGGCCGGAACGATCCGCAGCAAAATCCTATTCGCGTTCCTGGTCATGACAGCCATCATGGGCGTCATCGGCCTCCATGCCTCTTACCGCATCGAGCATGGCGGCGCGCTCGTTACGGAAACATACGACGGCTCGTTCATGGCGATCAACTACGCCCGGGCGGCGTCCGCGGACTTTGCCCTGATGCAGGTCGCCGCATCGCACTATGCCCAAACCACGGACGGGCGCTCCCGAACCGAGCTGGACACCCGGCTCAGCGTGCTTGGGCGCTCGCTCACGGAGGATATCGAGCTCGCCGCAGAACGGTCGCAATCGACGCAGGCGGCGCAGGCTGCGGTGCGGGCCCGGGCCGCCATCGCCGCCTGGGACGAAGCGCGGCGGCAGGACAAGGCGGTGCCCGCGGAGACCGTGCTCGAAAGCTATGTTCAAGCGGCCGACCGGGAGCTGGACCTGCTGATAAACTATGCCGCTGGGGACGGAGTGCGCTATCGGCAGCACGCCCGGGCCGCGATGTCCGACGCTTGGTGGCTGAATATCCTGGGGCTTTCGGCGGCGGTCCTGCTTTCCGCCATCGTTGCCTGGATGTTGGCCCGCCACATCGTCCGGCAGCTCGCCATCGCCTCGGACGTTGCCAGCCGGATCGCGCAGGGTCAGCTCGACGGCGAGATGCCCGAGGGGGGCCAGGATGAACTTGGCGCCCTGCTCAACTCCCTCGCGGCCATGCGCGAGAACCTGCGCGGCATGATGCAGCGCGAGGTGTCGCAGCGCCGGTCGGCCCAGGGCCGCCTGCTCGACGCCATGGAGATTTCCCACGAGGGCATCGTCGTCGTAAGCCGGGACGGGCGGGTTGTCCTGGCCAACGAGCAGGCCCTCTCCGCGCTCGATTGGCGCGACGAGGTCGCCGCGCCGCCTGATGCGCGCGCCATCGCCGGCGAGAAGTGGGCGCTGCTGTCAGCCCGGCTGCCCACGCCGGAAGCGCAGGGCGAGGTGGCGATGCCCGATGGGCGGTGGCTCAACATCAGCCGGAGCGTCACGCGCGAGGGCGGCTTCATCGCGGTCATGAGCGATATCACGGCGCTCAAGGAGCAAGGCGCCCGGCTCGAGGCCACGAACCTGCGCCTCGACACCGCACTCGACAACATGTCCCAGGGCCTGTGCCTGTTCGACGCCGACGGGCGGCTCTCGGTCGTCAATGCGTGCTATTCCGAAATTTTTCGCCTGCCGCCGGGCCGGGTCCGCCTTGGGCTCAGCATCCTCGAGCTGATCGCCATGCGTGTCGAGCACGGCAACCATCCCGGCGTCACTGTCGAGAGCCTCGCGCTCGCGGAGATGGCCACGGTCGGGCGGCGCGTGCCCACGACCTTCAGCATGCCGGTCGCCGGGGGCCGCATCCTCTCCGTCTCGATGCGTCCGGCCCCGAACGGAGGCTGGGCCACCACCTATGAGGACGTGACCGAGCGGCGCGCCGCCGAGGACAAGGTCGTGTTCATGGCCCGGCACGACGCGCTCACTCAACTCCCGAACCGCACCTTGTTCATCGAGCGCATGCAGCAGGCGATCGCCGGGCTCAATCAGGGCCACGCATTTGCCGTGCTCTGCCTCGACCTCGACCGGTTCAAGGAGGTGAACGACACGCTTGGCCATGCCATGGGCGACGTCCTGTTGCGCATAGTGAGCGAGCGCCTGCAATCCTGTGTCAGGGCGACGGACACGGTCTCACGCGTCGGCGGCGACGAGTTCACCATCATCCAAATCGCGCCTCAGTCGGCGAGCGAGATCGAGGCGCTCGCAAGGCGCGTCATCGAGGTCACGAGCGAGCCTTACGAGCTCGAGGGCCGGCGCGCGACCATCGGCGTCAGCATCGGGATTGCGGTCGCGCACTCAAACAGCGTGACCGCCGATGCGCTGCTCCGCAACGCCGACATCGCGCTATACCGCGCCAAGGAGGACGGGCGCGGCATGTGGCGGTTCTTCAAGCCCGAGATGGACGCGAACATCCTGGCCCGGCGCGCCCTGGGCAACGATCTGCATGACGCCATGGCGCGCGGCGAGTTCGAGCTGTTGTATCAACCGGTTTGCGATTTGAAGCGCGGGCGCGTGGGCGCGTTCGAGGCCTTGCTGCGCTGGCGGCATCCGGTCCGCGGCGTCGTGCCGCCGCTCGAGTTCATCCCCATCGCCGAGGAGATGGGCCTCATCGTGCCGCTCGGTGAATGGGTGCTGCGGCAGGCGTGCCTGGAGGCCGCGGGTTGGCCGGACCATGTCTCGGTCGCGGTGAACGTATCGTCGGCCCAGTTCCGGACCGACCAGCTCGTGCAAACGGTCAAGGCGGCGTTGCGGTCAGCGGGGCTTCCCGCAAGCCGGCTCAGCCTCGAGATCACCGAGACGGTGCTGCTGTCGCACGACAAGGCCACGCTTACGACCATGCGGGCGTTGCGCGACATGGGCGTCCGCATCAGCCTTGACGACTTCGGCACCGGCTATTCGTCGTTGAGCTACCTTGGACGTTTCCCAATCGACCAGATCAAGATCGACCAGAGCTTCGTCCGCAACCTGCACAAGACAAAAACCGGCGCGGTTGTCCGTGCCATCATCGGGCTTGCGGCGAGCCTGTCGATGCGGGTGGTGGCCGAAGGGGTCGAAACCGTGGACCAGGTCCGTTGGCTGTGGGACGAGCATTGCGACGACGTGCAGGGCTTTCTGCTTGCACACCCACTCGGGCCGTCCGATCTGGCCGAGGCGATCGGCCGGCGATTTTGGTTCGCCCCGGACGTGGACAACCGCTATCCGGACGGGGTTGAGGCTGAGCGCGCGAGCAGTGGTTTGGTGCGATAAATGTTCGACGGTATCAAGCGGCTGGGGCGTCGTGGGTTGCTCCGTGCGCTGGGCCGCCGGTCGAATTTAAGGAAAAAAGCATGATTGCCGCCGTTCTCATGGTGCGCGACGAACAACACGACTTGTTGGAGTGGCTGGCCTATTATCATGTGCTCGGCATCGGAAAGTTTGTCGTGTATGACAATGAAAGTAGTGATGAAACGCTTCCGGTCCTCAAGCGGGCGCAATCGCACTACGACATAGATATCGTGAGCTGGCCGACGTTCCCGAAAAGATTGACCCAGATATTTGCTTATCGTGATGCGTGTTTTCGGCTTCGGAACCAGACCGAGGTGGAGTGGTGCGCGTTTCTCGATATCGATGAGTTCCTTTTCTCGGCAACCGGATCTCGCCTGCAGCAGTTAACCGATCGATGCAGCTCCGCAAGCGCTATCGGGTTGAACTGGGCAGTATTCGGGTCCAGCGGGCACCAGGAGCGTCCAGCCGGCTTAATCATCGACAATTTCACCCAGCGGGCAATGCTCTACAACCCTTGTAACTGCATCATCAAGTCGATTGTAAGGCCAGCCGAAGTCCTTGATTGCTACAACCCGCATTATTTCAAAACTCGCAAGCTGATTGTCGACGCGGACGGCGTTCCATTGCCGATCAATGCTGACCTCTACGCGGTCGCCGGCGACATCAAGCTATGCGACTGGCGAATCAATCATTACGCAACAAGATCCCGTTGGCACTGGGAGCGTAGACTAAGGCGCGGCCAGGCAGGCAACATCGCGGTGGACGAAACCAGGTGGTTGATATGGGATCGCAACGAGGAAACCGATCCGTCCGCCTCATACATCAGTGGAGCCGCTGTCCGCCATGAATTGACGCGCCTTGAAGCGTCCGTGTGAAAACGGATAAGCCCTGCGCTGGATCGAAACTAACAAACTGCTGGCGGGATCACGGCTTCTGGCCCATCTGCCGGCCAGCTCTGATCGCCCAATTCTAAATCCGGGCAAGCTTTCATCATCGTTCCGGTATAATTCCTGCGGCGTGACATTGCGTTTCCCGCAATGGGCCAGTAACTCATGAACCGCGGCATACTGGAGTCCCTGGAATTGGCAACGCATAAATCTGGGCTGCCTCGGGCTGCTGCCGTCGTGTCGGAAACTGGCGAAATCCGCCTGACGCTTCCGGTCCATCCGAATATCGCGGCGCCTGACATCGGGATATTCGCCGACGGCGCCTTCGAAGGGTTGGCCCGCCCTGCATCCGCCAGTGCGACCCCTGCGCCTGGCGTACACAGCTTCAGCGCCGAATTGCCCCGGCACCGCATGGTCGAGCGCCTCGACCTCATCGACATCAGCACCGGGCGCAGCGTGCTGGCGCAGGCCCTGGACCTGCGCAGCCATTATGCATTTGCCCTCACGAAGGTCGAAGTTCGCAACGGCAAGGTCTCCGGCGCATTCAGGCTGGCAGGCTGGGCCGGACCGGCCATCATGGTCGAGCTCATGCGCGACGGCGTCGTCCTGGCGCAGGCGGCGGCGCTTCGCGCTCCGTCCCCGGACGCCAGCATCGCGCTCTACCCGTTCGCGCTGCGCCCGGGCTTCCTAATCCCCATCGAGGAAACTGCAAGCCTGTCGCTGCGGATCGGCGGCAGCATCGCCGCAGCGGTCAGGCTGACAGCGGCGGACCTGGGCTATACCGGCTATCTCGAAGAGTTCGCCGGCACGGTGCAGGGCTGGGCCGTCGACCTCGGCGACCCCCGCAAGCAGGTGGCGATCGATATCAGGATCAACGGCGCGGTCCTCGCCACCGCGAACGCCGACGCGCCCCGCCCCGATGTCCGGACGCTTGGGATCAAGCACGACCGCTGCGGCTTCCGCCTCGCATTGCCCAACGACTTCGGCGGCGGCCGTGGCTTCGAGCTCTCGGCCGTGCTGGCCGGCACGGACATCCATCTTTGCAACAGCCCGATCAAGGTTCCCGCTCGGCCAACTCTGGAGGGTTTTCTGGACAAGTGCCATGGCACCTCCGTGTATGGCTGGGCGCTGAGCCGGCTGCAGCCGAAGACGCCGCTGCTCGTCGAGGCTGTGCTGCCCGATGGCCGCGTGCTTGGCCAGGCCGAGGCAAAGCTGTTTCGCGGCGACCTGCTCAATGCCGGGCTGGCCGATGGGATGTGCGCGTTCAAAATCGACCTGGGCCAGCAGTTCCTCGACCTGTTGGGGCAGTCGATTTCGGTCCGGGTCGCCGGCACCAAGGAGGTCCTGCAAGGTTCGCCCAAGACGGTCGAATTGAACCCGAACCTGGTTCGCTTTGCCCGGCGCCGGAACGAAGTGGCGCCCAGCGTGCTGCCCCGCCTCAAGCGCCGCTTTAACCATGCGGCCGGCGCCCTCGGCGTGTCGATCGTCATGCCGGTCTATAACACCTCCCAGGCTTGGCTGATCGAGGCGATCGAGAGCGTCTATGCCCAGTGGTGCGACCGGTGGGAGTTGATCTGCGTCAACGACGCCAGCACGGAGCCGCACGTGGCCCAGACCCTGGCGATCGCCGCCCAAGGCGACCCGCGCATCCGCGTGCTGAATGCGCCCTCCAACGGCGGGATCGCAGCCGCCACCAACTATGGCATCCGCGCGGCGCGCTTCGAGTATATCGCCTTCATGGACCACGACGACACCATCGAGCCCGACGCGGTTTGGCAGTTGATCCGCGCCGCCAAGCGCACCGACGCCGATTTCCTGTATTCCGACGAGGCGACCACAGACCAGAATGTTGCCTGGGTCCGCGAAGTGCGGTGCCGGCCTGCCTTCTCCTACGACTATTACTTGTCGCATCCATATTTCGTCCACATGCTGTGCGTCCGCGCCAGCATCGCGCGCCGGATCGGCGGCTGGGACGAGGACATGGCGGTCTCGGCCGACGTGGACTTCGTGCTGCGTGTGTTGGAGCATGCGCGCAACGTGGTCCATGTGCCCGCCGTGCTCTATCGCTGGCGCACCCACGAGGCGAGCGCCGGGCACCAGTCGCATTCGAAGGTGATGGACGCGACGCGGGGCGCACTGCAGCGCCATCTCGACCGCTGCGGCACCGGCGCCGTCGCGCAGGACGGCATCGATTTCAACCAATTCCGCATCGACTGGCCCAAGACCGATGGCCAGGTGCTGATCGTGATCCCCACCAAGAACAAAGTGGAGCTGCTGCGGACCGCGGTTGAAAGCATCGAGCGCACCGCGGCCGGCGTCGACTACCGCATCGTCGTGATCGACCACGAGTCCACGGACACAGCGACCCTGCGCTACCTGGACAAGCTGGCCAGGACCCATACCGTCATGCCCTATTACGGCGAGTTCAACTTCCCGCTCATGAACAACCTTGCGGTCAGCACCCACGGCGCCGGCGCCGAGTTCGTGCTGTTCCTGAACAACGACGTCGAGGCATTGCAGGATGGCTGGCTGGACCGGATGCGCCGGCTTGCGAACCGGGAGGACGTGGGCTGCGTCGGCGCGCTGCTGCTCTATGCCGACCGGCGGGTGCAGCATGCGGGCGTCATCCTCGGGTTCAACGGCTCGGCCGACCATGCGCTGAAGTTCAACGAGGCGTTCCTGGACGGGAAGCAGCGGCGCAACCTCGGCTACAACTGCTCGCTGGCGTCGGTGCGCGACTTTTCCGCCGTGACCGCGGCCTGCCTGATGATGCGCCGGCCGGTGTTCGAAGCGATGGGCGGCTTCGACGAGGCCTACGCCATTGGTTTCAACGACACGGACCTCTGTTTGCGCCTGCGTCAACAGGGTTTGAAGGTGCTGTATGACGGCGCAACGATGCTGTTCCACTACGAGTCCGCGACGCGCGCCGAGACCAAGCAGATCCTGCATCAGGAGGACAGCATACGGCTGCTGACGCAGTGGGCCGGCATTCTACGCGACGGCGATCCGTTCTACAGCCCGACCTTGAGCGACCGGATGCAGGACCATGTGCTGCGTGAGGACCCCGGCTGCCGCACCGCGCATCGACCGCGCGTTACCCGGATCGACCTCGGGCGCCAAGCCGCGGCCGCCCACCCTTCCGAGCCGGCGCAGCTACCGTTGCGGGTCCGGCCAAATCGCCCTGCCCGAGTCCTTGCAACGACCGCACCACAAAGTCCATTACGCCGTCGTTGAGGGCGTCGTCCCATGTCATGGCCCATTTGACCTGGCCCACGCGCTCCGGCCTCGGCTGCTCCTGCGCTAGTTTCCCTGCGGCTTCTAGGCCTTTGACAATGCCGGCGATTGTCGGCGGCGCAGGGATGAGGTTCGGCGAAATCGCCCTCAATGCCGCCGCGTCCTTGTTCAGGCAGGTGTTGGTGACGGTCGCGACGCCGAACGAGGCCATGTCCAGCGGAACCAGGCTGGGATGGGGCGTGAACATCAAGGCAAGCCCCACGTCGACGGTTTGCAGGAAGCTATAATAGTCGTTGAGGCCCATTTTGCCGACCATCCGCAACGTCGCTCCGCCGTGGAGTTCGAAGTCGGCCGACGCGGAGCCAATCCCGATGAACTCCCACTCGTTCGCCGGGAACACCTCTTGCTGGATGGCGCCGATCAGGGACGCAATGCCCATTTCGAACATGTTGCGGTTGGCGTGCGGCTCAGGCCGGGCATAGAACAGCAAACGCCGGATGTCTTGCCGGCCTTTTTGGTGGATCGCTGGCGGAGAAGAGTGCTTCGCGCCGTCCACGATTGCATTGGAGAAGGCACGCGACGAAGTCCTGCCTGCAGATTCAGTGCTGAACACGCCCAATTGTTCAGCCCGGAAGTAATCTTGAAGCAGGTCGGTCGAGAATAGCGCGTGATGCGGGAAGGAGTAGCTCTCCATCGCAGTCGCATACCATGATCCCATGGCGAAGGTGAAAGGCTCGAATTCCTGGATGAGGTAGAAGAACGCGGCCTTGTTGGTCCGCCTGCGGGCAGCTTCGGCGACATGGGCGGACCACCAGGTCGTCGCGAGGAACACATCCTTTTCGTGCAAGGGAACGCTTTCCGCGCGGTCATAGCGGTCGATAACCTCGATTCGGCTGAACAGGCCGACAAATTCCGGGTATTTCTCTTCGATGCTGGCGATCGTGCCGACGTTCTGCTGGTAATGATCAAGCGTGATGACGCGGACAGCCAGCCCATGGTCCAGCAACTTCTTGATCAGATGAAATTTTCCAAGATAGCCGCCGAAGAACACTGAGAGCGTAAGCTCGGGTATCAGGACGTTAACTCGCAACGACGGCTGTGCGGTCGCGTCGACCGATAATACGAGCGGTCGGATTTTGGTGCGGAGATGATCGCGCCAGGTCGCGGCGTTCGTGCTGGAGAGCGTCTGCAGCGAACCATCCTTGCCGATGACCTTTGACCGCAGGCCGGTGGCGTCGAATTTCAGCACACGGGATACGACCTGCGCCTTTTCACCCTGCAGCGCCTTCGTCGCAATGACCGAAGCCGCCAGCCGGAACTCGGCTCCCAGCGTTTTACGGACGCCCGTATCCCCCTGGCGATGGATGTGGGCCAGCGCGGACGCGGTTGGGAACTCCCCGTCCTGCATCCAGAGTGCCGCCAACGACGCCGTATTAAGCTTTTGAACGTCCATATTCGCCGCCCGGCGAAGGATGGTGACGACGATCGCCTGCAGCCGCGTTATCTCCCCATAAATCAAGCTCGCATTGATAAGCGCACTGAGGTCCGTGCGGGTCAGGTCCGCAACGGGCTTGCGGCCGAGCTTACGGATTTCGAGGTGCCGGCGGCGGAAGTGCTCGAAACCGAGGGATGGCTTCACTGAGCTTGCGAAACCCAACACGTTCTGTCCGTGCTGGACGTAACGATGGAGTGCGGCCGGGATGAATTCGATCCTGCCGACCGCGAGCGCGCAAAGGGCGAGCCAATGGTCATGATACAGCCCGCTGATATCCGGAAATGGCAACGCCAGTTCCAGCACCCGGCGATGCAAGAGGCTCGCGGCGCCGGTGACCGAGTTGGCCACCAGAACGTCGTTGATGTCCTCGCAGTAGTTTTTCCGCGTCGTCCAGAACGAATTCGATAAGGTCGTCCCGTCGCGCGTGCAGATTTCCATGTCGCTATAGACAAGCGCGGTTTCGCTTTGCAACGCAGCATCAAGGACGGCGAGTTTGTCTGGATACCATTCGTCATCTTGATCGCATAGTGCAAAGGCGTCGTAGCCAGGTCCCGCTAAACTGATCGCCCGCTCGAAGTTCTTGCAGAACCCGACACGCTCGCGGTTTGCCTGGAAGACGATCCGGGGATCATCGACCGTCTCACGCATCATGCCGCGCACATACTCGGGCGGCGACGCATCGTCGGAAATGAACAGGGTCCAGGCCGGATAATGTTGCAGCTTGATGGAGCTGAGCTGCCGGGCGAACAGCTCGAGATCGGGCTGAAATGTCGCCATGCAGATCGCGATCCGCCTTGGGCCGCTGGCGTCGCTCAGCGACGGGGGCGCGGCTACAGGGCCGGGCAAGAACCTGATGTCTCCGGCAGCGACGGAGAAGACGTGGTAGGCGCCGGAAGCATCCTGGACGCGCATGCGGAAAAGCACGGCCGCCGTCGTGCCGGGCTCATGACCATCGACGGTGATAAAGTCGTTGATCCCGCTGTACAGGGAATGGCCGAGCAGGTCAGAACTACGACATGCCTCGTAGACGTCATACCGGATCGCGCGTTGCGGGTTCAACGGAATGCTGCGCTGGCCAATGCAAACCTCGAGCTCGACGGCCTCATAGAACCGGTGATAGCAGACGCAATTGATGCTGATGACGGTCAGTTTTCCGCAGATGACTTCGTGCGGCAGCGGGGTTTCGATCACGAAGGTCGGCGCGGTATTTCTAAATAGGCTGGAAAATGCCGAACGTGCTTGGGATGCGCCAAGGTCGCCTATCGAGAAGCACCTCTCAATGAGGGATATCGATAAAGCGCGCCAAGGCTCCGGCTTTCCGGTTCGGGCGGCCGGCAGCCAACGTTCGATGGCCGGTCGGTCGTTCAGTTGGGCGGCGGTGGAAATCAGTTGTGTGGCTGCCCAAAAATTCGCCGGCTCCGATGTGCAAACGGCTGTCCAGTACTGCAGCTCCGTCGCGAGAGTGTCGAAGGTTGCGGTGGCCATCGTCGATGCAGTGCAGATCGGTTCTTGTCGTCTCGATGACGGCCCCGGCCCAGCGCCGTCGCTCCTCACGGCGGGGCTCAGCAACTCCTTGAACGACAACAGCGGATGCCAGGGTCTGTTCTCAGCTCTGGTGTGGCAAAAATGATCGTAGCCAGAGGAGATGTCACCTGTGCGCAGCGCCGACTCCAAATCCGCGTTGGCGCGTCGATAGAACGCCTCGTCGAATAGCGGACCCGGCGAACGCAAGCGATGGATGCCGATATGGATGTAGTGAGCAAACCCGGTCGGAAGATTGAACAGCTCCATCTCGCCGGCCACTTCAGGATAGACTGTGGTGTACCAGTCTTCCTGAAATAGCTGCCCCCCGTCCGGGACCGGCGGCGCTCCGGCCTTGGACCGGGTGACATACCCGTCGAGACTGCCGCGTGCGCCGATCCGTGCCTCGGCGCTGCGGTCTGGTACATCATGCAAGTGCAGATATGGATGAGTTGCACGATCCTCCCGCCATCCAAGATGGCAGTAGTGAACCCATCCACTCACGAAAGTTTTGCGCGCGACCTCGTGCCTGACATCCGGATAGATGGCGAGATAGTAGTCTTCATCGAACAATGGATCGGGAGAGTACCCTTTTCGGCAGCCAATCCCGCAATAATGCTCGAATGCATTGGCGGCGTCGTTACCGACGAGATAGCGGTGTTTATACCATGTGGAATTAAAAAACGCATTAGGCTCAATCCCAGACTCAATACCCACCATGAGGTAATGGGTGAACGTATTCTCGGCATTTCGAACGTCGATGCCCAACGTTCGAGCGCGTTCAAGGTAGTATTCTGGATCGAAGGCTATGTTGGGCCGGAAGTTCGCTAGGCCCCAGCAACGCATGAACGCCATGAAACGGTCGAGTGCATTGCTGTCGCGCTCGCTGATTTCCGGACCGGTGGGCGCCGCGCCATAAAAGCTGACGCTGGTCTCGTCCCAAAAATATGGCGACGGAAACCGGTTGAACCGCATGCCAGTCGAATAGAAGTACTCAAAGGCCGTTTGCCGGCGCGTCCCGTCCGGCGTTCCGGGCCAGGGCGAATTGGTCCAACGATCACGATACCATGCGGAGTCGAAAGCCGGGTGGGGATCGTGGCCGAGATGTTGGCCAAACTCGATGAAATAGGCGAAAGCATTCGGCGAGCGCGCCATCGATATCGCACTCGCCGCATCGGAATACCTGGCCAAATACCAATCGCGGGCGAAAAACGGGTGCGGGGCATCGATTTCACTGTCTCGCGCCCGTGTGAGATGTTCAATTGCCGACCCGATGCGGCCACGTGCGCGTGCTTCGCGAGCTTGTGGATTATTGCTGAAATACCACTCATCGTCGATATAAGGCGAGGCCGGGGACTCCCCTCCTCGGCCTGCATCGAACCCGGCACAAGGAGCTGACTTGCTCCAAACCGGGATGAAAGGATTGAGCCCAACACTTTCTGGGTCGCTCGAGAGCAGGATCGACAGCAAACCGCCCTGCGCCGCCAGTTCGGGGGATGTCGAGCGTTGCTGACGTGCGAAGAAGGCCGTCGAGACCACAGGGTGCGGGTCCGCCCCGGCATGGCGGCCAATGCGAAAATAATGCGACATCGCGCCCAAGGTGTCACCGCCGCCAAGGCCATGGATCGCATTGCGCGCGACATACCAGCCGACATCGAAGTACTTAGGACTAGGTGGAGACCGATCCCGCACCCTTGCAAAGTAAAGATACTCGATTGCCTGTAAGCGGAAATCCAGCGACGCCGTCGCGAGCTGATCGCGCCAACGCTGCAACTCATGCGCCCAGCTTCGGGCAGAGTCGTTGACCAGCGGATTGATCGCCTCGGTCGGAAGGCGGCCATCTATAATGTCGGCAATGATGCCGCCGTCCGCCCCGCGGGTGAACCCGGCCAGCGTCCCCTCGATATAGTCGTGCGATATAAGCGGGTGCGGGTCCAACCCAGGCAGCAAGCCGTGATCGATGTAGTGCTGGAAAGCCGAGACGATCTGCCCGCCGGCGAGCGCCTTCGGAAGACCGGGAACAGTGCCCGCATACCATCCAGCATTGAACAAGGGAGTTGGCGATAGGCCCTGATAGTATCCTACGGCGAGAAAGTGCTCTAACGCCGTCATCGACGAGAAGTCGCAGCCGGCACATTCAGGATGTGTCTGGTACCAGGCGGCGTCGAGATACCTGGCGGAGAGCTGTGCGACGTTGTCGGAAAGCGCGTTCTGTGTCACTCGACGGAACAAACCTGGCTCGCCGTCGATTTCGACGGCAATCTCGCCATCGCCGTCTTGCAACATTGCTGGAATTTGCAGCATGAACTGCCAAACGTTATCCGTCTCGAAAACACTTCGCATGTCGCGCCGTGGGAATAGTGGCAGACATGACGCAACAACGTTGCTTCCATGAACGAGCGTGACGCACGGCAGTGTCAGCCGCGGCCGGCTGTCGAACACGTAACCTGTGATCAGCGAACGAGAATGATGCTCGATGCCCCCGCCATAGAGCATCGTCACCTTGGCGCATGACGCGTCGATGATCGCGCCGGATGCCTCCTCGACGACCGTAAGCGTCGCGAAATCTTCCGGCGTGGTCGTCGGTGGTATTGCGATGCTGAACCCACAGTGACCAAAACCATGCGCGTGCTGCAGGTCGTCGCGAAACACCGCTTGGTTTGCCGCAGTCACGATGCTGCCGTTGCGCATCAATAGCAGCCGTGGATACGAACTCTCTCCGTTTAGTTGTTTTATAGCCCAGCCGGCGACAACTTTTGGACCGATACGATCAACTCTACCAATCAGAGTCATGTCATTCACGGAGCACCTGGCTGCCTCACTCTAATCATTATAGTTTCATCACGAAACGTCATCAATTAGCTATCGCCAGACTCAGCGGCGCAGGCCGGTTCGATGTCGGTTCGGGCAACGGTCGCCGCACCGTCAGAAAGGCAAAGGGCTCAGCGTGGCGGCAAGCCCCAAGGCGGACGGCACATGCTCCGTGGCCGAGCGCGCTGCAGCTTATGCTCCCTCTGCTATCGAACGGCCTCCTGCTGCGCGTGCGCCGGGCTGCGTGAATGCAGGCAGTACATTCCGCGCCCGCCGGTCTTGGCCTGATACAAGGCGGTGTCGGCGTTCCCCAACATCGTCACTGCCGATTGGCCGGCGACCGAGGATGCGATCCCGATGCTGACGCCGATCTGGACCTTGTGCCCGTCCAAGTATACCGGGTGGCTCACGCCGTCGAGGACGCGTTGCGCCAGAAGCGTCGCCGCTTGCTCGGTGGCGCCGGCCATCAGGATGGCAAACTCGTCGCCACCCAGGCGCGCTGCAACGTCCCCCTCCCGCACGCAGCCCCTGATGCGCTGTGCAACCGCGAGCAACAGGGCATCGCCGGTCGCGTGGCCCAGCGTGTCGTTCACCTGTTTGAAACCATCGAGGTCGAGATACAGGACGGCGAACGGGCTTTCGGCCGCCGCAGTGCAGGCTTCGGCCAGCAGTCGTTGGAACACGGCGCGGTTGGCCAGTTCGGTCAGGCTGTCGTAGGAGGCGAGGTGGGTCGTGCGCCTTGCGTCCTGGGTGGCCTCCGTCACGTCGGCCCCGACTCCGCGGAACCCGGTGAACCGCTTGCTACGGTCGTACACCGGGCGGCCCGTCAGGGACCACCAGCGCGGTTGCCCCGCCACCTCGACCGGCACGACGAGGTTGGCAAATGCGGATCTTGCTTTGAGGCGCTGGATCGCCGTGCCGGGAATGGCCGCTCCGGCGAGCAAGGTTGGGACTTGCAGGAGCTCGAGAATCGAGCCGTTCGCCAGCTTGTCGCCCGGCGTTTGCGCGATGGCGGCAAAGCGGGGCGAAACGTTGGTCAGCCTGAGGTCGCCGTCGGTTTCCCACAGCCAATGGCTGCTGTTCTCCTCGAAGTCCCGCAGCAGGAGGCCGATCACGTCGGCCTGGTCCTTGAGTTTCGCCTCGTGGGTCAAGCGCCTGACCAGCGTCCGGTTGATGAACAATGTCGTGAATAGGATCAGCGGCGAGTAGCCCAACAGCAGGCCGAAAAACTGCAGATCGATGAAGCGGCCATTCTGGGCAAGGATAATAATACCACCGAGCGTCGTCGGCACCCAGAACGCGACCGCGACGGACACCGGCAGGAACACCGCCGCGGTCGAGATCACGCCGATGGTTGTTGCGTAAAGGATGCTGCGCTGGTCGGCGTCGGCGACAGCGTTAAGCCCCACCAGCAGCGCTGCCCAGAACGTGCCGAGCACCGATACCAAACCGATGTAGCAGCGCACAAACGCGGCAGATGCTTCTGCCCGCGCATCCGGATTGCGCCTGCGGTGCCAGGAGACTCCGAGATAGAGCACCAGCCCGTAGGTGATCGGCAGGACGCTCAATGGGAGCACCCACTTGATCGCAAAATCGGCGCGATGAAAGACCCAGTATAGAAACACCAAGGTATTCAGGCCGGTGACGGCCATCACTTGGGTCAACCGGGTGAGAATATCCAGTTGCCCGATGCGGATGCGCTCGTCCAGGCCGGCCATTCCACAGCCATCGTATTCGTTGTTCATGCGACGTTCAGACCTCCGGGCCGAGCGCCCACCACCGCCTTAGCTTGCAACTTGGTAGGAACATTCCAGTTTCAGATGCATAACTTTGATATTCGGCTGATAGTCGGCTACGCGATATATTCTTTTCCTCTTCGCGTGCTGCGATAAAGTAGCATATCAACAGTGTAGCTGAGCCTAGTATGCATATACTAGAGGTAGTTGCAACGCAGGTTGCAAGCCAAAACGTTAGATAGGCCGTGTAGAACGGATGCCGAAGATACCGGAATGGTCCGGTCACAATAAGGCGTGGCGGCTGCGCTCCAGCAAAGGCCAGTGCGAAATCCGCATGGCCCGTCTCGCGCACTGCCCAGGTAAAAAAGGCCAACGACCCCAACGAGAGAAACGGGGCAACCGGCCAAGTGCCGGGCAAAGGCGAAACGAGAACGGACCATGTGAACGCGGTAACCGTGAGAAGGCTGACGGCCCCAATCAGCCGCATGCCAGGAGGCATAGGTCCGACCGAGCGGAAATGCCTGAGCGTCCCCCAACTGAAGGCTAGGAAACAGGCAAGGCCCGGCGCCAACACTAATAGCTGATTTGCTGTCATGGCAGAACCGTGACCGTTTCGCCCAGGCTCAGGCGGTCGTAACGCTCCCGCTCCGCCCTGGAAACATCGAGCATCGGCACCATCCGGCGCACCGTGTCATACTGCTCCCGCAGGCAGCTCAGGAGGTGGGTGGAGAACTTGACCCCGTGATAAATGCGTGGACCCGCGACCTCGCTGAAGCGGAGGCGGGTGTAGAATGGGACGTGGTTGCGCCGGACGCATGAGACCACCGCACCAGCATCATGTTTCAGGATGAAGTGCCCGGCCAGGCGGAATAGTAGAAAAACGAGGGACTTGTCTTCAGCGAACTCGGGATGCCGGACCAGCCGGTTAATCTCGACGACGCGCTGGACCGGCGCCGCGGCATCGCGTCCGAACAGGCCTTCAATCTGTTCCGGAAAAACATGCTGGGCAGGTATCGAACCCGAGGCGCTCCCGTCGAGCCCGCGGGTCAGCAGGCATATCCGAGTCGAGGCGACGGCGCGGTCGCCCTTGTAGATCACCACCGTTTCGGAGCCTGGCTGGCTGTCATACTCGTCGCTGAATTTTTCGCTTCGGCGCGGCTCGATATACCCCTCTGAAAAGTAACTCAAGTATCGCAATTTGTAACAGTCTTGCTTTGTCTTTTTGTCGTTAGCAAGCCGAACGGTGAGCTGTGTTGAGTGATTCTGGCGTGCCGCCCTCCTAGGGCAGGTGAATGATGTCGTGGCAGGGGTCGTCAACTGCATAAGTGTCAAAATAAGTTCCCTTGCATCCCACAAATCTCTAGAAAAAAACACTAATCTTCCATCCATTCCTCGTTTCACTAGAGGAACGGACTAAGGATTACTCCATTTGACTGTATTCGGATGCGAAACAAGATGTAATAATCTTTTGTCGCATATGTGCAACGGCTTGGATGCGCGATGGGCCGGGCGGCGAATCATTGCCCGCGCCACGTCTCACCAGACGGGCGCCGCGCCTCGCGACGCGCACATGGCCAGCGTTAACATCGGCGCAGCCGGTTTCCGTCGCGAATGAGACGACGCCAGCGCGCCAAGAAAGCCGGAGGCCTGACCCGGCCGTCTCGGCCTTTAGCCCACCACCGGAAAGGTCGCGGCGATCGCCCAGGCTAAGGCCAGCGCAACCGCCACTGCGCCCACCATCGGGTGTCCGGTCCGGCGACACGCCCACCCGCTGAACAGCCCGTACACGATCAGGAACACCAGGATCACCGGCACGATGATGATCAGGAAGAACAGCCGCGCCGGGTTCAGCGCGATGGCCAGCACCAACGACAGCACGAAGCACGCCTTCGTCATTGCGTAAGCGCCCCGGCGCGCCCCAGGGCCGCGGGTCAGCCATTCATCCGCCGCCGAATAGGCCAGCGTGCCCACCAGCACCGCAAGCATGATCGGGACCCGGTCCGGCGGCAGCACGAACGACGTCACATATCGGTCAATCGGCAACCCAATCGCCAGGATGCAATACGCCGCCATCAGCACGGCCGCCGCCAGGAACGGCAATGCAGGGAACCGGACCCGTATCGGCCGCCGCACCAGCCAAAGGCCGGCCGCGGTCAGCAACCCATAAACGGCGTAGTGCACGGCCAGGTAGTCGCCCAGCAGGCTCGGCAGGAAATCCGTCGGCAGCTTCCACAAAATCAGCGGCGTGAGCAGCGCTGGCAGCACGGCGAGCGGCAACAACGTGCGCCAGCCCAGCCCGGCCCCCACCGGCGTCGCAGCCACCCGCGGCAGCAGGCCCGAAAGCGGCCATGCCAACGCCACCAACCCAAGGTACAGCAGCCCGAGCCACGGCCCCCGCGCGTCGATCCAGCCCGCGCTTTCACGCCCGAACGCCTGGTTCAGCCAACCCAGCGCCTCCTCGAGGCTCTGCCGGCTGAACAGCACGCCGATATGCTCGACGCCGCCCGACAGCGTGGAGCGCCGGGCGCTGCCGTCCTCGAACCGCCCATAGGTCACCCGTTGCTGCGCCGCCCCGCCGGCCGTCATGCCGGCAATGCGCAGCCCCTCGTCGCGGATCATCCCCGGCTCCAGTGCGCCCGCGATGACCAGCAGGTTGCGCGGTGACGCGGCCGTCACGCTGGGCGAAAACAATGAGACCGCGACCGTGGCCTGGATGTCCGGATGGTCCCGTGCGTAGGTCACGACGATGTCGGACGCCATCGAATGCCCGAGCAGCGCCATTTGCTGGCCGCCGGGCAACCCGCGCGCGAAGCCCACCACAAGGTCCAGTGCCTGCATCAGCACCGCGTTACGGGCGGCATCGTCCTTCAGGCCACCCCGCAGCGGCGCTGGGTTCTGGCCATGGCCTGGGAAGTCAAAGGTCACCACCCGAAAGCCATTCCGCGCCAGCGTGACCGCAAACGGCAGCATCAGTTGCTGCGACCCGGCGAACCCGTGCGCCACCACCACAACCGGCGCCGGCCCAGCCGCAATGGGCGCAAAGACCCTGACCGGGATGCCGCCGACCCGCCCCGGCGTGACGGTCACGCCTGTCTCTGCGCCTTCCAATTGCCGCAACCCCACCACGATCGCAGCAATGGCGGCCACCGCGACCACCAGCCGCGTTACGCTCCGCATTTTCATCCGCATTCGTCGCCCTGGCCGCTGGTCGTGAGTGTCAAGATGCTGTTACAGTCCATGTGTCATGTCCATGCTGCTTGCCACCAGCCCGCCGCCAGCGCCGATGCCCGAACCGCGGCCGCACGCCGTCGTCATCGGCAGCGGCTTTGGCGGCCTGGCCGCGGCGGTCCGGCTCGGCGCGCGCGGTTACCGCGTGACGGTGCTGGAAAAGCTCGACGCACCCGGCGGACGCGCCTACGTGTTCCGCCAGGACGGGTTCACCTTCGATGGCGGCCCGACCATCGTCACGGCGCCGTTCCTGCTCGAGGAACTGTGGGCGCTGTGCGGCCGGCGCCTGTCGGACGACGTCGAGCTGCGTCCGATTACCCCGTTTTACCGCATCCGCTTCGACGACGGCGCTGTGTTCAACTACACCGGCGACCCTGCCGCCATGCGCGCCGAGGTCGCCCGCTTCTGCCCCGCCGATGTCGCCGGCTACGAACGCTTCATGGCCGCGAGCGAGGCCATCTTCCGCGTCGGCTTCGAACGGTTGGGCGACGTGCCGTTCGACAGTTGGACCGACATGGCCCGCTGCGTGCCCGACCTGTTGCGGCTCGGCAGCCTGCGCAGCGTGCACCAGCTCGTCGCCAAGCACATCAGCGACCCGCGGCTCCGGGTGGCGCTCAGCTTCCATCCGCTGCTGGTCGGCGGCAATCCATTCAGCGCCAGCTCCATCTATGCGCTGATCGCCTTCCTGGAGCGGCGCTGGGGGGTGCATTTCGCCATGGGCGGCACCGGCGCGCTGGTGACCGGCCTGGTGGGCCTGATCCGCGGCCAGGGCGGCGCAGTGCACTGCAACCAGGAGGTGGCGGAAATTACGGTGGACCGGGGGGCCGCGACCGGCGTGCGCCTGCGGTCCGGCGCTGTGGTCCCCGCCGACATCGTCGTGTCCAACGCCGACTCCGCCTGGACTTATCGTCACCTGGTCGCGCCGCAGCATCGCCACCGTTGGACCGACCGGCGCATCGACCGCGCGCGATACTCCATGAGCCTGTTCGTCTGGTATTTCGGCACCCGGCGGCAGTATCCGGACGTCGCGCACCACACCATCCTGCTCGGCCCCCGCTACCGCGAGCTGCTGCACGACATCTTCAAGCGCCACCGCCTTGCCGAAGACTTCTCCTTATACTTGCACCGTCCGACCGCAACCGACCCGTCGTTGGCGCCGCCGGGCGGCGACGCGTTCTATGTGCTGTCCCCGGTCCCGCATCTCGCCAGCGGCACGGACTGGGCCATCGCCGCCGAAGCCTACCGCCGATCCCTGGCCCGAGCGCTCGGCGAAAAACTCCTGCCGGGCCTGGAGGACGCCATCGTCACCCAACGCGTCATGACCCCGCAGGACTTCCACGACCGCCTGCTCTCCTATCGTGGCGCGGCCTTCGGCATGGAGCCGCTGCTCACCCAATCCGCCTGGTTCCGCCCGCATAACCGCAGCGAGGAGCTGGACCGCCTCTTTCTCGTCGGCGCCGGGACCCACCCCGGCGCCGGCCTCCCCGGCGTGCTGTGCTCGGCGCGCGTCCTCGACAAGGTGGTGCCGCATGCCTCAGCCTTTGCTGGATAGCGCCGACCTCGCCGCCTGCCGGGACCTGCTGCGCCAGGGTTCGCGTAGTTTCTTCGTCGCCTCATTGCTGCTGCCGCGCCGGGTGCATCGTCCGGCGTTGGCGTTGTATGCGTTCTGCCGGGTGGCGGACGACCTGATCGACGCCGGCGGCGATGATCGGTCGGGGCCGACCGCAGCGCTGGCGGAGCTGCGGGCGCGCCTTGACGCCGTCTACGCCGGGCGGCCCGGCCCGTTCGCCGCCGACCGCGCGCTCGCTGCGGTCGTCCGTAGCCACGCCATCCCGCGTACGCTGCTCGACGCCTTGCTGGAGGGCTTCGGATGGGACGCCGCCGGACGCCGCTACGACAGCCTCGCCGAACTCGAAGCCTACGCCGCCCGGGTTGCGGGAACGGTCGGCGCCATGATGGCGGCGTTGATGGGCGAGCGGTCGGCGGACGGCGTTGCCCGCGCCTGCGATCTCGGCGTCGCCATGCAGCTCAGCAACATTGCGCGCGACGTGGGCGAGGACGCCCGTGCGGGCCGGCTGTACTTGCCGCGGGACTGGCTGCGTGCGGCCGGCATCGACCCGGACGCCTGGCTCGCGCATCCCAGCTTCGACCCGGCGCTGGCCGGCGTCGTGCAACGGCTATTGCACCGGGCTGACCAGCTCTATCGCCGCGCCGACCTTGGCATCGCCACCCTGCCCCGCGCCTGTCGGCCCGGCATCGGCGCCGCGCGGCACCTTTACGCCGAGATCGGCCAGCAGGTCGCCCGGCACGGCTACAACAGCGTCGGGCGCCGCGCCGTCGTGCCACCCGGCCGTAAGCTGCGCCTGCTGGCCCGCAGCCTGTCCGCTTCGGCGCGCGGGCAGCCCCCGGTTGGGCCGCTCCCCGTGCTCGACGCCGCGCGTTTCCTCGTGGACGCCGTCACCGCCGCTCCGCCATCACGGCCCACGGTGCGCCCGCCGCTCTGGGAGGCGTTTGACGACCGGGTCGCCTGGCTCTGCGCGCTGTTCGACCAGCTCGATCAGCGGCAGATGAGCCGGGAGCGGCCCTGATGATTGGCCGTTGGGAATGGATCATCCTTGAGGTGCTGTTCCTGGGCCTGCTGATTGCAGAACTAATCTCGGTCCGCCGCTCGATCCGCCGCGCCAGGGACGAGACGCAGGATAGGACCGGGCGTTAAACGACCAAGGGACAGATTATCCTGCCCAAGGGCATTCGAGATCGAATGCACAGGGATGCGGAAACCCGACTGGCCGTCGAACAATTGGCTGACGGCGTGTTCCTGAAGCGCCTGACAACCGTTTTTGCGCCGCGCCGACACGGGCAAGCCGAAGACGGTGGAACTGACCGGTCTGCCAGGCGTCTCGGTCGAGGATGCTGGCCTGTTCGCCCAGGCGATGAACTGAGCCGAGGTTGGCAAAAAGCCGACTCTCTTTGCGCCGGCCACGCCATCCCACCCCATATGTGATACGGTACTCTTAAGCTCCTTTTGCCCGTAGGCTCATTATGGACTGGTCAGACTGTCCGCTCGTGATTTCCCGCCCGGGGTTCATCTCCGGCGTTCCGGCGCTGCGTGAAGATCCGCGCATGCCGGCCGATCTGATCGTCGAAAACATGGACTTGGGCGAGTCTGTGCAGGACGTGGTGGAGAATTACCAACTCCGCACCTCACCAGAGAACGTGCTTGCCATCTATCAATACGCCAAGCGGCAACGTGCCCTCAGTTCTGTTGGATAAGAACATTCCCTGGGGCGTCCGGCGGCATTTGGCGGGTCACACCGTTCGGACGACTGAGGATGAAGGCTGGTCGGACCTGAGCAATGGCGATCTGCTGTTGGCGGCTGAGCGGGCAGGCTTCGAGGTCATGCTGACCGCCGATCAACGCATCCGCTATCAGCAGAACCTGACGGGGCGCCGGCTGGCGCTGGTTGTCTTGTCCAGCCCGGCATGGCCGGTCGTGAGGAACAGCATTCCGGCGGTCAAGGCCGCGGTCGATGCAGCCGTCCCAGGATCATATCACGAGGTCCACCTGCCGCGTCCGGCGCTTAGGAGGCGGCCGAGGGAACCGTAGCTGAAGCCGTGACTGGCCGGGAGCTGCCTATCTGCTCTCGATACACATTGCGGTGAAGCGGACGCTGACTGCGGGTATTTGCTTCGGCACAACCATCGGGCTTGCGGAAGACCAAGCCGATCGCTGGGTGCGGCTGATGGGACCTGAGTGCAAATGTTCGCGGCACCCGGCAGGATGGCCTCCTAGCGGATAGGCCAGTCTTCGCCGTAGGATTAAATCATGGCAGCAATTTCCGATTCGAAGATGCCCGGTGCCCAGGACGCAAACGGAATAGTCGCCACTACCGAGCCGCCAGACAGATATACTACCTATCAGGCAGAGATGGCGACCGACATCAAAGTCTGTGTCGAGGCAATGAGCTGCCAGCCAATACTGTTCATCGGCTCTGGCCTGGCCCGGCGCTACATCAACGCCCCTTCGTGGGAGGAGCTGCTTTCGCATTTGGCTAAGAGGTGCCCCCTCATCGACAAAGCGCTTGCCTATTACCGGCAATCGCTGGGGAAAGCCCCGGCCATTGGGCAGGCGTTCGCGAAGAGCTACCAGGAATGGGCCTGGTCCACCGGCAGAGGCGAGTTCCCGGACGAACTATTTGAGAGCGGAGTATCCCAGACCGCATACATCAAGCATGCTATCACACAGCACTTGGCGGGACTGACCCCCTCATCCTTGAGCGACATTACGGATCCGAGCATCCGCCGAGAAATAGAGGCCATCCAGGCAATCCGCCCGCACGCCATCATCACGACGAACTACGACCAAATGATTGAGCTGATATTTCCGGAGTACCTGCCGATTGTGGGGCAGGAAATCATCCGCGGTCAGAGCATGTCCATCGGCGAATTGTTTAAAATACACGGGTGTGTTTCCCGCCCTGACAGCCTCGTGTTCACCCAGGACGACTACGACGAATTTACACGCAAAAAGAAGTATCTCTCTGCGAAGCTACTCACTTTCTTCAGCGAGCACCCACTGATATTCATTGGATACAGCGCCAACGATCCTAACATCCAGGACATTCTCGCTGACATCGACGAGGCCTTACCGGGGACGGGCGGTATTATAGCTAACGTCTACGTCCTGGAATGGCGTTCAAGCATCAACCCGACCGAGACTCCTACCCGGGAAAAGCTAATCGCAATCGGTGGCACTAAGGGCGTCCGAATCAAATCTATCGAAACCACCGATTTCCTCTGGGCTTTTGAAGCACTCGGCACACAGAACTTCAACCCCAAGGTTAGCGTGAAGCTCCTGCGGGCCTTGATGTCGCGCTCCTATGAACTTGTCCGTACCAACATACCTCGTAAATCGGTCGATGCCGACTTCGAGATGCTTGAGCATGCCCTTGGAAGCTCGATGGAGTTTGCAAAGTTGTTCGGCATTTCAACTCTTACCGATCCATCAGCCATAAGCGCAAAGTACCCTTACACACTGACCAGTCTGGCCAAAAAGCTCGGCTACAGCAAAGGATGGAGCGGGGCGCAAAAACTAATTGAACAAGTACAGATGGACAAGGGAGTTAACCTCAAGGCCAGCGACAACAAGTATCATTTCGCGCTGAAGTATGGAACTCAACCCATCCACAAGTACTCCGACGAAATGGTCGCGTTGCTCAAGTCTGTGCAGAGTGGGACGGCTTACGAGTGCTAGGCCTCCGTTAGCAATCGGGGTTTGCCGGTCTGAACTCCCGCATCAACGATGTACGCTCCTCGACCTTGGCTACATACCGGTCACCGTCCGACATGGGCGCAAAGAGGTCGTGAGTGGGTTTACAAGCTGTGCCAGATCGAGTTTGACCTCGCGTCAAACTTCCAGCTCCAGTGCGTTCAATTCCCATCCCTCACCCCCAACGCCGCGGAATCCGGAACGGCAGCATCGCCTGCACCCAGGGCGCGCGGAACCTATCTAGCGATAGGCTCTCATGCACCGCCGTCACCCGTTCGCCCAGCAACTGCGTCTCAATTACCGAGCGCGAGTAGAACGGCGTGTCCTCCAAGGTTTGCCGCACCACCGGGGCAGCGTCGGCCCGCGTCGCCCGCGGCACCCGCCACAGCCGCGTCGGCGGCAGCACGGCCGGCGGCGGCGGCGGAAATGCCTCCACCCCGCCATCGCGCCCAACCCGCAACGCCAGGAACTGATCCCCGCCCACCCGCCGGGTCGCGTTATACAGGATGGCCGCGCCCCCCCGCCCCCCGTCGCGCATCGGCGCGCGGCACCAGTCCCATTCGACGAAATCGTCCTCCAGCGCCGCATCCCCTTCGTTGGTGTCGAGGTAACCCGGCCCCGACCAGCGCAGCGCCGGATGGCTCAGCTCGACCTCGACGCGCGACACCGGGGCGATCGGCGACCAACGGTGCCGCCCGGCGTCGTCCAGCGTAAAACGCTGGCCAGTCACCGCCGCCGGATGCACGCGAATTGTGCCGCGCAGGCGCGACGGAAGGGGCGCCGTCACCTCATCGATGTGGATCGTGAGCGCCCCGCCGTCCCAACGCAGCGCGCTCGGCCCGATCGCCAGATGCCGCGCGCCGCGGTCGACTGCGCTGGCGCCGCGCTCGGTCATCGCCCAGCGCCGCGGACGGCCGTACAGCACGGCGTTCAACGCGCAGAACTGCAACGGATCGCCGCCGCCCCGCCCGCGTGACCAAGCCCGGCGCGACCAGGCGTAATACGGCGAGAATACACTGCCCAGAAAGGCGATCAGCGTGATGCCGTGCTGGCCGTCGTCGCTCAGCGCGTCGACATACCACCATGCATAGCCGCCACGCGCGACCGGCTGGTCGAAACCCAATCCTTCGCCGCCACATCCTGCAGCAGGCTCGCCGCCGCCAGCCGGCCCGACAGCGCCGCCATCGGCACCCCCGCGCCCGGATGCGTGCTGCCCCCCGCCAGATACAGCCCCGGCACCCGCGTCCGCGCGCCCGGACGCTTGAAGGTCGCCGTCGCCCCGTGCACCGCCGGGCCATACAGCGCGCCCCCCGTCCCCGGAAACAGCTTGTGAAAACCCTCCGGCGTCGTCGTTTCCGTCGCTTCGGGGGTCAAGGTCAGGCCGCATTGGGCCAGCAGGCGGAAACTCCGGTCGGCGCATCGCTCGATCTCCGTGGCGGTGGGGGGCTGCGCATCGCCGGCCGGCGGCGCGTTGATCAGGCACAGCAGGCGCTCGGGGCCGGGTTCGGCGGCGCAACCAGGGCCGTCGCCGTCCCGGCGATCCTGGGCGCATACATAAACGGTGGGCTGTTCTGGCAGCATTCCTGCGGCCAGGTCGCGGAACTCGGCGGCATAGTCGCCCGAAAAGAACACGTTGTGCCGAACCAGGGGGAACCCCGCCGCCCGGGCCACCGTCGCCCAGGTGACCGCCGAGAGCGACCGGTCCCGCGGTGCCAAGGCCGGTGTCGCGCCACGCACAGCCGGCCCCAGCAGCCCGGCGGCCACGGCGCCCGCATCGCCGTTGACCACGACCGCCTCGGCCGCGATCCGCTCGCCATCCGCAAGCCTGACCCCCGCCACACGGCTGCGTTCCAGCAGCACTTCCGCAACCTCCGCGCCATAGCGCAGCTTGACGCCGTGCGCCGCCGCCAGCCCGGCCAGCGCCTGCGCGATCCGGTGCATGCCGCCCTCGACCAGCCAAACGCCGTCCCGCTCCACATGCGCCACCAGCATCAGCGTCGCCGGCGCGAGGAACGGCGAGGAGCCGCAATAGGTCGCATAGCGCCCGAACAATTGGCGCAGGCGCGGGTCGGCGAAATGCTGGCTCAGTGCCTTCCACATCGTATCGAACGGACGGATGCCCCAAAGCGCGCGCATCCCGGCGTCGCGCATCAGCGATCCCATGCTGGGCCGCGCGCCGCGGATGAACGGCGCTTCCAACGTCGCGTAGATCCGTCGCGCCTCGTCCGAGAACGCCAGGAACCCCCGCGCCTCCGCCGCGCCGGCAAACCGCCCGATCGCGTCGGCCGAACGCTCCAGGTCGGCAAACAGGTCCAGCCGCTCGTCGGCGTCCCAGGCATGCCGGGCCAGGATGCTGGCGGGATGCAGGGTCAGGTGGTCGGACAGCGCGGCGCCCGCATTGGCGAAGATGGCCTCGAACACCCACCGCATCGTGAACACCGTCGGCCCGGCATCCAGCCGCCGCCCGGCCACCACGACCTCCCGCAGCTTGCCGCCCGGCGTCGCCGCACGTTCCAACAGCGTCACATCCAGCCCGGCGCACGCCAACTCCAGCGCCGCCACCAGGCCGCCAACCCCGCCCCCGATCACCGCCACCCGACGCTTCACCGCCCCTCCTAATCGCTGCCGGCAGAAACTGCTTGACGCCTATGTCAATTAAGCTTGACAGTCGCGTTTGACAATCTGGCCTGACAGTCGGCTGGACCGGGAGGAAACGCAATGGACGTCATGGGCCGGATCGAGCGGGCGTTGTATGCTGCGGTGTCACGCGCTGATGTCGAGGGCTGTCCGCCCCGGCTCGCCGCCGCCATGCGCCATGCGGTGTTCCCGCGCGGCGCACGCATCCGCCCGCGCCTGTGCCTCGCCGTTGCCGCGGCGTGCGGCGAGGACGCGCCCGCCGTCACCGACGCAGCCGCTGCTGCCATCGAACTGCTGCACTGCGCCTCGCTGGTGCACGACGACCTGCCGTGCTTCGACGACGCCGGCACCCGCCGCGGACGCCCCACCGTGCACCGCGCCTTTGGCGAGCCGTTGGCGGTGCTGGCCGGGGATGCGCTGATTGTGTTGGCGTTCCAGGCCCTGGCGCATGGCGCGATCCTGACCCCGAAGCGCCTCGCGCCGTTGATGCTGACCATCGCCGGGTCGGTGGGGGTGCCGTTCGGCATCGTCGCCGGGCAGGCGTGGGAGTGCGAGGACAAGGTGGACCTGGCGCAATACCAGCGTGAGAAGACCGGCGCGCTGTTTGCCGCCGCGACCGTTGCCGGCGCAGCGTCGGCGGGCGCGGAGGCCGAGCCTTGGCGGGCGCTGGGCGCTTGGCTCGGCGAGGCGTTCCAGGTGGCAGACGACATCCTGGACGCCACCGCGAACCCGGATGCGGTCGGCAAGCCGGTCGGCAAGGACATCGCTTTGGACCGCCCGAGCGCCGTGCGCGAGCTGGGCCTGGACGGCGCGATCATGCGGCTGGACACGCTGGCGGCGGCGGCGGTCGACTCGGTGCCCGCCTGTCCGGGCGCGGTGGCGCTGCGCAGCCACATCTTGACCGAGACCATGCGGCTGCTGCCGAAGGAGCTCGCGCGGCACGCTGCGTGACTCTGGGCATGACCCTGGGCGTGGTTTTGGGCATGACGACCCTGTCCACCATCGCAATCAGGCCGCGTTTCGATGACTGGCGGGTCCGGCGCGACCGCTTGATCGCCAGCCCGCGCTTCCGCCGCTGGGCCGCCGCCTTCCCGCTCACCCGGCCCATCGCCCGGCGCCGCACCCGCGCGCTGTTCGACCTCTGCGCCGGCTTCGTCTATTCGCAGGTGCTGCAGGCCTGCGTGCAGTTGCGCCTGTTCGACATCCTTGCCGATGGCCCCATGACCGCCGTGGCCTTGTCCACGCAGCTCGGCCTGCCGCTGGAGCGGACGCAGCGGCTGCTGCTCGCCGCCACATCGCTGAAATTGCTGGGCCGGCGCCGGGATGGGCGTTTCGGCTTGGGTCCGCTCGGCGCGGCCATGGTTGGCAACGCCGCCGTCTCGGCGATGGTGCTGCATCACCGCGAGCTTTATGCCGACCTGAACGACCCGGTGGCGCTGCTGCGTGGCGAGGCCGGCGAGACCGGGCTTTCGCGCTACTGGGCGTACTCCGGCAATGCGGACGCGGCCAAGCTGCAGGGGAACGAGGTCGCGGCCTATACGGCGCTGATGGCCGCGTCGCAGCCGCTGGTCGCGGATGAGGTCCTGGCGGCATACCGCATCGGCCGGCACCGGCGCCTGCTGGACGTGGGTGGCGGCGACGGCAGCTTCCTATGCGCCGCGGCGGCCCAGGCGCCGGGCCTGCAGCTCGTGCTGTTCGACCTGCCGCCGGTGGCGGAGCAGGCCCGCGCCCGCCTGGCCGCCGCCGGGCTCGCCGGGCGCATCGAAGCGGTGGGTGGCGATTTCCTGGCCGGCCCGCTGCCATCTGGCGCCGACATCGTCTCCCTGGTCCGCGTCATCCACGATCACGACGACCCGGACGCGCTCGATATCTTGCGCGCTGTCCGCCGCGCCCTGCCGCCGGGCGGCACCCTGTTGCTGGCGGAACCTATGGCCGGGACATCCGGCGCGGAGCCGATCGGCGACGCCTATTTTGGCTTTTATCTCATGGCCATGGGCCGCGGCCGAGCGCGGACGCAGGCCGAGCTGCTCGCCTTGTTGAACGCCGCCGGCTTTGTCGAGGCGCGCCGCATCCCGACGCACACGCCGCTGCTGGCCAGCGTCATCGTCGCCAAAGTGTCACGCAATGCGGCACATCTGTAAATCATAGTTGACATGACGGTTTGTCAGGATACGTTGACACACAACGGCGGCCATTCGGGTCCGCACAGCTCCGGGAGGGCGCAAATGGATGCATTGGCAGTCGTGCTCACCGGACCAGAGAAGCTGGCACTCAGCCGCCTGCCGCTCGACGCAGCCGGACCCGAGGACATCGTGGTCGACATCGAGTGGAGCGGCATCAGCACCGGGACCGAGCGCCTGCTGTATACCGGGCGCATGCCGCCGTTCCCCGGCATGGGCTATCCGCTGGTGCCCGGCTACGAGTCGGTGGGCCGCATTGCCGTCGCCAACCCCACGTCGGGCAGCCATGTCGGCGACCGCGTGTTCGTGCCCGGCGCGCGCTGCTTCGGCGATGTGCGCGGCTTGTTCGGCGGTGCTGCCTCCCGCGTGGTGGTTCCGGCCGCCCGGGTCACGGCCTTCGACGAACGGCTCGGCGAGCATGGCGTGCTGCTGGCGCTCGCCGCGACCGCCCGTCATGCGCTGATGTTGCCGGGCGTGGCGTTGCCCGAGCTCATCATCGGCCACGGCGTGCTCGGCCGCATGTTGGCGCGCTTCGCCGTGCTTTCCGGCGCGCGGCCCGTGGTTTGGGAACGCAACCCGGCCCGCGCCGAGGGCGCCGAAGGCTACGATGTCGTCGATCCCGCTTCCGACAGCCGCCGCGACTACCGCGCCATCTACGACGTGAGCGGCGATGCCTCGTTGCTCGACGCGCTGATCGGCCGGTTGGCGCCCGGCGGCGAGATCGTCCTCGCCGGCTTTTACAGCGACCGGCTCGGCTTCGCCTTCCCGCCCGCCTTCATGCGCGAGGCGCGGATACGCATCGCCGCGCAATGGCAGCCCGCCGACCTCGCGGCCGTGGCGGCGCTGGCCGGGTCAGGCGAGCTGTCGCTGGCCGGGCTGATCACCCATCGCGAGGCCGCGGACGATGCCGCCCAGGCCTACCGCACTGCCTTCGACGACGCGGCGTGCCTGAAGATGATCCTCGATTGGAGAGCCTGCCCATGAACGCCGTCACCTCCACTGCGCCGACCATGAGCATGACCGAAACGCTCCGGGCGGAGGCCGCGATCGAGCCGGATGCGGTTGTGACGACGGCGGCGAAAAAGGAAACGCAAGTCATCGCGATCTATGGCAAGGGCGGCATCGGCAAGAGCTTCACTCTCGCCAACCTCAGCTACATGATGGCGCAGCAGGGCAAGCGCGTGCTGCTGATCGGCTGCGACCCAAAAAGCGACACCACGTCGCTGCTGTTCGGCGGGCGGAGCTGCCCGACCATCATCGAAACCTCGTCGAAGAAGAAGCTCGCCGGCGAGAAGGTGTCGATCGGCGACGTCTGCTTCATCCGCGACGGCGTGTTCGCGATGGAATTGGGCGGTCCCGAGGTTGGACGCGGCTGCGGCGGGCGCGGCATCATCCACGGCTTCGAACTGCTGGAAAAGCTCGGCTTCCACGAGTGGGGTTTCGACTACGTCCTGCTCGACTTCCTCGGCGACGTGGTGTGCGGCGGGTTCGGCCTGCCGATCGCGCGGGACATGTGCCAGAAGGTCATCGTCGTCGCCTCGAACGACCTGCAGTCGCTGTATGTCGCCAACAACGTGTGCTCGGCGGTCGACTATTTCCGCCGCATGGGCGGCAACGTCGGCGTCGCCGGCATGGTCATCAACAAGGACGACGGCACCGGCGAGGCGCAGGCTTTCTCGGACGCCGTGGGCATCCCGGTGCTGTCGGCGATCCCGGCCAACGAGGACATCCGCCGCAAGTCCGCCAACTACGAGATCATCGGCAAGCCCGGCGGCGAGTGGGCGCCGATGTTCGAACTGCTGGCCGAACAGGTCGCCAGCGCGCCGCCGGTGCGCCCGACGCCGCTCACCCACGACGCGCTGCTGAACCTGTTCAAGGGCGACGCCGTGGGCCGCAGCGTCGTGCTGCAGCCCGCCACCGAGGCCGACATGTGCCCGGCCACCGTGAACAACAAAGCCTCGCTCGAAGTCATCTACGAGGGCGTGTGACAGTGGACGGCTCCATCGCACCCGCAATCCCTCCCGTAACCGGGTCCGGCTGCCACGGCGGGCGCGAGACCATGGTCGAGGCCGCCCGCGCCGCCGGCAAGAGTGCCGCGATGGACAAGCTGATGGCCGACTACCCGCGCGGCCCGCACGACCAACCGCAATCCATGTGCCCGGCCTTCGGCTCGTTGCGCGTCGGCCTGCGCATGCGCCGCACGGCAACGATCCTCAGCGGCTCCGCCTGCTGCGTGTATGGCCTCACCTTCACCTCGCATTTCTACGGCGCACGCCGCACGGTGGGATACGTACCATTCAATTCTGAAACATTGGTTAAGGGCCAGCTTTTCGAGGACATCCGCGACGCGGTTTATGAGACCGCGAAGCCGGCGGACTACGACGCGGTTGTCGTCATCAACCTCTGCGTCCCCACCGCATCCGGCGTGCCGCTGGACCGGCTGCCGAAGCAGATCGACGGCGTGCGCATCATCGGCATCGACGTGCCGGGCTTCGGCGTGCCGACCCATGCCGAGGCCAAGGACGTGCTGACCGGCGCGATGCTGAAATACGCCCGCACCGAGGCCGAGCAAGGCCCCGTCGCCCGGCCCCGCCAGCAGCAAGACCTCCCAACCGTCACGATGATCGGCGAGTTCTTTCCGGGCGATCCACCGGGCATCAGCGCATTGCTGGCCCCGATGGGCATGGCCATCGCACCGCAACTGCCGTCGCGTGAATGGCGCGACCTGTATGCTGCGCTGGATTGCCAAGTCGCCGCGGCGGCCCATCCGTTCTACACGGCGACGGTTCGCGAGTTCAAAGCTGCAGGCCGCCCTGTGGTCGGCAGCGCGCCCGTGGGCATCGAGGGCACGGCCGCGTGGCTCGATGCGGTCGGCGCCGCCGCGAATGTGCCGTCCGACAAGATCGATGCCGCAAAGGCCCGGGCCTTGCCGCTGATTCGCGCCGCACTGGACGCAAATCCGATAAACGCCCGCGTCACCGTTTCGGGCTACGAAGGCTCCGAGCTGCTGGTCGCCCGCCTGCTGATCGAGGCCGGCGCCGAGGTGCCCTATGTCGGCACCGCCTGCCCCCGCACCGAGTGGAGCGACGCCGACCGCGAGTGGCTGGAGGCGCACGGCGCGCATGTCCAATACCGCGCCTCGTTGGAGCAGGACCTGGCGGCCATGCTGGACGTGCGCCCCGACCTCGCCGTGGGCACGACGCCGCTGGTGCAGAAGGCCAAGGAGCTCGGCATTCCCGCGCTCTATTTCACCAACATGGTTTCGGCCCGGCCGTTGTTCGGCGCTGCTGGAGCGGGCGCACTGGCCGGGATCGTCGCCGCGCAGATCGGCAGCGGCGGACGTTTCAACCGCATGGTGGACTTCTTCCAATCCGTCGGCGTTGGCGAGGCCGCCGGGTATGGCTTTAACGGCGTACCAAAGGAGCCGAAGGGTTCGCGGGAGCGGTATCGCAAGGCGCGCGAGGCCAAGGCGCGCGCCAGCGAAGCCGTGGGGACCTGAGCCATGCTGGTGCTCGACCACGACCGCGCCGGCGGCTACTGGGGCGCAGTCTATGCCTTCACCGCCATACGCGGCCTGCGCGTGGTGATCGACGGACCCGTCGGCTGCGAGAACCTGCCCGTCACCGCCGTGCTGCACTACACCGACGGTCTGCCGCCGCACGAATTGCCGGTCGTCGTCACCGGGCTGTCCGAGGACAATTTGTCGATGGACGGCACCGAGGGCGCGCTGCGCCGGGCGGCGGCGGCGGGCGACGCCGACATGCCCTCCGTCGTCGTGACCGGCAGTATCGCCGAGATGATCGGCGGCGGCGTGACGCCCGAGGGCAGCAACCTGCTCCGTTTCATCCCGCGCACCATCGACGAGGACCAGTGGCAGGCCGCGGACCGGGCAATCTATTGGCTATGGACCGAGTTCGGCGCCAAGCGCTCCAAGCCGAAGCCCCGTGCGGAAAGGGCGCCCGGCGCCAAGCCGCGGGTCAACATCATCGGGCCGATCTACGGCACCTTCAACATGCCGTCCGACCTGGCCGAGATCCGCCGCCTTATTGAAGGCGTCGGCTGCGAGATCAACCTGGTGT
Source organism: Acetobacteraceae bacterium (assembly GCA_965277495.1). Classification (GTDB taxonomy): domain Bacteria; phylum Pseudomonadota; class Alphaproteobacteria; order Acetobacterales; family Acetobacteraceae; genus CAHJXG01. Next base: position 1,974,792 of record OZ255824.1, on the reverse strand, counting down.
TCCCGCTCGGCGCGCACATCGAGGACGCGCCCAAGCTTACGAACGCCGACGTCAACGTCTGCATGTACCGCGAGTTCGGCCGGCAACTCTGCGAGGAGCTGGACCGCCCTTATTTGCAGGCGCCGATCGGCCTCCACGCCACGACCAACTTTCTGCGCAAGCTCGGCGAGCTCACCGGCATCGACCCCGAGCCGTTCATCGAGAGCGAGAAGCACACCACGATCAAGCCGGTCTGGGACCTGTGGCGGAGCGTCACCCAGGATTTTTTCGCCACCGCCAGCTTCGCCGTCGTCGCGACCGACACCTACGCCCGCGGCATACGCGGCTTCCTGGAAGGCGAGCTCGGCATCCCCTGCACCTTCAGCTTCAGCCGCACCGCCGGCGCGAAACCCGACAACGCCGCTGTCCGGGCCGCCATGCGCAAGACGCCGCCGTTCATCCTGTATGGCTCGTTCAACGAGCGGATGTATGCGGCCGAGCAGGGCGCGCGCTGCATGTATATCCCGGCCTCGTTTCCCGGCGCGGTCATCCGCCGGGCCACCGGGACACCGTTCATGGGCTATGCCGGGGCGACCTACCTCGTGCAGGAGTTCTGCAACGCCCTGTTCGACGCGCTGTTCCACATCCTGCCGCTCGGCACAGACATGGACCGAGTCGACCCCACGCCGGTCAGCGCCGGCGAGTGGAATGCCGATCCATGGGACGGCGATGCGGCCGCGCTGCTGGACCAGTATGTCGAAACCGAGCCGTTCCTGGTCCGCATCTCCGCCGCCAAGCGCGCGCGGGACCGGGTGGAGCAGGACGCAAAACGGGCGCGCGAGGGCCGGGTGACGGCGGCGCGGGTCGAACAATCGCTGGCCGCAATGGCCGCGGGCCAGGCGGCATGAGCGCCCGGCACAGGACATCCGACGGGCGACGCCCTTCGGAGCGTGGCTGCGGTTTGCGCCGCAGTGAGGCCCCGCCGCACGGGTGCAGTGCGGCGACACCGGAAAAAGGAGGGTTTTCCAACCATGTCTGACATCAACATGCGGGCCAGTTCAGGCTCGGGACTGACCGACTCGGAGGCGCGCGAGTTCCACAGCATCTTCGTGACCAGCTTCATCGGCTTCACGATCGTCGCGATCATCGCGCACATCCTGGTCTGGTTCTGGCGCCCGTGGCTGCCTGGGCCGAACGGCTATTCAGGTCAGGCGATGCTGGACGGCATCGAACTCGTAAAATCATTTCTGGCATAGGGGAGCACTGCAATGTGGCGTGTTTGGCTGCTATTTGATCCCCGTCGCGTCCTGGTCGCCCTCTCGGTGTTCCTGTTCGTGCTGGCGCTGCTGATCCACTTCATCCTGCTCAGCACGAGCCGGTTCAACTGGCTGGAAGGCCCGAACCGCGGCAGCAACGTGTCGCAACTGGCGCCCTTGCCCCAGGCGCCGCCGAAGTAACCCAAACCGTGGCAGTGGACCGCGCCGGGCCATAAACCGGGCGCAGTCCACCGCCAAACCGGTCCCATCCCGTTCGAACAAGGGGACTCCCACCATGGCGATGCTTACCTTCGAAGAAAAGTACCGCGTCCGCGGCGGGACCCTGGTCGGCGGCGACTTGTTCGATTTCTGGGTCGGCCCGTTCTACGTCGGTTTCTTTGGCGTCACCTCGATATTCTTCGCCGCCCTCGGCACCGCGCTGATCGTTTACGGTGCTGCGATCGGCGGCGACTGGAACCTCTGGCGCATCAACATCGCCCCGCCGGATCTCAGCTATGGCCTGGGCTTCGCGCCGTTGCGGGAAGGCGGGCTGTGGCAGGCCATCACGATCTGCGCCATCGGCGCCTTCGTGTCCTGGGCGTTGCGCCAGGTCGAGATTTCACGCAAGCTCGGCATGGGCTACCACGTGCCGTTCGCCTTCAGCGTCGCGATCTTCGCCTATGTTTCGCTGGTCGTGATCCGCCCGTTGCTGATGGGCGCATGGGGCCACGGTTTCCCGTACGGCATCCTCAGCCACTTGGACTGGGTGTCCAACACCGGCTACCAATACCTGCATTTCCACTACAACCCGGCGCACATGCTGGCGGTGACGTTCTTCTTCGCCACCACGCTTTCGCTCTCGCTGCACGGCGCACTGGTGCTGTCGGCGGCGAACCCGCCCAAGGGCCAAGCGGTGAAGACCGCCGAGCACGAGAACACCTTTTTCCGCGACACCATCGGCTGGTCGATCGGCACGCTTGGCATCCATCGCCTCGGCCTGTTCCTCGCCTTGTCCGCCGGGTTCTGGAGTGCCGTGTGCATCATCATCAGCGGACCCTTCTGGACCCGCGGCTGGCCCGAGTGGTGGGGCTGGTGGCTCAACTTGCCGATCTGGAGCTAGGGCGGATTTAAAACAATGGGAGGGGCGCGCAATCATGACTGAATACCAAAACCTGTTCACCCGGGTGCAGGTCCGCGGACCCGTCTATGCCGGGGTGCCCGTCACTGGGACCAGTTGGACCCGGTCCGGCAAGCCGTTCTACATCCACATCTTCGGCGTGCTGGGCGACGCGCAGGTCGGGCCGCTGTATCTCGGCGTCCTCGGCATCGCCTCATTGATCTGCGGGTTCATCGCCTTCGAGATCATCGGCCTCAATATGTGGGCCTCGGTGAACTGGGACCCGCTGCAGTTCGTGCGCCAACTGTTCTGGCTGGCGCTGGAGCCGCCGGCGCCGAGCTACGGCCTGCGCTTCCCGCCGCTGCAACAGGGTGGCTGGTGGCTGATGGCCGGGTTCTTCCTCACGGTGTCCATCCTGCTGTGGTGGGTGCGGGTGTATACACGGGCACGCGCGCTCGGCATGGGCAGCCACGTCGCCTGGGCGTTCGCGGCGGCCATCTGGCTCTATCTCGTGCTCGGCTTCATCCGGCCAATATTGATGGGAAGCTGGAGCGAGGCGGTGCCGTTCGGCATCTTCCCGCACCTCGATTGGACGGCGGCGTTCTCGCTCCGTTATGGCAACCTGTTCTACAACCCGTTCCACATGCTCTCGATCGTGTTCTTGTACGGCTCGACCCTGCTGTTCGCCATGCACGGCGCGACCGTGCTCGCCATCAGCCGCTTCGGCGGCGAGCGCGAACTGGAGCAGATCATCGACCGCGGCACCGCCTTCGAGCGCGGCACGCTGTTCTGGCGCTGGACCATGGGCTTTGCCGCCTCGGCCGAGAGCATCCATCGCTGGGCCTGGTGGTTCGCCGTGCTCTGCCCGCTCACCGGCGGCATCGGCATCCTGCTGACCGGAACGGTCGTGGACAATTGGTATTTGTGGGGCGTAAAGCATGGGATTGCGCCGCACTACCCTGCCATGTGGGGCCAGGTGGTCGATCCGGCGCTTTCTCAGGGAGCCGTCAAATGATGCCCGGCATCAAGCTAGGGTTAGGCATGGTCGGCGCGGTCGTAGCCACCCTCTTTGGGATCGCGATGATCTCGAAGTTCCAGACGCCGCCGCTGCAGGTCGTGCAGCGCGGCTTCCGCGGCACCGCGATGGAGGTGAACTACAACGACAAGCAGCTCGCCACCTATTTGGCGGCGAACAAGGTGCCGGCGTCGCTGCCGAACGTCCCCGCCGCCGGGCCGAAGTCATCGGCGGTGTACAAGAACGTGCAAGTGCTGGGCGACCTCAGCGTCGGCCAGTTCACCCGGCTCATGGTGTCGCTCACCAACTGGGTGTCGCCGAAACAGGGCTGCGCCTATTGCCACAACACCGCCAACATGGCGGAGGACAACATCTACACCAAGATCGTCGCGCGGCGGATGATCCAGATGACCCAATACATCAACGCCGACTGGCAGCCGCACGTCCAGCAGACGGGGGTGACGTGCTATACCTGCCACCGGGGCAACCCGGTGCCGAACGGCGTCTGGTTCAACGATCCCGGCCCGAAGCAGGCGGGCGGCATCTTCATGACCTCGGCCGGCAAGAACTACCCGGCCGGCTCGATCAACGACGCTGCCCTGCCCTATGACCCCTTCACCCCGTTCCTGGAAGGCGACCACTCGATCCGCGTGCAGGGCGAGGAAGCGCTGCCCGGCACCAACCCGCACTCCATCAAGGAGGCGGAGTGGACCTTTTCGCTGATGAACTACTTCGGCAACTCGCTTGGGGTGAACTGCACCTATTGCCATAACACCCGGGCGTTCAGCGACTGGTCGCAGAGCTCACCAGCCAAGGTTTCGGCATGGTATGGCATCCGGATGACCCGGGACCTCAACAACGACTACCTGAAGTCCCTTGCCAATGCGTGGCCGCCCAACCGTTTGGGTGCGGCCGGGGACGTGCCGAAGCTCGCCTGCGCCACCTGCCACCAGGGCGTCTACAAGCCGCTGTATGGTGTCAGTATGCTGAAGGACTTCCCCGAGCTGGCGAAGCCGGGGGCTGAGGCCGGGCTTAAGCTGCTCAACGCGTCGTGGACGCCGCCAAAGCCGCAGTAGGAGCGTAACCTCCGTGAATACGGGGCACGGCCATCGCGGCCGTGCCCCGTTTGTTTGCAGGCTCTCCCCGGCCGATAGGCTTGCTGGCCCCCGAAACCTCCCCATGATAGTCACTTCGCGCGGAATGGCGCGGCAGGCGGGTTGCGATGCGCCGCAGCTTGTGCGACCCGTTTCATTGGGCGGATTTCTACGAGGGGCAGGGGTCGCGTATGGACAGCATGGAGATCAACAAGGCGGTCGCCGCGTTCCTGATGGCGGGCATCGCCTTCATGGGCGCCACGCTGATCAGCGACGCCCTGGTGCATCCGAAAGAGCTCAAGCAGACGGCGATCAAGATCGACCTGCCCGGCGAGCAGACAGCGGCCGCGGCACCGGCCGAAGCCGAGCCGCCGGTTGCGACATTGCTTGCCTCCGCCGACGTCGGACGGGGCGAGGCTGGCGTCAAAAGCCTTGGCTGCGTCGCGTGCCACAGCTTCAACGAGGGCGGCAAGGCCGGCGTCGGCCCTAATCTTTATGGCGTCGTGGGCGGACCGCACGGCCATATGGAGGGATATGCCTATTCGGCAGCGCTGAAGGGCAAGGAAGGTCCCTGGACCTATGACGAACTGAACGAATGGCTGAAGAAGCCGAATGCCTATGCCCCCGGCACCAAGATGAGCTACGCCGGCATTTCCGACCCGAAGAAGCGGGCGGATGTCATCGACTACCTGCACTCCTTGGCCAAGGACCCGGTGCCGTTGCCGGCGGCTCCGGCGAAGCAGGCGGATGCCGCCGCCCCGGCTGGCCCGGTTTCCGCAGCCGCGCCCGCAGCCGTCGCCAAGTCTGTCGAAGCCACAGCAGGATCGCCCAACCCGGCGTCCGGGGCCGCGCCGGCTGGCGACTCCGACATCAATGCCCTGCTTGCCTCGGCGGACGTCAACGCCGGCAAGTCCGACACGGCAAAGCTTGGCTGCGTTGCCTGCCATAGCTTCAACGAGGGCGGCAAGGCCGGACTCGGCCCGAACCTGTATGGCGTCGTGGGCGCGGCGCATGGCCACATGGAGGGCTATGCCTATTCGGCCGTACTAAAGGGCAAGGAGGGTCCGTGGACCTATGCCGAGCTGGACAAGTGGCTGACGAAGCCAAGCGCCTATGCGCCGGGGACCAAGATGAGCTTTGCCGGCATCGCCAATCCGAAGGTGCGGGCCGAGGTAATCGCCTATCTCCGTTCATTGTCCGCGAACCCTGAGCCGTTGCCTGCCGGCGACGCGCCCAAGCAGCCAGGCTGAGCCAGCCGCGGCGCAACGCGAGCCACCGGGTCCAGGTCGGCGCGTTCGAGGTATCGAAGCGGGGGGTGTCCCGCTTCGACTTGCGCGACCCGTATTACATAGCGCTCAGCCTATCGTGGCCGGCCTTTGCGTTCATGGCTCTCTTGATCGAGGTCACGGTCAACGTCCTGTTCGCGTTGGTATATCTGGCGCAACCCGGCGCCATCGCCAATGCACGGCACGGCGCATTCGGCGACGCCTTCTTTTTCAGCCTCGAAACGCTGGCGACGGTCGGCTATGGCACGATGTCGCCCGCCACCACGTACGGCCACGTGGTATCGGCGTTCGAGATCTTCAGCGGCATGGCCCTGACGGCCGTGCTGACCGGGCTGCTGTTCGTCCGTTTCTCGCGGCCCAAATCCAAGATCCTGTATTCAGCGCATGCCGTGGTCGCCATGCATAACGGCCAGCCGACGCTTATGGTGCGGATCGGCAACGGCGGCATGTCCCTGCTGACCCATATGACCGCTAGGCTTGGCGTCCTGCTCCCCGACAGCACCGCCGAGGGGCAGTCGTTCCGGCGGACCCAAGAGTTGCCGCTGCTGCGGGCGGAGATGCAGATGTTCGTGCTGATGTGGACGCTGATGCACACCATCGACGCGAGCAGCCCGCTTTGCGGCTACGACACCGCCCGCCTCGCCAATGAGGATGTCCGGCTGTTCCTGTCGGTCGATGCGCGGGACCAGTCGCTCGGCGCGCGGATTGAGGACATACAAAGCTATGGCGCCGCCGACATCCTGTTCGGCCAGCGGTTCGCCGACGCCATCACGCGGGACGCGACGGGCCATACGACCGCCGACCTTACCCGTCTCGACACGCTGGAGCCGGACCCGGCCTGGATGGCATAGCTTATTGCTCCCTCGCATGCATTATGGTCGGAACCGTAATGGTTAGGGGGTGTGCCGATGCCTGCCGATTGTGCCGCGCCGTCGTTCGAGTTGTTCCAGAGCCTGTTCACCGCAGGCGACCTCCCGGAAGCGGAACGTGTCGGGCAGTCGTTGCTCGCCGGGCTGCCGGGCCGACGGGTCGATATCCTGACGCATATCGGGCTGCTGCGCCGCCGCAACGGGCTGCCCGGACCGGCGGTCGAAGCGTTCCTGGCGGCGCAGCAGGCTGCCGGAGCGGCGCGGACGCTGCCGGAGTGGTTCCATAGCGAACTGGCCGGCGCCTATGTCGAGCTGCGCGCCTGGCCGCTGGCGCTCGAAGCCGCCGAGGCGGGCCTGGAATTCAAACCGGCCCTGGGCCTCATGGCCGCGACCGCGCTCGTGCATCTTGGCCAGCCCGCTGCCGCCGGCTCGCAGTTGCGCCGGGCCGTCCGTGCCCTGGCGCATGATCCCTCGCGCGCCACTGCCGCCGCCGCCGTCTGCGTGGCGCTGCTGGCGGTGGACCAGAGCGCCGTGGCCCAGGCCGTGGCCGCGGAGGCCGCGGCGGCCTGGGCCGGTTCGGCCGCCTTCGCCGAGCTGCGTGCCACCCTGGCGCTCCTACGCGAGGATTGGAGCGACGCCGCCATCCGGTATGCCCAATTGATCGACACGCCGGCAGGTGCGCCCATCGCGGCGCTCCAGCGATTGAATGAAGTTCTTCGCCGGGTCCCTGCCGGTTCCGACGCCTTCGCCCCGGTCTTCGAAGCGGCGGTGCTCGCCGCGCCGGACAGCGAGCCGGTCCTGTTCCAATGGCGTGATTTCCTGGCGGCCACGCTGTCCGGCGCCGAAGTCACCGCCCGCTACGCCGGCCTGCAGGCACGGTCACAGGCCCTCGTTCCGGCCCTGATGCTGCAGCTCGCGCGCCATATGCCGCATGGCGTCCTGTTGGAGCGCTTCGCGGACCAGATCGAGGCGTGGCGCCAGTCGGACGCGGCGCTCGCCTGCCAGGCCTATCTCGACGCCCTGTGCGCTTTCGAGGACCCCGGCAAGGAGGTGATCGCCCGCGCCCTCGCGGTGCCGAGCCTGCGGATGCGCTTGTTCTTCCTGCTGCGCCAGCCTCGCCTGCGCGCGGTGCAAGTGCGTGACCCGACCCCGGAGCAGGAGGGGTGGTTGCGCGAGGCGGGCGTGGATGCCGCGGCCGTGCAGGCGTTCCTCGGCGATTTGGTCGGGCCGCTGTCGCCGGAATGGGACGCCTATCTCGGCCATGCCGCGTTCTCCAGCCCGGACGCGGAGCAGATCGTGCGCCTGGACGAGGGCTTCACCGCCTTCCAGGACCGCATCGTGCGCGACCAGGAGTTCCGGATGGTCGACCCAAACAGCGGCGGCGCGTCCGACCTGTTCGATAGCGTGAAGATCCACGACCGCCAGGTGTTCAGCTTCCGCGGCACGGAGCTCGTCACCTTCCATGCCGCCGGGAACATGAACTTCGCGGTGTTCCTGCATCTGGTCCGCAGCAACCTGCTGCTGCTGGTCGACACGAAGGCAGCGCCGTCCAAGCAGGGCTTCTACAGTGCCGACCACTACGTGGCCGAAATCCAGGCGATCTGGCTGCGCCGCGCCGCCCAGAACCACGCGGCGTTGCTGCGCAGCGCCAGCATGGCCCGCGCCGCACGCGGCACGCGCCGGCGCATCGCCGCCATCCACGGACGGGCCGAGAACCCGGCGCATCATATCTGGAACTACCTGCCGCCGTTCGAGCGCCTGGCCCTGGCCGGCGTCATCGGCAATATCGGCATGGTGGTGCCGCCGCCGACGCTGTATTTCGGCCCAATCGCGGGCCTGTTCCCCGAGCTCGCCGGCGTCGAATGCCGCGCCATGGCGGAGGCCGCGGTCATCGACCCCTGCCCGTTCTCGCCGCACGACATCGCGCTGCAGCTCGGCGGCAGCTTCATCCCGAAGCCGCTGCTGCAGCGGGTGCAGCGCTGGGCGGAGCGGCAGGCGCCGACCGAACGGCGGGCGGAGATTGGACGCCTGTCGCAACGCCGTCCGGTCATCTGGATCGGCCTGCGCGTCGGCGACAAGGTCTGGGTCGACCAGACCGCCGGCCTGGCGCGGATGATTGACCTGGTGACGCCGCTGTATCCCGAGGCGCTGTTTGTCCTGGATGGGTTCTCGCTGCCGGATTGCGAAACCGCGGCGCCGGAAAAGTGGCACGGCGCGATGCAGGCATTGCAGGCGGTGGCCGCGGCGGTGCGGAGCCAGACGGCGTTTCCCGACGCCGTGCACAGCCTGGTCGGCAACCGGCTGAGCGAAAGCGTGCTATGGGCGCAGGCGGCCCATGCCTACTTCACGCCGCTTGGGTCGAGTCAGCACAAGGTGGGATGGCATGGCGCCGCGCCGGGCCTGGTTTATACATCGTCTGTGCTGGCGAAAACGCCGGCCGCGCGGAGGCAGGGGTCATGGGAGGCCGAGGGCAGCGCGGTGCCTGATTTCCTGATCGGCGAGATCGTGGCGCCTGGCCAGCGCCGGAGCAACTACGACTATCGCAGCAACCTGGAGAACATAGGCTTCCCGGCGCATGTGGCGGCGCGGCGGCTGCTCGCGGTGCTCGGCGCGGCGGGGGCGATCCGGTCTTTCGCCGCGGACGAAGCGTCCTACACTGCCGGCGTCGCCTTGCCGGTGGGGGGTGGCGATCTCGGTTAACCAAATCGAAAGGGAAGAACGCTATGACACTCTCGATCCTGAACAACAGCCCGACCAAGGACCTGCTCAACAAGCTCAGCGGCCTCGACGTGCCCGGCGGCAACGAGCGCGTGAAGCGCATCGTGCACCGCGTCGTGTCCGACATGTTCAAAACCATCGAGGATTTCGACGTGACCCCGGCGGAGTTCTGGGCCGCCATGAGCTATTTGACCGAGATGGGCCAGCGCAACGAGTACGGCCTGCTGGCCGCAGGCCTGGGCATCGAGCACTTCCTCGACCTGCGCTTCGACGAAAAAGAGAAGCAGGCCGGGCTGGAGGGCGGCACGCCGCGCACCATCGAGGGGCCGCTTTATCTGGCCGACGCGCCGCTGTCCAAGGGCGAGGCGCGGCTCGACGACGGCAGCGAACAGGGCGAAGTGCTGTTCATGGAGGGCCAGGTCCGCGACACCGGCGGCAAGCCGGTCCCGGGCGCCATCGTCGACGTTTGGCACGCCAACACGCTCGGCGGCTACTCGTTCTTCGACCCCAGCCAGAAGCCCTGGAACCTGCGCCGCCGCATCGAGACGGACGCCGAGGGCCGCTACCGCTTCCGCTCGATCCTGCCATCTGGCTATGGCTGCCCGCCGGACGGGCCGACGCAGAAGCTGCTGAACCAGCTCGGGCGGCACGGGCAGCGCCCGGCGCATGTGCATTTCTTCGTCTCGGCGCCGGGCTTCCGTCAGCTCACGACGCAGATCAACATCGCCGGCGACAAGTTCCTGTATGACGACTTCGCCTTCGCCACGCGGGACGAGCTGATCCCCGCCGTCACCCGGCACACCGACGGGACAGACCCGAAAGCAGCCAATGCTTCAAAGATGGGGCTGAACGCGCCATATTCGGAGATCAAGTTCGACTTCACCCTGAACCGCGAGATGGCCGACCTGCCGGACACCGTCGTGGTGCGCGAACACGCCAAGGCTGCCTGACCCGATGCCGGACCCGTTCCACGCCGTCCCGGGCGGCCTCGCCCGGGATCTGGCGGTGGCCTCGATCACGAGCACCATCGTCGACGTGCCCACCGTGCGGCGGCACAAGCTGTCCAACACTTCGGTGACGGCGCAGAGCTACGTCATCGTGCAGGTCCGGCTGGCGAACGGCGTGGAGGGCGTGGGCGAGGCCGCGACCCTCGGCGGACCCCGCTGGAGCGAGGAGAGCGCCGAGGGCATCAAGGCCACGGTCGACACCTATCTGGCGCCGGCCATCATGGGCCGCCGCGCCGACCTGATCGAGGCCGCCGGGGCGCAGATGGACCTGGCGGCGAAGCGCAACAACGCCGCCAAGGCCGCGGTCGAGACGGCGTTGTGGGACGCGCTCGGCCGCACGCTGGGCCTGCCGGTGACGACCCTTTTGGGCGGCGCAGTGCGGGACCGGGTGCCGGTGCTGTGGACCCTCGCGTCCGGCGACCCGGTGCAGGAGGCCGACGAGGCCAACCGCAAGCTGGAGGCCCGGCTGCACCGCACTTTCAAGGTCAAGATCGGCGCGCAGGAGCCGGCAGCCGACATGGCGCGCATGCGGCATTTGGCGCAGGCGCTGGAGGGCCGGGCCGAGCTGATCGTGGACGCGAACCAGGCCTGGGACGAGACGGTATCGGCGCGCTGCCTGCCGCAACTGGACGAGATCGGCGTGCGCCTGGTCGAGCAGCCGGTGCCGGCCTGGAACCTCGCCGCCATGGCCCGGCTGCGCGCCCGTCCGCATACGCCGCCGCTGCTGGCGGACGAGTGCGTGTTCACCGTGCACGACATGCTTGCGGCCGGCGCTGCAGGTGCTGCCGATGCGGTGTCGTTGAAGCTGGTGAAGCATGGCGGCCTGCTCGGGCTGAAGCGGGTGGCGGCGGTGGCGGAGGCGGCGGGCATCGCGCTGTATGGCGGATGTTTGCTGGAAAGCTCGGTGGGCGCTGCGGCGCACCTGCAGGCGTTCGCGACGCTGCGCGAGCTCGCCTGGGGCTGCGAGCATTTCGGGCCGCAGATCCTGGTCGGCGACCTGGTGACGGAGCCGTTGCGGTTCGAGGACTTCCATGTCCACCTGCCGTCCGGCCCCGGCATTGGGGTCGTGCTGGACCAGGACAAGCTACGCGCCTATGCACGCCATTAGGGCGCGCCAATAGGGACCAAGCGATGCTGTATCACGTGCAAATGGACGTCCAGGCGCCGCGGGACATGGACCCGGCCGCGTTCGACCGCCTGAAAGCTGCGGAAAAGGCGCAGGCCGAGGCGTTGCAGCGCGAGGGCAAGTGGCGGCATTTGTGGCGCATCGCCGGGCAATACGCCAACATCAGCGTGTTCGACGTGGCGAGCCATGACGAGCTGCACGCCATCCTGTCGGGCCTGCCGCTGTTCCCGTTCATGGCCATCTGCGTGACCCCGCTGGCGCAGCACCCCTCCGCCATCCACAAGGAGTGACCGGCGCGCCCGGCAGCATACCGGCGTGAACGCGCTCCACAGCGCGATGCCCGTCCTTTTCGTCAGCATCTGGGCCACCGGGTTCATCGTGGCTCGGCTGGTGGCGCCGCATGCCGACCCGCTCACCTTCCTGGCATACCGGTTCGTGCTCAGCGCTTCGGCGTTCGCCGGCATCGCGGCGGTGGCCCGCGCGGACTGGCCCCGCGGCGTGCGCGGCTGGCGCGACGCGCTGGTCGCCGGGGTGCTGCTGCAGGGCGTCTACCTCGGCGGCGTGTTCTGGTCGGTGCGGCACGGCCTGCCGGCGGGAATCTCGGCGCTGGTTGTCGGTTTGCAGCCGTTGCTGACGGCGGTGCTGGCGTTTCCGCTGCTCGGCGAGCGGGTGGGCGTCCGCCGCTGGGCCGGCATCGGCATCGGCTTCGCCGGCGCGCTGCTGGTGTTGCAGCCGCAGTTGCGTGCCGGCCTGGGCGGCGTGTTCGTCGCGCCGTTGCTGGCGTGCGGCGCGGGGATGGTGGCGATAACGCTGGGCACCATCTGGCAAAAACGCACGGCATCGACGGCGGACCTGCGGACCAACGCGGCGGTGCAGTTCATCGGCGCGGCCGTGGTCACCGCGCCCATCGCGGTGCTGACCGAGGCCGGGCGCTTCGACGCGAGCTGGCAGGCCTGGGCCGGGCTAGCCTGGGCGGTCTGCGGGTTGTCGCTCGGCGCGATCTCGCTGCTGCTAATCCTGATCCGGCGCGGTGCCGTGGCCGGGGTCGCGTCATTGTTCTATTTGGTGCCGCCGGTGGTGGCGGTGCTGGCCTTCGCGTTGTTCGGGGAACAGCTTTCGGCATTGCAAATCGCCGGCATGGCCGTCGCCGCGTCCGGGGTCGCCGTCGCCAGCCGTGGCTGACCCGTCGGCAGCGTCATGCAGGCGGAGTCCAAAATTCCGCACGGCTTTCATCGGCGGGCCGTTGCTCACCACCGTTGCCCAAGGGTATAGATGTAGCCAGGCCAAGCATCGCTCGGTCCAAGGCAGCGCCCGGCAAGGGGCGCGCATCAACCCAGGGGGACACCACGTGACACATCCAAGCCGGCGCAGCTTCCCGGTCCAAGCCGTCGCCGCCGCTGCCCTGGCGCTTGGCGTGCTGCAGCCGGGTGGCCCGGCCGCCGCGGCCGACCCGATCCGCATCGGGGTGATCGCCGAGGTGTCGTCGATTTCGGGCGCAGCCATCCCCAACGCCGCGCAGCTCGCCGCCGACGAGATCAACGCGGCCGGCGGCATGGACGGACGCAAGATCGAGCTGGTCACCTACGACGACCACAACTCCTCGGCCGACGCCGTCCGCGCCTTCCAGCGGGCCGCGAACCAGGACAAGGTCAATATCGTGATCGCGAGCTATGTCAGCGAGGTCGTGCTGGCGCTGGAGCCGTGGTCGGGCCGGCTGAAGATGCCGCTCATCACCCCCGGCGCCGCCAGCAACGAGATCAGCATCGCCGTCCACAAGGACTACGACCGCAACAAGTACACCTTCCACGGCTACCTGACCTCGGCCGCGCTAGCCTTGTCGGTGTGCGACGCCGCCAAGGACCTGCTGGTCACCAACCTGAAGATGCAGACCGCCGTGGTCATGAGCGAGGACGCGGCCTGGACCACGCCGCTCGACACCGGCTATCTCGAGTGCCTGCCGAAGATCGGTATCAAGGTGCTCGACCATATCCGGTTCTCGCCGGACACCACCGATTTCACGCCGATCTTCAACAAGATCGAAGGCGAGAAGCCCGCCGTCATCATCACCGGCATCAGCCATGTCGGCGTGCAGCCGACCGTGCAGTGGACCAGCCAGCAGGTGCCGATCCCGATGTTCGGCATCAGCTCGCAGGCGACCTCCAGCACGTTCTGGAAGGACACCAACGGCGCTTCGGAAAGCGTGCTGTACCAGACCGTCTCGGCGCCGGGCGTCGCAGTCACGCCGAAGACCAACCCGTTCACCGACGCCTATACCAAGCGGTTCGGCATAACCCCGGCCTATACCGGCTACACGACCTATGACCAGGTTTACTACATCGCCGACGCGGTGCACCGTGCGGGTTCGACCGACCCGGACAAGCTGGTCGCGGCGCTGGAGCAAACGAACTGGGAGGGCACCATCGGCCGCACGCAGTTCTACGGCAAGGACGACCCGTTCACCCATTCGATCAAGTACGGCGCCGGCCTCATCAGCGGGCTGTTCGTGCAGTGGCAGGACGGCAAGCAGATGACGGTTTGGCCGGCCAACCTTGCCAACGCCAAGCTGACCTTCCCGTCCTTCGTCAAGATCAACCAGGCCGCGAACTGATTTTTTCGCGTTTATCGGTGGAGAACCCGGCGCTTGAGTGCGGCGGGACCCCTTTTCCATGACCGCGCTGCAGATCCTAATCGACGGATTTGCCATCAGCGCGCTTTATGCGTTGGGCGCCGCCGGGTTCACGCTCATTTTTGGCGTGTCGGGCGTGCTAAATTTGTCGCACGGGGCCATCATGGTCGCCGCCGCGGTGGCAGCCTGGGCGGTGGCGGGAAGCTTCGACACCGGGCCCTACATCGGCGCGCTGGCCGGCGTGCTGTTCGGCCTGGCCGCCGCCATGGTCACCTACGGCTGCGTCGTGCGTCCGATCCAGCGCTCGCGGGCGATCCCCGCCGAGGAAAAGGAGATCTTCGTCCTGACCGGCACCTTGCTGTGGGGGATCATGATCCAGGAGGCCATCGCCTATTTCTTCACCAGCAACCCGAAAACCGTGCGCCCATTGATCGCCGGCGTCGTCAACATTGTCGGCGTGCGGACGCCTGCGAACGAAATCCTGACCGCCGTCGTCTGCTGGTCGGTGATCGGGCTGCTCTGGCTGCTGGTGAACCGCACCCGGCCCGGACGCGCCCTGCTGGCGGCGTCGATGAACGCCCGCGGCGTCACGCTGCTGGGGTTCGAGCTATCGCGCATCTACGTGCTGGTCTGGGCCATTTACGGCGTATTGGCGGGGATCGCCGGGGTGCTGCTGGCGATGTTCCTCGGCGTGTCGTCGGACGGCATTGGGCCATTGACCGCCAGCGCGTTCTCGATCGTCGTGCTGGGCGGCCTGGGCAGCGTGTCGGGCTCGCTGATCGCGGCCTATGTCGTGGGCTACCTCGAGACCATCACCGCCTACACGGTCTCGCCGACGATCCGCACCATTCCCGTGCTGCTGCTGCTGATTGTCGTCGTGTATGTGCGGCCCCAGGGCCTGCTCGGGCGCAGGTAGGGGCACGCCGATGTCGCAAAACACGCGGTTGCTGCTGATCGCCGGCGTCGTGCTCATCGTCGCCGTCACCCTACCGTGGTGGGTGTCGGCCTATGTGCTGGGCCTGCTGACCCTCGCCTACTATTTCGGCGTGTTCGCGATGGCGTGGGACCTGCTGTTCGGCTTCGCCGGCGAGGTGAACTTCGGGCCGACCTTCCTGATCGGCCTCGGCGCCTACACGGCGGGCATCCTCAACAGCCGCTACGGCCTCTCGATCCCGATCTGCGTCGCGGCTGGCGCGGTCGCCGCGACCATCGGCGGCGTGGCGCTCGCATTGCCGGCATTGCGCCTGCACGGCCCGTATTTCGGCCTGATCACCCTTGTCGCGGTGCTGCTGCTGCAACAGGTGATCGTGATCTTCGCCAGCGTCACCGGCGGCGAGATCGGCATGACCGTCCCGGACGTGCTCTCGATCGACGACGCCACCAACTATTGGATCGCGCTCGGGTTCATGACGGTAAGCGGCCTGATTTTGTTCGTGCTGTCGCGCTCGGCTCTGGGCCTGATTTTGCAGGCCAGCGGCCAGGACTCGGTCGCCGCGGGGGCGCTCGGCTTCAACGTCACCAAGCATAAGCTGGCGGCGTTCTGCATCAGCGCGCTGTTCTCCGGCCTGTCCGGCGCATTGCTGATTTTCTACTTCGGCACCGCGTCCGTCGGCACCGTCATCGACATCGCGGTCGGCGTGCAGATCATCATCGCCTGCGTGCTGGGCGGACGGCGCACCATCGTCGGCGCCGCGGTCGGGGCGGTGTTCCTGATCGTGGCCGGCGAGCTGCTGCGGCCCTTGGGCCAGCTCAGCACCTTCGTCGTCTCCGCCATCGCCTTGGCCGTCATCCTGTTCTTCCCCAACGGCCTGATCGGCACGCTGCTGCACCGGAACGACACCCTATGACGGCGCTGCTGCGGGTCGAGGGCCTGGTCAAACGGTTCGGCGGCCTGGTCGCGGTCAACAAGATCGGCTTCGACATCGCCGGCGGCGAAATCCTCGGGCTGATCGGACCCAACGGCTCCGGCAAGTCCACCGTCATGAAGCTCATTATGGGCATCGAGCGGCCCGATGCCGGACGGGTCGAGCTGCACGGCGCCGACGTCGCCGGCTGGGCGTCGCACCGGGTCGCGCGCGCGGGGATCGGCCTCGTGTTCCAGCACTCGCGCCCGCTGCACCGGCAGACCGTGCTGGAGAACATCAAGCTCGCTCTGCTGCCGGACAGCCTGCTGCGCCTCGCCGCAGCACCCGGCGTCGACGCCAAGGCCCGGTCCATCGCCGAGCGGGTCGGCCTCGGCCGTGTCGTCGACCGGCGGCCCGCCACCCTGCCCTTCGCCGACCTGCGCCGCCTCGAGCTCGCCAAGGCCATCGCCCGCGACCCGCAGGTGGTGCTGGTGGACGAACCGTTCGCCGGGCTGACCTCGGGCGAGGTCACGGTGTTCTCCGACCTGATCCGCGGTTTCCGCAACGAGGGTCGCGCGGTGCTGTTGGTGGACCACAACGTGAAGGGCGTGTCGGCGCTGGTGGACCGGGTGTTCGCCATGTACCTGGGCGAGCGCATCGCCGAGGGCAGCGCCGAGACGGTGATGCAGAACGAAACGGTGCGCCGGGTCTATTTGGGCGGCAGCATCGAGGTCGCCTCCCGTCCGACCGCCACCGCGCGGGACCGTGCGCCGCTGCTGCAGGTCGAGGATGTTTCCGTATTATACGGCAAGGCGCAGGCATTGGAGCGCGTCTCGCTGCACGTGCACGAAGGCGAGTTCGTGTCCGTCGTCGGGCTGAACGGCGCCGGCAAGACCACCCTGTTCAACGCCGTATCGGGCATGTTGCCGTACTCCGGCACGGTCCGCTTCGACGGCGGCAGCCTGCGCGGCCAGAGCGCCGCATCGATCGCGCGGGCCGGCGTGGTGCAATGCCCGGAAAGCCGCGAGCTGTTCGGCGACATGTCGGTGCGGGAGAACCTGTCGCTCGGTGGCCAGCATCTGCCGAAGGCCGAAGCGGCGGAGCGGCTCGAGTGGCTGAACGGGCTGTTCCCGATCCTGCGGACGCGCCAGGGCCAGGCGGCGCGCACCCTCTCGGGCGGCGAGCAGCAGATGCTGGCGATCGCCCGCGCGCTGATGATGAAGCCGCGGCTGCTGGTGCTGGACGAGCCGACGCTCGGCCTGGCGCCGGTGATCCTGGAGCAGCTCTCGCTGGCGTTGGAGCAGTTGCGGCAGACCACGCCGATCACGGTATTGCTGGGCGAGCAGAACGTGACCTTTGCCCTGCCGCATGCCGACCGGGTGTATGTGCTGGACCATGCCCGCATCACCTGGGAAGGCAGCCCCGGCCGGTTCGCGGCGGAGGCTGGGGCGGCCTACTTGTAGCGTTCGAACACCGGAAACGTTTGTCCGTGAACATCAAGGCGCGGTCCGGCAGGGGAGGCCAAGATCGTCAGGAGCGTTGCGCTGCAAAATGGCGGCCGTGGCCAGATCAGGGTAGGTACCGGTTGCTACGGTGCAGGCTCGAGGTGAACCAGGGCAGCTTGGTTTGTTGGTCAACGAGGGATTAAGGTAATTGCTCACCCTGGGTAGCTGCGACGGCATAGCGGGTCCGATTGGTCGGGGCTTGTAGATAAGGGTTTACACGGTCACGGGCGACTTGATTCAAGGTGGATGTGATCTCCGCAATTGACCTTGCCGCGATGACCGATGCCGAGAAGGATGTGCTGATCCTCTCGCTTTTGCGGCAGTTCAATGAGGCGCTGGCTCGGATTTCTGTTCTTGAGGCTCGCATCGAGGATCTGACCCGTCCGGCCAAGACGCCCGACAATTCGTCCACCCCGCCGTCCAAGGCAGCCAAGCCCGGCCGCTCTGTCCAGAAGGAATTGCGCCGCCGCCGCGGCCGCCCCGGCACGGCCCGCGCTCTGGCCGAGAACCCGGACCGCGTCGTGGAAGCCCACCTGGACGCCTGTCCCGCCTGCCAGGCCGGGTTCCCGGTGACGGCACAGTCTCCGCAAAGCGTCTACGACCGCATCGAGCTGCCGCCCGTCCGACCCGACGTGACCCGCGTGCACCTGTTCGGCGGAGGCTGCGCCTGCTGCGGCGTGCGCTCCACGGCGCCTGCCCCCGAAGGCCTCGAACCCGGCTCGCCGTTTGGCCGCAGCATCGAGGCCATGGTGGCCTACCTGCACTACGCGCACGCGATCGGGCTGGAGCGGCTGCGGGCGCTGATGGGCGAGGTGTTCGGCCTGCAGATCAGCGAAGGCGCGTTGTGCAACATCCTCGCCCGTGCGCGTGCGCCGCTGGGCGCCGCCGCGGCGGCGGTCGCGGCCGGGGTGCGGGCCGCGCGCGTGGTGTGCAGCGACGAGACGTCGGTGCGGGTGGCGGGCAAGACCTGGTGGGAGTGGGTGTTCGTGACCAAGGCGGGCGTGCTGCACCTGATCCGGCCCAGCCGGGGACGGGCGGTGCCGGAAGCGGTGTTCGCGGGCGTGCGGCCCGGCGTATGGGTGTCGGACGCGCTGGGCAGCCAGCGCGGTCACGCCGAACGATGGCAGATGTGCCTGGCGCACCTGCTGCGCGACACGCAGTGGGCGGTTGACTGCGGCGACACGGTGTTCAGCGCGCAATTCAAGCTGTGGCTGCTACGGGCCATGGCGATCGAACGAAGGCGGGAGAGCTTGCGGGACAGCACGCTGGTGCAATACCGCTCCGACCTGGAACGACGGCTCGACCGCATCATCGCCCGTGCCGTGCCGAAGGAGCGGGAAGGCGAGAAGCTGCGCCGCCGCATCGGCCGCTGCCGGGAGCACCTGACGGTGTTCGCCGCCGATCGCGAGGTGCCGCCGACCAACAACGTGTCCGAGCGCGCTTTGCGGCCGAGCGTGGTATTCCGCAAGGTGACGAACGGGTTCAGGGCGGAGTGGGGAGCCGAGACCTACGCCGCGTTCCGCTCAGTCGTCAGCACCGCAAAAGCACGGGGTGAAACCGTGCTGACCGCTGTTCGCCAGGCCCTACGCAACGAGGCGGGCCTGGCACCAGGGTGAGCAATTACGATAGGCAGGTGATCGGGTAGTCCAGACCGAATTAATAGATCAGCCGTGCCTCGCGCTGCCTTGATCGATGAACCGGCATCCTTGCTATTCGATGTGACTTTAGGCTCGCAGTCGTAAACCAGTGAATGAAATCTTGTGACAGCATACCGATAGGCGCCCTCTCAATATCAAGGACTTAAGTGGCTAATCGATCAACAAGCGACAGGCTTCCAATCCCTCCGTTCGAGATGCCCCAACTTGTTGGTCCCACGGATGAAGCTGCATTTGAGAATGCGTCTGGCGATCCCATACTGCAAATAGACGCCTCGCAGTTTGATGCGGTCCTTGATTTTGGATGCGGCTGCGGACGGCTCGCGCGGCAGATGATGCAGCAGCGCGCACGGCCGCGCCGGTATATAGGATTTGACCTGCATTCCGGCATGATCCGATGGTGCCAGGATAATCTGGTGCCCCATGCGGCAGACTTCAGGTTTCTTCACCACGATGTCGACAATCATTCATTTAATCCAGGGCTTGGTAAACCAGCCGTCTTGCCGATGCCGGCAGAGGATGCAGCCTCGAGCTTAGTTATTGCCTTGTCGGTATTTACCCATACCACCCAGGCACACGCCGAATATTATTTGCGAGAGTCTGTTAGAGTGCTGCGCCCCGATGGTCTATTAGTTGCCAGCTTCTTTTTATTTGAAAAACGTTACTTTCCGATGCTGCAGGATTTTCAGAATGTGCTGTACATCAATGTTGAAGATCCTTGGAATGCGGTCATCTTCGATCGCGAATGGCTGGAGGCAAGCCTCCGAAATCTTGGATTAGGCATAGTAAGAGCCGTGCCGCCCGTCGTGCGAGGCTTTCAATGGCTGCTCTTTATCCGCCGTCTCTCCCAAGGAGTGGCGACGGTATCGTTGCCCGAAGACCGCGCTCCTTTTGGTCGCATGCCGCCGCCGGTTCCCATAACAGATCCGTCTCGGATCGGACATTGAAAATCCGCGCCCGACCTGTCCCTGACTTAAGGGCGGTTGCTCGAAGAATTCGAGCATTTCGGCGCGGTCTGGCATTTCATCGGCCTGAAAGCTGTTATCGAGAAAGTCTTCCAATGCCTGCCTCAATGTAAATCGGGGAATTCGGCAAGTTGGCCAATCCGCGTCGACCGTGAAAAACCTTTTTTCAGATAGCCAGGCCGGCGGGGCTTTGTTGCTGGGAGGTTTTCTCTACCTCATGGCCAGGCCGAGAGACGCACCGTCTTTGAGCAAGCCAAGCTCTAATCGGCCTGCCGCGCCAGCCCCACCTGTTCTTGAGGCGGTAGTTCCTGTGCCTCCGGCTGCCGAGGGAGAAAAGCCAACCAATGCGTTCAAACCCGGCCGCCGGAATGTGGGCGAACCCGGGGAGGATTCTGGAGTCCGCGTATTGCCGGGCGGCGAGAACGAGGCACGCGAGCTATTCGACCGCCTGACACAAGGTGGAACAGGCGTTACCCCGCCCGGCCACCCAGGCAGGTTGAGGAGTTCGTGGGGGCAGGCGAGGAGGCCATGGAACAGAGCCTGATGATCGTGACCGACCTTTTGGCCAAAGGGCTTATTGTCGGCGGTCCGCCTTACTCCCGTGGTGGTTACAAAGCCTGGGATGAACAAAATCCCGACAAGGTGGCGGGGAGAATCCGTTCCGAGTGGATTAGCCTGGGCCACACGCCGAATATCCCGGACATCGCGTGGTTTGCGCGCCGCACATAGTTCCAGACCCTTTCAGGCCACAAGCTTGACGGCAGCCCGCTCTCTGCAGTTCCAGGGCAGCAGCTCGTCGAGCCGCGAGGCCGGGTGGTCGGCGATGCGGCGCAGCACGGAGGCTAGCCAGGCGCGCGGGTCGAGGCCGCTCAGCTTGGCCGTGACGATCAGCGTGTAGATCGCCGCCGCCCGCTCGGCGGCGTTGTTGGTCAGGCAAATGCGGCCGTCGTCCAGGAAGCGGGCAAACGCCGGCCGGCGCCTAAGCATGTAGTCCATTGCCTTTGCCGCCTCGGAGTGGCGGGACAGCTTGCCGCGCTCGGCGCGCATCCAGGTCTCGAGCCCGGCGACCAGCGGCGCCATGTGCTGCTGCCGGGCCTGCGCGAACAGCTTGCGCCGGCCGTGCGCCCAGCAGGCGGCCTGCGTCAGGGGGCCTGGTTGTCGGCCCGGGCGATGCAGGTCGTTGAACCCGGCGTATGCATCGGCCTGGAAGATGCCGCTGTATCCGGTCAGGCGCCGGGCCGGGTGCGCATCGGCCTGTGGCGGCACGCGAAGCGCTCGCGCACGGTCTGGATTACCTTGAACTGCCGCGGGATCACTTCGAGCGTCTCGGTCACGTCCTCGCCTAACTTGGACAGCTTGCCCTGGCAGCAGGGGCAGGATGTCGGGCCGGGCACGACGCGCTCGCGCGGGATGTGGGGTGGGAACGGCGCACGGACCGGCTTGCGCCGGGTGGGCGGCGGCTTGGCGCCCTGGGATGGCGGGTTGGCCTGGACGGCGGCCTCGTCCTCGGTGGCGGCGGCCTCCATCTCCTCCAGCTGGAGTTCGAGCTGGTCCAGCAGCTTGCGGCCACGCTCGGACGAGGCGCCGAACCGCGCATGCCGCATCTTGGCAATCATCAGCTTAAGCTGGCGATGACCGCCTCGGCGCCGGATGCGCGCTGCTCTGCCGCACGCCGCGCCTTGCACCGGCGACGGCCAGATGAACCGGCCGCGCTCCAATCGCTTGGCATACAGCGACATGCCGAGCCCGTCGTGCCACAGGATCTTCCCCAGGTCGCTGCGCTTGCCCCGGAACACGTAGAGGTCGCCTGCGTGCGGGGCGCGCTGCAACGCCTGCTGCACCTGGAGGGCCAGGCCGTTCTTGCCACGCCGCATGTCCGTGTGGCCCACCGCAAGCCAGACCCGCACCCCGGCCGGGACCGGAATCATCCGCGCAACGCCGCAAGCACGCCGCGGAGCGCTGCCGTGCCGACGCCCGCGCCGATGCGCAGCACCACCCCGCCCGGCAACGCAACCTCGATCCGCCCACGCCCCGTCCGCCCACGCCCCGTCCGCCCACGCCCCGTCCGCCCACGCCCCGTCCGCTCCCGCCGGATCGGGCGCGCGCCTGGCGCCGGAACCGACGGGGATGCGGGCCGGGGCTGGCCCATGGCGACCCGTAGCGGCAGGAATACCGGTGCATCCTCCACCAACTGCCCGCACCGCTGCGCATCGCGCCACTACCACAGCAGCCCGCGGCTCAGGCCGTGACGGCATGCCACGTCGTTGAACTTAACGCCGGACTCCTCCAGCTCCGCCAGTATCCGCAGCTTTTCCCCAACCCGCCAGCGTCTACGCCGCTCAACCCCGGCGACGTTCTCCATCTGCCTACCCATGCCATGACCTTAACGGCGCTCCAAAGAACGCATGTAGAATCAAAGACCATCCCGTAAGCAGAAAAGCAGCCGTCACCAGATGGATACTTCCTCGGCCGGGTCGAGCACCGGCGTCTTGCCCTGCCGTAAGACATGCGGCGGCCCACGGACCGAGGCGGTCGGGTTCGCCGGCGCGATCTGGCCCATGACCAGCCAATCGAATAGATGACGGATGGCCGCGAGCTGCTGCTTCACGCTTGGGGCGGTCCGCGTGCGCGTCTGCAGCTCCATCCAGGCAGCGACGTGCAGCGGTTGCACGGCCGCGATCGACGGGAGGTCGGCCTCTCTGCACTAAGCGGAGATTCGCGACTTGGCCAACGAAACCGCCATTCGCTCACGGTTCAAGCCTTTGACGGCCACGTGGATGGCTTTGTCGAGTTGGGCAATGCCGGTGAAGGTCTGATGCGCGAGATGATGCGCCTTGAGGTCATGCCAGGCCACCTCGATATCGTTCAGCTCGGGGGTGTATTTGGGCAGCCACTCGACAGTGTGCCCGGGCTGCCAGCGCTGCGAGCGAGAGCTTGCTGACGTGGACCGGCCCGGGCGCGATGCTCGCTTTCAATGCCTCGATACCGCCTCGGACAAAGCCGCGGCGCCAAAGGCGGACCGTAGCCTCTCGCACCCCAAACGCTTCCGCGATCCGTGGACTGGTCCAGCCGCTCAGCGTCAGCAGCACGGCACGAGCCCGGTCCGCCTCCCCACGATTACCCGAGCCCGCAAGCGCGACCAGATCGGCGCACTGCTGGCCGTTCGCTGCAACAGCAGGTTTTGCACCCAAAAAACACCTCCGCGAAACGATGCCCATAGCGAATCGCAAAACCACTCCGTTGGTCAACAAATCGGAATCTGCCTAGCCTCGTTTGACGAGCTGATTCAGCCAGCGCCGTAAAGCAGGCGCTGGCACCGCACCCCAAGCCATTATCTGGTGGGCCGATTCCCCTAACGCTTGGCATCCACGCGTGAGGATCGGACCCCTACCCTTTGTAGTCGAAAACCTTGCCGCTGCGCACGATGCAGCGGCCGGCGACGCGCCGTCCCTCGGCCTCGGTCACCTGCACGTCCACGACCTGCTGCAAGTCCGTGCGCTCGACGTGGGAGAAGACGACCTCCGTATTCTCCTGGACCTCGCTCGGCGGCTGCCGGGACTTGAGTTCATCGACGCATAGCTTGACCAGGTCGGGATCGGAGACCTCCGCTGCCCTCGCGAAGCCAACGGACAGCAGCAGGATGCAGGCTGTGACCGCGATCAACGTTCTCACCATATTGGCATCACCCTCTTGAATTGACATCGGAGATCGTGCCTTCAAAGATCACGCCCGGCGAGAGTTGCTGACCGGAGCCTGGGAGGAAGCGGCAAGAATGAAATACCGTCTCGCCATGTCGACGTTGATCCTCATGGGCTGGTCTGCCGGCGTGGTTTCTGCCGCGCCGCCGCAATCTGGGCCGCTTCCGGAGTGGCCGTGCCGCGGAGTGGACGCCGACCCGCTGACGGCCGCCACCCTGCTGCCGCATCCTCTGGCCCTGGCGGCCCACGACGGCGACGCGTGGAAGGCGGACCCCCGCGTCCGGGCGGTGGTCGATTTCGCGGCAGCACCCGAGAACGTGCCGGATTTGGGCGTCGCCCGCATCGCCGCATTGGCGCGCGAGTCCGGGCCTGGCACCGCGCAGGCGCTGCCGCTTATTCTCGACGGCGTCGTCGCCCGCACCAACCAGCTCCGCGGTTTCATCGAGGACGGGGTCACGGACAAGGTCGCGCAATCGCATCTGCTCGCAGACGAGGTGGCCGGCGGCGACCGTGCCATCGCATCGCTGCGGGCGGACGACCCTCCCGAGCGGCGGACGGCGATCGAACAGGCGCAGCGGCGCAACCGGGCCGCGCTTGGCGACCGGGCAGAGGACGCGGAATTGCTGTGCCACCGGCTCGACTACACCGCCCACAAGGCAAGGCTGCTCGGTGCCGCCATCGCGGAACAGATCGAGTCGGCGAAGCATTAGCTGCAAAACGAAACGCAAATAGGAGGGAACATGATCGGTAAAAGCTTGCTCATCACGGCCGGCCTCGTGCTGGGGACGGCAGGGGCGCAGGCCGCGACCTGGGAGGACCTGGTCAACGCCGGCAACCAGAGCGCCAACTGGCTGAACTATGGCGGCGACCTGGCCCAGGCGCGGTTCTGGCCCTCGAAGGCGATCACGCCGCAGAATGTGGACCAGCTCAAGGTCAAGTGGGTGTTCCAGACCGGCGTGCTCGGCAGCTTCGAGACCTCGCCCCTGGTCGAGAACGGCATCATGTATGCGACCACGCCGTATAACCACGTGTTCGCCATCGACGTGCGCACGGGCAAGCAGCTTTGGCACTACCAGCAGAAGCTCGGGTCGGTGCCGCTGTGCTGCGGACCGAACAACCGCGGCGTCGCGGTCCTGGGCGACACGCTGTTCATGGCGACGCTCGACGCCATGCTGGTCGCGATCGACAAGAAGACCGGCGACAAGCTGTGGGAGCAGCAGGTCGCGGACCCGCAGATGGGTTACTCGCTCACCATGGCGCCGGTCATCTTCAAGGATAAGGTCATCGTCGGCATGGGCGGCGCCGAATACGGCATCCGCGGCATGATCACCGCCTATAACGCCAAGGACGGCTCGCAGGCTTGGCGCTGGTATACCGTCCCCGAACCCAACGAGGCGCAGCCCGACGGCACCAAAGGCTGGGACGGCGTCTTCGCCGAGAAGGCGGACGGACGCGACTCGCTGCACCGCGACATCGCAGCCGAAAAGCAAGCCGTCGCCAGCGGCAAGTTCGCCGACGCCTGGCAACGAGGCGGCGCGTCGAACTGGATGACCAACACCATCGACCCGAAGACCGGGCTGATGTTCGCGACCCTGGGCAACCCGTCCCCGGACCTCAACGGCGCCATCCGGCCCGGCGACAACCTGTGGTCGGACAGCCTGGTAGCCCTCGACGCGAACAACGGCAAGCTGGCCTGGGGCTATCAATACGTCCCGCACGATGTCTGGGACTTGGACGCGGTCTCCCCGCCCATCCTGGCTGACGTGCTGGACGATACCGGCAAGACCGTGCCGGGGGTGATCACGGGCGGTAAGACCGGGTTCGCCTACGTGCATGACCGGCAGAGCGGCAAGCTGCTTCGCCGCTCGCCGCCGATGGTCCCGCACGAGAACCTGTTCGCGCAGCCCACGGCAGAGGGGGTGCGGATGCTGCCCGGCGCCAATGGCGGCGTGGAGTGGTCGCCCGGCGCGTTCAACCCGGCCACGCGCGACGTGTATTACGTGAACCTGCACCAGCCGATGAACTACGTCGTCAAGTCGGAGCCGTGGCAGCAGCGGCGGCTGTGGCTGGCCGGCGCGTTCACCGCGATCCCGGGCGAGGAGCAATGGGGCAACGTCTGCGCGGTGAACGTCGATACCGGCAAGATCGACTGGACCGCCAAGACCGACAACCCGATGATCAGCGGGGCGCTGACCACCGCCGGCGGCCTCGTGTTCGCGGGGGAGGGCAACGGGCTGTTCAAGGCATACGACGCCAAGGACGGCAAGGTGTTGTGGAGCTTCCAGGGCGGCGCCGGCATGAACTCGGCGCCGGTGGCGTTCGAAGTGGACGGCAAGCCGTATGTCGCCGTGGCGGCCGGCGGCAACTTTCAATTGAACTACAAGCTGGGCGACGCGATCTTCGTGTTTGGCTTCTGAGTGCATTCGGCGCGGCCGGGTTGCATGACCCGGCCGCTGCCCGTTGCGGGAGATGATCGCATGAAACCTGTCTTTGCTGCCGTTTGCGCCGCAGTCCTCCTGGTTATGCCGGCGCTCGCCCAACCGGCCACGACGCCGAGCTGGATGAAGGTGGATGCAGCCGCCAAGACCGTGTCGCTGGACATCGTGGCCGGCTGGAACCCGAACAACGGGGCGCTGAACTTCAACGGGTATTACGAAGGCGACATGACGGTCGTGGTGCCGCCAGGCTGGACGGTTCGGATGGCGGTGGAAAACCACGACGGCATGCTGCCGCACTCGCTTCTGGTGACGAAACGCTATCAACAGGACGAGATCCCGCCGGAAGCGGGGGCGGACCAGGTGGCCATCAACAAGGCCTACACCGACAACCCGGTGGGCGGGCTCGGCCCGAACCAGAAGGATACGCTTTCATTCCGCACGCCGGCTGACGGCGGCGAATACTGGCTGTTCTGCGGCGTGCCCGGCCATGGGGTGCAAGGAATGTACGTGGATTTGAAGGTCGATCAGGCGGCGCAAGCGCCGGGGATCGTGGTGCGCGATCCAAAGGTCGATGCGCGCCCGTAGCGAAAGCCAGTCCAGTCGGAGGCAACTGCAATGTTGAAAATTCTTCTCGCCGCTTCATGCGTGGCCGTGCTGGCCGTCGTGCCCGCCGTGGCGCAGCAAATCCAGACGGGTGCGCCGCGCGACACCACCACCGCCCCGTCCGCCACCAATGGCGGCACGGCGCAGCCGGCCGACAGCAATCCATCGACGGAGCGGCAGACGGGAACGGCCGGGTCCGCGGCCGAGCAGGCGAGGTCGGGCGCGCAGGGCGTCACGACGAGCCAGCCAACGGATGGCCAGGCCAAGAAGTAGGCTGCCTGTTTGGGAGTCAGGATAGGGTCGAGCGCTTACGGCTGAGGGAAAACCGCAGGCTGTTCAGTTAACGCGCGGCAGAGTTCCGTGCGTTTCTGCATTCCCGCTCACCGCCTTTGGGCCTGCCGGCGCGCTTGGCAGCGGCGTTACGTGGTGTGAAGGCGACATGCTGCACCACAACTCACCCGTGCCCCGAATGCAAAGCACTCTCAACCGGCAGCAGCATGTTCCGCCACATAGCGGGCCGAATCTTATCGGCTGCCCAGACTGCGCCACCATCCAGGAGCTGCCGCCGATCCGCTCCGGCCGCCTAAGATGCTGGCAATGCCGTGGCATCCTCGATCAGGCATCAGGCCGGCCGCGCGGCGCTGCCCTGGCATTTGCACTGACGACCTTGGCGCTGCTCGTGCCCGGCAATGCCATGATGCTGATGCAAATGTCGCGCGATGGCTTCGACGCCCACACACGGCTGTCCACCGGCATCGGCGTGATGTGGCACCAAGGCTACGCCCTGGCGGCGGTCGCCGTCGCGGTGATGGGCGTCATACTGCCGTTCTTCCGCTTTGGGCTTCTCGCCGCGTCGTTGTCGGCGGTGACGCTGGGCGTGCGTGGCCGCTGGATCGGGCCGACCTTCCGCCATGCCGAGCGGCTCGACATGTGGGCCATGCCGGACGTGTTCCTTATTGGCTGCGCCATCGGCTTCAGCCGGTTCGCGCCGTATGCGAACGTGACGCTCGGTGCGGGCGGCTGGTGCTTCCTCGGGGCCGCGCTCATGGCGATGATGACGCGGGCGACGTTGGAGCGCCGCCGGGTTTGGCGCGCGATTGGGGGTCCCCCCGCCGCGGCCGGCCCGGGCGCATTCGGCTGCTCCGAATGCGATCTGGTGGTCAGCCCTGGGCAGGAGGGCGAGCGCTGCCCGCGTTGCGGCACGCGGTTATGGCGGCGCAAGCCCAACTCGATGACGACGGCGCTGGCGCTGACGGTCGCAGGCCTCATACTCTATCCCGTCGCAAATATCTACCCGCTCAGCATGCTCGACTGGTTCGGCGGCTCGATGCAGCACACCTTGATGTCGTCGGTCCAGCAACTGCTCGGCGCCGGGCTGTATTTCCTGGCGGCGTGCATCTTCACCACCAGCATCGCCATCCCGTTCATCAAGCTGGCGGCGATGCTCTGGCTGTATATTTCCGTCCGCCGCCGCTCGGCCCGGCGCCTCGTGCTCAAGACCCGCCTGTACCGCATCGTCGAAGAGCTCGGCCGCTGGTCGACGATGGATGTGTTCACCGTCGTGGTCTACGCGCCGCTGCTGCAATTCGGCCAACTCGCCAGCGTCAAGGTCGGTATCGGGCTGCCGGCACTGCTGGCCGTCGTGGTGCTGACCATGATGGCGTCACGCGCGTTCGACCCGCGGCTGCTTTGGGATGTGGAGAGGCCGGCATGAATGGCGACGGAGGCAGCGAGCCGCACGTGAGCCAGGCATCGCACCGGCAGGCCGAGCACAAGCGGAGCTGGTGGCCCGGCGCGATCTGGGCGATCCCGGTCGCGGCTGTCGGCATCATCGCCTGGCTTGCCTTGCGCAGCGTGACCGGGAGCGGACCGACCGTGGAGGTCGTATTCGATGCCGTCGCCGACCTGCGCCCCGGTGACACCAAGGTCACGTTCGAAGGCTACAAGGTGGGCCAGGTCGAAGACGCGCATCTCGAGCCTGATCTCAAGCATATGCGGGCGAAACTGAGCCTCGACCCCGACATGAAGGGCCATCTCGGCCAGGGCACGCGGTTTTGGATGATCGGCAAGGATTTCAGCCTGGCGCATTTGTCCGACGTGAAATCGCTCATCAGCGGCGTTTCGATCGGCATCGAGCCGCACGAAGGCGAGAAGCAGGGCCGCTACGATGGCCTGGCGGAGGCGCCGGTGCTGCATTTTGGCGAGAGCGGAACGGCCATGACGCTCCACACCGGCTCGCTCGGCTCCTTGCAGCCCGGCAGCGCGGTCTCCTACCGCGGCAAGCAGGTCGGCAAGGTGGTCGGGGTCCAAATGACGGGGGTGACCGGTTTCGACATCTCCGCTTTCATCGACACGCCGCATGACGGGCTCGTTCATGACAACACGCGGTTCTGGCGGGCCGGGCCGGTGCGCCTCGCCACCGGCGGCAGCGGCCCGAGCCTGAAGTTCGACGGCCTGCCCGCCCTGATCGAGGGTGCGGTCGCGTTCGACACGCCGAACGGGATCGCGCCGGGGCCCCAGGCCGCGGCAGGCCAAGGATTCACCCTCTATGATGGCCAGGATGCGGCCGAGAACGCGCCGGGTCTCCAGGGAGTCCGCTACCGCGTCGTGTTCCCGCATGCGACGGGCGTTCCCGAGGCGGAGGCGCCGGTCACGCTCATGGGCAAGCAAATCGGCACGGTCGCCGACAGCAGCCTGCGTTACGATCCGGCGCAGGGCCATGTGGAAGTGTTGGCGACGATCGTGCTCGAGCCGCGCCGGGTGGCCCTGGCCAACGATGCCGACTGGACCGGCGGACGGGCGCAGATGGACGACATGCTGCGGCACTTGGTTGCCGACGGCTTGCATGCCGAGCTGTCCGCCTCGCCGCCGGTGATCGGTGGCCAGCAGGTCTCGCTGCAGTTCGTGCCGGGCCAGCCCGGCGTTCTCGGCGACGGCCCGGTGCCCGAAATTCCATCGACCGCGGGCGGGGGAGTGGCGGGGATCATGGCGGAGGTGAACAACGTGATGACCAAGGTGGACCAGATGCCGCTGCCGCAGATCGCCGACAACCTGCAGGCCATCTCCCGCTCGGTCGCGCAACTGACGAGTTCGCCAGCGCTCACCGCCACGCTGCATCAGGTCGACCGCTCCACCGCGAATCTGCAGCGCATCACCCGCTCGCTCGACCAGAACGTGCCGCCAGCCCTGGATCAGCTCCGCCGGACGGTGACCGAGGCGCAGTCGTCGATCGCGTCGGTGCAGGGCTTGCTGTCCGCCAAGGGCGCCGCCGCGAGCGCGCCCGGCAGCGAAGGCCTGCCGCAGACCTTGTACGAAGTCACCCGGACGGCACGGGCGTTGCGCGAGCTGTCGGATTTCATCGACCGCAACCCGTCGGCCATCCTGACCGGGCGGAGCGCCAGCCGATGAAGCTGCAGCCGAGCGTGGCCGTCCTGCTCGCGTTGCTGCCCGCCGCATGCGGCAGCCCCGCCACGCAATTTTACGAGCTTATGCCGGTCGGCCCGGCGACGGCGGCGGCGGGCGGGACCGCCTGCCTGCCGGGCCCGTTGACCGTGCAGCATGTGACCTTGCCCGCGACGCTGGACAGGTCGTCCATCGTACGCGCAGCAGGGCCGGACCGGCTCGACATTTCCGGCGAGCATCGTTGGGCGGCGCCGCTCGACGGCATGGTCCAGAGCGTCCTGGCGGAAGATCTGCGCACCCGGCTGCCGGGGGCAAGCGTGGCGCTGCCGGGCGATCCCGCGCCCAAGGGCTCGGTAGGCCTGGCCGTCACCATCTGGCGTTTCCTGCCAGACGCCGGCGGACGGACCGCGCTGATGGCCGATTGGACGACCAACGCGGGCGCCGGCGCAGGGCCGGTCCACTCGGAGACGGTCGCCGCTGATGGGCCGCCCGGCGTCGCACAGGCCGCAACGGGCATGAGCCGCGCGTTGGGCGGACTTGCGGACCGGATTGCGGCCGTGTTGAGCGCCTGTCGATGATGACCGCCCCGAAGCCTGTGACGGCCTGCCATGCAAGCGACGCCCTTCCCGTTTAATCTTTCGAAGCGCAGCGCCCCGGCGTTGGCGCTGCAGCTTATCGGCGCTGCGGCCGTGATCGGCGCGGTATGGGCATTGAGCAACGTCATCCTGCTGCTGTTCCTCGCGGTGTTGCTGGCCTGCATCCTGCGCGGCGCGGCCGAATGGGTCGCGTCGCGCACCCGCCTGCCGACTGGGCTGGCCCTGGCGCTGGTCGTCATCGCCCTCCTGTCCGCAGCGATAGGCATCGCCTACTGGATCGGGCCTAAACTCGAAAGCGAGGGCAACGACCTGGTAGGGCGCGCCACCCTGGAGTGGACCACCTTGAGCCACCGGCTCGGGTTGACGAAGATGGGCGGCGCAGGCGGTGGCCCGCTCGACCTGCACGCCCTTGTGGGCCGGTTTGCCGCGCCGGCAGAGAGCCTAGTCGGCCTGTCGATCGGGGCGGTGGCGGACGTCCTAATCGTCGCCGTAACGACGCTTTATCTCGCCTCGTCACCCGGGCTTTATGTGCGGGGGGTCCTGCACCTGGTTCCGCTACGGGTCCGGCCACGGGCGAACGAGGTGATGGCGCATGTCGGCCGCGTGCTGCAGATGTGGTTCCTGGGCCAAGCGATCGACATGGCGGTGGTCACGGTGCTGTCCGGCGCAGGGCTGCTGCTCGTTGGCGTTCCGGTGCCCTATGCCCTTGCCGTGCTGTCGGGATTGCTGACGTTTGTGCCATACATCGGGCCGATCTTCGCCGCGGTGCCTGCAGTCCTCGTGGCGTTGACCGTCAGTTGGCCGACCGCGATTTGGGCTCTCGGCGTCTACACCCTGTGCCATTGCGTCGAGGGCTACGTCGTGGCGCCGCTGGTGCAACGGCGCATGGTCGAGTTGCCTCCTGCGCTGACGGTGATGGCGATGACGACGGCCGGAACGCTTTTCGGCGTGCTGGGCATCGTTCTCGGCACGCCGCTGGTAGCGGCCTGCCTTGTCGTGGTGCGGATGCTCTATGTCGAGGACGAGTTAGGGGACAGCAGCATGGGCGCCGCCGAGTGAAAGCGGCGGGGCGAAAGCTACCGGTTCTCCGCCCGCCGCTCCAGCACCGTGCGGTAAAGTGCCACCGTGGCCTGCGCGATGGCGTCCCAACTGAAATGCGTGACGGCCCGTTCGCGCCCGGCCTTGCCGAACCGCGCACACAGGGCCGGGTCATGCGCAAGCTGGTTGACGGCCGCGGCAAGGGCCATGGAGAACGCCGCCGGGTCGGCCGGTTCGAACGTGCCGGGTTTCAGGCCGGGATCGACCAGCAGCCCGGTTTCGTTCGGCATCACAACCTCGGGGATGCCGCCTACCGCGGAGGCGACGACGGCGGTCTCGCAGGCCATTGCCTCGAGATTGATGATCCCGAACGGCTCGTAAACCGAGGGGCAGCAGAACATCGCGGCGTTGGTATAGAGCTGGATGACTTCCGGACGGGAGATCATTTCCTGGATCCAGATTACGCCCGGGCGCTGGGCGGCAACCTTGGCCACGCCTTCCTCCATTTCCCGTCCAATCTCCGGCGTGTCGGGCGCGCCGGCGCAGAGCACGATCTGCAGCGTCGGGTTGATGTGCGGGATGGCGTTCACGAGGTGGATGATGCCCTTCTGCCGGGTGATGCGTCCGACGAACAACAGGAAGGGGCGGCCGGGGTCGATGCCGTATTTCGTGAGCACGCCGGCGCCGGGCGTGGGGCGGTATTCCCCGGGGTCGATGCCGTTATGGATGACGTGGACCCGCTCCGGCTCCACGTCGAACAGGCGAAGCACGTCCGCCTTTGTTTCACGTGAAACAGCGATGATGGCGCCGGCCTGCTCGATGGCGGTGCGCTCCATCCAGGCGCTGAGATGGTAGGCGTTGCCGAGCTGCTCGAGCTTCCAGGGGCGCAGCGGCTCCAGCGAATGGATGGTCAGGACATAGGGGACGCCCCAAAGCTGGGACGCGATGACGCCGGCCATGTCAGTGTACCAAGTGTGGCAATGCACGAGCTGGGCGTCGAGGCGGTCCTTGGCCATGACCAGCGAGCGTGCGAACGCGTCGATGGCGCCGGTGAAGCGCGGGTCGCTGCCGATTTTGGTCTCGTCCCACTGCTTGTAGCCGCGGACGACGAGGGCGCCCTCATTCACGGCCTGGTCGCCGAAACACCGGACCTCGACCTGGATAAGCTTCGCCAGCGCCAGGCTGAGGTATCCGACGTGCACGCCCGCCCCGCCATAGACGTAGGGCGGATATTCCTTGCTGAACAAGGCGACTTTTGTAAGTTCAGGCTTGCTCGAATTCGGCATGGACGAACGTCCTTTACGGCGCTGCGCCGGTCAGTGGATTCTCGCCGGTGGAAGCCGGCAACCCAGCGGCGAAGCCTCGGCGGCCAAAGCGAGGAAGTTGGCCGTGATTGGCGAACGGTCGCTGGCCCGGCTCATGAGAATGATATCCGTCAGCAAGGGCGGCGTCGAGCGCAGGGGCTTATAGGCCACCGCGCCGCTGTGCAGGCCGGTCATCCCGGCGGGGACCAGCGAGAGCCCAAGGCCGGCCGCGACCAAGTTGACCGCCATGATGCATCCCGGCGTCTCCAGCACGACGCGTTGCGCATGGCCGTGGATGGCGAATGCCGCGGCAATCCTAGCCCGCATCTCCATCGCCTCGTCGCCCGCCCGCCCGTGCGGCAGGATGAGCGGCTCGTCCACCAGCGCCGGGAAATCGACCGACCGCCGTGCCGCGAGGGGGTGAGTGCTGGGCGCAGCGACAAAAATTTCCTCGGTCAGGAATGGGCGGCATTGCACCGTGGCGATGTCCGGCGCGGGGGAGCGGATGAACGCGGCATCGATCCGCCGCTCGATAAGGGCCGGAATAAGGTGACTGGTCCGGGCCTGGAGCAGGCTGAGCTCAATGCCGGGCCATCGCTCGCGTGCGTGCTTCACGACCTTTGCCACCGGAGGCGCGAACAAGGCCGTCTCGGTCAGCCCGATGGCGAGATGCCCGGAAAGGCCCCGCGCCTTGTCCTCCACGAGCAGGGTGGCGGCACGGACCTGGTCCAGGATCGACTGCGCCTCCCGCCAGAATGCCGAGCCCGCTTCCGTCAGTTCGATGCCGCGTCCGACTCGGCGCAGCAGCGGGGCTTTCAGCTCCGCCTCGAGCGCCTTGATCTGCTGCGTCAGCGCCGGTTGCGCCACCCTGAGCCGCTCGGCGGCGCGCGTGACATGCATCTCCTCGGCGACCGCGCAGAAATACCGAAGGTGGCGAAGCTCCATACCGATAAGGCTAGGTTATCGAATTACCGAGATCAAGATATTGGACGGCTCGCGCAGGGGCCGCGATCTTCACGTAAAACGGCACAGGAGGAGCGTCATGAACCAGATCAACCGGGTTGAAACCGAGCGTCAAGTGACCGACGGGGCCGGCCCGACCGGCCAGCTCGCGACGTGGCTCGCCACCTTCCGGCTAGAGGACGTGCCCGCGGCCACCAGGACCCGCGCGGCCTATCTGCTGCTCGACGGCGTTGCCTGCGCCCTCGTGGGTGCGCGCCTGCCCTGGTCGCGCCGTGCCGTGGAGTCGATCTGCCGTCTCGAGGGCAGCGGCCCGGCCACGCTCATCGGCTGGAACCGCTCGCTGCCGCCCCCCGCCGCAGCCTTGCTGAACAGCACGTTCATCCAGGGCTTCGAACTCGACGACTTCCACCCGTTCGCGCCCCTGCACAGCGCGTCGCTGATACTGCCGCCGTTGCTGGCCTGCGCCCAGGTGCGCGGCCCAATCAGCGGCGCCATGTTCCTGAAAGGGGCGATCGCCGGGTTCGAGGTCGGGCCGCGCGTCGGCCTCGGCCTGCACGGGATGGAGATGCTGTCGCGCGGCTGGCATTCCGGCGCGGTGTTCGGCACCCACGCCGCCGCTGCCGCCGCCGGCACGCTGCTGCAACTCGACGCCGCCGGGTTCGAGGACGCGCTCGGCCTGGCCGGCACGCAGTCCGCCGGCTTGATGGCCGCCCAGTTCGAAGCGATGTGCAAGCGGATGCACCACGGCTTCTCGGCGCGGGCCGGGCTTTATGCCGCCTGGCTCGCGGCCGACGGCTACACCGGCATCAAGCGCGTGTTCGAGCGGGAATACGGCGGCTACCTTTCAACATTCGGCGAGGGCCATTCGCCGGATGCCTCGCAGGTCTCGAAGGGGCTTGGGGAACACTGGGAAACCGACCGGATCGTGGTCAAGCCGTATGCGGCGATGGGTGGCCTGCACGCCCCGATCGACGCCATCCGCAAGCTGCGCGAGCAGCGTCCGTTCCAGCCGGAGGAGATCGCCAACATCGATGTCTGGGTCAACACCGCCGTGTTCCATCACGGCGCCTTCCCGGTCGAACGGCCGCTCACGTCAGTCGGCGCGCAGATGAGCCTAGCCTACACCGTCGCGGTCGCCGCAATCGATGGCGCGGCAATGATCAAGCAATACAACGCCGAGCGGATCGACTCCGACGACGTTTGGCGCCTGATCCCAAGGGTGCGCATGCACCACGACGAAAGCTTCCAGGGGGCGCCGCACCTGAAGCTGCGCTGCCGGGTGCGCATCTCCTTGACCGATGGCACGGAACGCGAAGTCGAGCAGAGCCTGCGCTTATCCGACGCCATCTCCAATGAGGAGATTGCCGCCAAGTTCCGGACGCTTTGCGAAGACGTGGTAATCCCCGAACGGCGCGACCGAATCGAGGAGGCCGTGCTTGGGCTGGAGCAGCGAAGCGACCTTTCGACGCTGTTCCAGTTGTTGGCGGCGGACACCGAGCCTGCGCTCGGCACGCAGGGCGATTAGCGGATAAGCCGGCACTACTAGTACGCCGCTACAGCTCGACCTGAGTGCCCAGTTCGACCACGCGCTTGGGCGGAATTTGGAAATAGCTCGACGCGCTCACGGCGTTGCGCCCCATGAAGGCATAAAGTTTCTCGCGCCATAGCGGCAACTCCGGCTGCACCGTCGCAACCGGGGTCTCGCGGCCCAGGAAGAACGACGTGGTGGCAATGTCGATCGGGAACTCGGCCCGGTGCGCCTCGAGCGCCGTGGGCACCACCGGAGCTTCCGCAAAACCGAAGCGCAGGGTCATCTCGGTGAACCCCCTGCCGAGCGGCTCGACCGTCATCCGGGCCGCCTCGTCCACATAGGGAATGCGCTCGGTGATCACGGTCAGCAGGACGACGCGCTCATGCAGCACCTTGTTGTGCCGGAGATTGTCGACCATGGCATACGGCACCGTCTCCCGGCGCGCGGCGAGGTAGACCGCCGTCCCCTCCACCCGGGGCATCTTCGACTGGTCGAGCTGGGCGATGAACTGCTTCAGCGGCGGGTTGTCCTCGCTGGTGCGCTCCAGCACGATCTCACGGCCACGCCGCCAGGTGGACATCAGCGTGAACACGATGACGCCAACCAGCAACGGGAACCAGCCGCCCTGCGGTATCTTGACCGCGTTCGCCGCAAAGAACATGAGATCGACAAGTAGGAAGAAGCCGATCACCACGGCCGTCACCGGCAGGCTCCATCGCCAAACCCGGCGGGCGACGAGCGCGAGCAGACCGGTCGTGATCACCATCGTGCCGGCCACCGCGATGCCATAGGCCGCCGCCAGGTTGTCGGAAGAGCCGAACGCCAGCACCAGCCCGAGCACGCAAACCATCAGCAGCCAGTTGATCTGCGGCACATAGACCTGGCCGATCGCCTCGTCCGAGGTCTGGTGCACGTCGAGCCGGGGCAGCAGGCCAAGTTGCATCGCCTGTTGCGACAGCGAGTATGCGCCGGAGATCACCGCCTGTGAGGCGATGACGGTGGCGGCGGTGGCCAGCAGCACGACGGGCACGAGCGCCCAATCGGGGAACAGGTGGAAGAACGGGCTGTCGATCGTATCGGGTTGGGCGAGCACGAGCGCGCCCTGGCCGAAATAGTTCAGCACGAGCGCCGGCAGGACGAATACGAACCAGTCGAGCCGGATCGGCCCGCGGCCGAAGTGCCCCATGTCGGCATACAACGCCTCGGCCCCGGTCAAGGCGAGGAACACCGAGCCAAGGGCCAGGAAGCCGATCCAGCCATGGGCGAACAGGAAGCGGACCGCATGGAGCGGATTCAGCGCGGCCAGCACGCCGAAGTTTTGCACGATCTGCACCAGCCCGGCCACGCCCAGCATGACGAACCACACCGCCATCACCGGACCGAAATACCGGCCGATGCGCTCGCTGCCGCGGCTTTGCACCACGAACAGCCCGATCAGCACGACGATCGTGAGCGGGATGACGTAGGGCTTGAGCAGCGGCGCGGCGACCTCCAGCCCCTCGACCGCGCTCAGGACCGAGATCGCCGGCGTGATCATGCCGTCGCCATAGAACAGCGCGGCGCCGGCGATGCCCACCATCAGCAGCGCGTTCCGCCGCTTCAAATCGGGCTCCGAGTGCGCCGCCAGGCCGAGCAGCGCCATGATGCCGCCCTCGCCGTCGTTGTCCGCCCGCATCACGAACAGCACGTATTTGATGGTCACCACGACCATCAGCGCCCAGAACACCAGCGAAAGCAGGCCGAGCACCACCTCCGTGCTGTTGCCGCCGCCGGCCGCCTTCAGGCACTCGCGCAGGGTGTAGATCGGACTGGTGCCGATGTCGCCATATACGACGCCGAGCGCCCCGATCAGAAGGGCGCTACGCATCGGGTTGGCGCCGCTGGGGTGGCCGGGTCCGAGATGCTGGCTCTGCTGGGATGTGCTCGCGTTGACCTGGACCGACATGGCTACCTATTTACAGCGGGAGATAAGACCGGGTTAACAATCGAAGCAGACCTGCGATTGCTTTGCTAGAGCGCCGCCCGGACGGAGATGGCAGGCCCTGATTGCAATGCAGTTCGCCCCGGAGCTATCCGCATCCCGATCAACACCTCGGCATGGATCATCCCGGCGGCCTATGTTGGCATGACGACGCGCTACCCTGGCTTCGCCACTGGGGGCGAAGCAAAGGTGAGCCGTGACGGCGCCTGACGCGATTGGGCTGTTTGGCGTCGTGCTTTACGTCGGGGCCTACGCCGGCTTGCAACTTGGCAAGCTGGGGTTGGCAGATGTGCGCTACACCGTCTTGAACGCCGTGGGCGGGCTGGCCGTGATCTTCTCGCTGGTATGGAGCTTTAACCTGGCGGCATTCGTCACCCAGGTGCTGTGGCTGGTATTCACGGTCGTGGGCTACCTGCGGACACGGAAACCCTGACCGTCAAGCCCGCCCGCACTAGGCATGGACCTGCCCTATTGCCTCAGCAAAAATGGGGGCTAAACAAAAAAACCCGCGGGCGACTTGCGCCGCCCGCGGGGATATAGGGCGAGCTCGCTGTGTCGTTCAGCCCTGGGCGCTCGGCACCGCCACGAACATGCTGTGACCGTCGCGCAGCACCCGGAGCGCAACCGCCTGCTGCTTGGCGTCCTGCTGCGCATGGATCGCCTGCACCGCATCCTGCGGCGAAGTGACCGGACGGTTGCCGACGCTGAGCAGCACGTCGCCCGCCTTCAGGCCCGCCTCGCTCGCCGGGCTGTTGGGACGCACGCCGGCGATCACCGCGCCCTTCACGTCTTCGCCCAGGCCCAGGCTCTCCCGCGCCGCCGGGTTGATCGGCGCCAAGGCGAGGCCGAGCTTGGCCCCATTGGACGCCTCGTTGGGCGCGCTGGCGTCCGCCGTCTTCTCCGGCAGGGTCAAGGCCGTCACCTTGACCGTCTGCTCGGCCCCATCACGCTGCACCGCCAAGGTCGCAACGTTGCCGGGATGGATCGCCGCCACCTGGCGGGCCAGCGCGCGCGGATCGTTCACCGCCGTGCCGTTCACCGCCGTGACCACGTCGCCCGGCTTCAAACCGGCCTTCGCCGCCGGGCCATTCGCCTCGACCTCCGACACCAGCGCGCCGGCCGGATGCGCCAGCTTGAGCGCCGACGCCATCTCCGGATTGAGCTTCTGCGTCATCACGCCGAGGTAGCCGCGGTCCAGATGGCCGTGGTCCTCCAGCTCGGCGACCACCTGTTTGACCAGGTTCGACGGTATGGCGAAGCCGATGCCGACCGAGCCGCCCGACGGGCTGAAGATCGCCGTGTTGACGCCCATCACGGTCCCGTCGGTCCCGAACAGCGGGCCGCCGGAGTTGCCGCGGTTAATCGGCGCGTCGACCTGCAGGAAATCGTCATACGGCCCGGCGCCGATGTCGCGACCGCGCGCCGAGACGATGCCCGCCGTCACGGTGCCGCCAAGCCCGAACGGGTTGCCCATCGCCACCACCCAATCGCCAGGCTGCGCCTTGTCGCTGTCGCCCAGCGCGAGGAAGGGCAGTTTTGCGCCGGCGTCGATTTTCAGCACGGCGATGTCGGTGCGGGCGTCGCGGCCCACCACGGTTGCATTCAGCTCGCGTCCGTCATCCAGCGTCACGACGACCTTGGTCGCGCCGTCGACGACGTGGTTGTTGGTGACCACATGGCCGTCGGCATCGATGATGAAGCCGGAGCCCAGCGCCTTCGCCAGTTGCCCCTCATGGCCGGATCGCCCCTCGGTGCCGGGCTGCCCCTCGTTGCCGGACCCATTGTGGCCGAAGAAGTGGCGGAAGGTCTGATCCTGGTCCGATCCCTGCGGGAATGGCGAGCTGGCCTGTTCCGCCTGGACGCGCTCG
Organism: Acetobacteraceae bacterium; assembly: GCA_965277495.1. Taxonomy (GTDB): domain Bacteria; phylum Pseudomonadota; class Alphaproteobacteria; order Acetobacterales; family Acetobacteraceae; genus CAHJXG01. The sequence goes on along the minus strand of OZ255824.1, from coordinate 1,935,308 downwards.
GTGCTGGTGATGGTCACGACCGCCGGGCGCACGCGGCGGACGAGGTCGCCGAAGCCTGGCATCGCCGGCCCGGCTGGCGCCACGATCGGCGCAGCAGCGACCGCCGCGTCCTCGGCGGCGGCGGGACGGAGCGACGCGCCGAGGCCGCCCAGGGCGGTGCCGGCCAGCAGCACCGCGGCAAAGGCGGCGTTGCGAGGAGATTTTAGTTTGGGCATTGCTGAACTCCTGATGTTCGGGTGCTTCTTGGGGCGGATCGCCTCCGCCTGACCCCGCATATGCAGCCACCCGCATGGAGCTTCGCCATGCGCGAACATGTCGAATTCGTCAGACTTCGGGGAACGCCAGCGTCACCGACAACCCCGGCGCGCCGTCCGCCAGCCTGAGCGTCGCGCCATGCAGCCGCGCCACCGCCGCAACCAGCGCCAGGCCCAGTCCGCTGCCCGGCGTATTGCGGCTGCGGTCCAGGCGGTAGAACCGCTCCAGCACGCGATCATGCTCATCGGCGGGGATGCCTGGGCCGGTGTCGCGGATGGCAAGTGCCGGGCCAGGATCGGCACGCACGCAAACCTCGACGCGGACGCCGGGGCCGCCATGTGCCAGCGCGTTCTCGATCAGGTTGGCGACGGCCTGGCGCAGCAACGCCGGGTCGCCGCGCACCGTCTGCCCCGCCGCGATGGACGTTTCCAGGCGCTGACCGGCGTCCTCGGCGACGGCCGAATACAGCTCGGCGACGTCGCCCGCCAGCGCAGACAGGTCCACGGACGCGAAGCCCGCGTCGGTCAATCCCGTCTCCACCCGCGCGATGCGCAGCAGGGCCGAGAAGGTCGCCAGCACGCCGTCCAGCTCCACCAGGCTGGCGTCCAGGGTCCGGGTGTCGGCCTCCGGCTCGCGCGGGCGGGCGGCGGCGGCCTCGAGCTGCTGGCGCAGGCGGAACAGCGGGCTGCGCAGGTCGTGCGCGATGCTGGCGGTGGTCGACTGCAGGCCCTCGACCAGGGTTTCGACCCGGGCCAGCACCGCGTTCATCGTGCCGGCGAGCCGGTCGAACTCATCGCGCGCGCCGCTCAATGGCAGGCGGCGGGACAGGTCGCCGGTGATCACCGCCTGCCCGGCCTCGGACACCTGCCGCAATCGGCGCTCGAGCCGGCGCGCCACGACGAAACCCAGCAGCAGCGCCGCCAATGCCGCCACCGCCCCGGCGACCGGCAATGCCCCAGTCAGCGCCGCCGCCCCGCGCCGCACCGGCGCCAGGTCCGCGCCCACCATCAGCTCAAGCCCGCCCGGCAGCGCCGCGCCGAGCACCCGCAGGTCACGTCCATCCGGCGCACGCAGCGTGGCAAACCCGCGCAGGCCGGACGGCGCGCCATCGAGCGCCCCGGCGATCCGGGCGCCAGCGGCGGTGCGCAGCAGCACCAAGGCCCCCCGCCGCCGCGACGCCGCCGCGACGCTTGCAGCGAGGCCTTGCGGCCCCAGGTTTTCGAGATCCTCCAGGTATCCCTCAGCGTCGGTCGCGATGGCCGCGTCGAGTTGCGCGCCTAGTGCGCCCTCGACCCGAAAGTAGCCCCAGCCAAAGCCGGCGCCGCAGATCAGCACCACCAGCACCGCCGACAGCGCGGCCACCCGGACCGCAAAGCTGTGGCGCAGGCCGCCCATGCGCGCCTAGCCCGGCCCCAGCATGTAACCCGCGCCGCGCAGGGTGCGGATCAGCGGCGGGCTGCCCGCATTTGCCTCACGGCCCGTGTCCAGCTTGCGCCGCAGCCGGCTCACGTGCACGTCGACCACGTTGGTCGTGGGATCGAAGTTGAAGTCCCACACCCGCTCCAGCAGCATCGTGCGCGTCAGCACCTGGCCGGGGCGGCGCATCATGAACTCCAGCAGGCGGAACTCGGTCGGCAGCAGCTCGATCGGCTGGCCGCCGCGCCGCACGGTGCGCCGCAGCAGGTTCATCTCGAGATCCCCCACACGCAGGATCGCGGCCTCGCCCTCGCTGGTGGCGCCGGCGCGCCGGGTCATCGCATCCAGGCGCGCCCGCAGTTCGCTGAACGCGAACGGCTTGGCCAAATAATCGTCGGCGCCGGCGTCCAGCCCGTCGACCCGCGCGTCGACTTCGCCCAGGGCGGTCACGATCAGCACCGGGGTGCGGTTGCCCGACGCGCGCAAGGCCCGCAGGATGCTCAGCCCGTCCGGACCCGGCAGCATGCGGTCGGTAATGATGGCGTCGAATGCCTCGTTCAACGCCAGGAACAGCCCGTCGCGTCCGGTATGCGCCGCCTCGACCACGTGCCCGATCTCCCGCAGGCCCTTGGCAAGATAGTCCGCGGTCGCCCGGTCATCCTCGATCAGCAGCACGCGCATCGCCGTTCCTCATTCCTGGCCCAGCCTATCCTATGTGGGCCAACGCTTGGCGCCGGCTCAGTCGCGCATGAACCGTCCGCGTATGCCGCATGCGGTCGCGGCGGCCCAGCGAGCCAGCCCGGCCACGTCCGCACGCCGGCTGATGAGGAAATAGCAGCCGTAGCGCACCAGGTCCGCCGCCAGCCAGCCCCACATGCCATAGCGGCGGAAGATGTAGCCGCGGTTGCGGAACTGATAGAACTGCTTCACGGCCTCATTCGGCACCACGGCGTAGAAGCGTCCGCCGAGGATCGGATGGATTTCCGGCTGCGATCCTGGGTGCAGGAATTGCGCCGCCGTGTCCAACACGATGCGCGCTCCGTCCCGGCGGGCGCGGAACAGGAACTCCACCTCGTCGCCACGGATGAAAAACCGCGCGTCCGGCAGGCCGATGCGGCGAAACAGGTCGGCGCGGATCAGCGCGCCGTTGAACAAATGGGCGAAGCCGGGCACCGGGCCATGCCGCACCAGCGCCTCGACCTCGAACACCGTTTGGCCGCCGACGCGTATGGGAAATGACAGCCGCTGCCGGGCATCGACGTCCACAATGAGCGGCCCGACCAGTTCGGCGCGTTGTGCGGCCGCCGTCGCAAGGAGAGCGCCCAGGCAAAGCGGGCCATCGGGCCGTCCGTCGTCGTCCATGAGCCAGAGCCACTCGGCGCCGCTGTCCAGGGCGCGCTGTATCCCGGCCCTGAAACCCCCTGCGCCCCCAGCGTTCCGCAGCAGCCGAATGCAGTCGATCGCCGGATAGTTCCGCAGCGCCTCGCGGGTCGCGTCCTGGCTTGCGTTGTCGACGACGATCACGGCTTCCGGCGGGCGAGCCTGGTCCAGCACGGCATCTAGGCATTGCCGCAGCAGCGCCGGACGGTCCCGGGTGACGATGACCGCGGCCACCCGAGGCACCGCCACGCTTGACGGGCGGGTGGGCGCCTTGAGGCCGTGTTGGGCAAGCTGCTGCACTTTTGGCTGAACGCCTATGTCAAAAGCGGTGTTGCTGATCTCATGGACTGGATTCATGGGCACAAACTACGTTCCGCTAATGAGGGCGGGGCGCAATTAAACGCAAAGGTGATGGCGTTCCTGCGTGGTGGCCTGCACCGTCCTTCAGGCCGTGGCGGCATCGTTGCCGCCACGGCCTGGCTCCCAGGCGGATCGCCAAATAAACGAAGGTAGCCGGCCCTGCAAGACGGCGGGGCGCATCGGTTGCGTGGATTGCGTGCGGCATCGGCAGAAAACAGGATTGTTGCTACAATGATCGCAATGTTGTTCGAAATGTCCTGAACGTCCCCGGTTTCCATTTTTCAGGTTTGCCGGCATCACCAGATTACGCGCGGGTGAATATGGTCTATGACATGCGCATTACCCGACAATCTCTGGGGCTTGGGTAACGAGGGGCGCGTGTGCTCTTCCCAAATGGAGCGCCATGGAAACGTCACTTCCGACGACAAAGCCAATATTCTGCAACGAAATCCTCTGCGCCCTGCCGGCCGACGAGGTGCGGCGGCTGCGCCCGCATCTGACCCGCATCCGGCTGCTGAACGGCGCGACGCTGTATCAGGCCGGGGAGCGGATCGAGCACGTGATCTTCGTCGAGCAAGGCTTCGTCTCGCTGGTGGCGGCGGCGGATGGCGTGGACAGCCGGGTCGAGGTCGGCCTGATCGGACGGGAAAGCCTGGTCGGCGCCTTGGCCCTGATCGCCCCAGGCGCAACCTCCTACGTCCAAGCCATGGTGCAGATGCCCGGCGCGGCCTATCGCATCCCGGTCGCGGCATTGCTCGCCAGCCTGGAACAGGCGCCGGTGTTAAGGCGGCTGGCGCTGCAGGCCCTCGAAGCATCGATGGCGCAGCTCACGCAGACCGCCGCGTGCAACAGCCGCCATACCGTGCCGGAACGCCTGGCGCGCTGGCTCCTGATGGCGCATGACCGCGTGGACGGCGATGAATTGCCGCTGACGCAGGAGTTCCTGGCCATCATGCTGGCGGTGCGCCGCCCCGGCGTCACCATCGCGATCGGCGAGTTGCAGGCGGCGGGCCTGATCCAGCACAGCCGCGGACGGATCTTCATATGCGACCGGCCCGGCCTCGAAGCTGCGGCATGCGTTTGCTATGGCCGCGTGCGAAAATTCGTCGCAACGCTCACCACACGAGAATAGTGATCGGCAAAGGGTTCGAATACGTACAGAAACGCCGGCAGTAAACGTTGCTTTATCGCACCGTATATTTCTAGTTGCGAAAGCGCCCGCGTTTCGCCAGCGCACCTGGAAACAACCGATGCCAACCGCGCCCGCCCTCGAAATTGGCGGCTTCCGCAACGAGCTGCTGCGTTCCTTGCCGGCGGATGACCTCGGCCGCATGCGCCCGCATTTCGTGCCGGTGACGCTCGTGCTGTCGCAGATCCTGCATGAGGTCGACGCGCCGGCCGATGACATCTATTTCGTCGAGAGCGGGTTGGTTTCCCTGACGGCCAACACCGGCGACGGCGGCCGGGTCGAAGTCGGCATGACCGGACGCGAGGGTTTCGTCGGCCTCGCGGCGCTGCTCAATCCCATGCCGATCAGCATACACCGCGCCTTCGTGCAGGTGCCTGGACGCGCAAACCGCATCCCGGCCGCGGCCTTCCGCAGCCTGGCCGATCAATCCCCGGCATTGCGCGACCGCTGCTTGCGTTACGTGCAGGTCATGCTGGTGCAGAACTCGCAGATCGCCGCCTGCAACGCCCGCCATGGCCTGCCGGAGCGGCTCGCCCGCTGGCTGCTCATGAGCCGGGACCGCATCGACACCGACGACCTGCCGATGACGCAGGAGTTCCTGTCCTACATGCTGGGCGTCCGTCGGGCGGGGGTGTCCGTCGTGGCCAACGCGCTGCAGTCGCAGGGCCTGATCCGGCAGTCCCGAGGCCGCATCACCCTGCTGGACCGCGCCGGCCTGGAGGCAAAAGCCTGCAGTTGCTACCGCCTGGTGGAACGCAGCCGCATGCAGATCATGGGAAAGCCAGGTTAGCGGACCGGCTTGAGCGTACGCCTCCGATTATTCAGGCATTCAGCATGGGAAAAAGCGAGGGATATCCTGCTGCACAAGGAGTTTGTTGCCCATTGCAATAATCCTGGACATGCCGAGTTGAGACGACATGAGCAAGCGTCCGCCGGACTATCCGCTTCCCCCTCAGCGCCAATCCGTTCTCACCCAATTCCGCCAGCTCAAGATGGCTGAGTCCGCCCATGCTTACGTCCGCGGCAGCACGGTCCGGTTCTATGACTGGCTCAACGACGCCGACCGCAAGGCGCTGCCCGAGGGGCCGCCGGTTTGGATCTGCGGCGATTGCCACGTCGGCAACCTGGGGCCGGTCGCCAGCACCAAGGGCCTGGTCGAAATCCAGATCCGCGACCTGGACCAGGCTGTCATCGGCAATCCCGCGCATGATCTCGTCCGGCTCGGCCTGTCGTTGGCCATGGCGGCCCGCAGCTCGGACCTGCCCGGCGTCACCACGGCCCATATGCTGGAATGCATGATCGACGGCTATGAACAGGCGTTCGAGCAAGACGAGGGCGAGCCTGACGTGCCCATGCCCACGACGGTCAAGCTTGTGCTGCGGCAGGCGGCGAAACGGTCCTGGAAGCACCTTGCCGATGAGCGGATCGAAGGGTCCGACCCTGTCATCCCGTTCGGCAAACGCTTTTGGCCGCTTGCGGACAAGGAGCGCGACGCACTGCACGAGCTCTTCGGACACGAGGACATGCGGCGGCTAGTGACCTCGCTCCGTATCCGGGACGACGGGGCGACGGTCGAGGTCCTCGACGCCGCGTATTGGCGCAAGGGCTGCAGCTCGCTGGGGCGGCTGCGGTTCGCCGTGCTGCTCGCGGTGCGCGACAAGGCGCGCAAGGACGTGAGCCATTGCCTGATCGACGTGAAGGAAGCCGTAGCCGCCGCGGCGCCGCGCACAGCCGAGGCCGTCATGCCCAGCGACAACGCCGAACGCGTCGTGGAGGGCGCCCGCCATTTGTCGCCCTTCTTGGGCGACCGCATGCTCGCGGCGCGGCTGCTGGACCGCAGCGTGTTCGTCCGTGAGCTGATGCCGCAAGACCTCAAGCTCGAATTGGAGGATCTTACCCGCGAGGAGGCGATGAAGGCGGCGCATTACCTCGCGGCGGTGGTCGGCCACGCCCATGCCCGGCAGATGCAGCCAGCCGGACGCAGGCAATGGCGGAAGGAACTGCAGCGCAACCGGAGCCGGACGCTCGATGCGCCGACATGGCTTTGGTCGAGCATCGTCGAGCTCGTGGCGGCGCACGAGGCGGCGTACTTGGAGCATTGCCGCAAATACGCCCTCGCACCGAAGGCGGCCTAACCAACGCCGCCGTAGCTTTTCACCTGGCGTTGGATTGCAGCACGCGGCGTGGGGAGCGCGCATCCATGGACGAGCCGACGGACCCATCGCCGCTCGACGAAGCGCAGGCGCGGCTGAGCAAGCTGGCCGCAGCCGGCGCGCCGCCCGCCCGCATCGCACTCGAAATCGGCGGCATGATCGCCGGCTGGGCGTCCGAGCCGGACATGGCGGGCGTCACGGCCCAGGCCCGCATCGAACAGCTATGGGACGGGTTCACTCGGGACGCATCGGACCTGCAGGAGCAGATCAGCGACGCCGACCATCCTGAGGCAACGGCGCTTGGCCTGGCGCAGCGGCAGCTCGCGGCGCTGCAGGCCATCGTCGCGGCCCTGCATGCGGCGCACGAACGCCTCCCCGGCGCGGAGGACGCCGGGCTTTGATGGCGCCCCAGCTTGCAACTGGCAATGCGCCCGGACATAACGGAGGCAATGCGGCCTGAACTGCCGGGCTGCTTGGGGGAGGCGTGTCGATGTGGGTCTTGCTGCTGCTTCCCTTCATCGGGTTGCTGTGGGTGCCATTCTATAACTCGGCGTCGCCCGCGCTGTTCGGCTTCCCGTTCTTCTATTGGTATCAACTGGCCTGGGTGCCGATCACGGCGCTGCTGACCTGGGTCGTTTACCGCAGCGGCGGCCACGGGCGCAGCGACGGACGCGGGGACCGGCCATGATCACCAACGGCAACTTCGACCCGACGGCCCTCTCGGTCTGCATCTTCTTCTTCGCCCTCGTCACCGTCATGGGCTTCGCCGCCTCGCGCTGGCGCAAGGGCACCGCCGATCATGCCCATCTCGACGAATGGGGCCTGGGCGGACGCAACTTCGGCACCTGGATCACCTGGTTCCTGGTGGGCGGCGACTTCTACACCGCCTACACCGTCATCGCCGTGCCCGCCCAGGTTTACGCCATCGGCGCGCAGGGCTTCTTCGCGTTGCCGTACACCATCGTCGTCTATCCCATCGTCTTCGCGATCATGCCGCGGCTTTGGACCTTCGCGCAGGCGCACGGCCACGTCACCGCCGCCGATGTCGTCTATGGCCGCTACGGCTCCCGCGGGCTCGAGCTCGCCGTCGCCGCCACGGGGCTGCTGGCGACGATGCCCTACATTGCGCTGCAGCTCGTCGGCATGGAGGTCGTGATCAAGGCGCTGGGCCTGACCGGCGAGCTGCCGCTGATTGCCGCCTTCGCCATCCTGGCGCTGTATACCTATTCCGCCGGGCTGCGCGCCCCGGCGCTGATCGCGTTCGTGAAGGACATCATGATCTACGTCGTGGTGATCACGGCGGTGGCCTTCATCCCCTACAAGCTCGGCGGCTACAGCTCGGTGTTCGAGGCGGCCGGCAGGGACTTCGCGCTGAAACCACCCGTGCCGCCATCGGGCTTGGTGCTGCAGGCGTCGCAATACTGGCCCTATGCCACGCTGGCGCTCGGCTCGGCGCTGGCGGCGTTCATGTATCCGCACACGTTGACCGGCATCTTCGCCTCGCGGTCGGCCAACACCATACGCAAGAACGCGATCCTGCTGCCGGCCTACACCCTGCTGCTCGGCCTGATCGCGCTGCTCGGCTACATGGCGCACGCGGCCGGGATCAAGCCGGGGACGCCGAACGACACGGTCCCGGTGCTGTTCCGCACGCTGTTCCCGAGCTGGTTCGCCGGGTTCGCCTTCGCCGCCATCGCCATCGGCGCGCTGGTGCCGGCCGCCGTCATGTCGATCGGCGCGGCCAACCTGTTCACCCGCAACGTCTGGAAGGCCTACGTCAACCCGTCCGTCACCAATGCCGGCGAGGCGCAGGTCGCGAAGATCACCAGCCTGGCCGTCAAGGGCGGCGCGCTGTTGTTCATCCTGTTCGCCCCCGTGCAATACGCGCTCGACCTGCAGTTGCTCGGCGGCCTATGGATCCTGCAAACCTTCCCGGCCGTTGTTTTCGGGCTATTCTTCAACTGGTTCCGCGCCCCGGCGCTGTTGCTAGGCTGGGCGGTCGGCTTCTTTGGCGGCAGCTACATCGCCTACATGGATGGGTTGAAGCCGCTGCATACGGTCGTGATCGGCGGCGCCAACTACACCGTCTATGTCGGGCTGCTCGCGGTATTGGCCAACGTGCTGGTCGCCGCCGTCGCCAACCTGGCACTGCGCTCGACCGGGGCGGGGGCGCCGCGCCCGGCATAGCGCCACTCGTTCCATCTCTGGATCGGCCTATATAGGCGTCTGGAGGTTTGAACATGAGCGACTTGGCCACCCTGGGTTCGGCTCCGCGGCTGCAAAGGCGTGTCGGCCGCTGGGTGCCCCCCGCCGCCGTCGCGATCGTGGCGCTGCTCGCCGCCAGCGGCAGTTTTTTCACTGTGCAGCCGACCGAGATGGCCGGGGTGCGCCGGTTCGGCGTGGTGACGAGCGCCGTGCCGATCGGGCCCGGGCTGCATTTCAAGCTGCCGTTCATCGAGACGGTCGACCACCTGCAGGTCAGCCTCACGACATTCCAGGCCGGCGACCTCGGCGTCTATACCATCGACAACCAGTCCGTCCGCATCGGCATCGGCCTCAGCTACCGGGTGCCGCCCGCCGCCGTGTTCCGGCTGCTTTATGGCGTGGGCCGATCAGGCGACGTCGATATCGACGGCAACTTGCGGCCCATCATCGCGGATCGCGCGCTGCGTGTGTTCGCCCGGCGCAACACCATCAGCATCTCGGCCGAGCGCGAGAGCATCGCCAACGAGATCCGCCGGTCGATCCAAGAGGCGGTGGAGCAGAACTTCGGCATCGAGGTGGTGGACCTGCAGTTGAGCCGGATCGAATACAGCGCGGCCTTCAGCCAATCCGTGGAGGCGGCGGTGCGGGCGAAAAACGAGGCGCTGCAGGCGGAGAACACTGTGGCGAGAATCCGCTACGAGGGCGAGCAGGCCAAGGTGCAGGCCGAGGCGCAGGCCATTGCCGTCACCACCCGGTCCGAGGGCGAGGCTCGCGCCGCCGTGGTCCGGGCCCGTGCGGAAAAGGAGGCGTCGGTGCTGCGGGCCGAGGGCGAGGCGCAGGCGACGACCCTGCTCGGGCAAGCCCAGGCCTCTGCCGTGCAGCAGGTCGGCGCAGCGGTTGCGGCCAACCCGCGCGTGGTGGATTACGAGACGACCCGCCGTTGGGATGGCAAGCTGCCGGCCACCATGCTGGGCGGCGGGACGGTGCCGTTGTTGACGCTGCCGGGGGCAGCGCCGGGCCGTTGATAGGGCGCCACTGCCCCGGTCAGCTTGCCGGCGCTGGATGCTCAAGGAAGAACCGCAGCATTTCACGGGTCGCGTCGGGGCCGCGTGGATCGGTGTAGCTGCCGGACGGGTTGCCGCCGAACCAGGCGTGCGCCGCGCCGTGCACCGTCCATTGCTCGACCATCGTCCGCCCATCCGCGCCATCGTGCAGCGTGCGGGTATAGGCGTGGCCGCCGGCGGCCTGGCCCCGTTCCGTCCGCACCCGGGGCGCCCTGGCTTGCGTCATCTGCGCTGCGACCGCGTCGCCATTGCGCGGGTTGACCGTCATGTCCCGGTCGCCGTGGAACACGATGGCCGGGATGGCGCGCCGCCGCGCCCGGGACGCCGCGCCGTCGCTGCCCCGCTGCATCGCGGCGAGTGCCGACGGGATATCGCGCGCCGCCCCGCAGGCAAGGCCCGAATGCACCCCGATTGCGGCATAGAGATCGGGATACGCCTCGCCCAGCACCGCCGCCGCCGCGCCCCCGGCCGACATCCCGGCGACATAAACCCGCCGCGGGTCAACCGCGTAGTCGCGCATCACCTCACGCGTGATCCCCGCGATGATCGACGGCTCGCCGGCGCCGCGCTGCTGGTCGCCCTCGTTGAACCAGTTCCAGCACTTCTGCGCATTGGCGGACCGGGTTTGGCCGGGATAGGCGACGAGGCAGGTTGCCCGCTCCGCCGCCGCGTTCATCTGCGTGCCGGCGGCGAAATCGTCCGGCGACTGGGTGCAGCCATGCAGCATGACGATCAACGGAACCGGCTCCCCGCGATAGCCGCTGGGCACGTAAAGCTTATAGGGCCGGTTGCCGGCCTGGTTGCCGAAGGTCCGCGCCAGGAGTTTAGCGCCCTCAGCCGCAGGCGCCGTGGCCTGCGGCCCATCTTGGCCAATCTGATCGAGCAGGCCGCGCAACGCATCGGATAGCGACGACTTCACCGCGCCTTGGACCCGGCCGGACTGCAATTCGGACTTGGCCCGGGCCGTTCCATTGGCAACCAAGCGCTGCAGCGCCGCAGTGGCCTCGGTGAGCAAGCCATCGGGCAGGATGCGCTTCATCGTCATGTCTTTCTATGCTTCGGGATGCGCCGAGGCGCACGTGTCCGCAACCGAAAATTGCCGTCTTTGCGGTGTTCGTGAATTCGGTCATCCAGTGCGGCATCGGCTGCCGGGCTGGCGTGCGACGCGCCTGACGCTGCGCTGCTAATCCCGTCCCGAAACCATCCGGACGGATGCAGCTAATGAGCTGCGACGCCGCTTGCAAGACCAGGCCCGGACGGTTGCCCTATCGCGCGGCCCCCACACGACGCTCAGCGCGCCGCAATCGCTCTATAGACGGTGTTGCGCGACACGCCCAGGCGCCGGGCGGTCTCGCTCAGGTTGCCGCCGGTGTCGCGATGGGCTGCAAGGATGCGGCCCCGGACGCTCTCGCGCAGGCTGCCCGGACGGTTGCCCAAACCGCTGCCCCGTCCCTCGCTCTCATTCGGCGGCGCATGGCGGACCGCAGCGGCCGCCGCCGCCAGGTTGATTGACGGACCCGACTGATTCATCGTCAGCCGGGTCAATACATTGCGCAGTTCCCGGATGTTGCCGGGCCAGCGCCAGCCCGCCAGGTGGTCCAGCGCGTCCGCGTCGATCGTGCTGCCCGGCGCAACGTCCGCCAGCACATGCCGGGCGATTGCCCCCAGGTCGCTGCGGTCGCGCAGGGCCGGGAGCAGCACCGGCACCGTGTTCAGCCGATAGTACAGGTCGGCCCGGAAGCGCCCGGCCTCGACGGCCTCCTCGATCCCGGCATTGGTTGCCGCAACCAGCAGCACGTCCACCTGGCGCGACCGGCCACCCCCGACCGGACGCACCGACCAATCATCCAACAGGCGGAGCAGCACGGCCTGCAGCCCCATCGGCATGTCGCCGATCTCGTCCAGGAACAAGGTGCCGCCGTCGGCCTCGCATACCAGGCCGGGTGCCCCGCCGCGCCGTGCGCCGGTGAAGGCGCCGTCGGCATGGCCGAACAGCTCCGCCTCGATCAGGCTGCCCGTCAGCGCCGCGCAGTTCACCGGCACGAATGCGCCTCGGCGACGGCTCACGCGGTGGACGTGGCGCGCGACCTGTTCCTTGCCGGTCCCGGTCTCGCCGCGGATCAAGATCGGCAGCCGCCGCAACGCCCCCGCCTCCGCCTGGCGCAATGCGGCGCGGACGGCGGGGTCGTCGGCGACGAAGCTGGGGGCAACGAAGCTGGGAACGACGGGCGCGGGCGGTTCCACAGCGGTGCGGCGCGCCGGCGCCAGCCGGACCGATAACGGCCCCAGGTTCTCGACATCCGCCACGAACACGCTGCCGACGCGGTCCTCCAACCGCTGGAAGCCATTGCGCGCGCCCTCCATCAGCGCCGCGAACCGGGTGCGGAACAGGTCTTCGAAGTGCCGGAGCGGCGTGGCGGGCAGGCCCTGCAGCAGGAAACGCGCCTGCGCGTTCACCCCCAGCACCGTGCCCGCCGGGTCGAGCGCCAGCAGCCCGGCGCTGAGGGTATGCAGGTATTCGCTGCGGCTATGGAACGCCATCACCAGGTTGCCGCGGTGATGCTGGCGGAACAGCCCGTTCTCGATCTGCGTCGCCGCCATGCCGACCAGCGCCTGGGTGTGCTGCTGCCGCGACCCGCAATGCGAGGAGGCGTCCAGCACGCCCGCGAGCGTCCCGTCGGGCCCGAGCACGGGCGCCGCGGTGCAGGTCAGCGACCCGTAATGCGCAAAGAAATGCTCGCCCCCATGCACCGTCAGCTTCTGCCCGGTCCGCGCGACGGTGCCGAGCGCATTGGTGCCGCGCAAACGCTCCGCCCACAGCGTGCCGGGCCGGATGCTGGCATTGCGGGCGGCATTGCGGAAACTGGGGTCGGCGATGGTGTCCAGCAGGGTGCCGTCCGGGCTGGCGAAGGCGATCAGGAAGTTGCTGCCGGCGATCTGGTGATACAGCGTCTGCATCTCCGCCAGCGCCAGCGCCCGTGCCAAGTCCATGCGGTCGCGCGCGGCCTTGAGCTGCGCCTCGTTGATCGCCTCCAGTGGCGGCGGGCACTGCGGGTCCAGGCCCAGTTCCAGGCAGCGCGTCCAGCTTGCAGAAATCTCCACTGCCACCAGGTCAGTCGCGGGTGCGTCGCCGCGCTCCATGACGCTACGTGCGCGGGTTAGCCGGTCCATAGCCGAAGCCAGCATGCAGCATCCTCCGTGGACCGCACGTTCGACGGCCTCGTTCATGCGGACACCTGAGCGTCCGGACTTCGCAGCCTAGGGCAAAACGGCGCCATAACCCAAGCACTGAAATTGAAACGCCGACTGTGCCGAAATGGAACAGTGTGCCGTTCCGCCGCTGCTCCAAGGCGCAACAGGCGCCGCCAACCGATGCGCCGAAAATCCAAGCCGTGCGGCGGTTCTGCGTCTTTGGCACGCGCCTTGCGGTAACCTTGCCATAGCCGCCGGATAATAAAGCGGCACGATGCCAGGGAACGGGACGCATGAAAGCAGCAGTGCTCGAGGCCTATGACGAGGCGCTCACCGCCGACCAGTTCGTCCACTACAAGGACGTGGCGGATCCGCGCATCGCCGCGCCGACCGACGTGGTCGTGCGCATCGGCGGCGCAGGGGTGTGCCGCACCGACCTGCACATCGTCGAGGGCATCTGGCGCAGCAAGGTCGACGTGGCGCTGCCCTACATCATGGGCCACGAGAACGCCGGCTGGGTCGAGGAGATCGGACCCGGCGTTGAGGGCGTGAAGGTCGGCGATGCCGTCATATGCCACCCGCTCGTCACCAGCGGCCACTGCCTGGCCTGCCGCCGCGGCGACGACATGCACGCAACCGAAAGCAAGTTCCCCGGCATCAACGCCAACGGCGGCTATGCCGAGTACTTGCTGACCGGGGAGCGCGCGCTGATTAAGCTGCCGAAGTCGCTCGCGCCGAAGGATGTCGCGCCCTACACCGACGCCGGGCTGACGGCGTATCGCGCGGCGAAGAAGGCGTCCCGCCATTTGCTGCCGGGCCAGTATTGCGTGGTGATCGGCGCCGGCGGGCTGGGCCATATCGGCATCCAAGTGCTGGCCGCCCTGTGCGCCGCCGAGATCATCGCGATCGACCGGTCAGATATGGCACTGCAACTCGCCAAGGAGTGCGGCGCGCATCACACGGTGAAGTCCGATGGCAACGAAGTCGAGGCCGTCGCCGCATTGACCGGCGGCCACGGCGCGGAGGCGGTGATCGACTTCGTCGGCGAGGGCGACGCGGTGGCGCGTGGCCTGGCGATGACGCGCAACGGCGGGACGTATTACATCGTCGGCTACGGCGGCAAGATCGAGCTGCCGACGCTCGACATGATCACCGCTGAGAAGACCATCGTCGGCAACCTGGTCGGCACCTATCCCGAACTGGTGGAACTGATGGCGCTGGCGGACCGCGGCCGGGTGAACCTGGCGACGCGCGAATACCGGCTCGTGCAGGCCAACGAGGCGCTGAAGGACCTGCACCACGGCAAGATCCGCGGCCGCGCGGTGCTGGTGCCATGAGTCAAGCGGGGAGCGAACCAACAACGGCCGACGGGCGTGTCCCGGTCACGGTGCTGACCGGTTTTCTCGGTGCGGGCAAAACGACGCTGCTCAACCGCATCCTGGCGGAGCGGCACGGCAAGCGCTACGCCGTCATCGTCAACGAGTTCGGCGAGCGCGGCATCGACGGCGGCCTGGTCGTCGGCGCGGACGAGGAGCTGTTCGAGCTCAACAACGGCTGCGCCTGCTGCAAGGTGCGCGGCGACCTGCTGCGGGTGATCGGCGGCCTGGTCAAGCGGCGGGACCGGTTCGACGGCTTCCTGGTCGAGTGCTCCGGCCTCGCCGACCCGGCGCCGGTGGCGCAGACCTTTTTCGCCGACGACTTGGTGCGGCAGCGCGCCCGGCTCGACAGCATCGTCTGCGTGGCCGACGCGCGGCATTTGACGTCGAGCCTCGCCAGCAGCCGGGAGGCGGCCGAGCAGGTGGCGCTCGCCGACACGATCCTGCTGAACAAGGCCGACCTGGTCGACGCGGCCGGGCTTGCGGAGGCGGAGGCGGCGATCGACCGCGCCAATCCCGGGGCGCGGCTGTTGCGCAGCGTGCGCTGCAACGTGCCGCTGGACCAGATCATGGACCGCGGCGCTTTCGACCTGGCCCGGCTGCAAATCACCGGCGATGGCCACGCCCACCATCACTCCCACGACCATGATCGCCATGATCGGGCGATCGACAGTGTCTCGCTGCGGCTGGACCGTCCGTTCGAGCGCAGCCGCTTGCTGGCCTGGTTGCAGCAACTGGTCATCGAGCGCGGGGCCGACCTGCTGCGCGCCAAGGGGATCGTGGACCTCGCCGGGTCCGACCGCCGCCTGGTGTTCCAGGGGGTGCACATGATGATGGACACCGACATGGCGCAGCCGTGGCAGGCGAATGAGGCGCGCGAGAGCCGCCTGGTGTTCATCGGGCGCAACCTCGACCGTGGCGAGCTGCTGCAGGGCCTGCGCCACTGCCAGGCCGACGCATGAAGCCGCCCACCACCCCGACACCGCCGCTGCTAGACCTGCTGGGCGCGTCATGGTCGCTCGATGCGCCCATCACCGGCGTCGCCTGGGATGGCGTGGTGGCGGGGTTCGCGCTGGGCGACGGCTCGCTGGCAACGGCGCGGGCCGAGTGGGACGGCGGACCCAGGCTTGGCCCACGCGAGGGCGGCGGCATGGAACTGGTGCCCGGCACTGCGCAACGCCCGCCGGCCGGACGCCAACGCGTGCACGACGGCGCTTGCCTGTCCGTGGCGGCGGACCCGGATGGCGGCTTCCTGAGCGGCGGCGATGACGGCCTGCTGGCGCATACCGGCGCCGACGGCGAGGTGCGCAGCATCGGCAGCTATCCCGGCCAATGGGTCGACTTGGTCGCGGTCTCGGCGGCCGGGTGGCGCGCCTGGGCGGTCGGACGCAATGTCCACTTGTCTGGCCCTGGCACGGCGGAGCTGGTTGCGCCGGGTTCGGTCACGGCGCTCGCCTTCGACCCGGCCGGCACGCGGCTCGCCATCGCCCACTACCACGGCGTCACGCTGTGGCGGGCCGATGGCGGCGAAGTCAGCGTCCTGGCGACCCAGGGCTGCCCACGGTCCGTCGCCTGGAGCCCGGACGGCGCTTTCGTGATCTGCGGCCTGCAGGAGAACGCGCTGCACGGCTGGCGGCTATCGGACGGCGGCGACATCGAGATGGGCGGCTATCCCGGCCAGCCGCGTTCGCTGGCCTTCTCATCCGACGGACGTTTCCTGGCCAGCAGCGGCGCGCCGCGGGTCGTGTGCTGGCCGTTCGATCCGCCCGGCGTCGACGGGCAACCGACGGAGTGCGGCATGCCGAGCAGCCGCATGCCGGTGTGCATGGTGGCATGCCACCCGTCAAAGCCGTTGATCGCCGCCGGCTACCACAACGGCGCGGTGCTGCTCTGCCAGCCCGGGCACGACGACATCCTGTTCGCCAAGGGCTCGTCCGGCGGCTCGGTCACGGCGCTGGCGTGGTCGCCGGACGGCGGACGCCTGGCGGTCGGGACCGAGGGCGGCGAGGCGGGCGTCGTGGCGCTCCCGTCCGGGCTGTTCCGCTTTCCGCAACCTTCTGATCGAAAGATGGCGTGATGAGCGACGAAGCCCTCTCCAAGGACCAATATTTCGAGATGCTGGGCAAGCTCGTGGACGGGATGATCGCGGCGCATGGCAAGGATTTCGCCATGGGGACGCTGGTGCTGGCGGCGCGGTTCGTCGCCGAGGGTAAAAAGCTCGGCCCACGCGTCGATGCGGACGCGGCACACTGATGTCTCACGCTGTCCCATTCCGGCGCGTCATTCTGGGACATGCTGCGACGCAATATGTCCCAGGCCGGGACGTGCTGCATTGCAATATTCGCTCATCCAATGCCGTGGACGCCAAGAACTGCTCAAATATAGCCGGACCTGCGACCTGGTACGGGAATTGCCTATGGCAAGGGAGCGGGCGCTTGCATGCGTGACACTATAGGCGCTGGTCCCGTGCCCAGCGCCAAAATTACTGGCGTTACTCAAAGCCAAGGGAGAACCCACAATGCCTGACAGCCTAAGTCTCAGCAAAATCACCGCTCAGAAAGGAATGAGCATCGGTGAGGCGGCGCGCCGTGTCGCCGACCTCGGCTGGACGCCGAGCTACGTCCAGGAAGCGATGACCTTCCCCACCGACTACAAGATCACCAAGACCGCGCGCGACCCGATGAAGCAGGTGCTGCGGTCATACTTCCCGATGCAGGAAGAGAAGGACAACCGGGTTTACGGCGCGCTCGACGCGGCGCTGCGTGGCGACATGTTCCGCGACGTGGAGCCGCGCTGGGTCGAGTGGATGAAGCTGTTCCTGGCGATCATCCCGTTCCCGGAGATTTCGGCCTCGCGCTCGATGGCGATGGTCGGGCGGCTGGCGCCGGGCGAGGAGCTGCGGACCGGGTTCACGATGCAGATGGTGGACGAGTTCCGCCATTCGACCATCCAGATGAACCTGAAGAAATGGTATATGGAGAACTACATCGACCCGGCCGGATTCGACATCACCGAGGCTGCGTTCGGCAAGTGCTACGCCACCACGATCGGCCGCCAGTTTGCCGAGGGCTTCGTCACCGGCGACGCCATCACCGCCGCCAACGTCTATTTGACGGTCGTGGCCGAGACGGCGTTCACCAACACCCTGTTCGTGGCCATGCCGTCCGAGGCCGCCCGCAACGGCGACTACGCCCTGCCGACCGTGTTCCTCTCGGTGCAGTCCGACGAGAGCCGGCACATCGGCAACGGGCACTCGATGCTGATGTCGATCATCAACGACCCCGACAACCACCAACTGCTGGAGCGCGACCTGCGCTATGCCTTCTGGCAGAACCACGCCATCGTCGACGCGGCTGTGGGCACCATCGTCGAATACGGCACGACCAACCGCGACAAGAACAAGGAGTCGTATGCCGAGCTGTGGCACCGGTGGATCTACGAGGACTACTACCGGACCTACATGCTGCCACTGGAGAAGTATGGCATCAAGATCCACCACGACGACGTCAATGCGGCGTGGGATCGGATGGTCAAGAAGAACTACGTGCACAAGACCGCACAGTTCTTCTCCGTAGGCTGGCCGGTGGCGTTCTGGCGGCAAGAGGCGCAGACCGACAAGGACTTCGAGTGGTTCGAGCATAAGTACCCCGGCTGGTATGCCGAGTTCGGCGATTACTGGAAGTGGTATGCGAAGCTGAGCGTGCCGGGCGAGACCAACATCCTGTTCAACCAGGACGTCGGCTACGTCTATCCGCACCGCTGCTGGTCCTGCATGGTGCCGGCGCTGATCCGCGAGGACTTCTGCGTCGATACCGTCGACGGCAAGCGTTACACCTACTGCTCGGAAGTGTGCCGCTGGACCCACAAGGTGGCGTTCTCGGCCGAGTATGAGGGCCGCGCGACCCCGGCGATGGGCCGGTTCAGTGGACGCCGCGAGTGGGAGGACTGCTACGCCGGATGGGACCTGGCGGACGCGATCACCGACCTCGGCTTCGTCCGCAGCGACGGCAAGACGCTGACGCCGCAGCCGCATCTGCACTTCGACGACAGCAAGATGTGGAAGCTGGACGACGTGCGCGGACACAAGCTGGCCAGCCCGTTGCAGGCCATCCGCGCCATGTCGGACGTGGAGCTTGAGAAGCACATCGCCGAGTATCGGGCCGGGTTCAAGGTGAACCCGATTAACTAAAAGCCGCCTGACGAACGGGGGCCGGCAGCAAGCCGGTCCCCGGGACCAATGGTAGGCCGGTCCCCTGGACTGGCAACAGGGAGAAAAATGATGGCCGATGCAGCCGTCCATACTGTCCGTTTCGAGCCGGTCGGAATCGAAATGGACGTGAACGAGGGCGAAACTGTGCTGGATGCGGCGTTCCGCCAGGGCATCTCGGTCATGCACGGCTGCAAAGAGGGCCAGTGCGCGAGCTGCAAATCGTTGCTGATCGACGGCGATATCGAGCTGATGAAATACTCGACCTTCGCGTTGATGGAGTCGGAGCGCGACACCGACCACATCCTGCTCTGCCGCACGCTGGCGTTCAGCGACTTGACCATCGAACTGCTGAACTACGACGAGGACCTGCTGAGCCGGTCCATCGCGGTGAAGTCCTTCCCCGGCAAGGTCACGGCGATCGCGCCGCTGACGCGCGACATCTGCAAGCTGACCATCGAGCTCGAATCGCCGATCCGTTTCTGGGCCGGGCAATATGTCGACCTGGAGGTGCCGAGCCATGGCGTGACGCGCGCCTATTCGATGGCCAGCCCGCCCAACGGCGGCACGACGCTCGACTTCATCATCAAGCAATATCCGGACGGCGCCTTTTCCGCGCTGCTGTCCGGCGTGCTGCAGCCCGGCGATCCCATCGTCGCCAAGGGGCCGTACGGCACCTGTTTCCGCCGTGAGGGGCGCACCGGGCCGCTGATCCTGATCGGCGGCGGCTCCGGCATGTCACCGCTGTGGTCTATCCTGAGCGACCATATCGCCAGCGGCGAGCAGCGTCCGATCCGCTTTTTTTACGGGGCGCGCACCCGGGCCGACCTGTTCCTAATGGCGGAATTCGCCGCGCACGCTGCCGCATTGCCGGACTTCCGGTTCATCCCGGCCTTGTCGGACGCCGGCGAGGACGACGGCTGGGAGGGCGAGACCGGCTTCATCCATGAGGTCGTGGCCCGCACGCTGCGGACGGAGAAGCTGGCGGGCGACATGGACGCCTTCTCCTGCGGCCCGCCGCCGATGATCGACGCCGTGCTGCCGATCCTGCAGATGGCTGGGGTGGAGCCCGAGCGGATCTACTTCGACAAGTTCACGCCGGCAACACGCTAATAAATAGAGGGAAAGTCCAAGATGAGCGCTACTCAGGAGCCAATTGCACCGCGGAAGTCAGCCGCTGCTGGCGCCGCGAAATTCGCGGGTTCGGACAGCCGGAAATACAACTACTTCACGCCGAAGGGCCGCAAGGCCACGCACTACGAGGACATGACGGTCGACGTGCAGCCGGACCCGAAGCGGCATCTGCTGCAGGACTGGATCATCTCGTTCGCGGACGGCACCCCCACATATAGCGAGAGCTGGACCGCGGCCAAGAGCTCGGATTGGCACGTATTCCGCGCCGTCGACCAGGAATGGGAGCGCACGCACTATCAGCGCCAGTCGACCATCGTCGGCATGATTGCCAACGTGGTCGAGAACGGACGTCGCTCGGGCGCGGTGAAGCGGTTCGACAAGGGCTGGATCAAGATCCTGCAGGATCATCTGGGCGCCTACAAGCACGCGGAGTTCGGCCTCGGCATGGCGACGATGCAGGCGCAGCGCTACGGCTACACGCAGATGATCAACAACGCCGTGCTGACCAACTCGTCCTACAAGCTGCGTTTCGCCCAGGACCTCACGCTGTATTTGGGTGAGATCGGCATGGACCTCGAAGGCTTCGACCAGGACGCCGGCAAGGCGCACTGGATGGAGGACCCGGTGTGGCAGGGCGTGCGCCGGGCGGTCGAGACCATCGGCGGCTGCACGGACTACCTCGAGCAGTACTTCGCCATCAACGTCGTGTTCGAGCCGCTGGTGGCCGAATTGTTCCGCAGCGGCTTCGTGATGCGGGTCGCGGCGTCGCAGAACGATTTCATGACCCCGTCGGTGGTCGCGGCGGCCGAGGGCGACTACGAGCGCAACCTCGCCAATGCCATCGAGCTGTTCCGCATCCTGGTGCTGGACGAGGCGCACGGCCAGGCTAACCGGACGCTGTTCAACGGCTGGATCGAGAAGCATGGCGCCGAAGCAGTGAATGCCGCGAACCTATTGCAGCCGATCTGGTCGCAGCCGCGGGTGAAGATCACCCAGTTCCCCGATGTGGTCGAGAGCTCGCATGACCGGCTGCGGGCGATCGGCTCGGAGATCGGCCTCGACGTGCGTCCCCTCATCGGCGGTTAAGGAGAAGCCACATGTCGTCGCATACCGACAATATTTTTGAGTCGATGCAGAACATGCACCGCGACCAGACCATCTCGCACCAGTGCGGGGTGACGATGAACGACAGCGTCGAGGCGCGGGCGATAGCCGAAGTCATGGCCGAGAAGCCCGGCATCCGCGTGACCTACATGCCGGCGATGATCCGCATCGACGGCGAGGGCAAGATCGAGTTCAAGATGGACGAGCTCAGCGAGTATCTCGGACGCGAGATGACGCCGCATTTGTTCGAGATCTCGACCTCCACCCATTACGGCCGGATGGTGATGGTGGACGACAACACCGTCGTGCTGTTCGGCAACATGGACGAAATGAAGCAGTATATCGAATAGGAGGGCGCACTAAATGTATCGGACCAAAGACGGCGAAGAGATTTTCATCATCGACGGCCACGTTCACTTTTGGGATGCCAGCAAGGCCAACCAAAAGAACGTGCACGGCACGCAGTTCATCGACTGCTTCTATGCCTACCACTCGAACCTGAGCCCCAAGGACCAGCTCTGGCCCAAGGAGAAGTTCGAGAAATACGACGCGGAGACGATGCACCGGGACCTGTTCGTGGACGGCCCCGACGACATGGCCATCATGCAGCCGACGTTCCTGACGGACTTCTACAACAACGGCTTCAACACGACCGAGCGCAGCTCGGCGATGAAGAAGAAGTATCCGGACCGCTTTATCCTGAACGGCGCATTCGACCCGCGCGACGGCGAGAAGGGGCTGGAGGACCTGCACGCGCAGGCCGAGAAATACAAGCTGAAGGGCGTCAAGCTCTACACGGCCGAGTGGCGCGGCGAGTCGAAGGGCTACAAGCTCAGCGACAAGATGACCTACCGCTATTTGGAGGCGGCCGAGAAGCTCGGGATCAAGAACATCCACGTGCACAAGGGGCCGACCATCCTGCCGTTGAACCGCGACGCCTTCGACGTGGCGGACGTGGACGACGCGGCCACCAGCTTCCAGAACCTCAACTTCATCGTCGAGCATTGCGGCCTGCCGCGGCTGGACGATTTCTGCTGGATCGCGACGCAGGAGACCAACGTGTATGCCGGCCTCGCGGTGGCGCTGCCGTTCATCCACAGCCGGCCGGCGTATTTTGCCCATATCATCGCGGAACTGCTGTTCTGGGTGGGCGAGGACAAGATCCTGTATGGCAGCGACTACGCCATCTGGACGCCGCGCTGGCTGGTCGAGAAGTTCATGGACTTCGAGCTGCCGGAGGACGTGGCAAAGGAGACTGGGGTCAGCCTGACCTTGCAGGCGAAGAAGAAGATCCTGGGGCTGAATGCCGCACGCATCTACGGCATCGACATCGAGGCACAGAAGGCCAAGCTGCGCGCCGGCGAGCTTGTGGCGGCGGAGTGAACGACACTCACAATGGGCGGGCCGCCGAGAGCGTCCGGGTCGGTGAAGTGCTGGCCCGCCTCGACCGCGTGAACGACCCGGAGCTGGACGAATCCGTCACCAGCCTCGGGTTCGTCACCGGCGTGTCGGTGACGGATGACGGCCGGGTCGAGATCGGCTTCCGCCTGCCGACCTATTGGTGCGCCGCCAACTTCGCCTTCCTGATGGCGGACGACATGCGCACCGAGGTCGGCCGGCTGCCCTGGGTCCGCGGCGTGGGTGTCGAACTGGGCGAGCATATGTACGCCGAGACGATCAACACGGCGATGCAACGCGGGCAGTCGTTCCAGGAAGCGTTCGCGGCGGAGGCGGATGGCGACCTGGACGCGCTGCGTCGGGTATTCGAGGTAAAGGCGTTTCTGCGCCGGCAGATGGCTCTGCTGGACCACCTGCTCGCGGCGGGACATGCGCCGGAAACGTTGATGGCGCTCACTATTGCCGAGTTGCGGTCGCTACCAGGCGACACGGGCTCGCCTTTGATCGAGCGTTACTTGGAGCGGCGGGGCGTGCCGGGCCCAGACGGGCCTGACGCGCTGGCCTTGGTGGACGAGCACGGACGCGCCGTTGCCGCCGCGGAGTTCCCGACGCATCGGCGGATGCTGCGCCGGGTTTCGGTCAACGTCGAGTTCAACGGCGCGCTGTGCCGGGGCCTGCTCGCCGCGCGCTTCAACGAACCGGAGGGCGAGCCGACCCTGCTGGATTTCGTGCATGGCCGCGTAAAGGAGGAGCCGCGCCGGGCGATGTAGAAATCTACTGTTCAGTGTTGGGCAGTTACTCAGTTTGAGCAAACCGTAACCAACCGTCATTGCGAGCCGGCTTCGGCGCGGCAATCCAGGACGACATAGACCGGACTCTGTGCATGCGATGCGGATTGCCGCGTCGCAAGCGCTCCTCGCAACGACGGCATTCCAGTGCAGACAAAAAACGATCGAGGGAAGAACCATGGCTAAGATGATGCTGCACGACGAAGCGGCGCGGCTGGCATTGGGGCGGGGCGTGTCGAAGCTGGCACGGGCGGTGCGCGGCACGCTGGGGCCAAAGGGCATGAACGCGATTATCGACCGCCCGATCGGCACGCCGATGATCTCCCGCGACGGCGTCAGCATCGCCCAGGAAATCGAGCTGGCGTGCCCGTTCGAGAACATGGGCGCGCAGGTGCTACGCGAAGTCTCCAAGCAGACCAACGAGGTCGCCGGCGACGGCACCACCACCGCCACCGTGCTCGCCGACGCGATGGTGCAGCAGGGCTTGGAGTGCCTGGCGCGCGGCGCCAACCCGGTCGAGCTAGTGCATGGCTTGGAGGTCGCCACGACGGCGGCCATCGAGGCGCTGGGCCGCATCGCCCGCCCGGTGCGCGGCTTCGCCGAAACCCGCGCGGTCGCCATCATCGCCGCCAACGACGAGTTCACCGGCAATATGGTCGCGGAGGCGCTGGAGCGCGTCGGGAGCGACGGCATCGTCACCGTCGAGTTCGGCACCACCGTCGAGACGCTGCTCGAAGTCGTGGACGGCATGGCGTTCGACCGCGGCTATTTGTCGCACCACATGGTCACCGACGTCGAGCGCATGTTGGTCGTGCTCGACGATCCGATGATCCTGATGACCGACTGCAAGCTGCTGACGACCGATGACGTCGCGGCGATCGAGGCATTGATGGCCGGGCAGAAGCGCCCGTTGCTGATCATCGCCGAGGAGGTCGCCCCCGCCTGCGTCATTGCCCTGCTGTCGCGGCGGGACCGCGGCGAGCCGCCGATCGCCGCCATCCATCCGCCCGAATACGGTCATTGGCGCAAGGCCATGCTGGAGGACATCGCCATCGCCACCGGCGGGCGCGTGATCGCCCGCGACCTCGGCGGCAGCATCGCCGGGGCGCAGATGCGCGACCTGGGCCGTGCCCGCCAGGTGACGGTCTCGGCCAGCCAGACCACAATCCGCGCCGGCGGCGGCGACCCGGCCACCGTCAAGGCCCGGCGCGAGCAAGTCGCCCGCCAATACGACGCTGCGCCGCAGAACATCGAGCGCGACAAGTTCCAGGTGCGCCTCGCCAAGCTGTCGGGCGGCACCGCAATCATCCTCGCCGGCGGCGCCACGCCGGTCGAGCAGAAGCGCCGGGTGCAACTGATCGAGGACGCGATCAACGCCACACGCGCGGCGGTCGAGGAGGGCATTGTGCCCGGCGGCGGTACCGCGCTGCTGCAGGTCGTCCCCGACCTGGAGTACGTGGTCGAAGGCCTGTCCGGCAGCGCGCGCGAAGGCGCCGGGCTGCTGCAGGGCGCATTGGCCCAGCCGCTGACCTGCATCGCCAAGAATTGCGGCCTGGACGCCGCCGCCATCGTCGACCGGGTCCGGCAGTCGCGCCGCGGCGTGGGCTTCGACGCGCGGACCGGCGGGTTCATCGACCTTGTGGAGGCCGGCGTGATCGACCCGGTGCGCGTCACCGCCACCGCCGTGCGCAACGCGGCCTCGGTGGCGGGGCTGATCCTGACCACGCAGACGCTGATCGCGACCAAGCCGGACGGCGTCGACATCACCGCCGGCCCGGCGATGGGCGGCGGGGCGGAGCTGCTCTAACCAGCCACTACATGGGGACGCGCATGGCAGAACGGCGGCTCCACGGCATCAGCTTTCCGGCGCCCATGACCCCAGGGCCTGGCACCCCAGGGCCTGTCACTATCGGACGCCGCTCGGAGGCCGCCGACACCATGGAGGCTTGGGAGCGCTTCCTGACCGGCGACCCCAACGCCGCCATCCCGGCCCGCAACTTCGTCGTCGCGTCCTGGCTGCGCAGCCAGCAACTGGGCATCAACCCCACCGGACGGTCCGCCCCGCTGGTGGCGAGCGGCGAGGCTGTCGAACACCTGCGCCGGCGTCATGCCGACCTGCTCTCGGCTGCGGCCCAAGTGTTTGCCGCCGTCGCCGACGTATTCAGCGGATCGCGCTCGATCATGCTGCTGACCAACAACGACGGCGTCGTGCTGGACGCGGTCGGCGACCGGCGGACCCTGGAGCAGGGCGAGAACATCCATCTGACCCGCGGCGGCGATTGGCGCGAGGAGGCGGTCGGGACCAACGGCATCGGCACCGCGCTCGCCACCGGGCGTCCGGCCCAGGTGCACGCGGCGGAGCACTTCTGCGAGGGGATCAAGGCCTGGACCTGCGCCGCCGCGCCCATTTTCGAGCCCGGCACCGGCGCGATGCTCGGCGTGGTCGACATCTCGGGGCCGCCGTCCACCTATCAGCGCAACAACCTGTCCCTGGCGGTGTCGACCGCCCGCCAGATCGAGATGATCCTGGCCGAGCGGGCGGCGAACGAGCGGATGCGCCTGCTGGAGGTCTGCCTGGACCGCATCAGCGAGGCGGACGTGGCGGGCATGGTGGCGATCGACCGCGCCGGACGCCTGGTGCACCGCACCGGACGGGTGCCGACCCTGGTGGGATTGGGCCAGCGCGTGCCGGGCCTGGACGACGGTTCGACGGTCGAAGACTGGGCCGGCAGGCTGCCGGACGGATTGCGCGCGGAGTGGTTCAGCCCGGTGCGGGTGGACGGGCGCACCATCGGCGCCGTGCTGGTGGTGCCGGTCCGCCCGCGCACCGCGCCGCCCGGGCAGCAGGGCGCATTCGACGCGATCCTGGGCCGCAGCGTCGCAATGCTGGAGGCGCTGGACCGGGCGCGCCACCTGGTCGGCAAGCAGGTCCCGGTGCTG
Source organism: Acetobacteraceae bacterium (assembly GCA_965277495.1). Lineage (GTDB taxonomy): Bacteria > Pseudomonadota > Alphaproteobacteria > Acetobacterales > Acetobacteraceae > CAHJXG01. The sequence continues at coordinate 1,909,147 of OZ255824.1, read as the reverse complement.
ATCGAGGGCGAGACCGGCACCGGCAAGGAGCTGTTCGCCCGCGCCATCCATGCCGCGCATGATCCGCGCCGTCCGTTCATCGTGCTCAACTGCGGCGCCGTCGCCAAGGATCTGCTGGCCGCGGAACTGTTCGGCCACGTGCGCGGCGCGTTCACCGGCGCGACCAGCGAGGGGCGCCAGGGACGGTTCGAGCTGGCCAACGGCGGCACGCTCTGCCTCGACGAGATCGGCGAGTTGCCGCTGGACCTGCAGCCCTTCCTGCTCCGGGCGCTGGAGGAAGGCGTGATCTACCGCCTGGGCGACGGGCAGCCGCGACGGGTCGAGGTGCGCCTGCTGGCGCTGACCAACCGCAATTTGCTGGACGAGGTTGCCGCCGGGCGCTTCCGCCGCGACCTGTATCACCGCATCAGCGTGACGGTGATCCGTCCGCCGCCGTTGCGCGACCGCCACGGCGACGTCGAGATGCTCGTGGCGCACTTCAACGAATTGCTTGCGGAGCGTCACGAGGTGGCGCAGCGCCGGTTCGGCCCCGAGGTGCTGCGCCTGCTCGCCGCCTACCATTGGCCCGGCAATGTGCGCGAACTACGCAATGTGGTCGAAAGCCTGCTGCTGATGTCGGATGCGCCTGATGTGCGGCTGGACGAACTGGCGGCCGGGCTGTCGTCGGAGCCGATCGGCACGCCGCCCGCTGCCCCCGGAGCGCCCGCCAGCATGGAGGCCACGGCCAGCCTGGAAGCCACCGAACGCGCGGCGATCATGGGCGCCATTCGGCTGTGTTCCGGCAACCTGACCGCGGCGGCGAAGTCGCTGGGCGTTTCGCGCAGCACGCTCTACCGGAAGATCGAGCGCTACCAGTTGCAGGTCTGAACCGCTCCGCCCCATTATGCAGCATTCGGCCCTTGGGGAAGTCATGATCCGGCGACTGCTGCTTGCTGTGTTGCTGCTTTGGGGATTGCCGGGCCGGGCCATGGCCGCGCCGCCATTCCAGGTCAAGCTCGGCGACAGCGGCCCGGACGGGGCGCGCAACGTTGGCGTGGCCGTCGACCGCGCGGCCTTGCTGGATGAGCTGCCCGCATTGCAGGAGCAAGGCGCACTTTCAAACGCGATCTCCGGCGACGACGTCGCGAAGCACCCGGCGTCCTACGCCAACGCGCTGGCTTTGCTGCTGGCGTCCCGCGCGGTCCGCGGCCTCTATGCCAGCGACCCCGGCCTCGGCGTGACCCGCTGGAGGGTTGCGGCGGCGCCGGACGGCGGCCAGGGCACCCGCGAGATGTTCTCGTTCACCTTCGACCGCCCGACGTATGAGCGCCTTCCCTGGGACCGCCTCGCCTTCACCGAATTTCCGAGGGCGGCCCCCGGCTTCAGCTACAACCTGCGGTTTACGTTGGAGATGTCACGCGAACTCGACGGCAGCATCGACGACGACTAGGGCGCGTCCCATGGACCGAGCGAGTTGATCATCGCGCACCTTTATTTCGCGAAACGCCTCCTTCGTGTCGGGCACCGTCGCGCCGACCAACTGTTGCGCTTGGGAAAAACTTTCGAGCAGGGCGGTAAGCCGAAGTGGGTGGGTGATCGTCACCTCCTGTGGCCGGCGCCTGCTGCCAAGAATTGGCGGCGGACGCGGCGCCGCACCCTAAATTCCAGGATCCGATGACGCAATGCGCTACGCCTGGCCTCCCGCCCGCGCCCGTCCGGCAAGCTGCTGGTCCGCCAACGCGCCAAGCAGGATCACGCCGCCCATCACGGCGAAGTTCAGCGAGGACGGGATGCCGAGGATGTTGACCAGGTTCTGCAAGATTTGCAGCAGCACGGTGCCGAGCACGATGCCGAGGATGCTGCCCTCGCCGCCCCGCAGTGAGCAGCCGCCCAGCACCGCCGCCGCGATGGCATACAGCTCGTAGAAATTGCCGAACGACGAGGGCGAGACCGAGTTGGTGTAGAACACCAGCAAAACCGTCGAGATGCCCGCGAGCCCCCCGCTCAAGACATACGCCCCGGCCACCACCAGCCCGGTGCGTATGCCGGAATACCGCGCCGCCTCCTCGTTGCGGCCAACGGCGAACAAGTATCGCCCGAACACCGACCGGTGCAGCACCACCGCCATCACCACCGCCACGACCACGAGCACGAGGAACGGGTTCGGCACGCCGAAGCTGCGTCCGGAGGCGAGCCAGGTCAGGCTGTCCAGCCCCTCCGCATAGCCGAAGCCGATCGTCGCGTCCCCGGTGTAGTAGCGCGCGGCGCCACGGTAGATCAGCAGGCCGCATAGCGTGACCACGAACGGCTGCAAGCCCGCCCGCGTCACCAATGCGCCGTGCAGCGCGCCGATCAGCACGCCGCCCAGCAGCACCGCCAGCAACGCCAGCGGCCAAGGCGCGCCCTGGTTCGCCAGCAGGTCGATGAAGATCACTCCCAACAGCGCGAACACCGAGCCGACGGACAGGTCGATGCCGCCGGTGATGATGACTAGGCCCTGGCCGATGCTGAACACCCCGAACAGGCCGATCAGGTTCGCCATGTTCAGCAGGTTCACCGCCGACAGGAACCGCGGGTTGAGCGCCGTGGTGATGCCGCCGATCACCAGCACCAGGACCAGCAGGCCAAGCTCCTTCTTGCCCATGTTAAGCCGCCGCCGCCTGCCCGATCGCCAGCCGCAGCACCGCCGCCTCGCTGAACTCCGGACGGCCGAGCGTCCCGGCCACCCGCCCCTCATGCATGACAGCCACCCGGTCGCTCACGCCGATCACCTCCTCCATGTCGCTGCTGATCATCAACACGGCGACGCCGCGGTCGGCGAGGGCGCGCATCAGGGCGTAGATCTCCCCCTTGGCGCCGACATCGACGCCGCGCGTCGGCTCGTCGAACACGATGGCGCGGGGTTCAAGCGCCAGCCAGCGGCCCAGCACCACCTTCTGCTGGTTGCCGCCCGACAGCGTCCCGGCGTGCACCGCGGCGTTCGGCGCCTTGATCCGCAGGGCGATCCGCTGGGCCTCTCCGGCCTGCGCCTCCGACGCCGGGCTGATCAGGCCCAGGCGCGAATGGCGGGGCAACGCCGGCAGCGTCACGTTCTGCGCGATCGGCATCCCGAGCACGAGCCCGGAGCGCTTGCGGTCCTCCGGCACCAAATACAGGCCGCGCGCGATGGCGTCCCGCGGTGAGCCGATCCGCATTGGGCGCCCGTCCAGCCGGATGACGCCGCTGACTGCCGGCTCGATGCCGAAGATTGCACGGGCCAGCGATGTCCGGCCCGACCCGACCAGCCCGGCCAAGCCCAATATCTCGCCGGGCCGGGCGTGCAGGCTGGCGCTGCGGTCGGGGAAGGCCGTCGTCACCAGGTCCTGCAGCTCGAGCCCGCCCTCGCCCGGCAGGTTCGCCGGCGGGATGTGCAGGGATTGCAGGTCGCGTCCGATCATCATCCGGGTCATGGCGGCGTGGGCGATCGCCTCGCGCGGCAGCTCCCCGGCGACGCGCCCGTCGCGCAGGCAGGTCACCCGGTCGGCGCAGGCGGCGACCTCGCCCAGCCGGTGGGTGATGTAGATCACCCCGGTTCCAGCCGCCCGCAGCCCGGCGACGATCGCGAGCAGGCGGTCGGTCTCGGATAGCGTGAGGCTGCTGGTGGGCTCGTCGAGGATGATGATCCGCGCGTTGGACGAGAGCGCGCGGGCGATTTCCACCAGTTGCCGCTGCGCGATCGACAGCCGGGCAACCGGGGCGTCCGGCCCGAAATCCGCGCCCAGCCGTTCGAGCAGCGGCGCGACCCGTGCCCGGCAGGCGCCACGGTCCACCAGGCGCAGCGGCCCGGCGCGCAGGTTTTCGCGCCCCATCAGCACGTTCGCCGCCGCGTCCAGGTTGTCGAACATCGACAGCTCCTGGTGCACGAAGGCGACGCCCTGCGCCTGCGCCTCGGCGACCGTGAGATGCGTTCGGTCCTGGCCGCCGATATGGATGCGCCCGGCGTCCGGACGCACCACGCCGCCCAGGATGCGCATCAGCGTGCTCTTGCCGGCGCCGTTCTCGCCGATCAGGCCCAGGACTTCGCCGGCGCCGAGCAGCAGCGACACGCCGTCTAGCGCCTTGACGCCGGGGTAGCTCTTGGTGATGCCCGCAAGCTCAAGCAACGGGCTTGCCACGCCGCTTAGCTCGGGCGCAGGATTTGTTTCATGAAGCCTTGGAATTCGGCCACGTTGGTGCTGTCGATGATGCGGGTCGGCACGATGACCTGCTTGTTGGCGGGTATCCAGGCCTTATCGCCGGCGAGATAGCGCACCATGCCCACCATGGACTGGTAGCCGAACTCGAACGGTTGCTGCACCACGGTCGAGAAGATGGTCCCATCGGCCACGCCGCGCAGCGTCAGCGCATCCTCGTCGAAACCGACAATCTTCACGTTCTTCTCGCGCCCGGCCTGCTTCACCGCCTGGTAGATCTGCGGCGTGTTGTAGGCCCACAGCCCGACCATCAGCCCGAGGTCGGCGTAACGGGACAGCGTGTCCTCGGCGTTGCGCTTAGCGCGGGCGAAATCGCTCTCGTCGGTGCGGACATCCAGGATTTCGATGTTGCCGCCCTTCAATGCCTCGCGGATGCCCTGCACCCGCTCCCGCGCGTTGTCCGCGTCCATGGTGCCGACGAACAGCATGGCCTTGCCGCCGTTGGGCAGCGCCTTTTTCATCTGCCCGCCCGCTTCCCGGCCCGCGGCCACGTTGTCGGTGCCGATATACACCACCCGGTTGCTGGCCGGCGCGTCGCTGTCGGTGGTGAACAGCACCGCCTGCGACGCGACGCGGTTCAGCGCGTCCGTCGAGCTGGCCGGGTTGATGGCCGATATCGCGACCCCGGCGACCTGGCGCGCGATCAGCTCGTCCAGGATGCGGCGCTGCTCGGCGGCGCTGGCCTGGGCGGGGATGATCATCTGCATGTCGAATTCGGGATGTTCCTTGTTCGCCTTCTCGATGCCCCGGCGCGCGATGGTCCAGAAATCGGCTGACACGTTCACCACGAAGGCGAGCGTGCGCTTTTGCTGCGCCGCTGCCGGGCGCATCGCGAGTCCGAGGGCGGCCGTGGCGAGGCCAGCATTGAAATGACGACGGTCCATGAACGCTCCCTTTGGGGTCTCAGGCGCCCCTGGGTTCGTACGCTAGCAACATTGGCACCCAAAAGGAAAGTGCCGTGTCACGCGTCAGCCGCCGGCGGCCATGCAATGCTGGCTGGCGCGGGCGGACAAGCGCATGGACCTGCAGGCTTGGGTTGGCTAACCTCATCCTAACCTGACGCCGCAGTTTAGACGGGGCAGGAGGAGGGAACCGCCATGCAACGACGCCAATTCCTGGCCGCCGCCACAGCGACCAGCGCACTCGCCGCGGCACGGGCGGCCCACGCCGACCGGTTGCCGCTCGGCGATCTGCCGGGCACCCGCTATCCCGACCCGCGCGTCGAGGCGCTGGACAAGCGGTTTCACGGCAAGGTCGGCAACGCCGCAATCGAGCGGATCGCCACCGGGTTCCGCTGGGCGGAGGGGCCGGTGTACTTCCGCGCGAGCAACGAGCTGATCTGGAGCGACATCCCCAACAACCGCCTGATGCGCTGGTCGGAGGAGGACGGCCACGTCAGCGTGTTCCGCAAGCCGTCCAACTACACCAACGGCAACACGTCCGACCGCGAAGGCCGGCTGTTGTCCTGCGAGCAGGAATCCCGCCGGGTGACCCGGACCGAGCATGACGGCAGCATCACCGTGCTGATCGACAGCTACCAGGGCAAGCCGCTGAACGCGCCGAACGACATCGTGGTGTCGTCGGATGGCGCGGTATGGTTCACCGACCCCGGCTACGGCATCGATGGCGACTACGAGGGCCGCAAGGCGCCGGCCGAGTTGCCAAGGAACGTTTACCGCCTCGAGCCGCAGACCTGGGCGCCCACGGTCGTCGCGAGCGACTTTACCCGGCCGAACGGCATCTGTTTTTCACCGGACGAGAAGACGCTATATATCATCGACAGCGGGATCACCCATGGCGGGCCGGCGAACATACGGTCCTTCGCCGTGGACGGGGGCAAGCTGTCGGGCGGCAAGGTGTTCGCCGACAACTTCGCCCCGGGGTTCACCGATGGCATGCGGACGGACACCGAGGGCAACGTCTGGTGCAGCATGGGCTGGGCCGACGCCAAGGAGGACGGGGTGCGGTGCTACGCGCCGACGGGGGAGTTGATCGGCAAGATCCATTTGCCGGAGACCTGCGCCAACCTGTGCTTTGGCGGCGTGAAGAAGAACCGGCTGTTCATGACGGCCAGCACGTCGGTCTACGCCGTGTATGTCGATGCGGTGGGGGCGCAGAAGCCCTGAGACGCCGGTAAGCAACAAGGTTTTGGGGACGATTGAGCTACCCGTTTTGACGAGTGGAGCGGGCCAGGCGCCTATGCCGTCGGGGATGCCTTAGTGTCGATCCGGTCATCGCCCCGGGCGTAATAGACCGCCGCAGAAACGGCCCAGCCCGCGGCGAACACCCCGATGACGACGAGGCCCAGCGTGGTGAAATTGTCGTTCAGGGCGCCGATGCCGCCCCAGAACCATCCCGCCAACTGTAGCTTGCCGCCGATCAAGCCGAGCGCCTCGATGCCGCCAATGACGAACGCGGCCACGACCGACACCAGCGTGATCGTGAGGTTGTAGTACAGCTTGCGGATCGGCTTCACGAATGCCCAGTCGTAGGCATGCAGCATCAGCACGCCGTCGGTCGTGTCGATCAACGCCATCCCGGCGGCGAACAATGCGGGGAACACCATGGTGGCCGAGAGCGACACGCCCTTGGCGGCCTCGGTGGCGGCGATGCCGAGCAGGCTGATCTCGGTCGCGGTGTCGAAGCCTAGGCCGAACAGGAAGCCGAGCGGCAGCATGTGCCAGCTCCGCGTCACCAGGCGGAACATCGGACGGAACAGCCGCGCCAGCAGCCCGCGTGAGTTCAGCAACTGGTTGAAGTCTTCCTCGACATAGGCGCCGCCGTGCCGGACGCTGCGGAACGCGCGATAGACCGAGCGCAGCACCACGAGGTTGATTGCGGCGATCGCGAACAGGAACAGCGCAGATATGCTGGTCGAGACCAGGCCGCCCACCTGCTTCAGCTCCTCGAAGCTGCCCTGCATTGCCACCGAGGCCAGCGCGCTCGCCATTGCGACCATGGCAACCACGGCCGAATGGCCGATCGCGAACCAGAAGCCGACCGTTACCGGGCGCTGGTGGTCCTGCATCAGCTTGCGGGTCACGTTGTCGATGGCGGCGATGTGGTCGGGGTCGACCGCGTGGCGCAGGCCGAAGCCATAGGCGATCAGCGCGGTGCCGAGCAGGATGGGCTGCTCGTGGAACAGCGCGAATGCCCATATCCAGGCGGCGGCGTTGGCCACGGCCAGCACGGCGTAGATAGCAACCGTGCGCCCGCGCACCCCGGACGATTCAGTGCGGAACGGGCTATCGAACAAGCCAGTCATGCTGGTCCTTTTGCTGGGAGTGAGCGGTTGTCCGTGGCGCGGCGGAGCGCGGGAAAGCTGCAAAGTTCATTCGTTCAGCGTGCCAGGGTCGATGTTGGGCAACAAGCGCGCCGCCCGCTCGCCTTCGTATCACCGCGCTGATTGGATGCGTGATCGGGATCCTGATCAATGTCATCAAGGCCACGGTTAGCGAGACCGAGGCCCTCGTGCAGGCGTGGCGAACGGTGATCGGCTTGACGTTCGTGCTGGCGGTGCTGTTCCGGTCGCGCGGAGAAATGGCCCACCCGGCGTCAGATTCGCCGCCTTCCAGGCGGTCAACGGCGTCACGCTGGTGATCCGGCAGTGCCTCAGGTCCATTATGCGCGCCTTTCCTGATGGTGCGCGCATTCAGCCCCAGCGGAGGCCCGGGTTCAATGGTGTGTCGAGGACGTTCCGCGGACCGCAAGCCAGCACTCAGCCGCCTAGGGAGCCCGGCGCCCACCGCGAGGAATGTGACGCAAGGGACGTGTCGCGTGGTGAGAGACCGGTCAGGGACCTCAAGCCCGGCTAGCCTTTGATCCGGATGACGTGCGGGTCGGCCGGCGTGCCGGGCCGGGCCGTTCTACCCAGCATCAAGGATGACCGGACGAGGATGACATAAGGGTCCGCGCTTGGTGCGAAACGCCCGGCGCTGGATGATGCCGGCGTGGTGCGCAGGGACTGTATGCCTGTCGTCCCTGGCCGGGCCTGCGGGTCCAGTGCGGACATGACGCGCTCGCGATAGGGGCCGCCAATCTCCGGCACGGCGGAGTGGTATTGGGCCACGGCGAGGTCCCAGGCTCCGGCATTGGCGCGCAAGGTGGTCAAGAAACGCGCGGCATAGCGTGCATTGGCAAGCGGGTCGAACGCTTCGTCAAGGCTTGCGAATGCGTTTGGATGATGCATCAGGTTCACCTGGAAGCATCCGACATCCACCGACCGCGCTCCGCCGTTTCGCTCGCGCGCGACGTCCGCGATGGCGTCGTTTCGGGAGGCGTAGTAGCGCCCGTCGCCGGCGATGTTCGCAGTCCAGGGCCAGGGCACGACTTGGCGAGCGCCGGGGTCCCATCGTCCGCTCTCGACACGGCCGATGGCGGCGAGCACGCCGGTGGGCAGGTTCCACTCGGCCTCGGCCGTTGTCGCGGCGGCCAAGCAAGGGGAACGTCCGGCCGCATCGACGGCACCCTGCGCTGCTGCCGCGGCCGGCGAAAACAGCACTAGCAGCGCTGCGACTGCACGGTCGCTCACCGGCCGCTTACTGGGTGAACTGCGCTGGCGTCGAGACGGCATAGTTGACCATGGAGCGAATGGCCGCATTGATATCGGTCGGGGTCGAAGCTGCTGTAAAAAGATCAGGACCAGACGCGCATTGCTGTAGCAGCGGCCGGACCTGTGCAAGCACGCCATTCTCTCCAATCTGATTTGTCGGATCATCGTTAGTCGTCTGAAGTACGAGCACGACGACGCCCTTATCTTTAAGGCCTTGGCATACTTTCGGATCGAACGGAACGGTCACGCGCTGTCCATTGCCTCCCGTATAGTCTTCCATGCCATCGGTCAGGATGAAAACGTATTTGCGTGCCAATGCCCTAGATGAACCATCGCCAGCTTGTCCAACATAGCCTCCGAAAGTGGCTATGGATTGCGAAACGTTGGTTTGGTTCCACGGCCCCCAATCGGCAATGGGCGTGACCTCAGTAGACGCAATCGCCGGTCCGGCCGTGGATGACGCGCCGAGCGGATAGACTTCATGGACATCAGTTTCAAATGTATAAAGACCGAACCGAAACTTATCTGGAGACTGCGCCGACGCGAGTATTGATGCTACGTAGCTGACTGCATCCCTTAAAACATCGATGCGCATCGTAATCTTGAAAAACTTCGCCATGGCATAGTAGTCGCCGTAGTCTTGCGAAAGTCCGCCCCAGAGCGGCTGCTGCATATGGCAGGCGAATGCGCAATTCGACCAGTCGTAGCCGCCCCTGAATGGATATTGCGTCGTCTTCTGCATCAAGGTGTTCCGAGCATCCTCGGTCGCGCCAATTGCCATCGAATTGGACACGTCCATCAGAACATAGATGTCGACATAAGCGCCCGCAGTCTCCTGTGCAGTCGCGCTGCCGCCAAGCCGCAGGCTGGGGATGCTGGCATACCCGGCGGAAATACCCCGTAGGGCGCCGGCGAGTTGCGTTACGTAAGTGGCAGCATAGGTCACGTTCACGGTGAACTGCAGCCCGATGTGTTGCACGCTCACCCCCACGACTGGGACGCCAATGCCGGTGATACCACCCGCCTGTGCCAGGAAGCGCTCCTCGCCGGCGACTTCAGCCAGCCTCAGGTCGGTTTTCGGATCCACATCATAGGCCGCCGCCGCGGAACGCAGCGCAGCGAGCGCCCCCGCGTCCGCGGCCAAGTTGAGCCGGGTGTGCGCCGCGATGGCCGAAGCTCCGTCGACCGCAAGCGCCGCGATGCCAAGCGCCGCCATGAAGGCAAATGCCATGGTGACCGCCATGGCGCCGCCGCGGTCGGCAACGCCCGGCACCGCTCCGGCCAACACACCCTGCATCCTGTTGGGAGGCGCCATGCTGTTCACGTTCTATCCTTTACGGCCGCACACTTGGCGTTGTCCTGTTTCCGTCCCTTCTGCGGCCCGCCTGCACGTTTTGATGGCTTGAGCTGCCTAGGGGGACAGGGCGTAGGAGGCGGAGGGCACGCCGCGGTGGGGTCGTCGTAGCTGATCGATTGATCTTGGACGCCGGAGCGGACCGGGAGGTATGCCGACCGCGCCATCGATATCGGACCGGTAAACGTGCCCAGAAACATCGGCCTGAACTGGTAGGCGACGTCGACGACCAGCACAGGAGCCGCCTGGAAGACATTTGCTGGCAGGACCGACGACGCGGTTGGAGCCTCGTTGGCAACGACCGCCAAGGTGCCGCACTGCCGGGGCGGCACAGCACCGAGCAGCACCGTGCTCCAGCTCACATCGGCGGTGCAACTCGTTGTGTCGCAAGAGTCATACGTGAAGAATTCCACCTCGGTCATCGTGACGCCATACCTGGCATTCGCTGCCAAGAGTTCCGGCATTGCCGCATAGACCGCCGTGCTGGCGCGCCAAGCCTGATCGTGGCTCAATGAGTTCGTCCCGTCCGCGTTGACGGCGACCAGGGTTGCGATCTGGCCCACGGATTGGGCCGCCACTGCCATGCGCTGCCAGGCCAACCAGCCATTCGCAGTGTCGTACATCGACATCATCAACACGATGAGCAGGGGCGCGGATATCGCAAATTCCAGCGCCGCCACCCCGCGCCGGGACGCATTCCGACTGCGGCGGAGCGACGACCAACGAGCGGGAGAGGCGGTGCTGCCGATGGCCATGATACTAACGATTATTCATAAGTTAGAACTCATTCACGAACGGAACGGAGGTTGATATCAGCATGGGCTGACTGGAGGTCCCGACACGCAGCGGCCAGGTCGGCAGCGGTATTGTATAAGTAAGGGTTAGCAGCATCAGACTTTTTGATCTGCCGGAATCGAATGGCAAAGTGCTGCTGCTGTTCATATAGTCTTGTACTGGATAGAGCTGTAATGCCACCGCGTTGCAGTTCAGCAATCCATTGACTGCCGCGCAAAGCGTGACTGTCTTGAAATTTGCCAGGCCGGTAGCGGCGGTAGCTTTAGCCCCGCCGGTCTGCAGTTGCCGGGCCACTACGCTGGCGGCGTGGTTGAGCGCCGCTTTGGCATACAGGCAGTAGCCGACCTGCAGCACGCCCATAAGCAGGGCCATGCACGCTGTACCGACAAACGCGTACTCAAGGGCCACAACGGCGCCCCGGTCCGCCGCCAGCTCGCGGAAAGGGCGTCTACTCCGGGGCATTCAGCATCACTGGGCTTCTGGCGGTAGGCGAAACGATCGGCGCGGCATCGGGCCGGCTCTCGATCGCACGCTTTGCCGCTGCGATATTGGCGGCCAATTCTCCATTCGCCGGGCTGGCCAGCAAGGGCTGCAATGTGGCGCGCGCACCTGTCCGGTCGCCGGATGCGAGCAAGGACAGCGCGAGATTCAACCGAGTCGCCGACGACGCCGGATCGAGCTCCAGCGATCGCCGGTACTCCACTTGCGCCGCTTCGGGATGCTGCTGCATGTCCAGCGCCACGCCGAGGTTGCTGAACGTCTCGGCCCGCGGCTCCTGCTGTGCGGCACGACGGAACTGCTCCTCGGCCGCCCTCGGGTCGCCTTCCGCCAGCTTGACGCGGCCCAGGCCCAAATGGGCCGCGGCATTGTCGGGCTGTGTCTTAAGCACGCTCGCGAAGCTCGCTTCCGCCTGCGGAAACGTCTGCAAAGCGTAAAGGGCATTCCCGAGCATCATCTGCGCGGGCACGTTGAAGGGGTCGCGCGACAGGATGCCTCGCGCCACGTTCACTGCGATCTCGGGCGATCCGCCGGTCATCGCGGCCTCCGCCACGCGAAGGGACGGCTGCCCGTCGAATTTATAGGGTTGCCGCGGCCCGCAGGCTGCCAGCAGGACGAGCGGAAGTAGGGTAGCGAGATGGCGCATCGGAGCCTCATTCCAGTATGGAACATCATCCGTGCATCATCGTGAGAACTTGAACAATAGCCGGGCCACCAACGACCAAGAAAAGGCAGGGCAGAATGAACAGGATCATTGGAACAGTCAGCAGCACCGGCAGCTTCGCCGCTTTCTCCTCGAATCGGGTCATGGTCTCGCTGCGCAACTCGGCCGACAGCACGCGCAGCGCCGAAGCCAGCGGCGTGCCGTATTGCAGGGTTTGGATCAGCGTGGTGCTCAGGCGCTTCAGCGGCTCGAGCCCGGTGCGCAGGCCGAGGTTCAGCAGCGCCACGCGACGGTCGGCGACCACGCGCATCTCATTGGTGGTCAGCTCGAACTCGACCGCGACTTGCGGATGCGCGGCTTTGATCTCCTGGCCGACACGCTCGATCGCCGGCTCCATCGCCAGGCCGGACTCCACGCAGATCACCATCAGATCCAGCGCATCCGACAGGCCGACCTCGAGTGCGGCGATATACTGGCGGCGGCGGCGCTTGATGAAGAACTCCGGCGCCATCATGCCGACGACGACGGCCGTAAGCAGCGCCAGGTTGCGGAACAGCGACGATACATCGGACGGTATCACAAGGTATGCCAGCAGCGGCAAACCCAGCACCAGCAGCACTTTGCTGCCCAGGAAAAGGCTGAATGCGTTTTGGCTGCGGAAGCCGGCGGCCGCCAAAGTGGTGCGCAGGCCCACCGCCAGGCGCGCCTGCACGAAGCTGGTCCGTCCCAAGAACTCGCCGAATTCGGTAACGATTCGCACGAGGAAAGGTCCAGACGGCTCTGCGAGCGCGGCTGTCACGACGCCATCCATCCGGACCTGCTTCAGCCGCGCCTGCAGCCGCTCGTGCTGCCGCAAATTCGGCAGCAGCAGCAGGGATCCACCGATCATCAGGAAACACAACGACCCAACCAACCCGAGGAGCAAGGTCTGGCTCATGACAAACTCTTGCGGATTATGAACTTCATGACCCCCATGCCCGTGAAAAGCATTCCAAAAGCTGCCGCCAGAATCTTCTGCCCCGTTGGATCGATGATCAGCACGACGATGTAGCTCGGGTTCAGCACCGCCATCGCCCCGGCCGTTACGAAGGGCAGCGCCGCCAGCAGCGCGGCGCTCGTCCGCGCCTCGGCAGCCAAGGCGAAGCCGCGCTTACGCAACGCGATACGCTTGCGGATGACGTCCGCGAGGGTTTCCAGGGTCTCGGTCAAACCGCCGCCGGTCTGGGCCTGCAACGCAATAGCCGTTGCAAAGAAACGGTATTCCGCCACGCCACTGCGGGTCGCGGTCTCGATCAGTGCCTTTTCTAGGGCCGCACCGATACGCACCTGATCCGCCAGGCGCCGAAACTCCTCGGCTGTTGGCTCAGGCGCGTCGCGCGCCACGGCCCGGAGCGACTCGGTCACCGGGATGCCGACACGCACGGACCGCACGATGGTGGCCAACGCATCCGGCAATTGCATGTACAGGCGTTTTTGCCGCTTGGTGTCGTAGTGGCGCCAGTAGAAGCGCGCGAACAAAATGAGCGCTATCGGCATTTGCAACAGGGCGATTTGGCCCACCAGCAACCCGGTCAACGCAGCCTCGCCACGGGCCAGCGCCGCAGCCCCGATCAGCACGACCCACCACGGCAGCGGATACTGCGCCTTGCGGTCCGGGTCATAGCCGGCCAGATTTAGGAAATACGGCATGTGCCGCGAAAAATCCTGCTTGGCCATGCCGCGCCGCTTGATCCCCGAGCGGGTCGGCCCGTGCAGCACCATCACGCTCACCAGGCGGGCACGGACATCGCTCTGCTGCCGCCGGGTCTGCGACAGCGCCAAGCCGCTCAGCCCCAGCGCCGTCAGCATCACGGTGCCGGCCGTCAGCCAAAGCGCGGCATTGCCAGGAACGGCCATCATCCCCCGGCTTCCTCCAGCACGGCCATCCAGGCGCGGTCGAGGCCGAAATAGGTCAGCCGCTCGTAGAAGAACGGACGCGAACGGCTGATGCGGTAGTGCCCTTTCAGGCGCCCGTCCGTCCCCTCGCCGGTGATCTCATACTGTGCGATGTCGTTCAGGATCACGACATCGCCCTCCAAGCCGCAAACCTCGGTGATCTGCGTCAGGCGGCGCCCGCCGTCCCGGTGCCGCTCGACCTGCAGCACCAGGTTCACGGCGCCCACGATCTGCGTGCGTATCGCGCGCACCGGCAGGCCCATGCTGCCCATCTGCACCATGTTCTCGATGCGCGTCAGCGCGTCGCGCGTGGTGTTGGCGTGGACCGTCCCCATGCTGCCGTCATGGCCGGTGTTCATCGCCTGCAGCATGTCGAACGCCTCCGGCCCGCGCACCTCGCCGATGATGATGCGGTCGGGCCGCATGCGCAGCGCGTTGCGGACCAGGTCGCGCTGCGTGATCTCGCCGCGGCCCTCAAGGTTCGCCGGACGGGTTTCAAGCCGGACCACATGCGGCTGCTGCAATTGCAGTTCCGCCGCGTCCTCTACCGTGACCACCCGCTCGCCCGGGTCGATCATGCGGCTGAGCGCGTTCAGCATCGTCGTCTTGCCCGAGCCGGTGCCGCCCGACACCACGACATTCAGCCGCGCGCTGCCGGCCAGTTGCAGCAGCTTCGCCAGCGGTTCGGTCATCGACCCGTACTTGATAAGCTGTGCGAAGTCGATCTTGCGCTTGGCGAACTTACGGATCGAGACGTAGGGACCGTCCAGCGCCAGCGGCTGCAGCACGATGTTGACCCGGCTGCCGTCCTTCAACCGCGCGTCCACGATTGGGCTGCTCTCGTCCACCCGCCGGCCGACGCTGGCCGCGATGCGCTGGCAGATATTGGCCACATGCGCCGCATCACGGAAACGCACGTCGGACAGCACCAGCTTGCCCTGGCGTTCGACGAACACCTTGTCGGGGCCGTTGACCATCACGTCCGTGATGCCGTCATCGTCCAATATCGACTCCAGCGGGCCCAGGCCCACCATGTCGTTGACCAGCTCCTCGGCGAGCTCGCGCTGCTCCTTGGCGTTCAACTGCACCCGCAGTTCGGTCGCGATCTCGCTCAGCAGCCGCTCCACCTCCTTTGCCAGCCGCTCGGGCGACATGACGGACGCCGTCGACGCATCGATACGTCCGAGGCAGAGCGCGCGCAGGTCGGCGAGAGGACCCACATTCGAGGCGCGCGGCGGCGGCTCCGGCACATCCGGAATCACCGGGGCCTCGATCTTCGCGGCTTCCAGCCGGCGCTGCCCGAACGCGTTCATCGGCCGCGTCCAAACAGGCGCCAGCGTCGCGGCGAGGCTTCGTCGCCAGTGCCGGCGATCTCATGCGCCAACCGCGCGATGCTCGCGGCCATCGGCTTGACCGTCGCCGCCGCGGGCCTGCCCAGCGTCGCGGCGGCCTCCATCGGACGGGGCATGTCGGCTATGATGATGTCCGGCGTCGTGCCCAGCGCGTGCTGGACCTGCGCGGTCGTGAGCCCGCCCGGCCGTCCGGCGCGGTTGAGCACGAGGATCGGCCGCCGGGCCTGCTCGGTTCCTACCGGCAAGGCGAGCAGGCGGATCACCTCGCGCACCGACACCAGCGTCGGCTGCATGACGACAACGCGCTGCTGCGCCTGGTCCAGCAGATCCTGGTTGAGCTCTATGGGCCGGAACGGAACGTCGCCGATGATGGCATTGTAGCGGCGGCCCAGCGCCCCTAGCAGCACTGCGACCGCGCCGGGCGCCATCGTGATGCGCGCGTTCAGGTCCTCGGTCGCGCCCAGCATGTGCAGGCGGTCCTCGACCGGCTGCGCCGAGCGTTCCACGAACAGCTCGTCCACCCGCTCCGGCTGTTCCAGCGCCACCCGCAGGCCAGAACCGCACACGACGCCCAACGACAGCGCCGCGCTGCCCATCTGCAGGTCGGCGTCCAACACCACCGTGTGGCGCCGGGCCTTGTTGGCCAGATGCCAGGCGAGGTTTGTCGCGACCGTCGTGGCGCCGGCTCCGCCCCGCGCGCCGATGACGGCGATGAACATCCCCCCGGCGGCGCTCCGCCGTGGCGTGCGGCGGGCGATCGCCGTCCCGAACACCCGGGCGACGGCATCTGGCACCAAAGGCTTGTACAGGAACTCGGCCGCGCCCAGTTCGCGGGTGACCTTGCGGTAGAAGTCGCGGTCGTCCTGGTCGCCGATCACCAGGACGCGGACGTCCGGCTCCAGCACCTGCGCCAGTTCGGCCAACAGGCCAAGCGGATCGCCCTCGCCGGAGACGTCGACCAACAGGGTCTGCGGGGTCGGCATCTTGCTGAGCTGCTGGATGGCGGCGCGCAGCCGGAGCGGACGTATGTCAAGCTCGCCGGGCACAGCGTCCGACAGGCCCTTGCGCAGCGCGGCTTCGGCCGTCGCATCCGTCGTGAACGCGACCAATGGGCTGCGGGAGGAGACGATCGCCTCTCCGGCGGCGGCCGCGTTTTGACCGTCTGGCATGCTACTGCGCCGTGCCGCCGGTCGTGACGTCGGATCCCGCTGCGCCGCCGCTGTTACCACCGCCAATGGCAACGAGACTGCTTTCCGGCAGCCTTTTGACCTTGCCCGCCCGGTAGCGCTCGACAGCGGCCGTCGCCATCGTGCCGTCGAGCGGTGCATAGTCCACGCCGCGCACCAGGTCCGAAGGCCGGATGATCTGCGCCGCGATGTTCAGGTCGTTGGTGCCGGTCGGGCGCCAGGTACCCTCGCGGAGGTAGGGGTCAGTCGCTTCACAGCCCGCCACGGCGAGCAGGGCCAGCATTATTGAGGCATACCGCATCGATTTTCTCCCTATCGCACCACGAAGCCGGCCGGGTTGGTCACCGCAGTCGCGCCGGTCTGACGCAACAGCAGCATGCGCTCGGCGTCGTTTGGCGCGCGCCAGCCGTCCGTGGGCGCCGAGATCGCGCGCGGATCGCTGACCGGACCCGCCAAATACGGGGTCACGACGATCACCAGTTCCGTCTCCTGCCGTTGGAAACCGTCGGAACGGAACAGCGCGCCGATCACCGGCAGGTCGCCCAGGAATGGCAGGCCACTGCCCGACACCGTCGTATTATCCGACAGCAGGCCCGCGATCGCGAAGCTTTGGCCGCTGCCCAGCTCCACCGTCGTCTCGGCACGGCGCACCCGCAATGCGGAAAGCTGGATGCCGCCGACCACGACCGCCCCGTCCGTGGTCAGCTCGCTGACCTCGGGCCGCACATGGAGGTTGATCTGGCCGTCGGACAGCACGGTGGGAATGAAGGCCAACGACACCCCATAGGTCTTGAAGTCGACCGTGACGGTCTGGCTGCCGACGGGGCCGGTGCTGGCGACCGGGATCGGGAACTCGCCGCCGGCCAGGAAGCTCGCGGTTTCCCCGCTCATGGCCGTCAGCGTCGGTTCGGCCAACAGGTGGATCAACTGGTCCTGCGACAGCGCGTCGATCACGCCGTTGACGTCGCCCGGACGCTGCGTCCCAAAGGTGAATTGGTTTACAGCAAGCGCGCCGTTGACCACCGGGTTGATCAGGGCAGCGCCGACCGCGTAACGGCCGACCTGGCCCAGCTTCTGCCAGCTCACGCCGAGTTCGCGGGTCAGCGAACGCGACATCTCGGCGACCCGGACCCGGAGCGTAACCTGCGCTGGGCCAGTGATGTGCAGGCGGTTCTCCACCGTCTGCTTCTGCGCCGCGTAGCCGCGTGCGGTCGACATCACCCGCTCTGCTTCTGCCGCGCTGGCGACGGTGCCGCGCACCACCAAGCCGTCGGCCCGTTCGTCCACCTGGATGCCATGGCCCGGCAACACGCGGTTGATCGCGGCGGAAGCCTCCAGCGCGCCATAGGAGCTGGGATGCACCATCACCTCCCACTGCGCGACCAGGTGTCCGCTGGCGTCCATCGCGGCGACCGTGCTCTTGCCGGGCGACACGCCGAACAGGAACATCGTGGTAGGGCTGGCCGGGCGAACCTCCACGATCTTAGGATCCGCGGTGAAGATGCTGGTGGCGGCGGCCCCGAGCGTCACGATGCGTCCGGACCCGGCCTCGACCGAAACGCCGCCGCGGCTGGCCGCGACGCTGACGCTGGCGCTCCCGGTGCCCTGGGGAAGCTGCGGCACCTGGGTCACCTGGCCGTCCGGCCCGAAGCCAGGCGGCGCTGCCGGCCGCTGGCGCGGGCCGGTCAAACCCGGCTCTCCCGCGTGGGCCGGAAGCGCCGGGCACAGCAGCAACAAGGCCGCCGCAGCCCGGCAGGCGACAGCATGGAAGATGGAAGCGTGTGGATGCATCAGTACTTGAACTCCTTTTTCTCTGTCGATCCGGCGTAGACGTTCACGGTGCCGCCTGACGCGCCGCCGCCGAGGGCGGAGGAGATGTCCTTGGCCCAGGTCACCGGCCGGACCAGACTGGCTTCACGGGGGCCGGCGGCAGCGCGGACGCTGAGCGAGATGCGGCCCATGCGGCCGGCGACGGCGACGCGCTCCGCCTGTTCCGGCGTGACCTCGACCGTGACGGTGCGCGCGGTATTGGCGTTGTTTGGCGACATGTCCGACACGTCGTTGACGGCGCCCTGGATGATCGCCCGGTCCACCGCGACGATGCGCAGGTCGGACAGCACGGTCTCGCCGGCGAAGCGGCGTCCGGCAGAAACGCCGGGGTCCTCGATCGCCTGGGTCAGCAGCATGTCGACATGGTCGCCGGGCCAGATCAGGCCGCTGACGCCGAGAACCACGTCGACCGCGACGCTCACCGCTCGGGTGCCGGGGTCGAGCACGGCGGCAAGGAAGCCGCGGTCGCCGGGGCGTATCATGCTGGCGGACCGTAGTTCCTCGCCCGATGCGAAGCTGCTGCGCAGCATGGCGCCGGCCAGCGCGGTCCGGTTTTCCGGCGTGGCGAGGACCGCGTCGGCCCGCAGCGCGGAGGTGACGACCTCGGTGGCCCCGAGATCTTCCGGGCGGATCAGCGCGCCGGCGCGCAGCGGGTGGGCGGCGCTCAACACGCTGGTGTGCGCCGGCGGGGGCGGGGGCGCGGGCGGCACGTCGGCGACGCTCGCCTGCACCACCGGGTCGGGCTGGCGCGTGGTGATCCAAGCGACCGCGCCGAAGCCAGCCAGGCCCACCGCCAGCATCATGAAGACAGCGACACGGAAAAACATTGTTATGGGCCTTTGATCAGCAGCGTGATGGCGCCGGCGGCGATTGCGAAGCCGTAGGGCAGCGGCGCCCCGCGGCAGATGCGCCAGCGTTCGGCCCGTAGCAGGCGGCGCAGCGAGCCGTGGGGTTGGACGGAGGGCGTTACGCGCATAGTCCGGGACAGAAGAAGGTAGATGACGGCGAGGATGCCGCCGCATTGCGCCGTGAGGAACAGCAGGCTGCCGACCTGCAACGGCGGCACTATGAGAACCGTGGCTGCGAGCAGCTTCACGTCACCGCCGCCGAACCATCCCCGGCGCCAGCACATTACGGCGGCAGCGAACACGGCGGCGGCGATAACTAGGCTTGAGAGTATCGATCCGTCCTGGAGGCGCATTACCAGTCCGGCCACGACGAGCCCCAGGGATGCCGTATTTGGTATTGTCCGCAACGCAAGGTCGTGCAGCGCAGCGCCTGCGAGCAGCACGCCAGCCCCGGTCGGGACCGCATAGACGAGGATTGCCTGCACGAGTGACATCAATCCGCATCTCTCACTGCCTGGGTTCGATTGTCTATAAAAATTATTTCGATAAAGAAGTGACTCTGGTCCCTGCCCAATCAAATCACAGAGAAATTATAAAATACCTGTAGGTAAATTAGATTCCGTAATGCGCAGGGGAACCTAAGAGATCGAAGTCGCGGGTTCAATAAAAGGGACTCTCCGCCCCTGTGCGGCACGTCGCGCACTGGGGCGGAGAGGTGGGACGGTACGTGGTTAGGTAAGATTAGAACCAATACGGCTGAAGGTCGTTCCAAGGCCCTTGCTGAAATACCCGACTGCGGTAACCAGCACGGCGGAAATCAAAGCGGCCATGATGCCGTATTCCACCGCGGTGACGCCACGGCGTTCTGCATGGATGGACTTGAGGAGGCGCACAATTTCCAACATTTTAATACCTTTGTTACTGAAGAACTTGCACAGGGGTCTGTGCTTCCAAGCTCAACGCTGTGAACGCTATTCGTGGCAACGACCCGCAGCCACCTATCCGGTCGATGAACCGGAATGAATGATCTCTAAACGTTTTATTCTCGTTTTGAAAGCGCATTCTGAACGATTTGTGATCGGCACGTTACTCATCTCATTACGCGGTTAACCCATACGATGATAAGCGATCCTCTATTCGCCGCCTTGCCGCCGGAAAACCCAGCAACGGCGGCGATTACAGGGCTGCGGCACCGAAATCCCCGCCACCGGACGCCTCGCCGCATGATGCAAAAATACCCGAAACACAAATTATAATTCAGGAATTGTTTCGAAATCTACAAATCGCTTGCATCCAGCGCCGTTGTTGTTGCATGATAGTACCAAGTTTGGGTCCGCATTGGACCGATCGAACGCAGCAGGAACTTGTCGATGAATTCCATCCAACGGCTGATCGCAGGCTCACTGCTAGGTGGATCGATCATTCTCGCCGGATCGGCCCATGCGGGGATCAACAACCCGCCGCCAACTGGGCCATTGGTCCTGGACCTGGCAGGCCAGCCGCTTCCAAAGGCTTACACCTATTATGTCGCCTCGTTCACGGCGGACAGAACGTCGTCGGTCCTGACTTTCGCGTTCCGCAACGACCCCGGCCACTTCGAGTTCGACGACGTGAGCATGGCCGACAACAAGTCACCGGGCACCAACCTGCTTGGCAACCCCGGCTTCGAGGACCACGGCGCCGGGCTTTCACCACAGCCATGGGCCTACTTCGACCAGTCCAACATCAGCTATAATGGCGTCGTCAACACCGGCAACACAAAGTTCAGCCCGCATAGCGGAACCAACTATTGGGACGACGGCGCGACCGGCGGCTATGACGGCATCTCCCAAACCCTGCCCACGACCATCGGCGACACCTACACCATCGGCTTCTACCTCAACGAGATCAGCTCGACCGGCTACGAGCCTTCCACCTTCCAGCCGACCTGCACCAACGGCAATTCCGGCACCCATTGCAACGGCGTCGACCTCCTCGTCTTCGCCGGCGACAGCGTGCCGTCGACCAGCGTGCCGGAGCCCGCCAGCATCGCCCTGTTCGGCTTCGCGCTCACCAGCCTCGGCCTGCTGCGCCGCCGCCTTGGCTGACCGCCGGGAGGGACTGCGATGGCGGCCATAATGCTCGCCCTGCGCGCGGCGCCATGGCTCGGCGCACAGCGTGCATCGGCTTGGGCAGGCATACTGGCGGCATTATCGATCATCAGCGCGCTGTCCCTCATTGGCCTGACCCATGGCGGAGGCATCCCCGATCCATGGGGGCGGCCCCTCGCCGCCGATTTCTCAAGTTTCTGGACCGCGGGTGGATTGGCATTGCAGGGCCTACCCGCGTCCGCCTGGGATCCGGCGGCCCATGCAGCGGCGCAAATCGCGAGCTTCAGGCCAGATGCAGGCTACGGCACGGACTATTATGCCTTCTTCTATCCGCCGCCCTACTTATTGATTTGCCTGCCCTTGGCACTGCTGCCCTACGGCCCCGCACTGGCCGTGTGGATCTTGGCGACGGGAACAGCGTATTTTGTCGTAATGCGGTCGTTGCTGCCGCGCACGTGGCCCGCCGCCCTGGCCGCCCTGGCTTTTCCGGCCGTGCTGCTGAATGCAGGAAACGGGCAAAACGGCGCGCTCTCCACCGCATTGATGGGGACGGCCGCGCTGCAGCTTGACCGCAGGCCGCGCGCCGCCGGAGCCTGCCTGGGCGCCCTGTGCTTCAAGCCGCAGCTTGCGTTGCTCGTGGTCCCCGCGCTCATTGCCGCCCGGCGCTGGCGCTCCCTTGCCTGGGCCGCCGGAACCGCTGGTGCCCTGTGCTTGGCCTCGCTGCTGATTTTTGGCGAGACGGCCTGGCAGGCTTTCCTGGCCAATACGGCCCTCGCCAGGGCGGCGCTGGAAGCTGGCCTGGTCGGCTTCCCAAAGATGGTCAGCACCTTCGCCGCGATGCGGCAGCTTGGTGCAGCGCCTTCACTGGCGTGGGCTGTCCAGTGTTTAGCCTCGCTCACGGCGTTGGCCACCGTGCTGAGCGTATCGCACCGCAAGCCCGGTGCAGGGGCCGAGGGCGCCACGATGGCCGCGGCCGCCTGCCTTGCCTCCCCTTTCCTGCTTGATTACGACCTCATGCTGCTCGCAATCCCGCTTGCATGGGTGGCTGCGAGGGCCGAACGCGGCGGTTACCTGCCTTGGGAAAAGCTTATTCTGCTGGCCGCGTTCGTGCTGCCGCTGGTGGTCCGGCAACTGGCCATACTGGCCGGCGTGCCTTTGGCGCCGCTCGTCGTTGCGGCATTGCTCGCCGTGGTGGTCCGCCGCGCCCTGCTCGCGCCGGCAGCTCCCGGTTTTGGCGCGTGAAAACGGCACTGCATCAAATTGTCTCCGCCGCCTATGCGGCCTTCATCAAGCCATTTCCAACCAAAGCCATGTCCCTCAATTGAAAGTGGCCGAGGCAGGCGGACGCGACTACCAACGGATGCTCGCGGCCACGCTGGCAGTGTGCACAGTCGTGCCGCTGATCTGGGTCGGCAAGCTGCTGTTCGACCCGGAAATCCTGTTCCCCGATTTCTTCGGGCTTTGGTCGTTCGGACGCTACGTGCTGACCCACGCCCCGGCCACGATCTACGACGACCGGGCAATGCAGGCGTTCCAAGCCGGGATGGGAATGCCGACCGAGAGCAGCTATCCGTTCCCCTATCCGCCCTGGATATTGCTGCTGCTCACGCCGTTCGGCGCCCTCCCGTATGCCGTGGCCCGTGGCGCCTGGCTCGTGCTGACCTTCGCGGCGTATGTGGCGGCGTTGGGCGCATGGCGGTGGCAGCGCCCGGTGCTGGGCCTGCTGCTGCTCGCGCCGTCCTCCGCGGTGTGCTTGCTCGTCGGGCAGAATGGGTTCGTCACCGCCGCCCTGATGCTCGGCGGCATACGGCTGCTGCGGACGCATCCGCTCGCGGCCGGGGCGCTGCTGGCTGCGGTGGCCTATAAGCCGCAGCTCGCGGTCCTCGTGCCGTTCATGCTGCTGTTCGGACGGCATTGGCGGGCAATGGCCGGGGCGGGCTTCGCTGTCGCGGTGCTCAGCCTGGCCTCGACGCTGGCGTTCGGGACCGACACCTGGGGCGCGTGGCTCGCGTGCATGCGCGACCATGGCGCAACGCTCACCCAAGGGCGGGATGCGCTGCTCGACATGATGCCGACGGTAACGTCCGCAGTGCTGCTGCTCGGCGGGGGGATGCTGGCGGCGCATCTCGCGCAGGCTGCGGGCGCGCTCGCCGGGCTATGCGCGGTCTGGCGGGTAAGGGCGCGCTCGGACCCTGAGGCGCAGGCGGTGTTGCCGCTGGCGACCATCCTCGCCACGCCGTACGCGTTCGCCTACGACCTGCCGATGGTCACGGGTGCGCTCCTGGCCGTGATCGCGGCGCGGCTCCCTACCGCCCGGTTCAACCAATTGGAGTTCCCGCTGCTGCTCGCCTGCATCATGGTCCCCACAATGCTGCCGGCGCGCCTCGGCATGGCGGCGGCGGCGGTGCCGATGATCTTAGCACTGGGCCTGTGGGCCATGACCGCCTCACGATCGCCTGCGCGCGTCACTTGCGGCTGAAAACCGCCATCTCGGCCCACTTGTCACGCTCCTTTTCGGGCGAAGCCGTCGCATCCCGATCGAGCTCGGCCAATTCGGGCGGCACATACCAGTGGATCTTGTCGTTGTGGTACGCCTCCCAAACGGCCTTGGCCACCTCGGACGGCGCCACCAGGCGGAACATGCCCTCGGTGGGAATGTACGGCTTGCGTTCAGGCGGGATCATTCCCGTGTCGATCAGGCCGGGAAGCGTGTCCGCGGCGCGCACGCCCGTGCCTTTCAATTCGATCGACAGCGCCTCCGTCAGGCCTCGCACGGCGTGCTTGGTGGCGGAATACACCGCGATCCCGCCGATGCCGAAGATGGCCGACGAGGACGATGTCGTGAAGCAGAGCGACCCCGGCGTCGCCTTCAGCAACGGCAGTGCGGCATGGATGCCGAACAGCACGCCGACGAAGTTGACGTTGACGATCGCCATCACCGTTTCCCAGGGCATGTCGCCGAACGCGCCCTCCGCGGTGATGCCGGCGTTGTTGTGCAGCACATCCATGCGTCCGCCGCTCGCCGCGCTGAACGCCTCGATGGCCAGCTTGAAGTCGCTGTGGTCCGTGACGTCCAAGCGGCGGAAGATGCCGTTGGATGCGCCGAGCTCCGCCTTCAGGCCCTCGAGTTCGGTCTCGTTCCTGTCAAAACAGCCGACGAACCAGCCCTTTTCGGCAAAGAGCCGCGCAGTTGCCCGGCCGATGCCGGAGGCGGCGCCGGTGATGAAGATGGCTTTGCGCGCTGCGCCTGCAGACATATTGACCTCGCTTATGGAACCGGCTGGCGGGTATCGTGCCGTAGAATGCCGTGCGAACCAAGCGAGCCTGCCGGCCAGGGCAATCGCTTGAAGGGCGATCACGCTGATTGCCGGAGCAGAGCTTCGAGGTAGGCGGTATCCCAAGCGGCGGATTTCCGGCGGACCTTGAGGCTATGTTTGTCCTTTGGCCGGCGCAGGAGGTTCATCGCCATGTGCCGGACGGTGGCCATGTTTTGCGGCCCGGCGCCGGATCGCAGGCGGTTGAGGTCCTCGTGGAACACGACGTCGAGCACCCAGTGCAGGCGGTTTTCGACATGCCAGTGGCACCGCACGGCGTGGGCGAACAGCTTGGCTTCGAGTGGCATGGAAGACAGGAAGTAGCGCCGTTCCAGACTTGTGCTGCCGTTGCGCTCGACCTCAGCCTCGACCACCGCGATAGCGCGCAGGCCGGGGAAGCGCGGCTCGCCTGGGAAGCGCCGTGCGGTGGTCAGCCAGCCCACGTCGTGGCTGATCCGATGACGGCGGACCTCGATCCGGCCGTGGTCGCCGTCGGTCGTCTCGAAGCGGCTGTGAATGATAGCAGCCGGGTCGTCGAGGTAGCGCCTGATCTCGTCGTGCAGGCTGGGCTGGTTGTCTTTGACCGCGAGCAGGTAGTCGCCGCCGCGGTCGAGGATGGCTTGGGCGATCTTGGTCTGGGTGCCCATGGCGTCGATGGTGACGAGCGCGCCGGTAAGGGCGAGGCGTTCGAGCAGCAGCGGCCTTCAGACCGCTTCGCGGTCTGTCCCTCCGGGGGATCGGCCGAAGGCCGATAGCGGTGATCTCGTTCGACTTGGCCTCGCACGCCTGCTGGCCGAGCACGAGACGCTGACTGCTGGCCCAGGCGGACACCATGTGCAGCGGCCCACGGTCCTTGCTGCGGTCATGCGTGCGTCGCGAGGTCTTGCCGTCGATGGCGACGATCTCGGGGGCGGTGCTGGCCGGGGCTGGCTCGCGCAAGCCCTCGACCCAGGCGGTGAAACACTGGGCAAAGAGCGTCCCGTCGATGGCGTTGATGATGTCGTTCAGGGTGTCGTGGCTGGGGATCCCGGCCTTGTAGGGCAGCAGGCGGCGGAGGAAGTCCTGGTGCATCTGACCCCAGCGCCTGATCTCCACGAAATCCTCAGCCCCGGCCAGCGTGCCGCACAGCACCAACAGAAGGACTTCCGGCAACGGAAACAGAACCTTCCAGGCCTGGCGCGGGTCCTCCAACGCAGCAAAGTGTTCGATCAGCGATGCACCGGACATCGGGAAACCTCCTCAACGAGAGGTCCCCTATGAATCAGACTTCAGACCGCGACAAAATCCCCGAACCGTTCAAGCGATTGCCCTGGCCTGCCGGCGCCTTGCTTGACCGTGCACGGAGCCTCGCCCTAACGTTTGATCCAAGGCGAAAAAACCTATGGGGAACCGTCAATGTCGGCTGTTACAGGAAGTTCCGCGTCGCCCTCATGGCTGCACCGGCGCGAACTCGCCGCTTATCCGGCGGCCGGGGCCAGGCGCGCCCACCTCCTGCTGGTCGTCGCGATCACCGTGGCGCTTTACTACGAGTTGTATGTCGGCGGCGGCGTCGCCACGCTCATGCTCGAGCACTTCCACATGTCGTTCAACTATTTGGTCGGCATCTTCGCCATCGGCAGCCTTTTGGGCGCGTTCGCCTCGCTGCTCGCCGGGCTGTGCGACCGGTTCGGCCGCGCCAACCTGGTGGTGTTCGGCCTGCTGATCGTGGGCCTGCTCATCCTCGCCATCCCCTACGCGCCGGATAAGCTCACCTACGGCGTGCTGGCCTCCCTCGTGGCGCTGGTCGAGGGCGTGATCCTGGTTGCCACCCCGGCGCTGATCCGCGATTTCTCGCCCCAGGTGGGCCGCGCCACCGCCATGGGCTTCTGGACCATCGGCCCGGTGCTGGGCAGCCTCATGGTCAGCCTCGTCACCACGCTCACGCTCGACACGTTCAAGACGTGGGAGAGCCAGTTCCAGATTTGCGGCGCGGCCGGCCTGATAATGTTCGTCATCGCCTTCGTCTTCCTGCGGGAACTAGCCCCTTCATTGCGCGACCAGATCATGGTCAGCATGCGCGACCGGGCGCTGGTGGAGGCGCGGGCGCGCGGCATCGTCAATGTCGACCTGCACGCGCCGTTCCGCCAGTTGCTGCACCTCGACGTCGTCGGCTCGGCGCTCGGCATCTCGGTACTGCTGCTGTTCTATTATACTGCGGTGGCGTTCGGGACGATCTACCTCGTCACCATTTTTCATTTCACGCTGGCCCAGGCGAACGCGTTGGCGAACTGGACCTGGGCGTCCAACGCCGTGGCCTTGATCGCCGCCGGGGTGCTGTCCGACTGGCTGCGGGTGCGCAAGCCGTTCATGCTGGTCGGCGGTCTGGGCGCGGCGGTGCTGACGATCCTGTTCCTGCTGCAGGCCGGTCAGCATCCGAGCTGGGGGACGCTGGTGGCACTGAGCTGCGGCCAGTCGATCCTGGTCGCCATCGCCTACACGACCTGGATGGCAAGCTTCACCGAGACCGTGGAGGCGCGCAACCCGGCGCTCACGGCGACCGGCCTGGCGATCTGGGGCTGGCTGCTGCGCCTGGTGGTGACGGCCGCGTTCCTGGCGATCCCGCAGGTCATCGACACCGTGACGCCCCTGATCGAGTCTGGCCCGACGCTCGCCGCCCTGGCGCAGGCACAGGCGGCGCACGCGACGCCGGCTCCCGCCGTGATGGCGCAACTGGGCGTCATACAACAGGCGGCTGCCGACTCGCCGGGCCAGTGGCGGACCTGGTATTGGATCTGCGTCGGCGGCATCCTGGTGTTCGTGGCCAGCGTGTTCATCATGCGCGGACGCTGGAGCCCGGCCGCCGCCCGCGCCGACCAGGCCGCCCATGACCGTGCCGTCGCCCGCGAGATGGCAGGGCTGGGCAGCGGCGAACTGGCCCGGTTTTGACCCCCCGGTTTCGACTGGATCGCGCGTTGCCGGGCACCAGCCGCGCGCCTATGTGACAGGCATGGATATGAACATCGAGCATTTCGACGTCTTGATCATCGGCGCCGGGCTGTCCGGCATCGGGGCTGGCTGCCACCTGGCGATGCGCTGTCCTGGAAAGTCGTTCGCCGTTCTGGAAGCGCGCGACACGATCGGCGGCACTTGGGACCTGTTTCGCTATCCCGGCATCCGCTCCGATTCCGACATGTATACGCTGGGGTATTCGTTCCGCCCCTGGACGGAGGCGAAGGCGATCGCGGACGGCCCGGCCATCCTGAGATACGTGCGCGAAACCGCCGCAGCCTACGGCGTCGACCGCAAGATCCGCTTCAACCACGCGGTCAAGCGGATTTCCTGGTCATCCGGCGACGCGCTGTGGACGGTCGAGGCCGAGCAAGGCCCGGACCGCACGCCCGTGCGTTTCACCTGCGGGTTCTTGTTCACATGCACCGGGTATTACGACTACTCCGGCGGCTACACGCCTGAGTTCCCGGGGGTCTCCGGCTATGGCGGCCAACTGGTGCACCCGCAGTTCTGGCCCGCCGACCTCGACCATGCCGGCAAACAGGTGGTGGTGATCGGCAGCGGCGCCACGGCGGTCACGCTTGTGCCGGCCATGGCCCGCACCGCCGCCCACGTCACCATGCTGCAGCGCTCGCCGACCTACATCGTGTCCCGCCCGGCGGAGGATGCGTTCGCCAATTGGCTGCACCGCAAGCTGCCGGCCAAGATGGCTTACGGCATCACGCGCTGGCGCAACGTGTTGCTGACGATGTACTTCTACAACTTGGCCCGGGGTAAGCCTGAGAAGTTCAAGGCCGGCGTGCTGCAGGGCGTCCGCGCGCATCTGGGTCCGGACTACGATGTCGCCACGCATTTCACCCCGCGCTACAACCCGTGGGACCAGCGCCTCTGTTTGGTGCCGGACTCCGACCTGTTCCTGGCGTTGCGGGCCGGAACGGCCTCGATTGTCACGGACACGATCGAGTCGTTCACGCCCGGGGGCCTGCGCCTGGCATCCGGGAAGGAGATTGCGGCCGACGTGGTGGTGACCGCGACCGGGTTGAAGATGATCCTGCTCGGCGGCGTGGAGGTTGTGGTGGACGGCACGCGGGTCGATCTGTCCCGCTCGATGAGCTATAAGGGCATGATGTTCAGCGGCGTCCCCAACTTGGCCGCCGCGTTCGGCTACACCAACGCGTCGTGGACCCTGAAGGCCGACCTGACCAGCGAATACGTGTGCCGTTTGTTGCAATACATGGACCGCCGCGGCCTGGACGCCTGCACGCCGACTAAGACGGCGGAGGTGGCGGAAGCGCCGTTCCTGGACTTCACGTCGGGCTACGTGCAGCGCGCCCTCGACATACTGCCGCGGCAAGGTGCGGCCAAGCCGTGGAAACTGTATCAGAACTACGCGCGCGACCTGGTCACGCTGCGGTTCGGCCGTGTGGACGACGGCACGATGGTGTTCACCCGCAAGACGCGCGAACGGGTGGCTGCCTAACCGTCTGCGTTCCCCCGTCCGCCGCCCCGCTTACATCCGTGCCGGTCCGATTTGGGTTTGCAGGGTGCGGAGTTTGTCGAGGTTGGTTTGCAGCAGGGTGGTGCCTTGCTGCATGAGGCTGGTGAATTGCGGGCTGGCGCCTTGGTTGCTCATGCCGTTCTCCAGGCGCAGCGCCTCTTCGTGGCTGGCGATCTGGTCGGCGACATAGGCGCGGTCGAAGTCGAGCCCTTGCTGCAGCCGCATGTGGCCGAGGCGCACGCGCAGGTCGTTGCGCAGCACCCGGGGCGGGGTGATGCCGGCGGCGTCGGCGGTGGGTGCCAACTGTGCGGCGAACGCGTCGGCCTGGGCGGTGAGTTGCTGGGCGATGGCCTTGACCTGGGGGTTCTTGGCTTGCGTCTGCGCCAGCGCGCCTTCCTGGCGGTCGAATTCGATGATCTGGTAGGCGTCGGTGGTGAACCGCACCTCGGCCGGGTTGGCGTCGCTGCCGGCGGTGGAGCGGGCGTTCTGCCCTTGGCAGGCGGCGAGCAGCAGGAGGGCGGTGGCCGCGAGGAAGCCTGGCGTGGTTCTCATGATGGGCATGGTCCCGTTGCTGGTGGACGGAGGGGGCCGGCGCGCGCGGGCGCCGGCCGGCATGGTCAGAACACGTAGAGCACGCGCAAGGTGGCGCCGATCTCCTGCTTGAAGCCGCCGACGACGTGGACGTCGTGGTTGACCTCCAGCATGGTTTGCAGCCGCGGCGTCAGGAACAGGGCGGCGTTGGCGCGGATGCGCTGCACCTCGGTCTTGCCGCCGTCGAGGAAGCCGTTCACCCGCTGGTCGCCGCCGAAGATGGCGTTGTAGCCGAGCGAGGTGGTGAAGGCCGGGCTCCAGCGCCAGTTGGCCCAGAGCTGGATGCGGTGGGTCGGGTCTTCGCTGAGCCGGCGGAAGCCCGGCACATAGCTGCCGTTGTCGCCGTAGACCGTGACGTCGTATGAGGCGTCGAAGCCGAAGTGGTCGCCGATGCCCTGGGTGATGCCAAGCTGGAAGGCCCCCTTCCAGCGGTTGTCGCCGAGGTTGATGGCGGAATGCGGGTCATAGGTTTCAAGCGGCGGGTAGAGGAACACGGTGGTGTTGACGTTGGTCTTGGACGCCGTGTTGACGTAGGGCCAGATGAACGCCGACAGCGTCGTTTGCTGGGCGCCGAACGCGCTGCCGAGGCGTTGCCCGTCGACGTGGCCGCCCGACAAGGAGCCGAAGCTTTGGATGAGCTGCACGCCGGCCGGGTGGCCGCCGACATCGAGAAAATGGACATAGCGCGCGACGCCGACGTTGATCTCCAGGCCCGATCCCTTGATCGTCGAGCCGCGGGCGACGTTGAAGTCGGTGTTGTGGCCGTAGACGTAGTAGCCGATGGCCAGGTTGGTGCCGGCGGGCAGCGGCGTGAAGTCGTAGGGCTCGATCTCCTGCGCCCGGGCGCCGCCGGCGGCCAGCGCCCAGCCCAGGCACAGCAGCCCGGCCCGCACGGCCTGGCTGCGTGCCGAGCGCAAGAACAACCCAACCCTGTCGAAGCCTGTGATGCGCACGTCCGGTCCCTCCCTGGGCAGCGATGGTTTTCGGCCCGCATTGCGCGCAAGCCGTTTGGTGGCGTGTCAGCCCGTACGCGCCGGAGCGCGCCTGGGTATGCTGCTGCCTTTGCCCGGCCAATCCCAGCCCGCCTGCACCGAAAACCCAGCCCCGCACACTTCTGCCGCACATTGTGACATTTATCATACACACCGCAAGCTAAGCCGCACCGCCCGTGCGCTTGCGGGCAGCAGGAGGAATGTCTTTGGCGCCATTGAACGACAGCCTGGCGGCGCAGGTCGCCGCATCCCTGCGTCCGTCCCGCATGGCCGATCTCGGCCTGGCGGCGAT
Source organism: Acetobacteraceae bacterium (assembly GCA_965277495.1). Lineage (GTDB taxonomy): Bacteria > Pseudomonadota > Alphaproteobacteria > Acetobacterales > Acetobacteraceae > CAHJXG01. The sequence goes on along the minus strand of OZ255824.1, from coordinate 1,878,156 downwards.
TGCGCACCCGGTCGAAGCTGGGTGCGACCTGGTCGCCTGCGTCGATGTGCTGGACCGGGTTCCAGAGCGCGACGCGGTGCGCGCGATCCAGGCGATGGCGCAGCAAGCGCAACGCGTGCTGTTCGCGGGCGCCGTGCCGGGCGCGCCGCTTCCGGCCTACGCGAAGCCGACGCTATGGTGGCTGCGCCGTTTTGCCGAGGCCGGGTTCCAGCCGGATTGGCGCTATGACGCCGGCTTCATCGTGCCCGATGCGTTCCTGGCGGTCCGCGGCGGCCAGGCCGGCCTCGATGCCGCCGCGTTCGCCGACCTGCTCCGGACCCGCGCCGCCCGGCGGGAGTTGCAGCACCGCGCCGACGGCCTGGCCCAGGCGCTCGCGGCTGCCAAATTGCGCCATGCGGACGCAATGCGGGCGGCAGACGCGCTCGCGGCGGAGTTGGCGGCGATGCGGCAGGAACGGGACACGATCCTGGGCTCGACGACATGGCGCGCCACCGCCCCGTTGCGCTGGGCGCTGCACCGAGCTCGCCGAACCCGGGCCGCTATTCCGGCCAATGCTCCGGCGCCCGATCCAGCGCCGGTTCCGCGGCCTGAAACGCAGCCGGCTGCCGTGCAAGCGCGGAAAGCGCTTTTGGACAGCGTGCCGTTGCATGTCGTCGTGCCGCTCGGGGCCACCGCGGACCCGCGCGCAATCACCGCGGCACTGGACCAGTTCGATCCGCATTGGGGCCTTTGCCTCGTCGAAACCGGCCTGCTGCCCGATGCCGTCGAGCGCGCCGTCGACGCCGCCAGCCGGGACCGCCGGGTCAGCGTCATCCGGAGCATGAGCCAGGACGGCGTTTCGCCAAGGATTGCGATGGCGCTGGCGCAGGCGGGCGATGCCGCCTATGTCGTGGCCGCCGCGCCTGGATGCATCCTGGCGGACGGTGCACTGCATAGGGTCGCGTCCGAGATCGCAGCGCATCCGGACGCCGATCTCATCTATGCCGACGAGGACCGCATCGACCCGCAGGGACGCCGCCACGATCCGTTCCTGAAACCGGCCTGGAGCATCGACCTCGCCCTCGAACAGGATCTCGTGGGCGGCTTCTGCGTGTTCCGGCGCGCGTTGCTGGAGGGCATCGACGCGCCATTGGCCGCCGATGACGGCACGGTGCAGGACCTCGCTCTGCGAGTGGCCGCCACCGCCAGCCGCATCCGCCACATTCCGGCAATCCTCAGCCATCGCGCCGGGCGGCTGCCGCTTGCCCCGTCCGCAGCGGCGGTCGAGGCCGTGATCGCCCAATGGCAGCACGGCCCGACCCGGCCCAGCCTGGTGCCATCAACGTTTGGCCGCGGCCGCACCCGCATCCGCTGGGACCTGCAGGCGCCGGAGCCGCTGGTCAGCCTGATCGTCCCGACGCGGGACCGTCCGGAGCTGTTGGCGCAATGCGCCGCCGGCGTGCTGCACCGGACGGACTACCCGGCTTTGGAGCTGATCATCGCCGACAACGACAGCCAGTCGCCGGCAACGCTGCGCCTGCTCGAGCGGCTTGGCCGCGACCCGCGTGTGCGCGTCCTGCCGGCGCCGGGTCCGTTCAACTATTCGGCCATCAACAATGCCGCCGCCGCTGCCGCTGCCGGCGAAGTGCTGGTCCTGCTGAACAACGATGTCGACGTGACCGAGCCCGGCTGGCTGCGGGAGATGGCCGGCCACGCCATGCGCCCGGACGTCGGCGCCGTCGGTGCGCGCCTGCTGTTCGGCAACGGCACGATCCAGCACGCCGGCGTGGTGCTGGGCGTGGGCGCGTTCGAGGGCGGCCCGGGGATCGCCGGGCATTTCGGCTTCCATGCGCCGTCCACGGACGAGGGCCATGGCGGGCAGTTCGTGCTGACGCGCGAAGTTTCGGCCGTGACCGGCGCCTGCCTGGCCCTGCGCCGGTCGGTGTTCCAGCAAGCGGGCGGGCTGGACGAGGCCGGTCTGCCGATCGCGCTGAACGACGTCGACCTGTGCTTGCGCATCCGCGCCTTGGGCCTGCGCATCGTCTGGACGCCATTTGCGGAGCTGCGCCACCTCGAATCGGCCTCGCGCGGGTCCGACCAGGCGCCTGCCGCCGCCGAGCGGTTCCGGCGGGAATGCCGCACCATGCGCGGCCGCTGGGGGCCGGCGCTGGACGCCGACCCGTTCTACAACCCCGGCTTTTCCCGCGCCGACCATTCGTTCCAGCTCGCGCCGCCGCCTGCGCCAGCCAGCCTGTGACGGGACGTCTTGTGACCAACGCATTCATTGGTTAGGTCGACGCCACAACCAGAAAGGCAGCGAGCACGACATGGGTGAGTTGATCCGGCGAGAGGCCGCCGTCGCGCCCCTGGCATTCAGCGGCGAGCGGCTGACCGCTGCGGTTTCCGGCCAGGTAGAGATCGAGCACTACCACCGCTACCTGCTGGCCCGCGAGTTCTGCCGGGGCCGCGACGTGCTGGATGTCGCCGCCGGCGAGGGCTACGGCACCGCGCTGCTGGCCCAGGTCGCCCGGTCCGCGGTCGGCGTCGAGATCGACGAGGGCGCCGTCGAAGCCGCACGCGCCGAGTTCGACCGGCCGAACCTGCGCTTCGAGCTGGGCGACGCGCGGGCGCTGCCGTTGCCGGACGCCAGCGTCGACGTCGCCGTGACGTTCGAAACGCTGGAGCACCTCGCCGAACAGGACGTGTTCGTGGCGGAGTTGCGCCGGGTGCTGCGGCCCGGCGGGCTGCTGATTATCAGCACCCCCGACCGCGACGCCTATTCCCCGGCCGGCGCGCCGCCCAATCCTTATCATGTGCTGGAGCTCACGCAATCCGAGTTCAAGGCGCTGCTGGGGCGGCATTTTGCCCGGTCCGTCGTGGCCGGCCAACGCGCGCTGATCGGCTCGGTGATCCTCGGCGGCGGCGAGGACGCGCCGGTGCGGTCGTACGAGCGGCGCAGCGAGACGGTGATCGAGGGCAGCGAGCGGCTGTCCCGTGCGCCTTACCTCCTGGCCTTCGCGTCGGATGCGGCCCTGCCGCCGTTGCCGAACAGCGTGTATATCTACCGCGCCGACCTCGACACCGACCCGAGGGTCCGACGGGAAGCGGAGTTGGCCCGGTTGGCCGCCGAGGGGGCGACGGCCCTCGCCATCGCGCGCGCCGAGGCCGCCGAAAGCCATGCCGCCGCTGCCGAACAGCAGGTGGTGGCGGCTGTCGCGCGTGCCGCGGAGGGGGCGGAGCGCGAGGCGAATGCGGCACGGATGATCGCCGGACTGCAGCTGTCGTCCAAGGAGGCCACCGAGGCCGCGGAGCAGGCGTCGGCTGCCGCGGCGGCGGAGCTGCGCCGCGTGTCCGAGGCTGCGGCCACCGAGCTGCAGCACGCCGGCGCGCTGGCCGCCATCCGATTGGCGCGGTTGCAGCGGCGGCTGGAGCTTGCGGAGCAGCGCGCCGCGGCGGCGGAGCTGGAAATCGAGCAGCTTGGGCGCCTTGGCCTGGCGCTGCAAAGCCAAGCGGCCCGCGCCACCGAGCGTGCCGAGCGCGCCGAACGCGAAACGGCGGAGACGACGCACCGCCTCGCCCAGGAGATGACCGGCCACTACGAGGCGCAGCGGCAGGCGCATTTGGCCGAACAACGGCTTGCGGCGATCGAGGCGAGCTCGGTTTGGCGCACCACCCGCCCGCTGCGGCGCGTGGGTAAGCGCTTTCCATTGCTGGCCCGCGGCCTGCGGCGCGGCGCGAAACTGGCGTGGTGGACCGGGACTTTCCAAGTCCACCGGCGCTACCGCATGTGGCGCACGGTCCGGCAAAAGCAGCCCGCGGTTCGATTGCAGCCGCATCCCGTACCGGTGCTGCCGCCTGCCGCCCTGCACCTTTCGCCGCCGGAGCCGCACGCCGAACTCCCGGCGCTGCGGCCGCACGACATAGGCTTCCCGTCGTCGCGTCAGCCCGACGTCTCGGTGATCATCTCGACCTACGGCCAGCTCGGCGTCACGCTGGCCTGCCTCAAATCTATCGCCGACCACGCGCCGCGCTGTTCGCTCGAAGTGATCGTGGTGGACGACGCTTATCCTGGTCCCGAGGACATGGGCGCGCTACGCGGCGTCGCCGGCATACAGTTGGTCCGCAACGCCGGCAACCTGGGTTTCCTGCGTAGCTGCAACCAGGCCGCCCGCGCCGCCAAGGGCCGCTATCTCTACATGCTGAACAACGACACCGAATTACAGCCCGGCGCGATTGACGCCTTGGCCGACCTGCTGGACGCAAGGCCCGATGCGGCGATGGCCGGGTCCAAGCTGCTGTTCCCCGACGGACGCCTGCAGGAGGCGGGCGGCATAGTGTGGGACGACGCGTCCGGCTGGAACTACGGTCGCGGCGAGGACCCTTCGCGCCCGGAATACAACTATGTCCGCGAGGCTGACTATTGCTCGGGCGCCTCGATCATGATCCGGCGGTCGGCGTTCGAGTCGGTCGGCGGCTTCGACGACGATTTCGCCCCGGCCTATTACGAGGACGCGGACCTGGCCTTCCGCCTACGCGCCCGCAAGCTGCGCGTGCTGTATGAGCCGCGCTCCGTGGTGGTCCACCACGAAGGCATGTCGCACGGCACTGATTTGGCGGCCGGCGTGAAGGCGCACCAGGTTGACAACCAGGCCCGCATGGCGGAGCGCTGGGGCGCAACGCTGGCGCGGGAGAACTATCCCAACGGCCAGCATGTCCTCCGCGCCCGCGACCGCGCCCGAACCCGCAAGGTGATCCTGGTCATCGACCACTACACGCCCGAGCCGGACCGCGACGCCGGGTCGCGCAGCGCGATGGGGATCATGGACAGCCTGCTCGACGCCGGGTGGGTGGTGAAGTTCTGGCCGGAGAACCGGCTGTATAGCCCGGTTTACACCACCGCGCTGGAACGCCGGGGGATCGAGGTGGTCGACCAACGCTGGCCCGGCGACCTCGACGCCTGGATGCGCGAGAACGGCGGCGAACTGGACCACTTGCTCGTGATCCGCCCGGATGTCGCGGTCAAGGCGCTGCCGCATCTGATGCGCAACACCGACGCGGTGCTCAGCATGTATGGCGTCGACCTGCACTTCGCCCGGATGCGCCGGCAGGCGAGCCTGGACCCGAACCCGAAGCTGCTGCAGGACGCGACGGCGATGGAGCGGCTGGAACGGCGGGTTTGGCGGCATTTCGACGTCGTGATCTATCCGTCCGAGGAAGAGGCCGCCGTGGTGCGCGCGATGGCGCCGAACACGCTGGCCCGCGGCATCGTGCCGTTCTGCTTCGACGCGTTTCCCCCGCGCACTGCGCCGGTAGCAGGCCATCGCATCCTGTTCGTCGCCGGCTTCGCGCATCCGCCCAATGTCGACGCGGCGATGTTCCTGATGCACGAGGTGATTCCGCAACTGGAGGCAGAGGTCGGGCCGGTGAAAGTGACCCTGGCCGGCTCCAACCCCACAAAGGCGGTGCGTGCTCTCGCCGGGCTGGATGTGGAGGTGACGGGCTACGTGACCGACGAGGAGCTGGGCGCGCTGTATGACCGCCACCGCGTCTCGGTGGTGCCGCTGCGGTTCGGCGCCGGCGTGAAGGGCAAGGTGGTGGAGTCGCTGAGCCGCGGGCTGCCGCTGGTGACGACGGCGGTCGGCGCGCAGGGGATCGCCGGCTTGGGCGAGGTGGTTCCGGTTTGCGACGACGTGACCGGCATCGTCGCTGCATTGCGGCGGCTGCTGACCGACGACGCCGCGTGGATGGCGCAATCGGCGGCGCAGATGGCGTTCGCGCAGCGGTGGTTCTCGCGGGCGGCCATGCGGCGTTCCGTGCTGTCGGCGTTCGAGGCCGGGGAGGCGGCGCGGCCGCAGGAGCAGCCGATCCAGCCCTGCAGCGGGAGCAAGCTGGACCCGGCGAGCCTCGCCGCGCTGCCGCAAACTACGGACGCTACGGTCGAGATCGACCAGGCGTTCGCATCGCTTGCCGAATGGCAGGCGTGGGGGGCCGCAAATCCGACCGTCTTCGATACGGCCGAAGTGGACAAGATCGCCGGGCGTATCCTCGCGGCCGGATTTGTCGAACCATTGACGGGGACGGTCATCCTTCCCGCCGAGATCAAGCATGCCGGCCGGAATTTCCGGGAAGGGCTCATCGCAAGGGGCCTCAACTCGCGCATGCGGGCGGTGCTTGCCTTGATTGACGAGAAAGTTGGCGCACGCTCGACGCACCATGTGCAGATCTTCGCGACGGAGGCAGTGACGTCGTTCGCGCTGCGCCTGCGTGGCCGCTACGCCCGCTTCCTTGGCGCCGAGTACGGGGCGGATGTGGACGCCCGGCGCGCGCTGTATCCGATCCCGCACGAGGACCTGACCGCGCTGTCGCTGCCGTCCGGCCGCTTCGACCTCGTGACCACGAACGAGGTGCTCGAGCATGTGCCCGACCTCGACGCGGCGCTGCGCGAGATCGCGCGCGTGCTCAAGCCTGGCGGGTGGCACGTCGGCACCCACCCGTTCTTTCCATCGACGGACACCAGCGACCTGCGCTCGGTGATCCTGGATGGCGAGGTCGCCCATCTCAAGGCGCCGGAGTACCATGGCAATCCCGTCGACCAGGATGCCGGCTCGCTCGTGTTTGAGACGCCGGGCTGGGATATCATCAGGCGCGCGAAGGCCGCGGGTTTCACAACCGCGCACATGCGTTTCATCGCGTCGGAGAGACATGGGTATATTACCGATCAGACCGGCGTATTTGTGCTCTGTGCGCAGAAATAGGGCTGTCGGCGAGGAAACCGGCGCGTAAACCTACGATTCGACCTGAACCAGTCCACGCCAAGCTGGACGTTGGTTAATCGACCGACTGATCATACTCAAAAGCCCGGCACGTCCGGTGCTGTCAGCATCGAAACAGCGATTTATCAGCGAAGGTTGCGCTGGTGGCGAAGCTTCCGCGCCATCATCCGCAATGGCGCCGTGACCTGCCAGGACGTGGAAGTCTCCAATCCCTGAATCCGCACGGCCTGCTGTGCGACCCGCGCCTGCGCGGCGGTTGCCTCGTGCTGCGAATGCCGTAGGGCCGCAACCATCTCGTCGAGGGCTGCGCGGGCACTGACAGCATCCGCACGGGCTTTGTCCAAGTCGGGGCCGGCATTTCCACCCAGCCGCTCCGGACCACGCATTGGAAGTGACCGCGATTTGTAGAAAAAGTGCGCATCGGTTGGACTGCGGGTGAAGTCTTCAAGGGCGCCCGCCAGCCAAACCGGGTTTGAGGATGCCTGGCGGACCGCCGATTGTGCAGTGCGGCTGCGGAAATAGACCGCTTCCGTTGGGCGCTTGACAAAATAGCCCAGCATCTGCGTCGGCTTGATCAGTCCCGCATCTAGGAGGACGTCATTGAGGAAAGCCATGCGCCTGAGAAGGAAGGCGTCGTCTTCGTTCTCCGTATCGAAGTTTGGGCCGAAGCAGCGGTCGATGAAAACGTCGATCATGCCCCCGAAACCTAGGAACTTCCACGGGTGAAAGCCCTGCGCCAGGATTGCCGGCAGTACATCTTGCGAGCGGATGCCCTCGAAACCTTCAGTGGAACAGTCGTGGTCGGTGAATTGAAGGTCCACGCGGTGAAGCAGGACATTGCTGCGCTGCCGCTCGCTCATGAACGGCCAGAAAAAATCTACGAACAACCGAGCTTCAGGCCATCGCATATGGCCGTTGCGGCCGATCATATCGCTGGTCACGAAAATGCCGTCGTCGGTCAGATTGTCGAATGCAGCGTGGAAAATGCCCTCCAAGTCAATCATGTGATGCAGGCTGTGGTTCGCCATGATCGCATCGAACCGCGTATCGAAAGCCTTGGCATTCAGGTCGCCTGCCTGCAGCTCAAAATGGCCGGTCAGTTCCGGGGGCAGCGCTGCACGAAAGCGGGATAGCAGGATGTCCGAAAGATCGCAGCAGACGAAGCGGAACTGTTTGGCGCCCCGCTCCAGCAAGGTACGTGCAATGCCGATTTCCATGGCGCCGTCGCCGCAACCCAAGCTGAGGAAGACGGGTGTGTTTGGATTGGGCTTTGCTGCGGTGATAAAGGCTTCCGCATAGAAGTGGTTGAAATCGGTTACGCCGAAGACCTTGGACAGGCCGGGCAAAACGTAGGCGGAACTCCAGAGATGGAATGCGGCAGGCAGATCATGCATGTTCTCCGTGTCGCGATACTGATCGATCTGCTCTTGAAGCTGGTCCTCATAAGATTTCGTCATCTGATATTCCCTCTCCTCCCGATTAATTCCGCACCTAGGAGAGTCTTGTAAAGGCGCCGGCGCCAGGTCTGGTGAAAAGGCGGGAACGCCTGCAAAGTCAAGCCGGGCGGAGTTTGGTAGGACTATATAGCCTCATGAAGCTATAAGCGGTGAACCGTAATTGGACCCTTGCCAAACTCGCAGCGTTATGCCTCAGCCCGTCCAGCCGGACGGCGCCAATGCCGTGAAGTGCTGCGTGCCGTTCGAATACAGCGCCGCCGTGCCGCCCGCGACGCTTCGCCCGTCGAACTGCATCGAGGTGACATACAGGTTGCGGTCGGTGCCGGGCGTCCCGCCCCAGGCGTCGTTGATGAAGGAAACCGCGATGTCATGCGGCTGCATGACTTCCACGATGCCAGGGATCGTGAACGCCTGCGACTGCCCGGCCGCGTGCGGGGCGCTGGCGGTGTAGACGCCACCCATCTGGTTGCCGTCGACCGCGACCGTGAACTGCGCGTCGCCCTGCCATGCGTCCTGGGCCATGTTCAGCGTGAGCGTGCTTGCAGGCAACGAGGCCGCGCCGCCTGCCGCAAAGCCGAAGGACGCCGTGCCGTTCGAAAGCAGTGTCGCCGCACTCCCGGCGATGGCCTGGCCGCCAAAGCTGGCCCCGGTCACATACAGGTTGCGGTCGGTGCCGGGCGTCCCGCCCCAGGCGTCGTTGATGAAGCTGACCCCGACCCGGTGCGCCCCGGCGGCGAGCGTCGTGTCGACCGCGACCGCCTGCGATTGCCCGGCGGCGTGCGAGGCCGACGCCGTATGCACGCCGCCCACCTGCTGGCCGTCGACGCTGATGGTGAACTGCGCGTCGCCCTGCCATGCGTCCTCGGCGATGTTTATCACCAGGCCCGGCGCCGGCGCCCAGGGGGATGTAGTCACCAGCGCTGGTTCCGCGGCGAGAATGGTATTCCCGGACAAGGTTGCCGGGCCGTTGGCGAGCTGGCTCGATGACAGCCCATATACCGTGTTGCCGGTCAGGCTTGCCGCTGCATTGGCCGGATTCCAAACCGCCGAGACCGAAGGGGAGGCGAGGTCGTTCAGGATCGTGTTGCCGGTGACGCGAAGCGCCGTGTTGGCGTGCAGGCCGCCCTCCTCGCCGAAAGCGATGATGGCCGGGTTACGCGAGGCGGGGCCTTGCTGGATCACGTTGCCCTGGATCAGCGCCGCGCCGCCATTGGGCAGGTCGATGCTGTAGCTGGCGGTGCCGGCCGGCCCATCCTGGATTCGGCTGTTGGTGATGGCCGTCTGCTCGGCCCGGCTTTTTATCTCATGGCCGACCACGGCGTCGTGGAAATAGCTGTTGTCGATCAGCAGGCTGGCGATGTCGCCGACATAGATGTTGTGGCTATAGCCGTCGCCCGCGCCGTTATGGGCGAACTCGCTGTTGCGGATGGTGATCGTGCCGCCCGGGACAGCACTGCCGAGCAGCCCGTCCTGGTTGTCGTGGAAATAGCTGTTGGTGACGGTCAGGCTGCCGCCCTGGTAGCGGACGCCGGCGCCATTCATGTCCGCAACCTGCGCGCCGGAGAACTCGAGGTGGTCGAGCGTGACGTCGGTGTTCGTGGTCAGGATGGCCTTGCCGTCCGGCGGCGCCACGGCCGCGAGCAGGTGCGCCATGCCGCCCACGCCCTCGATGGTGATCTTGGTGTTGATGGTGGCGAAGTCGTTGACATACGTGCCGGCCTGCACCCGCAGCGTGTCGCCGTCATGCGAGGCGGCGACGGCGTCGCTAATGCGGGCGTATTGCTGGCCGGCGCCTACGGTTAATATCGACATGACAAGAGCCGGTTACTGGCCTTATGGGCTCTTGTCATGTGCTTTCCAGTTTAGGAGAGTTTACTGCTAAGATACTTTATCCGCTCTCAAAATCTGAACGGTTTTAATTGCAGGGTCAAGTTAGGATTTATGGGAACTCGGAGCGCATTTCAGAATACGCCCACGTGCTGCTCGATGATCGCCAAATTTCGCAGGTTGGCCTTCAACGCCATGTCGAACAGGTCGCCCAGCACCGGAACGCTGCCGCCGAACACCTCCAGCGCCACGTTGCCGACCATGCGGGCCAGTTGCGGCGGCGGCACCCCCAGTTGCGCGGCCTCGTAGACGATATACAGCGAGATCGCGCCCAAGATCGCGTCACCGCCGACCGGCACCAGCCCGACGACGCTGTTCAGGCCGAAGCGGAAGCGGGTGCCCGGCAGCGAGAATGCGCCGTCGATCAGCCAGGCCAGGCGGCGCAGCCGCTTCAGCCGGGCATGCGCATCGGTAGCTTTGAAATGCGGAACGGTACCAGCCCAGGCCATGTCCGATCTCCCATGATGAGGACCGCGCCGATGTTGTACCGCAATGGCCCGGCTTCAATCCCTGCCATGTAAGAGACTCTTGCTTACGTCATCGCTCCCGTGGAATGGCGCAAAACCGAGTGGTGACGGCCGTAGGCGAAGTAGATGCCAAAGCCGATCGCCATCCAGATCAGCAGCCGCAGCCAGGTGAACACCGGCAGGCCGGACATCAGCAGCAGGCAGAACAGGATGCCGAGGATCGGCACCACCGGCACCGCAGGCACCTTGAACGGACGCTTCACCCGCGCGTCGCTGCGGCGCAAATAGATCACCGAGCCGCACACCAGGATGAAGGCGAGCAACGTGCCGATGCTGACCATCTCGCCCAGGATGCCGATGGGCACCAGCGCCGAGACGATGGCCACGATGACGCCGATCATGATCTGGCTGCGGTATGGGGTGTTCAGCGTCGGATGCACCTGGGCGAACAGGCCGGGCAGCAGCCCGTCCTCCGACATGGTGAAGAAGATGCGGCTCTGGCCATACAGCAGCACCAGGATGACGGTGGTGAGGCCGGTCAGCGCGCCGATCTTGACCAGGATGGCGAACCAAGTCATGCCAATCACGTCCACCCCTTTGGCGATCGGGTCGGCGACGTTGAGCTGGGCATAGGGCACCAGGCCGGTCAGCACCGCGGCCACTGCCACATAGAGCAGGGTGCAGACAACCAGCGAACCCAGGATGCCGATCGGCATGTCGCGCTGCGGGTCGCGGGCCTCCTGCGCCGCGCAACTGACGGCGTCGAAGCCGATGAAGGCGAAGAACACGACGGCGGAGCCGCGCAGGATGCCGCTCCAGCCGAAATGGCCGAACTCGCCGGTGCCCGCCGGGATGAACGGGTGCCAGTTCGCGGAGTTCACGAAGAACGCGCCGACGGCGATGAAGGCCACCACGACGACGAGCTTGATCGCGACCATGACGTTATTCAGCCGCGCCGACTCCTTGGTGCCGAACACCAGCATCGCCGTCAGCGCCGCGACGATCAGCGGCGCCGGCAGGTTCAGGATGGCGGTGCCGGCGCTGCCGTCGGCCAGCGTCACCGCCGTGCCCGGCGCCGCTGCGAACTGCGGCGGCACGTGGATGCCAATATTGTGCAGGATGCTGACGGCATAGCCGGACCATCCGACCGCCACGGTGGCCGCCCCCATCGCGTATTCCAGCACGAGGTCCCAGCCGATCATCCAGGCGAACACCTCGCCCAGGGTGGCGTAGGTGTAGGTGTAGCAACTGCCGCTGACCGGCAGCATGGCCGCAAGCTCGGCATAGCACAGCCCGACGAAGCCGCAGGCGACGCCGCCCAGCACGAACGAAAGCATGATGGCCGGCCCTGCGTACTGCGCCGCTGCCGTGCCGGTCAGGACGAAGATGCCGGCGCCGATGATCGCGCCGATGCCCATGGCGGTGATGCTGAACGGGCCGAGCGACTTGGTCAGCTTATGGCTGTCGGCCTCGCCGTGCTTGACGATGTCGTCCACGGTCTTGCGTGTCATCAGGCCCTGGTCCGACATTTGCGTTCCCCCTGGAGTGACAGCGGCCCGCCGCCTTGCCGGGCCGCACTGATCCAAGCAGCGAGTAGTGCAAACCTCGTACCAAGACGCAATAGGAAAGGTTTGTCGTTATGTGCAGGATTACGCCGCCGTGGTAATTATGCTTTGTTGACTGGCTGGCTTCATGTTGGCCTGGCAAATAAGCATCATGCTGCCGGCGGAACTGAACTGCGCATCATGCGCTTTGGTTTACGTAACTATAACGGAGGAAAGTTATGAGTATTTTCGGCTCGATCATGAACAAGATCTTCCATCCTGCTAGCGCGGCGCCGGCAGGGGACCCGGCCGCAAGCCCGGATGCGGGCGCAGGCGCCGCGGCCGGCGGCGTGCCATCCGGGCAAACCGTCGATGTCGGCGCGGTGCTGAGTCAGATGGCGTCGCAAAAGGGCGGCGGCGGCAACTACCAGACCTCGATCGTCGACCTGTTGAAGATGCTCGACCTCGACTCCAGCTTGGATGCGCGCAAGCAGCTCGGCCAGGAGCTCAGCGTGCATGCGGGGGCGGACGGCAGCGCCGAGCAAAATATTGCCCTGCACAAGGCTGTGATGCAGAAGCTGGCCGAAAACGGCGGCAAGGTGCCGGACAGCATGCGGGGCTGAGGCCCGATATGGCGGGGCGGCGTTCGCTGTCCCGCCATAGCACGGCGGCCTGCAGCTCCTGAAAAGGAGCAGGGATGACCGACTACTATGTTGCCGAACTCGGCGTCACCCGCGCCGCAGACCTTTATATTTGCTTCCGGCGCCCCGTGGCCGGCGACGGCGTGTGCTGGCCGTTGCCCTGGGCGGGGGCTTGGTCCGAATCCGAGGTGGTGAGGGCCGCCGCCGAGTTGAATGACGGCATCGAGACCATCGCTGTGCCGCGGGACGCCGTGCACGCCCTCGCGACGATGCCGCCGTCCGGCAGGATCGACGGCGACGTCGGCCCGGTTGTGCGCAACTCGGCGTCGAACCGTCGGGCGCTGATTGTGGCGGCGCGGCGGGACATCGCTCGCGGGGAGGCGTTCGAAATTCCGCCCGCGGACGACGCGGTGCAAGGGGACGAGAGCGTGGTCAAGGCGCTCGGGGCGTTGCTGCCGCTGCTGGGGCGTGCCGGCGCCGTCGAGAACGACCGCCTATGGCGCCTGCGGGCGGACCTGCTGGCGCTGCTGCGCTCGGACGACCGGCGACGCATCCAGCGCGCGGTCCAGTCGGTGAACGAACTCGCGGGACGGGCGGAGGCGGCGCCCCCGGCCGGCAACGGCCCGCAACGGGCTCCCCGGCCAACATCCATGCCAACATCCATGGCAGCGCAGGACGCAGGCCAAGCCGAGGTCGCGATCCTGCGGGCCGCGCGCCCCTCGACGCCGCCTGCGCCGCCACCGCCGGATATGGAAGTGGGCAGCAGGGCAACGAGGCCTCGTGATCTCGGCACGCTATGACCTCGGAACTATCTGCCGCGGGTCAATCCGGCCCGGATGCCGCCGCGCTCGTTCCAGCGTAACGGTCCCGCAGTTCGCGTTTCAGGATCTTGCCCGCCGTGTTCTTTGGCAGGCTCTCCACGATGAAGACCTGCTTGGGAACCTTGAACGGTGCAAGCCGCTCGCGGGCATAGGCGATCAGCTCTTGCTCGACCTGCCCGTGCGGCTCGCCCCCCGGCGCCCTTTCGGAGCGCCACCACGGCCGTCACCGCCTCGATCCATTTTGGGTCGGGCGTCGCAATCATAGCGGCTTCGGCAACGGCGGGATGCGTGAACAGCACCTCCTCCACTTCGCGACTCGCAACGAAGGTGCCGCCGGTGTTGATGAGGTCCTTCGCCCGGTCGACGATGGTCAGGTAACCCTCCGCGTCGATCGTGGCGATATCCCCGGAGTGGAACCAGCCGCCCTCGAAGGCGCGCGCGGTTTCCTCGGGCATGTCCCAATAGCCCGGCCACAACAGCAGATAGCTGTCTGAGTTGCGGCCAAACGCGCAGACGCGGCCGCCAGGCTCCAGCCCAAGCGCGAGCAGGCGGCGCGCGACTCGATCGGCCGCGAGGTCGAGTTCGGCGTAGGTCCAACTCCGGCCGGCGAACGCCAGGGCCGTCTTGATCCGGAAGCGCTCGGCGTAGCGCCGCAACGCGTCGCCTATCGTGTTCCGGGTGGAGCGCGCGATTTCGGCTTCTATCATGGCCGCTTCCCCCGTTTTCATAGCGACTTTCTAGCCAAGCCGACGAGATGCGTGATGACGTCGCCAAAAAACGTCGGCTAGGGCACGAAGTCCCAACTCGTGCCGTTGAACCGCTGCAGCTTCATCGTCGTGACTACCCAGTAATCCGTCGGACTGGTGTTGAGCAAGCTTCCCGGCAGCAGCATCGGCAGGCGCACGTCGTGCAGGTTCGCAGCCTGGCGCATGATGTTCTCACGCGTCAGATCGTCGCCGCATTGGCGTAGCACCTGCTCCAAGGTCTGTGCATAGGAATAGCCCGCAACGTTGAGCGCGTCGCTGAGGTCGGCATCCGGAATATTCTCATGCATCCAGGCGCGCCAAGCCTTTTGATCGGTGTCGCCGGCCCATTGCGGGTCGCTGGCGTCCTTGAGGATTCCGGCCGTCAGCACGCCGATGGATTTGTCGACGCCGGCCGGCTTGAAGGTCGCGGCAATCGAGGCCGAGCCGAGGTGAAGGTATTTGGCCGGCGCCCAACCAATGTCGAACATCCTGCGGATGGCCTGCGACGCCTGCTTGGGATAGGCGAACAGGAACACCGTATCGGCGCCGGACCCTTGCAGGGTGACGATCTGCGAGTCCACCGTCGGGTCGGTCGCCCCGAAGCTGGCGGCAGCAACGATCATCTTGTCCGCCTTGTCGCCTAGGCCGGCTCTCAAGCCATCCAGCAATCCCTTGCCGAAATCGTCATATTGATACAGCACGCCTATCCTGGCTTTCGGCGTGGCCGCGAGCAGGTGCGCCGCGTAAAGCTTCGCCTCGGCTGTTAAGGTCGGCTGCCAGCCGATGGTCCAGGGATAATGCTCGGGATCGGCGAAATTCGGCGAACCAGCCGCGGCCAAAAGCTGCGGCACATGCTTGTCATTCAGATATCGGCGGATTGCCATGTTGATGGGCGTGCCGAGCACGTTGAAGATCGCCGCCACCCCGTCCTGTTCGACAAGCCTGCGCACCTGCTCCACCGCCTTGGGCGGGCTGTAGCCGTCGTCGAGGCTGAGCAGGGCGACCTTGCGTCCATTGATGCCGCCGCGCTGGTTGAGCCAGGCGAAATAAGCGGCTTCCACGCGGCCGAGCTGGCCATAGGCAGAGGCCGGTCCGCTGTAGGGCAGGGTCTGGCCGATCTTGATCTCGGTGTCGCTGACGCCCGGGGCGGAGAGCCGCTGTGCCATGGCGGGGCCGGCCAGGAGCATGCAACCAGCCAGCATCATTGCCCGGCGCATGATTGTTACGGCCATTCCCGTTCCCCTCCACACCCCGTTCTTTTGCCCGCGAGCATAGGCATTGGATAAAGTGGCGCAAGTCGGTGCAGCAGCTTGGGCCAGCGCAGTCCGCCTCAGCTTTTCACCAGGCTGCACCCACCTTCGCTCATCGGACGGAATGCCTCGCTGGCCGGCGTCGTCGCGATCGTTTTCAGCATGTCGAGCGGCCCCTTGCTCTCCGCCGGGGTCTTCGCCTGCAGCAAGTAGGACGGGTGGATCTTGCGTCCGTCCTCGCGGATCAGCCCGGCGCCAAAACAGTCGTCCTCGGTCGGCATCGACTTCATGTGCGCGACCGCCGCCCGCCCATCCGCCTTAGTCGCCACCGCCCCAAGCGCTGCTGCGGTCTTGAGGTAGTGCAGCGCCGCCGCGTAGCAGCCGGCCTGGACCATGTTCGGCGTCCGGGACGGGGTCTTCGCCCGCAACCGCTCCCAGAACGCGCGCGTGCGGTCGTTCAGGTCCCAATAGAAGCTGCCGGTCATCGCCAGCCCTTGCGCGTCGGCCAGGCCGACCGAGCGCACGTTGCCGTCATACATCAGCATCGCCGCGATCTTCATCGAGCCGGGCAGCCCGAACTCGTGCGCCTGCTTGATGCAGTTCACCGTGTCGTTGCCCGAGTTGCACAACCCCAGCACCTTGGCGCCCGAAGCCTGCGCCTGCAGCAGCAATGAGCTGAAATCCGTCGTGTCGGGGAATGGATACGACCGCGCGCCGAGCACCTTGCCCCCGGCCTCCTGCACGAAACGCGAAGTGTCGCGCTGGAGCTGTTGGCCGAACACGTAGTCGGCGGTGATGAAATACCACGATTCGCCACCGGACTTGACCATGGCGCCGCCGGTCGACTTGGCGAGCATGTAGGTGTCGTAGGTCCAGTGCACCGTGTTCGGGCTGCACTGCGCGCCGGTCAGGTCGGTCGTGGCCGCGCCGGAGTTCAGGTGGACCTTGTTCTTCTCGCGGCAAACCGTGTTCACCGCCAGCGCCACGGAGCTGGTGGGCACGTCGACGACCGCGTCCACGCCGTCCTCGTCGAACCAGCGCCGGGCGATGCCTGCGCCGACGTCGGGTTTGTTCTGGTGGTCGGCCGAGAGCACCTCGACCTTAAGTTCAGGATGCAGCTTGGCGAACTCCTCCACCGCCTGGCGGACGCAGATGGCCGAGAGCGGGCCGCCGTCGTCGCGGTAGGGGCCGGATTGGTCGTTCAGCACCCCAAGGCGGATCGGCGCGGCCTGGGCAAAGGCGCGGCGGGGCAGGGCAGGGAGCATGACGGCAGCGGCGCCCAGCGCAGTGCGGCGAGTGATGGCCATGGACGGTTCCTTTTTTTGCAGCCGGCGTTGCTGCGCATCCTTCCAGGTATGGCCGGGCATGGCCAGCCTTTCGTCGCGCCAAGAAGCGGCTATGGTCATCCACCATCCCGCATGCATTGATCCAGGAAGCACCATGAAGCGACCCGTGACCTGGCCCGGCTATGCCCTCAAATCCATCGCGGCCGTCGTCCTTGCGGCGCTGCTTTGCCAGGGCGCGTGCACGGCGCAGGGCGCGGCCGGGCCGGGCCGCGACGCAGCCCGGGTCCAGCTCCACGCCGTGCCGGTGACCGATGCCCAGGGTCAAACGACGCAGCTTCAAGCACGGATATGCCGTCCCGCGGGTGACGCTCCGGGACGCCTGGTGGTCATAAACCACGGCTCGCCGCCCGATGCCGCCGCCCGGCCCAAGATGCAGCTCGGAAATTGCGATCAGGAAGCGGCGCAGTGGTTCCTCAGCCGCGGCTACGTGGTGGCCTTCGCGCTCCGTCGCGGCTACGGCGCGACTGGGGGCGCCTGGGCGGAGAACTATGGCGGGTGCGCCGACGCCAACTACACCCAGGCCGGGCTTGAAACAGCGCGGGACATCAACGCCATCGTCGACTACGCGGCCGCTTTGCCGTTCGTGCGCCACGATGGGGCGGTGGTGGTCGGCCAGTCGGCGGGCGGCTGGGGCGCCATTGCCTACGACAGCCAGCCGCATCCCAAAGTGGCCGCTTTCGTGGTCATGGCCGGCGGCCGTGGCGGGCATCAGGACGGCGTGCCGAACCGGAACTGCCGTCCGGAGCGGCTGGCCGATGCCGCGGGGCGGTACGGGGCGACCGCCGGAACGCCGATGCTTTGGGTCTACGCCGCCAACGACAGCTATTTCGCGCCGGCTATCGCAGTTGCGCTGCATGACGCCTTCGACGCTGCTGGCGGCAAGGCCGAACTAGAGCAGCCCGGCCCCTATGATGGCGACGGGCATCGCTTGTTTTTTGGACTCGGCGGTTCCGCTGTTTGGGGACCGATGGTTGAACGATACCTTAACCGGCAGCTTGGGCCGGCTTAAAGGTGCTTGGCCGGCAGCCGCTTCGGTTCAGTCCGCGAGGCGATGTTGCAGGGCCTTGCCGGGCGCCGGCCCAGGCCTATTCTCATCAGCCTTTATCGAGGGGCATGCCGCCATCTCGCAATGCGGCCCGGTGCGTGCCACATAGCTGCCGTCGGGGCACATCTTCGCATCCTGTGCGCATATCGCGCCCTGTGCAGCCTGCGGCGGATTGCCCCCAGCCGCACATGCCGCCCCCGCGAACAGGACCGGGACGATCAGGAGCGACTTGAAAACCTGCCCGGTCCTCAATGCCACTGCAATGTCCTCATCCCGTCCCTGCCTGTGATGGAAGCCAGCGAGGCATTGCCGAAAGACGCGACAAAGGAATAGCCGGACCAGGCATAGCCATAATAGCCGAGGAGGCTGCCCGGCAGGCGGCTGTACGAGTCCGGCGCCATGACGATGGCCGCGATGTCGTTGCTGCAGACCACGCCCTTGGTGGTGCAGCTATCGGTGCCGCTATAATAGGACGGCGCGATGACGGTGCCGATCGCCGTCCATGCTCCATAAGGCGTCGTGCCGTCAGTTGCATTTTGTGCGGGAACGAAGGCGTAGTTCGTGTGGTAGCCTGCCGAAGAGTTTGTGCCGAACTCAAAGACGCAGTGCGCGGCGGTCACGAGCAGGCCGGGTCCGATCAGCGAGGCGCTGCAGACATAGGTGTCGGTCCCTTTGTTGAAATACAGCTTGCCCGTCGCCCGCCAGGGAAAGCTCGTGACGCCGACCGCGGAGGCAGTCGCCGTCGGGCCCAGGACGTCCGCAGACGCACGCGCCGTCGTGTAAGGGGCGATGGAGACTGGGCTTAGGTTGCCGTATGCCTCGGGCTCCACGCCTGCGCTGGCATTTACCTCGCGGTGAACGCCATCGCTGCTGCCGGGAGCGACGCCCGGGACCAGCGCATAGGCGCCGCTGGGCAGCGTGTTGTGGCTTTGCAGCGCTGCCATGGGCAACTGCCGAGCGCTGACCATCGGCATGTTCGTGAGCGCCGGTTTGGGGTTGCCAATTGCCTCGCTCATCGAGCGTGCCGTATAGACGGGGACGTGCGTGATGGCAGTCTGCGCCATGGCGGTTGCAGGCAGCGCGGCCAGGCTGAGGGCCGCAAGCAAGGACCGGAAGGGCACGACACGGCTGGACATAGCGGCATATCCTCTAATAATTATGAGGCCGGCATGATTATTTGGACATCTTCATACCATCCTTAAGTCTTCCTGGAGTCCGCAAGGGGGGTGGGAGCCGGTCTGCCTCACGAATTTGCGAGGTTGCATTTTTGACGGCAGTGGCGCCGGGCGCTCGATGCATCTAGCTTTTCCGGCCCCGCATGCTTAGTCTCAGGCATGAGAGGATGGATCGCATGGTTTCCCAGCCTTATGCGTTGGCCAAGGTGAAGGCGAAAAGGAAGGGCGCGGCCGTCCGGGTAGGCCACGCGCTGCCAAAGCCCGGTGTGGCTGCAATCGAACCCGCGGCGCCGCCACGTGCCCGGGTGCTGGCCTGCGTCACCCAGGCCAAGCATCAACGCCTGACCGAGATGCTCCGCGATCTTCGCTTCGGAGCCGAGGCATTGTCTGCCAACGCGGATAGCCTGCTCAGCCGCCTTTCTTGATCGGTGGCCAAAACAACGATCGACGAGCTGCTCGCAACGATCGAGCTTGTCCGAATTTTGCAGCAAACGATCGGCAAGCACGATAGGGCGATTGCCCAAATCATCGACAAATTAGAACAGATCGAAAAGCGGCTCGATGAGCTAATCAGGCCGCAGCCCCCATGAGCGGGCAGCCCGCGGCCAATTGGCCCAAAGGCGTCGAACCCGTCGGCCTCGAGGACCTTGGGCGGCTCGGCATCAACCAGGATGACCAACTGTTCTGGGACGGGCGGCGCATCGAGGTCCGCAGGTCGCTCGACCTGACCCGGTTCCAGAAGATCATCACCGGCATCGTGACCTTCTTTGCGGTGCTTGGCGGCGTGGGCGGCCTCATAACTGGCCTCAACAACGCCTCGGTTTTCCTGTGCGCGCGCGAAATCCATTGGCTGAGCTGCCCGCCGCCAACGACCGCCCCGCCTGCTTTGCCGCAATTGGGTGGAGCTGGTCGAGCAACCCGGCCATAGGCGCTTGCACCAGGCCGGACCGCCACGGGTGAGCATCCCGCCGCGGCCACCATCGTCCTTCCAGGAGCGACAGATTTGACCCTTCCGCTGCAGCAGCCTGCCGCCGAAACCCTGCTGCCGCTCGCCAAGCGCCGGGAGGAGGCGCGGGCGGCGTGGGACCGGGAGCTGCGTGCGCCGCTCGGGCTCGAAGGCGCCGGCGCGGGCATTCCCGAGGCGTGGTTCCTCGGCCCGCAAGCGGAGAACCTGGATTTATTGCGCGAGCTGATCAACCAGGCGTTGGACAGCCACGCCGCGTTCCGCCGGGCGTTCCATCCGGAGGATCCGACCCACATCACCACCGCGCTGCGACGCTCGCCCGAGTTCCAGTTAGGCGTGGACCGGCTGCGGACCGAGACGGCCAAGCTGCTGGAAAAGCTGCGTATGTCCGCGCCGTTCGCCAGCATGCGCTACCAGGGCCACATGCTGTGGGACCAGGCCATGCCGGCGACGGTCGGGTTGTTCGCGGCGTTGCTGTATAACCAGAACAACGTCGCGGCGGAGGCGTCCCCGGTCACCACGCGGCTCGAAATCGAGGCCGGGAACGACCTGTGCCGGATGCTCGGCTACAGCGTGCCGCCGGACGGGCAGGCGCCGGCGCCGGGCCAGGCGGCGCCATGGGGTCACATCACCAGCGGCGGCACGGTCGCGAACATCGAGGCGCTCTGGGCGGCGCGTAACCTGAAGTTCGCCGCGGTTGGGCTGCGGGCGGCGATCCAGGGCGCCCCGGCGCTGGCGGCGGCGCGGCGGCTCGAGGTGCCGATCTGGGGCGGCGGCACGGCCCGGCTGCTGGAGCTCGATACCTGGACGCTGCTGAACCTCGACATCGACGTGGTGGCCGGGCTGCCGGGGGCGGTTGCGGCCCTGGGGATCACGCCCGAGGCGCTGACGCAGGCACTGGCGCCGTATGCGGTGCAGAACACGGGCCTGATGGGCTTCTACCGCAACTTCATGCCGGACGTGCAGGAGCCGCCGGTGTTCCTGGCGCCGGCGACCGGGCATTATTCCTGGCCCAAGGCGGCGACCCTGCTGGGCATGGGGCAGAACGCCCTGCTGGTGCAGCGGGTGGACCAGGACGCACGCCTCGATTTGGAGCATGTCGAGGCGACGCTGAGCATCCTGCTGCGCCGGCGCATGCCGCTGTTGATGGTCGTCGCGGTGATCGGCAGCACGGAAGAAAGCGCGGTCGATCCATTGGCCGGGCTGCTGGCTCTGCGCGAGCGGTATCGGGCGCAGGGCTTCAACTTCGCCGTGCACGCGGACGCGGCCTGGGGCGGCTATTTCCGCGCCATGCTGCGGGATGAGCGCGAGCCGGACTGCCGCAAGCAGATACCGACCCAGGCGATGAGCGCGTATGTGCAGGCGCAGTATGCGGCGCTCGGGCAAGCCGACAGCATCACGGTCGATCCGCATAAGGGCGGCTACATCCCCTATCCCGCCGGCGCGCTGTGCTATCGCAACGCGGCGATCCGGGACGCGATCTCCCTGCGCGCGCCGGTGGTGTTCCATAGCCAGGCGGAGCCGACGGTCGGCGTCTATGGCATAGAGGGCAGCAAGCCCGGCGCGTCCGCGGCGGCGGTGTGGCTGGCGCACCGGGTGATCCGTCCGGACCGCAGCGGCTATGGGCGGATACTGGGCCAGTGCATCTGGACGTCGAAGCGGATGTTCGCACGGCTGCGCACGCTGGAGGACCCGCGTTTCGCCATAACGCTGTTCAACCGGACCCCGGCGGAGCGGGCGCACGGCCGGGCGGAGGAGCTTGCGGCCGAACGCGCCATGATCCGGCAGTTCGTCGACCTGGACAACCCGGTGCTCAGCGAACTGCTGCAGGACGACGCGGCGGCCCGGGAGCTGTTCAGCCAGCTCGGCTCGGACCAAGTCATCCTCGCCTTTGCGCTGAATTTCTACACCGAGGCAGGGCTGAACACCGATCTCGCGCGGGCGAACCTGTTCAACGGGCGGGTGTTCGCCTTGTGCAGCATGATCGAGCCGCGGGCGGACTTCGACGGCCTCGACCTGATCCTCACCAGCTCGCGCTTCGACTCGGCGGTTTATGGCCGCCGCTTCGTCGACGCTTTTTCCGAGCGCATGGGGGTGCGGCCGGCAGGGGAGCTTGGCGTCGATTTCCTGATCTCGACCACCATGGACCCGTGGACCACCGAGACGAACGGCGGCGATTTCCTTGTTGTCATCGAGCAGGCGCTGCGGCGCGCGGCGCACCGGGCGCTCGATGAGCTTGGATTCTAACCCGGCGCAGCAGCGGGCCGCCTAGTGGTGAAAATCAGACGGAAGGGTCCGTCCGATTTTCGCCACTAGGCTTTGTTTGGTGGACCGATTCACCTAACGCTTGGGAACCAAGCGTTAGGATCGGACCACTAGGGCGCCGGGTGGATCGCAGTCGGGATCAGCGGGTCATCCAGTTCGGGCCGGCCCGCAATATGGTCGTAGGTCGCATAGAGGATGATGCCGGTCGAGATGTCCTTCCACACCGTCGAGACCGAGCGATAGGTATTGCCGTCGAAGCCCTCCCGGTAATGCGAGATCTTGAGCGCGTGATAGACCGTGCCGAGCAGGTTGATGTCCTCGATGCCCTCGTTGCGGACCAGGTCGTGCCATTGAGAGCCCGGCGCCATGCGCACGTCGAAACCGGCGACGGTCCCGGTGCGCCCCTGGATCACGCGCCGCAATGCCGGAACGGCATCCTCCACACCGGGCCAATTGGTGAGCCAGATGGCATACCAGCCCTCGACGACATCGGCGCCGACGCGCATGCGGCAGAGGCCGGGATTGGCCGGGCTGGCGCCGAGGTATTCGAACGCCGGGCCGCCGCGCTGTTCCACGCGGGCGCCGGCGTCCGGGCAGGGGCGGGCGTAGGGCGGGGCGCCATTCGTGGCCCGGACGTTGCCGCCCAGAACGAGCGGCGGGTAGTTGCGCGCCGCGGCGTCCAGGCCAGGGTTGGACGGCGCGGAGGCGCCCGTCGCGAACAACAGGGCGAGAAGCATCGCGGCGGATCGGGTCAAGGAACTCTCCATGCGGTCGGTCTTTGCGGGAAGGGAAGGCGGCCGGGCGGCAGCCGCAGGCAGGATAAAACTATCCTATCCGCGTGAC
Source organism: Acetobacteraceae bacterium (assembly GCA_965277495.1). Taxonomy (GTDB): domain Bacteria; phylum Pseudomonadota; class Alphaproteobacteria; order Acetobacterales; family Acetobacteraceae; genus CAHJXG01. The sequence goes on along the minus strand of OZ255824.1, from coordinate 1,854,953 downwards.
GTTAGCGCGACGGATATGCTTGCGCTCTTATCGGCTTTTAGTGTGCTGGGCAAAAGAGGATTGGATGCGCCTGAGTCTTTCAATGGGAGCGTGGGACAAGCTTGAAACGGCAATGCATTGCGCGCGGAGTATGGGCCGCATGGACCCGCGCACGGCGGCCATGAAGCCGCAAACCCTCGCCGTGCCGTCCTGATGCGCCAGGCCTGTGTCCCGGCGCTGTTCGGCTTCGTGCTGATGCTGGTGGTCGGCGTGCTCGCGCTGGCGGCAGGCGAGCCTCTGCTGTTCCCCAGCCTCGGGCCCACCGTGTTCATCCAGGTGCACGAGCCCCATTCCAAGGCGGCGCGGCCCTGGAACACGCTGGTTGGGCACGCGGCCGGCATCGCTGCGGCGGTGCTGGCGATGGTGCTGACCGGCGCCACGCATACGCCGCCGCCGGTCGTCAGCGGCATCCTGACATGGCAGCGTGAGCTGGCCAGCGCCTTGGCCGTCGGCCTGACCATCGTCGCCCAAATCCCGCTCAAGGCGCAGCACGCTCCGGCGACCTCGACCGCCCTGCTGATCACCCTGGGCGCAATCGACCCGGAGTGGCACGCCGTCGCGGTAATCGCCGCCGGGGTCGTGCTGACGACGGTCCTGGAGCGGCTGGCGCGTCCGTGGCTGATGCGGGCCATGCAAGAACCCGGTCTTGCTGCGAAACAGGGGTACTCCGGCTCGTAGCAGACCCGCACCAAGCCTTGCCGCCGCCGGGTCACGATGCGGTCGAAAGCGGCTTCAGCTTGGCCTCGATGGCGTCCCGTTGCGGCTCCAGGAACGGCGGGAGCGACAGGCGTTCGCCCAGGGTCTCCATCGGCTCGTCCATGGCAAAGCCCGGTCCGTCCGTCGCGATCTCATACAGGATGCCGTTCGGCTCCCGCGTATAGAGGCTGCGGAAGTAAAATCGGTCTACCGGGCCGCTCGACGGGATGCGCAGTTGCCGCAGGCGTTCGACCCAAGGGGCATACTCGTCGTCGCGCACCCGGAAGGCGACATGGTGGACGCTGCCCGCTCCAGGGTGCGACGGCGCCAGGTCCGGCTCGACGCGGACGTGGAGTTCGGCGGCGGGACCGCCCTCACCCATCTCAAAGACATGGACCGTTGCGCTCGGCGCACCCTGCGCGGCGAAGCTCCGGGACCGCCGCATCGCCATCACCTCCGTGAGGAAGCGTGCAGACGGCGCGAGGTCGGGCACGCTGATGGTGATCGGCCCAAGGCCGCGGATTTGCAGCGCCTCGGGCACCGTGCTGCACGCCCAAGGATGCGACGGCCCGGCCCCGCCGTCGTCCACCAAGGCCAGGCGCTGCCCCTCGGGGTCCTCGAAATCGAGCTGAAGCCGGCCATCCTCATCGCGGATTTCACCATGCGGCACGCCCGCTTCGTCGAGCCGCGCGGCCCAATGATCGAGCGCAGCCTGTCCCGCCACCCGGAGCGCCGTGCGCACGATCGAGTTGCCGCCGCGCCGCTCCGGCTGCACGGGCCAGTCGAAGAAGGTGAGATCGCTGCCGGGGCTGGCCGCGCCGTCCGCGTAGAACAGGTGGTAGGCGCTGGTGTCGTCCTGGTTGACGGTCTTCTTGACCAGCCGCATCCCGAGCACGCTGGTGTAGAAGGCGTGGTTGCCGCTCGCGTCGGCGGTGACGGCCGTCAAGTGGTGGATACCGTGGAGCTGCATGTTCCGTCCTTCGAGGGTGATTGGACGCTGCGAATCTTGGCGTTTTGGCGCCGGCGGTCGAGTCGGTTGACGGCGCGGAGAGGCTCAGGCGGCATAAAGAATACGCTTGCTGTCCGTGCATGCCGCGCACTTATAGTAAACTCCCAGAAATACTCGGCTGTGATGCACATGCTGTTGCTATGTTAGAATTTGTTCTAGGTAATTGAACAATCTTTGTAACCAGTGGTAAGCATACTGCCGCGAATTTAAATCGGCAATGCCTGCCGTATTGCGCGATAGGCATCGTGAAGCGAATTGATAACACACGGCCGGCCCCAGCCTATGCCCGTTTCATGTTTTGCCGCCTTCACCCTCCTTAAAAGGACACCGCCTTATGAGCGTCAGCATCCATCGGCTTCGTGCAGGCCGGCGGTCGAACGAGGCGCTCGACCATGTTCTGACGACACCAGAGCAAGCAGCGATGATCAGTTCGGCCATGTGCAAACTGGAGGAACTCTTCGACGTCCTGCAGATCGACCACTCCAACGACCACAACACGAGGGGCACCGCCCAGCGGGTTGCCAAGATGCTGGTCACGGAGACTATGAAAGGCCGTTACTCGGCGCCGCCAGAGATCACCGACTTCGAGAACGCGCAGGAGTACGACCAGCTTCTGGTCACAGGCCCGATCGAGGTGCGCTCCACCTGCGCCCACCACCTTATGCCGATCTACGGCCAGGCGTATATCGGCGTGCTCCCCTCCGCGTCCGGCAAGATCATCGGCCTGTCGAAATACGACCGGATCGTCGACCATTTCGCGTCCCGCCTGCAAATCCAGGAAGAACTGGTGAAGCAGATCGGGCAGTACATCGTCGCCCATACCATGCCGCGCGGCTTAGCCGTGCGCGTCAGCGCCGTGCACATGTGCAAGACGCATCGCGGCGTGCGGGCCAGCCACAAGAGCCGGATGGTCACCGCGTCCTATTTTGGCGAGATGGCGAGCGATCCGCTGCTGAAGCAGGAGTTCCTGCAGGAGTGCATCGGCCTCGAACGCGGCCTGTAACCGAAGCGTTTACAGCAGATCGGAGCGTGCCATGCCGCTTGACCAACTGCCACGAGGCCTTTCCCGGCTCGCTGGGACAAGGCGCAAATTATTCCGCGCAACGAAATCCTACGGTCATGACGAAGGGCTCTCCTGCGCCTTTCGCCAATGGCGGGCGACCCATTCGCATTGCCGCCTCGTGCATGGGTATGCCCTTGCATTCAAGCTCGTCTTTGTCACCGACGAACTCGACGAGCGCAACTGGTGCTTCGACTTCGGCGGCCTCAAGCCGATCAAAGCCTGGCTGCATGAGATGTTCGACCACACCCTGCTCGTCGCGGCGGACGACCCGGAGCTGCAGGAGTTCGAGCGCCTGGACAAGCGCGGCCTGATTGCCCTCCGCGTGCTTCCGGCCGTGGGATGCGAGGCGTTGGCCCAGTTCGTTTTCGGCCATGTCACGCAATTCATCGGCGATCAGACGGGCGGGCGCGTCCGGCTGGAGCAGGTCGAGATCAGCGAACACAGCGGCAACTCGGCCAGTTATAGCGAGACGGTGCCCGAGCGCCTCGATGCCTCGAGCCCGGACCCCCTCGAAACCGTCTCCGGGGAGGCTTGCGCGTGACCATCCTTATAGGCCGGCGATCGGCCATTGCGCTTGGCGCCGGGCTTGCCGGCTTGGCCCTTGCCGGCCCGGCCGCCGCTGCCCTGCCCGTGCCTGCGGCGAAAAAGATCCTGACGGTCTCCGGCAGGATCACGAATACCAATGACGGCGACACCGCGATCTTCGACCTCCCCATGCTCGAAGCAATAGGCTCAAGCGCGATCGAAACCGCGACGCCGTGGTACGACGGCGTCGTCCGGTTCGAGGGAGTGAGGATGGACGCCCTGATGCGCTATGTCGGCGCAACGGGGGAGAGCGTCACGGCAACCGCCCTGAACGACTTCTCGACCGATATCCCAATCAGCGATTTCAGCCGTTTTGGCGTGATCCTCGCCCTGAAACGCGATGGGGTTTACATGCCGGTGCGCGACAAGGGGCCGCTGTTCATCGTCTATCCCTATGACAGCTCCCCTAAGCTAAAAGCCCAGAAATACTACAGCCGCTCGGCGTGGCAGGTGGCAAAGCTCGTGGTGGCCTAGACTTGGGCCGTTTGCCACGCAACACGCAAGCGCGCCTTGTCAAGCTGGGCCTGCTCTGCATGGTCTTGGCCCTATCGCTTAGCGCCATATACACGTCGACGTTGATCGTGCAGCGGCAGCGGGCACTGCGCGAGGTGTCGCGCTACAACCTGACGTGGCTCGTAAGCCAGGCAGCCCTGGAGGTCGCAAGGTTGCAGGGCATGACCGCCGCCGCCCTGGTGCCCGGCAGCGGGGTCGGCGATGACGACGTCCAGCTCTGGCTCGACATCGTCGCCAACCGCGTGCAGGTGTTCGAGGGCGGCGAGATCGCCGAGTTCGTTGCGACGTCGCCTGAGCTTCGGGCGATCGTGGCTCGCTTTCGCCAAGCCGCGCAGGCCGGCCAAGCCGCCATGGACGAGCCGGCGTCGCCACAGCGGCTGCGGCGCCTGCTGGGATTGCTGGTAGGACTGGGTCCGCCGATGTCGCGCCTCGCTGCCGCGGCGAACACTCACGGCGGCGAGCTCGTGGCAAAGGACCAGCAGCAACTCAGCCACCTTCAGTGGCTGCTCGCGGCGAACCTTGGGGCAGTTACCCTTTGCGCGTTCGGGCTGATCGGAGCGCTGCTTTGGCACAACCGCCTGCTTGCCAGGGCATGGGAGGAGGTCGAGCAGCAGAACCGGGTCCTGGAGGTGCGCGACCACGAGCTGCTCTCGAAGAATGCGCGCATCAACTTCATGGCGCACCACGACGTCCTGACCGGGCTGCCGAACCGGCTGCGGTTCCACGAACAGCTCGACGAGGCGCTTGGGCGGCGATTGCGATACGGCGATGGGGTTGCCCTGCTCTGCCTCGACCTGGATCATTTCAAGCAGGTGAACGATATGCTCGGGCACCCAACCGGCGACGCGCTGCTGAAGGAAATGGCGGCCCGGTTGCGTGGCTGCGTGCGCGAGGGCGACGCGATAGCGCGTCTTGGCGGCGATGAGTTCGCGGTCCTGCAGTGTGGCGCGAGGCAACCCGAGGCCGCCAGCAAACTGGCGCAGCGGATCGTCGAGGCGCTCAGCGCGCCGTACGATCTCGGCGCCGACCGCGCCGTCGTCGGGGCGAGCGTAGGCATTGCCCTTGCCGCCCCCGACCTGTTCTCGGCCGACGTGCTGTTGAGGAGCGCAGACATGGCGCTGTATCAGGCCAAGGCAAACGGGCGCGGCACATTTTGCTTTTTCGAAAACGGCATGAACGAGCAGATGCAGGCGCGCCGGGCGCTCGAGCTCGACCTGCGCGAGGCGCTTGCACGAGGCGAGTTCGAGGTGTTCTACCAGCCGCTGTTCGACCTGCGGACCCAGTATGTCTGTGGCTTCGAGGCATTGCTGCGGTGGCGGCACCCGGAGCGGGGCCTGGTGACCCCAACGGCGTTCATCCCCCTTGCCGAGGAGCTCGGCATCATCATCCCGATCGGTGAGTGGGTGGTGGCCCAGGCCTGCAAGGAGGCGGCAACTTGGCCCGACGGCGTCACGGTGGCCGTCAATCTGTCGCCCGTGCAGTTCCGCAGTCCTGGATTGGTCGGAGCGGTGCGCCGGGCGCTGGCGGATTCCGGCCTGCCACCGCGCAGGTTGGAACTCGAGATCACGGAATCGGCGCTGTTGCACGATAGCGAGGCAGTGTTGGCGACCCTGCACCAGTTGCGCGCCACCGGCTTGCGGACCGCGCTCGATGATTTCGGCACCGGCTACTCCTCGCTGAGCTATCTCCGCAGCTTCCCGTTCGACAAGCTCAAGATCGACCAATCCTTCGTGCGCGAGATGGCATACCGTCCGGACTGCTTGGCCATCGTCATCTCGGTGCTTGGCCTCGCACGCGAGCTGGGCATGGCGACGACTGCGGAAGGGGTGGAGACGGAGGATCAGCTTGAACGTCTGCGCGCAGCCGGCTGCACGCAGGTGCAGGGTTTCTTGTTCGCCCGTCCGCGCCCGGCGGCAGAAATCCGGCATTGGTTCTTGGCTGGAAGCGACTGGATGCGGGCGGCTTGACGGGTTGCTGGACCGTCCGTCCGCGATTGCTGGAAGGCGGGAACGTTCGCTTTACAACTGAAAATTCGCCCGCAAGTCATTGTGCCCTTGCAGGTTCGTTTTTTAACTGCAACAGTGATGTCCTGACATGCTAGACGATTTATTAAACGAGATCGGGCCATGGCACAGCGGATTGCGATCATCCTTATCGGCGTGGCGCTGACGGGCACGGCGCGGGCAACGCCGCTGCAGCTTGTGTATGACGGCTACTTTTCGCCGGGCGACACCCTGGGTGGCGTGGCGTTCACGGCGTTCACGCCGTTCGAAGCGCGTGCGGCCTTCGACAGCAGCGCCCCGATCTATCAGCTCGAGCCCGGCGCCGCGGCCTATGCGCCGTCCGCTTTCACCCTGCTGCTGCGGGGCACGACCTATGCCGTGACCCGCGTGCAGGACGACGCGAAATACGGGCAGACGGTCGTCATATTCGACAAGACCTCGTCGGATGCCAACAGCTCGGCCTACCAGGGCACGCCGCATTACGGCGTCGGGTTCTTCTCGTTGGGCGGCGGCAATGTCGGAGTCATCGGTGACTGGACGGCAGCCACGCCGGAGGTCACCTTGGGGACGCTCGCGCCGACGACGTTCAACAAATTTTACGGGGTGGGCTACAATGACGGCCCGATTGGGTTGACCGCGGGCGGCGTGGCCACGACGCTGCAGTTGAACGATCCGGCCGATTATAACTCGGCGGATCCGTCACTCACATTCGCCGGCGGCAACCAGGGCGCCCCGACGACTGCGGACAACCAGGCGACGATCCTGGCGGTGCCAGAGCCAGCGTCGGCCACGTTGCTTGCCGGCATGGTCGGGGCATTGGGGTTGTATCGCCGGTATTCACGCAGGCAGCCGTAACGCTGGCATGACCGGCGGCGCCGCGGCATGGCATTGCGCAGTGGACGCTTGCGCCCGGCTTTGCCAGGATCGATCCGACGCTAGGATCGGAGGAGCCAGTGCACTGGATGGTAAAACCTGTTCTCGCCGCGGCGCTCATGGCGATGCCCGTGATGCGAGCGGAAGCGCAAAGCGCGATTGAGGTCTCAAAGGCGTGGACGCCTGCATTGGCGCAAACCCGAGTGGATACGCCGGTTTACATGACCATCGCCAACCGAACCGATGCGCCGGACAGCTTGGTTCGGGTCCGCTGCCCGGTCGCCGACTTCGCCGAGAAGCACGCGACAGACCGTGGGGAGGGCGGGTTCGCGATGCGGGAGGTGAAGGCGATCGCGATCCCGGCAGGCGGAACCGTGACGCTCGCCCCGCAGGGCGCGCATCTGATGCTGCTGCATACAAAACAGGCGTTGCAGCCGGGCGAGACGTTCACGTGCTCCATCGTGTTCCAGAAAGCCGGCGCGATGCCGGTCGAGGTGACGGTTGCGCCTGACGGCGCGGCGGATAAATCATAGAAAGCATGGCCGCACGGATCGGGCGTGAACGGCTGGCACCATAAGCAAAGGAGGAGCGCACATGATGTATGACATGGCGAACATGAAGAAGCTGGCGCCGCTCGGCGCGGCCGCACCCGAGGCGATGGCGGCATTTCAGGCGCTCGACAAGGCGGCGTTGGCCGATGGCGTGATCCCGAAGAAGTATAAGGAACTGATCGCGCTGGCTGTGGCATTGACGACGCAGTGCCCGTATTGCCTGGAGGTGCACCGGAACGCGGCCGAGGCGGCTGGCGCCACACCGGAAGAGTTGGCTGAAACCGCATTCGTCGCGGTTGCGCTGCGTGCTGGGGCGGCGCTCACCCACGCCACCCACCTCCTCGCGGAATAAGCAATTCTTCGGACGCATTCCCGCCGCGTTCCGTTGAACGGCACGCGGCGGGAGGCGAGTGGAAACTTCAGCCAGGCTTAGCTGCGCGCCGCCTTAACTGCGCAGCGTGTCGTTCAGGTCCTTGAGCATGGCCAGGTGCATCTCGATCACCGCCTTGGCAAGCGTGGCGATATGGGCGGTGTCGGAGGACATCATGCTGGCGGTATCCTGGCCCTTGCCATCGAGGAAGGACTGCTGGATGCCCAGAAGCTCCGAATGCCCGTCGATCTGCGCCTTGATGTAAGCCTTGTCGAAACCCGCGCCCGAGACGCCCTGCAGCTCTTTGAGCGCCGCCGCCTGCCGGTCGTCGAGCGGGGCGTCGCCGGGCTTCAATTGATTCGTCAGCACCTGTGCGATCGCGGTCTGCTCGGCGATTTCGAACCCGGCGAACTGCTTGACCTTCGCATTCTGCGCTTTTTGCATCGCCAGTTGGCTGGTTTGCTTGGACAGCGAGCCCGCCGCAAGCGTGTAGCGCTTGTAGGCGTCGGCTCCGATGGGGGTCGTCGGCGCGTGCGGGTTCGCAGGCTGCGCGAGTGCGCTGCGTGAGCCGAGCTGGATTGCCAGCGGCAGCATGGCGGCCCCGGATAGGCCCACGAAAACATGGCGTCGGTTCATGGCGTTTCTCCCCATTATGCCGGGTTCTGGCCGCGATGCACCTGCTGCTGCGCCAGCCCGGCTGTATCTCCATCGAGTTATTCGAAGGAGTGCTGCGCCAAGTATGGTGACATGATTGGCAACGCTTGAACAATCACGGGTGCGAAAGTGTGGTCGAGATTGCCGCAAATGTGTCTTGCCTTGCACATTTGCTCCGATCTATGCTGATATAGAGTTGAATTCGAGGAGAGTTATGCGTTAAACGGTCAACAGTGCAACAATAAACTTGCGTTAACGGGGGGTTTGATTAATGAATTCAGGTCGCACAACGCTGCGTTTGCTTGCCTTGGGCTGCACTGCGCTTGCCGGGATGCTTGGAACCCCGGCCCGCGCCGACGATGTCACGCAAGAACGGCTGCTCAACGCGGACAAGGAACAGGGCAACTGGATCCTGCACCACCGCACCTACTCGGCGCAGCGCTTCTCGCCGCTGAACCAGATCAACCATGACACCGTCAAGAACCTGAAAGTCGCGTGGACGATGGCGCTGGGCGGCGTCGAGGGCGGCGGCATCTGGACCCATGGCGGCCTGGAAGGCACGCCGATCGTCGAGAACGGCGCCATGTACGTCACCGACGGCTGGGGCTCGGTCTATAAGATCGACACCCACGGCGGCCAGGGCAAGCTGCTATGGAAGATGGATCCGAAAACCGATCATGACTGGGCCGGCGCCGTCGCCTGCTGCGGCGTCGACAACCGCGGCGTGGCGCTTTGGGACAACATGGTCATCTCGCACACGCTCGACGGGCGTTTGGTCGCGACCAACAAGGACACCGGCGAAGTCGCCTGGCAGCGCCAGGTCGCCGACCCCGACAAGGGCGAAGTGGTGACGGGCGCGCCGCTCATCGTCAAAGGCCTCGCGATCACCGGCGTGGCCGGCGCGGAATACGGCATCCGCGGCTGGCTCGCCGCCACCGACCTCAAGACGCAAAAAGAGGCCTGGCGCACCTACACCATCCCCGCCAAGGGCGAACCCGGCAGCGAAACCTGGAAGAACGCCGAGACGGCCGCGAACGGCGGCGGCTCTACCTGGGTCACCGGCAGCTACGACCCGGAGACCAACACGCTGATCTGGGGCGTCGGCAACCCCGGCCCCGACTGGGACAACACGCACCGGCCCGGCGACAACCTCTATACCGACAGCGCGCTGGCGCTCGATCCCGACACCGGCAAGATCAAGTGGCACTACCAGCATACGCCGAACGACCCCTTCGACTATGACAGCGTGTCGGAGAACGTGCTGGTCGAGGCGCCGGTGAACGGCAGGCCGACGAAGCTTGCGCTCACCGCCGACCGCAACGGCTTTGGTTATGCGGTGAACCGCGGCAATGGCGAGTTCGTCTGGGGCACGCCCTTCGTGAAAAAGTCGACATGGACGGCCGGGCTGAACCCGGAGACGGGCAAGCCGGTCGAATACGATCCAAAGCAGCCGGTGCAGCACTACAATGCCTCGGTCACGCCGTCGCGCGAGAACAAGGTGACCGACATCTGCCCGGGCAACATGGGCGGCAAGAACTGGCCGCCGACGGCCTACAACCCGACGCTGATGCGCTGGTACATCCCGGTGATCGAAAGCTGCAACACGATCACCGTCGAGGACACCAAGCCGGACTCGTTCAAGCCGCGCGAGATGTATACCGGCGGCGGGCCGAGCGAGCATCAGCGGATCACCGGTAGCGTCACCGCGATCGACGTCACCACGGGCAAGGTGGCGGGCAAGCTGGAGACGCCGTTCCCCATGCTGGGCGGGCTGCTTGCGACGCCGGACCTGGTGTTCGCCGGCGAGCCTTCGGGCCAGGTGATGGCGCTGGACGCGAAGTCGCTGGAGAAGCTGTGGTCGTTCAACACCGGATCGGGCGTCAACGCGCCGCCGATGACGTTCACGGTCGATGGCAAGCAGTATCTCGCTATCCTGGTCGGCCTCGGCGGCGCCTGGGACAAGTGGTTCATCGAGGGGACGCCGGAGCTGAAGACGGTGCCCCCGAGCTCGATGCTTTACGTCTTCGCGCTCTGACCTGACCGCGGGTCCCGTCCAATGGGCGGGACCCGGCGCTTTTGGAGAACCCGGTCGCCATGCGTGCGATACTCGCGACATTAGTTGTCGGCGCCCTCGCTGTGGGGGTCCTGCCGCATTACCGCGTTCAAGCCCAAGAGGCGCCGCACGGGCAGGCGTCCGAGGGCAAGCGCATTTTCCAGCGGGCCAATTGCGTCGGCTGCCATAAGTGGCATGGCGGCGGCGGGGGCGGCTACGGCGGCGACGCGCTTTCGTTGCGCGGGACGCAGCTCGACCGCGACCAGATCATCATGACGGTGACCTGTGGCCGGCCTGGCACGGGGATGCCGTACTTCCAGCGCAGTGCCTACGACGGCGCGGACCACCCGTGCTACGGCGTGGGACGGCAGGACCTGGGCAAGGACGTTCCGATGGAGGCCAATATCTTTCTGCGCCCGAACGAGGTCGCCACGGTCGCGGATTACGTCATTGCCGAGGTCAAGGGCAAAGGCGAGCCGAACTACACCGAGTGCGTCAGCTTTTTCGGCGAGGGATCGCGCGTCTGCAACGTTTACAAGCAGGCGCCGACGGCCGGGGCCGCGCAGCCCGGCAAGCAAGGGGGTTGACCATGCGCGGTATCGCGGCCGCCCTGCTTTTCGCGCTTGCCTCGGCACTGCCGGCCGTCGCTGAAGAAAATGACCTGCGCGAGTTCCGTATCGGCATGAGCGTGGACCAGATGCCGCACGAAGGCTATTTGGGCTTGGCCTGCGCCGGCAACCCTGAGGGCAAGCTGGCGAACTGGGATGATTATCGCCAGTGCCCGGCCCAAGCGTCCGGATGGCATGCCGTCCGGTTCCAATACGACGAAGCCGCGAACCCGCTTGCCAAGATCAACGGTCTCTATGAGGGCACCAAGGTCGGCGGCCATCCCGTGCTGCTGACCGCACTGATCGGCGACGACGGCCAACTCAAGGGCATGGTGATCGAGACCGACCCGGCTGCCCGGCTGTATCTGCGCAAGAAGGCGTTCCTGTTCGGCGAGCAGGTCAAGTCGCGCTTCGGCGATGCGGGCTGGAACTGCGTCAGCCAGGAGCCGGCGGCGGATCAGGAACCGGTGGGAGGCTTGTTTATCAACGAGCATTGCGAAAAGGTGACGCCGGCCCGGCGGCTGACCCTCGACCGCGCGTTGTATCGCCGGGCCGGCCAGGAGCTGAAGGATTTCGTCAGCCAGTCGAGGCTGGAAATCTTGGCCGCGGCGAATGCGAAGCCCGCAACGCTTTAGGACTTTTTAGGACCAGGACATTTTAGGACCGGGGCAATCGATGTTCCCGAATGCTTTAAACGTGAATTTTGGGCTGCATACGAAGCAAAAGGCAGCCACTTTTTGGAGGCGGCAACCATGATCACCCTGAAGGTCAACGGCGAGGCGCGGAGCTGGGACGGCGATCCGTCGCTGCCGCTGCTGTGGTTCCTGCGCGATGAACTCGGCCTGACCGGCACCAAGTTCGGCTGCGGCCAGGCGCTGTGCGGGGCATGCACGGTGCACGTGGCAGGCGCTGCGGCGCGGTCGTGCATCACGGCGGTGTCGGACGTGGACGGGCAGGAGGTGGTGACCATCGAGGGGCTGCACCCGCACGGCGACCACCCGGTGCAAAAGGCGTGGCGCGAGGTGAACGTGCCGCAATGCGGTTTTTGCCAGGCCGGGCAGATCATGCAGGCGGCGGCGTTGCTGGCGGAAACCAAGAACCCGTCCGACGCCGAGATCCGCAGCGGCATGGCCGGCAACATCTGCCGCTGCGGCTGCTACCAGCGCATTGAGGCGGCGGTGCGCGTCGCCGCGACGGGGACCTGAGCCATGATCGATATCCAGCCATCTTCCCGCATTGAGAACGTGAGCCGCCGCGGACTGCTCAAGGGTGCCGCCGCGGTGGGCGGCCTGGTGCTGGCGGCGCCGCTGCTGTCGCCGCGCCCGGCCATGGCGGCCTATGCCACCGGTGCGTCGTCCATGCCGCACGGCACGGTGAACGATCCGCGGGTGTTCGTGTCGGTGGCGCCGGACGGGGCGGTCACCATCGTCGCGCACCGCTCCGAGATGGGCACCGGCATCCGCACCAGCCTGCCCATGGTGGTGGCCGACGAGATGGGCGCCGACTGGGCGCGGGTGCTGATCGTGCAGGCGCCCGGCGACGAGGCGAAATATGGCAACCAGGACACCGACGGCTCCCGCAGCACGCGGCATTATTTGATCCCGATGCGCCAGGTCGGCGCGGCGGCGCGGACGATGCTGGAGACGGCGGCGGCGCAGCGCTGGCAAGTGCCGGCGTCGGAGGTGCGCACGGGCGTGCACGAGGTGCTGCATGACGGTTCCGGACGGCGGCTGGGCTTTGGCGAGCTCGCCAAGGACGCGGCGGCGCTGCCGGTGCCGGCGGCCGACGGCTTGCGGCTGAAGGACCCCAAGGAGTTCCGCTACATCGGCAAGGGCGCGGTCAGCATCACCGACCTGCGCGGCATCACCACTGGCCGCGCGGGCTACGGCGCCGACGTGCGGCTGCCGGGGATGAAGTATGTGGTGATCGCGCGTCCGCCGGTGGTGGGCGGCAAGCTGGTGTCGTTCGACGCCGCCGAGGCGATGCAGGTGCCGGGCATCGAGCGCGTCATGGAGGTGCGCGGCTGGCCGTGGCCGGCGAAGTTCCAGCCCGTCGGCGGCGTGGCGGTGGTGGCGCGCAACACGGGGGCGGCGATCAAGGGCCGCAACGCGCTCAAGGTGGTCTGGGACGACGGCGCCAATGCCCACTACGACAGCGCCGCGTATCGCACGGAGCTGGAGGCTGCCGTGCGCGCGCCGGGCCTGGTGGTGCGCAACGACGGCGATCCGGAAGGCGCGTTGAAGGCCGCCGACAAGGTGGTGGTCGGCGAGTATTACCTGCCGCACCTCGCCCATGTCAGCATGGAGCCGCCGGTGGCGACGGCGCGCTGGACGGATGGCGCTATCGAGGTCTGGGCGCCGGTGCAAAGCCCCGGCGGCACGCGCGAGGACCTGGCCAAGACGCTGGAGATCGGGGCCGACAAGGTGGTGGTGAACACGACGCTGCTCGGCGGCGGCTTTGGCCGCAAGTCGAAGTGCGACTACGTGCTGGAGGCGGCGTTGCTGGCGCGTGAGCTGAATGCGCCGGTGCGGGTGCAGTGGACGCGCGAGGACGACGTGCAGCACGACTTCTACCACACCGTGTCGGCGGAGCGGATCGAGGCCGGGCTTGACAAGTCCGGCAAGGTGGTAGCCTGGCGTCACCGCAGCGCCGCGCCGACGATCTTCTCCACCTTCGGCGCCGACACCAAGCACGAGGCGGCGCTGGAGCAGGGCATGGGCTTCATCGACCTGCCGTTCGACATCGCCAACGTGCGCTGTGAGAATCCGGAAGCGGCGGCGCATACCCGCATCGGCTGGTTCCGGTCGGTGTCGAACATCCCGCACGGGTTCGCCGTGCAGTCGATGGTGGCCGAGATCGCGCATGCCACCGGGCGCGACCCGAAGGATGTGCTGCTGGAGCTGATCGGCCCGGCCCGCATCGTGCCGTTCAGCCCGTCGGTCGACAAGCCGTGGAACTACGGCGAGCCGGTCGAGAGCTACCCGATCGACGCGGGCCGGCTGCGGCGCGTGGTGGAGCTGGTGGCGGACAAGGCGGATTGGGGCCGGCAGTTGCCGCCCGGACACGGGCTGGGGATTGCGGCGCACCGCAGCTTCGTGAGCTACGTCGCGACCGTCGTCGAGGTGGCGGTGGACGCCAAGGGCGTGCTCAGCATCCCGCGGGTCGACACGGCCATCGACTGCGGCACCTTCGTCAACCCCGAGCGCATCCAGTCGCAGATGGAGGGAGCGGCGATCATGGGGCTGAGCCTGGCCAAGCTGGGCGAGATCAGCTTTAAGAATGGCCGGGTGCAGCAGAGCAACTACGACGACTATCCCGTGGTGCGGATCGACGAGGCGCCGGGGGTGACCAACACCTACATCGTTCCGGCGAGCGCGGGCACGCCGCCGAGCGGGGTGGGCGAGCCGGGCGTGCCGCCGTTTGCGCCGGCGCTGTGCAACGCGATCTTCGCCGCCACCGGCAAGCGCATCCGTAGCCTGCCCATCCGCGACCAGCTTTCGATTTAAGGGAGGGCGGGCACATGCGGATGGCACTTGCCAGCTTTGCCGTGGTGATGGCGGTGGGCTTTTCGGCTGTGGCGCAGACGGGCACGCCGACCGGTCCCGGCGCTGCCGCGGCCGCGCGGCCGACGCGGGGGCCGGAGCAAAGCTCTGTCCCTAGCGCGGCCCCGTCGGCGAACCTCGACCATACCACGGTCGCCAAAGACCAGAACCCGGTCGTCAAGCAGATGAATGAAAGCGAACGCAAGAAAGTCGAAGTGCACGGGAAGTAGGGGACGTCAGACGCCCGCCGTGGTCGCCTCCAGGCCACGGCGGGCAAAGGCGATCGACAGGTCGCCAACCTGCACGGCGTCGGCGCCGGCTGCTGTCCCGGCCCTGGCCCTCGCGGCAATGCCTTCAAAGATGATTGCGAACCGGAACATGGCGAACGCCACGTGGAACGGCGTCAACTGCGCCACGGCCGTCCGCCGCGTGGCGTAGTAGCGGTCCAGGAACTCCGCCTCGCCAGGAATCCCGAGCGCGTCGAGGTTGAGGCCCAGCAACCCGCCATATTCCTCCGGCGCGCTCCGCCAAGTGATGACGCTGAAGCCGAGGTCCGCCATCGGGTGGCCAATGGTCGACAGCTCCCAATCCAGCACGGCGACGATCTCCGGCTTGGTCGGATGGAACATCATGTTGCCGATGCGGAAGTCTCCATGGCAGATCGCCGCCTCGCCGTCATCGGGCGGCAAGTGGTCCAACAGCCAGGCCTCGAGCGTCACGAGGTCCGGGATGTCGCGGAACCAGGCGGCCTTCCACTGCTTGCCCCAGCGTGAGATCTGCCGGGTGAAGTATCCGCCGGGCCGGCCGAAATCCCCCAGGCCGACGCTTTGCCAATCCACGTCGTGCAGCCGGGCCAACGTCTCGGCATAGGACATGTACATCGCGTGCCGGTCAGGAGGCGACGCGCCCTCCAGATCGCATTGCCCGAACACGCGGCCTTCGATGCGCTCCATCACGTAGAACGGCGTTCCCACCACGTCCGCATCCGGATGGAACACCAGCACGCGCGGCACCGGGATCGCGGTTTCGGCCAATGCCCGCAGCACGCGCGCCTCGCGGTCGACGGCATGGGCCGAGGGCAGCACGACGCCCGCCGGCTTCTTGCGCAGCACCATGCGCCGGTTGGCATAGGTCAGGAAGAAGGTGGGGTTCGATTGCCCGCCGGAGATGCGGTCCACCTGCAGCGGCCCGTCCAGCCCGGCAATACGCCCGCGCAGGAAGGCGTCCAGCCGGCCTACGTCGAACTCCGGGCCGGGCGGCACGCTCGTTGCCATATCCTCTGGCGTCATCTCAGCCACCTGTCATCCTGGACCGGCACGATCCGTTTCGATCCCCAGCACGGCGGAACCCGTGCCGCCGAAGCGTAGGCGCAGTTCCCGTTTCAATAGCTTGCCGGCGGTGTTCTTCGGCAGGCTTTCGGCGAAGAACACGCGCTTCGGCAGCTTATAGGGCGCCAGCGTGGCCCGCGCGTGTTCGATCAGCGCCGCCTCGGTCGCCTCGGCGCCATCGCGCAGCACGATGACCGCCGCGACAGACTCGATCCATTTGGGGTGCGGCACCGCGATCACCGCGACCTCCGAGACCGCCGGGTGGGTGAACAGCGCGTCCTCCACCTCGCGGCTGGCGACCTGCACGCCGCCGGTGTTGATCACGTCCTTGATGCGGTCGACGACATAAAGATAACCCTCGGCGTCGAAATAGCCGACGTCGCCGGAGTGGAACCAACCGCCCTCGAACGCCTTCGCCGTTTCCTCTGGCTTGCCCCAGTATCCCAGCATCAGTTGCGGGGAGCGGTGGATGATCTCGCCGTGCGTCCCCGGCGGCACGTCGGCCATCGCCAGGTCCACCACGCGCGTCCTGACGTTCAGCACCGGCCGTCCGACCGAAGCGGGCCGGGCGTCGTGCTCCTCGGGGCTGAGCAGCGTCGCCAGCGGCGAGATCTCGCTCTGGCCATAGCAGTTGAACCCCCGGATGCCCGGCAGGCGCTCGCGCAGCTCGTGCAGGACGGGGACCGGCATGATCGCCGCGCCGTAATAGGCCTTGTTGAGGCTGCGGAGGTCGCGGGTGGCGAAATCGGGGTGCCGCAGCAGGGTGATCCAGACTGTCGGCGGGGCGAAGAACGAGGTGAGGCGGTGCCGCTCGATCAGCTCGAGGCAAAGCGCCGGCGCGGGGCTGTCGACCAGCATGACCTCGGCGCCGGCCAGCAGTTGCGGCATGGTGAAGCAGTGCATCTGCGCCGTGTGATAGAGCGGCAGCGCCGCGAGCGTGCGGTCGTTCTGGGTGAACTCGCAGGCGACGATGCAGCTCACGTATTCGCTGAGTAGTGCCCGGTGCGTCAGCATCGCCCCCTTGGGGGTGCCCGTGGTGCCAGAGGTATAAAGGATTTGGGCGATGCCGTCGTCGGCAACGCTCTCGCCTGCATCCGCGTGCGCGCCCTTCGCAGGCATGATCGACGCAAACGGCCGCACGATGGGGGCGCCCGATGCGTGGGCGGTGGCAGCCAGGGCCGGGTCATGCAGCAACAGGCGCGCGCCCGACTGCCCGGCGATATAGGACAACTCCGTCGGGGAAAGCGCGTAGTTGGCGGGAACATGGATCAGCCCGGCTTTGCAGCAGGCGATCCAGCACAGGAGATAAAGGTCGGAATTACGGCCGAAAGTGAGCACCCGGTCCCCTGGCGCGACACCGGACCCCAGCAGATGGCCGGCGATCTCGGTGCTGGCCGCGTCGAGCGCCTCGTAGCTCCACACCTGCTCGCCGAAGCGCAGCGCCACCCGGTCCCGATAGCGCGCCGCCGCCCGGCCGACGGCATCGCCAATCGTGTTCCGCCCGGCACGGCGCGCCATTGCCGTATCGTCGGTCACGCGCGGCGGCGACCGGCCAGGTTCATTCCGCTGCCTTCGCCATGGCCGATGCAGCCGCCTTCGCGTGGTCCCGCTTGATCTTCTTGGCGAGCGACCATTTGTGCACCTCGGTCGGGCCGTCGTAGATGCGGAAGGCGCGGATTTCACGGAACACCTGCTCGACGATGGTGTCGTGCGTGACGCCGGTGCCGCCCATCACCTGCACGCAGCGGTCGGCGACGCGATACAGCGCCTCGGATACCGCCGCCTTGGCCATCGAGGACTCGGCCGTGCCCGGCCCGCCCTCGTCCAGCACGCGCGCGCACCAGTCGATCATCAACTCGCTCTGCTTCAGGTCGATCAGGTTGTCGGCCAGCATGAAGCCGACGCCCTCGTGGTCGATCAGCGGCTTGCCGAACGCCTGGCGGCTGACGGCGTAGCCGGTTGCGATCTCCTGCGCGCGGGTCGCGGCGCCGTGCCACCTCATGCAGTGGGTCAGACGGGCCGGCGCCAGGCGGACCTGGGCGTATTTGAACCCTTCGCCGCTGCTGCCGAGCATCTGGTCGGCGGGGATGCGCACGTTGTCCAGCGCCACGACGGCGTGGCCGCCGGGCATGGAGCTGTCGATGGTTTCCAGCACGCGCTCGATGCGTATGCCCTGCATCGGCAGCTCGACGAGGAACATCGTGGCGCCCTCGTCGCTTTTGGCCATGATGATCCCGACCTTGGCCCCGGCGGCGCCGGTGATGAAGGTCTTGCGCCCGTTGACCACCCAATGGTTGCCGTCCATCCGCGCGGTCGTCTTCATCATCGAGGGGTCGGAGCCTGCGCCGCCCTCCGCCGCCGGTTCCGTCATGAAGAACGCGGAGCGCGCCCGCCCGCTGACGAGCGGTTCCAGGAACCGCTCTTTCTGTTCCGCGCTGGCGACGCGTCCGAGCAGGTACATGTTGCCCTCGTCCGGCGCCGCGACGTTGACCGCGAGCGGCCCGAGGATCGAGAGGCCGGAGGCGCGCAGCACCAATGCGGTGTCGAGGTGGCTGAGGTGGCTGCCATCCGCCAGGATATGCGGGGTCAGCACGCCGGCCTCGCGCGCCCGTCCGCGCATTTCGTGCACCAGCGCGTCGGTTGGCCCGTGGCTGTCGCGGCGGGGGTCCGTTTCATAGGGGACGACGACCTCGCGCACGAAGCATTCGACCCGGCCCGCGATCTCCCGCGCCCGGTCGCTGGGTCCGCCGTTGACGATGGCATTGCCTCCATCAAGCTGCATCTCTTCTACTCCGTTGCGCCGCCTGGTTGCATCGAGTGGGATTTGGCGCCGGCATGGTTCGCGCCGGGTCAGCGCACCATGACGACCACCTTGCCCGTCGTCTGGCGGGACGCGAGCGCCGTGATCGCCTCGGCCGCCTGCGCCAGCGGGAAGCGCCGCGAGATCCGGGGACGGATGCGGCCCTCGGCATAGAGCGCGAACAGCTCGCGCACCGACGCGCGGTGATGCTCCGGGTCCCTCTGCACCGCGGCGCCCCAGAACACCCCGAGCACGTCGCAGCCCTTCAGCAACGGCAGGTTGAGCGGCAGCTTCGGGATGCCGGACGGGAAGCCGACGACCAGGTACCTGCCCTCCCAGGCGATGGACCGCAGCGCGGGTTCGGCGTAGTCGCCACCGACGGGATCATAGATCACATCGGCGCCGTCGGGTCCGCAAGCCTCCTTGAAGGCCGCCGACAGCGCTTTCTGGCCGTCACGGTCGATGGGGCTGTGCGGGTAGGTCAACCCGGCCACGGCGCCGCTGGCCTTGGCGACATCGAGCTTTTCCTGGCTGGATGTGGCGGCAACCACCCGCGCGCCCATGGCTGCGCCGAGTTCGATCGCGGCGAGGCCGACACCGCCGGCAGCGCCCAGCACGAGCAACGTCTCCCCCGGCTTGAGGCCGGCCCGGTCCACCAAGGCGTGGTAGGATGTCGCGTAGGTCATCACGAACGCTGCGGCCGCATCGAACGGCATCGCATCCGGCAACACGATGCACCGATGCGCGTCCACCGCGATCTTTTCCGCCATGCCGCCATAGCCGGGCGTCGCCAGCACCCGGTCGCCAACGCCCAGCCCGGTAACGCCGGCGCCCACCGCCTCGACCACGCCCGACACCTCGGCGCCGGGCGAGAACGGACGCGCCGGCTTGACCTGGTAGCGGTCCTCGATGATCAGCACGTCCGGGTAGTTCACGCCCACGGCATGAACCGCGAGCAGCACCTGGCCTTTCGCCAGCGCCGGTTCGGGCAGGTCGGCGAATTCCAATGTCTCCGGCCCGCCGGGTGACCGGCTGATGATTGCTTTCAAGGTCCGCACTCCTCCAGGACGCTAATAAGAGCCTGCTGCGCGCCTTGGTCAAAGCGCGGCGCGTTGCAACAGGCCGTGCGGTCCCCCTGGACATCGTGCCTGCGCGTTCCAATTATAAACGCAACGCACCCGGTGCGTTTCGTTGAAACCGGGATCATTCCTAGGAGGCTTTCCATGAACGGCCAACCTCGCATCCGCCGCCGGCTGATCCGGATCCTGGCGGCGCTCGGCATCGCGGCCACCCTCGGCGGCTGCATCGTGGTCCCCGTCGGACCCGGCTACTACCGTCCGCACTACTATCATTACTGATCGGCCCCGCAGCGGCGGACGGCCTACGGTCGCCGATTCTGCGGAACTGACCACGCATATCCTCGACACCGCGGCCGTGCTGTTCCTCCGCAATGGCTTCGCTGCGACCAGCATCGAGGCCATCGCGTCCACGGCGCGAGTGTCCAAGCGCACGCTCTATGCCCGCTTCGCCGGCAAGCAGGCCGTGTTCGTCGAGGTGGTGCGCCGCCTGATCGCCACCTGGCTACAGGGGTTCGATGCGGCGGTCGAGGGCGCTCCATCGCTCGAAGCCGCGCTGCTGGCGGCGGGGCGGCGTATGCTGGAGGTGGCGCTGACGCCGGAGGGGCTCGCGCTGCATCGCCTTGTTGTGGCGGAGTCTGGGCGGTTCCCCGAGCTTGCCACAGCACTCCGGGACGGCGGCGCACGATCGGGCATCGAACGGCTTTGCCGCGTGTTGCGCGCCCATCGTCCGAACGCCAGCCCGGACCAACTGGTGTTCCTGGCCGAGCAGTTCCAGCATCTGATGCTCGCCGGCCCGCAGGGACGGGCAATCGGCCTGGGCGAAAGCCTGGATGCCCACGCGCTCGAAGCCTGGTGCGCCGACAGCGTCGCCCTGTTCCTGCGCGCATTGCCCGCCGCTTGACGCTGGCCTAGGTCAGCGTCGTGGCGGTGGCCGGACGCTCCTCCTCCGGCGACAGCGCCGCCTTCACCGCGTCGTCGACCGTCTCCAGCCATACGAAATGCAGCTTGTCCCGTGCGCTGGGCGGTATGTCGTCATAGTCGCGACGGTTGCGCGCCGGCAGCATGACGGTCGTGATCCCGGCCCGCGCCGCCGCCACGACCTTCTCGCGGATGCCGCCAACCGGCAGCACCAGGCCGCGCAGGCTGATCTCGCCGGTCATCGCCATCGCCGGGTCGACGGCGCGGCGCAGCAGCAGCGACGCGAGCGACATGAACATCGCCACCCCCGCCGAGGGGCCATCTTTCGGGATCGCACCGGCCGGGACATGGACGTGGATGTCGCCCTCGAACGCGGCGGGCTCGATGCCGAGCTGGGCCGCGCGCGACTTCACCAGGCTCAGCGCCGCCTGCGCGCTCTCTTTCATCACGTCGCCGAGTTGCCCGGTCAGGATCAGCCGTCCGCCGCCTGGCATCCGGCTGCTCTCGATGAACAGGATATCGCCGCCCACCGGCGTCCAGGCCAGACCGGTCGCGACGCCCGGCATCGCGGCGCGTCCGGCCACCTCCGGGTCGAACCGTCCGGGTCCGAGGATGCCCTGCAGGTCGCCGATGCCGATGCGGATCGGCAGCTCGGCAACGCCCTCCGCCACCCGCACGGCCGCCGAGCGGAACACCGCGCCGATCTCGCGCTCCAGGCTGCGAACGCCGGCCTCGCGCGTGTAGTCGCTGATGATCGAACTGAGCGCGTAGTCGTCGAGCTCGGCCTGGCCGTCCACCAAGCCGTTCTGCACGATCTGGCGCGGCACCAGATAGCGCCGGGCGATCGCCTGCTTTTCCTCGGCCGTGTAGCCGGAAAGCTGCACCACCTCCATGCGGTCCCGCAGCGGTCCCGGGATGGTGTCGAGCTGGTTGGCCGTCGCGATGAACAGCACGCGGCTGAGGTCGAACGGCACCGCGAGGTAGGCGTCGCGGAAGGTGCCGTTCTGCTCGGGGTCGAGCACTTCGAGCATCGCCGAGGCCGGGTCGCCTTGGAAACCGCCGCTGCCGAGCTTGTC
The DNA here is from genome assembly GCA_965277495.1 of Acetobacteraceae bacterium. Lineage (GTDB taxonomy): Bacteria > Pseudomonadota > Alphaproteobacteria > Acetobacterales > Acetobacteraceae > CAHJXG01. The sequence goes on along the minus strand of OZ255824.1, from coordinate 1,833,193 downwards.
GATCTCGTCCAGCATCATGACGCAGCTTCGCGACCCGGCCCGACGGATCGCCTGGATGATGTTGCCCGGCAGCGCGCCGATATAGGTGCGCCGATGCCCCCTGATCTCGGCTTCGTCATGCACGCCGCCCAGGCTCACCCGCACGAAGGGCTGCTTGACCGCGTGGGCGATGCTCTGGCCCAGGCTGGTCTTGCCGACGCCGGGCGGCCCGACGAAGCACAGGATCGGCCCCTTGCCGCCGGGGTTCAGCTTGCGGACGGCGAGGAACTCCACGATGCGGCGCTTGATCTTCTCCAGGCCAAAATGCTCGGCGTCGAGCACCTGGCGCGCGGCGGCGACGTCGATCGGCGGCTCGTCACTGAGCTTCCACGGCAGCTCGGACAGCACTTCGAGGTAGCTCCGCACCATGCCGACCTCCGGGCTGCCCTCCGGCATCTGCTTCAGGCGGCGCAGCTCGCGCTTGGCCTGGCGGTCAACCTCCTCGGGCAGCCCGGCCTCATTCAAGGCGCGCTCCAGGTCCTGTAGCTCCGGCGCGCCGTCGTCGTCGCCCAGCTCCTTCTGGATGGCCTTGAGCTGTTCGCGCAGCATGAACTCGCGCTGCCGGCCCGCCATCGTCTCCCGCGTCCGCTTGCCGATGTCGGCGGACAGGCGCAGCACCTCGAGGCGATAGGCCAAACGCCACAGCACGCGGTCGAGGCGCGGGCCGAGCTCAACGGTATCCAGGATCTCCTGCTTCTCGGCGGCGGTGAGGTCCAGCAGGCCCGTCACCAGGTCGGCCAGCAGCCCGCCGGGCTCGACGTTCTGCACGGTCGCAACCAGGTCCGGCGGCGCCTGCTCGATCAGCCGCAGCGTCTCCAGCGCGCGTTCCCGGAGCTGATGCACGCGCGCCGCGATCTCTGCGCCGTCGGCGTCGGGTTCGGCGATACGTTCGACATGGACCGCCGCGTATGGCAGGCCGTCGACCGCGGAAACCAGCCGCACCCGCCCGGTGCCCTGGAGGATCGCGTGGTGGGTGCCGTCCGGCGCGGTGATGTAGCGCAGCAGCCGGGCCTCGGTGCCGATGCCGTGCAGGTCGGCGAGGGCCGGGTTCTCGACGGACGGATCACGCTGCAGCACGACGGCGACGTGCCGGCTTTCCCGCGCGGCCGCCTGCAGCGCGTCCACGGTCGCCTGGCGCGTGGCGGCGAGCGGGATGACGGACCCCGGAAACAGCACGGCGTCCCGCGTGGCAACCAGGATCAGCGCGTCGCCCGGCGCGGCAGGGGGCGGCTCGGCCTGGCCGGGGTCGGGTACGGGAGCGTCCACTATGCCACCTTCCGCAGCACGATGGTCAGGCAGCCGTCCACCAGGTCGCGCCGGGCCAGCTCATAGGCGCCGGGCGGCAGCGCGATGCGGCGTGCGGGATGACGGACCCCGGAAACAGCACGGCGTCCCGCGTGGCAACCAGGATCAGCGCGTCGCCCGGCGCGGCAGGGGGCGGCTCGGCCTGGCCGGGGTCGGGTACGGGAGCGTCCACTATGCCACCTTCCGCAGCACGATGGTCAGGCAGCCGTCCACCAGGTCGCGCCGGGCCAGCTCATAGGCGCCGGGCGGCAGCGCGATGCGGCGTTCGAAATGCCCATGCGGCAGTTCCATCCGATGTATCCTGGTGCGGCCCGGCAGCACCGGAAGGCGGCGCATGCCGACGATGGCCAACTCGCCGCCGGAGATCACGAGGTCGACGTCGGCCGCGCGGACGCCGGGCAGGGCGGCGACAAGGATCAGCTCGTCCGCGGTCTCCAGCAGGTCGACCGGCGGCTCCCAGCCGGATTGCGCCGGGCGGAAGAACTCGCGGTGCAGCCGGTCGGCGCGCGCCACGATGGCCAAGGCGTCGGCCCACATCAGGTTTGCGGCGGTCCGTGGCACGACGGCCTCTCCTCAGTATCGGGTTGATTTCAGGTGCGAACCGCGTCGGCGCTGCGCGGGTCAGATGGGTCAACGCCTGCCGGCTCGGCCGGTTGCCCTTGGCGGCACTGGCCAGGCATTCGAGTTTCAAAAAACGTTACTGTGGCTGGAATGACGCTTTAAATGGAGTGCCGGCGGCCTAACTTACCGGGAATTCGGCGATGGCGCCTGGAGACTACCGGGTAAACCGGATGTGTCCAGGCCCTATCAGGGACCGGCTACCCGTCGCTGCGGCGATATAAGAGTATGTCGCCTGATGCCGTCCCATGCCGCGGATTCCAAAGGCAGCGGAGATCGCAGTGGATATGCCTGATGTAGCCTCGTCGCCAACCCAACCCGACATGCTCTGCCATCTGCTGGACTCGGTGCTGGCCGGGCACGATGTCACGCTGTTCATCAAGGGCGATAGCGGCCGGGAGTTGCTGGATGCCGCTGCCGAACGGCTGGCCATGCTTCGGTGCCGGGTGCTTCGTGCGGCCGGGACGCCTTCGGAGGGCTTGAGCCTGCCGTTGCTGTTGGCGCAGGTGACGATGGGGCAGGGAACCTGGCATCCGGTCCCCAGCGCCCAGAATGATGAATTCCTCAGGCGCAGCTTCCAGGCGCTTACGGTGCTGGATGGGACCTGCGACCGGATCGTGCTGCTGGTCCGCGACGCCAATGGCCTGCAGCCTGCTGCGCTGCGTTACGTCCAGCTCGCTTGCCGCGCCGGGGCCAACCTGCAGCTCGTGTTGGCGGGTAAGCGGGGCTTCCTCGACCTGCTCAGCCCCGCCGAGTTCGCCGACCTTCGCGCCCGTCTGGCGACCGGCCCGATCATCACGCCGCTGCCACCCATGCCCGCGGCGCTTCCGGCGGCCTTCGCCGCGCCGCGGCGTCCACAGCCCATGCACGATATGCTGCCACCCGCGCCGGAGCCGGTCGAGTTCGAGCCCGGCCGGCCCATGCTGTCGAGCATTTCCAACACGTCCCACCGGAAGCGCCTTGCCGCGCTGGCGGGGATTGGGTTGGGCGTGGCGGGTTGCGTGGCGCTGGCGGTCTGGACCCACGGAGGCGGCGGGCCGGCAGCGATGCCGAGCCAGCAGGCTGCGCTGACCGTCGAGATGCCAATGGTCCCGGCTGCAGCCGTCCCGGCGGCGCCTGAGACGCGGCCGTCGCCCGCCAGCATTCCTGCGCCGGACGCCTCGCCACAACCATCGGCCGCATCGCCGGAGCCGGCTCCACCACAGGAACTGGCCGCACCGCAACTACCGGCTGCGCCGCAGGAAACCAAGGCTGCACCGCAGGAGGCAACCGCCCCGGCCGCGCCGTTGCTGGCCGCGCCGCCCCCAATTCCGGCAGCAAGCCCGCCGAAAAATCCCACGCGCAAACTTATACCGGCTCCGCCTCGGGCCTTGGCGGCCCGGACGCCGACGCTCAACGCCGGCAATGTATCGGCGTGGGAGGACCCGTATCCACCGCCGTCGCGCGACTGGCGCCCGCTGCCGCCGCCACAGGCGATGTCGGAACCGCCAGACCAGCCAAAATCGTATATCGGCACCTACTCAACCGACGCGAACGGCGTTCGAGCCTTCCGCTTCGGCCATTAGCAAACGGGCGTCCGTCAGAGCCAGTGCGCTGGCAGCCAGACCGGGCCCTGGGCGGTCTGGTCCCAATAGCCATCCTGCCACAGCGTGCCATGGCCGGCGCGTTCCACCCACCTGCCGGCTACCCAGACGTAGGCATTGCCGTTCCAATCATAGTGGCCGGGCTGCCAAATCAACACGACGGACGAGTGCGGCGGCGCCGGAACCTGCTCGGCCCGGATGGGCGGAATCGGCGGATGGGCCGGACCGGTCGCAATGCATGCGGCCAGAAGCAGTAGGCACGGCATAGCGACGGCATCGATGCGCCTCATGCAGGGAACTCCAACGTTTGCATGCCGACCCGCTTCATAGTCGGCACCATACGACGGTTCAACCGGCCAAAGGTTCGCGTGGCGCTAGTGGTGCAAATCAGACGGAAGCATCCGTCCGATTTGCACCACTAGCCTTTGTTTGGTGGACTGATTCAACCAACGCCATGAAGCAGGCGTCGGCATCAGATCACTACGTCCGGATGCCGCGCTGGATCACGCGCCAGTATTCGACCGGAAACATTCGCTGAATGAACGTCATGCGCTGCGCGTCGCGTCCGACCAGCACGCGCTTCTCGCGCAACTCGATGCCGCGGACGATGCGCTCGGCGGCAGCCATCGGGTCCAGGCGGAGGAACTTGGCCCAGATCGCCGCCTGCGCCTCCGTTTCGGCGTTGCTCATGCCGGTCCGGCGCGCGTTGGCCGCGATCGCCGTGCGCACGCCGCCGGGGTGCACCAGCGTGACGCCCACGGGCGATGCTTCCAGTTCGTGCCGCAGCGCTTCTGAGAAGCCGCGCACGGCGAACTTGCTGGCGGCATAGGCGGTCTGGCCCGGCGGGGCCACGATGCCGAACACGCTGGAAATATTGACCAACTGCGCCGCCGGCTCGCGCCGCAGCACCGGCAGGAAGGCGCGGGTCATGCGCACGACGCCGCCGAAGTTGATGGAAATCAGCCAGTCGAAATCCGTGGCCGAAACCTGCTCGAAGCTGCCGCCCAGCGCGACGCCGGCGTTGTTCACCAACACGTTGACGCGGCCATGTTCGGCCAGCACGGCACCGGGCAGCGCGGCCACCGCATCCGCGTCGGCCACGTCGAGCCGGTGCTCGCTCACGTTCACGCCATGGGTCCGCGCTTGGTCCGCCGCGTCCCGCAGGCCGGACGCGTTCACGTCGGTCAGCGCCACGCCGCAGCCCCGGGCGGCGAGCACAGCCGCGAGCGACGCGCCGATCCCGCTTGCCGCCCCGGTCACGACAGCCACGCCGCCCTTGAGCGGGAACGTCACCTGGCGCCTTCGCGCTGCATAAGCCGGTCGAAGCCCCATGCGCCGCCGCCGGCTACGGCAAGGAGCAGGAAGATGAAGCAGAACAGGATCGCTGCGTCGCCGCCATTCTCGATCGGGAACCGGCTGCGCGGCGCGTGGACCATCCAGTAGGCGAATGCCATCTCGCCCGAGAGCACGAAGGCGGCCGGACGGGTCGCAAGGCCAACCAGGAGCAGCAGGCCGCCGACGAACTCCAGCACGGCCGCATACCAGATCAGGGAGAACGCGGCGGGAATGCCTGTCAGCGGCGGCGTAGGAAAGCCGAACAGCTTCTGCGAGCCGTGTTCGATGATGAGCAGCGCCACGGCCACGCGCACGATGCCGAGCACGCGCGGGGCCCAGTCGACGGCGGACGCCCTGGATGGCGAGCCGCTGCGTCCAGTAATGGTGTATGCCATCGGCCTCAGCCCTTGGTCCGGGTAAGCTCGGCCGCCTTCAGCGCCGCGGCGACCTGCGTGACCCGGCGGCCCTGGAAGCGCGCGACCTCGAGGTCATCGGCGGTGGGCGGGCTGTTTTGCTGGCCGGCGACGGCGGACGCGCCATAGGGCGTGCCGGCCCGGAACAGCACCGGGTCCGCATAGCCCAATGGGACGATGATCAGGCCCAAATGCGCCATCGGGTTATACAGCGAGATGATCGTGCTCTCGTTGCCGCCGTGCGGCCCGGACGTCGAGGTGAAGGCCGATCCCGCCTTGCCCACCAGCTTGCCCTGGAACCACAGGCCGCCCAGCCCATCGATGTAGGCCTTCAGCTCCGACGAGGTCGTGCCGAAGCGGGTCGGCGTGCCGAATACGATCGCATCCGCCCACTCCGCATCGTCGGCTGTCGGCGCCTCATAGGCGGCGTTCATCCGTGCGGCGTTCTCGGCCCAGCCTGGCGCATGCGCCATCACCTCCCGGCCGACCAGCTCGCGGGCCCGGCGCAGGCGGACCTCGGCGCCGGCTGCCCGCGCGCCCTCGGCGATAGAGTTGGCCAACGCTTCCGTCGAGCCGTTGCGGGAGTAGAAAGCGATCAAGACATTGGTCGGCATGGCTGTTTCCTTACGGCTGCGTTGTATAACAGATCGGTGTCGGCGACAGTTCGGCAAGGCGGAGGCGGATGTTGGCGCCCCAGGGATCGCGCAAGCCGCGTCCGCCCGCACGCTCCATGATGCCGGCCAAAGCCTGCTCATCCGCCACCTCCAGCGTCACCGAGGCAAGCCCGGCCCGCGCCGGGTCGCGTAAGCCTGCTCCTGCGCTGCGCCAGATGTTGGCAGCGATGTGATGGTGGTAGCCGCCGCTGGACAGGAACGCGGCGGCGTCCCATGCGGCAGTGACGTCCATGCCGAGCATGCGGCCGTAGAAGTGCCGGGCCTCGCCGATGTCGCCGACCCGCAGGTGCACATGGCCGATGCGCGTCCCGGGCGGGGCGCCGGACCATGGCGTAACGGCGAGCTTCAGCAGCCCCGCCACATCGAGCGGGCGGTTCGCCATCTCGACCCGGCGCCCGTCGGGTCCGTCGTGCCAGCCCCATTGCTCCCGCGGCCGGTCGGCATACACCTCGACGCCATTGCCCTCGGGGTCGTGCAGGTATGCGGCCTCGCTGACGAGGTGGTCGGCGGCGCCGTCCAGCGGCTGGCCCAGCGTGCGGAAATGGGTGAGCCAGCGTCCGAGATCGGCGCGGGACGGCAGCAGGAAGGCGGTATGGAACAGGCCGGCCGAGGCCGGGTCGTCCGGCTCGGCGGCGGGCCGATGCAGCAGTTCCAGGAACGCGGCGCCGGCCACGCCCATGCAGACGGCATCGTCCTGGCACGCAATCACCTCTAAGCCAATCACGTCGCGATAGAACGCCGTGACGCGGTCCATGTCGCGCACCGCAAGCGCCACGCCGCCGACGCGCAGCCATTCGGACCCTTGTTCCAGGGTTCGCGGGTGCGGCGGCGCGTGCGTGAGTGTTTCCATTGCGTCCTGGTTCCCCGATGGGTGCAACGGATAACTTGGCGCGTGGTCCCGGTATAGAAAATAGCCGCCTGTTGGATATGTTCTATACCCGTTATATCGAACCCATGGATCGCTTCGTCGAACTCTCGGCGCTTGTTCGCACGGTGGATTGCGGCAGCCAGGCGGCAGCGGCCCGCGAGCTCGGCATCACCCCGGCCATGGTCGGACGTTACATCCAGGGCCTGGAGGACCGGCTCGGCACGCGGCTGCTGAACCGCACCACCGCCCGGCAGAGCCTGACCGAGGCCGGAGCGGCGTTCTATGCCCGCGCCAGCGCGATCCTCGAACAGTTGGAGGAGGCGGACACCGTCGCATCGGATCGGCAGGCGGAACCGCGCGGCACGCTGCGGGTCAATGCGCCCATGAGCTTCGGCACGCGCCACCTCGCCGCCGCGGTCGCCGAGTTCTGCGGACGGTATCCCAATGTCCGCGTCGAGATGGTGCTGAATGACCGCGTGGTGGACCTGATCGAGGAGGGCTACGACGTCGCGGTGCGGATCGGGCGGTTGACGGACAGCGGCCTGGTGGCGCGGCGGCTGGCGACCTGCCGCATGGTCCTATGCGCTGCGCCCGGCTATTTGGCGCGCCATGGCTGGCCGAGCGTGCCGGCGGACCTGCACGGGCATAACTGCCTGCTGTATGCCTATGCCGGCCTTGGCGGCGCATGGCGGTTCGAGAACGACAGCGGCGAGCAGGAAATCCGGGTTTCCGGCAACCTCGCCGCCAACAATGGCGATGCGCTGCTCGCCTCGGCCCTGGCCGGCCAGGGCATCATCCTGCAGCCAACGTTCATCGTGGCCGACGCGCTCCGGCAAGGCCAACTTGCGCCGCTGCTGCCGGATTGGCGGGTTGCGGCCTTGAGCGTGCACGCCGTCTACCCTTCGGCGCGCCACCTTTCGCCAAAGGTGCGCAGCTTCGTCGATTTCCTCGTTGGCCGGTATCGGGACCCGCCGCCCTGGGATCAGGATGGGACGTAGGGCTCCCCGCGCCATTGCAGGATCTTCCAGACCCCGTCCGCCGTCGCCACGATGCGGTCGCCAACGGTCATCGTGCCGCGCAGGAACACCATGCTGCGGGTGACCTTGACGACATCCGGACGGACGACGGCGAACTCGCCGAGCTGCACCGCGCCGATGTAGTGCACGTTGAGCTGCACCGTGGCGCATGGCCGTTGTTTCGCCGCTTCCCAGCACGCCTCGCCGAGCGCCACGTCGAAGGCGGTGGCGAGCATGCCGCCGTGCACCACGCCACGCTTGTTGCCGTGCCGCTCGTCCGCGAGGAAGCCGAAGCCCGCCTGTCCGTCGCCGGGCGGGCAGTAGAACGGCCCGACATGGGTCCGGAACGCCTTGCCGGACCGCCGGACCCAACCCTCTGGCACGCCTTCGCTCGTCAACTTGCCTGCCCCTTTGCCTGAAAACCGGACTATCCGGCGCGCAGGATACATCCAACTCGTACGGATGACAGGGGGGCGCTTATTCCGGCCGGCGAGGGACCACAAGCCCGACCGTCATCACTTGAACGATGTCGCCGTGCTGGTTGCGGGTCTCGTTGCGGAAAATCACCTTGCCCCGGTCCGGACGCGACCGCGAGGGCACGACCTCCAGCACCTCGCTATGAACCTGCAGCACGTCGCCGGGGCGGGTGGGCTTCGGCCAAGCGATCTCGCCGCCGCCGCCGATGATGCCGCCGGCGATCGGCGCGCCGCCGTCGACCAGCAGCCGCATCGTGATGGCGGCGGTGTGCCAGCCGCTCGCGGCCAGGCCGCCGAACAGCGTTCCTTTGGCCGCTTCGTCATCCAGGTGGAACGGCTGCGGGTCGAACTGCGCCGCGAAGGCTTTGATCTGCGCCGCGTCCATCGTGTGCGACCCGCTGGAGAACCGCTGCCCCGCTTCGAGGTCGTCTAAATAGAGCCGTGCGGCCTTGCCTGCTGGTTCCGTCGCCATGCCTCGTCCTCCCGGGTGTTGCTTGCATGATGATAGTGACTGGCGTAAGCCGTGTCCATGCAGCGCAAAAGCTTCAGCCTCATGCAATGCCCCATCGCCCGCAGCCTCGATCACGTCGGGGAGTGGTGGAGCATCCTGATCCTCCGCGACGCCTTCAATGGCCTCAGCCGCTTTGACCAATTCGCCCACAGCCTCGACATCGCGCCCAACATCCTGGCCCGGCGGCTCAAGGGCCTGGTCGCATCGGGGCTGCTGGAACGCCGCCGCTACAGCGAGCGCCCGCCGCGGTACGAGTATGTGCTGACCGGACGCGGACGCGACTTCCGCCCGGTCATGCTGTCGCTGCTCGCCTGGGGCAACCAGCACTTCGCGCCCGAGGGCGTCAGCGTCCGGCTGGTGGACCGCAGCACCGGCATCGAGGCGGATCCGGTGCTGGTGGACCGGGTCAGCGGGCGGCTGCTCACCGACCCGGCGTTCGCGTCCATGCCCGGGCCGGCCGCCGACGACCGCACGCGCCGCCGCTTCGCACGCCGGGACCGCTCGTTGGCGCTGCCGGATCCGCATGACAAGGAACCGCTCGCATGACCGTTGCCGCCGATGCTCGGACCGCTACGGCGCCCAGCCCGCGGACGCAGCGGCTGCTGCACGGCCCGATTGTGGCCACGCTGCTGGGCATGGCCTGGCCCAACGTGCTGATCATGCTGGCGCAGGCTTCGACCGGGCTGATCGAGACCTGGTGGGTGTCGCATTTGGGCACCGACGCGCTCGCCGGCATGGCGCTGGTGTTCCCGCCGGTCATGCTGATGCAGATGATCTCGGGCGGCGCCATGGGCGGGGGAATTTCATCGGCCATCTCGCGCGCGACCGGCGCGGGCCGCCGGGACGACGCCGACGCGCTGGTGCTGCATGCGGTCGTGGTCAACGCGGCGCTCGGGCTGCTGTTCTCGGGCATGATGCTGGCGTTCGGCAGGCCATTCTTCCGCGCCCTCGGCGGGGAGGGCGGCACGCTCGACGCGGCGCTCGCCTATTCCAACGTCGTGTTCGCCGGCAATGCCCTGCTGTGGGTTATGAACGCCTTGGCGAGCGCCATACGCGGCACGGGCAACATGCTGGTCCCCGCGTTGGTGATCTGCGCCGGGGTCGTGCTGCTGGTGCCGCTGTCACCGTTGCTGATCTTCGGCTTCGGGCCCGTTCCCGCGCTCGGCATCGCCGGCGGCGGCGTCGCGGTGGTGCTATTCTATGCCGCGGGGACGGCCGTGCTCGCCTGGTATGTCCTATCGGGACGCAATTTGGCGACGCTTAGATTGAGGCAAGCGGGGCGGCGGTCCCGCCTGCGCTGGCCGCTGTTCCGCGACATCCTTGGCGTCGGCGCGGTCGCGTCCGTAAATTCGGTGCTGTCCAACGTCGCCATCGCGGGGGCGACGGCGCTGGTGGCGGGCGCTGCGGGCATCGATGCGGTCGCGGGTTTCGGCACAGGGGCACGGCTCGAATACTTGCTGGTGCCGGTCGTGTTCGGATTGGGCGCGCCGCTGGTGGCGCTGGTGGGCACCAACATCGGCGCAGGCCAGCCGCAACGGGCGCTGCGCATCGCATTGGCCGGCGCCGCCGTCGCTTTCTGCCTCACGGAGAGCGTCGGCGTCGTGGCGGCGATCTGGCCCGCGGCCTGGCTGCGGCTCTTCAGCGACAATCCGCGCATCATCGAGACCGGGAGCGCCTACCTGCGCATCGCTGGGCCGTTCTACGGCTTTTTCGGCATGGGCCTGGCGCTGTATTTCGCGGCCCAGGGCGCGAACCGGCTGTTTTGGCCCCTGTTCGGCGGCCTGCTCCGGCTCGCCATCGGGCTCGGCGGCGGTTGGGTGGCGCTGCGCCTATCGGGCTCGCTGGCGTGGCTGTTTGCCGCCCTCGCACTGGCCCTGCTGGTTTATGGAGTCACCTTGGCCGCTGCCACGGCGTCCGGAGCCTGGTTCCGGACGCCGCGGGCATCAAGTCCCGGCGCGGCTTGATCAGCGCCGCGGCACGGTGTTCAGCGCCACGACCGTGTCATTGCGGACAGTCGTCTTGCCGTTCACGACGGTGAGCGTGCTGGCCGGGATCAACGCCGTATGGCTGCCCGGCTGGAAGTAGGAGCCGACCATGATCTCCGCGGTCTGGCCATCGTCGGTCAGGCGGCGGACGCTGCCGATCTTGTTGCCCTGTAGGTCATAAAGCCAGCGGCCGACCGAACTCGTCGCGACGGAGTATACCGCCGCCGGGTCCGTGACCGTGTGGGTCGCCGTTTGCGCCAGGGCCGCGCCGCTGATGGAAAATGCCAGTGACGCCGCGAGGCTGAGGATGCGCTTCATGTTCTGTCTCCTTGCGGCGGCCCAATTCGAGGGCGGACGCGCCGTTGGCTCCAGGTATGGTGTTCGCCGCGGTGCAGCATTAGCGGGCGCGCTGGAATGGCATTCATACGCTGGAGTATGAGATCAGGCCGAATTTGCCGCGCGAAGGGGCTTTGCCGCCCATCGCTGGCCATAACGGCACAGCTTTGCTAGATCGCTGGGCAGACTGGAGGGGCAAGCGTGAAGCATAGATTTCGGCGTTGCACTTGGCTGGCGCTCGGCTTCGCCACGGTGCTGCTTACGGGCTGCGCCTCGCCGTACTACTCGGCTTTTCCGCCGCCGGTCTATGCGCCGCCGGGCTATGCGCTGCCGCCCTATGCGAACCAGCCGGTGATCGAGGCTCCCTTGCCCGCTCCGGTCCCGCTCTACCCGGCCCCGCTACCCCGGCCAGAACCGGCGCCGTACATCGAGCCTCCTGCGATCTCGTCAGAGCCGGCGCCGATGCCGGAGCCGGACGCGGCGCTGCAATCGGCGCCAAGCCCCGAGCCGCCCGAGGCTCCGGCTCCTGCCGCCCGCCCGGCGGTTCCGCTCGAGCCGCCCACCGACACGCCGCTCCAGGGTTTCCGCCCCATGCGCGGCCAGACCCGGCCGGGTATCTGAGACGTGTTAGGGTTCTGGGCGTCTTGTAGTCACATGGTGACTACGGGATCGGGTTGTGTTAAGTTGTGTTCTCGTTGGTTTAAGCTGGCGTGGTTGGAGGTGCACCATGGAACTGTCGATACGCGAGGTTAAAGCTCGTTTCGCCGAGGCCGCCGCCGTGGCGGCGCGTGGCGAGCGCGTGGTCGTCACCAAGCATGGCCGTCCATTCGTCGAGCTGGTTGCGGCGCGAACGGCGTCCGGCATGGATTTTGAGAAGGCAGCCAGCGTCCGCCGTGAGCTAGGGCTTGACGGCCTTGAGATCGTTCTGCCGCCAGATTTCGACGATCCGGCCTTTAGCCGCCGGGTGCTCGGCCTTACGGATTGAGGCTGCTGCTCGACACGCATATCGTGATTTGGGCGGCACTGGACCCGGATGCGCTGTCGGCGGACGAGCGCAGATGGATGGCAGAAGCCGGCACGCCGCTTGTGCTCTCGGCGGTGGCGGTGTGGGAGTTGCGGCTCAAGTGGCACAGCTTTCATATTTCCGGAGGGCGGAAGGGTCCGGTCAACCCCGCAGCCGTAGTGGCATTTGCCGCGGGGGTCGACTGGGAGTTCTTGCCGCTGACCGCTCGTCACGCCGCCGCCGAACTGGCGCATCCGCTGGAACACAAAGATCCGTTCGACGAGTTGTTGCTCGTCCAGGCGCAGGAAGAGGGCATGCGGCTGCTGACCCGCGACTCCAGGCTTGCTGGCCATCCGCTCGCCGTAGCGGAAGGGAAGGATTGAGGCTGGCCAGGGGCAGACTGGCCGCCTTGGACGAGCGGTGCTTCAGGGCGGACGTTTTCTGGAACTGGTCTCGCGGCAGCACCCTCTTGCGCGGGAACCCGTGCAGTGGTCAGAAAGCGCCGCACCAACGGGATTATTTGCCATGAGCGACACCTCCACCCCCGGCCTACCCAAACCAACGCCCCGCTTCGGCGCCCCCCGCCAGAAGGTCCCCCCTTTTGCGCGGTACAAGGGCACTTCGGCTTGGCGGAAATATCGCAACCGCGCGAGAGAGTACGCCCGGTTCCGCGCCGCGACGAACGGGGTTAAGCAAAGCCCGGTGACGCCGAGCCTGTGATCTCGTTATGGCAATCGCTCCCGCGGCTTATGAGCGGGTCGGCGATTGCTTCGAATGCTTGTTCCCGGCCGGAAGCGGACCGTCTGCTCGAGAGCATCAGGTGGGCAAAGGCGGACGCGCGCCCTTTCTCTCGCCTGCTTTGACGGGGTCGACGCGGGTTTCGCATTCTGCAGTTGTTACGTCGAAAAGAGCGCGCAGATGGCCTTGGGCCAGTTCAACCGTCGTGAGAATGACAAGACGCAACCAAAATCCCTTGCGCCAATTCAGGTGGCCTCCGGTGAGGTTTGGGGCAGGACCCCAAGGAATGGGTTTGAACCTGCTGTACAGGGTTACGCAGGGAAGCTGCAGAACCGTCGTGGCATCGACTTCACCACCCAGATTGATCCCCATCCTGACGGCTCGCCGTTCGAGGTGAGATGGTATCTAACGGCTACGTCTGGAGTCGAGTATCGCTGCAAGGATGGCGAAGACTTCGCGTGCATTAAGGCTGTCGTCACAAACATGCAGCCCTGAGGACCAATATATGCCTAACGTTAAGCTCTCCAAGTATGAACCTGATTATGACGTCACTCCTCAGGCAATATTCTGGCGCGCTCTGAGATATTTCACGATGCTGATCCGTGAAGGTGAGGATGGCCTCGACGAGTTCCAGGCAGCCTCTTTCATAGTTGGCAACGACATACGCTTTGATCTTCGGACGTATGCGGGTCATCCTGAATTTACAGTGACGCTCTATCTGCCGAATGACGTCAAAGACAAGGAAGAGATCTCCCGCGTGATCAAGATTGTCATCAAGGAGATGATCATTCCCAAGAATGCGATCGCATGGCAACGTGGCGAGCCGTTCACGTATGGGGATCTGAAAAGGCCACGGGGTGATCGTCTGCGGGAGCCAGAGGCGAGGATTCTAGCCCTCAAAATTGCGGCGCAACGGCCCAATCGGACGGCATCAACACAGTTCATCAAAAAGGAAGTGCCGAAATATACCGATCTGTCCGAGGCCGATCTCCGCCGGTCGTCTAGTCGCAGCAACGAGGCACTGTGGCAGCAGATTGTCGGCAACGTCATATCACATCAGGAGACGCCAGCAGGACCCTTCAAAAAGGGCTATGCGACGAGAACCTCAAACGGCCTTTCGGTCACCGAAAAGGGAATGGCCTACCTGAACAGCATGGGGTTCTTGGGTTCGTTCACAGCCTTGGCCGAGTAACGGCTCTTGTAGCCCAACGGAAGCCATTTCATTTCAGTCTTGCTTATATCCTGCTTGTCCCAAACGAACCAAGCATAGGCAGTCGTCCCGCTTCCTTTCTGGACAGCGCCTGCTGGGTAGAAGGTGATCCTTTCGCTGAACACCCATATCCGCGTTGGAGGCGTTTTTGCAAAGATCGTTCTCTGACGGTTAGCGCCTTCAACGAAGGCAAGACGCAGTAGGAACGCCACCTTCTGGCGAGCCTGCACCAGACCAGCCTTTACGAAAGATTCGGCGGAATTATATGGTGGATTGGTAACTATGTTGTCCGCAACGTGATTAGCCTTAAGGAAGTCGACGCCAACCTCGCCATAGCCGCGATCGAAGAGGTCGGTAGACAACACGGCGGCTCCCGTCGTCTCAAGGACGCGCGACATGGCGCCGTTGCCGCATGCAGGCTCCCAAATGCTGCCCTCAAATTTCTCGTTGGCAATTAGAGCATGCGTCGCCCACTCAGGAGTTGGGAAATAGTCGGGTCCCTGAAGGTCAGCGAAGCGCTTCAACGTCGGCTTAAAACTGCCGTTCAGGTTGTATGTCGAGTCCATGAGTTGGTTGTAGCTGGGAACGGACCAAAACGGAAACACGGTGCCGGGTCACATGCCAGTTGTCACCTCCATCAAGGCCGTTTTGCGTCCGCTCTGGACGAGAAGAGGCATCCGGCTGAACGACCGTCTTGGCGAGCAGATCAGGCCTTAACGCGACAAGCTCTCTACTGCAGGCTTCACCAATGACGGCAGCTCACCCTTGCAGAAATACAACCGCAAATCAGGCCCACATCACCCCTAGGCAGCCTGCGCCGCCTCCCGCAACCGCTGCACGCGCAGCGGCACCGGGGGATGGCTGAAGTTGACCAGGGCATAGAGCGGGTCGGTCGTCAGCGTGCTGGCGTTGTCGCGCGACAGCCGCAGCAACGCGGAGACCATCGGCTCGGCGCCGACCATGCGGCGGGCAAAGTCGTCGGCCTGGTATTCATGCCGCCGGCTGACCCAGTTCGCCATGACGCCGAGCGCCGGCCCGGCCACCTGCACCACCAGCGTGCCCACCACCAGGGCCAGGGCGTCGTCCCGGTGCGTGATGCCGAAGCTCGGCAGCAGCCAGGGCTGCTTGCACAGCCAGCCGATGGCGAAGAACGCCAGGAACAGCAGCGCCGCCGTTTGCAGCAGGCCGAACACGATGTGGTTCAGCTTGAAGTGGCCGAGCTCGTGCGCCAGCACCGCCTCCAGCTCGGCCTCGCTGTTGCCGGAGACCAAGGTGTCGAACAGCACGATGCGCTTGCTGCGGCCCAGGCCGGAGAAATAGGCGTTGCCGTGGGCGGACCGGCGGGAGGCGTCCATGACGAACAGGCCCGAAGCCTCGAAGCCGCAGCGGCGCAGCAGGCCCTCGATCCGGGTGCGCAGCGGACCTTCCAGCGGGGTGAACCGGTTGAACAGCGGCGCGATCCAGCGCGGGTAGGCGTCCATCATGGCCAGCATGATCAGCACGAGGCCGAGCCACGCCCACACCCACCAAAGGCCGGGCCGGGCCATAAGCCACAGCAGACCGTATAGCAGCGGCACGCCCAGGGCCAAGGACAGCGCCGCGCCCTTCAGCCGGTCCAGCGCGTAGGCGCCGGGGGTGGTGCGGTTAAAGCCGAAGCGCTGCTCGATGCCGAAGGTGCGCAGGAGGGCGAAGGGCAGGCCCAGCACTGAGGAAATCGCGCCGGCCGCGACCAGGAACACGACGCTGCGGGTGAGGCCGCGGGGGATCAGGCCTGCAGCGGCGCCATACAGCGCGTCGTAGCCGAACACCGCCCAGCCCAGCGCCAATACGAGGCCGAACAGCGACGACGCTGTGCCAAGCCGCAGCCGCGCCTGCTCGTAATCGGCGGCGCGTTGGTGGTCCGCGAGGCTGACGGCGTCGGCAAAGGCCGGCGGGACTGCGCCGCGGTGGCGCGCCACATAGGCGGCCTGGCGCCGGCGCAGCATCAGGTCGAACGCGGTGGCGCCGATGGAGACAATAATAAACAGGACGAGCAGGACTGGCATGACCTTAAGATAGTCCCACAAAAGAGTTCCTGGAGTTGAAGATGTTGGGCAAACGCCGCGTATTCAATGGCGGGACCGCGCGGGAAAAGGCCGCCGGTCCCGCCCACGGCTGTGGACGCTGCTTGACCAATCGGCGCGCAAGCCACTTTCATGCAGGCATGGACACGACACCGACGCCGCCCGCCGCCCACAAGCAACCGAAGCGCATCGAGCAGCTTGGCCGCGTCCGCACCGACGACTATGCCTGGATGAAGGACGAGAACTGGCAGCAGGTGCTGCGCGACCCGACAGTGCTGCGCGCCGGCATCCGCGCCCATCTGGAAGCGGAAAACGCCTACACCGAGGCCGTGCTGGCCGAGACCGCGGCGCTGCAGCAGGAAATCGCCGCCGAGATCAAAGGGCGCATGAAGCAGGACGACGCGAGCGTCCCGAACACCGACGGTCCGTGGAAGTACTACACGCGCTACGAGGCCGGCGCGCAGCATCCGGTGCACGCGCGCAGGCCACGCGGCCAACCCGGCGGCGAGCAGGTGCTGGTCGACGCCGACGCGCTCGCGCAGGGGCACCAGTACTACGCGCTGGCCGCTGCCCGGCACAGTTGGGACCACCGGCTGTTCGCCTATGCCGAGGACACCCAGGGTTCCGAGGTGTATCGCATACGGATCAAGGACCTTGCGGCCGGTACGCTGCTGCCCAACACGATCGAGAGCTGCACCGGCAACTTCGCCTGGTCGGCCGACGCGTCCTGGCTGTTCTGGACCTTCCGCGACGACAACGGCCGCCCGGCGCGCATCTATCGCCGCCCCATATCCGGCGGCCCCGCCGACGACGTGCTGGTCTATGACGAGCCGGACGCCGGGTTCTTCCTGCAGATCGGGTCCACCGCGTCGCGGGCCTGGCTCGTGATCGGCTGCGGCGACCAGCAAACCAGCGAGGCGTGGCTGATCCCGGCTGCCGACCCCACGGCGGCGCCGCGCTTGGTCGAGCGGCGGCAGGACGGCGTGCGCTACGACCTGGAGCATTGGGACGGGCGTTTCATCATCCGCACCAACGCGGACGGGGCGATGGACTTCAAGCTGATGAGCGCCCCCGAAACGGCACCGGGCCGGGCGAACTGGCGGGACTGGATCGCCCATGAACCCGGACGCTTCATCGTGGACACCACCGCCTACGCCGGGCACTTCGCGCGGCTGGAGCGGGTGGACGCCAACAACCGCATCGTCATTACGGAACGCGGCAGCGGGCGCGAGCACGTGATCGCGGTCGACGAGGAGGCGTTCGTGCTGCGCCTCGGCGGCGGCCATGAATACGACACGGCCACGCTGCGCTATACCTATGAGTCGCCATCGACGCCCCGGCGATGGTTCGACTTCGACATGCATACCCACGCGGCGGTGCTGCGCAAGCAGCAGGAGGTCCCGTCCGGCCACGATCCCGCGCAGTATCTCACCCGCCGGCTGCATGCGCGTGCGGCGGACGGGGCGGAGGTGCCGGTCACCGTGCTGATGCGCCGCAACACGCCCACCGACGGGTCCGCGCCGCTGCTGCTGTATGGCTATGGGTCGTATGGCATGGCGATGGAGCCATCGTTTTCCATACGCAATCTCAGCCTGGTGGACCGCGGCTGGATTTGGGCCGTGGCGCACGTGCGCGGCGGGTCGGAGAAGGGCTGGGGCTGGTTCCTCGACGGGCGCGGGGCGAAAAAACCGAACAGCTTCACCGATTTCATCGCCGTCGCCGAGCATCTGGCGGGCCAGGGCCTCGGGCGGCGCGGCGGCATCGTCGCCATGGGCGGGTCAGCGGGCGGCCTGTTGGTCGGCGCGGCGCTGAACATGCGTCCGGACCTGTGGGCCGGGGTCGTCGCCGCGGTACCGTTCGTGGACGTGCTGAACACGATGTCCGACACCAGCCTGCCGCTGACGCCGCCGGAGTGGCCGGAATGGGGCAACCCGCTCGAGGACGCCGCCGCCTACGACGTGATTTCCACGTATTCGCCCTACGACAACGTGACGCCCCAACCCTACCCGGCGGTGCTCGCCACGGCCGGCCTATCCGATCCGCGGGTGACCTATTGGGAGCCGGCGAAGTGGGTGGCGCGCCTGCGCGAGGCGACGGCCAGCGGCAACCCGGTGCTGCTGCGCACCAACATGGGCGCGGGCCACGGCGGCGCCGCCGGGCGATTCGATGCGCTCAAGGACACGGCCCTGCACTATGCTTTCGCGCTGTGGGCCTATGCGCGCACCCGTTCGGAGGCGGGCGTCAAGCGTTCATAAGGGCAGGCTCTGCCGCCGCAACGGCCGTCGCAGGCGCTGCGAACAGCTCGGCAAGCTTGGCGCCGATCGGCGAGCCCAGCCCGGTGCAGGCGTCGGGGCCGATGCGCGCGCGGTAAAACCCGTTGTCGCCCTGGGTGATATCGTTGAAGCAGAGCTGGTTGCTCCATATGCGCGGTGAAACGAAACCGAGCTTGGGGCCGAACGCGGCAAACAGCCCGGCATAAAGCGGCGCAACCGCGCTGGTGCCGCCCATCTCGAGCCGTGCGCCATGCACGATGATCTTGTAGCCGGTGTTCGGATCGGCGTTGGCCGCGACATCGGGGACCATCCGACCGGGGCCGCGTGGCGCCCCCGCCTGCCAAGGCTGTTGCGGAAACAGCTTGGAAAAGCCGCCGCCGGTGCCGTGCCCGTCGGAGCGGCCCGGGTCGGCGTTCCACACCACCTCGGAATCCCGCGTCTTGCGGGTGCCGCCGCAGCCGACGACGTGCGGGCAGGCGGACGGCAGGTCGACGTTGACCGGGTCGGGCCCGCCATCGGACGCGTCGTTGTCGCCGGAGGCGGCGAACACGATCATGCCGGACGCGGCCGCAGCCTGCGCCGCGGCCTCCATCTGCCCGGCATAGTCCTGCCCGGTCTGCGCCCGCGCGGCGTTCCAACGCGCCTCGTCCGCGCCCCACGAAATGGAGCAAACGTCGCACCCGTCGGACGCCGCCGCCCGCACAGCCGCGGCGAGCGCGCCCGGGTCGCTCGATCCCCAATAGACGCGGATCGAAGCCGTACGCCCGGTCGCGGCATAATAGGCCGCCGCCGCCACCTGGATGTCGAGCGCCACTTCCACGTCGGGGTCGGCGTCCTCCTGCTGGTGCTGGCCGGGGCTGTTGCGTCCGCCGTTGACGCTCACGTCCACGATGTGCGGCGCCGGCTGGTTGATCGAGCCGAAATAGGCGTCCATGTCGGCCTGGACCCAGCCGCCCGCCAGTTCCACGATGGCAATGACCCCGCCGCCAATCAGGCCGGTGGGCCAGTCATAGGCGGCGCAGAGGTCGGGCACGCTCCATGCGGCGGCGGCTGCGGCGAGCGGAATGAGCCCGTCCTTCGACCGGGTCGGCCGCTTGAAGTAGGGCCGGGCCAGGGTGAACGTGCGGGCGAACCGTGCCCGGGCGACGAAGCCCGCGGTCGTGCTGGCGTAGAACGCGGCGAGGTCGGCCTTCATGGCGGTACGCGACGGGCCATCAAGGTAGATCATGTGCCCGGACGGGTAGTTGCGGATGGTGAGGTTTGCCCGCGCCGCCACACTCGCGAGCGGCATGGCGGCCAGCGTAAGCTCCGTCTGGAAAAACGGCGTGACGGAATCGTAGTAGCCGTTGGCGCAGAACACCTTCAGGTTGGGGTTGAGCGCCATCGAGGCCGCGAGGTCGCCGGCGGTGTAGAGGACGATGTTGCCGTTGACATCCTTGCCCACCTGCGCCCCGGTCGGGTCGGTGTGGGAGAAGTTCCAAAACCGGAATGTCTGGTCGTTGAGGTCGGTGAACGGCGCGGTCGCAGTGAACTTCAGCTCGTCGTTGAGGTAGACGTTCCACATCGCGGTATAGACGCCGCCCACGGCGGTCATGGTCGGGTCGTTGCCGCCGGAGTTGGGGCTGACGACGCCCGCGATGCCGGTGTCGACGGCGGTGGCGCGCCCGTCATAGGAGCCGAGGGCGAGGCCCTGGTCCTGCAGCAGCGTGGTGAGGAACAGCAGGCCCGTCGTGTTGCTGGCCGCGACGTCGAGGCCCCAATAGGTCAGCACCGTGGGCGAGATGCCGAGGTCGGCGCTCAAGGTTTCGAGCACGGCCTGGTCGATGGCCGGGAACTTGGCCAGCGCCGGGCCATACGGGCCTTGGGCGAAGGCGGTCACCGTATCCATGAACGCCGGCAGGTCCGGCGGCGCGCCGGTGGCCTTTTTGTGGTACCAGGCATCGGCCGCGAGCGTCGGCAACAGGCCGATCGGGTTCCCCGTCTGCGAATAATCCAGGATCGAGGATTGCAGCGTGATGCCGTTGAGGTCCACGCCGTCCTCATGCAGCAGCCAGGCGAGCACGCAGCTCCGTGGCGTGCCGTAGGACTCGCCGAACAGGAACTTGGGCGAGTTCCAGCGGTCGAACGCGGTGAGGTAGCGCTTGATGAACTGCTTGATCGAGCGCGCGTCCTCGTCCACGCCCCAGAAGTCGCGGTTCTTGCCGGGCGCGATCGCCGCCGAGTAGCCGGTGCCGACCGGGTCGATGAACACGAGGTCGGTGCGGTCGATCAGGCTGTCGGGGTTGTCCTCGATCGTGTAGGGCGCCGGCGGCGTGAAGCTCGGCAGGCTGGTCTTGATGCGGCGCGGCGCGAACGAGCCGAGCAGCACGAACACCGCCGACGAGCCCGGGCCGCCATTGTAGAAGAACGTCACCGGGCGTTCGGCGGGGGCAAAGCCGTCGGCGGTGAAGGCGACGTAGAAGAACTTGGCCGACGACTGCGCGCTCGATGCGTCCACCGTCACGAGGTGGCCGGCATGCGCGGTGTAGGGGATCGCGCGGCCACCCACGGTCGCGACGTGGCGGGTGACGGCGGCGGCCTCCGTCGTGTCGGTGATCGAGTCGTTGGGACCTGCGCCATAGGGCGTCACGTCCATGAGCGGCTGGTCGGCGGGCGGCTGCATTGGCGATGGGTCAACCACGCGTTGTCTCCCAAACGAGGGACGGCATCATGGCACACGCTGGCCGGCGATCTGTACGCAATCGCGCGAGCCGTGGGGTGGATGCCGGCCTGCTACCGGTGCGGCGTCCGCGAGAACGGCAGCATCGCCGATAGCCCGCCGTCGACCGCCAGCGCCTGCCCGTTCACATACGATGCGGCGTCGCTCGCCAGGAACAATGCGGTGGCCGCGATCTCGGACGGCAGGCCGTGCCGCTGCAACGGATTGAGCTGGCCGATCCGGCCCTCCGACCCACGCGCCCGCGCCGCCTCGAACATCGGCTGGGTCATGCCGGTCTCGATCAGCCCGGGACAGACCGCATTCACCCGCACCCCGGTGCCGGTCAACGCCGCCGCCGCCGTCTGCACCAGGCTGATCACCCCGGCCTTGCTGGCGCTGTATGCGGCCCCGGCGGCGTTGGCCCGCATCCCCGCGACCGACGCCGTGCAGACGATGGCGCCGCGGCCCTGCGCCACCATGTGCGGCGCGGCATGGCGTATGGCCAGGAAAGCGCCGATCAGGTTGACCCGCAGCACCTCGGCCCAAAGCTCGGCCGTGGCTTCCAGCAGCGGCGCCGTCCCGCCGGAGACCCCGGCGTTGGCGTAAACGACATCGACCCCGCCAAATGCCTCGACCGCACGCGCCACATAGGCCGCTGCCTGCGCATCGTCGCCCACGTCGGCCGCCATGGCCTCGGCCCGCCCGCCTGCTGCGACGATTTGCGCCCGAGTATCCTGCACGGACGCCTCATCGCGGTCCACCGCCAGCACCGCCGCGCCTTCGGACGCGAACAGGAATGCGCTCGCCCGGCCGATGCCGCTGCCCGCTCCGGTCACGATCGCACGCCGTCCGGCAAGTATGTTCATCCAACGCTCCCACGTGCGCCCGTCATCTCCGGGATACGCGCCTCGACGCGTTCCCTCAACGCAAACCTTGGTTCGCCCACATCGGTCACCGCCGGCTCAGGCGCAGCAGCGTGCCGTTATGGTCCTCGGTGATCAGGACGCTGCCATCCGGCGCCTCGGCGACCGCGACCGGCGCGCCTTGCGGCGTGCGCCCCTTCACGCCGTCCCACCCCTGGATCAGCGGCGCTGGCTCGCCCAGCGGCTGCCCATCATCGCCGACCGCCAGGCTCATGACGCGGTGCCCCCTGGCCCGATAACCGTGATAGGGCAGCACGAGCCGTCCATCGAGGCCCGGCAATGCCTCGCCGCGATACAGCAGCAAGCCCAGCGGCGCGGCGTGCGGCGGCAACAGCAAGGCCGGCTTCGCCACGGCGCTGCAGTCATGGCCAGGATACTCCGGGCTTGGACGCTGCATGTCGAAGCAATAGGGCCAGCCATAGTCGCCGCCGGATGCGACCACGTGGAATGTGTCATGCGGCAGGTCGGCGTCGGGCAGGGCCGGGTCGGCGCGGTTGATCCAGTCGCGCGCGTTGACCGCAGCCAGCAATGCGCCGCCCGGCAGCGCCGCGAGCGCCATGCTGTTGCGCAAGCCGAAGGCGACCGGCTCGGCCTCCGCCCAGGACAGCGGCGCCGGACCCGGCATGAACCGGACGATGCTGGCCCGCGGCGGCGCCGCCGCGCGCTCGGGGCAGGGGACGCTGGGGTTGGGCGGCTTGCCGGCAGGGTCCTCGCAATGGTCCGTGGCAGAGCCGACATTCACATAGAGCGAGCCATCCGCCGCCGCCGCTAACGCCGGCAGCGGATGGCGGCCTGTGCTGGGCAGGCCAGTCAACACGTCCTGCAGCACGGGCGCAGGGCCGGACAGCACGACGCGCACGATACGGCCCAGCAGCCCGGCATACAGCGTCCCGTCTGGCGTCATCGCCAAGGCGTTCGGCTCATCGAGGCCCGTAAGCAGCACCTTCGGCGCGTCATGGCCGCCGTGGTCCAGGCGCAGCAGCCGCCCGCGCCCGCGCCGCCATCCGCCCATGTCCACCAAATAGATCGCGTCGCCCGCCGCGGCCACGCCCCGGACGAAGCCGAGATGATCCGCCACCAGTCCGACGCACAGGCCGGGCGGGGTTTGCAGCATCACGGCCGGAAAGCCGTCGCACTGGCCGTTGGTGCGATAAGCCTCCGCGGCCAGCCCGCCGGGCCACAGGGCGAGCAAGACTAGCCAAAACCATCGCGCCATCATCCACCTCCGCTGCCCACATGGGTTGCCGCCGCGCCCTGCCTCGAACATGGTGCCGGCATGGTCCGGTTTCATTACGCTGCATTCCTGTCGCTGCTCGCAGTCAGCGCCCCGTGCGCAAGCCGCGCCGCTGGGCCGCAACGCTGCGGGCCGGGCAGCCTCGCCGTCGCCGTGGATGTCGGCCACACGCTATCGGCGCCCGGCGCAACGAGCGCGCGCGGCGAGCCTGAATTCGCCTTCAACCAGGAACTCGCCCGGGCGGTCTTGGCGGAGCTGAACGCTGCCGGCTTCCGCCACAGTTTCCTGATCGGGGAAAGCGGATCGCCGCTGCCATTGCTCGAACGCACCCGCACGGCCCGGCAGCGCGGCGCCGGGCTGTTCATCTCGATCCACCATGACTCCGTTCAGCCGCAATACCTTTCGGAGTGGCAGGCTGGCGGCCGGACGCAGCATTACAGCGACCGGTTCCACGGCTTTTCGCTGTTCATCTCGGGCCAAACAGCGCGGCTGGACGACAGCAAGGCGCTGGCCGGGCTGATCGGACACGCGCTCGTCGCCGCGGGCTTCACGCCGTCGCTGCACCATGCGGAGCAGATCCCCGGCGAGGGCCGTCCGCTGCTCGACCGCGACACCGGCCTTTACCGCTACGACCAGTTGGCCGTGCTGCGGACCGCCACCATGCCCGCGGTGCTGCTGGAGGCGGGCATCATCGTCAACCGGGCGGAGGAGACGCAATCGCGGCTGCCCAGCGTGATGCAGGCCCAGGCCAAGGCGGTCGCCCACGCCGTCGGCCAGTTCTGCGCCGGGTGAGATCATCGGCGCTAGTGCCCTGACGCAGACAGAGGAAGCAGTCTGCGTCAGAGCACTAGCTTTGTTTGGTGGGCTGATTCAGCCAACGCCATGAAACAGGCGTTGGCATCAGGCCACTATGGCATCGCCGCCGAGATGCCGCCGTCGACGACGAGCTCCGTCCCGGTGATGTGACGCGCCTCATCCGACACCAGGAACAGCACGGCGTGCGCCACATCCCAGGCGTCGCCCATCTTGCCCATCGGCACCTGGGCGTTGCGCCTGGCGATCAGCTCCGCGGCGTCGTTGGAGCCGAGCTGGCGGACCAGCCGGGCTTCGACCAGCGGCGTGTGCATCAGGCCGGGCACGACGGTGTTGCAGCGCACCCCGGCGCGGGCGTTCTCCATGGCGATCGACTTCGACATCGCGATCACGCCGTATTTCGCCGCGCTGTACGCCACATGCGGGCGGTCCGCGCTCATCCGCAGCCCGGCGATCGAGGACAGGTTGACGATAGCGCCCGTGCCCTGCCGCTTCAGATGGGGCAGGGCGAACTTGCAGCCGAGGAAGGCGCTGCGAAGATTGAGGTCGAGCTGCCGCTCCCATTCCGCCTCCGCCATGCCTTCGGCGCCGCCTGGAGACGATCCCCCGACGTTGTTCACCAGGATATCGAGCCGGCCAAAGGCGGATATGCAGGCCTCGACCGCTCCCGAGACCTCCTGGGACGACGTGACGTCGGCGACATGCGCCAGGGCGTTGCCGCCCTCGGCCTGGATGATGGACAGCGTTTCCCCGACCGCCTCGGCATTGACGTCGATGGCGAAAACCGACGCGCCTTGCCGGGCGAGCAGCACCGCAGTGGCCTTGCCGTTGCCCCAGCCTGGCCCAACCGACCCGGCGCCGGTGACGATGGCGACCTTGCCGTCCAGCCGGAGCATGTCGGCTATTTGCCGTTCGTCATATCGTCGCGCGCGTCGATCTGCATGGCTTCGAGGAAGCGGGACACCATGTTATAGGCACCGATGGCCGCGGTGAGCTCGACCAGGTTCCGGTTGTCCATGATCGCACGCACCGCGGCGAACACGTCGTCGGGGACATGCACGGTGCGCGTCATGGCGTCGCAATACGCCAGCACCGCGCGCTGGGTTTCGTCGAACAGGCCGGACTCCGGCCATTGCTCGAGGGCGTCGATCTGCGCCTGGGTCATCCCCTCACGCAGCGCGATCGGCGCGTGCTGCTGCGCCTCGTAGGGCGCGCCGTTGAGTTGCGCCACCCGCATGATCACCAACTCACGCAACATGCCCGGCAGCGCGCATTCATGGCGGATGGCGGTGAGGTAGCGCAGCCAGCCCTCGGCGATGGGCGCGCTATGCAGCAGCAAGGCATAAAGGTGGAGGACGCTGCCGCGTTCCCGGGTGATGCGCTCGGCCAGCTCCCGCGTTTGGGGGCTGGCCGTGTCGGCATAGGGCAATCGGGCCAACAGCGTTTCCTTTTTACATATGCAGGATGCTCACCGTCCGCGCCTGTCTTGGTCCTCCAGGACTGCCGAGCCGGCCTGCCATGCCTCGGACGATGTGCGGAAGCGCTCGGTGGACCGCCGCACGCTGCGTCCGTCCTCCTCGTCGCAAACCTCCCAGCCGAACGGCTTGGGTCCGCTGCCCACCAAGCAGATGCGGAGGCGGAAACGCGAGTGCCCCCGGACGAGCGGAGGCGGGGTTGCCGTCATTTGCCGAGCCATGCGACGCCGTTGGTCAGGCAAGCTTCAGGTTCGCCGCGGCCTGCTTTCCGCGCTCGGCGACCACGTCATAGGTGACCTTTTGGCCGTCATTCAGGTTGTTGATCCCGGCGGCCTGAAGTGCGGTGATGTGGACGAACACGTCCTTGCTGCCGTCCTGCGGCTGGATGAAGCCGAAGCCCTTGTCGGCATTGAACCACTTGACCGTCCCGTTCGCCATTTTAACCGCTTTCGTATTTGGAAGGCCGCAGCTTAGGCATAACCGGGCCAAATTGCCAAGCTGGAGTGAACGTTCAACCTATTTTCATGCGGCCACCGGCGCGCTGATCACCGGGATGATGCCCAAATGCGGCGACAAATCCAGGTTGTAGCCCGCGAGGTCCCGTGCGCCGGCCCGCTCGGCCACCAGGTTGATGTGCTCCTGGCTTTCCGAGAACGCGGCCAACAGCGCCGCCCGGCTTAGCGCGCCGGAGCCGAGCGCCTGCACGTACAGCGCCTCCCCGGCCGGGTCGGCGGGCCGGTGCAGGGCGTTGGCATACAGCGCATCGACCAGCGTGGTGTCCGATGCCGCCGCGCCGTAGCGGCTGGCGAACTCGGCCGAACCCAGGAACGACAGGGCCACCTGCTGCAGCGACGTGGCGTCGATGACCGACGGGACGAAGGTGTCGAAGCCGGTCGGGTCGGCATCGCGGCCGAACGCGGCGTCATACAGCCGCGCCACCTGCGCCTCCGCCGTCGCGGCGTAGGTGATGTTCGGATTGGCCGATAGGCGTCCGCGGGCCTCTTCGCCGTCGGCGATGCCCGCAAGGATGTCGCCGCGGCTACTAGGGGTCCGCGGCGGAAAGACGAGGCTGTCTAGATAGTAGTTCAACGTGGCCGTATCTGGCTGCCGTCCCAGCGCGTTCTGATAAACGGTGCGGATGAAATCGGCGTTCGACAGCGTGCCGTAGCGCGCAACGAACTCGGCCGAGGACACCAGCCCGTTGCCGATCCCTCCCAGGTAATCGTTGTTGCCGGCGCCAGGATTTTGCGGTTGCGCGTGCAATGCTTGAAGCTGCAGGATCAGCCCGCCACTATCGGCAACGCGGCCGAACGCGCCGAAATACAGCCGGGCAATCTCGTGCTCCTGCAGCTCCTGGTCGGTCAGCGCCGGCAGCCCGGCGTCCCGCAGCAAAGCCACATCCAGCGGCTGGATGGTGCTGGCGCCCTGGATCGTGGTGTCGACGGCCGCCCCGCCGCCCACCGTCGTGGTGCCCGGGTCCGAATTGAGCACCGGCACCGGCCCGCCAAAGGCCGCCTGCGCGTTCGGCCCATTGAACGTCGTGACGGCGTTGGGCGGGAGCTGCACGAACCGCACGCTGCGGTCGTATGGAGTCACGTTGAACTGGTGCAGACCGCCGCTCACGATATTGCGGACGAAAGCCTGAATGCCGAGGGCATGGCCCAGTTCCCGCTCGACCGGGGCCACGATGTTGGACCTGCCGAAGACCGTGCCGCTGAAATTGGCCGGGTTCACGTAAAGAGTCGGCGTCGGATAAATTGTCGGTGCGACGGCCCGCGCCGCGAAGCTCAGCCCGAAGGACGGTTCAAGGACCCCATCGCCAGACACTGAGCCGACCTTGGTGTAGTCCCCTTCGAATAGGCTGACGTCCGCCGGCTGGACCGCAGCCCGGAACGACACATTGATGGTGTAGGCGCCGGCCGTGTAGTCGAAATGCTTTATCCACTCGTCGAACGCCTGGTTCACCGCATACACGACGGCATCAGGATCGGGTCCGCCGGCACCCGGCGGATCGGTGAACTGGACATTCAGGCTGGCGGTCATGACGCTTCCCCGGCTTTCATTCCGTCCAGCGTAGCACCGCCGCCGATACGCAGCGGAGTGAATTTGCCAGCCGCAAGTTGCCCGCGGCTTGCCGGGCCGTCGCGGCCCTCGCGATATCACCGTAGTCCAAGGTCGTCCCCCAACGCGAGCCGCTGAAAATCAACGGTCGCTTCACACGCGCGGCCCTGGATGAACAAACATCTTACAGTGAAGCGCAACCGGTCATTTTCCGCTTGCAACATAAGCATTGGCATCGTGCGATGGCGCCGATGAACGCATCCCCCGAACCCGTCTGGCTCCGCAACCCGCTCGCCATATTGGCCGATGCGCCCGGCGGCGTCGTGGTGCAGGACGGGCGTATCCTGGAGCTGCTGCCCATAGGCGGGCGTCCGTCCGTGCCATCAACGCTGTTCGATGCGAGCCGCCATGTCGTCGTCCCCGGCCTCGTCAACACCCACCACCATTTCTACCAAACGCTGACCCGCGCTTTCCCGCCCGCATTGGACCGCACGCTGTTCCCCTGGCTGCAGGCGCTCTATCCGGTTTGGGCGCGGCTGACCCCGGCGGCGCTGGAAGCGGGCGTCACCGTCGCATTGGCCGAGCTGCTGCTGTCCGGCTGCACCACTACAACCGACCATCACTACGTGTTCCCCGCCGGGCTTGAGGACGCCATCGACATCGAGGCTGCGGTGGCGGCGCGGCTCGGCATCCGCGCGGTGCTCACCCGCGGGTCGATGGACTTGTCCGTGCGCGACGGCGGGCTGCCGCCCGAGAGCGTCGTGCAGGACGCGGACACCATTTTGGCCGACAGCGAGCGGCTGATCGCCCGCTACCACAATCCCGCCCCGCATGCGGCGCTGCAGATCGCGCTGGCGCCGTGCTCGCCCTTTTCAGTCACCACGGGGCTGATGCGCGCAACCGCGGAACTCGCTGCCCGCGCCGGGGTGCGGCTGCATACGCATCTGGCCGAAACCGCCGACGAGGCGGCGTTCTGCCAGGCGCGGTTCGGCTGCTCGCCGCTGGATTACCTGGACGACTGCGGCTGGCTGCGACCGGGCACCTGGCTGGCGCATGGAATCCATTTCTCGCCTGCCGACATCGGGCGGCTAGCGGCCGGCGGGGTCGGCGTCACGCATTGCCCCTGCTCGAACCAAATCCTCGCTTCCGGCGTGTGCCCGGCCTGCGCGATGGAGCGGGCCGGCGTTGCGGTCGGCCTTGGGGTGGACGGATCGGCGTCCAACGACGCCTCCAACATGATGCAGGAGGTCCGCGCGGCGTTCCTGCTGCAACGCCAGGCGAATGGCATCGAGGCCGTCAGCCACCTCGACGCGCTGCGCTGGGCCACCGAGGGTTCGGCGGCCTGCATCGGACGGCCGGAACTGGGGCGCATCGCGCCGGGCATGGCGGCGGACTTCGCCTTGTTCCGCCTGGACGAGCTGCGGTTCTCCGGCGCGGGCGATCCGTTGGCGGCGCTGGTGCTGTGCGGGGCGCACCGGGCGGACCGGGTGATGGTGGGCGGGCGCTGGGTGGTGATTGACGGCGGCATCCCGGGCCTGGACATCCCGGCGCTCATGGCGCGGCATGGGCGGGAGGCTGCGGCGTTGGCGAGTATAGGGCGAGGGTTCGTAGGATGCAATTAGAAGAAGTCGTTCGGCGCCAACGGTGGATCCTCGATCTCCGGGAACTCCTCGTCTAGGGTCGCCCAGCAATCAAGCAGCGCCGCCAGCCCTGTCTTGCGCACCGGCCCGATGTTGAGGTGGGTACCGTCACTGCTGTTAATGGCCTCATTGCCGGGCAACTTGAACTCCACTAGCACGCGGATGGCTTCGTTGCGGTTATTGCGAAATAACCGCACAGGGCGAGGTGCAGGACCGGATTGGGGCACGGCGCTGGCCTGTATGGCATACGCCATCATCGATGCTCATCCAAGGCCATCTTGCACAGTATTCAGGGCCGTCCCCGCTATGCGGCCCCAATCAGGGCGTCCACGGCGGGCGAGCGCACGACCATGCCGCGCACGAAGGCCTCGTGGTTGGCCTCGATCTCGTCGGGGTCATAGAGGTAGTTCACCATGATCCCATACGACTCCTCCATCCCGCGCGACGCCGTGTTGCCGAGCCAGTTCACCCGCTCAAGGCGCGCTCCATTGCCGAGGTGGAAGCGTGCCACCGGGTCGGACGGCGCCTTGCCCCGGGCGCCCTTGCTCTCGACGGGGGTCGTCAAATAGCTCCCGCACAGCCGGGTGAGCGGCAGGCGCAGCGCGTCCGCCAGTTGCGGGTTCTCCCACCAGCGCTCTCTGCCGAGCAGGCTGCGCAGCAATGCCGCCGGGTTGCCCTCCTGGACCGGTTCCGCCGCCGCTGCCCGCAGATCGGCCATCTCGTCCTCACGCAGCACGTTGACAGCGTCCTCGGACGCCAGCCGCCGCTCCAGCCAACGGCGGAAGCCCGGCACCGGCGACAGCGTCGAAAACCGCACCAGGCCGGGCAGTTCGGCCTTCAGCTCCTCGACAACCTGCTTGATCAGAAAATTGCCGAACGAGATGCCGCGCAAGCCGTCCTGGCAGTTGGAGATCGAGTAGAAGATGGCCGTGTCCGCCGCCCGCTCGCGCCCCCGCTCCGCCGCCTCGTCGCCCTCGCGGGCCAGCAGCGGCTGCACGGAGGCGGCCAGGCCCTGCGTCAGCGCGACCTCGACGAAGATCAGCGGCTCGCCCGGCAGCGCCGGATGGAAGAACCCGAAGCAGCGCCGGTCGGGGGCGAGCCGGCGCCGCAGGTCCTCCCATCCCTGGATCTCGTGCACCGCCTCGTAGGTGATGATCTTTTCCAGCACCGCCGCCGGGGTCTGCCAGTCGATGCGGCGCAGCTCCAGGAAACCGCGGTTGAACCACGATCCCAGCAGATGCCGCAGGTCGTAGTCGAGCGGCTTCAGCCCAGGGTCGTCGCGGAGCTGGCCCAGCAGGTCGCGCCGCATGGCGACGAGCGACGCGGTGCCGCCGGGCGACATGTTCATCCGGCGCAGCAGTTCCTGCCGGGTCGGCTCGGCCGCTTTGCTGACCTCCGTGGCGCGCTCGGGCGACGGGTCCGCGAGGTAGGCCTCCGCCGCCGCCCGCAACCGGACCTCGGCGGGCAGGAAATTGCCGGTCAGGAAGCGGTAGAACGCAAGCCGGTCCTCCGGCCCGAGGCCGCGCACCGACGTATGCAGCTCGCGGGCGATGGCCGCGCCGGACGCCTCGCCACGCTCGGACAGCAGCGCGGACGCCAGTTCCTGCGACCGTTCCAGCAGCGAAGTTGCGGCTTCGGGCTGCAGCACCTCGGCATAGGGCCGTCCACGGTCGGCGACGGACGACCATAGCCGTTCCAGCCAGGAGCGCGGGCCGGGCGTCGTGGCAGCACTCGTCGTCAAAGGGGTTTGCGACGCCATGGTGGTTCACCCTAACTTAACGCGGGCTTCGGAAGATAGCGGGAGAAACGCCCCTAAAAAGCCGCTTGGCCATGACAAGGCTGTGCATTTCAAACAGCGGCGCCTCTGGCTAGCAGCTCGGCATACTCGATCGCCTCGATCAGGCTCTGCTCATTCGCCAGGCCCTTGCCGGCGATATCGAACGCGGTGCCGTGGTCGACCGAGGTGCGGATGATCGGCAGGCCCAGGGTGATGTTGACGCCCGAAAGGTCGTTCCACTTGCCGGTCGCCGGGTCGATCTCGAAGCCGAGCAGCTTCACCGGGATGTGGCCCTGGTCGTGGTAATTGGCGATGACAGCGTCGTATTGCCCGGCGCGCAGCTTTACGAACACCGTGTCGCCCGGCACCGGTCCGACGACGTCCAGGCCCGCCGCCACTGCCTCGGCGATCACCGGGGCGGCAACGTCGATGTCGTGCCGTCCGAACAGCCCGCCCTCGCCGGCGTGCGGGTTCAGCGCCGCGACCGCGATGCGCGCCCGGCCCAGCCCGAGCCGCACCAGCGCGTCATGCGTCAAGGCGATCACCCGGCGCAGCCGCTTCGGCGTCGCGCGCTTCGGCACGTCCTCCAGCGCGATATGCGTCGTGACATGGCTCACCCGCATGTTGCCGTGCGCCAGCATCATGCAGGAGCCGGACGCGCCGGTCAGCTCCGCCAGCATCTCGGTGTGGCCGGGGTAGTGGTAGCCGGCCTTGTTCAGCGCTTCCTTATTCAGCGGCGCGGTGACGATGCCGCCGACCCGGCCCGCCTGCGCCAGCCGGACGCCGCGCTCCACCGCCTGGAACGCGAAACGTCCGCCGTCCGCGGACAGCACGCCGGGCAGGATCGGCTCGCCCTCCGGCCCCGCCTGCAACGCGCACAATGCGGGCCATTCGGCGTCGTCCATTGCCACTTCGGGAATGCCGGCGCCGGGCGCAAATTGGCTTTGCGCCCGCTGCAGTGCTGGGTTGCTGCCGATGACGATCAGGCGCAGCTCGCCGGCCTCGATGCGGGGCCGCAGCCGCGCGGCTGCCTTGACGATGATTTCGGGGCCGATCCCGGCCGGGTCGCCCATAGTGATCGCGAGGTGGCGCACCGCCATCATGCCGTCCTTCCAAAGATGAGTTCGCGCAGCAGAGTGCTGTGCCCAAATGCGCCGGATTTCGAGACCACGGTGACGCCGTCCCAGCGTCCGCCACGGATGACGGACCACGGCAGCCCCGGCGCGATGCGGCCTTGGACTTCCAGGCTGTGCGCGCCCAGCGATGAGCACAGGCCGCGCAGGGTCTCGCCGCCGACCGCCAGCAGCGTTCCCGGGGCCGTCATGCCGCGCACCAGGGCCGCAAACTCAACGGCGATGCGCCGCGCCGCGTCCTCGCGCGGTAAGCCAGGCGGCAGGCCGACGCTGGCGAGCGCCACGCCGTGCGCCGCGAGCCGGCGTTCAATCTCCCCACCGGCCGGCAGCCCGACCCAATGCGGCGCGCAGGCGGCGAGCTGGGCCGCGGTCACCGCCTGGTCCGAGCCGAACAGGCCCAGCACCGGCGTCGGCAATATGGCGAGCGTTGGCGGCGGCGCGTCGGCAGCGAGCGCCTGGGCCAGCCCGCCGCTGCCGCTCCAGAGCATGGGGCCAGGCCAGCGCCGCGCCGTGGCAACGACCCGGCGCAGGTCGGCATCGGTGTCCGCGTCGAACACGCTGATGCCGGGCGGCAGGTCAGCATCGAGTTCCCCGGCCTGCGCGTCGACGCCCGCGGCACGCAGCGCGGCCACGATGCCGCCGCTGACGGCGGACCAGCGTCCCTCGCCATCCCGCGCGAATTGCCGCCCGCCCCGTGTCGCCCGGCCCTGATGCGGAAAGGCCGGCGCCAGTACGCAGCGCTGCCAGCCGCCTGCGCGCATGCAGGCCGCCAACTCCGCCAGCGTCGGGCCACGCAGCAAGCTGTCGACCTTTTTATAGGCGATGCCCGCGCCGGATAGATGGGCCGCCAAGCCGGACACGACTGCGGCCGCCGGCAACGGGCGCAGCTCCCGCGTGCCGCTATCCAACGCCACGCTGACCGGCAGGACCGGCGGGATGGCGCCGTGCCAGAACACCGGGACCGGGCCGACGAGGCCAACCAGCTCGGCGGCGGTGTCCAATGCGCCCGTCAGGTCGTCGGCCAGCAGCCGGAGCGAGGTCATCCCGAATGCTCGTATTGCAAACGCCATCGGGTGAATAGCAGTGTTCGGACGTCCAGCACGTCAAGGAGCCAACAGCATGACCGACGAAAGCCTATTCGACCGCGGCCTGAAAATCCGCAAGGAGGTGCTCGGTGAGGACTACGTCAACAAGTCCATCGCCGGCGCCGACGACTTCACCCGCACCATGGCGGAGTGGTCGACCGAGTTCTGCTGGGGCGCGCTGTGGTCGCGGCCCGGCCTCGACCGCCGCAGCCGCAGCATCGCCAACCTGTCGATGATCAGCGCGCTCAACCGTCCGAACGAGCTCAAGCTGCACGTAAAGGCGGCGGTCAAGAACGGCGTCACGCGCGACGAGATCAAGGAGGTCCTGCTGCAGGTGGCGGTGTATTGCGGCGTCCCCGCCGGGATCGACAGCTTCCGGATCGCGCGCGAGGCGTTCAAGGAACTCGACGCCGCCCCGCCAGGCGCGGGCTGAACGCATCGCGTCATTCGGTCGGCGGCACGTCCAGCCGGGCGACGATGCCCTCCAGTTCGGGGCTTGGCGCTGGGTAGCGCCGCATCACCAGCGGGTCATGGCCGGGCACGATATGCTGCATGGAAGGCGCCGCGGCCCGGACCCGGCCGAA
Source organism: Acetobacteraceae bacterium (assembly GCA_965277495.1). Lineage (GTDB taxonomy): Bacteria > Pseudomonadota > Alphaproteobacteria > Acetobacterales > Acetobacteraceae > CAHJXG01. Next base: position 1,799,324 of record OZ255824.1, on the reverse strand, counting down.
GCTTTCCAGCGCGTCGGCGACGCTCACGCAGATTGGGAAGGGACGGCAGTCCTCCATGTTCTCATAGAAATGCGCGACGTCGGACGCGAGCACGACGACGCCGCGCCGGGTGTTGACGCACACGAACTGCAGGCCGGCCGAGTGGCCCGGCGCGGGATGCAGCGTGATGCCCGGACACAGCTCGGCCGGCCCGTTATACAGCCGTACCCGCCCGGCGTAGTTGAGCCGAACGAGGCCCACCACGTCCTCAACCTCGAAAACCTGGCGCATATGGGCGTAGCGCATGTGCCGCCCGACGGCGAAATGCAGGTCGGGCTCCTGCAGGTGGAACTCGGCCGCGGGGAAGCGGTGCAGGTTGCCGACGTGGTCGTAGTGCAGATGCGTCAGGACGACGTCCCGCACGTCGCCCGCGTCCACGCCAAGCAGTTGCAGCGCATCGGCCGGGCAGCGCAGGAAGGTCCGCTGCCGCTGTGCGGCGACTTCGGCCGTGAAGCCGCAATCCACGACGACGACCCGGCCCGGCCCGCGGATCACCCAGACGAAGTAATCCATCGGCATCGGCCCGTCATGCGGGTCGCCGCCGATGAAATGGTCCGAACGCATCGCGTCGCGCATGGCGTAGCGCAGGGCGAAGACCTCGTATTCCGGCGCGTCGACATGCATGGCCATTTCCCCCCGGGTTGACTTGAACGTTGGCTGCGGCGTCGCGCCGTATCATGCTGCGTCCGTCCGCCGTTTGGCGAACCGGGAGAGGCAACCATGGAACAACCCTCGATGTTTCACGCCGGCATGCGCGCCCTGCAGGACGAGTTTGACGGACGCCGCGTGGCCGACGCGCTCGAGGCCCGGCGCAAGCACCATGAATTCTGGCCGGAGGAGGTTGCGCTCATCACGTCTGCGCCGTTCTTCTTCATCGCGTCGCACTACGCCGACGCGGTGGATTGCAGCTTCAAGGGCGGGGCGCCGGGCTTCGTGCAGGTGGTGGGGCCGGCGGCGCTGGAGTGGCCGGAATATGACGGGAACTCGATGTATCGCACCTTGGGCAACATCGCCATGAGCCCGCGCGTCGGCCTGCTGTTCATCCGCTTCGACGGCGCATCGACCCTCACGCGCATGACCGGCGACGCGACGCTGGTGCGGGACGCTGAAACGCTGGCGCGCCATCATGGCGCCAAGTCCGTGGTGAGGTTCCAGGCCGATTACGTCTATCCAAACTGCCCCCGCTACATTCCGGAATTGCAGATGGCCGTCCCCAGCGTGCACCTGCCGTCGCCCGGGCACACCCCGCCGCCGCCGGCGTGGAAATCGCGCGACTACATCCGCGACGTGCTGCCCGCCGGCGATCCGCACCGCGGCGCGATTGGCGGCGATGGGATCGATTAGTCACCGGTGCCGTTGGGGTCCCGCCAGGTCCTCTCGAACGGCAGCCGCCAGGCATGGGGGGCGACGAGCTGGTGCACCGATTTCGGCCCCCACGAACCCGGCGCATAAAAGCGCACCGGCGGCGGCGCATCCAGCAGGGGTATCGACACCTCCCACAGCCGCTCGATCCCCTCCGCGGTCGTGAACAGGGTGCGGTCGCCGCGCATCGCGTCGAGGATCAGGCGCTCGTAGGCTTCGAGCACGTCGCCGATCAGGCCGGTGTCATGCATGGCGAACTGCAGGCTCAGTTTGTCCAGCCGCATGCCGGGTCCGGGACGCTTGCCATAAAAGGAGAGCGACATCTTCGAGGCGTCCGCCAAATCGAACGTCAGGTGGTCCGGCCCTTGCGCGCCGACGCCCGATCCGACCGGGAACATGCTCTTGGGCGGCTCCCGAAAGGCGATGGAGATGATCCGCTGCCCTTCCGCGAGCCGTTTGCCGGTGCGCAGGAAGAACGGCACGCCGGCCCAGCGCCAGTTGTCGATCGTGCATTTCAGCGCGATGAAGGTTTCGGTGTCGGATTCGGGGTCGACGCCTTCCTCGGACCGATAGCCGGTGTATTGCCCGCGCACGACATCATGCGGCTGGATCGGCGTCATACTGCGGAAGACCTTGTTCTTTTCCTCGCTGATCGGCGCCGGCTCCAGGGATGTCGGGGGCTCCATCGCCATGAACCCGAGGATTTGGAACAGGTGGGTCACCACCATGTCGCGGAACGCCCCGGTCGCCTCGTAGAACCCGGAGCGTTTGCCGAGCCCCAGCGTCTCCGGCACGTCGATCTGCACGTGGTCGATGAAGGTGCGGTTCCAGATCGGTTCGAACAGCCCGTTGGCGAAGCGGAACGCCAGGATGTTCTGCGCCGGCTCCTTGCCCAGGAAGTGGTCGATCCGGAAGATCTGGTCCTCCGCGAACACCTCGTGCAGCTTGGAATTCAACGATACGGCGCTGGCCAGGTCGGTGCCGAACGGCTTTTCCATGATGATCCGGGACCCGTCGACCAGGCCTGCGCGCCCGAGCGTCTGCACGGCCGACAAGGCTGCGCTGGGCGGCACGCTCAAGTAGTGCACGCGGCGGCTCTCGCCGCCCAACGCCGCCTCGGCCGTTGTCACCGCCGCCTTGAGGGCCTCGGCGCCGGCGGTGAGCGGCACGTAATCGAGCGTTTCCGCAAAGGCGGCCCAGTCGGCTTCATCCAATTTCCGGGTGGAGAACTGATCGAGCGCCTCGCGCGCGAACACGCGGAATGCCTCGGGGGTGAGGTCGTCCAGCGAGATGCCGATAATCCGGCAGCCAGGGATGAACCCGCCGGACGACAGGTGGAACAGGCCCGGCAGCAGCTTCCGCCGAGACAGGTCGCCCGTGGCCCCGAACAGGACGACGACTTGCGGGTATTTTGGGCCGACTCCGGGACGGATTTTTCTCAACGTGCGTATCCTATCATGGTGGCGGCCCAAGCCGCGCCGGCAGCAAGGCTTGACCCACATCTACCAAAAAAATGGCGCTTCGGGCACGTTCGGCGATGAGCTGCGCGGAATATAGCAGCCGCCTGGCCAACAAGGCGACCTTTCGCGCTTTGGCCTAACGTTTCCGCGCCGCCTGGGCGTCGAGGAACGCCCGCATCGCCCGGCGCGGCTCGTCGGTGCGCGATGCGTCGGCGAACGCGTCGACGCCGGCCTGGATGGCGGCCCGCAGCGGCAGGTCCTCCCACGCGCCGATCAAACGTTTCTGCAGCCGGACCGCGCGTGGCCCGGCCTCCATGACGGCGTCGAGCCAGAGTTCGACGGCAGCGTCCAACTCGGCGCCGGGCACGACGCGTTCGACGAAGCCCCAGCGCTCTGCCTCGGCTGCGGTGAAGGTTTCGCCGAGCAGCAGGATCTGCCGCGCCCGGCCCCAACCGACCAGCGTCGGCAGCAGCGCCGCCTCGACCACGGACGGAATGCCGAGCTTCACCTCCGGCATGCCGAACAGCGCCGTGCCGGACGCGATGCGCAGGTCGCAGGCGGCGGCGATCTCCAGCCCGGCGCCGAACGCGTAGCCCTGGATGCGGGCGATGACCGGCACCGGCATCCGGCGGAGCGCGTCGCAGCAGCGATGGATGCGGGTGATGAACGCGCGCGCGGAGACGGGATCGAGGCCCGACATCTCGGTGATGTCAGCGCCGCCGATGAAGGCGCGCTGGCCTGCGCCGGCCAGGACGGCCGCGCGCAGCCCATCGAGCGAGGCCAGCGCCTCCAACTCGGCGGCGAGTTGCTCCATGAGGGCGCTGTTCAGCGTGTTCAGCTTGCGTTCGTTGTCGATGACGACGCGGGCTATGCGCCCGCCGCTTCGTTCATCGACGGTCACGCGCACGCTCGGCACCGCATCGGTCACGCTGGCTCTCCTTTCGTTGCTGGGTCCGCAGCTTCATATGGGCAGTGGATCAGTTTGGAATATTCCACCCTCGATCCCTACACGTAGCAGCGCAACCGCTTCCCTGGCAGGATGTCATAAGGGGCGACCCAGCCCGGCAGCGCCGCAATCCGTTGAAGCCAAGCGTAGATCGCCGGATGCGTCTCTTCGAGGTAGTATCCGCACTCATTTGGCGGAAAATTCAAGTAACCCGTCATCGATAGGTCCGCAATTGACGGCTGATCGCTTGCCACGAACGGCGATTCGCGGAGCCTCGCCTCAAGTATCTTGAGAAAGTCGTCCACACGGCCCTTTATGAAAGACAAGACATGCGGGTCCGAGCCTTGTAGGAATGCACGCCGGTAGCGGTAGGCTGCCATGAAGCCGCTGAGCTTCTGGTTGTCCCAGAAAAGCCAACGGAGGATCTCGAAGCGCTCGCTTTCATTCGAACCCCCGAAACGCCCGAACCTATCCGCCAAGCGCAGGAGTATGGGTGCGGTCTGGGTGAGGGTTGCCCCATCTTCCACCAGCACCGGTATCTCGCCCATGGGGTTGACAGTCCGTCGCCACTCGTCCGTCCATGTGATCCCGCTGCCAAAGTCGGTCCAGATCGGCTCGAAGCTTTGCCCGCACAACGTCAGCATGAGGGCTAGCTTGTAGCTGTTCCCTGACTCCGGAAAATAATGAAGCTTGTAATCAGGCATGTTCAACTCCGCATGCTGCCTCGAACTCCCGGCATCATGCCACGCGCGCCGGCTGCGGCCAGCACACGCCTTGACTGGCACGGATGCGAGATGCCGGTTAAACATGGGTGGCTGCAGAAAGGCTGTTCGAAACGATGAGCGAAATTCCCGACGATGCGGCGCTGGCGCTCGAGTTCGACGTGTTCGCCAAGCGCGCCGGGCTCGAAATTCCTGGGGACCGCAGGGCGATCGTTTTCGCCGGCTTCAAGGAACTGCGCCACATGCTGGCCTTGCTGCGGCAGCCGCGCACCGCCGCCGCGGAACCGGCGGCGACCTACTCGATCCTCAGCGTGACGCGGGGCATCGAATGACCGCCGCGCCGCTGTTCGAGCTGCCCATCGCCGAGGCTGGACGCAGGCTGCGCGACGGCTCCGTCACCGCCAGGGCGCTCGCCGAGGACGCGCTGGCGCGCATCGCCGCGATCGACGGCGCCCTCGACAGCTTCGTCACCGTGACCGCCGAGCGTGCGCGGGCCGACGCAGCCGCGGCCGACGCGGACTTCGCACAGGGCATCGACAAGGGGCCGATGCAGGGCGTGCCCTATGCGCTGAAGGACATCTTCGACACCGCCGGCATACGCACGACCTGCCATTCCAAGCTGCGGATCGACAACGTGCCCGCGGCGGACTCGGCCGTCGCCGCGAAGTTCCGGGACCAGGGCGCCGTGCTGCTCGGCAAGCTCGCCACCCACGAGTTCGCGATCGGCGGCCCGAGCTTTGACCTGCCGTTCCCGCCGGCGCGCAACCCTTGGAACCCCGAGCATATCCCGGGCGGCTCGTCCTCCGGCTCGGCGGCGGCGGTCGCGGCCGGGCTGGTGCGCATGGCGATGGGATCGGACACCGGCGGCTCGATCCGCGGCCCCGCCGCCTATTGCGGCACCGTCGGGCTGAAGCCCACCTACGGCCTGGTGTCCCGCCGCGGCGTGTTCCCGCTTTCCACCACGCTCGACCACTGCGGCCCACTGTCGTGGACCGTCGAGGACAGCGCCATCGCCTTGCGCGTCATCGCCGGCTACGACCCGCTCGATCCTGCCAGCGTCGACATCGCCATTCCGGACTACCGGAGCGGACTGGGCCAGGGCGTCCAGGGGCTGCGCATAGGCATGCCGCGCCACTTCTTCGCCCAGGCCGAGGGGGTGTCGCCGGAGGTGGTCGCGGCGATCGACCGGGCGGCGCAGAAGCTCGGGCAGCTCGGTGCCACCATCGAGGAGATCAGGCTGCCGGACTATGCGCTGTTCAACGCCTGCGGGCGCGTCGTCATGCTGAGCGAGGCGTTTGCGATCCACGAGCAGGACTTCCAGGCCAGGCCGCTCGATTTCGGCCTGCTGACCTATCTTCGCATGACGCTTGGTGCCTTTGTCACGGCCGCCGACCTGCAGCAGGCGATGCGGCTGCGGCGTGAGCTGTCGCACGCGGTCAACCTGCAGCTCAAGACCTACGACGCGCTGATCACCGGCAGCGGCCTCGCCCCGGCGCCGGCCTTTGCCGACATCACGCCGAATAGCCCGCTCAACCTGCCGGTGCAGACGATGCCGTTCAACCTTACAGGAAACCCTGCGATGTCCGTCCCGATCGGCCTTTCCACGTCCGGCCTGCCGCTGTCGCTGCAGATCGTCGGACGCGCCTTCGACGAGCGGATGGTGCTGCGCATCGGCGCCGCATTGGAGGCGGCGATGGGAATGACCACGCGGCGTCCGGCGCTCGCCACGGCGGATGCTCGATAATGCGCAACGACGAACGGATCTGGCAGATCGTCGACGAGAAGCGCGAGGATTACATCGCGCTCGCCGACCGGGTTTGGGACACGCCGGAGCTGGCTTATGGCGAGCACCGGTCGGCGGCGGAGCACTTGGCGATGCTGGAGCGCGAGGGATTCCGCATTACCCGCGAACTCGCCGGCATCCCGACCGCTGTCATGGCCGAGGCCGGCGAGGACGGCCCGGTCATCGCCATCCTCGGCGAATACGACGCGCTGCCGGGCTTGAGCCAGGAGGCGGGCCTGGACGAGCCGCGCCCGGTCGAGGGCCAGGGCGGGGTGGGCCATGGCTGCGGCCATAACCTGCTGGGCTCGGCGGCGATGCTCGCGGCGGCGGCGGTCAAGGACTGGCTGGCGGCGTCGGGCGTGAAGGGCCGCGTGCGCTACTATGGATGCCCGGCCGAGGAGGGGGGTGCTGCGAAGGGCTTCATGGTGCGGGCCGGCGCGTTCGCCGACGTCGACATCGCGATTTCCTGGCATCCGGCGTCGTTCTCCGGGGTGAACGAGGCGGTGAGCCTGGCCAACACGCGGATCGACTTCAGCTTCGTCGGCCGGGCCAGCCACGCCGCCGGGGCGCCGGAACTGGGCCGCAGCGCGCTGGACGCAGTGGAGTTGATGAACGTCGGCGTCAACTACCTGCGCGAGCACATGCCCGACGACGCGCGGGTGCACTACGCCTACCTCGACGCGGGCGGGATCGCGCCGAACGTCGTGCAGGCCCGGGCGAAGGTGCGGTATTTGATCCGCGCGGCCGACTTGGCGGGGCTGACGGGCCTGGTTGCGCGGGTGCGCAAGATCGCCGAGGGCGCGGCGCTGATGACGGAGACGACGGTCAGCGCCCAGGTGGTCAGCGCGGTCAGCAACCTGATGGCGAACACGCCGCTGGAGCAGGCGATGCACGACAACTTCCAGCGCCTGGGTCCGCCCGAGTTCGACGACGCCGACCGCGAATACGCCGGGCGCATCCGCGATACGCTGTCCGAGGCGGATATCGCGGCCGCGTTCAACCGCGTTGGCGTGCCGGTGCGTCCGGACCTTGCGCTGTGCGACTTCGTCATCCCGTTCGGCGCGCGGGGCCGGGGCGGCAACGGCAGCACGGACGTGGGCGACGTGTCGTGGGTGGTGCCGACGGTGCAGGCGCGCGGGGCGACCTGCGCCGTGGGCACGCCGTTCCACTCGTGGCAATTGACGGCGCAGGGCAAGAGCCCGGCGGCGCATAAGGGCCTGGTGCACGTGGCCAAGGTGATGGCCGGCACCGCGCTCGACGCGCTGCAGAACCCCGGGCTGATCGAGCGCGCCAAGAGCGATTTGGCGGAACGCACGCGCGTCGTGCAGTATAAGTGTCCACTGCCGGACGACGTGCAGCCGCCGATCCGGGCGATGAGCCTGGGAGAGTAGCTGGGTGTGAAGCGCGGGGCAGAAGGATAGTGGCATGACGGCTGCGCTAAACTTTAAGAAGATATGGACTGCGGACGAGTTCGTCGTCCAGGACCAGCATGATTTCGGTGATGCTTGGCGCTACGAACTCGTTGACGGCCGAATTCTGGCGCATGCTGCGCCCTCTCCGGAGCATGGCGCCATCCTGACGGGCCTGGGTGGTGCGCTCGTAAACCGGATGAAGGCGATGCCGCGCGGTTGTCGGCCTGAGACTGGAAGTGCCGCAACGCCACGCTCTGCGCAGCGGAATACGGCTCGGATCCCTGATCTCGTCATTCGTTGCGGCGAACATCCCAAGGTGTCGTTTGAGGTCGTTTCCCCGTCCGAAATCCGGGATGTGCGCGGTCGGGACCTAAAGCGGCAGCATATGCAGGCCGTTGAAGGCATGCGGGAAATCGTGGAGCTGTTCCAGGAGGATTATGCCGTTCATGTCTATCGGCTTTCTACCGAGGGAGCCTGGACTTTTGAGGCCCTAGGCGGCGCAGAGGCGATCCTGCACCTGGAAAGCATGGGGCTCTCGATCCCGCTGGCCGAAATCTACCTTCTTGCCACGTTTGCGCAGCAGGAGCCGGAAAGCTGATATCGATGCCTCTCCTGCCGTGAGTCGATCAGCGGTCTTAAGCGCGGGGGCGTGATCGGCGTTGGGCGTGTTGGTCGCCTTGCCCAGGCAGTGAGCACGGTTGGAGACACCTTCGACTACGTCATCGTCGGCGCCGGGTCGGCCGGGTGCGTGCTGGCGGACCGGCTGACCGAGGACGGACGCAGCACGGTGCTGGTGCTCGAATACGGCGGTTCCGACGCCTCGATGCTGATCCAGATGCCCAGCGCGCTGTCGATCCCAATGAACATGCCGCGCTATAACTGGTCGTATGAGACCGAGCCGGAGCCGGGATTGGGCGGGCGGCGGATGAACTGCCCGCGCGGCAAGGTGCTCGGCGGCTCGTCGTCGATCAACGGGCTGGTCTATGTCCGCGGCAACCCGGCCGACTTCGACGGATGGGAGGCGGCGGGCGCGCAGGGCTGGGGTTATCGCCATGTGCTGCCGTATTTCCGCCGGGCCGAGCAGCGGCAGGAAGGCGGCGATGCCTATCGCGGAGCGGACGGCCCGCTGCACACGCGATATGGCGCGCTGGAAAATCCGCTGTATCGCGCCTGGATCGAGGCGGCGGTGCAGGCGGGATATGCCGAGACCGCCGACATCAACGGCTTCCGCCAAGAGGGCTTCGGGCGTATGGACATGACGGTGCGCGACGGTCGGCGCTGGAGCGCGGCCAGCGCCTATCTGAAACCGGCGCTGCAGCGGCGCAACCTTGCGGTCGTCACCCACGCGCTGGCCACCGCGGTCCAGTTCGAGGGCCGGCGCGCGGCCGGGGTGCGCTACCGGCACAACGGGGCGGAGAAGCTGGCGCTGGCCCGGCGGGAGGTCATTCTCTCAGGCGGCCCGATCAACTCGCCGCAATTGTTGATGCTGTCGGGCGTCGGACCCGCCGACGAATTGCGCGCGCACGGCATCGCACCGGTGCACCACCTGCCGGGCGTGGGCGAGAACCTGCAGGACCATTTAGAGTTCTATTTTCAGATCGAGAGCCTGCAGCCGATCACGCTGTATTCCTCGACGCGCCGGCTCGCGAAGGCGATGATCGGCGTGCGATGGCTGCTGCGCCATGACGGGCTGGGCGCGACCAACCACTTCGAAAGCTGCGGCTTCATCCGCAGCCGCGCCGGGGTCGCCTATCCCGATATCCAGTATCATTTCCTGCCGCTGGCGGTGTCCTACGACGGCAAGTCGCTGGCGAGCGGCCACGGGTTCCAGGCGCATGTCGGACCCATGCGCTCCAAAAGCCGCGGCTGGGTCCGGCTGCGCTCCGCAGACCCGGCGGACAAGCCGCGCATCCGCTTCAACTACATGAGCCACCGGGACGACTGGACCGAGATGCGCGCCTGCGTGCGCCTGACCCGCGAGATCTTTGCGCAGGCGGCGTTCGACCCTTATCGCGGCAAGGAATTGCAGCCCGGGGCCGATATCGCGAGCGACGCCGCCATCGACGCCTTCGTGCGGGACCGGGCCGAGAGCGCCTACCATCCCGCCGGCACCTGCCGGATGGGCGCCGCGGACGATCCGCTGGCGGTGGTCGACGCGGAGGCCCGGGTGATCGGTCTCGAAGCGTTGCGCGTGGTCGACTCGTCCATCATGCCCTCGGTCACGACCGGCAACCTGAACGCGCCGACCATCATGCTCGGCGAAAAGGCGTCCGACCATATCCGCGGCCGTCCGGCGCTGGCGGCCTCCAACGTAGCCGTCTTTGCGGCGGAGGGCTGGGAAGATGCGCAGAGGTGAGAACAGCATTTCGTTCGTCGGCGTAAGCTTGAGGCTAAACTTCCTTGACAATTGTATGGACTAAGTACAACTTCCTGTACGAACGAGGGGGTAATATCATGGGCCAAGTATCCTACACCGACCTGCGGCAGAACCTGGCCCGCTATATGGATGAGGCCGTGGAGAACCAGGCGCCGATCCTGGTGACCCGGCAGGCGGGCAAGGGAAACGTGGTCATCCTGTCCGAGGCGGAGTACGAAGGTTGGCAAGAGACGGTCCACCTTCTGCGTAGCCCGGCCAATGCCAAGCGCCTGCTTCGGTCCATCCGCTCTGCCGATGCCGGGGCGGCGAAGGAGCGTGATCTCGTTGCAGCAAAGGCCACCACCGAGGCGTGAAGATCCACTTCACTGAAGATGGTTGGGAAGACTACCAGCACTGGGTTGAAAACAATCAGGACATGCTTGCCAGGGTGAACGTCCTTATCGAGGATGCGCGCCGGCGATTGTTTGCCGGCCTGGGAAAACCGGAGCCTTTGAAGGGTGCCCTTGCGGGCTGGTGGTCGCGCCGCATCATCGGGGAACACCGCCTCTTATATCGCATTGCCGGCATGGCGAGCGTCGATCGGCGGATCGAGATCATCGCGTGCCGCTTCTACTACGGCGACGGATAGCTACGCCGTCGACCCGGCATCCTCGAACACGATGTCCTGCGCGCCGTCCCAAAGCGTCTTTCGCCCCAGCGTCGCCAGGTCCGCCAACCCCTCGGTAATGGTCAGGAAGTGGTTGCCCGCGAGCTGGCCGGCTTTGCTGGAAAAGCAGCAGGGGCCGTAGCTGATCAGGATCTCGGTCTCGCTGACGCCGCCGGCGTGCAGCAGGATTTGGCCCGGCGCCGGGTAGCTGGTCGCGTTCTCGTACGGCAACCCGGTGTCGAGGTCGCCGAGCGGAATCCAGCACGCCTCGCCGCTCCAGCGCACATGGATGATGCGCTGGCGATAGGGCAGCAGGGCACGGAAGCGGGCGCAGGTCTGGGGGGCGGACGCCTCTTCGAACCGGGCGGCGAAGGCAAATGCGCCGGAGGTGATGCGTATCGTGTCCAAGGCTCGCGCTCCGATCATGTCCGCGGGCGTTGCCGTTCGACGCCGCCCGCGGGCGCCAGGCCCCGGCTGCGCAGGCAGACCAGGCGGGCGCGCTGCTTGGCATTGCTCAGCTCCTCCTGGCTATTGTTCTGGAAATACGGGTTGCTCACGCCTTTGAGGATCAGTTCCTTGACGGCCGGATCCTCGTAGGCCTGGCGGTCGCAGGCGCGCTCATCCGGGCTCCCCGCCGCGCCGCAGCCGGCGAGCAACAGGAGCATCAGCACCGCGCGCGTCATGCGTGCGCCATCCAGTCCTCGATCAGGCGGCGGGCGATGCTGTCGCGGCGCGGCAGGTTAAAGCCGTGCGCCTCGGGGTCATGCAGCTCGGCGCGGGAGAACCAGCGGGCGTCGCGCAGTTCGTTGGGGTCGATGGTGATCTCCTCCGTCAGGCCCTCGGCGTAGAAGCCAAGCATGATGCTGGAGGGGAACGGCCAGGGTTGGCTGCTGTGGTAGCGCACGTTGCCGACGCGTATGGCGCTTTCCTCGAACACCTCGCGGGCGACGGCCTCTTCGAGGCTTTCGCCGGGTTCCACGAAGCCGGCCAGGGTCGAATACATCGTGGTTTTGGGGAACCGCTGCGAGTGGCCCAGCAGCACGCGGCCGCCACGGTGAACCAGCATGATGACGGCCGGGTCGGTGCGGGGGAAGTGCTGCGCCTTGCACACCGTGCAGGCCATCGCGTGCCCGGCGCTGCGCGGCTCGCATGTGCCGCCGCATACGCCGCAGAAGCCGTGTCGGCCGCGCCAGTGCATCAGGCCGCGGGCATGGGCGAGGATGGCGGCCTCGTCGGGCGCAAGGCCGGGGCCGATCATGCGCAGGTCCTCGAACCGTGCGACGCCGTCCGGCAGCAAGGGCAGCGGGTCGTCGACGGCACTGACGTCCACGGCAAAGACCGCCGTGTTGCCCTGCAGGCCGAGGAACGCCCAGGGGCCGCCGGTCATGCGCAGGGCCGTGGCGGCCTCGCCGGTCAGCAGCACGGCCTGCGGCTTGGCCTCGTCCAGGCCGCGGAACAGGGTGCGGGCGCGCCAGACTGGGACCCAAAGGCTGGACGGGTCGGCCCGGCGCTGCTCGATCCAGGCCTCGTCGGTGCGGCGCCCGTCGGCGCGGTCCAGCGGGTTGCCGGTGTAGACGTTTGGGCGGCTGGCAATGATCACTGTCATACACCCCCGCATTTCGCACGCAGCCGGGCTTGTGCCAACCCCTGGGAGCCGTGGTATAGGTTGAGCGGGAGGTCGGCGGCGGACGGGCGCCTCGCCAACCCGGTCAGGTCCGGAAGGAAGCAGCCGCAACGAGTTCTCGGTCGGGTCGTTGTCCGGCCTCCCACCCCCTTATCACCGTCGGCGGCAGGAGCCGGGCGCATGTCTGGCCTTCTGGATGATACCCTGCCCGAGCCGCTGCCGTCCGGCCCCGGGCTGTTCGGCGAGCCGGCGGCGCCAATGCCCGCGCCGGCCGCCACGCCGTATCGGGTGCTGGCGCGCAAATACCGGCCCACCACGTTCGACGACCTGATCGGGCAGGAGGCGATGGTGCGAATACTGCGCAACGCCTTCGCGCAGAACCGGGTGGCGCATGCCTGGATGCTGACCGGGGTGCGCGGCGTGGGTAAAACGACGACGGCCCGCATCATCGCGCGCGCCTTGAACTGCGTGGGGCCCGACGGCGCCGGGGGGCCGACCGCCGACCCTTGCGGCGTGTGCCCCAACTGCGTCGCGATCCTCGCCGACCGGCACCCGGACGTGGTCGAGATGGACGCCGCCAGCCGCACCGGCGTCGACGACATGCGCGAGGTGATCGACGCCGCACGTTACCGTCCATTGCAGGCGCGCACCAAGGTGTTCATCGTGGACGAGGTCCACATGCTGTCGCGCAACGCCTTCAACGCGCTGCTGAAGACGCTGGAGGAGCCGCCGCCGCATGTGAAATTCATCTTCGCCACGACCGAGATACGCAAGGTGCCGGTGACGGTGCTGTCGCGTTGCCAGCGGTTCGATTTGCGCCGGGTGTCGGTGGCGGAGCTGGTCGGGCAGTTCGGGCGGATTGCGGCAAACGAGGGCGTGGCCGTCGCGCCGGACGCGCTGGACTTGATTGCGCGGGCGGCGGACGGTTCGGTGCGGGACGGGCTTTCGCTGTTGGACCAGGCAATCGCGCAGGGCGCGGGCGGCGCGCCGATCGATGGCGCGGCCGTCGCCGACATGCTGGGCCTGGCGGACCGTTCGGCGGTGTTCGACCTGATGGAGGCGGTGATGGCCGGGCGTCCGGACCAGGCGCTGGCGATCACCGATCGGGCGCATGAGCGCGGCGCGGATTTAGGCCTGATGCTGGGGGACCTGCTGGGGCTGACGCACACGCTGACCCGGCTGAAATCCGTGCCGGCCCTGCGCGATGGCGCGGAATTGCCGGAGGCGGAGCGCACCCGTGGCGCGGACTTGGCCGACCGCCTGACGATGCCGGTGCTGGGCCGGACCTGGCAGATGCTGTCGAAGGGCGCGCAGGAGGTCGAGCAGGCCCCGGACCGCCGGGCCGCGGTGGAGATGGTGCTGATCCGGTTGTGCTACGTCGCCGACCTGCCGCCGCCGGGCGAGCTGGTGCGGCGGTTGACGGAGACGCCGGGCGTGGCAGCGCCGACGCCTCCGCCGCGTGGTTCAGGTGGTCCGCCGTTCGATGGAGGCACGACCCGTGCGGTCGCCAACGGCCTCCCGGCGCACGACCCGGCGCCTGAGCCAGCGAACGCCACTCCGCGCCTGTCGAGTTTTCGGGACGTGGCCATGCTGGTGGCGGAACAACGTGAGCCGGTGCTGCATGGGCTGTTGCTGCATGCCGTGCATCTGGTGCGGTTCGCGCCGCCGGTGATCGAACTGCGGCCGGAGCCGGATGCGCCCCGCGACCTGGCGTCTCGGCTCGCTGCGCTGTTGCTGGAGGTGACGGGGACGCGCTGGACCATCGCGTTGTCGCGGGAGGCTGGTGAACCTACATTGGCGAACCAGGGACAGGCGGCCGATACCGCGCGCCGAGACGAGGCTGCGCTGCACCCGTTGGTGCGGGCGATCCTGGACGCGTTTCCCGGCGCCAAGATTGCGAGCGTGACGGATAGCCGGGCCGACGCCTATGGGCTGGTGGACGAGGCGCCTATGCTTCAGGGGCGCGCCATGGTTGAGGAAGGGGTCACTCTTGAGGAAGGTGACGGCCGGGAGTTTGCGCCGCTCGATGCGGATGACGAGGATTTTGTGCCGCGGGATGCGGTTAAGGAGAACGTATGAAGAATCTTGCCGGGTTGATGAAGCAGGCCAGCCAGATGCAGGCCAAGATGCAGGAGATGCAGGCCAAGATGGAGGCGATGGAGGTCGAGGGTGTCTCCGGCGCGGGCATGGTCAGCGTGACGCTGACCGGCAAGGGCGCGCTGAAGCGGCTGAAGATCGACCCGAAGCTTGCGGACCCCAACGAGACCGAGATGCTGGAGGATTTGGTGGTGGCCGCCCATGCCGACGCCAAGTTGAAGGTCGAGGCGATGATGGCCGAGGAGATGCAGGCGGCGACTGGCGGCTTGCAGCTTCCCGAGGGCATGAAGCTGCCGTTCTAAGGCTGTGGGCGGTCCCGAGGTCGAGCGGCTGATTGGCTTGCTGGCGCGGCTGCCGGGTTTGGGTCCGAGGAGCGCGCGGCGGGCGGCGTTGAAGATGCTGCAGCAACCGGAGGCGCGGATGCTGCCTTTGGCGACTGCTTTGACCGAGGCGGCGCGGGCGGTGCGGCCTTGCCGACTGTGCGGCAATTTGGATAGCCGCGACCCCTGCGGCGTTTGCAGCGACCCGGCGCGGGACCGTGGGTTGATCTGTGTCGTCGAGGGGGTTGGCGACCTTTGGGCGCTGGAGCGCGCGGCGGTGCATCGCGGGTTGTATCACGTGCTGGGGGGTACGCTTTCGGCGCTGGGCGGGACTGGGCCGGAGGATTTGAATGTCGCGCCGTTGCTGGCCCGGGTGGAGGCGGGCGAGGTGAGCGAGGTGATCCTGGCGCTGGGGGCTACGGTGGACGGGGCGACGACGGCGCATTGGCTGACGGAGCGGTTGCGGAAGGTCGATGGGGCGGCGCGCATTACCCGGGTTGGGCAGGGGGTGCCGATTGGCGGGGCGCTGGATGTGCTGGATGATGGGACTTTGGCGGCGGCGTTGCGGGGGCGGCGGGCTTTTTAGGGTTTGAGCTGGCGTATGGTGACGGCAGCACCACCATGGCTAGGGGCGGAGAACACCTTCTCCATCCAAAAGCAGGACGGGCGCAGACGAGGGTTTGGGTGCATCAGGGTGCCGATGGCCGCATCCATGGACATCCGATTGGAAGTTGAAGCATAGCGATGCAGGCCGCCGAGACAACCTTACTCAATAGTATTCGGCACGATCTAGTTGCGCGTTATCGTAATCTGGCCGATCCCTGCTATGGTTGGGTGTTGCCTGCCCACCAATCTCCACCCTACCGGGCTGTAGTGGATGATTTGGTAGCGCTTGGGGCTACCGTCGAAGAGGATACTGACCTGAATGATGATGTTTCGTGTCGGTATATTGTGCGGCGGGATGGCGACTGCTTGACGGCTGAGTTCTCGCTTGTCGGCCCATATGTTGCTGTGTTGGAGGTGAGTAAGGACAAGAGCGGGCCGATCGCGACGCATAATTCGGCGTCGGTTCTTGTGCGGGAGGTTTTGCGGGTTATGGACGCGCATGGATTTAATGTGTTGGACGCCGACCTATTGCGGACGCCTGTGGCAATGCCGTTCCAGAATGTCGAAGCAGGGCGGGGCACGCTGTATCAGGCCCTGATCTCTGATACGCCGAGTCCGCTTTCTAAGTAGGTTCGCCGCGGCCTAGCTGCCCTTTCTGAAACTGCATGGCCACGACCGGGCGCGGGACTGTGAGATAGCTTGTGTTGTTGAGGGAGTTGGAAACCCTTGGGCGCGGGAGCACGCGGCGGTGCATCGGCGAAGCAAGTTATTGCCAAATCGTTGCTGTTTATATACTAATCCGTACTTCGATAGATTTCCGCCTTATGCACGAGAACAATTATGATGCCGTCGACCCTTCTATCGAACAGGCTGTCGAGCAAGGGGCAGCGCGAAACTTACTACTCCGCACTTGCGAGGCATCCTCACGACGATCCTTTCTGGCAACCTAGAACTTGCTTCCGCACACCGACGGCGGCTGTCTGGGAAACCGTGGCAAGCTTCGCACGAGCGGCAGACGCGCTGCTGGCCGGTAATTATGATGAAACCGTTCTTCATATCGGGAAGGCTGAGCGCGCGGATATTCTGGCCTGGGGCGTACCCGTCATGTCGACAGTGAACCCCGAAATTATCCGCTGGAGGCCAATCGACGAAAGCACTTTGCCCGAACATGGCCGTATTGGAAGCTGCAAGCCCAACCCGAAGCTGCTGGACGCCATGTACCACCGGGATGGCTGGCGATGCCGTTTTTGCGGCACCCCCGTCATCGTGCCGAAAGCGCGGACACGCATCGGCGAGCTTCTCCCGGGAACCTTCCGATGGACCAATGCTCACGGTGACCATGCCGGGTTCGAGGTTCTCTCGGGCGTTGCCGATCATGTTCAGCCGCATAGCCGGAGCGGCCTTACCAGCCTGGATAATCTGGTCACCTGCTGCGCGCCCTGCAATTATGGGCGTGGCACGGCGTTCCTAGACGAGATGGGGCTGATCGATCCACGGACCCGCGAGCCGTATCCGGCCGATGGTTGGGATGGCCTGACCCGCGTGCTGGCGATCCCGGCACCACGTAAATCCGCAGCGCCTACGCTTCGTCCAAACCCGAACATGGAGGTCTGGGCTCAATTTGCCCATCTCGTGAGAGTGCGGGATAAAAGCGAAAGGGAGGCTTAAAGGCCGACATCTCGGTTCTCGTCGTGATATCTCTGTTGGAGAGTGGAGGCAGTCGCTGGTCAGAGCATCAATCAGCTACTGCCAATGAGGCTCGCCGC
The DNA here is from genome assembly GCA_965277495.1 of Acetobacteraceae bacterium. Classification (GTDB taxonomy): domain Bacteria; phylum Pseudomonadota; class Alphaproteobacteria; order Acetobacterales; family Acetobacteraceae; genus CAHJXG01. Next base: position 1,782,164 of record OZ255824.1, on the reverse strand, counting down.
GACCAGTGCTATTGCGCCGCATTTGCGGCAGTATCAATGCCTGAAATGCCGCATTCCTGTCAGCACCATAGCCACCCCTGCTTCGTCCGCCGCCGCGATCACCTCATCGTCCCGTATGGAGCCTCCAGGCTGGATTACCGCGGTCGCACCGGCGGCGATGGCGGCCTGCAAGCCATCAGCAAACGGGAAGAACGCATCCGACGCCACGACGCTGCCCTGGGTCAAAGTTCCGTCCAGCCCAGCAGCCCGCGCGGCCTCGGTGCCCTTCCAAGCCGCAATGCGCGCGCTGTCCACCCGGCTCATCTGCCCGGCGCCGATGCCGACCGTCGCGGCACCCTTGGCATAGACAATTGCGTTCGATTTCACGTGCTTGCAGACGCGGAAGGCGAAAACCAGGTCGGCAAGCTCCGCCGCTGTCGGCGCGCGTAGCGTCACCACGCGAAGCGTCGCCGGGTCGATCCGGCCGGCGTCGCGGGATTGGGCAAGGAAGCCACCCGAGACACTGCGGAACGTCATCCCCGGCGTCGCCGGGTCCGGCAGGCCGCCGGTCAGCAGCAAACGCAGGTTCTTTTTGCGCGCTAAAACGGCACGAGCCTCATCATCCGCGTCCGGAGCGATGATCACCTCGGTGAAGATCGCGGCAATGCGCTCCGCCGTGGCAGCATCCAGCGTGCGGTTCAGCGCCACGATGCCACCAAAAGCCGAAACCGGGTCGCAGCGCAGCGCCAAATCCCACGCCTCCGCCGTCGTCCCCGCCACCGCGACGCCGCACGGATTGGCATGCTTCACGATCACCACGGCAGGCCCATCGAACTCCGCCACGCACTCGAACGCCGCGTCGGTGTCGTTCAGGTTGTTGTAGGACAGCTCCTTGCCCTGGACCTGGGTGGCGCTGGCAATACCAATTCGGGGGCCGGGCCGTGCGCCATTCACATAGAATGCTGCCTGCTGGTGCGGGTTCTCGCCGTACCGCAGGGTCTGGCGCAGCGTGCCGGACACCGTCAACCGCGCCGGAAAAGCCTGGCCGCGGGCGAACCAAGCGGCGATGGCGGCGTCATAGGCGGCGGTGCGGGCATAGGCCTCGCCGGCCAAGCGCACCCGCAGCTCCTGCGTGGTTCCCCCGTGCCCGGCCAGCTCGGCGAGCAACGCGTCGTATTGCGCCGGGTCGGTCAGGATGGCGACGTGGTCGTGGTTCTTGGCGGCGGCGCGGATCAAGGCGGGGCCGCCGATGTCGATGGTCTCGATGCACTCGTCCGGCGCAGCGCCGGCGGCGGCGGCCGCTTCGAACGGATACAGGTTCACGCAAACCAGGTCGATCGGCGCAATCCCGTGCCGCTGCATCTGCGCGACATGCTCCGGCAGGTCGCGGCGCCCCAGGATGCCGCCGTGGATCTGCGGCACCAACGTTTTGACCCGGCCGTCCAGGATCTCGGGAAAGCCGGTATGGTCCGCAACCTCGGTGACGGCGAACCCGGCCTCGCGCAGCGCCCGCGCCGAGCCGCCGGTCGAGACGATCTCGGCCCCGTGCGCCACCAGGGCCGCAGCCAGCGGCAACAGCCCGGCCTTGTCGGAAACGGAGATCAGCGCGCGGCGAATAGGGAGTGGGGCCATGCCGCCCCATAGCGCTAGAGGCCCAGCAGGTCCAGCGTGCGCGCGAGGACGGCGGCCTCGCTATACAGACGCACGGCGCGCGCACGTCCGGCGGCGCCCATGCTGGCCCGGAGCGCCGCATCGGCCACGAGGCGCCCGAGGGCGGCGGCCAGCGGCGCGACGGACGCGGGCGGCACCAGCAAGCCGGTCTCCCCGTCCACCACCTGCTCGCGCGGGCCGCGGATGGCGGTCGCGACCACCGGCAGGCCGGTCAGCATGGCCTCGATCACCGACATCGGCAGGCCCTCGAAGTGGCTGGGCAGGGTGAAGATGTCGGCGGCGGCGAGCACGTCGGCGATGTCCGTGCGGTAGCCGAGCCGGCGCAGGCGGGGGCCAAGGCCGCTCGCGCCGAACAGCGGCTCGAGGTCCGCGCCGTGGTCGGTGGATAGGCGTTCGCCCACGACCCACAGCTCGGCGCCGGGCACATCGCGCATGGCGGCGAGCAGTTCGGGATAGCCCTTGTGCCGCACGAGGCGGGAGACGATCACGATCACGACTTGGGCGTCGGGCACGCCGAGCGCCTGGCGTATGCGCGTGCGGGCGTCGGGATTGGGACGGAACCGTGCGGGGTCGCGCCCATTGCCGACCGGCACGGCGTCGCGCGCGATCCACAGGCGGCGGGCGTCGGCGGCCTCCGCGGTCGAGACGGTGAGCGTGATGTCGGTCAGCCGTCCGCCGAACCACTCCATCGCCAGGCCGAGCGCCCGGCGCCACCGCGGCCCCGGCTGGTTGAACAAAAAGCCATGGCAGGTGTAGGCGACCCGCGGCACCCCGGCGATCCGCGCGGCCAGCCGGGCTAGGACGCCGCTGATCGGCATGTGGGCGTGCACCAGGTCCGGCCGCTCGGCGCGGAACAGCGCCACCATCGCCCACAATGCGCGCCATTGCGCCACCGGCGACAGGCTGCGCGCCATCGGCAGCGGCGTCACCCGCAGTCCCGCCGCCCGCACGTCGGCCAGCAGCGGGCCATCCGCGCAGACCCCCAGCACGTCGTGCCCGCGCGCCTGGGCCGCCAGCATGAGGGGCAGCAGGAAGTGCCGCAGCGAGAAATCGACGTTGGTGACCTGCACGACCTTCACGACCGCGCTTTGAACACCTTGCCGCCGCGCCGGGAAGCCTCGACTGTTGGGTCCATGCAGTATTTTCCGATATTCCTTTCATTGACGGGCCGCCGGGTGCTGGTGGTGGGCGAGGGCGAGGCGGCGTCGCGTAAGGCCGAAGCGCTGCGCCGGGCGGACGCGATGGTGGCGACGGCGGCGCGTTTCGACCCGGCGCTGTTGGATGCCCACCTGTTGGACGATTGCGCCCTGGCCATCGGCGCCGACGCGCCCGATGCGGACCTCGAGGCGCTGTCGGCGGCGGCGCAGGCGCGCGGCATTCCGGTCAACATCGTCGACCGCCCGACACTGTGCAGCTACATCACCCCGAGCGTCATCGACCGCGCGCCGATCGGCATCGCGGTGTCCTCTGGCGGCGCGGCCCCGGTGCTGGCCCGCCTGCTGCGCGCGCGGATCGAGGCGATGGTGCCGCCCGCGTTCGGCCGCCTCGCCGCGCTGGCCGACCGGTATAAGGAGGAGATACGCCGACGCCTGCCGGACGTGGCGCAGCGCCGCCGGGTGCTGGAACGGGCGCTGGGCGGCCGGGTCGCGGACCTGGTGCTGGCGGGGGATGACGCCGCCGCCGACGCGGAGCTGCGGCGCGAGATCGAGGACGGCGCCGACCCGGCCGGGATCGTCTATTTGGTCGGCGCCGGGCCGGGTGCCGCGGACCTGCTAACGATCCGCGCCCAACGTTTGCTTGGGGAGGCCGACGTGATCGTGCATGACCGGCTCGTCACCACCGAGGTTCTGGATATGGCCCGGCGCGACGCCGACCGGATCGCGGTAGGCAAGTCCCGCGCCGCGCACTCGATGCCGCAGGACGAGATCAACGCATTGCTGGTCCGCCTGGGCCAGGAGGGGCGGAAAGTCGTGCGGCTGAAAGGCGGTGACCCCTTCGTGTTCGGACGTGGCGGCGAGGAGGCGCAGGCGCTGGCGACGGCCGGCGTGGCGTTCGAGGTGGTGCCCGGCGTGACCGCCGCCCTGGCCTGCGCCGCCGGGGCGGGCATTCCGCTCACGCATCGGGACGCGGCGCGGACGCTGACCTTGGCGACTGGGCATTTGGTGGACGGCGCGCTCGACCTCGATTTCGCCGTGTTGGCGCGGGGTGGGACGCTGGCGGTTTACATGGGCCTCGACAGCCTGCCGGCGCTGCGGGACGGGCTGCTGGCGGCCGGGCTGGATGCCGGCACCCCGGCGGCGTTGATCGAGCGCGGCGGTCGGGCCGATCAGCGGGTGTTGCGCGGCACGCTGAATGAGCTGGTGGCGCAGGCGCCGGGTTGGTCGACGGGCGGGCCGACGCTGACGATGGTGGGCGCGGCGGTGGGGCTCCAGGTGGTGCGGCGCTGAGCGGCTCCGGCTTGTGCGTCTGGACGGGCGCGCGACGATGGCGGCGGACGACGCAAGACGGCTTCAGAGGAAAGCGTTGGTCAGGCAGCCCGGTAGGCACCTTCGGTCAAAAGCGGCGCCGACGTGCTGGCGTCCTGTTCCACCGCAAGTTCAACGTCATCGGGGAAGCCGCCTGTTATCAGTTCCCGGCCGGACACCGAGGCGCGGACCATGGAAGCAAGTTCCCTGCCCGCGGCGCGAAATGCATCTCGGGCGACCTTTGCCTCGGGTGAGCAGGGCAGCGCCAAATGGTAGACGATGGCGCCTGCGCCAAGCAGGTCCTCGATCGCTGGCCGAAGGCTGTTGTCGGGCCAACGCTCGCCGGACGGGATCACGCCCACGGTGCCGGACCCAGCCACTTCGCGCGCCACCCGCGCGACCGCAGCAGCATTCCGCAGGCATCCGGTCAGCACTGGCTTGCCACGGCAAGCGAACGAAAGCCGCGAACCATTTGGCGATGGGAGCATAAGTTTCATTCCTGGACGCATGGCCATGAGGCTGACGGGTGACAGGCTAAGTTGCCCCTGCATTGCTCTCCGCGGCTGGGCCAAGACGGCTCCTACCTTGTCTGCCGCCGCCTGAGCGGCATCGTTGTCACCATGAGGGAAGGGGTAGACGGACGCGCCCCGCGATACCGCTATATCCACGGCGGTCGAGAAGGACAGGACATCCACGATGACGAACAACGATACCCGGTCCCAGAGGGCTTCTACCCCAGCCATGCCCCATTCTGTAAGAACTGAAATGATTCTTCTCCCGGAAGGCGCCTTTCGGTTAGGGCCGGTGGCTGTGCCTAGCTTAAGGCCGAAGCATTTCGCACGGGAAAACTGTGCTACTTTGGCGCGTGATGAGAACAGAGCCGCCACAACCAGATGATTTCGCAGCCTTGTATCATCGCGCTTTCGACGAGCATGGCGCACGCGCGCTATGGAACATGCGCCCGGTCAATGAGCCGACCCCGGCGGATGCCTTGGCCATCACCAAAGTATTGCGCACGCATGGACGCATGGATGGACGGCGGCTCGCCGAGCAGATCGAACAGCTTTGCCGTGCCCATCAGTAAGTTCCAATCGGGCGTATTGCGGCTGCTGGCAACGCAGCGCAGTCCAGACAGCTACATCGCAGACGAAGCGGCGCTCGCTGCCGCTGGCTACACAGTCACATGGCCGCCCAATCAACGCACCGGGAAGCACGAGGCCACCATCGAAAAAAGCGGCGAGCAGATGCTGCTCGAATGGGTCACAGACTCCGCTTTTCGGTTTTTTCCGACCCAGCCGGACGAACTGTTCGGCTACGTGCTGCATCCCGTCGACCTGGCGACCAACAAAGCGTCGGCAGCGGCAGATCGCCGGGTGCCGCGCGATATCGTCGATCTCGTAACCATTCATGAGACCGTCCTGCCGCTTGGGGCTGTTGTCGCGGCGGCGGTCGGCAAATTCATCGGCGCCACACCGGAGGAGATGCTGGCCGAGATCACGCGGCACAGCCGATTCACTGGGGAGGAATTTCAGGTTTTGGCGACCGAGCAGCCAATCGACGTGCGCGGCCTGCACCGCCGCATCCGCCGCATGATCGAGGATGCCGAGAGCTTCATCGCCATGCTGCCAAGCGATGCCGTAGGGGTGATTTTCCTGGACGGTGAAACGCCGGTGCAGCCGGACTTGAATGCCCTCGACAAATATCAAAGCAAACCTGGTGCGCCGCGCGGCCTCTGGCCCTCATCGCCCGAAATCTCGCACGCAATGCTCGAACGTTACGGCAAGCCAAAGCCTTAGTAGCCCGACGCTTCATCGCTGCAGTCGGATGACGGTTATCTGGTCCGGATCAGCCGGTGCTGTTTCCGTCCGGCCGATAGCTTCACTGCGCCATCCCGCAGATCGGCATCGCTCACCACCGCGGCTTCGTCGGTCAGCGGCACGTCGTTCACCCGCGCGCCGCCCCCGCGGATCAGGCGCCGGGCCTCGCCGAGGCTCAACGCCAGGCCGCTATCGGCAAACAGGCGGATGGCGGCGATCCCAGCCGTGAGGTCCGCGGCCGCGACGAAGTGCGTCGGCAGCGTCTCAGCGGCGGCGCCCTCCTCGAAAGCGCGCCGAGCGGTCTCGGCAGCCGCCTCGGCAGCCTCGCGCCCATGCGCCAAAACGGTCGCTTCGGTCGCCAGCAGCTTCTTCGCCTCGTTGATTCCCGCCCCGGGCAGCGCCTCCAGCCGGGCAATCTCGTCCAGCGGCACATCCGTAAACAGGCGCAGGAAGCGGCCCACGTCGCCATCCTCGGTATTCCGCCAAAACTGCCAGTAGTCATACGGCGCCAGCCGCTCCGCCGCGAGCCACACCGCGCCACGCGCCGTCTTGCCCATCTTGGCGCCGCTGCTGGTCGTAATGAGCGGCGTCGTCAACCCGAACACCTGCCGCCCCTCGGTCCGCCGCACCAGCTCGACGCCGGAAACGATGTTGCCCCATTGGTCCGACCCGCCCATCTGCATCAACACGCCCTGGCGCCGATGCAGCTCGCGGAAGTCGTAGCTCTGTAAAATCATGTAGTTGAATTCGAGGAACGTCAGCGGCTGTTCGCGTTCCAGCCGCAGCCGCACGCTGTCGAAGGTCAGCATGCGCCCGATGGTGAAGTGGCTGCCGACGTCGCGCAGCAGGCCGATGTAGCTCAGCGCATCCAGCCACTCGGCGTTGTTCAGCATGACCGCATCCGCCGGGCCATCGCCGAACCGCACGAACGGAGCAATGCAGCCGCGGATGCCGGCCATGTTGGCGGCGATCTGCGCCTCCGTCAGCATTTGCCGCGCCTCGTCCTTGCCGGACGGGTCGCCGATGCGCGTGGTGCCGCCGCCCATCAGCACGACCGGGCGGTGGCCGTGGCGCTGCATCAGCCGCAGCAGCATGATCTGCACGAGGTTGCCGACATGCAGGCTATCGGCGGTGCAGTCGAACCCGATGTAGCCGCCGACCGGGCCGGCGTTCAGCGCGGCGTCGAGCGCGGCCTCGTCGGTGCACTGGTGGATGAACCCGCGCGCGGCGGCTTCGGTCAGGAATGGGCTGTGCGGCATGCGCCGCGCCATACCACGCGCGGCGCGGCCCCGCTACGTCCGCCGCACCACGTAGCTGCCGGCCAATGACTGCACGATCGCGTCGGCGTGGGCCGGGTCGCGCGCCTCGACCATCAGCTCCAGCTCCGCCGCCTGCACGCTGGGCGCGTCGAACAGGCGCTGGTGCACCACCTCGATGATGTTGCCGCCGATGCCGCCGATGCGCCCGGCGATGTCGGCCAGCACGCCGGGCCGGTCCGGGATGTCCATCGTGAGCCGCAGCAGCCGCCCGTCCCGCAGCAACCCGCGCAGCAGCACGTTGGCCAGGATGCGTCCGTCGATGTTGCCGCCGCACACCGGGATGCCCACCCGCCGACCGGCGAACCGGGCCGGATGCGCCAGCAACGCCGCGACCCCGGCCGCCCCGGCGCCCTCGGCGACCTGCTTCGCGCCCTCCGCCAGCAATGCGATGGCGTCCTCGACTACCCGCTCCGGCACCACCAGCACGTCCGACACGTGGGCGCGGATGACTTCGAGGCAGTGGGCGCCGATCGTGTGCACGGCGATGCCCTCGGCGATCGTGCTGCCGCCGGTCCGCACGGTCTCGCCGGCCAGGGTCTGGCTGAGCGAGGCATAGGCGGCGACCTGCACGCCGATGACCTCGATGCCGGGCCGCATCGTGCAGGCGGCGACGGCGCAGCCGGAAATCATGCCGCCGCCGCCGACCGGGATCACCAAAACGTCGAGGTCCGGGGCGTCCTGCAGGAATTCGAGCGCCAGCGTTCCCTGGCCGGCCATGACCGCCGGGTCGTCGTAGGGATGCACGAAGACGAGGCCGTCGCGCTCGGCCAGCATGCGGGCGTGGGCGGCGGCGCCGATCAGGTTCTCGCCATGCAGCACGACCTCGGCGCCCCAGGCGCGGGTGCGCGTCACCTTGGTGGACGGCGTGAAGACAGGCATGACGATGACGGCACGGATGCCGAGCAGCGAGGCATGGCGCGCGACGGCCTGCGCATGGTTGCCGGCGGACATGGCGACGACGCCGGCCCGGCGCTCGGCCTCGGTCAGCAACGCCAGCCGGTTCGCCGCGCCACGCTCCTTGAACGATCCGATGGCCTGCAGGTTCTCGAGCTTGAGCGTCACCCGTGCCCCGGTCGCGCGGCTGACGGCATCGGAGGGCAGGGCCGGGGTGCGTAGGATGCGTCCGGCGATGCGGCCTGCCGCGGCCTCGACGTCTGCGAGGCCAATCACGGCATAACCCTCCTTAGATGAAGTTCACGGCCAGGATCTCATACGTGCGATCACCGCCCGGCGCCGGCACCGAAATGGTATCGCCGATCTTCTTGCCAATCAATGCCTTGGCCAGCGGCGACGAGATGCTCAGCCGCGCGTGCTTGATGTCGGCCTCATGCACGCCGACGATCTGGTAGGTCGCTTCCTTGTCGGTTTCCTCGTCCACCAGCTTCACGTGCGCGCCGAATTTAACATGGTCGCCGGACAGGCTGCTGGGGTCGATCACCTCGGCCGCCGAGACGATCTCTTCCAGCTCGATCACCCGGCCCTCGATGAACGACTGCCGTTCGCGCGCCGCATGGTATTCGGCGTTCTCGCTCAGGTCGCCGTGGCTGCGCGCCTCGGCGATGGCGCGGATGATCGACGGACGCTCCACCGATTTCAGGTGGCGTAGTTCTTCTTCGAGCCGCTGCAGCCCTGGTCCGGTCATTGGAAACTTTTGCAAAATGCGCCGTCCCGTAATGTTCTAAGTTGGAGCGATCTCAACCGCCCTAAAACGATCCGCGAAAGTATGACTGTAGCGGTGCGACTTCAAGCGTCCCGGCTTTCAGCGCCGCAATCGCGTGCACCGCCGCCCGGGCCCCGGCGATGGTGGTATAGTGCGGCACGCCATGCAACAGGGCGCTGCGGCGGATGTCGAAGCTGTCCGTCACCGATTGCGCCGACCCGGCCGTGTTGATGACCAACTGGACCTCGCCGGACCGGATCGCATCCACGCAATGCGGACGGCCCTCCAAAACCTTGTTCACCACCCTTACCGGCAGCCCGGCGTCGCGGATGCGGGCGGCGGTGCCGCGGGTGGCCATGATGGCGAACCCCATGTCGGTCAGGCGCCGGGCCATGGGCACCAGGCCGACCTTGTCGCTTTCGCGCACCGACAGCAGCACCGTGCCGGCGTCCGGCAGCTTGACCCCGGCGCCCAACTGCGACTTGGCGAAGGCGCGCTCGAAGCTGGCGTCGAGGCCCATGACCTCGCCGGTCGATTTCATTTCCGGGCCGAGGATGGTGTCGACGCCGATGAAGCGTGCGAACGGGAACACCGCCTCCTTGACCGCGACGTGCGGCGCGATGGCCTGGTCGTCGAGGCGGAATTCACTCAGCCGCGCGCCGGCCATCACCCGGGCGCCGATCTTCGCCACCGGCACGCCGGTCGCCTTGGCCACGAACGGCACGGTGCGGGAGGCGCGCGGGTTCACCTCCAGCACGAAGATCACCCCGTCCTTGATCGCGTACTGCACGTTCATGAGGCCGACCACGCCGAGCGCCCGCGCCATCTCCTCGGTTTGCAGCTTCAATTCCGTGACGGTGCTGGGCGACAGCGAGTAGGGCGGCAATGAGCAGGCGCTGTCGCCGGAGTGGATGCCGGCCTCCTCGATGTGTTCCATGACCCCCGCGACATAGACCGTCTCGCCGTCCGAGATGCAGTCGACGTCGACCTCGATGGCGTCGTTGAGGTAGTGGTCGATCAGCACAGGGCTGTCGCCGGAGACGCGCACGGCTTCCCGCATGTAGCGGTGCAGGCCAGCGCGCTCATGCACGATCTCCATGGCGCGTCCGCCCAGCACGTAGCTGGGCCGGATGACGACGGGGTAGCCGACGCGGTCGGCGATGGCCTCGGCCTCGATGGCGGACCGTGCGGTGCCGTTCTCCGGCTGGCGCAGGCCGAGCTTCTGCAACAGCACCTGGAAGCGCTCGCGGTCCTCGGCGATGTCGATCGCATCGGCGCTGGTGCCGAGGATGGGGATCCCAGCGGCCGACAGCGCCTGCGACAGTTTCAGCGGCGTCTGCCCGCCATATTGCACGATGCAGCCCAGCACATCGCCGTTCTCCTGCTCCTTGCGGACCAGGGCGATGACCTCCTCGGCGGTCAGCGGCTCGAAATACAGCCGGTCGGAGGTGTCGTAGTCGGTGCTGACGGTCTCCGGGTTGCAGTTGACCATAATGGTCTCGAACCCGGCGTCGCGCAGCGCGTAGGCGGCGTGGACGCAGCAATAGTCGAACTCGATGCCCTGGCCGATGCGGTTCGGCCCGCCGCCGAGGATGATGATTTTCTGCCGGCCGGTCGGTGCGCTCTCGCAGGATGGCGCGCCGAAGCCGCCTTCATAAGTGGAATACATGTAGGGCGTGGCGGAGGCGAACTCGGCGGCGCAGGTGTCGATGCGTTTATAGACGGGATGCACGCCGAGCCGCGCGCGGGCGGCGAACACGGCGTCCGGCGTGCCTCCGGTCAGCTCGGCGAGCCGGATGTCGGAGAAGCCCATCGCCTTGAGCCGGCGCATCGTCGTGGCGTCCGTGGGCAGGCCGGCATCGGCCACGTCGCGCTCCGCGTGCACAATGCGTTCGAGTTGCCGCAGGAACCAGGGATCGAACTTGCAGGCGTCATGCACGTCCTCGACCGACAGCCCCGCCCGCAACGCCTGGGCCGCCATCAGCAGCCGGTCCGGACGCGGCGTCGACAGGGCGGCGCGGAAGGCATCGTGCCCGCCGTCGCCCGGCGGCTCGACCGGATCAAGGCCGTTATACCCCGTCTCCATGCTGCGCAGGCCCTTCTGCAGCGCCTCGGCGAAGCTGCGGCCGATCGCCATGGCCTCGCCGACCGACTTCATGCTGGTGGTCAGCAAAGCCGGGGTGCCGGGGAACTTTTCAAACGTGAACCGGGGGATCTTGATGACGACGTAGTCAATCGTCGGCTCGAAGCTTGCGGGCGTCGACCCGACGCGTTTGCCGTCGACGACGACGGACGTGATATCGTTGGCCAATTCGTCCAGCGTGTAGCCAACCGCGAGCTTGGCCGCGATCTTGGCGATGGGGAAGCCGGTCGCCTTCGACGCCAGCGCCGAGGAGCGGGATACCCGCGGGTTCATCTCGATGACGACCAGGCGCCCGTCCGCGGGGTTGACCGCGAACTGCACGTTGGAGCCGCCGGTATCGACGCCGATCTTGCGCAGGCAGGCGATGCTGGCGTCGCGCATCATCTGGTATTCTTTGTCGGTGAGCGTCAGCGCCGGGGCGACGGTCACGCTGTCGCCGGTGTGGATGCCCATCGGGTCGACGTTTTCGATGGCGCAGACGATGATGCAGTTGTCGGCGCTGTCGCGCACGACCTCCATCTCGTATTCCTTCCAGCCGAGCACGCTTTCCTCGATCAGCACCTCGTCGGTCGGGCTGGCGTCGAGGCCGCTGGCGACGATCTGCTCGAACTCCTCGCGGTTGTAGGCGATGCCGCCGCCGGTGCCGGCCAGGGTGAAGCTCGGGCGGATGACGGCGGGCAGGCCAGTCGTGGCTAGCGCGGCGCGGGCCTCGGCCATGCTGTGGGCGATGGCGCTGCGCGGGCTTTCAAGGCCGATCTCGCTCATGGCGTCGCGGAACTTCAGCCGGTCCTCGGCGCGGTCGATGACGTCCGCCTTGGCGCCGATCAGCTCGACGCCGTGCCGCGCCAGCGCGCCGTTGGCGAACAGCTTCATGGCGGTGTTGAGCGCGGTCTGCCCGCCCATGGTGGGCAGCAAGGCATCCGGCCGCTCGCGGATGATGATCTTCTCGACGATATCGGGGGTGATCGGCTCGATATACGTCGCGTCTGCCAGGCCCGGGTCGGTCATGATGGTGGCCGGGTTCGAGTTGACCAGGATCACGCGATACCCCTCCGCCCGCAGCGCCTTGCAGGCCTGTGCGCCGGAGTAGTCGAACTCGCAGGCCTGGCCGATGACGATCGGTCCGGCGCCGATGATCAGGATGGATTTGATGTCGGTGCGTTTGGGCATGTTTACTCGCGGGTTGCGGCCCGGCGGGCGCGGGCCGGCGGGTCGGGGATGGTGCGGCACATGAACTCGTCGAACAGCGGCACGGTGAATGCGGTGTCGCCATGGGCCGGGCTGTAGATCATGCCCTTGTTGATCAAACCCGCGCGCAGCGGCCCGGCGGTGGTGACCGAGATGCCGAGCAATGCGGCGACATCGCCGGAGCGGTGCGGGCCGCCGCCCAGCTCCGCCATCGCCCGCAGATAGTCCCGCTCGCGTGGCGTCAGCCGGTCAAGCCGGACCCGGAAGAAGCTTTCATCCAGCGCCCGAAGCGCCGCCGGGCTGGCGCCATCGACGTCGCCGGCGGTGATCGGGCTATGGCTGGCGTAGTTCCATGCATGGTAGCCCCATTCCTGGACAAAGTAGGGGTAGCCTTTGGTCAGGGCCACGATGCGGTCGAGAGCCTCCTCTGAGAACGCGACCCGCTCCTGCCGCGCCGGCTCCGTCAGCGCCAGCTTCGCGTCCGGCGGATCCAGCGCATTGACCCGCGGAAAGTCGAACAGGCGCTCGGCGTAGGACTTCGAACGCCCGGTCAGCCCGACCACCTGGGGCAGCCCGGCGCCGATCATGACGATCGGCAATTGCTCCTGGGCGACCTGGTGCAGGCTCATGATCAGGGCGCTCATGTCCCTTTCCGAGAGATACTGGATTTCGTCGATCAACAGTGCGACCGCGGTTTTACGGGAGGCAGCTGCGCGGCCGATGGCGACAAGCAGGTCCGGCAGATCGGCCTCAATGTCGCCGCTGTCGGCCGATCCGGTTTCGCCGTCGATGTCCAGGCGCAACTCCGCGTCGCCCAGCTTGACCGTCAGCGCCGACATGAAGCTTTTGAGCACCCGCAAGCCCCGCTTGACCCGCTCATCCAATGCGCCGAGCCGGTCCAGCTCAAGCAGCGTTCGCCGAAGATGCGGCACAAGCAGGTCGGCCAACGGCTTTTGGTCGTGCGCTTCGATCGCGCAGGTGCGATAATCGAGTTCCTTCGCTAGTTCCTTGATCCGGGACAGCAGCACGGTCTTGCCCACGCCACGTAATCCAACGGCAATGAAGCTTTTTGAGAACCGGCCCAGCTTCGTGCGCGCGAGCGAGATCCGGGCGCGGTCGAGCAGCAGGTTGCGCCCGGTCAGTTCGGGCGGCGGCGTTCCAGCGCCGGGCACATAAGGATTGCGGATCGGGTCCATGTATAGGAATATTACCTGATTATACACAAAATAGCGTATAAATAGGTAAGCTTCACCTAATTGCCGTCCATCATCGAAACGAAGCGGCGAAAGAGGTGCTGGCTGTCGGTCGGGCCGGGGCTGGCCTCGGGGTGATACTGCACGCTGAACGCCCGGCGGCCGTCGCAGGCGATGCCCTCGTTGCTGCCGTCGAACAGGCTCACGTGGGTGATGCGCACGCCCGGGGGCAGGCTGCTGTCCTCGACCGCGAAGCCGTGGTTCTGCGCAGTGATCTCGACCCGGCCGGTCGCCAAATCCTTCACCGGCTGGTTCACTCCGCGATGGCCGCGGTCAAGCTTGTAGGTTCGGCCGCCTAGGGCCAAGGCCAGCAATTGATGGCCTAAACAGATGCCGAACAGCGGGACGCCGCGGTCCAGCACGCCCTGGATCGCCGGGACGGCATAAACCCCAGTCGCAGCGGGATCGCCGGGACCATTGGACAAGAAAACGCCATTGGGCTCGTGGCGCAGGATGTCCTCGGCGGTCGCCGTCGCCGGTACGACCGTCACCCGGCAGCCGGCGGCGACCAGGCTGCGCAGGATGTTGCGCTTGGCGCCATAATCGACGGCCACGACGTGATGCCGGTGCGGCGGCTTGGCGTGGCGATCGGGCCAGGCCCAGGTGCCCTCGTCCCAAGTGTAGGTCTGGGTGCAGCTTACCTGTTTGGCGAGGTCCATGCCGTCGAGCCCTGGCCAAGCCTGCGCCTGGGCCTGCAACGCGGCAACGTCGATGCGGCCATCGGCCGGGTAGGCGATCACGCCGCTGGGGGCGCCGGTGTCGCGGATGCGGATGGTGAGCGCGCGGGTGTCGACCCCGGCGATGCCGGGCACGCCGCAGGAGCGCAGCCAGGCATCCAGCGGCTGGGTGGAGCGCCAGTTGCTCGGTTCGGTCACGTCCTGCTGCACGACCAGGCCCAGGGCGGCGATGGTCGTCGCCTCCAGGTCCTCGGGGTTCACGCCGGTGTTGCCGATATGCGGAAAGGTGAAGGTGATGATCTGCCCGGCGTAGGACGGATCGGTCAGCGTTTCCTGGTAGCCGCTCATGCCGGTGTTGAAGCAGACCTCGCCGACGCGGCCGATGCTATGGGCGCCGAAGCCGCGGCCCCAGAACACCGTGCCGTCCGCAAGCACGAGCGCCGCCGTGGCGCCGGCGGGAGTTTCGGACTCGGGCATGGCAGCTTCCTGGTTTGATGCGCCCGATAGGGCAGAGAGCGGCAGTCCGGTCGTGGCGATCACCGCGGCCCAATGCTTGCTTGGGACCGCGCGGGACTGACGCCATTTGCGGATCGCTTCGGTGCCGACGCCGGTCAGGCGGGCGGCGGCTTCCGGCCCGCCCAGGCGTTCAATGATCGCATCGATGTCGAGCATGACCGGACGATATGGGAAGAAAATTCCCATTGCAACCATGCCGCATCAGGTTGGAAAACTTTTCCTCGGACCCAATCAACCGTATATAAGCGCGGCAAACTGGGGGCTGCGCGACGCAATGGGCATTCGGGATGAGTTCACGGAGGGGTTGAAGGCGTCGATGCGGGCGGGGAATGCGCCGCGCACGTCGACCCTGCGCATGATCCTGGCTCGCTTGAAGGACATGGATATCGCAGCCCGGCCAAAGGGCGTTACGGCGATTCCCGATGACGACGTGCTGTCGATGCTGCGCGGCATGGTGAAGTCGCGGCGCGAGTCGGTCGAGCTGTATCAGCGCGGCAACCGGCCGGAGCTTGCGGCGAAGGAAGAGGCCGAGATCGCCGTCATCGAGGGCTTCCTGCCGCAGCAAATGAGTGAAGCGGACCTGACCGCTGCCGTGGAGGAGGCGGTCGAGGCCACTGGTGCCGCGAGCGTCAAGGACATGGGCCGGGTGATGGCGGCATTGAAGGCGACGCATGGCGCGGCGTTGGATATGGGCCGCGCCGGGCCGTTGGTGCGGGCGCGCCTGTCCGCCTGATGCCGCTGCCGCCGGCATTCCTGGACGAACTGCGGGCGCGCACGCCGCTGTCGGCGTTGGTTGGCCGCCGGGTCAAGCTGTCCAAATCCGGGCGCAACTGGAAGGGATGCTGCCCTTTCCACGGCGAGAAGTCGCCAAGCTTCCACGTTTATGACGACCATTTCCACTGTTTCGGCTGCGGCGTGCACGGCGACGCCATCAGCTTCGTCATGCAGAGCGAGGGCGCGTCGTTCCCGGAAGCGGTGGAGCGGCTGGCGGGCGAGGCCGGGCTTGAGGTGCCGAAGCCGTCGCCGCGCGCGGCCGAGGCGGAGCGGCAGCGCCTGGACCTGCACGGCGTGCTCGACCTGGCGCAGGCCAGCTTTGCCCGGCGCCTGCACGAGGCGGAAGGGGCGGCGGCGCTCGACTATTTGCGCCGCCGTGGCCTGTCGCCCGCGACCATCGCGCAATTCGGCCTGGGCTGGAGCGGCGACGGCCGTGGTTCGCTCGTGGCCGAACTGGCGCGTGGCGGGGTCGAGCCGAGCCGGATGCTGGAAGCCGGGCTGCTGCGCGAGGCGGAGGACGGCCCGGCGCGCGAGCTGTATTGGAACCGGGTGACGTTCCCGATCCGCGACCGCCGCGGACGGCTGGTGAGCTTCGGCGGACGCACCTTGGGGGACGCGAAACCGAAATATATCAATGGCCCGGAAAGCCCGGTCTTCTCCAAGAAGCGCAACCTGTATGCGATCGACCTGGCGCGGGCCGGGCTGCGGGCGGGCCAAGAGACCAGGCAGGCCCTGGTGGTGGCCGAGGGCTACATGGACGTGATCGCGCTGCATCAGGCCGGGTTCACCGGGGCCGTGGCGCCGCTCGGCACCGCGTTGACCGAGGAGCAGTTGGAGGAGCTGTGGCGGCTCGCGCCCGATCCGGTGCTGTGCTTCGACGGCGACGCGGCAGGCGCCCGCGCCGCCGCCCGGGCGGCCGAGCTATGCCTGCCGCTGCTGACGCCCGAGCGCACGCTGCGGATGGCCGCGCTGCCCGGCGGCGACGATCCGGACACGCTGATCCAAAAACAGGGGCCGGCGGCGTTCCAGGCGGTGATCGACGCGGCGCGGCCGTTATCCGAGGCGCTGTATCATTTCGTCCGTGAACAGGGTGGCGGCGAAACGCCGGAGCAGCGGGCAGCGCTGCGGGCGCGGCTGGTTGCGGCGGCCGGGCGCATCGCCGACCGTTCGCTGGCGGCCGAATACCGCAGTGCGCTGCTCGACCGCTTCTACGCGAGCCGTAAGCGATCCGGCAAAGCGGCGGCATCGGCGGCCCGGCCGGCGCGCGCGCCCGTGACCCTCGATACGACGCAAGCCGAGCGTGGCCGTTGCCTCGTTGCGATCCTGCTGCGCCATCCGGACCTGCTGCGCGACACCGAGGAGGCGTTCGCGGCGGTTGAGCTGTCGCCCGCCATGTCGCGGCTGCGGGACACATTGTTGCATCTATCCGAACGGGATGTGCTTGATTCTACGACCTTGCTGTCCCAATTGAACGCATCTGGTGCGGTGGAGGAGGCGGCCCAAGCTTTGTCGTCGACGCCCTATCCGTTGCCGGCCTGCGCCCACGCCAATGCCATGCCTGCGGAGGCGGAGGCCGGGTGGTGGCATATTTTTGGCCTGATGCACCGGTCGCGCCTTGAAGACGAGGTCGCGGCGGCGAGCCGGGCCTTCATCGATCGGCCGGACGAGGCGGCTCAGCGCCGCTTGATTGCGCTCTGCGCCGCTCGGGACGCGCTAGCCGTGCCCGACCAGGGCGCGGAGATTGAACCTTGATGTGCCGCCCGGGACGCCGTGCGGCACGCATTATTGGAGTGCCCTGAGCAATGGCGACGAAGCAAGCCGTGACTGCCGATGCAGCGCCCGCCGACCATGACGGCGACACCACGCTGCTCGATACGAACGCTGTCGCCGTCAAGCGCCTGATCGCCAAGGGCAAAGAGCGTGGCTACATCACCTTCGACGAGCTGAATGCCGTCCTTCCGTCCGAGCATAACAGCTCGGAGCAGATCGAGGACGTGATGGCGATGCTCAGCGAAATGGGCATCCAGGTCGTCGAGAGCGAGGACAACGAGGATCCGGAGGCCCCAGCCGCGAAGGTCGAGAAGGCCGAAGGCGAGGAGGAAAAGGAGAGCGACGAGCCGACCGGGAATGTCGACGAGGCCAACCTCGGCCGCACCGACGACCCGGTCCGCATGTACTTGCGTGAGATGGGCAGCGTCGAGCTGCTGTCCCGCGAGGGCGAGATCGCCATTGCCAAGCGCATCGAGGCCGGGCGCGACATGATGATCGGCGGCTTGTGCGAAAGCCCGCTGACCTTCCGCGCCATCATCACTTGGCACGAGAGCCTAAAGGCCGGGCGCATGCTGTTGCGCGACATCATCGACCTGGAAGCGACCCAGGGCGGCCCCAAGGAGGCCGCCGGCGAGCCTGCCGACGCCGTCGCCGAGACGTTCGAACCGGCGGAGGAACTGGATGACGACGGCGAGGGCGAGGGTCCCGGCATGTCGCTTTCGGCGCTTGAGGAGAAGCTGAAACCCGACGTGCTCGCCAATTTCGAGGAGATCGAGGAGCTTTATAAGAAGCTGCACAAGGTGCAGGCGCGCCGCTTGGAGACCATCACGGCGGGCGAGGAGATGAACGTCCGGACCGAGCGCACCTACGAGAAACAGCGCGAAGAGGTCGTCGGCAAGGTCGAGCAGGTTCGGCTGCACAACAACCGGATCGAGGAGCTGGTGGTCCAGCTCAAGCAGATCAGCCAGCGGCTGAACGGCCTGGAGGGCCAACTGCTGCGCATGGCGGAGGCGGCGAAGGTTGGGCGGGACGAGTTCCTGCGCGAGTATCGCGGCCACGAGCTGGACCCCAATTGGCTCGAGCGCGTGAACCAGTTGCCCGGCAAATCGTGGAAGGCGTTCGTCACCCGGCACATCGACGGCATCCAGGAGGTGCGGGCCAAGATCGGCGTGGTGGCGTCGGAGGCCGGGCTGCCGATCGCCGAATTCCGCCGGGTGTATGCGACGGTGAGCCGCGGCGAGCGCGACAGCGCGCGCGCGAAGAAGGAAATGATCGAGGCCAACCTGCGCCTGGTGATTTCGATTGCCAAGAAATACACTAACCGCGGGCTGCAATTCCTTGATTTGATTCAGGAAGGCAACATCGGCCTGATGAAAGCGGTGGACAAGTTCGAGTATCGCCGCGGCTACAAGTTCAGCACCTATGCGACCTGGTGGATTCGCCAGGCGATCACCCGCAGCATCGCCGACCAGGCGCGCACGATCCGCATTCCCGTGCACATGATCGAGACGATCAACAAGCTGGTCCGCACCAGCCGGCAGATGCTGCACGAGATCGGACGCGAGCCGGCGCCGGAGGAACTGGCGGAAAAGCTGGGCATGCCGCTGGAAAAAGTCCGCAAGGTGCTGAAGATCGCCAAGGAGCCGATCAGCCTGGAGACGCCGATCGGCGACGAGGAGGACAGCCACCTTGGCGACTTCATCGAGGACAAGGCGGCGGTGATCCCGCTCGACGCCGCCATCCAGGCCAACCTGCGCGAGGCGACGACCCGGGTGCTGAGCAGCCTGACGCCGCGCGAGGAGCGCGTGCTGCGCATGCGGTTCGGCATCGGCATGAACACCGACCACACGCTGGAGGAGGTCGGGCAGCAGTTCAACGTGACCCGCGAGCGCATCCGTCAGATCGAGGCGAAGGCGCTGCGCAAGTTGAAGCATCCGAGCCGCAGCCGTAAGCTACGGAGCTTCCTGGACGATTAACGGAGCTTGAGCCGTGCAGCCGACCAGCCGAGTTGCCGTCAAAGTCACCTTTCTCCGCATGGATGAGCGTCCGACCGATCCGCCGCGGCCGCTGCCGGACACCACGCCGCTCATGACGCTGCAGGCCCCCACGGTGCCGTTCTACCGGTATTTGTATGATACGGTTGGCGGACCCTACCTTTGGTGGCTGCGGCGGTCGCTGCCGGATTCGGCGATCGAGGCCCTGTTGCGCGACCCGGCGGTGCACGTCACCGTGCTGTATCGCGGCGGCGAGCCGGCGGGGTTCTTCGAGCTGGATTATCGGCAGAGCCCAGTGGTGAATCTCAGCTATTTTGGCCTGATGCCGGCTGCGATCGGCGTTGGGCTTGGCACTCCGCTGCTGCGGGCGGCGGTCGACACGGCGTTCCGCTGCGGCGCGCGGTCGATGACGGTGAACACCTGCACGGCCGACCATCCGCGGGCGCTGCCGGGCTATTTGCGGGCCGGGTTCCGTCCGGTGCGCGCGGTGCGCGAGATTTGGGACGTGCCGACCCGGCTTGGCCTGTCCATTCCCGAGCATCTCCGGGTATAGCGTCCGGCGACGCAGCAAGCTCTGACGCAGCAGGCGGCGGGGCGTGGCACCCTGATGGACGGTAGGAAATGTTGGGCAGCATTTGGACGATAGCCAAGGAAACCGTAAACGATTTCATCGACGACAATGTATTGAGCCGTGGTGCGTCGATTGCGTATTTCACGACTTTTTCGATCGCGCCAATCCTGGTCATCTGCGTCGCCATTGCCGGCTTGGTGTTTGGCGAGGACGCGGCGCGGGGCGCCATGGTGGGGCAGTTGCGCGGCCTGATGGGCAACCAGGGGGCGGAGGCGGTGCAGAGCATGATCGCCAGCGCCGGCAACAAGTCGAGCGGCGTCTGGGCGACCGCCATCGGCATCGTGACCCTGCTGATCACTGCGACCGGCGTATTGAGCGAGATGCAATCGGCGTTGAACGCCATCTGGAAGGCGGAGGGGGCAACTGGGTTGACCGGCATCTTGAAGGCGCGCGCTGCCGGCCTCGGCCTCGTGGCCGCGTTGGGATTTTTGCTGCTGGTTTCACTGGTGGTCGGCGCCGCGCTTGCAGCGTTGGGCACTTATTTGAACAGCTTCGTCCCGGAAATTGGCACCATCCTGCAGATCATCAACTTCATAGTATCGTTCCTGATGGTGGCGGCCCTGTTCGCGGCGATTTACAAGATCCTGCCGGACCGCCAGTTGGTTTGGAAAGACGTGATTGTCGGTGCGCTGGCGACCGCGCTGCTGTTTACGGCCGGCAAGACGCTGATCGGGCTGTATATTGGCAGCAGCTCGGTGGCGAGCAGCTACGGCGCGGCCGGCGCGCTGGTGGTTGTGCTGCTATGGGTCTATTACTCGTCGTTGATCTTCCTGCTCGGCGCTGAGTTCACCAAGGTCTGGGCCAGCCATCACGGCAGTGCCGAGGCCTTTGCGGCGCGCACCGAGCAACCGGCCGCCGCAGCCCCGACCGTCACGCCGCAAACCGCCGTGCAGTCGGTGCTCGCCCACACCGCCACGCACAAGACGCCGATTGGAGTGTTCGAGATCGCAGCGCTCGGAACGCTGTTGCTGGTGGCGTTGCACGGGCATAACCGCCGCTGAATGGGTGCGCTCCGTTTACGGAGCCGGTCCAGGTCACGGCGTTTCGACTGGGCTGCCAATGGCGGGTGAGTGGATCGCGGATCTGGCGCGATGAAGTTCCTCCATCGATAGTCCAGCGGTATCACTGGTCCTGCGACGCTCAAAGCCGAAGCGAAAATCATCCTCCGCCGCCACCTGCAGCAATGCGCTTGTCGCTTGATTGTCTATCGGCTTGCTGAACAGGTAGCCTTGGCCGCGATCACATCCCCATTCGCCCAGCAAGGCAGCCTGCTCGACCGTCTCGATGCCTTCGCCGGTGACCTTCAGGTTCAGCGCGCTGGCCAGCGCCATGATCGCACGCACGATGGCGGTGTCCTCCTGATTCTGACCGATGCCGCTGACGAACGAACGGTCTATCTTGAGCACGTCGAGCGGCAGCCGCTTGAGGTACGCCAGCGACGAGTAACCGGTGCCGAAATCGTCGATGGCAATCTGCAGGCCAAGGTTCTTCAGCTCCCAGAGAGTACGGATGGTGGCCTCGACGTCGCGCATGAGGACACCCTCGGTAATCTCCAGCTTGAGGCAGCGGGCGGGCAAGCCGGACTCGTGCAAGGCTGCGGCTATGTCGGCAACCAGGAACGGCTTTTGGAACTGGCGTGGCGAGAGGTTGACGCTGAGCGTGAGCGGCGGCTCGGAAGGGAATTGCTTGTGCCAGGCTGCAACCTGGCGGCAGGCCTCTTCGAGCACCCATTGGCCGAGCGGGATGATCAGCCCTGTCTCTTCGGCCAGCGGGATGAAGTCGGCGGGCGCCACCAAGCCGCGCGTGGGGTGCTGCCAGCGGACCAGTGCCTCGACCTCGCTCAGCTTGCCTGTGTCCATCGTCATGATCGGCTGGTAGTGAACCCGCAGCTCGCCATGCTCGAGCGCGCGGCGCAGGTCGCCTTCCAGCTCAAGCCGGGCGAGCGTGTCAGTGTGCATGCTCGGATCAAACAGCACGTAGCGTGCCCGCCCGTCGCTCTTGGCGCGGTACATCGCCAGATCGGCGTTGCGCATGAGGCTGTCGGCGTTCTCCTGGCCGGCGTCGCTCAGGGCGATCCCGATGCTGGAGGTGATGATGAGCTCGCGCTCCTCGAGCTTGAACGGCCGGCTGAACTGATGCGCGATGGCCTTCGCAACCGGCAGGGCGTCGTCCTCCCCGGCCAACAGCTCGAGCACCACCACGAACTCGTCCCCGCTCAGGCGGGCGACAGTGTCCTGGGCGCGGACGCAGCTTTGCAGGCGTGCCGCCGCCTCCTTCAGCAGCTTGTCGCCGACGTGGTGGCCGAGGCTGTCGTTGATCAGCTTGAAATTGTCCACGTCGATGAACAACAGCCCGACGGCATCCTTGCGCCGGCCCGCGCGGACCAGCGCTTGCTTGAGGCGGTCCAGCAGCAATACGCGGTTGGGCAGGCCGGTCAGCGCATCGAAGAACGCCTGTTGCGTCAACTGCTGTTCGAAGGCTTTGCGCTCGTTGGTGTCACGCACCGTCACGACGATGCCCTGCACGGCCGCATCATGCAGCAGGTTGGTCGCGATCAGCTCGGCATGACGCCAGGCGCCGGCGCCATCGCGCAGCCGCAGCTCGGTCGTCCTGGTCGCGCCTTCGATGGCCGACGGCGAGGCTTGCCGTAGCTGGTCCCAGAGTTCCCGCAACGCCGGTTGATCGTCAGAGTAGGTCAGTGCCATGACCGCCTCGCCAATCAGCGCAGCGTCCGGAAAGCCCCAGGCAGTCTCTGCAGCGGGGCTTTGATAGGTGATGGTGCCCGGCGCCGCGCAGATCAGGATCAAGTCCGATGCGTTCTGCACGAGGCCGCGGAAACGCCGCTCGCTGGAGCGGGTGGCGGACCCCTCGCGCCGGACGGCCTCTTCCGCCCGGCGCTGCGAGGCGCGCAGCACCCTCCAGAAGAAGGCCACCAGACCCACACTGAGGGCGAAGACGGCCGGCGTGGCGATCAGCACGCTCCGCTGGACGGCGGCGAGGGCAGCCAAGTGCTCGGCGGCATCGATCCGATGTCGTTCAGCCGCTGCATCGACCTGGGTCTCGACCCGGTCAAAGACCGGATCTGTCTCGCCCTTGTCTATGGCGTTGGTGGTTTCTACGTCGCCGGCATCGACTGCCGCGAACATGCGGCTAATTCCCTGGAGGTACTGTTCATGCCGGGCTAGCACGTCATCGACCAACAGGCGGTCGCCGGGCATGCCGAGCGTGCGAGCCCGCTGCAAGGCGGCAACCATGGCGATCGCTGCCGAGCGGTGATTGCCTCGCACCTCTTCGCCAGGCTCCAGGCGGTATTTGCGTTCGAGCGACTCCTCCGCTCCTACGTGATAGCGCGCTGCCTCGAAGGCGTCGCTCAACTCTGTGGCGTGCCTGACGGCGATACCCGTCCGATACACCGATGTCGCGCCCCACATCGCAAAACCGGGAAGGACCACCAGCACAGCGAGCAAGCCGAACGAGGCCAGGCGGCCGGGTCCGCCTGGCCGACGCAGCACAGTCCGAAGGCGGTGCAGAAACGAAATGTGCATGGTGCGCTTCAACTCGATGAGTGAGAGCACCACCGTCGCATATTGTCATTAAGAACAGGATAATGCAGCGCTGCCGTCTCGGGGTCTCATCGCGCCAGGACTGGCGCCGCCTTCAATACCGCTTATACGGCAGGAACTTGCCCGACATCGTCATCTTCACCCGGTCGCCCTTCTGGTCCGGCTGGCGCTCGAGCGTCATGTCGAAGTCGATCGCGCTCATGATGCCGTCGCCGAACTCCTCGTGGATCATGTCCTTCCACGTCGTGCCATAGACCTGGATCAACTCATAAAACCGGTAGATCAGCGGATCGGTCGGCACCGCCGTCGGCAATGATCCGCGATACGGCGCCTCGGCCAGCAACGCCGTCTCCTCCTCGGACAGGCCGAACAGCACGGCGGCTTTCTCCGCGGTTTCCGGCGTCATGCTCATCTGGCCCAAACAGGCCGCGCAGACCCACACCGGGGCGTGGCCGAGCTTTCCCGCGACCTCGGCCCAGGTCCAGCCCTTCTGCTTCTTGATGCCGCGGATCTTCAAGCCCAGGGCGGTCTTGGCGTCGTTCAATTGATCGTCTCCTTGGTTATAGAAGCGGCGGGCCGCACCTCCGGCACATGCCGTCCGTCCCATCCGTCGGGCCGCGCGCCGGCCAGGGTGCGGGAGCGCGTGACCAGGAAATCGACGATGTGGTTGCGCATCGCATAGTGGCCCGGCGTGCGGTGGATGGTCTGCCGGTCGCGCGGGCGAGGCAGGGTGTTGACCACCACCTCCGCCACCCGCGCATCGGGTCCGTTGGTCATCAACAGGATGCGGTCGGCCAGCAGGATCGCCTCGTCGACGTCGTGCGTGATCATGAACGCGGTCTGCCCGGCGTCAGAAACCAGGCGCAGCACCTCGTCCTGCAGCGTCCCGCGGGTGAGGGCGTCGAGCGCGCTGAACGGCTCGTCCATCAGCAGCAATGACGGCTCGATCGCCAAGGCGCGGGCGATGCCGACGCGCTGCTTCATGCCGCCCGACAGTTCCGCCGGCTTGCGCAGCGCCGCATCGGACAGGCCCACCAGGTCCAGCACGCGGCGGGCGTGGTCCTGCACCTTGGCGCGCGGCCAATCCCGGTGCCGGCTGCGGACGGCGAAGGCGACGTTGCCCAGCGCCGTCAGCCAGGGCAGCAGCGCATGCGACTGGAAGATGACGGCGCGGTCGAGCGCCGGGCCGGAGATTTCGCGCCCGTCCATCACCATCACGCCGCCGTCCGGCGCCTCCAGCCCGGCCAGGATGTTCAGGATCGTCGTCTTGCCGCAGCCGGAATGGCCGATCAGCGCCACGAACTCGCCACGCTCGACGCCGAACCAGACGTCGCGGAACACCGGGCGTCCGTCATAGCGGCGGGAAATGCCCTCGACGCTCAGCCAGGCGCGCGGCAAGGCCCTATTCCCGCCACGCAACGGCGCGTGCGGCGCGCCCGAGCAACTGGTCCAGCGCCATGCCGACCACCCCGATCACCAGGATCGCCACCACGATGTCGGCGATGGCGAGGTTGTTCCACTGGTTCCAGACGAAGTAGCCGATGCCGGTGCCGCCCACGAGCATCTCGGCCGCGACGATCACCAGCCAGGCGATGCCGATGCTGATGCGCGCGCCGGTCATGATGGTGGGGGCGGCGGCGGGCAGGATGACGGTGAATGCGGTGCGCCACGGCCCGGCTTCCAGCGTGCGTGCCACGTTCAGCCACTCGCGCCGAACCGAGGCGACGCCGAACGAGGTGTTCAGCAGCATCGGCCAGATGGCGCAGATGAAGATGACGAAGATCGCGGAGGTGCCGCTGTCCCGGATGGTATACAGCGCGAGCGGCATCCAGGCGAGCGGGCTCACGGGCCGCAGCACCTGGATGATCGGGTCGAGCGCGCCGTGCAGCACCGTGCTCATGCCGATCATGAAGCCGAGCGGGATCGCGACCAGCGCCGCCAGGCCGAAGCCGGTCAGCACCCGCAGCAGCGACCAGCCGAGCTGGATGCCGAGGCCCTGGTCGTTGGCGCCATGAATGTAGAACGGGTCGCGCAGGTGGTGCCAGGCACGCGCCGCGATGTCGGACGGGCGCGGCATCGGCGTCTGCTGGCCCTGTTGTGCGGCGGCGCCGAGCAGCTTGGCGTATTCGGGGTCGAGCGCCGGGCCAATGGCGGCGCCGGGCGTCGCCGCGATCTGCCACGCGCCCAGCGAGACGACCAGGATCGCCAGCAGCAGCAGCATGGAGCGGATGCGCAGCGCCATCAGCTCCGCCGGATCGGGAAGCTCGCGACATAGCCGTCGGGATCGTCCGGGTCGAACGTCTTGCCCATGATGGTGTGCGATTTATAGGCGCTGGCGGGCACCGTCAGGCCGAGCTCGCGCATCTTGGCCCCGGCGCCGGCCGCGAGATAGACCTGCTCCGCCACGTCGCGCCATTGCACGTCGCCCTTGACCTGACCCCAGCGCTTCATCTGCGTCATGATCCACAGCGCCATGCTCTGATAGGGGAACGGCTCGAAGCTCACCCGGTCCGGCACCCGCTTCACCCCGCCAAGCCCGTCGGCATAGGTGCCGGTCAGTGCCTGCTCCACCACCGTCACCGGCTGGTTCAGGTAGTTCTGCCCGGCGATCACGCCCGCGATCTCCTTGCGGTTCTCCGCCTTGTTGGCGTGCGCCGTCGCCTCGATCACCGACCGCAGCAGCGCCTGGTAGGTGTTCGGCGCCTCCGTCACCAGCTTGCGCGGCACGGCGAAGGCGCAGCAGGGATGCCCGTCCCACAGCTCGCGCGTGAGCACATGGATGAAGCCGACGCCGTCGTAGACCGCGCGCTGGTTGAACGGGTCCGGGCCGAGGAAGCCGTCGATGTTCTCCGCCCGCAGGTTCGCCACCATCTCCGGCGGCGCAATAACGCGGAGCTGCACGTCACGGTCGGGGTCGAGCCCGGCCTCGGCCAAGTAGTAGCGCAGCAAATACGCATGCATCGAATAGTCAAACGGGATGCCGAGCTTGAAGCCCTTCCAGTCCTTCGGGTCGCGGCGTTCCTTATGCTTGTTCGCCAGGGTGATGGCCTGGCCGTTGATGTTCTCGATCGCCGCCACGCTCCAGGGGATCGGGTTCGATCCGACGCCCATCGAGATCGCCAGCGGCATCGGGCTCAGCATATGCGCCGCGTCGTATTCGCCGTTGAACGATTTATCGCGGATGACGGCCCATCCGGCGGTGCGCACGACCTCCACGTCCAGGCCGTTGCGGGCATAGAAGCCCATCGGCGCCGCCATGATGATCGGCGTGGCGCAGGTGATGCCGATGAAGCCGACCTTAAGGCCCTTCTTCTCCGGCGCGGCCCCCGGCTGTGCAACCGCCTGGGCCATGGCGTCCTGGGCGCGGAGGATCGGGAACGCCTGGTCCATGGCCGCGGCCACCACGCCGGCGCCCAGCGCCCGAATGACCCGGCGGCGTCCGGTCTCGCCGCCGAAAGCAGCGCGTTCGGCTGCCACGCGCACCGCTGCGGCGCCGAGCGCCTCGGCGCCGTCGCAGCTCAGGTGCGTGCCGCCGCAGCGGCAAGTCATGCGGCTATTGTTCAATGCAGCGTTCCCGTTGATGAGCCTGGGTCAGCAATACACGTGCCATAGCGGGGTTCATGAGTTTTGCGGGATGCACTGACCGGTCTGTCGCTTAAAAAATAGGCACGTGCATTCAGATTAGGCGTTTGCGAGCAATGATGGCGCTGCCTTCCAGGCTGGAAGATTGGTCAGGCGCGCTGGGAATGAAACATTTTATGCCCTGGCTTGTTGTCGTGGCCATGATGAAGATGATCGCCACTCCTACCCTGCAGATCGCCTATGAAGAGTCGGGGCCGCCCGACGGCCCGCCGGTGTTGCTGCTGCATGGATGGCCCTATGACGTCCGTGCCTTCGACGGCGTGGTTCCCACGTTGGCGCAGGCCGGGCACCGGGTGATCGCGCCCTATCTGCGCGGCTTCGGGCCGACGCAGTTCCTGTCGGATGCGACGCCGCGGTCCGGCGAGCAGGCGGCGCTGGGGGCCGACGCACTGGCGTTGATGGACGCGTTGGCGCTGCCATCCGCGGTGCTCGCCGGATATGACTGGGGCGGGCGCGCCGCCTGCGTCGTGGCGGCGTTGTGGCCGGAGCGGGTGCGGGGCCTGGTTTCGGTGGGCGGCTACAACATTCAGGACATTGCGCGTTCCGTGGTGCCCGCCGATCCCGAGCAGGAGCGTCGGAATTGGTATCAGTACTACTTCCATGGGGAGCGCGGTCGGGCCGGGCTCACGGCCAACCGCCGGGCGTTATGCCGGCTGTTATGGCGGCTGTGGTCGCCGAGCTGGGCGTTCGACGATGCGACGTTCGAGCGGACGGCGCCGTCGTTCGACAACCCGGATTTCGTTGACGTGACGGTGCAGTCCTACCGTCATCGCTTCGGCTACGCGCCCGGCGACCCGGCGCTGGAGCCGATCGAGCAGCGCCTGGCGCAGCAGCCAGCCATCAGCGTGCCGACGGTGGTGCTGCACGGCGAGGACGACGGCGTCGGGCCCGCACGCGAGTCGGAGCAGGCCGCCCGGCATTTCACGGGTGCTTATGTGCGCCAGCTCGTGCCGGGCGTCGGGCACAATCTGCCGCAGGAGGCGCCGGGTTCGTTCGCGTTGGCGGTGCTGAGCCTGTTCAGTCAATGATGGCCTGATAGACGAGGGCGCTGATCAGCTCGCGGTAGTGCCAGCGCGCCGGGCCGGGGGTGTGGGCCATGAACACGACGGCCAGGCGTTCGTGCGGGTCGACCCACCAGTTGGTGCCGCTGGCGCCGGGCCAGGAGAACTCGCCGACCGAGCCCAATGAGTGGACGATCCCCGGCGTGATGCGGACCGCGAGGCCGAGGCCGAAGCCAAAATCGGCCCGCGTCGGGTCGGCGTTGCCGATCAGGTTGCGGACCTGCGGCCCCAGTTGGTTCGCGGTCATGTACTCGACGGTTTTGCGGCCCAGGATGCGGGCGCCGTTATACTCGCCGTGGTTCAGCAGCATGGTGGCGAACCGCATGTAGTCACCGGCGGTCGACACGGCGCAGCCGCCGCCGCACTCGAAGTTCGTGGGTTGCAGGGCGTTCGGCCCGACGGTTTGCGGCTGCCCGGTCTCCGGGTCGGTTGGCAAGGTGCGGGCGTAGCGGGCGACGTTGGCGGCTGGGATGACGAAGCCCGTGTCGGCCATGCCGAGCGGCTTGAACAGAATTGCGTCGAGGTTGGCGCCGAGGCTCTGTTCCGTCAGCGCTTCGACGATCAGGCCCGTCACGTCCAGGCCGAAGCCGTAGTCCCAGACCGCGCCGGGCTGGTTCAACAGCGGCAGGCTGGCGAGCTTGGCGAGGAACTCGGGGCCGGTCAGTTGTTCAGCGGCGGCGGCGCTGCCGGCGGGATAGAGCTTGTGGACCGCCGTCGCGCCGCGTCCGCCATAGATGAGGCCGGAGGTGTGGGTCATCAGGTCGCGGATGGTGATCGGACGGGCGGCGGGCACCGTGCCGGTGATGGCGGCGCCGGACGGGTCCAGCGTGGCGACCTTCATGTCGCGAAAGGCGGGCAGGTACTTGGCGACGGGATCGTCGATCAGCAGCTTGCCATGTTCTTCGAGATTGAGCGCGGCGACGACCGTCATCGGCTTGGTCATGGATGCGATGTTGAAGATCGTGTCGGTGGTCATGGGCGTGCCGGCGGCCTGGTCGCGGAAGCCATAGGCCTGGAACATCACCAGCTTGCCATCGCGGGCGACGGCGATGACGGCGCCCGGCAGCTTGCCGGCGTCGATGTCGGCGCGCAGGACTTCGCCGATGCGGGCGAGGCGCTCGGGCGACATGCCGGCGTCCTCGGGCCGGGCGCGGGGGAGGGGATCGGTGGGCGCCGTGGGCGGCGACTCGGCCCGGGCGGGCACTGCGGCCATGAGGGTGAGAGCGAGTAGGAGGGATTTGAGCATGGGCGTTTCCCGGTTCGGATTTCGTGGGAGCGTGCCAGGGGTGCGCGAAGGAGTCTTGAACGAAAGCCGTGCATATCATGTGTAGAACGTGAGTGTTCTACAACTTGCCTGCATTAGGAGGGTGCCGAATGGGGAGGGTTTTCACGCTGCGGGAAGCCGGCGGATGGGGCGGTGCTTGGGGGGTGTGCGGGTGCTAACCCATCCTATTCAGCGTGCTAAGGTTTATTCCACAAGCTGAGCGGTGGACACGGTTCGACGATACGCCTGTTTCATCGCGATTTCAGTCCAGAGGTGCTGGGCGTTGGGGTTGGCGAGACGGGGCGGTTCCGGGGGCGACGGCCCCGGCGTTTATGGCCCGGCGAGTTGGAGGCTGCGTGCGACGCCGCGGAACAGCTCGGCTTCCGGGCAAGCGGCGGCGAACGCGACGCGGATCTGGGTGGCGGTCTCGGTGATGCGCCCGGCGATCTTGATCAGCCGCATGCGCAAGGTGGCGAACTCGGCTGTGGCGAGCGGTTGGGGTTTGGGAATGGCATCGCGCACCGTCAGCATCAGCCAGTAGGCGGCGGTATGCAGCACCAGGCGGACCTGGTTGGCCAGGGCGGACCGGCAACTGGTGCGGTCGGAGGCGAGTTGGCTCTTGTGCAGCTTGATCAGGTTTTCGGCCTGGCCGCGCGCGCAGTATAGGGTGTCATAGAGCCATTCGGCGCTGCCGGCGCGCAGGTTGGTCACCACGCAACGTATGTCGAGACCCAGCGTCGTGGCCTCGATCCTGGCTGAGACCCGGCGTTTGCAGCCCCACGACTTGGCGCCGTAGCGGACCTCGGCATAGCGGCGCAGCACGGGCAGCTGTTCCTCGGCGCGCCGGACCCGGACATCGTCGGCGGCCTCGTCGAGCAAGCGGCTCAGCACGGCATTGCCCGGCAGGCCGAAGATGTAGTCGACGGCGTTGGCTTCGCACCACGCCATCACCTCGGGACGACCGTAATGGCCATCGCCGCGGATCGTCAGGCGCGTGGTGGGCCAATGGCTGCGGATGCGGCGCACCAGGCGGCGGACGTGGCAGCGAACCTCGTGTCCGGACGGCGTCTTGCCGGGCCTCAGCAGGATGGCGACCGGCCGCGAGCTGGCGATATCGTAGACGTGGATGGGCATGAAGCAGCGTTCGTCGTGGTGCGCGTTGAACAAAGCAAGCTGCTGATGGCCGTGCACGACGTCGACCGTGTCATCAATGTCCAGCACCACCGCCTTGGGTGGCCTGGCATAGCTGGCGCAATAGATGTCGACCATGGTGTAGCTCAGCCGCACCACCTCGCGCAGGGTCGGCGCGTTCTCCCACCGCGATACGGTCGGCTGCGAGCACAGGTCGCGGCCGCTGTCGGGCAAGCGTCCGCAGGCGAGCTTGAAGCCGGGATCGGTGCGGAGATGGTCGAGGTCGTCGGCATCCTCGTAGCCGCAAGCGATGGCGAGCATGCGGGCGCGCAAGATATCGGCGATGCTGTGCGTCACGAACAATGGGTTGCGCGGATCAGCAATTAGCTCTGCCAGCCGATCAGCGATCCCCAAACGGCGCTCGGCAGCGGCCAACAGCATCACGCCGCCATCGGAGGTGAGGCGTCCGCCATCGAAGTCAGCGATGACTTTCTTGCGGCCCACGGCTGGAAACAGGAACGGCGCGGCCGTATCGTCGGACATGGCGGGTGTGGCTCGGCGTGATCGGGTGAATGGATGGCTTCGACACCCAATCCATAAACACGATCAGCAGCTTACGCGACACCCGCCGCCG
Source organism: Acetobacteraceae bacterium (assembly GCA_965277495.1). Taxonomy (GTDB): domain Bacteria; phylum Pseudomonadota; class Alphaproteobacteria; order Acetobacterales; family Acetobacteraceae; genus CAHJXG01. The sequence continues at coordinate 1,751,012 of OZ255824.1, read as the reverse complement.
ACTCCCAGCCATGCCCTGAATAAGATGGGCTAAACCCTTTGGGTGGTAAGGCGCTTACGGCGGCTGCGATGCTCCTGCTCGGAGCGTAAATCTGACGCTCACTGAAAATGGGCGCATGCCACAAGCAACCCGATTCTACCGCGGATTGACTCTGACAGGTCGCATGGGAGACTGCTGCGGGCTCGCCTGATTCAACTTTGGATGATTTCAGCCTTGGAAAACCGAAATCATCACATCGCTGCGTTGCTCGTCTGACGGCGGCATTTCATCATCTCCGGGGAGTCAGATGGGCTTGGTCACAGGCGCCATAGTAATCGGGTTAACGTCGTAAAAGAATCCGTCAATCATCCATTGTTCGCCATGCTTGGAAAGGTCGATCCGAAAACGGGTCGGCCCATTCTTGAATGTTGCGCTTGCTTCGTAGTGCGCGCGCACGGTCGAGCCATCTCGAGTCGAAAATAATATTGTCGCCTGCCCCTTCGCACCGTCGTAGTGAACGAGGTTGCCAAGTTTTGCTAGTTGCTGAACCGACGCAGCAATCTGCTCGCTCGATACGTGTTTAAGGAGATCAGGAGAGGCCCGCCTGAGTATTTCAGTCTGATCCCACCCTTTGCCGACAGCGACAACCACTTGATCAACATAAGCCTTGCTCTCCACGTCGAGCGCCGAGCCTCGATAGGCCGCAAAACCCACAAACCCTGTCACGGCTATGATGATCACGGCGAAGATCAGTCCCAAGGCATAAAGTAGCCTACGCATCTGCACCAAGCTCCCATAACGTTGCTATGGTGACATATTCTGGTGTTGATTGGAGGCAAGGGACTGTTATTTATTGGTGCCAGCAGAGTGTTCAGGCAGCCGCGGCCCGCGCCACGCACTTGGAAATGGCCAGTCGGTGCAAATACCAAGAACTCCGTATTCACGCTGCGCTTCTGATCCTGCACATTGTTTCTGGCGCAGAGGTCCGGTGCGAATGTCGCTTATGGATCAGGACTTGCCTTGCGCGATCCGGCTGACAGAAGGCTGGTAATTACGGAAATTTGCGTGCCAATGCGGGCAAGGTGGCGATTATAGCTGGCGCGCAGTCATCCAGGTTCCGGCCAAAGCAGGCGCTGGAAATCGGCTCGTCAAGCGCCTATGCTCACGCAATGTCCAATCCCAAAGATCACGCTGCCGCACCCGACGAGTGGCTTGAGAGTCTCGCGCGCAGCAAAGCTCAGATCGCGGCCGGGCAAACAGTTCCGCTCCTGCCCATTCTCGACCGCCTGCGCGCTACGGCAGACCGTCTTGAAGCTGCGCATGGCACGTCGCCTGATGGGGTCAAGCAGACCGCCGGATAGTGCTCGCGCTTACACCAGAGGCGAGCGCTCAACTCGATGCCTTCGAACGGTTCTACGTCGACACACACCGCCCGCAGGCGCTCCGAAACCTCGGTTACCCGCTCGCGGAAGCCAGCCTCGTCATCCTAAACGCGCCCGAGCGCGGCATGTCGGCGCCACGCCCGTATCCAGAACTCGCGGCATTCGGCCTCATATGGCTCAAACGCGGCCGATACTGGATCGCCTATGACCCCGACGGCCCAATCATCGCCGGCGTATTCTTCGACACCGACGACATCCCAGACCGCCTGCGGTAAAGCCGCCCAGCCTCACGCCTCACATCCCTCCGCCCGAAGCAACTCCACCACCGCCGCCGCCGGCACGTCCGCACTCGTAAACGCCTGCCCAATCCCGCGCGCCAGCACGAAATGCAGCGCCCCGTCCCTCATCTTCTTATCCCGCCGCATGTTCGCAATCAGCCGCGAAGCCGAAAAACGCCGGTTCAGCATGCCGGGCTCGCTCGGCAAGCCCACCGCGTGCAAATGCTCCGCCACCCGCGTCGCGTCGCCCGGCGCGCACAGCCCCAACTGCGCCGACAGCCGGAACGCCAGCCCCAAACCCACCGCCACCGCCTCCCCATGCAGCAGCGCGCCGCCATAGCCGACCTCAGCCTCCAGCGCATGGCCAAACGTATGCCCCAAATTCAACAACGCACGCCCATCCGCCGGACGCTCCTCGCGCTCGTCATCCCCGACCACGGCGGCCTTGAAGGCGCAGGCGCGCAGGATCGCCTCCGCCTGAATTTCGCGGTCGCCCGCGGTCAGCGCCGCGCCATGCTCCTCGCACCAATCGAAGAACGCCGCGTCGCCGATCAGCCCGGCCTTCACCACCTCCGCATACCCCGCCCGCAGCTCGCGGCCATTCAGCGTGCCCAGCGTGCCGGTGTCGGCCAGCACGAGCCGCGGCTGATGGAACGCGCCGACCAAATTCTTCCCATGCGCCGTGTTGATCCCGGTCTTGCCGCCGACGCTGCTGTCGACCTGGGCGAGCAAAGTCGTCGGCACCTGCACAAAGGGCAGGCCCCGCAAGGTCGTCGCAGCGGCAAACCCCGCGAGGTCGCCCACCACGCCGCCGCCCAAAGCGATCACCGTCGTGCGCCGCTCCACGCCCGCGTCCAGCAGGCCGTCGACCACGCGGGCGTAGCTCGCCATGCTTTTCGACGCCTCGCCGGGCGGCACGACGATCTGCTGCGCCGTGATGCCGGTCTGCGCCAGGCCGTCCATCAGCGCCGGCAAATGCAGCGCCGCCACATTCGCGTCCGTCACCACCACCGCGCGCTTTTGCGGAATGACCGGCGCCAGCAGCGCCCCGGCGCGGCCCAGCAGTCCATCGCCGACCACGACGTCATACGCGGCGGAACTGAGCGCCACCGCCAGCCGTCGCGGCGGACGCCAGTCGTGCAGCGCCTGCAGCACCTTGCCCGTGGTATAGTCCGGCGTCTCGTCGCCGCAGTCGACGATAATATCGGACTCGGCATACACGGGATGCCGCTGCTGCATCAGCCGGCCCAGGATCTCGGCCGGGTCGCCGCCGTGCAGGAGGGGGCGGTTGTGCCGGGTGGCGACACGGCGCACCAAGGTCGGCAGCTTGCAGCGCAGCCAGACCGACACGCCCTCGGCCCGGATGGCGGCGCGCGTTTCGGTGTCCATGAACGCGCCGCCGCCGGTCGCCAGCACCAGCGGATCGTTGGCCAGCAGCCGGCGTATCACCCGCCGCTCGCCGCCGCGGAAGTCGCCCTCGCCATAACGGCGGAACAGCTCGGGGATGCTGCACCCGGCGGCGAGTTCGATCTCGCTGTCGGCGTCGCGGAACGGCAGGCCCAGCCGCGCCGCGACTCGGCGTCCGATGCTGGTCTTGCCGGCGCCCATCAGGCCGACCAGCACGATGCTGCGGCCCGCCAGCCCCGCCGGAAGCTCTGATACGGCCCCCGAAACGTCTTTTAGCCCGGCCCGGCCGAGCGCGATGTTGCGCGTCATAGCGCCGCAGACTAGCACAAGGAGCAACGTCGCGGCCAAGGTGGCCTGCTTAGGGTGAGGTCATGAGCCGAGTTCTACTGATCGCCATCGCCGCCCTGCTGCTGCTGATCGTGGTGGGCGGCCTCATGCTCGGGGCGTTCCCGCCGCAGCCACGCACCGAACAGGTGCAGCACGTGCTGCCGAACGACCGCTTCCCGCCGCGCTAGCGCCGGCCATGGACCGCAATATCGAGGCGTTCCTGGAGATGCTCGCGGCCGAACGCGGTGCTGCGCGCAACACCCTGGCGGCCTACCGCGCCGACCTCGAAGCGTTCGCCGCCTATGCCGCGGTCCAGGGGGAGCGCGCCGGGGCTGCGAGCGAGGCCACCCTGCAGGGCTACATGCAGTCGCTGCATGGCGCCGTCGCTGCCCGGACCGCGGCGCGGCGGCTGTCCTGCCTGCGCGGGTTCTACCGGTTCCTGCTGCAAAACGGGGCGCGGACGGACGACCCGACCATGCTGCTGGATGCGCCGCGCCTGCCCGCGACCCTGCCGAAGCACTTGGCCGAGGCCGAGATCGACGCGCTGCTGGCCGCCGCCGCTGCCCGCCCCGGCGTCACCGGCCTGATCGGGCGCGCGGCGCTCGAAATCCTCTATTCCACCGGGCTGCGCGTGTCGGAGCTGCTGGGCCTGCCGCGCGCTGCGCTGGCCGGCGCCTCCGAGATGCTGATCGTGCGCGGCAAGGGCGGGCGGGAGCGCATGGTGCTGCTGTCCGATCGCGCGAAGGCAGCTGCGGCCGAGTTGAACGCCGCCACCGACGGCAAGTGGCTGTTCCCGGGCCGCGATCCACGCCACGCCATGACCCGCCAGGGCTTTGCCCTGCTGCTGAAGCAGGCAGCGCTGGCGGCCGGACTCGACCCTGCGCGCGTCAGCCCGCATGTGCTGCGGCACAGCTTCGCCAGCCACATGCTGGCCCACGGCGCAGACCTGCGCAGCCTGCAGACCCTGCTGGGCCACGCCGACATCGCCACGACGCAGATCTACACTCACGTGCTGGCCGAGCGGCTGCAGCAGATCGTGGCATTGCACCATCCCCTAGCGGAAAAACGCCAGGGTGCTGCGAACCTGGCCTAACTAGCGCTTCCGCGGTAAGCCCCCGGGGATGCGTCACTTCCTAGACTTCGAAAAACCCGTTGCCGAGCTCGAACGCACGATCGAAGAGCTGCGCCGGGCCCAGGAACCCGGCGGCATCAACATCCAGGAGGAGGTCGAGCGCCTGACCGACAAGGCGGACAAGCAGCTCCGCCTGACCTACGCCAAGCTCACCCCCTGGCAGAAGACCCAGGTCGCCCGCCATCCGGAGCGCCCGCACGCGCTGGACTACATACGCGGCCTTATTACCGAATTCACCCCGCTGGCCGGCGACCGGGCCTTTGCCGACGACGCCGCGGTGGTCGGCGGCCTCGGACGCTTCAACGGGCGGTCCGTCGTCGTGCTGGGCACGGAACGCGGGTCCGACACCGAGTCCCGCGTCGCCCACCATTTCGGCATGGCCCGGCCCGAGGGCTACCGCAAGGCCCGCCGGCTGATCGAACTCGCCGGACGCTTCGGCTTGCCGCTGCTGACCTTCGTCGACACCGCCGGCGCGTTCCCCGGCATCGACGCCGAGGCACGCGGCCAGGCCGAAGCCATCGCGCGCTCCATCGAAGCGTGCCTGCTCGCCCCGATCCCAATCGTCGCCACCATCATCGGCGAGGGCGGTTCCGGCGGCGCCATCGCGTTGGCGACCGGGGACCGCGTGCTGATGCTGGAGCACTCGGTCTATTCAGTCATCTCGCCCGAAGGCTGCGCCAGCATCTTGTGGCGGGACGCGGCGCAGGCGTCGGCCGCGGCGGAGGCGTTGAAGCTGACGGCGGTCGACCTGCAAGGCTTGCGGATCATCGATGCCATCGTGCCGGAGCCGATCGGCGGCGCCCACCGCATGCCGGACGAGGCGATTGCCAGCGTGGGCGCGGCGGTGCAGGAGGCGCTGACCCCGCTGCTGGCGCTCGACGCCGCCACGCTGCAGGCGCGCCGGCGCGAGAAGTTCCTCGCCATGGGCCGCGACGCCCCGCCCTGAATGGCATCACCCGACACGCTGCCCGTCGACCCGACCGAGGGCCAATCCACCCGCGGCCTGTTCATGCGTGTGTTCCCGTCCATCTGCCTGCCGATGTTCCTGGCGGCGGTGGACCAGACCATCGTCGCGACCGCGCTCCCCGCCATCGCCGGCTCGCTCGGCGAGGTCGAGCGCGTGTCGTGGATCGTCGTCTCCTACCTCATGGCCACCACCATCGCCGCCCCGGTGTATGGCCGGCTCGGCGACGCGTTCGGGCGCAAGCGGCTGCTGTTTCTTGCCATCGCCATCTTCGTCATCGCCTCGCTGGGCTGCGCAACCGCGCCCACGCTGCTGTGGCTGACGGCCGCGCGCGTGCTGCAAGGCTTCGGCGGCGGCGGGCTGATGACCTTGTCGCAGGCCCTGGTGGGCGAGAGCGTGCCGCCGCGGGAGCGTGGCCGCTACCAGGGCTACCTCGCCTCCATCTTCATGGTGTCGTCCACCTTCGGCCCCGTCGCCGGCGGCTGGCTGACCCAGCATTTCGGCTGGCACTCGGTGTTCCTGATCAACCTGCCGCTGGGGGCGCTGGCCGCCGTGCTGGCGCTGCGGTTGCCGAACCGAACGCCGCAATGGACGCGGTTCCGTTTCGACTGGCTGGGGCTTGGGCTGTTCGCGGGCTTCGTCGTGGCGCTGCTGCTGGCGCTGGAGCGTGGGCAGCAAATCTCCTATGCCGCGATCCCCACCGTGGCCGCGCTGGTGGCGCTGGCGATAACCTGCTTATGGCTGCTGCTGCGCCAGGAGCGGCGGACCAACCTGCCGCTGATCCCCGTCGCGCTGCTGCGCATGCCGGCGATCTGGCGCGCGGATGCGATGGGCGCGTGCGTGGGTGCCACCATCGTCTCGTGCGTCACCTTCATGCCGATCTACCTTCAGGTCGTGCGCGGCGCGGCGCCGGGCCGGGTGGGGCTGCTGCTGTTGCCGCTCACCGCCGGCATCGCGGTCGGTTCGCTGCTCACCGGGCGCATGATCACCCGCACCGGGAGGACTGCGGTCTTCCCGTCGTTCGGCCTGATTTCCGTCACTGGATGCCTGATGTTCCTGGCGCTTGGCGCCGGGTTGCTGCCGACCGCATGGCTGCCGGCGGTGTTCCTGGTGCTGTCGATCTCGCTCGGCACCACGATGCCGGTCGTGCAGACCACGGTGCAGATGGTGGCGGGACCGAAGAACCTGGGCGCCGCGTCGGCATCGGTGCAGTTCTCCCGGTCCATCGGCGCGGCGCTGGGCACGGCACTGGTGGGCGCGGTGCTGTTCGCCGTACTGACCGCCACGGACCCGCAGACGGCCGCGCTGTTCGCCCAGCTTATCGAGCGCGGTCCGGGCGTGCTCGACGGCCTCGATGCCGCTCAGCGCGCCGTGGTGGCGACCGAGATCGGCTCGGCGTTCCGCGCCGCCTTCATGTGCATCGCCGCGTTCTCCGGCATCGGCCTCGTGCTGGCCTGGTCGCTGCCGGTGCGGAAGATATAGCCGCCCGATAGGAACAGGACGATCGCCGCCGTCACCAGCGCCGTGACCCAGCGCGCGGGCAGCGTCCACTCCTCGCCGACCAGTGGATTGTCGCACTCGCTCATCATAGCGCCTCCGCAAGGTCCAAATGGAACCGGTTGCCGGCCGTCGTCGCCTCGATGTGCCCGGCGCGTATCACCCAGTCGCCGAAGCGCTCGCCCTCGGTGCGCCGGTCCGCATACTCCTGCAGCAGCGGCGTGAGCGCCTGAAGGATGCCGGTCTCGTCGACATCGCGGCGATACAGCTTGTTCAGCCGCGTGCCGTCCGGCGCTGCGCCGAAATACAGGTTGTAGCGTCCGGGTCCACGCCCCACCAAGGCGATCTCCGCCAAATAGGGCCGCGCGCAGCCGTTCGGGCAGCCGGTCATGCGCAGCACGATCGGCTGGTCGCGCAGCCCGGCAGCATCCATAATCGCGTCGAGCTCGGTAATCAGGCTGGGCAAATACCGCTCGCTCTCGGCCAGCGCCAGGCCGCAGGTCGGCAGCGCCACGCAGGCCATCGACGCCTGGCGCAGCGCCGATACGCTGTCGCTCAGCCCGTGTTGCCGCAGCAGAGCCTCGATCCCCGCCTTTTCCTCCGGCGCGACGCCGGCGATGATGAGGTTCTGGTTCGCCGTCATCACGAACTCGCCGCGGTGCACGTTGGCGATGGCGCGCAGGCCCGACATCAGCCGAAGGCCGCCCACGTCGTGCACCCGGCCGTTCTCGATGAACAAGCCATACTGCCATGTCCCATCCGGCGACTGCGACCAGCCCGGGCGGTCCCCGGTGCCGGTGAACGCTGCCCCGTGCGCCGGCGCCAGCTTATACCCGAGATGCTGCTCGACCTCGGCCCGGAAGGCATCCACGCCCATGCGCTCGATGGTGTATTTCAGCCGGGCGTGCTTGCGGACGCTGCGGTCGCCGTTGTCGCGTTGCACCCGGATGACCGCGTCCGCCACCGCGACCGCCTGGTCCGGCGTGCAGAAGCCGATCACGTCGCCGGTGCGCGGGAAGGTGTCGGTCTCGCCATGCGTCATGCCCATGCCGCCGCCAACCGAAACGTCGTAGCCGATCACCGCGCCGTCCCGCTCGATGGCGATCAGGCCCAGGTCATGCGCGAACACGTCGACATCGTTCTGCGGCGGCACCGCGACGGCGATCTTGAACTTGCGCGGCAAATACGTGGCGCCATACAGCGGCTCGAACTCCGGCTCGCCGCCGGCGACGCGCTCTTCCCCAAGCCAAATCTCGTGCCACGCGCGGCTTTTCGGCAACAGGTCGTCGCTCAGCTTCTTGGCGAGCGCCAGCGCCTCGGCATGGGCCGGGCTGGCGTGCGGGTTCGACGTGCAGATGACGTTGCGGTTCACGTCGCCGCAGGCCGCGATGGTGTCGAGCAGCGCGTCGTTCATCGCCGAGATCGCCGGCGCGAGGTTGCCCTTGATGATGCCGTGGAACTGCACGGTCTGCCGGGTGGTGAGCCGGATGGTGCCGTTGGCCCGCTCCCGCGCGATCTCGTTCAGTTGCAGCCACTGCGTCGGGCTGACCCGTCCGCCCGGGATGCGCAGCCGGGCCATGAAGCTGATCGCCGGCTCCATGCGCTTGCGCCCGCGCTCGGCCCGCAGGTCGCGGTCGTCCTGCTGGTAGATGCCGTGGAATTTCGTGAGCTGGGTGTCGTCGTCGGCCAGCGCGCCGGTGACGACGCGGCCAAGACCGTCGGCAATGGTGCCGCGCAACGCCTGGCTGCGGGCCTTGATGCCCTCGTTCTTCGACGGGGGCGGCGCGACGATGGTGTCGGGCATGATCGATGTTCCCTAGTAGACGTCGAGCAGGTAGCGGCCCTGCTGCTTCATGTCGGCAAGGCGCTCCTCCGCCGCCTCGGGCGCGATGGCGGCCCCTTCGACGATGATGTCGCGCAGCGTCGTGTGGACATCGCGCGCCATGCGGACCTGGTCGCCGCAGACATAGACGCGCGCCCCGTCCTCGATCCAGGCGTGCAGGCCGCGGCGCTGATCCCACATGCGGTGCTGCACATAGCTCTTGGCGTCCTGGTCGCGGGAGAACGCCACATCGAGCCGGCCCAGCACGCCGCGCTCCAGCATGTCCTGCCATTCGAGTTGATACAGGAAGTCGTGCGTGTAGCGTTGGTCGCCGAAGAACAGCCAGCTTTTGCCGCTCAGCCCGGCGGCGTCGCGCTCCTGCATGAAGGCGCGGAACGGCGCGACCCCGGTGCCGGGTCCGATCATGATGACCGGCGTGGCCGGGTCGGCCGGAAGCCGGAAATGCGGGTTCGCCTTGACGTGGATGCCGAGGTGGTCGCCCGCGCGGCGGCGGTCGCCAATATGGGTGGAGGCGACCCCGGCGCGGTCCCGCCCATGCGCGTGGTAGCGCACGGCGCTGACCAGCAGGTGCGCCTCCTCGCCGACCATCGCCTGGCTGGAGGCGACAGAATACAGCCGCGGCGGCAATGGGCGCAGCAAGCCCTGCAGTTGTTCGGGCGTAAGCCGGTTCGGGAACGCGGTCAGCAGGTCGACCACCTGGCGGCCCGGCAAAAAGGCCTCCAGCCGTTCCTTGTCGCTCGCGAGGCCGACGATGGCCGGGTCCTTGGTCAGCTCGGCCAGGCTGCGGACCAGGTATGCGGACAGCGTGTTCACGTCGTGGCGCGTAAGCAGGGCGGCGTGCAGTTCGGTGTTCCCGGCCTGCCCGGCAACCTCCAGCACCGCCTCGACGGCCGCCGGGTCGTTCTCCGGAGCGATGCCGATGGCGTCGCCGGGCTGGTAGGTCAGCCCGGACCCGGTCAACGACAGCTCGACATGGAAGGTCTGCTTCAACGAGCGGCTGGAGTTCAGGTTCACCAGGTCGGTGATCTCGGCCTGGAACGGGTTGGACTTGCTGTACTCGCGGGCCTCGGCGCCGAAGTCGACGTGGATCACGCTCGGGCTCGGTTCGGCCTCGGCGCCGCGCAGTTCCGGCAGGGTGGTGGCAAGCCATGCGGCAGCCGGCGCATCGTAATCGAGGTCGCATTCCAGCAGCGGCGCGGCGCGGCGGCCCCCTAAGGCAGCCAGGCGCTCGTCGATCGCGTGCCCAATCGCGCAGAACTGCGCGTAGGCGCGGTCGCCCAGCGCCAGCACGGCAAAGTTCACCTTTTCCATGCGCGGCGCGTCGTCGGCCAGCAATGCGGCCAGGAACCCGGTCGCGCGCGCCGGCGCCTCGCCCTCGCCCCAGGTGGCGGCGATCACCAGCAGCCGTTCGGTGCGGGCCAGATCGGCGGGCGTCGCCTCGGCGGCGTCCAGCACCCGTGACGCGAAACCGAGACGCGCGGCGTCCTTGCCGGCCTTGCGGGCCAGGGTTTCGGAATTGCCGGACTCAGTGGCGAACAGGATGGTGAGCGCCGGCTTCGCCACAGGAGCGACGGCGGCCGCCGCCGGAGCGCCAGCCGCCTCGTAGCCGGCCAGAAACCCGGCAAGCCAGCTCCGCTGCGTCGGGCTGGTATGCTCGATCACCCGGTTGAGCGCAACGATGGCATCGGGCGGGAAGGGTGCGTTGGTGGGCAGCCGTGCCGGAGCGGTCATGACAGGGCTGGGGGGCGAACGGGCATGCGCTGTAAGTCTCCGGAGAACTCTCAGACCTACAAGAAGGATTTTCTACGCCTGGTGCAATACGCCGGCGGAAATAGGAACTTTATGCCCTTTGTGGCCCATCTGGCAGTAAAGAGATGCTAAGATCGCCAGGAATGGCAGAGCAGAAATCTACCGCCGCAACGCCTGCGCCGCCGCCATCACCTCGGCCGCGTGGCCCGGCACCTTCACCTTGCGCCAAATGCGGGCGATACGGCCGCCGGCGTCGACCAGCACCGTGCTGCGGTCGACGCCCATGTAGCTCTTGCCATACATCGACTTCTCGACCCATGCGCCATAGGCCTCCACCACGCCGTCGGAGTCGGACGCCAGCGGGTAGGTCAGGCCGTATTTCTCGGCGAAACGCTCGATCGGCTTCATCGCGTCCTTCGACACGCCGATCACCTCGACCCCGACGGCACTCAGTTCGGGCAGCGCCTCCTGGAACGCCTGCGCCTCCTTGGTGCAGCCGGGCGTGTCGGCCTTGGGATAGAAATACAGCACGAATGGCCGGCCAGCCTGGGCGGCGAGGCTCACGGTGCGCCCACCGCTGGCCGGCATCTCGAACGCAGGGGCGGCGTCGCCTTCGGCCAAGCTCATTCTGGATTTCCAATCAAAGTGATGAACGCCTCGCGCACGTCCCGCGCGGTGCTGTCCAGCGTGGCACGAAGTTCCGGGAGCGCAAGCCCTGGCGCGCCGGTCTCGCGGCAGACGGCGCGCAACAGCGCCTCCGCCGCCGGGGCCGGCAGGTCGGCGGGGCCGCGGCCCACGGTGATGCGCACCATGCTCTGCACCGTGCGCCACAGCCGGTCCGCCCGGATCAGCATGGCGGCAGTGTCGGACGGTAGCCGGCCCTCGTCCGCCAGGCATTGCAGCCCGGCGCGCGTGGCCTGGCGCCCGGGCCTGACCCCATAAATTAGTTGCAGGGTCTGCGCGATGAATTCGACCTCGATGCCGCCGCCCGGCCGCATCTTCACGTCCCAGGGTCCCGCCGGCGGCAGTTCGCGCAGCAGGCGTCCGCGCATGGAGGCCGCGTCGGCGCGGGTCCGGCCGGGATCGACCGGGGTGGCAAGCGCTGCGGCGACCGCTGCCGCCGTGCGCGCGCGGATCGCTGGCGACCCGGCCACCACGCGGGCGCGGGTCAATGCCATGCGCTCCCAGGTCCAAGCGTCCTGCGCATGGTATTGCCGGAATGCCGGCAGCGACACCGCGACCGGCCCTTTGTTCCCGGAAGGGCGCAGCCGCATGTCGACGGCATACAGCGGCCCCTCGGCGCCGGGCGAGGTGAGGGCGGCGACGTAGGCGTGCGCCGCGCGGATGAACCATTGGCTCGACGCCATGGGCCGGCCTCCTCCGCTGCTTTCCGCGACACCGGGCGGATGGCTGTAGATCAGCATGAGGTCAAGGTCCGACCCCGCCATCATCTCCTGGCTGCCGGCCTTGCCCAGCGCCACCACGGCCATCGCGCCGCCGCGCACCCGGCCATAGCGCGCGGCCTGTGCCTCCAGCACCGGTGTCAACAGCGCCGCCAGCGCCGCGTCCGCCAGCGCCGTGCGGGCCAGCCCGGCCGCGTCCACATCCAGCCAGCCCTCCATCTGCGCCACGCACAGCCGGAACTCCTCGCCGCGGACATGGCTGCGGATGATCGCAACGCTGTCCTCGACCGTGCGCGCGTCGGCCAGGCGGCGGCGGAGCGAGCGGGCCGGGTCTGGATCGGGGCCGGCGGGGGTCAACAGGCCCTCAAGCGCCGCCGGCACCTGCGCCAGGTGGTCGGCGAGCGCCGGGGATGCGCCCAGCACGGCGGCGATGCGGTCCAGCAGCGCCGGGTTGCGCTGGACCATGGACAGCAGGCCGACGCCGGCGGGCAGGCGGGACAGCAGCGCGTCGAACCGGGCGAACGCCGCGTCCGGGTCCGACTGCGCGCCCAAGGCGGCCAACAATGCCGGCAGCACGGCGTCCATCAGCTCGCGCGACCGCGTGGACCGCAGTGCCCGCAGGCGTCCGGCTTGCCAGCCGCGCAGGGTCGCGATCATCCCGGCCATGTTGCGGAAGCCGAGCGCGCGCAGAGCCTCGACCGTGGCCGGCGGCTCGTCCATGCCGGCGAGGTCGAGCGGCGGGGTGGCCGTCGGCGGCTCCGGCACCGCCTCGAACACCTCGGCGTAGCGGGCGCGCACCCGGTTCATGTGGGTCAACAAATGCCGCGCCAGCGCGTCCGTGTCCGGACAGCCCATGAAAACGGCAAAGCGGGCGAGTTCGTCCGGCTTCACCGGCAGCGCGTGGGTTTGGCGGTCCGCCACCATCTGCAGTCGGTGCTCGGCCCGGCGCAGCACGCGATACGCCACCACCAGCTCGGCGCAGGCCCGCCGCGGCAGGTGGCCGGCGCGGGCCAGGCGGCGCAGCGCCCCGAGCGTCGCCGGATCGCGCAGCGCCGGGTCGCGTCCGCCCCATACGAGCTGCAGCGTCTGCGCGGCGAACTCGATCTCGCGTATGCCGCCCTGGCCGAGCTTCAGGTCGTATCCGGCCAACCCCGCGGGCCCATCCGGCAAGCCCATGCCGCGGTGCTGGTTGATGCGGCGCTTCATGGCGTGGATGTCGGCGATGGCGGCGAAGTCCAGCCCGCGGCGCCAGATGAACGGACGGATGGCGGCGAGGAACGCGGCGCCCACGGCCAGGTCCCCGGCCACAGGACGCGCCTTTATCATCGCGGCGCGCTCCCAATTCTGGCCCATGCTCTCATAATATGCGATGGCCGCCGGCAACGCGACCGCGGGCGGAGTGGCGGCCGGGTCGGGACGCAGGCGGAGGTCGGTGCGGAATACATAGCCGTCGGCGTCGCGTGCCTCCATCATGGCAACCAGGGCGCGCGCGACGCGTGTGAACACCGCGCGGAGGTTTTCGCTATGGTCGGGTTGCGCGGCAGGGTCGAACAGCAACACGAGGTCGATATCGCTCGAGTAGTTCAGTTCCCGCGCGCCCAGCTTCCCCATGCCGAGCACGGTAAGGCCGCAGCCATGCGTGGGCTGCGCTGGGTCGGGCAGGGTGATCTCCCCGGCATGGTGCGCCGCGCAGATCAGGTGGTCGACGGCGAGCCGCAGCGTCGCTTCGGCCAGGTCGGTCAGCGCGGCCGTGACGCGCGCCTGGCCCCAAATGCCGGCGATGTCGGCGATACCTGCCGCAAGCGCCACCTGCCGCTTGGCCTGCCGCATGGCGCGCGCGACCTGGGCGCGGGGTGCGGCCGGCGGGACCTTTGCCAGTGCCGCCAGTGCGCCAGCGACCACGGCTGCGGGGCCGGCGTCCGCCATCGCCAGCGTTGCGGCATGCTCGCGGAGCAGCAGGTCGGAGAGGAATGGGCTGCCGCCGCCGAGGGCTGCGAGCATAGCGGCGCCGCTGGGTTGCGCGGCCAGCGCGGCTTCACGCTCGCCCAGCGCCGCGAAGCGCTCGGCCAGGCGCATGGCGGCGTCCGGGTCGGCCGGGCCGGGCCATGAGCGAGCAGACCAAGGGTCGTAGGTGGCCATGGACGCCAAAGGTGGCGGCGTCCAGCTCGGTTCGTCAAATCCCAGCCCGCAGCGTCCGCACGCTGCGGGCTGGCGGCGGCGCGTTGGCGCGGCTGGCCCATGGCATCGCCGTCGTGCTGATCGCGGCCGTGGTGCTGGCGGGGGCCGGGCTGGCGATCCTGAGCTGGCGGCTGGCGCAGGGGCCGCTCGATGTCGGCTGGGCGCTGCGTTGGATCGTGAACGCGGCCAACCCGCCCGGCGCGCCAACACGGATCGGCATCGGCGGCGCCATGATCAAGTGGCAGGGCTTCGACGAGGGCGCCGGCCGCGCGCTCGATTTGCAACTGCGCGGTATCCAGGTGTTGGACGCCGGCCATCCGGTGGCCGAGGTCGCGTCGGCTGACATGGCGCTCTCGGCGGCAGCACTGCTGCATGGCGAGCTCGTGCCGCGCCGCATTGTGTTGGACGGCCTGCAGCTCCGCCTGGTCCGCAGCCTTGACGGAAGCGTCAGCGTCGACATCGGCAGCCTGGCGGAAGGCGCCGCGGACGACGGTGCGCCTTCCCCGAGCATTGCCGAGACGATGGCGGCGCTCAGCCGCCCGGCCTTGACCGACCGTGGCGGCGACGCAGTGCCGGGCCTGCGGCATATCGAGCAGTTGCAGTCGGTGCGGATACGCAACGCGGCGGTGGCGGTCGTGGACCGGCAGCTCGGCGCGACGTTCGACGTTACGGACATCGTGCTGGACCTGCAGCGCCGGCCCGGCGGCGGCGTGACCGGCGGCGGGACGGCCGCGCTGGCGACCGGCGCAGCGAGCGCCCAGCTCACGCTCCGCGCCGAACTGGCGGAGGGCGGCACGCGGGTGGCGGCGTCGCTGTCCCCGGTGTCGCTGGCGGCGCTGGCCGATGCGCTGCCGGCGCTGTCCTCGGTGGCGCAGGTCGACGCGGCGTTGGAGCTGTCGGCGGTCGCGGCGTTGGCGCCGAGCCTGGCGCCGCGCAGCCTGGCCGTTCATGCGGCTGCCGGCGGCGGGCACGCCCAATTGCCGGCGGCCGACCTGAAGTTCGAAAGCCTGGCGATGGACGCAAGCGGCGAGTGGGACCCGGCCAAGCCCGCCGGCACGCCGGCCTGGACGCTGCCGGACCGTATGGCCTTGCCGCGTATGCAGGTCGTCGTCGCCTCGCCGGCCGGTGGGTGGAACACGACGCTTGCGGCGACCGGGCAGGCGACCCGGCGGGCGGACCGGCTGCACGCGGACCTGAACCTGACGGTCGACCACATGGCCTTCGCGGACCTGCCAAAGCTGTGGCCGGCGGCGTGGGGCGGCCATGCGCGCCCTTGGATCGTCGACAACATCACCGCCGGAACCGTGCGCTCCGGCCAGTTCAAGCTGGGGCTGGAGGCTGGCCTGCCCACGCCCGGGACGCCTCCGAAGCTCGCGGTGACATCGGCCGGCGGCACCATGCAGGGCGACGACGTGACGATCCACTGGCTGCGCCCGGTGCCGCCGATCGAGCATGCCCAGGCGTTGCTGACGCTGCAAAGCCCGGACGTGCTGGAGATCGCCGTGCCCAGCGCGCGGCAGGGCACGGCGCAGCTCTCGAATGGTGTCGTGCGGATCAACGGGCTTTCGGTCAAGGACCAGTTCCTGGCGGTCAACGCCGACGTGGCGGCTTCAGTGCCCGAGCTGCTCACCCTGTTGCGCAATCCGCGGCTGCACCTGCTCGACCGGCACCCCATTCCGATCCGCAATCCCGCCGGGACGGTCGCGGGCAAGCTGACGGTCAACCTGCCGCTCGAGGAGCATCTCGAATTCAACGAGGTCGCGATCCATGCGTCGGGGCAGCTCAGCGGGTTGCGGCTGGGCGGCCTCGTGGCGGGGCGCGACCTGGACCGCGGCGAGATGGCGGTCGACGTGACCGCCGACGCGCTGAAGGCATCGGGGCGGGCGACGGTCGGCGGCCTCCCGGCGGCGCTCACGGTGGACATGGACTTCAAGCCGGGGCCGCCTTCGCAAGTGGTGCAGCGGGCGACCGCGGCCGGCACTGCGACGGCGCAGCAGCTTGCCGCGGCCGGGCTGGACGCCGGCTCGGTGATCGGCGCGGGAACCGGCAATTTCACCGCGGCCTATCAAACGCGGCGGGACGGCCAGGGCGAGGTGCGGGTGCAGGCCGACCTGCAGGATGCGGCGCTGGCGCTGGCGGGATGGAAGAAGCCGCCGGGCCAGCCGGCGTCGGCCAGCGCCCGGCTGGTGCTTGCCGCCGACCACTTGCAGGGCATTAGCGACTTCCAGGCGCAGGGTCCGGGCATGCAGGTGCGCGGGCGGCTCGACATGGCGGGCGACAAGCCGGCGCTATTGGTGCTGGCTCCCGTCGTGCTCGGCCCGACCCGGGCGCATGGCGAAATCCGGCTGCCGTCCGCGCCGGGCGATCCGATCCGGGCGACGCTCGCTGGCACGGTGCTGGACCTGTCGGGCGGGCTGTCCCGCAAGCCCGCCCCTGCCAGCGCGGCAAAGGACAGCGTGCCCTGGATCGCCGACATCAGCTTCGACCAGGTCCTGCTGGCCGAGGGGCGCAGCATGGCCGGTTTCAGCGCCCACGCGGAGTATGACGGGCGGCGGCTGCGCACGCTGCAGGCGCAATCGGGCGGGGCGGAGCGGCTGCAGGCGACGATCAAGCCGCAGGGCAACGGGCGGCAGCTCAGCGTCCGCGCGGCGGATGGCGGGGCGCTGCTGCGGGCGGCGGGCGTGCTGCAGACCGTCGATGGCGGGCAGCTTGCAATCGATGGGCACTATGACGACACCGCCCCGGTCTCCGTCCTGACGGGCAACGTGGACCTGCGCCAGTTCCACGTCCGCGACGCGCCGGCGGTGGGCAAGCTGCTGCAGGCGCTCACGGTATATGGCATCGGCGACGCGGTGAGCGGGCCGGGGCTGGCGTTTTCGCAGGCGACTTCGCCGTTCCTGTGGGACGGGGACGTCCTGGAGATCATCGAGGCGCAGGCGTTCAGCTCCTCGCTAGGCGTCACGGCGAAGGGACGGGTCGACACGGCGCGGAAGACGCTCGACCTCAATGGGACCGTTGTGCCGGTCTACGCGCTGAACTCCGCGCTGGGCCGCATTCCGTTGCTGGGCGGGCTGTTCAGCGCCGAGCGGGGCGGCGGCCTGTTCGCGGTCAACTACTCGGTCCGTGGCCCCCTCGCCGACCCGGCGGTGTCGGTGAACCCGCTTTCCGCCCTGACGCCGGGTTTCCTCCGGCGCCTGTTCCGGATATTTGACTAGTGGTCTGATGCCAACGCCTGCTTCATGGCGTTGGCTGAATCAGTCCACCAAACAAAGCTAGTGCCCTGACGCAGACTGCTCGCTTCGTCTGTGTCAGAGCACTAGCAGCTTTGACGGGAGATGGCTGGGATGGACGTGCGCGCGATCCTTTTCGACGTGTTCGGCACCGTGGTGGACTGGCGCGGCAGCCTGATCGATGAGCTCGGGGCCTGGGGCGCCGCACGGCGGCTCTCCGTCGATTGGCCCGGCCTGGTGGACGCCTGGCGCGGCGCGTATTTACCCTCCATGGACCGGGTGCGGCGCGGCGAACTGCCCTGGACCAACCTCGATGCCCTGCACCGCGCAAGCCTCGCCGAGCTTGCGCCGCGGTTCGGCCTGACCGGTCAAAGCCCCGAGGACATGGAGTGGGTGAACCTCGGCTGGCACCGCCTGCAGCCCTGGCCGGACAGCGTGCCGGGCCTGGTCCGGCTGCGGAAGCGCTATGTGCTCAGCCCGCTGTCGAACGCGAACGTGGCGCTGCTGGTCGACATGGCCCGCCGTTCCGGGTTGCCGTGGGACCTCGTGCTGTGCGCCGAGGTGTTCCAGCACTACAAGCCGGACCCCGAGACCTACCTCGGCGCCTGCCGCCTGCTGGCGCTCGATCCCGCGCAGGTCATGCTATGCGCCGCCCATAACGCCGACCTCGCGGCGGCGCAGCGCCTGGGCTTGCGCACCGGGTTCATCACCCGGGCCACCGAATACGGCCAGCACCAAGCCCGCGATTTCGGGCCGGAGGGGGAATGGGACGTCGTGGCGTCCGATATGCAGGAGTTCGCCGGCAAGATGTCGGCTTGAGCGGGCCTCGGCGCATGAGGGGATTGTTCGCGGCGGCCGTCGGGATTGCGGTGTCGGCTATGCCGGCGGCGGCGCAGTTGCAGCTCCGCACCAAGGCGGTGACGGCGCAGGAAATGGTGGTCTCGGCGAACCCGCTGGCGTCGCAGGCCGGGGCGCAGGTGCTGCGGGACGGCGGCAACGCGATCGACGCCGCCATCGCGACCGAGGCTGTGTTGGGCCTTGTGGAGCCGCAGGCGACCGGGATCGGCGGCGGCGGCTTCCTCTTATACTACGACGCTGCGGCGAAGCGGGTCACGAGCTTCGACGCGCGGGAGACTGCGCCGGCGGCGGCTACCCAGTCATATCTGCTCAACGCCGCCGGGAAGCCGCTCGATTTCAACACCGCGGTGTTCAGCGGACGGTCGGTCGGCGTGCCGGGCACGATCAGCCTTTGGGACACGGTCTCGCGCAAGCACGGGTCGAAGCCGCTGGCGGCGGCGCTGCAACCGGCGATTGATCTCGCGAATGCGGGGTTCGCCATCAGCCCGCGTTTGGCAGCGTCGGTCGATGGCTTCAAAACTAGCCTGGCGCAGGACCCAAATGCGGCGGCCTATTTCCTGAATGCCGACGGCAGCGGCAAGGCGGCCGGCACGCTGTTGCTGAACCCGGCCTATGCGGACGTGCTCGCGCAGGTCGCATCCGCCGGGCCGCGCGCGTTCTACCAAGGCCCGGTCGCGCAGGATATCATCACCGCGGTCACCAATGACGGGCGCGCGGGCGGGGCCGGGTCCATGACGGCGGCTGATATCGCCGGGTTCCAGACCATCGAGCGCACGCCAGTATGCGGCAACTATCGCATTTACATCGTGTGCAGCATGGGTCCGCCGTCGTCCGGCGGGATCGCCGAGCTGCAGATGCTCGGCATGCTCGGCCATGTCGGCCTCGCAGCACTCGGGCCGAACGACGTGCAGACGATCCATGCCTTCCTGCAGGCCAACCGCTTGGCGTTTGCGGACCGCAACCTCTATGTGGGCGACCCGGCATTCGTCGCGGTGCCGACCGCCGGGCTGATCGATCCAGCCTATCTCGAGGCCCGCGCGGCGCTGCTGACCACCGGGCCGCTGGCGCCGGGGCTGGCCACGGCCGGCCTGCCGCCCTCCGCCGGCGCCGCGGGGACCACTGACGCCAGCCCGCCGCGGTTCGGCGGCACCAGCCACGTGTCGGTCGTGGACCGTTTCGGCAACGTCGTCTCGCAAACCATCACGGTCGAGAGCCCGTTCGGCAACAACCGCATGGTGCACGGGTTCGTCCTGAACAACGAGCTGACGGATTTCTCCGCCGATCCCGGCCCGGACGACGCGCCGGTGGCGAACCGGGTGGCGGGCGGCAAGCGTCCGCGCAGCGCCATGTCGCCGACGATCGTGTTCACGCGCGACGGCAGGCCGGCCTTCGTCGCGGGGTCGCCGGGCGGCGCGTCCATCATCGGCACCACGACGCAGGCGGTCATGGCGATGGCCGATTTCGGGCTCGACCCGCAGCAGGCGGCGAACCAGGCGCATTTCCAGAACAACAACACGGGTTCCACGACGCTGGAATCGCTGTTTTCCGATGGCGCCGGTCCGGCTAGCGCGACCGGACTGATTGGCCCGTTCGACGTGCGGAGCCTGATCCCCGCGTTGACGGCGCTGGGCTGGAGCATCCCCCCCTCGCCAGCGGTGCTGACCAGCGGGCTCAACTTAATTAAGATCGTGCCGGGCGGCCTCGAAGGCGGCACCGATCCGCGACGCGAGGGATTGGCCGCCGGACGTTAAGCCGGAATGTCGGTGTCGCCGCGGCCCAGCGTGCGCTGCATATAGACGGTGTCGACCCACCGCCCGAATTTCAGGCCCGACGCCCGCAGCAGGCCGGCGCGCTGGAAACCCAAGGAAGCGTGCACGCCGATCGAGCCGACGTTTTCTGAATCTCCGATGACCGCGATCATCTGCCGGAACCCGGCCGCCTCCGCGTCCGCGATCAAGCGCTGCACCAACGCCTTGCCGACCCCCTGCCCACGCACGTCCTCACGCACATAGATGCTGTCCTCAGCGGTGTAACGATAGGCGGACCGCGGCCGATATTGATTGTAGTAGGCATATCCGAGCACGCCGGTCTCATCGACCGAGACTAAAAACGACCATCCATGATCGACGATAGCTTTATAGCGGCCTTCGATCTCCTCGATTGAGGGGGGCACCTCCTCGAACGTGCCGGCGCCATGCAGCACGTGATGAGCATAGATTGCCTGGATTTCTGGGATGTCGGCGGGCTCGGCTGGGCGTATTTCCATAACTTCTGTCATAACGGGCTATCGCGCGCAGGGCCAGATGCGTTATGCAGCGCCTGCAAGCCGGAAATCCGGCTCCGAGCGGGGTGGTTGCCGAGTGTGGTTTTTCCCCCAACCCTAGGCTGCATGTGATATGCATGTTTCGTCCAGCAAGTGGTTCGCCGCGTGCGGGCGTGTCTGAGACAAGGAATATTTCGTGGATCAAACCGCCTCGACCGTCCCCGGCAGCGATGCCGCGTCGCTGATCAACACCGGCACCATCAGCGCCGATCAGCCGAGTACCGCAACGCAGGCCCGCCTGGCCGCCGTCATAGCCGTCGCGCGCTTCCATGGCCTGGACCTCCGCGCCGAGGACTTCCGCGCCGCCCCCAACGAGGTGACGCCGTCCCCTGCGTCGCTGGCCGCCTGGGCGCGGGACCAAGGCTTGTCGGCCAGGGCTGGCCGTTTCCGTTGGAAACAGCTTTTCAAGCTGCAGGGCAACGAGACGCCGGCGTCCCCCATTGTGCTCCTGCTCAAGGATGGCGGCGCAGCGCTGCTGGTCGGTTGCGACGCGGCCCGCAACGTCATCTGGCTCCGCGACCCTGCCGGGGCCGCCACCGACGCCGTTCCGGTCGATGAGCTGCGGCTCGCCCAGGCATGGGGCGGCGAGGCCCTGCTGATCCGCCGCATGCGCGGGACCGCGGAGGGCGAGCAGCGGTTCTCGCTCGGCTGGCTCATGAGCCTGGTCGTAAAGGAAAAACGGTCGCTGCGGGATATCAGCATCGGCTCCATCACCCTCAGCGCGCTGACGATCATCCCGCCGCTGCTGGTCATGACCGTCGTCGACCGCGTGGTGACGCACCACAGCATGTCGACCCTGGTGCTGCTCAGCACCATCCTGCTGATCACGACGGTTTACGAAACGCTGCTGGGCTATGCGCGGCGCGAACTGGTGCAGGTCGTCTCCACCCGCGTCGACGCGCGGCTGCACCTACACGTGTTCAACCGGCTGCTCGGCCTGCCGCTCGATTATTTCGAGAAGAACCCTGCGGGCCAGATCAACTACCGCCTGATGCAGGTATGGAAGGTCCGTGAATTCCTGACCGGCAAGCTGATGGGCACCTTCCTCGACATGTTCACCCTGGTGTTCCTGCTGCCGCTGCTGTTCTGGATGGAGCCGACGCTCGCCTGGATCGTCCTGGTCTGCGCGGTGATCATCGCGTTGGTCATCCTCGCCTTCCTGCCGGCGCTGCGCCGGGTCATCGGCAAGCTGACGGTGGCGGAGTCCGAAAAGGCCAGCACTATGGTCGAGACGGTGCACGGCATACGCACGGTGAAGTCGCTGGCGCTCGAGCCGCAGCGGCGGGCCGAGTGGGACGAGCGCACGGCCCATGCGGGCGAACTGAAGCTGAAGGCGGGCCGGCTGGCGAACTGGCCGCAGACCATCATCAACCCGATCGAGGCGTTTATCCAGCGCGGCGTGATCATGGTCGGCGCCTATATCGCGATGCAGGACACCACGGGGATCGCCGTCGGCGGGCTGGTGGCGTTCATGATGCTGGGCAGCCGCGTGACGCAGCCGCTGGTCGGCCTGGCCCGGCTGATCGAGGACTTCGAGGACGTGCGCGCCTCGATTGGCCAGGTTGCGATGGTGCTGAACAACCCGAGCGAGACCGCGGCGATGCAGGGCGGCCTGCGTCCGAAGTTCCGCGGCGACGTGACGTTCGACGCCCTGACCTTCACCTATCCCGGCTCGAAACTGCCGGCGCTCGACAAGATCAGCTTTGACATCCCGGCCGGCACCATGCTGGGCGTGGTCGGGCGCAGCGGATCGGGCAAGAGCACCATCACCCGGCTGTTGCAGGGCATCAACCGCGAATACAGCGGCTTCCTCAAGATCGACGGCGTGGAGTTGCGGGAGATTAACCTGACCCACTTGCGCCGGAGCTTCGGCGTGGTGCTGCAGGACAACTTCCTGTTCCGCGGCACGGTGCGGGACAACATCACCGCCGGGCGGCCCGGGCTGACGCTGGAGGACGTGGTGAAGGCGTCCCGCCTCGCCGGCGCCGAGGAGTTCATCGAGCGGCTGCCGAACGGCTACGACACCTGGATCGAGGAAGGTTCGGCCAACCTGTCCGGCGGGCAGCGCCAGCGGCTGGCCATCGCGCGCGCCGTGATCGCCGATCCGCGGCTGATGATCCTGGACGAGGCGACAAGCGCGCTGGATCCCGAGAGCGAGGCGCTGGTGAACGCCAACCTGACCCGGCTGGGCAAGGGGCGCACGATGGTCATCGTGTCGCACCGGCTGTCGTCGCTGATCGACTGCAACCTGATCCTGGTGATGGACAAGGGCACCGTCGTCGACATGGCGCCGCATCGGGTCCTGTTGGAGCGTTGCGCGATCTACAAGATGCTGTGGTCGCAGCAGAACCGGCATCTCGACGGGGCGATGGGCCGGCCCGCGCCGCTCGTGCCGATGCTCGCCCAAGGTGACTGAGCGGCGGCCCGATTTGGCGCCCGGCGACAAAACATGGGCGGCCTGCATGGGCTGCCTACGGAGGTTTCCATGAGTGAAGTGATGCTGCGCAACACTACCCGCGCCGACGCCGCAGCCCTTCCGGGACTGCTGGAGTTCCACTCGCCGACCGGGGCGCTGACGATGACGCCGGTGCTGCATGCCGCGCGCGGCACCATCTGGGTGGTCGGCTCGCTGTCGGCGGCCTGCATCGCGGCGGCGGCGCTGATCCCGATCGACAAGGTCGTCACCACGCAGGGCAAGGTGGTGGCGCAGTCGGCGACAAGCGTCGTGCAGCCGCTGGAAACCGCGATCGTGCGCTCAATCGACGTGCGGGAGGGCCAGGTGGTGCACAAGGGCGACGTGCTGGCGCGGCTCGACCCGACCTTCGCCACCGCCGACGCCAGCGCATTGGAGTCCCAGGTCGCCAGCTTGGCGGCGGAGGTCGACCGCCTGCAGGCCGAGGCTTCCGGCACCACCTACCATCCCAAGGACGCCAGCCCGGTTGCGTTGCTGCAGGGCGCCATATTCCTGCAGCGCCAGGCCGAGCGCGGCTTCAAGAACGAGAACTACACGCAGAAGATCAGCAGCCTGCAGAGCCAGATCCAGCGCGCGGTCTCGGACAAGGAGGCGTATGCCGACAGGCTGAAAGTCGCCGAGGAGCTGGAGCGCAAGCGCATCGAGCTCGAGCGCCTGCAGGTCGGCAGCCAGATCAACCGCCTTGCGGCGACCGACAGCCGACTCGAGGTCAAGCGCGGCCTCGGCAACGCGACCGGGCAGGTGGTCCAGGCCGCCCGCGACCTGCAAGCCATGCAGGCCGAGCGCGACGGCTACAACCAGCAATGGCGTGGGCAGGTGAGCCAGGACCTGACCGAGCAGGGCCGCAAGCTGAGCGACGCGCGGGAGAACCTGAACAAGGCCAACCTGCGCCGGCAACTGGTGGAGCTGCGGGCCGAGCAGGACAGCACCGTGCTGAGCATCGCCAAGGTGTCGCCGGGTTCGGTGCTGCAATCCGGCGAGCAGTTCCTGACCCTCGTACCGGTCGACGCGCCGCTGGAGGTTGAGGCCAACATCTCCGGCATGGACGCCGGGTTCGTGCATCCGGGCAACCCGGTGACGGTGAAGTTCGACACGTTTCCGTTTACCCAATACGGCGCCGCCGAGGGCAAGGTGCGCGTGGTCAGCGCGGACAGCTTCACCAGCAACCCGGACGAGAAGCAGCGCGGCGTGCAGCAGAATACGTCGGCAAGCGGCGCAGCCTTCTACAAAGTCCGCATCACCCTCGACGAGGTCAAGCTGCACGACACGCCGCCGGGCTTCCACGTCGCGCCGGGCATGCCGGTCACGCCGGACATCAAGGTGGGCGAGCGGACGGTGGTCGGCTATTTGCTCAGCCGCGTGGTGCCGATCGCGATGAGCGGAATGCGGGAGCCGTGAGGCGATTGCTGAGGGGACGTGCGCCATGACCCGGTTGTTCAGTCGCGTGCGGTCGGCCGTTTCACGCAAGGCGCGGTTGCGGCTGGCGTATCGGCAGATGGAGGGCGAGGACCGGCGGCTGGGCTTCCCCGTGGTGGCCAAGGCCGCCCAGCGTGGCGACATCGAGGCGCAGTATCGCATCGGGCGGGCCTATTTGGACGGCAACGGCGTGCCGCCCAGCCGGGCGATGGCGGCGCAATGGCTGGAGCGCGCCGCCCAAAGCGGCAAGATCGAGGCGCAGGCGACGCTGGCGGCGCTGTACCTGACGGGCGCCGGGGCTGGCCAAGCGAATGCCCAGAGCGCCGGCCTGTTCGCGGAAGCATTCCCCGGCGAGCCTGATTTCACCCAGGCGGTGCGTTGGGCGAAGCCGGCGGCCGAGGCTGGATCGGCCGAAGCGCAGGCGCTGCTGGCCTATGTGATGACGTCTGGGCCGGAAGCATTGCGCGACCTGCCCGCGGCGGATGAGTTGTATCGCCAATCGGCGGCTGCCGGCTGCGCGCAGGGGTCGCTGGGGCATGGGCTGGCGCTGCTGCGGCGCGCGGCCTCCGACGAGAAGCGCCAGGCCGCGTCCGTCGAGATCGCGAAGGCGGCCGAGGCAAAGCTGCCGCTCGGCCTGTATCTGCTCGGCGTGATGACCGCGTCCGGCACCGGCGTTGTGCAGGACGAAGCCGCGGCGGCGCAGCTCTATCGCCAGGCGGCCGAGCGCGGCGTCCGGTCCGGCCAGGCGCGCTGGGGTCTGGCGCTGCTCGAGGGCCGCGGCGTCGACCGCAACCCCGTGAGCGGCGAGAGCTGGCTGCGCCGGGCGGCACTTGCCGGCGACTCCGAGGCTGCGGCAATGGTGGGCGACCTGTATGCCAAGGGCGGCGACCTGCCGCCGAACTATGCCGAGGCCGCCGCCTGGTTCCAGCGTGCGGCCGAGCAGGGCCATGGCGGCGCGGCGCGGGCACTGGGCATGTTGTACCTGACCGGCGCCGGCGTGTCCCGCGATCCGAACGAGGCCGCGCGCTGGCTGCGCTTCGCCGGGGAAAAGGGCGACACGAAATCGCAGGCGGACCTCGCGAACATCGCGCGCACCGGCGAGGGCAACCTCGACGACCGGGTGCGCACCCGCGAGTGGTTCGAGGCGGCGGCAAGCTCCGGCGACCTGGTGGCGGCGTTCAATTTCGGCGTGTGCCTGGCCGAGGGCGTCGGCGTGGAGCGGGACGACGCCAAGGCCGCGCAATGGCTGCGCCGGGCGGCGGACGGCGTGGTGAACGCGCAGTATTGGTATGGCCGCATGTTGGTCGAGGGGTGCGGAGTGGACGCCGACCCGATTGAGGGCCGGGCTTGGATGCAGCGCGCGGCCGAGGGCGGCATGGTCGACGCCCAGGTGGCGCTGGCCGAGATGCTGGTGAATGGGCGCGGCGGCCCGCGGGACCATGCGGCGGCGCAGGCGCTGTTCCAGGCTGCTGCGGACAAGGGCCATGTCGGCGCGCAGTTCGCGATGGGGGCGATGCTCGGCGGCGGCCACGACGTGCCGCTCGACCGCGTGGCGGCGCAGGGCTGGTTCCGCAAGGCCGCCGAGAAGGGCCATCCCTATGCGCTGTTGATGCTCGGGCGCTATCTTGCGCGCGGGCTGGTCGGGCCGGCCGATCCGGCGCAGGCGCGCGTGCTGTTGGAGCACGCGCACAAGGCGGGGGTGGCCGAGGCGGCGCAGGACCTTGCCGCCTTGGACAAGCCGCCGCCTCCCCCGGTCCGGAATGAATACTCCATGCACGCGCAGGGACGCTCTGTCGCCGCCCAATAGGCCCCCGTGAGCAACGCCCTGCTCTCGGACGTGCAGGCCCGCGCCGAGGCCCGCCGCACGCAAACGCGGGACCAGCACTGGCAGGAGCTGGTGGAGGACGCCTGGCGCCGCAGCATCGCCGCGACGTCCGCCGGTGATGCGCCCGAGGCGCTGCGTTGGCTGGACCGTGCCCACCGCATGCTGCCGAAGGATGGCATGATCGCGTTCGCCCTCGCCACCGGGCTGATGCAGGCTGGGGACCTGACCCGTGCGGCGGACTTCTTTCAGGATCTGGGCGGCCGCTATGCCCTGGCCGACGCCTGGGCCGGGCTCGCCGCCTGCGCCCGCATGATGGGCGACACCGGACGCGCCGCGTCGGCCATGGCGGCGGCGCTGCGGGCGAGCGTCCCGACCCCGACCCTTCGGGCGCTGGCGACAGCGGTGGCGCCGGCGTCCGGCTTCCCCGGATGGTGCGGGCTGGATAGCGACGGCGCCGTGCATGCCGGCGACCTCCGCGGAGTCAAGATCAGCCTGGACGGCGCGCCGGTTGCCGCGAATTGGTCCGGCGGCCAAAGCCGGCTGCCGGACGGATGGCAATCCGCGCGCCTTTTGCACGTGGAGTGCGACGGCATCGCCTGCCTGGGCAGCCCGATCGGCATCGCCGCAATCACTGCGGTCGAGGGGGTGGTCGAGGCCAAGGACGGCGGCTTGTCCGGCTGGGCCTGGCACCCTGCCGACCCGGCGCGCGACCCGGCGTTGACCCTCCAAGGCCGCACCATCATCCTAACGGAGGCCGCCGATGACATCGCGCTCGACCGTCCGCTGGCGCGCCCCCGCCGCCTGGCGATTCCGGCGGCTTCCATCAGCCAGGACGGCGCAGTGTCGTTGCAGGGACCCGACGGCCGCCATCTGCTGGGCAGCCCGGTCGATCCCGGGCTCGAGTGGCGCACCGCCGCGGCACTGGCGCGGGCCGTGCAGCACCCGGCGGCGGCACCCAGCCACGCCCCTATCCTGGCCGACATCATCCGGCCCCGCGCGGTGCGGCCCAGCCGCCGCCCTGGCCCGGTGGACGTCGTCATTCCCGTCTATCGCGGCTGTTCGCAGACCCTGGCGTGCCTTGAGTCCGTGCTGGCGTCCATCCCGCGCGGCACCCGCGTCTGGGTGGTCGACGACGCATCGCCGGAGCTTGGCCTCGTTGAAGCGATGGCGGCACTCGCCCGGCAGCGGCGCATCCGCCTGATCCGCCTGCCGGAGAACCGCGGGTTTCCCGCCGCCGCCAATGCGGGCCTGCGGGCCTGCGCGCCGCGGGACGCCGTGCTGCTCAACAGCGATACATTGACGCCGCCGGGCTGGCTCGACCGGCTGCGGGTGGCGGCATACTCCGCGCCCGATATCGGCACGGTCACGCCGCTGTCGAATGACGGCACCATCGTCAGCTACCCCGACATTTCCGGCAACAATCCCGTTCCCGGCCTGGCCGCCTGCGTCGCCACGGACGCCTTGGCGCGCCAGGCCAATGCGGGCGAAGTCATCGACATCCCGACCGGCGTCGGCTTCTGCCTGTATCTTCGGCGGGATTGCCTGGACGACGCCGGGCTGCTGCGGGAGGACAGCTTCGCCCAGGGCTACGGCGAGGAAAACGACCTGTGCATGCGCGCCCGGCGCCTCGGCTGGCGCAGCGTGGCGGCGGTTGGCGTGTTCGTGGCCCATGTCGGCGGGCAGTCGTTCGGATCGGCGCGCAGCCACCTGCTGCGGCGCAACCTCGCGGTGCTCAACCGCCTGCACCCCGGCTACGACGCGTTGGTCGCGGCCCATGTTGCCGCTGACCCGCTGGCCCCGGCCCGCCGCCGCATCGACGTCCTGCGCTGGGCCGCCGGACGCTCGCGTGTTGGCGCTGCGATCCTGATAACCCACGGCGGCGGCGGCGGCGTGGACCGCGTCGTGGCCGAACGCGGCGCGGCGCTGGATTCGGACGGCCTTCGCACCATCGTTCTGCGCCCGGCCGACGCGGGCGCGGCGCACCGAAACCGATGCAGCGTCGGCGGCGGCGCGTTTCCCAACCTGATCTATGCCGTCCCGGAAGAATTGCCGGACCTGGCCCGCCTGCTCCGCCCCGACCGTCCGCGGCATGTGGAATTGCATCATCTGCTCGGCCACAGCCACGCGATCCTCGGCCTGGCACGGCTGCTCCGGCTGCCGTTCGACCTGTTCGTCCACGACTACGCCTGGTTCTGCCCACGCATCGCGCTGGTCAGCACCGCCCGCCGCTATTGCGGGGAGCCTGATGTTGCGGGCTGCGAGGCCTGCGTCGCCGACCTCGGGACCAACCTGCACGAGGACATCCCGGTGCCGGCGCTGCTGGCGCGCTCGTCCGCCGACATGGCGTCGGCCCGGCAGGTCATCGTGCCAAGCTTCGACGCGGCGGCGCGCGTCCGGCGGCACTTCCCAGGCGCCAGGCCCGTCGTCCAAGCCTGGGAGGGCGACGCCATGCTGCCGCCGCTGACGCCCGCGCCACCCGGCGCCCGGCGGCGCGTGTGCGTCGTGGGGGCGATCGGGGTGGAAAAGGGCTACGAAGTCCTGCTCGCCTGCGCCCGGGACGCCCGGACCCGGTCGTTGCCGCTGGAGTTCGTCATCGTCGGTTTCACCGCGGACGACACGCGGCTGATCGACGCCGGCCCAGTGTTCGTCACCGGCGAGTATGCCGACGCCGACGCAGCCGCGCTGATCCGGGCGCAGCGGGCGCACCTGGCGTTCATCCCGTCGGTGTGGCCGGAAACCTGGTGCTTCGCCTTGAGCCGCGCCTGGGAGGCCGGGCTGGCGGTGGCGGCGTTCGACCTGGGGGCGCAGGCGGAACGGATACGCGCGGCCGGACGTGGCTGGCTGCTGCCGCTCGGCTTGCAGGCGCGCGCGGTGAACGACGCGCTGCTGAGCCTGCAGGCCCAGCCGCTGCGGGTGGCTCCGTCCATAGAATCTCCTCCGGAACGGCTTGCGCCTGGATACGCGCTGTCGCACTCTATGTGAAACTAACGACTCTATATTCAGTCGATAGGCCACAAGCGTGAGAGAGACCGATGTCCAGCACTGCCATTTCCAAGACCATTACTGAGCTGAAGGTGTCCGCGCACCTCATGACGCTGGACGCCGGCTTGTTCTGCGTGTTCAACAGCCCCGGCGCATCGCCGCCCGACGCGTCGACCGGCCTGCCGGGGGTCCGCATATCGGCGGCGCCCGCCCCGGCCGGGTTCGGCGGCGAGGTCGGCATCAGCGGCTTCAACACCGGCGGCTGGCTGGGCGGCGAGGACGGCGCGGCCCTGGTCCGGGTGGTCGGCGGCCCCGCCCAGGTGCTCGTGACCGTGTACCAGGACCCCGACACCCAGCATGACGCCCCTAAGCTGCAGGTGATCTGCCTGACCGAGAGCGGGGCCGGGGCTTCGGTCGCAGCCCGGCCGCAGCCTGCCGTGGACACGGCGCCGGCCGAAATGGCGCCCGAAGCCGGCCCGGGCACCCCGGTCGAGGTCGCGGCGCACATCTATGGCCGCGGCGACGTTGGCGGCCTGCTTGGCGAGTGGATGGGGGAGCGCGGCAGCAAGCGCTGGATCGAGGGCTTTGGCCTGGCGCCGGAGGGCGGCATCACCCCGGCCGAGATCGAATACCAGGCGGTGCTCGGCCGCGGCTGGATGTCGCCATGGTCCGAGGGCGGGCAGTTCTGCGGCAGCCGCGGGATGTCGCTGCCGATCCTCGGCCTGCGAGTGCGGCTGCGCGGCGCGGCGGCCAGCACCCATACGCTTGCGGTTTCCGCCGCATTCGTGGATGGGACCGAAATCGGACCCTTGGCGGACGGCGAAGCCTGCGAGGCGCCGAGCCTTTCGCCGCTCGAAGCGTTCCAGGTCACGCTGCGTCCCCTGGCCGTGGCGGATAACGGGGCGGTACCGGCCAACCCGCCAAAGCCGGCGTCATCGGCCCGCGCCCGGCAACAGGCCGGCGCCACGTCGGTCAAGGCCAGGCGGCAACAGCCCTCGTTAGCAGAGCCACCCGCCCCTGCGACGCCGGCGAAGCCCGCTGCGAAGCGGGCCGCTGCCGCCACGCGCGGACGCTGATCTACGCTCCCCGGGCTGCGGCACGGCTGCCCGGGGCCGTTGCGCCTTTTTCAGCAGCTCCGGGGCCTGTCTTGCGATTCCTGTTCGTCCACCAGAACTTCCCCGGCCAATTCCTGCACATCCTGCGGCACCTGGCGGCGTCCGGGCAGCACGAGCTGATGTTCATCACCCAGGAGAACGCCAACTTCCTCCCCGGCGTGCGCAAGGCGACCTATCGCGGACCCGGTGAGTTGAGCCCCTCCACCCACCGGGACGCGCAGGAATTCGACCACGCGATGGCGCGCGCGCAGGCGGTGGCGCAGGTCGCCGCGAGCCTCAAGGCTCTGGGCTTCCAGCCGGACATCATCATCGGCCACCACGGCTGGGGCGAGATGCTGAACCTCGGCGACGTATGGCCCGACGTGCCGGCGCTCGGTTATTACGAGTTCTATTACAACCTCAAGGGCTTCGACGTTAACTTCGATCCGGAGTTCCCGACGGCGCCTGACGCGCTGCCGCGGGTGCGGTCGAAGAACGCCGTCAACATGCTGGCGCTCGACAATCCCGGCCATGGCATAACGCCCACGCGCTTTCAGCAATCGACCTACCCGGACTGGGCGCGCGGGCGGATCAGCATCCTCTCCGAAGGCGCCGACCTCGACGTCTGCATCGGGGATCCCGATGCCGCCGGCCGGGTTTTCCAACATGGCGGCCTGGTCGTGCAGCCTGGCGAAAAGCTCGTCACCTACGTCGCCCGCGACCTCGAGCCCTATCGCGGATTCCACGTCGTCATGCGCGCCCTGCCGCCGCTGCTGCGCGCCCGGCCCGACGTGAAGGTGGCGCTCGTCGGCGGCGATAGCGTCAGCTACGGCGCGCGGCTGCAGGAGGGCACCTGGCGGGAGCATATGCTGCGCGAGGTCGGCCCGTCGCTTGACCTGGCGCGCGTGCAGTTCTGCGGGCGCGTCGACTACACGGACTACATCCGCCTGCTGCAGCGGTCCGACGCGCATGTTTACCTCACCTATCCCTTCGTGGCGTCCTGGTCGCTGCGCGAGGCGCTCGCCATCGGCTGCGCCATCGTCGCCAGCGACACTGCGCCGGTGCAGGAGTTCGTGGCGCACGGCCAGACCGGCCTGCTCACGCCCTTCCTGGACCCGGCCGCCTTGTCGCTCCGTATCCAGGAAGTGCTGGAGGACACTGCCCTGGCCGCCCGCCTGCGCGCCGGCGCCCGCACCTACGCCGAGCGGCACTTGCGCATGCAGGACCACATCGCCGGCTACACGCGGCTGATCGAAAGCATGACGGCGGGATAGCGCGCACGGCAAAGTTTGTGCTTTCGGCCCCGGTCGGGCACCCTGACGCCGCGTGACGGAGGACAAAGATGATCGAGAACGTAGCACCGACAAAGGTCTGGGAGGCCCTCGGGACCGACAGCGAGGCACAGGTCGTGGATGTGCGCACCGATGCCGAGTGGGCCTATGTCGGCCTGCCGGACCTGACCGAGGCCGGCAAGGAACCGTTGCTGATCCCGTGGCAGATGTTCCCGTCGGGACAGGTCAACACGGGCTTTGTCGACCAGATGAAACAGGCCGGGCTCACCCCGTCGCACAAGGTCTATTTCCTGTGCCGCAGCGGCGTCCGCAGCCTAGCCGCCGCGCAGGCCGCGCAGGCGGCCGGGTTCCCGCACGCGTACAACATTGCGGACGGCTTCGAGGGTCCGCCGGACGAGGAGGGCCACCGCGGCACCGTCGCCGGCTGGAAGGCGGATGCGCTGCCCTGGCGGCAACGGTAACGCCTACTCGTCATACAGCACGCGCACGACGACGAACCAGCCGTAGCGGCTGTCGACCACCTGGCCATCTCCGCCGGACAGCATTCCGCTGCCGGCCGTCGGCACGTGCTTCATCGTCACGCCCCCGTCCACGTTGCCGCCCACGACCGAAAGCTGGCCCGGCTGCGCCGACACCACCAGGTCGCAATGGCCGTAGAACCTAGGCCCGGGCAGATCTTCATACCGCATGGCGCGCGAACTGCCGCGGCTCATGCAGATCAAGTCGCCGGGCTGTGGCGCATAGGCCTCCAGCCGCTCGGTCCGCAGCGCGCCCGTGCCTTGGGCGGCCGCGTTGATGTAGTCGGCGTGCAGCGGCGAATACAGGAAACGGTCCCGCGCGCCTGCCGCACGCATGACATACGATACGAACGCCGCCGACCACGCCGGCGCATCGCCCTGATACGGCTGCCCGAATTCGTCGTATTTGCTGGTCCACCCACTCTCCCGCGTGCCCGCGTCCTGGCCCAGCCACCAGTATTCGCCGACCCGCTGCCACAGGCCCGGCTGCTTGTCCGGGCGCAGGTTGCGAGGCAGCGGATGGCTGTCCGGCGGGTCGTCGTCCACCACGCTGCCGAACCCGCGCCACTCCCGCAACGCGATGCCGACCGCGTTCGCGCGGGAGAACGGCTCGAACGGGCGATTGGCGAAATCCGGCACGTGCTGGCCGGCCACGGCCGCCGCCGGCGCGACGCCCGCCGGTGAAGGCCGGGTCGCGCAGGCAGCGAGTAACAACAACAGCGGCAGGGCGCGAAGGACCATAGGCGCCCTTATGCGCCATTTCGCCAAAATAAGCTCGAATTCGTAACGTCCGTGCCTCAGGCGCGCTCCGGGAACATCGCCTGCAGGCTCTCGGCCGTCGCCTCGCAGCGCCCGCGCTCGGTGATCAGCCCGGTCAGCAGCCGCGCCGGCGTCACGTCGAACGCCGGGTTCGCGGCCGCGCTGCTGGTCGGCGTCACCCGGACGGTCGCGACCTTGCCGTCCAGCCCGCGCCCGGTCACGGTCGTGACCTCGGATGCGTCGCGCTCCTCGATGGGGATCTCGCGCACCCCGTCCGACACCGTCCAGTCGATGGTGCTGGACGGCGCGGCCACCCAGAACGGCACCCGGTTGTCATGCGCCGCCAGCGCCTTCAAATAGGTGCCGATCTTGTTCGCCGCATCCCCGGTCCGCGTCACCCGGTCCGCGCCCACGATCGCCAGGTCGACTCGCCCATGCTGCATAAAATGGCCGCCGGCATTGTCCGAAATGACGGTATGCGGCACACCGTGCTTGCCCAGCTCCCACGCCGTCAGCGCGGCGCCCTGGTTGCGCGGACGGGTCTCGTCCACCCACACATGCACCGGCAGCCCGGCGTTGTGCGCCATGTAGATCGGCGCCAGCGCCGTGCCCCAATCGACCGTCGCCAGCCACCCGGCATTGCAATGCGTCAGTACGTTCACCGGCTCACCCGGCTTCGCCTCCGCGGCCTGTTGGATCAGGGCCTTGCCATGCTCCCCGATCGCCGCGTTCCGCTCCACGTCCTCCTCGGCGATGGCGGCGGCCTCGGCATAGGCAGCGGCGGCGCGCTGCCCGGCGGCGGTGTTGCGCAGCCGGGTCAGCATGCGGTCGAGCGCCCAGCGCAGGTTGATCGCTGTCGGCCGCGTCGCCGCGAGTTGGGCCGCCGCGCGCTCCATGGCGTCGGTCGCTGGGTCGTTGCGCAACGCCAGGGCCAGGCCATAGGCCGCGACGGCGCCGATCAACGGCGCGCCGCGGATTTGCATGCTGGTGATGGCGTACGCCGCCTGCCGCAGCGTCGTCAGCCGCAGGAACTCGAGCGCCCAGGGCAGCTTGGTCTGGTCGATGACCCGGACGGACCATCCGTCGCCCTCGTCCACCCAAACGGCGCGATACGGGGTGCCGTCGATCTTCATCGCTCATTCCTAGATGCGCTGGTGCAGCACGCACACCAGGGTGAACAGGCGGCGCGCCGTTTCATGGTCGATGCTGGCCTTGTTTTCCAGCCGCTCGCGCAGCAGCGCCGCACCTTCGTTGTGCAATCCGCGCCGGCCCATGTCGATCGCCTGGATGCGCTGCTCGCGCCCTTCCTCCACGGCCATCATGTAGCTGTCGACGAGCATCTGGTAGTCCTTGATCAGCCCGCGGAACGGGCCGAGCGCCAGCACCAGCATCTGCAGCGGCGCGTCGTCCGCATTGCGCACGTCGAACACGAGCCGCCCCTCCTGCACCGACAGATGCAGCACGTAGGGGCCAGGGACCGCCACCCGGTCCGCCGTGCCGCACAATGCGAAATGGTTCTCGACCTCCAGGTCGGCGACCGCCTGCGCCCGGTCGGCGTCGAGCAGCGGGTTGAGCCGCGTCAGCGCCTCCCCGGCCAGGACCACGCGGGTGAGGCCCTGGGCGTGCGGCGGCTGCGGAACGCCGGTCACTCGTCGTCCGATTTGGCCATGCCAAGCTTCAGCATCAGCCCGAGCGTGGCTCCCTTGACCGGACGCAGCAGCCCCAGGGTCAGCAAAAGGCTGACGGGCAGCCAAATCGCGGCTTGCACCCACAGCGCCGGCTTGTATGCGCCGTCGACCGCGAACATCAGGCCCACGATGATGTGACCCACGATGAAGATGGTAAAATAGGGCGGCGCGTCATCGGCCCGGAACTTGCCGAGCGGCGCCCCGCAGGCGACGCAGGTTGGTACGACCGTCAAATAGCCATTGAAGCAGTGGGTCTGTCCGCACGCCGGGCAGCGGCCCATGCAGCCGCGGCCCATCGCAATCAGCAGCGGCGGGACAGGCCACGGCGGCGACTGCGGGCTGCGATCCGGCTGCCAACGGAGGGGCGGGGTCTGGTCGGGCAACGTGGGCCTCTCGTGCCAGGGGTGCCAAGGGTGGTCATGCAAGGTCGGCCCAAGCACTCGCACGGTCAACAGTCAGATGAGGCCGCGCAGGCTTGCGATCAACCTTGGGTGCCGGGCCGTGCTGCACTGCGGGAACCGCGCGGCTGGCTTGCCGAGTCGGCTGGCCGACCCTATGACCCCCGCCAACGACCGCCGAGCCAGCAGGGGATAACGCACAATGCAAATGCACGATGTCCGGGTCCATCCGTCCAAGTCGAAGCTGCTGCGCGAGGACCAGCTCGCTTGGAAGATCGCTGGCGTCGCCGCCGATCCCGTCGCCGTGCCGGGCAACACCGCGGAGATGATCGTGAACCGGGTCATCGACAACGCCGCCGTCGCGATCGCCAGCGTGAACCGCCATTCGTGCACCAGCGCCCGCGACATGGCGCTGGGGCACCTGCGGCCCGGCGGCGCGACGGTGTTCGGCATGGCGGACACGACGCGCGTCAGCCCGGAATGGGCGGCCTGGGCCAACGGGACCGCGGTGCGCGAGCTCGACATGCACGACACCTTCCTCGCCGCCGATTACAGCCACCCCGGCGACAACATTCCCCCGATCCTCGCCGTCGCGCAGACCAAGAACAAGTCCGGCGCGGAGCTGCTGCGCGGCCTCGCCACCGGGTATGAAATCCAGATCGACCTCGTGCGCGCGATCTGTTTGCACGAGCACAAGATCGACCACATCGCGCATCTGTGCCCGGCCCAGGCCGCCGGGATCGGTACGCTGCTGGGCCTCGACGCCGCCACCATCTACCAGGCGGTGCAGCAGGCCGTGCACGTGAGCTTCACGACCCGGCAGAGCCGCAAGGGCGAGATCAGCTCGTGGAAGGCCTATGCCCCCGCGCATGCCGGCAAGCTGGCGATCGAGGCGGTCGACCGCGTGATGCGCGGCGAGGGCGCGCCGAGCCCGATCTACGAGGGCGAGGACAGCGTCATCGCCTGGATGCTGAACGGCCCCGAGGCGCTGTATCAAGTGCCGCTGCCGGCGCCGAGCGAGCCGAAGCGCGCCATCATGGACAGCTACACGAAGCAGCACTCGGCGGAATACCAGAGCCAGGCGCTGATCGACCTCGCCTTCCGCATGGGCAAGCGGGTCAAGGACTGGGACCAGGTCAACGAGGTGGTGATCGAGACCAGCCACCATACCCATTACGTCATCGGCACCGGCGCCAACGACCCGCAGAAGATGGACCCGCACGCGAGCCGGGAGACCTTGGACCACTCGATCATGTTCATCGTCGCCGTCGCATTGCAGGACGGCGAGTGGCACCATGTGCGGTCGTATGCGCCGGAGCGGGCGCAGCGGGCGGACACGGTGGCGCTGTGGCACAAGGTACGCACCCTCGAGGACCCGAAATGGACCGAGCGCTACCATGCGCGCCGGCACGAGGACCTCGCGTTCGGCGGACGCATCGAGATCCGGATGCAGGACGGCAGCGTGATCGCCGATGAGATGGCGGTGGCCAACGCGCATCCGAACGGCGCGACGCCCTGGAAGCGCCCGGACTACGTGAACAAGTTCCGCATCATGACCGAGGGCCTGATCACCGGCGAAGAGGCGGACCGCTTCCTGCAGGCCTGCGAGGAGCTGCCGGAGCTGCCGTCCGGCGAGCTGCACCGCCTGAACGTCGCGATGCCCGACGGCACCGTCCGGGCCGGAAGGCCCGGCATATTTTAAAAAGCGGGCCGGGAAGCCCGGCATCTTTTGAAGGGGGAACGCATCATGTCCGACACCGCACCGAAGCCGAAAAAGTCCGTCGCCCTTTCGGGCGTCACCGCGGGCAACACCGCATTGTGCACCGTGGGCCGCACCGGCAACGACCTGCACTACCGCGGCTACGACATCCTCGACGTCGCCGAAACCAGCGAGTTCGAGGAGATCGCGCATTTGCTGGTGCACGGCTGGCTGCCGAACCGGGCCGAGCTGCGCGCCTACAAGGCCAAGCTGCACGCCCTGCGCGGCATTCCCGGCGCGGTCCGCACCGTGCTAGAGGCGCTGCCGGCCAACACGCACCCGATGGACGTGATGCGCACGGCCGTCAGCGCGCTCGGCTGCGCCCTGCCGGAGAAGGACGACCACAACCAGCCCGGCGCCCGCGGCATCGCCGACCGGCTGATGGCGAGCCTCGGCTCCATGCTGCTGTACTGGCACCACTGGACGCAGAACGGACGCCGCATCGAGGTCGAGACCGACGACGGCAGCATCGGCGCGCACTTCCTGCATCTACTGCACGGCAAGCCCTGCAGCCCCGAGTGGGAGCGGGCGATGCACACGTCGCTGATCCTGTATGCCGAGCATGAGTTCAACGCGAGCACCTTTGCCGCGCGCGTGGTGGCCGGCACCGGGTCGGACATGCACTCCGCCATCACGGCGGGGATCGGCGCGCTGCGCGGCCCGAAGCACGGCGGCGCCAACGAAGTCGCGTTGGAAACCC
Source organism: Acetobacteraceae bacterium (assembly GCA_965277495.1). Taxonomy (GTDB): domain Bacteria; phylum Pseudomonadota; class Alphaproteobacteria; order Acetobacterales; family Acetobacteraceae; genus CAHJXG01. Next base: position 1,713,558 of record OZ255824.1, on the reverse strand, counting down.
AGCAGCGCTACGCCTCGCCGGACGAGGCCGAGCACGATATCCGGGCGCGGGTGGCGGCGAAGGAGGTGGTGATCGGCTTCGGCCACCCGGTCTACACCATCTCCGATCCGCGCAACGTGGTGATCAAGGACGTCGCGCGGCGCCTGAGCGAGCTGTCCGGCGGCATGACGGGCTACGAGGTCGCCGAGCGGATCGAAGCGGTCATGATGGATACAAAACGGATGTTCGCCAACCTCGATTGGTTCAGCGCCGTATCGTATCATCAGATGGGGGTGCCGACGTCGATGTTCACGCCGATCTTCGTCATCGCCCGGACCAGCGGCTGGGCGGCGCACGTGATCGAGCAGCGGATCGACAACAAGATCATCCGTCCGGCGGCGAATTATACGGGTCCGGAAGATTTGGCGTTCGTGCCGCTATCAGAACGGTGAGGTCACGTTCTATTGTTGTGCTAAATCAGTATTCAGCGCCAGAAACATTACATTGATCGCTGGTTTTCATTGACATGGGCCTATCGGCTGCGTGAGGTCATTCCGGTTGGCACGCCTACGATTCGCGCGGCATTGGGCCGCGTGTCGGCGTGCCCCGCGATGCCCACGCTGCAACCCGGTCAAGGAAGGCTTTCAACATGAGCGACGACAGCACGACGAAGCGCCCGCGGGCGCAGGCCATGGCAGTCCGTGCCCCGGCCAAAACGACCAAAGCGGCTGCCAAGCCTGCGGCCAAGGCGGCGGCAAAGCCTGCTGCGGCCAAGCCGGCTGCTGCGAAAAGCCCGGCGAAAAAGGCAGCTCCGGCCGCCGCTGCGAAGCCGGCTGCCAAGAAGGCGGCGGCCCCGAAGGCCGCTGCCGCGAAGACCGCCGCACCCGCAACGAAAACCGAGGCCGCCAAGGCCATGAAGACCGCGAAGACCCCGGCAGCACGCAGCGCCGCCGCCAAGACGTTGAGCACGACCAGCCCCGCCACCAAGAAGAAGTCAAAGTCAGCCAGCGCCGCGACCTGATCGCCGCCGCATTCCAGGGGCATCGCGCCTAGCCTCTGCCCGCCACGCCTGGAGCCTTCCGGGCGTGGCGGCTGAGTCTAGTTGGCGGTGAAACGCCGGATGACGTTGCCGAGCATCGTTGCCACTGGGTTATCGTAGCCGCTGCGCCAAAGGTTGCCCAGGAAAGTGATCGAGCCGGTGCTGAACACGCCGCCGCCGCCGGGGTTTCGAAATAGACGATCTCGGCCCGGATCAGGTCCGCCGGCTGTTCGCCCGGGACGATGTGCACATGGGACAGCAACTCCTCGGGCACCGCCACGAAATGCGCCTGGTGGCCCTCGGATCGCGCGATGATCACTGCATTGGGCGGCGTGTTAAGCTGCGCGTCGGCCGGGTCCAGTTCGAACCTGGCCGCTCCGCCGCCTGAAAGCCCGTGGCCGCCCACGATGTCGCCGCTGATGCCGGCAATAATCCACGCAACGTCCGGGCCGCGCGCCGCGGGAAGCAGCCGGTAATAAGATCCCTCGAACACGCCCTGCGCGGAGATGCGGTCGAGGTAGCCGGTCAGCGGGATGATGCGGCCAGGCCGTCCAGCACGCCCGCCGCCGCCAACTCCGCCTCGTAGTCCCGTAGCGTCGCCGCCAGCCGGTCGGCGATCAGGTCGCGCCCGGAATGCACGCCCGTCAGCTCCTCAAGCACCAAGAAGAACGACTGCACTTCGGCCCGGGAGGGCGGGGTGGCTGGCATGGCGGTTTGTCCTGCAAGGGACGCCCAACGTCCCGTGCGCCAGCGTACTTGGCAAGCCCGATCCAGATTGGATGCCGTTACTCCTCGGAGTAGCGCTGTTCTTCCCAGGGGTCGCCGCGGTTATGGTAGCCGCGCACCTCCCAGAAGCCCGGACGGTCCTCGGTACGGAACTCGATCCGTTGCAGCCATTTGGCGCTCTTCCAGAAATACAGCCGCGGCAGCACCAGCCGCAGCGGCCCGCCATGCACGGGCGCCAGCGGGGCACCCTGCCAGCTATGCGCCAGCATCGCGTCCTCGGCGGCAAAATCCTCAATCGACAGGTTCGTCGTATAGCCGTCGTAGCTCTGCAGCACGATGAAACGCGCATCCGGTTTTGGCTGCACCGCCTGCAGCAGGTCACGGGTCAGCACGCCGTCCCACGCGTTGTCGTAGCGCGACCAGGTGGTGACGCAGTGGATGTCGGACACGGCCCGGGCCTGCGGCAACGCCTGGAACCCGGCCCAATCCCATATGACCGGGCGTTCAACCGCGCCATACACGTCCAGCCGCCAGCGCGCGGTGGGCACCTCCGGATGCATGCCGAGGTCCAGCACCGGCCAGTCGGTCACTAGATGCTGGCCCGGCGGCAGCCGTTCCGCTTCGGGCCGGGCGCTATGGCCGGTCAGGAACCGCCCCTCCTCCGCCCAGCGCTGCTTCGTCGCCGTCAGCTTCGTGGTGGCGGGGGTCTCGTCGGTCATGCGGCGAGGCGGTCCTGGGCCATGGCTGCATGCGCCGCGGCAAGGATTTCATAGGACCGCTTGCGCGCGCCATGGTCCCAGATTGCCGAGGCGACCATCAACTCGTCGGCGCCGGTCTGTTCCAGGAACTCCGCCAGCCCGCGGCGGATCGCCTCCGGCCCGCCCACAATGGAGCACTGCAGCATGCCGCTGGCCTGCGCCTTCTCGGCCGGGGACCAATACGCCTCGATGTCGTCGATCGGCGGCAGCAGCTTGCCCCGGGTGCCGCGGAACATGTTGACGAAGCTCTGCTGCGCCGAGGTGAACAGCCGGCGCGCCTCGGCATCGGTGTCGGCGGCAATCACGTTGACCCCCACCATGGCGTGCGGGCGCTCGATCTGGCCGGGCTCGAAACGCGCGCGATACACCGACAGCGCCTGGTGCAGCGCATCCGGCGCGAAGTGCGACGCGAACGCATAGGGCAGCCCGAGCATGGCCGCGAGCTGCGCGCCATAGGTGCTGGACCCCAATACCCACAGCGGCACGTTGGTTCCAGCGCCCGGCACCGCCTGCACGGCCTGGCCCGGCTGCACCGGCCCCAGCAGCGCCTGCAGTTCCAGCACGTCCTGCGGGAACTCGTTGGCGCTCGACGGGCTGCGCCGCAATGCCCGCATCGTGCGCTGGTCGGTGCCGGGCGCGCGGCCAAGCCCAAGGTCGATGCGCCCGGGATAGAGCGATTCCAACGTACCGAACTGCTCCGCGATGATCATGGGCGAGTGATTCGGCAGCATGACGCCGCCAGAGCCGACGCGGATGGTGCTGGTGCCGCCGGCGACGAAGCCGACGACGACCGCCGTCGCGGCGCTGGCGATGCCGATCATGTTGTGGTGCTCGGCAAGCCAATAGCGGCAGTAGCCCAGGCGCTCGGCGTGCTGCGCCAGGTCGCGCGCGTTGCGCAGCGCGTCGCCCGGCGTCGAACCCTGCGGAACCGGGGCGAGGTCGAGGACCGAAAGCGGCGGGACCGTAAATGCGGGCATGCAGCGGCTCCTTTTGGAGTTTACGTCCGGTACATCAGCATTGCAGAGGGGCGGCGCAACCCTCCCGTGCCATCCAGGCCCAGTGGCGCAATGCCGGGAGCGGGCCTTGAACATGCCGCTTCGCTGCGGCATCCTTGCCGCCATCAATTTCTAGTATATTTACGTTACAGGCATGTGAAGCTGTGTAGAGTGAACGCGTGGACCATAAATTCAACCTGTCGCTGTGGCCGTGACGCTTCCAGAGTTGGCGCAACGGCGTCAGACCCTGGGATGGCGGCATAACGCGCTGACGCCGGGCGACCGCATGGTGCCCGAGGAAACGGCGGTCGCCTTCTCCTATAACCGTATCTCGCACGCGATCATGATGGCGACCCCGGGTGACCTCGAGGATTTCGCCATCGGCTTCAGCATCACCGAGGGCGTCGTGGCAGGCCCCGCTGACATCGAGGAACTCGAAATCGTGCCGGCGGCGAACGGCGTCGAGCTGCGCATGTGGATCTCGCCCACTGCCATGCACGCGGTCGAGGCCCGGCGGCGGCAGATGGCCGGGCCCACGGGCTGCGGCATGTGCGGGCTCGAAAGCCTGGATCAGGCCATGCGCGGTGCGCCGCACGTCGCAGCGGGCGGCACGTTCTCGCCCGAGCAAGTTCAGGAAGCCGTCGCGTCGCTGTTCCCGCAACAGACGCTTAATCGGGTGACGCGCGCGGTGCACGCCGCCGGGTTCGTGCGTCCGGGGCAGGCGCCGCTGGTGCGCGAGGACGTGGGCCGGCATAACGCATTGGATAAGCTCGGCGGCGCAATGGCCCGCGCCAGCGTCGACCCAGCCTCCGGCCTGCTGGTCATGACCAGCCGCGTCTCGGTCGAGCTGGTGCAAAAGGCCGCCCGCATCGGCATCCCCGTGCTGGTCGCCGTATCGGCGCCGACTGCGCTGGCGCTGCGCGTGGCGGAGCAAGCCGGCATCACGGTCGCCGGCATCGCGCGCGACGATGGGTTCGAGGTGTTCACCCACCCCGGCCGCATCGGGCCAAAGGCCGTGCACAGCGCAGCCTGATCAAGTCTTCAACCGTGCGGTGGGCGCCGGCCAACGGCGTTGCCGATCAATAAGGGAACGTTTGCCATGGATGGTTTGATTATGGCGCCGCCGGGCAGCCTGCAGGACGGCCCGCTCGACCGCAGCCGCACGGTGGCCAAGCCGGGCTTCAACCGCTGGCTGGTGCCCCCGGCGGCGCTGGCAATCCATCTCTGCATCGGCATGGCCTACGGCTTCTCGGTGTTCTGGCTGCCGCTGACACGGGTGCTGGGCGTCACCAACCCGGTCGCCTGTTCGGCCGAAACGTCGGTGTGGCAGGCGCTGGTCACCACCGCCTGCGATTGGCGGGTCTCCGACCTCAGCATCATGTATACCCTGTTCTTCGTCTTCCTCGGTTCTTCGGCGGCGATCTGGGGCGGCTGGCTCGAACGTGCCGGCCCGCGCAAGGCGGCGTTCGTGGCCACGCTCTGCTGGTGCGGCGGCCTCGTGGTGTCGGCGGTGGGCGTCTATGTGCATCAGCTCTGGATGCTGTGGGTCGGCTCCGGCGTGATCGGCGGCATTGGGCTCGGCCTCGGCTACATCTCGCCGGTGTCGACGCTGATCAAATGGTTCCCGGACCGGCGCGGCATGGCGACGGGGATGGCCATCATGGGTTTCGGCGGCGGGGCGCTGATCGGCGCGCCGCTTGCGGACCTGCTGATGAACTACTTTCGCGGCCCCGGGCCCAACTTCGCCACCGTCGGCGTCTGGCAGTGCTTTTTGGTGATGGCGGCAATCTACAGCGTGTTCATGCTGGCCGGCACCTTCGGCTACCGCGTGCCGCCGGCGAACTGGGCGCCCGAGGGCTGGACGCCGCCCGCCGCCAAGCGCGGCATGATCACCCACCGCAACGTCGACCTCAAGGACGCGCACAAGACGCCGCAGTTCTGGCTGATCTGGGCGGCGCTGTGCCTCAACGTGTCGGCGGGAATCGGCGTGCTCGGCCTCGCCTCGCCCATGCTGCAGGAGATTTTCGGCGGCTCGCTGCTCGGCCATCCCGAGGCCGGGTTCGGCGCGTTGGACCCTGGCCAGAAGACCGCGGTGGCGACGATCGCGGCCGGGTTCGTCGGGCTGCTGTCATTGTTCAACATCGGCGGGCGGTTCTTCTGGGCCTCGTTCTCGGACAAGATCGGGCGGAAGCTGACCTATGCGACGTTCTTCGCACTCGGCATCGCGCTGTATGCGCTGTCGCCATGGGCGGCGCATAACGGGCAGCAGGCGCTGTTCGTTGCGATGATGTGCGTGATCCTGTCGATGTACGGCGGCGGCTTCGCGACCGTGCCGGCCTACTTGGCGGACATGTTCGGCACGCGGTTCGTCGGCGCGATCCATGGGCGGCTGTTGACGGCATGGTCCACCGCCGGCGTGATCGGCCCGATCGTCATCACCCAAATCCGCGAGGCGCAGATCAGGGCCGGGGTGCCGCGGGACCAGGTCTACGACCGCACCCTGTATATCCTGGCCGGCTTCCTGGCGGTGGGCTTCGTCGCCAACCTGCTGATCCGCCCAGTCGCGGAGCGCTGGTACATGCGGGACGACGCCACGACGCAGCAGGCCCAAGGCGTTGCGGACGGATCGTTCGGCATTGGCCGCGGCGGGCTGACGGCGTCGGCGGCGGTCGCCTGGGCCTGCGTCGGCATCCCGTTGGCCTGGGGTATTTATGTCACCCTGTCCAAGGCGCTAGTCTTGTTCAGGTAGCGGGAGCAGGCCATGGCGCAGATCGGGTTCATCGGATTGGGCAACATGGGCGGCCCGATGGCGGCCAACTTGGTGCGTGCCGGGCACAGCGTCCGCGGCTATGACCGGGTCGACGCGGCCCGGGCCGCATTGGCCGCAGCCGGCGGTGCCGTGGCCGGGTCCGTCGCCGAGGCGGCGGATGGCGCAGGCACCGTCATCACCATGCTGCCGGCCGGGCAGCACGTGCGCGAGGTGCTCACCGCCGACGATGGCGTGTTCGCGCGGGCGTCGCCGGGAGCGTTGCTGATCGATTGCTCGACCATCGACGTCGCCACCGCGCGGGACATGGCGGAACAGGCGATATCGCGCGGTTTTGCCATGCTGGATGCTCCGGTGTCCGGCGGCGTGTCGGGCGCAACGGCGGGAACCCTGACCTTCATGGCCGGCGGCGCCCAGGCCGCGTTCGACCGGGCGCAGCCGGTGCTGCAGGCGATGGGCAAGACCATCGTGCTCGCCGGCGAGGCGGGGGCCGGGCAGGCGGCGAAGGTCTGCAACAACCTGATCCTCGGCATCTCCATGCTGGCCGTGTCGGAGGCGTTCGCGCTGGCGGACAAGCTCGGCCTCTCGGCGCAGGCGCTGTTCGACATCAGTTCGACCGCCTCCGGGCAATGCTGGTCGCTGACGTCGTATTGCCCGGTGCCCGGTCCGGTGCCGGCGTCGCCCGCCAACCGTGGCTACCAGGCCGGTTTCGCCGCCGCGCTGATGCTGAAGGACCTGACGCTCGCGACGGATGCGGCAGCGGCGACCGGGGCGGCGGGCGTGCTGGGCGAGCATGCGCGGGCGGCCTACCAACGGCTGCAGGAGCTCGGGATGGGCGACAAGGACTTCTCGGTCGCGGCGCGTGCGTTGCTTGCGGGGCAGTTGGGCCGCTAGAACGGCGGCATGACCTATCCCGCGACTCCTCAACGGCTGCCGCGATGACGGCGCTCGACGGCGGCGTCGACCCGCGGTCCCCGGCGTTCGCCGCCAACCGGGAGCGGATGTCGGCCCTGGTGCAGGACCTGCGCCGCGTCGTGGACCAAGTTCGGCTGGGCGGCGGCGAGGCGTCCCGGAATCGCCACACCGGACGCGGCAAGCTGTTGCCGCGCGACCGGGTGCGCACGCTGATCGACCCCGGCAGCCCGTTCCTCGAACTGTCGCAACTGGCGGCGCATGGGCTGTATGGCGGCGACATCCCGGCGGCTGGGATCATCACCGGCATCGGCCGCATCGCCGGGCGCGAGTGCGTCGTGGTGGCGAACGACGCGACGGTGAAGGGCGGGACCTATTTCCCGATGACGGTGAAGAAGCACCTGCGCGCGCAGGAGATCGCGCAGCAGAACCGGCTGCCTTGCATCTATCTGGTCGACAGCGGCGGCGCGAACCTGCCGAACCAGGACGAGGTGTTCCCCGACCGCGACCACTTCGGCCGCATTTTCTACAATCAGGCGCAGATGTCCGCCGCGGGCATCCCACAGGTCGCCGTCGTGATGGGGAGCTGCACCGCCGGCGGCGCCTACGTGCCGGCGATGTCGGACCAGAGCGTCATCGTGCGCAACCAGGGCACCATCTTCCTGGCCGGCCCGCCATTGGTGAAAGCTGCGACCGGCGAAGTGGTGACGGCGGAGGACCTCGGCGGCGGCGAGCTGCACAGCCGGGTGAGCGGGGTCACCGACCACCTGGCCGAGAACGACGCCGACGCACTCGGCATCACCCGGCGCATCGTCGGCGCGCTGAACAGCGTGAAGCGGCCCATGCTCGACCTGCAGCCGCCGCGCGAGCCGCTTTTCCCGGCGGAGGACCTGTATGGCATCGTCCCCGCCGACATGCGGGAGCCGTATGACGTGCGGTCATTGATCGCGCGCATCGTGGACGGGTCCGAGCTCGACGAGTTCAAGCGGCTGTATGGCGCGACCCTGGTGACCGGTTTCGCCCGCATCTGGGGCTACCCGGTCGGGATCGTCGCCAACAACGGCATCCTGTTCAGCGAGAGCGCGCAGAAGGGGGCGCACTTCATCGAGCTATGCGCCCAGCGCGGCATCCCGCTGGTGTTCCTGCAGAACATCACCGGCTTCATGGTCGGCCGGAAATACGAAAGCGGCGGCATTGCCAAGGATGGCGCCAAGATGGTGACCGCGGTCGCCACGGCGAACGTGCCGAAGTTCACTGTCGTGGTGGGCGGCAGCTTCGGCGCCGGCAACTACGGCATGTGCGGGCGCGCCTACTCGCCGCGGTTCCTGTGGATGTGGCCCAACGCGCGCATCTCGGTCATGGGCGGCGTGCAGGCGGCCTCCGTGCTCGCCACGTTGCGGCGGGACAACCTGGAAGGACAGGGCAAGGCCTGGTCCGCGGAGGATGAAGCCGCGTTCAAGGCGCCGATCGAGGCGCAATACGAGGCGCAGGGCAACCCGTACTATTCCAGCGCGCGGCTCTGGGACGATGGCGTCATCGACCCCGTCGACACGCGGTTGGTCCTCGGGCTGGGCCTGTCCGCCAGCCTGAATGCGCCGGTCGAACCGACGCGCTTTGGCCTGTTCCGGATGTGACGGGCATGTTCGGCACCATCCTAATCGCCAACCGCGGCGAGATCGCCTGCCGGGTCATCCGCACCGCCCGGCGCGTCGGCATCCGCACGGTTGCGGTGTATTCGGAGGCGGACGCGGGCGCGCGGCACGTCGCCATGGCCGACACGGCCTATTTGATCGGCCCGGCCCCGGCGCGCGACAGCTATCTCAACATCGACCGCATCCTCGACGCCGCACGGCGCTCCGGTGCGCAGGCCGTCCATCCCGGCTATGGCTTCCTCAGCGAGAACGCCGAGTTCGCTGCCGCCTGCGCCGACGCCGGCCTGGTGTTCATCGGCCCGCCGCCCGCCGCCATCCGCGCGATGGGCAGCAAATCCGCCGCCAAGTCGTTGATGGAGCGGGCCGGGGTGCCGTTGGTGCCGGGCTATCACGGCGGCAACCAGGACCCGGCGCATCTGGCCCGCGAGGCCGCGCGCATCGGCTATCCCGTGCTGATCAAGGCGAGCGCCGGCGGCGGCGGCAAGGGCATGCGGGTCGTGGAGGACGCGGCTGGGTTCAACGAGGCGCTGGCCCTGGCCAAAGGCGAGGCCCGATCCAGCTTCGGCGACGACACTGTGCTGATCGAACGCTATTTGACCCGTCCGCGCCACATCGAAATCCAGGTGTTCGCCGACAGCCATGGCAACGTCGTGAGCCTGTTCGAGCGGGACTGCTCGATCCAGCGCCGGCACCAAAAGGTCGTCGAGGAGGCTCCGGCCCCCGGCATGGACCCCGCGCGCCGGGCCAGCATGGGCGAGGCCGCCTGCGCCGCCGCCAGCGCCATCGGCTATGTCGGCGCGGGGACCGTCGAGTTCATCGTCGAGGGTGACGACTTCTTCTTCATGGAGATGAACACCCGGCTGCAGGTCGAGCACCCCGTGACCGAGATGATCACCGGGCAGGACCTGGTCGAGTGGCAGCTTTCCGTGGCGAATGGCGCGCCATTGCCGCTGAGCCAGGACCAGTTGCGCATCGACGGCCACGCGATCGAGGTGCGCGTGTATGCCGAGGACCCCGGCCGCGATTTCATGCCGGCGGTCGGCACGCTGGCGCACCTGCGTCCGCCGGCTGAGACCGCCCATGTCCGCGTCGACACCGGGGTGCGGGCCGGCGATGCCATCAGCGTCCATTACGATCCCATGATCGCCAAGCTGATTGTCTGGGACCAGGACCGGCCTGCGGCGGTGCGCCGGCTCAACCGGGCGCTGTCGGACTACGAGGTGGTCGGCGTGCAGACCAACCTCGGCCTATTGCGCCGCATCGCCGAGCATCCAGCGTTCGCCGCCGCCGAGCTCGACACCGGTTTCATCGCCCGGCACGGCGCGGCGCTGCTGCCGGAGCCCGAACCGGCCCCGGCCATCGCGCTAGCCGCCGCCGCGCTGGACGTGCTGCGCCAACGTGCGGAAACGACGGAGGCCGCTGCCGCGCGCAGCCACGACCCGCACTCGCCATGGAACCTGGCGACGGCGTGGCGGATGAACGGCGACGGCTACCAGGACCTGCTGCTGGCAGATGGCGACGCGGTTCATGCCGTCCGTGCGCATCCCCGGTCCGACGGCTCGGTTCGCCTCGACCTGCCCGGCGGCAGCATCGAGGCGCATGGCGCGGCGATTGGCGGCGTCCACCGCGCGGCCCCGGTCATCCGCCAGGGCGACAGGCTGACCGTGATCCTGGACGGCACCAACCACGAGCTGGTCCTGGTGGACCCGCTGGCGTCCGCGCTGGCGGATACGGCGGGCGGCGACCGGCTGATGGCGCCGATGCCGGGCCGGGTCGTCGACGTGCTGGTGCGGCCCGGCGATACCGTCGCGCGCGGCGACGTGCTGTTGGTGCTGGAAGCCATGAAGGTGCAGATGCGGCTCGCGGCTCCGCGTGCCGGCGTGGTGGACGCAGTGCGGGCGGCGCCGGGCGACCTGGTGGACGACGGGGCGGAACTGGTCAGCTTTGTCGCAGCGGAATAGGAAGTCCCGGCATGGACCGCTTGAGCGGTTATTTTCACCTCACGAGAACGTGACCAACTTGAAACGGTTTCGACGCATTTAGGTGGCGTTTGTAGATGATCACGCCTTGGCAAGCCATGCTTTCGTGGTTTGAAGACATGATGTTTGGGGAGACTCGGCGCGCATGACGACACGGGTGCTGGTTACAGGCGGGGCAGGATTCATCGGTTGCCATGTTGCGCGCGCCCTGCTGCGGCGTGGGTATGAGGTCCGTGTCCTCGATAGCCTGATCGACCAGGTCCACGCCCGCGGCGCCGTCCGCGACAGCGTGCTGGGCCACGTCGAGCTGATCCGCGCCGACGTGCGCGACCTCGACCGGGTCTCGGCGGCGCTGGACGGCGTGGACAACGTGATCCACCTGGCGGCCGAGGTCGGCGTCGGCCAGAGCATGTATGCGATCGACCGCTACGTGTCGGTGAACGACCATGGCACCGCCGTGCTGTTCCAGGCGCTGATCGACCGCCCGGTCGCCCGCGTCGTCGTCGCGAGCTCCATGAGCGTGTATGGCGAGGGCCTTTATCGCACCGCCGACGGCGAGCGCATGGACGACGTAGTGCGCCCGGCGCAGCGGCTGGCGAGCGGCTGGGACCCGGTTGCGCCCGACGGCGGCGCGCTGACGCCGGTGCCGACGCCGGAGTCGAAGCGACCCAACCTCGCGTCCGTGTATGCGCTGACGAAGTACGTGCAGGAACGGCTGACGCTGACGGTGGCGCCGGCCTATGGCATGCAGGGCGTGGCGCTGCGGCTGTTCAACGTCTATGGGCCGGGCCAGGCGCTGTCCAACCCCTACACCGGCGTGCTGGCCATCTTCGCCTCAAGGCTGCTGAACCGGGAGCGGCCGATGGTGTTCGAGGACGGGGCGCAGCGCCGCGATTTCATCCACGTCGACGATATCGCGCGGGCGTTCATCCTGGCGCTCGAGCATCCGGACGCGCCGGGCCAGGTGTTCAACATCGCGAGCGGGCGCGACGTGAGCATCCTCGAGGTCGGCGCGGCGCTGGCGACCGCGATGGGCGTGCCGCATTTGACGCCGGAGGTGATGGGCAAGGCCCGCGTCGGCGACATCCGCCACTGCTTCGCCGATATCCGCCTGGCGCGCGAGGTGCTGGGCTTCGAGCCGCGGCGGACCTTTGGCGACAGCCTGGGCGAACTCGCCGACTGGGTGCGCGCGCAGGAGGCCGAAGACCGCGTGCACGACGCGCGGCGGGAACTCGAGCGGCGCGGCCTCGTCGCATGAGGATGCCCAGCATCGACCGTCATATCGACCGCCGTCCCATCCTGATTACTGGCGGCGCGGGCTTCATCGGCAGCAACCTCGCGGACCGGCTGGCGGGCGAGGGCCATGATGTGCTGGTTTATGATGCATTGGCGCGGCCCGGCGTCGACGCCAACCTCGCATGGCTGCGCCGCCGCCATCCCCGCCGCATCACCGCCGTCATCGCCGACCTGCGCGACCGCCCGGCGTTGGAACGGGCCGTCGGTGGCGCCTGCGCGGTGTTCCATATGGCGGCGCAGGTCGCCGTGACCACGAGCCTGTCCGATCCCGAGCAGGATTTCGACGTGAACCTGCGCGGCACGTTCTTCGTGCTGGAGGCGCTGCGGCGGCAACCCACGCCGCCGCCGCTGGTGTTCGCGAGCACCAACAAGGTTTACGGCAACCTCGCCGACATTCCTTTGGCACGGGACGGCGATGCCTATCTGCCCACCGACCCGGCCATCCGCGGCCATGGCGTCGGCGAGGGCCGTCCGCTAAGTTTCTACACGCCCTATGGCTGCTCGAAGGGCGCCGCCGACCAGTATGTGCTGGACTACGCCCGCGGCTTCGGCGTGCCGGCCTGCGTCCTGCGCATGAGCTGCATCTATGGTCCGCGGCAATTGGGCACTGAGGATCAAGGCTGGCTCGCGCATTTCCTGTATTCCGTGCAGGCGGGCCGTCCGATCAGCATCTACGGCGACGGGCGCCAGGTGCGGGACGTGCTGTATGTCGACGACGCCGTGGACGCCTACATCGCCGCATGGGAGCGGATCGGCCAGGTGTCGGGCGAGGCGTTCAACCTCGGCGGCGGCCCGGCCAACGCGGTGACTTTGCTGCAGATTCTTGCGGAGATCGCCGAGATCACCGGGCGTCCGGCCGACTTGCGGTTTTCGGAGTGGCGTCCCGGGGACCAGCGCTATTTCGTGGCCGATACGCGCCGTGCTGCGGCGGCGCTTGGGCTGCGTCCGGCGATTGGATGGCGCGACGGCTTGCAGCGGCTGGCCCACTGGATCGCGATGGAACGTCCGCGGCGGCAGGCGGCGGTGGCCGAGGCCGGCGGGGCCGCATGAAGGTCGCGCTGCTCAATCCACCCTGGACGTTCGAGGGCAGCATCTATTTCGGCTGCCGCGAGCCGCATCTGCCGCTGGAGCTCGGCTATTGCCGGGCTTTGCTCGAAGGGGCGGGGCATGAGGTCCTGTTGCTGGACGGGCATCTGATGGCGCAGTCCTATGCCGAAATGGCCCGTCAGGTCCGCGAGTTCGGCCCGGCGATGACGGTGGTCGCGACCGCGCCGAGCTATTTGTTCTGGCGCTGCGCCCCGCCGGAACTGCGAGTGCCGCGGGAACTGCTGGATGCGCTTGGAGGCATGGCCGGGCGGACGGTTGCGGTCGGCCCGCACGGCTCGGCGACGCCGGCAGCCGTGCTGCGCAAGCTGGGCGTCGACGTCGTCGTGCTGGGCGAATGCGAGGAGGTCGTGGCGGCCCTGGCGGCGGGCGGGGCCGGCGGCGTCGTGCCCGGCACTGCGGTCCTTGAGGGCGGCGCGCTGCGCCAGGCGGGCGGGCCGCAGGCTGGACGGTTCGTTGACCTCGCGCCGCTGGCCTGGCCGGACGAATGGGTGCGGCGGCACCATCACCATCACCATCGGTTCGACCGTCCGGCAACCGGCCTGGGCGCCGAGGTCGAAGCCTCGCGCGGGTGCCCGTATTCGTGCAGTTTCTGCGCGAAGATCGACTTCCGCGACAAGTATCGCCGGCGTGACTTGCCGCCCTTGCTGGCGGAGATCGACGGACTGATCGCCCAGGGTGTGGAGTATCTGTATTTTATCGACGAGATCTTCCTGCCGCAGCGCGCTTTGCTGGAGTCGCTGGTGCACCGTCGCATCGAGTTCGGGGTGCAGACCCGGATCGACTTGTGGAAACCCGAGATGCTGGCGCTGCTCGGCGCGTCCGGGTGCGTGTCGATCGAGGCCGGGGTCGAGAGCCTGACCGAGGATGGCCGTGCCGCGCTCGACAAACGCTGCAAGCTGACGACCGACGAGCTGGCGGATTTGCTGATCCTGGCGCGCCGGCACGTGCCGTTCGTGCAGGCCAACCTGTTGGAAACCCAAGGCGACGACGCGGCCTTGGTCGTAGCCTGGCGGGACCGGCTGCGGGCGGCGGGCGTCTGGGCGAACGACCCGGTGCCGCTCTATCCGTATCCGAGCTCGCCGGACTACCGCCGGCTGTTTGGCTTGCCGGACGAGGCCGCGTGGGAGCGGGCGCATTCGCACTACCTCGGCCAGTTCGCGTCGTTTTCCGACATCCAGGAAGGGCAGCCGTTGCCGTTGCGGCAGTTGGAGCGGGCGTGCCGGACGGATTAGGCGCCTTCTCGCGGCGTATTCTGATGACGACCGACGCCGTGGGTGGCGTATGGCGCTACTCGGTCGACCTCGCGGACGGGTTGGCGGCGCACGGCGTGCAGACCGTGCTGGCCGTGCTGGGACCTGCGCCCGGCCGCATGCAGCGCGTGGAGGCGGAGGCCGTGCCGGGCTTGCGTTTGGTGAACACTGGGTTGCCGCTGGACTGGACGGCAAAGTCGCCGGCGGAACTCGACCGGGCAAGCGAGCGCCTGGCCAGCCTGGCGGCGCTGGTCGGCGCAGAAGGCATCCATTTGCATGCGCCGGCCTTGGTCGGAGCGGTGCGCTGGCCGGCGCCGGTCGTGGCGGCCGCGCATTCCTGCGTGGCGACGTGGTGGCGCGCCGTGCGCGGCGGGGCGATGCCGGATGATTTCGCCTGGCGCACTGCGGCGACGGAGGCTGGGCTGCTGGCCGCGGATGCCGTGATCGTGCCGACAGCCGCGCATGGCCGGGCGATCGAGGCCGTTTACGGGCCGGTTTCGCTTCAGGTCGTGCATAACGGCAGCCGTCCCCGGCGTGCCACGGCGCAGCGCCGGCCTGCGGTGCTGACGGCCGGACGTTTGTGGGATGCGGGTAAAGCGGCCGCTTGGCTTGACCGGGCCGCCGCGGGCCTTGAAGCGCCGGTTTTAGCGGCCGGGCCTACCCAGGGGCCAGACGGACCGACGGCGCAGTTCGATCATTTGCAGTTCCTTGGAAACCTTGGGCCGGATGCGCTTGCTGCCGAGTATGCCGGTGCGACGGTGTTCGCCTCGATGGCCCGCTATGAGCCGTTCGGCCTTGCCGTGCTGGAGGCGGCGCAGGCCGGCATGGCGCTGGTCCTGTCGGACATCCCGACATTCCGTGAGCTATGGGCGGAAACGGCAATCTTCGTCGCGACTGAGGCAGAGCTTGGCCCAGCGCTTCGGCAGGCGCTGGCGACGCCCGCGTCCTGGGCAGCGCGGGCCCAGGCGCACGCAGCGAAGTATAGCATCGAACGCATGGCGGCCGGCACGCTGGACGTGCATTGCGGCGCGCTGGCGACGGCCTGATGCGCTTCGTCTACTTCACGCACTCGCTCGCATCCTGTTGGAATCACGGCAATGCGCACTTCCTACGCGGCGTGCTGCGGGAGCTCGTGGCGCGCGGCCATGACGTCCGCGCGTTCGAGCCCGCAGGCGCTTGGAGCCGGCAGAACCTGCTCGCCGATGGCGGCCCCGGGGCGGACGCGCTGTGGCGGGATGCTTACCCCGAGCTCTCCAGCACGGTATACCAGCCGGGCGCCGGGCTGTCCGAATTGGTCGATGGCGCCGACGCCGTGGTCGTGCATGAATGGAACGAGCCGGCGCTGGTCGCGGCCATCGGCCGGTTGCGCCGCACGGGCGGCTTTCGCCTGCTGTTCCACGACACGCATCACCGCGCCGTCAGCGAGCCGGACGCGATGCGGCGCTACGACCTGTCGGCGTATGATGGCGTGCTCGCTTTCGGACAGGCGCTGGCCGAGGTTTACCGCGCCTGGGGTTGGGGCGGCCGGGTTTTCACCTGGCACGAGGCCGCCGATATCCGCCTATTCCGCCCGCCGGCAACCGAGCAAACGCGCGCCGGTGCTGTCTGGATCGGCAACTGGGGCGACGGCGAGCGCACCGCGGAGCTGGAGACGTTCCTGTTCGGCCCCGCGGCGGCCATTAATCTCTCGTTAGACGTTTATGGCGTAAGATATCCGGAGCCAGCCCTGGAGACGCTGGCCCGGCACGGCGCAAGCTATCGCGGCTGGCTGCCGAACCCGCGTGCGCCTGAGGTATTTGCGAGGCACAAGATGACAGTCCACGTGCCGCGCCGTTTTTATGCAACGACGCTGCCCGGCATTCCCACCATCCGCGTGTTCGAGGCGCTGGCCTGCGGCATCCCCCTGGTTTCCGCCCCCTGGCGGGACAGCGAGGGATTGTTCACCC
The DNA here is from genome assembly GCA_965277495.1 of Acetobacteraceae bacterium. GTDB lineage: Bacteria > Pseudomonadota > Alphaproteobacteria > Acetobacterales > Acetobacteraceae > CAHJXG01. Next base: position 1,697,152 of record OZ255824.1, on the reverse strand, counting down.
CGGGCCAGGATTTCCTGGTGGCGCGGGACGGCGCGGAGATGGGGCGTCACCTGGCTGCCCTCGACGCCGACCCGGGCCTTCGCGCCTCGCTTGCCGCCAACGGCCTGCAGACTATCCGCGCCCGGCACACATGCGCCCACCGCGTGGATGAGCTGCTGGGCATCCTGGACCAGCTTGATGCACCCCGCATTGTGAGCGCCTGATGGACATCGCCTTCTACGGATCGAGCTTGCTGTCATCATACTGGAATGGCGCTGCGACCTATTACCGGGGCCTGCTGGGCGCGCTCGCCGAATTCGGCCATGGCATCACCTTCTACGAGCCTGACGCCTTCGACCGGCAGAGCCACCGCGATATCGAGCCGCCGGACTGGGCGCGCGTCGTCGTCTATCCCGCGACCATCGAGGGCGTTCAAGCCGTGCTGGCCGAGGCGCCGCGGGCCGACGTTGTCATTAAAGCCAGCGGCGTCGGTGTGTTCGACGACGAATTGCTGGCCGGCATCCTGCGTCATGCCAGGCCCGGCGCCATCCGCGCCTTCATGGACGTCGACGCCCCCGCGACCCTCGCCGCCATCTGCGCCGACGCCGGCCACCCCCTACGCCCCGCGCTCACGCAGCTCGACCTCGTGCTGACCTACGGCGGCGGCCCTCCGGTTGTGGATGCCTACACAGCGCTTGGGGCGCTGCGATGCGTGCCGATCTACAACGCGCTCGACCCGGCGACGCACCATCCCGTCCCTGCCGACCCGCGTTTCCGGGCCGATCTCGCCTTCCTCGCCAATCGCCTGCCGGACCGGGAGGCGCGGGTTGAGGCTTTCTTCCTCGACGCCGCCGCGCGCTGCCCGGGCCAGGCGTTCCTGCTTGGCGGCAATGGCTGGCACGACAAGCCGATGCCGGGCAACGTTCGCGCCATCGGCCATGTTGGGACGGCGGACCACAACGCCCTCAACTGTTCGGCCACGGCGGTGCTGAACGTCGCGCGGGACAGCATGGCGGCGGTTGGCTTCTCGCCGGCGACCCGGATATTCGAGGCAGCCGGGGCCGGGGCATGCCTGATCACCGACGCCTGGGAGGGCATCGAGCTGTTCCTGCAGCCCGGCGTCGAAGTGCTGGTCGCGCGGGACGGGGCCGACGTTGCGGACCACCTGCGCAGCCTCAAGCCGGCGCGGGCGCGCAGCATCGGCGAGGCAGCGCGGGCGCGCATCCTGGCCGGGCACACGTACCAGCAACGGGCGGTGATCCTGGACCGATTGCTGCGCGACACCATGGCGTGCAAGCAGGCGATGGTCCGGGGCTGACACGCGCGGCACGTGAGAGTAAGCCCATCCGATGGCCGACGCGCTTCCCCGCGACATAATCCCCGACGTCATCCCGACCTACACCCACCAGCAGATCAAGCGGGTCATCACCGGGATCATGCTGTGCATCCTGCTGGCATCGCTCGACCAGACGGTGGTGATCCCGGCGGTCCCCGCCATTGCCGCCGACCTCGGCGCGTTCGGGCATTTGTCGTGGATCGTCACCGCCTATTTGCTGACCAGCACGGCGGCGACGCCGATCTATGGCAAGCTTTCCGACATCTACGGACGCCGCGCCCTGCTGCTGCCGGCGCTCATGCTGTTCATCGCCGCCAGCATGGCCTGCGGCTTCGCGCAGAGCCTGCCGCAGTTGATCGGCGCCCGGGCGTTGCAGGGCCTCGGCGGCGCCGGGCTGCTTTCGATGGCGCAGGCCGCGGTGGCGGACGTCGTCTCGCCGCGGGAGCGCGGGCGCTATCAGGGCTACATGGCGTCAATGTGGGGCATAGCTTCGGTAGCCGGGCCGCTCGTGGGCGGCTACGTGACGGACCACCTGTCCTGGCGCTGGGTGTTCTGGGCCAACCTGCCGGTGGGCCTGATTGCGATGTGGCTGTGCGACCGGGCGCTGCGAACCTTGCCGGTGCAGCGGCGTGGCGCACGCATCGACTTCGTGGGCGCGGCATTGCTCGCCGGCGGCGTGACGGCGCTGCTGCTGATGCTGAGCTGGGGCGGCACGGAGTTCCCCTGGGCATCGGTCCCGGTGGTTGGCGCCGGCATCCTGGGCTGCGTGTTGCTGGCGGCGCTGATTTGGCAGGAACGGCGGGTGGCGGACCCGATCCTGCCGCCGCACTTGTTTGGCAACCCGACATTCCTGCGTGGCGTGCTGATCGCGTTCTTCGCGTCGCTCGGCCTGTTCGGCGCGACATTCCTGCTGCCGCTGTATTTCCAGCTTGTGCTGGGGGTGGCCGCGGCCAGGTCGGGGTTGCTCGTGATGCCGTTCCTGGTGGCGAGCGTCACCGGCGCCTTTACCTCAGGCCAGTATGCCAGGCGGCTTGGACGCACGAAGGCCATCGTGCTGGCGGGCTTGCTGGCCTGCGTCGCGGGGTTCGCGGGGATGGCCGCGCTGACCGGCAATGCGCCGCTTTGGCTGGTGCTGCCGTGCACGGTGCTGCTCGGCGCCGGCATTGGCGCCACGATGCCGAGCGTGCTGATGCAGGTGCAGAACGCGGCGGCGCGGCGAGACGTGGGCGCGGCCACGGGTTCCCTGCTGTTCCTGCGGTCGATGGGCGGCGCATTCGGCAGCACCATCGTCGGCGCGCTGCTGGTGGCGAGGTTTAACGCCGGGCTGCACGCAGCCGGCTTTGCCGGCAGCGTCGACCTCGGCTCGCTGCGTGGCGGGGCGGAGGGCATGGCCGATGCCGGCAGCCTCGGGCTTGCGCGGACAGCGCTGGTTGGCGGGTTCCAGCTTTCGTTCGCGGTATGCGCCGTGCTGCTCGGCGTCGCCGTGGTGATCGCGGCCGGGATGCGCGACCTGCAGCTCCGGTCCGCTGACACGCCGCAAGAGATCGGCCACTAATTCTGGACCGGCACGCAGTTGGTCCGGCCGGCGGAGACGCAATCCTGGATTGTCGCCGCGCCACGGAGCGCCTGCGTCAGCCATAGCCCGCCGCCGATCAGCGCCACCAGCACGATCACGATCGCGACGATCTGCCGTGTCGAACTGTGGTCTTGGCTTTCGCCCATCATGCACCCTCTGAAATATGCCGCATCCGCCGCACGGCTGGTTGACAGCGCCGTGATGCTTGCCGGCATAACATGCCATGCGCGCCCCACGCCTTCTATGCTTCCTGCTGCTGCTCCTGCCAGTCCTGGCCCCGGCGCACGCGGCGGATATGTCGTTCATGACGTCGGACGGGGTCCGGCTGCATGTGATCGAGGCCGGGCCGCCCAAGGCGCAGACGATCGTCTTCGTGCCCGGCTGGACGATGCCGGCGTGGATATTTCAACAGCAGATCAACGCGTTCTCCCGCAGCTACCACGTCGTCGCCTTCGATCCGCGGGGGCAGGGCGACAGCGACATTCCGGCCGACGGCTATAACCTGATCCGCCGCGGCGAGGATATCGGCGATCTTATTGCGCAACTGCCTGGCCGCCCGGTGCTGCTGGTCGCCTGGTCGCTCGGCGTGCTCGACACCCTGTCCTATATCCAGCAGGCCGGCGATGAACGGCTGGCCGGGCTGGTGCTGATCGACAACTCGATCGGCGAGGAGCCGCCGCCGCAGCCCTCGCCGCTGCCGCTGCGGCCCGGCCCGCCGCTGGAGCGCGAGCTGCAGATGCGCCGCTTCGTGCAGGGCATGTTCCGCAGCGCGCCCGGCGAGGCCTATCTCGAACGCCTGACCGAGACCGCGCTGCGCGTGCCGCGCGAGGCCGCCGCCCGGCTCGCCAGCTACCCGGTGCCGCGCAGCTATTGGCGGGATGCGGTGTATTCCGTGCGGAAGCCGATTTTGTATATCGTCCGTCCGCGTTTCGCCGGGCAGGCAGGCAACCTGGCGGCCCGGCATCCCACGGCGGAGAGCGTCGTGTTCGATGGGGCCGGGCACGCGCTGTTCGTCGACGAGCCGGCCCGCTTCGACGGCCTGCTGCAGGACTTCATCCATCGCCGGGTGTGGCGATGATGGGCCGCCGGCGCATGTCGCTGCTGCCGCTGTTCCTGATTTCGGGCGCGGCGGTCGCCTACGAGATCGCGCTCACCCGCTATTTCGCCGTCGCGAAGTGGTCGGAGTATGGCTATTGGGTGATCTCGATCGTCATGGTCGGCTTCGCGCTGAGCGGCGTCACGATCGCCCTCGCGCGGGATTGGGCCGTGCGGCACGGGGCGGCGCTGCTGGCTTGGCTGCCGGTGGCGCTGATCCTCACGGCGGCCGGCGGCTACCAGGCGACGACCGCGAACCCGTTCAACCCGTTGCAACTGCAGAACGCGGTGACGTTCCTGCCGCAGCTTGGCTACATCGCGCTGTATTACGCCGTGCTGCTGCCGTTTTTCTTCCTCACGGGACTATATATCAGCCTGACCTTCGTGCTGAACGAGGACCGGGTGGGCCGGGTCTATGGCTTCGACCTGACAGGGGCCGGGGCCGGGGCGGCGCTCGTGCTGGCGCTGATGAGCCTGCTGCACCCGTTCGAGCTTGTGCCGGCGCTGCTGGTGCTTCTGGCCGCGAGCGCCCTGTTCGGCCATCGCCCGGTCCGCGTCGGCCTCGCGTCGCTCGTGGCGCTGGGGGCCTGCGAGGCCGTCCTGCTGCTGAACCCACAGGCGGAGTATAACGATTTCAAGGCGATCTACGCACCGCTGCATGTGCCCGACGCGAAGCAGGTCGCGGAAATCCGCTCGCCGCGCGGCCTTTATGCGCTGCTCGACGACTTCACCGAGCGGGTCGACACCGACGTTTCCAACAATGCCGGCATGTTGGGCGTGCCGGGGCCGCCGCAGTCGCTCGGCCTGTATCGCGACGGCAACCGCATCGCCGCGCTGCCAAAGACCGCGGGCGTCACCGCCGCCTTTGCCCCGGCGGCGCTCGACGCGCTCGCCTATCGCCTGCTGCCCGGCGCCCGCGTCTTGCTGGCCGGAACCAGCGGCGGCTTCGGCATCCAGCAAGCCCTTGCCCTCGGCGCAAGCCACGTCGACGCGCTCGAACCCGATCCAGTGCTGCTCGGGGCGCTCCGGCACGGCCTTGGCCCATCGCCGGCCCTCGCCGCCGATCCGCGCGTCGAACTCTCCCCCGACAGCCCGCTGGCAATGGCGCGGACGGGCGGACGCTACAGCCTGGTCGACATCTCCGGCGACTTCCTCGACGCCGCCGAGGCCAACAGCGCCGCCTACACCGCCGAGGCCATCGCCGGCTACCTCCGCGCGCTCACCCCTGGCGGCCTGGTGTCGATCCCGGTCTCGATCCGCGAGTTCCCGGTCTATGCCGTCCGCGTGCTGGCGACGGTGCGGGAGGCGCTGCGCCGCGTGGGCGTCACCGATCCCGGGGCCAACGTCGTCGTCTACCGCTCCGCCTGGAACCTGCGCATCCTGGTCGGCAACGATCCCTGGACCCCCGAACGCATCGCCGCCGTGCGCGCGTTCTGCGACGAGCGCTCGTTCGACGTGTCGTACTACCCCGGCATGGATGTCGAGGCTGCCCGCGCCAACATCTACAACGACTTGCCCGCCGTCAGCTTCGAGAATGGCGAGGTCACGTCCGGCGCCGGGTCGGAGGATGCGGTGGCGGACGAGGCCGGCCGGGTGCTCGCGGGCGAGCGCACCGAGTCGCAGGACGCGTTCAACCTCGCGCCGATCACGCTCGACCGTCCGTTCTACTACGCCATCCTGCGGCTCAGTCAGCTTCCGACCATCCTGAAACGGCTCGAAATCCTGCCGCAGGCCGAGGTCGGGCAGCTCGTGAACCTCGCCGTGCTGGCGCAGGCCGTCGTGATTGCGCTGATTGTGCTGACGGTCCCGCTGTTCGCGCCGCGCGTCGCCGGGCAGCGGTCCGGACGCCCGGCCATGCTGCGGCCCATCCTGTACTTCGCCTCGCTCGGCCTCGGGTTCCTGTTCATCGAAATCTTCCTGATCGAGAAGGCCAGCCTGTATCTCAACGACCGCACCAGCGCCTTTGCCCTCGTGCTGACGGGGATGCTGGTGTTCTCGGGGCTGGGCAGCCTGCTCGCCGACCGGGTGCGCCGGGTCGGCATCGCGCTCACGGCGGCGGTGGTCGTGGGCTGGTGCGCGCTGGCGCTGCTGGGGCTGCAGCCGTTCCTGCTGGCGACCCTGGGGCTGCCTTGGCTGCTGCGGGCGGCGATTCTGGTGGCGTTGATCGCGCCGGTGTCGCTGGCGCTCGGGATGCCGTTCCCGCTCGGCCTGGCCCGTGCCGGCACGGCGGGGGGCGGGTTGCTGCCCTGGGCATGGAGCCTGAACGGCGCGTTTTCGGTCGTCGCCACGCCGCTGGCGAACCTTTTGGCCGTGCAATATGGCTTCGATAGGGTTCTGTTGATCGCCGCATTGCTTTATGTCGTGACCTACCTCGCCTATCCCTCCGTCCGAAAGTCCGTCCAGTGGCAGCCATCCCCAACCAGTTAACCGGGCAGTTGACCCGGCGCTCCCTGTTGCTCGCCGCCGGGGCCGCACCCTTCGCTGGGTCCGCCATGGCGGCGGCTGGGGCTTCGGGCGCATGGACGCGCGAGGTTTACATGGAGGCCATGCGCAAATCCGGCCGTCCGGAGGAGCTGAGCCAGGCGCAGTTCGACGCGATCCAGGCCCGCAAGCCCGCCGCCATGCGCCGGATCGAGGCCTATTTGAAGGAGCACCTCGGCGTCGCCGACCCGGCCGTGCTGCGCGCCTTCGAGGAGGTGCCGCGCGAATATTATCATTACGTCTATCCCGAGCACCGGTCGCAGTCCGGCGTCGCCTATGAGGACGACCCGAAGCCTTGGGCGCTCGGCTACGGCTCGGCGCTGTCGGATTATCTGGGCCAGGCCTACATGACCCAGGTCTGCAAGCCGAAGCCCGGCGACATCACGCTGGAGATCGGCACCGGCAGCGGTTTCCAGAGCTCGCTGCTGTCCCGCATCGTCAAGCGCGCCTATTCGATTGAAATCATTGAGCCGCTGGGCCAGGCGGTGGGCAAGATTTTTGCGCCGCTCGGGTATCATAACGTCGAGAGCCGGGTGGGCGATGGGTATTTCGGCTGGCCGGAGGTGAAGGGCGGCTTTGACGTGATCATCGTGACCTGCGCCGCGCAGTATGCGCCGCCGGAGCTGTTCAAGCAGTTGAAGCCCGGCGGGCGGATGCTGATCCCGATCGGGCAGCCGTTCAAGCGGGGGCAGTTGCTTTATGTCTATACCAAGGATGAGGAGGGGAAGGTGCACTCGCGGAAGGATGTTGGGGTGTTCTTTATCCCGATGACGGGGGCGATGATGAACCGGCCTAAGCCTGGGGGTGGGGCGGGGGAGGGGCCGGTTGCGGGGACCGAGGCAGCGGCTCAGTAGCTTTATTCACCTTAAGTAGCAACTTAGCCAATTTCCAATCACCCCGTCTTGGCAGGTGCCGGTCATGTGACGCCTACCCATATCCAGGTGACTCCTGCTCTCAATTTATCAATGTTCGAGGGGGCTCACAGAAGGTGACCTCAAGTTTGAACCTGATTTGGATGTCGCCGTAGTCCGCCACCATCATATTCAACGCTTCTCGGGCAGCCCTTCCACCTCGACAGATGTTCCACGTGCGCTGCTTGGACACCATCCGAGGAGGCCTCATGAAGTTTGATGTGGCCTTTACACTCTACGCAGCGCATCCTCCTCTTTTTCCTTATGGGCATCGCAATACGTATATCTAGGACACGCCAGACACCATCCGTCCCACATACTTCAACGTCATCTGCTAGAGGCATATGTTGTCCCGCTCGGGCAAAAAAGTTATACAATTACTCGACTATAGCATACGTTAAAATCGAGTTTTATTTTATATCGAGTGAAGCAAGTTAGTCAAGAGCGCTAAGTAAAGATTTTTAATTCTGTTAACTGTAAGCGGCCTAGGCTGCATAAATACCGCTTGTAATCTAAAAATAATTTCTCCACTTCATTCTGACCATTAATTCTTTACCGCTTAGTGATCTAGAGGGAACAATAAATATTTTTAAAAACGATGACCATCGCTCGAAACTGCCACTTGCCGACGCTTTCGGTGGCATAGACCTATGGTTCACCGTCCGGCAAGGCTTTAGCACTATCTCCTTTCTTTCGAGCCAGCAATCTAACCAAATAACGCTCACCCGCCTCCGTGAGTGCCCAATAGCTACCCCGATCGCTTACAGCGGGCTTACGCACTCCTTTATCGACCAAACCAAGCGCGCGGAGTTGAACAATGACTGCTGCAAATGACTCCGGAGTCAACGAGTAATCACGAATCACCTTAAGTTTCCGATCGATATCATTCGACCAAGCTATAAAACCAGCAAGCACATTTTTGATCTCGACTTCACTGGCTTCGTTCATCAGAATAGGCCCAATGTCCCGAAATATGTCGTCCCAAGATGCGGTCGCCTGCCACACTATACTTTTAGTATTCCAGCTATCCCGGCCAACATCATAGACGTTTGCAGAACCAAACAACTCTAGCTCATCCAAGCCACTCTCAAGCTCATCAATATCCGTCATAAATCCAGTCTCGGTCTTGATCCTTTCTCTCAAAACTGCGTTGTCCCTAGTGAGTACATTAATTTGCTCCATCAATTCAAGGTTTGATGGACCAAGATTTCGAATCCAGCCGGGGCGTGGATTTACTTTTATTGCACGCGATATACTCCGCGAGACGAGTCCGCCTAACTCTTGAGGACTCGTCCACTTCCGGATAGGATGTTCCGCCATCACACGCGCGCGAAATGTTTCAAGGCGGGATCGACCATTCTCTTCTCTTTCAGTTTTCGACACTGAAATATTTTCTGGCTCTCCATGAACAAAACCGAGAACAGGAATATTAAGTAACTTAGCATAGTTATACTCTTTTTCGGTATAACTGATCCCATCACTTGTAATCGATCCGTAACGTCCACCAATGATCAATATGTAATAATCACACTCGTCTATTACCTTCTTAATGACTTCCCATTGTGCCTCATTGGCTGCAAGAAAAGCTTCCATGCCAGTCGGAATGCAATCAAGTTCCCATATTGATTGAAGGACTTCCGCACGCTCCTCCTTAAGATCTGTGAAGTTTGAACTTACAAAGACCTGATATCTAATGAGCTAAGACAATTTACTAGGTGCTTTCTAAGTTGATATATAACAAGGGTCTTACATCCGGTTTGATCATTCCGCTAGGGCTCGCAACGCGGCGTCAGGTTCTCGCTCCACGACCCGAAGCAAGGACCGAACAGCCGGGTCCATGTTGGTCCGAGACTGCCCCCAGTTGCGCACCGTCGCCACAGGCACGCCGATCGCCTCGGCGAAGGCCTCCTGCGTCATTTGAAGCCGCGTCCGGATAGCCCGGACATTCGGCGTCGACGGAACGGCGGGAGTGGTGCGTCGGGATCCTCGCCGTCCTCGATCTGATGTCGGCGGATATCCGCTTCCGTCGTCGCCACGATCTTGGCAGGGTCCGCTATCGGGCGTGTGGCCCTGATCTCCTCCAGTGTCATCGACTCTCGTGCCATCGGTTCCGCTCCTTCCTGTCTGACAGCCGGGCCGAGATGATCCGGCGCACCTTACGGTCCACGCGGTACTCAGGCAGTCTGGCACTATAGGCTCGCACCGTAGCCTTGTCCTTGCGAGAAACGCTTGCGACGCCGCAATCCAGGCTCACATGGGGCATCGACCGTCCTTGGAACCCTGGATTGCCGCACCGAAGTCGGCTCGCAATGACGATGGGTGGGGGGCTCGTCCAAATGGACCCAGTTCTTACGCTAATGGCGCGTAAGCAATGTCTGTCGTTCTGGCTTGGTTGATCTTACGAGCAGCTTGGGACAAGGAACTCCAGGAAAGGGTTGTCGGATGCTACCCAGACCCTAAAGTCCGCAGCCCCGCTCCCCGGTCGAACATCCGCAACAACCGCCAACCCCCGCCCACTCCCCAACCGAGGGTCCCGGTCCAACAACACCGCCGCATCCCGGTTCGCCATCTGCGGCAGCCCCACATGCTGCGCCGGGTCCGCCAATCAGAACCCCGGCAGTCCAGACTGCCGCTCGCCTAGCAAATCGCCCGACCGAAGCTCATAAAATGCAAGCTGACCGATGGGGCATATCCCGCGCCTGCAAGCTTCGCATCATACTACGCGTTATTTGCAATGATCAGCCCTGCCGGTCTCGCTGGGCCAGCCCCACAGCCCCCACGCTCGCGCACTCTACTGCCTAACGCCGCGCCTTTCGTGCGGCGTAGCGCGCGTCACGCTCCGCTTTGCGTTGCGCCTTGATCTCCTCATCCCGCGCCGCCTGCTCGGCCTTCCTCTGCAACTCGGCAGCGGCTTGCGCGGCCAACTCGGCCTGGCGGGCCTCGTCCTCGGCGATCCTGCGCGCGTCTTCGGCCTCCCGGATCACCCTGCGCTCAGCAGCCCGAACCTCCCGCGCGTCGGCGATGGCCTTGCGTTCGGCGGCGCGCGCCAGCACGGCCGGGTCATCCGGCGCCGGCTTGGCGCGAAACTTTTCCAGCATCGCTTTCTTTGCGGCCGCAGCGGACTCCGCGCGGTCGGTGAACTTGCTGCCTTTGAAGCCACTCATAAACGTCTTTTCTCCTGCAAGCCCGGCCCAAACGGCCCAATCCACTGCGCGTTATTAGCGCCGGCCAGGCCCGGCCTCAAGCAGCGCCAAATTCTGCCGCGCCAAATCGCCAGTTGCCGTATCGGGCGACAGGGCAATGGCGCGCTCCCAATCCCCCCGCGCCCCATCCCGGTCGCCCCGGCGCTGCCGCAGGATGCCGCGCTCCAGCAGCGCATCCGGGTTCTCCGCATCCTGGGCGAATGCGCGGTCTATGTCGTCCTGCGCCAACTCCAAATGCCCCGAATGCCGCCACGCTGCGCCACGAAACACCAGCGCGTCCGCCCGGCGCGGATCGAGATCCAGCGCATGCGTCAGGTCGTCCACCGCGTCGTCATAACGCCCGAGGGTCGCGGCCGCGATCGACCGGTCAATCAACAGGTCCGCATCGTCGGGCGTCAACGACAAAGCGAGCGTCGCCGACCCGAACGCCCGTCCCGGATCGCCCGCCATCAACCAGGCCTGGCCGGCTTGGCCATAAACACTGGCCCGCGCAGCCGGCTGTGCCTGGCTGGCCCCGGCGAGCTTATCCATCAGCTCAGCGCCCTTCTCAGGCTGTCCGAGCGCAACTTCGGCGAGCGCGCGGCAATGCGTGGCGCCATCCCCGCCGCCGGTCGCCTCCCATGCGTCGGCAAACACGTTGGCTCCCGCCGGGTCGGTATTCAGCATGGAAAGGCAGCGCTCATAGTCCTCGCCTTCAGCGATGCGAGGCGGAATTGGCGGGGTAGGCAATGCCTGTTCACCGGAACCAGCGCCCGGTGCAGGCTCTGGGACAGCCTCAGCCATAGCCGGGGCCGTGTGGCGCAAGTCCCATCCGTCGCCGCCAACCGCCGCGGCCAGCGCGACCAAAATCGCACCGCCGGTGAGCGCAACGCGTATGTTCATTTCCACATAAACATACTCCCGCTCGCGCACGCGGGCAAACCAGGTAGGATGCGGCATGGGCGACACGCATCTGATTGTTCTCGGGTTGGGCTACACCGGCACTGCCATCGCGGCCGGCGCGGCGGGGCTGGGATGGCGGGTGACGGCGACAAGCCGCGACCCTTCCCGCCTAACGCCGCCACCAGGAGTAAACCTGATCGAGTTCAGCGAAGCGGCGTCAGCGCTGCGGGAAGCCACCCACCTCGTGCAGACCGCCGCGCCCGATGAGCATGGCGACCCGGCCCTGGCCCGCTATGACGCCGGCATCGCCGCCGCCCCGGCACTGCAATGGGCTGGATACCTGTCCACGACAGGCGTTTATGGCGACCGCGACGGCGGCTGGGTCGATGAGGACACGCCGGTGGCGCCGACCGTCGCGCGGGCGCAACGCCGGGTCGCGGCCGAACAGGCCTGGGTTGCGGCGCTGCCGGGCTGCGCTGTCGACCTGTTCCGCGTCGCCGGCATCTATGGCCCTGGCCGCTCGGCGTTCGACGACCTGCGTAGCGGGCAAGCCCGGCGCGTGCTGAAGCCAGGCCATCTGTTCGGCCGCATTCACCGGGATGACATTGCCGCCGCCGTGCTGGCCGCCATGCAGCAGGGGCGTCCCCCTGGCCCGCGCGTGCTGAACCTCGTCGACGATGAACCCGCCGCAAGTGCCGACGTGACCGCCGAGGCCGCCCGCCTGCTCAACATGCCGCCGCCGCCGCTGACCCCGTTTGCCGAAGCGATGGCCAGCATGAGTCCCATGGGCCGCAGCTTCTGGAGCGAGAACCGCCGGGTGCGCAGCGAAAAAACCCAGCAGCGCCTGGGCCTGCGCTGGCGCTATCCGACCTATCGCGAGGGCCTACGCGCCATCCTGCAGCAGGAGCTCGCCGAGCGCACGGCGTAGCAACGCCAGGTCGGACGGGCGGGAAAGCCGGTGGTCGCCGTCCTTGACCAGCGTGACCTGGACGTCGTTCGACTGCAGCCGCTCCGCCTGGCGCAATGACGTCTGCCAGGGCACGTCCGGGTCCCGCTGGCCGTGCAGCAGGCGCACCGGGCAATGCAGCGGGATCACCCGGTCCAGCAGCAGCCGCGTCCGCCCATCGGCAATCAGCGCGGCGGTCACTGGATACGGGTCGCCATAAAGGCTCGGCACCTGCAGCACGCCTTGCCGTTCCAGTTCAACGCGCTCGGCCGGCATCATCGCCTGCCACATCAAGTCCTCGGTGAAGTCCGGCGCCGCGGCGATGCCGATCAGCCCAGCGATGCGTGCCGGCCTGGCAAGCGCCGCCAGCAGCGCGATCCAGCCGCCCATGCTCGACCCGACCAGCACCAGCGGACCCTTGGTCAGCCGATCGATCAGCACCAGCGCGTCATCCGTCCATCGCCCGACCGTGCCGTCGGTGAACGCGCCGCCGCTGGCGCCATGGCCGGAGTAGTCGAGCCGCAGGCACGCCAAGCCATGCCCGGCGCAAAACTCCTCGACCACCATCGCCTTGGCGCCGATCATGTCGCTCATGTAGCCCGGCAGGAACACGGCGGTCGGCCCGCGCCCCGGCGTCCGCACCCAGGCCAGCGCCACCCCGTCGCCACGATCCGTCCGCCCGGTTTCCTGCATCCCCGGCTTCTGCATGTCCGCCTCCTCGCCGCCCCTGTGCCCTGTGTTATAGCGCCCCAATGGCGTCCCTCCCACCCGGCACGGTCGTGCTGCAAGTGCTTCCCTCGCTCGAAACCGGCGGCGTCGAGCGCGGCACCGTCGAGATCGTGCAGGCCATCGTCGACGCCGGCGGGGCGGCGTTGGTCGCCAGCGAGGGCGGACGGCTGGCGGGCGCGGTCGAGCGGGCCGGCGGGCGTCATGTCCGCCTGCCCATGGCGGCCAAAAACCCATTGGCGATCTGGCGCAACGCCGGACGCCTTGCCGGCCTCATAAAATCCGAGAACGTCGGCATCGTCCATGCCCGGTCCCGCGCGCCGGCCTGGTCCGCCCTCATGGCGGTCCGTCGCACCGGCGTAGGTTTCGTCACCACCTATCACGGCGTCTATAACGAGAACGTGCCGGGCAAGCGCCGCTACAACGCCGTTATGGCCCGTGGCGACCGGGTGATCGCCATCAGCCACTACGTCGCCGGGCTGCTGGCGACGCGGCACGCCGTGGAGCCCGCGCGCATACGCCTCATCCCGCGCGGCGTCGATCCCGCGGTGTTCGACCCGGCTGCCGTGTCCGCACCGCGCATTGCCCGGCTCGCCGAAGCCTGGCGCCTGCCGGACGGCGCGCCCGTCGTGATGCTGCCCGCGCGCCTCACCCGCTGGAAAGGCGCCGGCGTGCTGATCGACGCCATGGCGCGGCTGGCCCGCACCGATGTATGCTGCGTGCTGGTCGGCGCGACGCAGGGCCGCGAACGCTTTGCCCGCGAGCTGGAGGCGCAGGCGCGCGCCTTGGGCATCGCGGCCCGGCTGCGCCTTGCGGGCCATTGCGACGACATGCCGGCGGCGCTGCTGCTGGCGGACGTGGTCGTCAGCGCCTCGCTCGATCCCGAGGGTTTCGGACGCGTAGTCATCGAGGCGCAAGCGATGGGGTGTCCGGTGATCGCGACCGGCCACGGCGGCGCAGCGGAGACCGTGGAGCACCGGGTGACGGGCTGGCGCGTGCCGCCGGGCGACGCCGATGCGCTGGCGGCGGCGCTGGACCATGCTTTGGCCATGCAGCCTGCCGATCGCCGCGCGCTTGGCGCCCGCGCCCGGGCCAGCGTCCGCGCCCACTACACCACGGCCGCGATGCAGGCCGCGACCATTGAGGTCTATCGCGAGCTGCTGGCCTGACACGCCATTCCGGGGGTTGCGGCGGCGCTGGCCCGAGGCCATACGAGCCACTCGGCAATCGATTAGTCTGCGATGGCGCAGAGTCCTGTAGGAGAACAGGCAGCAATTCCTTAGAGAACATCGTCATTGCGAGAAGCGTAGCGACGCGGCAATCCAGGGCCGCAGAGGCGAACGTTGGTCCGTGTGGCCCTGGATTGCCACGCCGAAGCCGGGTCGCAATGACGAGTTCCGTAGCGATCTCATCTAAACCGCTCCATTGCCGCCCCTTTCCGCCCTACTGACAAAGGACCCGTGCCATGCCTGCCATCACCCTGCCCGACGGCTCGGTTCGCCGCTTCGACGCAGCGGTGACCGGCACCGACATCGCGGCGGCCATCGGCCCCGGCCTGGCCCGCGCCGCCTTGGCCATGCGGGTGGACGGCGCTTTATGTGACCTATCCCGCACGATCGAGCGCGATGCCGCCGTGGTTTTCGTGACCCGGCGCGACCCGGACGCGCTCGGATTGATCCGCCACGACGCGGCGCATGTGCTGGCCGAGGCGGTGCAGGGCCTGTTTCCCGGCACGCAGGTCACCATCGGGCCGAGCATCGAGAACGGATTCTATTACGACTTCGCCCGCAACGAGCCGTTCACGCCGGAAGATTTCGGCGCGATCGAGGCACGCATGCGGGAAATCGTGGCTCGCAACGCCGCGTTCGAGCGCCAGGTATGGGACCGCGACGAGGCAACGCGCTTCTTCGAGGCGCGCGGCGAGGCGTATAAGGCTGAGCTGATCCGCGACCTGCCGGGCACCGAGACCATCACGTTGTATAAACAGGGCGACTGGATTGACCTGTGCCGCGGCCCGCACATGCGCGGCACCGGCGATGTCGGCACGGCGTTCAAGCTGATGAAGGTCGCCGGGGCCTATTGGCGCGGCGACCACCGCAACGCCATGCTGAGCCGCATCTACGGCACCGCCTGGCGCGACCAGAAGGAGCTGGACGCCTATTTGCACCAGCTCGAGGAGGCCGAGCGCCGCGACCACCGCCGCATCGGCCGCGAGATGGACCTGTTCCACATTCAGGAGGAGGCGACCGGCAGCATCTTCTGGCACCCCAAGGGCTGGACGCTGTACCGCACAGCCGAAAGCTACATGCGCCGCCGCCTGGAAGCGTCCGGCTACCAGGAGGTGCGGACTCCGCAATTGGTCGACCGCAAGCTGTGGGAGGCGAGCGGGCATTGGGACAACTACAAACAGAACATGTTCATCGCCCGCGTTGAGGACGAGGACACGACGCTCGCATTGAAGCCGATGAACTGCCCCTGCCACGTGCTGATCTTCCGTCACACGCTGCGCAGCTACCGCGAGCTGCCGCTGCGGATGGCGGAGTTCGGCGCGTGCCACCGCTACGAGCCGTCCGGCGCGCTGCACGGCATCATGCGGGTGCGGGCGTTCACCCAGGACGACGCGCACATCTTCTGCACCGAGGCGCAGATCGCCGACGAGACGGTGGCCTTCGTGGCGCTGCTGTCCTCGGTGTACCGCGATTTCGGCTTTGACAGCTTCCGCGTGAAGTTCAGCGACCGCCCGGTGCCGCGTGCCGGGTCGGATGCGACATGGGACCGGGCCGAGGGCGCGCTGCGGGCCGCATGCGCAACCGCCGGGGTCGAATATGAGCTGAGCCCGGGGGAGGGCGCGTTCTATGGCCCGAAGCTGGAGTTCGTGCTGCGGGACGCTATCGGCAGGGATTGGCAATGCGGCACTTTGCAGGTGGACTTCGTGTTGCCGGAGCGGCTCGATGCCGAATACGTCGCCGAGGACGGCACGCGGCAGCGCCCGGTCATGCTGCACCGGGCGATCCTGGGCAGCTTCGAACGGTTCCTCGGCATCCTGATCGAGCAATACGCCGGGCGGTTTCCGTTGTGGCTGGCGCCGGTGCAGGTGGTCGTCGCCAGCATCGTGTCGGACGCGGCGGAGTATGCGAGCGACGTGGCGCTGGCGTTGCGGATGCGCGGCCTCGAAGTGCGGGTCGACGTGCGCAACGAGAAGATCAACGCCAAGGTCCGGGAGCACAGCCTGGCGCATGTGCCGGTCATCGTGGTCGTCGGACGCCGCGAGGCCGAGCAGCGGACGGTGGCGCTGCGGCGGCTTGGCGGCGAGGCGCAGGAAGTTTTGAATTTGGATGAAGCCGTGGCACGGCTTGCAGCCGAGGCCATGGCTCCCGATTTAGCACGAGATCGTGTTGTGCACTGATTTTCTTGATCGGTGCCCGGCATCGGTTCAAGACTATGCATTGAGACCAAACCAGTACAGGAGAGTACAATAGCCCGAGGACCTATGAGTGCAGCAGCCCCGTCCCGCGACGGACCACGCGTAAACGAAGACATCCGCGTCCCGCAGGTACGCCTGATCGACGAAGAAGGCGAGATGCAGGGCGTAATGACCGCCCGCGACGCCATCCTGCGTGCCTATGCAGTGGGCCTTGACTTGCTCGAGATCAGCCCGAACGCCGACCCACCGGTCGTCAAGATCTTGGACTACGGCAAGTTCAAGTACGAGCAGCAAAAGAAGAAGAACGAGGCCAAGAAGAAGCAAAAGGTCATCGAGATCAAAGAGATCAAGGTGCGCCCGAACATCGACGAGAACGACTATCAAGTGAAGATGCGCGCCATGAAGTCGTTCATCGACGAGGGCGACAAGGTCAAGGTGACGCTGCGTTTCCGCGGGCGCGAGATGGCGCACCAGGACATCGGCATCAAGGTGCTGGAGCGCATCCGCAACGAGCTGGAAACGGCGACGAAGGTGGAGCAGATGCCGCGCATGGAAAACCGGCAGATGATCATGGTGCTGTCGCCGCGGTGAGTGCCGCCGGCCCTGCTGTTTGAGTTGACAGCGGAGGGACGGCCGACCTAGGTAGGCGCTTGGATATGACGTCGCTCCGCGAAGGCTCGCGCAGCGGCGCCTTTTCGTTTGGGGTGACGTGATGTTCGACACGCTGTCGGGCAAGCTTTCCGGAGTGTTCGACCGCCTGCGCAGCCGCGGCGCGCTGAGCGAGGCCGATATCGCCGACGCGCTGCGCGAAGTGCGGCTGGCGATGCTCGAGGCCGACGTGGCGCTTCCCGTCGTGCGCGACTTCATCAGCACGGTGCGCGAGCGCAGCCTTGGCGCCGAGGTGCTGGAGAGCGTCAGCCCCGGCCAGCTCGTCATCAAGATCGTCAACGACGTGCTGATCGAGGCGCTGGGCGGCGCCGGGGCAGTGCCGCTCAACCTGACCGCAGCGGCGCCGGTGCCGATCCTGATGGTGGGCCTGCAGGGGTCCGGCAAGACCACGACCTCCGGCAAGATTGCGCTGCGGCTGTTGAAGCGCGACCGCAAGCGGGTGCTGCTCGCCAGCCTCGATACCCAGCGCCCGGCGGCGCAGCTCCAGTTGCAGCAATTGGCGCAGCAGGCCGGCGTCGCGTCGCTGCCGATCATCGCAGGCCAGACGCCGGTAGAAATCGCCCGCCGCGCCATGGACACCGGGCGGCGCGAGGTATTTGACGTCGTCATCCTCGACACCGCCGGGCGGCTGTCGATCGACCAGGCGCTGATGGACGAGGTGCGTTCCATCCGCGAGGCGACGGACCCGGCCGAGACGCTGCTGGTCGTCGACGCCATGACCGGGCAGGACGCGGTCAACACGGCACGCGCCTTCAACGAAGCCGTCGGCGTGACCGGCATCGTCATGACCCGGATGGATGGCGACGCCCGTGGCGGCGCGGCGTTGTCGATGCGGCAGATTACCGGCGCGCCGATCAAGCTGACCGGCTCTGGCGAGAAGCTGGACGCGTTGGAGGAGTTCCATCCCGAGCGGGTTGCCGGACGCATCCTGGGTATGGGCGACATCGTCGGCCTGGTGGAACGCGCCGAGGAGACGCTGGATCAGGACGAGGCGGAAAAGCTCGCCCGCAAGATGGTGCGGGGCACCTTCGACCTCGACGACTACGCCAAGCAGCTCAAGCAGATCAGCAAGATGGGCAGCCTGTCCGGCATCCTCGGCATGTTGCCCGGCGTCGGCAAGATGAAGGCGCAGATCGAGGACGCGAACCTCGACCAAGGCATTTTGAAGCGGCAGGCGGCGATCATTTCGTCGATGACGATGAAGGAGCGGCGCACGCCGGACGTGATCAAGGCGAGCCGCAAGAAGCGCATCGCGGCCGGGTCGGGCACCAGCGTACAGGAGGTCAACCGCCTGCTGAAACAATTCGACGATATGTCGACGATGATGAAGCGCATGACGAAGCTGGGGCAGAAGGGGCTGATGCGGCAGGGCATGGGCGCATTGATGCCCAAACAGCAGCAGAAGCAGCACCGGCGTCCATACTAACCATTCACGAAGGAATATTTAATGGGCTTGAAAATCCGCCTTTCCCGTGCCGGCGCCAAGAAGCGGCCGTACTACCACATCGTGATCGCCGACAGCCGCAGCCCGCGCGACGGCCGCTTCCTGGAGAAGGTGGGCAGCTACAACCCCATGCTGCCGCAGGAGCATGAGGACCGCATACGCCTGCAGGGCGAGCGCATCCAGCACTGGGTCGGCCAGGGCGCGCTGCCGACGGAGCGGGTTGCGAAGTTCCTGGGCCATGTCGGCCTGGCGCCGATGCCCACCTATCGCGAGCAGCCCATCCAGTCCGCGCCGAAGAAAAAGGCGCAGGACCGCGCGGCGAAGGCCGCCGGCTAGTTGAACAATCGTCGCGTCCTGATGGGCGTGGTGGGCCGCCCGCACGGGGTGCGGGGGCTGCTGCACGTGCACAGCTACACCGCCGAGCCTGCGGACCTTGCGAGTTATGCGCCGCTGCTCGACGAAAGCGGTCGGGCCTGGACGCTGACGTGGCGCGGCGAGGGCGTGGCGGCGCTGTCGGACGCCGCCGGCAACCCGGTCGCGGACCGCAACGCGGCGGAGCGTTTGACCAATACTCGGCTGTATGTCGAGCGCGACCGCCTGCCGCCGCCGGAGCAGGATGAGTTCTACCTAGCCGATCTCGTCGGCATGGCGGCGCTGGACGCGGCGGGCCAAACAGTCGGCCGCGTGACGGTCGTGCATGATTACGGCGCGGGAACAAGCTTGGAGATCGACCGCGGCGATACGGCGCCGCTGTTGGTGCCGTTCACCCTGGCCTGCGTGCCCAACGTCGACATCGAGGCCGGAACGCTGGTCGTGACGCCACCGGAGGAAATACTCGTGCTGGACGAGGCGCGGGCAGCAGAATGAGCTGGCACGCGACGGTCCTGACGCTGTTTCCGCCGATGTTCCCGGGGCCGCTTGGGCAATCGCTGGCCGGACGGGCGCTGGCGGCGGGCCTGTGGCGGCTGGAGGTCCGGGACATACGCGACGCGACGAAGGACCGGCACCGGACGGTCGACGACACTCCGTTTGGCGGCGGGGCCGGCATGGTCATGCGGGCAGACGTGCTGGATGCCGCGATTGGTCCCGACGACGGCCGGCCACTGCTCTATCTAAGCCCACGCGGCCCGCAATTGAACCAGGATCGCGTCCGTGCGCTCGCAAACGGCCCGGGCGTGCGCCTGGTCTGCGGGCGCTACGAAGGCGTGGACCAGCGGGTGCTGGACGCCCGCGCCATCGAGGAGGTCAGCATCGGCGACTACGTGCTGTCCGGCGGCGAACTGCCGGCGCTCGTGCTGCTGGACGCCTGCGTCCGCCTGCTGCCCGGCGTCATGGGCGCGGAGGCCAGCGCCGACGACGAGAGCTTCAGCGCCGGGCTGCTGGAATACCCGCATTACACCCGCCCGGCCGAGTGGCGCGGGCGTGGCGTGCCCGAGGTCCTGCTATCCGGCCACCACGCCGCCATCGCCGCCTGGCGCCGGGCGCAAGCCGAGCAGATCACGCGCGCACGCAGGCCGGACCTGTGGCGTCTTCGAATAGACAGCACGCTCGCCGCGCCGTAACAGTCAGCATTGGAAAGGACTAACCCCCGTGAACATCATCCAGCAATTCGAGGCGGAGCAGATCGCCAAGCTCACCGCCCTCCGGCCCGTCCCGGTGTTCCAGCCCGGCGATACGCTCAAGGTCATGGTCAAGGTCGTCGAGGGCGAGCGCAGCCGTGTGCAGGCCTATGAGGGCGTCTGCATCGCGCGGTCGAACAAGGGCCTGAACAGCAACTTCACCGTGCGCAAGATCAGCTATGGCGAGGGCGTCGAGCGCGTGTTCCCGCTTTATGCGCCGACGATCGCCGAAATCCAGGTGGTGCGCCGCGGCGATGTGCGCCGGGCCAAGCTGTATTATCTGCGCGGGCGCAGCGGCAAGTCCGCCCGCATCGCCGAGCGCGCCCGCGACGTGGTGGCGCCCAGTGCCCCAGCTACGCCGGCGCCGCCCCCGCCCGCCCCCGCTGCCGAAGCGGCCGAGTAGCCAGCCCAAGGAGAACCGCATGGCCGAGAACGCCAAGACCCTGTTCGATAAGGTGTGGGAAAGCCATGTTGTCGAACGGCTCGAAGATGGCACCTGCCTGCTGTATATCGACCGGCATCTGGTGCACGAGGTCACCAGCCCGCAGGCGTTCGAGGGCCTGCGGCTGGCCGGCCGCACCGTGCGCCGGCCCGATGCGACGATCGCGGTGGTGGACCACAACATCCAGACCAGCGACCGCAGCGTCGGCATCGCCGAGCCGGAGAGCCGCATCCAGGTCGAAACGCTCGAGGCCAACGTCGCGGCGTTCGGGGTGCCATACTTCCCGGTGCGGGATGCGCGCCAGGGCATCGTGCACATTATCGGGCCGGAGCAGGGCATCAGCCTGCCGGGCATGACCATCGTTTGCGGCGATAGCCACACCAGCACCCATGGCGCGATGGGCGCGCTGGCCTTCGGCATCGGCACCTCCGAGGTCGAGCACGTGCTGGCGACGCAGACCTTGCTGCAGAAACCGGCGAAGAACATGCTGGTCCAGGTCGACGGCACGCTGGCGCCCGGCGTGACCGCCAAGGACCTGGTGCTCGCGGTGATCGGGCGCATCGGCACCGCCGGCGGCACCGGGCACGTGATCGAGTATGCCGGCGAGGCGGTGCGCGGGCTCGACATGGCCGGACGCATGACGGTGTGCAACATGAGCATTGAGGCCGGCGCGCGCGCGGGCATGATCGCGCCGGACGATAAGACGTTCGCCTACATCGAGGGACGCCCCTATGCGCCGAAGGGCGAGGCGTTCGATCGCGCCGTCGAGCATTGGCGCACCCTGCCGTCCGACCCTGGCGCCCATTACGACCGGGTGGTGACGCTGCACGCCGCGGAAATCTCGCCCATGGTCACCTGGGGCACCAGCCCGGAGACGGTGTTGCCCATCACCGGCAACGTGCCCGACCCGGCGGCGGTCGAGGACGAGGCGGCGCGCGTGCAGATGCAGCGGATGCTCGACTACATGGCGTTGACGCCGGGGCAGAAGCTCGCCGAGATCCCGGTGGACGTGGTGTTCATCGGAAGCTGCACCAACGGACGCATCGAGGACATCCGCGCCGCCGCCGCCGTCGTCCGTGGCAAGCGGGTCGCCCCCGGCGTGCGCGCCATGGTGGTGCCCGGCAGCGGCCTGGTGAAGCTGCAGGCGGAGGCGGAGGGCCTGGACCAGGTCATGCTCGACGCCGGGTTCGAGTGGCGGGAGGCCGGGTGCAGCATGTGCCTGGGCATGAACCCCGACAAGCTGACGCCCGGCCAGCGCTGCGCCAGCACCAGCAACCGCAACTTCGAGGGCCGGCAAGGGCCTGGCGGGCGCACCCATCTGCTATCGCCGGCGATGGCCGCCGCCGCCGCCATAACGGGCCGGCTCACCGACGTGCGGGAGCTCGCCTGATGGATGCGTTCACGACGTTGACGGCGGTCGCGGCGCCGTTGCCGCTGGCCAATGTGGACACCGATAAGATCATCCCGGCCCGGTTCCTGAAAACCATCAAACGCACCGGGCTGGGCGTGCATTTGTTCGACACCCTGCGCTATGACGGGGCCGGTACCGAGCGGTCCGACTTCGTGTTGAACGCCGAGCCGTACCGCCATGCCGAGGTGCTGATCGCGCACGAGAATTTCGGCTGCGGCTCGTCACGGGAACATGCGCCATGGGCGCTGCTGGATTTCGGCATACGTTGCGTGATCGCGCCGAGCTTCGCCGACATCTTCCATACCAACTGCTTCAAGAACGGCATCCTGCCCATTGCCCTGCCGCGCGAGGTTTGCGACCAGTTGATGGAGGACGCGCGGATGGGCGGCAACGCGCGCCTGACCATCGACCTCGCGCGCCAGGTCGTGGTGCGTCCGAACGGCGAGGAAATCCCGTTCGCCGTCGACGCCCTGCGCAAGCATTTGCTGCTGAACGGCCTCGACGACATCGGCCAGACCATGCAGCGCGGGACGGCCATCGACAGCTATGAGGCGCGGCTCCGCACCGAGGCGCCTTGGATGCCCGGCATCAAGGCATAGGACAAGGGGACCACATGGCCGCAAACAAAAAGCTGCTCGTGTTGCCCGGCGATGGCATCGGCCCCGAGGTGATGCGCGAAGTCCGCCGGGTCATCGACTGGATGGACCGCCGGCGTAGCGTGACGTTCGACATCACCGAGGACCTGGTGGGCGGCGCCGCCATCGACCAGCGCGGCACGCCGATCACTGCGGAAACGGTGGCGAAGGCGCGGGCGGCGGACGCTGTGCTGTTCGGCTCCGTCGGCGGTCCGCGCTGGGACAAGCTCGGCTTCGACATGCGGCCCGAAATCGCCATTCTGACGCTCCGGCGCGAGCTCGGCCTGTTCGCCAACCTGCGCCCGGCCATCGTGCTGGAACCCTTGGTCGACGCCAGCACGCTGAAACCCGAGGTGATCCGCGGCCTCGACCTAATGATCGTGCGCGAGAGCACCGGCGGGCTGTATTTCGGCGAGCCGCGCGGGATCGAGACCCTGCCGGACGGCCAGCAGCGCGGCACCAACACCGAGGTCTATACGACGCACGAGATCGAACGGGTCGCCCGCGTCGCGTTCGAGTTGGCGCGCAAACGGCAGAACCGCCTCTGCAGCGTCGAGAAGGCCAACGTGATGGAGAGCGGCCTGCTGTGGCGACAGGTCGTCGCGGCGCTGCATGAGCGCGAGTTCGGCGATGTCGAGCTTACGAACATGTACGCCGATAACTGCGCCATGCAGCTCGTGCGCAATCCCCGGCAGTTCGACGTCATCGTCACCTCGAATCTGTTCGGCGATCTGCTGTCCGACCTCGCCTCCATGCTGACGGGCAGCCTTGGGATGCTGCCCTCGGCGACGATTGGCGCGCCCGACAGCTCCGGCCGGCGTCATGCATTGTATGAACCGATCCATGGCAGCGCGCCCGATATTGCGGGGAAGGGCGTCGCCAACCCGATGGCGCAGATGCTGAGCTTCGCCATGCTGCTGCGCTATTCGTTCGACATGGAGGAGGACGCGGCGCTGATCGAGCGTGCCTGCACCAACGTGTTGGCGAGCGGCATCCGGACCGCCGACGTGATGGCGCCCGGCACCGCGAAGGTTGGCACCTCGGTCATGGGCGAGAGCGTGCTGCGCGAACTGGAGAAGCTTTCGGCGTAACGTGGTCACCTTGTTCATCGACGCGGACGCCTGCCCGGTGCGGGAGGAGGCGTTCCGCGTCGCGACCCGGCTCAACCTTCCGGTGCGCGTGGTCTCGAACGGATCGCGCCCGATCCGCCCGCCGGGCCTGCCGAACGTCGAGATGGTGACGGTCGGCGGCCAACCCGACGAGGCCGACGACTGGATCGCCGAACGCATCGGCCCCGCCGACATATGCGTCACCGCCGACATCCCGCTCGCTTCGCGCTGCCTGGCGCGAGGGGCACGGGCGCTGTCGCACAACGGGCATGTCTGGACGGCGGACAACATCGGCTCGGCATTGGCCGGCCGCGAGGTCGCGCGGCATTTGCGCGAGATCGGTGCGGGCGGAGGTGGCCCGCCGCCGCTCGCGAAGGCGGACCGTTCCCGTTTCCTGTCGGCGCTGGACGCGCTGGCGCAGGCGGCGCTGCGTCAAGCGAGCACGGCGCCGGGGCCGGATCGGTAAGGTGTCAGGGCGCTCCGCCACGCTCCGGCTTCGAGCCGCTGTCCTGCGACAGCTCCTCCTTGCGGGTCATCGGCGTTTCCCGCCACTCGCCCTGGTCAGCCACGCGGGAACCTGGGAACTCGCCGAGGTTCTCTTGGATGCTGGCCTCCTCGACGACCACGCCGGGAATCGGCTCATTTAGCGTCATCGGGTTCGGCAACTGGCCGAAGCCGCTGGCGTCCTCCATGCGGATCAGCTCGTCGGCGCGCTCGGTGTAGTCGTCCATCTGGCCGTCCGGGCTGCCGGCCTCCTCCCACATATGGCGGGCGCGGGCCTTGACGCGCGCGTCGCGTTCGGGGCTGCTTTCGAGCGGGTTGTCTGACATGAATGGTCCTATGCGGCTGTGCCGGACATAGCGCGGCAACGTGGCGCCGGGTTCCGTTGCGGCCGTGGCGGTTAAAGCAGGATTAGGCCGCGCCGCAGCCCCTTCGCCACCGCCTCGGCCCGGCTCGCCGCGCCAAGCTTCACGAACACGGCCTCTAGGTGGAACTTGACAGTGTGCGCGCTGATGCCGAGCCGCCGGGCGACCGCCTTGTTGGTCAGGCCTTCGCCGAGCGCGCGTAAGATCTCCAGCTCCCGCGGCGTCAGCAACGGGCGCTGCGGTTCGGCCTCCGCGAAGCCCGGCGCCGCGGACCCTGGCAGGCTGACGCGCAGCCCGGCTGCCACCGCCCGCAGCGCCGCGTCGAGTTGAACCGCGGTCAGGTCCGGCGGCAGCACGCTGGCCTCGTCGTCCTCGCCCACCGCGAGGCGCAGCACCGGCATTCCCGGACTGGCCAGCGCCCCGCCATCCGCCAGCACGATGTCCGCCTCGGGCACAGGGACCAACGTGTGCCCGGCCAAGGCGATGCGCGCCGCAAGGTCCGCCCGGCGCACCGGATCACCCGCGGCAACCGCAACCCGCAAGCCGAGCTGGGTGGCGACTGGCATCCGCAACGTGGCTCGCCCGGTCACGCTGCCGGCCTCGCGGCGACGGTCGCCGCAAGATCCATTGCGGCCCCGCCCCGCAACAGGCGAAGCGTCACGGCCTTGCCGACGCTGTTGGCGCCCAGCGCCTTGGCCACGGCGCGTGGGTGCAGCGTCGGCACGCCGCCCACCGCCAATAGAATGTCGCCGGGCAGCACTCCCGCGCTCTCCGCGGCCCCCTGCGCCACCAGGCTGATGACCATGAGTCCGGATTCCATTGCGGCGGCCGTTTGCCAGGCAGCCGGGATGGAGACGGGCTGCAAGCCAAGGCCGAGCCAGCCGCGGGCGGCCTGCCCCTCGGCCAGCAGCGGCGCCAGAACCCGGTTCACCGTGGATGCCGGGATCACCAGCACCCGCCGGCGCGGCCCGAGGGTCGACATGCCCAGCAAGCCGCCCGCCGCATCCAGCACCGGGCCGCCCTCCTCGATGCTGGACAGCCGGGCGTCGAGGTTGATGAGCCGGTCGATACGCCCGCCGGCCATGCTTTCCCACGCCGGCCCGACGCGGTGCACCAAGCCGAGCCGCACCGTCGGGCTGCCGTCCACTGCCGCGCCCAGCAAAAGCGCGAGCGCACCGGCCTGCGGCTCGGACGGTTCGGGCAAGGGGGGGCCATCGAGGGCGAGCCGCAGTGCCGCGACATTGGTGCCGGGATCGCGTCCGGCCAGGACCGCCTCGCCGCGGGAGCCATCGGGCATTGTCACGGGGATTTTTGCGCCGCCGGGCAGGCCCTGCTCGCTGGTCACGAGCACGCCGGGCCGCCAAAGCGTCGCGGTGCGTTGCGCGCGGGAGCCGGGGTGGATGGACGCGAGCCAGGGGCCGGCGGCGGCGACGCGGCCCACCAGGGCATCGGAAAATGTCAGCAGCGGATCGAGCATCGGAGCGCCTCCCTATGCCGGTAACATCGGCGGCCGCGGCTCATGGCGCTATCGGACGGATGGGGAGGATGGTGCGGGACCTGTCTTGTGCGTCGCATTGCCGGGCTGCATATGTGGGCGGCCGTGCAGGGAGACCATGAGCATGCGATCCATTCGCCTCGTTTTCGCCGCTGGCCTGCTCGCAATGCCCGTCGTGGCGGCGTCCGGCGCGCTTGCCGCCAATGACGACCCGACCCGCATCGGCGACGTCAGCACCACGTTCAGGGTCATCGGACGCAACGACCGCATCGTCATCGACCGCTATGACGACCCGAAGGTGGGCGGCGTCAGTTGCTATCTGTCCCGCGCCGAAACCGGCGGGCTCAAGGGCACGATAGGACTCGCGACCGACCCGAGCCGGTTCAGCATCGCGTGCCGGGCAACCGGCGCCGTGACGCTCCCGGACAAATTGCCGGAGAACGAAGTGGTGTTCGGCGCCTCGGCCAACTGGCTGTTCAAGGAAATCCGCGTCACCCGGATGTGGGACAACCAAAAGCGCACTTTGGTCTATCTCGTCTGGTCGACCCAGGCGTTGAGCACCGGCGGCAGCCCCTATAACAGCATCAGCGTCGTGTCGCTCGGCGTGCCGGCCTCTTAGCCGCGGTATTCTGCCGGGGCCGAATCAGCCGATCAGCCACCGCGCGATCGGCGGCAGCAATATGGCGGTCACGATGCCGTTCAGCCCAATCGCCAGGCCGCCGAATGCGCCGGCGGTCTCGTGCAGCAGCAGCACCCGCGCCGTCGCAATCCCGTGCCCGGCCGTGCCGGCCGCAAGCCCGCGGGCGCGCCAGTCGGTGATGCGCAGCAACCGCCAGAGCGGCGGCCCGACGACGATGCTAGTCAGCCCGGTCAGCAGGACGAAGATCGCGGCCAACGAGGGATTGCCGCCGATCTGCTCCGCCACGCCCATCGCGATCGGCGTCGTGACCGACTTTGGCGCCAGCGACAGCACGACCTGGCGCGACCCGCCCAAGGCGCGGGCGATCAGCATGACGCTGACGGCTGATGTCACTGTCCCTGCCAGGATCGCGGGGATGATCGCGGGAGCGCTGCGGCGGATTTGGCTCCAGGCGGCATACATTGGCGTCGCAAGCGCCACCGTTGCCGGGCCGAGCAGGAAATGCACGTACTGCGCGCCCTGGAAATAAGCGGCGTATGGCGTGCGCGTGACCAGCAATACCGTCGACAGCAAGGCAATCGCGATCAGGATCGGATTGGTCAGCGGACGGTCCCCCAGCGCCCGGCTGAGCACGAGCGCCAGTTGCCATGCGACCAAGGTGATGGTCAGGCCGAGCAGCGGCGTCGATTCCAGGTAGACCCAGATGGTGCCGAACGGCATCACTTGACGAGACGCTGCATCACCAACCCGGTCACGCCCAAGCCAAGCGCGGTCGAGACCAGGATTGCGACGCCGATTGCCAACCAATCCCGCCCCAATGCATCGAACTGGGTGATGACGCCAACCCCGGCCGGCACGAACAGCAACGACAAATGCCGCAACAAACCGTTCGTAGTGGACCGCATCTCCTCATCCGGGCCGCCGCGCAGCGCATAGATGCCGAGCAGCAGCAACAGGCCCAGCACGGGTCCAGGCACCGACAATCCAATCGCGCGGGCGACGACTTCGCCGGCGAACTGGCAGACGACCAGGATGGTTAGCGCACGCAGCACGCGGTCAGGAGATCATTCTTGCTGGAGCGGCATACGCAGCTTGAAACCCGCGCCGGGCCGCGCGCGGCGATCCTGCTCGGCCTGCGCCGAGGAACCGGGCGAGTAGCCTTCCCCGCGGTATTGTTCACCGCGCGTGAACAGCCCCGGTGCAAGCTCGGGAGAATTGCTGGCACGCGGAGCCCTCGGGCCGTCGAGATCGCGGTTTGGCGTCGGCGCCGGGTCGTAGTTGGGGAGGGACTGCGACGGGCCGCCACGCGGCGGGGCAGGGGGCACGGGCAATAATGGCGACCCATGCGGAGTAGCCTGCAGGTTCAGCCCGCGGTTCTGTGCCCGGCCAGGAAACGGCAGCAGGATGGCCAACGCGAGCATGAGAATCACGTGCCTCAAGCCGAAGCGCCGGATGAGGTTTCAGGCGACAGCCCGCGCCGGTCGCTGGACGGGTTGCCCGCCGGTGCGCCCAGCGGGCCGCTGCCAGCGGATTGCCAGGCGTGCAATGACCAATGCACCGATGGGAATGCCAGCTCGTCCCAAGGCACGTCTGCCCAGTCGAACAATCGCACGTCCAGGCTTTCGATACCGGGCGCAAAATCCGCCGCACCTGCGAAGCGTGCGCGGAAAATGACCTGGACCTGGCCGATCCGGCTGATGCTGAAGACCGCGAGGATGCCGTCGAGCGCGATATGAGCGCCGCTTTCCTCCAGCGCCTCGCGCCGGGCGCCCTCCTCGACAGTCTCCTGCAGTTCAAGATACCCGGCCGGAAGGGTCCAATACCCACGCCGCGGCTCGATCGCCCGGCGGCACAGCAGCACCTGGCCCTCGTGCACGACGACGGAGCCCACGACAATCTTTGGATTCTCATAGGCGACATAGCCGCACTCGTCGCAGACCGCACGCTCGTGCGTGTCGCCTTCGGGCGTGCGTTTGCTGAATTGCACCATGCCGCCAGGGTGCGGCCAGGCGCTCCCGGGATCAAGTGCCCCGCTGTAAGTTGAACGGCTAGACCGACAGATTGAGCAGTGAGCCCCGCGGCGTGCGTCCGGACGGTGCAACGCCGGGCAAGCCCTGCTTGCCCAACGGCACCGCCGGCGCTGGCGTGGTGAGGTCCCGCTGGTCGCGCACTTGCCGGATTGGACCTGGCTGTTGCGCTGGACGCAATGGGGTGACGGACGGGGCGCTCGAGAACGCCGAAAGCGAGTTGGTTGAGAGCATGTGGGTGAGTTTAAGCTGCATTGATGACGAACCGGTTAATTGTTTTGCGATTGCAAGGCCGCGACGCCGGGCAGCGTCTTGCCCTCAAGCCACTCCAGGAACGCCCCGCCGGCCGTGCTGACATAGCTCAGCCGGTCCAGCACCCCGGCGTGCCGCAGCGCCGAAACGGTGTCGCCGCCGCCTGCCACGCTCAGCAGCGCGCCCTGCGATGTCGCGTCCGCCACCGCCACGGCCAACGCGGTGGTCGCAGCGTCGAACGGCGGCGTCTCGAACGCGCCGAGCGGGCCGTTCCAAACCAGGGTGCGGATATCCGGCAGCCGGTCCCGCAGCGTCTGCACGGTTGCCGGGCCGACATCGAGCATCATTGCGCCGGACGGGATAGCCTGCACCGAGACGGTCTCGGTCGGCGGATTGGCGCGGAATTCGGTGGCGACGATGGCGTCGGATGGCAGCACGATTTCACAGCCGGCGCGGTTCGCCTCCGCCATGATGTCCCGCGCCGTCGGGTGCATCTCGGCCTCCTGCAGGCTCCGGCCCACATCGATGCCTTGCGCCGCCAAGAACGTGTTGGCCATTGCGCCACCGATCACCAGCACGTCCACGCGGCCGGATAGGTTGCCCAACAGCTCCAGTTTGGTCGACACCTTCGACCCGCCGACGATCGCGCAGACCGGGCGGGCCGGGCTGCCCAGCGCCCCTTCGAGCGCGTCGAGCTCCGCCTGCATCAGCCGCCCGGCGTAGGACGGCAGCAGATGCGCAACCCCCTCCGTGCTGGCGTGCGCCCGGTGCGCGGTGGAAAAGGCATCGTTGACATACAGATCGGCCAGGGCTGCCAGCTCGCGCGCGAAGGCCGGGTCGTTCGCCTCCTCGCCAGCATGGAACCGGGTGTTCTCCAGCACCAGCACGTCGCCGTCCGCCATTGCCGCGACCGCCGCCTGCGCTTCGGCGCGGATGCAATCCGCCGCGAACGCCACAGGCCGGCCCAGCACGTCGCCGAGCGCCTGCGCCATCGGGGCCAGCGACATCGCGTCCACGCGCCTGCCCTTTGGCCGGTCGAAGTGGCTGCACACGATCACCCGGGCGCCAGCGTCCGCAAGCTCCCGGATGGTGGGCGACAGCCGCTCGATCCGCGTCAGGTCGCTGATCCGCCCGTCGCGGACGGGGACGTTGAGGTCGGCGCGCAGCAGCACGCGCTGCCCGGCCACGCGGACCCCGCCCAGAGTACGGACGGCCATGCTCACATGCTGCCGAACAGGATGGCCGTGTCGACCATGCGGTTGCTGAAGCCCCACTCGTTGTCATACCAGCCCATGACGCGGGCGAGCTGCTGGTCAACCACCGCGGTCTGCGTCGCGTCGAACGTGCACGACGCCGCCTGGTGGTTGAAATCGACGCTGACGAGCTTTGCCGTATTATAGTCCAGGATGCCGCGCAGCGCCCCCGTCGACGCCGCCTTCATCGCGTCGTTGATCTGCGCCACCGTGGCGTGTTCCCGCAGATTCACGTCCAGGCTCACCAGCGACACGTTCGGCACCGGCACACGAATGGAGGTGCCGTCCAGCTTGCCCTTCAATTCCGGCAGCACCAGGCCAAGTGCCTTTGCGGCGCCCGTGCTGGTCGGGATGCTGTTCATGGCAGCGGCACGCGCTCGATGCAGGTCTTTATGCAGCGTGTCCACCGTGTTCTGGTCGCCGGTGTAGGCATGGATGGTCACCATGTAGCCGCGCAGGATGCCGAAGCTGTCGTGCAGCACCTTCGCCATCGGCGCCAGGCAGTTGGTGGTGCACGACGCATTGCTGATGACCGTCATCTCCGGCGTGATGACCCCGTGGTTCACGCCGTAAACCACCGTCGCGTCCACACCGTCGGCCGGGGCGCTGATCAGCACCTTGCGCGCGCCGGCGCCATGGATGAGCGCGCTCGCCGCCTCCTTGCTGGTGAACCGGCCGGTGCACTCCAGCGCCACGTCGATGCCCTGGTACGGCACCTTGGCCGGGTCGCGCTCGGCCGAGACCCTGATCGGGCCGAACGTCCTGCCCTGGTAGCGGATGGTGATGGCGTCGCCCTCGACCTGGACCTCGCCGGGGAAGCGGCCATGGACGCTGTCGTAGCGGAACAGGTGGGCGTTGGCCTCCACGCTGCCCAGATCGTTGATGGCGACCGGCACGATCTCATCCCGTCCGCTTTCCACGATGGCGCGCAGCACCAGGCGTCCAATGCGCCCGAACCCGTTGATGGCGACCTTCACGGCCATATGCTCAAACTCCCTCTATTCTACTAATAGGCGTTTTTTCACCGCAATAGCGACGCACTCCGGCGTGATGCCGAAATGACGGAACAGCGTGTCGGCCGGTGCGCTGGCGCCGAACCCGGTCATGCCGATGAACATCCCATCGGCGCCGAGCCAGCGCTCCCAGCCAAAGCCGCAGGCGGCCTCAATGCCGAACCGCGGCGCGCTGCCCAGCACGGCGGCGCGGTAGCTCTCGACCTGCTGCGCGAACAGCTCCCAGCAGGGCAGCGACACGACAGCGACCGTGATGCCGTCCTCGGCCAGCATGCGCCGGGCCTCGACCGCGATGGAGACCTCGGACCCGGTCGCGACCAGCGTTGCCTGCCGCGCCCCGTCGGCCTCGGCCAGCACGTAGCCGCCGCGCGAGCTGCAGTTCTCGGCGGCCTGGGTGCGCAGCGCCGGCACGGCTTGGCGGGACAGCACCAGCAGGCTCGGCCCATCCGCCCGGCGGATCGCCAGCTCCCAGCACTCGGCCGTTTCGATCGCATCGGCCGGGCGCATCACGTGCAGGCCGGGCATGGCGCGGAGCGAGGCGAGCTGCTCGACCGGCTGGTGCGTCGGCCCGTCCTCGCCCAGGCCGATGCTGTCATGGGTCAAGACATGGATGACGCGTTGGCGCATGAGTGCCGCGAGGCGTATCGCCGGGCGCATGTAGTCGCTGAATGCGAGGAACGTGCCGGCATACGGCAGCAGCCCGCCATGCAGCGCGAGGCCGTTCATGCAGGCAGCCATGCCGTGCTCGCGCACGCCGTAATGCACATAGCGCCCGCCATAGCTGCCCGGCGTGACCCCCACCATGCCGCGCACCTTGGTGAGGTTCGAGTCCGTCAGGTCCGCTGACCCGCCGACCAGCTCCGGGATCGCCGGCGCCAAGGCCGCAAGCGTCCTTTGGCTGGCCTGCCGGGTGGCGACCGCCGGGCGGGTATCGGCGAAATCGGCCTTCAGCGCCGCCATCGCCTCATGCCAGGCCTCCGGCAGGCGGCCGGCGACCACGCGGTCGAACTCGGCGCGCAGCGGATGCTTGGCCAGCCGCTTCAGCCACGCCCGGCGCGCGGCCGTGCCACGGTTGCCAGCCGCCGCCCAGCGCTCGGCCAGGTCGCGCGGGACGGTGAACGGCGGATGCTGCCAATCCAGCGCCTGCTTCGCCGCTTCGGACTCGGTTTGCCCCAACGGGCTGCCGTTGCACGCGGCGGTGCCGGCCTTGTGCGGCGCGGCAAAGCCGATGATCGTGCGGCAGGCGATCAGCGTCGGCTTCTTCGACCGCAATGCCAGCGAAAGCGCCGCAAAGACCTGGGCGGGATCGTGGCCATCCACCCGCTTCGTCGCCCAGCCGAGCGCGTTGAACCGCTTCAACTGGTCGTCCGACGACGCTAGCGCCGCGGGACCATCCAGTGAAACGCTGTTGTCGTCCCACAATACCGTCAGCTTCTCGAGCCGCAGGTGCCCGGCCAGGCCTGCCGCCTCGTGGCTGATGCCCTCCATCAAATCGCCGTCGGACGCGATGACCCAGGTGCGGTGGTCCACGAGGCTTTTGCCGAACCGCGCCGCCATCATGCGTTCGGCGAGCGCCATGCCGACCGCCGTGGCAAAACCCTGGCCGAGCGGGCCGGTGGTGGCCTCGATGCCCGGATGCTCGCCGTGCTCCGGGTGGCCGGCGGCCGGGCTGTCCAGTTGCCGGAAGCGGGCGAGATCGCCGAGCCGCATCCCGGCGTGCCCGGTAAGGTGCAGCAGCGCATAGAGCAGCATGGACCCATGCCCGGCGGACAGCACGAAGCGGTCACGGTCCGGCCAGCGCGGGTCGGCGGCGTCGAAGCGCAGCAGGCGCGTCCACAACGCCGTGGCGACGTCTGCCATGCCCATCGGCATTCCCGGATGTCCAGACCCGGCCGCTTCGACGGCATCGATCGCCAGCGCCCGAATCACGTCGGCCATCCGCCGCTCGACCGTGGCGGGCCGGGCGAGAATGGCGGCCTGCGCCCAAAGTGCTGGGGTGTCCTGGCCGGTTGGGTCCGAGGCCAGTGTTTCTGCTGCGCGCTTGCCTTCCATCAATCCTCCGCTGCCACGGCGCAGGCGCCGCGGGGCACGCCGCTATACGGGCAGGGCAGCGCGCGGGCAAGCCCGGCGAATATGCGCTACACCCGGTCCAGCACCCGGTTCGCCCGCGCCACCACCGCCTCGAACAGCACCTGGCAGCCTGCCTCCGCCTCATCGGGTTCGATGCTCTCCGCCTCATTATGACTTAGCCCGTCTTTACAGGGCGTGAAGATCATCGCGGATGGCACATGCCGCGCCACATACACGGCGTCGTGGCCGGCGCCGGACACGATCTCCCGCGCGGAGAACCCCAGGCGCGCGGCTGCTTGGCGCACCAGGTCGACGCAGGCCGGGTCGAATGGCTGGGCGGGGATGCGGAACAGCTCCTGCAGATCGAGCTTCACGCCGCAATCCCGTGCGATGAACCCGGCTTCGCGCGGGAATTGCGCCGCCAAGCGTCCGACCTCGCCGCCGTCGGGGTGGCGGAACTCGACGCTGAACCGCACCTCGCCGGGCACCACGTTGCGGCTGTTCGGCATGACCTGCAGTTGCCCGACAGTGCCGCGCCCGTCCTCGCCGCGCGCCCGCATCATGCGGTCCACGAGGTCGATGATCCTGGCGGCGCAGACCAGCGCGTCCCGCCGCGTGCTGGGCGGCGTCGTACCGGCGTGGCTGTCCTGCCCGGTGGCGACCGCGTCGAACCAGACCTGCGCCTGCCCGCCGGTAACGACGCCGATCTGCTTGCCCTCACGCTCGAGCACCGGCCCCTGCTCGATATGCAGCTCGAAATAGGCGTCTGCCGGGAACGGGCGGGCGGGTTCGGGGCCGCGGTAGCCGATGCTGTCCAGCGCCGCGCCGACCGTCATGCCCTGAATGTCCGTCAGCGCTTCCATCGCCGGTTCCTCATACACGCCGGCCCATACGCCGGAACCCATCAGGCTGTGGCCGAAGCGGCTGCCCTCCTCGTCGGTCCAGTTCACCAGCTCGAGCGGCGCCTCCGTCGTGATGCCGAGGTCATTCAGGCTGCGCATGACCTCCAATCCGGCCAACACCCCCAGTGCGCCGTCGAACTTGCCGCCGGACGGTTGGCTGTCGAGGTGGCTGCCGAACAGCACGGGCAGGCGGCCCGGGTCCTGCCCGGCGCGGCGCGCGAACATGTTGCCCATCGCGTCGACCCGCACCGCCAGGCCGGCCTGCTCGCACTCCGCCCGGAACCGGTCGCGCCCGGCACGGTCCACATCGCTCAGCGCCAGCCGCCGCACGCCGCCTTTCGCAGTGGCGCCGATCTTGGCCATTGCCATCAAGCTGTCCCACAGCCGCTTGCCGTCGATACGCTGGTTGGTCGCGCTCATAGCTTGCCTGCCATTATTGTCGTGTTAACCAATTGCGGCCATCATGCGCCGCAACCGACCGCCTGCAAGCCCTGGAGACCCAATGGCGCAAGCCTTGCCCACCGCACCCGCCATCCTGCGCAATACGGTCCTCGACCGCGAGGCCGTGTGGCAGGCGCGGGTGGACCTCGCCGCGTGCTTCCGCGCCGCCAGCCGGATGGGCCTGCACGAGGGCATCTGCAACCACCTGTCCGCCATGGTCCCAGGGTCGGACGAGCTGTTTCTGGTGAACCCCTACGGCTGGGGCTTCAACGAGGTCACGGCGTCGCGCCTGCTGGTGTGCGACTTCAACGGCAATGTCGTGCAGGGCGTCGGCACGCCGGAGGCCACCGCATTCTATATCCACGCCCGCATCCACCTGCGCCTGCCGCGTGCCAGGGCAGCGTTCCACACCCACATGCCGAACGCCACGGCGCTGGCGATGCTGGACGGGGAGCCGCTGCACTTTGCCGGGCAGTCCGCGTTGAAGTTTTACGGGCGCACCGTGGTGGACGACAACTACAACGGCCTGGCGCTGGACGAGGCCGAGGGCGACCGCATCGCCGCCAGCATGGGCGATGCCGACGTCGCCTTCATGCGCAACCACGGCATCATGGTGCTGGGCCGCAGCATTGCCGAGGCGTGGGACGACCTCTATTACCTGGAACGCGCGTGCGAGGCGCAGCGCCTGGCGCTATCCACCGGACGCCCGCTGAAGCCGGTGCCGGCCGCCGTTGCCGCGGCAACCGCACGGCAGATGCAGGAGGCCGGGGACGAGCCGGCGCGCCTCCACCTCGAAAGCATCAAGCGCACGCTTGACCGTGAGGCCCCGGACTACCGGCATTGATCCGCCGCATCCTTGTCCTGCTGGCGGCGCTGCCCGGTTGCACGCTGATCGACCAGAACACCTTTAATTCAACGGCCGGGGCCGTGCCGGTCATTCCGCCGGCGCCCGTTGGCGCGGCAGCGCCGGCGCCCTCGGGTCCGCCGCCATTGTTCACGGTGCATCCGGGCCAACCGTCACAGGAAGCGGTGCGCCAAGCGGTCACTGCCGCCCGCAGCCGGAAAGCCGACGTGGTGTTCGACGTCGTCGCCATCGTGCCGGACGACGGCCAGGCCGCCGCAGCCAGCTCCGATGCCGCCGCTGTCGCCCGCGCCATCGCCGCGCAAGGCGTGCCGCCGGGCCGCGTGCACCTGTTTGCCCGGCCCGAGGCGGGGCTCGCCGGGCGCGAGGTCCGCGTTTACGTCCGGTGACGCGGCTGATGGCCCGGCGGCGATGACGCACCCCTTGCTTCGCTTGTTGCCCAAGCAGGACCGACGGCTGAAGGCCGGCCACCCCTGGGCGTTCAGCAACGAGATCGCGATGCGGCCGGAGCATCGGACCTGGCCCGCCGGCACGCCGGTGCGGATCGAGGGCGACGACGGCTGGCGCTAGGGCGCATTCATGTTCAACCCGCACAGCCTGATCGCCGCCCGCTTGCTTGACCGCGATCCAGGCGCCCCGATCGGCATCGACTGGGTGCGGGCGCGGATCCGGAGTGCGATGGAGCTGCGTGCGCGGGTCACTCCCGGCACGCATCACCGCCTGGTCCACGCCGAGGCCGACCGCCTGCCCGGCCTGATCGTCGACCGCTTCGGCGATGTTGCGGTGCTGCAGGCCAACACCGCCGGCATGGACCGCCTGCTGCCCGAGATCGCCGCGGCATTGCTGGAATTGCTGCCGCTCCGCGCCATTGTGGCCCGCAACGACAGCGCGGCGCGCCTGCAGGAAGGGCTGCCGCAAACCGTGGGCCTGCTGCACGGCACGGACGCGGCGGCGGTGGCAGAGGAGGGCGGGGTGCGCTTCCCGGTGGACCCGCTGTCGGGCCAGAAAACCGGCTTCTTTTTCGACCAGCGGCCCAACCGGAGCCAGGTCGCGGCCCTTGCCCGGGGCGCCCGCGTGCTCGACGTATTTTGCCACACGGGCGCCTTCGGCCTGCGGGCCGCCGCCGCCGGGGCCGAAGCTGTCGTGCTGGCGGACAGCAGCCAGCCAGCGCTGGACCATGCGCTCAACGCGGCCGCCGCGAACGGCCTGCAGGACCGCGTCTCGGCCCGGCGCGGCGATGCGTTCGAAACCATGAGCGCGATGGCAGACGCCAACGAGCGCTTCGACATCGTCATCTGCGACCCGCCAGCATTCGCTAAATCGCGCAAGGACCAGGATGCCGGCCTGCGCGCCTACCATCGCATGACCCGGCTGGCAGCGCCTTTGGTCCGGCCCGGCGGTTTCCTGTTCGTGGCGTCATGCAGCCACCACGCTCCGTCCGAGCTGTTCACGGCACAGGTCACTGCGGCGCTCGCCCGGGCAAAGCGCGAGGCCCGCATCGTCCATGCCGGCGGGGCCGGTCCCGATCACCCGGTTCACCCCAGTTTACCGGAGAGCGCCTACCTGAAGTCGCTGCTGATTAACCTGGCTTGAAGGCTGGAATTTCCTAAGCCGCGCCACAGTTTGATGCTATGTGCAAATTATAGCGATGCACCGGCCAGCGGTCGTCCTACTGCATGCTCACCTTATTCTCTGCTTCTGTAGGAATTGATCATGTCATCTGCGTCTCATTCGGCGCCGCATTCCTCAATGCCCGCTGCAGCGATGGCTGCGGACAGCGCTTCCGAAGGTAAAAGCTCGAGGGTTCCGGGCCGCTCATTGCTGCGCAAGGCCGCCGCGTTCCAGGCTCCGGTCCTGGCCCACAGCGTCTGGCAGTTCGCCTCGACCGGCGCTGCCTATGCCGCCCTCCTGGCGCTCATGTATGTCGCCTATCATTTCTCGGCCTGGCTCAGCCTCGCTTTGGTGCTGCCGACTGCTGGGATCGTGGTGCGCCTGTTCATCATCCAGCACGATTGCGGGCATGGCGCATTCTTCCGGTCGCGCCGCGCCAACTTGGTCGTCGGCATGCTGTGCAGCCTGGCGACGCTGACGCCCTTCACCAACTGGCGCCGCCATCATGCGCAGCACCACGCGATGTGGAACAACCTCGACCAGCGCGACATGACGACGGACATCTATTCGACGTGCCTCACCGTTAAGGAATACGAGGCCATGCCGCCAGCACAGCGCTGGTTCGCCCGCACCATACGGCACCCGCTCATTGCCCATTTCATCATTCCGCCGGTGGTGTTCCTGGTGCTCTACCGGGTGCCGTTCGAGACGCCGCGCGCCTGGGTGCGCGAGCGGCAGGCCGTTTACCTGACCAACGCGCTGATCGGCATCGCCGTGTTCGGGATGGTGCTGGCGCTCGGCGTCTGGCCCGTGCTGCTGATCCAGGTGCCGGTCGTCGCCGTCGCCGCGATCATCGGCGTCTGGCTGTTCAGCATTCAGCACCGCTTCGAGGAGGCCCATTGGTCCCGCGGCGCCGATTGGAGCGCCATCACCGCGGCCATCCGCGGCAGTTCGTTCCTCAAGCTGCCGGCAGTGCTGCGCTGGTTCAGCGGCAACATAGGCTACCACCACGTGCATCACCTGGTGCCCCGGGTGCCGAACTACCGGCTGCGCGCCTGCCACGAGGCCTGCGAGGAACTGTTCGGCACTGCGCGCGTGCTCACCCTGCGGGAAGCGCTGATGGCGCCGAGCTACGCGCTGTTCGACGAGGAACAAGGCCGCATGGTGCAGTTCCCGCGCCGCCGCTGACGCGGCGCACACGCAACATCCTATCCCGTCCTGAGGCTGACATAACTCAAGGTTGAAGAATGTTTAGGGGTTAACGATTTATTCGTTAGTATTCGCTTGCTAGCACACGGATTTGTGATAACGTCCGGCTTAGTTCAGGACCGGAGATTATCGTGGATGTGTCGGCAATGACCAGAGAAGGCGCGTTGGTAGATCCTAAGGTTCTGCTCATCGAGTCGGACGTCGCGACCGTCCGCGCTTTCATCGGCGGCTTGGAACAGGCCGGCATACAGGTCACCTGGGCCCGCGACGGAGAGACCGGCCTCGCACTCAGGGCGCGGCTGCTGCCTGACATCCTGCTTGTCGGACTTGGACTGGCGGACGTGAACAGCGTCACCCTGGTCGGCCAACTCGTCGAGCCACGCAACAGCGGGGTCATCGTGCTCTCGTCCCGTGAGGATGAGGCGGCGCGGATCGCCTGCCTCGAACTTGGCGCCGATGACTACCTGGCGAAGCCGCCCTCATTGCGGGACATGATCGCACGGGTGCGGTCGGTGCACCGCCGCGTGAACGTCCGCAATGCCTCTTCGCCCGCCCGAAGCAGCGCCGAAGCTCCTTTGGCTGTCGGGCCGATCCGGATCAACCTGCAGCATCGCAGCGTGCACACCCCGGACGGACGGCGGCTCAATCTCACTTCGGCAGAATACACTGCGCTCGAGACCCTCGCCCGCGCCGAAGGCAAGCCGGTGTCGCGCGACCGCCTGTCGGAGGCGGCGCTGCGCCGTCCGTGGCGCGCCGAAGACCGCAGCGTCGACCAGCTCGTGTTCAACCTGCGGCAGAAACTCCCGGCCGATGAACATGGCGGTGTGCTGATCCAGAGCATTCGCGGGTCCGGCTATTGGATGCGCGCACCTGAGCGCCCGGCGCAACGGCGGCCAGAGTTCAGGTGGCCGGTCGATGACCCCGCCGCGAGGATTGCCGTCCCGGAATTCCAAATGGCAAAGTCGGCTTAAGCGGTCCCGGTGCAGCCTACAACATGCGTTGCAGGATGATCTTCTGCACGTCGGAGGTGCCTTCGTAAATCTGGCAGACCCGGACGTCGCGATAGATGCGTTCGACCGGGTAGTCTGCCAAATAGCCGTAGCCGCCTAGGGTCTGGATCGCAGCCGAGCAGATGCTTTCCGCTGCTTCGGACGCAAATAGCTTGGCCATCGCCGCGGCCTCCAGCGCCGGCTGCCCGGCATCCTTCAGCCGCGCGGCGCGCAAGGTTAGCTCCCGAGCCGCGGCGAGCTTGGTCTTGGCCTCCACCAGGCGGAACCCCACCGCTTGGTGCTCGATGATCGGACGTCCGAACTGCTTGCGCTCCTTGGCGTAGCCGATCGCGTAGTCCAACGCCGACCGTGCCATGCCAACGCTCTGCGCCGCGATGCCGATGCGCCCGCTTTCCAGCGTGCTCAGCGCGATCTTCAGACCCTGGCCCTCGTCGCCGATGCGTTGCTCGTCGCTCACCTGCATGTCGTCGAACGACAGCGCGCAGCTATCGGAAGCCTTCTGCCCCAGCTTGTGCTCCACCCGAGACACCGAAAAACCCGGCGTGTCGTTGGCCACCACAAAGGCGGAAATGCCCTTCTTTCCCGCCGCCGGGTCCGTTACGGCGAACAGGATGGTGGTCTTCCCATACGATGCGTTCGAGATGAACTGCTTCGACCCGTTGATGACATAGCCGCTGTTGGTCCGCACCGCCCGCGTGCGGATCCCCGATGCGTCCGACCCGGCCGCCGGCTCCGTCAACGCGAAGCTGCCCACCGCCTCGCCGCTCGCCATCGGCCGCAGCCAGCGCTCCTTCTGGTCCGCGGTGCCGAACTTTTCCAAAATCTCGCAGGTCGGAGCGTTGTGCACGCTTACGAGCGTGGAGACCGAGCCGTCGCCCGCCGCAATCTCCTCGACGACCTGGGCATACGCCTCGTAGCCAATCTCGCTGCCGCCCCAATCGGCGCTGTTGGTGGCGCCGAGGAAACCCATCTCGCCGAGCTCGCGGATGATCTCTGGCTCGATCCGGCACGCCTGCTCGCGCGCGGCGGCATGCGGCGCAAGGCGCTCCTGGGCGAATCGGCGGGCGGCTTCGACGATCAGGGCGCTGGGATCGGTATGGTCCAGCATCAGGCGTTCCTTCCTCTTGGTTCCCGCAAACCTACCGCAAGGGCTATTCGGCTGCTACGCCAACCTTTGCGCGACTAAGCGTGGGAGCATCCAGGCGATCCAGCAACGCCTGCCGGCGCGGACGGGCGGCATCGAGGCTCGCTGCCTTCAATGGGCCGAAACCGCGGATGTCCTGCGGCAAGGCAGCAAGCTCGGTCGCGGGCCCAAGGGTATCCGGGCGCAGGCGGTCCAGCGCGTGGCGCACGTCGCGTTCGTATTCGGCAGCCAAACTGCGCTCCATCCGGCGGTCGGCCTGCCAGCCGAACGGGTCGAACACGGTCCCGCGCAGGGCCTTGCCGTGGCGCAGGGCGCGGAACAGCGGCAGCGCGATCCGGCCCGGGATTTTCACCTTGCGGCGGCGTCCGGTCGCCGGGTCGGGACGGCTGAGCAGCGGCGGCGCCATGTGGAACACCGGCGCGTCGCCATAGGTGGCAGCGGCGTGCAGGCGGGCGACCTCGTATTCGTCCTTGTAGGCGAGCACGCGGAAGAACCCCTCGGCCACCGCACGGGTCAGCGCGCCTGCCGCACCCGCCAGCGCCGTCTCGCGCGCCCGCGCCGCGTCCACCAACGCACGGAAACGGGCCGCCAGCGCCGGGCCTTGGTATTCGACAAGCTCGGCCTCGCGCCGGGCGATGACCGCCTCCAGCGTATCGGGCGCCGGCGCCGTGTCCGCCATAATGGCATCGGCCAGCGCCGGATGCACGGCCAGGATGCGGCCCCACAGGAACGCCCGCCGGTTGAGCGCGACCGCCGTGCCGTTGAGCTCCATTGCCCGCATCAGCGCGCCGCTGCCCACCGGCAGCAATCCCTGCTGCCACGCAATGCCCAACAGCAGCGTGTTCATCGCCTGCGCGTTGCCGAACAGCCGTTCCGACAATGCGCTGCCGTGCAGGAAGCGCGACCGCTCGACCGATGTCGCCCGGCCGATCGCCCGGCGGTGCAGCCCGGCGTCCACCCGCAGGTCGCGGTCCCGCATGAAGCCCGATCCCGCTTGCAGATCGAGGTTGCCGATCACCGCCGCCTGGGCCGAGCAACGCCCCAGAACGTCCGGCCCGGACCCCACCGCCAGGTCCGCGGCCAGCAGCAGGTCCGCAGTCCCGCGCGGAATGCGCACGACGTCGAGCCCAGCATCCGCGATCTGCACATGCGACACTACCGCGCCGTTCTTTTGTGCCAGCCCGGTGAAGTCCAGCGTGCTGACCTGGCGTCCCTCAAGGTGCGCCGCCATCGCCACTATGGCGCCGCAGGTCACGATC
This sequence comes from Acetobacteraceae bacterium, assembly GCA_965277495.1. Taxonomy (GTDB): domain Bacteria; phylum Pseudomonadota; class Alphaproteobacteria; order Acetobacterales; family Acetobacteraceae; genus CAHJXG01. Next base: position 1,655,210 of record OZ255824.1, on the reverse strand, counting down.
CCGCCGCCGCCAATGCCGGCGAACAGCCCGCGCCAGGGCGACCCAACATCCGCCAGCGCCGGTTCAGGCAGGCTGGCGGCCAGTTCGGCCTCGCGCGCGGCCCACTCGGCAGCCGGATCGACGGCGTTCGCGGCCAACGGCGCGTCGGACTTCGTGGTGACGAAGCTCGGGCAGAAACCCTTGAGGCATGACAGGTCGGTGTTGCAGCTCGTGGGACTGATGCGGCGCTTACGGCCGTGGTCGGTCTCGACCGGCTCGATGGCGATGCAGTTCGACTGCGCCGTGCAGTCGCCGCAGTTCTCGCAGACGCGCTCGTTGATCACCACGCGGGTTTCGGCGGCGGCGAGCTTGCCCCGCTTGCGGCGCCGGCGCTTTTCCGTCGCGCAAACCTGGTCGTAGATGATCGCGGTGACGCCGGGCTGTTCGCGCATGCGGCGCTGCACGGCGTCCAGGTCGTCGCGCCCATGGCGCAGCGTGCCCGGCGGCAATTCGGCGGCGGCGGGCAGCCGGGCCGGGTCATCGGCCACGACGGCGATCAGGCCGACGCCCTCCGCCGCCAACTGCCGGGCGATGCCTAGGACCGTCGGCCCACCCTCCGCCGGCTGGCCGCCGGTCATGGCGACCGCGTCGTTGAACAGGATCTTGTAGGTCATCGGCGCGCCCGCCGCGACCGCTTGCCTGATCGCGAGCAGGCCCGAGTGCTGATAGGTGCCGTCGCCCATATTGGCGAACATGTGCGGCGTGTCGGTGAACGATGACAGCCCGACCCACGGCACGCCCTCGCCGCCCATCTGGCTGAATGTCTTGGTCCCGTCGGAGGTGGTCAGCGCCATCGTGTGGCAGCCGATTCCGGCCATGGCGAAGCTGCCGTCCGGCAGGCGTGTGCTGGTGCCGTGCGGACAGCCGGCGCAAAAGGTCGGCGCGCGGGTGAGCAGGCCCGGGCTGCGGATTGGCGCGACGACGGCGGCCGTTTCGCCGACGTCGATCCCGCAGCCCCGAAGGAGGCGGCCAAGCGCTGCCATCGCCAGCTCCGGCGACAGCTCCATGGTGGCCGGCAGCAGCGGCGCGCCCTGCTGGTCGAGCTTGCCCTCGACGGTGGGCCGGTCCGCAAGGTTGTAAAGCGCCGAACGGAGCTGCGCCTCGACATTCGCCCGCTTTTCCTCGAACACGAGGATGGCCCGCTTGCCCTGCGCGAACTCCCGCACGCCCTCGGTCTCCAAGGGCCAGGACAGCGCCACCTTATACACCGCGATGTCCGGATGCGCGTCCAAGCCCAGGCGGCGCAAGGCGTGCATGGCGTCGTGATGCGCCTTGCCGACCGTCACGATGCCGATCGAGGCGCCGGGCCGGCCGTGCATCAGCCGGTCCAGCCGGTTGGCCCGCGCCCAGGCACGCGCCGCCGGCAGCCGCTCGTCCGTCATGCGCCGCTCGAGCTCGGCGCGCTCGGCGGGCCAAGGAAGCTGCGGATCCAGGTTGAGGCCGTGCGCCGGAAGGGCACGATCAGGCGTCACGAACGTCCGTATGCTCGGGACCGTCACGACCGCGGACTGCTCCGCCGTTTCCGCGATGGTCTTCAACGCCACCCAAAGCCCGGCGTAACGCGACATGGCGATCCCCGCCAGGCCATATTCCAGGATCTCGCCGACATCGGCCGGTTGCAGCACCGGGATCTGTACGCTCTCGAAAATGCCGTCCGTTTGATGCGGGAACACCGACGAATGCGCCGCGTGGTCGTCGCCGGAAACCGCCAGCACGCCGCCCAGCCGCGAGGTGCCGATCATGTTGGCGCAACGGAGCGCATCGGCGCTGCGGTCGACGCCGGGTCCCTTGCCATACCACATGGCGAACACGCCATCGACGCGCTTGCCGGGAAAGGTGTCGATCTGCTGCGTGCCCCACAGCATCGTCGCCGCCAGGTCCTCGTTCAGGCCGGGCTGAAACCGCACGCCTTGGGCAACCAGCAGCTTCTCCCGCCGCCACAGCTCCTGGTCCAGGCCCCCCAGCGGCGACCCGCGGTAGCCCGAGACCAGGCCGCCCGTCCGCAATCCGGCCGCACGGTCCAGCCGCGCCTGCTCCAGCAACACGCGCACCAGCGCCTGCGTCCCCGTCATCAGCACCGGCTGGTCCAGCTCGACATAGCGGCTGTCCAGCGTCGTCGTGGCCGCAAAACCGATATCCATGGATGCGCCTCTGTTTGGCTGAGAACCCTGTTGCGTGAGCATACTCCAGGAATGGGTAGCGGGTGCTGCCATAGTTGCGGTAGCCTGGCGGCGCAATTGGCAGGTCCTGCTAATGTTGCACTGCAATACAGCAGGATTGTTCACCGATATGCGCCTTGACCGGATCGACCTCGCCATCCTGGACCACCTGCAGCGAGACGGGCGCGCGACCAGCAACGAGATTGCCGACACCGCCGGGCTGTCGCCAAGCCCCGCCCACCGCCGGCAAAAGCTGCTGGAGGAGGGCGGCATCATCCATCGCTATGTGGCGATCCTGGACCAGGAGCGCGTAGGGCTGCCGGTCAACGTGTTCGTGTCGGTCAAGCTTTCCGCCCAGACCGACGACCACCTCGCCGCGTTCGAAAAGGCCATCGCCGACCTGCCGGAAATCATGGAATGCTACGTCATGTCCGGCGCCAGCGACTACCTGCTGCGGGTCGTCGCCCCCGACCTCGGCGCCTACGAGGAGTTCCTGCGCACCCGGCTGACCCGCATCCCCGGCATACGCGGCGTCGAGAGCGCATTCGCGTTGAAGCGCGTGGTGTACCGCACCAACCTGCCAATCCGCCGCAAGCAGCGCACGTAGACGGATGCTGGCGGAGTTCCTGCTGGCGTTCCCGGCGCTGTTCAGTATCGTGAACCCGGTCGCCGGCGCGTTCATCTTCCGCGAAGCCACCGCCGACCGCACGCATATCGAGCGCCTGGCCTTGGCGCGCCGGGTGGGCATCTATTCGCTGCTGGTCATGCTCGTGGCGCTCTGGGCGGGGTCGTATGTGCTGGCGGTGTTCGGCATCAGCCTCGCGGCGCTGCGGATCGCTGGCGGCATCGTGCTCGCCCTGTTCGCGTGGGAGCTGTTGGGCGCTTCGGAAAAGCGTGAGGGCCGCAAGCAGGAGCAGGCGGCCAATGCCGGCGAGGGCGTGGTCGACGACGTGGCCTTTTTCCCATTGACGCTGCCGTTCACCACGGGGCCGGGCACGCTCGCGGTGGCTGTGGCGTTGGGCGCCGGGCATCCCGTGCTGGGGCAGGCATGGGCCGGGTTCTATGCCGGCATCAGCCTCGCGGCCCTCGCGATGGCCGGGGCGATCTGGCTGACCTACGCCTATGCCGATCGGCTGTCCGATCTGTTGGGCCGCACCGGCAGCAACACCGTGACGCGGCTTTCGGCGTTCATCCTGTTCTGCATCGGCGTGCAGATGCTGATCACCGGCGTCGTGGACGTGCTGGGGCCATTGCTCGGGCCGCGGTAGCCGGGCAACTTTGCCAAGCACCCGGCGTTTTGCGGCCAATGAACAAGCATAATCCCACCGGGACGGGAACCGCGCTGCTCCAGTTGGCCCGGGCCGTGCAGGCTGCCGGCTATGATTTCATAACCCCCACGCCGGCCACCCATGCAAGGGTGAATGCACGGACGGACGCGCAATGGGCGAACGATCTCCGCGGCGTGTTCGGATGGAGCCGCCCGTTCCGCGAAGGCGTCCTCGACCCGGGCATCCCCGCGCAAATGCAGGCCGCCGGCGTGTTGACCGGGGCCGGCGCCGTCATGCGCAGCGCGGTCCGGCTGTCCAGCTTGGATGGATTGCTGTTCCTGCATTCCGCGTTTCCCACGGCGGCGGCGGACGCCGTGTTCTTCGGCCCCGACACCTATCGGTTCGCACGGGCGATCCTGGCCCATCTCAAGCATGGCCCGTCGATTGGCCGAGCCGTGGACGTCGGCTGCGGCGCAGGGCCCGGCGCAATCCTGGTCGCCCGCGCGCAACCCGGCGCCGAGGTCTATGCCGCCGACATCAACCCGGCCGCCCTGCAGATGACCGAGGTGAACGCGGCGCTCGCGGGCGTGCGCGTGTCCGCCGTCGAGAGCGACTTGCTGGCGTCCGTCCCCGGCTCGTTCGACCTGATCGTCTCCAACCCGCCCTATCTCGTGGACCCCGATGCACGCGCCTACCGGCATGGCGGCGGGCCATTGGGCGCCGGGCTTTCACTCGCAATCCTGGATACGGCGCTCGGCCGGCTGGCGCCCGGCGGCACGCTGCTGCTCTATACCGGTGCCGCCATCGTGAACGGAGGGGACCCCTTCAAGGAGGCAGCCGCCGCCCGACTTGTGGGGACCGGAACGAGTTGGACGTATGAGGAACTCGACCCGGACGTGTTCGGCGAGGAATTGGAACGCGGTGCCTATATCACCGCGGACCGCATCGCCGCCGTGCTCCTGACAGTCACAAAACGGGAATGAAACGACATGCCTGACGGCAGCCTACACCCCACGCTTGCATCGAACGAACACTGGCACCGCCGCCTCGCCGTGTTCAACGGCAAACGTTTTTCGCCGGCCCTGCCAAGCCCCGATTGGAGAGAAAGCCTCACCGAAGATGCGGCGTTGCTGGTCGAAGAGGGCGCCTGGCTGGAATCCAGCCGCGCTGCCGTCGCCGAGCGTGCGGCGCAGGCCCCGCGGGACCCCGACGGTTTTGTGGCGTGGTTCGAGGAGTTGGACCGGACCGGACCCGGCCAGAATGACCCGCTGTTCCCGTGGCTCGCCGAGACGGCCACGCGCGAGGAGATGCGCTGGTTCCTGACCCAGGAGGTGGCCGGCGAGGCCGGGTTCGAGGACTTGGCTGCCCTGACCCAGGTCCGCATGCCGCAGCAGGCCAAGCTGGAGGTCGCCCGGAACTACTGGGACGAGATGGGCCGGGGCAACCCGAAGGGCATGCACGGGCCGATGCTCGAGATGCTGGCGCGCCGTTTGGGCCTCGATCCAGATGTCGAGACGACGGTTTGGGAGAGCCTGGCGCTTGCCAACACCATGGCCGGCCTCGCTGCCAACCGCCGCTATGCGTACCAATCGATGGGCGCTTTGGGGGTGATCGAGCAGACGGCGCCGGGCCGTGCGGCGCTGACGGCCAAGGGCCTGAAGCGCCTGGGCGTGCCGGCAAGCGACCGGCACTATTTCGACCTGCACTCGGTGCTGGACGTGAAGCATTCGGCCGCCTGGAACAGCGAGGCGCTGCATCCGCTGGTGGCGCAGAACCCGGATTTCGCCCCGGCGATCGCGGAGGGGGCGCTGATGCGGCTGGAATGCGGCGCGGCCTGCTTCCGGCGCTACCGGCAGGAATTCAGGCTCGGCTAGCCGGCCCGCAACCGCCGCTCCAGCATCGATCCCGCGAGCGACAGCAGCAGGCAGCCCCAGTCGGCGGTCGGCATCGGCGGTCGGCATCGGCGGTCGGCATCGGCGGTCGGCACCGGCGGGGGCCTGGCCAGTCTGCTTGCCAGTAGCACGCCCGCCGTGGTCGGCGAGCCGAACAGGGTGCGGAGTGCCTGTGGCAGCACCACCAGGCGCATCTTGCGCCCGGCGAACAGGCCGAGGCTCCGGGCTGCCTCCCGCTGGCCGTGCCCCACGGCGTTGATCGAGGCGCGTATGTTCTCCGAGATGAACGCGGCGGTGTAGATGCCGATGCCGGCCGTGAGCGCCAGCAGCTCGGGCAGGTCCCACTCGGTGGTGGCGACGGCGGCCCCGGCACCCAGCGCCAGCGGCCCAAGCGCCGTCAGCAGCAGCGGCAGCCGGGGCAGGGTGCGGGACAGCAGCACCGCCACGGTTATCCCCGCCGTGAGCAGCCAACCAAAACCGGGCGACAGCGGGGCCGGCATGGACAGGCCGCGCACGTTGAGGAACGCCGCGCCGCCCACCGACGCGCTGGCCCGCGGGTTCGGCAGCACCTGCAGCACCGCGGTATACCAGAACACGATCTGCAGCAGTTGCGGGGTGTTGCGGACCAGCTCGACCAGGGCGCGCGCCGTCCACGATGCGAGCGGGTTACCGACAGCCGCATGAGCGCCAAAGTCAGGCCGAGCGCGGTTGCCAGCATGATGGCGAGCGCGCTGGCAGCGGCAGCCGGACGCCCGCTTCGGCCATGGACTCCGGGCGGCCTAACGGAGTGGCAGCGGGTATTGCAGCCCGCCTTGGTTCCACAGCTTGTTCTGCCCACGGGCGAGGTCGAGCGCCTTGAGGCCGAAGAACTCGTCATACAGCTCGCCGTAGTTGCCCGCCGCCTTGATCGCCCGCAACGTCCAGGCGCCGAAGCCGCCCTTGGCGCCCAGCACGCGCTTCACCGCCCGGTCGCGTCGCCGGACCGGATGTGGATGCCAAGCGGCTTCCGGCTGATCACGCCCTCCAGCGCCACCCAATCCGCCGGCGTCTTCAAAGTGGAGCGCACGGCGGCCAGGCTGCCGGTGCCGCCGTCGCAGCGCCCGGCCTCCCCGTGCATCCGTAAGCCGGAGAGTTCCCCCAAGCAGCGCCAAACGCTAATTTGCCGCACATCGAGATGGCGCTGCCCGGCAGCCGGTATTATGAGCAGGTTAACGAGAGGGAGGGTTCCAACGATGTCCACGGCCGTCAGTGCAGGCACGTACCTGCATCACATCCAGCTCCAAAGCAGCGACCCGGCACGGCTAGCGCAATATTATGCCGAGGCGATGGACATGGCCGCGCAGCGGCTCGATGGCGGCGGCTGGATCTGCCAGGGGCCGTTGCGCCGCGTGCTCTTTACCCAAGGCGAGAACCGGAAACTGGGCTTCGGCGCCTTCGGCTGCCGCGATGCCGAGGGCTTGGCCGCGTTGCGCGAGCGTGCCGAGAGGGAGGGCCTCGATCTGCTGCCCTCGCCAAGCCCGCTGTTCAACTCGGACGCCTTTGCCGTGCGCGATCCCGACGGCAACACGACGGTGTTCGGCCTCGGCCAGCAAGAGGAGCCGCGCAAAGGCCTTCGCGGCCCGCTGCAGCATTTGACGCTGGCCACCAGGGACCCGGACGCGATCGAGCGCTTCTATGTCGGCAAGCTGGGCTTCCTCACGTCCGACCGGGTGGTGGCCACGGACGGGAGGGTGAACACGCTGTTCACGCGGTCGAACCACGAGCACCACTCGCTCGCCTGCTTCCGCCAGGACCGGCAGGGCGTGGACCATCACAGCTACGAGGCCGGAGACTGGTCGGTCATCAAGGACTGGTGCGACCGCATGGGCGACCGGCATATCCCGGTCATGTGGGGGCCCGGACGCCACGGGCCCGGCAACAACATCTTCATCTTCGTCGAGGACCCAGACGGCAACTGGATCGAGATCTCGGCGGAGCTCGAAGTGATCTACGACCGTCCGGCAAAGGATTGGAAGCATGAGCCGCGCACGCTGAACTCCTGGGGCCGCGCCATCATGCGCATCCACGAGCCGGGCGAGGGGGACCGCCAGCTTCCCGCTGCCTGATTTGCCCGGCGCCAACCAGCGCAACAACCACGAGGTCTTAGCCATGAAACTCGCGACATTCCGCATCTCCGGCTCCATAAGCTGGGGCATCATCGAGGGCGAGGAGGCGGCCGACATCGGCGCCGTCCTGCGCGGACGCCTCCCGGACCTGAAATCCGCCATCGCCGCGGGCGACCTGCCCGGCCTCGGCGCGCACGCGGCGCAGGCCCAGCGCTACCCGCTCTCGGCCATCGAATTCCTGCCGGTGATCCCCAATCCGGACAAGATCCTCTGCGTCGGCCTGAATTACGAGACCCACCGCAAGGAAACCGGACGCACCGAAGTCGAGAACCCCACGATCTTCGCGCGCTACGCCAACAGCCAGACCGGCCACCTCGCCAACATCATCCGCCCGCGCGTCTCCTCCGACCTCGACTTCGAGGGCGAGCTGGCGGTGATCATCGGCACGCCGGGCCGCTATGTCTCGAAGGCCGACGCGTTCAGCCATGTCGCCGGCTACGCCTGCTACAACGACGGCAGCGTGCGCGATTTCCAGCGCCACACGCACCAGTTCACGCCGGGCAAGAACTTCCCCGGCACCGGCGCATTCGGCCCGTGGATGGTGACGCCCGACGAGCTGGGCGACCTCGGCCCGCTGCGCCTGCAGACCCGCGTCAACGGGCAGGTGGTGCAGGATGCGAAGCTCGGCCAGATGATCTTCGACATCCCCCGGCAGATCGAATATTGCTCCACCTTCACCCGACTCGAGCCCGGCGACGTCATCGCCACCGGCACGCCCGGCGGTGTCGGCGCCAAGCGCGAGCCGCCGCTGTGGCTCAAGCCCGGCGATACCGTCGAGGTGGAGATCGACAAGGTCGGCCTGCTCCGCAACGGCGTCGCCGACGAACGGCCAGGCTGACCGCGAACGACCCGCCGGAAGGGTGACGCGAGCCGATGGAGCCTTCGCCGACGCATTACCCCGTCATCGTCATCGGCAGCGGGCCGATCGGGCTGACGCTCGCGAACCTGCTGGGCGTCCAGGGCGTGCGGACCCTGATCGTCGAGCGGAACGCCACCACCGTGCAGGAGCCGCGCGCCGTCTCCATCGACGACGAATCGCTGCGCACCATGCAGGCGGCCGGCGTGGTGGACGAGGTGCTGCGGTTCGTCGTGCCGGGCTACGGATCGCACTACTACTCGCCCAACCGCGTCTGTTTCGCCAAGGTCGAGCCCACGGGCCGGCCCTATGGCTATCCGCGGCGCAACGCCTTCCGCCAGCCGATCCTGGAGCGGCAGCTCAAGGACGCGCTCGCCCGGTTTGACGGGGTGGACACGCTGTATGGCTGGCGGCTGGACCATTACGAGCAGTCCGCGGACCGGGTCACGCTCGACCTGATCGGCCCGGCCAACGAAAAGCGGCAGGTCGCCTGCGACTACTTGGTGGGCTGCGACGGCGCGGCGAGCCGGGTGCGGGAACAGCAGGGCATCAAGCTCGAGGGCACCACGTTCGACGAGCGCTGGCTGATCGTCGACCTCGAAAACAACGAGAACACGACCAAGCACACCGAGGTGTTCTGCGACAAGCGCCGCCCCTGCATCACCCTGCCGGGACCCGGACGCACCCGGCGGTTCGAATTCAAGCTGCTGCCGGGCGAGCAGGACGAGGATTTGCTGGACCCGGCGGCGGTCGAGCGCCTGTTGCGCACCCATGGCGCCGACCCGGACGCGACGCTGCGGCGCAAGGTGGTTTACCGCTTCCATGCCCGCGTGGCGCCGCAATGGTCGGTCGGACGCGTGTTTTTCGCCGGCGACGCGGCGCATTTGACGCCGCCGTTCGCCGGGCAAGGCATGAACAGCGGCATCCGGGACGTGCACAACCTCGCCTGGAAGCTGGCCGCCGTGCTCGGCCAACGAACCGGCCCCGGGTTGCTTAACACCTATGAGCAGGAGCGCAAGGACCATATCTGGCAGATGGTCCATCTGGCATTGCGCATGGGCCGGGTGATGTCGCCGCGCAGTTGGCTGCGTGGTCTCCTGACCCAGTCCGGGTTCCTGGCGCTGAACGTTTGGCCGCCGGCGCGCGACTATGTGGCGCAGATGAAATACAAGCCGCCGCCGCGCTTCAACGCAGGTTTCTTGCTCCCCGACGGCAAGGGCCGCCGGACGCTGGTCGGACGCCTGCTGCCGCAGCCGATGGTGCGCACGGCGGACGGGCAGGAGGTGCTGCTGGACGAAGTGCTGGGCATCCGCTTTGTGCTGCTGCTGCGCACCCGGCGGCCCGCAGAGGACTTTGCCCGGTTTGACCAGCCGGTCTGGAACGCGCTCGGCGTGGCGCGGGTGGCGCTGCTCCCGGCGGGCTCCCCGGTCCAGGCTGTGGACGGGGTGGAGGTGGCGGCCGAAGCCGACGACACGCTGGATGCGGCGCTGGCCGATTATCCCGCCCATGCGTTGCTGTTGCGGCCCGACCATTACGTCGCGGCGGCGATCCCGCTCAGCGATGCCGACGGCATGAGCCAGGCGGCCGCGGCCCTGCTCGCGGCGACTTGGGCCGGTGCGGACCGGGCTGCGTCGTTAGACCCGGACCAGAAAGCAGCCTGACCAAAGCCTTACGATCAAACAAAGCAATAAACCCTGGGAGGGATCGATGAGCGCAACCGTGCGGGAGACGACCGTCAGCGATGTGGTCGACAGCCAGCCGCCAAGCCGGTTCCAAATCGGCGTCATCGCCATGTGCGGCTTCGTCGCCGTCCTCGACGGCTTCGACACGCAGAGCATCGGCTTCCTGGCGCCCTCCATCGCCGAGTCCCTGGACGTGCCGCTCAAATCCTTCGCCCCGGTGTTCGTTGCGGGACTGCTCGGCCTGATGTGCGGGGCGAGCGTCCTCGGCCCGGTGGCCGACCGCTGGGGCCGCAAGTGGACGGTGGTGCTTTCGACGCTGGCGTTCGGCCTGTTCTCGTTCCTGACCGCCTATGCCACGTCGTTCAACGAGCTGTTGGTATTCCGTTTCGTCACCGGCATCGGCCTGGGCGGCGCGATGCCGAACGTGGTGGCCCTGACTGCGGAATACTCGCCGAAACGGCTGCAGGCCATCTTCGTGTCGCTGCTGTTCACCGGCATGCCGCTGGGCGCAGTGCTTGGCGGACTGGTCGCCTCGGCTTTGCTGCCGATTTGGGGCTGGCAGTCGGTGTTCTACGTCGGCGGCGTGCTGCCCCTCGCCATGGCCTTGATCCTCGTGGCGAAACTGCCGGAATCCGTGCGGTTCCTGATCGCGCGCAACCGCGACCCTGCGCGCGTCGCCGCCATCATGGCGCGGGTCGCGCCGGGGCTCGCCGGCGCTGGCCCCGTGCGCTTCGTGCCGGGCGCGGCGGCTCCCAAGGGGTTCTCGGTCAAGCACTTGTTCACCGACGGGCGGGCGCTCGGCACGGTCCTGCTCTGGGTGCCCTATTTCATGAACCTGCTGATCATCTACTTTGTCATAAGCTGGCTGCCGGCCGTGCTGCGGCAGTCGCACATGCCGGTTGCCGCCGGCGTGACCGCGATCTCGTTGTTCAGCCTGGGCGGCATCCTGGGGTCGCTGGTTCAGGGCGTGACGATGGCGAGGCTTGGCCCCAGCCGCGTGCTGGCCTTGGAGTTCCTTGCCGCAGTGCTGCTGATCGGCTCGCTGGCCGTGCTGCCGGCTTCGTTCGGGCTGATCATGGGCGTGGCTTTCGTTTTGGGCATCGTGGTGCAGGGTGCCCAGGCCGGGCTGAACGCGCTTGTCGCGGACTATTATCCGACGGCGATCCGGTCGACCGGGGTGGGCTGGGCGCTCGCCGTCGGCCGGATTGGCTCGATCGTCGGGCCCATCCTGGGCGGGGTGATGCTGTCGCTGGAGTGGAACCTGCAGCAAATCTTCCTCGCCGGCACGGTCCCTGCGCTGTGCGCGGGCGCGGCGATCCTTGCACGCTCACGGCTCCGCCCGGCCGAGCGGCCTGCGCCCGAGGCATGGAGGCGTCCGGCGCCCTCGCGTTAGGCGACGACCTGACGCGGCCGGACGCCGCGCGGCACGGGTCCCGGCGGCGCATCGGTGAGCCATGGCTGTTCCAGCAGCGCCTGGGTGGTCAGGTCGAGGTGCTGCGCCATCAGCGCCGTGGCGCGCCCGGCGTCACGGGCCAGGGCGGCTTGCATGAGGTCCCGGTGCTCGCGGTTCAGGTCGCGCGCGAGCTCCGCAAGCGGCACCGAAAGGCGCCGGTAGCGCTCGCTCTGGGCATACAGCGTGTCGCGTATCCGCAGCAGCCACGGGCTGTCGCACGCGCCCACCAAGGCGCTGTGATAGGCGGCGTGCGCGGCCGACCATGCCTCGTTCATGCGCGCCGGGTCGCCCGGCTCGCGCTCCGGCGTGCGGGACAGGGCATGGAAGGCGGCGACGAGCTGCGCTTCCCAGCCGACGTCGCCTTTGGCGATGGCGCGGTCCAGGCACAGCCCTTCGATCTGCACCCGCACCTGCGTGAGGTCGCGCAGCTCCTCGGCCGAGATCGGCGCGGCCCGGAAGCCGCGTTGCGGCTCGGCGACGACCAGGCCTTCGGAGGTGAGCCGGGACAGCGCTTCCCGCACTGCGTTCAGGCTGACCGAGAGCGCCGCGCACAGCTCGTTGATCTTCAGCCGCGCCCCGGGTTGCAGCCGTGCGGCCAGCAGGTCGGCGCGGAGGCGTTCGTAGGCGTTATGGGTCAGGCTGGTGCTGGCGCGCGCGATGCGGGGCATGGCGTGTAGCTAGCGTGTGCCGGCAGGAATAACCACTCTATGTAGGAAAATAGTTTTTCCATTGACTCCGAGCCACAGCCCCGGCATCCAGGCGCCAGGACCATCGCCGCACTCAGCCGGCGCACACGCCACACAGGCCACACAGGAAGGAACACGCATGCGCTTCGCGGCATACCGGCACAACGGCGTCATCGGCTTGGCCGCCGCCGAGAACAGCGGACCCTTCCACGGCTACGCCGCCACCGACAGCGCATACCCCGGCAACCTCGCCGTGCTCGTCGCCGGCGGCCGCGAGCGCCTCGCCGCCGCGGGCCGCGCCCTGCTCGCCGGCCCCGCGGTCGACCTCGACGCCGCCGAGCTGCTGCCGCCGCTGCCGAACCCGCCCAAGATTCTCTGCGTCGGCCTCAACTACGCCGACCATTCGGCCGAAAGCGGCTTCGAGGTGCCGGGCTACCCCACCATCTTCGGCCGCTTCGCCTCCAGCCTGATCGGCCACGGCGCGCCCATCGTCCGCCCGCGCGTGTCCGAGCAGCTCGACTACGAAGGCGAGTTCGTCGCCGTCATCGGCCAGGGCGGGCGCGACATCCCAAAGGAGCGCGCGCTCGATCACGTCGCCGCCTATTCGCTGTTCAACGACGCCTCGGTCCGCGACTACCAGTTCAAGGCGCCGCAATGGACGGTGGGCAAGAACTTCGACGGCACCGGCGCCTTCGGGCCATGGCTCGTGACCGCCGATGCGTTGCCGCCGGGCTGCCGGGGGCTGCGGCTGCAAACCCGGCTGAACGGCGCGGTCGTGCAGGACGCCTCGACCGACAGCCTGGTGTTCGACGTCGCCACCCTCGTGTCGCTGCTCAGCGTGGCGTTCACCCTGCAGGCCGGCGACATCATCGTCACCGGCACGCCGTCCGGCGTCGGCCTCGCCCGCAAGCCGCCGTTGTGGATGAAGCCCGGAGATGTCTGCGAAGTCGAGCTGGACGGGGTCGGCGTGCTGCGCAATCCGGTCGTGGACCAGGCGGCGGCCCAAGCCAAAGCGGCGGAGTAACGCGCGCCACTGGACTTCGCCTTCAGCGGCCAAGCCTTGCCCAAAACCCGCCGGCGATGAGCCGAAAATAAGAACAACGGAGGAAGCAATGGCCACGACGCGGCATGACGCTAAAAATCTCGGCTTGGCATCGCTGGGCGCCGTCCTCGAATACTTCGATTTCCAGGTCTACGTCTTCGTCGCGGCGGCCATCAGCATCGCGTTCTTTCCACCGGGCGCGTCGCCCTGGATCGCCCAGGTGCAGGCGTTCGGCATCTACGCCATCGGCTATCTCGTGCGCCCGGCCGCCGGGATGATCATCGCGCACTATGCCGACCGGATCGGACGCAAGAAGCTGTTCGTGTTCACCGTTTTGCTGATGTCGGTGCCCACCTTCCTGATGGGCCTGCTGCCGACCTACGCGATGATCGGCTGGCTGGCGCCCGCCATGCTCCTGCTGCTCAGGATACTGCAGGGATGCGCCGTCGGCGGCGAACTGCCCGCAGCCGCCGTGTTCGTGAGCGAGCATGCGCCGTCGCGCCGCCTCGGCCTATTCAGCGGCACGTTCCAGGGCGTGGTCAACTGCGGCCTGCTGCTGGGCGCGGCGGCGGCGGCGCTGGCGAGCGTCATCGCCGGCCTCGACCCGGCGCTGTCGACCTTGTCATGGCGGCTTCCGTTCATTATTGGCGGCCTGTTCGGGCTGCTCGCGGCCTATTTGCGCCGGCAATTGCAGGAAACGCCGCTGTTTGAGAAGATGAAAAATGAGCAGGGACTGTCGAAGAAGGCGCCCATAGCGGTGATCGTCAAACAGTATCGCAAGCAGTGCATCTTCGCCCTGGCCCTGGTCCTCGTGTTCTCGTCCACCAGCGGCGTATACTTTCAGTACCTTCCGGTGTTCCTTGTGGGTCAACTGCATTTCGACACCAGCCTGGTTTTCACGGCCAACGCCGTCGGCGTGATCGCGTTCGTCCTGGCCATGCCGCTGTGGGGGATGCTGCGGGACCGGCTTGGGTGGGCCGCGACGCTTGCTTGCGGGGCGGTGCTGAGCGCCGTGATCTGCGTTTGGTTCTTCCATTATATCCCGACCCTGGGACCCTCGGACGTGAGGCTGATCTATGCCTACGTGGTTGTCGGGCTGGGCGCGGGATACGTCCACGCCTTGCTGCCGGCGCTGCTCTCGTCGCTGTTTCCCACCGCCGTCCGGCAGAGCGGCTTCGCGTTCCCGTACAGCATCGGCACGGCGGTGTTCTCCGGGCTGACGCCGCTCACGCTATCCTGGCTGGTGCGTGACTACGGCTTGTCCGCGCCGATGTACCAATATCTCGTTGCCTGCGCCGTCGCGCTGATCGTCGCGGCTACGGTCCACCTCATGCCGCAGCACCTTGGCGAGGCAGCGATCCGTGACGCCGACACATCCCGCACTATGGTTCCGGCGCCGCCTCCCGTATCGACCTGATAAGGAAACCGACAATGCCGAATGCCGCATCCCCGACAGCCGATCCGATGCTCGAGCTGATCGACCGGGCGGCCATCACGCGCGTCGTGAACGACTGGGGCCTGTGCCGGGATGCCGGACGGTGGGACCGGCTGCGCGCCCTCTATACGCCGGACGCTACGATGCATACGACCTGGTTCGCGGGCCCGGCGAACGAGTTCGTAGACCGCTCGATCGAGGCCGCAAGGAAAGGCGCGCGTGCCCAGCATTTCATTGGCGCGGCGTCGATTGACCTCAACGGCGCTCGCGCCATCGCCGAGACGCGGATGATCCTGCTGGTCCGCGGCAAGGTCGGAGACGCCGTCGTCGACGTGACCTGCTATGGCCGTTTCTACGACCGCTTCGTCCGCCATGGGGGCGAGTGGCGCATCGCCCGGCGCGTGCCGATCTATGAGAAGGACCGCTTGGACCCGGTCGACCCGGCCGGTCCAATCCAGCTCGATCCCCAGGCCCTGGCCCGCTTCGCCGAGGGCTATCGGCACCTTGCCTATGTGCAGTCGCTCGCTGGCGCCGAACTCACGCCCGGCTTGCCCACCCCGAACAGTGATGCGGAAGCGCGGCTGTATGTCGAGGGCGCGGCCTGGTTGAACCAGCCCGACAGCCAAGCTGGACAATGAACCGCCGGGTTGCCCGCTTCGGCTCCATCGTGCCACGCGGCCGATAGCGCGGATGGCGCCGACGCTCGTTGGGCTGATACCTTGCTGATATCGGCCTGACTAAACTGGCATCTTTCAGAGATCATCCGTGGTTTGGTAACCACCGTTCCTGACGCGTGATCCGCGTCGGGCCTGAGAACTGGTGCGCCATAAACGACGTGCTGGAAAATCAATACGAAACCAATCGGCAGGGAGCCGATCCATGATGAGGAAACGTACATGCGCGTAGGCGGCTCGGTCGCGGCGATTACTAGCCTTCTAGTCGCTTTATCCATCACAGCGGCCCATGCAGCCGAGCCGGTTTCCTCGAGGACAGCACAGGCCCTGCCCTCCAAATCGGGCCAGAGCGCGGTCCCGGCAAGCTCGTCCGGCGCAGAAGGCGTGACCTCGCGCCCCGGCAGCAACACGACCGGCGACCAAACGCTGCAGGACGAGCCGATCCCAACGTCACCCCCGCCGCGCGTCGGGCTGTTTCCCGCATTCGGCAAGACCCTGCTCGACCGCGGCATCGATTTCCACGGCATCGCGTTCGACCATTTCCTCGCCAACCCGAGCGCTGGCGTCGCGCCTGGACACACCTCGAACCTCGCCGCGTTCAGGCCGGCGGCCGACTTCGACCTCGGCAAGCTGATCAACCTGCCCGGCGGCAACGTCCACGTCGCCATGACCTTCTTCGGGCTGCGGAGCGACATCCCGCAGATCATCACCCAGGCCGGCGGCGTCCTGACCGGGTTCCAGACCACGCCCGCGACCCAGACCAACCTGCTGTCGGTCCTCACCTACGAGCAACGCTTGCTGGACAACAGGCTCTCAATCGAAGTCGGGCGGACGAACGTCTTCAACTATTTCCTGCTGCCGAACTCGCTGGATCCGTTCACCCATTATTCCCCCGTCTTCCAGGTCACCGGCGACTTCGCCTCGGCGCCCTATCCGGTGTGGGGCGGACGCGCCACCTATAAGCTGACCCCGACCTGGTACGTGCAGGGCGGCGTCTTCGAGGACAACTACCGCACGTCCACCAACTACGGCGACCGCGTGTTCGCCACCAACCAGTCGAGCGGTGCGCAGATCCTTGGCGAGGTCGCCCAGCGCAGCGAGTTCAGCAACGCCGCCTACCCCTCCAATTTCGAGCTCGGCTTCGAATGGAACACCCGGCACGGGCGGACGAACCTGAAGGGCACCGCCGCCCCGGCAATCCCGCTGCTCCAGGTGGCGAACTACCCCGGCGGCGGCGTGGTCTTCTTCCAGGGGCAGAAGGTGCTCTGGCGCGGCGCCCAGCGCGACGTAGGCCCGCCGGCAAATATCGCGGTTTACGGTTCGTTCAATGTATCGGTGGACAAGCCGCAGCCGATCGATCTCGACGCAATGCTCGGCGTCAACTTTACCGGCCTGGTCCCCGGGCGTCCGTTCGACGCGCTCGGCGTGCAGACCAGGTACCAGCGCCTGAGCCAGATCGAAGCCAATGGGGAGAGCCGCCGGCAGCGCATCCTTGCCGGACGGGGCTCCGACCAGTCCCGCGACGGGTTCTCGTTCGAGGTCGTGGGCAATGTCCAGTTGACCCCGGCGATCGCGGTCCGGCCGATTGTGCAGTACTTCGTCAACCCCGATAACTACTATCCGCCGGCGCCGCCGGGCCGCCCGCACGACGGGTTCGAGGCTGGGATCTTCGCGGTGGTCTCGCTTGGCCGGCTGCTCGGCACCAGCCAGAAGCCGTTTTGACCCCGGCCAGCGCATCAGGCCGCGCACCACCATTGCGGTTCAAAGGAGCTTGGGACATGGAAGACCCGTCGGTTTACCTCACGCGCTGGGGCGATGCCGGCCCTGTCGTGGTCATGGTGCACGGCAGCGCCCAGGGCAGCGAGGTTGGCGGCGGCCGGCACTTCGCCAAGCAGGCGGAGCTGGCGCCGATGGGATGGCAGGTTATCGTGCCCGACCGCCCGGGCCATGGGCGAAGCCCATCGCCGGGCCGCCCGGATGACGCGGAGGCGGATGGCAAGTGGGTTGCGGAGCTGCTCGGCGAGGGCGCGCACCTCGTCGGCCACTCCTTCGGCGGCTGCGTCGCCTTGGCCGCAGCCGCCATGCGGCCCGCCGCGGTAAGGTCGCTGACGTTGATCGAGCCGGCGATGATGCCGTTGGCGATCGACGATCCCGTGGTCCAGGGCTTTGCGAAACAACTCGCGGAGATCGCCGCCGGGGCGTCCTCGCCTGCCGAGAGGGCGATCAAGTTCGCGAAGCTCGTCGGCATCCCGGACGCGATCAGGGGCGGGTCAAGCGAGGCGGAACTTGGCCGTATGGGCAAAGGATTGAAGGAGCTGAAGCTGCCGACGCCGCCCGTGCTGCGTGAGCAGCTTGCCATCGTCGGGAACGCCGGCATCCCGTTCCAAGTGGTCGATGGGGGATGGAACCCGGCCTACGGCGCCGTCGCGGACCGCGTCGCCAAGCTGGGCGGCGGACGGCACGTCGTCGTCAAGGCGGAGCACCATTTCCCGCAACTCGTCTCCGATGAATTCAACCGCCTGTTGGTCGAGTTCATGACGGGCGCCGGCCATCGTGGGCAGAAACCCGTCTGATGCGGACACGATCCAAGGCGGTGGCCATCGCTGCGGTCCTGACGGCAACGGTCGGGCCGGCGCCGGCCCGGGCCGTGCCGCCAGTCTCCACGGAGGCCGGCCTGGTCCAGGGCGCCGAGCCGGACGCGCACGGGGTCGTGGCGTTCAAAGCCATTCCCTATGCGGCCCCGCCTGTTGGGCCAATGCGCTGGCGCCCGCCACAGCCTGCCCCGTCATGGGACGGGGTCCGGCAGGCGGCGAGCTTCGGACCGGTTTGCTGGGCGGCGCCCATCCCCATCCCGCCACCTGTCGGTGCACCTCCGCAGAACGAGGATTGCCTGACCGTCAACGTCTGGACGCCTGTGCCGAGCGGCGGCGCGTCCAAACCCGTCATGGTGTGGCTGCACGGCGGCGGCTTCGTGTTCGGCTCGTCCGCCATGCCGGCCTACGATGGCGCCCGCATCGCCGCACATGGCGTGGTGCTTGTGTCGTTGAACTATCGGTTGGGCGTGTTCGGCTTCCTGGCGCATCCCGCGTTGGATGCCGAGCAGCCGGGATCGGGAGCTTATGGATTCCAGGACCAGGTCGCGGCCCTGCGCTGGGTGCAGCGGAACATCGCGGCGTTCGGCGGCGACCCCGGGAATGTCACGCTGTTCGGTGAGTCGGCCGGCGCGCACGCTGTTGGCATCCTCATGGCATCTCCGCAAACCAAGGGCCTGTTTGCCAAGGCCATCATCCAGAGCGGCGCATTTTGGGACAGCGAGCACGGCTCCATCCCCACCCATGCGGAGGCCTCGCAGAACGGCAGCGCGCTCAATGCTCGGCTTGGCGCCCCGGCATTGGCGGACCTTCGCGCCATCCCAGCCGAGCAGCTCAACAAGGCGACGGCGTGGGACTTCACCTCAGATCCGGGTACAACGGCGTTCACGCCGAGCGTCGACGGGCACCTGCTGCAGGACTCCCCGGCCGCCGTGTTCGGCCGGGGCGCCCAGCATGATATCCCGTTGCTCGGCGGATGGAACGCCGCAGAGTTCGTGCCCTTCCAGTCCCGCGCGTTCCCGCATGCGACGGCGCCGGAGTTCAAACGCGCCGCCCAACGGATGTTCGGCGCTGAACGCCTGGCCCAGTTCGACGCGGCCTATCCCGCCGAAACCCCTGAGCAGGCGCGCGCCGCTGCGAACGGCCTTATCGGCGACCTCGTCATCTCTGAACAAACTTGGGAACTGCTCGGCCTCCATCAGCGGATGGGGCGCTCAAAGGTGTATGCCTACCAGTTCTCCTACACTTCGCCTTATTCACCCGTCCCGGCTCACGTTGCCGACGTGCCTTTTGCCTTCGGCACGCTCACTCGCCAGTACTTCGCCCCGCAAGGGCCCGCGCCTGACGACGGCGATCGGCGGTTTTCCGACCTCGTGATGGCCTATTGGACGAATTTTGCGATGCGGGGCGACCCGAACGGCGCAGGCTTGCCCGCATGGCCCGCCTACGACGGACCCGGATCGATGGTGATGCACCTGCGCGCCGCCGCCGGGGCAGGCCCAGAAAGCGGCACCGACCGGCAGCGTTTCATCGCTTCGTTCCGGCACGATGGCAGGTTGCCGGACGCCTGGCGCACGCTGAATGTGAAATGAGGCCGCGCGGCTTCAATCGATCATGGACATTTGGCCGCTGGCCGACGCCCCGCGGGCGCGGCGTTGCGCAGCATGTCGACCAGGCATGTCGCCGCCGGGGTCAGCGGCAGCCCAGCCCGGTGAATGAGCACGATCGCCGGCGCCGGCAGCACTTCCTTGATGGGGATGGCCTGCAGGATGCCGGACGTCGGCGCAAACTCCATCCATTGCACGGGCACCAACGCCAGCAGGTCGGTGTAGGCCAGGCTGACGATAAGCGTCAGCGCCGACTGGCTTTGCAGGGCCAGGCGTGGCGGCCTCAATCCATGGAAGCGGAACAGCTCGCTGAATTCCTCGTCGGCATGAAGCGTGATCGACGTCGATGCCCACTCCGCATCGGCAAGTTCCGCGAGCGAGGCCGCGCGGGCGAGCGGATGGTTGCGCCGTCCGAGCACCGTTCGCGTGTTGTCGAACAATTTTTCCTGCCGGAGGTCCGCAGGCACCGGATGGCCCGGCGCCGGGCCGATGTAGAAATCGATGCTGCCATCCCGCAAGCCGCTTTCGAGCGTCGGATAGATGCCCTCGATGACCCGCAATTGCACGGCAGGATAGCGCGCGCGGAAAGGCCGCAGCGCCTTTGGCAGCAACGCCATATGGGTGGCGATCGAGAGCGCGATCGCCACGCTTCCCTGCGTGCCGCCGCCCAACTGATCGATCTCCTCCCGTGCCCGCCGCACCTCATGCAGGATCGCGGTCGCCCGCTGCGAGAACACCCGGCCCGGCGCCGTCAGCGTCATGCCGCGCGCATGCCGTTCGAACAACGACACGCCGAGCTCACGCTCCAGGTCGCCCAAGCTGCGCGTCAAGGCCGGCTGCGCGAGCTGCAGGTGGCGCGAGGCGGCACGCAGGCCGCCACGTTCGGCGATGGCCACGAAGTCGCGGAGATGATGGAGTTTCATCGGTTCGATGCCTGCGGGACTGATACTTGGTTGCGCTCACTGCAACCAATCTGGCATCTTCCAGGGATCATGGTCGAGAGACATCTGACCACCTACATCGAACACGGCCTATATAGTGATAGAAGGGTCGCCGCGGGCCGTTGTCTCGCTCCCGGGCAACCCGGCCACATCCGAAGCAAGCCGCACAGCAAGAGGCGGCCAACAGGAGGACATCAATGACGCAGATCAGAAGCCTGGCGTCCCGGCCCCGTCGGCCTGGCGAACTCGGCGTGCACTCCGTCGACCACTTCAACTTCGTCGTGCCCGACCTGAAGCTCGCGCAGCAGTTCTACGCCGGCTTCGGCCTGGACGTGCGCGAGGAGGGCAATGGGCTCGGCATCTATACGTCCGGCAACGACCATCGCTGGGGCCGGATCGCGGAAGGGCCGGCCAAGAAGTTCACCTACCTGTCCTTCGGCTGCTACCCCGAGGACCTGGAGGGCCTGCGCGCCCGCCTCAAGCAGAACGACGTGGCGCAGCTCGACCCACCTGCGGGGTTCGAGACCAACGGCGTCTGGTTCCGTGATCCCGACGGCACGCTGATCGAAATGCGCGTCGCCGAGAAATCGTCGCCGAACGAAAAGGCGGTGCAGTTCAACGCGTCGTCGCCGCCCGGCGTCCAGGGATCGACGGCGCGGTCCAAGGCCCCGTTCGTCCAACCGCGGCGGCTCGCGCACATCTTGCTGTTCAGCAGCGACGTGCTGCGCTCCATCGATTTCTACCACCGGGTGCTCGGCCTGCGGCTGTCCGACCGGTCCGGCGACGGCGTGGCCTTCATGCACGGCATCCACGGCAGCGACCACCACATGATCGCGCTGGCGAAGTCGGGCGGCCCGGGGCTGCACCATCTGAGCTGGGACGTGGGTTCGATCCACGAGGTCGGGCTTGGGGCGATGCAGATGGCCGACCGCGGCTTCTCGGCCGGGTGGGGCGTCGGGCGGCATGTGCTGGGTTCCAACTACTTCCATTATGTCCGCGATCCCTGGGGCAGCTACAGCGAGTATTCGTCCGACATCGACTACATCCCGGTCGATTGCGACTGGCCCGCCGCCGACCATCCCGGCCATGACGCCTTTTTCGTCTGGGGGCCAACTCCGCCCGCCGATTTCATCGTCAACCACGAAATCGGCGCTTAGCGGAGGCGGCTGTTGGAGCGGATGACCGAAGCCGGCGTGCTCATCGCGGGCGCCGGGCCGGTTGGGCTGTCGCTGGCGATCGAGCTGGGGCAGCGCGGCGTCCCTTGCCTCGTGGTCGAACGCAACGACCGCGTCGGCTATAGCCCGCGCGCCAAGACCACCAACGTGCGCACCCGCGAACACCTGCGGCGTTGGGGCATCGCCGACACGCTGCGCCAGGCCTCGCCGATCCCGCCGGACTACCCGCCCAGCGTCGTGTTCGCAACCCGCATGAACGGCCCAGCCCTCGCCCGGTTCGAGAACGCGTTCAACGGCAGCCGTGTGCGTAACGATCTATATTCCGAGGAAGCGCAGTGGGTGCCGCAATACACGCTCGAGGAGGTGCTGCGCGCCCACGCATCATCGCTGCCCGGCGTGGAGGTGGCGTTCGACACGGAGCTTCGCCGCATCGAGCAATCCGGCGCCGGGGTTACATCGGGGGCCGTGCATCTGCCGTCCGGCACGATGCGGCAGGTGCGAAGCGCCTATCTGGTCGGTGCGGACGGCGGGCGCAGCTTCGTGCGCCGGGCGCTCGGCATCGCCATGGCGGGTGAAAGCGCGGTCGCGAAGAACTACAGCATCATCTTCCGCGCCCCCGGCCTTGCAGCCCGCCACGCGCACGGCCCCGCCATCATGTATTGGATGGTGAACGCCGACGTGCCGGGCCTGCTGGGCCCGATGGACCAGCACGGGCTGTGGTTCTTCATGGCGACCAAGCTCGCCAACGACGTCGACCCGGCCTCGGTCGATCCGGTCGAGCTGATCCGCCGCGGGACGGGCCTTGCGGACCTCGCTGTCGAGATCGTCCACACCGATCCCTGGGTGGCCCATAGCCTGATCGCCGACGCCTATTCGAATGGCCGGATCTTCCTGGCCGGCGACGCCTGCCACCTCCATCCGCCATTCGGCGGTTTCGGCATGAACATGGGCATCGGCGACGCCGTCGACCTCGGCTGGAAGCTGGCGGCCGTGCTGCAGGGCTGGGGCGGCGCCAAGCTGTTGGACAGCTATGAGCAGGAACGGCGCCCGGTGCACGAGCGCACCATCCGGGAGTCGGGCGTCAATTACGCGACCCTGGGCAACCAGCTTGTCCGGCCCTTTCTCGAGCAGGGGGGACCGGAGGGCGATGCAACCCGGCGCGAGGTGGGCGAGGCGATCCAAGCGACGAAGGGACGCGAGTTCTATACCCTCGGCCTGGTGCTCGGCGCGCGCTACGACAAGTCGCCGGTCGTCGTGCCGGACGGCACGGAGCCGCCGCCGGAGCATTTCGCCGCCTATGTCCCATCCGCGTGCCCCGGCAGCCTGGCGCCCCATGCGTGGATGTCCGACGGTTCATCGCTGTACGATCATTTCGGGCCTGGCCTGACGCTGTTGGCGACGGGTGACGGCGCTGACCGGCCTCGTCTGGCTGGACATGATGGCGTCGATGCGCTGACGCGGGAAGCCGCCCGTCGCGGCGTGCCGTTGACGCTGCTGACCCCGGGCGAGCCTGGCCTCCGGACCCGTTACCAGGCGCGCTTCGCCCTGATACGCCCGGACCAGTATGTCGCTTGGCGCGGTGACCGGCTGCCCGAGCCAGGCCCGCTGCTGGACCGTGTCACCGGCCACGCCTGAACAAAATTAAGGGGAGAGAACCATGCTCAAGGGAGCAATGCGCCTGCTTGCCGCCGTGATATTGGTGGCGGGAACGTCGTGGTCCGTGCGCGCCCAGCCTGTTGAAGCCATTGAACTCAAGGTGTCGCATTACCTGCCGCCGAACCACACGGTGCAAAAGCTGCTCGATGCTTGGGCGCAGGATGTCGATACCCGTTCGGGCGGCCGGCTGAAGCTGCGCATCTATCCGGCCGCGCAGCTTGGTCCGGTGCAGCGGCAGTTCGACCTGGCACGCAACGGGCAGGCCGACATGGCGGTCGGCCTGACGGGCGCGACGCCGGGCCGCTATCCGATGACGGAGCTCGTCAGCCTTCCGTTCGTGGAGCCGAAAGGCGCCGATACGAGCGCAGTCATGTCGAGGCGGATCACCGAACTGGCGCCGAAATACCTGGCGCCGGAGTTTGCTGGCCTGCGCGTGCTTTGGGTCGGGGTCCAGCCGCTCAACAGCTTCTTCACCGCCCGGCGCGAGATCGACTCGCTGGCGGCCCTGCGGGGCCTCAAGATGCGCTTCCAGGGCGAGCAGCATGCAAAGGTGCTTCGGGCGCTCGGCGCAGTGCCGCTGCAGGTGCCGCCGGGCGAGATTGCCGACGGCATGGCGAAGGGCGTGATCGACGGCGCGGTGTTCAATTACGAGGCGGCCGAAAGTTTCGGCCTCGCGCCCGTCACCCAGCACGTCATGGAGCCCGCTTTCCTGCCTTCGACGCTGGTGCTGGTGATGAACCAGGCGAAGCATGACGCCCTGCCAGCGGATCTTCGCACGATCATCGACGAAACCACCGGCCCGGGCGCGGCCGAGCAGCTTGGGGCGCGCTGGGACCAGGCCCAGCAGCACGGGCGCGACGCCATGGTCGCCGGCAAGGTCGGGATCAATACGCTGGCGCCGGCCGAGGTCGACAAGCTCAGGGCGGCGCTGCAGCCGCTGGTGCACGATGCCGTCGCCGCGCTGGACAAAGGCGGCAAGCCGGCGTCGCAGTTCATCGAAGACTACACGCGATGAGCGCGTGTGCCCGGCGGCACGGCGCGGCGGCATAGGGTGCGGTTCATAGCGCGCATCGCGTCGTTCCAATTAAGGGTTGCGATGCTGGCGCTGGTCGTCATGGGCGTGGTGACGGTCGCGGACGTGTTCCTCAAATACGTGTTCAGCCAGCCGATCCCGGGCGCGTACGATGTCGTCGAGAGCCTGCTTCCCGTCGTGATCTTCAACGGCCTGCCGGCGACGCTGCTGCGGCGGCAGAACATCGTCATCGACCTGGTCGATCACCTGGCGGGACCGCGGCGGACGCGGCTGCTGGTCGGCGTGGCCGATGCGGTGATGCTGGCGCTGCTGGCGTTGATCACCTGGGCGATGGTCGCGCCGGCGCTGCAGGCGATGGATTATGGCGACCGCAAGCTGGAATTGGGGCTGCCGGTCTGGGTCGTCTGGGCGGCGGCGATCATCGGCATGGCGGGATCGGTGCTCGTGGCGCTGACCCTGGTAGCCCGGCGGCCGGCGCTGGTTGCGGACGGACGGCCAGAGAACGGACTTCCAGAATGAGTCCCGGCCTTGTCGGCCTGGCCGGGATTATGGCGCTGTTCCTGCTGCTGTTCCTACGTTTGCCGGTCTGGGCTGCGCTCAGCCTGGTTGGCCTCGCCGGCAACATCGCCTTGTCCGGCTGGACCAGTGCCCTCGCGACGCTTGGCCAGGCGCCGTTCGACACCGCGTCGCTCTACACCCTTTCCGTGGTGCCGTTGTTCATCCTGACGGGCGGGGTCGCAGCCGGCACCGGGCTGTCGGCCGACCTGTTCAAGGCGGCGCAGGTCATGCTGTCCGGCTTGCGGGGCGGGCTGGCGGTGGCGACCATCGGCGCTTCCGCCTGTTTCGGCGCCGTTTGCGGCTCGTCCATCGCGACGGCGGCGACCATGACCCCGATTTCGCTGCGGGAGATGCGGCGAGCCGGCTACTCGGACAGCCTCGCGACCGGCTCGATTGCGGCGGGCGGCACGCTTGGCATCCTGTTCCCGCCTTCGATCATCCTGGTGATCTATGGGGCGATCGCGCAGCAGTCGGTGCCGAAGCTGTTTGCCGCCGGGTTGGTTCCGGGACTGCTGCTCACGGCGCTTTATGTCGTCACGGCGCTGATCGTGGCGGCGCAGCGGCCATTGGACGCGCCGGCCGTCCCCAGCGTCTCCGTCCGCGGCCGCATCGCCGCCCTCCGCGGGCCCTGGCAGTTCTTGACGCTGTTCGTCGTGACGATCGGCGGCATCTACGCCGGCGTGTTCAGCCCGACCGAAGCGGCCTCGATCGGCGCGCTCGGCGCTATCCTGCTCGGGATCGTCGGTCGCCGCCTGCGCCTGGGCGAGCTGGGCAAAACCATCGAGGGTGCCGTGGTGACGAGCTGCATGCTCTATGTCATCATCATCGGCGCCAACCTGTTCGCCTATTTCATCGTCCAAACCCAACTGCCGGCGCTGCTGGCCGAGCAGGCGCGTGTGCTGGAACTGCCTGGCGGACTGGTGATGGCGCTCGTGATCGTCGCCTACATCGTCATGGGCTGCTTCCTTGAAGCAATCGGCATGATCCTGATCACCGTGCCGGTGTTCCTGCCGTTGATCGTGAGCTACGGCTACGACCCGACCTGGTTCGCCATCATCGTCGTGATCGTCGTGGAGGTTGGGCTGATCCATCCGCCCGTCGGCATGAACCTGTTCGTCGTCCAGGCCCAGGCGCCGGACATCCGCACCGCCGTGATCTACCGCGGCATCGTGCCGTTCCTTGCAGCGCCGTTCGTGCTGATCTTATTGCTGTTCTTGTTCCCCGGTTTGGCGCTTTGGCTGCCGCGGCTGCTGTACGGTTGAATTTTACTGCCTGAGAACGAAGCATGACGGCCGGGTCATGTCGCGAAGCTCTGGACCAGGCTGCCGGAAACCAGCCGCCAGCCGTCCACGAGCACGAAGAAAATCAGCTTGAACGGCAACGAAACTGCGTTGGGCGGCAGCATCATCATGCCGAGGCTCATCAGCACGCTGCCGACCACCAGGTCGATCACCAGGAACGGCAAGTAAAGCAGGAACCCCATCTCGAACGCACGCCGCATTTCCCCGATCATGAACGCGGGCACCAGCGCGCGCCATTGCGCCTGGTCCGGGGTGGGCGGGGCCGCGATTTGCCCGAGGTCAAGGAACAACTGCAGGTCGGCGCCGCGGACGTTGGCGGCCATGAAGGCATGGAATGGCTCAGCGGTCAGGCGCAATCCCTCCATCTCCCCGACCTGGCCCTGCGTCATGGGCAACAAGCCGGTCGTCCAAGCCTGGTCCATCGCCGGCTGCATGACGAAATAAGTGAGGAACAGCGCCAATCCGATCAGCACGGAGTTAGGCGGCGTTCCCTGCGCGCCAATCGCGCTCCGCAGCAAAGACAGCACGATCACGATGCGGGTGAACGCGGTGCCCATCACCAAAAGGCTGGGGGCGAGCGACAGCACGGTGATCAGCGCCGTAATCTGCACGAGCCGCCCGGTCGCGCCTGCCTGGCCGGACGCGCCTAAATCGATGTTCACGGATTGCGCGTGCGCCAAGCTTGGCGACAGCAGCACGAGCGCCAGCAGCGCGGCATAGGCGATAAGCAGGGGAAAGTGCCTCATGCGACTGGCCCCGCGCCCACATGCGCGCCGGGCTGTGCAATCGGCAGCCAGGCCACCACCTGATCAGCCCCGCCGCCAATCAGCAGCAGCAGGTCGCGCCCATCGCAGGTGACCAACTGCAGGCGGCGGGTCCGGTCCAGCGTCAGGGCTTCACCCAATATCAATCGCCGGCCCGCAGTTGGCCGGGCCAGCCGCAGCATGCGCGCGCCCCGTCCGGCCAGCACGATGATCCCGAGCACCGCGCCAAGCGCGGCCCCGGCCGTCAGTATGGCTTGGAGGAATGCTGGCATGTTGCGGCCTTTTGCCGTTGTGGGTTCGTCATTGGGCTTCAGCCCGGAGCGCCAGGCTCAATGCATCGACGTCCGTCAGCAGCGCGATCAGCCCGGTGCGAGCCGTACGGCCGTCCACCGCGGCTAAATCGAGCGCCTTTGCACATAACAGGCCCATCATGCGGTCGAGCCCGGTCAGCTCCACCTTGCGCCCGCCCGCGGCCAAGCCCGCCGCCATCGCCACCGTGTTGCGCACCGCCTCAGACAGTGCGGCGACTTCGGCCGCGGCATCATATCCGTGAGGCGGCCATAGTTCAGGGTGCTGCGGGGCGATCGAATTCGTCATGCCCCGACATTAGCGTCGAAAGGTTACCAAATCGTTGCGCCACCGCCCTAAACTTCGCATTAACTAATTGGGCCTATTCTACCCCTAAGCGAACTGGGGAATATGATGGACCCGACCGAGACTGGCTCTGCCGACATTGGATTGTTCCGCCTGGCGGAGCAAAGATTAGCGTGGGTAGGGCGGCGGCAGGAACTGCTGGCGCAGAACGTGGCGAACGCCAGCACGCCGGGTTACCAGCCGCGCGACTTGCCGCCGTTTGCTCAAGCCCTGTCCCATGCAGGCGCTGCGGCGTCGATGGCGCGGACGGATCCCATGCACCTCGCTGGATCCAGCAGCATGCAATCCGCCCATACGGTCCGTCCGCGGGAGCGTTCGCCCGACGGCAACGGCGTTTCGATGGAGGACCAACTGACCAAGGTCGCCGACACGGCCGGCACGCAGGAACTGGTGGCGAACCTGTATCGCAAATACCACGGCATGTTCCGCACCGCGCTCGGCCGGGCGGGGTAAGGCGCATGGACATCACCAAGGCGCTCGCGATCTCGGCCCGCGGCATGGATGTGCAGACTGCCCGGCTGCGCACCATCGCCGAGAACCTGGCCAACCAGGATACGACCGGCTCCAAGCCCGGTGCGGACCCTTATCGGCGCAAGGTCATCACCTTCGAAAACCGGATGGACAACGCCCTGGGCGTCAGCACCGTCCGCGTGAAGGATATCACGCCGGACAAAAGCGAGCTGCCGCTGCGCTTCGACCCGTCCCATCCCGCTGCCGATGCGAAAGGCTACGTGCGGACGCCTAACGTCAACAGCTTCATTGAAGTCATGGACATGCGTGAGGCGCAGCGCGGCTTCAGCGCGAACCTGAACGTGATGGAGGTCACGCGCACGATGCTGACCCGCACGATCGACCTGCTGAAATGACGGTCCCGATCCTCACCGTCAGCCCGGCCGGCGCCGCGAGCGCCTATGCGCGCGTGCAGGGCGGCGGCTTGGGCGTGGGCGGACCGGCTGTGCCAGGGTTCGGCGACGCAATGACCAAGGCGCTCGGCAACGTGGTTGACGCCGGACACCAGGCGGACGCGCAATCGATGCAGGCGATCTCCGGCGGCGGCAACCTCACCGATGTGGTGACGGCCGTGTCCCGCGCGGAGCTTGCGCTGCAATCCGCGGTCGCCATCCGCGACCGGGTCGTCCAGGCCTATCAAGACGTCATGCGCATGCCGATCTAGCATGGGAAACGTCGAAGTCGCGTCAGCATTGCGTGAGACCCTGTGGATCGTGTTGAAGCTCGGCGGGCCGTTGCTGTTGGCTGCGTTGGCAGTCGGGCTGGTGGTGTCTTTGATCCAGGCAGTGACGCAGATCAACGAGGCGACCTTGGTCTTCTTGCCCAAGCTGCTCGTCTTGTTCGGCGCGATGGCGTTGCTTGGGCCGTTCATGGCCGCCACCCTCACCGACTATACCCATGTGCTGATGGACCGGTTGGTGCTTGTGGGCGGCCAATGAATGGGCGCCGGTAATGGATGATGCGGCGCTGCTGGCGGCGCTGCCCGGCTGGGCATTTGCATTCGCGCTCGTGCTGTCGCGCACGGGCATGGCCGTCATGCTGATGCCAGGCCTGGGCGAGGCCGAGCCGCCGCCCATCGTTCGTGCCGGGCTGGCGCTGGCGATCACCATGCTGCTGGTGCCCGCCGTGGCCCCACTGGTGCCCGCCGTGCCTGAAATAGGTTTCGGCGGCGCGGGGATGATCGCGGCAGAACTGGTCGTCGGCGGCGTGCTGGGCTGGTTGGCGCGGCTTCCGGCGATGGCGCTGGGCATGGCGGGCGCTGTGGTGTCCTACATGCTCGGCCTGTCCAGCGTCGTGCAGCCGGACCCTGCCTTGGGTGGGCAATCCGCTGCCATATCCCGGCTGTTCGGCCTGGCGGTGCCGGTGCTGATCCTATCGGCGGGCCTTTATGCGTTGCCGCTGACGGCGTTGGCCGGGAGCTATCAGCTCGTGCCGCCGGGCACGCTGCTGCCGGCGGGACCGCTGGCGGAGAGCGTGACGAGCGCCGTGGTCGCCTGCTTCGGCTTGGCGATCCAGCTCTCGGCGCCGTTTATTTTGGCTGGCCTGGTGTTTCAGGTTGCCCTGGGGCTGCTGGCGCGACTGGTGCCGCAATTGCAGGTCTATACCGCAGCAATGCCCGGCCAAATCCTGGGCGGGCTGGTGCTGCTCGGCTTGTTGATGCCCCGTATCCTGGACGCCTGGACCGAGGCGGTGACCGCCGGCTGGTCCAGCCTGCCCGGCCTGTAGCGTAGAGGCCGGACCATGGCGGACGGGACCGAGGGCGGCGACCGCACAAAACCGGCGACCGAACGCCGGCTGCAGCGTGCCCGTGAGGACGGCGAAGCGCCGATGTCGCGCGAGCTTTGCGTGCTGGCCGGGCTTGGAGCGGCAACGCTCGTGCTTGCCATGGCCGGTCCTGGGATCGCCCGCAGCCTGTCGGTACGGCTTACCAATATGCTCGGCGCGATGAACAGCACGCCAGGTGCGGCGCTGCATGAGGCCGGATGGGCATTGTTGCTGGCGACCCTGCCGCTGTTGGGCGCTGTGCTGTTGGCGGGCGGGGCGGGCGTGCTGCTGCAAACCGGCGGCCTGCTGCATGGCAACAAGCTGGTCCCAGACCTGTCCCGGCTTAGCCCGAAACGCGGGCTCACGCGCCTGATTGGCCCGGACAACCTGATCGAGGCGTTGAAGTCGCTTGCCAAAGTGGGTGTGCTGGCCTGGGCCGTTTGGCGCGCCTTGATGGATGCGCTACCCGGTGCGACCGCCTCAGTATGGTGGCAGGCGGACACGTTGTTGGATCGGTTGACCCGGGATTTGATGCATCTATGCGTGCTGGTCCTGGCCTGCCAGGCCGCGATTGCAGTGCTCGACCTGGCCTGGGTCCGTTTCCGCTTCGCCAGCCGGATGCGGATGTCCGCGCAGGAAGTTAAGCAGGAGCACCGGGACAGCGAGGGCGATCCGCGCCTCAAAGCGAAGCTGCGCCAACTTCGCACCGCCCGCGCCCGGCAGCGCATGATGGCCGCAGTGCCAACCGCAACCGTCGTCATCACCAACCCCACGCACTACGCCGTGGCGCTGGCGTACGACCGAGGCACCCAGTCCGCGCCCCGCGTCGTCGCGAAGGGCATGGACGACGTGGCGGCGCGCATTCGCGCCATGGCCGCCGAACATGGGGTGCCGATGGTGGCGAACCCACCACTGGCGCGGGCGCTGCACGCGCTGGAACTGGACGCGGAAGTTCCGGCCGAGCACTTCAAGGCGGTTGCTGAGATCATCGCCTACATCTGGCGCCTGCAGGGCGGGGCCGTCGCTGGGCATTAATGTTCTTATTTTGTTCTTGACCGCAGCGGGCGGTGTGCCCATCTAGGACTTTCTTGATAACGGTTAACCAGCTAGTTTCGCCTTCGGTGCCAGTTGTGACACTCTGCCGGGCAAACGCGCAGGACAAGGATCGAACATGGACAAGAACAAGGCGCTCGATGCGGCCCTGACCCAGATCGAGCGGGCGTTCGGCAAGGGTTCCATCATGCGGATGGGTGCGAAGGCCGGCGATCAGCAGATCGAGACAATCCCGTCGGGTTCGCTCGGGCTGGATCTTGCGTTGGGCATCGGCGGGTTGCCGCGCGGACGTGTGGTCGAGATCTACGGTCCGGAGAGTTCGGGTAAGACCACCCTGGCGCTGCACGCGATCGCGGAGGCGCAGAAGCGGGGCGGCACTTGCGCGTTCATCGACGCGGAGCACGCGCTCGACCCGATCTATGCCCGTAAGCTCGGCGTCGATGTCGACAACCTGCTCCTAAGCCAACCGGATGGGGGCGAGCAGGCGTTGGAAATCTGCGACACGTTGGTGCGGTCCGGCGCCGTCGATATCGTCGTGGTTGACAGCGTCGCGGCATTGGTGCCCCGCGCCGAGCTCGAGGGCGAGATGGGCGACACCCATGTCGGCCTGCATGCCCGCTTGATGAGCCAGGCGTTGCGCAAGCTGACCGGCAGCGTGGCGAAGTCGCATACGATGCTGATTTTCCTGAACCAGATCCGGCTGAAGATCGGCGTCATGTTCGGCAATCCGGAGACGACGACCGGCGGCAATGCGCTGAAATTCTACGCTTCGATCCGCATGGAAATCAGGCGCATCGGCCAGATCAAGGACCGCGAGGAGGTCGTGGGCAACCAGACCCGCGTGAAGGTGGTCAAGAACAAGCTGGCGCCGCCGTTCCGCCAGGTCGAGTTCGACATCATGTACGGCGAAGGCATCAGCAAGGTGGGCGAGCTGATCGACTTGGGCGTGAAGGCCAACGTCGTCGAGAAATCGGGCGCGTGGTTCAGCTACGACAGCACGCGCATCGGCCAAGGGCGCGAGAACGCCAAGCAGTTCCTGCGCGACCACAAGGACATGGCGGAGGCGATCGAGAAGAAGGTGCGCGAGCAGTCCGGCGTGGTGGCGAACTCGATGCTGGCGCCGCCCGAAGAGGGCGACGACGCCGAAGCGGCTGACTAGGCCGCATTTGCCCGACCAATCGCCGTCCGGCGGCTTGCATGGCACCCTGCCGCTGGCCGAAGCCGATTACAAACTGATCGAGATCGCCCGTGCCGTGCTGTTGCGTCATTACCGTCCGTTTTGGCACACCGTCGCCGCGGCGCTGCGCAGCCGGGACGGACGCATTTGGACCGGAGTGCATCTGGGCGCCACAGTCGGGCGGCTTTCGATCTGTGCCGAGGCGATTGCGCTCGGCCGTGCGGTCATGGACGGGGATGCCACCATCGAATGCGCCGTCGCCGTCCGTCATCCGAAGCCCGAGGAGGCCGTCCAGGACATCGCCGTCGTGCCGCCTTGTGGCGCGTGCCGAGAGAACCTGACCGACTACGACGCCGCTACCCTGGTGATCGTCAATACGTTGAGCGGCCTGCGCAAGATTCCATTGAACCTTTTGCTGCCACTGCCATATCAGCGCTGAGGCATTTTGGAACAAAACCAGATCATCGGAGTTGACAGGCTATGAGCACGAACCCAAAGACCGAAGCAGACGACCAGGCCACGCCGTCGAACGCTGAGAAGGACCCACACGACTGGACCACCGGCAACGAGAGCATGACCGGGGCGCAGGCGAGCTATTTGAAGACCCTGTCCGAGGAGGCCGGCGAGGAGTTCGATCCGTCCTTGAGCAAGGCTGACGCATCGTTGAAGATCGACGAGCTGCAAAAGAAAACCGGACGCGGTAAAAATCACTGATCGTAAAATGCTCGCGCGGATGACAGGAAGCGTCGGCTGGGCTACCCAAAGGGTCGCATCCTTCTAGGACGATCCATCTTACCCATGCCCAGCAGCAACGACATCCGCGCGACCTTCCTCGACTTTTTTGCCCGCAACGGCCATCAGGTCGTGCCCAGCAGTTCGCTGGTCCCGGTCAACGACCCGACGCTGCTGTTCACCAATAGCGGCATGGTGCAATTCAAAAACGTATTCACCGGTCAAGAACGCCGTCCTTATTCACGCGCGACGACGGCGCAGAAGTGCGTGCGTGCCGGCGGCAAGCATAACGACCTTGATAACGTTGGTTATACTGCCCGGCATCATACTTTCTTCGAGATGCTGGGCAACTTCAGCTTTGGCGACTACTTTAAGCCCATAGCGATCGAGCATGCCTGGACGCTGTTGACGCGCGACTTTGGCATTGCGCCGGACAAATTGCTGGTCACCGTCTATGCCGACGACGAGGACGCCGCAGTCTTATGGCGCAAGATTGCTGGCCTGCCTGATCGCCGCATCATACGCATCGCGACCGCGGACAACTTCTGGCGCATGGGCGACACCGGCCCGTGCGGCCCTTGCTCCGAGATCTTCTTCGATCACGGGGACAGCATCGCCGGCGGCCCGCCCGGCAGCCCCGATGAGGACGGCGACCGCTTCATCGAAATCTGGAATCTCGTCTTCATGCAGTTCGAGGAGGGGCCGCCCGGCACGCGCACTCCGCTGCCGCATCCCTCGATCGACACCGGCATGGGCTTCGAGCGCTTCGTCGCCGTCATGCAGGGCAAGCACAACAACTACGACATCGACATGATGCGCGCGTTGGTGCTGGCGAGCGCAGAAGCGACTGGCCAACCCGCCGATGGGCCGTTCAAGACCAGCCACCGGGTCGTGGCGGACCATCTACGCAGCGTATCGTTCATGATCGCCGACGGTGTGCTGCCCTCCAAGGATGGGCGCGGCTACGTCCTGCGCCGCATCATGCGCCGGGCAATGCGCCACTTGCACATGATGGGCACGCGCGAGCCGACATTCCACCGCCTGGTTCCTGCGCTGGTGCGGCAGATGGGCGCGGCCTACCCAGAATTGCCGCGCGCCGAGCCCTTGATCACGGAAACCATGCGGCTGGAGGAGGACCGGTTCAAGGCGATGCTGGAGCGCGGCCTCGGCCTGCTTTCGGACGAGACCGCGCGCCTCGGCGAGGGGGGCGCCTTGCCCGGCGCCGTCGCGTTCAAGCTTTATGACACGTTCGGCTTCCCGCTCGACCTCACGCAGGACGCGCTGCGCGAGCAAGGCCGGACGGTCGACATAGCCGGCTTCGACGCCGCGATGCAGGAGCAACGTGTCCGCGCCCGTGCGGCCTGGGCCGGTTCGGGTGATGGGGCGACCGAACGGGTGTGGTTCGACATCCGCGAGCGGGTAGGCCCCACCGAGTTCCTGGGTTACACGACCGAGAGCGCCAGCGGCGAGGTGCTGGCCTTAGTGGCGGACGGCGCCGCCGTGCAACGGGCCGACGCCGGGCAGAATGTCGCGGTTATCCTCAACCAGACGCCGTTTTACGCCGAAAGTGGTGGCCAAGTGGGCGACGCTGGCTGGATTACCGGGCCGGACGGCCTGCGGTTCCGGGTCGACGACACCCAGAAAAAGCTTGGCGACCTCCTCGTGCATTCCGGTGTGGTCGAGGCGGGCTTGCTGGCGGTCGGCGCGCCGGTAGCTGCCGAGGTCGACCACGGCCGCCGCGGCACGATCCGCGCGCACCACAGCGCCACCCATCTGCTGCACGCGGCATTGCGCGAACGTTTGGGTCCGCATGTCACGCAGAAAGGCAGCCTCAACGCCCCTGACCGCCTGCGTTTCGACGTCAGCCAGCCGATGCCGATCGCCCGGGACGACATGGCATTGGTCGAGGCCGAGGTGAATGCCCGCATCCGGGAAAACACCGAAGTCACGACGCGGTTGATGACGCCGGAGGCAGCCGTGTCGGCGGGCGCCATGGCGCTGTTCGGCGAGAAGTATGGCGATGAGGTCCGCGTGGTCTCGATGGGCAGCCCTGGCCCGTCCGGCAAAGCATTTTCGGTCGAGTTATGCGGCGGCACCCACGTCCGCCGCACCGGCGATATCGGCTTGTTCCGAGTGGTCGGCGAGTCGGCGGTCAGCGCCGGGGTGCGCCGGATCGAGGCGGTTACCGGCGCAGCGGCGCTCGCTGCGGTCGCTGAAACCGAGAGCCGGCTGGCTGAAGTGGCCTCCCTGTTGCGCGCAAGCCCGGCGGAGGTCGCCGACCGGGTCGGCCAACTCGTCGAAGACCGCCGCCGGCTCGACCGTCAGGTTGCCGAATTGCAGCGGAAACTTGCCACTGGATCGGCCGCGGCCACCGTTGAGGACATCGGCGGCATCGCATTGACCGCCCGCGACCTCGGCGACATCCCTCCGCGCGACCTCAAAGGCATGGCCGAGGCGATCGGGACCCAGCTTGGCAGCGGCGTGGTCGCGGTGATCTCGACTGCCGACAGTAAAGCCAGCATCGTCATCCGCGTGTCGACCGATTTGCTGCCAAGGTTCAGCGCCGTCGATCTCGTGCGCAAGGCCAGCGCGGCAATGGGCGGCGCCGGCGGCGGCGGTCGGCCCGACCTGGCTCAGGCCGGCGGGCCAAACGCCGCCGAGGTCCCCGCCGGTTTCGCGGCGATCCGGGCGGCATTAGCAAGCCACGGTTAACTCACGCGAGATACTTGGCGAACCAATGCAGCATCTCCTGCCAGCCCGTCTCGGCATCGGCCTTGCGATAGCTCGGACGATAGTCCGCATGAAACCCATGCGGCGCATCGTCGAACACGTGAATAACGACGGTCTTCCCCGCCGCCGTCGCCTTCGCCGCCGCCGCGCGCACGTCTGCAACGGCAATGCCGGCATCCTGTCCGCCATATAAACCAAGCAACGGCGCCTTCAGCTCGGCCGCAACCTCCCCCGCATTACGGGGCTGGATGTCGGACGGGGCGCCGCCGATCGGCCCATACCAAGCGACGGCGGCTTTCAACGCCGGGTTGTGCGCCGCATAAAGCCAGGTATCGCGCCCGCCGCGGCAGAACCCGGTCACGACCAGGCGCGCCGGGTCGCCATGGTTTGCCGCCGCCCAGGCCGCCGTGGCGTCCAGATCGAGCAGCAATTGGGCGTCCGGGGTCTTGCTGATCACGTCGCGCACGATCGCTGACACGTCGGTCATCTTGGAAAGATCGCCAATCCGCGCATACAATTCAGGCGCCACCGCGAGGTAGCCAGCTTTCGCCAGCCGTCGGCAGGTGTCCTTGATATACTCGTGGACCCCGAAAATCTCCTCGATCACCAGCACGATCGGGAACGGCCCGGCGCCGGCGGGACGTGCGAAATACGCCGGCAGTGACCCTTGATTGGTCGGAACCGTCGTCTCTCCGGCTTCCAAACCGGCCGCCTCCGTGTGGATCGCCTGCGCCTCGACCCGGGTGGTCGCCAGCGTGAAGCCGCTGATCAGCCCGGTCATGATGACGCCGCGTCGGGGCAGGGGGTAGCTCGCCAAACCTTGCAATCCGTCCATGTTCATTCCTCCAGTGAAAAACGCCGGCCCCTGCGCGCTGACCAGCATGCAAATCAGGCCGCCTTTGGAACCGCCATCGCCGCCTGAAGGTTGCCCGCTTTCCTCCAGGACGCCGCGCTATGCGGGCGCGATGCACCCCAGCGCCCGACGTATGCCATCATCGTCCGGCAGGCCGCCGGGCGGAAACAGGCGGGTCACATGGCCCATCTTGCGCCCGGGCCGGGCCTCGGCCTTGCCATAGAGATGCGGGATCAGCCCAGGGGTCGCGACGATCTGCGGCCACAGCGCGGTCTCCTCGGGGCCAACCAAATTCTTCATCACCGCATCGGCGTGCCGTCGCCCCGGCGGCAGCGGCAGGCCCGTGACGGCCCGCACATGGAGTTCGAACTGGCTCGCCGGGCAGGCGTCAATAGTCCAATGGCCGGAATTATGCGGGCGGGGAGCGATCTCGTTGACCATCACGCGCCCGGACGGGTCCACGAACATCTCCACCGCCAACAGGCCGACCAGCTCCAACCGGTCGGCCACGCGCCATGCCATGCGCTGGGCGTCGGCAACGGTGGCCGGCGTCACCCGGGCCGGCGCCAAGGTCAGGTCGAGGATGCCGGCGCGATGCCGGTTTTCCATCACGTCGAACACCGTCCCGGCGCCGTCCGCACCGCGCGCGACGATCACGCTGATCTCGCAGGAAAATCTGACAAACCCTTCCAGGACCAACGGCTTAGGATCGAGGCTCGCCCACGCCGCCTCGGTATCCGCTGTATCGCGCAGCACGGCCTGGCCCTTGCCGTCATACCCCAGCCGGGTGGTTTTCAGCACGGCGGGCAGGCCCAATGCCTCGACAGCTTCGTGCGCCTCCGCCAGCGTGCTCACCGCCCGCCACGGCGCGGTCGGCACCCCGGCGTCGGCCAGGAAAGCCTTCTCCAGCACCCGGTCCTGGCTGATGCGCAGCACGGCGGGGGAGGGGTGCACCGGGCGGACCGACGCCAACAGGTCGAGGCCGGAGGCGCTCACGTTCTCGAATTCGAAGGTGATGACGTCGACCGCCTCGGCGAACCGCCGCAGCGCGCCCGGGTCTTCGTAGTCACCGAGGGTGCAGGCGGCGGAGACTTGCGCGGCTGGGCTGTCCGGTTCCGGCGTCAGGATATGGCAGCGGTAGCCGAGCCGGGCCGCCGCCATGGCCGACATGCGGCCCAGTTGACCGCCGCCGATGATGCCGATCGTCGCATTGGGCGGCAGCGCGATCATGTTACCCGGTTGCCATTTGCTTCAGCTTGCTGGCGCATCGGCGACCGCGGCGGTCTGTTCCGCCCGCAGCGCATCGAGGCGACCGGCGAGCGCTGTGTCGCGGGTGGCGAGGATCGCGGCCGCCAGCAGCCCGGCGTTCACCGCGCCCGCCCGTCCAATCGCCAGCGTGCCCACAGGGACGCCGGCGGGCATTTGGACGATGGACAGCAGGCTATCCATTCCTTTCAGCGCCTGGCTTTCGACCGGCACGCCCAGCACGGGAAGCGAGGTCCAGGCCGCGCACATGCCCGGCAGGTGCGCAGCGCCGCCAGCGCCAGCGATGATCACCAGCAACCCCCTGCCACGCGCGGTCTTGGCATAGTCCGCCAGCCGGTCGGGCGTCCGGTGCGCCGAGACGATGCGGACTTCGTGCGGGATTTCCAGGCGGCCCAGCACCTCGGCCGTGTGCTGCATGGTGGCCCAATCCGACTGGCTGCCCATGATGACGCCAACGCGGGGCACGTCTTGGCCGGATTGGTCTGCCACTACGCGATGTTGTCCGGGATCAGCCGGCTCTCCAGCCAGGACAGCTCATCCTTCAACAGCAGCTTGCGCTTTTTCAGGCGTTGCAGGTGCAACTGGTCCGTTCCCGCCTCGGACAGCCGAGCGATCACGGTGTCGAGATCACGATGCTCGCTGCGCAGCTCGTGCAATTGGCGGAGAAGCGAGTCACGGTCGGTCAGCATGTCGCCTGATTACCACGCTGTTTGCCCGGATGCCACGCGCCTCGCAAACAGTGATCGGACTGGTACGCAGACGCTCGCGATTGATGTGGATTTCGTTGGCAGGACGGTATTACCGTTCGAAGGCCAGAGGCGCGCCAAAGCCACGATCGGCCCGGCTGCCTTCGGCGTGAGGCACCTTAGTTCCACTCGCAAGGAGGCACTATGAATTTGCAGTCCCACATCGAGACCCTGAAGGATCGCCATGCCACGCTGGAAACGCGCATAGCGGACGAGGACCACCGTCCGCAGCCGAACGCCGACGCGCTGGCACGCTTGAAGGTCGAGAAGTTGCGGCTGAAAGAGGAGTTGGAGCGGCTTCGCAACCAGGACTAAACCCGCCGGGCATAGCGCCGGCCGAGGCTGCCTGCAGGTTCAGGCGGCCTCTTCGGCCTCGGGCGGCGGCGGCAGCGGAACCGCCTTGCCGTCGCGCGCCAGGCGTTCATTGGCCTGGGTCACCATCGCATTCAGGTCGGTTTGGCTGCAAAGGCCCAGGATCACCGGGTCGCGCGGCTTAATGTTCGTGCTGTTCCAATGGCTGCGCTCTCGCACCTTTTGGATGGTGTCCTTGGTGGTGCCCAGCAGCTTGATAACCTGCGCTTCGCTCAATTGCGGGAAGTTGCGCAACACGAAGGCGATCGCGTCCGGGCGGTCGTTGCGTTTGGCCACCGGGGTGTAACGCGCGCCGCGGGAACGCTTGTTGATCGGGTTGTTGGCGGGCACCAACTTCAACCGCGCGTCTGGATCGGCCTCGCAGCGCTTGATCTCCGCAGCCGTGACTTGGCTATTGGCAACCGGGTCGTAGCCGACGATGCCCTGGGCGACCTCCCCATCGGCGATCGCCTGCACCTCGAGCGGATGCATGCCGCAGAACTCGGCAATTTGGGTGAAAGTCAGCGCAGTTTTTTCGATCAGCCACACGGCAGTGGCCTTCGGCATCAACGGGAGGCTCATTAAGCTATGTCCTTCAGCGCCGCACGGTAGCCATAGCGGGGCAAGGCGGTCCAATATTCGGGAAGACTGTAGCGTATGGACCCGCGTAACCCTTAAGGTCAAGGGATCATTGCGAAAGGAAAGCCGCTTGACCGAAGAAGAAGTGCCGCGGCCGAAAGCCCGGTTGGTCACGCTGCCGCTCGACCCGCTCGGGGTGGCCGAACTGCAAACCTACATTGCCGAATTGCGGCAGGAGATCGTGCGGGCGGAGGTCGAGATCGCCCGCAAGCACGACCATCGCAGTGCTGCGGACAACGTATTCCGGCGCCCTTAGGCCCAGCGCAAACTAGAAAGGGCCAGGTTTGAACCTGGCCCTTTCCTAATCAATCCATGCCGTCGAAGCTTACGCGGCCTGAACAGCGTCCTGCGCGTCGTTCGCAATCACCGGCGTCGCCTGCGCGGCGCTGCCGATCTGGATGCGGCGCGGCTTCAATGCCTCGGGCACGACACGCTTCAGGCCCACATGCAGCAGGCCGTTCTGCAGATCGGCGCCGTCAACCACGATGTGGTCGGCCAGCACGAAACGGCGCTCGAACGCACGGCCAGCGATGCCGCGATAGAGCAGTTCGCCAGCCTCGGCCTCGGCCTTCACGCGTCCGGTGATGATCAGTGAGTTCTCACGCACCGTCAGCTCAAGGTCATCCTGGCCAAAGCCCGCGACCGCCATCGTGAGACGATAACTGTCATCGCCGACACGCTCGATGTTGTATGGGGGATACGCCTGCGAAGCGGTTTCCTGTGCCGTGCCGGCCAGACGGGCCATACGGTCGAAACCGATCGCAGTACGGAAAAGGGGAGTAAAGTCGTACGTCATAAAGATACCTCCAAAAAGCAAGGTCATAAGTTAGGCCGCCCAAATGGGCCGGCCCGATTCAGTCCTCGAAGCCCCATTGGGCACCTCGAACGCACTAGAAATGGAATACGCCGCGCCCTGGTTCAAGAGGGCGCGGCGCCAAAAATCTTTAACGCGGATGGGTTTACTTGCGCATGCCCAGGCCGGCGAACTTCTTGTTGAACTTGGCGACCTGCCCGCCCGTGTCCATCAGGCGCTGCACCCCGGTCCAGGCCGGATGCGACTTCGGGTCGATGTCCAGCCGGATCGTGTCCCCCGCCTTGCCGGCGCAGGTCATCGTCTTGAATTGGCTGCCATCGGTCATGATGACGGTGATTTCGTGGTATTCCGGGTGGATGCCGGGCTTCATGGCTGGTGCTCCGATACTGCCGCCGATACCGACCGGCCGCAAAGCCGCAGGATATAGCGGCAGCGCCTGCTTTACCGCAAGCGGTCAGGACGGGCGGGCGCGGGCGGCGCGGCCCTGGAACTGGTGGAATGCGCGGTCGGCAAGCGCCTTCTGCTCCGGCGACATCGAGGCATACAGCTCGTCGAAGGCCGGAACCAGCCGCTGCAGGTCATCCGCGTGCGTACGTGCCAGGTCGGCATAGGACCGCATGTCCTCGGGTGCGGTCATGCCCGCGACCTTATCGGCACGGTCATGCTGCAGCGTCTCGATATGCGCCGCGTTCTGCCGCA
The DNA here is from genome assembly GCA_965277495.1 of Acetobacteraceae bacterium. Classification (GTDB taxonomy): domain Bacteria; phylum Pseudomonadota; class Alphaproteobacteria; order Acetobacterales; family Acetobacteraceae; genus CAHJXG01. The sequence goes on along the minus strand of OZ255824.1, from coordinate 1,614,245 downwards.
TGACCGCGGTGAACGCGTCCCACTGCGGCTGCTGCGCCGGGGTGATCTTCAACCGGCGTTGCAGGCCGGCGATGTGGTTTTCGACCGAAGCCATCCCGCCGCGTTCCGGACGCATGGCCTGCGCCGGGGCGGCAGACGGATTGGCTGGCGCCGTGCCCTGCGCCAGGACTTGGCCGCCAGCCAGGCTGACCGCAGCCAGCAGCAAAAGCCGTTGCATCGCTTGGTTACCCATGTATCAAACCCTCAGCTATCAACGAAACGGCACGGGAAAGCCGAAGCCTGGTGCCTGATAGAGCGGCGGCGGCGCATAATACGGCCGCGGCGGCGCATAATAAACCGGAGGCGGGGCGTAATAGCCGGGACGCAGATACGGCCGGCCATAGCCGTGCGCGCGTTCCCAACGCTCCCGCTCCCACCGTTCATGCTCAAAGTGTTCATGCTCGAAGCGCTCATGCCGTTCGCGGTCGCGGCCGTCAAACCGCTGCGCCTGCGCCGGGCCAGCCGCGAAGGCGGTGACGGCCAGGACCGCACCCAGCGCGGCCGCGGCAGGGATCAAACGCTGCAACAAAATACGCCCTCCATCCTGAAGCGATTGGAACGATGGGCGACAGGCCTCGGTCCGGTCAAGCCCCGGATAACCGGTTTCACGAACGCGCCCGGGCATACTGCTTCACCAAGTCGATCCGCACGCCCAGCGCCTCTGCCGCCCGAAGCGTCCAGGCCGGATCCGCCAGCACGGCGCGTCCGATGAACACCAGGTCGGCGCGGCCGTTGGCGACGATCTCGGCCGCTTGCTCCGGCCCCGTTATCATGCCCACCGCACCGGTCGCGATCCCCGCCTCGGTCCGCACTTGCTCGGCGAACGGCACCTGGTAACCAGGATGCACCGACGGGATGCGGGCCGCCGGCGACACTCCGCCGGTCGAGCAATCGATCAGGTCCACGTCGCCCCGCGCCTGCAGCCAGCGCGCGACCTGGACCGCGTCGTCCGCGGTCAACCCGCCGGGCAGCCAGTCGGTGCAGGACAGCCGCACGAACAGCGGCAGCTCGTCCGGCCACTCGGCCCGAACTGCGTCGATCGCCTCCATCATCAGCCGGGCGCGCCCAGCAAGGTCCCCGCCATAGCCGTCGTTGCGGGTGTTCGAGATCGGCGAGAGCATGGAGTGCAGCAAATAGCCGTGCGCGCTATGCAGCTCGATCACCTTGAACCCGGCCTCCCGCGCCAGGCGTGCCGAATGCGCGAACTCGGCGATGACGCCGCGGAGCTCGTCGACGCTCATCGCGTGCGGGGTGACCGAGTTGCCGTGGAACGGGATGGGGCTGGCAGCCAGCGGCGTCCAACCGCCGTCCTCCGGCAGCAAGGCTTGGCCGCCCTCCCACGGGCGCTGGCTGCTCGCCTTGCGCCCGGCGTGGCTGATCTGGATGCCCGGCACCGCGCCGCCATACTCGATCAGCTTGGTGACCCGGCGCAGGAACGCCAGCTGATCGGCGTCCCACAGGCCCAGGCAGCCGTGCGTGATGCGCCCGATGGCCGAGACATGCGTCGCCTCGGTGAACACGAAGCCCGGCCCGGCCATCGCCTTCGAACCCAGGGTCTGGATATGCCAGTCATCCCCCAGCCCGTCCGCCGCGCTGTATTGGCACATTGGCGACACCGCGATGCGGTTGCGCGCCGTCACCGACCGAAAGGTGATCGGCTGGAACAGCAAGGGATCGGGCATGGCGGCAGGCTCCTGCAGAAGTCGGCCAGGCGATAAGCGGGCTTTGCGCGTCCTGCAACCCCGTTGCCGCGCACGGGTCCGCCGGTTACCGTCACGTCTCCAGTACGGGGATATAGGACGGTGAACATCCTGTCGATCCAGTCCTGGGTCGCCTATGGCCACGTCGGCAATGCGTCCGCGATATTCCCGCTGCAGCGGCTCGGCGCCGAGGTCTGGGCTGTGCACACCGTGCAGTTCAGCAACCATCCGGGATACGGCGCCTGGACCGGACAGGTGTTCGAGGGCGCGGCCGTGCGGGACCTCGTTGACGGCATCGCCGCGCGTGGCGTGCTGCCGGCCTGCGACGCGGTCCTGTCGGGCTACATGGGCGACCCCGGCATCGGCGACGCCATCCTGGACGCCGTCGCCCGCGTCCGCGCCGCCAATCCGGACGCGATTTATTGCTGCGACCCCGTCATCGGCGACGATGGCCCGGGCGTCTTCGTCCGTCCTGGCATCCCCGGACTGATGCGCGGACGCGCCGTGCCCGCCGCCGACATCCTGACGCCGAACCAGTTCGAGCTGCAATACCTGACGGGCCTATCCGTCGACACCCTCGCCAGCGCCCGCGATGCAGTGGCGCGGCTTCGGTCCATGATGGCGCCGGGCGGCCCGCAGGTCGTGCTGGTCACCAGCCTGCGGACGGATGAAACGCCGCCGGACGCCGTGGACATGCTCGCCGCCGATGCGGACGGCGCGTTTTTGCTCCGCACGCCGTTGCTGCCGATGGCTGTGAACGGAGCCGGCGACGCGGCCGCGGCCCTGTTCCTGTTCCATTATCTGCGGACCCGGCAGGCGCAGGCTGCACTGGAAGCTGCCGGCAGCGCCATCCATGGCCTGTTGCGCCGCACGTGCGAGGCGGGCTCGCGTGAGCTGCTCATCATCGCCGCGCAAGACGAATTCATCAGCCCATCCGTCTGGTTTCATGCACAACCGGCCTGACCAGGCGATTTTCACAAGATTTTCCAATCGCTGCCCTGTTCTTGCCGTGATGTCCCCGTAGGTGTCATTGGTGCGGCGCTGCGGCGCACGCAATCGGCCCAGTCACCTTTGCATCCCCCGGATGGTCTACATGCGCTTTCTCAAGATTTACGGTCAGGCCCTGGCCGTGTTGCGGAACGACAAACGCTTGGCGATCATGCTTGGCGCCGCGAACATCATCGTGGCCGGGCTGCAATTCCTGGACCCCGTCCTGTTCGGGCGCGTGATCGGGCTGTTGACCCGGTCCGACACGCTGCCGACGGACCAGCTCTGGTCGCAGGCCGGCATCCTGCTCGGCATCTGGTTTGCCGTGGGCGCCGCGGCCATCGGCGCCAACATCGCGACCGCGCTGCATTCCGAGCGTATGGCGCACCGCAACCGCCTACAGACCATGAACCGCTACTTCGGCCACGTGCTGTCGCTGCCGCTGTCCTTCCACGGCGACATTCACTCCGGACGGCTGATGAAGGTCATGCTCGGCGGATCGGACGCGCTGTTCGGCTTGTGGCTCAATTTCTTCAAGGACCAGCTTGCGACCTACATCGCCGTCGTCGTGCTGCTGCCGTTCACCTTCCTGCTGAATTGGCGGCTGGCCATGACCCTGGTGGTCCTGGTGGTCATCTTCGTAGCCCTGACGATCGCGGTCGTGCGCAAGACCGAGGCTGGGCAGCGGCGGGTCGAGTATTACCATTCGCATCTGGCCGGCACCGCGCAGGACGCACTGGCCAACGTGATGGTCGTGCAGTCCTTCACCCGGCTCGCCGCCGAAAGCCGGCTATTCGGCCAGATCGTCGACGACGTCATCCGCTACCAGTTCCCGGTGCTGAACTGGTGGGCCGTCGTCACCGTGCTGACCCGGGCCGCCAGCACGCTCGCCGTCATCGCCATCGTGCTGATCGGCACCATCCTGCACATCCAGGGCAAGGCGACGGTCGGCGAGATCGTGTCGTTCATGGGCTTCGCCACCCTGCTGATCGGACGCATGGAGAGCGCCGTGCAGTTCGCCTCGCGCCTGTTCCTGCAACTGCCGATCCTCGAAGACTTCTTCGGCGTGCTGGCTGCGAAGTCCTCAGTCCCTGAGCGCCCGAATGCCGCGGAGCTCGCGGCGCCGCGCGGCGAGGTCCGGTTCGAGGGCGTCGGCTTTGCCTATCCCGGCGGGCCCGACATCCTGGCCGAGGTCTCGTTCACCGCACGGCCCGGCACGTCGGTGGCACTGGTCGGCCAGACCGGCGCTGGCAAGTCCACGGCGATGAACCTGTTGCAGCGCCTATGGGACCCGGTGCGCGGCTCGATAAAGATTGACGGGCAGGACCTGCGCGACGTGTCGCTTGAGAGCCTGCGCCGTTCGATCGGCGTCGTGTTTCAGGAAAGCCTGCTGTTCAACCGTTCGATCCGGGAGAACCTGCGCATCGGACGGTTCGATGCGACCGACGAGGACCTCGAGCGCGCCTGCCGCCAGGCCGACGCCCACGAGTTCATCATCCGCCAGCCCCAGGGCTACGACACCGTGGTGGGCGAGCGTGGCGCCACCCTGTCCGGCGGCCAGCGGCAGCGCCTGGCCATCGCCCGCGCGCTGTTGAAGGACCCGCCGATCCTGATCCTCGACGAGGCGACCAGCGCGCTCGATGCCGCGACCGAGGCCCGCGTTTCCCGTGCGATGTCCACGCTGATGAAGGGCCGCACGACGTTCATCATCGCGCACCGCCTCAGCACGGTGCGCGAGGCGGACGAGATCCTGGTGTTCGACCAGGGGCGCGTCGTGGAGCGCGGCAGCTTTGAGCAGCTCATCGCCCAACGGGGCCGCTTCGCCGAACTGGTCGCGACCCAGCTCAGCCCGGCCTTGGCCCACGCTGCCGAATAACGATGGTCTCGTCGGATTGCTGCGGCTGCTAACAGACTGGTTGCAATCCGGTTCCTCCTGCGCGCAGCATCGCCGTTTCCGTTACGGAGGACCGCCATGACCATCGCAGCAATCCTCAAGCACAAGGGGCACGAGGTCGCTCATGTCGCGCCGACCGCGACGATCGCCGAGGTGGCGCAAATGCTCGCCGCACGGCGGATCGGCGCGGTGCTCGTGCTGGACTCTGCCGATCAGCTTCTCGGCATCCTCAGCGAACGCGACATCGTCGGCAGCCTGGCCGAGCATGGCACTCGCACGCTGGAAATGACCGCGGCACAGTTGATGACCCGCAACCTGCACACCGCCACCATGGCCACCACCGTGCCGCAGGCAACGGAGATGATGACCACCGGACGGTTCCGCCATCTGCCGATCATGGACGCCGGCAAGCTGCTCGGCATCGTCAGCATCGGCGATATCGTCAAGGCACGGCTCAGCCAGCAGGAACAAGAGGTCGACAGCCTGAAGGCGTACGTCGCCGGGGCTGCCTGAGCTCAGCGGTTCGCACCCGGCGTCCATTGCACGTCGCCGCCAGGGTTGAGCCGGCGGCCGAGCACAAACAGGTGATCCGACAGCCGGTTCAGCAGCCGGATAACCGCCGGGTTCACCTCCTCATCGTGCGACAGCCGCACCGCCAGCCGTTCCGCCCGGCGCACGATGGTGCGGGCCAGGTGGGCGTGCGCCGCCGCCGGCGTGCCGCCCGGCAGGATGAAGCTGGTGAGCGCCGGCAGGCCCGCATTCATCGCCGCCACCTCGGCCTCGAGCCGCACGCTAGGGGCATCGGTGACGCGAAGCCGCTCGCCAGCGACGCCCGGCACGCATAGGTCGGCGCCGACGTCGAACAGGTCGTTCTGCACGCGTCCGAGCATGGCGTCGGCATCCGGGTCGGACGCCGTATGCAGGCGCAACAACCCAATCGTCGCATTCGCCTCATCGACGGTGCCGTACGCCTCCACGCGCAACGCGTCCTTCAAAACCCGCGTGCCGTCGCCCAGCGATGTCTCGCCGCCGTCGCCGCCTCGGGTCACCACACGGTCGATTCTGATCATTGCCGGTCTCCAAGGATAAAACGGATGTCGAGCGGATAGTCGAACGGCACTGCGGCGCCCTGCAAGCGCGCCGGAGTGAAATGCCAGCGCTGCACGGCGTTGCGCGCCGCACGGTCCAGGGTCGCGCTGCCGCTGCTGCTGGCGATCACCACGTCCTGCGGCAGGCCTTGCGCCGAAACGTGCACCAGGAGGCTCACCGTCCCCTCCGCTCCCAGCCGCGCCGCCTCGATCGGGTAGATGGGCGCTTTGTTGTGGAATGCGCTGTCTGGACCCGGCGGAACCACGCCTCGCCCGGTCACGTCGATGCCGTCCAGGGTCTCGTCCGCATTCCCAAGGTTCACCGCAGCCGACGACGCAGGTTTCGCGGCCTGGGGCGGCGCGCTGGCCGGCTGGGGCACGGCCTCCGCGTCGGCTGGCATGGGACGCTTGGCAAGGGCCGGTGCGGCCGTCGCTTGCGTTGGCGCTGCCCCCTGGGTCGTGTCGCGCTGCTGCACGAGTTCGACCTCGATGGGCGGCGTTTCGGCCTGCCCTGCACCCCCGCCGTCCGGCCACGGCAGCAACGCCGCGAGCGCCGCCGCGTGCAGCAGCGCCGACACGGGCAGCACCCACGCCTTCATCCGGCAGAGGCCATCAAAGCACCAGCACGCCGCTATGCTTCGCCTTCAGCTCCGGCTCGACGTGGATGGTGATGACCAGGCCCTCGACCTCGGCCTTCAGCGCCGCCTCGATGCGGTCGCAGATGGCGTGCGCTTCGGCTACGCGCATGTCGCCGGGCACGACGAGGTGGAACTCGAGGTAGGTGAGCCGTCCGGCGTGACGGGTCCGCAGGTCGTGCGCCTCGATCGCCCCGTCCGCGTGCTGGCCGACCAGCAGGCGGATGCGCTCCACGATGACACCCGCCGGCGCAGCGTCCATCAAGCCGCCGACGCTATCCTTCACCACGCCCACTCCCGACCATAGCACGTTTGCCGCGACCCCGACCGCCAGCACCGGGTCGAGCCATTGCAGCCCGGTCTCCACCGCCAGCACCAGGCCGACGGTGATGCCGACCGAGGTCACCACATCTGTCCACAAATGCCTCCCATCCGCCGCCAGCGCCGGCGAACGGTGACGCTTGCCCGCGCGCACCAGCACGCCGGCCCATCCTGCATTGATGACGGTTGAGAAAGCGTTAAGGCCCAGCCCGGCCCAAGGCTGCTGCAGCACGCCGGAGTGGTTCCAGGTCTCCCACGCATGCTCCAGGATCGACCCGGCCGCGACGATGATCAGCACGCCCTCGATGACCGCGGCGAAGAACTCCACTTTGTCGTGCCCATAAGGGTGATTCGCATCTGCCGGACGCGCGGCCAGGCGCAACGCCCCAAAGGCGACCAGGCTGGCGACCACGTTCACCACGCTCTCCAGCGCGTCCGAATACAGCGCGGCGCTGCCGGTCAGCCACCAGGCCGCCGCCTTCATCGCCAACACGCCGATGCCGATGGCGATGGTGCCGCCGGCGATGCGCCCAACCTGGTTCAATGCCGCCCCTGCGCCTGTCGCGGGACCGCCTTAGCAGGCGGCGGCTAGACGGAGAAGTACTTCGCCCGCGGGTTCAGCACGACGATGGCGCTGGTCGACTGCTCCGGGTGCAACTGCCACTCGTCGGACAAAGAAACACCAATGCGCTCGGCGTCCAGCAGGCGCATGAGCGGCGCCTGGTCCTCAAGCTTGGGGCAGGCCGGGTAGCCGAACGAGTAACGCGACCCGCGGTAGTGCTGCGACAACATGCGTTCGATGTCGCGGTCGTCCTCCCCGGCGTAACCCAGCTCGGCCCGGATGCGCTTATGGGTGTATTCGGCCATCGCCTCCGCCATTTCGACCGAGAGGCCGTGCAGATAAAGGTAGTCCTGGTAGCGGTTGTCCTCGAACCACAGCCGCGCGGTGTCGGACGCCTTTTGCCCGACGGTGACGACCTGCAGGCCGATCACATCGCGCTCGTTGTCGTCCACGTCGCGGAAGAAGTCGGCGATGCACTCGCCGTCCTCCTTGGGCTGCCGGGGCAAAGCGAAGCGGCACAGCTCGGTCTGCCCGTCCTGCTCGAACACGATCAGCTCGTTGCCCTGGCCGGCCGCTTTCCAATAGCCATACAGCGCCTGTGGACGCAGGATATTATCGGCTTCACAGATAGAGAGCATCCGGCGCATGACCGGGCGCAGCTCCTGCTTGGCCCAGCCCAGGAAGTCCTCCAGCGTCTTGCCCTGCTTGCGGAAGCCCCACTGGAATTGATATAGCGACCGCTCGTTCAGGAACGGGATGACCGCCTTGGGCGCGGCCTCGATCATCCGTGCGCCCCAGAACGGCGGGGCCGGAGGCGGCACGTCGGCGGTCAATCGGCGGCGGCGCTCCTGCACGGCGGCGACATCGACCGGGCGAAACGCGCGCTGGTCGGCCTGGCCCAGGGTGCGCTGCGTGTTGCGCGCCTTGCCGGACCGCTTGGCCTGTATCGCCGCCAGATAGTCGTCGAAACCGTTGCCCGTCACCCGGTCCATCAGGTTCAGCCCGTCGAACGCATCCCGCGCATAGGCGACGCGTCCGCAGGCATAGGCCCGCACGCAGTCGTCCTCGACATAGTTGCGGGTCAGCGCCGCGCCGCCCAGCATGACCGGAATTTCCAGCCCCTGCCGCGCCATTTCCTCCAGGTTCTCCCGCATTACGACGGTGCTTTTGACCAGCAGGCCGGACATGCCGATGGCGTGGGCGTGGTGCTGCTTGGCGGCGGCGACCATGTCGGCCAGCGGCACCTTGATCCCCAGATTAACCACCCGGTAACCATTATTGGTTAGAATGATGTCGACCAGGTTCTTGCCGATGTCGTGTACGTCGCCCTTCACGGTCGCCAGCACGATGGTGCCTTTCTCCTGCCCGGCCACCCGCTCCATGTGCGGCTCCAAATGGGCGACCGCCGCCTTCATCGTCTCCGCCGACTGCAACACGAAAGGCAACTGCATCTTCCCCGCGCCAAACAGCTCGCCCACCACCTTCATGCCGTCCAGCAGCACGTTGTTGATGATATCGAGCGGCGCGTTGGTCAGCATAGCCTCGTCCAATTCGTCCGTCAGGCCTTTGCGGTCGCCGTCGACGATGCGGTCCTTCAGCCGGCCCTCCACCGTATCGGCCCGCACCTTCTTCACCGCGTCCGCCAACTTGCGGTCGGCGAACAGCTCCAGCAGCCGTTGCAACGGGTCGTAGCCTTCGCGCCGGCGGTCGAACAGCAGGTCCTCGACCACCTGCACCTCCTCCGGCGGGATCAGGTGCAGCGGGCGGATCTTGCTTACGTGCACGATGGCGCCCGTCATGCCGGCGCGCACGGCATGGTCGAGGAACACCGAGTTCAGCACGGCGCGCGCCGCCGGGTTGAGGCCGAAGCTGATGTTGGACAGGCCGAGGATAATCTGGATGTCGGGGAAGGCGTCGCGGATCAGCTTGATGCCCTCCAGCGTCCATTGGCCGAGCTTGCGGTCGTCCTCGCTGCCGGTCGCCACCGTGAAGGTGAGGGGGTCGATCAGCAGATCCGACTGCGGCAGGCCGTGCGTATCGCAGGCGAACTCCACGAGGCGCCGGGCGATGGCGAGCTTGGCTTCGGGCGTCTTGGCCATGCCGGTCTCGTCGATCGTCAGCGCGATCACCGCCGCGCCGAACTTTTTCGCCAGAACCAGCCGGTCATGCGCGGCCTGCTCGCCATCCTCGAAATTGATCGAGTTGATGATCGGCTTGCCGCCGTGCAGCCGCAGCGCCGCCTCCAGCACGATCGTCTCCGTGCTGTCGATCACCAGCGGCGAATTGACGCTGCTGGTGAACCGGGTGATCACCTCGTTCATCTCGGCGACCTCGTCGCGGCCGACGAAGGCGGTGCAGAGATCGAGGCTGTTGGAACCCTCGGCGACCTGCTCGCGCCCGACGGAGACGCAACCGTCCCAGTCGCCCTTCTCCTGCAATTCGCGCCACTTCTTCGAGCCGTTGGCATTGCAGCGCTCGCCGATGGAAAAATAGCTGTTTTCCTGGCGGAGCGCGGTTTGGCCATAGAGGCTGGCGACGCTTGGCACCCAAACCGGCTTGCGCAGCACCGGCGCCGGACGGAAACCCTCGCCGCGGCGGCGCAGCATGGCGTCGAGCGCGCGGATGTGCGGCGTGTCCGTCCCGCAGCAGCCGCCGATCAGGTTCAGCCCGTCCTCCTGGATGAACCGGTCCATCCAGCTCGCCATCTGCCCGGCGTCGAGCGGATAGCGCGTGCGACCGTCCACCAGCTCCGGCAGCCCGGCGTTCGGCTGCACCGAGATCAGGCCGGGCCAGTTGGCGGCGAGCCAGCGCACGTGCTCCGACATCTCCTGCGGCCCCGTGGCGCAGTTCAGCCCAATGAGCGGCACATCGAGCGCGTGGACCACTGTGGCGGCGGCGGCGATATCGGGGCCGACCAGCAGGGTTCCCGTCGTCTCGACCGTCACCTGCACGAAGATCGGCGTGTCGGTGCCGGCCTCGGCGCGGGCGATCTTGGCGCCGTTCACCGCCGCCTTGATCTGCAGCGTGTCCTGGCAGGTTTCTATCAATATCGCGTCCACCCCGCCGGCGATCAGCCCGCGCGACTGCACGGCCAACGCCGCCTCCAGCGGGTCATAGGCGATGTTGCCGAGCGACGGCAGCTTGGTGCCCGGCCCAATGCTGCCGACCACCCAGCGGTGCCGCCCGTCCGAAAAGCTTTCTGCCGCCTCCCGCGCCAACTCGGCCGCGACCTTGTTGATCTCGTGCGCGCGTCCGCCCAGGTCGAACTCGGCGAGGGTGATGGGCGAACCGCCGAAGGTGTTGGTCTCCACCATGTCGGCGCCGGCCTCGAAGTAGCCGCGGTGGATGTCGCGCACTAGGTCCGGGCGGGACAGGTTCAGCACCTCGGTGCAGTTCTCCTGGTTCCAATAGTCGCGCTCGATGTCGAGCGTCAGCGCCTGCACGCGGCTGCCCATGCCGCCGTCGCACAGCAGCACCCGGTCACGCAGCGCGTCGAGCAGATGGGGTCGGGTCATCAGGCGTCCTCGGAGACAAGTTCGGGGGTAGCGGCGACCGCGCGGGCCGGCATCGTCGCGGACCAAAGCCGCACTTCGAGCGGGCCGGGAACCGCCAGCGGCACGTCCGGCAAAAGGCCAACCCGGTCGAAGGCGGCGCTCATGGCGGGGTCGGTGAAGCCGGGCCAGCGATGCGCCAGGCGTTCGGTCAAGTCGGTGCGGCCGTGGTCTGCGAGGTCCACGACGATCAGCCGTCCGGACGGCGCCAGCACGCGGGCGGCCTCGGCCAGCGCTGCCGCGGGGTCCTCGGCGTAGTGCAGCACCATCTGCAGCACGACGACGTCGTAGCCGCCGGACAACGGCAGCCGGTACATGTCGGCCTGGCGCACCGTGCAATGCGCGAGCATCGGTTTAGCGAGCCGCGCCCGTGCCAGCGCCAGCATCGCCCGGCTGGCGTCGATGCCCAGCCCGGCGGAAACGCGCGGCGCGAGCAATTCCAACATACGGCCGGTTCCGGTGCCGATATCCAGCACCCGGCCGAGCCGCGACCCCGGCAACAGCCGAAGCAGCGCCGCTTCGACATCGGCCGCTGGCAGGCCGAGCGCCCGCATTTCGTCCCAATCAGCGCCCTGTTTACGGAAGCTTTCCGACGCAATCCGCGCCCGTTCCGCCAAGACGCGCGCTGCGCCGCGGCGGTCGGCCGACAGCACCGGGTCGTCGTCCGGCAGGCGCGCCAGCAATTCCTGGATCAGCCCGGCGTCGGGCGGCAGGCCGAACCAGACATTCGCGCCCTCCCGCACCCGCTCCAGCATTCCAGCGTCGCAAAGCAGCTTGAGGTGCCGAGACAGCCGCGGCTGGCTCTGCCCAAGGATTTCGGTGAATTCCATCACGCAGAATGCGCCCCGCGCCGCCAGGGCCAGCAGCCGCAGCCGGGTCGGTTCGGCGCAGGCGCGCAGGGCGGTGAGAAGTGCATCCATGGCTTGCGTATAATATAAGGATATCCTTATGTCTATCCTATGACGCTCATGGTCGATGCACGGATTGCGGTAGTTTTCGGTGACGGTTCGGCGCGCCAAGAGGGCGACGTGGTGCTGAGCGAAGGGCTGACCAACCCGGGCCACTTGGCCGGTTGCGCCTGCTGCACGTCGCGCACGGCGGCAGCGGATGCGCTAGGCCGTCTTTTTCTTCAGCGGGCACGGGGCGAGGTGGCGTTCTTTCGCCGGGTGCTCGTTGAAGCCGACGAAATGGGGAAGGCCGCAGTCAGAACCGCGTTCCAAGCGGACCCGGTCGTATCCGCCCGCTTCCGCTTGGCTTAGCGCACATCGAATGCGGGAACACGCCATCACTGCACATGCGGGCTGGCATCAATCGAACATGTGATATGGCCGGGTCCATCGCGCTATGCGAGCCTAGGGTGAACCAGAACGGGAAGCGTCCGCCATGACACAAAAGATTGCCCTCGTGACCGGGGCCGGCAGCGGCGTGGGCCGGGCCTCGGCGGTGGCGTTGATGCAGGCCGGCTGGACGGTGGCGTTGTTGGGCCGCCGGGCTGACGCGCTCGAGGCGACGGCCGCGTCCGGGGAGGCGGGCCGGTCGATGGTGCTGCAAACCGACGTGTCGCAGCCCGCCGAGGTCGATGCCGCCTTCGCTGCGGTGGAGCGGGAACACGGACGGCTCGACCTGCTGTTCAACAACGCCGGCATGGGCACCCCGGCCAAGACGATCGATGAGCTCTCGGTCGAGCAGTGGATGGCCGTCGTCGGCGTCAACCTGACGGGATCGTTCCTGTGCGCCCGCAACGCATTCGCAATGATGCGGCGGCAGGTGCCGGGCGGCGGCCGGATCATCAACAATGGATCCATCTCCGCCTACGCGCCGCGCCCGGGCTCGGTTGCCTATACCTCGACCAAGCACGCGATCACCGGGCTGACCAAGTCGCTGTCGCTGGATGGGCGCCCGTTCAACATCGCCTGCAGCCAGATCGATATCGGCAATGCCGCGACCGAAATGACCGAGCGCATGAAGGCCGGCGTGCCGCAGGCGAACGGGACGATGATGGCCGAGCCGCGCATGGACGTGCGGCACGTGGCGGAGATGGTGGTGCACATGGCCAGCCTGCCGCCCGATGCCAACATCCAGTTCGTGACGGTGATGGCGACGCAGATGCCGTTCGTGGGGCGGGGCTAGTGGTGAAAATCAGACGGAAGGGTCCGGCCCTGCTCACCATGGCGTGCGCCGCCTAACGCTCCGCCAGCACCGCTTCGGCAAACCCGGCGGCGGCGATCAGGTAGTCATACTTGCCGTCTGCGCCTGTTGCGCCATTCACAGCCGCGCAGGTACGCCGGGCGCCGCACACCCCAGCGATCATCGCCGCCATCTTTTCCCAGATGCTGTCCCATGACATGCCGCCCAATACGGCATCCGCTCCTGGCCGCCATGCCTCTGGACGCTGCGCCTGCATCAGCGCCTGGTCGATGCAGTCCGCAAAGCCTTCCGGCGTGGCGGCGGCCTGCACGCCCGGAACCTGGCCGTATTGCCGAATTACGTCTGCGATCGGCGTCGATACGACGGGCAGGCCGGCGGCGAGGTATTCCGGAGTCTTGGTCGGGCTGATGAACCGGGTCGCCGCGTTGATGGCGAACGGCATCATCGCCGCCTGCCAGTTGGCCGCATAGGCCGGCAGTTCGTCATAGTCCTTGGGGCCGAGGTAATGCACGTTGCCGCGCTGGGGCAGCTCGTCGAAGTCGAGCTTTGCGATGGGGCCGACCAGCACGAATTGCACGCCGGGCCGCAGGTCGGCCAGGGCGGCGAGCAGGCCGCGGTCCAGCCGCTCGTCCAGCACGCCGTAGAACCCCACGCGTGGGCGCGGGATGCTGGACTGGTCTGCCGGGTCGGCCAGGCCGTGCCGGGCCGGCATGAAATGGGCGGCGTCGACACCGCTCTGGAAGGCATGCACGCTGCCGTGGAGGTGTCGCTTCGCCTCATAGAGGCTGTGGCCGCCGGTGAAAACGAGGTCCGCGCGCTGCATCAGCCTCCGCTCATGCTCCGGCAAGCTGGGATCGGCGCCTGCAAACGCCGCCAACTCGTCCATGCAGTCATAGACCGTGGCGCGTCCCCGCAGATGGTCCGAGAACTCGAGCGCTTGAGGCGTGTAGTACCACAGCAAGGGATCCGCGGCGCCCCGGTCGCGGATGAATGCATCGAGCAGTTCGCGCTGCGCCTGGGCGGGGTCGCAGCCACCGGGAATGTGCGGCTGGACGACCATGACGCCCTCGTCCGCCATGTGCGTTTCGACGCTGGGCGGGGCGCCATCGGTCCAAAACGGCTCCTCCCAATACAGCACGCGCATGGTCCGCGCCGCACGGGTCAGCAAATGCTGCGGACGCTGGAACACGAAACCCCAGCGGAGGTGCGAAAAACAGAGGAGGGTCGGACGGTCCCCACTCGCGATGGCTTGTTGAACTAAGCTCCGCCCCGCACTCGCCTGCATCCCTGGACCTTCCTTGTGGTGTCGGCAATGTAGGGTGCGATGCCGGGTTGAACCATGGGTTGTCACCTCGGCATATGGACCCACTTGGGAAACTCGCAGCGCCTGCTTGTGTTGCTTCCCCGGCCCGGTCGTTCCACTGGGCGAGCGAGGTTGTGCCCATGCCGAACGACGCCGAACCCGTTGACGCCAGCCTGAGCGACCCCGTGGCCGCCGCCCGCGCCGCCCGGCTCCACTACGTCTCGGACAAACGGCCCGGCATACGCCGCACGCGGGACGGCGACGGGTTCGTTTTTCATGACGCAGACGGCAGCCTCATCACCGACGACCGCACGCTCGACCGCATCCGCAAGCTCGCCATTCCGCCAGCCTATACCGACGTATGGATCTGCCGCGACCCGCGTGGGCACCTGCAGGCGGTGGGCCGGGACGCGCGCGGGCGCAAGCAATATCGCTACCACGCCCGCTGGCGCGAGGTCCGGGACGAGGCGAAGTATGGCAAGATGCTCACCTTTGGCCGCGTGCTGCCGACGATACGCGCGCAGGTGCGTCAGGACCTCGCGCTGCACGGCCTGCCCAAGCGCAAGGTGCTGGCCGCCATCGTGGCGCTGCTGGAAAAGACCATGATGCGGGTCGGTAACGAGGAGTACGCCAAGACCAACCAGAGCTTCGGCCTGACGACGCTGCGCAATCGGCACGCGCGGGTGAAGGGCGGCCATCTTACCTTCGACTTCCGCGGCAAGCACGGCGTCGAGCATCATATCGACTTGCAGGACCGCCGGCTCGCCAAGGTCGTGGAGCGCTGCCGCGACCTGCCGGGACAGGACCTGTTCCAGTTCGTGGACCAGGACGGCGAGACGCATGGCATCGGTTCCGACGACGTGAACGAGTATTTGCAGGAGATTTCGGGCGAGGAGGTCACTGCGAAGGATTTCCGCACCTGGGCCGCGACCAACCTCGCCGCCGAAGCCCTGGCCGTAGCCGAGGTGCACGATACGAAAACCAAGGCCAAGCGCACCCTGGTCGAGGCGGTGGAAAGCGTCGCCAAGCGGCTCGGCAACACCCCGGCGATCTGCCGCAAGTGCTATATCCACCCGGCCGTGTTCGAGGGCTACTTGGATGGCAGCCTGGCGGAGGGGTTGAAGGCCCGCGCGGACGCGGTGCTGGAGCATGACGCGGGCGGGTTGTCGCCGCAGGAACTGGCGGTCACGCGGTTCTTGAGCAAGCGCCTGGGCGAAGTGATCGAGGAGTCGCCGCGCCGCGTGGCTTGACTTGGCCACTCTGCCGGGCATCGTGCCTTGGGGAGTGGAGGCCAGGATGGACGACAGCCTGTTGATCGCGCAACGGGGCGGCGTGATGGTGCTGACCCTCAACCGCCCGGACCGCTTGAACGCATTCACCGCGCCGATGACGATGGCCCTGAAAGCGGCGCTGCGGCAGGCGGAGGCCGATCCTGCAACCCGGGCGGTGCTGCTGCACGGCGCCGGACGCGGCTTCTGCGCCGGGCAGGACCTGAGCGAGGTCAAGCCGGGCCTGGACCTCGGCGACACGCTGGAACAGCGGTTCAATCCGCTGATCCGCGCCATACGCGCATCGCCGCTGCCGGTGCTATGCGCGGTGCATGGGGTGGCCGCCGGGGCCGGCGCCAACCTGGCCTTGGCCTGCGACATCGTGCTCGCGGCGCAGTCGGCCCGGTTCATCCAGTCGTTCGTCCGCATCGGCCTGGTCCCCGACGCCGGCGGCACCTATGCGCTTCCCCGCCTGGCCGGCGACGCCCGTGCCCGGGGAATGGCGCTGCTCGGCGAACCCGTCAGCGCGACGCAGGCCGAGGCTTGGGGCCTGATTTGGCGCACCGTGCCCGACGACGACCTGCTGCCGGAGGCCGAACGCCTCGCCGCGCACCTGGCCACCCAGCCCGCCCAGGCGATCGCCCTCATCAAGCGCGCGTTGCACGCCGCCGGGGGCAACACGCTCGATCAGCAGCTCGACCTCGAGCGCGACCTGCAGCGGGCCTGCGGCGCATCGGCCGATTTCCGTGAGGGCACGCAGGCGTTCCTCGAGAAGCGCCCGGCGCAGTTCGGCCCGCGGGAGACATGACCGACCTGGAAACGGCCCAGGCCTGCGCCGACGCCATGTGGCGGGCCGACCACGCCAGCCAAGGCCTGAACATGGTCGTCGAGCACATCGCGCCCGGCCTCGCCCGCCTGTCGATGCCGGTCGAGCCGCGCATGGTGAACGGCCACGGCATGTGCCACGGCGGCTTCATCTTCACCCTGGCCGACAGCGCCTTCGCATTCGCCTGTAACACTGATGGCGCCGTGACGGTCGCGAGCCAATGCAGCATCAGCTTCATCCAGCCTGTCCGCCTCGGCGAGCGCATGGTCGCCACCGCTGCCGAACGCTACCGTGCCGGACGCAGCGGCATCTACGACGTGCGGGTCACCGTCGGGCGCGAGGTTGTCGCGGAATTCCGCGGCCACTCGCGCACCACCGGCGCACGAATGTCCGCGCCGCCGGCGCAGAAATGATCGAGGCCCCCGATGCTGGCTGACCTCTCCCCGCGGCCCGGCGACCTCGACCCGATCGAGACGGCGTCCCGGGACGAGATCACGGCCTTGCAGCGCACCCGCATGGCCGCCACCCTGCGCCACGCCTATGCCAACGTGCCGCACTACCGCGCCGCATTCGACGCTGCCGGCGTGCATCCCGACGACTTCCGCGATATG
Organism: Acetobacteraceae bacterium; assembly: GCA_965277495.1. Lineage (GTDB taxonomy): Bacteria > Pseudomonadota > Alphaproteobacteria > Acetobacterales > Acetobacteraceae > CAHJXG01. The sequence goes on along the minus strand of OZ255824.1, from coordinate 1,597,312 downwards.
GCCGACCTGGCGCGGTTCCCGTTCACCACCAAGGCGGACCTGCGCGCCAACTACCCGTTCGGCATGTTCGCCGTGCCGCGTGACCGCATCGCCCGCATCCACGCCAGCAGCGGCACGACCGGCAAGCCCACCGTCGTCGGCTACACCAAGGCCGACCTCGACGTCTGGGCCGACGTCATGGCCCGGTCGATCCGCGCCGGCGGCGGGCGGCCCGGCATGCGGGTCCACGTCGCCTATGGCTACGGCCTGTTCACCGGCGGCCTCGGCGCGCATTACGGCGCCGAACGGCTGGGCTGCGCCGTCATCCCCATGGGCGGCGGCCAAACCGAGCGTCAGGTGCAACTGATCCAGGATTTCGCCCCCGACCTCATCATGGTCACGCCGAGCTACATGCTCGCCATCCTCGATGGCTTCCGCGCCGCCGGGGTGGACCCGCGCGGCACGTCGCTGCAGGCCGGCATCTTCGGCGCCGAACCCTGGACCAACGCCATGCGGGGCGAAATCGAGCAGGCCTTCGACATGCACGCGGTCGACATCTACGGCCTGTCGGAAGTCATGGGCCCCGGCATCGCCAGCGAGTGCGTCGAGACCAAGGACGGCCTGCATGTCTGGGAGGACCATTTCTACCCCGAGATCGTCGACCCCGAAACCGGCGCCGTGCTGCCGGACGGCGAACCCGGCGAGCTCGTGTTCACCTCGCTCACCAAGCAGGCCATGCCGGTCATCCGCTACCGCACCCGCGACCTGACGCGCCTGCTGCCCGGCACTGCCCGCAGCATGCGCCGCATGCAGAAGGTCACGGGCCGCAGCGACGACATGATGATCGTGCGCGGCGTCAACGTGTTCCCGACGCAGATCGAGGAGCTGGTGCTGGAACGGGAGGAGCTGTCCGGCCACTACCAGATCGAGCTGACCCGGGTGGGCCGCATGGACGAGATGCTGGTCCGGGTCGAGGCGCGGCCGGATTGGCTCGGCGTGGACGACGTGGCCCCGGCCCTGGCGCAGGCCGTGAAGGAGCGCATCGGCGTGACCGCGCGGGTCGAGCTGCTGCCGCCGGGCGGCATCGAGCGGAGCCTTGGCAAGGCGCGCCGGGTCGTCGACCGGCGGCCGAAGGGCCTTGCTTAGCGCAACGCTGCCGGGCGCGCCGATGCGGGTCCGCTCATATGGCCGGCGCCGCGGCCGCTTGGCGCAGTGCCGTCCGCGCCTCCACCATCGCCTGGCGCTGCCCGCGCACCAGGGCCGGGTCCGTCCCAAGCACCGACTTCATGTGACGGTGCATCCGCCCGACCTCATTGAGATGCCGGGCGATCGGCAGTTGGTGCGTTACGCTCGCCGCATGGCGCCGGTGCGTGTTGAGCGGGCGGGCGACGTAGGCGACGCTGCCGCCTTGGGACAGCGCCTCCGCATAGATGCGCCAGTCTCCCGCCATGGTGAAATCCGCAAGGTCCGCGCTGCATCGCCGCAACGCCTGCTGCAGTGCAGACCGCCGCCAGACGACGGCGCTGGCATTGAGGATCAGGTTGCGGACCGACAGGCACTCGCGCAGGAAATCGGACGCGGGGAACACGCCATCCTGACCCAGCATCGGCGCGCCGGCGCGGGCATAATAGCCCTGGTGGTCCGGCCATAGCGCCGCGCCGCCGGCATCGACCGCCCGGCTGTCGCTGAACGCCAGGACCGCGTCCGGCGCGCCCGCAAGCGCCCGGCACAATGACGCGAGGAACTCCGGATCCGCCTGGTCGTCGGCCTCGGCGATCCAGAGCCACTCGCCCCGCGCCATATCCGCTGCCCGGCGCCACTGCTTGAATACCGAGCCGGAGTTGCTGCCGCTCGGCACCCAGCGCACGCTGCGCCCGGCGGATGCGGCGGCGTCGCGCACCACCGCCGCGCTGTCGTCGGTCGAGGCGTCGTCCAACACCACGATCTCTGAGACCGGATAGGTCTGCGCGAACAGGCTGCCCAAACGCCCGGCCAAGTAGCGGCCATAATTATAGTTCGGCACCACGGCCGAGACCTGCAGCGCGCCAGGATCGGCCAGCCGCAGCAGCGCGTCGGCATAGGCGTCCCAGCCGAAGTGCCGGCGGGCGGTTTGGGCCAGGCGCTCGCGGTCGTCGGGCCGGGTCTGCAGCATGAGGGCGCGCATCTGCCGCACCATCTCGGCCGCGTCGCCAAGCGGCACGGAACAGCCGGCGCCGTATTCCCGCAACAGGTCGGGCACGCCGCCGCTTTCCTCGAACGCGACGCAGGGCACGCCGGCGGAAATCGCCTCCAGCACCACGCTCGGAAACGGGTCCTCCCGCGAGGTCAGCAGGAACACGTCGGCACAGGCAATGTAGTCCGCGGCATCGGGGCCGTAGGGTATATGGTGGAACGTGCCGGTGGTCTCAGCCGCAGCCATCTCGGCGCCCAAATAGGCCAGCACGTGCGGGTCGATGTCGCCGGCCCAGAGCAGGTGGATCGCGGGGTCGGCCGCCCGGGCCAGCCGCCACACCTGCAGGAACAGGTCGAACCCCTTGCGCAGGTCGGCATAGCCCATGCCCATCGCGAGCAACGCGCCCTCCGGCAGCCCCAGCCGCTCCCGCAGCGCCGACGCGGTGGCCGGCGGCACGTTCACCGGGCGATAGATGCCCTGCGGCAGCACGGACGCGCGCCCCGGCGGCACCGCTGCCAGCTCGTGGAACCGGTCCCGGATATAGGGGGCTGCGAACACCACATGCTCCGCCACCGCCGCCCCGCGTCCGGCCATGTCCACCAATCCACGCTCCCGCAACAGGCGCGGCAGTTCATGGACCAGCAGCGTGCAGGCGATGCCGGCGCGCACCAGTTCGTCGCATGCGCAGGCGGAGGCGGAGGTGTTCACAATGGCGCGGCCGCATCCCCGCGCCATGGCCGCCTGGGCATGCCGGGGCAGCTCCTGCAGCCCGGTCAGGATGGTGGTCGGCCCCACCGCCCGGTAATCCGCCGCCAGCGCGCCGCCGCCCAGCAGCAGGAACTCGACATCCATGCCGCGCACGTCGCGCAAATGGCGCCCAAGGTTCAGCAGCAGCATCTGGGCGCCCGAAGGGAAGGCATCGTGCCCGACCAGCAGCAGCGGGCGGCGTCGATGCTCGACCGCGACCCCGGCCACGGCGCGCCCGGTCGCGTTCAAATAGGCCGCGCCGAAATGCATGTCCGGCTCGAGGTATGCGCCCTCCGCCCACTCGTTCCAGGCATTCACGCATACGACCGCCTCGCCCTCGATGGGCTGCGCCACCGCGGCGGTGATCAGCCGGGCGAGCCATGCCTGGTAGGCGGCCGGCGTCGATCCATGCAGCACCATCCCAGCGCCTTGCCGCCGGGCGTCGTTGTCCCAGCTCGGCATTGCCGTGCGGATCAGCGGATAGGGCGCGGGCGCCAGGTCCGTCGCCGCCGCGACAGCATCGTAGGACAGCACCCGCGCCGTCGCCGCATGGTCCAGCATGCGCAACCCCGGCTTCAGCGACTCCAGGTTGTCCGTCAGCTTGTGCGGCGGGAACTCCACCGCAGCGTCCATGCCGGAAGCGCGCGGATCGCGGTCGTCGAAGCTCTGCGCCATGATGAACAGCGGGTCCTCGCCGTGTGCGCGGAACAGGGCGCGCCACCGGTCCACGGCGGCGGCGGCCGCTGGGATCAGCCCCGCGCGATACACCATCAGCACCGGACGCCCGCCGAGCCGGATGTAGCGCGCATCCTGGAAGTGGCGCAGCAGCTCGGCGACCAGCGCCGGCTCATCGGCCCGGCGGTAATCCTGCGAGATCAGCACCTCGTTCTCCGAACCGTCCCAACGGCGGGTCCAGTTCTCGTTCGCCCACATCAGGCAGAACGGCAGGTTGACCGACGGGTCGTCGAGCAGGGCGTCGAGCGGCCCATCCAGCAGCCGGCGTCCGTTGAACCAGTAAAAGTAGAAGACGAACCCGTGCACGCCGGCGCCGCGCGCCAGTTCCGCCTGTTGCCGCAGCGTCTCGGTGCCGTGCAGCCTGTAATGGCCGAGGTCACGCGGGATGCGCGGCTGGTAGTGCCCGGCGAACCGGGGCAGGCCGCGGGCGACATTGGTCCACTCGGTGAAGCCCTTGCCCCACCAGGCGTCGTTTTCCGGCACCGCATGGAACTGCGGCAAATAGAACGCCAGCACCTTCGCAAGCGGGACGGCGTCCGGCGGCAGCGGCTGCACCTCCTCGAACAGCGGCCCCGGCTGCGCGTTGCGCCGCACCTCGGACGGGATGTCGCTTTCGGCGGCGGGCCGGGCGATGAAGTTGCCGGGCTCATGGCGATGCTGGCGGTAGTGCAGGATCGGGTTGGCATCGGGCAAGTCGCGCAAATAGCGCTCGCGGTAGAACGAGCCGTCGAAGCCCGCCATCGGCTGCCGGTTCTCGAGAGCGCCCCGCACCCTGTAGTGTTCGAACGGGTCCATGCGGGCCGTGCGCACGTCCGGGGAATGATCGAGGTAGAAGGCCGGGTCGAATTCTGGAATGGGGCTGACGAGCCCGCCGCACCGATGCGCCAGGAAATGCGCCAGGCTGAGCTGCCCGGCCGGGACGGAGTTGGCGTTGCGATACCATTCGGGATCGAACCACTCGACGGGCTGGCGGCCCTCGCGTTCGCCGTGCTCGATATAATGCAGCAGCGGTTCCAGCCCGTTCTCGCGCACGTCGCGGTTGCGGCTCAGGTACCAGGCGGGATCGAAGTATGCGTTGGGCCAGCGGCCCTCGCGCCATCCATAGCGGGAATAATGTGCTAGCGTGTCTATCCCGGCGTCGGCCAGGTCGTCATTGCGGTCTAGGAACCACTTTACCTCGAACAGGCCGGAGCGCTGCAGGATCAGCAGGTCGCCCGCGTCGATGCGCAACGGCGAAAACAGCGCTGGTTCACGCATCGCGGGCGGCATGTCGATTGCCTCTCATCTACTTATAATTGAATTGCTCCCAAGTCCTTCGCCCGGTCAATCATATTGACGGAGTGCATGACTCTTTCAGGTCTTTCCTAAAACGACCGGGGTCCGGTGCCTCGTTGCGCCGGAGGTTGGGGCGCGGACAGGAACTTAGCTGGAACCCTGGGGTTAGCGGCTCATGCCCCGCGCCATTCCCATCATCCTAGCCCTGTGCGCCGCCGTGCTCGCCGGCTGCTCCCCGGCTGCCATCCTGAATGCCACGGTCCCGGCGGACGGCGTTTCCGTCGACCGTGGCATCGCATACGGGGACGGACCGCGGCGACGGCTCGACGTGTATCGGAACAAGGAGCTGGCGGGGCCGCATCCACTCATTGTCTTCCTTTATGGCGGGAACTGGCGCACTGGCGACCGGGGCATTTATGCGTTCGTGGCCCTGCCGCTCGCGGCACGCGGCGCCGTGGTGGTGGTGCCGGATTACCGCCTGTATCCCGAGGCCGCGTTCCCCGATTTCCTCGACGACAACGCGCACGCCGTCGCCTGGGCCGTCGCCCATGCGGCCGAGTTCGGTGCCGACCCGCATTGGCTGTTCATCGTCGGCCACTCCGCCGGGGCGTACAATGCGGCGATGCTGGCCGTCGACCCGCGCTGGCTGGCCCGCGCCGGACTGGACCGCGCGCAGGTCGCTGGGGTGGCGGGGCTGGCCGGGCCATATGACTTCCTGCCGATGACCGATCCCGACATCCTGCCGGTGTTCGCGCCCGTCGACGACGGCCCGGCGAGCCAGCCCGTCACCTATGTCGACGGACGCAACCCGCCGCTGCTCCTGCTGGCCGGGGACGCCGACACCACGGTGCGGCCTGCCAACACCCGGTCGCTCGCGGCCCGCGTGGCGGCGGCGGGCGGCGCGGTGCAAAGCCGGATCTACCCGGGCCTCGGCCATGTCGGCATCATCACCGCCTTCGCGCCGCTATTCAGCGGGCGGGCACCCGTGCTGGACGACGTGTGGCGCTTCATCATCAAGCAGCGCCCCACAAAATAAGATTACTGGCCCTTGAACACCGGCGCACGGCGCGCATGGAACGCGGCCAAGCCGTCGCGGTAGTCGCCGCTTTGCATCGCCTTGCGCCGGCCCTCCTGCAGGCGCTGCGCCAAGGCGGACGGCAGCGGCATGGCCTGGCCCAGTGCGCGCAGTTGCTGCTTGGCGCTGGCGACCGACAGCGGCGCATTGGCCGCGATACGGCCAGCGAGGGCGTAGGTGAACGCTTCCAGCTCCGCCTCCGGGACCAAGTGGTTCAGCAGCCGCAACGCCGACGCGCGCTCCGCCGAGACCGGGTCGGCGGTGCTGAACATCTCCATGGCGACGTGCATCCCGCCGCGCAGCAGCACATTCAGCAGCCCGTCGGCGTCATAGGGAAGGCCGAGGCGCGCCGGGGTGAACGCCAGGCTGCAGGTCGGGTCAGCCACCGCGATGTCGCAGCGCAAGGCGAGGTCGGTGCCGCCGCCCCAGGCGGATCCGTGCAGCATGGCGATGACGGGCGCCCGGCACTCCGCCACGCAGCGGAACAGTGCCTGCAACGGGCCATCCTGCGCCAACGGGTCGAAATCGGGCCTGAGCTCGCCGATGTCGAACCCGGCGCACCACACCCGGTCGTCCGGACGGGCCCGCAGCACCACCGCCCGGATATCCTGGCCTTCGATGCTGCGGAACGCGCCCGTAAGCGCTTCCAGCATGGCGCCGCCGAGCGCGTTGCGCTTGGCCGGGTCCTGCATGGTCAGGGTCGCGATATGGCCATCGATGGCGAGGTCGGCCGGGGGAAGGGCAGGGGTGCTCACGCAAACACGATAGCGCAGGTGACGCCGGGCCGCGACAGGGCAGCGCATGGCCCGCTACAAGCAGGCGTGCTTCGCCGAGTTGGGATCAGGAACGCCGCTTTGAATACAATGACACGTGCCGTCGTTTGGGCCGCGGTCCTGCTGGTCCAGGGCTGTGCCGCCGCCGCTGCGCCGACCCAGTGCCCGCAGGATTTCGCCGGCGGGCAGGCGCCAAACCTGCTCAACCCGCGCCTGGAGGCGGGAACGCGCGCCTTGTGTTTCGACGCCTTCGCCGTGCTGCACTCGGCGCTCACGCGCACGCCGCTGTATTCGGCCGAGCACCTGACCACGGACCGCATCGACGCCGCCCGCAGCATGGCGCGCGAAAGCGAGTTCCATGCCGAGCCCGACCTGCCGCCCGGCGAACGGGCCGAACTCGCCGACTATGCCCGCAGCGGCTTCGACCGTGGCCATATGTCCCCGAGCGGCGACATGCCCGACCCTGCCTCACAGCAGCAGAGCTTCAGCCTGGCCAACATGATCCCGCAGGCCCCGCGCCTGAACCGTGGCCTTTGGGAGGGGATCGAGAGCGCCGTGCGCACCATGGCCGTGCGCCGCGGCGAGGTTTACGTCGTGACCGGGCCGATCTTCAAGGGCGACCAGTTGGCGACGGTGGGCCACGTCGTCGTGCCCACCTATGTGTTCAAGGCGGTTTACGACCCGCGCCGCCGCGCCGCGGCCGCCTATGTGACCGAAAACACCGATGACGCGACGTGGCAGGCGGTCAGCATGGCGCAGTTGGCCGACCTGACCGGCATGGACGTTTTCCCGGTCCTGCCGCCGCGCGCCCGCAACGCCATCATGCGGTTGCCGACGCCGACGCCGCATGGCTATGCCGGGGACCGGCGAAACGACTACACCGGGGAGAGGCAAAACGGCTACACCGGGGACTGGCCACGCCGCAGCCACAGGAGCCGCTGATGCCGGACATGAAGCCATTTGCCGACGATAGCGCCGCCATCGAGGTCGGCGACCTCAAGCTGGAGAACGGGCGCGACCGCATCGCCTGCTATGGCAGCCTCGACCTGACGCGGGACAAGGCCGGGCTGGCGCTGGCGCAGCGGCTGCAGGCCGTGCTGGCGTCCGTGGTCCAGGCCTTGGAGGCCGATGCGGCCCTGCCCGACGCCATCCCGCCGCCGAAGCCGCGCGGGTCGGTAAAGAACCCGTTCTAACCCCCCGGCCAATCCGAATACCGGAGCAAGCGGCGGAGTGCGGCGGCCCATCCAACCCGTCACATTCGATGGGACAGGGCGCGGCATCCGGCCGGCACCCGCAGATGGAGGTCCGCATGATGTTGGACGCACTGACTGACATGACCGCCCCGACAAGCTTTGGGGATGACCCGGCCCGGCTCGCCGCCGTGCGCCGGCGTGACCCTGGGGCCGACGGCATGTTCCTGTATTCCGTTGCGACGACGGGCGTGTATTGCCACCCGTCTTGCGTTGCGCGCCCCGCATTGCGCCACAACATCGCATTCCATGCCACCCGGCAGGATGCCGAGCGCGCCGGCTTTCGCCCCTGCATGCGCTGCCAGCCGCATTTGCCGCCACGGGCCGAGCGCGAGGCCGCGTTGGTCGCCGCCGCCTGCCGCACGATCGAAGCTGCCGAAACCGAGCCGTCGCTCGCGACCCTGGCGGCGGCAGCCGGCATCAGCCCGCACCACTTCCATCGCATATTCCGCCGGATTGCCGGCGTGACGCCAAAGGCATTCGGCGCGGCGCACCGCCAGGCGCGGGTGCAGGCCGGGCTTGCTGCCGGCGCGGGCGTCACGCAGACGATCTACGACGCCGGGTTCAACTCGTCCGGACGGTTTTACGAGGCGGCGGACGCCATGCTGGGCATGACCGCGTCGCGCTATCGCGAGGGCGGCCCGGGCGAGACGATCCGCTTTGCCGTCGGGCAATGCACGCTGGGCTGCATCCTGGTCGCGGCGACCGGGCGGGGCGTCTGCGCGATTCTGCTCGGGGACGACGCGCCCGCATTGCTGGCGGACCTGCAAGGGCGCTTTCCCAGAGCCACGCTGCGCGATGCGGAGCCGGAGTTCGCCGGTTGGGTCGCCCAAGTGATCGCCTTCGTCGAGCGCCCCGGCGCCAGCGCCGCGTTGGCGCTGCCGCTCGACATTCGCGGCACGGCGTTCCAGCGCCAGGTCTGGGAGGCGCTGCGGGCCACTCCGCCGGGCGAGACCCTGAGCTATGCCGCCGTCGCCGCACGGCTCGGCAAGCCTGCGGCGGTGCGGGCAGTGGCGGGCGCATGTGCGGCCAACGCGCTGGCGGTCGCCGTGCCATGCCATCGCGTGGTGTCCGCGACCGGCGCGCTCGCGGGCTACCGCTGGGGCGTCGAGCGCAAGCGGGCGCTGCTGGCGCGGGAGCGGACGTGATGCTGGCGCGGGCCGGCATTGCGGCGCCGGTGGCGGACCGCATTGCCGCGCTCGATTGGCGCGGCATCGGCGCTGCGCTGGACGAGCGCGGCTGCGCCACGACGGGACCGCTGCTGACGGCGGCGGAATGCGGCGCCCTGGTCCAAGGCTACGACGCCGAGGACGAGTTTCGCAGCCGGGTCGTGATGGCCCGGCACGGCTATGGCAAGGGCGAATACAAGTACTACGCCTATCCCTTGCCGGAACTGGTCGGTGGCCTGCGCACGGCGCTGTATCCGGCCCTGGCGGAGGTCGCCAACCGCTGGGCCGCGGCGCTCGGCCTGGATGCCGGCTTTCCTAGCGACCACGCCGGCTTCGTCGCGCGCTGCCATGCCGCCGGGCAACAACGTCCCACGCCGCTGCTGCTGCGCTACGGACCCGGTGACTACAACTGCCTGCACCAGGACCTTTACGGCGACCTGCACTTCCCGCTGCAGGCCGCCATCCTGCTCAGCCGCCCCGGCCCCGACTTCGCCGGTGGTGACTTCACCGGTGGCGAGTTCGTGTTGACCGAGCAGCGTCCGCGCATGCAGTCCCGCGCCGAGGTCGTCGGCCTGCGACAGGGCGAGGCGGTGATCTTTGCGGTGAACCAGCGCCCGGTGGCGGGCACGCGCGGCACCTATCGCGTGGCGATGCGCCATGGCGTCAGCCGGCTGCACACTGGCCATCGGCACACGCTGGGCATCATCTTCCACGACGCACGCTGACGCGGCGCAGGCAGGTTTAGGCCTTTTTGGCCTTGGGCTTCGCGGCGGCTTTCGCAGCCGGCTTGCCGGCAGGTGCTGCGGGGTTCATCGCATCCTTGACCTGCTTGGCCGGGGTGAAGCCCAGCTTTTTAGACGCGGCGATCTGGATCGCTGCTCCGGTGGCCGGGTTGCGGCCCTGACGCGCCTCGCGTGCGGCGACCTTGAACTTGCCGAAACCCGGCAGCGAAACTTCCTCGCCCTTGCTGGCCGCATCGACGATCGCGGCGAACACCGCCTCGACCACCTTCTTGGCCTGTGACTTCTGCAAGTTGTTGTCGGCGGCGATGTGATCGGCGAGTTCAGCAGTGTTCATAACGGACTCTCCAGATGTGCAGCGTTTTGCATAGCAGTCGGCTCCGTCGTTATGGAAGGGGTCTGTACGCTGCGTCAATCCGCCCTGAGCCGGTCCAGCAGCCTCCGCCACGGCGCCGACGCGGTCTCAGCACCCCTTGGCACGCCGCCGCGGCTCGAAAGCTGCTCGATCAAGTGGCTGGCGATCAGGCCGCGCGGGCCGCGTTGCCAGTGGTCCGCGTCATCGTCGCCGGCGGTCCAGCCGGGCAGAGGCAGCAGCAGATAGCGGCACAGCCCGTCCAGCAGCGGCTCATAGGTGGCCCGCAGCGCCGCCAGCGTTTCCTCGGCCTGCGGGTCGCCGGACCAGGCAACGCCGGACTGCTCGAGCACCGACATGAGCTGGGCGAAAGCTGCATTGTCGAGCCGGTTGCCGCCATCGTAACGGGACGGTTGGATATGAAACGACCGTGCCATTTCTACAACAACTTGCCGCGCCATGGTGAACGTCATGCGCGCCTGCAGCGGACGCATGTCCTCGACGCCGACCAGCACCAGTGCGCAGGTGTCCATCACGCAGGCCAACGCGGCGAGCCAGGACTGATTGTCATGCTGGCTGCGGTAATACGCCAGCATGGGGTAGGACAGATGGCTCTCCAGCAGTTCCGACCCCCACACCTCCCACTCGCGCAGCAGTTCATCGAGCTTGTCGAGGCCGTCCGTCTCCGCGTGCCGGGCGAGCATGGTGCCGGCGGTGGGCGGCGACCCGGCGCGGCCATCGAGCTGGATGACATGCGCCTCCCGCCGTGAAAATAGCTGATACAGCACGGGCAAATAGCCGATGACGACCGCGATGAAGCCGATGCCGGTGCCGGCCTCCGTCACCGAGACCAGGCGGGCGGAACCCGAATGCGGCACCACGTCGCCGTAGCCGAGGGTGAAGAAGGTGACGCCGCTCATGTAGATCTGCTCGGTAACCGACGAGGCGGCGTCGGCGGGCTGCAGGGTCCACTCGATCAGGCCAAAGGCCACGATCAGGCCGGCTGCCCAGAGCATAAACAGCAGCACCATGGACAGCGCGCCGAAAACGCCGAGGAAGCCCTCGCGCCGGGCGCCGGTGGACAGGCGGATCGCCAGGGTCGACCAGACGGCCCAGGCTGCCCGGAAATACAGCCGCACGAAGCGCAGGCTGCGCTGCACGCGCCGGGGCAGCAGCATGACCTCGAAGGCGTCCTGCAGGACGATGAGCAGCATCGCGATGCCGAAAAGCGCCGCCAGGACCGGGATCAAGCGGCGCCTTCCGTCGGCGCACGGTCGAGCAGGCGGTAGCCGACGCCGGGCTCGGTCGTGAGCAACCGCGCCGCGGACGGGCCAAGCTTCTGCCGCAAGTGGCCGACATAGACCCGGAGATACTGCACGTCCTCGACATGCGCCGGACCCCAGACGGCGTTCAGCAAATGCCGGTGGGTCAGCACCTTGCCGGAATGGCGCACCAGCAGCGCCAGCAGGCTGTATTCGCGCGGACTGAGCTGGACCGGCGCATCCGACGCGGTGACGACGCGGCGCGCCATGTCCACAACCAGGCCATCGGCGCGGAACACCTCGCTGGCCACGGTGCCGGGATGGGCATGGCGCAGGGCCGCGCGGATGCGGGCCAGCAGCTCGTCCAGGCCGAACGGCTTCTCCACGTAGTCGTCGGCGCCGTTGTCGAGCGCCGTGACCTTCCCGGCCTCCTGGTCTCGGGCGGAGAGGATCAGCACGGGGACCTGGCTGAAGGCGCGAAGCTGGACCAGCGCCTCCTGGCCGTCCATGTCCGGCAGGCCGAGATCCAGCAAAATCAATGCGGGCGGGCGGGCGCGGGCCAGGGCCAGGCCGTCCCCAGCGGTGTCGGCACGCTCGACGGCGTAGCCCGATGCCTCCAGCGCGGGGCGCAGGAAGCGGTGGATCTGCGGCTCGTCGTCGATGACCAGGATGCGGGTGGGATTCAAGCCGTGGTGTCCGAGGTGCCCTGCGTAGATGTGGGCGCGAGCGCCGGCATGGAAGTGGCGGAGAGCCGCAGCACGATGATGGTTCCGGGCGAACCGTCCCGCGCCGCGTCGGGACGCGGGCTGATGGCCTCGATCGCGCCGCCCATCGCCTCCATCATGCCGCGGGCGATGGCGAGGCCGAGGCCGGTGCCCGGCGCCGTGCGGTCGCCGCGCCGGGCGCGGTAGAAGCTGTCGAAGACATGCGGCAGGTCCTCGGCCGAGATGCCGACGCCCTCGTCGATGATCTCGAGGCTGACCTGTCCGGCGGCGGCGCTGCCACGGATGCGCACGTCCGATCCGAGCGGCGCGTAGCGGACGGCGTTGTCGAGCACGTTGACCAGCGCCTGCTCCAGCAGCGCCGGATCGGCACGCAGCGCCGGCAGGTCCGTGGGCACGTTCACCAGCACGTTGGCGGCGTCCGGCACGCGGGCGATGGCGGCGTCAATCACGTCCAGCGCCTGCACCGGGGACAGGCGCGGCGACACCTGGCCGCTCTCCAGCCGGGTCAGGTCCATGATGTTCGCCAGGAACCGCGTCATGCGGGCGGTGTCCTCCTTGATGCTGGCGAGCAGGTCGGCGCGGGTGGCGGGGGTCAGGCGGTCCCAGGTCGAACCGAGCGTTTCCGCCGCGCCGCGTATCCCGGTCAGCGGCGTGCGCAGGTCGTGGCTGAGCGAATTCAGCAAGGCGGTGCGGAGCTTCTGCGTTTCCTCCATCGCGGCGCTGCGGGCGGCCTCGTTGGCGAGCTTCACCCGTTCCAGCGCAACCGCGGCCTGGTCGGCGAGGGTGGCGAGCGTCTGCGCGGACGTCGGGTCGAAACGCCCGCTCGCCATGTTGACACCGACCACGCCCAGCAGCCCGCGCACGGTCCGCATCGGCAGGAAACGCCATTCGGCGGACGGCAGCGTCGCGGTGCCGCGCCCGGTTGGTTCCTGGCGTTCGCTGCACCAGCGCGCCGCCGCCCAGCTTCCGTCGTCCAGCACCGTCGCGGCATCGGCGGACGGCTCGGCGGCGCGGATGGCGAGATCGACGCCCTCCCCGGTCAAGACCACGGCGCGCCCGGCGGCTCCGGCAGCCTGGCGTGCGATCTCGGCCAGCAATTCGCGCTCGGTCGTGGGCTCGCCCAGGCTGCGGCTGAAGCCCGCGATGCGGCGCAATCCCTCGATGCGGGCCTGGCCGGCCTGCGCCTCCGCCCGCACCCGGCTGGCCAGGCTGCCGGTCAGCGCCGCCACCAGGATGAACACCACCAGCGCGATGCCGTCGCGGGCGTTGCTGATGGTGACGGAATACAGCGGCGGGATGAAAAAGAAATCCCAGGCAAGGAACCCCAGCGCCGCTGCGAACAGCGCGACCCGCAGGCCGAATGCGCTGGCGGCGGCGACTACCGCGGCCAAATAGATCATGCCGACCGCCTCGGGCGGGACACGGCTGCCGAGCAGGAAACCTGCGCCGGTGATCGCCGCAACCAGCGCGGTCGTGCCGCCCCACGCCAGCCAGCCCTCCGGCACGCGGGGCATCCGGCGGCTGGCGACGGCGCCGGATGCCGGCACGAAGTGCAGCGCGAACTCCGGCGCGCGCATCAGCAACTGCGCCGACAGCGTGCGCCCCAGCATGCGCCGCCATAGCAACGGGCGGCCCCGCCCGATCACCATCTGCGTCACGTTGCGGCGCTGGGCCAGCTCCAGCACGATGGCGACCAGGTCGGGGCCGGCGCGCGTCTCGACCTCGGCGCCGAGCTGTGCGGCGAGCGAGAGCGCGGCGCTGGCGTCGGTCGGACGCCGGCTGCGTTCGATATGCACCACGATCCAGGGCGCGTGCAGCGCGTCGGCCAGGCGCTTGGCCTGGCGCACCACCGCAACCGCATTGGCATCGCCGCTCACCAGCGCCAGCACGCGGTCGCTCGCCGGCCATGGGCCGCTGATGGCATTGCGGCGCATGTAGTCGCGCACGTCCTCGTCGACATGCGCCGCCACCTGGCGCAGCGCGATCTCCCGCAGCGCCGCCAGGTTGCCGCCCTTGAAGAAGCCGTTCAGGGCGCGTCCGGCGACATCCGGGCGATAGATGCGGCCCTCCCGCAGCCGGGCCTGCAACTCGGCCGGCGGGATGTCGACCAGCTCGACCTCGTTGGCGCCTTCCAGCACGCGGTCGGGCAGGGTTTCGGAAACCCGCACGCCGGTGATGCGCGCGACGGCTTCGTTCAGGCTTTCGAGGTGCTGCACGTTCAGCGTGGCCCAGACGGTGATGCCGGCGTCGAGCAGTTCGTTCACGTCTTCCCACCGCTTGGCGTGGCGGCTGCCGGGCGCGTTGGTGTGGGCGAGTTCGTCGACCAGCAGCAGGCCCGGACGGCGGGCGAGCGCCGCATCCACGTCGAATTCCTGCAGCATCTGGCCGCGATAGGGCACCGAGCGGTATGGCAGGATCGGCAGGCCGCCGATCTGCGCCTCGGTTTCCGCGCGGCCATGCGTCTCGACCACGCCAATCAGCACGTCCGCGCCGCTTTCCCGCTGGCGGCGGGCGGCGGCCAGCATCTCAAACGTCTTGCCGACGCCCGGCGCCGCGCCCAGGAACACCTTGAGCCGCCCCCGCCCCTCCTGGGCGGCGGCGGCGATCAGCGCGTCGGGATCGGGGCGGCTATCTTCCATGCCCTGATTAATAAACTACGCGGTGGGCATTAGGCTACGAGGCGGGCTTTGCACCCGGCGCTTGCGCGTCCAGCGCCAGGTTGAGCGCCAGCACGTTGACGCGGGGCTCGCCGATGAAGCCGAGCAGGCGGCCCTCGGTATGCGCGGCCAGCAGCTCCTGCACGCGGGCCTCCGGCAGTGACCGGGCGGCGGCGACGCGGGCCACCTGCCGGGCGGCGGTCGCGGGCGAGATATGCGGATCGAGCCCGGAGGCCGAGGTGGTCAGCATGTCGCCGGGCACCGGCTTGCTGCCGGCCTTTTCCACATCCGCCGTCACGCGGTCGATCAACGCCTTGGATGTGGGGCCGCTGTTCGATGCGCCGGAGTTCCCGGCGTTGTAGGGCGCCGGCACCGTCTTGGTGCTGTCGGCCGGGTCGGTGTCCGTCGTGGCGCTGGGCCGGCCCTGGAAATACTTGTCCTGCGCAAACGACTGGCCGATCAGGGCCGAGCCGACCACCTTGCCGTCCTGCTCGATCAGGCTGCCGCCGGCTTGGAAGGGGAACACCGCTTGGGCGCCGGCCACGAACGCGTAGGGAAACCCCACTCCGGTCAGCAAGGTGAACAGCACGACCAGGACGATCGCGGGGCGAAGATGCTGCATGTCACGCAAATCCCAAGGCAGTGAGAATGAGGTCGATCACCTTGATGCCGATGAACGGGGCCACGAGGCCGCCCAGCCCATAGATCAGCAGGTTGCGGCGGAGCAGCGCAGCCGCGCCGATCGGGGTGAACTTCACCCCGCGCAACGCCAGCGGCACCAAGGCGACGATGATCAGCGCGTTGAAGATCACCGCCGACAGGATGGCGCTCTGCGGCGAGTGCAGCCGCATGATGTTCAGCGTCTGCAGCTCCGGGTAGGTGGCGACGAAGATCGCCGGCAGGATGGCGAAGTACTTCGAAACGTCGTTGGCGATGCTGAACGTGGTCAGGGACCCGCGGGTGATCAGCAACTGCTTGCCGATCTCGACGATCTCGATCAGCTTGGTCGGATCGCTGTCGAGGTCGACCATGTTGCCGGCCTCGCGGGCGGCCTGGGTGCCGGTCTGCATCGCGACGCCCACGTCGGCCTGGGCCAGGGCCGGCGCGTCGTTGGTGCCGTCGCCGCACATGGCGACCAGGCGGCCCTCGGACTGGACCTTGCGTATGTAGTCCAGCTTGTCCTGCGGCGTGGCCTGGGCGAGGAAGTCGTCGACCCCGGCCTCGGTGGCGATGGCGGCGGCCGTCACCTTGTTGTCGCCGGTGATCATCACCGTCTTGATGCCCATTTGGCGGAGTGCCGCGAAGCGCTCGCGGATGCCGGGCTTCACGATGTCCTTCAGCTCGATCACGCCCTGCAGCCGGCCATCGACGGAAACCGCGAGCGGGGTGCCGCCGGACCGGGCGATGCGGTCCACCGCCTGGGTGAACGCCTGGGGCGCTGCGCCTCCGGTCAGCGCCAGCACGCTGTCCACGGCGCCCTTGCGCCAGGAGCGTCCGCCGGCGTCGAGGCCGCTGACCCGGGTGTTGGCGCTGAACGGCACCACGGTGGCGCCGGGCGGCGTTTCGTGCACGACGCCATAGCGGTCGCGGGCGAAGGACAGGATCGACCGGCCTTCCGGCGTGTCGTCGCCGAGCGAGGCGAGCACCACCGAGTCGGCCAGGCCGCGTTCGTCTACGCCCGTCACCGGCGAGAAGCTGGCGGCGGCGCGGTTGCCGAAGGTGATGGTGCCGGTCTTGTCGAGCAGCAGCGTGTCCACGTCGCCCGCCGCCTCCACCGCGCGCCCGCTGGTGGCCACCACGTTGAAGCGGATCAGCCGGTCCATGCCGGCGATGCCGATGGCCGACAGCAAGCCGCCGATCGTGGTGGGGATCAGGGTCACGAACAGCGCCACCAGCACCGGCACGCCGAGGTCGGTGCCGGAATATTTCGCCAGGCCCACCAGGGTCACGACCGCGATCAGGAAGATGATGGTCAGGCCGGCCAGCAGGATGTTGAGCGCGATCTCGTTCGGCGTCTTGCGGCGCTGCGCCCCTTCGACGAGCGCGATCATGCGGTCGATGAAGGTGTTTCCGGGGTCGGCGGTGATGCGCACCACCAGCCAGTCGCTGACCACCTGGGTGCCGCCGGTGACGGCGCTGCGGTCGCCGCCGGCCTCGCGGATCACCGGGGCGCTTTCGCCGGTGATGGCGCTTTCGTTGACGCTGGCGACGCCCTCGATGATCTCGCCGTCGGACGGCACCAGGTCGCCGGATTCGACCAGCACCAGGTCGCCCCGGCGCAGGTCGGGCGCGGGCACGCTGGTCGTTTGCGCGCGGTTGGTCCCGGTCAGGCGCTTGGCCATGGTGTCGCTGCGGGCGCGGCGCAGGCTCTCGGCCCGGGCGCGTCCGCGGCCCTCGGCCACCGCCTCGGCGAACGTCGCGAACAATACGGTCAGCCAAAGCCACAAAGCGATGGCGAGCGCAAAGCCGGCCGGCTGCCCGGTCGCGAGATTGCGGATGGCCAATATGGTCACGAGGATCGAGACCACCTCGGTGACAAAGATGACGGGGTTGCGGATCAGTTGGACGGGATTGAGCTTGACAAAGGCGTCGCGCGCCGCCCGGGCGATGATCCCGCTGTCGAACAGCGCGATAGCTTCAGCATTCTGTGCCATTTGGAGGCGTCCTTAGAAGGTCTTGCCGGCGAGCATCGCGAAATGCTCCGCCAAGGGGCCGAGGCTGAGCGCAGGCAGGAACTGCAAGCCGCCCAGGATCAGGATGACGCCGATCAGCAGGCCGATGAACAGCGGCCCATGCGTCGGGAAGGTGCCGGCGCTCTCCGGCAGCTTGGGCTTGGCCGCGAGCGACCCTGCGATGGCCAGCACCGGGATCATGAAGGCGAACCGTCCGAGCAGCATCGCCACGCCCAGCCCATAGTCCAGCAGCGGCGTATCGGCGCTGATGCCGGCGAACGCGCTGCCGTTGTTGCCGGTGGCGCTGCTCCAGGCATACAGCATCTCGCTCAGGCCATGCGGCCCGGCGTTGGACAGCGACGCGACGCCGCTCTCGGTCACCAGGGACGCCCCGGTGCCGCCCAGGATGCAGAGCGGCAGAATGAGCACCGCCAGCATCGCCAGCTTCACCTCCCGCGACTGCACCTTCTTGCCCAGGTACTCCGGCGTGCGCCCCACCATCAGCCCGGCCACGAACACCGCCAGCAACGCGAACACGATGATCCCATATAGGCCGGAGCCGACACCGCCGGGCACGATTTCGCCCAACTGGATCAGGAACATTGGGATCATGCCGCCGAGCGGGGTGAAGCTGTCATGCATCGCGATGACGGCGCCGTCCGAGGTGGCGGTGGTGGTGACAGCGAACAGCGACGACACGGCGGTGCCGAAGCGGACCTCCTTGCCCTCCATGTTGCCCATCGAGGGGTCGATGCCGGCGGCGGTCAGCAGCGGGTTGCCGGCGCCCTCGGCGGCGTAGCAGCAGATGACGAAGGCGACCATCAGGATGGCCATGGTCCAGAACAGCGCAAAACCCTGCCGCTTGTCGCGCACGATCACGCCGAACATCACCGTCAGCGAGAAGGGGATGACGATCTCGGACCAGGTTTCGACCACGTTAGTGAGCGCGGTCGGGTTCTCGAACGGGTGGGCGGAGTTGGCGTTGAAGAAGCCGCCGCCGTTGGTGCCCAGCATCTTGATCGCTTCCTGGAACGCGACCGGCCCGAGGGCGATGGTCTGCTTGGCGCCCTCCAGCGTCTGCGCGTCCGGGTAGCCGGCCAGCGTCTGCGGCACGCCGCAAACGATCAGGAACACGGTGTAGAGGATTACGATGGGCAGCAGCACATAAAGGGTGATGCGGGTAACGTCGACCCAGAAGTTGCCGAGTTCCTTCAGCAGGCCGCCCGAAAACGCGCGCGCCACCATGGCCGCGGCGGCGATGCCGGTGGCGGCCGAGAGGAAGTTGTGCACCGTCAGCCCCCACATCTGGCTGCCGTACGACATCGTGGTCTCGCCGGCGTAGGCCTGCCAGTTGGTGTTGGTGACGAACGACATTGCGGTGTTGAACGCGAGCTTTGGCGACAGCCCGGCCTGGCCCTGCGGGTTGAGCGGCAGCAGGTCCTGGAAGCGCAACATCAAATACAGCACCGCGAAATGCACCGCCTGCAACGCGATCAGGGCGACCGCGTAGGCCTTCCAGGTCATGCCGCGCCGGGCATCGACGCCAGCGAGCGCATAGAAGCCGCGCTCGATGGGCCCGAGCACGGGGGAGAGGAAGGTGCGCTCGCCTTGCACCACCCGGGCAATGTAGCTGCCCAGCGGCACGGCGCTCGCGAACACGAGCGCCAGCACGAACGCAATCTGCGCCCAGCCGATCAATGTCATGTGGATTTCCTAGAAGTCTTCGGGGCGAACCAGCGCCCAAACCAGGTAGACCAGCAAACCAGCCGAGACTGCCCCGCCAAGGATAAGGTCGAACACGGCGCTAGATCCGCTCGCACAGTGCGGCATAGGCCGCCATCAGTAAGATGCCGCCCGTGCCGAGAACCAAAATCAAGATATCAAACATATATCATTCTCGCATGGTATGGTCACGATCCCTGGATACCGCGAATTCAGGTAAAGGCGATATGCATTCGGGCGGTATCAGAAATAAATTTAGCATAAAACCATGGATTGCTGGCAGGGATGACGGCAACGTTGCGCGTTGATCATTTATAAAATCTGCCTGTTCTCGATATGGAATCTTTATCAATAATTATCCATATTACACTTGGGATTTGGAGATCTTACTCCAGCACTAGCCAGGCCTTCGCCTACATCGCGGCCGCAGTTTGCAAGCCGCCTGGAAGGTTTGGCCGATTCACTCGGCCAGCCGGCGTCGACTCCAGAATCCTACCTTCTTGCAGGAGCTTTTCCTTGCTTCAACACGCCAACCTCCCTGTCGGACCCCGGGCGCCAATGCTGGAGCACGACGGGCTCGCCCATCAGCCAACCGCAGACGAGGCCGCGTTGCTGACGCTCGCCGATCCTAGCCTGGACAGCCGGATCAGCCTTATCGGCCCGCATACCCTCGAACTGTTGTGCGCCCTGCTGCGCCGGGGCACCGCCGACGTTTCTGCCACCCGGCTGAATGACCGTCCGCAGGCAGGCACGGCCGATATCGCCATCATCCCGCATGTCGCCTCGCCCGAATGCCTCGAACAGGCGGTCGCCCACGCGCGCCGGGCTCTGACGCCGCTTGGCACCATTGCCATCCACCTGGCCGTGCACCCGGGCGACGCCTTGGCCCAACTGGCCCGGCGCCTGCTGCTCCTGCATGGGTTCACCGCGATGCGGGTGGTGGAGTTCTCTGGCGATACCCTTATCCGCGCCGAACTGCCGCTGCACGGACGGCTCGCATGCGCTTGATCCCCGGCATCTCCGACCTGGGACGCCGGGCGAGCCATCGTCCATCGGGCGGCCTCGCGAACATCGGCGGCTCCGTGACCGCGCTCGTCACGCCGTTCCGGGACGGGCAGGTCGACGGCGGCGCGCTGGCAAGCCTGTGCGAACGGCAGGTCAGGGGGGGAACGGCGGCCCTCGTCGCCTGCGGCAGCACCGGCGAGGCGGGGTCCCTCTCGGCTGCCGAGCACGCCCGGGTCGTCGCCGTGGCGGTGGAAGCCGCCGGGAACCGGGTGCCGGTCATCGCAGGCTGCGGCGCGCCGGCGACGGAGGCGGCGACCGTCCTGGCGGCCGCAGCGGCGCGCGCCGGGGCCGCCGCCGTGCTTTGCGCGCCGCCACCCTACGCCCGGCCAACGCAGGAGGGCATCGCGGCGCACGTCAGGGCAGTGGCCCACGCCGCCGATTTGCCGGTCATCCTCTACGACGTTCCCGGACGCGTTGGGGTCGCGGTCGCGGACGAGACCGTCGCGCGCCTGCACGAGAGCGGCCTGGTGGTGGCGATCAAGGATGCCGGGGGCGACCTGTCGCGGCCGACGCGGCTGCGGGCGCTGTGCGGTGGCGGGCTGCTGCAGTTCTCGGGCGACGACGCGACCGCGCCGGCTTACCGGGCCATGGGCGGGCACGGCTGCATCTCGGTTTCGGCCAACCTGACGCCGGCGCTGTGCGCGGAGATGCAC
The DNA here is from genome assembly GCA_965277495.1 of Acetobacteraceae bacterium. GTDB lineage: Bacteria > Pseudomonadota > Alphaproteobacteria > Acetobacterales > Acetobacteraceae > CAHJXG01. The sequence goes on along the minus strand of OZ255824.1, from coordinate 1,576,288 downwards.
GCGGCATGGGACCAGGTCGACCTCATCGAGTTCGCCCGCATCCGCGATCTGCTGGCGCCGCTGCACCGCGCGCTATTCCTCGAAAGCAATCCCATTCCGGTCAAGGCCGCCTTGTGCATGACCGGCTTGTGCAACGGCGACATGCGCCTGCCGCTCACCCGCGCCTGCAGCGGCACCCTCGACGCGCTGGGCATGCTGCTGCCCGAGGTGATCCGGGCCGAGGATGACGCGCTGGGGCTGCCGCGCCTGAGCCTGGTCACCTAGGGCCATGCTGGGTTTGGCCGGTGCCGGGTCGTTGGCGCAGCTAGCCGTTGCACTTGGCCTGGCGCTGGTCGCGGCTCCGATCGTGCGGAACTTGACCTCCGAGATCAACGGCACCGTTGGCCGAGGCTGGCCATTCTCGCTGACCCGGTGCTCCTCGCCGGCAACGCCCGGCTGCGGCAATGGGGCCGTGCTGGCCGTTGAGGGCCGGCCAGCGGTCCATGTCAGGACAGGACGTTTGTAATCGATGGCTGGCCGTGCGTTCTCGATCAGGGATGCCCTCATCGCCAGCCGTTGGGCGGAGCAAATCCGTCCGCGCGGCTACCGGGTCGTCATAACGCCGGGGTATGAGGACGCCGAGGAGACTATCGAGGTCTACATCCCCAACGCGAAGGCGCCGGCGTTCAGGGTGCGGCAAACTGAGAATTCCGTTGTGATAACGGATACCGTCGGCTTGGCCTTGTCGTTCTCCACGCTTGCGGACGCTCTGCTGGCCATGGTGCCTGTGTCTAGATCGGGCAGGCGCGAGATGTTGAAGGGCGCCGATCCAACATGGCTCCCGACGGGACCAGCGCGCCCTGGGGGAGGGACCGACGGCCCGTAGCCCCGCGTCGTGATGCCAGGCAGGGGCGCCCGAACGGTCAGAACAGCGCAGGCAGGTCCGTCCAGCGCGGCAGTACGCGGTCCTTGTCGGACAGCACCGCCTCGGGCTCCGCAACTGGCCAGGGCAGCGCGAGGTCCGGGTCGTTCCAAATCACCCCACGCTCCGATTCCCGGTCATAGACATCGGTCACCTTGTAGATGACCTCCGTGCCCTCGGTTAGGGTGCAGAACCCGTGCAGGAACCCCGGCGGCACCCAAAGCTGCGCCCAGTTTTCCGCCGAAAGCTCCACCGCCGCCCATTGGCCGAACGTCGGCGAGGCCCGCCGCGCATCCACCGCCACATCCCAGATAGCACCCTTGATGCAGCGCACCAGCTTCCCCTGTGGATGCGGCGCGATCTGGCAATGCAGCCCGCGCACCACGCCGCGTTCCTGCGACAGGCTTTGGTTGTCCTGCACGAAGTCCATGCCGATTCCGGCCGCGGCGAAGCGGGCCGCATTGAACACCTCGGAAAAGAACCCGCGCGCATCGCCGAAACGCGGTGGCGTGACCAGGATCAGGTCGGGAATGCTCAGCCGTTCGACCTTCATGGATGCAATCCGTCCGCAAGCTCCAACAACAGCCGCCCTAGCTCCGTCTTGCTTAGCCGCCCCGCCGCGCCGCGCAGCATGTCGGCATCGATGTAGCCCATGCGGAACGCGACCTCCTCCGGACAGCCGACCAGCATGCCTTGGCGGTTCTGGATGGTCTGCACGAACGTCGCCGCCTGCAGCAGGCTGTCCGGCATCCCGGCGTCCAGCCACGCGCAGCCGCGGCCCAGCCGCTCCACATGCAGCGTCCCCTCCTCCAGGTACATCTGGTTAAGGTCGGTGATCTCGAGCTCGTTGCGCGCGGACGGACGCACGCGCCGGGCCAGCTCGGCCACCCGGTGGTCGTAGAAATACAGGCCGGTCACCGCCCAGTTGGACTTTGGCGCGGCAGGCTTTTCCACGATCTCGATTGCCCGTCCGCTGCTGTCGAACGAGACGACGCCATACCGCTCGGGGTCGCGCACCTGGTAGGCGAACACCGTGGCGCCTTCCGGCCGGGCCACGGCGGCGCGCAGCAGCACGCTCAGGTGGTCGCCAAAGATCAGGTTGTCGCCCAAGGCGAGCGCGCAGGGTTGTCCGGCGATCCATTCCTCGCCGATATGGAACGCCTGCGCCAGGCCCTCGGGCCTCGGCTGCTCGGCGTAGGTGAAGCGCACGCCGAACCGCTCCCCGGTGCCCAGCAGCCGGCGGAACTGCGGCAGATCCTCGGGGGTCGAGATGATCATGATCTCGGTGATGCCCGAGAGCATCAGCACCGACAGCGGATAATAGACCATCGGCTTGTCATACACCGGCAGCAACTGCTTGCTGGCCGCGAGGGTGACCGGGTGCAGCCGCGAGCCGCTGCCGCCGGCGAGCAGGATGCCCTTCATGCTGCCGTCCCGAGCCGCTGCCCGGCGTAGCGCGCGCTGCGTATGCCCTCCCACCAGGCACGGTTGTCCAGGTACCACTGCACCGTGCGGCGCAACCCGCGGTCGAAGTCGTGCGGCGCGGTCCAGCCGAGCGCCGCGGTGGTGCGGGCCGGGTCGATCTCATAACGGAAGTCATGCCCGGGCCGGTCGGTGACGAAATGGATCAGCCGCGCCCGCGGCCCGGCCGGGTCGGGCCTCAGCTCATCCAAAACGGCGCAGATCGCATGCACGACCTGCAGGTTGGTGCGCGGCTGCCGTGCCCCGATCGCCAGCGTCGCGCCAGGCTCCGCGCGCTCCAGCGCGAGCACCAACGCCGCCGCGTGGTCGTCAACAAATAACCAGTCCCGCTGGTTGGCGCCATCGCCATAGACCGGCAGCGGCTTGCCCTCCAACGCATTCAGCGTCACCAGCGGGATCAGCTTCTCCGGGAATTGCCAGGGGCCGTAGTTGTTCGTCGTGTTGGTGACGAAGGCCGGCAGCCCGTAGGTGTGCTGCCAGGCGCGCACGAGGTGGTCGGAAGCGGCCTTGCTCGCCGAATACGGGCTGCGCGGGTCATAGGGGGTCGCCTCGGTGAACGGCGGGTCATGGGGGCCGAGCGCCCCGAACACCTCGTCGGTCGAGATATGGTGGAAGCGGAAACGCGTCTGGCCGTCGCGGCCGAGCTTGGCCCAGTAGGCGCGCGCCGCATCCAGCAGGACGAAGGTGCCGACGACGTTGGTGTGGATGAACGGCGCCGGGCCGTCGATGGAGCGGTCGACGTGGCTCTCGGCCGCCAGATGCATGACCGCATCGGGCCGGTGCGTGGCGAAGATGTCGCGCATGGCGTCGGCGTCGGTGATGTCGGCCCGCAGCAACTGGTGGCGCGGATGGCTGCGCGCCTCCTCCAGCGCGTCCTCCGAAGCGGCGTAGGTCATCTTGTCCACGTTCACGACCTGATGGTCGGTGGTGCGGATCAGATGGCGTATGACGGCCGAGCCGATGAAGCCGCAGCCGCCGGTGACGAGTATCCGCATGGCTGGTGTCGTATCCTGTTCGCCGTTCCGCCAAGGCAAACTGCCAGTCTTGGTTGCAGGGGGCAATGCACTTTAGGCAGGGGCGGCTATGCAACGATCCCCACCCCGCCGCAACAAAACCCATTCCTGGACGGTAGCGGTCCCCACCCGGCCAGCGACCCGCGCCGTTCCCAGCCCGCTACGCCGTATCAGGCTGCTTGTGGATCGGGTCCACCCAGTGCACCGCTTCCGGCTTCTCCACCGGCTCGATCTCGAGGTTCACCACGACTGCCTCGTTGTCGCTGCGCACCAGCACGCACTCCAGCGTCTCGGTCGTGCTGGCGTTGATCTCCTGGTGCGGCACGTACGGCGGCACGAAGATGAAGTCGCCCGGACCGGCTTCCGCCACGAACTCCAGCGCGTTGCCCCAACGCATCCGCGCACGGCCGCGCAGGACGTAGATCACGCTTTCCAGCGCGCCGTGATGGTGGGCGCCGGTCTTGGCGCCGGGGTGGATATGCACCGTGCCGGCCCACAGCTTCTGCGCCCCGGCACGGGCGAAGTCGATGGCGGCCGCACGGTTCATGCCCGGCGTCTGCGGCGTGTTGGCGTCCAGGCTGTCGCCCGGGATCACCCGCACGCCGTCGGTTTTCCAATCGGTCTCGGCGGCGCCCGCCATGCTCGGCTCCCCAGGTTTGCCCGGCCGCAACCGTGGCGCGTCCGGACCGGTTGGGCAAGCGGGTGCCAAGCGCCGCGGGGCGCGCTATAACCGACGCAGCCGCATCGAGGACGCCCGAAAATGGACTTTCCGACTCCGCATCAGGCTGAACGGACACAGAGCGGCCAGCAAATCGCCCGGGTGACGCTCGGCATCGGCCTTACTTTGCTGGGCATGTACGTGATCGAGGGTTTCCTGGCCGCACTGGTCTGGGCGGTGATCCTCGCCATCGCCACCTGGCCGCTTTATCAACGGACGCAGCGGCGGTTCGGCAGCGCCAAAGGCCACAACGTGCTGCTGCCGCTGCTGTTCACCGTCGCCGTCGCGCTGCTGTTCGCAGTCCCGCTCTCGTTCGCCATATTCCAGCTCAGCCACGAGGCGCGGCTCGCCACGGCCATGGTCGTCGACGCCCGCGAGCATGGCATGGCCGCGCCCGACTGGGTGGCGCGGCTGCCGGTCGGGGCGTCATGGTTGACGGGCTGGTGGGACGCGAACCTGCGCGACCCGGCCGACGCTAGGGCGCTGCTGGGCCGGGTCGACCGGGCGCAGGTCACGCTGTTCGGCCGCGAGTTCGGCGCGCAACTCGTTCACCGCGGCGTCATGTTCGGCTTCACCGTCGCGGCGCTGTTCTTCCTGTTCCGCGACGGGCAATGCCTGATCGACCAGACCCGCGTCGCGAGCCGCCGCCTGTTCGGTTCCCAAGGCGAGGACCTGGGCCGGCAGATCGTCGCCTCCGTCCATGGCACCGTCGATGGGCTGGTGCTGGTCGGCCTCGGCATCGGCGGCATCCTGGGCGTCGGCTACTGGCTGGCCGGAGCGCCGCATCCGGTGCTTCTGGGCGCATTCACCGCCGTCGCCGCCATGGTGCCCATGGGGTCGGCGATCGTGCTGGGTATCGCCTCCCTGCTGGTGCTGACGACCGCCTCCACCGTGGCGGCGATCGCGCTGTTCGCCGGCGGGATGGTCGTCATCTTCATCGCCGACCACGCCGTCCGCCCGGCGCTGATCGGCGGCGCGACCCGCCTGCCGTTCCTATGGGTGCTGCTCGGCATCCTCGGCGGCGTCGAGACATTCGGCCTGCTCGGCTTGTTCCTCGGCCCCGCTATCATGGCAGCGCTCATTCTACTGTGGCGCGAATGGACCGGCAGCGCGCACGATGTCGTCGACCTCACGCCGCACAGGATACCCTGAAATGGATGCAGCCACCCCGGATACGCCCACGCCGCCGACCCCCGCGTCCGGCGAAGCCGCGGAGGTCGAGAGCCTGCGGGCCACGATCCTCGCCAAGCTGAATTACCAAGTCGGCAAGGCCCCGATCACCGCCAGCGAGCGGGATTGGTTCGTCGCCACGGCGCTGGCCGTGCGGGACAGCATCGTGGACTGCTGGTTCGACACCATCCGGCGCACCTATGCGAGCGGCGCCAAGCGGGTCTACTATCTGTCGCTCGAGTTCCTGATTGGACGGCTGCTGTTCGACGCGATCGGCAACCTCGGCATGCTCGACCGGGTGCGGGCGGCGCTGGCGGCGGAGGGCGTGGACCTCGACCGCCTGCGCGAGATGGAGCCGGATGCGGCCCTGGGCAATGGCGGGCTCGGGCGCCTGGCGGCCTGCTTCATGGAGAGCATGGCGACGCTCGGCATCCCCGCCCACGGCTACGGCATACGCTACGAGAACGGGCTGTTCCGCCAGGTCATCGCGGACGGCATCCAGCAGGAGCTGCCGGAAGACTGGCTTTCGCTCGGCAACCCGTGGGAGTTCGAGCGGGCCGAGGTCGCCTACCCCGTCGGCTTCGGCGGCACCGTCGCCCGGCACGAAGGCGCCGGCGGCAGCACCGTCTATGCCTGGCAACCCGCCGAACTGCTGTCCGCGGTGGCCTATGACATGCCGGTGATCGGCGGCCCGACCTCCGGCGAGCGGGGCAGCTTGGCCAAGACGCACCACGCCAACACGCTCCGGCTCTGGGCGGCGCGGGCGGCCACGCCCATGCACCTCGACGACTTCAACCGCGGCGACCACGTCGGCGCCATGCGCGACCGGGTGCGGACCGAGTCGTTGTCCCGCGTGCTGTATCCCGGCGACGAGAGCGACGCCGGGCAGGAGCTGCGGCTGCGGCAGGAATTCTTTTTTGCCTCCGCCTCGCTGCAGGACCTGCTGCGCCGCCATCTGTATCAATACGGCACGCTGGCCAACCTCGCCGACAAGGCGGCGATCCAGCTCAACGACACCCATCCGGCCATCGCCATCGCCGAGATGATGCGCCTGCTGGTCGACGTGCACGGCACCGAGTGGGCCGTGGCCTGGGACATCACCGTCGCGACGTTCTCCTACACCAACCACACCCTGCTGCCGGAGGCGCTGGAGACCTGGCCGGTCTCGCTGATGGAACGCCTGCTGCCCCGCCACATGCAGATCATCTATTTGCTCAATGGACGGCATCTGGAGCGGGTCAAGGCGCAGGGCCATGCGGACGACGCATTGATGGGGACGCTGTCGATCATCGACGAGCGGCATGGCCGCCGGGTGCGGATGGGGCACCTGGCGTTCCTGGGCTCGCACTCGATCAACGGCGTCTCGGCGCTGCATACCGGGCTGATGCGGAAGACGGTGTTCCGCGACCTGAACGCCCAGTATGGCGGGCGCATCAACAACAAGACCAACGGCGTCACCTTCCGCCGCTGGCTGCACCGCGCCAACCCCGGCCTGACGGCGCTGCTGGTGGAAAAGCTCGGCCCGCGCGTGCTGCTCGACGCCGGCGCGCTGGCGGACCTCCGCGCCTATGCCGGCGACCCCGCGTTCCAAACGGCGTTCGCGCGGCAGCGGCTGGCGCGCAAGGAGGCGCTGGCCCGGGTGATCGCCGACCGCACCGGCGTCCAGGTCGACCCGCACGCGCTGTTCGATGTGCAGGTGAAGCGCATCCACGAATACAAGCGGCAACTGCTCAACATCCTGCAGGCGGTGGCGCTGTATGACGCCATCCGGGCGCAGCCGACGCGGGACTGGGTGCCGCGGGTCAAAATCTTCGCCGGCAAGGCTGCGCCGGGCTACAGGGTGGCGAAGGAGATCATCCGGCTCGCCTACGACGTGGCCCAGGTGATCAACCACGACCCTTCCGTCGCCGGGCGTCTCAAGATGGTGTTCCTGCCGAACTACAATGTGAGCCTCGCCGAGGTCATCATTCCCGCGGCCGACCTGTCGGAACAGATCTCGACGGCCGGCATGGAGGCGTCGGGCACCGGCAACATGAAGCTCGCGCTGAACGGGGCGCTGACGATCGGCACCCTGGACGGCGCCAACATCGAGATCCGCGAGCATGTCGGCGCCGCCAACATGTTCATCTTCGGCATGAACGCCGAACAGGTGGCGGTCCGCACCCAGCACGGCCTGGCGGCCTATGACGACGTGGCGGCCTGCCCGGCGCTCGAGCAGGCGCTGCAGGCCATCCGGTCCGGCGTGTTCTCCCCGAGCGAACCCGGACGCTATGGAGAGCTGGTGCACAACCTGCTGGAACGCGACGTGTTCATGATCGCCGCCGATTTCCACAGCTACCAGGAGCAGCAGGCGGCGGTGGACCAGCTCTGGACCGACCCGGCCGCGTGGTGGCACGCCAGCATCATGAACACCGCCGGGGTGGGCTGGTTCTCGTCCGACCGCGCCATCCTGGAATATGCTACCGATATTTGGAACACGGCGCCGCAAGCAGCGCCGGCACGGGAGGACGACTCATGATACGCACCAGCCCCGGCGTCAACGCGCCGCTCGCCCGCGCCGCCATGGCCTATGTGCTGGCGGGCGGGCGCGGCAGCCGGCTGATGGAATTGACCGACATCCGCGCCAAGCCGGCGGTGTATTTCGGCGGCAAGTCGCGTATCATCGACTTCGCGCTGTCCAATGCGTTGAATTCCGGCATCCGCCGCATCGGGGTCGCGACGCAATACAAGGCGCACAGCCTGATCCGCCATCTGCAGCGCGGCTGGAACTTCTTCCGCCCGGAGCGCAACGAGAGCTTCGACATCCTGCCCGCCAGCCAGCGCATCACCGAGAGCGGCTGGTATGCCGGCACTGCCGACGCGGTGTTCCAGAACATCGACATCATCGAGAGCTACGAGCCGCGGTTCATCGTCCTGCTGGCCGGCGACCACATCTACAAGATGGACTACGAGCCGATGTTGCAGCAGCACGTCGAGCAGGACGCCGACGTGACGGTCGGGTGCATCGAGGTGCCGCGCATGGACGCGACGGCGTTCGGCGTCATGGGCGTGGACGAGGACGACCGCATCGTGTCGTTCCGGGAAAAGCCCGCCGATCCGCCCGGCATCCCCGGCAGCCCGGACCAGGCGCTGGCCAGCATGGGCATCTACGTGTTCGAGACGCAGTTCCTGTTCGACCAGCTCCGGCGCGACGCCGCCGACCCGGACAGCAACCATGATTTCGGCAAGGACATCGTCCCCTACATCGTCGAGCGCGGCAAGGCGGTGGCGCACCGTTTCGCCGCGTCCTGCGTGCGGTCGTCGGCGGAAACCCAGGCCTATTGGCGCGACGTCGGCACGGTCGACGCCTATTGGGAGGCGAACATCGACCTCACCGATTTCGTGCCCGGCCTCGACCTTTATGACCATGAGTGGCCGATCTGGACCTATGGCGAGATCGTGCCCCCAGCCAAGTTCGTGCACGACGAGCCCGGGCGGCGCGGCCAGGCCATCAGTTCGATGGTGTCCGGCGGCTGCATCGTCTCCGGCAGCGCCGTGCATCGTTCATTGCTGTTCACCGGCGTCCACACGCACTCGTTTTCGCAGATCGACGGGGCGGTGATCCTGCCCTATGTCGAGGTCGGACGGAGGGCGCGGCTGCGCAACGTCGTCGTCGACCGTGGGGTGCGGATTCCCGACGGCATGGTGGTCGGCGAGGACCCGGAGCACGACGCCGCCCGCTTCCGCCGCACCGCGCGCGGCGTGTGCCTGATCACGCAGCCGATGGTTGATAAGCTGCAGGCGTGATGCTGTTGGGGGTGCGTTCGATGGTGTTGGGGTTTTCTCATTGATCAAGAAGCCTGCATCATTGGCGGGGAAATACCTAGGTGAAGCGCTCCCATGCGGATTGGCGCGAAATCCCCAATGCCGTTCCAATTTGTGCCCAACTAATCTCACGTGATCGAAGAAGTTCAACCACCCATTGAAGCTGATTACCCTTCCCTTGCAGGGTGTTCTCGATGGCCTGAAGTCGCTCTAGCAGACGTTCCGTTGGTATCTCTTTGTCAGAGGGCGATTGAGACGCGGCAATGGGGCGCTCAGCAATGACTTCATTGCAAAGTCCTACGCATTCATCACAGATGAAAATACCGGCCGGGCCGGAGATCAACTTCTTCACGTGATGCTGTGACTTGAAGCAGAATGAACAGTATAGGGTTTTAGATGGCTGCGTCGCGCCCGCGACCATAGTTGATGCAGGAAGATTTTTAGCTGTTTCAGACATATGTCGATCTCCCGTCAGGTTTGTCCTGACAGTCAGGTAAACCCTGACGCTCCGGCCGTCAAGCAACGGCTGAAATTTGCGCCGCAAACATGACGAGCCGGAAATAGGCAAAAACCTCCTCGTAATGTTTGTCCTTGTCCACGCCTCTAGCCATCCGCATGAACAGGCTGCAGCACCCGCTCCACCTTGATCCGGTCAACATGCTTCATGGCCTGCGCCATCGCATAGGCGGCCTGCAAAGCGTGCCACGTCGCGGCCCCACCCCCGAAGGCCTTATCCAGGCGAATCGCCATCTCCGGCGAAATCCCGGCATGGCCGTTCACAAGGTCGGACAGCGCCTTGCGGCTGACGCCCAGCACCTTCGCGCCCTCGGTCACCGTCAGGTCCAAAGGCTCAAGACAATCGTGCTTGACGGACAAGCCCGGATGGGGGGGGGTTTTCATGGCCATGAACATCTCCTTCCAAGCCGAGGCATCATCGCCCGGCCTGCTTCAGTGATAGTCGATCAGGTCTACATCGGCAGCGTCCGGCCCCTCGAAGCGCCAGACAATCCGCCAGTTTCCGGACACGGACACGGCCCAAAACCCGGCAAGGTCGCCTTTCAGCGGATGCAGCCGGAAACTTGGCAAGGCCATGTGATCTGGTTCGGAAGCCTGATCCAGCCGGGCCAGAATGCGCTCGATTTTGTCGATCTGATCACCCCGCAACTTGCGGCGGTCACCGTTTTCGAACAGCAATTTTAGGCCCTTATGCCGAAAACCCCGAACCATGGCGATAAGTGTAACCTATCGCTTATTAAACGGCAAGTGAATAGGGCTATCCAGTGGCGGTTTCAGTTGGGGCAATTTTGGTCTAACAGCGTGACCGCCGTTGAATCAGGAGACCCGAATGCAAATCGGCATTGTCGGAATAGGCGGCCGGATGGGACTATTGCTTGCATCCGAAGCCGCTGCCGCTGGGCATGTGGTCGTCGGCGGCACGCTGCGGCCAGGATCGAGCAAAGCGCCGCCCCGAGACATTCCCATCCTGCCGGACCTCGCCACCCTCGCCGCGCAATCCGACGTTGTGATAGACTTCACTCACGCCTCAACCGCACAGACGCACGCTGAAACATTGCGGCAGGCGGGCACCGCATGGGTCTTGGGCACCTCCGGCCTGTCAGCAACCGACGAAGCGGCCGTCGCGCACGCCGTCACAAAAATCCCCGTCGTCTACGCTCCCAACTTCGCACCCGGCGTCACCCTGATCCTGGCGCTCGCCGAACAGCTCGCCGCCGCCCTCCCCGCCGAAACCTACGACGCCGAGATTGTCGAGATGCACCACCGCCAAAAGGTCGACGCCCCCTCGGGCACCGCCATCGGCCTGGGCCGGGCGGTGGCGCGCGGACGCGGCGTGCGGCTCGAGGACGTGATCATCAGCGGACGCGACGGCCACACCGGCCCGCGCCCGCCCGGCGCCATCGGCTTCGCAGCCTTGCGCGGCGGCCAGGTCGTCGGCGAGCACACGCTGCTGTTCGCCGCCGGCAGCGAGCATATCGCCCTGACCCACCGCGCCTTCGACCGCCGGGTCTTCGCCCATGGCGCGGTCCGCGCGGCGGCTTGGACCAGCGAACGAGCGCCGGGACTCTATTCGATGCGCGATGTTCTCGGCATGGCGCCCGAAGCGTAGGTCCCGCGACTTAGGCTGAGCGGGCCCGTCGCGCCATCGTTACAACTGTTTGCTGCAACCCGGCCTACCATGCCATCCATCCCCGGCCACCAAACGATGCCGGGTTGCAATGGAGGCCGTTCATGCGCATAGGTTTAGCGGCGCTTGCCGTCGTGCTGACCACCACGCTTCCTGTTTTGGGGCAAGAAGCCCATGTCGACCTGGTTGGCGGGCCAGCCGGAGTGAAATGGGGACCGGCGCCGCCATCGTTGCCAAAGGGCGCGCAGTTTGCGGTGCTGTCCGGCGATCCGTCCAAATCGGGGCTGTATGTCATCCGCCTCAAGCTGCCGGCCAACTACCAGATCCCGGCGCATCACCATCCAACGGCGGAGAACGTGACGGTCTTGTCCGGCAGCTTCCACGCCGGCATGGGGGACAAGATGGACCGGAACAAGGCGCAGGCATTGGAGCCCGGTGGGTTCGCCGCGTTGCCGGCCAACATGAACCATTATGCGTGGGCTGCCAGCGACACCGTCATCCAGGTGCATGGCGAGGGTCCGTTCGCCATCACCTATGTCAATCCTGCCGACGACCCGTCCGCCCACTAGCGGTTAAGCCTTTTAAAAAGCGGTGGGAAGCCCGGAGCGCCGTAGGCCGGGCTTCACGTGAAAACGGCGCATGGTTCGGGATTCGCCGGTCAAGGCGACGCCGCAGCCCTGCCTTGACCGGCGTCAACTTGACCTGAATACGCCATTGCGCCAAACCCGGCCCGCCCCGGCGTCCGGCCGGTGCGGCGGGCTGTCCATTGCGACGCCGCTCCGGCTTCACGCAAACGCGACAAGAGGAGAAATCCATGCGCGACAAGGGCGAGTACCTGTTTACGTCCGAATCGGTGTCCGAGGGGCACCCCGACAAGGTCGCCGACCGCATCAGCGACACTGTCCTGGACGCCTTCCTAGCCGCCGACCCCTACAGCCGCGTCGGCTGCGAGACGCTGGTCACCACCAACCGCGTCATCCTCGCCGGCGAGACCCGCGGACCCGAGACCGTGACGCCCGAGCTGCTGTGCCACCTGACCCGGCTCGCGATCCATGACATCGGCTACGACCAGCCCGGCTTCAGTTGGCGCAACGCCGTGGTCGACTGCCACCTGCACGCCCAAAGCCCCGACATCGCCGCCGGTGTCGACAGCGCCGGCAACAAGGACGAGGGCGCCGGCGACCAGGGCATCATGTTCGGCTATGCCTGCACCGAGACGCCCGAGCTGATGCCGGCGCCGATCCACTACGCGCACCTGATCCTGCGCCGCATGAGCGAAATGCGCCGGAACGGCGACCCCACCGTCGCCGGCCTGCAGCCCGACGCCAAAAGCCAGGTCACCCTGCGCTACGTCGACGGCAAGCCGGTAGGCGCGACCAGCATCGTGGTCTCCACCCAGCACGACGAAGGCATGGACCAGGGCCGCATCAAGGCGATGCTGCATCCGTTGGTCGAGAGCAGCCTGCCGCCGGGCTGGATGCCGGAGAGTGCGGAATTCTACGTCAATCCGACCGGGAATTTCGTCATCGGCGGGCCCGATGGCGACGCCGGGCTGACCGGGCGCAAGATCATCGTGGACACATACGGCGGCGCGTCCCCGCACGGCGGCGGCGCGTTCAGCGGCAAGGACCCGACCAAGGTCGACCGCAGCGCTGCCTATGCCTGCCGGTATTTGGCGAAGAACGTCGTCGCGGCCGGCCTGGCAGACAAGTGCATGCTGCAGATTAGCTACGCGATCGGCGTGTCGCACCCGCTTTCCGTCTATGTCGACCTCGGCGGCACCGGCAAGGACGTGGAGGAGGCGAAGCTTCAGCGCGTATTGCGGGAGGTGATGAACCTCAGCCCGCGCGGCATACGTGAGCACCTGCACATGAACCGTCCGATCTACGCGGTCACCTCCGCATACGGCCATTTCGGGCGCACGCCGGACGAGGACCTGGGCACCTTCACCTGGGAAAAGACCGATTTAGTGCCGGCCCTGCGCAACGCTTTCAATCGTTAATTGGCAGGGCGCTGAAGGACCCCGCCGACCGGCTCTATGGCCGCAGCCGCAGCCACCCGCTGCGTCCGCGCCAACGCTTGTTGCTCGATGCGGCCCTGCCCCGCCTGCGCTTTCCCGAAACGCAGGCGGGGCACCCGTTTGACGCGTTCGTGCTGCAGCCGCGGGCTTTATGGCTCGAAATCGGTTTCGGTGGCGGCGAGCATGCGCAGGCCCTCGCCGCGGCGAACGCGAATGTCGGCCTGATCGCCTGCGAGGTGTTCGAGAACGGCCTGTGCTCGCTGCTGTCCCGCTTGGTCCCCGAGGGAGCGGAGGCGACGGCGCCGCTGCCCGCGAACCTGCGCATCTGGGACCAGGACGCGCGCCTGCTGCTGCGCCTGTTGCCGGACGCCTGCCTCGACCGGGTGTTCCTGATGTTCCCCGACCCCTGGCCCAAGGCGCGGCACATCAAGCGCCGCTTCGTGCATCCGGCGCAGACGGCGCTGCTGGCCCGGGTGCTGAGACCCGGCGGCATCTGGCGGGTCGCCTCCGACGATCCGACCTATCAGGCCTGGGTCGGAGAGGTCATGGCAGCGCAGGACCTGTTCGAGGCCCCGCCTCCGGTGACGGTGCGCCCGGCGGGATGGCCGCCGACGCGATACGAGGCGAAGGCGCTGCGTGCCGGGCGCGCACCACTCTATTGGTCGTTCGTGCGCACCGCGGCGGCGCCTGCATCGTAAGCACGGCAGGCCTCAAGCCCGCACCCGCCGAACCCGGTCCAGCCCCAACGCCAGCAGCCCAGCGATCAGGCCCCAAAATGCGGACCCCACGCCCGCAAGCGTTATGCCCGATGCGGTGACCGCAAAGGCCAGCACGGACGCGAAGCGCTCGTGCTCCCGCGACATCGCGGCCGCCAACGCGCCCATGAGCGGCCCGAGCAGCGCCGTCCCGGCGACCGTCACGATCAGCACCCGGGGCAGATTGCCGAACAGCGTGACCAGCGAAGCGCCGAACGCCGCGAGGATGAGATACAACATTCCGTAGATCGGTCCCGTCATCCAGCGCTTGGCCGGGTCGGGATGGCTGTCGGGCCCGGTGCAGATCGAGGCCGTGACCGAGGACAGGTTGGTGGAATAGCCGCCGAACGGCGCGGTCAGCAGCGACGCGAGTCCGGTGCACAGCAATGCGCCCCGCATCGGTGGCACGTAGCCGGACACGCGCAGCACCGCCGCGCCGGAGATCTGCTGCGTCGCCATGGTGACCAGGAACAGCGGCACGCCCAATCCGACCAGCGCCGGCACGCTGAACGACGGCGGCATCAGCACGAGCGACGACAGTTCCAGCCGGTCCGGCAGCGGCATGGGAAACCCCAGCGCCGCCGCCAACGGCACCCCGGCCGCGATGACCACCAGCGGCGCCGACGCCGCGTGCACCATGCGCGCGACCAGGAACACGCCGATCAACGGCACGACCAGCGCCGGGGACGCCTCCGCCGCCTGGAACATCAGCAGCACGAAGCGCAGCACCAACCCGGCCAGCATCGCGCCCGCCACCGACGCCGGCAGCCGCGCGATGGCTTGGCCCAGCGCCGGAACCGCCCCGGCGAGCAAGGTCAGCAAGGCAGAAGCGATGAACGCGCCGATGGCCGCATCCATGCGGATGCCGGGCGGGGCGGACGCGATCAGCACGGCGCCGGCGAGCGACCAGGACGTCACGATCGGCATACGGTAGCGCACGCTCAGGAACACGCTGGTCGCGCCGATGGCCAGGCATAATGCGGCGACCCAGGACGAGATTTGGCCCGGCGTGGCGCCGAGATGCGCGGCCGCCTGCACGATGATGGCCAAGGTGCCGCCGAACCCCACCAACACCGCCACCAGGGCGGACGCCATAATCGAAAACCGCAATGTGAGTTCCTGGATTGCCTGGAGCGGCGGCTGGATGCTGCCGTTCGCGGATTTGACCGAAGCACGGTTGACCCCGCCGCGCCAACGGTCCATCCGCAACCCGTGTTCCGCCGTTTCGAAAGCCTGATCGACCCGACCCGCACGCCGGGTGACGCGCCGCCGCCGCAACGGCTGCTGGCGTTCTTTTGGCACTTCATGCGCCAGGCCCGCGGACCGATCATCGGGCTGTTCGTCGGCGGCCTGCTCGTGGCGCTGCTCGACGCCTCGGTGCCCATCTGCATCGGCCGCGTCGCCGGCCTGGTCGCGACGAAACAGCCCGGCGACCTGTTGCGCACCGAGTGGCCACAGTTCGCGCTCATGGCGGCGGTCCTGCTGATCCTGCGCCCATGCGCGACCATGGTGCAGGTGCTGCTGGTGAACCAGGCCATCAACCCGGGCCTCAGCAACCTGATCCGCTGGCAGAGCCATTGGCAGGTCATCCGGCAGTCCTGGACGTTTTTCCAGAACGATTTTGCCGGGCGCATCGCCAACCGCGTGCTGCAGACCGGCCCGGCGCTGCGTGAGGTCATCGTCAGCGCCATCGACAGCGTCTGGTATATCGTCGTGGTGGGCGGCAGCGCCGTCACGGTGCTCGCCTCGACTGATTGGCGGCTGGCGTTGCCCATCCTCGCCTGGTTCGCGGCCTATGCGGCGTTGCTGCGCGCCTTCGTGCCGCGGCTGCGCGACCGGTCGCGCCATGTGGCGGAGGTGCGGTCGGGGCTAACGGGCCGCATCGTCGACGGCTACACCAACATCCTGACCGTGAAGCTGTTCGCCCGGGCGCGGGACGAGGACGCCTTCGTGCGCGAGTCGGTCGACGAGCACACCGTGGCATTCCGGGCACAGACGCGGATGATCTCGACCTTGATCCTGTCGCTGACGGTGATGAACGCGGCCCTGCTGGTCGGCATGGCGGCGCTGGCCGTCACGCTGTGGTCGGAGGGGCGCATTGCGGTCGGGCTGGTGGCGACATCGATCGCGCTGGCGTGGCAGATCACCAACACCGCCGGGTGGGTCGCCCGCAGCATCACCGCGATTTTCGAGAACATCGGCATCGTGCAGGACGGCATGCGTTCGATCGCGGTGCCGCGGCAGATGCCGGACCGGCCCGGTGCCGCAGACCTGAGGCTTTCGCGCGGCGGGATACAGTTCGACGCCGTGCGGTTCGGCTATGGCGCCAGCCGCGGCGTGCTGCACGGCATCGGCCTGGTTGTGGCGCCCGGCGAGCGGATCGGCCTGGTTGGCGCGTCCGGCGCGGGAAAGTCCACGCTGGTGAACCTGCTGCTCGGCTTCTACACCCCCGAGGCCGGGCGCATCCTGATCGACGGGCAGGACATTGCTGGCCTGACGCAAGAAAGCCTGCGCTCGCAGATCGCCATGGTGACGCAGGACACGTCGCTGCTGCACCGGTCGATCCGCGACAACATCCGTTATGGCCGCCCCGACGCGACCCAGGCCGACGTAGAGGCGGCGGCACGCCGAGCGCAGGCGCATGAGTTCATATTGACGCTGGAGGATTGGCAGGGCCGCCGCGGCTACGACGCGCATGTGGGGGAGCGCGGCGTGAAGCTGTCGGGCGGGCAGCGGCAGCGGGTCGCCATCGCCCGGGTGGTGCTGAAGGGCGCGCCGATCCTGGTTCTCGACGAGGCGACCTCGGCGCTGGACAGCGAGGTCGAGGCGGCGATCCAGGAGCAGCTCGATGCATTGATGCAGGGCCGGACGGTGATCGCCATCGCGCATCGGTTGTCGACGATCGCGCGCATGGACCGGCTGCTGCTGCTGGACCAGGGCCGGATTTTGGAGCAGGGCACCCATGCGGAATTGCTGGCCAAGGATGGCGCCTATGCCCGCGCCTGGACCCGGCAATCCCTTGGGTTCGAGGCGGTGGTTTAGGGTGAGGACAGCCGTGCCTCTTATAGGCACAGGCCTCCGCTGACGGTAATTGTCTCACCGGTGATCCAGCGTGCCTCATCCGAGGCCAGGAACGCTACGACGTCGGCGATGTCGCCGGGCGCACCGATACGCCCAAGCGCCGCTCGATTAGTCATCGCGCGCAGATGTTCGGGAGGATTGTTCGTAAGCAGCATATCCGTTGCCGTAGCACCCGGCGCGACCGCATTGACGCGGATGCCGCGCGGCCCCCACTCACGTGCGAGCGCGGTCGTCAGCGCTTCGACTGCGGCCTTGGTCGCACTGTAAATAATCGCACGCGGGCTCGGGTGCCGACCATTTATTGATCCGATATTGACTATCGAACCGCCGTTCTCGCCGATCAGGCGTGCTGCTGCTTGCGATAGGAAAAGCACCGACTTCACATTCGCAGCAAACTGATCGTCAAAATCTGCCTCGACCAGAGAGTTAACCGGACCGGGGCGTAACAGGGCTGCATTGTTTACCAGGATGTCGAGGCTGCCAAAACATGTTACTGTAGCCTCTACAAGCGGAGTGGCTGACAAAACTTGGCTGACATCGGCTTGAACGGCTACGGCACTGCCGCCTGCAGCAATGATATTCTGGACGATGTGCTCGGCCGCTGCAGCGTCCCTCAGATAGTTCACGATGACCTTCGCGCCATCGCGTGCGAGCTTGGCCGCAATGGCCGCACCGATCCCCCGTGATCCACCCGTCACCAGAGCGACTTTACCGGCTAGTCGCGAGCTGATGGCATTGTTCATAAAAACGCTCCGACGTTTTCAAGGCATAGCGTGTGAACATGCAGCGTGCCAGGCCAGCTATTGGGCTGAGAACGGTCGTTCGACGGGTGGACCAGGAGAAACCTATTGCAGGAACCCCCAGCGTCCGACCGCAGGCTCCGCCATGGCCCATTTCCACCGCGCAGCCTGCCGGCACAACGAGGTCGTGAACACGCTCGGGTGACCATCATCCTCAACGCTGAACACGACCTCCCGGCAAGTGGCGAGCGGCGTCGCATACTCGCGCACGACGGCGAGCTCGCCCTTTGCGTTGCCGACCGGGATCGTATGGCGGATTTGCCAAGGGCGCGTTTCGCCAACCGGTGCGTTCCCGGCCGCCTCGGCGATGGCGTCCTGCTCGTTCCGATGCACGCGCCGTTCCGTGTATTTCAGCGCCTCGCTGGCGAGCGACTGCACGCCGAGCCCAATCGCAGCGGCGCCCGCAGCGGATTTGGTGACCGCCGTGGCGACGCCGGTACTCGCAGCGCCCGCGAGGTCGGCAGTCCCCTCGGTCAGCAACAAGCCTAATGCCAGATTAACGGGACGCCCGCATCGTCGTTGAAATCGTTGCATAATTGTCCAATAACCACGCCGTATCCTGGCAAAACCAGATGCGGCCTTTCGGGTCAACCCCATGGCTTGGCGCGGCCTTGCCGCCTGACGGTTTTCATTGCAGCCTGCGGAAAATGCGGGAGGGCTCAGGCATGGTTTTTGGCAAGGTTGCGCTCCGATGACGCCGACGGCCCGGCGGGAGCGGTTCCGCGCCGTGCTGGCCGGGCCGGGCTGCGTCCATCCGGCTTCGGTTTGGGACGCCATGTCGGCGCGGATCGCCGACGGCCTGGGGTTCGAGACCGGCATCCTCGCCGGGTCGACGGCATCGCTCGCGGTGCTGGGCGCGCCCGACCTGATCGTGTTGACCTTGACCGAGTTTGCCGAGCAGGCGCGCCGCATTGGCCGGGCCGCCGACTTGCCGTTGCTGGTCGATGCGGACCACGGCTATGGCAACGCGCTGAACGTGATGCGGACGGTGCAGGAACTGGAGGCGGCGGGGGTGGCGGCGCTGACGATCGAGGACACCGACCTGCCGCGCCCGTTCGGCTCTGGTGGAGCGCGGCTGCTGCCGTTGGACGCCGGCGCCGGCAAGGTCAAGGCTGCCCTCGCCGCCCGCTCGGACCCGGCGCTGGTCGTCGTCGCGCGCACCAGCGCCCTCGAATTGACCGGAGTGGAGGACGCCGTCGCACGGGTCCGCGCCTATGCCGCATTGGGGGCAGATGCGATCTTCCTGGCGGGCGTGCAGAATGGGGTGCAACTGGACGCCATCGCCGCGGCCGTCGGCCTGCCGCTCATTGTCTCGGGCGTCACCGACCCGGCCGCCTACGCCGCCCAGCGTGTGCGCATCAGCCTGCAAGGGCACCAACCCATCATGGCGGCGGTCCAGGCTGCCTATTTGACGATGAAGGCGTTGCGGGACGGCGTGGCTCCCGCATCGCTGCCGGGTTTGCCATCGGCTGCCCTGGTCAAGCAGGTGACGCGGCGGGAGGATTACGACGCTTGGACGCGGAATTTCCTGGGCGGCTAAAAGGCCCTGTGCTGCTGTCGCCGTTCCTTGGGTGCCGGCTCCAGCCGGATGTCCCGCTCGAAGATCTCGCTGTCCCGCCAGATGTGCAGGCGCATGATGCCGCCCAGCACGCAGGAGTTCATCGCCAGGGTGAGGTCATTCCGGCGCCGGGCCTCACGGCCGTCGATGGCGAGGATGACGTCGCCCACCCGCAGCCCGGCGCGTTCGGCCGGGCTATCGGCGGCGATGCTGGTGAGCAGGCGGCCCTCGCGGTTGCGTCCGGGCAGGGGGGTTTGTTCGGTGCGCACCCCGAGCCAGCCATGCGTCGATAGCCGCGACGGCGGCGGCTGGATTGCGGAGGACGAATCGGCGCCGATGGGCCAGTCGTCATCACGCCGGCGCCGTCCGGGCTGCGGCTCATGCAGCCGGTCGTCGGCCGGTCCCGCATCGCCCTGCCATTCACCCAGCCCGGCCCGCTGCCGCACCAGCGCGTCCACCGCCTCGAGCGCCATCTTACGCAGCAGCGCCAGGGCCTCGGGCTGCATTGAGGACGGTTTGCTGTCCATGACGCACAGCGTTCCCAGCACATAGCCGTCGCTGTCGATCAGGCAGACGCCGGCATAGAAACGCACATGCGGCGGCCCCAGCACGAGCGGATGGCTCTGGAAACGCGGATCGGCCAGCGTATCCGGGATCACCATCGCGCCGGACGGCTCGACCATGACGTGGTTGCAGATGGCGAACGCGCGCGGCAGCTTTTGCAGGTTGGTGCCGAACGCCGCCTTGATCCATTGGTCGTCGCGGTCAATCAATGAGATCATGGCGACCGGCGCTTGCAGCAGGTTCGCGGTGATCCGGACCAGGGTCACATACGGTTCGGCCGCCGAGGTCTGCGGCACGATGTAGGCCTGCAGCGCCGCGACCCGCGCCGCCTCGATCACCATGCGCAGCGGCACCGTCGGTTCAGCTTCGGCCCGGAAGGACCCGTTGCCGGAATACTGGGATTGGTGGTTGCGGGAGTTGTTCAAGACGGGCCTTATTGATGCCGCGAGACTGGGACACGAGACTGGGAAAGGAAACTGCGACGCCGTCCTTTTAGAACCGATTGGTTAATGGAACAATAATCGAAACTGGGTCCGTGATGCCAGCAGGCGTTTTAACCAAATCTCGTGCAGTGCAGCGAAAGGGGATGACGCCCGCAGCCCGCCGCCTTACGCTTATCTGGTGAACATACTTGCCCCAGCCAAGGCGCGCCTGCAGATCGAGGTCGTCCACGACCTGGTGTGCCCATGGTGCTACCTCGGCGTCCGGCGGCTGTTTCGGACCATGCGGCGGCGGCCCGACCTGATCTACGAGCTGACCTGGCGGCCATTCCTGCTCAATCCGGACATGCCGCGGTCCGGGATGTCCCGCGCCGACTACGTGATCCGCAAGTTCGGCGGCGAAGAACGCGCCCGGCGGCTGTATGGCTCCATCACCGAAATCGGCGGCGCGGAGGGGGTCGCCTTCCGCTTCGACCGCATCCGCCGCACGCCGAGCAGCGTCGACGCGCATCGCCTGGTGCGCTTCGCCGCCCGCTACGGACGCGGACGCGAGGTGGTCGAGGCGCTGTTCGCCGCCCACTTCTCCGACGGCCACGACATCGGCGATTTTGGCGTGCTGCGCGCGGTGGGCCTGTCCTGCGGGCTCGATCCGGTCGAGGTGCTCAGCTTCCTGCACAGCGACAACGATGTCGACGCCGTTCACGCCGACAACCTGCGGGCGCACCGGCTGGGGATCAACGGGGTGCCGTGCTTCGTGGTGGCCGGGCGTCACGCCATCGCCGGCGCGCAGGAGCCGGAGGTGATCGAACGGCTGCTTGATGTCGCCGCCATCGACGCGGCCGATTTCTGATCGCCCCCATCCCATCCTTGAGGTTGCCGATGCACCGCTCCGTCCTCGCCGCGCTCGTGGCCACGCTGCTTGCCGCCCCGCACGCCCAAGCGGCTGACATTACCCCGGACCAGGCGAAGGCGCTGGAGGGCCAGGTGCGCAGTTGGGCGCAGGGCCTGCTGGGGCCGGATGCGCGCCTGGCCGACCGTCCGGTGCAGGTCACGCCAGAGGGCGACCATTACCGCCTGGCCATCCCATTCAAGGTGACCCGCAGCCTTACGCCCGGCGAGATCGTGCTGACGGGAACGGCGAGGCCGGCGAGCGGCGGGCGTTGGACGATCGAGGACGTGCGGATCCCCTCGCCATCGAGCTTCACGGCGCAGATGCGGATACCGCCCAAGCCGGGCCAGGCGACGCCGGAACCGCCGATCCCGGTCGACTACACGGTGACGATCGGCAACCAGGAAAACCAGGGCGTCTACGACCCGAGTTTTGCGACTCCATCGACCTTCACGACCAGCCTCCAGGAGCTGAAGGTCGTCGCCACCAGCGCGCTGACCGACCAGATAACGACGGCGAAGCGCGTCTCCGGGGTCAACATCCTGCGTCCGTCGGGCACTGACCGTGCGGACCTCACGGTCGACAGCACGGTAGAAGGCTATGCCCTGAGCTCGAAGATCGGCGACAACCAGAAGGTTGATTTCACGGCGGACAAGGCGCGGGTGACCGGGGAGCTCACGGCAGTGTCCCGGGACCGTATCGCGCAGATAATCCCGGCTCTGGTAAGGCTTACCGGCGGAGTCGCTCCTGGATTGCCAAAACCCGGCGCTGCGTCGGCCAGCGCGCCATCGGTCGATCCGCAACTCGTGCGCATCCTCGTTCAATCGCTGCAGGACTTCGCGTCCGAGCTGGCGCTGGACGAGACCATCGACGGCATCTCCGTGCACCGCGGCGCATCGGGCGGCACCGCCAGCCAGTTGCGGATCGGCCTCGGCGCCAAGTCGGACAACGGCTTGATGCAGGCGCACATGGACCTTGGGCTTGACGGCCTCGCTTTGCCGGACATGCAGCTTGGCGAGATGGCCGACCTATTGCCGCGGAAGATCGCGCTGCGTCCCGTGCTGTCTGGGGTCCCGACGCAGCCACTTATTCAATTGCTCGCCAATCGGGCCAACCCGAACGATGCGGGTCCGCCGCCCGAATTTGCGGCCCTGTTCGCACGCGGCGGAGTGAGCGCCGGGCTCGAAAGCTTTGCGTTCGACATGGGCGGCACGAGCTTTGCCGGCATGGGGGCGGTGCTGATCGACTCGCCGCAACAAATGACGGGCCAGGCGCAGGTGACGGCGACCAACTTCGACAAGCTGATGCAGCGGGCCAACACCACTCCCCAACTGGCCAGCGTGCTGCTGCCGGCACTCGTGTTCGCCAAGGGCATCGGCCGCGCGGTCGGCGACCAGATGGTGTGGGACATCACCTACCGCGACAACAAGCTGCTGGTGAACGGCACCGACCTTTCGGCGATGACGGGCGGCGGGAGAAGGTAGCTTACGCCGCCCCTGGGACTATGCCGCTTTCGCCACCTGCGCCGCGATCCGGTTGAGGTTCGACAGCACGTCGCGGCCCAGATTCATGCGCTCGGCCACGCCCATCTCGCGCGCGACCGACAGCTTGTGGTCCGGACGCAGGCGGATCGTGCCCTTGCGGGTGTTCAGCCAGGCGATCAGCCCGGCCGGGTTGGCGAACGCGTTGCCGCGGAAGCCGATCACCATGCCCTTCGGACCCGCCTCGATCTTCTCGACCCCCGCCTCGCGGCACATCCGCTTGAGCGTCACCACCTGCAGCAGGTTGTCGACCTCGGGCGGCAGCGGGCCGAAGCGGTCCACGAGCTCGGCCGCCATCGCCTCCGTCTCGGCGTCCGACGTCAACGCGCCCACCCGGCGATACAGCCCCAGCCGCACCGGCAGGTCGCGCACATAGTTTTCGGGGATCAGCACCGGCAGCCCGACCTGGATGTTCGGCGTCCAGTCGCGGTCCTCGGTGCGCTTGCGCCCGCGTTCGGCGCGCATCTCGGACACCGCGTCCTCCAGCATCTGCTGATACAGCTCGATGCCGACCTCGCGGATATGGCCCGATTGCTCGTCGCCGAGCAGGTTGCCGGCGCCGCGTATGTCGAGGTCGTGCGACGCCAGGGTGAACCCGGCGCCCAGGTTATCCAGCGTCTGCATGACATCCAGCCGCTTTTCCGCCGCCGCCGACAGCCGGTGGTTCTGCGGCCAGGTCAAATAGGCATAACCCCGCTGCTTGCCGCGTCCGACCCGGCCCCGGAGCTGGTAAAGCTGCCCCAGCCCGAACATGTCGGCGCGGTGGATGATCAGCGTGTTCACCGCCGGCATGTCCAGGCCGCTCTCGACGATGTTGGTCGACAGCAGGATG
Organism: Acetobacteraceae bacterium; assembly: GCA_965277495.1. GTDB lineage: Bacteria > Pseudomonadota > Alphaproteobacteria > Acetobacterales > Acetobacteraceae > CAHJXG01. The sequence goes on along the minus strand of OZ255824.1, from coordinate 1,552,577 downwards.
TCATACTTGCCGTCGCCGAACTCGGTCATCACGCGCTCGAGCTCGGTCGGCGCCAGGCGGCCGTGCGCCTCGATGGTGCGGGCCTCCGGCACGATGTCGCGCAGGCGCTCGGCCATGCGGGCCATATCCTCGATCCGCGGCACGACACAGAAGATTTGGCCGCCGCGGAACCGCTCGCGCTGCACCGCCTCCCGCACTACCACGCTGTCGAACGGCGAGATGAAGGTCCGCACCGCCAGGCGGTCCACCGGCGGGGTGGCGATCAGGCTCATCTCCCGCACCCCTGTGAGCGCCAGTTGCAGCGTGCGCGGGATCGGCGTCGCGGTCAGCGTCAGCACGTGCACGTCGGCCTTGAGCTGCTTCAGCTTCTCCTTGTGCGACACGCCGAAGTGCTGCTCCTCGTCGACGATCAGCAGCTCCAGGTCGGCGAACTCGATCCCTTTCGCCAGCAGCGCATGGGTGCCGACGACGATGTTGACGCTGCCGTCCGCCAGGCCGCGCTTGGTTTCCGCCGCCTCCTTGGCCGTCACCATGCGGGAAAGCTGCCCGATCTTGATCGGCAGCCCGGCGAACCGCGCATTGAAGGTGCGGTGGTGCTGCCGGGCGAGCAGCGTAGTCGGCACGACGACGGCGACCTGCGCGCCCGACATCGCGGCGACGAACGCGGCGCGCAATGCGACTTCCGTCTTGCCGAAGCCGACGTCGCCGCAGATCAGCCGGTCCATCGGGCGTCCGGCGGCCATGTCCTCCAGCACGTCGCTGATCGCGCGGGCCTGGTCGTCGGTTTCGGCGAAGGGGAAGCGGGCGCAGAACTCGTCCCAGCTTCCTTCGGCCGGAGCGAGGCTCGTGGCCTCCCGCACGCGCCGGGCAGCGGCGGTGCGGATCAGCTCGCCGGCCATGTCGCGGATGCGCTGCTTCATGCGCGCCTTGCGGCCCTGCCAACTGCTGCCGCCGAGCTTGTCGAGCGCCACGCCGCCGGTCTCGCTGCCGAACCGGCTCAGCAGTTCAATGTTTTCGACCGGCAGATAGAGCTTCTCGCTGCCGTCGTAGATCAGCCGCAGGCAGTCATGCGGCGCCGGGCCGACGCGCAGGGTTTCGAGGCCGTCGTAGCGGCCGATGCCGTATTCCTGGTGCACAACCAGGTCGCCCTCGGCGATCTCGGTGGCCTCGGCGATGAACTGGTCGGCGCGCTTGCGGCGGCGCGGCGGGCGGCTGATGCGCTCGCCCAGCAGGTCCTGCTCGCTGACGACGCTGACCTGGCCGGCGACGAAGCCGCGCTCCAGCCCTAAGGTGACAACGGCGGTGACACTCGTGGGCAGCGCCTGCGCCTCGCGCCAGCCATCCGCCTGCTCGGCCTTGAAGCCGTTCTCCCGCAGCAGATGCGCCAAGCGCTCGCGCGAGCCGCGGGTCCAGGCGGCGACCACGGTGCGGCGGCCCTGCCCGGCCCAGGCCGTCGCCTGCTCGCGCAATTGGTGGAAAACGTTCTCGCCGGTGGCGGCGCCGGCCTTGGTGAACACGTAGCCCGGACGTCCCCCCGCATCGACGCCGGCAGCCCCGTCCGCGCGGCCATAGGGGCTGAACACCATGACCGGCCCGGCGGACAGCATCGCGTCCCAGCCCGCACGGTCGAGATACAGCCGGCCCGGCGGCAACGGGCGATACGGCACTTCGTTGTCGCGCGGCAGCGCCTGCCGGGCCTGCGCGTGGTCGGCGATCATCTCCAGCCGGGCTTCCAAGACCTCCTCGGATTGGTTGTCGAGGCTTACGGAGGCGTCGGGCAAATAGTCCAGCAGCGTGTCCATGCCGTCGTGGAACAGCGGCAGCCAGTGCTCCATGCCGGGGTAGCGGCGGCCGTCGGAGATGGCCTGGTACAGCGGGTCCTCCGCTGCCTTGGGACCGAACAGCTCCCGCCAGCCCTCGCGGAACCGGGTGACGCTGGCGGTGTCGAGCGGCACCTCGGACACCGGGCGGAGAACGAGGGTTTGCACCTTCGTCGTGCTGCGCTGGGTGGCGGGATCGAAGCGGCGCAGGCTCTCGATGGTGTCGCCGAACAGGTCGAGCCGCACCGGGTCGGACTCGCCGGCGGGGTAGATGTCGATGATGCCGCCGCGGGTGGCGTATTCGCCCGGCTCCATGACGGTCCCGGCGCGGCCATAGCCGTTGGCCTCTAAGAACTTGGTGATCGCGCCGGAATCGGCGGTTCCCCCGGCGCGCAGCACCATGCTGACGCCCTCGAACACCGGGCGCGGCGGCACGCGCTGCACCAGGGCGTTGACGGTGGTGAGCACCAGGCGCGGGCGGGTGGCCGGCTCCAGCAGGCGGGCGAGGGTGGCGATGCGTTCGGACACGATCTCGGGATTGGGCGAGACGCGGTCGTAGGGCAGGCAATCCCAGGCCGGGAAGCGCAGCACCTCGATATCCCGCGCGAAAAACGCCAGCGCCTCGGACAGCCGGGCCATGCGGCTGTCGTCGCGGGCCACATGCAGCACGGCCCCCTTATGCTCGGCCCGGCGCTGGGCGAGCAGCAACGCATCGAAGCCCTCTGGCGCCCCGTGGATCGTGGCGGTCCCCCGCGTGCCCGTCATTTCGGCTGGCCCTCCCCGTCCTCGGCCGCCTGGCGAATGGCGCGCAGCATGGGGGTGTCGCAGTCCGCCGGGATCGGCTGCCGTCCGGTGAGCCAATCGGCCAGCATGGCGTCGGGCAGCTCCATCACTTCCTCCAGCGCGTCGAGGTCGGCCTCGGTGAACCGCGTGAGCCGGGCGCGCACGAAGCCGCCGATCAGGATGTCGTTCTCATAGGTGCCGCGGTGGGTGGCGCGGAACAGGATGCGGCGGCGCCGGCTGTCCATTGGGGCGTCGAGTGGTTGGTCGGTCGCGGTATTCTGCACACTTGGGTCCCCGGCAACGGGCTGTCATATAGCGGCGACCCCCAGCAAAGTCAGCCCGCCAGTGTCATCAAGCATGTCATCGAGCCCTTCAACGCCTGCGACCGGCGACCCCATTGCCACACTCCTGGCCCCGGTGACCGAGCTGCGCGGCGTGGGGCCAGCGTTGGCAAAGCTGATCGAGCGCGTCGCCGGCGGGCCGCGCGTGCTGGACCTGCTGTTCCATATGCCGGACTCCTACATGGACCGCCGCAGCCGCCCGACGATCCGCACGGCGCAGCCCGGCCAGGTCGCGACCCTCGCCGTCGAGGTGGTGCGGCAGGACGCGCCGGAGACGCCGCGGCAGCCGTGGCGCGTGGTCTGCACCGACGGCACCGGGTTCATGGACCTGGTGTATTTCGGCCGCCCGCCGCCGCGCTCGCTGCTGCCCGGCGCCAAGCTGGTGGTGTCCGGCAAGCTGGAGGGCTTTGCCGACCGCCTGACGATGCCGAAGCCGGACCATGTGGTGCCGGCCCAGCACGCCAGCCTGCTGCCGGGGATCGAGCCGGTGTGGCCGCTGACCGCCGGGCTGTTCCCGGGCCAGCTCCGCAGCGCCATGCGGCACGCGCTCGACCGGGTGCCGGAGCTCGACGAGTGGCACGACCCAGCGTTGATGCGGCGCGAGGGCTGGCCGGGTTTCCGCGATGCGCTGCGGGCGGTGCAGCAGCCGGATGCGCCGCCGGGCGACCTGCCGCGCCAACGCCTGGCCTATGACGAGCTGCTGGCGCACCAGGTCGCGATGGCCTGGATGCGGCAGCGCGAGCGGCACCGGCCCGGCCGTTCGCTGACCGGCGACGGGCATTTGCGGACGCAGACGCTGGAGCGGTTCGCCTTCACCCCAACGCCGTCGCAACATCAGGCTTTGGCCGAAATCGACGCCGACCTGGCGGCGCCGCACCGCATGTTGCGGCTGCTGCAGGGCGACGTGGGTTCGGGGAAGACGCTGGTGGCGCTGCTGGCGATGCTGCGCGCCGCGGAGGCCGGGGCGCAGGCCGCATTGATGGCGCCGACCGAGGTGTTGGCGAAACAGCATTTCCGCACGCTGTCTCGGCTGTCGCCGGTGCCGGTCGAGCTGCTGACCGGATCGGTGAAGGGGGTGGCGCGGCGAAATGCGCTGATCGGCATTGCGAATGGCCGGGTCAAGCTGGTGGTCGGCACCCATGCGCTGTTCCAGGACGCCGTCGCCTACCACGACCTGGCGCTCGCCGTCATCGACGAGCAGCACCGGTTCGGCGTCGATCAGCGGTTGTTGCTGGGGAGCAAGGGAGCCAGGCCCGACGTGCTGGTGATGACCGCGACCCCGATCCCGCGCACCCTGCTGCTGACGCAATGGGGCGAGATGGAGGTGAGCCGTCTGCTGGAGAAGCCGTCCGGGCGCAAGCCGATCCGCACGACGGTGCACTCCCTGGCGACGCAGGGCGACGTGGTGGACGGCATCAGCCGGGCGCTCGACCGGGGGGAGCGGGTGTATTGGGTGTGCCCGATGGTGTCGGAGAGCGAGCTGATCGACCTGGCGGCGGCGGAGGCGCGGTCAGCAGCGCTGCAGGCGCGGTTCGGTGCGCGCGTAGGGCTGGTGCACGGGCAGATGGAGGCGGCGGCGCGGGATGGTGCGCTGGCGGATTTTGCCAGCGGGCGCATCCGGCTGCTGGTGGCGACGACGGTGATCGAGGTGGGGGTCGACGTGCCGGAGGCCAGCATCATGGTGATCGAGCACGCCGAACGCTTCGGCCTGGCGCAGTTGCACCAGTTGCGCGGCCGGGTGGGGCGGGGAGAGGCGCAGAGCTTTTGTCTGCTGCTGCATGATGATGGGCTGACGGACACCATGCGGCGGCGGCTGACGTTGCTGAAGGACACCGAGGACGGGTTTTTGATCGCGGACGAGGATTTCCGGATACGCGGCGGGGGGGATTTGCTGGGCAAGCGGCAGTCTGGGCTGCCGGGGTTCCGCCTGGCGGACCCGGCGCAGCATGAGGGGCTGCTGCAGATGGCGAACCGGGATGCGGCGGTGCTGCTGGACCGGGACCCGCGGCTGGAGAGCGCGCGGGGGCAAGCGGTGGTGCGGTTGCTGCGGCTGTTTGACCGCGGGGCGGGGCTGCGGACGCTGGGGTCTGGATAGTATGCCGATGGACGGATTTGGATGTGTTCGCTGGCGCTAAATGAACTGCCCGCGCAGGAAGCCAAGCGCCGGGAGCGGCTTCCAAGCGCGCGGCAAATCCGCCGGGCGGATCGGCGCCACGCTGTAATGCGGGGCGGGCTGGCGGCAGGATTGCAGCAGGCTGGCATACGCACGGATTTGTTGCTCGCGCCAGGCACGGTCGGCCAAGGCCCGCTCGCGGCTCGGGAAAATCTCCGCCACCCGGGTCGCACGACCGACCGAGGCCATCACCGCCCACAGCGTGTCGTCCTTGCGGTGCTTGAACTCGATCACCGCGCTCATGCGGGCCTCCGTGCTCCGGCCATGACGGTCATATTGGCCGGTTCAAGCTCAGGAACAAGCGGCGGAAGGATCAAAGCCGTTGGCCAGCACCCCGCGCGGCGCGATCATCGGGTAGGGGCCGACCGGAAGGTAGCGCCCGCTGCCGGGTTCCGCCTGGACGCGGCCATCCTGCATCACGACCTCGCCGCGGCGGACCGTCGCCACGGGCCAGCCGGTGACGGCCAGGCCCTCGTAAGGCGTGTAGTCGATCGTGTGCTGCATCAGCTCGTTGGTGATGGTGGTGCGCCGCGCCGGGTCCCACAGCACCAGGTCGGCATCGGCGCCGGGCATGACGCTGCCCTTCTTGGGATGCAGGCCGAACAGCCGGGCCGGCTGCGTTGCGGTCAGGCGCACGAAATCGCTGGCGGTGATGCGCCCGGACGCGACGCCCTCGCTGAACAGGATCGGCGGCCGGCTGGCCAGGCCCGGCACGCCGTTCGGGATGTCGCGGAAGTTCGCGTCGACGCCGTTCAGTTGCTTGCCGCGCGCGTTGCCATAGCTCCAGCCGCTATGGTCGCTGCTCACGACGTCGAGCGTGCCCAGCCGGATCGCCTCCCACAGCCCGGCGGTCGCGGCAGCGTCGCGTGGGGCCGGGCTGCACATGAACTTCGCGCCTTCGAACCCCGGGCGGTCCATGTCGACGGCGGACAGCACGAAATACTGCGGGCAGGTCTCGCCCCAGACATGCAGCCCGCGCGCCCGGGCGCGGGCGATCTCGTCGGCTGCTTCCGGGCACGACACATGGAAGATTTGGATCGGCTGGTCCACCAGTTCGGCCAGCGCGATGGCGCGGTGCGTGGCCTCGCGCTCCAAGACGGGCGGGCGGGACCAGGCGTGGTATTTCGGCGCAACCAAGCCGGCGGCGAGCAGGGCGTCGGTCATCCAGCCAATGGCGTCGTAGTTCTCGCAATGCACCGTCACCAGCGCCCCATGACGGCGGGCGGCGGCCAGCACGCGGAGGTATTGCCGGTCGTCGAGCCGCAAGGGGTCATAGGTCAGGAACACCTTCAGGCTGCGCACGCCGCCGGCGATGATGCCGGGCAGCTCGGCCAATACGGCGTCGGTTGGGTCGGTGACGATCTGGTGGAAGGCGTAGTCGACCATCGCCTGCCTGGCGCGCCGGTGGTATTCGGCCAATGACGGTCCGATGGCCCGGCCCTTGAACTGGGTCGAGAAGCTGACGACGCTGGTGGTGCCGCCGGCCAAGGCGCTGCGGCTGCCGGTTTCCCAGGTCTCCTCGTCCGCGCCGCCGCCGGCTTGCAGTTGCTCGATATGGCAATGGGTGTCGACGCCGCCCGGCATGACCAACAGGCCGCCCGCGTCTAGCGTGCGGCCGCCGGAGAGGTTGGTGCCGACGGCCTCGATGCGCCCGGCCCGGATGCCGACATCGGCGCGGAACTGCTCGGACGCCGTCACCACCGTGCCGCCGCGGATTACCAGGTCGAAATCGTCCATCATGCTGCCTGTGCGTTGAATTCGCTGCGGATACGCGCCGAGTGCTCGCCGATGCCTGGCACCGGCCCGAGCGTCGGCGCCTGGCCATCCAGGATGACCGGCGGCGCGACGAGCTGCACGGGGCCGCCGGGGGTCTGCACGGCGGTGCGGCGCAGGGCAGGGTGGTGGGCGAGCGCCGGCACGTCGTTCACGAAGCCGTAGGCGACGTTGGCCGCGCGCAGCCGGGCGGCGGCGGCGTCGCGGGACAGGCGTCCGAACGCGGCGGCGATGGTTGCGTCGACCGCCGGGCGGTTGGCGACGCGGACGGTGTTGCTGCCAAATCCGTCCGCGGAGATGAGGCCGGGTTCCTCCAGGAACACGGTGCAGAAGTTGGCCCATTCCCGCTCGTTCTGGATGGAGATCAGCACCAGCGCGCCGTCCGCGGTGGCGAATGCGCCATACGGGCAGATGGAGGGATGCGCCAATCCGAGGCGTAGCGGCACGCGTCCGGTGCCCTCGGTGTAGAGCAGCGGCACGGTCATCCAATCCGCCATGCCGTCGAACAGGCTGCACGCCAAGCTGCGGCCCTGGCCATTGACGCCGCGGGCGATCAGCGCCTCCAGCACCGCCGCGTGCGCCGCCATGCCGCAGGCGATGTCGCACGCGCTCACGCCGACGCGGCCTGGCCCGGCGGGGTGCCCGGTAATGGAGGCGAGCCCGCTTTCGGCCTGGACCAGCAGGTCGTAGGCTTTCATGGCTGTGTAGTCGTGGCCGGAGCCGTAGCCGCTGATGTCCACGGTGACCAGGCGCGGATGGCGGGCGCGAAGCTCGGCGCTGCCGAACCCGGCGCGGTCCGCGGCACCTGGCGCCAGGTTCTGGATGAACACGTCCGCCCGCGCCAGGATACGATGCAGCAGCGCCGCGTCGGCAGGGTCCTTGATGTCGGCCACCAGGCTTTGCTTGCCGCGGTTCAGCCATACGAAGTAGCTGGACTGCCCATGCACCGCCGCGTCGTAGCCACGGGCGAAGTCGCCCTCCGGACGCTCGACCTTGATGACCCGCGCGCCGGCGTCCGCAAGGCGCGAGCTGCAATACGGCGCGGCGACGGCCTGTTCGAGGCTGAGCACAAGCAGGCCGTCCAACGCTCCCATCAGTACGACCGCGGCATCCCGAGCACGTGTTCGGCGACGTAGGAAAGAATGAGGTTGGTGCTGATCGGCGCGACTTGATACAGCCGGGTCTCACGGTATTTCCGCTCGATGTCGTACTCCTCGGCGAAGCCGAAGCCGCCATGGGTTTGGATGCAGGCTTCGGCGGCGGCCCAGGCGGCGTCGGCGGCCAGCATCTTCGCCATGTTGGCCTGCTCGCCGCACGGCAGCCCGGCCTCGAACCGCTCCAGCCCGTCGCGAACCAGCAGCTCGGCGGCGCGCATCTGGGCGTAGGCCTTGGCGATGGGGAACGAGATGCCCTGGTTCTGGCCAATCGGGCGGCCGAACACCTTGCGGTCGTTGGCGTAGGCCACCGACTTGGCGGTGAACCACTTGGCGTCGCCGATGCACTCGGCGGCGATCAACAGGCGCTCGGCGTTCATGCCGTCCAGGATGTAGCGGAACCCGCGGCCCTCCTCGCCCAGCAGGCTGTCTGCCGGGATGTGCATCTCGTCGAAGAACACCTCGCACGAGTTGTGGTTCATCATGGTGCGGATCGGGCGAATTGTCATGCCCTGCGCCGCCTTCATGTTGACGATGAAGGTGGACAGGCCCTCGGTCTTCTTCGTGACCTGGTCGCGCGGCGTGGTGCGGGCGAGCAGCAGCATCAGGTCGGAATGCTCGGCGCGTGAGGTCCAGATCTTCTGGCCGTTGACGACGTAGCCGTCGTTGTCGCGCCGGGCGGTGGTGCGGAGCGCCGTGGTGTCGGTGCCGCTGGCTGGCTCGGTCACGCCGAACGCCTGCAGGCGCAGCTCGCCGCTGGCGATCTTGGGCAAATAGCGCTGTTTCTGCTCAACTGAGCCATGCCGCAGGATCGTGCCCATGGTATACATCTGCGCATGGCAGGCGCTGCCGTTGCAGCCCGCCGCCTGCACGGTTTCCAGGATCGCCGCCGCGGCCGAGATGCCGAGGCCGGAGCCGCCGTATTCCTCGGGGATCAGCACCGACAGGTAGCCGGCCTCAGTCAGCGCGGTCACGAACTCGGTCGGGTAGCCGCGCACCTGGTCCAGCTTGCGCCAGTATTCGCCGGGGAAGCGGGCGCAGAGTTTTCCCACTTCCTCGCGGATTTCGGCATGGTCGTCGCGCAGCGCCGTGTTGGGCGCCATGATGTCGGGCGCCATCAAACGGGGTCCCAGCCGAACACGTCCTGGCTGCGGTCGAGCGGCAGCAGGCTGGCGCGCAGGGCAGGGGCGGCGTGCTCGGCGATGGATGCCGGGGTCCAGCCCTCACTGCGGTGCACGGAACGGAGCGGACGGCTTTGGCTCATGAGGAAGATCTCGTTGTAGCGGGTTGCGAAAATCTGGCCGGTGAAGGCGCTGGCCGCGTCGGACGCCAGGAACACCGCCAGCGGCGCGTTCTTGTCGGGCGTCATCTGCTGCAGCTTGGCGACGCGGGCCTGCTGTTCCGGCGTTTCGGCCGGGATGGAGCTGGTCATGCGGCTCCAGGCGAACGGGGCGATGCAATTGGAGCGCACGCCGAAGCGCCGCATGTCGAGCGCAATGGACTTCGACAGCGCCGTGATGCCGAGCTTGGCGGCGGAGTAGTTGGCCTGGCCGAAATTACCCACCAGGCCGGACGTGCTGGTCATGTGCACGTATGCGCCGCTGCCCTGGGCGCGGAAATGTTCGGCTGCGGCGCGGCTGACGAAGAAGCTGCCGTTCAGGTGCACGTCGATGACCTGCAGCCAGTCCTCCGGCGCCATCTTGTGGAAGATGACGTCGCGCAGGATGCCGGCGTTGTTCACCACGATGTCGACACGGCCGAATCCGTCCATCGCCGCCTGGACGATGCGCTGCGCCGACGCCCAGGTCGACACGCTTTCGGTGCTGATGACCGCACGGCCGCCGCGCTGGGCGATGATCTGCTGGGTTTGCTCGGCGGGGGACGACGACTGGCCGTCGCCTGCCAGGGATGCGCCGATGTCGTTGACCACGACGGATGCGCCGGCCAGGGCCATCGCCACCGCGATCTCCCGGCCGATGCCGCCGCCCGCGCCGGTGACGACCGCGACTTTGCCTTCGAGCATCATGCCTCCCCCGTTCCCGGCTTGAATACGGCGCGCCCGTTGCTCACCACCAAGGCATCGCGCTCGACCACGCGGGCCTGGAATGCGCCGTCGTCCCAGATCTCGGTGCGGATGGTCTCGCCAGGGAACACGGGCGCCGAGAAGCGCAGGTCGAGCGCATGGAACCGGGCCGGGTCGTAGCCGCCGAGCGTGCGCAGCAAGGCGTGGCCGACGACGCCCAGGGTGCACAGCCCATGCAGGATCGGGCGCGGGAACCCGGCGGCTGCGGCGAACGCGGGGTCTGCATGCAGCGGGTTGTCGTCGCCGTTCAGCCGATACAGCAGCGCCTGCTCCGGCCGGGTCGGCAGGTCGACGACGTGGTCCGGAGGCGCGCCGGGCACGGGATGCAGGGCGCGCACAGGACCGGATGCGCCGCCGAAGCCGCCGTCGCCGCGCAGGAAGGTCGTGCTGGTGGTCGTGGCCAAAAGGGTTTCGTCAGCGGCGTCGAGCACGAGTTTTTCGCTGTAAAGCAGCGCGCCGCGGCCGGGTCCCTTGTCCACCAGGCCGGTCACGCGGGTGCGTCCGATGACCTCGCCGCCGATCGGGAACGGACGGTGGATGACGATGCCCTGCTCGCCGTGCACCAGGCGCACCGCGTCCACCCCGGTGCGCGGATCGGCCAGCCAGAACCCGGGATGCCCGAGCACGACGGCCATGAAGGGCAGGGCACGCAGGCCGCGATGGTGGTCGACGAAGGCGAGCTGCCGCGTGTCGAGCGGGTCCTGCCCGAGCCCGATCGAGAGGGCGTATAGTATGGCGTCCCGTGCGGCCAGGCGCTGGCGGACGTCGGGGATCGGGAAGCGGAGCAGGGCGTCGGGGTCGATCGGCATGGCGGAAATGCTAGGCCCGGGACGGAGGCGCGTCCACTGTTTGGCAGCGGTGGACGGCGAGTTTCCCCGCGGCCCGATCCGTGCGAAAAATGGCGCTTATTGGCCATGGGACGACAATGAGCGAACACGCGCATATCGAGCACGCACATGGGGAACATGGGAGCGACAAGCGGGTGGCCCTGCTGATCGCCGTCCTGGCGCTGTTCCTGGCGTTGGTCGGGACGGGGGCCAAAAGCTCGCAGACCGAAGTGCTCACGCAGAACGTCCAGGCGTCGAACCTGTGGGCGTTCTTCCAGGCCCGCACCATCCGCCAGACTGCGGTGCTGACTGCGTCCGAGCAGGCCGAGGTGCAGAAGGCGACCACGTCCGACCCGGCCGTGCGCGCCGCGATCGAGGCGCAGCAGAAGGCGTGGCGCGACACTGCCGCCCGGTGGGAGAGCGAGCCCAGCACCGGCGAGGGCCGCAAGGAGCTGACGGAACGCGCCCGGCATTCGGAGGAGGAGCGCGACCTCTCGATGGCGAAGTACCATTTTTACGAGTATTCGGCGGCGCTGTTCGAGATCGCGATCGTCATCGCCTCGGCCTCGATCGTGACAGGCGTGCCGGTGCTCAGCGTGGTGTCGATACTGCTCGGGGTCGGCGGGATCGGGATGGGGGCGATCGGCTTCTTCATGCCATTGGCGTTCCACTTCTAGCGTCCCGTCAGGAACCGCCCGCAGCGGCGTAAGCGCATTGACAGCGCCGGCCCGGGCGCGGACGTTCCGGCGAAACCAGGGAATGCCCGACATGCCAGTGCCGACCGAGATGCGCCAGATCGCACACACGTCCGGGGGGCCGGAGGCGATGCAGATCGCGACCGGCCCGGTGCCGGCCCCGGCACCGGGCGAGGTGCTGATCCGCGTCCAGGCCGCCGGGGTGAACCGGCCCGACGTGCAGCAGCGGCTGGGTGCCTATCCGCCGCCGCCGGGTGCGAGCCCGTTGCTGGGGCTCGAAGTCGCAGGCGAGGTGGCGGCGGTGAACGGCGACACCGGATGGAAGGCCGGCGACAAGGTCTGCGCGCTGACCAACGGCGGCGGCTATGCCGAGTATTGCACAGCGCCGGGCACCCAGTGCCTGCCCTGGCCGGAGGGCTATGACGCGATACGCGCCGGGGCGGTGCCGGAGAATTACTTTACCGTCTGGGCCAACCTGTTCGGCCATGGCCGGCTGGCTGCTGGGGAGAGCGCGCTGGTGCATGGCGGGACCAGCGGCATCGGGGTCACGGCGATCCAGCTTGCGCACGAGTTCGGCAGCCGGGTGTATGCGACGGCCGGCAGCGCCGAGAAGTGCGACGCCTGCGTCCGGCTCGGCGCTGATGCGGCGATCAACTACAAGGCGGCGGATTTCGCCGTATCGATCAAGGAGTTCACCGCTGGCGCCGGTGTCGACGTGGTGCTGGACATGGTCGGCGGCCCCTATATCGCCCGCAACCTGCGCAGCCTCGCCATGGATGGGCGGCTGGTGCTGATCGCCTTCCTGGGGGGGCCGAAGGTCGAGGAGATGGACCTTTTGCCCATCATGATGCGGCGCCTGACCGTGACCGGCAGCACCATGCGCCCGCGCACCGCGGCGCAGAAGGGCGCGATTGCCGCGGCGTTGCGCGAGAAGGTCTGGCCCGTGCTAGGCGCCGGGCGCTGCGGCCCGTTGGTGCATGAGGTGTTCCCGCTGGAGCGCGCCGCCGACGCGCACCGCCTAATGGAGAGTAGCGCACATATCGGCAAGATCATGCTGCGCGTCGCCGAGTGATGGCGTATGCTGGACCAGGAGGAGCACGATGAACGTCGCCCTACGCCGCTCGATGACGCTGGAAGAGTTTCTGGTTTGGGAAGCTAATCAGCCCGAACGGTACGAATTTGACGGGTTTCAGCCAGTTGCGATGAATGGGGGCACGGTCGCGCACAGTGTCATTGCAACCAATCTCGTCGTTGAATTGGGCACGCGCCTTCGTGGCACGCACTGCCGCGCATTTGGGTCGAGCCTCAAGATCCTAGTCGCGGGCCGCGCACGGTATCCCGACGCATTTGTCGCCTGCTCGCCCGCCGTGAACGATGCGACATGGTTGACTGAGCCGGTTGTGGTCTTTGAGGTGCTCTCGAAAAGCACGGCGATCGTCGATCAAACGACCAAGAACGCCGAGTATCGCGCTACCCCCTCGATCCAGCGCTACGTCATGCTTTCGCAGGAAAGCGTTTCCGCAAATGTCTATGAGCGTTCTGGCGGCCAGTGGGTCGGCACGCTGGTCACCGCCCCAGACGTGGTACTCGCGATGCCTGAAATCGGCATCGAGCTGCCGTTGGCGGCGCTTTACGACGGGCTGAGCTTCGACGCCGCGGGTTAGATATCGGCCAAGGCCCAAGGCGGCACGCGGGTCAGCCGCGCAATCCAGCGGAGCGCGCCGGGCCAGGTGCGGGCGGCGGTGACCGACAACCCAGGCTGTGCGCGTCCGGCACGATACAGCCATCCGGCGCGGCCGATTTGCCCCACAAGGTCCCGCCGCATGCGACGGTGATAGTCGGCGGCCCCGCCGGTTCGGTGCGCCGAAACCGCCGCGAATGCACTGTGGAGCGCGATCGAAACGCCATCGCCGCAGAATGAAGGGATGACCCCCATCTGGTCGCCAAGCCGAAACAAGCCTGGCCAGTCCGCAGCGTCCGGCGCGTGCACATAGCCGTATGGCACGCGAAAGATCGACAGTGGCCGATCCAGCGTCTCGGTCGAACCTGCGAGCCGGCGGGCCAAATGGGGGCAGGCGCGCTCCAGGACGTCGCGCACGCCGGGCCAATCGCCGCCCGCTGCCTTGAACTGCGCGCGGCTGATGAGCAGGCAGAGATTGGCGACGCCGCCCTCGATCAATTGCAGGCCGGCATAGCCGCCGCAGAACAGCATCACCTCGACATTGCCCGCCAACTCAGCCGTCTGCCCCGCACTGAGTGCAAAGTACATCTTGAGGCCGACCAGATCGTCCGGGGCCTCGACAAGCCGCCGATGTGCGCCGCGCAGGTCGTGCTTGCCGGTGGCAAGAAATACCGCGGACGCAGACAGCCGCCCATGCCCGGCCACGTCGAGCCCGTTCGCCGAGGCGCTGCGCACCGCATGGCCGCGCAGCAGCTTGGCGCCCGCCGCCTCCGCCCTCGCCAAAATTGCGGCGTCCAGCGCGCGGCGGGACAGGCCCAGGCCACGGAACGGCAGTGCCGCCTGCGCAGCCCGGTTGCCGTGCACCAGCCGCACAGCGTCGATCCGCGCCGCGCCGAGCGCCAGCGGATCGATCCCCAGCCTGGCCAGATAGGATTGCGCTTCATGGCTGATGAACTCGCCGCAAATCTTGTCATGTGCCGTGCGTTCGCGCTCGATCAGCAGCGCATCCGGGCCGAGCAGGCACGCGACAGCGGCACCGGCAACCCCGCCGCCAGCGATCAAAGCCTGCATCACGCGCGCCCTACCGGATGCGGCTGATGCACAGGCGGAACGGCATGTGCCATCGCACTGCCGCCTTGCCGGCCAGTCCCGCCTGCCGCAGCAACGCGTCCCAGTCCCGCCGGCGGAAGCTGCGCGCCACGCTGATGGGGCCGTCATGCTGCACGAACCGGTGCCATCCCGCCGCCCCGCTCAGCAGGCGGAAGCCGTGGTATGCGATGGGGTGGCGATGCAGGTCGTTGATGAACCAGCCAAGCCGCGCCCGCGCCTCCATCCAAACCAGGAAATCGACCACCTGCGCGTCGGTCAAATGGTGGGTGAACAGCGAGCTGATGACGACGTCTAGCGATTGATCGGGCGTCTCGCCCGGCGGCAACTCGAACAGGTCCCCGGTCGTATAACGGATGCCCATCGCCGCCGGGGTCGCGGCCTGGGCGGCGGCGGTGCTCCAGGGGTTCAGGTCGACGCCGGACAGCTCCATACGCAGGCCGCGCCGCGTGCCCCAGCGATGGATGCGGCGCAGCATGTCGCCCTCGCCGAAGCCCACGTCGAGCACCGAAAGCCGGGCGCCCGCCGCCATGCCGCGCGACACAAGGCGCATGAAGGCGATCGTGGGCGGACGCGCCAGGGTCACGCCGTTGACCACGGCGAGGTCCGCCAGGCAGCGCGCAAAATCCTCGGCGCTGATGGCCTCGGTGTCCATCCATTCCAACTGCGGGCTGCGGCTGCGGAAGCTGGTCATAGCCGGCTGAAGCGGAACGTTTCGGCGCACAGGCCGGGGCCGAACGCCATGCCGATGCCGGGTCCCGCGACATCCTGCGCCAGGATGCGCGCCAGCACGAACATCAGCGTCGCCGACGAGATGTTGCCCACGTCGTGCAGCACCGCCCGGCAGTGCCGCAGCGCATCGGGCGGCAGCCGCAGCCCGGTCTCCACCGCGTCCAGCACCGTGCGCCCGCCCGCATGGACGGCCCAGTGCATGACGCTGGCCAAGTCCTGGCCGCGCAGGATGCCGCCAGCGTCGTTGCGGTCGGCCTCGGCCCGTAACGCCGTCGCGATCCGGGCCGGCACCTTGCCCGACAAATGCATGTCGAAGCCCTGGTCGCCGATGCGCCAGGTGATCAGGCCCTGGGTGTCGGGGATGGTCGCCGCGTGGAAATCGTGCAGCGCGATGCCCTGCGCGTCCGCCGTCACCAGCGCGGCCGTGGCGCCGTCGCCGAACAGCAGGAACGACAGCACGCGCTCCAGGTCTGGCGTTTCCTGCATGTGCAGGCTGCATAGCTCGAGGTTCACCACCAGCACCCGTGCGGATGGATCGGACCGGACGATATGGTGGGCGTTGCGCAGCGCGGGCACGGCGGCGTAGCAGCCCATGAAGCCGACCAGCGTGCGCTCCAGCGATCCGCCGAGGCCGAGATGGTCGGCGATAAGCTGGTCCAGCCCCGGCGCCGTGAACCCGGTGCAGCTCGCGACGACAAGGTGGGTAATGCCCGCATCGGCGATCCCGAGCCGCCCGATGGCCTGCACCGCGAGCTCCACGGCGTCGACCGCGTATCGCGCCATCCGCGCGCCGGTGCCGGGGAACGCACCGCGGCGGTAAAATCCCTCGGCGTCGACGTCGACGGCGCCGGGTTCGCCGGGACGAAGGAAGGAGAAGCGATGCGCCATCCCGGCGCGCTCGGCCATGCGGTCGAACACGAAGCGCGAACGCTCGTCGGCCAGCAGGGTGCGGGCGAACACGACGAATGCCTCGTGCACGTCGTGCGGCGGGACCGCGGTGCCGATCCGGTTGATATGCGCCGTCGTCATGCCGCCCGCCGGAACGCCAGCACGGCGTTCAGCCCGCCGAACGCGAACGAGTTGGACAGCGCCGCCTGGATCGGCGCCGGGCGGGACACGTTCGGCACGCAGTCCACGTCGCACTCCGGGTCCGCCTCCCGGAACCCGGCGGTTGGCGGCAGCACGCCGTCATGCAGCGCCATGACCGTCGCCACCGCCTCCAACGCGCCCCCGGCGGACAGGCAATGCCCGATCATGCTCTTGCTGGACGACACCGGCGGCGGGCGGCGGAACACCTGGCGCAACGCCACGCTCTCGGTGCGGTCATTCAGCCGGGTGCCGGTGCCGTGGGCGTTGACGTAGCCGATTTCGGCCGCATCGAGCACAGCGTCGTCAAGCGCTGCACGCATCGCGGCTGCCGCGCCCTCGGCGTCAGGCGCGGTAAGGTCAAAGCCGTCGGCGCTCATGCCGCTGCCGGCGAGCTCCGCTAGGATGGGCGCGTTGCGTCGCCAGGCATGGTCCCAGTCTTCCAGCACCAATATCCCCGCTCCCTCGCCAAGCACCAGCCCGCTGCGGTCGCGGGAGAACGGGCGGCAGGCGTCGGCGCTCAGCACCCGCAACGCCTCCCAGCATTTGAACACGCCCACGACGAGCGAGGCATCCGCGCCGCCGGTCAGCATCACATCGGCCCGGCCGGCGCGGATGGTGTCGGCGGCGAGGCCGATGGCGTGGTTCGCCGAGGCGCAGGCGGAGGCGACGGCATAGGACGGTCCGCGCAGCCTGAATTCCATCGACAGGTGCGACGCCGGCGCGTTCGGCATCACCCGCGGCACCGTCAACGGATGCACCCGGGACGCGCCCTCGCCATAGAACGCCAGATAGGCCGCATCGAGGCTCGCCTGGCCGATCGCCGCCGCCAGGATGACGCCGCGCCGGTGCGCCTGCGCAGTGCTTGACGGCAGCACAGCGGCCCGCAACGCTTCCCGCGCCGCGACAATGGCGAGTTGCGCGGTGCGGTCCAGCGACGGCAGCCGGCGGCTGTCGAAATGCGCCGCCGGGTCGAAGCCGCTGGCCTCGGCGGCGATGCTGGCCGAAAGGCGCTCGGTGGGGATGCCGCGTATTGGACCGATGCCGCTCGTTCCAGCCTGCATCGCGGCCCAGATGGCCGGGACATCGCCGCCCAGCGCGCAGATCGCCCCGAGCCCGGTGATTGCGATCCGCCGCCGCACGCTAACCCGCACGCGCGTGCGGGGACGCCGGCGCTGCGTCGAGGGTGGCGAGGACGTGCTGGACCAGGTCGCCGACGGTCTGGAACTCCGCTCCGGTGCGCTCGGAGACGACGGGGATGTCCACCTTGTAGCGTTCCTCGATCGCGAAGATCGTCTGCACCAGGTCGAGCGACGGGATCTCCAGGTCGCTGAGGACGGCATCCGGGGTGAGCCGCGCACGGTCCACTCCGGTCTCTTTGGCGACGATGTCCAGGATTTCGTCCGAACGCGGGTCAGTCATCGTCATCCAACGCTTATTGCCTGAAATCATACAGTAGATGGTGCGGCCTTGAACATGCAAAGCCATGCAAAGGACGGCAGGTCCCGCGCCGCCATTTTGCACGTCATGGCGCGATCATCAGATCGGCGACGACGAACCAATGCTCGCGCTGCCGCCTGCCGTGTAGGCCGGCGCGCTCTCGTCGAACCGGCTCCAGCCACCGCGGCGGTACTCGTCCGCGCGGGTGCTCACGTCGACCGTCGAGTGCTTGGCGAGCGACTGTTCGACCATCGCCGCCTGGTTTTCCTCGGCGCGGACGGTGACGAGCGTGCCGCCGCGCCGCACGCACTCGGCATGGACGTGCGCGTCGTCCTCGCTCATGCCGGCGCCGACGAGCGACCCCACCAACCCGCCGGACGCCGCGCCGATGCCCGCGCCCAGCGCCGTCGCCACCAGCCATCCCGCGGCCACCACGGGGCCGACGCCGGGTATGGCCAGCATGCCCAGCCCGGTCAGCAACCCGGCGGCGCCGCCGAGGACCGTGCCAACCGTCGCACCGGTGCCGGCGCCTTCCGCTGCCGGGTCGGAGGGGGCGGCTTCGGCGCCGGGCAAAGCGGGTGCCGCCACGCTGTCGTTGTAACGTCCGTCCGAGTTGTTTGCGATCAGGCTGATGGCGCTGTGCGGCATCCCGCTGGCCTCGACGTCGGCCACTGCTTGCGATGCATGCTCATAGGTGTCGAAAAGCCGCGTGATCACGACGCTCATGGATTGGTTCCTTGGATGCTGGCCGAGCGTCGGATATGGTCCGATATTGTGGCCCTGGTAGTGCAACCCGGTTGCCGCCAATCATTCGGCTGAGGACGCAACGAGAGAGCGGTCGGGACCGGACCCCGGGTTGCCTGACGCCGCTTAACCCTCTTTCAGGTCCTCGACGACTTCTGCCGGCGCCGACGGATCAAGCTTCTTGGCTTCCTCGATCAGTTTGTCCGCCTGGCCTTCTTTACCCTTGTCCAATGCTTCAAGCGCCTGTTCGGTAAGGTCCAGCGCCTTCTCGTGCTTGTCTTTCGGCGTGTCGCTCATGGATGATCTCCCTTCGATCTGAAAGCGAAGCGTTCAAGCATGGCCAAAGTTCCCCATGCCGCACGGGACGGGATGTCAACTCAGCCATATGCAGCGGCCATTCTGGGGCGCGCATTGTTCCCCTTGCGCCTTTGCAGGATAAACGGTGGCAAGCCTGGCGTGGACAGGTATGGAGGTGCGTTATCGTGTGCCAGGATCTTACCGGAAAGACGCCGATCAAGGTTTCCGTAATCATCCCGGCCTACAATGCCCAGGCCTATATCGCGGAGGCCATTCGGTCGGTGCAAGCGCAAACCGTCGCGAATTTTGAGATCATAGTCATCGACGACGCTTCAACGGACGCTACTGCGGCGGCGGTCCATGAACTCTGCGCGGAGGATGCCCGGATCAGGTATGCGCGGATGGAGGCGAATGCCGGTCCGGCGGCCAGCCGCAACCGTGGCCTGGATCTGGCGCAAGGCGAATGGGTCGCGTTGCTCGATGCGGACGACCGCTTCCATCCTGACCGTCTCGAGACGTTGCTGGCCCTTGGGGAGCGTGAAGGCGCCGACATTGTCTCGGACAATATAATGCTGCTGAAAAATGGGGAGGATGTCGGCGAACCGATGATTCCTGAAAGCATATTGTCCGAGCCTCGGGTTCTCCCGTTTGCTGAGTTCATTGCGGGTTGCCATTACGATGCGGAGACGCCTGCGCGCGTGCGGTACGTTTTCATGCATCCGGTTTTCCGGCGAAAATTTTTGTTAGTGAATCATATACGATACAACGAGTTAAGTCGGGTTGGTGAGGACTTTATGTTCTATGTCGATTGTTTCCTGAAAAATGCAAAATGGCACATAGAGCCAAATCCAATGTATTTGTATAATATTCGAACAGGCTCCCTTACTGAGTCAGCATCAGACCATGATCATTATAGGGTCGTGCAGAAAATGCGCAGCGCGTTGGGCGTGGTTCGGCACTCAAGTGACGCTGCGCTTCGCAAGGCAATCAAAAGGCATTGGAAGCTCGTGGCGTCGGACCATTATTATTATGGTTTGAAGCGAGCCTTGCGCACGACCGACTATAGGCAAGTCTGGCGCGCTGTCGTCTGCGACAAGGATGCATTGCGTCTTATTATACCCCGTTTGCTAAGCCGCGCCCCAAAGGTTGCCGCGAAACTCATCAGCGGCCATCGGCTGACAGCCACGCGGCTTACGGATTGAAACCAGATGCTAGGCGCTGCGCCGTCGAATGGCAGCAGGGATACAAATCCTTAACGCAGCGGACGGCCGCGGATCAGCACCACGGCCGGCGTCGACCGTAACTTTGCAACGCAGATAATCAGCGTGATCAGGAACAGCACAGGTGGGAACTGCGCGTAGCTGCCGGTAATCAGCACCATCACGATCGCCGGCAACACAATGGCCCGCTGCAGCGCCGTGCGGCGGTTGACCACGAACAGCAGCAAATAGGCGATAAAGGCCGGCAGCCCATACTCGAGCGTGATCTTGATCGGAGTGTTGACGTTATAGAGATAGTTGATCGGCAGGCGTTCACTGGTGCCGGGGCCGAGACCGACGACGACTGCTGAGGGAACCCGCTCCAGCACGTCGGACAGCAGCCAGAATGGCGTGACGAACCTAAGGTGGCCACTGGTCAGCGGGGTGAAGATCTCGTCCGTGCGCGCGGTCAGCACCGCCGCGGCTTCGGGCGAGAAGGTCAGCAAGGCCGTCAGGGCGACGCCGAGCACGACCGATGTCGCCGCCGCCAGCGCCAATCCGCGGCCCCCCAGGCTGATGCCGACCCCGGCGATGAAGGCCGCCAGGATGATCCAACCGGTGCCGGAAAACGACAGGAACAACCCGGCGACGAAAAGGCAGAGATAACGCGCCCGCTTGAACGCCAGCGCCTCGATGATCAGCGCCACCGCCATGAACTGGGAGAATATCGAGGGCTCGAGCAGGAAAAAGCCGTTGGATTTAAGCGCGTCGCCAAAGCCTGCCGGGATTTGCAGGTTCCAGCCGAATTCGACCAGCATAGAAGATGGGACGATGCCCTCGAACGAGAAAATCCTGACGCCGAGATATTGAGCAAAGAATTGCACGATGCCGGCGATGGCGATGATGCCCAAGTAGAAGTTCACTTGGTGAAAGAATTCCGACTCGTCCATCGCTTCAGTGAACGACAAGGTGAAAAAGCTCGTGAGTATCAGGTATTGGATAACCGAATTCGTGCTCGGCGAGACTCCGTAGGCATCGGGCCAGGCGGCGCGGACAGCCATGCCAAGCAAGACCCAGGATACCAGGAAAAGGTAGATGAACAGGCGCCGCCGGTCGAAGCTGAGGGTTCCCTGCATCAGGCCGTATACGCCAAGCAAGAGGCCAACCGGTCCCGCGCTGTTCATCGCCTGGACAGCGATCGGCAGGCCGAAGCGCTGAAAGAACAGGCATGACACCAGGATGCACGCAATAAAGCGGCGTGTGGTCAGGCCCTGGAAGGTTGGCGCCGCGACGGCAGCCTGCGTGATCAAGTTGAGCGGCCTTTGATGAGCGTCGATGACCTGCGCTGCGGACCGCAGCCGGAATAGCACGGAGTGGACGTTGGCATGGCCTTCAAATTTCCACCCGCCCATTTTGGCCCATCCGGGGCCTCATGCTAGGGGTCATCGCCATGCACCTATCCGCGAGCGCCTGCACAGCCGGGCTGAACGTTTGCGATACGAAGCCTGACTGAGGTACGCGATGAGAAGACTTTGCGCCGTCCCGCTCGCGGCCTGGCTTTTGGCCTTCAGTCCCCCATGCCCGGCCAATGCGGCGTCCATGCTGCCCGGCATCCTCTACGAAATCGACCCGGCGCTGCCAGCCTCCGTCCAACCGCTCGGGACGGCACCCGGCATCCAACTCGATGCGGATGGCGGGATCGTCGCGATGCGGCTTGCCGGCTCCGGCGAGGTGCTCCGCCGCGGCTACGGCCAATCTAGGCTGGTGCCGAATGGCTTGGACGGCAGGCCGGTCATCCACAATCCGGCCGGAGCCGCTCCCGGCGGTTGGGACAGCCTGGTGTTCGACCCGGCCGCCGCAGATCCAATCGCAGCGCAGAAGGGGCAGCCGTTCGCCGTGGCGCTGGTGGCGCGCCGCCGGGCGGTCAACTTTTGCGACATTATGAAGCTGTATGCAAAGGGCGGCGCCCATATGCACTTGGCCGCCACCGCCAACGGCGCGATCCTGATCGGGCAGAATGACGGACCCGGCGTCGCGACGGAGAACGCCGCGGGGCCGCTCAACCAATGGGATGTGCTCTATTATATCTATAACGGGCGGAATGCCTGGTTGCTGCGCGATGGCGTGCGCACGGCGTCGACGCCGGACTACGCGGGTGGAGGGTTTGGGCAGAACGGCGCGCAGGTGCTGGAGTTGCTGAATGGCTGCGCGATGGATGTCGCGTGGCTGGCGATCGCGGCGCAGGCGCCCTCCATCGATCAGCTCAACGCGGAGACGGCCCGGCTGCGCGCGGCGTTTCCCAGCATCGTGGCGCAGGAACCCATAACGGAGGGCGACCTGGCCGCGACCGGCGCGCCGCCTTTCGTGCATGACAGCAGCCTAAATTTTCTGACCACGCCGAATAACCCGCTGCCTGGGCCGCTGCCTGTGATTGCCGGCGCCGTTCCTGGCGACGGGTTGGCGATGACGCCGGGTTCGCGCAACGCGTTCTCGCTCGTGATGGGCAGTGCGCAGAAGGGCGCGAACATGACGACATCGCAGTCCATCCGCAGCCGCTTCTTCCTCAATTACATGACCGGAAACCTCGGCGAGGCGCTTGGCAGCCCCATGGACAACGGTCAGGCCAACAACAACACCTTTGCCGCCGTCGCGCGGCACTACCCGGTGGGCGACCCGAACGACCTGCACGTCATGGCGCCGGACGGGATGCACCTGCGCGCGATCTGCTCGCAGCAGCGCAAGGACTGCCGCCCCGGCCATGTCTGGGGCGCGATGGTGCGGCTGCCGTTCGAGTGGCGTCCCGGTATGACCTTGAAGGTGCGGTACCGGAGCCCGAAAGGCGACCATTCCTGGGCGCCGATCTGGATGTTCACCGGCCAGCAGGCGTCGCCAGGTCCGGGCGGCAACCCCTACCAAGGTTTCGGCGGCCCGGACGCGCTTTATCGCACCAGCGGCGCAAGTTTCGAGATCGACTGGAACGACAACTTCTCCCGGCGGAGCGCAGGCGTCCCAACCGGCTACCAAATCGATTTCGGCACGCCTGATATCTATGGGACGAAGTGGAAAACCAAGCCGCACGGGGTCTATTGGGCGAACGGCAACGGGTGGCGCTACTACGATCAATCCTATGGCCCCGAGTTCGAGGCTGCGCCGTTCGATTGGGCGTCCGGGTTCCACGACCTGGTCGGCAACTGGCGTGGCGACGGCAGCAACCTGATCGACCTGTTCGTGGACGGCAAGCTCGTCGCCACCTCGTATATGGAATACCCGCAGGAAACCTATCTCGACCCGGCGGACGGGCAGCGGAAGGCCATCGCCATGCATCTGCTGATCGGCAACCAGGCGATCCCCGGCTTTTCCCATGGGGCGGCCAAAGCGAAGGACAATGACGGCATCCCGGACGGCTGGACGATCGTGGTGCAGGAGATCTCAGGCTGGTATGGCAACATCGCCGATCCCGACCGCTATCGCGCCGCACCGGAAAACGGCGTGAAGTAGCGGTTTGATGCCAGCGCCCGATTGACCCAGGCGATCAGGCGGCGGGGCGGGCCTGGCGCTTGAGCCATTTGCCGACCTGGCGGTAGCGCTGCTCGAACAACGTATACAGCACGAACGCGACCACGTGCGCCGCGATCAAGGCGATGGGCAGCGCCGCCTCGCCGAGCGTATCCGACCAAAGCTGCCGCACGACGACCAGCACCGTGTTGTGGACGAGATAAAGGCTGTAGCTGTACGAGGCGAAGAACGTGCAGATACTGCGCAGCGAGCGCGGCAACGTGCGCAGCCCGTCCACCATCGACAGTCCGCCCAGGAACATGATGGTTTCGCATAGCGTCATGCCGAGGTCCTGGAAATTCCAGCCCATCTTCATGCCGCGTCCGAGCAGGCAGACACCCCCGGCAAGGAATACAGCCGCGCCAATCTGCAGCTTGTGCGGGCTGCGGTGCCAAGCGCCGACCCAGAGATATGCCCCCAGGGCGCCGATCAGCCACACGAACGAAAGGCCGTTGCCGCCCCCGGCGGCTGCGTTCCAGAGCACGACAGGCAGCGCCACGAGGCCGAGAACGCCGGCGAGCCAAGCCCCGATCCGCTCGCGCACGGCGAGCCCGAAGAAGCCGAGACCGAACACGACGTAGATCCAGAACTCGATCGGTATGGTCCAGAAGGGTTCGGCCGTGTTGTAGGACCGGATACGGACCGAAATTCCAAACAGGTCGTGGAGGGCCTGGAACACCGGATAGTCCTGCAGCAGCAGCAAGTTGCCGGCGAACGCGGCAGGCCCGGTCGAAATCCCGTCCTGGCCCCAGCGGCCAAGGCCGGCGAACGAGTTCGCCGCGGCGACCAGAATCAGCACGGGCACATACGCGGTGAAGATGCGGGCGAAGCGGTCGATCATGTAGGGCGCGAAGTAGGGGCCGGGCCGCTGTACGCGGGCCAGGCTGGAGACCAGGATCAGGAAACCCGAAAGGATGAAGAACACGCTCACGCCGATCAGCCCGGCTGGAAGCCGGTGCTCGAGCCCGAACACGTCGCCGGCGTGGGCAAACAAAACAAGATTTGCCGCCAGCGCGCGGAGGAGATCGAGGTAAGCAGTCCCATTGGTGCCGACAACCGCCGTCCTGGCAGGGTAGTGAGGCATCGAGACTCCTAAGGGCGGTATTCAGGCGTCGACTGCGGACACGCTGTTCTAACACCGATTTGAAGTCGAAGCATAAGCGCCGGGGGGTTGGTGGATTGCAGCCGCGGACTAATGGCGCAGCGACGCGTAGAGTTCGACCGTTCGGCGGGCGATCTCCGGCCAGGTCGGCACCGACCCGGTGAGCGTGCGCACCCGTGCGGCGCAGCCTGCGGCGAAGCTGCGGTCGGCGATGAAGCGCGCCATCGCGGAAGACAGCGCCGCCACGTCCTCCGCGGGGACGAGCAGCCCATGCTCGCCGTCCTGCACGGCCTCGGTGAAGCCGCCGAGGCGCACGGCGAGTATCGGACGCCCAAAGGTGAGCGCGAGGGCGAGCACGCCGCTGGCCTCGATCTCGCGATACGGGAAGGTGGCGACGACGCCGGGTGCGAAGATGTCCTGCACCTCGTCGTCGTTCACGAAGCGCGGTTCCAGGGCGATCCGGTCCGCCACCCCAAGCCGCTGAGCTGATTGATGCAGCGGACCGAGGTCCATGTAGGGCTTGCCGATGATGCGCACGCGAGCCTGCGCGCGCAGCGCCGGGTCGATGCGCGCGAATGCCTCGATCAGCAGGTCGGCCCCTTTATAGGGCTTGATCTTGCCGAACAGCAGGAACGTGAGCTCGCCCTGCATGGGGTCGGCAGCGCCGGGCGCCGGCTCCCGCCCGAGCAAGCCATGCGGCATGACCGTGACCCGGTCCGTCCCCTCGCCATGGGCCAGCAGGCGGGAGCGGCCTTGCTCCGTGTGCACGATCAGGCGGTCGAAATCGTGCAGCGCCGCCTGGGCGCCGACCCGCTGCAGCTTGCCTGAGGGATTGCCGTTGAAGGGATTGCTGTCGTGGACGGTCAGGACGAGCGGGGCGATGCGGCGCAGGCGTTTCAGGAAGTGCCGGTCGATGACGGGAAGGGGCAGCCATTGGAAATGAATGACGTCGGGCCGCTCCCGCTGCAGCCGCCGGGCCAGCGCGTCCATCGACCAGGCATGATCCAGGCCTTTGAGGCCGAGGCGGAGGGCGCGAGGCAGACGGGCGAGGGCCGGGGCGCCGGCGACGCGGTAGAAGCTTGGACGCAGGGGCACGCCGTGGACCGTATTGTCATCTGGACCGGGGGCGCGTCCGTGCAGCACGACCTCGTGCCCCTCCGCCTGCAGCCCGGCGGCCAGCGCGGCGTCATAGGGCAGGGTAAACAGCGACGGATCGATCAGGGCTATGCGCATCGCCTGGCCCGCTGCATGCCCTCCACGAAGAGGTGATTGGGGTTTGTTGCCAGGGCGGCCGCCATGCGCACGCGCAGCGGCAAACCGGTGCGGGGGAGGCCATTTTGATCGGCATGACGTTGGCGCGACACTGGCGCAGCTAGGCCGCCGGTCACAACTAGCTTAAATCGCTGTGTATAGATCGCACCATATCTCGTATGTGGACGTTGCATTGCGTGCGGCCTCGGCTGGTTTGTTGGAAAGGATGTTAGGTATGTCGGAGCTGGCGCTCCTTGACGAGCGGTTCGAGAAGACGCAGCCGGCATCGGAAGATAACGCCCTCTCGCCGCTGCAGCTTCTCGCGACGCTTCGCCGCAACTGGCCCTTGATCCTGATTTTCGGCCTGCTTTTCGGCGCGGCGGCATACGCCTACACCATCGTGGCGGTGCCGAAGCAATATTCCACCGCGGGAACCCTCTCGATCGACATGGAGCGATTCGCGGTGCCGGCCCTGCAAGGCGCCCTGACCGGGGAGTCGATGGCGGATCCGATGCCGGTAGTCCGCAGCGAAGTCCAAATCCTGATGTCGCGAGCCCTGCTGCAGGAAGTCGCGGATGAGTTGAACCTCGCTGCCGATCCGGAATTCAATGGCGCGCTGCGTCCGCCGCCGTTGGGGGAACAAGTGAAGCGGATGATCGCCGGCGCGTTGCCGCTCGCCATCGCCGGGCCCTTGTCCGACGCCGGCCTGCTTCCTGACGTTTCCAAGCCCGAGCAGCCGGCGTCGCAGGCGGCGGTGCGTGACGGCATCATCGGCAGCCTGCTGCGCAACCTCAATATCCTCAATGACAACCGCAGCACGATCGTCGCCGTCCAGTTCACGGCGACAAGCCCCGATAAGGCCGCCAGCATCGTGAACAGCATCATTACGCACTACATAGCTGATAAGTCGCAAGGCCGGGCATCCGCGAACACGAACGCCAATTCAGAACTGGCGCAGCGGGTGGCGGACGCCCGCAAAGAGATCGAGGCGCTCGAACGCAAGATCGCCGACACTCGCGAGAAGTATAATCTCGTGCAGACGCGCGCCGGCACCGTCGGCCAGCAGCAGTTGGAGGACCTTTCCAGCGCCCTGACCCGCGCGAGCGCCGACCGCGCGCAGGCGGTGGCGAATTACCAGCGGGCCGCGGCGCTCGCGAAGACCGGCACGGTGTCAACCGACAACGCCGCCGTGCTCGGGTCCGGGACGATCACTGCCCTGCGGGAGCGCGAGGCCGCCGCGGACCGGCGCGTGGCGCAGCTCGCGACGACGCTGGGCACCGGCCACCCGCAGTTCCGGGCGGCGCAGGCCGAGCTGGGTTCCCTGCGGGGTGCGCTTGCCGCGGAGGCGCAACGGGTCATGGTGTCGCTCGGCGCGCAAGCGGACGCTGCAAAGGCGCGGGAGGCCGACCTGCAGCGGCAGCTTGCGATTTCGCAAAAGAACGCGGGCGGCCTCTCTGCCGTGCAATCCGAGCTGCAGCAGCTCGAGCGCGACGCCGAGGCGCGCCGCAACGTCCTGCAAACATTGCTGCAAGGCGAGGCGCAGACCGCGGCGCGGAAGGTTGGTCCCGAACAAAGCGGCGTGCGCGTGGTCAGCATGGCGGTGCCGCCGGCATTTGCATCAAGCCCGAAGCCGAAGCTTGCCGGGATCTTGGGGATGATGAGCGGTTTTGCCTTTGGCGGGCTGCTCTCGCTCGCCTGGGGCCGGCGCGACGGCGGCTTCACCAAGCCTGAGGAGATCAGGAAAGCGACCGGGCTTGCGCCTTTGGCGATCGTGCCGCGTCCACTGGGCAGGAAATCGCTCGCGGAGTGCGTGGCCGCCGATCCGAACGGACCGGAGGCGGAGGCCCTGCGTGCGCTGCGGACGCGCCTGCGTTTTTCTGGACGCAATTCGGTGCCGCGCAGCGTGCTGTTCGTCTCAAGCGGGGATGCTGAGGGGACGGCCGACATCACGGCGGCATTCGCGCGCGTCGCAGCGCTCGACGGCATGCGGGTCCTGCTGCTCGAAGGCAACCTGCGGGAGCCTTCGCTGGCACGGATACTCGCGGTCCCCTCGAGCGGCGGCCTGGTCGAGACGCTGCAAGGACGCGAGCATTGGCAGGAGCAGGTCGAGCAGGACTCGCAGACCACCCTCGATCACCTGCTGGTCGCCGACACGCATCCGGCGGCGAACCAGCTTCTAGACTCGATGCAACTGCAGAACTTGGTCGCGGAGGCGCGGGATGAATACAACCTGGTGGTCATGGACGGGCAGCCCATCGGCAGCGCGACCCAGACGATGGTGCTGGCGAACATCGTCGACACCGTCGTACTCGTCGTTGGCGCCAAGCGGGCCAAACGGTCTGCGGTGCGCGAAGCCATCCGGATGCTCACCGCGGCCTCGCGCAAGCCGGTCGTGATGGCGCTCAACATGGCCGCGTAGGGTCATTGCCCTGCACGCGCCGAGGCGGGCGGCGTCCAGACCTGGAACCGCTTACCGCGGAGCGACTGCACGACGCCCAGTCCGGTCGCGATGAACGCACCGATGATGTCGACAATCCTGCCCGGCGGCCCGGACGGACGGAGCCGGGCCGCAACGAGCAAGGCCGCCACCGCCAGCACGCCGAACAGCAGCACGAGCCACGCACCCATGCTGGCAAGCCCGGCGGCGAGGCACACGCCAGAGGCCGCCAGCAGGTAAATAGTAAACCAACGCAACAGCTTGTGGGACATGTATTTGTAACGGTCGAGCAAGGGCAGCTTCGTCAAACGTGACCGCAGCAGCCGATGCACGTTGAATGCCTGGCAGGCAATGCGGACCTTGCGCCGGAACTCGTCGCCAGCCTTCGTCGCCGCTTCCTCATATGCCAATGCGTCGTTCGCGCGCACGATGCGATAGCCGTCGCACAGGATCGAGAACGACACATACATGTCATCGATGATATCAGCCGGCGGAGGGTGGTGCAGCGCGCGCCGGATGGCGAAGATCGATCCATCGGCGCCCATTGTCGACCCGCTGCGGGTTTCCAGCTCCTTGATGGTCTCCTCGAGGCGCCAGTAGATCGAGCCCGTGACCGCCGTCGCGCTGTTGTTGGCCAATGTATACACCAGGTGGCCGCAGACGCAGCCGACCTGTGGATCGGCAAAGCGGGCGAGCAAGCGCGGTATGGCATCCGGCGCGAAGGTGACGTTGGCGTCGGAAAACACGATGAACTCGGCATTGGCCGCGCGGACGAGCGTGTTCATTCCGTGGGTTTTCCCGTATCGGGCCGGCGACACGATCACCGTGATGTCCCCGGCGTACTCGCGCAGGATGTCTGCCGTGCGGTCCGACGCCGCGTCAACGTAAACGAGCAGCTCCAGGCCGGGCACGGCGGCGCGCATGCTCAGCATGTTCTCTGCTTTGGCGCGGATCACCTTTTCCTCGTTGTAGGCGCAAACGCAAAAAGCGACCCGGGCATTTGAGGCCGCATTCAGCGGCGGCATGGCTGGCCGGGGCCGCAAGCGCGCGAGCGCGGCCAGGCTGAGTGGATAAGTGGTGTAGGGATGCATGGCAGCCGCTGCGAAGATGCAGGCACAGGCTATTAAAATTAGGCTCATCAAGGCGCCATTCCTTTGGGTCGCGGGATTATCGGGGAAAGTCACGCCGCAGTGTGCTACGTCGGCCCGGTCAGGCTGGGGGCGCCACGAAATCACCGTCGTCAACGCTGCATCATGAGACTCGGTGCCAGGCCGCAGGGTCTTTTGGTTGCGGCAGCTTGGCAGAATGGTTCAGGGAACGTCCCACCAGGCATGATAGTGCTTAAATGTAATAATTATGCCCGTGATGTGCGACTGCTTGCTGGTATGAACGTGACTCCATGGCGCGTCGTTTTGTGGTATATCGCTGGCGGCAGCGACCGTCGGAGTGCTGACTTGACACCGACAGCTCTGCAGGACGCGCGGAAGGCATCCACAACGACGGGGCACAAAGGGTTTCCAGCAGGGATCACGTCATCGTGTTGATCGGGCCGCGCGCATTGTTTTTTTGGCTACGTTGCATTGCAACATAGGAATGGCCTACTCCCATCCATGAGTTTCGTCACGCGCATGCTTCGCCGTTCATCGCGGCCTGAACCGGACGTCTCTCCTGTGCCGGCCCGGCAGAAGGTGACGCCACGCCTCAGCATGCCTCCGCGCGTGAATGGGACACGCAACAACGCCGCCGCCGCATCGAAAGGCATGCCGGCGGAGGTCTTGTCCCAGCACAATGCGCTGCGGGAAGTATTTACCCCGACGCGCCCGCAACGCAGCTCGCGCCGGGTGAGCGGACGGCAGACGGAGTTGCTGCGCATCTTCCGTGCGATCGCGCTGGATCGGGCGCATGTCGTGCTGTACGGCGAACGCGGACGCGGCAAGACCTCATTGGTGAACTTGGTTGCCTCGGCCGCACGCAGCTCTGGATACATGGTTGGCCGCTACACATGCTCGTTCGACAGCCGCTTCGAGGACATCGTGCGCGGATTGGCGCGCGACCTTCCGAAGTCGATGCTCGCGGCGCCGGCCGTTCAAGACGATGAACTCGAAGGCTGTGAGGCGGCCCTGCCCCGGGGCCGGCTGCAGCCGCGCGATATCGCGGCGTTGCCTGGACGCCTTGCAGGCCGGCACGTGGTCCTGATCGCCGACGAATTCGACCGCGTGGAAGACTCTGACACACGGACCTGGTTCGCCGACGCGATCAAGCAGGCGTCCGACCGCGGCGCAGCGATAAGCCTGCTCATCGTTGGCGTGTCCGACAGCCTCGAAGAACTGGTCGGGCGGCACCCGTCCATTCAGCGCAACATCCTGGGCCTGGCGTTGCCGCTGCTGTCCGATGCCGAGATCGACGAAATCCTCGTGCAGGGCGGGCGGGATGCCGGGATCGAGTTCCTGCCCGAAGTGCGTGGCGCCGTCGTCGATGCCGCCCGCGGCGTCCCCTACGTGGCCCAGCTTCTTGGCTTGCACTCGGGAACGGAGGCGCTTGCGCGTGATTCGCTGCAGGTCGAGGCGCAGGATTTATTCGCCGCATTCTACCGGGCGGTGGAGGAGGCCGATCCCCGCATCGCCACGATCTATCAAGGAATCACCCAGGGCGAGCGTGACCGCGCGACCCTCGACTGCCTGCGGGCGATTGCCGGTGGGGAGCAGGACCGCTTCGCGCGGTTCATCGTTTTCGAGCGCGGCGGCGGATTTTACATCGGCGAGCGCCGGCTTGATTCCGACGCTTGGGCCTGGTTGATCGAGGCTGGCACGGTGAGGGCATGCCGCAGCATTGGGCCAGACACCTACGCCTTCTCCGAACCGATGCTTCAGCACTATATCCTGATGCGGGAGGCGCTCGAGCGCGAGGCGTCGTCCTGATGGCGTGCTGCTAAAGCCTGCTTCCCGGTCCAAGCGCCGTCATAGAGCAAGATGAAACCCGAGCAGGAACACGTTGCGGTTGTAAGTTCCTGAGGTGATCGTATTGGTCTGCGCCGTGCTCAGTGTCGTCCCCTGTTGCGCGAGCGTCGTGTTGTTCGCATCGTTCGAGCCGTTCTGCTGGGTGATGTCGTAGTCGGCCGAAAGGCGCACGCGGCGGTTGAGCAACCAATTCACCCCGGCGCCGAGGGTATAGCTGGTGCTGGTGCTGCTTCCCTGCAGGAATTGCGCGGCCTGGAAGTTAGCGCGGCCCTGTAGAAGGACGTTTCGCCGGACTTCATGATCCACGACGACGCCGACAGTGGTATAGGTATAACCGGCGGTCCCCTCCGTCTGTGGGTCCTCGATCTCCCGCCGCACCGACCCGGTGACTGTGGTCAATCCCGTCGGAGTGTATATTACCCCCGCTTCCACCACCGGCGCGACCCGGGTGCCGAACTGCGACGCGGAAAATTGCCGAACCTCCACGCCGCCAAGCACGCGATAACGCCAGAGTCCGGACGCCTGATAGTCGATTCCGGCCAAGACCAAGGCGCTTTTCGAGTTATTGCTTGGCGCCCCCGATTGCGGCCGTATGTAGTGCGAGTCGATCCCCTGCAGGACAACGACGATGCCGCGCTGGTCATCGAGCGCATAGCGCGTCGTGACGCCGCCGGACAGCACGGTGCGGTCGCGGTAACGCTGGCTGGCTGGCTGGCCGAGAACGACCGCATTGCCGAACTGGAACAGCCGGACGTCGACATTCGGAATGAAGGAGAAGCGTCCTGCCTCGAAGGTGTAATCGGTGCGGAGATCGTCGACATCATAGGCGACGGGGGTGATGGAGGCGACGGCGCCGATATCCGTGCCGCGCTCATGCTGCCGCAAATGCGTGTAGCCGACATTCAGGTTATGCCGGCCAATCGTGTATCCGCCGCCAATCGTCGTGCTGTAGTTGGTATAATTCTGCTGCGGATTGCCGAAGTAGGTGTAGTTCTGCACGTTAGCCGACAAGCCAAGGCTGTCGCGGGACCAGTTAGACAGCGCGCTTGCACTTGCTGCCGTGTTGAGGAACGCACTGCTGAGCCCATGGCTGGTTCCGGTAAGGTTGGTGTCATACCCGACCGTCTCGTCCAAATGGGCATTCACCGTGTAGGCCCCGAGGCGGACGCCCTGCTGCTCATAGAGCGGGCGGAGCCGAGATAGCACCGTCACGCCCTGCTGTTGATCGTAGCCTGCCACTCCGGTGGGGAAGTAGTTTTCGACGTATTGAGCCTGGGCGCTTGATGCGAAGCTCAGGGCCAGTAGGCCGACCCCGATGCACGGCAGGCTTCGCCGTGCTTCTGACCGTCCCATAATCCCTCCGCAGTCATCCATTGTCACCTGCAAGGACACGACCATGCCGGTGTCGGTCAAGAGGGAACCGGGCAGTGACGTTGATTATGGGGAACTTACCTCAATTATGGCCGTTTGATGCGGCACTGGCGCAACGTTTGCTCGATACCGCGATCATACCCCGGTTGTTGATCTCGACGGCGGGACCGAACGCGCAATAAGATAGACGCGGTGCAATGGAGGATTGGGAGAGCGTCATGCGGGTAACGGACATAAAGCCAGGATCAATGTCGAGGCGCCTTGCCGTCGCAGGACTTATGGCGGCGCCGATCGCTGGCCTTGCCGGTTGCGGCGGACCGGGCCTTCCGCGGGTTCCGGATGTCGACACCAACATCTATACGCTTGGACCCGGCGATCAAATCCGCATCATCACCTTCGGTGAACAGCAACTGACGGGTGAGTTTCGCATTGACGCCGCGGGTGAGATCGCGTTGCCGCTGGTCGGCGACGTGCATGCGGGCGGCCTGACCGCCAAGCAGCTTGAGGGCGCAGTGGCGCAGACGCTCACGCGGTCGCGGCTGTACAAAAATCCGAGCGTCTCGGTCGAGGTGATCAACTACCGTCCGATCTTCTTGCTCGGGGAGGTAAGCCGTCCGGGGCAGTATCCCTATCAGCCCGCCATGACCGTTGTTACGGCGGTGGCGGTTGGCGGCGGCTTCACTTACCGGGCGGTCACCGACCGATTCTCGATTGTCCGCACAACCAACAGGCAGACGACACTCGAGGGGTCTGCCGGGCGGGCGACATTTGTTCAACCGGGAGATGTGATCACCGTTTTCGAGCGGGTGTTCTAGGCGGCAACAGCGGCTTTTTCATCTTTTCCGGGGGTGAAGTCAGGCAACTTTTGCTCTGCCTTGTCTCCGCCACAACGTTTGTGAGGTCCTGGAACCGCGCAGCCTCACGTCTGAACGACGTAAAGTGGACGTGATCGAAATCTTTGTGTGCATTGCGGCATTCTGTGCGTTAACAAGGAGAAATCGGCTGTTCCTCTCGACTGGCCGATGACCTTGATAGCTTAAATGGCTGTTCGCGAAGGCGCATATGATGCATGTCCATCCTCTGACTCCGGAGGTGTCGCGAGAAACGCGGCTCCGCGACGCGCTATTCAAGCCGGCAACACTGCGCTCCGCGGCGCTGGTCACCGCGGATTTTTGCGGCCTTCTCATAGCCGCCGGCGCAGCGTTCATGATCAACATGATCATGGACATGCAAACGTTAAGCGGCGCCTTGCAACAGGCCGCGGAGCAAGGCTTCATTCGGCAGGGGTGGAGCACCGTGCTGGTGATGCTCTTGCTCGCGGCGTATTTCGGCATTCGCGGCCATTATACGGCACGCGTGCCGATATGGACGGAACTTCGCGTCCTCGTGTTTGGTGCGATGATCGGCTTTCTCTGCGACAGCTACGCGCAGGTCGTCCTCCAGCATACGTCCGTCGAACTCGGGGAAGCGCTGCGCTGGATCGTGCTCGTGCCGTGCTTGTTGTTCACCCGCAATCTGGCGCGCGCGGTCCTCGACGACCTCGGGCTATGGCGCCTGCGCACCCTGGTCATCGGCGATAACTCGGCGGTTGCCCCGATGCAGGCAGCGTTCCTTTCCGAGCCTCGGCTCGGCTACGAGGTCGTGGCTTCAATAGGCCTCCAAGGATCCGCCGCCGCTCATATCCATGACCGTGGCGCCCGCCTTCTCAAGCAGCATGAGGCGGAATTCGCGGTGGTCGCCATCGGCGGCGACATGCATAGCGAGGCCGCGCGCATAGCCGAGGAGCTCTCCCGTGAGCGCGTCCCGTTCGCCCTCGTGCCTGTCGTCGACGGGCTGCCGGTCAGCGCGTTCAGCAGCCATTACTTCATCACCCATGACGTGATGCTGCTGGTCTATGGCAATACTCTGGCGCGCCCGGTTTGCCGGTTTATCAAGATGCTGTTTGATCAATTCATGGCGCTGCTGCTGCTGGTGGTGCTGTCCCCGCTGTTCCTCGCCCTGGCATTCCTGGTTCGCGCCGATGGCGGCCCGGTGCTGTTCGGCCACAGGCGGGTCGGCGAGAATGGCCGGCACTTCA
This sequence comes from Acetobacteraceae bacterium, assembly GCA_965277495.1. Taxonomy (GTDB): domain Bacteria; phylum Pseudomonadota; class Alphaproteobacteria; order Acetobacterales; family Acetobacteraceae; genus CAHJXG01. Next base: position 1,517,892 of record OZ255824.1, on the reverse strand, counting down.
ATTGCCTGAAGTTCCGTTCGATGGTCTTGAACGCCGACTCGGTGCTGCAGCAACTTCTGTCCTCCAACCCAGAGGCCCGGGCCGAATGGGATGCAACCCACAAGCTGCACAATGATCCGCGCATCACCCCAATCGGTCGTGTCCTGCGCAAAACGAGCCTCGATGAACTGCCGCAGTTGCTGAATGTGCTGCGCGGCGAGATGAGCCTCGTCGGCCCGCGTCCGATCATCGACGCCGAAGTTCCACGCTACGGCCGCAACATATCCTACTACTTCGAGGCAAAGCCCGGCATTACCGGACTATGGCAGGTCAGTGGCCGGAGCAACACGACCTATGAGCATCGTGTGCACCTCGATGTCTGGTATGTCCGCAACTGGTCGCTTTGGCACGACATCGCCATCCTGCTCAAGACGCTTCCGGCGGTGCTGAAAAAAGAGGGCGCTGTTTAGCGCAAAGCTCGTAATCGCCGAATGCCGAGCTCAGGTCGGCAGGTTGAAGCGGCGGCGGTAGGTGAGTTGCGCGCTCGGGATCGCCTGGCGTAGCCACTGGCCCAGGCCGATATCGCCGCCCTCGCAGCGGAAGCGCCAGTTCTCGACCATGTTCTGCATCACGCTTTCCGGATAGATATCATCGAAGAAACGCAGGCTGCCATCACCGCGGAACCGCTGCTCTAGGAACGAGCCGGACGGTGGAGCAAATCGTTTCCAGACCCCGAGTTTCACCATTCGGTCGTTCCAGAGATGGGTCGTGTATGCCGAACGGCACAACTCGACGCACTTGTCCCGGAACTCGGGCAGGAACATTTTCCAGGACTCATTGTAATGGACCGGGAAGAAGAACTTGGCGTCGTACGCCCGCTGCATAATGGTTTGCCGGTCGAACACCGCCGTCAGCAGCCGCGGGCCGGTCGCGCCCCAAACCAGCTCCTGGTCCCGCAGCGCCTCGGTCCTCTCGATGAGCGTATCGAGGTTGGGATGCTTGCCGTCCACCCGCATGATGGCGCCGCAAAGCGTGGCCGCGTCCTCCTTGGCGATGAGTTGATCGTATTCCGGGAGCGCGAGCGGACGCAGCATCAGCATGTCCGCATCCACCCATATGTGATCGGTCCTCTTGAACAGCTCATACCGGAACAGGTCTGAAAAATGGCTGAGGTTGGGGCGGCCCCTGATGATGAAGCGCCTGACGTTTGCCTCATCGGTGATTTCACGGGCGTCGCGCAGGGTGACGCCCTCGGGTAGGCCGGTCAGGTCATCAAAGCTGAACACGGTGTATTGGTAGCCGTGCGCGAGGAACGACGTGATGCACGCCGCTTCGAACGGCGAAATCGTCTGGCCCGCCCAGAACGTCGCGAATGTTGGCTTATCCATGATCACCTAACCAGGTTCCAGTTCGTTGGATGCGCAACCAACGGCAGACAATAGCACGCGGCGTTCAAGACGGGGCGAACGGACTGCATCACGGGTTTTCGTGTGCCTAAATCATCTATTTCCGCCATCGGCCCTTGGGAGCCGAATTTTGGGAACCAGCGCAGGCTGGCCACCAGCGCCTGGGCAAAACCCTGCCTAAGCCGCCTTCAACAAGGGTACCACTTCGCGGTCGAATGCCTTCAATGCGGCGCCAATTGCCTGGTGCATATCGAGGTAGCGATAGGTGCCGAGGCGTCCGCCGAATACGACGTTGGTTTCTTGCGCCGCCCGTGCTGCATACTGGTCGTAGGTCGACTTGTCCTTTGGCGTGTTCACCGGGTAATACGGCTCGTCCTGCAATGTCGCAAAACGTGAGTACTCCCTCATTACCAAGGTCCGCCCCTTGAGATTGGTCCGCTCGGGATGCAAATGCTTGAATTCGTGGATGCGCGTGAACGGCGTTTCCACACCAGGGTAGTTCACGACGGAGGCCCCCTGGTAATCGTCGATGTCGTATCGCTCAAGCTCGAAATCCAGCGTGCGCCATGACAGCGGGCCGTGGCAATAGTCGAAATAGCGGTCGATCGCGCCGGTGTAGATGATTATAGCATCCGGCCTGATCTGATCCCGCACTTCGAAAAAGTCGCAAGATGTTACCGTCGTGATCCTGTCATTGGCAAACATACGTTCGAAAATAGCGTGGTAGCCGTCAACCGGCAGCCCCTCGTAAATATCGTTGAAATAAAAATCGTTGAAGTTGAAGCGCACGGGGAGCCGAGTGATCACCTCGGCCGGCAGCAACTTGGGGTCGGTTTCCCATTGCTTGGCGGTGTAACCCTGGATGAACGCCTCGTACAGCTCACGGCCGATCAAGGAAATCGCTTTCTCCTCGAAATTCGCCGGGTTCGGATAGGGTTCCGCGGCTGCCTTGGCGGCGATAAAGGCGCCGGCCTCTTGCGGCTTGAGGTCCACGCCAAAGAAGCTGTTCAAGGTCATCAAGTTGATCGGCATCGTGAAGGTGCGGTCGTTGTAGCGCGTGAAGACCCGGTGCCGGTAGTTGGTGAACTTGGTGAATTTATTGATGTAGGCCCAGACGTCCTCGCTGGAGGTATGGAACAGATGCGAGCCATAGCGGTGGTATTCGATCCCGGTCTGCGGGTCCTTCTCGGAGTATGAGTTGCCGCCAAGATGGCCGCGCCGCTCGAGCACTACGACCGGCTGCTCGAGCACGTTGGCAATCCGCTCGGCCAGCACGGCGCCAAAGAAGCCGCTGCCGACGACGACGTAGCGATAGCCAGCCAGTCCGGTCATAAACCCATTCCTTCAAGCGTTTTCGGTTCGTTCGATCGTCTCGACGCCTGAATCTGCTGTCAAACACGCGATGGCAACCCCCCGTCCCGAACGCGAGACTGCTTGCGGCAGTTGCGCCCCGAAGCTGCTGCAAGGCGATGGGCACGATGAACCCCGGCGCACCATAGCATTTGCTGCCCCTCGTGCTACAATGTCTTACAAAGAAGGAGCTAATCATGCCTGCAATGCGCGATGGCTTGGCAAGCGTAAGCTTGGGTTCCACCAAGGACATCGGCTTGCGCCTGGTCGCGGATGGACGATTCGAGAACTTGTCCGAGGCGTGCCGCGCAGGTCTCAGGCGTCTGGCAGAGGACGCGCGTGTGATCGAACAGTTGGCGGCACTCGGCAATGAGGGAATGGCAAGCGGCGTCGACGACATCTTCGATATAGACTCCTTCGTCGAGGACGCTCGGGCGATCGATTGAAGCTCGCCTGGTCGAACCTTGCCAAGTTGGAGTTGCTGGAGCCGCAACGTTACTTCATCGGCCGCTGGGGCAGGGACGCCGCCCAGCACTATTTGGAAGACGTGCGGGCCGCCGTGAAATCGGTTTGCGTCGACCCGGACTGCGCGAGGCCGCTCAATGATCCGTACCGCATCATCCGGGTCCGTTCGCACTACCTGATCGTGCATGTCGACAAGCTTGGCGACCGCCTCACCATTGCGCGCGTGCTGCATACCGCGATGGACATTGCGCGCCATCTGCCATGACGGCGATGTGGCTTGGCCGAAAGTGGATGTGCCGCTCGTTTAAGGCCGCCGATCCGGCTACCCCGGCGGCGAAACGCCCAGTTTGGCGCCAGTCGCCTGGATTGCGGCCCAGGTCTCGACTTGCAGCGGCACGCCGTTGCGGAGCCGCGTGGCGCGGTTGCGGCTTTCGGCGTCGCCGGGCGCCAGGACCTCGCCGCCCGGCGTGGCAGGGCGCGAGGCCCGCACGTATTCGACAAAATCCCGCGCCGTCCCGGCGAACCCGGCCGCGCCAAAATGCCCGGGGTCGAGGTAGATGGACAGCATGCCGTTCACGATCCCGCCGCGCTTCGCCCCGGGGATCGGCCCGGCGGTCGGGCTGCCAGCAAAGCACCCCGCCAGGATCTCGCACATGAATGCGATACCAGAACCCTTGTGGTCCCCGAACGCCCGCAACGCCCCCGCTCCATTGCCGGGGTTGCGGACGCTGGTGTTCTCGATGGGCCCATAAAGCGTGCGCGGGTCGCTGGACAGCGCGCCGTCCTGGCCGATCAGCGCGCCGTGCGGCACCGGCTTGCCGCCGTTGCTGGCGACCAGCACCTTGCCCTCGGCGACGATGCTGGTGGCAAAGTCCAGCAACAACGGCGGCGCATCCACCTGCGGCACCCCGATACAGAACGGATTGGTGCCGAACCGCCGCTCCACCCCGCCGAACGGCGCCACGATCTCGCCCAATCCGACATTGACGAAATGGATCGAGACCAGCCCGGCCTCCGCCGCGCGCTCCGCCCAGCCGCCGATGCGCCCGATATGGCCGGAGTTGCGCAGCGTCACCACGGCCAGGCCCGCCGCCCGGGCCTTGCCGATCCCCAGGTCGACCGCAAGCGGCCCAATGGTCTGGCCGAACCCCAAATTGCCGTCAACCACCGCATGGGTCGCGCTCTCGGCCACGACGGTCAGCGTCTGGCCGGCCCGGACCTTGCCCTCCCGCAGCCACTCCACATAGCGCGGCACGCGGATCACCCCGTGGCTGTCATGGCCGGTAAGGTTCGCGGAAATCAGGTGCTGGCCAATCCGCCCCGCCTCGTCCGCATCGCAGCCGGCCGCGACGAAGATGGCGGCGATGAATCCCTGCAGCGTATCGGCCGCCACCATCGTCGTCGGCAGCCCGTCCGCGGGCGGGGCGTCCATCAACGCGGCATCCCTGCAATAGCCTGCGCCGTCGCTCGATAAAATTGGTTGTCGGTCGGCATGATCGTCATCTCAGCCATGCAGGTCCGCGGCGGCATCCGCGCGGCGAACACGGCGGCGGCGGCGATGTCCTCCGGCTGGATCATGATCGCGCGCTCCTCGGCGCTGGGCGGGCGCGGCCGGGTGTCGAGGATCGGCGTCGCCACCTCGCCGGGGTTGATGCAGACGCTGCGTATGCCGTGGATGCCCTCCTCGGCGTTGATGGTCGCGGACATGGCGCGGGCGGCGTGCTTCGATGCGGTATAGCTCGGCCCCGACACGGTGAAGATGCCGGTGCCCGCGACCGAGGCGACATGGATCATCATTCCGCCGCCCTGCGCCCGCATGCCCGGCAGCACCGCGAGCGCGCATTGGAACGGCCCCTTAACGTTCACGTCGACGACATGGCCCATGTCGGACGCCGACAGGTCCGCCCAGTGGCGCTTGCGGGCGTTGGTCCCGGCGTTGTTGACCAGGATCTGCACGTCGCCCAAGGCGGCCACGACCTCCAGATGCGCGCGGGTGACCTGGTGCGGGTCGGCGACATCGGCGAGCGCCAGCATGGCGGCGCCACCAGCCGCCTCGACCATCTGGTGCGTTTCCGCCAATGTTTCCCGCGACCGCCCGGTCAGCGCCAGGCGGCACCCGGCGGCGGCGAACGCCAGCGCCATGGCGCGGCCGATGCCGGTCCCGGCGCCGGTGATCCAGGCCACGCGGCCCGTCAGGTCCTGCATCACAACACATCCCCGGACGATGGCTCGATCAGGTGCATGTGGTTCATGTCGGCCGCCAAGGTCAGCGGCGCATCGGGCGCGGCCGGGGCCTGCGGGTCGACGCGGGCGCAAACCGGCTCGCCAGCCATGAAGAAGTGCACCAGCGTCTCCATGCCCATCGGCTCCACCACGTCGACGGTGATATTCAGCGGCGCGATGCTGGACCGGCCCTGCTCGCGCGGCTCCGTCAGGTGCTCGGGACGCAGGCCGAACACCACTTCGCGGCCGCACTGGGCGGCGTAACGGCCCTGCCTTGCCTGCGGCACCGGCAACATCTGGCCGTCGGCAAGCTGGATGGCCAAGGCTCCCGGCGAACCGACGACGCGGGCCGGCAGGAAATTCATGGCCGGGCTGCCGATGAACCCGGCGACGAACCGGGTCCGGGGGTGGTGATACAATTCCTGCGGCGGGCCGACCTGCTCGATGCGCCCATGGTTCATCACCACGACGCGGTCCGCCAGCGTCATGGCCTCGACCTGGTCGTGCGTCACATACACGGTCGTGGTGCGGACGGTCTGGTGCACCTTCTTGATCTCGGTCCGCATCTGCACGCGCAGCTTGGCGTCGAGGTTGGACAGCGGTTCGTCGAACAGGAACACCTTGGGCTGGCGGACGATGGCGCGGCCCATCGCCACCCGCTGCCGCTGCCCGCCCGACAGCGCCTTGGGCTTGCGCTCCAGCAGCGGAATGATGTCGAGGATGCGCGCGGCCTCGTCCACCCGCGTCTTGATGTCGGCCTTCGGCAGCTTACGCAGCTTGAGGCCGAACGCCATGTTGTCGAACACCGACATGTGCGGATACAGCGCGTAGTTCTGGAACACCATGGCGATGTCGCGGTCGCGCGGCGGCATGTCGTTGACGATGTCGCCGCCGATCCAAATCTCGCCGGCGCTGATCTCCTCGAGCCCGGCGATCATCCGCAAGGTCGTGCTCTTGCCGCAGCCGCTGGGGCCGACCAGCACGACGAACTCATGATCGGCGATTTCAAGATCGATGCCCCGCACCGCCTGCACGTCGCCGTCATAGGCTTTTACGACCTTGCGGACGGATACCTGCGCCACGAATCTCTCCCCCTGATCGCCGCCGGTGACGCCTAGGGCGGTCCGGACGGTCGACCGCGAGTGTGACCGCTCGGGGCGCAGTCAGCAAGCCGGGCGGAAGGGCCGGGACAGACCGCGGACCTCGGCCCCAAGCCGGTCAGGCACCCTCACGCCCCGCGCGCTGGCCCGTCTTAGCGCAGGATGATGTCGACGCGGCGGTTCTGCGGTTCCCGCACGCCGGCCGCCGTGGGCACCAGGGGACGGGTGTCGCCGAACGCCTGGATGTTGATCTCCTCCTGCGGAACGCCGCGACGGACCAGCTCGGCCGCAACGGCGCGCGCGCGGTTCAACGACAGGCGCTGGTTATAGGCGGGGAGGCCGCTGCGGTCGGCGTTGCCCTGCACCTCGATGCGGGTGGTCTGCACCCGCGTCGAGGCGGCGGCTGCCTCGGCGACGATCTGCCGCGCGCGGTCGGTCAGGTCCGCGCGGTCCCAGTCGAAGAACACGAGATAGCTGCGCGCGGCGGCCGTCTCCGTCGTGGGCGGCGCGACCGGGACCGGCGATGGCGGCGGCGGGTAGTTGAACGCATAACGGACGGCAACCGACATCAGGCTATGGTTGAAATCGTCGCCATCCGTCAGCTTTGCGCGGGTGGCGACGCCGGGCGCGAAATACTGCCCTTTGAGGTTGCGGTTCGCCGCGACGCCGGTAAAGCGATACTCGACGGTGAGGGCCAGGCCGGGAACCACGCTGATCGGCAGCGCAAGCCCGAGGATGCCCTGGTAGGCGAAATTGCCGTCGGTGCCGGTGCTGCGGATCAGGAACTGGCCAGGGCTGTTCAAAACGACATCCTGGTTGTGCGACGCCAGGTAGCCGGCGCCGACGCCCACATAGGGCGTGATGGAGAATGGCAGCGGGCTGAGGCCAATCAGGCTCGGGTCAAGGTCGAACAGGGCGTTGACGAACCCGCCCCATTTCTGCTCGCCGCCCCGTGCAGTGACCGGAGAGGGCTGGAAGCTGTTGTTGAACACGGAGCCAGAGCTGTTGCGTCCGATGCGCGAAAGGCTGTTGCGGTAGAAGTCGCCTTCGAGTTCCACCCGCAGGCCATTGCCGAAGCCGTAGCCGAGGCTGGCCAGGGCGCGGTAGCCGGGGTCGAACCGCTCCCGGGTCTTGCCCAGGTCGAAATTCGTGCCAGCGATTTTGACGGACCGCAGCCGCTCGTCCTGCATGAAGTTGACCCCGGCGCCGACGCCGACGTAGACGCCGCTGATCGGCTCCGCCCGGGCAGCGAGGGGCGTGGCCAGCAGGGTGGCCGTCAATAGGGTTGCGCGCAGCCTCATGTTCAATCTCCTGAGCAGTCGTCCGGACGATGCGGAAACCACAATTGTCCCTTGACTACACCCCCGGGACCGCGGGGTATTCCCGTATGCCCATGTTTGTGCGTGCATTTTGCCTTGTTGTTGCAGCGAGGGCACAACACGTGCGCCGCGCAGCCGCATCAGCCGTTGTTGGATAACGCAGCGAGCAAAATGGCGGCCTTGCCGGCAACGGCGGCGGCGGTGTCGCCGGGCCGGTAAATCGCCGAGCCGATGCCGAACCCGGCCGCGCCCGCGTCCCGCCATGCGGCCATGCTGCCTGCGTCCATGCCGCCCACCGGCAGCACCATCGTGCCCGGCGGCAGCACGGCACGCAGCGCACGCAGCATGGCCGGACTGCCGCCCTCCGCCGGAAACAGCTTCAGCGCATCGGCGCCGGCATCGAGCAGGGCGAACGCCTCCGCCGGCGTGAAGAAGCCCGGCATGGCGGCCATGCCCTGCGCCTTGGCCGCGCGCACCAAGGCGGGGTCGGCGTGCGGCGTCACGATCAACCGTCCGCCGGCCGCGGCTACCCGGTCCACATCCGCCAGGCGCATCACCGTGCCGGCGCCGATCAGCGCATTCGGGCCGCAGCGCCGCGCCAGCCGGGCGATGCTGTCGAATGGGCCGGGCGAGTTCAGCGGCACCTCGATGATGCGCAGGCCGGCGGCCACCAGCGCGTCGCCGACGGCCTCCACCTCGTCCGGACGGATGCCGCGCAGGATGGCGACCAGGGGGCAGGCGGTCAGCAGCCCGGCGATGTCCATGCGGCATGTTCTCCAATTAGCGCCAGACCTTGCGCCGCCGCGTCGGCCTGCGCCAGCGTCGCGCTGCCGCCGCATTGGCCGATGGCCTGCGCATACAGCCCGCATAGCGCGGCGTCGCCGATCAGCAGGATGGGCACAGCCGGCTGCAACGGCGCCGCCGCCCGGACCTCATGGCCGATCAGCAGGCCGGACAAATACGACGCAGCCGCCGCCTCCCCGAGTTGCGCGAACAGGCCCAGGGTGCGGACGCCGAACAGGTGGTGCAGCAATCCGCCGAGTTCGCCGGAACGCGCGACGCCGCGCCGGAACGCGTCCGGGTCCGGCGGCGCGTCCGGCTGCATCAGGCGGCCCAGGATGGTGTGGCTGCGCAATGCGGCGAATGCCTCCCCGGTCAGATGCGTGCTGAACCCCTCGATACGGCCCCCGGCGACGCGCACCCATTTCGAATGCGTGCCCGGCAGGCAGGCCGTCGCGTCGCCACGGGCCGGGCCGAGCGCGCCCATGATCTGCACCTCTTCGCCGCGCATGACCTCGGGCACTCCGGCCGGGTCGCTGGCGGACAATCCCGGCGCCAGCAATGCCTCCGCGGCGGCGAATGGCGCCGGGATCAATGCCCGCGCGACGCCGGCGATGTCGGCGGGGCAGGGCAGGTATGGCGCCTCGACCCAGCCCTGGCGGCTGCCGATCATGCCGGACAGCAGGATGCGCCGCTCCCCGTCCGCAATCCACGGCCCCACGGCGTCCTGCAACGCGCTCTCGAATCGGCCGCCGGGCACTTCCAGTATGCCGAGCGGCAAAGCCAGCCGGTCCAGAACCGCGCGTCCGCGAAGGCGATAGGCGCGGAAGCTGCTGGTGCCCCAATCGACGCCGATCATGCTGGCCTCTTACCGGTAGTCGTTCCATGCCGTGGTGAACGGCTTGCGGAAATACGTCGCCCACAAATAGTTCGCGCTGTAGCGCACCCCGGTCATGATCAACCCGTCCCCTTGCAGGCGGCGCCCCGACGACTTGGCCATCAGCGCGTAGGTGAACTTCACGTCGCCGACGCGGCTCATGCGGCTTGCGATGTCGGTGTCCTCGCCATAGAACGTGAAGCGGTCGCTGAACCCGCCGATCCCGGCGAGCGCATCCCGCAGCAGAACGAAATTGCCGCCCTGCACCATCGACCCGACGCCCACCACGCGCTTGTTGAACACATAAGTCGCGAAGCCGACGGCATAGAACACGCGGGCGGCCGTGCGGATGTGGATCGGCACGTCGTAATAGTCATAGGGTCCGCTGAGCACCACCAGCTTCGGGCTGCGGGCGAACTCCGCCAGCACGCAGTTGAGCCAGCCCGGCGGCACCAGCGTGTCGGCGTCGATGTTGGCGATCAGCTCCCCCGTCGCCGCCTCGAACCCGGCGCTGCGGGCCTGCACCAGGCCCTTGATCGGCTGGTCCACCACGATCACCCCCGGCGTCGCCGCGGCGATGCGGGCGGTGCCGTCGGTGCTGGCGTTGTTCACGACCACGATCTCGGCATGGCAGCCGCTGCGGCCGATCTCGGCTTGGATGGCGGCCAGGCACGACGGCAGCAGGCGCTCCTCGTTATAGGCGGGGACGACGAAGCTGACGCGTGGGCGGCTGGTCATGCAGGATCGATCCTTCCGGACGGGATTGTGTCGGCTGACTCTCGCTGGGCAATGGCGTCCAGCGACACTTCTGTGTCACCGGGGGCGCTGGTTGTGAAGGGTCCATTGGGTTTAGCATGGATGTCAGCCCGGAGAACCCGATGACCTATGCGCCGCCGCCACACCTGACGCAGCATTGGCAAGTGCAGAAGCCTGCCGCAACTGGCCGGCGGGGCATGGTGGTGTCGCAGTCTCGCGACGCGGCGCTGGCGGGCGTCGCAGTGTTGGACGCCGGCGGCAATGCGGTCGATGCGGCGGTGGCGACGGCGCTGGCGCTGGCGGCGGCCGAGCCCTGGAACAGCGGCTTGGGCGGGATCGGCTTCGCGCTGGTGCACCGCGCCGGGCAACCGCGGGCCGAGGCCGTGGATTTCGGCCCACGCGCCCCGGGGCGGCTCGACCCGGCGCATTTCAAGCTTACGGGCCGGGCCAAGGCGGACCTGTTCGCCTGGCCGGAGGTCGAGGGCGACGCCAACATCCACGGCCCGCTTTCGTTTGCCGTGCCCTCCGCCGTGGCGGGCTACGCGCATCTGCATGGCCGGTTCGGCACGTTGCCGCTGCGGGAGCTGATGGCGCCGGCGATCGCGCTGGCACGGCGCGGGCTGCCGCAGGATTGGTTCACCACGGTCAAGGTGGCGAACTCGGCCGCGGTGCTGCGGCTTTACCCCGAAAGCGCGCGCATCTACTTGCCGGACGGCCTGCCGCCGGTGCCGCCGTATCAGGGCGACCCCAGATTTTTCCAGCTCGGCGGCCTCGCGGGCACGCTGGAGCGGCTGGCCCATGCCGGGCTGCGCGATTTCTATGAGGGCGACGTGGCCGCCAGCATCGCTGGCGACGTGGCCGCGATGGGTGGCGTGCTGGACGCGGACGACCTGCGCCGGTGCGAGGCGTGCGTGCTGCCCTGCCAGGAGACGGCGTGGAACGGTCGGACGCTGCAACTCGCCGGCGGCCTCACCGCCGCGCCGACGCTGGCGCGGGTGCTGGACGGCATGACGCCCGCGACCGGCGCCGGGCCGGACGCCGCGTGGTTCGTGGCCCTGGCCCGCGCGATGAAGGCCGCCTACGCCGAGCGCCTGTCCGGCCTGGGCGACGCCGAGCCAAAGGCCGCCGAGAGCTGCACAACGCACATCACCGTATGCGACGCCGAGGGGACGATGGTGGCGATGACGACCACGCTGCTGTCGTCCATGGGCAGCCGGGTGGTGCTGCCGGGCTCCGGCGTGCTGATGAACAACGGCGTCATGTGGTTTGATCCGCGGCCCGGGCAGGCGAACTCGGGGGCGCCCGGCAAGCGTCCGCTGACCAACATGTGCCCGGTCATCTTGCGCGATGGGGGTCGCCCGGTGCTGGCGGGCGGCGCGTCCGGCGGGCGGCGCATCCTGGCGGCGGTGCTGCAGATGCTGGCCTTCGTCGACGGGTTCGGCATCGACCCGCAGACGGCGGCGCACCATCCGCGCATCGACGTGTCGGACGCCATCACCGTCCACGCCGACGGACGCCTGCCGCCCGATGTGCTCGCGGCACTTCGGGCGGATGGCCCGACGGAGGTCGTCGAGCACGCGGTGCTGCCGGTGAATTTCGCCTGCCCCAACCTGATCCAGGACCACGACGGCGTGCGCACCGGCATCAGCGACGCATTGTCCCCCTGGTCCGCCGCGGTGGCCCAAGCATGACCGAGCCGGCGCTGATGTCAGCCGAAGAGTTGCTGGGGCACTACGCCACCGGCCGCCTGAGTCCAGTCGAAGCGCTGCAGGCCATCACCGAACGCATCGCCCGGCATAACCCGGCGGTGAACGCCTTCGCCGTCTTGAACCCGCGCGCCTTGCAGGCGGCCGGAGAGAGCGCGCAGCGGTGGCGGGCCGGGCGTCCGTCGGGCGCGCTGGACGGCGTGCCCTGCACGGTCAAGGACCTCGTGGACCTCGCAGGTTTCCCCACGCGCCGAGGCAGCCGGACGACGGCGGCCGACGCCATGGCCGACGACGCGCCTGCCGTGCTGGGGCTGAAGGCTGCCGGCGCCGTGATCGTCGGCAAGACCACGACGACCGAGTTCGGCTGGAAGACGCCCGGGGACTGCCCGTTGCACGGCATCACCCGCAATCCGTTCGACCTGCGGCGTTCGCCCGGCGGATCGTCGTCCGGCGCGGCGGCGGCGGCGGCGGCGGGGTTCGGGCCGCTGCATCTGGGCACCGACGCGGGCGGCAGCATACGCATCCCGGCCGCCTGGTGCGGCGCAGTCGGGCTGAAACCAAGCTTTGGCCGCGTGCCGCAATGGCCGATCGGCGCGTTCGGAGCGGTCGCCGTCGCCGGCCCGATCACGCGCACCGTGCGGGACGCGGCGCTGATGCTGTCCGCCCTGGCGCGGTTCGACGGACGCGACCCGTTCAGCTTGCCGGACGACCCGCGGGACTGGCGCTGTGGCATCGACCGGGGCGTGGCTGGGCTGCGCATCTCGGTGCTGCGCCGCCCGGGGTTCGACGCCCCGGTGGACGCGGACGGGGTCGCTGCGGTGGAGCAGGCGGCGGCGATCCTGGCCGACGCGGGCGCCGAGATCGCCGACGAGGACCCAGGCCTGCCGGACATCAGCGCCGTATTCGGCCGGGTCTGGGGCGTGGCGCTCGGGGTGCTGGCCGCGGAGTTGCCGCCGGAGAAGCGCGGCTTGCTCGACGCCGGCATCGAACAGGTGGCGGCGGAGCAGGCGGGCATGTCCGCAGTGGCGCTTATGCAGACCGAGCGCGTGCGGATCGAGGCCGCGCACCGGATGGCGCGGTTCCATCGGCGGTTCGACCTGGTGCTGTGCCCAACCGTGCCGGGTCCGCCATCGTTCGCGGACGCGCCGACCACCGATCCGGCAGGTGCGCTGATGCGGGATTGGGCGCCTTGGACCGCCCTGTTCAACCTAACCCGGCAGCCCGCAATCAGCGTGCCGATGGGCCTGAGTGCGGGCGGCCTGCCGCGCAACGTGCAGTTGGCGGCGGCGTTGTACCGCGACGACCTGGTGCTGCGTGCCGCCCGTGCGCTGGAGCAGGCGGCGCCGTTCCCGGTGGCTGAGCTGGGCTGAGCCCGCCGCCTGGCCTAACCGGCGTTCAGCGCACTCAGGCGATTCGCCGCTTGGCATGGATCACGATCAGGCGCTTCGCCACCTGGCATATCTCGGTAAGCGTATACGGCTTGCCGATATAAACGTCTTGTGCCGCGAGGTCGGCGTCGGTGCCTGCGTCGAGGCGGCCTGTCATGAAGATGACCGGCAAGTTAGGCAGGATCTCACGCGCCTTGGCGGCCAGCGCATGGCCGTTCAACGTGCCGGGCAACTGTATGTCGGTCATCAGCAGGGAGACGGCCGGGCGGGATTGAAGGACGGGCAGGGCCGCATCGCCGGTCTCCGCCTCGAACACTTCGAAGCCCTCGTCGCTAAGCGCCTCGACGAGGGTCAGGCGGATCAGGAACTCATCCTCGACGACAAGCACCCGTGGTTGCAGTGCGCCGATAACTGACATCCAGGCACCCTCGCGAAACCGCATTGGGAAAGCAAGCTGCGTCGTAACGCCACGGGATCAAGGACAGGTGATCGTTCGAGACCAATGTCCTTTATTTGGAATATGCGGGCCGGCGCATTCCAAGCGTCGCCGCGCTGGCTGCATGGCACTCCGGCCGGAGAAATGGTGCGGCGCGATAGGGTTGGACGTGCTATCTTATGTGGCGCATCAACGGCCTGGCGCATAGATGCCCGGCATGACAGGTTTGGAGAGCTTCATGCGGTTGCTTTTGGCGATCGTCGCCTTGTTGGCGAGTCCCGCGATGGGATCGGCGTGGGCCAACGGCATCGCCATCGTACTGAATTCGGGCGATGCGAGCCTCAGCCTGCTCGACATGGCGCACGGGACCGAGCTGCGCCGCATCCCGGTGCTGCGTGAGCCGCACCATATCGCGCTCAGCCCGGACGGGCGCGACCTGCTGGTGGGGGACGCCGGGGCGAACGAGATGCTGTTCCTCGACCCCGGCACCGGCGAGATCAAGCGCCGGGTGCCGATGGCGGATCCGTATCACTTGGCGTTCAGCCCGAGCGGCAAGTGGCTGACGGTCACCGGCCTCGCGCGCAACCAGGTCGACGTTTACGACGCCGCCAGCATGACGCTGGTGAAACGCTATCCGCTCAGCTCGATGCCGAGCCACCTGGCCTACTCGCCCGACAGCAGCATGGCGTATGTGACGCTGCAGGGAACAAACCGGCTCGCGGCCATCGACCTCAAGCGGCAGTCCGTGCTGTGGACTGCCGACGTCGGCGCCACCCCGGCCGGCGTGATGTGGCACAATGGCAAGCTGCTGGTGGCCAACATGGGTTCGGACTATTTCGCCGTCGTGGACCCGGTCGATGGCCGGGTCGAGACGCGGATACATACCGGGCGCGGCGCGCACCAGTTGTTCTTGTCGCCGGACGGACGGACATTGTGGGTGAACAACCGGGTGGACGGCACGACGGTGGCCCTGGATGCGGCGACCTATGCGCTGATCCGCAGCTACCGGGTGCCGGGCGGCCCCGACTGCATCGACTTCGCGCCGGACGGCAAGCTGTGGATCACCCAGCGCTTCATCCAGAAGGTCGCGGTGCTCGACCCCGCCACCGGCGCGATCCAGTCGATTGCGGTCGGACGCTCGCCGCATGGCATATTCCTGACGACGGACATACGATGACGGACCCGTTCAGCCTCGCCGCCGGATGGCTGCAGGAGACCGTGCTGCTGCCGGTGCTTTATGCGGTCGGCGGCATGGAGTGGGAGGAGATCGCGTTCGGCTGGGCGCTGTTCGCCTGCTACGGCGCGGCGCAGGTGGCGGTGACGTTCGCGATCTGCCTGCCGCTGGAGCGCTGGCGTCCGGTGGAGCGCTGGCCCGACCAGAAAGCGGTGTGGGTCGATGTGCTGTATACCTTGATCTCGCGCGTCGGCGTGCTGCCCCTGGTGACGTTCGTGCTGTTCTATCAGCTTCAGGTCGGCATGAACGGCTGGATGTCGGACCACGGCTGGATTCCGCCGACCCTGGAACGGCTGGCGCCGGCACTGCTCGGTCATCATCTGTTAACCTTTTTGCTCTATGCAGTGATCCTGGACTTTTCGGAGTATTGGCGGCATCGGCTTTCGCATAGGTTTGGCTGGTGGTGGGCGCTGCATTCGCTGCACCATGCGCAGCGGCAGATGACGTTCTGGTCCGACGACCGGAACCACATCATTGACGATTTGATTGGCTTCGTGTGGTTCATGGCGGTGGGCCTGCTGATCGGCATCCCGCCGATGCAGTTCCCGCTGCTGGTGCTGCTGCTGCGCCTGCTCGAAAGCCTGTCGCACGCCAATGCCCGGCTGTCTTTCGGCTGGCTGGGCGAGCGGCTGCTGGTGTCGCCGCGGTTCCACCGTTCGCATCACGGCGTGCTGGCGGCTGGGCAGCGCAGCGCCAACTACGGCGCGATTCTGCCGTGGTGGGACATGCTGTTCGGCACGGCCGACTTCGACCGGGCCTATGTCCGCACCGGGGACCCTTCGGCCGAGGAGGCTTTGGCGACCGGAAGCTACTTCCAGCAGCAACGGGCGGGGCTGCGGCGCATGGCGCGCATGGCGGGCTGGACGGGTTCCAGGCGCGCAAGCCCATTGCGCCGGGGGCATTGACGGAACAAAGTTGCCGGCATCCAGTTACGGTCCGTTAGTGTCGGAGATGCCAGGCCATGCTGAAGACAGTCTTGCCGTGCTTGTTGGTTTCGGGGCTGCTTGTGGGGTGCGCGCCCTCGAAGGGCACCTCCGACGTTGTTGCGGCGGCTGCTGTCAGCACGGCGCCGGCGCCCATTGCTTCCGCAGCCGAGTACGGCACCATCGACGGCCTTTATAAGGGCCGGGCTACGCCGATTAACCAAAGCGGACGGTGCGGCCCCTTCCGCGATCCGACGCTGCGCATCCGCAACAACAGGATCGTCCGGCATTTCGGCCACAATACGTTGGTGGCGGCAATACAACCGGACGGCACGTTTTCCGCCCAGGCTGGACGGACGAGGATGTCCGGAAAAGTGGCGGACAACCATCTCGACGCCGAGATCGGCAACGAGTATTGCAGATACCGCTATGCGCTTGACCGTACGTGACGGAGTTGCCGGGCGACGATGCACGCCGCCGCCCGGCTGACAGTTACGACTTCACCGCGGCGATCGACTTGCGGATCACCTCTTCCGCCGCCTCGCGCCCGGCCCAGCCTTTCACCTTCACCCACTTGCCAGGTTCTAGGTCCTTATAACGGGTGAAGAAATGCTCGATGGCGGCGCGCGTGATGGCCGGCAGGTCCTCGACCGCGTGCACGTCGGTGTATTGCGTGTGGATCTTGTCGTGCGGGACGCAGATGATCTTCTCGTCCTGGCCGCTCTCGTCCTCCATCTGCAGCATGCCGATTGGGCGGCAGCGGATGACGGCGCCGGGCACCATGGCGGCGGGGGCGAGCACGAGCGCGTCGGCCGGGTCGCCGTCGTCGGCGAGGGTGCCGGGGATGAAGCCGTAGGCGGCCGGATAGGCCATGGGCGTGAACAGGAAGCGGTCGACGAAGATGGCGCCGCTGGACTTGTCGACCTCGTACTTGACCTGGCTGCCCTGCGGGATTTCGATCATTACGTTGATGTCGTGCGGCGCGTCCTTGCCGGGCGGTATCTTGGAGATGTCCATCGTGCAGTCCCATGCGCTGTTCGGAGTGGCTGGACCATAGCCGCGTGCAATGCGGTTGCCAACGCGGCAACGCGCTGCCTTGAGGGTCGAAGCGCCGCTGTGATAAGCAGGGCTGGGGCGCCTGTAGCTCAGTTGGTTAGAGCGGGCCGCTCATAACGGCTTGGTCGCAGGTTCGAGTCCTGCCGGGCGCACCATATTCTCGCATAGCCCAGTTGTGAGCCGGGCCGAGCGACCGTAAACACCACGCCACATTCGCCTTCCAGGAGCCTGCGCCATGGCCAGCTATCAATACGTCTATGTCATGAAGGACGTGACGAAGAACTTTCCCGGCGGGCGGGAGGTGTTCAAGGGCATCACCCTGTCGTTCCTGCCCGGCGTCAAGATCGGCATCCTGGGCGTGAATGGCGCGGGCAAATCGACCCTGCTGAAGATCATGGCGGGGATCGAGACCGAATATGGCGGCGAGGCCTGGGCCGCCGAGGGTGTGCGCGTCGGCTATCTTGAACAGGAACCGAGGCTCGACGACAGCAAGACGGTCGCGGAGAACGTGCTGCTGGCGTTCGGCCCGCTGACGGCGGCATTGGCGCGGTTCAACGCCATCTCGGAAGAGTTCGCCGAACCGATGGACGACGACAAGATGAACGCCCTGCTCGCCGAGCAGTCGGAGCTGCAGGAGAAGATCGACGCCGAGGACGGCTGGGACCTCGACCGCCGCATTGAGATCGCGCTGGACGCGTTGCGCTGCCCGCCGCCCGACGCCAACGTGGCGCGGCTGTCGGGCGGCGAGCGGCGCCGGGTGGCGCTGTGCCGGCTGTTGCTGGAGAAGCCGGACCTGCTGCTGTTGGACGAGCCGACCAACCATCTAGACGCCGAGAGCGTCGCCTGGCTCGAGCGCACGCTGCGCGATTTCGCCGGGACGGTCATGATCGTGACGCATGACCGCTACTTCCTGGACAACGTGACCAACTGGATTCTTGAGATCGAGCGGGGCCGTGGCTATCCGTTCGAGGGCAACTATTCGTCCTGGCTCGCGCAGAAGCTGAAGCGGCTGCAGCAGGAGGAAAAGGAGGAAAGCTCCCGCCAGCGCGCCCTGGCCGCCGAGGAGGAGTGGATCCAGAGCAGCCCCCGCGCCCGGCAGACCAAGAGCCGCGCCCGCATCGCCAAGTACGAGGAGATGCAGCAGAAGTCGCTGGAGATGCAGACCGGGGTGGCCGAGATCGTCATCCCGCCGGGTCCGCGGCTGGGCGGGTTGGTTATCGAGGCGGAGCAGGTGCGCAAGGCCTACGGCAACCGGCTGTTGATGGACGACCTCGATTTCAAGCTGCCGCCGGGCGGCATCGTCGGCGTGATCGGCCCGAACGGCGCTGGCAAGACCACGCTGTTCCGCATGATCACGGGCGAGGAGCATCCGGACGCCGGCACGCTCAAGGTCGGCGACACCGTGAAGCTCGGCTATGTCGACCAGTCGCGCGACAGCCTGGACGCGAGCAAGTCGGTCTGGGAGGAGATCAGCGGCGGCACCGACGTGATCTATCTGGGCAAGCGCGCCGTGCCGTCCCGCGCCTATGTCGGCGCATTCAACTTCAAGGGCTCCGACCAGCAGAAGAAGGTCGGCATCCTGTCGGGCGGCGAGCGCAACCGGGTGCACCTGGCGAAGATGCTGAAATCCGAGAGCAACGTCATCTTGCTCGACGAGCCCACCAATGACCTCGATGTCGACACCTTGCGGGCACTGGAGGAGGCGCTGGCGGAGTTCGCCGGCTGCGCCGTCATCATCAGCCACGACCGCTGGTTCCTCGACCGGCTGGCGACGCACATCCTGGCCTTTGAGGGCGACAGCCACATCGAGTGGTTCGAGGGCAATTTCCAGGCCTACGAAGCGGACAAGCGACGCCGACTCGGCGCCGATGCCACCGAGCCGCACCGCATCAAATACCGCCCGCTCGCACGTTGAGCCCGGCGCCCGGGCGTCGTCGTGAACCCGGCCTGGCGCATCCAGACCGGCAGGCTCGCGCTGTCGCCCGTCGGCTGGCAGGACCTGGCCGACCTGCAGGCGCTGAAGGGCGATCCCGGCGTTTACGGCCAGATGCTGGGGGGCGTGCGCAACGCAGCCCAGGCCGCCGCCGAACTCGCGGTGGATATCTCGTTCTGGGCGGCACGGGGCGTCGGCATGTGGATGGTCCGCGACGCGTCCACGGCCGCAAGCCTGGGCACGACCGGGCTGCATGAACGGCCCGACGGCCGGGGCATCGCCTTGCGCGTCGCATTTCGCCCGGAGGTCCGCGGCCATGGACTGGCGCGGGAAGCTGCGGCGGCGGCGTTAAGGTTCGCCCATGACCGGGCCGGGTTCGAACGCGTGGTGGCGGTGGCGCGGGACACCAACCTGGCGTCCCGGACCCTGCTCGGCGCCATCGGAATGCGCCCCTGCGGAACGTTCGAACGCGACGGCAGCCGCATGCTGATGTTCGAGAGCGTCGCTACGCCGCGATCTGTTGACGCATGGCGCTGATCAGCGCGTCGATGTCGTTGTTGTTGCGCGATATATAGGCGGCATAGTCGCTCCGCTGCGTCAGGCGCAGGCTGGTGCCCTCGGCGATGACGTCGATGACCTTCGGCCTGCCGGTCACCTGGTTCACGACCCACTGCACGTTGTTCGGCTGCTGGTTCGGCCGGCGGATCGTGGTGCCCACGAGGCTGTCGCCATCCCGCTGGACCGTCGTGGTCGGCTTGAAAGTGACGCCTTCGAACTGGCCCAACTTGCCGGTGATGTTGTTCAGCAGCACGGTGTGGAACAACTGGGTGAACTGCTGCTGCTGCCCCGGCGAGGCGGTGCGCCAGAAGCGTCCGAGGCAGAAACGCGCGATGTTGTCCACGTCCACGGCCTCCTCGATCAACGGGGCGAGCCGGCGTTTCTTGTCCTCGTAGGTGCCGGGACCGTTCACGATGTTAACCAGCGCGTTGCCGAGTTGCACCACGAACCCTGTAGGGTCGCCGGCGGACTGCGCCCAAGCAGCGGTCCAGGACCCAGTGGCGAGCAATGCCGCGGCAGCGGCGGAGGCGGTGAGAAGCACGCGACGTGTCAGCATGGGTGGCATCGACTCTCTCGATCAAGGGTTCTGTCAGGCCGTGTGCCCTAGGTGCCATCACGGATCGATTGGGGCAACGTATTGCGGGGGCATGGCGTTGCGCCGGCCCCGCCGTATATTACTTGCAAGCTAGTGGTCCGATCCAAACGCTTGAGTCCCAAGCGTTAGGTGAATCGGTCCACCAGATAGCAGCTAGTGGTGCGAATCTGACGGTTCTATCCGTTAGATTCGCACCACTAGCGCGTGCCGCACGATCACAACCCGGATAGCAGCTTCATGAACCAGATCAACGTCCATCCGCCCGAGGCCGAGGCCCCTGCCACGCTGGAGCGCTGGCTGACGGGTCCGCGCTTTGCGGCGCTGCCGGCGCGGACAGCCGCCCTGCCGGCGCCGGCATTGTCGTTCGAGTTCTTCCCGCCGAAGAACGATGCGCTGGAGGCGCAGCTCTGGACCTGTGTCCGGCGGCTGGAGCGGTTGGCGCCGCGGTTTGTCTCGGTCACCTATGGTGCGGGCGGCACGACGCAGGCGCGCACCCACGCGACGGTCACGCGCATCGTGAACGAGACCGATTTGACCCCCGCCGCGCATTTGACCTGCGTGGGTGCGCCAAAGGGCGAGGTCGACGACGTGGCCCGGCAGTATTGGGATGCGGGGGTCCGGCATATCGTGGCGTTGCGCGGCGATGCGCCGCCGGGCCAGGAGTATGCGCCGCATCCGGAAGGTTATGCCTATGCCGCCGACCTCGTGGCCGGGCTGCGCCGGGTGGCGGATTTCGAGGTCTCGGTGGCGGCGTATCCCGAGACGCACCCGACGGCGCTCAATGCGGACCATGACCTGGATAATTTGAAGCGCAAGCTCGACGCTGGGGCAACGCGGGCGATCACGCAGTATTTCTTCGATGGCACGGTGTTCCTGCGCTTCCTGGACCGTGCGCTTGCGGCCGGGATCACGGCGCCGATCGTGCCCGGCATCATGCCGGTGTCCAACTACGCGCAGGCGGCGAAGTTCAGCGCCATGTGCGGTGCCAGCGTGCCGGAATGGCTAGGCACCATGTTCGAGGGCACCGAGGACGATCCCGAAACCCGGCGCATGATCGCCGCCATCGTCGCCGCCGAGCAGGTGCGCCTGCTGCAGGCCAACGGCGTCGACGAGTTCCATTTCTACACGCTGAACAGGTCCGACCTGACGTACGCCATCGCGCATCTGCTGGGGGTGCGGGCGAAGCCGGCTGCTGAAAAAAACTGAGGAGCAGCGCGCCAGCCATTGGGTTGGCCGCGTTCGCCACCCGTTCTATCATTCCGTGATGCTCCCCACCACGCCCACGCCATGACCGACTACCTCGAGCGCCTGAACCCCGAGCAGCGCCAGGCGGTCGAGGCGATGGATGGCCCCGTGCTGGTCCTGGCCGGGGCGGGCACGGGCAAGACCCGCGTGCTGACTACGCGGTTCGCCCATATCCTGCTGACCGGACGGGCGGCGCCGGGCCAGGTGCTGGCGGTGACGTTTACCAACAAGGCGGCAAAGGAGATGCGCGAGCGGGTCGGCGCGATCCTGGGCCGCCCGGCGGAGGGATTGTGGCTCGGCACCTTCCATGCCCTGTGCGCCCGCATGCTGCGGCGTCATGCCGAGCTGGTGGGCCTTACGTCCGGGTTCACCATCCTCGATTCCGACGACCAGTTGCGCCTGTTGAAGCAGGTGATGGAGGCGGCGCATATTGACCCGAAGCGCTGGGCGCCGCCGGCGCTGATGGGGATGATCCAGCGCTGGAAGGACCGTGGCCTGACGCCCGACCGGGTGACGGCGGCCGAGGAGGGCGATTTCGCCGGGGGACAATCGCGCAACCTGTACTTGGCGTATCAAGCGCGGCTGAAGCAGCTCAACACGGCGGATTTCGGCGACCTGTTGTTGCACATGACCGAAATCCTGCGCAGCAAGCCGGAGATCCTCGCGCAGTATCACCGGATTTTCCGGTATATCTTGGTCGACGAATACCAGGACACCAACCTGGTGCAATACCTATGGCTGCGGCTGCTGGCGCAGTCGCACAAGAACATCTGCTGCGTTGGCGACGACGACCAGTCCATCTACTCCTGGCGCGGCGCAGAGGTCGAGAACATCCTGCGGTTCGAGAAGGACTTCCCCGGCGCGCAGATCGTCAAACTAGAGCGCAACTATCGCTCGACTGCACCAATCCTTGGCGCTGCTGCCGGCTTGATCGCCAACAACGAGGGGCGGCTCGGTAAGACCCTGCGATCCGGTCGCAATGACGCAAGTGGGGAAAAAGTCAGCGTCATCAGCCTGTGGGACTCGGACGAGGAAGCCCGCATGGTCGGCGACCGCATCGAGACCCTCCGCCGCGACGGCAACGCGCTGGCCGAGATGGCGATCCTGGTCCGCACCAGCGCCCAAACCCGCGCGTTCGAGGAGCGGATGATCACGCTGGGCCTGCCGTATCGCGTCGTGGGCGGCCTGCGGTTCTACGAGCGCGCCGAAATCCGCGACGCCATCGCCTACATGCGCGTGCTGCACCAGCCCTCCGACGACCTGGCGTTCGAGCGCATCGTCAACGTGCCCCGGCGCGGCGTCGGCGAGGTGGCCATGCGCGCCATGCACGTGGCGGCGCGCGAGCAGCAGATCCCCCTGGCGCTGGCCAGCGAGCGGCTGGCGCTGAGCGGGGGGTTGAAGGGCCGGGTAGGGACGGCGCTCAAAGAAATGTTCCTGGCCTTCGCGCGCTGGCGGGAGGAGCTGCCGCGCGACGGCCACGTGCTGACGCTGGCAAAGATGCTGGACGAGAGCGGCTATACCGAGATGTGGAAGCAGGACAAGTCGCCGGATGCGCCGGGACGGCTGGAGAACCTGAAGGAGCTGGTTCGCGCTTTGGCCGACTTCGAGACGCTGGCCGGGTTCCTCGACCACGTTTCGCTGGTGATGGAGAACGAGCAGAACGCCGAGGGTGACCGCGCCAGCATGATGACCCTGCACGCCGCCAAGGGCCTGGAGTTCGACACCGTGTTCCTGCCGGGCTGGGAGGAGGGCCTGTTCCCCAGCCAGCGCACCCTGGACGAGGGTGGGCTGAAGGGGCTGGAGGAGGAGCGCCGCCTTGCCTATGTCGGCCTGACCCGCGCCCGCAAGCTGGCAGTGGTGAGCTATGCCGCCAACCGCCGCATCTACGCGAATTGGCAGAGCAGCATCCCGAGCCGGTTCGTGGACGAGTTGCCGGAGGCGCACGTGGAACGCGGCGGCTCGGCGGCGATGCAGCGCGAGGCGCGGCTGATGTCGGCGCCCAGCGTGTTCACCAGCGGCCCCTTGATGGCCCGGCGCCAGGCAGGGCCGCGCGCCGTCGAGGCTTGGGAACAGCCGGCCCGGCCCGCGCGCCAGGACGCGATCGCGGTCGGCAGCCGGGTGTTCCACCAGAAGTTCGGTTATGGCGAGGTGCTGGCGGTGGATGACGACCGGCTGGACATCGCATTCGAAAAGGCCGGGCAGAAACGCCTGCTGGACCGGTTCGTGGAAAAGGCATGAGACGGCACACTGTTCCGCTCGAAACCGTATTCGTCGCCGTGCCCGACGCGGCCGTCGAGGCGTATGAGGCGGCGTTGGGCACGGTATGCGCCACCGTCGGCTTCTTCTTTGCCGACGAGGCGCGGGGGATTTGGCGCGTAGAGGGCGTGCGCGACGCCGGCGCCGACGAGGACCGCCTGCAGGATGCGCTGGCGCTTGCGGCCCTGGTCACCGGCGTTCCTGCCGTCCTGGGCCGCGAGGCGACGGAGGCTGAGGGCTGGCTGGCCCGGACCCAGGAGTCGTTCCCGGAGCAGCGCGTCGGCCGCCGGTTCACCATCCGCGGCACGCATCAGGCGGGCGGGGCGGCGCCAGGACAGTTGGTGCTGACGCTCGACGCCGGGTTGGCGTTCGGCTCGGGGGAGCACGGGTCGACGCGCGGCTGCCTGCGCGCGCTGGAGGCCGTGGCCCGGCGGCGGCCCCGGCGCATCCTCGATCTCGGGACCGGGTCGGGCATCCTGGCGATGGCGGCGGCAATACTGCTGCGCCGCCCGGTGCTGGCCACGGATATCGAGCCGTGGTCGGTCGGTGTCGCGGGCCAGAATGCGGCGGCGAATGGGGTTGGGCGGCTGGTGCGGCCGGTGCTGGCCAACGGCTGGCATGGCCGGGCGGTACGGGCGGGCGCGCCCTATGACTTGGTATTGGCCAACATCCTGGCGCGTCCGTTGTGCCGCATGGCGCGGAGCCTGGCGCTCGGTTTGGCGCCGGGCGGAACGGTGATCCTGTCCGGCTTGCTGTCCAGCCAAGCGCGTATGGTGCTGATGGCGCACCGGCGCCAGGGCCTGCGGCTGGAGGCAACGTGGCAGGAGGGCAACTGGACCACGCTTGTTCTACGAAGGGCGAAACGGGCGGGCTGAATGGCCCGCCCGGGTGCAATCAAGCGGACGCGGTATGGTTAAAGCGGGCCTGGGCAAAGCGCGGGTCGAAGACACGGCTCAGCTCGGCACGGTTCAAACCGATGTCGGCGAGCTCGCGGTCGCTGAGCGACGACAGCTCGTCCATCACAGCCCGGCGGCGCGAGAACGCAACTAGGTTGGAAATCAGGGCGCCAACGCGCTGCAAAAGGCTGCGCGGGGCCGGGTTGGCATCAAAATCGGTGCCGTCCATCCCCTCGACGACCGAGCTCCGGTACGTCAGGCTGTCGGACATCAGGAGCGCAATCTGCTCCTTGGCAAGCGGGGCGTTCATTATACTATCCTCAAGGCATTTAACCGCCGCAACCAGGGCCAGCGCTCTCGGCGTCTCGTCCCTGCGGCATGACGCCAATATGGACCTTTATGCTGCACTGCACCGTGCTATGTAACGTTCCCTGCTATGCGTCAAACGCGGGTTAGCTCACAAAGGTATGAAAAATTGTGAAGGCAAAGTGAACAATACCGTCTCAGCCGACCGTTTGGCCAAGTTGCGCACTGCGATGGCCGCCCAGGGCCTCGATGGCTTCATCGTGCCGCGCGCGGACGAGCATCTGGGCGAATATGTCTCGCCAGCCGCCGAACGCCTGGCTTGGCTGACGGGCTTCACCGGCAGTGCCGGGGCCGCGGTGGTGCTGGCGGACCGCGCGGCCATTTTCACCGACGGACGCTACACCCTGCAACTCGCCGATCAGGCCGATCCGGCGCTGTACGAACTGCGTCACCTCACCGATCAACCGCCTCCCGCTTGGCTCAAGTCGCAATCGGCGCCTGGAGCGCGGATCGGCTATGATCCGTGGCTGATCAGCCAGGAGGGCCTGGACCGCTACCGGAATGCCGGGCTCGAAATGGTGCGGGCCGATCCGAACCCTATCGACGCCGCGTGGGCCGACCGTCCGCCCGCACCGGACGGCCCGGCCGTGCCGCATCCGATTGCCTACGCCGGACGTGCATCGTCCGATAAGCGCGCCGATATGGCCGAGGCGTTGCGGACGGACGGCCAGGATGCCGCAGTCATCACCGACCCGGCGTCGCTCGCATGGCTGTTCAACCTGCGCGGCAGCGATGTCAACTATACCCCGTTCGCGCTCGGCTTCGTGCTGATGCGGTCGGACGGCACGGCCACGCTGTTCATGGACGCGTCGAAGCTGTCGCCGGGCACGCGCGGCTGGCTCGGTGACGGCGTGACCGTAGCCGGGCGTGAGGCACTGCCGGCGGCGCTGGCAGCATTGGGTGGCAAACGGGTGCGGGTCGACGCCGCAGGTTCGCCGGTGTGGTTTGCGCAAACTTTGCAGGACGCCGGGGCCGAGGTCCTGGACGGCGCCGATCCATGCTCGCTGCCAAAGGCCTGCAAAAATCCGACTGAGCAGGCCGGCGCACGGGCGGCGCATGCGCGGGATGCCGTCGCGGTTTGCCGTTTCCTGCATTGGTTGGACACGGCCGACCGTGCGTGCCTTACCGAGATGGCCGCTGCCGAGAAGCTGCTGTCTTTACGGGGAGAGGCGCCGTTGTTCCGCGGCGAGAGCTTCCCGGCGATCTCGGGCGCCGGGGAGCATGGCGCCGTGATTCACTACCGCGTGACCGCCGCGACCGACCGTCCGATCCGCGCCAACGAGGCCTATTTGATCGACAGCGGTGCACAGTATTTGGACGGGACCACCGACATCACCCGCACCGTCTGGACCGGGCCTGGCGCAGCGCCGTCCGAGCTGCGGGACCGGTTCACCCGCGTGCTGAAGGGCCATATCGCCCTAGCGACGGCTCTGTTCCCGCAGGGCGTGGCCGGACCGCATCTGGACGCCTTCGCCCGGCGCGCGTTGTGGCAGGCCGGGCTCGACTACGACCACGGCACCGGGCACGGGGTCGGCAGCTATCTTTCGGTGCACGAGGGGCCAGCGAGCCTGTCGCGCGCCGGACGCATGGTGCCGCTCGCGCCGGGGATGATCCTGTCGGATGAACCTGGCTATTACCTGCCGGGCGAGTATGGCATCCGGCTGGAGAACCTGCTGATGGTGCAGGCGGCAGAGCTTCCTGCAGCGAAGAAGCCGTTCCTGGAGTTCGAGACGCTGACCCTGGCCCCGTTCGACCGCCGGCTGATCGACACGGCCCTGCTGGACCCGGCCGAGCGGGCGTGGGTCGATGCGTATCATGCGCGGGTGCTGGCGGCGGTTGGGCCTGGACTGCCGGGGCCGGCGCGGGATTGGCTGGCGGCGGCGTGCGCGGGGCTTGGTTAGAAGCCCGCCATCTCCCGCCACTCCGCCTCCGTCACCGTCGCCACCCCCAACTCGGCGGCTTTCTTCGCCTTCGAGCCGGCGTCTGCGCCCAGGACCAGCAGGTCCGTCCGCTTCGACACGCTGTCGGTCACGCGCGCGCCCAGGGCCTCGGCGCGGGCCTTTGCCTCCGGGCGGCTCATGGTTTCGAGCGTGCCGGTGAACACCAGGTTTTTGCCCGCCAGCGCGCCGTCCGCCGTTGCCGGGCGTTCCGCGTCCTGGATGGTCAGGAAGCCCGCGAGCTCGTCCAGCGCCGCCAGGTTGCGCGGCTCGACGAAGAATGCCGCCAGCTCGTCCGCCAGCGCCTTGCCTACGCCCAAGATGCTGCCGAGCGCCGAGCGTTCGTCGCTGCCGACGGTCGTCGCCGCCAGCATTTGGGCCCGCCATGCCGAGAAACTCGTGTAGTGCCGTGCCAGCAGCTTGGCGTTGGTCTCCCCCACCCGGCGTATCCCGAGCGCGAAGATGAAGCGGTCGAGCGGAATGATGCGCCGGGCCGCGATCGCCTGCATCAGGTTGCGGACCGACCTTTCTTTCCATCCCTCGCGGGCCAGCAGCGCTGCGCTGTGCTGCTCGAGCCGGAAGATGTCGGCCGGGCTGCGCAGCCAGCCGAGGTCGAAGAATTCTTGGATGCTCTTTTCGCCCAGGCCCTCGATGTCGAAGGCGCCGCGGGAGACGAAGTGGATCAGGCGCTCGACCGCCTGCGCCGGGCAGATCAACCCGCCGGTGCAACGGCGCACCACCTCGCCCGGCGGGCGCACCGCGAGGCTGCCGCAGGCGGGGCAGGTCTCGGGTGGCGCATAGGCGGTGGCGCCGGGCGGACGGCGGTCAAGCAGGACCTGCACGATCTGCGGGATCACGTCGCCGGCGCGCTGCAGCACCACGGTGTCGCCGACGCGCACGTCCTTGCGGGCGATCTCGTCCTCGTTGTGCAGGGTGGCGCGGGTGACCAGCACGCCACCGACGTTCACCGCCGCGAGCCAGGCGACGGGGGTCAGCGCGCCGGTGCGTCCGACCTGGATGCGGATGTCCTCCAGCGTGGTCGTGGCCTGCTCGGCTGGGAATTTCCAGGCGATCGCCCAGCGTGGCGCCCGGCCGACGAAGCCGAGGCGCCGCTGCAGTGCCAGGTCGTCGACCTTGTAAACCACGCCGTCGATGTCGTAGCCCAGGCCGGACCGCGCCAGGCCGGTTTCCTGCTGGAACGCTGCCGCCTCGGCCTCGCTGGCGAGCGTGCGGGAGAGCGGGTTTACCTGAAATCCCCAGGCCCGGAGCCGGTCCAGGTATCCGGAGTGGGTGCCGGGTATGCCCCCCTGCACGTCGCCCACGGCGTAGGCGAACAACGACAACGGACGGTTCGCGGTGATGGCTTTGTCGAGCTGGCGCAACGACCCGGCGGCAGCGTTGCGCGGGTTGGCGAACACCTTTTGCCCCGCCGCCGCCTGGGCCGCGTTGAGCGCCAGGAAGTCGGCCTTGGTCATGAACACCTCACCGCGGATTTCGATCAGCGCGGGGGCCGGGCCATGCAGGCGGGTCGGGACCGACGGCATGGTGCGCAGGTTGGCGGTGACATCCTCGCCCTCCGTCCCATCGCCGCGGGTGGCGCCGCGCACGAGCCGGCCGTCCTCATACAGCAGGTTGATGGACAGGCCGTCGATCTTGGGTTCCGCGACGAAGGCCAAACGGGCATCGTCCGGCAAATGCAGGAAACGCCGGATGCGGGCACAGAACTCGAAAAAGTCCTGCGCGGCGAAGGCGTTGTCGAGCGACAGCATCGGCACGCGGTGGCGGACCTTGGCAAAGCCGCTGCCCGGGGCTGCACCCACGCGCCGGCTAGGGCTGTCAGGGCGGACCAGATGCGGGAAGTCGGCCTCGATCTCCGTATTGCGCTGCCGGAGCGCGTCGTACTCGGCGTCGGTGATCAGCGGCGCGTCATGCTCGTGGTAGGCGCGGTCGTGCCGGGCGATCTCGGCGGCGAGGGCAGCCAGCTCCTGCGCAGCTTCCTGTTCGGTCAAGCCGCGGTGCCCAGCAGGCTATCGGCGGCGGCGCGGGCGGCCTCGGTCACGCTCTCGCCGGCCAGCATGCGGGCGATCTCCTCGCGCCGGGCCTGGAAATCGAGCGCCACGACCCGCGTTTCCGCCCGGTTCTTGGCGGCAACCTTCGCCACCTGCATATGCGCCACACCGCGGGCGGCGACCTGCGGACTGTGCGTGACCACCAGGACCTGCACCTGGTCCGCGACCCGTGCCAGCCGGTCGCCGACCGCTGCGGCCGTCGCGCCGCCCACGCCGCTGTCGACCTCGTCGAACACCAATGTCGGCACCGATCCGCCGCTGACCAGCACGACCTTCAACGCCAGCATGAGACGCGATAGCTCGCCGCCCGAGGCGATCTTGTCGAGCGCGCCGGGCGTCTGGCCCGGGTTCGTGGCGATCAGGAAACGGACCGAGTCGGCCCCAGTGACACCCCAACGGGCTTCGTCCAATGCCTGGACCTCGACAAAGAACCGCGCCTTGTCGAGCCGAAGCGGCGGCAGTTCGGCCGTGACGGCAGTTTGCAGGCGCTTTGCCGCCGCCTGGCGCGCCTCGCTCAACGCGGCGGCGGCACCGGCATAGGCGGCACGGGCTGCGGTGGCGCGCACTTCCAACTGCGCGATCTCGGCCGAACCGGTGTCGAGCGCGGCCAGCCGTTTGCGCAGGCTGGCGAGCAAGGCGGGCAACTCGACCACCGTCGTCGCATGCTTGCGGGCAGCGGCGCGCAGCGCGAACAGCCGCTCCTCCGCCTGTTCAAGCAGGCGCGGGTCGGAATCGGCCTCGTTGGCGAGGCGGCTGAGCAGGGTTTCGGCCTCGGCCAAAGCCTCCTCGGCGCGCTCCAGGGCAGCGAGCGCCGGGGCCGCAGGATTGTCGCTGTCCGGCTGGTTCGCCGGCACGAGCTTTTGCAACGCACGCGAGGCGCTGCGCAGCGTGGCGGCCGGGCCAGCGCTGCGGCGGTCCTTCGGCGCGATTTCGGACAGCGCCGACGCAATCGCCTCGGCCCGGCGCTCGCCCTGCTGCAGCCGCTGGCGGTCGGCGGCCAAGCGGTCCTCCTCACCCTCGACCGGCGCCAAGGCCGAGAGCTCATCCAGCGCATGGCGCAGCCAGTCCTCCTCCCGCTGCGCCTCGGCGATCGCCGTCCGGGCTGCCTGCAAGGTGGCGTTGGCATCCCGCCAAGCCCGCCATGCCGCGCCAACGCCACCACGCACCGGGGCATGCACCCCATACGAGTCAAGCAGCGTCGCATGCACGGCCGGGTCCGCGAGGCCCATCTGGTCGCCCTGGCCCTGCACCTCGACCAGTAGCGACCCGGCCCGGCGAAGCAGCGCCACGCCGACCGGCTGGTCGTTGATCGTCGCGCGCGACCGACCATCCTTCGCCACCACGCGGCGGACCACGATCTCGTCCTCCAGCGCAACCCCTTGCTCGGCGAGCAGGTCGAGCGCCGGATGGCCGGAGGGCGGCGCAAAGCACGCGGTGACGCTGGCCTGCTCGGCGCCGGCGCGAACGAGGCCGGCATCCGCCCGAGCGCCCAACGCCAGGCCGAGGCTGTCGAGCAGGATGGACTTCCCGGCACCGGTTTCCCCGGTCAGCACCGTGAGCCCGGCGCCGAACTCCAGGTCCAGCCGCTCGATCAGCACCACGTCGCGAATCGACAGGGCGGTCAGCACGTGGGTGCTAGAACACGCTGCCCAGGGTTCGAGCGAAGAACCCGCCGCTCCGGCCAGACGCCGCCGCCGCCGCCGGCACCATTCCGTCATCGGCGAGCTGGCGATAGCTATCTTCGTACCAGCGGCTGCCGGGGTAGTTGTGGCCCAGCACGGCCGCGGTCTTTTTCGCCTGGTCGGTCATGCCCAGCAGCAGGTAGATCTCGGTCAAGCGATGCAAGGCTTCCGGGGCGTGATTCGTGGTCTGATAGTCGTCGACGACCCGTTGGAAGCGCCCAATGGCGGCTCCATACAGCTTTTGCTGCTCGTAGAAGCGGCCGATTTCCATTTCCTTGCCCGCCATGTGGTCACGGCACAGGTCGATCTTAAGCCGGGCGTCGCGGGCATAGGCGCTCTCGGGGAAGCGGTTCACCACGTCCTGCAACGCCACCATGGCCTGCTCGGTGCCCTTTTGGTCGCGCTGGATGTCGGCGATCTGCTCGTAGAAACTGAGGCCGCGCAAGTAGTAGGCATACGATGCGTTCGGGCTAGTGGGGTGCAATTGAATAAACCGATCGAGCGAACCAATGGCTTCGGTGTAGTGGTTCTGCAAATACTCTGCATAACCGTGCATCAGTTGCGCATTCACCGCCCACGATGAATAGGGATAGTTCTGCTCGACCGCATCGAACTGCGTCACCGCGGTCGCATAACGTTTTTGGTTGAGGGCGTCGACGCCGTTGTTATAAAGCTCTTCGACCGACTTCGTGCCCGGATCGACCTTCGCATGCAGGTCGTCCGACTTGCCGTTCCAGGGTGAAATGGAGCGCAGCGTTTCACAACCCTGCAACAGCATTAGCGCCATTAGGGCGGGGAACAAGCGTGCCAGCAGGGTGCGGAGACGGCGAATTCGATATGTCATGACAGCGGCCCTATAGCACGCCGGCGCAGCGGTTAGGAATGCGTTATGCAGCTTGCCGAACCCGAGCCGCGGCCCAGTCAAGCCCGGTGACCGCGGTCAAAGGTGACCCAGTGACCGCGGTCGAAGCCGACCCGGTGACCTCACGCCAGTTCGCGTTGTTGGCGAACAGCGCGCGGAGCACGCGGTTGTTCAGCGCGTGGCCGGACCGATGGCCGACGAACCGGCCCTGCAACACGGCGCCCGCCAGCGCCAGGTCGCCCACGGCGTCGAGCATCTTATGCCGCACGAACTCGTCCGCCCGGCGCAGGCCGCCGGGGTTCAACACCCGCGCGCCATCCACCACGACCGCATTGTCGAGGCTGCCTCCTTGCGCCAGCCCCGCCGCCTGCAAACCGGCGATCTCGCGGGCCAAGGTAAAGGTGCGCGCATCCGCCAATTCGTGCCGGATTACCGAACCGTCGACCGCGAGCGACAGCGCCTGCCGGCCGATAGCCGCGGCGTCGAACGCGATGGACACCGACATCTCCAGCGAAGCCGACGCGTTCGGCCGCAGTTCGGCGAACGCGTCGCCATCCTGCACGCGCACCGCCTGCAAAACCTCGATGACCCGGGCCGGCGCGCTTTGGTCGGCTATCCCAGCGCAATCGAGCAGGAACACCCAAGGATTGGCCGACCCATCCAGCACCGGCACCTCTGGCCCGTCCAACTCGACATAGGCATTGTTGATTCCACAGGCCGACAGCGCCGCCATCAGGTGCTCGACCGTGCCGACCCGGGACTCCGGGAACTCCGGCAACGCCAGCACGGTGCAAAGCCGCGTATCGGCGACATGATCGAAGCGCGCCGGGATTTCGACGCACAGGTCCAGGCGGCGGAACACCACGCCTATTCCGGGCGCGGCCGGGCGCAAGGTAACGTTGACCCGCCGACCGGAGTGCAAGCCGACACCGACGCACGAGATCGCCGACTTCAGCGTACGCTGCACCGGCCCAGCCGGCTGGGAATGCCTCAAATCCTGTATCGCCGGTGAGAGTTCGAGCATTCCGTCCATGGCATCCTCAGCCAGCTTGGTCGCTGGGGTGACTCGATGAACGCCGACCCGGCGCCCCTGATGCAACCTAAGCGGCTGCCCAGGGAACGCCTAATCAATCAATATTTCTGAGTATTACGCTGCAAACCTTTCTAAATGCTGAATTTATGATTTCTGGCGGCGCAGGAACGTCGGGATTTCCAGCCCCTCGTCCACCGGTTCCTGCCGCGGTGCAGCAATCGGCGTGACTTGCCCGGAGAACGACGGATCCGCCCGCTGCGGCTCGCCGTCCGCCACCGCCGTGCGACGACCGCGCCCAATGCCGGTCATGATGTCGAACAAGCTCCGCGCCGCGCTCGTCGTGGTGATCGGCCCGGACGGAGCGCCCGGAGGAATATGCGGCGCATCCACCGGCGTCGGCCCGGAACGCGGGGCGGCCCCTTGCCGCTGCGCCGGCGCCGGGGGGGCATAACGCTGCGGCTGGGCCTCGTTCTGGTAGGACGCCTCGATGGATGGCTCCTGCGCCCGCGGCGTCAGCAGTTGCGCCGGGTTCGGCACCGGCGCGGACTGGCCGATCACGCCGAACGACGGCGGCATGTGGGAGCCTGGCGGGCTCGCGGGCGGCGCCGCGGCGATGTGGGTCATCCCGCTGCCGCCGACGGCGACCAGCCGAGGCTTCGCCGCCTCCGTCTGGCCGATGTCGATGCCGGTCGCCACCACCGAGACGCGCACGCGTCCGGTCAGGCTCTCGTCGATCGCCGAGCCGAAGATGATGTTGGCGTCCTCGGCGACTTCCTCCCGGATGCGGTTCGCCGCTTGATCCACCTCGAACAACGTCATGTCCTCGCCGCCGGTGATGTTGATCAGCAATCCGCGCGCGCCGGCCATGCTGGTGTCCTCCAGCAGCGGGTTGCTGATCGCGGCCTCCGCGGCGCGTATGGCGCGGTTCTCGCCGTCGGCCTCCCCCGTGCCCATCATCGCCTTGCCCATCTCGGCCATCACGGTGCGGATGTCGGCGAAGTCGAGGTTCACCAGGCCGGGCGCCACCATCAGGTCGGTGACGCCGCGCACGCCCATGTACAGGACGTGGTCGGCCATCTTGAACGCCTCCTTCCAGCCGGTCCGCTCATTGGCGAGGCGGAACAGGTTCTGGTTCGGGATCACGATCAGCGTATCCACGAACTGCTGCAGCTCGGTGATCCCGGCGTCGGCCGCCTTGGTCCGGCGCGCGCCCTCGAAGGTGAAGGGCTTGGTCACGACGCCGACGGTCAGCACGCCCCGCTCGCGCGCCATGCGGGCAATTACCGGCGCAGCCCCCGTCCCGGTGCCGCCGCCCATGCCGGCGGTGATGAACACCATGTGGGTGCCATCGAGGTGACGCATCAGCTCGTCGGCGGCCTCCTCGGCGGCGGCGCGTCCGATCTCCGGCTTGGCGCCGGCGCCCAGGCCTTGGGTCAGATGCGGGCCCAACTGCACCCGGCGGTCGGCGCGGCTGTGCTGCAACTGCTGCGCGTCCGTGTTGGCCACCACGAAGTCGACGCCCTGCAGGTTCAAGGCGATCATGTTGTCGACGGCGTTGGTGCCGCCGCCGCCCACGCCGATGACGGTGATCCGTGGCGTGAAATCGGTGTGGCTTTGCTGCGGGACGGTAAGGTTAAGCGTCATGTAAAATCTCCCAAAGTGGGTTTCGGCGAGTTAAGTACGGTTTCGTGCAGTCGAGGCAAATCGGGCTCCATGCGGCGCAGTTCGTTTCACAATCGGTTGCGGAAGAATTTTACTACCCGGCCCAGCAGCCGGGCCGGACGGTCGTCGGACAGGTCCACGTCGGCCAGGGTGCGCCCCACCCCACTGGCCCAATTCAGCAATCCCGCCGCCGTCGCGCAGCCAGGGCCGGCGACGTCGTCCGGCAAGCCCGGCAGCGGCAACGGACGGCCAAGGCGCACCTGGCGGTCCAGGATGCGGCCCGCCATCTCCCGCACGCCGACGAGCTGGCTGGCGCCGCCGGTGAGCACGACGCGGGTTCCGGCCTCCCGCGCCAGGCCCGCGCCGTCCAATTGGGCGCGGACCAGCTCGAACGTTTCCTCCAGACGCGGGCGGATCGCGTCGACCAACTGGCTGCGTGGGATCTTGGCGTAGTCATGGTCCTCCTCGCCGACCAGCGGCACTGACAGGATTTCGCGTTCGTCGTCCGGGCTGCTTTCCGCGTTGCCGTAGACGGTCTTCAGCCGCTCGGCGTCGGCGACGGAACTGGAGAGCAGCCGGGCCAGGTCGTTGGTGACATGGCTGCCGCCGACGGGAAGCTGCGCCGTGTGCAGCACGTGGCCCTCGCTGAACACGGCGAGCCCGGTCGTGCCGCCGCCCATGTCGATCACGGTGACGCCGAGTTGGCGCTCGTCCTCGACCAGGGCCGATAAGCCCGCCGCCATCGGCGCGCTGACCAGCTCCGAGATATACAGCTCGCACCGCAACACCGTGGTTTCGAGGTTGCGCAGCGCGGTGGATGCGGCGTCCACCACATGCAGGCGCGCCGAAAGCGTGTCGCAATGCAGGCCGCGCGGATCGCCGACGCCCAAGGTCTCATCGACCGCGAAGCCGAGCGGCAGCGCGTGGATGCTCTCGCGTCCCTCGACGACGGCGCGGCCGCGGCCCTCTTGCACCACCCGGCGCACGTCCGCCTCGGTCACCGCGCGCCCGCCGACCGGCCACTGCACGTTGAACAGCCGGCTCTCCGGCTTGCCGCAGGTCAGGTTCACCGTCACCGAGCGCAGCCGGTGGTCCGCCATGATTTCGGCCGCGCCCACCGCGCCGCGGACGGCGTGCTCGGCGGCGTCCAGGTCGGTGATCCCGCCCGCCCGCACGCCGCGCGCCTGGCGTATGCCGAAACCCAGCACGCGAAGCTGGCCGTCATGGTCGATGCGGCCGATCAGGCAGGTGACCTTGGTGCTGCCGACGTCCAGAACGCCGAACGGCGCGGTCCGCAACGGGCGGCGCTGCGGCGGATCGGGCGGCATCGGCGGCGGCAGATGCGCGCTTAATGACCGGAGCGAGTCCAGCTTTCCAGGCATTGGCCGGACCGGGGAGTGCAGGGAGGCGCTGCGGGGCATGTCGTTCATTCCAGCGGCCTCAGATCGGACGATGCGGGCTGGACGGGGCCGGCGGGGTCGGCATCGACGGCATCGGCCCGCGTGCCTCCGGCGCTGCACGGACCACCATCCGGTCGGGCAGGCGCAGGTCCACGGCCTGCAGCGGGCGGTCCAGCAGCGACTGCGCGGCTTGCAGCTCCATCAGCCGGCTCATTGCCGGCGCTTCCGCCCCCTCCGGCAGCAGCACGTCCGCGCCGTTGTTGAGCCGCAGGTTCCACCGGCGCTCGCCCACGCGGATCGCGGCCACCACGCGGGCGCGCAGGCCCGGCTGCGCCGCGAGCTGGTCCAACAAGGCGGCCGCGAATTCCGGCGCGCCGGGGCCGACGACCAGGGGCAGCGTGGCGAAGGCGGCGGCGTCTTTCACCGGGTCCTGCTCGGCCACGACCTGGCCAGCCCGGTCGATCAGCACGAACTTGTCCCGGGTCTGCCAGACGGCGAACGGGCGGCGCTCAATGAGCTGCACCACGACGGTGCCGGGCAGCCGGCGTTCCACGGTGGCGTGCTGCACCCAGGTCAGCCGCTCGATCCGGGCGCGGGCCGCTTCGAGCGAGAAGCCCAGCAGCTTGTCGCCCTTCGAGACGCCCAACGCCGCCCGCAACATGCCTTCCGGCGTCAACGACCGGCCCTCGACCACGACGTCCTGCACGAGCAGGGTAGTCCGGGCGGCGAACCGCTCGCGCAGTGAGGCGACGGAAGTGCCGGGTCGCGTCGAATCCAGGGACACGCCGGATACCGCGCGGACCAGGGCAGCGCCGCCGGCCAGCAGCAGCACGCCGGCAACGCCCCAGGCAACCGGGCGCAGCAAATAGCGCTGGCGGCGGCGCAGCAGCTTCCACCGTGTCGGGCGGTCGTTGAGCGGACGCGGCGGCTTGGCCGGGGTGCGGGCGGACGGCCGCGGGCCAGCATCGCCGCTCGTTGGCGCACGGCCATTCCCTGTGCGGTCGGAGGCTGTCACGCGCGGCATGCGGCATGCTCCACCATCCAGGCGCACAGCGCGGGAAAATCGATGCCGAGATGCGCCGCTTGCTCCGGCAACAGGCTGGTCGGCGTCAGGCCCGGCTGCGTGTTCACCTCCAGCAGCACCAGGCGGCCCGGCTGCGGCGCAGCATTTCCAACCATCTTGCCCGCCGTGTCGTCATAGCGCAGGTCGGCCCGGGTCGCGCCACGGCAGCCGAGCGCGCGGTGCGCCGCCAGCGCTATCTCCATCGCGCGGGCATAGATGCCGGGATGCAAGTCGGCCGGCACGACATGGCGGGAGCCACCATCGGCATACTTCGCCGCGTAGTCATAGAACCCGGCCGCGGGCGCGATCTCCGTCACCGCCAGCGCGCGGTCGCCCATCACGCCGACCGTCAGCTCGCGGCCGGGCACGTATTCCTCGACCATGGCGTGGCGGCCGAATGCCCACTGCCGCGCGATTTCCGCCCGGCGGTTATTGCCTGCGTGCAGGATTTCGACGCCGACCGACGAACCCTCGTTCAACGGCTTCACGACGTAGGGCAGCGGCACCGGGTCGGCGGCTTCGAGCTCGTCCATGTCCACGATGCGGCCATGCGCGACTGGCAGCCCGGCGGCGGCGAACACCGCCTTCGCCGCCTGCTTGTCCATCGCCAGCGCCGAGGCGCGGACCCCGGAGTGGGTGTAGGGGATGCCGAGCCAGTCCAGCACGCCCTGGATCGCGCCATCCTCGCCGAACCGCCCGTGCAGCGCGTTGAACACGGCATCAGGTTTTGGCCCAAGCCTTGGCCCGAGCGCGGCGATCACCGCGCCCAGATCATGCCCGACCAAAACCGGCGTCACGTCAAAGCCGGCACCCTCCAGCGCCGCAATGACCTGGCGGCCCGAGGACAGGCTGACCTCGCGCTCGGCGGAGATGCCGCCATAAAGCACCGCGACCCGCTTCATGGCGCGTCGCCCGCCACGAGCTGCGCGCCGCCGCCCGGAACGCCAATACGCTTGATCTCCCATTCCAGCGTCACGCCCGACGCCGCGTGCACCCGGCGGCGCAGCTCCTCGCCCAAGCCTTCCAGGTCGGCTGCGGTCGCGCCGCCGGTGTTCAGCAGGAAATTGCAGTGCTTTTCGCTGCACGCGGCCCCCCCGCGCACCAGGCCGCGGCCACCGGCGGCGTCGATCAGCTCCCATGCCTTCATGCCTGGCGGGTTGCGGAAGGTGGAGCCGCCGGTGCGGGCGCGGACCGGCTGCGTCGCCTCCCGGTCCCGGCGTATTTGGGCCATGCGGGCGGCGATGGTGGCGCCATCGCCGGGGCGGGCGCGGAAGCGGGCGCGGACCACGACGGCGCCGGGCGGCAGGCTGGCGTGGCGGTAGGCCAGGGTCAGCCCGGCCACCGGCACGCGGACTTGCTCGCCGGAGCGGGTGACGAACTCCGCCCAGTCGAGGCAGCCCGCGATGTCGCCGCCATAAGCGCCGGCGTTCATGGCGACCGCGCCGCCGATGGTGCCGGGGATGCCCGACAGGAACTCGAGCCCGGCCATTCCGGCCGCCGCCGCGTGTTCGGCGACCGCGGCGTCCAGGCACGCTGCGCCGGCGACCACGCCGTCCGCCTCGACGCGCACCTCCCCGAAGCCGCGGCCCAGGCGCAGCACGACCCCGTGAATGCCGCCGTCGCGCACGATCACGTTGCTGGCCGCGCCCAGGACCTGGACCGGCATATCCGGCGGCAGGGCAGCCAGGAAAGCGGCAAGGTCGGCGGCGCTGGACGGTCGCACCAGGGCCTCGGCCGCGCCGCCCACGCGGAACCAGGTGAACGGCGCCAGCGGGGCGTCGGCCTGCACGCGGCCACGGAGCGGCGGTAGCCGGACGGCCAGATGCGGGGTGTGCAAAACCGGAATCATCCGGCCCGCCGCGTGCTGCCGGCCTGCAACGCCGCCAACTCGGCGGGCAGGCTCGCGGCCCACTGGGTAATCGTCCCAGCCCCGAGGCAAATAACAAAGTCGCCGGGCTTGGCGATGGCGTGCACCATCTCGCCCAGGTGCTCCGGCCCCGGCAGCGGCACCACGCTGCGGTGGCCGCGGGCGCGCAGGCCGTCGACCAGCGAATCGCGGGAGATACCGGGGATGGGCGTCTCGCCGGCGGCGTAAACGTCGGCGATGATGACGGTCCCGGCATCGTTCATGCAGGTGCAGAACTCCGGAAACAGCGACTGCAGGCGGGAATAGCGGTGCGGCTGCACCACAGCGAGCACGTCGCGGGCCCCGGCCTGGCGCGCGGCCTTCAGCACGGCGGCGATCTCGACGGGGTGGTGGCCGTAGTCGTCGATGATGGTGATGCCGCCCGATTCGCCCGTCTTGGTGAACCGCCGCTTCACCCCGCGGAACCCGGCGAAGGCGCTGCGGATCGTGCCTTCGTCCACGTCCATCTCGACCGCGATCGCGACGGCCGCCAGCGCGTTCTGCACGTTATGCTGGCCCAGCATCGGCAGCCGGAACGGACCCATCCGCCGCGATACGGCGCGCCCGCGCCCGGTCACGACGACCTCGAACGTCGCGCCGAGCTTGTCCATCACCAGCCGCTCGGCGCGCACGTCCGCCTGGGGCGAGAAGCCGTAGGTGATCACCCGGCGATCAGACAGCCGCGGGATCATCTGCTGCACGCCGGGATGGTCGATGCACAGCACCGCGAAGCCGTAGAACGGCACGTTAGCGACGAACTGGTCATATCCCGCGACCATGGCCTCGGCGGTGCCCCAGTGGTCGAGGTGCTCGGGGTCCATGTTGGTCACCACGGCGATGACGGCCGGCAGCCGCAGGAAGCTGCCGTCGCTCTCGTCGGCCTCGACCACCATCCACTCGCCCTCGCCGAGCCGGGTGTTCGAATTGTAGGCGTTGATGATGCCGCCGTTGATGACGGTCGGGTCCATGTGGGCGGCCTCGAGCAGACAGGCGACGAGGCTCGTCGTCGTCGTCTTACCGTGGGTGCCGCCGACGGCGATGGCCCATTTCAGCCGCATCAGTTCCGCCAGCATCTCCGCCCGGCGCACCACGGGGACCAGGCGCGCGCGGGCGGCCGACACCTCGGGGTTGTCGCGCTTCACCGCCGTGCTGACCACCACGACCTGGGCGTTGGCGACGTTCGCCGCGTCATGGCCGATCGCCACCGGGATGCCGGCGTCGCGCAGCCGGCGCACGTTGGCGTTGTCGGAGATGTCGCTGCCCTGCACGGCGTAGCCCAGCGTGTGCAGCACCTCGGCGATGCCCGACATGCCGATGCCGCCGACGCCGACGAAGTGGATCGTGCCGATGCCGAGTGGCAGTGCCCTCATGCGCGGACTCCTTTGAGGTTCATCGGCGCCTGCTGCGGAGCACTGCCGACGGAGCGGAGCGGAACCGCTGCACTGCAACCGAGTGGTTCGCGCGGCCCAGCGATGTCGCGCAAACCACTCGGTTTCGCTTGCTCGACCAGGTTGGCGAGGCGGGCGGAGGCGTCGGGGATGCCGGCGCGGGCGACGAGCTGCGCCTTTTCGGCCAGCAAGACGGGAAACGGCAGGCAGGCGGCGAGGGCGTCGGCGAGCGCCTGCGGGTTCGCCTCGAACTCGGCCTGCGGCAGCACGTCGGCGCCGGACGCCATGGCGTTTCGCACCTGATGCTGGTCGATCGAACCCGGCAGCGGCACCAGCAGCGCGGGACGGCCCACGACGCACAGTTCCGCCACGGTGCTGGCGCCGGCACGCGCCACGACGAAATGCGCCGCCGCCAACCGTGCCGCCATGTCGGGGAAGAACGCGGCCAATTCAGCATCGACGCCTTGCTCGGCATAGGCGGCGCGCACGCGGCCGAGGTCCTCGGGCCGGCATTGCTGCACGATGCGGAGCCGGGCGCGCAGCCCCGCCGGCAACAGCGCCACGGCTTGCGGCATTGCGTCGCTGAACACCCGTGCGCCCTGGCTGCCGCCGGTGACGAGCAAGCGGATGGGGCCGTCCGTGTCGGGCGGCGCATAGCCCAGCCCGGCCAAGGCGCGGATCGCCGGGCGCACGGGGTTGCCGGTCACGACTGTTGCAACGCGCGGCGGCAAGCGCGCGGTCGCCGCCATTCCCAGCGCCAGCCGGTCCGCGAACCGCGCCAGCGCCCGGTTGGCCCGGCCCAGCACGGCGTTCTGCTCATGCAGCACGACCGCCGGACGGCGCGCCGTCATGCGGGAAGCCAGCACGGGCGCGACGCAGGGGTAGCCGCCGAAACCCACGATCACGGCCGCATTCAGCCGCGACAGGATGCCCCGCGCCTGCGCCGTTCCCGCCGCCACCGCCAGCGCGGCCTGGCCGGCACGAAACGCGCCGCGCCCGGCGATCCCGGCGCCACGCAGCACGAACGTCTCGTGCCCGGCGAAAACCTCTGACTTCAGCCCGCCGCTGCGCGCGTCCGTCATCAGCGCGATGCGGTGGCCGCGGGCGATCAGCTCGGACGCCAGCGCTTCGGCCGGGAAGAAGTGCCCGCCCGTGCCGCCGGCGGCGATCACGATGGGACGCACGCGCGCAAACGGCCACGCTATTTCGCTGGGAAGGCCCCTCATGCCGAGTGCTCCCAGACCGGCTCGGCGCGGGTTCGGCGCCGGGTGAGCGCGAGCAGCATGCCGATGCCGAGCGCCACCGCCAGCACGGACGATCCGCCATAGGACACGAAGGGCAGGGTCATGCCCTTGGTCGGGATCAAATGCAGCGAGCTGCCCATGTTGACGAACGCCTGTAGGCCGAAGCTGGTCACCAGCCCGCAGGACGCCAGCACGATGAACAGGTCCTGTTCCGCCAATAACCGCAGCAGGCCGCGCAGCACGATGAAGCCGAACAGCGCGAGCACGACCAGGCAGATGATCATGCCGAACTCCTCGCCCACCACGGCGAACACGAAGTCGGCGTGGGCGTCGGGCAGCACGTCCTTGACCCGGCCCTCGCCGGGGCCGCGGCCCAGCAGGCCGCCATTGCCGAAGGCTTCGAGCGCGGTGTTGACCTGGTAGCTGTCGCCCGAGGCCGGGTCCATGAACCGGGTGATGCGGCTGCGGACGTGCGGGAAGAAGGTGTATGCGGCGGCGGCGGCGGCCACGAGACCGCCGGCGGCGACGCCGACCAGCATCAGGTTCAGGCCGCCGATGAACAACTGGGTGAAGAACACGGCGGCGACCACGGCCAGCATGCCCATGTCCGGCTGCGACTTCAGCAGCATGGCGATCAGGGCGAAGACCCCGCCGGCCAGCAGCAGGCCGGGGAAGTGCCGCATGCGCTTTTGCGGAGCGCCACCGCTGCCAACGTGCCCTTCGCTGAGCAGCCAGGCCGCGACGACGGCGAAGCAGGGTTTCAGGAATTCGCTCGGCTGCACGGTCATGCCGGGGACGGAGATCCAGCGGCGGGCGCCCTTGATCTCGACGCCCATGACGAGGGTGGCGGCGGTCAATGCCAGCGCAGCCAGGCAGCCGAGCAGCGCCAGGCGGCGGATGCCCTTGGGCGACAACATGGAAACGCCCACGACGATCAGCCCGGCGAGCGCCAGGAACACGACCTGTTTCAGGATGAACACGTCGCGCGACTGATGGAGGCGCTCGGCCACCGCGGGCGACGCCGCCAGCATCATGACATAGCCGAAGCCGATCAATGTGCCGACCGCGGCCAGCGTCCAGCGGTCGACGGTCCACCACCAGCGGCCGAGCACGGAGGTGTCGGAGCGGGACAGGTGCAAGCCGCTTGAATTTGCCTGACGCAAACCAAGCGGTTTCGTCGGACGCAAACCAAGCGGTTTCGTCGGACGCAAACCAAGCGGTTTCGTTGAACGCAAACCAAGCGGTTTCGTTGAGGACATCAGGCGCTCCTTACCAGTGCCGGGGCAAGAACCAGGTCGCGAAAACGGTCGCCGCGCGCCTCGAAGCTGGTGAACTGGTCGAAGCTGGCGCAGGCCGGCGACAGCAGGACGACGGGCGAGCGGGTGCGGGCGGCGGCGGCGCGGGCGGCGGGGACGGCGGCGTCCAGGGTGCCGGCCATCGTGAACGGCACCCCGGCGCCGGCGAGGGTTTCGGCCAGAAGCGGCGCGTCGCGTCCGATCAGCACGGCATGGGCGACGCGGGGGAGCAAGGGACGCAGCGCCTCGATGCCGCCGGCCTTGGCGATGCCGCCGGCGATCCAGACCACGCGGGCGTAGCAGGCCAGCGCGCGGGCGGCGGCGTCTGCGTTGGTCGCCTTGCTGTCGTTCACCCAGGCCACGCCGCCGTCCGTCGCCACGCGCTGCTGCCGGTGCGGCAGGCCCGGGAAGCCGGCGATGCCCGCCGCAACCATGTCGCGCGGCACTCCGAGCGCCAGGGCCAGAGCGGCGGCGGCGGCGGCGTTTTGGGCGTTGTGCGTGCCGGGCAGGGCAGCGGCGCCGAACGTCGAACCAATCGGTTCGCCGGACAGGCGCAGGATCGGCCCGTCGCGGTCGCGCAAGACGCCATCATCGGACCAAACGTCGGCCGGGTGCTGGCCGGATACCGTCACGAGGCGGGGGCCGTGCAGGCCGCCGGTCAAAGCAGCCGCGTCGTCATCGGTGCCGATCACCGCGACGTCGCCCGCGCCCTGCCGGTCGAACACGTGGCGCTTGGCGGCGGCATAGCCGGCCATGTCGCCGTGCCGATCCAGGTGATCGGGGCTGAGATTGAGCAACGCGGCGGCGTCGAAACGCAAGGTGGCGAGGCGCTCCAGCATATACGAGGACATTTCCAGAACATAGACCCCAGCGTCTGTGAGGGCCGGGAGGGCCAGCGCCGGCACGCCTAGGTTGCCTCCTGCCGCCGATTCGATACCAGCAGTAGATAAAATATTTGCGAGCAGGGCAGTGGTAGTGCTTTTGCCATTGGTGCCGGTGATGCCCACGAACCGCGCGTGGGAGCCGGACGCGCGCACGGCCTGGAACAGCAACTCGGCATCGGACAGGATCGGGATGCCGGCGCGCTGGGCCGCCAATGCCGCCGGATGCGGGGCCGGGAGGCGATGCGGGATGCCGGGGCTGAGCACCAAAGCCTCGAACCCGGCAAGCCCACCGGCTGGGTCGTGCAGCGGCAGCCCGGCGGCTGCGCGGGTTTCCGGCTCGTCGTCCCACACGGACACCGCCGCCCCCATGGCGAGCAACGCGCGCGCCACCGGCAGCCCGTTGCGGCCAAGGCCGACCACCGCAAAGCGGCGATGGGCGAACAGCGTGGGAGAAAACGCTGCCAAACCAAGTGGTTTGCGCGGGGCCGCGCCAAGTGTTGCGTCCGCGTTCATCGGATCTTCAAGGTGGCCAGGCCCACCAGCGCCAGGATCATCGAGACGATCCAAAACCGGATCACGATCGTCGGCTCCGACCAGCCCTTCTTCTCGTAGTGGTGGTGAAGCGGCGCCATCAGGAACACGCGGCGTCCGGTGCGCTTGAACCAGAATACCTGGATGATGACGCTGACCGTTTCGACGACAAATAGCCCGCCGACGATGCCCAGCACGATCTCATGCTTCGTCGCCACCGCGACCGCGCCGAGCGCGCCGCCCAGGGCGAGGCTGCCGGTGTCGCCCATGAACACCGCCGCGGGGGGCGCGTTGAACCACAGGAAGCCAAGCCCTGCGCCGACCAGCGCCGCGAGGAACACGCCCAGTTCGCCCACGCCCGGCACCGGATGGAGCTGCAAATAGTCCGCGAACACCCGGTTGCCGACAAGGTAGGAGATCAGCGCGAACACGGCGGCGGCGATGATCGTCGGCACGATCGCCAGCCCGTCCAGCCCGTCCGTCAAGTTGACCGCGTTCGAGCTGCCGACCATCACGAACATGCCGACCAGCGGGAACAGGATGCCGAGCGGAATCAGCACTTCCTTGAACACCGGGATCGTCAGGGAAGTGCCCAGCGGCTCCCGGGTCAGGGACGCGATCCAGATGGCGCAGCCGAGCCCGAGCAGCACCTGGGCGATCAGCTTGCCGCGGGCCGAGACGCCCTTGGTGTTGCGGCGTGAGAGCTTCAGGAAGTCGTCGAGGAAGCCGACGGCGCCGTAGCCGAGCGTCAGCAGCAGCACGGCCCAGACATAGCCGTTGCGCAGATCCGCCCAAAGCAGCGTCGCGGCGGCGAGCGAAAGCAGGATCAGCACGCCGCCCATGGTGGGCGTGCCCTTTTTTTCGAGCAGGTGCCGGGCGGGTCCGTCGAGCCGGATCGGCTGGCCGCCGTTCTGCACCGAGCCGAGCCAGCGGATGACCATCGGACCCAGCAGGAAGCTGATGAACAGCGACGTGAGGCACGCCGCCCCGGAGCGGAACGTTATGTAGCGGAACAGGTTCGCCAGGATGAACTGGTCGGCGGACAGG
Source organism: Acetobacteraceae bacterium (assembly GCA_965277495.1). Classification (GTDB taxonomy): domain Bacteria; phylum Pseudomonadota; class Alphaproteobacteria; order Acetobacterales; family Acetobacteraceae; genus CAHJXG01. The sequence goes on along the minus strand of OZ255824.1, from coordinate 1,473,042 downwards.
CGGGAAAGGTAGACGAACATCAAGCTTCGCCCCCGGCCCGTTGCCCGGGCGGATGGTCTTCGAGTGCCGTCACCACCAGGCGCATGCGGCTGCCGAGGCTGCCCTTGACCAGCACGGCGTCGCCGGGCCGAACCGCATCGGCGACCAGCGGGGCCAGCGCCGCGCTGTCCCGCCGGTGCGCGCCGCGGGCACGGTCCGGCAGGCTGTCATACAGATGCCGCATCAGCGGGCCGCAGGCATAGAGCAGGTCGGCGCTGGCGGTGACATCGCCGGCCAGGCCAGCGTGCTCCGCCGGGCCGAACGCGCCGAGTTCCAGCATGTCGCCCAGCACGGCGACGCGGCGTCCGGGCAAAGCCGCGAGCACGCCCAATGCGGCGCGGACCGAGGCCGACGATGCGTTGTAGCTTTCGTCGAGCAGCAGGATGCCGCCGCCGCGGATCGTCCGCTGCAGGCCGCGTCCGGCGACGGGCTGGAACGCTTCGAGCGCCGCGGCGGCGAGGGCGGCGTCGAGGCCCAGTGCGGCACAGGCGGCCAGGGCAGCGACGGCGTTGGCCGCCATGTGCGCGCCCGGCGCCGCCAGCGTAAACTCGACGGGCTGGCCGAGGATGCTGGCCTGAATCGGGTCGATGCGCAGAAGGCGCGCATCCACGCCCGCCGTTTCTCCGAAACTCAGCACGCGGCCGGGCGCAGCTTTGGCCAGGCGTTCAAAGAATGGGCTGTCGCCGGGCAAGACGGCGATGCCGCCCGCAACCAAGCCTTGCAGGATCGCGGCCTTCTCGTCGGCGATCGCCTCCAGGCTGCCCAGGTGCCCAATATGCGCGCTGCCGACCGCGGTAATGACCGCGACGTGCGGCGCGGCCAGCCGTGCGAGCGGCGCGATCTCGCCCGCATGGTTCATGCCGATCTCGGCCACGCAGAACGCCGCATCGGCCGGCAGGCGCGCGAGCGTCAGCGGCACGCCCCAATGGTTGTTGTAGGACGCCTCGGCCGCATGGGTGGGGCCGAAGGCGGCGAGGGCCGTCCGCAGCATCTCCTTCGTCGTGGTCTTGCCGACGCTGCCGGTGATGGCGACCATCTTGCCGGTGAAACGCGCCCGGCCCGCGCGGCCCAAGGCGTGCAGCCCGGCCAGGGTGCCGTCCACGGCCAGCAAGGGCGCGCCGGTCGGCAGCCCAGAGATGTCCGTGCGATGCACCATCGCTCCCGCTGCGCCGCGGGCGAGCGCGTCCGCCACGAAGGCATGGCCGTCGGTGTCGCCCTGCAGCGCCACGAACAGGTCGCCGGGCCGCAGGGTGCGGCTGTCGATCGACACGCCCGTCGCTTCGAACTCGCGTAAACCACTCGGTTGCAGACGCGCGGCCCCGCGTGGCTTCGCTGGCGTTAGCATCGCGCCGCCGGTCGCGGCCTGCAGTTCGGCGGCGGTCCAAAGCGCGGTCATAGCAGGCCACGCACGACGCTGGCGTCATCGAATGGCAGCACGGTCCCGCCGATGGTTTGGCCCTGTTCGTGACCCTTGCCCGCGACGGCCAGCACGTCGCCGGGCGCCAGTCCGTTCATGGCGGCGGCGATGGCTGCGGCTCGGCCGCCGATCTCGATGCCGCCGGGCAGGGCGGCCAGGACGGCGCGGCGGATCGCGGCCGGGTCCTCGCTGCGCGGGTTGTCGTCGGTGACGATGGCGCGGTCGGCCGCGCGCGCGGCGATGCCCATCAGCGGACGCTTGCCGGGATCACGGTCCCCGCCGGCGCCGAACACCACATGCAGCCGCCCGGCCGTGTGCGGGCGCAGGGCGGACAGCAGCCGGTCGAGCGCGTCGGGCGTATGGGCATAGTCGACATAGACGGCTGCGCCGTTGGGCAGCGTCGCCGCCAGCTCCATCCGCCCGCGCACGCCGCGCAACGCCGCAAGCCGGTCCAGCGCGCCGGCAGTGCCGGTCGTGATCGCCAACCCGGCGGCAAGCAGCGCGTTGTCCGCCTGGAACCGTCCTGGCAACGGCAGCATCAGCTCACGCCGAATGCCGCCCGCCTCGATTTCAAGCACCTGGCCACCGGGCTGCGGCACGGCGCGCAGCAGGCGCAGCAGATCGCCGTCCTCGCCGACCCGGTGCAGCGCCAAGCCGCGCCGGGCCGCGATGCCGCGCAGCGCATCCATGGTGGCGGCGTCCAGCGCGGTGCTGGCCACCGCCGGCGCGCCGGACGGGAGCAGCGCGTCGAACAGCCGGAGCTTCGCGGCGCGGTAGGCCGCCATGACGCCATGATAGTCCAGGTGGTCCCGCGTCAAGTTGCTGAACCCGGCCGCCGCCAGCCGCACGCCATCGAGCCGGAACTGGTCGAGCCCGTGCGACGACGCCTCCAACGCCACCGCCTGCACGCCGTCGCGGGCGAGCGCCGCCAGGGTCTCCGCGAGTGCCACCGGATCGGGCGTCGTCAACCCTGGATTGCTGCGCTCTGTCCGGGTGATCAACCCAAGCGTGCCGAGGCTCGCCGCCTCCACCCCGCTGGCAGCCAGCATCTGGCGCAGAAACTCGGCGGTGCTGGTCTTGCCGTTGGTGCCGGTAATCGCGACGATCCGGTCCGGCTGCGGACCCGCCTGCATCGCAGCGAGCCGGGCCAGCGCACGCCGAGGCTCGGCGTCGAGGATCATCGGGCGGACCGGGACACCCATGGGCCAATCGGTGCCAACAGGGGCCAGCACGACCGCCGCGCCGCGCGCCACGGCATCCGGGATGAAGGCGCGGCCATCGGCATAGGCACCCGGCAACGCCGCGTATAGCATGCCCGGACGCACGGCGCGGCTATCGGCCGTCACGCCGGTCAGCCGCGCCGGCAAATCGGGCGGCAACGCCATGCCCATGCTGTGCAGCATATCAGCGAGCCGCAACGGAGGTGGCCGGCGGACCGGCTTCCTGCCGCGGGGTCACCGGCTCGCGCACGGCGGGCACGTTGACCGGCTGCTGGCGTGCCGGGGCGTGCGCCATCGGCGTGTCCACCGGCGCGTGCCAGCCCGCGGGACGGCCGGGCCGCAACGGCATAGTGAGCGTCGCCTGCGTTGCCGCCGCCGTCACCGTCTCAGGCATCAGCCCCAGCATCGGCGCAATCCGCGCGATGACCCGGCCCGCGCCCGGCGCGCTGACGGCGCCCGCGGTCGAATAGCCGCCGGTGCTGGCGTTGCCCTTCGGCTCATCCAGCATGAAGTACACCGCGTAGCGCGGCGCGTTCATTGGGAACACGCTCATGAAGGCGCTGACGTTCGCGTGCCTGCGGTAGGCGTGCCCCATGGTCTTTTCCGCGGTGCCCGTCTTCCCGCCCACGAAATAGCCCGGCACGTCCGCCGGCTTGCCATAACCATCCGTCACCACCAGCCGCATCAGCTTGCGCAATGTGTCCGAGGTCGATTGATGCATGATCCGGTGCTCGTCGGACGGTTGCGGAGCAACAGTGCTCCCAACGGGCCTCTCGGTTTCCAGGATCGTCGGGTGCAGCATCATGCCGCCATTGGCCAGCACCGCCGTGCCACGCACCACATGCAGCGGCGAGACGGCGATGCCATGGCCGAAGCCGACGGTCATGGTCGCGATCTCTTTCCAGTTCGCCGCCGGCTGCACGATCGGCTGGCCCTGCTCCGGCAGCTCGATGCCGACGCGGGTGAACATGCCCATCGCCTGCAGCCAGGACCGCTGCCGCTCCGGACCGACCTGCTGCGCCATGTGCGCGGCGCCCAGGTTGCTGGAATAGGCGATGACCTCCGGCAGCTCGAGGACACGGTGCTTGCCCTCGAAGTCCTTGATGGTGAAGCGGCCGATGTGGATGTCGTGCGACGCGTCGAACGAGCTCCAAAGCTGCGCCGCGCCGGAGTCGAGCGCCATGCCGGCGGTCTGCAGCTTGAACGTGCTGCCGGGCTCGTACATGCCGGTGACGGCGCGGTTGAAACGCTGCTCGTTCGTCGCGTCGCCAGCCTTGTTGGCGTCGTAGTCCGGCAGGCTGACCATGGCGACCACCTCGCCGGTGCGCACGTCCATCACGATGCCGCAGGCGCCGATGGCATGGAACTCCGCCATCGACTTCGACAACTCGTCCCGGACCACCGCCTGCACCCGGACATCGAGCGACAGCTTGAGCGGCTCCGGGTTGTCGCGCAGGCGCTCGTTGAACGATCGCTCCACCCCAGCGACGCCGTGCGCATCGACGTCGACGCCGCCCAACACGTGCGCCGCGACCCGGCCCTGCGGATAACGCCGGCGCTCCGTCGGCTGGAAATACACCCCGGGGATGCCGAGGTTGTTGAGCGCGAGCTGTTCGCGCGGAGTGATGTTGCGGGCGAGGTAGACGAACTGCTTTTCGCTCGCGAGCCGCTCCTTCACGACATCGAGGTCGAGGCGGGGCAGCACGGCCTTGATCTTCTGCGCAGCCTCGGCGGTGTCGATCATCTCGCGCGGATTGGCATAAAGGCCGGCGGTCGGCAGCGAGAGCGCCAGGATCTCGCCATTGCGGTCCACGATCATCGCCCTGGTATGCGGAGCGGTGTCCCGCAGCGGCGGCGGCGTGAACGCGGGCGCGTCGTCGGCCCCTGTGGCCGGGCCGCCGAGCGTCGGGTCCGGGAGTTGGGCAAGGCGTGACGACCGCGCGGCATCGCCGCGGTCCCCGTGCTTTGGCTGGATCGGGAACAGGACCGTGGCGCCCGCGAGCTTAAGGGCGACGGCGCCGAACAGCAGGAAGAAGCCCAGGGAGGCGATCACGAGACGCCCGCGCGTCTTCTCCATCAGCGCGCGGCGGGCCAAGTCGGGCGCGGTGACGCGGACGGTCGGCATATGCAGCGCGCCACGCCAGCCGCCGGGCGGAGGCGCGTCGTGACGGGGAGCGGGAGGCGGCGTTTCAGTCATAGGTGCCCGGTCATCCCTGGTCAGCGCGCGCTTGCGACGGACGCGGCCAGCGCCGATCCGAACGGGACCGGCGGCGGCAGCGATGGCCGGGTGCCGCCGAGAGCCGACGGGCTCGCCTGGTTGCTGGCCGGCAGGCTGGACACCGGCTGCGGCGCCGGGCCCGCGATGGCGGCGGCCTGGGCCCCGCCGTGCAGACGCGCCATGCGCGCCACGGACTCGCCGATCGACATGCCGGCGGGCGTCGGAGTGCTGGGCCGCGCCAGCGCAGTCGGCGGCGCTGCGCCTGCGCTGGCCGATGCCGCCGGGTGTGCCGGGGCCGGTTTAGGCGCCGAGGACGGGACGACCGAACTTGCGCTCACGTTCACGACGGGGGCGAGGACCGGATGGGCGGGCACCGGACGGGGCGGCGGCAACGGCGATGGCGGCATCTGCAAAATCGACGCGAGCTGTGCGGGCGGGCGGGGTGACGCCGCTGGTAGGGCCGACGGCGCCTTTGCGGCAGCGGATGCAGGGCGCGCCGGCACGGGCGGGGCGGCGGGCGCCGGCGCGGGTGGCAGCGGCAGCGCGTCCGCCGTCTCGGCCGAAGGCTCCTCTTCGCCAGGCGAGTAGACGGTGCCGGGCGCGGCAGGCAACGGCAGGCGGGCGCCCAGCTCGGCCGCGGTGACGAACTGCGACGGCGCCAAGCTCTTCAAGCCCAAATGCGACTGCGATAGGGCGGCGAGGCGCTCGGGCTCGTTCAACAGCGCCCATTCGCCGCGCAGCACGCCGATACGGGCCCGGGCCACATCGGTCGCCTTCAACGTATGTTCGATCTCGCGGTCGAGCATCTGCGCCCGGTGTTTCGACTGATAGAGATACAGGCCGGAACCGCCAGCCAGCAGCAGGCAGATGCAGGTCAGGGGACGGATCATGCTGGGGCGGTGTCCCGATCTTGGGTTGCAGCAAGGCGAGCCAGGGCGCGCAGCCGGGCGCTGCGTGAGCGAGGGTTGGAGCGGGCTTCGCCGGCGTCCGGACGTTCGGCGCCATTGGTCAGCAAACGAAAGTCCGGCGCCGCACGACTCAACAATCCGCTGGGATCGTGGCGGGACGGCGCCGGAGTGCGCCCAGCGGCCCGGAGCATGAAGCGCTTCACCAGCCGGTCCTCCAGCGAATGGAACGATACCACCACCAGCCGTCCGCCCGGCGCCAGCAGCGACGCACCCTGCTGCAAGGCGCGCTCGATCTCGCCGAGTTCATCGTTCACCCGGATGCGCAATGCCTGAAAGCTGCGGGTTGCCGGATCGATGCCGGACCGGTCGGGGGGCACGACCTTACGGATGACCTCGGCGAGCTGCAGCGTCGTCCCGATCGGCGCCTCGGCGCGCGCGGCGACGATGGCGCGGGCGATGCGGCGCGATAGCCGTTCCTCGCCGAATTCGTACAATATATCTGCCAGCTCCGCTTCCGGCAGGCCGTTCACCAGGTCGGCCGCGGTCGGGCCGGCGGCGGCCATGCGCATGTCGAGCGGGCCGTCGCTGCGAAAACTGAAGCCGCGGGCGGGGTCGTCGATCTGGAACGAGGAGACGCCGAGGTCGAGCACGATGCCGTCAAGCTGGCCGATTCCGTGTTCCGCCAGCAGGCCGACCATGTCGCCGAAACGGCCCTGCAGCAGGTGCAGCCGTCCGGGATGGCGGGCGGCGAGCACTGCGCCGCGCGCGATGGCCGCCGGGTCGCGGTCGATGGCCCATAGCGTGCAGGGCGCGGCCTCAAGGATCGCCGAGGCATAGCCGCCGCCGCCTAAGGTGCCGTCCAGCAGCACGCCGCCCGGCCCCGGGGCGAGATGACGCAGCACCTGCGGCAGCATGACCGGGATGTGCATCATGCGGCCCCGCCCGCGAGGGTCAGGCCGCGCGTGCGGGTGGCATTGCGCGCTTCGGCCCGGCGCCGTTCGCCGGCCGCCGGTTCCCAGATCTGGAACGTCTGCCCGCGGCCCATGAAGACCACCACATCGGTCAAACTCGCGAATCTCACCAGCGACTCCGGAAGGACGATCCGCCCCTCCTTGTCTGCTTCTACGCGCGTGGCGTCCGCGTAAAGGGCGGTAATGAAATCATCCTGGTCGTCGCTGAACATGTCGAGGCGTCCGAGCGGCTCGGCAAGCGCCTCGAACACCGGCTCCGGCCAGGCTTCGATGCAGGGATATTTGTGCGAGGGGCTCAGTATAAGGCTGGCCACGCCGTCCTCCGACCCGTTCCGCAGCCGCGCGCGGAAGCTGGCCGGGATCGAGACCCGGCCCTTGGCATCGAGACGGTTCTGGTGCGTGCCAAGGAAGTGGCTCATGTCGTGCAGCCCCGCCCTTTCGCCCCAGAAACGCCCGTCAAGCGGCGGGCCCGCTCCCCTGCTTCGCGACGCCGTTGCGCATGGGATAACATGGGCTAGCATGGGCAAATATGGGCGTCAAAGGGATACGAGTTTAGTTTATAGTGCGTTTCTAAGATAAACGATTGTTATCAACCTGTTGTTGTGCCAGAAAACATTTCGGTGCAGTCATGGGTTGTGCCATGCTGTAGTCGTCTTCTGTTCTTGTGGATAAAATTGGGGATAAAAAGCGCCAGACGGCCTATAAGCCGGGTTCTGTCCGATCCTGCGACTGTGAGTACAGGACCGGGACGGCCATTCCTCTGGGACGTGCATCGCTGCACGCCTCACGCGACCAACCCGGGCGACAGGGCGGGAACGCCCCCGCGTCACGCGTCCGGCTTTCGCCATCCACGCCGCCGGCCACCCCTATTCGGTCTTGCTCCCGGTGGGGTTTACCCTGCCGCCCCTGTTGCCAGGGGCGCGGTGCGCTTTTACCGCACCGTTTCACCCGTGCCGGCTAGCCCTGCGGCGAGCCGGCGGTTTGTTTTCTGTGGCACTTTCCCTGGGGTCGCCCCCGCCGGCCATTAACCGGCACCGTGTTCCCGTGGAGCCCGGACTTTCCTCCACCCTGGCCAGGACGCCAGCAATCTGGCGCCGTGGACAAGGCAGCGGCCGTCCGGCCGTCTGGCATTAGGGTGAATGCGCGCCGATCCCGGTCGCGTCAAGCAAGCACCGCGAGGACCGCTTGCAGCCTGGCCCGGGTCGCTGCATCGGCCTGGCCGGTGACGGCGTCCGGCAGCCAGTGCCGCTGGAACGCACGCAGCGTGACCGCGAGGTCGCCGTCAGGGTAGCCGATCGTGCGGAGCATGCCTGAAACGTCGGTGCCCGGCACGTGGCCCGGCGTGATTTCGGGCCAGAGCCCAACGCCGTTCGCGGCCAGGCCGGGCCAGTCGAACAGTTCCCCCGGATCCTGCTTGCGGTCGGGCGCTACGTCGCTATGCCCGACGACGTTGCGCGCCGGGATGGGATGGCGGCCCAGGATGGCCAAGCACAGGTCGCATACCGCCGCCATCTGCAGGGCGGGGAACGGCCGGTATCCCCATTCATGGCCGGGGTTCACGATCTCGATCCCCACGGAGCGGTCGTTCAACGTCGTACGCCCGCGCCAATGCGATATGCCGGCGTGCCAGGCCCGGCGATCTTCGGCCACCAATCGCCACGTCGCGCCGTCCTCGTCCACCACGTAATGCGAGGACACCCGGGCGGCCGGGTCGCGCAGCCGGCCGAGCGCCGCCTGCGTCGACTGCATGCCGGTGTAATGCAGGATCAGCATGTCGACCGGGACGCCGTCCGGACGCGCATCCCAATTCGGGCTGGGCAGCTCCTGCATCGGCGGCCCGGACGCGGCGCACGGTATCATAGCCGCCGCTCGCGCTTGATCCGGTCCCAGGCCGCGTTGATCCGTGCGACTTTCTCGCCGGCGCGGGTGATGAACTCGGGCGGCACGCCGCGTGAGGCGAGGCTGTCCGGATGGTTCTCGCGCATCAGCCGCAGCCAAGCCTGCCGCAGCGCCTCGTCCGTTGCGCTGGCGGGCATTCCCAGCACGGCATAGGGATCGTCCCGTTCGGTGGCGCTTCTGCTGGCCGCGCCGCGCGCCTGGTCCCACGCCATCTCGTCGAGGCCGAATGCGCGATGCACCCGGCGCAGCATCGCCTCCTCCGCGGCCGTCAATGGCTTGTCGGCGCGGGCGATGGCGAACAGCGCGGTCAGCACGTCATCCAGCAACCCACGGTTGTCGGCGAAGCTCTCGCCGAGTTGTTTGGCATAGGGTTCGAATGCCTCGTTGCTGTCGCGCGCCTGGTCGAACAGCCGGCCGATGTCGCGCACCGACTCGGGCGGAATGCGGAACTGGCGCTTGAACGCGTCGATCTCCGACCGCACGACGGGTCCGTCGCATTTCGCCAGCTTGGCGCTGAGCACGACGACGCCGATCGCAAAAAGCTGGTCCCGCCGGCCCAGCGCTGCGGCGATGCGTGCCGGATGCAGCGGCGAGCCCCCCAGCGAGCCGTCGCCCAGGCTGATGCGCGGCAGCGTGCCCTGGTCGGCCGCGTGCCCGAGCGCTGCGCCGACCACCGCGCCAAATGGCCCGCCCATCGCGAATCCGGCCACGCCGCCCAACAGCTTGCCCCAGGGAATCATGCAGCATTGTAACACGCCACATCTTTATGGACAGCGGGGCTTGCGCCGAAGCCCGGCCCTGCCGCTATCTGCGAACCATGCGGGATCACCGACGGATATGAACCGAACCATGCCTGCAAACGGCATGCCTGCTGCTGGTATGTCCCCTGTTGGCGTCGATGGCCCGGATTAGCGTGCGCGGCGGGCGTGCGGCGCTGATTGGCGTGGCGGGGCTGCTGGCGGTCCTGCTCGCCATGCTGTGGGTCGTGCCGAACCTGCTCGACTGGAACCGCTACCGGGACGGCGTCGCTGCGCTGGCGGCGTCCGGCATCGGACGGCCTGTGCGCATTGGCGGCACCATTTCGCTGCATTTGCTGCCGCAGCCGGTCCTCACGGCGTCCGGCATCGCGGTCGACGACACCGGCGACGGCGTGGTGCTGACGGCGCAGGAACTGCGGCTGCGGGTGGCGCTTGGGCCGTTGCTGGCCGGGCAGGTGGACGCGCGCGACTTGACGCTACGCGGCGCGGACCTGCGGCTGCCCTGGCCCCTCGCGCCGGGTGCGCTGGCGCAGCGCCCGCCGGCGTGGCTGACCGACCTGCAGGCGCGGGTGGAGGATAGCCGGATCGAGGTCGGCGGCCTCGCGGTGACCGGCATCGACGCGGGCCTGACGACCGATCCGGAGACCGGGATGCTTTCCGCCGCCGGTACTGGGCAAGTGGGAGAACGGCCCTGGCATTTCACGGCGCGCCTGACGCGGCCGGGCCGGGATGATGCGGCCGGGTTGGACGTCAGCCTGGATGGCCAGGGTCCGTTGCTGGATACCGGCGGCACCTTTTCGGGCCAGCTCGCGGGCGACGGGGCGTTGTCGGGCCGGGTCGCGGGCCGTGGCCGGGACTTGTCGCAGCTCCTTCCCGCCCCCGCAGTCGCCTGGCGCGGGGACGGACGGCTCACCGCCGTCGATGGGCTGGCCGTCGCGGACGAGCTCGCGCTCGAGATCGGCGGCTCCCCGGCGCGCGGGACCGTGGCGCTACGGGTGCTGCCCGAGGCGCGGCTGGACCTGGCGCTTGCGGCCAGCCGGCTCGACCTCGACGCTTGGCTGCCGGTGCTGACGCGGGGCACCGGCAGCGTTTTGCCAACTGGGGCCATGCCGATCGGGATCGACCTCTCGGCCGAGGCGGCCACTCTTGCCGGCGGCACGCTGCGCAGGCTGAGCGGCGCATTCGACCTCAATCCAGACGGCGTGTCGGTCCGGGATGCCACGGCGTTCCTGCCCGGCGACGCGCAGCTCACTCTGGCCGGGCGCCTTTCCAGCCAGCCGCGCGCCGGCGGGGCCGCGGCCGGACCTGCCCAATTCGAGGGCACCGGCCGCCTGGCTGCGCCCGACCTGCGGACCACGCTGCGTTGGCTGGAGCCGATGGTTCCGGGTGTCCTGGGCGGACTGCCGGCGGCGGTGCTGCGGTCGGCCGACCTATCGGCCAAGGTCGCGGCCGGCGTTGGCAAAGCTTCGTTGGGCGACCTGCAGGGGACGCTGGATGGGAGCCGGGTGACCGGTGACCTGGGGCTGAAGCTCGGGCCGCGGCTGTCGGTCGACGCTGGGCTGTCGTTCGACCGGCTGACGCTCGATCCCTGGCTGCCCGATCCCTCGTTGCTTGCGACGCCCGCCGGCATGAGCGACGCATTGGCCCGCGCCGCCGGGGCGGACGCCGATCTGCACCTGCAGGTGCGGAGTGCGGCATGGCGCGGCCTTTCCATGGGACCGATCGCGATCGATGCGCAAAGCGAGGCCACCCGGCTGACGCTGCGGCGGTTCGAGGCGGGTCCGTTCGGCGCGCGGCTGACTGCCTCCGGTTCAATAAGCGAGGGCGGACGCGTCACCGATGGACGGGTCGAACTGGCGGCGCCGGATCTTGCAGCTTGGCACGCGGTGGCGCCGCGGAAGATGCCGATGCTGATGGCGCTGCTGCGTGGTCCCGGCACGGCGTTGCTGCAGCTCGCCGGGGCGCCGGACGCCTTGGGGGTGCGTCTGAGCGTCGAAGCGTCCGATCTTCGGCTCGATGCGCAACCCACGATAAACCTTGTGACCCGGCGGTGGGCCGGTCCGATCACCCTGCGCCACCCCGGCGCGCCGCGGCTGCTGGAGCAGTTGGGCGTCGGCGGCACAGCGGCCTGGCTCGGAGATGGATCGTTCTCGTTGCTGTCCCAGGCCACCGGCGCCGATGGCAGCCTGGCGCTGGACCATTTCGACGTTGTCGCCGGGGCGTTGCGCGCCAACGGACAACTGACCTTCGAGGCCCCGGCTGAACCACGAACCGCACGTTTGGCCGTATCCGGCCAGGTCGCGGCCGAGACGCTGCCTTTGCCGCTGCCCTATCCGCGCTCCCCCGAGCCAATTCCGTTGGCCGGGCTGCAGGGATGGCAGGCCATGGTGCGGCTCGACGCGGCGCAGGTGTTGCTCGGGCAAACGCCGGCGCTGCAAGCGTTGTCGGCGGATATCGTCTTGCGCGACGGCACGCTGACGGTTCCACGCGCGACGGGCCGGATCGAGGGCGGCACGGTGTCGGGCGCCATGACGCTGGCTACCAACAGCGATCCGCCGAAGCTTTCAATTCAAGCCGACGTGGCGAATGCGGCGCTGGACGGCCCGGCGCTGGATACGGCGCTGGACCTCATTGCAGGCTCGGTCGACGCCAAGCTGGATCTTAGCGCTGCCGGCTATAGCCCGGCGGCGTTGCTCGCCACCATGACGGGTTCGGCAACGGTGACGGTGCGCGATGGCACGCTGTCCGGCCTCGATATCCCGGCCGCCGCGGCGGCCCTGGCCGGTCCAGACCGCAGCCGTATGGCTGCCGAGGTGTCGAAGGCGCTGACAACCGGCGATTCGCCGTTCAGCACGCTCGACCTGCCGCTGAGTGTGCGGCGCGGCGTCCTATCTGGGCAAGGCGTCCTGGCCAGTCCGGACGGAGAGGCGCGGCTGTCCGGCAGCATCGACCTGCTCGGGGCCGCAGCGGACCTGCATGTGGCGGTGCGGCCTGGAGTCGCCGGAGCCCCGTCCAGCCCGGAACTCGGCCTCCGCGTGACCGGGCCCGCAGCAGCGCTGGTGCGCATGCCCGAACTCGCCGGCCTTGCGCTGTGGGTGGCCGAGCAGCCTTAATGCGCCTTGCGCCGTGCGGGCTTGCGGCTGTCGAGCACTTTAAACATCGCCGTCACCAAATGAGAGGCGGCCCCGGTATAACCGGCGCGGTCGGCGTCCTGCGCCAGGGTGAGCAGCCGGTCGGCCAGCATCAGCGGGCTGATGGCGATGGGCTTGCTCGGCACGGCGGGAATGATGGAGTCCATGGATTTTTTCACTTTGCACCACGGCGGTTATTCGCCGTGACGCCATCATTACCGGAAATACGTTTCGCAATGGTTAAGAATGCCCGTGTAATGCAATGATTCGTAGGGACGACGCCAACGGCCGGCTCGGATCGCGTTCCGCATCGACCGAGGCCACCAGCGCGGACAGCACGACACCCTGCCGTCCGGCGATCTCGCACAGCGCCGTCCAAAACTCTGGCTCCAGGGCGATGCTCGTGCGATGGCCCGACAGGCTGAAGCTGCGTTTGACGAGGCTCAACCGGCGGCCTGCAAACGTGAGACCGCCCAATTGGCGGCCTCGGCCACGACGGGATTCGGGTCCGCCTGCAGGCGCTGGGCCGCGGGAAGCAGCGCCGGGTCGGCGGAATTGCCGATCGCGGTCAGGACGTTGCGCACGAAGCGGTCGCGTCCAATGCGCTTGACCGGTCCGCCCGCGAACCTCGTGCGGAAGCCGGCGTCGTCCAGCGCGGCAAGCTCGATCAAGGCCGGCGCCCGCAGGTCGTTCCGCGCCTGCAGCTTTGGGTGGGCCGCGTGGGCGAAGCGGTTCCAAGGGCAGGCCGCGAGGCAGTCGTCGCAGCCGAAGATGCGGTTGCCCATCAAGGGCCGCAACGCCAGCGGGATCGGTCCGGCGTGCTCGATGGTCAGGTATGAGATGCACCGCGTGGCATCCAGGCGATAGGGTGCCGGGAACGCGTCGGTCGGGCAGGCCGCCATGCAACGGCTGCAACTGCCACAACGGTCGGCGTGCGGCGGGTCCGGCGGCAGGTCGAGCGTCGTCATGACTTCGCCCAGGAACAGCCAAGACCCGTGCTGGCGCGAGACCAGGTTCGTGTGTTTGCCCTGCCAACCAAGCCCGGCCTGCTGCGCCAGCGGTTTTTCCATGACCGGCGCCGTGTCGACGAACACCTTTACCTGTGGCCCGAACCGGCTGGCGATGAACGCGCCGAGGTGCTTTAGCATCCCCTTAACTATGTCGTGGTAATCCCGGTTGCGTGCATAGACAGAAACATTGCCCCGGTCCGGACGGCCCAACGCCGCCAATGGATCGTCGTCGGGCGCGTAGGAGAGCCCGACCGCGACCACGCTGCGCGCCTCGGCCCACAACGCCTGCGGATGGGCGCGCTGCTCGCTGCGGTCGGCGAGCCATCCCATGTCGCCGTGCTGTCCGGCGGCCAGGAACGCCGCCAGCCGCTCCCGTGCTTCGGGACCAAGCTCCGCCGGGGCGAAACCGACGGCATGGAAGCCGAGAGCCAGCGCCTTGCCGCGGATGCGGTCCTTCATGCTGGCTGCCAGCGCCGGTTTCGTCACCGGGAACAGCTTTCCTAGCCGCGGCCACGGTAAGGGGCGACGCCCTGGTCGGGTATCCAGACGCCCTCGGGCGCTGGGCCAGTCTGCCAAAACACGTCGATCGGAATGCCGCCGCGTGGATACCAATAGGCGCCGATGCGCAGCCAGCGCGGCGCCGTGGCCTCCACCACCCGGCGCGCCACCTCCATCGAGCATGCCTCATGGAATGCGCCGTGGTTGCGGAAGCTGGCGAGGAACAATTTCAGCGACTTGCTCTCCACGATCCAGTCCTCCGGCACATAGTCCAGCACGACATGCGCGAAATCCGGCTGGCCGGTCAACGGGCAGAGCGTGGTGAATTCCGGGCAGGTGAAGCGGACGACATAGGACATGCCGGGCTGCGGATTGCCCACCCGCTCCAGCACGGCGGCACCGGGCGAGGCAGGCGCCACCGTCTCGGCGCCGAGCTGGGTCAGCGTGGTGTAGTCGGTCATCTCGTATCCCCCATGGCCCAGGCTGCGCGCATCGCGGCGGCATGGGCGTCGAGCCGGCCGGCGGTGATCGCCACGCGCACGCCGGCCATCAGGCTTTGGTAGTATGTCAGGTTGTGCTGGGTGAGCAGCATCGGCCCGAGCATTTCATTTGCCCGGAACAAATGATGCAGGTAGGCGCGGCTGTGCCGGGTGCAAGCGGTGCAGGCGCACTGGCCATCGAGCGGCCCTGGGTCCGCGGCATGCCGGGCGTTGCGGAGGTTGAGCACGCCCTGCGAGGTGAAGCCCCGTGCCGTGCGCCCGGCGCGGGTGGGCATCACGCAGTCGAACATGTCGATCCCGCGCGCGGCCGCAGCCAGCAGGTCGTCCGGCGTGCCGACGCCCATGAGATAGCGCGGACGGTCCGCCGGCAACAGCGGCACGGTGCTGTCGAGCACCGCCAGCATCGTCGCCTGGCCCTCGCCGACGGCCAGTCCGCCGACCGCGTAGCCCTCGAACCCGATCGCCGTCAGCGCCTCGACCGAGGCCGCGCGCAGCGACGGGAACACGCCGCCCTGCACGATGCCGAACTGGCCATAGCCCGGGCGCGCCACGAACGCGTCGCGCGAGCGTGCGGCCCAGCGCATCGACAGCGCCATGCTGGCCTCGGCCTGCTGCGGCGTGGCGGGGAAGGGGGTGCACTCGTCGAGCGCCATGGTGATGGTGGCGTCGAGCTTATGCTGGATTTGGGTGGCGCTTTCGGGGGTCAGGCGGTGCGCGCTGCCGTCCAGGTGGGAGCGGAAGGTGACGCCGCCCTCGTCCATCGTGCGCAGGCCGGCCAGCGACATGACCTGGAAGCCGCCGCTATCGGTCAGGATCGGGCCGGGCCAGTCCATGAACTTGTGCAGCCCACCCAAGCGCTCCATCCGGTCGGCGCCGGGCCGGAGCATCAGGTGGTAGGTGTTGCCCAGCACCAGCCGGGCGCCGGTCGCGCGCACCTGATCGGCGGTCATCGCCTTTACCGTGCCGGCGGTGCCGACCGGCATGAACACCGGCGTCTCGACCGGGCCATGCGCCGTGTGCAGCACGCCAGCCCGGGCGGCGCCATCGGTTGCGGTCACGCTATGGTTAAAGCTCATTGGGGCCGGAGATCACTCGGCGCGTTCCAACAGGCAGGCGTCGCCGTAGGAGTAGAAACGATAGTTTTGCGCGATTGCGTGCGCATACGCCGCCTGCATCCGCGCCTGCCCGGCAAAGGCGCAGGCCAGCATGAACAGCGTGGAGCGCGGCAGATGGAAGTTGGTCACCAGCGCGTCCACCGCGCGGAAGTGGAAGCCCGGCGTGATGAACAGGCTCGTGTCGCCGCGGAATGGCTGCATCCGGCCCGCAGCGTCCACGGCCGTCTCCAGCACCCGCAGCGTCGTCGTGCCGACGGCGACGACGCGCTGTGCTGCGTTGATGGCGTTGGCTGCGTCGGCCGTGACCTCGCCCCACTCCGCGTGCATGCGGTGCGCGGCGACCTCGTCGGTCCGGACCGGCAGGAAGGTGCCGGCGCCGACATGCAGCGTAACCAGCACCCGCTGCACCCCGGCGGCGTCGAGCGCACCAAGCAGGGCTTCGGAAAAATGCAGCCCGGCTGTGGGCGCCGCGACCGCGCCCTCGCGCGCGGCGAACACGGTCTGGTAATCGGCCGCATCCTGTGCGGTCGGGCCGTCGGGACGGTCGATATAGGGCGGCAAGGCCAGCGCTCCCGCCCGGCCCAGCGCTTCGGCGAACGCGGCGTCTGCTTGGTTGAACCGCACGACGACCCCGCCATCGTCATCCCGCGAGATCAGGGTCGCTTCAAGGCCTGGCGCGCCATCGAAGGCCAGGGTATCGCCCGGACGCAGCCGCCGGGCGTTGCGGGCCAGTGCATGCCAGGAGCCGTCGGCCCGCGGTTGATCGAGCGTCAGGCCGATCCGCGCCTCGCCGCGCCGTGCCGCGAGTTGCGCCGGGATGACGCGGGTGTCGTTGGCGACCAGCACATCGCCGGGGCGCAGCAGGCTCGGGAGGTCGCGAATGAACCGGTCCTGCAGGCCGCCGCCCACGACCAACAGCCGTGAAGCGTCGCGCGGACGGGCCGGCTGATGCGCGATGCGGCCGGCCGGAAGGTCGAAATCGAAGTCGGAAAGGCGCAATTAGGCCGGCGTGGGCGCCACGCGCCGCAGCAGGCGAATGAACGGGATGCTCGCCAGCACCGCCCAGGCCTTGCCGATCACCTGCCCCGCGAGGAAATCCAGGCTGCCGAACGCGAGGGTCAGGAACACGACGCTGTCAACCACCAGGCCGGCGATGGCGCTCGCCAGCACGGCGAGGACCAGCCCGCGCCGCTGCAACGGCGTGTAGACCGCGAAATCGGCCAGTTCGCTTAGTAGAAACGCGGCGCCAGAGGCCAGCACCAGCGACGTCGGCGCGATCAGCGTGGACAGCGCAGCACCCACCACGATCGCGCCGATGCCCCAGGCCGGCCCGAGGCAGCGCTGCACCACGTCCCGCAGCACCAAGGCCGCACCAACCGCGAGCACTCCGGACGGCGCCATGACGCCCGGCGCCACAGGTACTAGGCACGGTCCCATCGGCACGCACGTCGTGCCGACATGCTGAATCAGCCAGTTGGCGAACGGCACCGAGGCGAGGAACAATAATAGCGCAACGAAACCGATCCGCCGGTTCGTTGTCGCAGCGAGGGGTTCAGTGGGCAAGGTAAGAAGAAATCTCGATCAGGTTGCCATCCGGGTCCCGGCAGTAAACCGACTGGATGGTGCCCAACGCGCCCTCCTTGGCGACTGGCCCGGCCTCGATGGCGATGCCGCAGCTATGCAGGTGCTCGACCACGTCCTCCGGCCCCACCGCGGTGACGAAGCACAGGTCGCTGCCGCCCGGCTTGCTATTGATGCCGGTGAACCACGCGCGGGGGTCGCTGTCATGCGGGCGCAGGTTGATCTTCTGCCCGCCGAACTTCAGCGCGGTGCGCTGTCCGTCGGCGAACTCCTCCCGCTCCATGCCGAGCACGCGCTGGTACCACGACGCGGTCAGCTCGACGTCGGCGCAGTTGATGACCAGGTGGTCCAGGCGGTCGACCATGAAGCGCATCTATTCCAGCCCGTCGTAGAAGTCGTTGCCCTTATCGTCGATCACGATGAAGGCCGGGAAGTCCTCCACCTCGATGCGCCACACCGCCTCCATGCCGAGTTCCTCGTATTCCAGCACCTCGACCTTGCGTATGCAGTCCTGCGCCAGCCGGGCCGCCGGGCCGCCGACGCTGCCGAGGTAGAACCCGCCATACGCCCGGCAGGCGTCCCGCACCGCGCGGGAGCGGTTGCCCTTCGCCAGCATGACCAAGCTGCCGCCGGCGCGTTGGAACTCGGCGACGTAGCTGTCCATCCGTCCGGCCGTGGTTGGGCCGAAGCTGCCGGTGGCAAGTCCCACGGGTGTCTTGGCCGGGCCGGCGTAGTAAACCGGGTGGTCCTTCAAATAGTCCGGCAGGCCCTCGCCGCGGTCCAGCCGCTCCTTTAATTTTGCATGCGCGATATCGCGGGCGACCACGACGGTGCCGTTCAGCGCGAGCCGGGTCTTGACCGGATAGGCCGAAAGCTGCCGGCGGATCGCCTCCATCGGCTGGTTCAGGTCGACGTTGACCACGTCGCCGCCCAGGATGCCGTCGGTCGCTTCCGGCAGATAATGCGACGGGTCGGCCTCGAGCTGTTCAAGGAACACACCCTCGGGCGTGATCTTGGCGCGAATTTGCCGGTCGGCGCTGCAGGACACGCCGATCCCAACCGGCAGGCTCGCGCCGTGCCGCGGCAGGCGCACCACGCGGACATCATGGCAGAAATACTTGCCGCCGAACTGCGCACCGATGCCGAGGGTGCGGGTCAGTTCCAGCACCTTCTGCTCCATCTCCAGGTCGCGGAAGGCGTGGCCGGCCCGGCTGCCGGAGGTCGGCAGCGCGTCGAGCCACTTGGTCGAGGCGAGCTTGACCGTCTTCAGGCACAACTCCGCTGACGTGCCGCCGATCACGATCGACAGATGGTAGGGCGGACAGGCCGAGGTGCCGAGCGTCCGGATGCGGGTGCCCAAGTATTCCAGCAGCTTGGCCGGGTTCAGGATCGCCCGCGTCTCCTGGAACAGGAACGACTTGTTGGCCGACCCGCCGCCCTTGGCGATGAACATGAGAGAAAGCTCGTCGGCGTGGTGATCGCCCGGCGCCGCCGCGATGTCGAACTGCACCGGCAGGTTGTTGCCGGTGTTGACCTCCTCGAACATGCTGAGCGGCGCCATCTGCGAATAGCGCAGGTTGGTCTCGGTATAGGTGCGGTGGACGCCGTAGGACAGCGCCTCCTCCTCGTCGCCCTCGACCCAGACGCGCTGGCCCTTTTTGCCGAAAATCAGCGCCGTGCCGGTGTCCTGGCACATCGGCAGCACGCCGCCGGCCGCGATATTGGCGTTCTTCAATAGATCCAAAGCCACGAAACGGTCGTTCGCCGACGCCTCGGGGTCGTCGAGGATGGCGCGCAACTGGCGAAGGTGCGCCGGGCGCAGCAGGTGCGACACGTCGCGAAAAGCCTGGAACGCGAGCTCCGTCAGCGCTTCCGGCCGGACGCGCAGCACGGTTTGGCCGTCGCAGGTGCTGGTGCTCACCCCGGCGATGTCGAGCTTGCGCCAAGGGGTTCCGCTGTCGCCCAGCGGGAACATCGGCGAATACAGGAAATTGGCGGGCCGGGCCTGCGCCGGCAGCAAGGGTGCGTTCATGATATCAATCCTTGGGCATCAATCCCCGGGGTCAATCCTTGGTTGGCGGCTTGCGGCGAAAGGCGTCGAGGCTCACCACCTGCGGAGCTTCCGACGGCTCGGCATCGGCGGGCGGGGCGGGGTCGGGCGCGTTCAGCAACGCGGTCTCGGGATCGTCGTTGGCGGGCTCGTCGCCGGGCGGACGGAACCGCAGGCCGAACTGCACATGCGGGTCGGCGAACGCCGTCACGGCGTTGAACGGCACGTGCAGCGTGGTTGGGATGCCGCCGAACGACAGCCCGACGCTGAACCAGCCGCCGGGCTCGTCGACCTGCAGGTCCCAGAACTGATGCTGCAGCACGATCGTCATCTCGTGCGGATATTGCGCCAGCAGCCGGGCCGGGATGGTGACGCCGGGCCGGTCGGTGCGGAAGCTGACATAGAAATGGTGCTCGCCCGGCATCCCCTGCGCGCCGACATAGGCCAGCGCCCGGACGACGACGTGGCGCAGCGCCTCCTCGGTCCAGGCGTCGTAGGGGAGCAGGCTTTCCGGGCGTTGCGGCGGCCCGCCGTCCCGGCCATCTTCGGTATCTTCCATGCGGGAATCCTTAGCGCGGACCGTCGCGGATTGGAACGGGCTGGCGCATGGGCCAAGCTACGTCCGCGGGGTTAGTTTATAAAGAGGGCGCCATGGATCGTCGCAGTTTCCTGCAAACCGGCATCGCGGCGCTCGCGATGCCCAACCTGGCCCGGGCTGATGATGCGCGGGTGCTGCGGTTCGTGCCGCAGGCGGACCTCGCGGTGCTGGACCCGATCTGGACGACGGCCTACCAGACGCGCGACCACGCGTTCCTGGTGTTCGACACGCTGTTCGGCCAGGACGCCGGCTATGCGGCGCATCCGCAGATGCTGGAGACGGCGGTGGCGGAGGACGATGGCCTGCGGTGGCGCCTGGTGCTGCGCCCGGGCCTGCGTTTCCATGACAACGAGCCGGTGCTGGCGCGGGACTGCGTCGCCAGCATCCGCCGCTGGGGAGCGCGCGACACCTTTGGCCAGGCATTGCTGGCCGCGACCGGCGCGCTGTCTGCCGCCGACGACCGCACGATCGTCTTCCGCCTCCGTACCCCGTTCCCGTTATTGCCCGATGCGCTGGCCAAGACCGCGCCCAGCCCCTGCGTGATCATGCCCGAGCGCCTGGCCGTGACCGACCCGTTCAGCCAAGTTTCGGAGATGGTCGGCAGCGGGCCATACCGTTTCCTGCCGGACGAGCGCATCCCCGGCGCCCGCGTCGCCTATGCCCGGTTCGACGGCTATGCGCCACGCCAGGACGGCGAGCCGTCCCACACCGCCGGGCCGAAACGGGCGGGGTTCGACCGGGTGGAGTGGGCGATCATCCCGGACGCCGCCACCGCCGCGGCGGCATTGCAGCGGGGCGAGGTCGATTGGTGGCTGGCCGCCAATCCTGATCTGCTGGGCCGCCTGCGCGCCGACCGCCGCCTGGTGGTGCGGACGCAGGACCCCACGGGGATCATCGGGACGATGCGGTTCAACCAGCTCCATCCGCCGTTCGACAACGCGGCGCTGCGCCGGGCCGTGCTGGGGGCGGTGCAGCAGTCGGAATACATGCAGGCGGTGTCGGGTCCGGACCGCGAGCTGTGGGCGGACGGCGTCGGATATTTCTGCCCCGGCACGCCGCTGGCCAATGCGGCGGGGATGGCGGCGCTGACTGGCCCCCGCGACCTGGACCGCAGCCGGCGCGCGGTGGCCGACAGCGGTTACAAGGGCGAGAAGGTCGCGCTGCTGGTGCCGACCGACATCCCGAGCACCAATGCCTTGGCCGAGGTCACGGCCGACCTGTTCCGCAAGGTCGGATTGAACCTCGACGCCCAGGCGATGGATTGGGGCACCGCGGTGCAGCGCCGCACCAACATGGAGCCGGTCGAGCGCGGCGGCTGGAGCGTGTTTCAGACGAGCTGGTCCGGCCTGGATCAGGCGACGCCGGCAGGGCACCCGTTCCTGCGCGGCAACGGGCGGGCGGCGGCGCCGGGCTGGCCGGACAGCCCGGCGATCGAGGCGCTACGGGATGAATGGCTGCGAGCCCCCGACCCAGCCGTGCAGTTCAGCTTGGCCGAGCAGATCCAGGCGCAGGCGTTCCGCGACGTGCCCTATGTGCCGCTGGGCCAGCAATTCCAGCAGACGGCGTATCGGGCGGAGCTTTTGGGCATTTTGCCGGGGATGCCGGTGTTCTGGAACGTCGTGCGGAAATGAGCCGCACTACTTGGGGAAAGTGAGGGGGCTTCTGTTGCCCGGTGCCCCCCCGAACCGCGCCTATCCCTGCTTACGCAGCGACGGCGAGCGCCTCATGATTGTCATTGGCACTTGTGATATGACCCGATAACGGCGGTATCATGCCGGGCAAAAGGCAGGTCTTTACTACGCGTGTCGAGCCTGTGTCGCCCCCATAACCCATCCGTCGGGGATGGTGGAGGCGCCGGGCACTGCCCCCGGGTCCACAACGCTTATTCCAACTGCCGTTTATCACCATAGCCGTTGTTACAGCCCCTCCTATATAGTCGATTGCGCGGCGAAATGCTAGGGGTATGCCATGCGACTGACCCCCGAACAGCAGACCGAGATCGACGCCCAGCGGGACACCGGCGCCCCGACCCGGCGGGCGACCGTGCCGGCGTTGGAGGAGATGCTCTATCGCGCTCTGCCGGTGCTCGATCATGGGTTCGTCCGCGTCATCGACTACATGGGCGACGACGGCGCCGTGGTGCAGGCCGCCCGCGTCAGCTATGGCCGCGGCACCCGCCGGGTCAGCGAGGACGCCGGGCTGATCCGCTATTTGATGCGGCACCGGCACAGCACGCCGTTCGAGATGTGCGAGATCAAGTATCACGTGAAATTGCCGATCTTCGTGGCGCGGCAGTGGATCCGGCATCGCATGGCGAACGTGAACGAGTATTCCGCCCGCTACAGCATCCTCGACCGCGAGTTCTACATCCCCGAACCGCAGCACCTTGCCGCGCAGAGCAGCAGCAACCGCCAGGGACGCGGCGCGGTGCTGGAGGGCGAGGAGGCCGCTGCCGTGCTCGACATGCTCAGGCAGGATGCGGCGCTCACCTACGACCATTATGCGCATATGTTGAACGAGGGCGCGGATGGGACGGCCGTCGATCCGGCGCGCCGGGGCCTGGCGCGCGAGCTGGCGCGCATGAACCTGACGCTCAACACCTATACGCAGTGGTACTGGAAGGCCGACCTGCACAACCTGCTCGGCTTCCTGTCATTGCGCGCCGACAGCCACGCGCAGTTCGAAATACGAGCCTATGCCGACGCGATGCTGGAAACCGTGCGCGCCTGGGTTCCGGCGACATACGAGGCGTTCCAGGACTACCGGATGGGCGCGGCGACGCTTTCGGCGCAGATGCTTGCAGTTGTCCGCCGCATGCTGGCCGGCAAGGCCGTCGACCAACCCGGCAGCGGCCTGTCCAAGCGCGAATGGGCCGAGCTGATGGAGACCTTGGGGCGGTCATGATCGTCGTGGCGGAGCGCGCATGATCGTCGTATTTGGATCGATCAACCTCGACCTAATCTTCGCGCTCGACCATCTGCCGGGCGCTGGGGAGACCGTGCTGGGGCCCGCGACCCGGATCGAGCCCGGCGGCAAAGGCGCCAACCAGGCTGTCGCTGCTGCACGCGATGGCGCGACGGTGCTGATGGCGGGCTGCGTCGGGCGGGATGCACTGGCCGACGGCGCGCTGGCGACCTTGCACGAGGCGGGCGTGGACCTGTCGCGTGTCGCCCGGGGCGACCTCGCCACCGGCTGTGCCGCGATCTGCACGGACCCGGCCGGCCGCAATTTGATCGCAGTGGGATCAGGCGCCAACACGCTGGCCCGCGCCGACCAGGTCGAGGATGCGATCCTGACCGCCGGCACGACGCTGATGCTGCAAATGGAAACCGATCCGCGGGAGACGGCTGCCTTGATTCGTCGCGCCCGTGCCCGTGGGTGCCGGATCATCCTTAACCTTGCCCCGGCCCACGCGCTCGACGCCGATGCGCTGCGGGCCGTGGACCTGCTGATCGTGAACGAGACCGAGGCCGATTGGCTTGCTGCCCAACACGCCGCGGCGGCTGACGCGGCAGGGCTGCATGTGGCGCTCGGCGTGGGCGTCGTGCGCACCCTCGGGGAGCGCGGTGCGGAATGGGCGACGCAAGATGACGCCGGCCACGTCGCGGCGCATGCAATCCATGCTGTCGATACGACGGCCGCGGGCGACTGCTTCACCGGAGTGCTAGCGGCGGCGCTCGACCGCGGTGTGGCCATGAAGCAGGCGATGGCCCGCGCCAGCATCGCAGCCGGATTATGCTGCAGCCGCTCCGGATCGCAGAACAGCTTGCCTGACAGAGGCGAGACCGATACCGCTATTGGACGAAACCAGGCGCTCGAAATGTGAACCCACTTCCGTTCCTCAGCTCCGCCAATGCAGCGTCTGCTCACGCAACGGGTTAACAAACTCCCGCCCCTCGTTCCGCGCCGCCACGTACTCCTTCTTCAGCCGCATATACCACCGCACCTGCGCATCCGGGTCGCCCACGAACAGCGGCGCCGGCAGGGTCGGGTTGCCCATCAGCCGCGCCGCCACCTCGCGGTCCTGGTTCAGGAAATCCCGAGCCATCCATGCCGCCACCGGGCGCAGCGGCGCGAGCCATTTCACCGTCCAGTAAACGCAGTAATGCACGTCCGTCTCGGCCGCATTGACCGGCGTCGCGGCGGCCAGCACGCAGGCGGAGTGGCGGTCGCCCTGGATATGCTCGATCCGCACGCCCGGCAGGTGGATGCCGATGTCGATCCGCACGTTCTTGCCGAGCAGGCGATACGGGTTGGCGCCCTCCTTCAAGTGGTGCCGCAGCATGCGGAAGCCCATGCCGTCCGGCTCGAACTCCTTCTCCTTTACCCGCAGCCGCGACGCCGGGTCCTTTTTCCACCAGCGGGACGTGTGCACGAAGGCCGGGTGGCCGGGATCGAAAAACCCCCAGGCGGCGAGGTCGACCTCGCACGGGAAGCGCATCGTCGTCGTGACCTGCGGCGCCGCGCCGTCAAACCCCGGCACTGTCGGCACCGGCCCTGGCTCGATGCCCGGTGCGCCGACATGCACCCAGATGTTGCCCTGCACGTCCTGCGCCGGGTAGGTCCGCAGCCGGAACCGACCGGGATCGGTCTGGTCGCCGGGCGCCAGCGACGGGATTTCGGTGCAGCAGCCATCCGTGCTGCGGAACGCCCAGCCGTGGTAGCAGCAGCGCAGCACCTGCCCGTCGAACGAGCCGTGGCGCATCGGCATGCCGCGGTGCGGGCACGAGTCGCTCACCGCGAACACCGACCCATCCAGGCGGCGGCCCAACAGCAGCGCCTCGCCCAACAGCGACACCGGCAGCGTCTTGCCGGGCTTCAGGCTTCGAGCGGATACGGCCAGGTACCAGAAGCCGCGCAACATGCCGTCCATCGGAGCAGAGTACAATCGCGGCGTCCGTCAGTCCATAACGATGCGGGGCGCCTTCGGCTGCGGCGCCACGAGTCCGTCCCACACCCGGCGCGCGATGGCGGCAAAGGCTTGCGCGGCGGGGCTGTCGGGGTCGGCGGCGCAAATGGGCGTGCCGGCGTCCGAGGTCGTGCGTATGTCGAGCAGCAGCGGCACCTCGCCGAGGAACGGGATGCCGAGCGCCTCGGCCTCGCGCCGTGCGCCGCCATGGCCGAACAGCTCGGTGCGGTGGCCGCAGTTCGGGCAGCAGAACACGCTCATGTTCTCGACCAGGCCCAGCACCGGCACCAGCGTCTTCTCGAACATGCGCACGCCGCGCCGGGCGTCGATCAGCGCGATGTCTTGCGGCGTCGACACGATCACCGCGCCGCTGAGGCTCACCTTCTGCGCCATGGTGAGCTGCGCGTCGCCGGTGCCGGGCGGCATGTCGACGATCAGGATGTCGAGCGCGCCCCAATGCACCTGGCCCATCATCTGCTCGAGCGCGCCCATCACCATCGGCCCGCGCCAGATCATCGCCGCGTCCGGGTCCACCAGGAAGCCGATCGACATGGCGGTCAGGCCCCAGGCCTGCAGCGGCACCATCTTGCCGTCCCGCGTCTCCGGCTTGCGGTCAATGCCGAGCATCCGCGGTAAGCTGGGGCCGTAGATGTCGGCGTCCAGCAGCCCGATGCGGCGCCCCTGCTGCGCCAGGGCGACCGCCAGGTTCACCGCGGTGGTCGACTTGCCGACGCCGCCTTTGCCGCTGGCGACCGCCACGATGTGCGCGACCTCGGGCAGCAGCGTCGCCTTGGCCGCCGGCGCGGGTTGAGGCGCCCGCGGCACCGTTCCTTGCGGCGGCTCGGTGCGGTGGGCGGTCAGGACGGCGGTCGCGTTGACCACGCCGGGCTGCTTCGACAACAGCGCCTCGGCCGCGCGGCGCACCTGCTCCATGGCCGGCGCGTTGGTTCGGTCGGTGCGCAGCGCCAGGTGAACCAGGCCGTCCCGCACCGCCAAGCTGTCCACCAGCCCGGCCGCAACGACGTCCTGGCCGGAGCTTGGGTCCATCACGCCGCGCAACGCCGCCCGCAGCCCATCCGTTGTCAATGCCGCCATCGCTTGTAAACTTTCAATCCCCGGTCAATATGCACGCAGCCGTAATGGCGCATATGGCGCTTGGTTGCCCGACTGCAAACCGAGCCGCTGCAACCGACGGCGCAGATCTACAGGAGCCACTGTACCCATATGTCTTGGAATAATGGTGGCGGCTCGGGTCCCTGGGGCCCGAGCGGCGGCAACCCGCCCCCACGCGGCCCAAATCGCGGACCATGGGGCGGCGGCAACGGCCCGAACGGCATTCCGGACCTGGATGAGATCCTGGCCCGCCTGCAGGCGTCGGCCCGGCGCTTCGTCCCGGGCGGCCCCGGCGGACGCCGCTCCAACCCGCGGCTGATCGGGCTGATCATACTCGTCGGTGCCGTAATCTGGCTCGCCAGCGGCTTCTACCGGGTCGAGCCGGACCAGCAGGGCGTGGTGCTGCGCTTCGGCGCCTATGTCGGCAAGACGTTCCCCGGCCTTAACTACCACCTGCCCTGGCCGATCGAGCAGGCGCTGACCCCCGCCGTAACCCGCATTAACCGCATCGAGATCGGCTTCCGCAATGCCGCCGACAGCGGCGCCAACCGGGTCGCCAACCCGGCGGATTTCAGCCGCGACGGATCGGGGCGGGGCGGGGCTGCGCGCGAGGCGCCGGAGGAGGCGCTCATGCTGACTGGCGACGAGAACATCATCGACATCAACTTCAGCGTGTTCTGGCGCATACGCGACGCCAGCATGTTCCTGTTCAACACGCGCAACCCCGAGAACACGGTGAAATCGGTCGCCGAGAGCATGATGCGCGAGGTGATCGGACGCACCCCGATCCAGCCGGCGCTGACCGAAGCCCGCGCCCGCATCGAGCAGGAGGTCACGTCCGGCGCCCAGGGCGTGCTGGACCAATACGGCGTCGGCGTCGAGATCACCCAGGTCCAGCTCCAAAAAGTCGACCCGCCCGCCGCCGTCATCGAGAGCTTCCGCGACGTGCAGCGCGCCAACACCGACGCCGACCGCGCCCGCAACGAGGCCGAGAGTTATCGCAACGATATCGTGCCGCGGGCCCGCGGCGACGCGGCCCGCATCACCGCCGAGGCCGATGGCGCGCGCCAGGCCAACATCGCCGAGGCCGGCGGCCAGGCGCAGCGCTTCCTGAGCGTTTACAACGCTTACTCCGTCGCCAAGGACGTGACGATCAAGCGCCTGTATATCGAGACGATGCAAGACATCCTGACCAAGACGCCGTCGATCGTCGTGGATGACAAGCTGCAGGGCATCGTGCCGTATCTGCCGCTCGACCCCACCGGCCGGCCTAGGACTGCGGCCGCGCCGCCCGCGCCGCCGTCGGAGGTCCGTCGATGAGCCGCGTGGTGATGGCGGCCATAGCCGCTGCCTTCGTGGTGATCGTGATCGCCAGCGCCAGCCTGTTCACGGTGTCGCAGACCGAGCAGGTGCTGATCACCCAGTTCGGCGAGCCGATCCGCGTCATCGACACGCCGGGCCTGAACGTGAAGGTGCCGTTCGTGCAGACGGTGATCAGCTTCGACCGCCGGCTGCTGGATTATGAGACCCCCCGCGAGGAGGTGATCCTGTCCGACCAGCGCCGCCTGATCGTCGACAGCTTCACCCGGTTCCGCATTACTACCCCGCTGCAGTATTTCCAGGCGGTGGGTTCGGCGGAGGACGCCATCCGGGCGCGGCTGAACTCGGTCGTGACCTCCTCGCTCCGCCGGGTGCTGGGCAACGAGCAGTTACTGCAGGTGCTGTCGTCCGACCGCGGCCGCATCATGGGGCTGATACGCGGCCAGGTCAGCGACGAGATGCGCGGGTTTGGCGTGACGATCGAGGACGTGCGCCTGCGCCGCGCCGACCTGCCGGAGGAGAACACGCAGGCCATCCTGAGCCGGATGAAATCCGAGCGCGAACGCATCGCCAGCCAGGCGCGGGCCGAGGGCGCCGAGGCGTCCGCCCGCATCCGCGCCAACGCCGAGCGCGACCGCACGGTGCTGCTGGCCGATGCGCGCGCCGCCGCCGACCGTTTGCGCGGCGAGGGGGAGCGGCAGTCGATCAAGATCTACGCCGACGCCTTCCAGCAGGACACCAAGTTCTACGAGTTCTACCGGACCATGCAGGCGTATCGGGAGGCGTTCGGAAACGGCCAGTCGCGCCTTGTGATGACCCCTGACAGCGACTTCTTGCGCATGCTGCGGCAAGCGCCGCAACAATGATGCTGCGGCGGCGTTGTTCCCAAATTCGCAAGTGGCCCCACCTACTCGCTTGCGGGTATGTTGCCTGCGTGAGCACATCCACTTTTTGCCGTCCCTTCGGGAGTTAAGCTATGCGCCTCCGGTCCCTTCGTGCGCTCGCACTTGCCAGCGCGTTCGTGCTCCCGGCCGTGCTGCCGCCGTTCGTGGCGCCGGCGGCGGCGCGCGGCGCACCAGAGAGCTTCGCCGACCTCGCGGCCACCTTGCTGCCCGCGGTCGTGAACATCTCTTCGTCGCAGAACGCGCAGGCGCGGGCTGACCGGAGCGGCCCGGAGGTCCCGAGCTTCCCGCCGGGCTCGCCGTTCGAGCAGTTCTTCAAGGATTTCCTGGACCGCAACCGTCCGGGCCCGCAGCGCCGTGGGCCAGGCCCGAACCACGGCGAAGGCCCGGAGGGCGGCCCGCCGAGTTCCGGCAGGTCGGTAAGCCTGGGGTCCGGGTTCATCGTCGATCCCGCCGGCTATATCGTGACCAACAACCACGTGATCGACGGCGCGGACGAGATCAGCGTCACCCTGCAGGACAACACGACGCTCAAGGCCAAGCTGGTCGGCAAGGACGAGCGCGTCGACCTGGCGCTGCTCAAGGTCGAGAGCGACAAGCCGCTCAAGTTCGTGCCGTTCGGCGACAGCGACACTGAACGCGTCGGCGACTGGGTGCTGGCGATCGGCAACCCGTTCGGCCTCGGCGGCTCCGTCACCGCCGGCATCGTCAGCGCCCGCGGGCGAGACATCCGGCAGGGTCCGTATGACGACTTCATCCAGACCGATGCCGCCATTAACCGCGGCAACTCGGGCGGGCCGCTGTTCAACATGGCGGGCGAGGTTATCGGCATCAACACCGCCATCTACTCACCGTCCGGCGGGTCGGTCGGCATTGGCTTCTCGATCCCGTCCAACATGTCGAAGTCGGTGGTGTCGCAGTTGCGCGAATACGGCCATGCCCGGCGCGGCTGGCTCGGCGTGCGCATCCAGCAGGTGACGCCCGACATCGCCGAGAGCATCGGCCTGAAGGACACCACAGGCGCCATGGTCGCCGGCGTGAACGAGGGCGGCCCGGCCGATGCGGCCAAGATACGTAACGGCGACATCATCCTGAAATTCAATGGCCAGGATGTGAAGGAAATGAAGTCGCTGCCGCGCATCGTCGCCGAGACGGTGATCGGCAAGAACGTGCCCGTCGTGCTGTGGCGCGACGGCAAGGAGGTCACGGTCCAGGCGTCAGTCGGCGAGCTGCCCGACGACGTGCAGCAGGCGTCCGCTACGCCCACGCCGGAGCGTGCAGTGCCGAACCGCACGTCGGAGATCTCGGGCCTGGGCGCGCGGCTCGCGCCGATCACCGACGACCTGCGCGACAAGTATAAGCTGTCACAGGACCAGAAGGGTGTCGTGGTGACGGACGTGATGCCGGACGGAACGGCAGCCGGGCGCGGCCTGAAGCCCGGCGACGTCATCGTCGAAGTGCAACAGGAGGCCGTGTCCAGCCCGGCCGAGGTGCAGGAGCGCATGGACCGTTTCCGCAAGCAAAACCGCAAGACCGTGCTGATGCTGATCCAGAGCGGCGATGGCCTGCGTTGGGTGCCGGTACCGCTTGCGTCCGACAGCCCGAACAAGCCGGGCTAAGCGTCGAGGGCCCGGGCTGAACGTCCCGGGCCCGCCGTGATGCCGAATCCCGAAACCTGGCTGAAAGTCCTGCCGGACGGGTTGTTCTGCGAGCCTGGCGGCTTCTACATCGATCCGCTGCGCCCCGTGGCCCGCGCCATCATCACCCATGCCCACGCCGACCACGCCCGGCCCGGCCATAACGCCGTACTCGCAAGCCCCGAGACGCTGGCACTGATGGACGTGCGGATGGGCGAGGGCCGCGCCGGCGCCGTGCAGCAGGCGCTGGAATACGGCGAACCCATCACCATCGGCGAGGTTCGCGTTTGGATGCAGCCGGCCGGGCACGTGCTGGGCAGCGCGCAGGTGGCGATGGAGTGGCGCGGCAGCCGGGCCGTGGTCAGCGGCGACTACAAGCGCCAGCCCGATCCCACTTGCCGGCCCTTCGTGCCGATCCCTTGCGACGTGTTCGTGACCGAGGCGACTTTTGCGCTCCCGGTGTTCCGCCATCCCCCGGCGGCGCACGAGATCGCCAAGCTGCTCGATAGCGTCGCGCTGTTTCCAGACCGCACCCACGTCGTCGGCGCCTATGCGCTGGGCAAGGCGCAGCGGGTGATCGCGCTGCTGCGCCAGGCGGGGTGGGACCGGCCCATCTACTTGCATGGCGCGCAAATCCCGCTTTGCGCCGCCTATGAACGGCTCGGCATCCCGCTTGGCGCGTTGCTGCCGGCCACCGTCGCCGAGAAGGACAAGCTGCAGGGCGCCATCGTCATCGCACCCCCAAGCGCCATCGCCGACCGCTGGGCCCGGCGCTTGGCGGAGCCGGTCGTGTGCAACGCTTCCGGCTGGATGCGCGTCCGCCAGCGCGCCCGCAGCAAGGGCGTCGAATTGCCGCTGGTGATTTCGGACCACTGCGACTGGGACGAGCTGAACCAAACCCTGGACGAGGTCGCCGCCCCCGAGGTCTGGGTGACGCATGGCCGGGAGGAGGCGCTGATCCATGAGGCGGCCAAGCGCGGCATACGCGGACGCGCGCTGCGCCTGGTTGGCTATGGCGACGAGCAAGAGGACCTTACGGAACCCGTGGCTGCATGATCGCTTTCGCGGATTTGTTGGAACGCTTGGTGTTCACGCCGGGCCGGCTGGCGAAGATCGCGCTGCTGCGGCGCTATTTCGCCACCCAGCCCGACCCCGACCGCGGCTTTGGCCTCGCTGCGCTGACCGGGGAGCTCGCGTTCCAGGCGGCGAAGCCGGCCATGATCCGGGCGTTGGCCGAGGAGCGCACCGACCCGGTGCTGTTCAACATGTCGCGCGACTACGTGGGCGACCTGGCGGAGACCGTCGCGCTGATCTGGCCCTCGGCGCCCAGCAATGCCGGCCCGCCCCGGATGACCGAGGTGGTGCAGACACTGATCAGCACGCCGAAATCCGAGCTGCCCTTCGTGCTGGCTGGATGGCTGGACGCCTCCGACGCCTCCGTCCGCTATGCGCTGCTGAAGCTGATCACCGGCGAGCTGCGCGTCGGCGCTTCGGCACGGTTGGCGAAGGTGGCCTTGGCCGAGGTCGCCGAGGGACGGATCGCCGCCGATGAGATCGAGGAAGTCTGGCACGGCCTGACCCCGCCCTACACGCCGCTATTTGCCTGGATCGGCGGCGCCGGGCCGCGGCCCGATCCGGCTGGCGCGCCGGTGTTCCGCTCGCCGATGCTGGCGCATCCACTGGAGGCGCCTGATATCGCGGCACTCATTCCTTCCGCGTTTCGCGCCGAGTGGAAATGGGACGGCATCCGCGTCCAGCTCGTGGCGACGCCGCTGGGCCGCCGCATCTTTTCCCGCGGGGCCGACGACATCTCGCCCGCGTTCCCCGAGATCGTGGAGGCGATGGACTTCCATGCCGTGCTGGACGGCGAACTGCTGGTGCTGCGGGATGGCGTCGTGGCGCCGTTCGCCGACCTGCAGCAGCGGCTCAACCGCAAGGCGCCCGGCGCGAAGGCGCAGCGCGACTACCCCGTCGGGGTCCGCCTGTATGACCTGCTGTTCGACGGCGCCGAAGACTTGCGGCCGCTGCCCTTCGACACGCGCCGGGCGCGGCTGGAGGCGTGGTTCGCCCAGCACCGTCCGGCTCGCATGGATTTGTCGGAACTGATCCCCTTCACGACGGTGGACGAACTTTCGGTGATACGCGACGGCACCCGCGCCGCCAGCATCGAGGGATTGATGCTCAAGCGCGGCGATAGCGCCTATGTGCCGGGCCGGCCGAAGGGGCAGTGGTGGAAATGGAAGCGCGACCCGCTCACGATCGACGCGGTGGTGATGTATGCGCAGCGCGGCCACGGCAAGCGCAGCAGCTACTATTCCGACTACACCTTCGGCCTGTGGCGGGAGGATGGGGAACTGGTGCCGGTGGGCAAGGCCTATTCCGGCTTCACCGACGCGGAGCTGGTTACGCTCGACCGCTGGATACGCAACCACACCACCAACCGGTTCGGACCGGTGCGCGAGGTGGAGCGCGGCCTGGTGCTGGAGATCGCCTTCGACGCGGCGCAGCGCAGCAACCGGCACAAGTCCGGCGTGGCGCTGCGCTTCCCGCGTGTGGCCCGGGTGCGCATGGACAAGCCGGCGGAGGAGGCGGACCAGTTGGACACGCTGATGCGCCTGATTGAACCCGGCTGATTAAGCCGGGGCCGTTCAGGCGTAGCGGCGCAGGCCCACCATGCCGATGGCCAGGATCGCGCCGCCGCATAGCGCGACGACCGCCGGCAGCGGCAGCAGCCATAACAGGACGGGGGCGGCCACCAGTCCGAGCAGCAGGCCGCCCTGGTTCGCTGCGATGAAGGCGCGGGTGGCGGCCTGGATGTCCGGACGCGGCAGCTCGGTCTGCCGCAGCACCGCGACCGGGATGTCCTGCATGGGGCCGCCCACGGCGCAGAACGCCGCGGCGGCGGCGTAGCTGGGGAGCAGCGCCGTCGACGGCAGGCCGGTTGCCTCGATGACCGCGAGTCCGCAGATGCCCGCGCCAACGAACAGGTTGCCGAGAAAGATCTGGCGCCCTGGCCGTGCTGGCATCGGGCGGCTGCCGACGGCCAAGTTGGCGAGCAGGTTGGTGCAGCCATAGGCGGAGATGACGGCGCCGTAAGCAGCGACGCCCGATCCGCCTGGTCCGGTCAGGCCGTTTCGCGCCACCATCAACGGCAGGATCAGGAAAAAAACCGCATACCATGCCGCGTTCAACAGGCCGGATAC
Source organism: Acetobacteraceae bacterium (assembly GCA_965277495.1). Taxonomy (GTDB): domain Bacteria; phylum Pseudomonadota; class Alphaproteobacteria; order Acetobacterales; family Acetobacteraceae; genus CAHJXG01. Next base: position 1,440,045 of record OZ255824.1, on the reverse strand, counting down.
GGCCAGGACGTATCCGAGCACGCAGTGCCGCCGCACCACGCGGATGCCGTGCGCCATCGAGGCAAGCACGCTTCCTGGAGACGCGGGGCCCGGCGGATCGGGCCGTCGGGCGGCGGGCAGCCGGGCGTGCCGCTGGATCGCCAACAGCGCCGCCGCCGAGGCCAGGAAGGTCCCGGCGTCGACCGTGAGCATGTGGCGGATCGGCAGTACAATCACGAGCGCACCCACCAAGGCGGGGCCGACCAGCCGGGCGATCCGCTCCGTCGCATCCAGCAGCGCATTGGCGGCCGGCAGCACGGACGGGTCCGCGGCCAGCGCCGGGATGACCGCCTGCAACGCCGGGAGGAACACGGCTTGGCCGGCGCCCAGCACGGCCACTGCTGCAACCAGCGCCGCCGGCGACGGCGCGCCGGTGGCCGACCAGGCCGCGACGACGCCGAGCAGCACCGCCGCGCGGACCACGTCGGCGCCGAGCATCGCCCGCAGCGGCGCCCACCCGTCCGCGAGCCGTCCGCCGAACACCAGGGTCAGCAGCACCACGAGCGGCCCCATCGCCACGAGCCATCCGGCCGCCGGGCCAAACGCCTCGACCGCGATCCAGGTGAATGCGACGGCGTAGGCCTGGTCGCCGATCGACGACAGCGCAAGCCCGCCCCACAGCAGCGCCATCGCCGGCTGCCGCAGCGGGCGCACCAGGCTCGGCAGCCGCATCAATGCGCGAGCAGAGGCAGCATGGACAAGACCAGCAGTGCGGCCATGACGGCGTTGAATTTACGGAGTTGCGCCGGCGAGCGCAGCACTCGCCCGGCGCCGGCGCCCAGCAGCGCCCAGCTCAGGATGCACGGCACGCCAACCACGGCGAATACTGCACCGAGCAACAGGACCTGGACGGCGAGGTTGTGGCCGGGCACGGTGTAGGTCGTGCTTGTCACGATGGCCAGGACCCATGCCTTGGGGTTGACCCACTGGAACAGCGCCGCGGCGCCGAACCCCATGGGATCCCTTGCGGTCCTGCCCGCCGCCGGCACGGTCGGGTCGGCGCGGGCGATGCTCCAGGCGATCCAGAGTATCCAGGCGCCGCCGATCCAGCGCAGGGCGGCGTGCAACGCCGGCGATACGGCGAGCGGCCCGGCCAGGCCCAGGCCAACAAGCGCCACCATCAAGCCAAAGCCGAGGTTGACACCAAGCATGTGCGGGACGGTCGCGCGCACGCCATGGTTGGCGGCCGAGGCGGCGACCATGATGTTGTTCGGCCCCGGCGTCACCGATGTGGCGACGGCGAACAGGACGAAAGCAAAGAGGTCGGGCGGCATCATCGGCGTTAGCGGACTGCCCACACGACATGCCGCCGGGCAGTCCGGCGGCCTGCATGGCGCAGGCCGCCATCGCCGGTCGCTAATTTAGTTGAGTTGATGACCGGATAGCAAAAACGTTGGTAAGCAACTGGAAATCCCTGCAACCCTTACTGCGGGGTGCTGCCCGTGACGTTCGGAGTGGTGCCGCTGCGGGCGGCGCTCAGGCTCTGCTGGTTCAGCGCATCCACGGCGGCATCGCCACCGTCATGCCGCATCGCCGGATGGCCCTTCATGGCGCTATGATGCATGGCGGCACGCCCGTGATGGGCCGGGTGATGGGTCGTCGCGGCACTGGCCGCAGCGGCGAACGACGCGGATACGAGAAGGGCTGCAAATAGGGTCGGGGCAGTTTTGCGAATGTTCATCATGTGCTCATCTGGACGGGTATGCGGCGCTCGACGGCACCGAACGCATAATTATCGCCACCCGAGCCGTTTCCAGCAATCTTCGCTGCATCTATGCAACAGTAATCTTTCCGCAGTGGTACAATCCACACAGTTTGTTACGATTGGATTACTTAAGCGCCCGTGCGCGTCACCAAGTGCCCGGCCCGCGCTGCCGTTGCGCCGCTCCGCTGGATATAGGCCGACTGCCCATTGACCCAGGTTTCGACGATGCCTTCGGACGGCTGCGTCGGGCGGTCGAAGTCGGCGGCGTCCCGCACGGTGGCCGGATCGAACAGCACGAGGTCGGCATAGGCCCCGGCGCGAATCACGCCGCGGTCCAGCAGCCCGAACACTGCCGCGGTGCGGCCCGTCATCTTGTGCACCGCCGTCTCCAGGCTGAACAGCCCGAGGTCACGGGCATAGTGGCCGAGCACGCGCGGAAAGGTGCCCCAAAGCCGCGGGTGCGGGAATTCGTCATGCGGCAGGCCGTCGCTGCCCACCATGCTGCGCGGGTGCGCCAGGATGCGCTGCACGTCGGCCTCGTCCATCTGGAAATAGATCGCGCCCGCCGGGAACAGCCGCTCGGCGGCCTCGCGCTGATTAAGGCCCCATTCGGCGGCCACCTCCGCCAGCATGCGTCCGGACATCCCGGGATGCGGCACGGACCAGGTCACCTTGGTCGCGACATCCTCGCGGACCCGGCCCGGGATCAGCACGGTCGAAGCGGCGGCATAGGGATACATGTCAAAATCGACCGCCTGCTGCCGCGCCCCGGCCTCGATTGCCGGCAGGGTCTCGACCGAGCGTCCGTAGTTCTCCGGCATGGCGCATTTATGGTGGCTGATGACCACCGGCGCGCCGGCGTCGCGTCCGATCCGCAGCGTTTCCTCGATTGATTGCAGCACATCCGCACCCTCGTCGCGCATGTGCGTCACATACAGGCCGCGCTTCGCCCGCAATGCCTCGGCGACGGCGATAACCTCCTGTGTCGGCGCGGCGACACTGGGGCCGTAATACAGGCCGGTTGAGAAGCCCGACGCGCCCTCCTCCAGGCTCTCGGCCAGCCGGCGGCGCATCTGCTCGCATTCCCGGTCGGTCGCGGCCCGGCCGACATCGCCCTGCATGGCCTCGACCCGCAGCGACATGTGGCCGATCAGCGCCACGGTGTTGACCGGCGCCGGGTCGGCGCGGAGCCGGTCGGCATAGGCGCCAAAACTGTCGAAAAGCCACCAGCTTTCGTCGCCCAGCAGGTCGAGCGGCGGGACCGGCCGGGCGGCCATGCGGACCGGGGACAGGCTGATGCCGCAATTGCCGACGACGACGGTGGTGACGCCCTGGCTCATCTTGCAGGTCATGCAGGCGGGTCCGCACAGCACGGCCCGGTCGTCGTGGGTGTGCGCGTCGATGAAGCCCGGCGCGACGGCGCGGCCAAGCGCCAGCACGTCGCGGTCCGCAGTGGCGGCGCCCAGGTCGCCGACGGCGGCGATACGGTCGCCGGAGACTCCGACGTCGCCGCGGGTGCGGGGCGCGCCCGTGCCGTCCAGGATCGTTGCGTCGCGGATGATCAGGTCGCAGTGCATGTTGCTTCTTCCTCGGTCACCAATCCATCGCGGATATCCTGGGCGTGGCGGGCGGAGTCGCGTTCGCCCGGCGGACCCATGCCGCCGCCGCCGGGCAGTTCCAGGACCAAACGGTCGCCGGCGGGGATCACCTGGTAGCCCTTGGTGCGCAGCAACGCGCCGCTTTTCAGCCGCACGATGCCCGGCGCGCCATCCTCGCCGCCGTCCCGCCCGCGCGGCGCATGGGCCACCCGGTCGAACACGGCGTTGCAGGCGAACTCCGCGTCGCCCTTCGCGCCGATCTCCATCACCTGGCCAAAACCGCCGCGGGTGCGCCCGGCGCCGCCGCTATCGGGCCGCAGCTCCTTTCGCCAGAACACCACCGGCGCCACGTTCTCGGTCGCCTCCACCGGCATCGTGCGTACGCCGGACGGGAACGCGGTGCCGTCCAGCCCGTCCTGCCCCGGACGCGCCCCGGTGCCGCCGGAATTGAAGGTGATGACCTCGAAATCCACCAGCGGCGAGTTCTGCCCGCTGACGTTGGGGCCGCCGCGCAACGGCGGGTTCCACAGGCACGAGGACCCCTCGGCCGTCACCCGGTCCGGCACCGCCTGGTGCAGGCAGCCCATCATCAGGTCCGGCAGCAACTGCCCGACCACGTGCCGCACCGCGACCGGGCTGGGGCGCGGCGCATTGAGAATGCAGCCCGCGGGGATGCGCATGCGGAATGGCGCGAGGCTCGCGGTGTTGTTCGGGATGTCCGGCGCCACCACGCATTTAATACCGAAGCTGGCGTAGGCTCGGGTATAGGCGGCGGGCACGTTGATGCCGCGCCCGGACAAGCCGCTGGTGCCGTCGAAATCCACCTGGATGGAGTCGGCGCCCACCGTCATGCTGGCCGCCAGCCGCACCGGACGCTCATAGCCGTCCGACCAGATCTCGGCGCGGTAGGTGCCCACCGGCAGCTTGGCGATCTCGGCAAGGGTCGCGCTGCGGCTGCTGTCCAGGATGAACGCCGCCAGCGGGTCGATGCTGTCCAGCGCGAACTCGTCCATCATCTGCACCAGCCGCCGCACCCCGGCGTCGTTGCAGGCGCACAGCGAATAGACGTCCCCCTCCAGCTCCACCGGCAGCCGGGTGCCGGCGCGCAGGAAATCGAAGAACGTCGCGTTCGGACGGCCCGCCTCGAAGCATTTGACGATCGGGATATACAGCCCCTCCTCGAACACCGACCGCCCCTCCGGCCCCATGCCGAGGCCACCCACATCGATCACGTGCGCCGTGTTGGCGAACAGCGCCACCACCGCGCCGCCGCGGAATGCCGGCGTCACCACCGTGAGGTCGTGCAGATGCCCGGTGCCGAGCCAGGGGTCATTGGTGATCAGATGGTCGCCGGGCCGCAGCGTTTCGGCGGGGAACTTGCGCAGGAAATGGCCGACGCTCTCCATCATGCTGTTGACGTGGCCCGGCGTGCCCGTCACCGCCTGGGCCAGCATGCGGCCCTGCAGGTCGAAGATGCCGGCCGACAGGTCCCCAGCCTCGCGCACCGTCGTGCTGAAGGCGGTGCGGATCATGGTCTGCGCCTGTTCTTCGACCACCGCCAGCAGCCGGTTCCACATCACCTGGCGCTGGATTTTTTCGAGTGCCGTCATGTCGCCTCCCGCACCATGTCCAGGTAGCCCCGCGGGTCGACGGTCGCGCGCCAGCCGGGGCCGACCAGGGTGCTCGTCTCGTCCTCGGCGATGATGGCGGGGCCGGATACGGCTTGGCCCGCCGCAAGCGACACGCGGTCGTGCACGGCCCACTCCGCGGTTTCGCCCGTCGCCGTGTCCTGCACTTGTTGCGACCGGGTTGGGCTAGGCACTGCCGACGCGGCAGCCGCGGCCGGCGCACTATCCGGCACGGTCGCGACGGTCACGGCATAGCTCATGACCTCGACATCCGAACCCGGCACCGGGCGGTCGTAGAACCGCGCATATTCAGCATCGAACGCCGCACGCAGCCCGGCCACTTCGGCATCGGTGATCCGGCCCGGCGGCAGCGCCACCGGGATTTCATGCCCCTGGCCGACATAGCGCATATAGGCGATGCGCGCGTGCCGGGTCGGCGCGCCGAAACTGCCCAGCGCCACGACGGCCTCGGCCTCGCGCGCCATGTCGGACAGCAGCGCATCGACGGCGCCGGCGTCGAACCGGCCCAGGCGCTGATACAGGCTTCGCACGACCTCGTAGCCCACTGGCGCGCGCAGGAAGCCGATGGCGCTGCCGACGCCCGCGCCGCTGGGCACCAGCACCCGCGTGATGCCCACCTTCTCCGCCACCCGGCACCCATGGACGGGGCCGCCGCCGCCGAACGCGATCAGGGTGCGCCCAGCGTAGCTCTTGCCGCTCTCGATCGCATGCACGCGGGCGGCGTTGGCCATGTTCTCGTCGACCATCTCGACGACGCCCAGCGCCGCCATCTCGGCCCCAACGCCGAGCGGCGCGCCCACCGCCGCCAGCAGCGCAGCCCGGGCCGCATCGGGGTGCAGCCGCATCGCGCCGCCGGCGAAGCGTTCGGGGTCGTACCGGCCCAGCGTGAGATTGGCGTCGGTCACTGCCGGACGCTGGCCGCCGCGTCCGTAGCACGCCGGCCCCGGCTCCGCCCCGGCGCTTTCTGGCCCGACGCCGATGCGGCCCAGCGCGTCCACATGGGCGATGCTGCCGCCGCCGGCGCCGATCTCGACCATCTCGATGACGGGGATGCGCAGCGGCAGGCCCGATCCGCGCTTGAACCGTCCGACCCGTGCGACCTCGAAGGTGCGGGAGCATTGCGGCTGGCAATCGTCGATCAGGCATATCTTCGCCGTGGTGCCGCCCATGTCGAAGCTGAGCACCCGCGGCAGGCCGCATTGCCGGGCGATGTCGGCGGCGAAGATGGCGCCGCCGGCCGGGCCGCTCTCGACCAGGCGGATCGGGAAGCGGCAGGCGGTGTCGATGGTGGTGAGCCCGCCGCCCGACAGCATCAGGAACACCGGCGCGTGCAGCCCCATGCCGCGCAGCCCCGCCTGCAGCCGGCCCAAATAGCCCGCGATCAGCGGCTGCACGTAGGCGTTGGCGGCGGTAGTGCTGAACCGCTCCCACTCGCGCATCTCCGGCGAGACCTCGCACGACAGCGACACCGGCAGGCCCGGCAGCGCCTGGTTCAAGATGTCGCGGACGCGGCGCTCATGGGCCGGGTTGACGAAACTGTGCAGGAAGCCGACGGCGACGCTCTGCACATCCTCCCGTTGCAGCAAGGGGACGAGTTGGTGCACCGCGTCGTCATCGAGCGGCAGCAGCACGGCGCCTTCGTTGTCCAGCCGCTCCGGCACCGGCAGGCGCAGGTGGCGCGGCACCAGCGGCTGCGGCAGGGTGATGTTGAGGTCGTACTGGTCGTAGCGGCTCTCGTTGCCCATCGCCAGCACGTCGCGGAAACCTTGGGTCGTGACCAGCGCCGTCCGCGCGCCCTTGCGCTCGATGATGGCGTTGGTGGCGAGCGTCGTGCCGTGCACCAGGATGCTCACGTCCGCCGGCGTCAATCCGGCCCCGCGCAGGATTGCCGCGACCCCGTCCAGCACGCCCCGTTCCGGATGCGCGCTGGTGGTCAGGACCTTGGCGGTGGCGCGCCTGCCGCCATGCTCCAGCGCCAAGTCGGTGAAAGTGCCGCCGATATCGACCGCGAGCCGGGCTTCCAGGGGGTAGGTCGGAGGGGTCGCCATGGCGCCACCCTGCCGCCCCTTCCGCATCCGGGCAAGCCCGGCCATCATGGCGCCAAGCAGAACCGGGGGAACCTCCATGACCAAGCCCGAAACCAAACATCGCATCGTCCTCGCCCGGCCCATGCCGCCGGCCGTCACCGACCGCGCCAGGGGCGAGTTCGACGCCGTCGTGTCCGACAGCGCCGACATGCCGCCCGACGCCGTGATCCAGGCATTGGCCGATCACGAGGCGGAGGCGCTGTTCTTCAGCAGCAACCTGAAGCTCAACGCCGATTTCATCGCCCGCCTGCCGCCCTCGGTCCGCGTGGCCGCGACATGCAGCGTCGGCTTCGACCACGTTGACGTGGCGGCGGCCAAGGCGCGCGGCCTGATCGTCACCAACACGCCGGACGTGCTGACCGACTGCACCGCCGACCTCGCTTTCATGCTGCTGCTCTGCGCCTGCCGCCGGGCCTGGGAGCATACGGAGGTCATGCGCGCCGGTTGGCGGCGGAACTTTGCCATGCGGGACATGCTGGGCATCCAGGCCAGCGGCAAGACGATCGGCATCATCGGATTTGGCCGCATCGGGCGCGCGGTGGCCCAGCGCGCCCGCGGGTTCAACATGCGCGTGCTGTATACCGACATGGCCCGCGCCGCGCCGGAGCTGGAACAGGGCGCCGAGTTCGTGCCGAGCCTGCGCGACATGCTGCCGCGCAGCCAGATCGTGTCGCTGCACGCGCCCGGCGGGGCCGCCACCGACAAGCTGATGAACGCGGAGACCATCGGGTTGCTGCCGCGCGGCGCTGTCCTGGTGAACGCCGCCCGCGGCACGTTGGTGGACGAGGACGCGCTGATCGACGCGCTGAAATCGGGGCAGTTGGCCGCCGCCGGGCTTGACGTTTTCCGCAAGGAGCCGGACTTCGACACCCGGTTGGCGGAGTTGCCGAACGTGTTCCTGACCCCGCATATGGGCAGCGCCACGACCGAGACGCGCAACGCCATGGGGTTCCGCGCGCTCGACAACATCGAGGCCGTGCTGGCCGGCAACCCCGCCATCGACCCGCTGTGGAGCTGATTGCATGACGAAGCCCATCCTGCTGGTGACCCGGCGCCTGCCGCCGGCGATCGAGGCCCGCGCAGCCCGCGATTATGACGCCCGGCTGAACGCGACCGATGCGCCTGTGACCGGCGCAGACATCCTGGCCCGTGCCGAGGGCGCCAGTGCGGTATTATGCTGCCCGGCCGAGCGGCTCGACGCGGCCACGATCCAGGCCTTGCCGGACAGCGTCCGCGTGATCGGCACCTTCAGCGTGGGTTTCGACCACGTGGACCTCGCCGCCGCACGCAAGCGCGGCATCGCCGTGGTCAACACCCCGGACGTATTGAGCGCCGCTACGGCCGAGTGCGCCATGCTGCTGATCCTGGCCGCCGCCCGGCGCGCCGGGGAGGGGGAGCGCCTGGTGCGGTCGGGACAGTGGACCGGCTGGGCGCCGACGCAATTGCTGGGCACCGGCGTCGCGGGCCGCCGCCTGGGCATCTTCGGCTTGGGCCGCATTGGCCGGGAACTGGTGCCTATGGCCATCGGCTTCGGCATGACGGTGCACTACCGCGACCAGGTGCGCCTGCCGCCGGACCTGGAGCAGGGTGCCATTTTCCACGATGACGACGACAGTTTCCTGCCGGTCTGCGACGTGCTGTCGCTGCACGCGCCGGGCGGGGAGGGCACGCGGCACTGGCTCAGCGCCGAGCGTATCGGGCGGCTGCCGCCCGGCGCCGTGGTGGTCAACGCCGCCCGCGGCACCCTGATCGACGACCAAGCCCTGATTGCGGCGCTGCAATCAGGCCAGATCGCGGCGGCGGGCCTGGACGTTTACAACAACGAGCCGCGTGTGGCCGCCGGGCTGCTGGCGCTGGAGAACGTCGTGCTGCTGCCGCATCTCGGCAGCGCCACTGTGGAGACGCGGGATGCGATGGGGAATTTGGTGCTGGACGGGATCGATGCGGTGCTGGCTGGGCGGGAGCCGGGGAACCTGGTCAAGTAGGGGTAAGTCTCGGGTTGGCGGGCCGGGTTGAAGGTCGGTTTGCGATTCTGATTAGCCGTCTCGCGCGCAACCGCACCTCCCTGAAACCGGTCGTTCGTCCAGCATGTGCTTTCGGCCACTGCTGGTCGGAGGCGGACATTTGATTGATGAGATACCCAGTGGGTATCGGTACCCTTAACGTGGCGGCCCGCCCATGCTCTCGGGCAACCGTGGCGGAGAGTATATCCGCCGCTTGCCCGACTCTGCTTGCAAACGATGGGCACATCCCCAGGTCTGGAACCTTGCTTCACCCTGAATGGCGAATTTTTACAGAATTTTTGCAAAAACTGCTGTAGAAGGGGAAGGTACCTCCGGAGGCTAATCATGCTGCTGCGCTTCGGCGTGTCCAATTTTCGCTCGATCCGTGAGTATGCCGAGCTGTCGCTCATCGCGTCCGATGCCATTAAGGACCGGGGACCGGACCTTCTTGAATGGCCAGTGGGCAAAGTGCGGGTGCTTCCTGGTATCGTTCTCTACGGCGCGAATGCAGCAGGCAAATCCAGCGTCTATATGGTTATGAGGGCGATGCGCTCTCACGTCCTCCAATCTTTCAGCAAGCGAGGTGCTACGGCCGATATACCTCGGAGCCCCTTTGCCCTAGATCGCATCTCAAGTGAAGAACCTACTCGGTTTGATTGCGACTTTGTTTTGGATCAGGTGCGATATCATTACGGATTTGAGTTTGGTGACACGAAATTCCTTAGAGAATGGCTGTATGCCTTCCCTGGAGGGCATAGGCGTGTGCTCTTCAGCCGCGATGCGGGAATGCCTTCAATCGAGTTTGGGAAACATCTGAAGGGAAGAAATAAGTCAATTGAGGAGCTTACTCGGCCGAACTCACTTTTCCTCTCTGCTGCGGCGCAAAGCTTCCATCCCCAATTAACGCCGGTTTACTCGTTCTTCGAACGGCAGCTAACGGGACTCGGCGCCGGGATAAACAGCCATGGTATCCAGAACAAAATCGGCAGTCAAAACGATCCTCGCTTGGTACCCTTTTTGCGACTAGCCGATACAGGCATCGCTGGGCTGAAGATCAAGGAAGTCGAGCTCGATGAACGCTCGCGCAAGATCTTCCAGACCATTCGCGCCTCTCTTATGGCAGACGCGGTGGACGACGTAGACGTGGTGGCTGACGAGCCGAAGCCTCGAACCGAGGTGTTGTTCTCGCATACCGGCCTGGAAGACGAACTGTTTGAGTTGCCATTCGTCAATGAGAGCCGTGGCACACGTAGGCTCTCAGATATGGTGCTTGCTGCTTTCACGGCCCTAGACTCTGGCGGAACGATTTTCATCGACGAACTAGATACTAGCCTGCACACCCTTTTGTCGTTGAAGTTGCTCCGCCTGTTTATGGACAAGGCCACCAACCCTCACGGTGCGCAGGTGGTCGCAACAACCCATGATACGAACATCTTGTGCTCCGGTCTTCTTCGAAGAGACCAAATATGGTTTGCAGAGAAGGGGCACTCGGGTAGCACTCATCTTTATCCGCTTACTGATATTAGCACGAGGAATACGGACAACCTAGAGAAGGGTTACCTTCAAGGCCGGTTTGGCGCAGTTCCATACCTTGGGCGAGTTGAAGACTTGCTTGGCGCTGACAATGGCGCGGCGTAAACCTCCTGCGCCGCCACTGCTCAGCCGGCGAGGGCCAGTGCGTCAGCCGAAGCTAGCATTGCTGGTGTTCTGCGAGGGAAAGAACACAGAACCTGACTACATCCGTAGCTTCGCACGTGAGCGCGCTAATAGCCTGGTCAGAGTTGAGCTCGTTGCACCGGCTGGAGTGCCGACCACCCTCGTCGAGAAGGCGAAAGCTGCTCGCGCACAAAATGCTGCATCAAAGAACAGCTATGAGCGGTTCGATCAGGTCTGGGTCATGTTCGACAGGGATGAGCACCCGAACGTTGATCAAGCGATTGCTCACGCGGAGGCAGCCGGCGTTCATGTTGGTTTCTCGAATCCCTGCTTCGAGGTTTGGCTCCTACTTCACTATTCGAATTTTGACGCGCCCGATCATCGCCACGATGTCCAGCGGAAATTCGCAGAGCATGACAATCACTATGACCGAAAAGGGAGCAAAGAGCTGAACTATCCAGCACTTTCGTCCAATTATGCCCTTGCTTGTGAGCGCGCGATCCGCATGCGAGCGCGGCGGCGAGAAGAAGGGAGAGCGAGAGGTGAACCATACACCGATGTAGACGTGCTCACCGAGGTGATCGTAGCCAATGGGAAGGGCGAAAAAATTTAGAACTCTAACTGTCCCCTCAAATCAACCAGGGGAGACCGCAACGTGTTTACCAGTGCGGATATGGAGCGGTAAGCACGAGCCGCGAGCCAGTCTGTGATCTGCGCGGTATCCTAAGCGCCCGCAATCACAGCGAAGGGGTTGGCCGCTGCGCTTGTGTCAGAACGTCTACTTTGGGGTGCTCTGCTGTTAAACATATGCGCAGATCGAACATTCGCTTTCCCGCAGCCGAATCCCGTAAGCCGACCGTCGTCAAACCACCACAACGCCGTATTCAAGCTGACGTACTATCCCGTACCCTCATCCAAAAACTCCGTCTTCCCGCGCTCATCCTGCCCGCTCCGGCCAGCCTCCAACCGCCGTAGCTCCACCCTCCGTATCTTCCCCGAGATTGTCTTCGGCAACTCGGCAAACTCAATCCGCTTGATGCGCTTATAAGGCGCCAGCCGTGCGCGTAGATGCTCGAAGATGCTGCGCGCCGTCGCCGCATCCGGCGCAAAACCCTCGGCCAGGAACACGAAAGCCTTCGGCAAAGCGGTCCGCGTCGGGTCGGGGGAGGGGACGACCGCCGCCTCCGCCACCGCCTCGTGCTCGATCAGCACGCTCTCCAATTCGAACGGACTGATGCGGTAGCCGCTCGATTTGAACACGTCGTCAGACCGTCCGACATAGGTCAGCGAGCCGTCGGCATTGCGCAGCGCCACATCCCCGGTGCGATACAACGCCCCCTCGATTGGCCGCAACGTGCCGTCCTCCTGCAAATAGCCCTGCATCAACCCCAGCGGCTTCGGATCGAGGCTGAGCGCGATCTCGCCCTCCTCGGCCTCGACGCCGTCCGGGTCGACCAGCAGCACGTCATACCCCGGCAGCGGACGCCCCATTGAGCCCGGCATGACCGCCTCGCCCGGCGTGTTGGCAATCTGCAGCGTGGTCTCGGTCTGCCCATAGCCGTCGCGGATCACGAGGCCCCAAGCCGCCTGCACCCGGTCGATCACCTCGGGATTGAGCGGCTCCCCGGCGGCGACAGCCTCGGTCAGGTGGACCGGATGCGCCGAAAGGTCCTCCTGCACCAGCATCCGCCATACCGTCGGCGGCGCGCAGAATGTGGTGACGCGCGCCTGGTCCAGCACCGTCAGCAAGTGCTTCGCGTCGAACCGCGGCTGGTTCAGGATCAGGATCGTGGCGCCGGCGTTCCACGGCGCGAAAAAGCTCGACCAAGCGTGCTTCGCCCAGCCTGGCGAGGAGATGTTGAGATGCACGTCGCCGGGCTGCAAGCCGATCCAGAACATGGTCGACAAATGGCCGACCGGATAGCTTTGATGGCTGTGCAGCACGAGCTTCGGCTTCGAGGTCGTGCCCGAGGTGAAATACAGCAGCAGCGGATCGGTCGCCAAGGTCTCGCCGCCGGGCGTGAAGGCGGCATCGGCGGAGTGGGCGTCCTCGAACCGGTGCCAGCCTTCCGCCCCACCAACGGCGATCCTGGTATAATCGCCCTCGATGGCCGCGAACTTCGGCGCCAGCTCGCCGGCGGCGATCACGTGCTGCACCCGGCCGCGGGCGAAGCGGTCGCGCAGGTCGTCCTCCGTCAGCATGGTCGTCGCCGGGATTACGACGGCGCCGAGTTTCATCGCAGCCAGCATCGCCTCCCATAGCGGTTGCACATTGCCGAGCAGCAGCAGGATACGGTCGCCGCGGCGCACCCCCAAAGCGCGGAGATGGTTGGCGACCTGGTTCGACCGGGTGGCGAGCGCGGCGAAGCTGATGCTGGCGTCCAAGGCACCCGGCCCAATGAAACGCAGCGCGGGCGCGCCGTTGCCCGCCGCCATTGGGTCGAAATGGTCCAGCGCCCAGTTGAAGCGTTCGAGCGCCGGCCAGCGGAATGCCTCCCGCGCCGCCGCGAGGTCCCGCCGGTGCAGCAGCAGCAGGTCACGGGCGGCGCGAAAGATTGCGGTGGGGCCGGGCGCGGTGATTTCGGGCATGGCGGACGATCCTTTTCCAAATGCATAGCCGATTTGGCCGGCATCGTCTTGCTCCCAGTTGTTGGCGTGGCGCCGCCGCCGCTACCATGCCGCATGACGACGACATCCCCGGACGCAGCAGTCTCCACCTCCGCCGACGGCTTACCGAGCAGCCGGACCTTGTTCCTCGCGTTCGCCGGCACCAGCGTCCTCGCGTTCGGCGGCGCGCTGCCGCTGGCCCGGCGGATGATCGTCGAGCGCAAGCAATGGCTGAACGCGGCCGAGTTCACCGAGCTGTTGGCGCTGTGCCAGTTCCTGCCGGGTCCGAATATCGTCAACCTGACGGTGGCGCTCGGTTCGCGGTTCCGCGGGGTGCGGGGGGCGTTGGCGGCGTTGACCGGGCTGCTGGCCGCGCCGATGGCGATCGCGATCGGGCTGGGCGCCGCCTACGCCCGGTATGGCGGGCTTCCCGTGGTGCATCGCGGGTTCAACGGCCTCGCCGCCGCCGCGGCCGGGCTGATCTTGGCGACGGCGTGCAAGATCGCCTGGCCAATCCGCAAACGTCCGCTCGACGTGGCGCTGGCCGTCGCCGCGTTCACCGCCATCGCACTCATCCGCCTGCCGCTGTTGCCCACCATGCTGGTCCTGGCGCCCGCCGGCATCCTTTTGCATCGCCGCCTGACGGCATGACCGCGCATCGACGCCGGCCAAGCTGACCATGCCCGGCGGCAACATCGGCTGGCTTGCGCTGGTTTACGCGCAGATGTCGCTGCTCGCGGTGGGCGGCGTGAGCTCGGTGCTGCCGGAGATGCAGCGGCTTGTGGTGGACCAGCACCGCTGGATGGGCGGCCCCGAGTTCGCGGCCTTGTTTGCGCTGGCCCAGGCCGCGCCGGGTCCTAACATGCTGGTCGCGACCTTGGTGGGATGGCGCGTCGCGGGCCTGCCCGGGGCGCTGGCGGCGACGCTGGGCATGATCGGGCCGAGCAGCCTGCTCACTTGGTTCACCGCCAGCGCGTGGCATCGTTTTCGTGAGCGCCCTTGGCGCCGCCAGGTTCAGGCCGGCCTGGTGCCCGTCACGGTCGGCGCGGTGATGGCGGGCGCCACGCTGCTCGTCGTCTCGACCAGCACGGGCGCATTCACCGCTGGCATAACGCTGGGCGTCGCCACGGCGGTGTTGGCGACGCGGCTGCACCCGGTGCTGCTGCTCGCCTGCGGCGCCGCGGCCGGGGTGCTGTATGGCGCGGGCTGAGTCGCCGCGTCAGGAACCAGGCGCCCCATTATTGCCGGGCAACGCCTGTGTGGACGGCTGCGGGTGGGCGGCCATGCGCCTCATGGCCGCACCGTGGAACGGCCTGGCAGTCTTCGCGCGGCTGTATGCGGTGTGGCGCGTCCGGGGCTGCGCGTCGTCCGCCGCCTCGGCCACTTCCTCGTCCGCTTCACGGCCGAGGCCCACCAGGACCCGCTGAGGCGCCGGGCGCGCCTCGCCCAACGGGGGGTTCAGCGTGGGCACCGGGCGGAATTCATTATTGGCGACGAGCGTCCCATTGTCGGGGCGGCTGTAAATGAAGCCGTAGGTCGGGTAAACGCTGCCGAACTCGCTGCTCTGGCCCAGCGCCACCCGGACCGCGGTCCAGTCATTCTGCGGCGACACGTCCACCACGTCGATCGCCCGGCTTACGCCGCCAGGATAGGCCCAGTTGGCATGGTCGATCTCGACGTTGCGGCTGTCGATCACCCGGGAGACGACGGCCACGTGCCCCAGGCGCATCCGGCCTGTCGGGCGGAAATTCAGCACGCTGCCGACCTCGGGGCGGGCGCCGCGTTCATAGACGCCCACGGCCTTGCCCCACCAGGTGGCGGCATTGCCGACCAGCTTGACCTCAGAATGGTCGCGCGCAAACGGCACGCACTGCAGCGGGCCACCGATGCGGCCATAGCGCGCCACCGAGCGGATGCCGTAATTCTGGAAAGGGAATGCAGCGCCGAACTGGGTCGAACGGGCGCTGGACCCCATGATGATGTGCTGGGTCCATCCGGTGGTGGCCCAAGTCGCTTTGGCAGGCTGGATGCAGACCGGGGCAGACAACGCGAGCAAGGCGCCGAAAGCCGCCCATCGTCCATATCCACGCAAAGGCATGCCGTCTTCCTTTTGCTAGCCAAACATCACCCGTTTGTGAGGCGTGGGTAGCGGGACGGTGCGAAACTTGGCAACCCGCTAACCTGGATTGAACGTCCGGCATCGGGGTTTAGGCAAAATGGCCTGTGCACAAATGCTCACACTAGGAGCGGGGTCCTAATTAAGTTAAAACCTCACGTATATGCAACGAATACCGCTGAGGCTTCGGACTCTCTGGGCAGCATAGCCAACGCTTTACTATTCGTTGCGACAGATCCGTGGTAGCCCAACCGCGCCGCGCCGACCAGCGGCGCGGCGCGTGCAATCATTTACAAGTCGTGACCATGATCTCAACCAGGATGCGCGGATCGGCCATGTTCGCCTGAACGCAGGCGCGGGCGGGCGCCCCACCCTCGGGCAGCCATGCCGACCAGACAGCGTTCATGGCCTCCCGGTCGCGGATATCCTTCAGCCAAATCTGCGCTTGCAGCAGCCGGGTTTTGTCGGTGCCGTGGGTTTCCAGGATGTCGTCGATGCCGGCCAGCACCTCCTCGGTCTGCCCGGTGATATCTTTGCTCACGTCCTTTGCGGTCACTCCCTGGCAATAAACGAAGCCGTGGTATTCCACCGCTTTCGCCAGCACCTTGTTCGGCTCCGTGCGGATAATCTTGCTCATGAACGCGCTCCTCGACCTGATGGGACCGCGCAGGTTTACGGCCCGCGCCGCCGCCCGGCAACGCCGCGCCGCAGCGCCGTCCGCAGCCGGGCCTCAACGCGACGTTGGCGTGAACGTCGGCCCGGTGCCGACCTCCGCGGCCGACGCGCCGGAGTTACTGATGCACGACGAGATCTGGTTGTCCCGGCTGAACAACGCCCCTAGCCCGCGGGAGGTGATGCCGGAAACGTAGCTCTCGGCGAACGGCGTGTCCCGCTGGTCGCGCTGCGACAGGTCGCCACGGTTCTGCGCGGCATAGACGCGGTCCACCTCGGCCCGGCACGCCGCGTTGGTTGCCGCCTGCGCACGCGACTGTGGCGCGCTGTGGCACCCTGCGAGCAGCGCCAGGGCAGCCAGGGCCAGCCGGGCTGTCGGGAAGATTATCATGCGATGGCTCCTGTGGGTTGGGTCGGGCCTGGCGACTGGGCCAGCCGGGCGCGGAAGCCGGTTTCATCGAACCGCGCCTCCGCCGTCAACTGCGCGGTGGCGGCGGCGCTCAACAGGGCCGGGTGCAGGGCGGTCCCGGTGCGTCCGATCTGGAACAGCGTGGCGGTCCACGGGGCATGGGCCAGCAGGTCGACCAACGCCAACAGCCGCAAGCACAGCGACAGGCCATAGCTCGTCTGCATGCCAACCGTCAGGTCGACAGCGCCCGCCCAGCAGCGCGCGTCCTCATCCGACAAGGCGAGATCGGTGACGCTGCCATCCGGACGGCGGAAGCGGAACAGCCGCACGGCGCCCCAGGCTGCGTCCGAGGCGGCATCACGCGCCGCATCCCATGCCGCGGCGAGGTCGCGCCCGAGCACCGGCGGCAATGCCTCGGGCGGCAGGTCCACGAGGTATGTCATCGTGCCGTCCCGGCTATGGCCGACATGGATGAGGGAGGAGGATTGCTGCATCACGCAACAAAGATGGACCCGCACCCATAAGTGCGCCAGCCTAGGGCCGCAGAACGCTGGAGGAATTATGCCCGACCCCGCCACCCTGACCGCGACCGACGCCGCCCGCGCCATTCGTGCCGGCACGTTGGCGCCGGCCGATCTCGTGGAGGCGTGCCTGGACCGCGTGGCGGCGCGCGAGCCCGCGGTGCAGGCGATGGCGTTCCTCGACCCGGCCCAGGCACGGGCCGCCACGCCGCAGCCGGGACCGCTGCATGGGCTGCCGATCGGCGTGAAGGATGTGCTCGACACGGCTGACATGCCGAGCGAATACAACTCGGCCATTTGGCGCGGGCATCGTCCGCGGGCCGACGCCGCCTGCGTTGCCTGGGCAAAGGCAGCCGGCGCGGTCGTGCTCGGCAAGACGGTCACGACCGAGTTCGCCACCCGCACGCCCGGTCCCACCACCAATCCGCACGACCCGGCACGCACGCCGGGCGGGTCCAGCAGCGGGTCGGCGGCCGGCGTCGCGGCGGGCCTCTTCCCGCTGGCGTTCGGCACCCAGACGGCCGGCAGCGTGATCCGTCCCGCGGCCTTTTGCGGCGTCGTCGGCTACAAGCCCAGCTTCGGCCTGGTGAACCGCATGGGCATGAAGCTGATGTCGGACAGCCTGGACACGGTCGGCGTCATGGCGCGGAGCGTCGCCGACTGCGCCCTGCTCGTCGGTGCCGTTTCAGGGTGCGACCTCGGCGACCCCGACATTCGGCCGCCATCGACGCCCCGCATCGGCCTGTGCCGCTCGCCGGCCTGGGGCCGCGCCGCGCCGGAGACCACGGCGTTGTTCGAGCGTGTGGCGGCGCAGCTTGCCCGGGCCGGCGCCACCCTGCGCGACTTCGATCTGCCGCCGGAGTTCGACGCGTTGGAGGCGGCCCATGCCGTGATCATGAACAACGAGAGCGCCTGTGCCTTGGGATGGGAGATGAACACCGCCCGCGACCAGATCAGCCCGGCGTTGCGCGAGCGCCTCGAATGGGGCCTGGCGCAGCCCGAAGCGGCGGTGGTCGAGAGCCAGGCGCTGTTCCGCTTCCTGCAATCAGGCTTCGCCGATGTCATGGGTGATTTCGACATAGTGCTGACGCCCTCGGCCCCTGGGGAGGCGCCGGTCGGGTTGGAGTGGACGGGGGATGCCGGGTTCAACTTCATCTGGACCAGCCTGCACGTGCCGTGCGTCACGGTCCCGGCGGGTGCTGGACCGAATGGGATGCCGCTTGGCGTGCAGGTTGTCGCGCCACGTGGACGGGACCGGCAGGCGCTGGCTTGGGCGGCTTGGGTGGCTGCGGCGCTGAACTAGGATGCCGGCCTGATATGGGCCGGCAGCGTGGCCAGCGACTCCACCGTGTCAAAGTCGCGCAGCACCGCGTCGTCGCCCAATTCGACCTGGGCCACGTATTCGCTGTGCCGTTCCAACAGGGCGCGTGCGCCCACGTCGCCCACCAGGCCCGCGATGTCCGGGAAGAAGCGGCGGTCCCATAGCACGGGGTTGCCGACCTTGCCCCGGCAGGTCGGCACCACGACGGACCGGCCTTCATCGGGATCGTAGGCCTCGATCAGCCGCTCGATCATGCGCCCGGTCACCAGCGGCATGTCGCCCAGGCAGATCAACGCCGCCGACGCCGCGGCCGGCACCGCCGAAATGCCAGCCCGCAGGCTTGCCGACAGGCCGTCCGCGTAGTCCGCCGCATGGACCATCTGAACCGGCCGACCCCCAACGGCGGCCGAGACCTCCTCCGCCCGGTGCCCGGTGACGACGATCACCGGGCGCGCGGCGCTGGACAGCAGGTTGTCCACCACCCGCGCCACCATGGGTCGCCCGGCGCGATCCGGCACCAGCAGCTTGTTTTGCGGCGCCATCCGGCTGGAACGTCCGGCCGCCAGCACGATCGCCGCGACCGTGGGCGGGGCCACGGCAGGCGTCACTGGAAGCGCGATGTCCGATGTCACGGCCTTTGCCCGATGCAACGGACGCGCCCCGGAGTCCTTCAACAGTCCGCCCATGCCCATGCCGGCAATGACCGTCCCACTCACCTCCAACCCGGCGAACAGGCGCGACAGTACCCAATCGATCCCGTTCAGCTTCGGGCTGCGCGCGCAGCCCGGCAGCACCAGCGC
Organism: Acetobacteraceae bacterium; assembly: GCA_965277495.1. Lineage (GTDB taxonomy): Bacteria > Pseudomonadota > Alphaproteobacteria > Acetobacterales > Acetobacteraceae > CAHJXG01. The sequence goes on along the minus strand of OZ255824.1, from coordinate 1,420,862 downwards.
CGGACGTGCCCCGATGCGCCCCAGGCAAATCAGGTTGCCGGGGTCCACCGGCATGCCGAAATGCAGGATCTCGCCCCCTGCGGCGACGATGCCGGCCGGCCCGACATCGCGGCGGTCCACGACGGCGCTGGCGCCCGCAACGAGCAGGATGTCCGCCCCTTGCGCCATGAGGGACTGCAGCGCCGCAGCAATCGGCGCCTCCGCGTGGGCGCATTCGATTGGAGTCAGCATGACGCCGGTCAGCCCCGCGACCCGCGCCGCGGTCGCCTCCGCGGTACCGGCCAGGATGCTGTGCTTCATGCCGGGCAGGCTGGTCATCACCAAGCCGACGCGCAACGGTTGGAATGGATGCAGCCGCAACACTGGCCGGTGCCGGGCCACGCGCTCCGCCTCGGCCAGCACGCTTTCCGCAACGGCGAATGGGATGACCTTGATGGTCGCGACCATCTCCCGTGCCGCAACGCTGGCCGCGTCGCCCAGGGTCGCGACGGTCAGCGCCTCATCGACCGCGTTCAACGCATCGAGACCAGCGCGGTCGACCTGCAGCAGCCCAGGCGTCCCCGCGATGAGGTTCACCCGCCCAGTGCTGGCGCGCGTCGCGGTAAGCGAGGGGGCAACGAGCGCCTGCGCGAGCCGGGCGGCAGCGGCATCCTCCGCGACATCGCCTTGCTCGAGCCGTGCCGCGATCACGTCGGCGATGCCTGCGTCCCGCAGCATCTCGATCGCAGCCGTGTCCAGCACCGCGCCTTTCCGCAATACGCCGCCGGGCAGGCGCTGCGTGTGGGCCAGAATTGCGCCGAGCGCGTCCGCCAGGGGCGTGGGGCCGAAGATCACCCGGCCAGCGCCGCCTTGCGCCGGACCGCCACGATCTGCGCCAGGATCGACAGCGCGATCTCCCCCGCCGTCACCGCGCCGATGTCGAGACCGACCGGCCCGCGAATCCGTGCCAATGCGGCATCGTCATGTCCGAGTTCCCGCAGCCGTCCCAACCGGGCGGCATGGGTCTTCCGTGACCCAAGCGCCCCGATATAGAACGACTGCGACCGCAGCGCCCGGTCCAGCGCCGGGTCGTCGAGCTTCGGGTCGTGCGTCAGGGTCACGATGGCGGTCCGACTGTCTGGCCGCAGCGCGTCCATGGCCTCGTCCGGCCAGGCGGTGCTGACCACCACGCCGGGGAACCGCTCGTCGCTGGCAAATGCCCGGCGCGGGTCGGCCACCGTCACCCCATAACCCAGGCCGGCCGCCATCGGCACCAGCGCCTGCGCGATATGCACGGCGCCGACCACCACCAGGCGAAGCGGCGGGTTGTAGGCGTGCAGGAACCACTGCGCCCCATCCGCCTCGGCCGTCCGGCTGCTGTCTGCCTGCAGTGCCGCGTCAGCCGCCGCTGCCAGACCGGGCGGCGCTTCGGGGTCGGGCAGCAGGAATTGCTCGCCGGAGGGCAGCCGGGTCGCCAGCACGACGGGGGTTTGCGCTGCCCGGGCCTGCTCGAGCCGGGCCAGCAGGTCGAGCCTCATCCCAGGCGCTCACTCATCCGAGTCGCTCGACGAACACCTTCAGCTTGCCGCCACAGGCCAAGCCCACCTCCCAGGCGCGCTCGTTGGTCACGCCGAAGTCCAGCAACTGCGGCGTGCCGGTCTCCATCGTGCGCTTCGCCGCGTCCGCCACCGCGCCCTCGATGCAGCCGCCGCTGACCGACCCGGCCATGCGTCCACTCGCCGTCACCGCCATCTGGCTGCCGGGCGGACGGGGGGAGCTGCCCCAGGTCTCCGTCACGGTCGCGATCGCCACCTGCTCGCCGGCCTTTGACCACGCGACGGCGGTGCCCAGCACGTCTTCCGGCATGTTTCCTGGCTCGCTCATGCGGCCCTCCATTCAAGTGCCCGCCCGCGCGGCGGCGCCGGGCGGGACAGCAGGTCCACCAGCGCGCGTAGGCTGTCGAGGCTGTGGACCGTCCGAAACTCGTCAACATGCGGCAGCATCGCCCTGATGCCACTGGATTTGGGCTGGAACCCGTCCCACCGCAACAGGGGATTGAGCCAGATCAGCCGGCGGCAGGAGCGGTGCAGCCGGTCCATGTTCTCGGCCAGGCCCACGGCGCCGTCGCGGTCTAGCCCGTCCGTCACCAGCAGCACGACGGCGCCCTGGGCCAGCACGCGCCGGGACCAGCGCTGGTTGAACTCGGCCAGCGCCTCGCCGATCCGGGTGCCGCCGGACCAGTCGGGCACCGCGTGCGACACCATCTGGAACGCGACCTCGGGGTCACGGAAGCGCAGTTGGCGCGTGATGTTGGACAGCCGCGTGCCGAACAGGAACACGTGAACCCGGTCGCGGTCGTTGGCCACCGCGTGCAGGAAATGCAGCAGGACCTGGGCGTAGCGGGCCATGCTGCCGGAGATGTCGCATAGGACGACAAGCGGGGGCGGACGGACCACGCGGGCGCTGCGGGACAGGTCGACCATCTCGCCCCCGCGCCGCAGGCTGCGCCGCAGCGTCGCCGCGAGGTCGATCTTTGGCCCGTGCGAGTCCGGACGCAGCCGCCGGGTGCGGCGCAGGTCGAGCGGCAGCGTCAGCCGCCGGATTTCCGCCTTCGCGCGCCCGACCTGCTCGGCGCTCATCTGCTCGATGTCCATGCTGCGGAGTTGCTCCCGCTCGCTCACGGTCATGACGGCGTCGAGTTCGGGCGGCGCGTCTTCGGGTTTCGGCGGACGGGGACGGGGCGGGGCCATAGCCTCGGCGATGCGCCGGGCTCCGGGCTCCGGGCGCTGGTCGTCCTTGGGCGGGCTGCCGTCCAGCAGGGCGAGGGCGGCGGCCTGCTGTGCCGCGTTCGGATCGCGCCAGAACAGGTCGAATGCGTGGTCGAACAGCTCCATATGCTCGTGCCGGTGCACCATCAGGCTGCGCAACGCCGCCTGCGCCTGCGTGCGGTCATCGAGCTCGATCAACTCGAGCGCCTGCCCGGCGGCGATCACCTCGGCGGGGCCGACCGGCAGCCCGGCCCGGCGCAGCAGCCGCGCGAAATGCATCACGTTGACGCCGAGCTTGCCGTCCGTATTGGCGCTGGGCGCGTCCGTCATACCGGCGCCTGGGTTCCCGACTGGGCCTCCGCGATCAGCCGGGCCGCCTCTGCGCCGCGGACTTTCGCTATGTCATCCTGGTATTTTAGCAATACCCCAAGCGTCTCGTCGACCGACTCGGCGCTCAATTCCTGCTGGTCCAAGTACTGCAGCGCGGCGGCCCAATCGATGGTCTCGGCGACACCGGGCAGCTTGAACAGGTCGGTGGTGCGCAGGCGCTGCACGAAGGCCACGACCTCCAGCGACAAGCGATACGGCAGGCCCGGCGCCTTTGCCGCCAGGATCGCGCGTTCCCGCGTGGCTGTCGGGTAATCCACCCATTGATACAGGCAGCGGCGGCGGATGGCGTCGTGCACCTCCCGCGTCCGATTGCTGGTCAGCACGACCACCGGGGGCACCAGGGCGCGCACGGTGCCGTATTCCGGGACGGTGATCTGGAAGTCGGCCAGCAACTCCAGCAGGAACGCCTCGAACGGCTCGTCGGCGCGGTCCAGCTCGTCGATCAGCAGCACGGCGGGCGGCAGGTCGGGGTCAATGGCCGACAGCAGCGGCCGGGCCTGCAAATAGGGGCGGGAGAAGATGCTCTCGGCCAGGCGATCCTGGTTGCGGTCGCCGCCGGCCTCGGCCAGGCGGATCGCCATCAACTGGCGCGCATGGTCCCATTCATACGCCGCCGCCGAGAGGTCCATGCCGTCATAGCATTGCAGCCGCACCAGCCGCCGCCCCAGCCCGGTCGCCAGCACCTTGGCGATCTCGGTCTTCCCGGTGCCCGGCTCGCCCTCCAGGAACAATGGACGCCGCATGGCAAGCGCAAGATGCACCGTCGTCGCCAGGCTGCGGTCGGCGATGTAGCCGCCGGCCGCGAGCAGCGCTGCGGTCTCGGTCACTGATCCGGGCAGCGCCCCGGCCACGTGGCCGTCATCCAAAGACGTAACTTTTAAAGATCATAATGAAGATGATTAGATAGAGCGCTGCGCCGACGAAGGCGATGCGGTGGAAGCCGAAGGGCCGTTCGGGGATCATCGAGAAAATGCTGAGCGCAGCGGGCGTCCGCATCGGCAGGTGCATCGGCGGCTGCATTTCCGGCGCCTCGCCAGGTCCAATGGGCCTCGCGACGCTGTCGGCCAGCGCTGCATCGTCCGCCGTACGGCCGGGGGCGTGGGCCGCCGCATAGGCCGGGGCCGCAGCGTAGGCCGGAGCATCCGCCATGGCCGGGGCACCTGCGACGGCAGCAACGGGGGCAGGGCTGGCGACCTCTGCGGTGAAGCGGTCGAAGAACATGTCCGCCATCTGCTTGCTGGTGGCGTCGATCAGCCGGGCGCCGAGCTGGGCGATCTTGCCGCCGACCTGCGCCTTCACGTCATATTGCAGCAGCGTGCCGGCGCCGTCGTCGGACAGCCGCACGTTGGCCCCGCCCTTGGCGAACCCGGCCACGCCGCCCTGGCCCTCGCCGCTGATGCGGTAGCTGTTGGGCGGATCGAGGTCGGTCAACTGCACCTTGCCGGTGAAGCGCGTGGCGATCGGGCCGATCTTGACCGCCGCCGTCGCCTTCAGGTCGGTATCGGAGGTCTTTTCCAAACTCTCGCAGCCTGGAATGCACACCCGCAGCACCGCAGGGTCGTTCAGCGCGTCCCATACTTTCTGCCGAGTTGCGGGAATGCGCCGCTCGCCTGTCATGTCCATTTGATTACCCCACTCAGTGCGCCGGACGTTACTGGCAGGGTGGCGGGCGTGCAACCAAGCCCCACCTGACGTTCTCGCGCGGACCTGGTAAACCACGCTCAACCTTCGAGTTCCTGGAGCTGCCCCATGTCGTATTTGGTCGCCGGCGATGTTCCCACCGGGTCCGCAGGGGACCGTTTTCGCGCGTTGATCGAGCGTGGCGGCATCGTGCAGATACCCGGCGCCCATAACGGCATGGCGGCCCTGCAGGCAAAGGCCGCCGGGTTCGAGTCGGTTTACCTGTCAGGCGCTGCGATGACGGCCAGCATGGGGTTGCCGGACCTCGGCATGATCACCGTCGAGGACGTCTGCTTCTTCGTCCGCCAGGTCGCCCGGTCCAGCGCCTTGCCGGTGCTGGTCGACGGCGACACCGGCTATGGCGAGGCGCTGAACGTCATGAGCATGGTCCGCAGCTTCGAGGACGCCGGCGCCGCCGCCGTGCACATCGAGGACCAGTTGTTGCCGAAAAAATGCGGCCACTTGAACGACAAGCGGCTCGCGGACGCGCACGACATGGCCGCCAAGGTCGCCGCCGCCCGCAAGGCCCGGCGGCACCTGTATATCCTGGCCCGCACCGACGCCGCCGCCAGCGAGGGCATGGACGGCGCCGTCGCCCGCGCCAAGCTGTATGTCGAGGCCGGCGCCGACGCGATCTTCCCCGAAGCGCTGCACTCCGCCGAGATGTTCCGCGAGTTCGCCGCCCGTATGCCGGGGGTGCCGCTGCTCGCCAACATGACGGAGTTCGGCCGCACGCCGTTCTTCACCGCCGCCGAGTTCGAGGCCATGGGATACCGGATGGTCATCTGGCCGGTGAGCTCGATGCGCGTCGCGGCGAAGGCTTCGGAGCGGCTGTATGCCGCCATACGCCGCGACGGCGGCACGCAGAACGCGATCGACCAGATGCAGACCCGGGCAGAGCTGTATGCCACGATCGACTACGCCGGCTACGAGGCGCTGGACCAGAGCATCATCAGCACCGTCGTCCCGCACGGCATGCCGCAACGGGATTGAGCGTGCTGCACGACCCGCGGCGGCGTCCAGGCCCGCTTCCGCGTCCGATCTATGTGGGCAGCGAGATCTACCGCCGGTCGACCTACGGCCCAACCCATCCGCTGGCGATCCCGCGGGTCACCACCTGCACCGATCTGTGCCGGGCGATGGGCTGGCTGCCGGATGCGGCGTTCGTCACGGCGCCGATGGCCGACGTGGACGCTGTCACCCGGTTCCACGCCCCGGACTACGTCGCCGCCCTCGCGCGGGCCGAGGCCACGCAGGGCGTGTCGGACGACGACCGCGCGCGCTACCGCATTGGAGCGGAGGGCAACCCGGTCTACCCAGAAATTTTCCGCCGCCCGATGACGTCGGCCGGCGGGGTCATGCTGTCCGCGGCACTCACGGCCGACGGCGGCGTCGTGCATTGCCCCGGCGGCGGCACGCATCATGGCCGTCCCGACCGCGCCAGCGGGTTCTGCTATTTGAACGACCCGGTGCTGGGCATCCTCGCCTGGCTCGACCAGGGACTCGACCGCATCGTCTACCTCGACATCGACGCCCACCATGGCGACGGCGTGCAGGACGCGTTCCACGACGACCCGCGCGTGCTGACCATCAGTGTGCACGAGGCCAAGCGCTGGCCGTTCACCGGGCTGGCGTCCGACCGCGCCGGCGGCGTTGCGCGCAACCTGCCGGTGCCCCAGGGCTTCAACGACAGCGAGATGGACTGGCTGCTGCACCACGCCATCCTGCCGTTGATTGCCGCGCACCGTCCGCAGGCGATTTTCCTGCAATGCGGCGCCGATGCGCTGGAGGAGGACCCGTTGGCCCGCCTGTCCTTGTCGAACAACGCGCACTGGGCCGTGGTCGACGCCATCCGCGACCGGGCGCCCCGGCTGATCGTGACTGGCGGCGGCGGCTACAATCCCTATACGGTCGGACGCTGCTGGGCCGGGGTATGGGCCACGCTGAACGACTTCCCCATCCCGGACCGAACGACCCCTGCAGCCGAAGCGGTGCTGCGCGCGCTGACCTATAATCGTGCCGCCGGGCGCAACCCGCCCGAGCACTGGTTCACCACCATCCGGGACGCCGCACGGCCCGGTCCGGTGCGCGGCCAGGTGAAACAACTCGCCATCGAGGCGCTTTCGGAGCCCGTTGCATGATTAGCCGTATCCTGCTGACCCTCTTGCTGATGATGCCCCTGGTCGCCCCCCTGGTCGCTCAGGCTCAAACCGCCGCGCAGCCCGAACTGCCGAAAGAGCCGCTGACGATCGTCACCCGGGACGGCAAGCAGCACGATTTCCAGGTCGAGATGGCGCTGAACGAGGCGCAGCAGACGACCGGCCTGATGTTCCGCCCCAGCGTGCCCGCGGACGGCGGCATGCTGTTCGACTGGGGCAGGCCGCGCGACAGCAACATGTGGATGCGCAACACCATCAGCCCACTCGACATGCTGTTCATCAACGCCGACGGCACGGTCCGCCGCATCGCCGAGGACACCGTGCCCGGCAGCCTTGCCGTCATCGAGAGCCGCGGACCCGTCCGTGCGACGCTGGAACTTGCGGCTGGCACGGCGAAGCGCCTGGACATCCGCGTCGGCGACAAGGTGCAGAGCCGAATTTTCGGCAACGCGCCGTAGCGGCTGGCCCGGTGTGCCCGGTTGCGCCGACCTTGCGTAATTGCGGCCTGGAACCTAGGTTGCCGTCTGGTCCGGGGCGTGGCGCAGCCTGGTAGCGCGCTTGTTTTGGGTACAAGAGGCCCCCGGTTCGAGTCCGGGCGCCCCGACCAACGACATTCCCGGCTGATCACATCAAGGGATCATTCCATGCGTGCCCGCATCTTCCAGCGCCCGAAGACCGCTACCCAATCCGGCCAGAACGGCGCCGGCAACTGGGTGCTGGAATACCAGCCGACCGAGCGCGAGAAGAACGATCCGCTGATGGGCTGGTGGGGCAGCAGCGACACGCTGGGCCAGGTGCGGCTGCGTTTCGACAGCTCGGCCGATGCGGTCGCATTTGCCGAGAAGAAGGGCGTCGCCTACGACCTCGAAGTGCCGCCGGCGGCCCGTCCGATCAAGCCGAAAGCCTATGCCGACAACTTCCGTTACGGCCGCGCCGAAAACTGGACGCATTAGCCATATAGCTCTAAGCCCGTGGCGACGCGCCCTTAGCTCAGTTGGATAGAGCGGCGGCCTTCTAATCCGCATGTCGGGGGTTCGAATCCCTCAGGGCGCGCCATGGTTCGTTCTGTGTCCCGGGGAATGCATGTCCAATCGCCGTCGCGTCGCTGGCGTCATCCTTGCCCTATGCTGCGCGACGCCCGCTTTCGGCGGGGAGGCGTTGGATGCGATCCACAGGAGCGGCACGCTTCGGGTCGGGACGACCGGGGACTACAAGCCGTTCTCCTTTCGCCAGCCGGACGGACGCTATGCCGGCGCTGACATCGTCATGGCCGCAAGCTTGGCGGCACGGCTCGGCGTGAAGCTCGAACTGGTGCCCACGACCTGGGCAGCCCTGCTTGACGACTTCACAGCGGGCAAATTCGACGTCGCCATGGGCGGCGTGTCCGTGAACCCCGCCCGGGCCGCGCGGGGCACGTTCTCCGCCGTCACCTACGTCGATGGCAAGCGCCCGGTGGCCCGTTGCGCCGACCAGGACCGCTTCACCAGCGTCGAGGCGATTGACCAGCCCGGGGTCCGCGTCGTCGTGAACCCCGGCGGCACCAACCAGGATTTCGCCCGCGCCAACATCAAGCGCGCGGCATTGGCCGTCCACCCCGACAACGCTACGGTGTTCGACGAAATCATCGCCGGGCGCGCCGATATCATGGTGACCGACGGGATCGAGGCCGACCACCAGGCGTTCATCCACCCGGAACTATGCCCGACCCACGTCGCGGCCCCGTTCACCCGGCTCGAAAAGGCCTATCTGCTACCCAACGACCCTGACCTGGTCCATGCGGTGAACGGCTGGCTGGCGGACGAGGCAGCAAGCGGCGAGTGGACGCGCATTCTGGATACGGCGCAAAAGACGCCCTAGCCGGCCCCCCATCGCACCAAGGCCGCCTTGCCGGTTGCGTTGAGGCCATAGACCCCGCGCTCGACACGGGTAAACCAGCCGTATACGTCGCGCAGCAGGATCGAACCGGCGCGGGGGGCGACCGCAACCAGGTCGCGTGGACGCCGCGGCCCCGCCATGAGCCCGGTCGCGCAGGCCAGCGCCTCCTGCCGATAGGCCGTCACGATCGGCTCGCCCCGTGTGCCGCCCGGCGAAGGGTCGCCGTTCCGCGCCCGGTGTTCGGCCAGCAAGCGGCGGCGGCGGCGCAGGTTGGCGCGGGGACGGTAGGGCTCGGGTTCGGCAAGCACCTCCACGTCGCCGCGCGCTGCATGCACTGCGAGCAGGCCGAAGCCGAGCAGCCGGCACAACGTGCGGGCGCGCCGGTCGCGGTCGCGGCCATGCCGGGTGGCACGGACCGCGAGCCAAACCTCATTGGCGGATGCGAGCCGGTCCACCCCCTGCAGCACCAGTTCCAGGGTGAAGCCGAGCTTCATCTCCAAGATGACCAGGATGGCTGGCTCGCCCTCGCGCACTCCCACGACATCGCAGCCGCCGACTTCGCCTTTTACCTCGAAGCCGCGGGCCGCCAGGAACCGCTTGACGGCCGGATAGAGCGCGACCTCCCGCATCGTCCGCAGGACGGGAGAGGCCGGACGTTCCGGCTAGAAACCGAGGATGATGTCGGCCGCGAGGGTCACGGCGCCGCGGTCCTTGCCGTCGTTGAAGACGCGCGAGTTGTTCAGCGTCCGGTCATACCGAACCTCGGGCCGCACCAGCAGCGTGCTGAGCTGCGACGGCGTCCAGCTTGGCTTGTAAACCAGGCCGGCGGTGAACTCGCTATACGTCGTCGGCTTCTGTGCGGTGATGAAGTTGCTGGGCGTGCCGCGTTCGGCGGCGACGTAATCGAGGTTGCCCTGCGGAGTCGAGACGAAGAAGTTGTTGTTGTCGCGGTACACCTCCGCCCGTCCGTTCAATATAACGCTGTCGGACAAAGCATAGGCCACGTATTGGGCGATGCCATAGGCCTCGGCCCGGAAGCCGTCCTCACGCACATAGTTGACTTCGGTGGTGAATGTCAGCTTGTCGGTCGCTTTCCAGGTTACCGCCAGGTCGTTGTAGTAACGCATCGCGCTGTTGGCGAATGGCGTGTTGCGTTTCGAGTCCTCGGGTCCCATGTGGCTTAGCGCCAGGACCGTCAACTTGCCGTCCATCATGTTGAAGCCGATGCCAGCGATGCCGCCGGGCCGGTTGTTGTTGTCGCCGGTGCCATAGCCGATCGCGACGTTCGTTCCCGCGTCGATGCCGAGATACAGGTCGATGAGGTCCGACACGTGCGCCGTTGCCAACGCGCCGATATGCTCGAACGGCAGGCCGTAGTTGAAGATGTAGGAGTGCGAATAGAACGCGTTGGTCTTGGGATCGATCAGCTCCACCCCGAGCGGCGTTGGATAGATGCCCGCCTTGATATCCAATCCGTTCGCAAAGATGTCGGGGAGGCGCACCGAGATGTTGGCCTCAGAAATGGCAAGCTGGTTGCGGTTGTGGATGAGCTGGTCGAACACCCCAAGCACGTGGATGATGCGGGCGTCCGAACCATACATCAGTTGCAGCTTGAAGCCGACGTCCGGGCTGGTCGCCTTCGGGTCCACGTCGCGCTCGACGGTCGCGAGGAGCTGGTTCAGGATCGGGCGGTTCGGAAGGTCGTCGAACAGCCGCCCGAAGTTGCGGTTATTGGCCGGGGAGGCGGGATTGCCCGTGATCCCGGCGTCGGCTTGGAAACCAAGCTTTATGCTGCTCGACCATTCCTTGAAGTTGGCCGGCGCCGTATAAGGTTTGTCGGCTGCTGCCGGGGCCGTAGCCGGGTTGCCCGGCATCTCCGTTTGTTGCGGCGGAGTCGCCTGGGCATAGGCCGCGCCGCTGAGGCCGGAACTTGCCAGCAACAATGCAGCGGCGGCGGTGAATGGGTGGCGCACGGTCCGGCGAGCAGTCGAATGATTCTGTTGCATGCAAAATACCCTGCACAACCCATGCCGCTTTGGAAATGTGGTTTAGCGTAAAAACGCCAGGCCAAAAATTGTGCAGGCAACCGTTGCGGCAGAGTGACACTGCGCAGCGGCAGCCGCCACCCCAACACGCAAAAACGCGCCCGGCCTAGGACCGGGCGCGCTTTTTCAACGGGCATTAAACGCCCAAATCGGCTTTAGAACCGGGCTGTTAGACCGAGTAGTACATCTCGAACTCGACCGGGTGCGGCGTATGCTCGAAGCGATACACCTCGGACCATTTCAGCTCGATGTAGCTGCTGATCTGGTCGCTGCTGAACACGTCGCCGGCCAGCAGGAACTCATGGTCCGCCTCCAGCGCTCCCAGGGCCTCGCGCAGGCTGCCGCAGACGGTCGGGATGCCCTTCAGCTCCTCGGGCGGCAGGTCGTACAGGTCCTTGTCCATGGGGTCGCCGGGATGGATCTTGTTCTTGATCCCGTCGAGCCCGGCCATCAGCAGTGCCGAGAACGCAAGGTACGGGTTCGCCGCTGCATCCGGGAACCGGATTTCGACGCGCTTCGCCTTCGGGCTGGTGGTGTAGGGGATGCGGCACGACGCCGAGCGGTTGCGGGCGGAGTATGCGAGCAGCACCGGCGCCTCGAACCCGGGGATCAGCCGCTTATAGGAATTGGTGCTCGGGTTGGTGAAGGCGTTGCAGGCCTTGGCGTGCTTGATGATGCCGCCGATGAAGTGCAGGCACATCTCGGACAGGTCGGCATAGCCGTTGCCGGCGAACATCGGCTTGCCGCCCTTCCAGATGCTCTGGTGCGTGTGCATGCCCGATCCGTTGTCGCCATAGATCGGCTTCGGCATGAACGTGGCGGTCTTGCCATAGCTGTGCGCTACGTTGTGGACGCAGTACTTATAGATCTGCATCTGGTCGGCCATCGTCAGCAGGGTGCCGAACTTGGTGCCGAGCTCGTGCTGGCTCTGTGCCACCTCGTGATGGTGCTTCTCGATCGGCAGGCCCATCTCGCCCATGCTGGACAGCATTTCGGCGCGCAGGTCGCTCTCGGTGTCCACCGGCGGCACTGGGAAATAGCCGCCCTTGACGACCGGGCGGTGGCCCATGTTGCCCTCGGGGTAGTCTTTCATGTTGGCGCCGGGGCCTTCGACGCTGTCGACCTGCGCCGTGCTGAAGTTGGGTCCCACGCCGAAACGCACGCTGTCAAAGATGAAGAATTCGGCCTCCGCGCCCACCATGACGGTATCGCCGATGCCGCTGCTCTCGACGTAGGCCTGCGCCTTTTTCGCCGTGGAGCGCGGGTCGCGGGCGTAGGGCTGGCCGGTGCTGGGCTCGAAGATGTCGCAAAACAGAATCAGGCTCGGCTTGGCGGCGAACGGGTCCATGACCGCCGTGGCCGGATCGGGCATCAGGATCATGTCGCTCTCGTTGATCGCCTTCCAGCCGGCGATCGAACTGCCGTCGAACATGATGCCGTCGCGGAACGCGTCCTCGTCGATCGTCGAGATGTGCTGCGCCGTGTGCTGCCACTTGCCGCGCGGATCGGTGAACCGCAGGTCCACGTATTCGACGGAGTTCTCGCGCATCATCTCCATGACGTGGGCGACACTGCCCGCCGCTGGTTCCGTCTCGGGCGAATTAGGCTCCATTGCCATCCTGATTCTCTATTCCTTGGTTCAGCAGGCCACACCACGCGGCCCGTTCGGATGCTCGTTTAGCCAAAGGCGGCGCTTGCGGATAGCGCGCCCTGGACGAAGGTCATATTGCGTCGCGGCCACGCTCCCCCGTGCGTATCCGGATGACCTCCTCGACGGTGCTGACGAAGATCTTGCCGTCGCCGATCCGTCCGGTGCGGGCGGCGTTGACGATCGCCTCGACGGCGCGCTCCAGCACGTCATCCTCGCAGATGACCTCGATCTTCACCTTGGGCAGGAAATCCACCACGTACTCGGCGCCTCGATACAGCTCCGTATGGCCCTTTTGGCGGCCAAAGCCCTTGGCCTCGACCACCGTTATCCCCTGCAGCCCTACCTCGTGCAGCGCCTCCTTCACTTCGTCGAGCTTGAATGGTTTGATCACCGCTTCGATCTTCTTCATGTTCGTCGCGCCGGGCCGTCAACCCGGCATCCTCCCCTGATGCATAGGCCGTCCGGCTGGGGGGACGGCTGGGCAGGTTTGCACGCGGCGTGCCAGCGGGCAATCCGCCGTTTGCCGCCGAAGCACGCCACGGGATGGCGTCCGAACCAGGCATGGCCTGGCAAAGCTGCCCAAAATCTGGGCATCCAAAATAAGCGCACGTTGAAGCCCCATCCGATTGGACCCATAATCGCCCATCACGCCCTAATCCCGGAGGCCCGACCCTTGAAACCCGCCAACCAAATGCTGTCCGCCATGGGAACCACGGTGTTCACCGTGATGTCTGCCCTCGCCACCCAGCATGAGGCGATCAACCTTGGCCAAGGCTTTCCGGACACCGACGGCCCGGACGACGTCATCCAGGCCGCGGCCGACGCGCTCCGGGACGGGCGCAACCAGTATCCGCCGCTGACCGGCGTGCCGGAACTGCGCGAGGCGGTGGCCCGGGCCAACCAGCGGTTCTACGGCCTCGAGATCGACGGCGCCACCGAGGTCGTCGTCACCTCCGGCGCCACCGAGGCCATCACCGCCTGCCTGATGGCGCTGCTGAACCCCGGCGACGAGGTCGTGCTGATCGAGCCGCTGTATGACACCTACCTTCCCGTCGTCCGCATGCTGGGCGCCGTGCCGCGGCTCGTGCGCCTGATGCCGCCGAAATGGGAGCTGCCGCGCGCCGAGCTCGCCGCCGCCTTTGGCCCGAAAACCAAGGCCATCCTGCTGAACACGCCGATGAATCCCAATGGCAAGGTGTTCACCGCCGCCGAGCTCGCCTTCATCGCCGGCCTGCTGGCGAAGCATGACGCCTACGCGGTGTGCGACGAGGTGTATGAGCACCTGACCTATGACGGCTGGCGGCATATCCCGCTGATGACCTTGCCGGGCCTGCGCGGCCGCTGCCTGCGTGTCGGCAGCGCCGGCAAGACATTCAGCCTGACCGGCTGGAAGGTCGGCTATGTCACCGGCCCGGCCGTGCTGGCGGCCATCGTCGCCAAGGCGCACCAGAACCTGACCTTCACCACGGCGCCCAACCTGCAGCGCGCGGTGGCGGTGGGTCTCGGCAAGGACGACGCGTACTTCGCCGGGCTTGCGGCGGCGCTGGCGGCGAAACGGGACCGGCTGTCGGCGGGATTGGCCGGCATCGGCTTCAACGTGCTGCCCGCCATGGGGAGCTATTTCGTCACCGCCGATTTCAGCCGCATGGGTTTTCCCGGCGACGACGTGGCGTTCTGCCGCCACATCACCGAACAGGCCGGCGTGACGGCGATCCCCGTGTCGGCGTTCTACGAGGGCCAGGCGCCCGGCCACTACGCCCGGTTCGCCTTTTGCAAGCGGGATGCGCTGCTTGACGAGGCCGTGACGCGCCTGGCCCGGCACTTCCAGGCGCGGACCGGCATGGCACGGTTGACGGCGGCGGGCTGAAAGCCGTAAACCCCGCGCCTGCTATGGCGGACGTAGCTCAGTTGGTAGAGCGCCAGGTTGTGGTCTTGGATGTCGCGGGTTCGAGACCCGTCGTTCGCCCCAGCAGTTCCTTTTAGCCTCGAGGCGCGTCGCGTGCTTCAATCCTGGCGCATGACCGGAATGCTTGTTGCATGCCGCATTCGCGAACATAGGAAAGCAGCATGAACCGGCCGACCCGCCGCAGCCTCGCCGCCGCCGCCATCGTCATCCCGGCGGGGTTCATCGCCCCGGCCCAGGCGCAAACCGGCCCCGAGAGCACGGTCGACCGCATCAACCGCACCAAGGCGCTACGCATCGCTGCACTTCCGGGAGAGCTGCCCTATTTCGCCAAGGACCTGGCCACCGGCGAGTGGAAGGGTGCCGCGATCGAGTTCGCCCGCGACATCGCCAAGGTGTTCGACGCCAAGCTCGAATACATCGAGAGCACCTACGCCAATTCCGTGCTGGACCTGCAGGCCAACAAGATCGACCTGGCCTTTGCGCTGGGGCCGACGCCGCAACGCGCATTGGCCATCGGCTTCACCCGTCCGTTCATCAACCACCCCTATGGCTGCCTGGCGAAAAAGGGCTTCAATCCCAAGACGTGGGACGACATCGACACGCCCGATGTGCGCATCGCCTGCGATATCGGCTCATTGCACGAGACCGCGGCGCGGCGCTATGCCCCGAAGGCGCAGATTACCGGGTTCAAGACCCGCGACGAGGCGACGCTCGCCTTTCAATCCGGACGCACCGACGTGCTGATCATGGCCGCCTTGTTGGGCCTGAGCACCATCGCCCGCAACCGGTCGCTCGGCCCGTATCACATGCTGACCGGCCCGCTGGTGGCGCTGCCGAGCAACTTCGGCGTGCGGCGCGAGGCCGATACGCGCTTCCTCGACGTCGTGAATGCCTGGATCGACTACAACCGCGGCGTTGGGCAGATCCGCGACTGGCTGCTGGCCGGGCTCGCGCTTAACGGCGTGGCCAGGGACGACGTGCCGCCCGAGGTGGTGTTCTAGCGTCCGGAACTGCGCCAGATGGGCTACCAATGGAGCTTCGGCTTCCTGCTGCGCTACTCGAACCTGTTCTGGACCGGGATCGCCTACACGCTCGCCTACACCGTCGGCACGGTCGCCTTGGGGCTGGTGATCGGCCTGGCGCTGGGGCTGGGCCGGCTGTCCCGCTTATGGTGGGTCAATGCGCCGCTGGTCGGGTTCATCGAGATTTTCCGCTGCACCCCGCTGCTGGTGCAGATCGTGTGGTTCTACTACGCGCTGCCCGTCATCCTCGACATCCAGCTTCCCGCCGCCGTGGCCGCGACGCTCGTGCTGTCGCTCTATACCGGCGCGTTCTATGCCGAGATCTTCCGCGGCGGCATCGTCTCGATCGAGGCCGGGCAGTGGGACGCCGCCAGGGCGCTCGGCCTGCGCTGGGCCGGGGTGATGCGGCACGTGGTGCTGCCGCAAGCGGTCCGGCGCATGGTGCCGCCGTTCATGAACCAGTCGATCATCCAGCTCAAGAACACCTCGCTGGTCAGCACGATCGCGGTGCCGGACCTGTTGTACCAGGGCACGCTCATCACCGCCGACACCTACCGCCCGCTCGAAGTCTATACCGTCGTGGCGTTGATCTATTTCATCCTGCTGTTCCCGGCGACCCGGCTGGTCCAGTACTACGAGCAACGACTAACTTAAGGTTACTGGCCATTGCGGGGCTGACAAGCGACGCCGGCGGTGCAACGATCACCTATGCCGTGCGACACCGACAAGACCTCTGAATTCTGGACCGCCTGCCTCGAACAGCGCAAAGCCCCGGGCCGCGAAGCCTGGATGTATGCGATCGACCACCCGCGGCTGCGGGCCGGGCTGTATGACACGTATCTTGGCGGCCTCGACCCGTTCTCGTGGATGCGGGCGCGCATGCCGGGTCCGGCGCGCCATGCGCTCGAGATCGGCTGCGGCGCCGGGGACCTCGCCTTCGGGCTGATCGAGGCCGGCGCCTGCGAGCACATCGATGCGTTCGATGTCGCCGAGGGCGCGATCGCCGCGGCGCAGGCCAAGGCGCGCGAGCAGGGCCTGCGCACGCTGCGCTTCCATCTGCTGGACGGCAACACCTGGTGGATGCCCCGCCGCCAGTATGACTTCGTCTACGCCAGCCATGCCCTGCACCACATCGAGAACCTGGAGCACCTGTTCGCCCAGGCCGCCGCCACGCTGCAGCCGGACGGCGTGCTGTTCGCCAGCGACTACATCGGCCCGTCCCGCATGCAGTATTCCGACGCGCAGCTCGCGGCCATGAACCAGGCGCTGGGCACGTTGCCGGAGGCAAAGCGGCTGGACCGCTTCGGCGTGCTCAAGACCGAAATCCAGCGCCGCCCGATCGAGCTTTACCTGCAGCACGACCCGAGCGAGGCGGCGCGGTCGGCCGAGATCATCCCGGTCATGCGCCAGTTTCTCGACGTGGACGTCGTCCCGATGGGCATGAGCCTGTCGTTCGAGGTGCTGCTGGACATCGTGCACAACTTCGATCCCGAGAACGACGCCGACAACGCGCTG
Source organism: Acetobacteraceae bacterium (assembly GCA_965277495.1). Taxonomy (GTDB): domain Bacteria; phylum Pseudomonadota; class Alphaproteobacteria; order Acetobacterales; family Acetobacteraceae; genus CAHJXG01. The sequence goes on along the minus strand of OZ255824.1, from coordinate 1,403,872 downwards.
ATCGACGGGATCATGCGGATGGAACTGGAGGCGGAGCGGGCCGGGCAGGCCGAGACGCTGTTCGCCTGCCTGGTCGCGCGCCATAAGACCGCCGCGCCCGAGATCAAGCTCGAGGCGTTTCGCGGCATCGAGGGCTGGATGTCCGACGAGGCCGCCGACCTCACGCGGCGGCTGTTCGAGTGGCAGCGCGGGATGCGGGCCGTGACCGGGGTGCTGGAGCTTGGCGTGTTCAAGGGCAAGTACCTGAGCCTGCTGGCCAGCCTGGCGCAGGGCACCGGCGCGCCGGTGGTGGGGGTCGACGCCTTCACGTCCCGCATCGGCGAGCAGATTCCGCCAGCCGACCAGGACTATGCGCGCAATGCGGCCGTGGCCACCATCATGGCGATGGCGCCGCGCTCGGCGCCGCCGACGCTGCTGATTGCGTTCACCGCCGATATCGGGGCCGCCGCGTTGCAAGAGCTTTGCCCCGGCGGCTACAGCTTCATCAGCGTCGACGCCGGGCACCTGGCGTCCGACGTGGCGCATGATTTGGCCCTGGTGGAGACGCTGTTGGGCGAGCGGACGATCATCGCGGCCGACGACGCCTTCAACGCCCAGACCCCCGGCGTGATGGAAGCGCTCTGCCGCCACTTCATCGGCAATCCCGGCACTGCGCTGGCGCCGTTCGCCTGGGCCGGCAACAAGCTGTTCCTGTGCCATCGGGCCACGCATCCGGCCTTGCTGGCCTACGTGCATGACGCGCTGCAGGACCCGGCTGCATTGCCCTATCTGGCCAAATCCCGGGCGCTGCACGCGCACAACCGCCAGCTTGCCTTCACGCCAACGCTGTTCGGCTACGAGATGTTCACCTTCGAGTGGAACTGACGTGTCCCCGGCGCTGCCCTCGATGCGCCTCTATCGCCATACCGAGGTGCCGCACGATGTCGCGTTGACGGTTCCGAACCGGTCCTACGTTTCCCAGGGTCCGCCGCGCCTGTTCAACTACCGGACCCGCGATCCCAACATCGCCTCCTGGCTTCCGGACGAGCTGGTCCGCACCACCATCGCCTGCCCGGACGAGTATGTGATCCGCATCCGGGACGTGCATGTCGTGCACGGGCATTACCTGATCCAGTATCCGGCCCGGCCGCTGGCGGACACCTTCAACTTCGAGCAAAGCGCGGCCGACCGTCCGGAGATCACCGAGATCGGCCAGCAGATCCTGCGCGGCGAGGTGCATCGCCACGCGGGCAGCGCGCTGCCGATCTTCCACATCTTCAAGGACGTCTATTACAATTACGGCCATATGCTGGTCGAGGTGCTGCCCAAGCTGCTGCACATCCGGAACATGGGGATCGACCGGTTCACCCTGCTGTTTCCGTGGTGCAGCCTGATGTTCCTGCCGGCGGTGCAGTTCGCTGCCCAGGCGCTCGGCCTGGCGTTCGAGCATGTCACCTGTTTCAACAACCAGATCTTGCGGGTCGACGAGGTGTTGTGGGTCGGCCCGATCGCCCAGCATGACCGCCGCAAGTCGCAAACCCTGCGCGAGTTTGCGCCGCTGCTGGCCGCCGCCGTGCCGGCCTCCACCTTGCCGCGCCGGCTCTATATAACGCGTCCGGCCGGAGCGACCCGCCCGATCGCCAACCAGGCCGAGCTGGAGGACCTGGCCCGCGCCCAGGGCTACCATGTCATTGAGCCGGCGGCGCTCAGCTTCCCCGAGCAGATCAGCCTGTTCCATGGCGCCGAACACGTGCTGGGGCCGATGGGTGCGGCGCTGACCAACACGGTGTTCATGCGTCCGGGCGCGCGGGTCAGCATGTTCACCAACCGGCGCGTCGACCCATTCTATTACGACATCGCCCGGCTGATGGGCCTGGAGTTCGATTGGATCTTCACCCAGGACGCCGAGGCCTGGACCGAGGCCATGCAAACCGAAGCCTGGACCGTCGACGCGGCGCGCTTCGCTGGGCTGCTGCCCTGGCTGGATTAACGCCGCGGCAAAAGCTGCTCCGCGAGCGTGGCCCAATACGATGCGCCGACCGGCAGGATCGCATCGTTAAAATCGTATTTCGGATGATGCACCATCGCGTCGCCCGCGCCCCGGCCTGCGCCGAGCATGATGTAGGCGCCCTGTTTCGCGTTTAGCATGAAGCTGAAATCCTCGCCGCCCATCGTCGGCAAATCCATGTGCTCGACCCCGGCAACGCCCTGCACCGCCTCGGCCGCGTGCCGGGCCAGCTCCATGGCGGCGGGGTCGTTCACCGTCGCCGGATACTTGCGGTTGAACATGACCTCGGCCTTGGCGCCGAAGCCCTCGGCGATATGGCTCGCCAGCCGTTTGACCCCAGCCTCCAGCACTTCGCCGACTGCCGGGATGAACCAGCGGGCGGTGCCGAGCATGCGGACGGTCTCGGGGATCACGTTGTGGATCTGGCCGCCCTGGATGCTGCCGATGGTCACGACCCCGGCCAAGGTCGGTTCCACGTTGCGGGCGACGATGCTCTGCAGGGCCTGCACGATCGCGGCGCTGACGACAATGGGGTCGATCCCGTTGTGCGGCTGTGCGCCATGCGCGCCGCGTCCGGTGACGGTGATCTCGATGTCGGCGACGGCGGCCATGACCGGGCCGTCCCGCCATTTGAACACCCCGGCCGGCACGCTGGGCCAGTTATGCATCCCGTAAACCTGCTGCATCGGGAACTGCTCGAACAGGCCTTGGTCGACCATTATTTGCCCGCCGCCCTTGTTCTCCTCCGCGGGCTGGAAAATGACATAGACGGTGCCGGCGAAGTTGCGCGTCTCGGCCAAATAGCGCGCGGCGCCCAGCAGCATGGCGGTGTGGCCGTCATGGCCGCAGGCATGCATCACGCCGGGCGTTTGGCTGGCCCACTCGGCGCCGGTCTCCTCGTGGATCGGCAGCGCGTCCATGTCGGCGCGGAGACCGATGGCGCTGCGCCCGCCCGGGCTCGCGGGCTGCGAACCGTGGATCACGCCGACGACGCCGGTGCCGGCCAGCCCGGCGTGCACCTCGTCCACGCCGAAGCTGCGCAGCCGCTCCTGCACGATGCCCGATGTCCGCGTCTCCTCCAGGCCCAGTTCCGGGTGGCGGTGCAGGTCGCGGCGCCACTCCGTCATGTCGGCGTGGAAATCGGCGATGCGGTTGACGACGGGCATGTCAGGGCCTTTCGGGAGTAGGTTCGGCTTTGGCAAAGGTAAGCGCCAGGCCGGCGGCAAGCGGGATCGGGTCGACGTGCAGCGTGCACTGCATCGCGTCGATGGAGAACGCCTTGTCTTCCAGCAAGCGCCGCAGTTCATCGCCGCGGACCCTTGGCAGGCCCGGCAGCGTCGTCAACGGCGACAACGCACGCAGCACGGACGGCGCGACCGGCACGATCAGGGGGGGCCGCAGCCCGGCGGCGATCGCCACAGCGCGGACGAACGCCGCATAAGTCACCGGCTCCGGCCCGGCGATCACCATCGTCTGCGGCCCCGCCCAGTCCACGTCCAGTGCGGCGCGCAGGCACCGGGTCACGTCGGATTGGTGGATGGGCTGCACCAGCGAGCGCCCGCCGCCGGGGAGCGGCACGATGGGAAGGCGGCGCAGCAGGGCGGCGAGTCGCTGCACGTTGTCCTCGCCGGCTGCCCCGTAGATCATCGTGGGATGCAGCAAGACGCCGGACCGGCCAGAGGCGAGGAACAGGCTCTCGCCGCCCAGCACGCCCCGCGCATGGGCGTCCGGCCAATGGGTGAACTTGCGCGTGCTGCCGAGGAACACGAAACGGCTGTACCGCGGCGCGGCGGCGAGGATGGTGGGGATGTGGCGGGCATGCGCGCAGGACACGACGCAGGCCGCGTCGCTCAGTGCCGCGCCGAGGCTGGCCTGCTTGAGGTCGGCGATCCTGGGCTCGCCGGGCAGCCCGGCGGTAGCCCAGCGCGCGGCATTGCGCACGACGGGCACATAGGGGACGGCGTCGGCCAACAGCGACCGGCACAGCGCCGTCCCGGACCGCCCGCTTGCGCCTATGACGTGGATTGCGCCATGCATTTCAGCATCATACCGTCCCATCCCGGCAACGGCAAAACTGTGGTATGGGATTACCACAACCTAAAATGCTTGACCCCGCTTGGGTTCCGGAGCATAGGCGGCGCATTATTCCAGTTGGGACACATACGATGAAGACGACCCTTTCGCTCAAGCCCGCCGAGGTGAGCAAAGGCTGGACCCTGATCGACGCCGACGGGCTTGTGCTCGGACGGCTGGCTTCGATCATCGCCCAGCGCCTGCGCGGCAAGCATAAGCCGCAGTTCACGCCGCATGTCGATTGCGGCGACAATATCGTCGTCGTCAATGCCGAGAAGGTGCGCGTCACCGGCAACAAGGCCGACCAGAGCATCTTCTATAAGCACACCGGCTACCCCGGCGGGATCAAGGGCCGCAGCATACGCCAGCGGCTTGACAGCAAGCACCCCGAGCGCGTGATCGAAAAGGCCGTCGAGCGCATGATCACCCGCGGCCCGCTGCAGCGCCAGCAGATGCGGCATTTGCACATCTATGCCGGCGGCGCGCATCCGCATGACGGCCAGAAGCCGCAGTCGCTGGACGTCGCTGCCCTGAACACCAAGAACGCGAGGGACTGACCATGTCCGATACCGAAATCGAGGCGCCGACCCGCACGCTGGCGGACCTCAAGGACCTCGCCGTCGCTAGCGCGATCATCACCAGCGATGCGCCGAAGCGGGAGGCCAAGCGCGACGCATTGGGCCGGAGCTATGCGACCGGGCGGCGCAAGAACGCGATCGCGCGGGTTTGGATCAAGCCGGGCAAGGGCGAGATCAACGTCAACGGCAAGCGCGTCACGCAATATTTCGCCCGCCCGGTGCTACGGATGCTGATCACCCAGCCGTTCCTGGTCACCGACCGCTACAATCAGTTCGACGTGTTCTGCACCTGCAACGGCGGCGGCTTGTCCGGCCAGGCCGGCGCGGTCCGCCATGGCATCAGCCGCGCGCTGACGCATTACGAGCCGGATTTGCGCGGCGTGCTGAAGCTCGCGGGTTTCCTGACCCGCGACAGCCGCGTGGTCGAGCGCAAGAAGTACGGCAAGGCCAAGGCCCGCCGAAGCTTCCAGTTCAGCAAGCGGTAATCACCTACCCGGCGAGTTTGTCCAAGGGGGGCGGTCCGCATCGGGCCGCCCCCCTTGCTTTTTGGCCCTATGCAACTCTCAATCAGCAGCAGGAGCATCAGCATGGCAGACGCGACCGTATTCATCGACGGAGAGGCCGGCACGACAGGGCTGGGCATCCGCGAGCGCCTGGCGGTAATGCCCGGCGTCGCGATCCGCAGCATCGATCCCGCGCACCGCAAGGACCCCAATGCGCGCCGTGACCTGATGGCCGCCGTCGACCTGGTCGTGCTTTGCTTGCCGGATGCGGCGGCGCGCGAGAGCAGTGCGCTCGCGGCCAGCCTCGGCGACGATGCGCCAAAGCTGCTGGACGCCAGCACGGCGCATCGCTGCGACGCGGGCTGGGCCTATGGCTTCCCTGAACTCTCGCCCGGGCAGCCCGCCCGCATTGCCGCGGCGGCGCGGGTCGCCAACCCCGGCTGCTATCCGACCGGCGCCATTGCGCTGCTGCGTCCGTTGGTGGATGCCGGGCTGCTGCCGCCGGATCATCCCATTTCGGTCAATGCGGTCAGCGGCTACTCCGGCGGCGGGCGCGCCATGATCGAGGCGCACGAGGCCGCCGGCGGCCCGGCGTTCGAACTGTATGCCCTCGGGCTCGAGCACAAGCACATTCCGGAGCTTCAGCTCCACGCGCGGCTTGTCCGGCGTCCGATCTTTGTGCCGTCCGTCGTGCATGCGCGCCAGGGCATGCTGGTGTCGGTGCCGTTGCACCTCGACACCCTGCCGGGCCGCCCGCGCATTTTCGACCTGCACGCGGCCATTGCCGACCGTTATCGCAACCAGCCGCTGGTGCAGGTGCTGCCGCCCGAGGCTGGCGGTGCGCTGGAGAGTACCGCGCTGAACGGCACCGACCGCATGGAGCTGCGTGTGTCCGGCAATGACGCCCATGGCCATGCGGTGCTGGTGGCGCGGCTCGACAACCTGGGTAAAGGCGCTTCCGGCGCTGCGGTGCAAAACCTGCGCCTGATGCTTGGCATCGACGAGCCAGCGTCTGTCTGACATTGGGCTTGTTATCTTTCAGCAACGGTTGTTAAACATGGCCGTATGTTGTTTGCAGAACATGTAAAGACCCTTGCCGAAATCAGCCGTCATCCCAGCAACATGCAGCGGCGATCCGGTGCCCTGCTGGACTATTTACGCTGGAACTTCGGCCATCGCATTATGGGCGCCGAATATGTTTTGCCGTTGGTCGCGAACGCCCGGCTGATCCTATCGGACCGTCAGAATTTCGCGACTTTGGTTTATACTTGCGGCTTATGGGATTTTGCCGAGCAGGCGTTCCTGCTTCATTTGCTACGGCCAGGCGACACCTTCGTCGACGTCGGTTCGAATGTTGGCGGCTACACCGTGCTGGCGAGCGCCGTGGCCGGGGCGCGCTCGATCGCCTTTGAGCCTGTTCCCGAGACCTACGCGGAGCTGCAACGGAACTTGCGCTTGAACAATATCGAATCGCTGGTGCAAAGTCATTGCTGTGCACTGGGCGAAGCGTCCGGGGTAGAACGGATGACGTCCCAACGTGGAGGGTTGAACCACATCGTGTCCGATGCAGCCGCCTTGGACACAGTTGAGGTCAGCGTGGCCCGGCTTGACCTTGTGTTGGCGGGAGTTCCTTGCCGGTTAATTAAAATGGACGCTGAAGGTTTCGAGCTAAGCATCCTGCGTGGCGCGCGGGAGACGCTTATGCAACCGGAGCTTCAGGCGCTCATTATCGAACTGAATGAGTCAGGCGGGCGTTATGGTGTCAGTGACGATGATGTGCACGGGGAAATCATCGGTTTTGGCTTCGAACCTCATGCATACGACGCTGCAAAGCGGGTGTTGACCGCTCTGGACGGATACAACCGGGCAGGGATGAATACAATCTACATCCGTAACCTGGCAGCGGTGACGGAGCGAGTGGCGGCGGCTCGCCCCTTCAATCTGCGCGGCAGGTTGTTTTAGCATTCGGTGCAGGAACGGCCGCTGCCTCGCGAAAGCTTTCGATATCACATCATCATCCGGACTGGCGCCCAGCGTAGGAGCACGTAGGCATTCGGCGCACTCAAGCTGTGAGCCAAGAAATTGCAGCGGCCCTTAGCTGTCCGGTTTGCATTCCCATCTGAGGGGCGGACATCTGGGAAAAATGAATGCTTCGTCGCCTGTTGCTCTTGGCCACATGCCTGCTGCCGGCGGCTTGCGCCGGAGGGCCGAAACCCTTCGTGCCGGACACGGCGCGGCTTTCGCCCGGTGCGCTCGGCAGCGGCTTCGACCCGGACGTGACGGCCATGAACCTGGCGCAATGGGCGTTCGCCGATAGCGGACGCACCCGGGGCCGCCCGATCGAGGCTGCCCGTGCCGCCGCGTCGATGGATTATGTCGCTGGCGAGTTCTATACAAGCCCGCGCTGGGCCAATATCGACGCCCTGACCAAGGAGCAGTTGCTCGAGGGACGCCGGGAGGTGCGGGCGGCGCTTGGCGTGACGCCGGGCACGTCATCGCAGGCGGTGGTGGACCATCTGGCGGGTGCGGGCAACGCCCTGGCAGCCGGGGACCAAGCTGCAGCGGTGATGTTGCTCGGGCACCCGGTGTTCAGCGAAACCGGCGATCAGGTCCTGCAACGCTTGGCGAACATGCCATACCTGCACATGGCGAATGTTTCCACGATGCATGCGGCAGGACAGTTGTTTGGTCCCGGCAATGCGCGCAACCGGTATTGAACACCTGCGTGGGGCTGTCCGGATCGCGGACAGCCCCACGCGCTCAACGGATGGCGCGCAGCACAGACCGGTCCTCGCCGGCCAGCGAGCGATAGATGCTTACGTAGTCCTCGGCCATGCGCCGCGCCGTGAACCGTTCCTCGAACTGCTGGCGGACCGTGGCACGGGAGAGCTTCGCCAGGCGGTTGACCGCCGCCATCGCGCCCGTTTCATCCTCGACAATATAGCCATTGACGCCGTCCTCGATGATCTCGGGCACGGAACCGCGGTTAAAGGCGATGACCGGGGTGCCGCAAGCCATGGCCTCGATCATCACGAGGCCGAACGGCTCGGGCCAGTCGATCGGCATCAGCAGGCCCATGGCGCCACTCAGGAACTCCGGCTTTTGGTCGTCGTTGATCTCGCCGACCAGTTCCACGCCGCCGCCGGCCAGCATCGGGCGGATGACGCTGTCGAAATAGACCTGGTCGGTTCGGTCCACCTTGGCCGCCATCTTGAGCGGGATGCCGCAGGCACGGGCGATGCGTATGGCGCGGTCCGGCCCCTTTTCCGGCGCGATCCGGCCCAGGAATGCCAGGTAATCCTTCGGCCCCGGCTGCGGGGTCAGCAGGCCGTGCGGCAATCCGTGATGCACGGTAGCGACATAATGCGCCTGCGGCAACGGGCGGCGCTGCGCGTCGCTGATGGACACCAGCGGCGCGTTCGGGAACGTGTCAAACACTGGCTGTAGCTCGGCGAGGTCGAGCCGGCCATGCATGGTGGTGACGAACGGCGTGCGCTGCCGGCCGAACAGGCTGAACGGCCAATAGTCCATGTGGAAATGCAGCACGTCGAACTCGTCCGCCTGCCGGCGCACCGCCTCCATCAGGAGCATGTGCGGGGCGATCGGGTCGCGGATGCCGGGGTCCAGGCGCAACGCGCGCGGCCAGACCGATTCGAGCTTTGCCGAAGTGACGGAGTCGCCGCTGGCGAACAGCGTGACATTGTGGCCTTGCGCGACCAGCTCTTCGGTCAGGAACGAGACGACACGCTCTGTCCCGCCATAAAGCTTCGGGGGGACCGCCTCGTGCAGCGGCGCAATTTGCGCGATACGCATCGGTGGGCTTCTCCTAAGGGTTTCTCCGAACCCTTTAACCGCGCAAAAAAGGCATTAGTTTGGCGGTGCACAAGAATAATGAAACGCCTGCTGCATTGCAGCACGAACGGCGCTGCACCGCCGGATTAAGTCACTTATTCAGGAACATTGATGCCCGCGGCTCATAGCCGCTACGCCATTCTGTCGCCGTGACAGTGACACCGGAGTGGAAGGCAGCAGCACCTAAGCAGCCAAATGCAAACCGCGGCCGACAGGCAGGAGCCTGGGCCACGGCATGATCAGGTCAGGCAGCGAACAGCGAAGTTAGAACCCCTCACGCTCCAGCCGCTTGCGCTCCATCTTGCGGGCGCGGCGCACCGCCTCGGCGGCCTCGCGCGCCCGGCGCTCCGACGGCTTCTCATAGTGCCGCCGCAGCTTCATCTCGCGGAACACTCCCTCGCGCTGCATCTTTTTCTTGAGCGCTTTCAGCGCCTGATCGACATTGTTGTCACGAACGAGAACCTGCACTTGGCCGCTTTCTCCTCTTGCCTGGGGCACGCCCGGGCTTGGGCATGATAAAGGGTTTCCGGTTAGCATGGACCACGGAAGCCGGCCCTATAGCACCGTCTTGCCGCCTCGCCAAAGCCTTTTGCCAACCCATCTGCATTGCAGACCCGCCGCAACCCCAGACCAGCCGAGATCATCGAGGGACGCCATGGCCATCCTGAAAATCGCCCGCATGGGCCACCCCGTGCTGCTGACCCCCGCCGCGCCGGTCGCCGACCCCAGCGCGCCCGAGATCCGGCGCCTGGTGGCCGACATGATCGAAACCATGCAGGACGCGCAGGGCGCCGGCCTCGCGGCACCCCAGGTGCACGCGCCGCTCCGCCTGTTCGTGTTCCGCGTGCCGCCGGGGCGCACGACGGAGGCCGACGGCGACGGCGAAATGGGCAACACCGTCGTGATCAACCCAGAGCTCGAGCTGCTGGGGGAAGACATGGTGCTGCGGTGGGAGGGTTGCCTGTCGATTCCGGGCCTGCGCGCCGCCGTGCCGCGGCATGTCCGCGTGCGCTACCGCGGCGTGGATACCGACGGCAACCCGGTTGGGGCCGACGCCAGCGGCTTCCATGCCGGCGTGGTGCAGCACGAGTACGACCACTTGGACGGCATCCTGTATCCGATGCGCATGACCGATTTCCGCCTGTTCGGCTTCAACGAGGAACTGGCCCGTGCCAGCGCCGCCCCCTAAAGGATACCGCCCCATGCTCAACCCTCCCGAACGCAGCGCCGCGCGCGATGCCGCCATTTTGGCGCTGCTGCCGAATGTCGTGTTCGACGGCTGGACGATGGCCGCGTTGCGCGATGCCGCCGGGCCGGATGCGGACCTGCTGTTCCCCAGCGGCGTCACCGACCTGATCGAGGCTTATTGCGACCTCGGCGACCGTTGGATGGAGCAGGGCGCTGTTGCCGCCGACGTCTCCAGCCTGCGGCTTTCCCAGCGTGTCAGGGCGGTCATCGCGCTGCGGCTGGAGCAGAACCGGCCCTATAAGGACGCGGTCCGCCGTGCTTTGGCTGTTTTGGCGCTGCCGGGGAATGCGGGCGTCGCCGTCCGGTGCACGGCGCGCACCGTGGACACGATTTGGTATGCGTCCGGCGACGGCTCTGCCGATTTCAGTTGGTATACCAAGCGCGCGATCCTTGCCGGGGTTTACGGCGCGACGCTGCTGTATTGGCTCGGCGATGGCAGCGACGACGACGCGCCGACCCTCGCCTTCCTCGATCGGCGGCTGAAAGCGGTCGGGCGGATCGGCGGCATCCGGCGCCGGGTGGACGCCGCGATGCAGCGCTTCCGGCCAAAAGCGGCTGCGTAGCCGTGTTTGACGGTGGCTTCGTTCATGCCGGGGTCGCCGCGCCTGCATGACCCCAACTGCTTGAGTGCCACCGTTCCGCTCCCCATTTGGCAATCTCAAGGACCCGTGATGGCTGCCTGATCATAGGGGCCGGCACGTGCCCGTTGCCTCGAGAAAGGGACGTGGACATGGACATCGAGAAATTCACTGAACGCGCGCGCGGCTTCCTGCAGGCGGCGCAGACGATTGCGCTGCGCGAGTTCAATCAGCGCTTGACGCCGGAGCATCTGCTAAAGGCGCTGCTGGACGACGAGGAGGGCGCGGCCGCCGGGCTGATCAAGGCGGCGGCGGGTAATCCGCAGATCGCCAAACAGGCGGTCGATGCCGAAGTGGCGCGCATCCCGAAGGTGCAGGGCGCCGGCGCCGGACAGCCGCAGGCAACGCCGGACCTGGTGCGCGTGCTGGACGCGGCGCAGCAGGCGGCGACCAAGGCCGGGGACGAGTATGTCGCCCAGGACCGCTTGCTGCTGGCGCTCGCCGCGAGCGACACGCCGGCCGCGCGTGCGTTGCGCAGCTCCGGCGCGACGCCGCAGGGGCTGGATAAGGCGGTTGCCGACATCCGGCGCGGCCGCAAGGTGGACGGCCCGAACGCCGAGGCCGGCTTCGACGCCTTGAAGAAGTATGCTCGCGACGTGACCGCCCTGGCCCGCGACGGCAAGCTCGATCCGGTGATCGGCCGTGACGAGGAAATTCGCCGCACCATCCAGATCCTGGCCCGGCGCACCAAGAACAACCCGGTGCTGATCGGCGAGCCCGGCGTCGGCAAGACCGCGATCGTCGAGGGCCTGGCGCTCCGCATCGTCAACGGCGACGTGCCGGAGAGCCTGCGCAACAAGCGCGTCATGGCGCTGGACCTCGGCGCGCTGGTGGCTGGGGCCAAGTTCCGCGGCGAGTTCGAAGAGCGGTTGAAGGCGGTGCTCAAGGAGATCGAGTCGGCCGAGGGCGAGATCGTGCTGTTCATCGACGAGATGCACACGCTGGTCGGCGCCGGCAAGGCGGATGGCGCGATGGACGCCAGCAACCTGCTGAAGCCCGAATTGGCGCGCGGTGCGCTGCATTGCGTCGGCGCCACAACGCTCGACGAATACCGCAAGTATATCGAGAAGGACGCCGCGTTGGCCCGGCGCTTCCAGTCGGTGTTCGTGGGCGAACCCAGTGTCGAGGACACGATCAGCATCCTGCGCGGGATCAAGGACAAGTACGAGCTGCATCACGGCGTGCGCATCACCGATGGCGCATTGGTGGCGGCGGCGACGCTGAGCAACCGCTACATCAGCGACCGTTTCCTGCCGGACAAGGCGATCGACCTGGTGGACGAGGCGGCGTCGCGCCTGCGCATGGCGGTCGACAGCAAGCCGGAGGCGCTGGACGAACTGGACCGCCGCCTCATGCAGTTGCGCATCGAGCGGGAGGCGCTGCGCAAGGAGACCGATCCGAACTCGCGTGAGCGGCTGGAGCGGCTGGAGCGCGAGATCGCCGAGCTTGGCGAGAAATCTGACACGATGACGACGGCTTGGCGCAGCGAAAAGAACCGGGTCGCGGATACGCAGAAGCTCAAGGAACAGTTGGATCATGCGCGCAGTGAGATCGAGGCGGCGCGGCGCCGTGGCGATCTCGCCCGCGCGAGCGAGCTGATATATGGGACCGTGCCGGACCTCGAGCGCCGCATCGCCGGCGGGCACGACAGCGCAAGCCCGGCGGCCGGCCTCGTGAACGAGGCGGTGACCGAGGAGCAGATCGCCGCCGTCGTGTCCCGCTGGACCGGGGTGCCGGTCGACCGGATGCTCGAGGGCGAGCGGTCCAAGCTGCTGCGCATGGAGGACGAACTGCGCCGCCGGGTGGTCGGGCAGGAGGAAGCGCTGAAGCACGTCGCGAATGCGGTGCGGCGGGCGCGGGCGGGCCTGCAGGACCCCAACCGGCCCATCGGCAGCTTCCTGTTCCTGGGTCCGACCGGCGTCGGCAAGACCGAGTTGACCAAGGCGCTGGCGGCGTTCCTGTTCGACGACGACCGCGCCATGGTGCGTATCGACATGAGCGAGTTCATGGAGAAGCATTCGGTCAGCCGGTTGATCGGCGCGCCGCCGGGCTACGTCGGCTATGACGAGGGCGGGGTGCTGACCGAGGCGGTCCGGCGGCGTCCGTATCAGGTGATCCTGTTCGACGAGGTCGAGAAGGCGCATGAGGACGTTTTCAACGTGCTTTTGCAGGTCCTGGACGACGGGCGCCTGACGGACGGACAGGGGCGGACGGTCGATTTCCGCAACGTCATCATCGTCCTGACCAGCAACCTGGGCAGCGACGTGCTGGCGGCGCAGCCGGACGGCGAGATCTCGGCGTTGGCGCAGGCGCAGGTCATGCGTGTCGTGCGCGAGCATTTCCGGCCGGAGTTCTTGAACCGCCTCGACGAGATCGTGCTGTTCCGTCGTCTGCAGCGCAGCGACATGGCCGTGATCGTCGACATCCAGATGGCCCGGCTGCGTGCGATGTTGGCGGACCGCAAGATCACCTTGCATCTCGACCAGCGTGCGACCGATTGGCTGGCGGAGGAAGGCTATGACCCGGTTTACGGGGCTCGCCCGCTGAAGCGGGTGATCCAGCGCAGCTTGCAAAATCCGTTGGCGCAGTTGCTGCTGGAGGGCGCGATCCGGGACGGTCAGGCAGTTGAGGTTTCGGCAACCCGGGATGGGCTGCTGATCAACGAGCAGGTGCCGGAAGCGGCCTGATTAAAAGCCCAGGCTGACTTAAGGCTCTGGCCCGGTTGCTTCGATGCCGGGCCAGGCCATGAGTGCCTGGCCAGGTACGCATACCAGCTTTGTCTATATTCCATAGGTATAGTGGTCGGCGTTGAGCTTTGGCATTAACATGCTGTTTTTGCGGCCCGCTGCGGCGCGTGAGATCGAACTGACGTAATTCCGCCATGGCGTTGACACGGTCTGCCCTGGAGCTTAGATACGCCTTCACCGAACGAGACGTGTTCGGGCAGGTTTCTGCCTTCAGGCGGTTGTTCATTGACTCATTAAATCTGTTTA